>NZ_CP195433.1:0-211279 GCF_051305195.1 Streptomyces sp. Qhu_M48 | reverse complement strand
ATCGATTCCTCTCGGCGTCCGATTTTCGATGGCATTCTCTGAAGGGGTGGGGAGACCCCTTCTGGTATCAGAATGCAGCACGGCCTCCGGTCGCGGAAGAAGGCACTTTGAAGTCACCTACTTCTCCCGCGGTTACCGTGCCTTCCACCGCGTGTCCACCTTCAGGGACGCGGGCGGAACCGGTCCACGACGGCGGCATAGCTGTCGCCGCCCCGGCCGTCCGCGAGCGCCTCGTCCACCAGGCCCCGGAAGAACCGCGGCAGCGAGACGTCCACCCCGGCCGCCTCGCTCTCCTGGACGAGGTGGTCCATGGCGGCGGCATGGGTGTCGAGGGTGGCGTCCTTCGCCACCGGGGCGCCGGCGTCGATCTGTTCGGCGTAGGCCGAGACGAACTCGGTGATCGAGGAGATCCACCGGTTGGCGAGCACGGCGAAGTCGGCGGCCGGGACCTTGGCCGTCCCCACCAGGGCCGCCCCGTGCAGGAAGCTGTTCAGGACGCCCCACATGAGGTGGAGGAGGGCCACGTCGTGAAGGGCGGCGATCCCGGGATCGGTGCCGAGGTGCAGGCAGGTGCCCAGGTCACGCAGGACGGGCAGGTGCCTGAGGTAGACCTCCTCGTCCCCGCTGTGGAGCAGGACGGCCTCCGGGCCTCCCATGGACCGCGGGACGGCCATGATCGCCCCGTCGAGGTAGGAGGCGCCGTGGCCGGAGGCCCAGGCGGCGAGCTCGCGTGCCTGGTCGGAGGTGCTGGACGTCAGGTTGACGACGGTGCGCCCGCGCAGGGACTCCCCCAGGGGGTCGAGGACGGACCGGACCGCCTCATGGTCCTTGAGGCACACGATCACGAGGTCTCCGCTCGCCGCCAGCGCGGCCGCCGCGGTGGGCGCGACCCGGGCGCCCTGGGTGATCAGGTCGCCGTCCCTGCCGGGGGTCCGGTTCCACACGGTGGTGGTGCGCCCCGCCCTCAGGTGCGCGGTGGCGATCGCCCGCCCCATCAGGCCGAGACCCAGAATCGCCACGTCCGCTTCGGCGTCGGCTCCGTCGCGGATCACCGAAGCCGCCTCGTTGTCGATCATGAATTTCACCTTCTCTTTTTCCTGGCCTGTCCCGCCCGGGAAAAAATATTCCCGTCACGCACTGCTCAAGATTCTTTCAAGGGACTGGTGAGAGAGTGGCGGAAAATCTGCGGGAAGTGCATCACAGGCCTTCCGGCGCGTCAAGGATTGCCAACCTGATTCGGCCCGTGGGTATTTCCGAATGCACGTCAAACCTTGGAGCGGGGGGCAATGAGGTTCAGATTGCTAGGGCCGTTGGAAGCGATATCGGCGGACGGGCCCGTTGCCCTGGGTGGGACGAAACAGCGCGCGACACTCGGCTATCTGCTGCTGAATGCCAACCGCGTGGTGGCCACGAGCGAGCTCGTCGAGGCCCTCTGGGAATCGGAGGACGTTCCGGCCACGGCCCGGAAGATCCTGCACAACGCGATATGGGGACTCCGGACGATTCTGGCCGAGAACACCGGCCCCGGAAACCACCCGGCCCCCGAGCTGGTGACCAAGGCGCCCGGCTACATGCTGCGGGTCGACCCCGACGACGTGGATCTGCTGGTCTTCCGCCGATGGGTGGCCGCCGGCCGCGCCGAACTCGCGGCGGGAGCGCCGGAGGAGGCCTCGCGGCGGCTGCGGAAGGGCCTCGACCTGTGGGGTGGGCCGCTCCTCGCCGACCTCGCCGAATCGGGTATCACCTGGCCGGAGCTCGACGCGGCACGCCGGGACCGGCTCGACGTCCTGGAGGACCTCTTCGAAGCCGAACTGGAGTGCGGTCGCCACCATTCGATACTCGGCGAGCTGACGATGATGGCCGAGGCGGAGCCCTGGCGAGAACGGGCACGCGGGCAGCTGATGCTCGCGCTGTACCGCTGCGGACGGCAGGCCGACGCGCTGAACGTCTACGAGCGGGTGCGGTCCTCCCTGGTGGAGAACCTCGGTCTGGAACCGGGCCACGGTCTCCGTACGCTCCAGCACGCGATCCTGACCCACGACCCCGCGCTCGCCGCGGACGCCTCGACTCCGCCGCGCGAGGCCCTCGCCCCGGCCCTCGCGCGGCGGCCCCCCGTCGAACAGCCCGCCGGCGCGCCGCTCGTGGTGCCGCGTCAGGGCGGCACGGCCGTGACCGAGCGGATCCCGGTGAGCGCGCTGCTCGTGGGACTGCGGATGGACAGTCTCGACGAGGTGTCGCCCGGGGAGATCGAGACGGCCCTGCACACCGTCGAGGACGTCATCACCCGCTTCGGCGGCACCGTGGTCGCCGCGATCGGATCGCTCACCCTCGCCCTGTTCGGTGTCGACGGGCCGGGCGACGACGATCCCGAGCGGGCCGTCCGGGCCGCCCTGGCGCTGCGCGAACGGTTCTCGGTCGACGCGCAGACGGCGCTCAGGGCGGCGGTGACCACCGGCAGGGCCCTCGTCCGCCTCAGCCCGGCCGTCGAGGCCGGCCGTCCCTCGGCCGTGGGCACGCTCCTCGACGACGGCCGGGCGA
The DNA here is from genome assembly GCF_051305195.1 of Streptomyces sp. Qhu_M48. Lineage (NCBI taxonomy): Bacteria > Bacillati > Actinomycetota > Actinomycetes > Kitasatosporales > Streptomycetaceae > Streptomyces > Streptomyces sp. Qhu_M48. The sequence continues at coordinate 208,741 of NZ_CP195433.1, read as the reverse complement.
TGCTGGGGCGCGTACCGGACGGCGACGTGTGGATGAGCGGTGCGGCGCGCCTCGCGACCGCGGCCTCCGTCGCTGCGAAGTCGGCCGACGACTCCTCCGACGCGTGGCAGGTCCTGGGCCTCCTCGGCGACGAGACCGCGTTCCGTACCGACCGCGAACACGAACTGGGGGTGCTCAACGGGCTGCTCGACTGGGCCCGGCACAGCTCGGTCCCCCACCTGGTGACCGTCCTCGGCGCGCCGGGTGTGGGCAAGTCCCACCTGCTCGCGGAGTTCGAGCGGAGCATCGCCGTGCAGTCCCCGGCGCCGGTGCGGGTCCTGACCGCGCGGGCCACCGGCGAGGGCGAGCCGCTCTCCGTGGCGGGAGTGATCCTCGCCCGCTACTGCGGTGTCCTCGCCGAGGACGCGGTCGAGGTCGCCCGGGCCAAACTGGCCGCGGCGGTCTGGCGGCTGCCCATGGCCAAGGCCCGCCGCGCCCAGACGTACCGGCGGCTCCTGCCGCTGCTGCCCGCGGGGGGCGCCCCGGTGGACCCGGCCGACCGGGTCGAGGTCCTGAACGTGTGGGCGGAACTCCTGACGGCGGCCGCCGCGCTCGAACCGGTCGTGGTCGTCGTCGACGACGCCCACCGGGCGGCGGACGCCGTGCTCGACCGGCTCGAATCGCTCTCCGACGGCGCCGGTACGGCCCCGCTGCTCGCCGTCGCCACGGCTCGGCCGGAGCTGCTCGACCGCCGGCCGGGCTGGGGCGGCGGGAAGCACCGGGCGTCGACCCTGACGCTGCTGCCCCCGCGGACGGACGGGTCGGCGGTGTCGGCGGCGGCCCGTCCGCAGGCGCCCTGGCGCGGGCGGAGCATCGCCGTCTGAGGCGGTACGTCACCGCGAAGGGGCCCCGCCGGACGACCGGCGGGGCCCCTTCGGGCCGGACTCCGGGGGCTCAGACGTTCCAGACGCCGCGCGCGGCGGCGTCCTTCACGAAGTCGGAGAAGTCGCGGGGCTCACGGCCCAGCACGCGCCGGACGGTGTCGGTGGGGACGGCGTTCTTGTTGTCGCGGATCTGGGCGACGAGGTCGGCGACGAAGAGCGCGTAGTCGGCGGGCACGTCGTAGCCGACGAGCTCGTCCACGTAGGCCTGGTGCTCGACGGGGACGTAGCGGATGTCGCGGCCGGTGGCCTGGGCGATCTCCTTGACGGCCTCGTCCAGGGTGAGGGCGCGGGCGCCGCTCAGCTCGTAGGTCTGACCGGCGTGGCCGTCCTCCAGCAGGGCCTCGACCGCGACGGCGGCGACGTCCTCGGTGTCGACGAACGGCTCGCGGCCCGAGCCGGCGGGCAGGGACACCTCGCCGGCGAGGACGCCGTCGAGCAGGACGCCCTCGTCGAAGTTCTGGAAGAACCAGTTGGGCCGCAGCACGGTCCACTCGGCGCCGGACTCCTGAACGGCGCGCTCGCCGGCTATCAGCGACTTGCCGCCGACCAGATCGGTGACCCGGGCCTGGAGCAGCACGATGCGGCGTACCCCGCTGCCGACCGCGAGGCCGGACAGCTCGCGCAGCGCGGCCTCGGCGTCCCAGGCGCCGGGCTTGTCCTGCGCGTCCACGAAGTAGGCGACGTCGGCGCCGGCGAGCGCGGGCTCCCAGGTGCTCTTGTCGTCCCAGTCGAAGCGGACGTCCCCGGAGCGGCTGGCCGCGCGGACGGTGGCCCCGCGCTCCTTCAGCCGGTTCACGACGCGGCGGCCGGTCTTTCCCGTACCGCCGAGGACGAGGACGGTGGTGTCGGTCATGGCGAGATGCCTTCCTGCACAGAGGGATGTACGAGATCACTCACGGGGGCGTACGAGCTCACGGGACGTACGAGATCAGGGGGGTGTACGGGACCGGGGCTGTACGAAACCCGGGGGTGTACGGGACCGGGGCTGTACGGGACCCGGGGGTGTACGGGACCGGGGCTGTACGGGACCCGGGGGTGTACGGGACCGGGGGGTGTACGAGGCCGCCCGGGGCGTACGAGACCGGGCCGCCCGCGCGTGCGGGCGGCCCGGTCTGGCCTGTGCGGCCGGTGTGTTCCGGTCAGCCGGAACGGCGGCTCACAGGAACGGGGTGTCCGGGGCGAGCCCGAGGATGGCCCGGCCGTGCACTTCCTGGTTGGTGTTGAAGGCGAACAGGGCGTGCAGGGCGAGGCCCCGGATGTCCCGGTGGAAGCGCTGGAAGGGGACGTCGCGCAGGATCACCGACGCGCCGCTGGCCTCGAACAGCTCGTCGACGGCCTCCTTCGCGAGCTGGATGGCGAAGGCCGCGGTGCCACGGGCGGCGGCCCGCTCGTCCACGGACGGGCTCGTGCCGGCGTCGGCGTGCTCCTGCAGACGGCGCAGCCAGTTCTCCTGGAGCGCCTCGGCGGCCGCGATCTTGTTGGCGGCGACGGCGACCTGGATCTGGGTGACCGGGGACTGGCTCTGGTCGGTCCAGGAGGTGTAGGTGATGCCGCGGCCCGGGAGCCGGTCGAGGAACAGCTCGTAGGCCCCCTTGGCGATGCCGATGTAGGCGGAGGCGCCCTGTGCCATGAAGAAGGGGACGAAGGCGTAGTTGCGGCCGGTGGCGCCGGTGTTGGAGCGGTCGCCGGTGGTCCCGCCGAGGATCTCGATCAGGCTGACCACGCGGTGGGCCGGGACCGTCACGTTGTCGGCGGTCGCCGTCGAGCTGCCGGTGCCGGCACCGTAGGCGGCGTGCCAGTCGTCGGCGATGCTCAGCTCGCTGAAGGGGACGAGGGCGGCGAAGGGGGCCGGGGTCCCGTCCGGGCCGACGAGCAGGGCGGAGAGCAGACCCCAGTTGGCGCCGCGGGCGCCGGAGAGCCACTTCCAGGAACCGCTGAGGGAGTACGAGCCGTCCTCGTTCGCCGTCAGGGTGCCGGAGGGGGTGAAGCCGGTGGAGACGCGGACTGCGCCGCCGGCGTACACCTCCTCCTGGGCCTTGTCCGGGAAGAGGCTGGGAACCCAGGAGCTGGACACCCAGATCATCGAGACCCAGCCGGTGGCCGTGTCGGCACGGGCGATCTCGCTCAGGATCCTGACCTGGTCGGCGACCGGGGCCTCGATGCCGCCGAAGCGACGCGGGACCGCCAGGCGGTACACGCCGGCCTTGTCGAGCAGCTCTATGTTCTCGTCCGGGATCCAGCGACGCTCCTCGCCCGCGGGTCCGCTCTTGCGAAGCGTGTCGACGAGGGCTGTCACCTCGTCCAGCACCGCGGTCACGGCACTGTCGGTCGTGGTCATCCTGTCTCCTCAGAATTTGCCACAGCAACTTAACGGCGCGAATTTCCTGCGCCGACGGGCATTTGTATTCTCTCGGAAGAGGGGTCACGTGCAGGTAATTCGATGCTCTCGAAGAAATCGAGCGGCCGGTTACCGGGGAACGGTTCCACGCCGGAGACGCAAGAGGGGCGAGGAGAGGGAGGGAGAACCGGAAAAGGAAATGGCATTGCCCTGGCCAACCGGGGCATGGAGGCCAGGGCAATGCGGCTCGCGCGCGGTGCGGGCGCGAGGTGGGGGGACCTACCGCGACGCCTCGATGCGCTGGGCCGTGTCGGGGACCTCCACGGCGGCCGGCTCGGCGTCGGTCGCGCCGGCTCGGCTGCGGAGGCCGAAGGCGCTGATGAAGGCGGCGATGAGGGCGGCGACCAGCGGCACGACCAGGGCGGCCTGGTAGCCGTCGAGGAGTGCCGCGGGCGAGGTGCCGTCCGTGGCCGCGATGTTGACGGCCGCGACACCGGACAGACCGAGGGCGGCGCCGAACTGGAAGGACGTGTAGAGCAGACCGCCCGCGACGCCCTGCTCCTCCTCGGCGATGCCGTCGGTGGCGACGATGGTGAGCGGTCCGTAGGCCAGGGAGAAGGCCAGGCCCAGGATGATCAGGCTCGGGAACATCGCCAGGTACGTCCAGTCCGCGCCGACCGGCAGGAACAGGGCGTAGGAGAGGGCGGCGAGGAGCAGACCGCCGAAGATCACCCGGGCGTTGCCGAACTTGGCCACGAGCTTGGGGGTGAGGGTCGGCGAGAGGATCGCGTCCACACCGATGACGATGAGGGCGAAGCTGGTCTGCAGGGTCGACCAGCCGCGCAGCTCCTGGAGGTAGAGCACCGCGATGAACTGGAAGCCGAAGAAGCCCGCCGCGAAGAGCATGCCGGCCAGGTTGGAGCGGACCAGCGACCCGTTGCGGAAGATGCCCAGGCGCACCAGCGGCGAGGACGACTTGCGTTCGACGGCGATGAAGATGAGGAAGAGCACGATGCTGGCCGCGATCGTGCCGATCGTCCAGCCGGCGGAGACGTGCGTGGCGCGCTCGACACCGAAGACGAGGAGCAGGATGCCGCCGGTGACGGTGATCGCGCCGGCGAGGTCGACGCCCTGGCCGGTACGGTCCGGACGCGCCGACTTCGGGATGAGGGCGATCGCGGCGATGAGGATGAGCAGGCTGAGGATGACCGGGGCGAAGAAGACCCAGCGCCAGTTGATGGCGGCCAGCAGACCACCGACGACCAGGCCGATGGAGAAGCCGCCGGCGGCGGTGCCGGAGTAGACCAGCAGGGCCTTGTTGCGCTGCGGGCCCTCGGCGAAGCTCGTCGTGATGATGGACAGACCCGCCGGGGTCATGAAGGCGGCGGCGACACCGGTCACGAAGCGGGCGACGATGAGCATCCAGCCCTCGGTGGCGAAACCGCCCAGGCCCGAGAAGAGCAGGAAGACCACGAGCCAGAAGACGAACATCTGGCGGCGTCCGAACAGGTCGGCGGCGCGGCCGCCCAGCAGCATGAAGCCGCCGTAGCCGAGAACGTAGGCGCTCATCACCCACTGGAGCATGCCGGTGGACATGTCCAGGTCCTCGCGGATCGAGGGCAGGGCGACGTTGAGCATGGCCACGTCGATGCCTTCGAGGAAGATCGCGCCACACAGCACGAACAGCACGCCCCACGCGCGCCCGCTCATGCGGTCGGTGCCGCTGCTCGAGGATTGCAGTGTGGACACAGAATTTCTCCTTGTACGCGAAGGGATAGCCATAGGGAATCAGCCGCATTGTTGCGGCAGGTGCTTGGAGTTCCCTTGAAGTTCGCGTGAGGACGCGGCAGGCTTGGGGCGAGTTGCAGAAGAAAGCGCCTTGTACCGGTTCCCACTTGTAACCACTGGCATCATGCGGCACGGTGGGGAACCATGGAAGAACGCACTTTAAAGTCACCAAGTCACTGCACGGGTACCGAGCAGGACTACGACGTACGCCAGTGGGACGCCCGTGAGGGATGCGAGGTGAGGCAGATCCTCGACCGCGTCGCCGACAAGTGGTCACTGCTCGCCATCGCGCACCTGGAGCGCCAGACACTGCGCTTCTCCGAGCTGCGCCGCCGGATCGAGGGCATCAGCCAGCGCATGCTGACCGTGACGCTGCGTCAGCTCGAACGGGACGGCCTGGTCCGGCGCACGGTGCACCCGGTCGTTCCCCCGCGCGTCGAGTACGAGCTCACCCCGCTCGGCGCGACCCTGCACACCACGATCAGGGCCCTGGTGGACTGGACGGAGAACCACCAGGAGGAGATCGCCACGGCCCGGGCCGCGTACGACACCCGTCTGGACGCCCTGGAAGCGGCGAACTGATCCCCCTCCGCCGGGGGCGTCGGCCCGAGGACGTCCGACAGAACTCCGTTCAGTGGGCGTCGTCAGGCCCGGGGTGCTCCCCCGGGCCGTCGTGGTGCGCGGCCAGGGGGGTGGGAGAGAGCGTCGAGGTCTCCTCGCCGGCTTCGAGGAGGGTGTCCGCGGCGCCGACCACCAGCGGGTCGGGCTCACCCACGGCCTCGGGGTCCTTGTTGGCGTAGTCGATGCGCCACAGCAGGCTGCGCATGGCCTCCAGGCGCCCACGCCGCTTGTCGTTGCTCTTGACCACCGTCCAGGGCGCGTAGGCGGTGTCGGTCGCCCTGAACATGGCGACCTTGGCGGCGGTGTAGTCGTCCCAGCGGTCGAGCGAGGCGAGGTCGGTGGGAGAGAGCTTCCACTGCCGCACCGGGTCCACCTGCCGGATCGCGAACCGGGTGCGCTGCTCGGAGCGCGAGACCGAGAACCAGAACTTCACCAGGTGGATGCCGTCGTCGACCAGCATCCGCTCGAAGAGCGGGCACTGACGGAGGAACAGTTCGTACTCCTCGTCCGTACAGAACCCCATGACGCGTTCGACCCCGGCCCGGTTGTACCAGGAGCGGTCGAAGAACACGATCTCGCCGGCGCCGGGGAGGTGGGCGACGTACCGCTGGAAGTACCACTGGCCCGTCTCCCGCTCGGTCGGCCTGTCCAGGGCGACGATCCGGGCGCCTCGGGGGTTGAGCCGCTCCGTGAACCGCCGGATGGTGCCGCCCTTTCCGGCGGCGTCCCGGCCCTCGCACACCACGACGATCCGCGCGCCGGTGTCCTTGGCCCACCGCTGGAGCTTGAGCAGTTCGATCTGCAGGATCCGCTTGGTCCACTCGTACTCGCCCCGGCGCACCTTGCGGTCGTAGGGGTAGTTCTCCCGCCAGGTACGGATCGGGTCGCCCGCCGCGCTGAGCAGTACGGGCTGCTCGGGGTGGGTGTGGTCCACGCTCAGCCCCCGGAGCAGATCCTCCCGGTTCTCGTCCCGGTCCTCGTCCCGGTTCTCGTCCCGGTCCTCGGTCTGCCCGTCCTGCCCGTCCTTGCCGTTCATCCCGGTCACGTCACTCACCTCGTCGTCCTGCGGCCTCCTCGGCCCCATGCCCCGATCATCGCGGTCCGACACGGTCGGCGGCGGTTCGGCACGGCTTGCGAGGGCGTGCTCCGGACGGGCCTCAGTGGTGGTGCCTGGCCAGACTGTGGACAAGGACGATCGCGGCGAGCACGATCACCACGATGTGGAGCCAGGCGGGGGCGGCCGACGCGTCGGCGGCGGTCACCATCGCCGAGGGGTCGGCGTACCCGGCGGCGTGGGTGTACGTCTCGGTGTACGTGGGGGTGAACGAGGACATCGTTGCCTCCTGAGGGGGGATCGGTCGAAGGCCGCCGCCCGTCCGGGAACGGGCGGGGCGGCGTCAGGGCCGACGGGACCGGCCGCCGCCGATTCCGGCGACGTGCAGGGCGAGCAGCCCGAGCCCGAGCAGCATGATGTTCGCCGAGGTGAAGACGTCGTTCGTCGCTATCTCGGCGGCGTTGATCAGAAACGCGATGACGAAGAGCACCGCTGCGCCTATGGCCAACATGGCCCAACTCCTCTGTCCGGTCGGGGTCAGAGGGTCCGTCTACCCCCGATCCCGCAGGGCAGCCCGATCCGCGCCGATCGGTTCGACGGGATCAGCGCCGCGCCGCCGTGACCATGATCAGCAGGGGTACGAGGCGGGTCGGCGGGATCTGGTAGCGGCCGCGCCCGGCCGTCTCCAGCCAGCCGGCGGAGACGAGCTGCCGCAGGTGGTGGTAGATCTGGCCGGTCGTGCCGAGCCCCTCCAGCTCGATGAGTTCGGCGACCGCCGTGCGTCCCCCGGCCAGCGCCTGGATCAGCCGCAGCCGCACCGGATGGCCCAGGGCGCCCAGCGCGTCGGCCGCCTCCGACCAGTCGGAGCTCAGGACCGAGTCCGTAGCGTCGGAGCGCTCCCACTCCACGAGCTCACCGTCCAGGCCGACCACGGAACCGGCGAACAGCACCCCGCCGCGCGCCACTTCCTGCAGGCGCTCCCGCAGCTGCGGCAGCGCCCAGTAGGCGTCGGCCGGAGCCTCGTCGGTGCCGGGGCCGCGGGGGTCGCCCCCCAGCCTGGCCTCCAGCTCGGAGAGCCGCCGCGCCATGTCGGCGACCTGCCCGGCCAACGCCTCCAAGGAGGGCGCGTACTCACTCATCCGCCCAGCCTATCGGTGGTCCTCCACGCCGTCCCCGCCGCGGCGGACGCACCGCGGGGGACCGTCGGCGGGCCGCCCGCGGGGTGCACTACGTGTCCGTCGGCAGGGCCGCGACGAGGCTCCTCGGACGCATGTCGGTCCAGGTCTCCTCGATGTGCCGGAGGCACGCCGCGCGGCTGTCGGGCCCGAAGGTACGGGTCCAGCCGGCCGGCACCCCGGCGAACCTGGGCCAGAGGGAGTGCTGTCCCTCGTCGTTGACGAGCACCAGGAAGACGGCGCTCTCGTCGTCGAACGGGTTGGTCATCGGATGACCTCTCTCTTGTCGTCGTCGTTCCGGAACTCCGCGCCGAGCAGATCGTCCACCGGCTGCCCGGGCCGCTCGGCGACGGCGTCCAGCAGGTGGGTCAGCTCGCGCAGAAGATCGTGGGCGGCCCCGGGCTCCAGCGCGTCCGGCCGGTGGTCGAGGCGCAGGTGCAGCAGGTCGTCGGCGGCGAACGCCACCAGGGTCAGCGGGTAGTGGGTGGCGTCGCGGCCCGTCACGGAGGTCACACGGAGCCCCGCCACGGGGCGCGTGAGCGCGGCCCGGTCCAGCGGATAGTTCTCGAACACCAGGTGGGTGTCGAACAGTTCCCTGCGCCCCACGGCGCGCTGGATCTCGCTCAGCCCGATGTGGTGGTGCGGCAGCAGCCGGGCCTGCTCGTCCCGCAGGCGGCGCAGACTCTCGCGTACCGTCTCCGAACCGTCGAGGCGCAGCCGCACCGGTACCGCGTCGATGAACAGGCCGATCATCGAGCCCATCCCCGGAAGGTCCGGCTGGCGGCCCGACGCGGTCGTGCCGAACACGACGTCCCGTGTCCCGAGGCGCCGGGCCAGCAGCATGCCCCACGCACTCTGGACGACGGTGTTGAGGGTGATCCCGTCGCTGCCCAGACCGCGCAGCGCCTTGGTGGTGGTGTCGGACAGGACGGCGCTCAGGGAGGCGGCGTGCACGGCGCCCCCGGGCACGGCGCGGGTCAGGCGCCGTGCCGCGGCCGTGCCGTCGAGGGCGGCGCGCCACGCCTCGCGGGCGGCGGGCGCGTCCCGGGTGGCCAGCAGCGCGAGGTGGTCGCGGTAGGGGGTGACCGGGGCGAGCGCCGTGGGGTCGCCCCCGTGGGCGTACAGGTCGAGGAGTTCCCCCACGAGCAGCGGCATCGACCAGCCGTCGATCACCAGATGGTGGTTGGTCAGGACGAGCCGGTGTTCGTCGGGGCCCCACCGGGTGAGGGTGAAGCGGAGCAGCGGGGGGCGGTCGGGGTGGAAGCGGCGGCCCATGTCGGCCTGGTTCAGCCGGTCGAAGACCCGCTCCCGGCGTGCCCCGGACACACCGGTGAGGTCGAGCTCGCGCCACCCCGGGACGGGCGCGGCGGGGACGACCTGGACCGGATGGCGCAGGCCGTGGTGGACGAACGCGGCGCCCAGGTGGGGATGGCGGGACAGCAGGGCGGTGGCCGCCGCGCGCAGGGCGTCCCGGTCCAGGTCGCCGCGGAGTCGCAGGACGCACTGCGCCTGGTAGACGTCCGGTGCGTTCGGCGCGTACAGGGCGTGGAAGAGCAGCCCCTCCTGGAGCGGGGTGAGCGGCAGGACGTCCGCCAGGTCGGGGTAGGCGTCCTCCAGCCGGTCGATCTCGCGCTGGTCGAGCCGGACGAGCGGCAGGTCGGAGGGGCTGCGGCCACCGCTGCCCCGGGTCCGCGCGTGCAGGACGAGGGAGTCGAGGGCCGCGAACCACAGGTCGGTGAGGAGACGGACCTCGGCCTCGGTGAGCTGACCGGCCGTCCAGCTCACCGAGGCGGTGAGCCGCGGTCCCTCGGGTCCGTCGGTCGTCAGCGCGTTGATGTCGAGGACGTGCTCCCCGAGGCGGCCGGCGGGTCCGGCGGCGCGGGACGTGGCCTGCTCCCCGGTGATGCTCCAGTCGGTGTCGGTGGCGGTGGCGAGCCGGCCCAGGTAGTTGAAGCCGAGCTGGGGCGGGACCCGGCCGTCGAGCGCGGGCCGGGCCACCGGGTCGAGGTGGCGCAGGACGCCGTAGCCGACCCCGCGGTCGGGGACCGCGCGCAGGGTCTCCTTGACCTGTCGGAGCGCGTGGCCGAGGGCGGGTCCCGCGCTCCGCACGTCGGTCCAGGAGCAGCCGGTGGGCGGCAGCCGGACCGGGTACAGGGCGGTCAGCCAGCCGACGGTCCGGGTCAGGTCGGTCCCGGGCAGGTCGGGGCGGCCGTGCGACTCCAGATCGACCGGCAGCCCGTTCGGGCCGGCCGGCCGGCCCCTGCGGCGGCGCCACTCCTCGACCGCGAGGGCCAGGCCCGTGAGCAGGACGGGCTCCACGCCGCAGTGGAAGGCCGCGCCGACCTCGGTGAGCAGGGGCAGGGTCCGGCCGGGCGGCAGCGTCGCGGTCAGTTCGCGCGCCGGCCGGGCCGCGCCGGGGGCGAGCGGCTCGGCGAGTCCCGGATCCGTCCCCGTCACCGTCTCCGTCCACAGCGGCAGTTCCGCACGCCGGGTCCCGTCCGCCCCCTGGGCCTCCAGCGTGCGGGCCCAGTCCGGGAAGCGCACGGGCGGCGCGGTGAGACCGGGGGTGGTTCCGGCGGCGAGGGCCCGGTCGGCGGCGGCGAGGTCGGACAGCAGGATCCGCCAGGAGACGCCGTCGACCGCCAGGTGGTGGACGACGAGCAGCAGACGACCGGTCAGGCCGGGTCCCCGGTCGAGGAACTCGGCGGCCAGCAGGTGCCCGGACCTCGGGTCGAGCCGGCCGCGGGCCTCGTCCAGGGCCCCGGCCCGCAGGACGGGCGGCCGTCCGTCGGCCGGGGCGAGGACCCGGCGCACCCGGTCGGCCACGCGGATCCGTCCGGTCGGCAGGACGTCGAGCCGCCAGTCCTCGCCGGTGGTGTCGAGGCGCATCCGCAGGGCGGCGTGCCGGTCGACGACGGTCTGGAGGACGGCGGTGAGCCGGTCGGCGGTCAGTCCGGCCGGGGTGCGGATGACCATGTGCTGGCTGAAGGTGTCGATGTCACCGGCCTGTTCGCGCCACCAGCGGATGATGGGGGTCGGCGGCAGCGGTCCGGCGCCGTCGTCCGGGCCCGTGGCGGGGGTGGTCGCCGGGTCGCCCACCGGCCGGGCGCGTTCGGCGAGTCCGGCGACGGTGGGTGCGCGGAAGATGTCGTTGACGGTGATCGCCAGACCGGCCTCGTACGCGCGGCTGACCAGCTGGATGGCGACGATGCTGTCGCCGCCCGAGTCGAAGAAGCCGTCGTGGACGCCGATCGCCGGGGTACGGAGCAACTCGGCGAAGAGGGCCCGCAGGACGCGCTCGCGTGCGGTACGGGGGTCGGCGGCGTCCCCGGGCCGTACGGTGCCGGGCGGGGTGTGCGGGCGGGACGCCGGGGCGGGCTCGGGCAGGGCGGCGCGGTCCAGCTTGTCGTTGCGGGTGAGCGGCATCGCGTCGAGCACCGCCCACACCGCCGGGACCATGTAGTCGGGGAGCGTCTCGGCGAGGTGTCGCCGCAGGGTCTCCGGGTCGGCCTCCGCGCCCTCGGCGGGGACCACCCAGGCGGCCAGCCGCTTCGTGCCCGGCCCGTCCTCGCGGACCGCCACGACGGCCTGGCCGACGGTGCCGTGCTCGATGAGCGCGGCCGCGACCTCGTCGGTCTCGATGCGGAAGCCCCGCAGTTTGACCTGCCCGTCGGCCCGTCCGCCGAACGCCAGGGTGCCGTCCGGCAGCCAGCGCGCCAGGTCCCCGGTCCGGTACATGCGGGCGCCGGGCGGGCCGTAGGGGTCGGCGACGAAGCGTTCCGCGGTCGGCCCGGGCCGGCCGAGGTAGCCGCGCGCGATGCCGGTCCCGGCGAGGTAGAGCTCTCCCGTCACCCCGACGGGCACGGGCTGGAGCCCGGCGTCCAGTACGTAGCTCCGGCCGCCGTCCAGCGGGCGGCCGACGGGGATGCCCCGGCGGCCCGCTCCGTCGGCCAGGTCGGCGTCCGTGACCTGGTGCCAGGTGGCGCAGGTCGTCATCTCGGCCGGGCCGTAGCCGTTGACGATCGCGGTGTCCGGGCAGTGGTGCCGGACGGCCCGGACGGCCCGGGGGGAGACGACGTCGCCGCCGGTCCACACCACGTCGAGGCCGCTCAGACAGGCCGGGTCCTCCTCCGCGACGAGCTGGAAGAGTCCGGCGGTCAGCCACAGGCTGGTGGGGCGGGTCTCGGTGATCAGCCGCCGCAGGGTCCGCAGGTCCAGGTCGCCGGGCGGGGCGACGACGACCTCGCCGCCGTTGAGCAGGGGCACCCACAGCTCCATGGTGGAGGCGTCGAAGGAGTGCGGGGAGTGCATCACCATGCGGCGGGCGGTGGTGGGTTCGTAGCAGGCGTCGGCGGCGAGGGCGAGGATGCCGCCGTGGGTGATGGCGACGCCCTTGGGCACGCCGGTGGACCCGGAGGTGAAGATGACGCAGGCCAGGTGCCCGGGGTCCGTGGGCTCGGCGGGACCAGCTGGACCGGTGAGGTCGTTGGAAACGGCAGGACCGGCGTCCGGGGGTGTGGAGCACGGCGGGGGCGGTGCGGCCAGGGCTTCGACGGCGTCGAGGACCGTCGGCGCCTCCAGGGGCGGCTCCCCGGCCGGCAGGCCCGGGCCGACGACCAGGACGGCGGCACCGGCCTCGGCGACGACGCGGGTCCGCCGCGCGTGCGGCGCCCGGATGTCGAGCGGTACGTAGACGCCGCCGCTCTTGAGGATCGCGAGGGCGGTGACGGCGTACAGGACGCCGCGCTCCATGAGGACGGCGACGCGGGTCTCCCGGCCCACCCCGGCGGCGACGAGGTGACCGGCCAGCCGGTCGGACCTGGCCGCCAGCTCCGCGTACGTCAGCGTCTCCGTGTCCGAGCGCAGGGCCACGGCGTGCGGCGCGCGGCGGGTGTGGGCGGCGATCCGCTCCGCGACGCTCCGGGCGGGGTCGCCGGGCGGGCCGGGCCTCGCCGGTGTCGCGCCCCACCGGAGCAGGAGTTCGGCGCGTTCCTCCGGGGCGAGCAGGTCGGCCGTACCGACGGCGGTGTCGGGGGCGTCGGCCAGTCGGCCGAGCAGCCGGACCAGCCGTTCGCCCAGGGTGCGGGCGGTCTCCGGGGTGAACAGGCCCGTGCGGTACTCGAGTACGCCGTCGAGCCCCTCGCCGTCGCCCCCGGGGCCGCGGCGCTCGTACAGGCTGAACGCCAGGTCGCACTTGGCGGTGCCGGTCGCGACCGTCGTGACCTCGGCCCGCAGACCGGGCAGGTCGAGCCGTTCGGGCGGTGGCGGGGTGAGGACCAGCATCACCTGGAAGAGCGGCGGGCCGGTCTCGGGGCGGTGCGGGCCCAGGGCCTCCACGACCCGCTCGAAGGGGACGTCCTGGTGGGCGAAGGCGTCCAGGTCGCCCGTACGGACCCGGCCGAGCAGCTCCCGGAAGGTGGGGTTCCCCGAGGTGTCGGTGCGCAGGACGAGCGTGTTGACGTAGAAGCCGACCGACGCGTCGAGCCGGGGGTCGGGCCGGTCGGCGACGGCGGTGCCGACCGGGATGTCGGTTCCGGCGCCGAGGCGGGTGAGGAGCACCGCGAGCGCGGTGTGGACGACCATGAACAGGCTGGCGCGTTCGGCGCCGGCGAGCCGGGCGAGCCGCCGGTGCAGCGCGGCGGGGACCCGGAACGCGGCGGTCGCCCCGTCGTCGGTGGGCGGCGCCGCCCGGTCGGCGGGCAGGGCGATACGGGACGGCAGGCCGTCCAGCGCACGCGTCCAGTACGCGAGCCGGTCCTCCTCGGCGGAGGAGCCGCCCCCGGGTCCGGGGTCCGGGGCGCGGTCGAGCGCGAAGTCGGCGTACTGGTACGGCAGGGGCGGCAGGCCGGTGGGCGGCGCACCGCGCAGCCGCGCGGCGTAGGCGGTCTCCAGGTCGGCGGTGAGCGTGCCGAGCGAGGCGTGGTCGCAGGCGATGTGGTGGAGGAGGAGCAGCAGCGTGTGGGGGCGGCCAGGGCCGGTGCCGAACAGGGTCGCCCGCAGCGGGGTCTCGCGGTCGAGCCGGAAGGTGTGCCGGGCGGCCCGGGCCAGCAGGGCGGGCAGTCCGTCCGGGGTGGTGTCCGTCTCGACAAGGCGGGGGCGGCCCGCCTCGGGCGGCAGGATCCGCTGGTGGGGGCGGCCGTCCTCCTCCTCGATGACGGTCCGCAGGATCTCGTGCCGGTCGGTCACGTCGCCCAGGGCGGCCGCGAGGGCCGCGCGGTCCAGGACGCCGGTCAGCCGGACCGCCAGGGGCACGTTGTAGGCGCGGTCGGCGCCGGTGTGGCGGTGCAGGAACCACAGACGTCGCTGCCCGGGGGAGAGCGGGACGCGCTCGGGGCGGCCGGGTGGCACCCGCGGGGCGGGCGCGGGGGCGTCGGCGGGGGCTTCGGCGGGCGCGGTCAGCCGGGCCGCGAGGGCGGTGACCGTGGGGTGGTCGAAGACGTCGCGGACGTCGATGTCGGCGTGGTGGGCGGCGCGGAGGGCGGCGGCCAGCCGGGCGGCCCGCAGGCTGTCTCCCCCGAGGTCGAAGAAGTCGTCCTCGGGGCGCACCCGGGCCGCTCCGAGGAGCCGCGAGAACAGGTCCGCGACGTGCCGTTGGAGCGGGGTCGCGAACACCGGGTCCGGCGTGGGGGGCTCGGTGTCGCGGGCCGCGAGGTCGCCCGGCGGGGGCAGGGCGGCACGGTCGAGCTTGCCGTTCGGGGTGAGCGGCAGCGCGTCGACGAGCACCAGTTCCGCCGGCAGGAGGTGGGCGGGCAGCCGGGTCCGCAGGGCTCGACGCAGCCGGTGGGCGAGGGGTTCGAGCTGCCGGCCGCGGTCGGTGACGGCCCGCGCGGGGTGGTCGGGGTGGGTCTCGGTCGGCGGGGCGTCGGCGGGAGGCGGCTCGGTCTCCGGGCTCCGGTCGGCGAGGGCCCGCGCGGGGTGGTCGCCGACCGGGACGACGTAGCCGACCGGGTGGTGGTCGCCTTCCGGGACGACGTAGCCGACCAGGCGGGGGTCGCCGTCCGGGGACGGTACGGCGGCGACGGCGGCGGCGGTCACGCCGTCCAGCGCGAGGAGCGCCGCCTCGATCTCGGCGGGCTCGACGCGGTGGCCCCGGATCTTCAGCTGGTCGTCCGCGCGCGCCAGGTACTGGAGTTCCCCGTCCGCCGTCCACCGGGCCAGGTCGCCGGACCGGTAGAGCCGGGAGCCGGGCGGGCCGAAGGGGTCGGCGACGAAGCGTCCCGCGGTGAGGCCGGGCCGCCCGAGGTAGCCGTGGGCGACGCCCGGGCCGCCGACGTACAGCTCGCCGGGGGTCCCCGTGGGCACCGGGCGCAGGCTGTCGTCCAGCACGTGGAGCCGGGTGCCGGGCAGCGGGACGCCGATCGGGCTGCCGTCGTGGCCGGCGTCGGCGGGGGCCAGGTCGCGGCGCGTGGTGTGGACCGTGGTCTCGGTGATCCCGTACAGGTTGACGAGGGTGGGGGCGGTGCTCCCGCCGTGGCGCCGGTACCAGTCGCGCAGGGTCCGCGGCCGCAGCGCCTCTCCCCCGAACACCACCCACCGCAGGGCGAGTCCGCGGCCGCGCGCCGGGTCCTCGGCGTCGGCGCGGTCCAGGGCGGCGAAGGCGGACGGGGTCTGGCTCAGTACGGTGACGCGCTCGCGGACGAGGAGGTCGAGGAAGGCGCGGGGCGAGCGGGCCACGTCGTGCGGGACGACCACGAGACGCCCGCCGTGGGCCAGGGCGCCCCACAGCTCCCAGACGGAGAAGTCGAAGGCGCAGGAGTGGAAGAGGGTCCAGACGTCGCTCGCGCCGAAGCCGAAGGGGGCGGCCGCGTCGGTCAGCAGGGCCACCGGGCTCGCGTGGGGGACCACGACGCCCTTGGGCCGTCCCGTCGATCCCGAGGTGTGGATCACGTAGGCGGGGTGCGCGGGCAGCAGCGGGGTCACACGGCCGGCGTCGTCGAGGTGCGTGGCCGTGGCCGCGCCCGCGTCCGTAAGCGTGACCGCGACCGTGGCCGTACCCGAGTCCGCGTCCGCGTCCGCGTCCGAGGACAGGACCTCAGAGGACAGGGCGGTCAGTTCCTCGGGCGTCATGACGCAGACCGGCCGGGTGTCGGCCAGGACCAGGCCGATCCGTTCGGCCGGCCACTCCGGGTCGAGGGGGACGAGGGCGGCGCCGGACAGGGCCACGGCGACGATCGCGGTCACCAGGTCGACGGAGCGCGGGAGCTTCACGGCGACGGTGCGGCCGGGCCCGGCCCCGCGCCGGACCAGGGCCCGCGCCAGGCGGTCGGCCCGCGCGCCGAGTTCGCGGTAGGTCAGGGCGGTGTCGGCGTCCTGCACGGCCACGGCGTCGGGGAAGCGGGACGCGGCCCGCTCGAAGAGCTGGGGAAGCGTGCCCGGCGCGGCGGTCCCACGGTGCTCGGGGCGGGGCGCCGAGCGGCGGCGTTCGGCCGCGGAGAGCGGGTCGTGGTCGCGGAGGGCGTCGTCCTGACCGGTGGTGAGCCGGTGCAGCAGCCGGGCGTAGCGGCGGGCCTCGGCGGCCGCCTCGGCAGGGCTGTAGCGGGTGGGGTCGGCGTCCAGGTCGATCCGCAGGCCGCCGCGCCCGTCGTCCGGGTACACGGTGACGGACAGGTCCTGGACGGGGCCGATGGCGACGTTGCGCATCACCGCCGGCCGGCCGGCGAAGTCGCGGCCGTAGCTGAACGGCAGGACGTTCACCGCCAGGCCGTACAGCGAGCCGCCCGAGCCGGTCAGGCCGAGGTCGCCCAGCTGGTCCTCGTACCGGTGGCGCCGGTGCGGGAGGACGGCCGTCATCTCGTCCGCCACCGCGCGCACCAGGTCGCGGGCCGGCCGGTGCGGGTGGACGGCGGTGCGCAGCGGGAGGATGTTCGAGGCCGTACCGGCGGCCAGCAGGGACACCTTCCGGTCGCGGGCCGGGACCGGCAGCCCCAGCACCACCTCGTCGGGGGCGCCCGCCCCGGCCCGGACGTGCGCGAGCACGGCCCCGGCGGCCGTGGCCAGCACCGGCCAGTCCACGTCGAGCCGCCGGGCGGTCGCCCGCAGCCGGGCGAACGCCCCGGCGGGCAGGCGGGCGCCGCCGCGCGCCGCCACGCCTCCGGTGGCGGCCGGGCGCACCGCGCCCGCCCCGGGCCGCCGGGCCTGCCAGAAGGCACGGTCGGCCACGGCCTGGGCCGAGGCCCGGTAGGCGCGTTCGGCGGCGGGCAGGGCGTCCAGCGGGTGCACGGCGGGCGGCAGGCGCTCCCCGCGCTCCAGCGCCGCGTAGAGCCGGCCGACCCGGCGGACGAGCAGGGCGCTGCCCAGGCCGTCGAGCACCAGGTGGTGGCAGGCCAGGTACCAGCGGAAGCGGTCGTCGGCCAGGCGCAGCAGCGCCGTACGGAACGGCGGCCCGGCGCCGAGGTCGAACGGCCGTGCCACATCGGCCCGCATCCACTCCATGGCGGCGGCGGCCGGGGTCGGTGCGGCGCGCAGGTCGACCCGGGTGACGCTCCACGGCGGGCCGGGGCCGTCCCACTGCCGTGGTTCGCCGTCGTCGGCGACCGTGAAACGGGCCCGGAGCGGCGCCGTCTCGGCGACGGCCGCCGCGAAGGCCGTCTCGAAGAGGCCGGGGTCCACGGGTCCGGCGATGTCGAGGGACACCCCCACGTGGTAGCGCCCGGGGCCCGCGAGCCGGTCGCCCAGCCAGATGCCGCGCTGAGCCGTGGTCAACGGCAGCGACGGCCGGCCGGGGCCGGTCACCGGGGCACGTCCGACTCCGTGCCCCGGCCCCGCAGCGGCAGGGCGAGCGTCTCGGCGATCTCCGCCAGCGGTCCGGGCCGTCCCATCTCGGCGTGCGGGCAGTCGACGGGACGCACGTCGGGCTTCCCGCCGTCGACGTACGGCTCCCACTGCCGCGCGGCCGCGTCGGCGGAGGTTTCGAGGGCGGTGAAGACCAGCAGGTCACCGGTGTAGCGGGAGGGGGTGTGGTCGTGGGAGAGGACGGCGTTGTTCGTGTAGACGCGGCAGAGCGTCTCGATCATCGCCTCGTCGAACGTCGCGAGGAGTCCCGGGTAGGCGCGGGCGATCTCCAGGAACCGCGGGTAGGTCATCTCCTCGTCGGCCCAGAGGGCGGGGTCGTACCCGAAGAACTGCAGGACCGTCCGCATCACGTGGTCGGGACCGAACCGCAGGGGGGTGCTCTCCGACCCGGCATCGCTCCCGGCATCGCTCCCGTCGTGGCTTCCGCCACCGCCACCGCCCACACCAGCGCCACCGCCAGCGCCGGCGTCCTCGTCGGCGGGGATCGCGGCCGCGGCGGCGGGGATCGCGTCGAGGACGGCGAGCAGGCCGACCTCCTCCCCCGCCCGCTGGAGCTGGACGGCCATCTCGTGCGCGACGATGCCGCCGAACGACCAGCCCAGCAGGTGGTACGGACCGGCCGGCTGCACGGTACGGATCTGGGTCACGTAGTCCGCCGCCATCTCGGCGATCGACCCCGGCAGGACGCGTGATCCGTCCAGGCCGCGCGCCTGCAGTCCGTACAGCGGCTGGTCGGCGCCGAGCGGTCCGGTGAGACCGGCGTACGACCAGGCGATCCCGGCCGCGGGGTGCACGCAGAACAGCGGTGGGCGGCTGCCCTCCTCGCGCAGCGGCAGCAGCACCCCGGTGCCCCCGTCGAGGGCCGAGGCGTCCGCCGTCCGGTGGTCCGCGGCCGGGACGTCCGCGCCGCCGCCGGCGAGGAGTCCGGCGGAGTCGAGGGAGCCCACGAGGGTGTGCGGCGCGTGCGCGCTCCGGGTCAGCAGGGCGACGAAGCGCCGGGCCAGGTCGTCGGCCCGGTCCGGGTCGATGAGGTGGGGGCGGTACTCGACCTGGACGGTCACGATGTCGTCGCGGTGGCTGATGACCACGCCCAGCGGGTAGTGCTGCCGGTCGTCCCCGGAGGCCCGGAGGAGTTCCAGACCGGGCGCGGGGCGGCGCAGGGCCTCACCGTCGAAGGGGTAGTTGGCGAAGGACATCATCGTGTCGAACATGTCGCCGCTGTCGGTGATGCGGCGGATGTCGGTGAGGCTGATGTGCTGGTACGGCAGGAGCCTGGCCTGCTCGTCCTGGATCCGCGCGAAGAGGTCACCGAGCGACTCGGCGGGGTCGATCCGCACCCGGGTCGGCACGGTGTTGATGAAGAGACCCACCATCTTCTCCACCCCCGGGAGTTCGGCCGGGCGCCCGGAGACCACCGAACCGAACACGACGTCCGGGTGACCGGTCTCCTCACCGAGCACGAGCGCCCAGCAGGTCTGGAGCACGGTCGCGAGCGTGAGCCCGTGCCGCCGCGCGGTGCCCACCAGCGCGCCGGTCACGTCCTCGTCGAGGGAGAACCGCAGGTGCCGCGAGGGCAGCGGCTCGCCGGGCTGTCGGTTCCCGATCCTGGTGGGGGTGAAGTCCGCGAGCGCGGTGCGCCAGGCGTCCTCGGCGGCCTTGACGTCCACGTGGGACAGCCAGCGCATGTACTCGCGGAACGGTGTGCCCGCGGGCAGCGCGTGCGGCGTCCCGGTGACCTGCGCCCGGTAGTGGGCGAACAGCTCCCCGACGACGACGGGCAGGGACCAGCCGTCCAGCAGGATGTGGTGGGTCGAGAGCACCAGCCGACGGCGGCCGCCGCCCAGGTCGACGAGGAGCACCCGCAGCAGCGGGGCCCGGGCCGGGTCGTAGGGCCGGGAGCGCTCCTTGACCAGGAGCCGTTCGGCCTCGCGCTCCTGCTCCTCCTCCCCCAGACCGCTCAGGTCCGTCTCCTGCCAGGGCACGTCCACGCCCGGGCGGAAGATCTGGACCGGCTGGGGAACCCCGGTGTGCACGAAGGCGGCGCCGAGGTTGCGGTGGCGGTCCAGGAGGGCGCGGAAGGCCGCCCGCAGGGCCGTGGTGTCCAGGTCCCCCTCCAGTTCCAGCCAGAACTGGACGGTGTACAGCGCGTGCGCCGAGTCGTCGGAGTCACCGTCCTCGGGGCTGTTCAGCGAGCCGAGGAGGAGGTGGTAGAGCATGCCCTGCTGGAGGGAGGAGAGCGGCAGTATCTCGTCCAGACCGGGGTGTTCGCGCTCCAGCAGCTCGATCTCCCGCTGGCCGAGCGCGACCAGGGGGAAGTCGGACGGCGTGCGGCCGCCCGCGCCCGGCTCGGCCGCGTGCGCGGCCAGCGCGTCCAGCGCCTCGAACCAGTGGCCGATCAGCTCGTCGACCCGGTCGTCGTCCACGATCCCGTCCGCCCAGGAGAAGGCGATGCGCAGCGCGGTGCCCTCCGCGGTGTCCTCGGTGAGAGCGTTGACGGACAGCGGGTGGTCGAGCGGCATGCCGGCGTCGGCGCCCGCGGTCATGCCCGTCTCGGGAGCGGGCGACCAGTCCCCCTCGCCGCCCTCGGAGGGCAGGAGGAAACGGCCGAAGTAGTTGAAGCCGATGTCCCTGGGCGCCGCGGCGGCCAGCCGGCGCCCGGCCTCGGGACCGAGGTACCGGAGCATGCCGAAGCCGATGCCCTTGTCCGGGATGGCCCGGAGCTGCTCCTTCACCCGGCGCAGGGCGCCGCCGAGTTCGGCCCCGGAGGGCACCGCCCGGCCGGCCGACGGGACGCCGGGGGCCATGCGCACCGGGTACATGCTGGTGAACCAGCCGATCGTGCGGGACAGGTCGGCGCCGGGCACCACCGGTTCACGGCCGTGGCCCTCGACGTCGATCAGCACGTCCTCGGTGGTGCCGAGGCAGCGCTGCACGGCCACGGAGAGCGCCGTGAGGAGCACGTCGTTGATCTCGCAGTGGAAGGCCAGCGGGATGGTGGTGAACAGGTGCCGGGCCCGCTCCGCGCCGTAGACGACGGTACGGGAGCGGGCGGTGCCGGTGGTGTCGCGGGACGGATCCAGGGCACGCCGGGCGAACCGGGGGCCGGGGACGTCGAGCGTCCGCTCCCACAGGGGGAGTTCGGCCAGCCGTTCGGGGGTGCGGGCCTGCTCCGTCAGGGCCCGGCTCCAGTGCCGCAGGGACGTCTCGACCGGACGGAGGACGGGCGTACGGCCGGCCTCGACGTCCTGGTAGGCACCGACGAGATCGGGCACCACGACCCGCCAGGAGACACCGTCGCAGGCCAGGTGGTTGGCCATGAACAGGAGCCGGCCGGGCCGGTCGGGGCCGGCGTCGAACCAGACGACGCGGATCACGCGGCCGTCCGCCACGTCGAGCTCCCGCTGCGCCCGCGCCGTCTCCTCCGACAGGAGCCGCAGGAGCGCGTCACCGGAGACACCCCCGGCGGGGACGCGGCGCACGAGGTCCGCGGCGAGGACGCCGCCGACCGGCCGCACCTCAAGGGACCAGCCAGGCGCCGAGCGGTCGAGGCGGAGCCGGAAGGCGTCGTGGTGGTCGACCAGCGCCTGGACGGCGGTGGTCAGCCGGTCGGTGCGCAGGCCGCCGGGGACCCGGAGCAGTACGGCCTGGTGGAAGCCGTCGATGGGGCCGCCCTGGTCGCGCAGCCAGTGCATGATCGGGGTGAGGGGGACGTCGCCGACGGCCGCCGAGTCCTCTCCGGTGCTCCGCCGGCCGGTCTCCCGGGCGACGCGGGCGAGGGCCTGGACGGTCTTGTACTCGAAGATGTCCTGCGGGATGAGGACGAGTCCGGACTGGCGCAGGTGGCTGACCAGCTGGATGGACATGATGCTGTCGCCGCCGAGGTCGAAGAAGCTCCGGTCGCGCGGGACCTCGGTCTCGCGCAGCACCTCCGCGAAGGCGGCGGCGACGAGGTCCTCCCGGGAGGCCGGCGCGTCGGGCGCCGGAGCGGGCTCGGGCGGGGTCGTCACGGCGAGCGGCACGGGGTCGGTCTCGCGGGCGAGTTTGCCGTTGGGGGTACGCGGAAGGGCGGCGGTGAACCGGAGTTCGGCCGGCACCAGGTGCCCGGGGAGGCGCTCGGCGAGCCACGCGCGCAGCTCCTCCGGCGCGGGCGGCGCGGCCGTGGCGGAGGGAACCAGGTGGGCGACGAGCCGGGGGTCCCGTACGTGGTCGGTGCGGACGACGGCCATCGCCTCGGCGACCCCGGGGTGGCGGGTCAGCGCGGCCTCCACCTCGCCCGGCTCCACGCGGAATCCGTTGATCTTGATCTGCTCGTCCACCCGCCCGAGGAAGTCGAGCTGCCCGTCGCCGCGGCGGCGCACCAGGTCACCGGTGCGGTACATCCGTGTTCCCGGCGGACCGAAGGGGTCGGCCGTGAAGCGGTCCGCGGTCAGCCCCGGGCGTCCGAGGTAGCCGCGGGCCAGCCCGTCGCCCGCGAGGTACAGCTCCCCCGTCCCGCCGGGCCCGACCTGCGCCAGCGTCTCGTCGAGGACGTGGGCGCGGACGTGGCCGAGCGGCCGGCCGATGGGCGGCGCCGCTCCGTCCGGTGGACCGTCGGCCCGCGACGCGGTGGCGTACACGGTGGCCTCGGTCGGCCCGTAGACGTTGACCAGCCGGGTGCCGGGCATCGTCGCGGCCACCCGGGCGGCCAGCGCGGCGGGGAGCGCCTCGCCGCCCAGGGCCAGGGTCCTGGCCGACAGGTCGAGGTCCGTGCGTTCGAGGAGTTTGCCGAGCACCGAGGGGATCGCGCAGACCAGGCCGCCGGACCACCGGGGCGGGTCGGCGTCCAGCAGGGACAGCAGGTTCCGGACGACTTCGACCGTGCCTCCGGCGGCCAGCGGTGTGAAGACCTCGGCGACGGAGACGTCGAAGCTGAACGAGGTGGCGGCGAGCGTGTGCCGGAGCGCGTCGGCGCCGAACTCCTCCTCGGCCCAGGCGAGCAGCGGCAGCACGCTCCGGTGCGCCACGACGACGCCCTTCGGGGTGCCCGTCGACCCCGAGGTGTAGATGACGTACGCGGGGTGACCGGGGTCGAGCGGAGCGGCCCGGTCGTCGTCGGTGATGTCGTGTGCCGCGGCCGACGCCAGTTCCGTACGCACCGACGGGTCGTCGAGGACGATCACGGAGCCGCCGGGCGCGCCGAGGTCCCGCCCGGCGTGCTCGGTGTCGGTGAGGAGGCAGGAGGGCCGGGCGTCCTCGACCATGAGGCGGAGTCGTTCGTCGGGGTAGGCCGGGTCGAGCGGCAGGTACGCGGCGCCGGACTTCAGGACCGCGAGCATCGCCACGAGCGTGTCGGCGGAGCGGGGCAGCAGCAGGCCGACCAGCTGTTCGGGGCCGGCTCCGCGCGCGATGAGCAGGCGGGCCAGCCTGTTGGCGCGTGCGTGCAGCTCACGGTAGGTCAGTTCGCCGGTCCGGTCGCGGACGGCGACGGCGTCCGGGGTGCGGCGCGCGGCCGCGTCGAGGAGCGACGTCAGCGTGCCCTCCTCCGCCCGGGGGGTGGTGACGGGCAGTGCGGGGGCGCCGTCGGCGGCGGGCTCCTCGGGGAGCTGCGCGGTGAGGGAGGCCACGGTGTGGCCGGGCGCGGAGACGGCCGCGGTCAGCAGGGTACGGAGCTGCCGGGCGTGCGCGTCGGGTGCCGCCCCGGCGCCGTCGCCGGCCGGCCCGATGACGACGAGGAGGATCCGGCCGTCCGGCTCCTCCTCCAGCAGGAACCTCGGCGCGGTGGACGGCTCGACGCCGAGGGCCCGGGCGGTGGCCCGGTGGTCGCCGAACCGCAGGACCGGTGCCGCTTCCCGTACGTCGGCGATCGCTTCGTACAGCCGGGATCCGGGCTCCTTCGCCCCCAGGGCGCCGCAGACCTCGGCGTGCCGGAAGCGCTGGTGCCGCCGGACCCGGCGTGCCTCGCGGCCGGCCTGGCGGACGAGGTCCGCGAAGGGCGCGGCGGGCCGTACGTCGAGGCGCAGCGCGGCGATGTCGCCGGCCGCGCCCGGCACGCGCTGGAGGGTCCGTTCGTGGCGCCCGTCCACGGGCAGGCCGAGGACCACGTCGGTCGTGCCGGAGGTGCGGTGCAGATGGGCGGCGACGGCGGCGAGCAGGACCGCGCGCGGGTGGGTGCCGCAGTAGCGGGCGGTGGCGCGTACCCGCTCCGCGTCGGCGACCGGCAGCGGGACGGCGGCCGAGGCCGTGGTGGCGTCCGGTGTTCCGGCCGGTCCGGTCGGTTGGACCGGGGCCGTCGGGGCGGTCGGGGCGGTCGGGGTCAGGCCCGTGAGGCGGTCCCGCCAGAAGGCGGCGTCCTCCTCGGGCGCCGGCGAGGCCCGGTAGGCGGCCTCGGCCTCGGTGAGCCGCGCGAGGGCGGGGAGCACCCCGTCGGAAGGGGACCCGCCCGCCGCGAGCGAGGTGTACACCTCGGCGGCCCGGCGGCCGACCAGCGCGCATCCCCAGCTGTCGAGGACGCGCCGGGGGTGCCGGTGGAACCAGGTGAAGCGGTCGTCGGCGAGGCGGATCAGGGCCTGCGAGGAGCGTGACGCCCCTCCGCCCGACGCCAGCTCCGCGCGCAGCCAGGTCTCCAGGGCGGCGGCCGGGTCCGCCTCGTCGGCCAGGTCCACCATGGCCAGCGGCACCGCGCCGCCGTCGGTGAACCCCGTACCACCGGAGATACCACCCGTGGTGCCGTCGGTTGTGCCGCCGGAAGTGCCGTCGGAGGTGTCGCCGGTCGTCGCCCGCAGGCGGACGGCCTCCGCCTCACCGGTCACCTGCCGGATCGCGCGCTGCAACAGGGCCACGTCCACCGGGCCGTCGATGTCCACGGCCTCCGCGACGAGGTCACCGGACGTGGTCCGTGCGATGCCGTGCTCAGACATGGGTGTCAGCTCCTGCGGGCCGCGGGGGAACGATGGACCTGTGCGACGGGTACGGGTGGAAACCGCGGCCGGCCTTCCGGCCGACGCTTCCCTCCGCGACCAGCCGTGACAGCAGTGGGGTGGGCCGGAACCGTTCGTCGCCGGTGAACCGGCCCAGTACGGCCAGCGTGTCGAGCACGGTGTCGAGACCGATCAGGTCGGCGGTGCGCAGCGGCCCCGTGGCGTGCCCGAAGCACTCCTGGAAGACGCGGTCCACGGTGGCCGCGTCGGCGGTGCCGGCGTCCACGACGGCCGCCGCCTCGTTGACCGTCAGCATCAGCACCCGGTTGCTGACGAACCCCGGCCCGTCGCCGACCACGATCGCCTTCTTCCCAAGGCCGGCCAGGATGTCCAGGGTCCGCCGGACGGTCTGCTCGCCGGTGGCCGCGGAGGTGGCGACCTCGACGGTGTCCTTCAGCGGCGCCGGGTTCATGAAGTGGGTCCCGACGACGCGTTCGGGGCGGCCGGTGACGGAGCCGAGATGGCCGATGGGTATCGCCGAGGTGCACGAGGCGAACACCGTCTCGGCGGGGCAGACGCGGTCCAGGGTCCGGAGGATCTCCTCCTTGAGGGAGACGCGCTCCGGAGCGCAGTCCACCACGAAGCGGGCGCCTGACAGGGCGTCCAGGTCCGCCGCCCACACCACCCGCTCCTCGACCGGGCCGGAGTCCTGGCCGCGCAGCAGCCGCGCGGCGCGCGTCCAGGCGCGCACGCGCTCCGGACCGCTCGCGCGCGCCGCCGGATCCGGGTCCACGACGACGACGGGGTGGCCGGCCGCGGCGAAGCACTGGGCGACACCGACGCCCATGGTGCCGGCCCC
Source organism: Streptomyces sp. Qhu_M48 (assembly GCF_051305195.1). Classification (NCBI taxonomy): domain Bacteria; kingdom Bacillati; phylum Actinomycetota; class Actinomycetes; order Kitasatosporales; family Streptomycetaceae; genus Streptomyces; species Streptomyces sp. Qhu_M48. Next base: position 183,295 of record NZ_CP195433.1, on the reverse strand, counting down.
GACGACGCCCACCGGAGTCCCGGCCGTGTCCGACGGCTCACTGTCCTTGCTCTCACCCACGTAAAGGGTTCCTTCCCGGTCGGTGCGCGCTCGTGGTGTCATGCGGCGGACGCGGCGACGGCGCGCGCCAGGGCGACGAGGTCGTCGGCGAGGGCCACCACCGTCCCCTCGTCGAACAGTTCGGTGCGGTACTCGACGGTGACCCCGTCGTCGGTGACGCTCCAGTGCAGGTCGGGGGCGGGGCCGTCGACCCGGGCACCGGTGCCGTACGGATCGGCGGTGACGTCGAACGACCGCGGCCCCCCGGCGGGCGGGGCCGCCTCCGCCTCCGCGCACAGCCGGGCGATCCGGGCGGTGAGCTCCGTCAGGGACGGCTCGTCCGCCACGTCGACCCGCAGGGCGAGCGGCGGCCCGGCGGGCCGCACGAGCCCGAGGAGCAGCGCGTCGGACTCGGCACGGTCGGTGAGCAGGGTGACGAGGGCGGCCAGCAGCCCGGCCGCGCCGAGGCCCGGTGCCGGACCTCCCGGCAGGAAGACCTCGTGCAGAGCCGTCGTACCGGCGCCGCCCCCCTGGGGCCGCGGCCGGTCGGTCGGCGGTTCGAAGGGGCGCAGCCCGGCCAGGAGGTCGGATCCGCGCGCCGCCGGACGGCCCGGCAGTACGGAGAGCGGGGCGTCCAGGTCCTCCGTCGCGGCCCACAGCAGGTCGACCCACGACTGCGTGAGGGCCGCGATCGTGCTCCGGTCGAAGAGATGGGTGCTGTACTCCACCACCACGTCCAGGTCGTCGGCGCCGGCCCGTTCTCCGACGACCACCGACAGGTCGAACTTGGACGTCCCCGGCGGAAGCCCGGGGAACAGGGGCCCGCCCTCCTCGTCCACGGCCGGCCCGAACAGGCTCTCGCCGAAGACGAAGTGCGGCGGCAGCGTCTGGTGGACGTACATGACGTCGAAGATCGGGTTGCGGGCCGGGTCACGCTCGGGGGCCACTTCGCGGACGACGGCGTCGAAGGGGATCTCCTGGTTCTCCAGGCCCTCGATGACGTCGGTGCGGACCCGCCGCAGCAGCGTGCGGAACTCCGGGTCGCCCGACAGGTCCGAGCGGAGCGCGATCGTGTTGTTGAAGAAGCCGAGCAGGCCCCACAGTTCGGGACGGGTGCGCCCGATGGTGGGGGTGCCGACCACGATGTCGTCCTGACCCGACCACCGGGACAGGGTCATGCTGAGCCCGGTGAGCAGCACCGAGAAGAGCGTGGCGGACTCCTCCACCCCGACCGCGCGGAGCCGGTCGACCAGCGCGGGCGGAAGGGTCAGGCCGTGGGCGGCGCCCGCGAAGTCCATCCGGGCGGCGCGCGGGCGGTCGGTGGGCAGCGTCAGCACCGGGGGCTCGGCGAGCCGTTCCCTCCAGTACCGCAGCTGGCCGTCGAGCAGCCCCCGCTCCATCAGCTCGCGCTGCCAGTGCGCGTAGTCGCGGTACTGCACGGGCAGCGGTTCGAACCGGTGTACCCGGCCTTCGCGGCGGGCCTCGTAGAACTCCATCAGCTCGCGCATCAGGATCTGCGGCGCCCAGCCGTCGTTGACCGCGTGATGGGTCAGCCAGCAGAAGAGGTGGTCGTCGGGGGCGAGGCGGATCAGGGTGACCCGGACCAGCGGGTCGCGTTCCACGTCGAGGGAGCGCTGGGACTCGGTACGGATGATCTCGCGGGCCGTGCGCTCCGCGTCGGGCCGCCCCGTCAGGTCCTCGTAGCGGAAGAAGTCACCGAGTTCGGGACGGACGGAGAGCCGCGCGCGGCCGTCGACGGCGACGAAGTTGGACCTCAGCGCCTCGTGGCGCTCGGCCAGGTCCTCCCAGGCGAGACGCATGGCCCTCGGGTCGATCGGGCCGCGGTGACGGGAGGCGCCGGGGAGGTTGTAGAGGGTGGTGCCCGGGTCGAGCTGGTGGTGGAACCACATGCGCTCCTGCCCGTACGAGAGCACGCGGGCGTCGGAACGCCGGATCGGCGGGAGGGCGTCCTCGTCCTGCCGGGGTACGGCCGCCGGTGCCGGCGCGGGGGGCGTGGCCGCGGCCGTGTCCGGGGTCCGGTCCGTGTCCGGGGCCCGGTCCGTGGCCGGGGGTGCCACCCGCCGGGCCTCCACGGCGGCGGCCAGATCGGCGACGGCCGGGTGGTCGTAGACGTCGATCATGCGCAACTCGACTCCGAAGCGCTGCTCGACCCGCTTGAGGAGGAGCAGGGCGATGATCGAGTTCCCGCCGAGGGCGAAGTAGTCGTCACCGGGAACCACGGCGTCCGCGTAGAGCAGCTCGGCGAGCGTCTCCCGGAGCCAGGGCAGCACCTCGGGCAGGGGGTCCGCGGCGGGGGGCGCCTCGACCGTGGAGCGCGGGGCGGGTACGGGGGGTGGAGTGGGTACGGGGAGTGAGGCGGGTGCGGCGGCCGGGGCGGGCGCGGGGGGTACGGCGCGCCCTGTACGTACGGCGGCCGGAGCGGGCACGACAGGCGCGGCGGGCGGCACGGGCACAGGCGCGGGTGCGGGTGCGGCAGGTCGGGTCGGCGCGGCAGGTGTCTCGGCGGCGGGTATCGCGGCAGCCGTCCGAGCCTCGGTCCTCGCCTCCGTCCGGACCTCCTTCCCCGCGTCCGTCCGAGCCTCGCTCCGAGCCTCCGTCCCCGCCTCCGTCCGAGCCTCCGCCCGTGTCTCCGTCCGGGCCGTGAACGTCTCCCCGGGCCGCCGTGCCCAGCAGGGCACGCCGCGGAACGGCTGGCCCGGCAGCGGGACGCGTCGGGCGTCCGGGGTCTGCGCGTCCCAGTCGGGGTCGTGGCCCAGCTCGTAGAGCCGGGCGAGGACGCCTAGTACGCCGTCCGTCGCGGCTCCGGCGGTGAGCACCTCGGCGCCGGGCCGGTCGGCGAGGTGCTCCGTCAGCAGGTCGCTCAGCTCCCCGCGGCCGCCCAGCTCCACGAACACGACCGGCCCGAGGGCGAGTTGTTCGTCGGCGGCGGCCCGCAGCCGGTCCGGGCTCAGCGGCGCGGCGGTGACGTCGCCGCTCGCGAGGTCCCTGGCGTCCTCGTCGGTGAACGTGCCGTTGAGGTGGCGGACCGCGTAGCGGGAGAGGCCGGAGCTGATCAGCCCGTCCGGGGCGATCCCCGCCCGGAGGAGCGCGGCGTGGGCGGCCAGCTGACCCCGTACGGCGTCGGCGTGACCGGCCGGCACCCGCAGGGCGGCGGGGAGCGGGGACGGCTCGGTGATCCCGGCGGGCGGTTGCGCGTCACCGGAGAGCAGAAGCACGACACGGGGCCGCGCGGACGCCGTGGCCGCCGAGGACGTGACGGACCCGGCGGCCCCCGCGGCCCCCCTGCGCCATGTGACCGCCGCCGCCAGCTCGGCCGCCAGGCGCCGGGTGCGGTCGGCCACCACGCCCACCCGGAAGGGGTGGTGCTCCCGGCCCGTGTTCAGCGTGCGGGCGACGTCGTCGAGCGCGAGGTCGCCGGAGCGGAGCGCGACCGAGAGCCGCTCGCACACCTCGTACAGATCGGCCTCGGTACGGCCCGACACACCGATCACCCGGGCCGCCGAGGCCGAGGGGGCGACGGGTACCGCGGGCGGCTCCTCGACCACGCAGTGCGCGTTGACCCCTCCGAGGCTGAAGGAACTGACGCCCGCCCGCCGCGGCCCCGTGGTCCGCCACGGGCGCAGCGCCGTCACCACCTCCAGGCCGGCCCCGGTGAGGTCCACCTCCGGCGCGGCCTCCCGGAAGTGCAGGGAGGGGTAGAGCTCTGCGTGCCGCACGCTGAGGATCGCCTTGACCAGTCCGGCGATGCCGGCCGCGTGGTCGAGGTGGCCGAGGTTGGTCTTCAGGGAGCCGATCGGGAGGGGCCCGTCCGTCCCTCGCCGGGCGAGGGCCAGCCCCTCCACCTCGACGGCGTCGCCCAGCCGGGTGCCCGAGCCGTGCGCCTCCAGGTAGCCGGCCGTGCCGATGTCGAGACCGGCCCGGTCCCAGGCCCGGGTGATGACGTCGGCCTGGGCGCGGGCGCTGGGGGTGGCGATGGTGGCGGAGTGACGGCCGTTGTGCGCGGTGGCGGTGCCCCGGATCACCGCGTGGACGTACGCGCCCTCGTCCAGGGCCCTTTCGAGGGTCGTGAGCAGCAGGACCGCGCCGCCTTCGCCGGCGCCCGCGCCGTCCGCCGCCGCGTCGAAGGCCCGGGAGCGGGCGGTGGGCGAGGCGATGCCGGGGAAGTCGCCGGCCGCTGCCGCCGGGGCGATGACGTGGCGCAGGCTGACGCCGCCGACGACGGCGTAGTCCGCCTCCCCGTCCCTGAGTTCGCGGCAGCCCTGGTGGACGGCGACGAGCGATCCGTTGCACCCGGTGTCGACGCCGTAGCAGGGACCGGTGAGGGCGAAGAGGTGGGCGACGCGGGCGGGCAGCGCGAAGGGCATGTTGCCCATCAGGCTGAGGGTGCCGGGTTCGCTGACGAACGGCAGGTAGCCGTTGCCGGGCGAGCTGAACACCACCGCCGTCCGGCTGTCGCGCAGGGCGGCGGGGGCGTATCCGGCGTTCTCCAGCGCTTCCTGGGTGAGGTGCAGGGCCAGCCGGTGCTGGGGGTCGGTGACCTCCGCCTCGTACCGGGAGAGGCCGAAGCGCTCGTGGTCGAAGAGGTCGATCCGGTCCAGGTATCCCATGTCCGGGTAGTCGGGTTCCGGGTCGAGGCCGGTGGAGGCGATGCGCTCCGCGGGGACCGGCCGTACGGAGTCCCGTCCGGCGCGCAGGTTCGCGCGCAGGGTGGTGAGGTCGGCCGCCTCGGGCAGTCGTGTCGCGATGCCGATGACCGCGATGCCGCCCGGGGCGGCACCGGTTGTCTGCGCCTTCACGCGGAACTCTCCTTCGTCACAGCTCGTAGGCGACCGGGGCGGGGCGGGCGACCGCCGGCGGGGACGGCGGGCCGGCGTCGCCGGAGGCGGCAGCGGTCCGTTCTTCGAGGGCGCGGGCCTGGGCCGCGATGGTGGTGAGGTCGAAGAGCTCTCCGACGCGCACCGTCCCGGGCCACCGTTCGTCGAGTGCGCTGTACAGCTCGATGACCTTGAGCGAGTTGCCGCCGGCGCCGAAGAAGTTGTCGTCGGGACCCGCGTCGTCGTGCCCCAGGACACCGGCCCAGATGTCCCGGACGGCTCGTCGCAGGACGGTCTCCTCGCCTCCCGCCGGGCCGTCCTCTCCTCCCGCCCGGCCGTCCTCGCGCTCCGGCCCGGGGGCCGGCTCCCCGGTGGCGGGGGGTACGAGGGCGGCGAGCGACCTGCGGTCGGCCTTGCCGGTGGAGGTGAGCGACATGCGGTCCAGCGGGACGAACCGGGTCGGCAGCGCCTGTTCGACGAGGTGGAAGCGGCAGTGCCGGCGCAGTTCGCGGGGCTCGGGGGCGGTCCGTCCCGGCGCGGGGGTGACGAACGCGGTCAGCATCGGTTCGCCGCCGTCGCCGTCGGGCCGCGTGCAGATCACGACGGCCTGGTCGACCGCCGGGTGGGCTTCGAGGGCGGCTTCGACGTCCCCGAGTTCGACGCGGGCGCCGCGGATCTTCACCTGCTGGTCGGTCCGGCCGTGGTAGTGCAGCGCGCCGTTCGCGTCCCGGTGGGCGAGATCCCCGGTGCGGTACATCCGGGCACCGGCGGGGCCGAACGGGGAGGCGACGAACCGTTCCGCCGTGGTCCCGGGCGCGCGGGCGTAGCCGAGGGCGACGAAGGCCCCGCCGATGTACAGCTCGCCCTTCTCGCCGGTGCCCACCTCGCGCAGCCTGTCGTCCAGGACGTGGGCGGTGGCGCCGGGCCACGGCCGGCCGATGGGTACGCGCTCCGACGCGGGGTCGGGCCGGTCCTCCACCGTGCAGGAGACGACGGTCTCGGTGGGCCCGTACTCGTTGACCAGCCGGGCGTCGGGCAGCCGCGCGCGATGGCTCGCGACCAGTTCGGGCGTGCAGACCTCACCGGCGACGACGACCACCCGGAGGCTGTCCGGGAGCCGTCCGGGGCCGGAGAGCAGCAGCCGGTAGTAGGACGGCACGACGACGAGGTGGGTCGCCCGGTGGCGTTGGGCGAGCCGGACGAACTCGGGGGCGAGCCGGAGTTCGCGCGCGGTCGGGAGCAGCAGGGTGTGGCCGTGGGAGAACGACCAGAACATGCCGGCGAGCATGCCGTCGAAGGACAGGCGCATGGCCATCAGGAACACCGAGGGGCCGGTGCCGTAGACGGCGCCGCGCGGGCGGACGGAGTCCGCGAGCTGGCGGCGGCTCACCACGACGCCCTTGGGCGGGCCGCTGGATCCCGAGGTGTAGATGAGGTAGGCGGGGGCGCTCTCCGGGACGGGGGGCGCCGCCGGTCCCCCGGCCGCGCGGGCCCCGGCCTCGGCCAGGGCCGTGAGGTCGAGGTCCTCGACGGCCATGAGGGGCGGTGCGTCGTCGAGGCGGGCCGGGCCCGGGTCGTCCCGGCCGCCGATGACGACGGCGCACGCGGTGTCGTTCAGGAGGGCGCGCAGCCGGGCCTCGGGGAGGTCGGGCTCCAGTGCGGCCCAGGCCGCTCCGACCCGGAGCGCCGCGAGGACGGCGACGACGGCGACGGCGCTCTGTTCGAGCCGGACGCACACCGTGGTCCCGGGGCGGGCGCCGGCGGTGCGCAGCAGTGCGGCGAGGCCGGCGGAGGCGTCGGCGAGTTCGCGGTAGCCCATCGAGGTGTCGCCGATGACGAGGGCGGTGGCGAGCGGGGTGCGGTCGGCCTGCGCGAGGAACGCGTCGAGCAGCGACGGCGTATCCGGGGCGGCCCCGGGCACCGCGGTCCCGTGGGCGGCCGTACCGGCCTTCTCGGCGGTCATGCCGGCCTCCCTCACGCGTCGCGGACGAGCAGTCGGACGTGGCTGCCGGGTTCGCGGACCGGGTGGTCGGCCGGCACTTCGAGGACCATCGGCGTCCGCTCGCCCGGGCCTGCCCCGACCACCGGTCCGTGGCCCGGTTCCGCCGCGACGACCGCGACTCCGTCGCCCACGCCCGCACCCGCCGCCGGTCCGTCGCCCGGTTCCGCGGCGACGGGCGCGTATCCGGCGAACCGCAGGGTGACGAGCATGGTGCGGTTCACGGCGGTCGGTACGAAGTGGGTGACGGGGCGGCGGCCTTCGGCGCGGGCCTGCCGGACGAGGTGGGCCAGCATCAGTTCTCCGGCGCCCCGGGAGGCGACCCGGCACGACATCAGCATCAGGCGCAGCACCGATTCCGTCGGGGTGAGTTCGGTGACGGAGAGGCCGACGATGCCGTAGTCGCCGAACCGGTCCCTGAGCCGGGCCAGCCGGACCTGGTGGTCGGGCGCGGTGCTGAGGCGGCGCAGTTCCTCCTCGCCGTAGATCAGGCCGGTGCTGTTGAGCTGGTGGGTCCGTACGGTCAGTTCGCTGGCCCGCGCGAGGTCGTCCTCGGTGGCCGGGGCGATCTCCATGACGAGGCCGAGCGAGGCGAGGAACGCCCGCCGGTCGCCGCCGGCCTCCTCCTCGGCCTGCCGGCGGCGCCACTCGGTGCGGTACAGCTCGCGGCGGCCGGCCGCCTCGGCGGTGACGTGCGCGGGACGGAACTCGGGGCGTGCGGGGAGGTGCGCGGCGAGGTCGGCGGGGTAGCAGCGGACCATGGGCAGCGCGGCGGCGACCTCGGCCCGTTCGACGGGGTCGTTGTCGACGAACGCGATGGTGTCGAGGCCGATGTTGAGGGTCTCGGCGATGCGCCGGACGGCGGTCGACTTGTCGCCCCAGCCGATCCGCGCCGCGCAGAACCACTCACCGAGCCCGGTGGCGTCGAGGTGGGCGGTGGCGGCGTCGTGGTCGCCGCGGCTGACGGCGGCGTGCAGGATGCCGCGGGAGTCGAGGGTCTTGAGGGTCCGCTCGGTGTGCGGGAAGGGCGGGGGGTCGTCGCCCTCCAGGACGACGCCGTCCCAGAGGGTGTCGTCCAGGTCCCAGACCAGGCACTTGACGGTGGGCGGCTCCTGGGAGGCCGTCATACGACCGCTCCGAACCGGCGTAAGAGCTGTTCGGCGATGTGGGATTCGGCCACTTCCTGGGCTCCTTCGATGATCTCCATGACCTTGGCGTCCCGGTAGTGCCGTCCGGCGCGGCTGTCCGGCGCGATGCCCGCGGCGCCGAGGATCTGTACGGCGTCCCGGCCGGCCCTGGCGGAGGCCTCGGCGGCCGCGTACTTCGCCACGATCGTCTCGGTGACGCCGTGCCCCGGGCCGCGGGTCCGCGCGCGGCCCGCCCGTGCGGCGAGTTCGCGCGCGGCGGCCGCCCGTACCGCCGTCCTGGCCAGGAGCGCGCCGACGGACTGGTGGTGGCTGAGGGGTACGCCGCCCTGGACGCGGGCGGCGGCGTGCGCGGCGGCGTCGGCGACACACGCCTCCGCCATGCCGACGCAGCCCCAGGCGACCGTGTAGCGGCCGTGGTCGAGGGCGGTCGCGGCGACGTGCGACAGACCGGCTCCGGGCGGGGCGATCCGGTGGTCGGCGGGGATTCGGACGGCGTCGAGGGTGACGTGGGCGATCCCGGCCGCGCGCATGCCGAGCTGGCCGGTGACGGGTTCCCGGCGTACTCCGGGGCGGTCGGTCTCGACGAGGACGGTGGTGAGCCCGTCCCGGTGGCGGCCGAGGACGAGCAGGAGGTCGGCGGACTGCCCGAACGTGACCCATTTCTTGCGGCCGGTCACGAGGAGCCCGTCGCCGGACTCCTCGATCACCGTCGCCACCTCGCCGAGCGCGCTGCCCGCGCCGTCCTCGGTGGCCGCGAACCCCGCGGTGAGGGTGGCGTCGGCCAGGAGCGGCAGCCAGTCGGCGCGTTGGGCGCGGGTTCCCCAGCGCAGCAGTGCGGCGGCGACCATCGACTGGACGGTGAGCAGGCCGCGCAGGGCGCTGCAGACCCCGCCGAGATGGGCGGCGACCTCACCGAGTCCGTCCGGTGCCAGGTCCCGTCCGCCGTAGCGGGCGGGCAGGTCGGCGGCGAGCAGACCGGCGGCGGCCAGGGTGCGCGGGACGTCCGGCGGGACCCGGCCGTCCGTGTCCCAGCGGCTCGCGGCTTCCCGTACCGTGGCGGCCAGTTCGGCGGCGGCGGCGACCAGGGGCGAGGTCCCGGTCGCGCCGGCCGCCTCAGCTGTCGCCGGCATGGACCGGGGTGGGGTCGGCGCTGCCCGTCTTGGAGTGGACGAAGGCGGTGAGGCGGCGCGCGGTGCGGAAGCTGTCGAGGTCGAGGTCCTCGACCTCGACGGTCAGCGAGAACCGGTCCTCGACGTAGGTGACGAGCTCCAGGGCGAACAGCGAGTCGACGAGCCCGAGGGCGAAGTAGTCGTCGTCGGGACCGACGGTCCTGCGGAGCGCTTCGGTCAGGAACCGGGTGATCTCCTCGGTCGTCGCGGCGGGTTCACGGCTCATGCGATGCTCCCCGGTCCGCGGTGCGGACCCATCTCGACCAGCAGGACGCTCCACGCCGCCACCGGGCTCACGTTGATGAGGACGGCCAGGTCGCCCTCGGCCAGTTCCTTGCGGGCCAGGGCGGTGGAGAGGTTCAGGAAGGTGTCGTTGGCGCCGAGGTGCCCGAGGCCGCGGAGGTTGTCCCGGCAGGACGGCAGCAGTGTGATGTCCAGGGACTCCTCGGTGAACGCCAGGCCGCCGGCCGAGAGGTTCTGGCTGACGTAGCCGGCGATGTCGGCGCGGGTGAGGCCGTTTCGCGCGAGGAGCTCCGCGACCATTTCCGCGAGGCGGTTCCTGGTCTCCATGGCCAGCCGGAAGGAGTAGCCGGGCGGGTCCGCGCACTCCTCGCGCCACTGCGCGGTGGGGCGGTCGCGGTACTCCAGGCCGAAGAGGTTCCAGTAGCGGCCGTTGGTGCGCTGGACGAGGTCGAGGAGGTGGAACGGCGCCCCGGCGTGGGGGTGGCCGAGCAGGAGCGCCAGGCCGCTGTCGCCGTTGACGGTCACCGGGTGGCGGTAGCGCCGCTCGGCGGCGGGCTTGCTGCCGTGGACGACGAGCACGGGGCCGAGGCCGGGGTCGGCGGCCAGCAGGCCGCGGGCCGTGAGCAGGGCCGGGGTGGAGGAGACGCAGCCGAGTCCGCCGACCGAGAAGGTGAGCGCGGCCTCGGCGCCCAGCGCGTGCTGGAGCCGGGTGGCGTCCGAGCTGATCAGGGTCTCCGGGGCGCGCGGTTCGACGAGGATCAGCGCGCCGAGTGCGGCGGCCGGGAGCCCGGCGGTCTCCAGGGCGGCGCGGGCGGCCCGTTCGGCGAGGTCGGCGGCGGTGAGTCCGTCGTCGACGGCCACGGTGTCGATGCCGAGTCCGAGGCAGGTGAGGCGCTCGGCCTCGTCGAGTCCGGCCAGTTCGGGGAGGTCCGCGACGGGCCGGGGGCGGTCCGGGAGGTACCGGCCGACGGCGTCGATCGCGATCTTCGGTGCGGTGGTGCGGAACGTGCCCTCGGCGCCCATGTGCGCTCCCAGCGTTCGACGCTTCGTCATCGGAACACTAAGGTCGTTCTACGGAATTGCGCAAGTACGTAATAACCCAACCAGCTGTCACCCGCATCTGGAATGCTGGGGTCCTCCCCGACGTCACCTCCGTGAAAGGCCCCTTCGTGCAGACCCTTTGGAAACGCCACGGCCTCGTGGTCGCCGCGGGTGCCGTGTGCATCCTCGTCAACCGCCAGGGCATGGGCCCGTTATGGTTCACCGGGATCGCCCTGCTGGTCGGCGGCCTGCTGATGCGCCGGGCCATGACCCTCGGTCAGCGGCCTCCGAGCGACGAGGCCCCGCCCCTGGCGCTGGCGATCCCGGTGTCCGGCCGCTGGATGGCCCGTAACGGCCCCGCGACCAAGGTCCCCAGCCACACCCACAACCTGGCGCAGACCTACGCCATCGACCTCGCCCGGCGCCCGGCGCCGGACCCCGTGTGGCTGTGGCCGGTGGCCCGCCGCCCCGAGTCCTACCCGTCGTTCGGCGAGCCGCTGTTCGCCCCCTCGGACGCCCGCGTCGTGTCCGTCTCGGACACCCAGCGGGACCACCTCACGCGGTCCTCGCTGGGCGGACTCTTCTACGTCCTCGCCGAGGCCTTCGTACGCTCCCTCGGCAGCCCCCGGCACCTCCTGGGCAACCACGTCGTCCTCGACCTCGGCGACGGTGTGTACGCGGTCTTCGCGCACCTGAGGCGGCGCTCGGCCGCGGTGGCCGCGGGCGACCTGGTGACACGGGGCCAGAAGCTGGCCGAGTGCGGCAACTCGGGGAACTCCTCCGAACCGCACCTGCACTTCCAGCTCATGGACAGCCCCGACATCACCTCGGCCCGCGGCCTGCGCTTCACCTGGCGGTTCCGGGACGACGAGGGCGTGGAGCACGAGGGCGCCCCGGCCGACAACACCTGCTTCGTCCCGGTCGAGTCCCTCCCGCCGGACCCCTACACCGCTCCGTGACTCGGTTCGAGCAGGAAGCGGGCCAGCCTGACGCGGCCGTCCTCGGCGAACTCGCCGAAGACGAAGACCTCCTGGGTACGCGACGGCTTGCCGCCCTGGCTGGTGGTGTACCGGGCCGCGAAACGGTTCCCGTCACGCAGCGCCTCGTGCACCTCCACCGGGTACTTGTGCCCGCGCGCACGACCCTCCTCCAGGGCCTTCAGCACCCCTGACCGCTGCATCGTCTTCCCCCCGATCCGGTGCACGGCGTCGGGGGTGAAGAGGCGGTCGTGGACCGAGGCGACCGGTTCCGCGCTGTCGTAACCGGCCGTGTAGTAGGTACGGAGGAAGTGCGCGGGGTCCTGCGCCGGCGTCGGCTCGACACCCGGCGCCGGCGGCGGCGCGGGGACCGTGCCCGGGGCGGGACCGGAGGCGCTGTCGGGCTCCTCATCCCCGGAACCGGACCAGCCGGCCCCCGTGGTCGCGAAGGTCGTGGTCCGGGCCACCCGGCCGTCCTCGGCGATCTCGGCGAAGACGGCCGTCTCGGTGGCGCTCTGCACCTTCCACAGCACCGGCGTGCTGACCGTGTACCGCGCGGCGGCGAGACGGCCCTCCACGTTCACCTCGTGGATGTGCAGCTCGTACGGCGCGCCCAGGGACCGCCGGTTCTCGATGTCGTGCAGGAGCTTCTTCCGGTCCCACACCTTCCCGTTGACCTCGTGGGTGCCCTCGGGCAGGTGGTAGCGGTCCCAGACCTCCTCGACCGGGTCCGAACCGTCGAACGCGTCGGCGTGGTAGGTGCGCAGGTATCCCGCGAAGTCCTCGGCGGCAAGGTTGTGATGGGCGGTACTCATGCTGTTCTCCTGGCTGTCGGGCGGGACGTGGCACCACCCCCCGGCCCCAAGGGCGGCGGGGTGGACAGGTGGAACTCGCGCCGCAGGGCCGTCCGGGCGGCGAGGTAGCCGCACATGCCGTGCACGCTGGGCCCGGGCGGAGTGGACGCGGAACAGAGATAGACGCCGGGCAACGGCGTCCGGTACGGATTCCAGGCGGGCGTCGGCCGGAGCACGGACTGCGTGAGCGTGATGGCCCCCGCGCCGATGTCGCCCCCGGGATAGTTCGGGTTGTACGTCTCGTAGGCGGCCGCCGAGATGCCCCGGGCCGCGACGACCGTGTCGGCGAACCCCGGGGCGTACCTCTCGATGCGGCGGGTGATCAGCGGCACCGGGTCCCGGTCGTCGCCGTTCGGCACGTGCGCGTACGCCCACAGGGGGCGCCGGCCGCCCACCGCCCGGCCGGGATCGGCCACCGCCGGGTCGACGAGGAGGACGAACGGCTCGGCGGTCGGCTCGCCCCGGGCGGCGGCGTTCTCCGCGGCGACCGTCTCCGCGCGGGTGCCGCCCAGGTGCACGGTGCCGGCCCGCCCCACCGCGGGATCCGCCCACGGGACGGGCCCGCTGACGAGGAAGTCCGCCTTGGCCGCGCCGGGGCCGTACCGGAACCGGCCCAACGCCCGCCGGTAGGACGGCGGAAGCCGGTCACCGGCCAGGGCGAGCAGCCCCTTCGGCGTGGTGTCCAGCATGACCACGGGGGCGTCCAGCTCGGCCAGGTCCGTGACCCGGTGACCGGTGTGCACCACACCGCCGTGCGCCCGCAGGTCCTCCACGAGCGCCTCGGCGATCCGGACGCTGCCGCCCCGGGGCAGGGGCCAGCCGGTCGCGTGGGCGAGGTGCCCGAGCAGCAGGGCGATCGCGGCGCCCGGGAAGCTCGGCAGCCGCCCCACCGCGTGCGCGGCCACACCGGTGAGCAGGGCGCGGGCGGGCTCGGTGCGCAGCCCGCTGCCCCGCAGGAGGTGGTCCAGGACGCGTGGCCCGAGCAGCGCGGGTGCGGCGGGGTCCCCCGGCAGGGACCGCTGGCCGGACAGCACGAAGTCGGTCACTCCCCTACTGTGCCTCACCAGCGGGGCCATCAACCGCTGCCATCGTGGCCCGTCCGGGCCCAGCCCTTCCGCGGTCTCCCGGAGGTCGCGGTGGGCGAGCCCGGAGACACCGCCGTCCAGCGGATGCGCGTAACCGACCGGCGGATGCAGCAGTTCGACCCCGCGGGCCGCGAGGTCGAACTCACGGAAGAAGGCGGACGCGGCCGCCATCGGGTGGACCGCGGCGCACACGTCGTGCCACACCTCGGAGTCGAACAGAGCCTCCCCGCGCAGGCCGCCACCGGGGGTGGCGGCCTGCTCGTGGACGTGCACCGTCAGCCCGGCGCGGGCCATGGTGACGGCGGCGGCGAGACCGTTGGGGCCACTGCCGACCACCGCGACGTCGGGACGGGTCACGCGGGCGCCGCCTCGGTGGCGAACTGCTGCCCGGCGAGCCGCCGGTACACCTCGTCGGACTCGATCAGTTCGTGGTGCGTGCCGATCGTACGGATCCGCCCCTCCTCCATCACGAGGATCTGGTCCGCGTGCACCACCGTCGACAACCGGTGCGCGATGGCGAGCACCGCGCACTCGCCGGCCGCCTCCGTCATCGCGTCCCGCAACGCGGCCTCGGTGTCGCTGTCCAGGTGCGCGGTGACCTCGTCGAGGAGGATCACCGCGGGCCGCTGGAGCATCGTGCGGGCGATGGCGAGCCGCTGCCGCTGGCCACCGGAGAGCCCGGCACCGCGCTCCCCGAGCTCCGTGTCGAGCCCGTCGGGCAGCCCGGCCACGAACTCCTCCAGGCTGGCCAGCCGCAGCGCCCGGGTGATCTCGTCGTCGTCCGCCCCGGGGTTCGCGTACGTGAGGTTCTGGCGGATCGTGCCGCGCAGCAGCGGCGCGTCCTGTTCCACGTAACCGACCATCGACCGCAGTTCGGCGAGCCCGAGGGCGGCCGTGTCGTGGCCCCCGACCCGGATCGTGCCGGACTCCGGCCGGTAGAAGCGCTCGATGAGCTGGAACATCGTCGTCTTCCCCGCACCCGAGGGGCCGACGATCGCGGTCAGACCACGGCGCGGCAGGGTGAAGGAGACGTCACGCAGGACCGGCGCGTCCTCCCGGTAGAAGAAGCCCACGCCCTCGAACTGGACAGCCGGAGCCGTGTCCGCGACGGGCCGGCGCTCCCGCTCCACCCCGGTGGCCCCGGGGCCGCTCTCCTCCTCCTGCGGGATGCCGCCCAGCTCCTTGACCCGCTGGACCGCGGCGCGGCCCTGCTGGATCTGGCCGATCGACATGAAGAGCATCACCAGCGGGGCGACCACGTAGAAGAGGTACATCACGAACGCGGTGAGGTCGGCGGGCGACAGCGACCCGGTCGCGACCCGCGCCATGCCCCAGGCGATGACCACGGCGAGGGAGAGCTGCGTGCCCACGTTCATCATCGGGGTGAGCAGGGCGCTGAACCCGCTCACCCTGATCCCGCTCACCCGGACCTGACCGGCCAGCCGGCCGAGCTCCTCGGTCTCCCGCTCCTCCGCGCGCGAGGCCTTGACCGTGGTGATCGCGCCCAGCACGCGCTGGAGACCGGAACCGAACGCGCCCACGTTCTGCCGGGCCTGGAGGGCGGACACCCGCACCTGGCGGGCAAGGAGCAGCGCGATCCCGCTCGCGAGGCCCAGACAGGCGACCGTCGCGAGCAGCAGCTTCCAGTCGAGCCGGGCCATCAGGACGACGGCGCCGACCACCATGAACACGGAGGAGACCACCTGCGCCAGGGCCTGGGTGATCACCAGGCAGGCGATGGAGGTGTCGGACACGGTCCGCGAGAAGACGTCTCCGTGTTCGAGGCGCGAGAAGTGCGGGAACTGACTGCGCAGCAGCCGGCCGCCGAGGATGCGCCGCACGTCGAACGTGATGTTCTCGCCGGCCCTGCCGATCGCGTACGCGTGCCCGGCGCTCAGCGCCGCGTCCGCGACGAAGAAGACCGCGATGAGCGTGATGGTCCCGGCGATCGGCCTGCCCGACGCCACGGCCTCGATCAGCCTGCCCAGCATCCAGGGCTGGGCGAGCGTGGCGGCCGCGCCCACCAGGCCCATGCCGATCCCGGCGATCAGCAGGACCCGGTGGCCGCGGACTATCTCCCGGAGGTTCATGCCGACTTGGTGTACGAGGCGATGAACAGGCCGGCGGCGGGGACGTACGGGTTGCGCTCCCAGTCGCTGTAGTGCCCCTCGGGCACCAGGCCGGCGTCGCGCGCGTACCCGTCCACCTCGTCGGGCGTGAGCAGCCGTACCGTCTCGGTGCCGATGCGGTGGGTGCCGTCCGCCTCGTACCAGACCGTGGACACCTGCCAGATCCGCTGGTCCGCCACGAGCGTGGCGTGCAGGTGGATGGCCGTGTTCGGCTCGGGATAGGGCAGGAAGATCGACGCGCGGGTCAGCCCCTCGTGCTGGGCGACGATGCCCGGCCGGTTGTGCGCCTCGACCACCAGACGGCCGCCCGGCCGCAGCTGCTCGGCGGCGCGGGCGATGGCCTCCCGCTGTCCCTCGGGGTCGAGGACGAGCGAGAGCGTCGAGCAGACGCAGTAGACCAGGCCGAACTCGCGGTCGGCGCGGAAGGTCCGGATGTCCGCGAGCTCGCCGGTCACCTCGCC
Source organism: Streptomyces sp. Qhu_M48 (assembly GCF_051305195.1). NCBI lineage: Bacteria > Bacillati > Actinomycetota > Actinomycetes > Kitasatosporales > Streptomycetaceae > Streptomyces > Streptomyces sp. Qhu_M48. The sequence continues at coordinate 167,315 of NZ_CP195433.1, read as the reverse complement.
CCGGTCGGCCTTCTTCTCCAGAGCCGTCAGCATCTCCGGCGAGGAGTCGACGCCGAGGACCGGGCCGACGCGGCGCGACAGGGGCAGGGCGATCCGGCCGGTGCCGACGCCGAGTTCCAGCGTCCCCGTGGCGGGGTCCGGGTGGAGGGCGACGAGCCCGTCGACGGTGGCCCGGGTGGACGCGTCGTCCTGGAAGATGCGGTCGTACCAGCCGTCGAACTGCTTGCCGTACCCGATGTCGGCGATGGTCATGGATTCTCCGTTCCTGTGTGAGTGATACCGCCGCGCGGAAAGCCCAGCCCTCAGGCGGCCTTCAGGAATCCGGGCGGGGCGGCCACCATCGGCTGGTAGGTGGAGACGTAGAGAACCTCGGGATCCTCGCTGTCGTCGTGACCGCTGGCGCGCACCACGGAGAACTGGAACCCGCGTGCGACGGAAACGTCCTGGGCGTCCCTGATCTGCTTCCTGATGAATTCCGACAGGACCCGGAACGACGGAGAACCCGTCGGGTCCTCACCCTTCGCGATGTTCTTGATGATCGCGCTGCAGACGTCGAAGACGGCTTTCTCCGTCCGCCGGGACGAGAACCAGAACGCCTGGATCATCCGGCGGTTCTCGATCAGGTCCAGCTCCACCCAGGGCGAGGTCTGACGATTCTCGTCGAGGGTGCGGTACAGGTAGTGGTAGTCGTGCGTGGCGGGATTCGGCGCGAAGAACTTCCAGTTCGGCACGAGGGAGAACAGGTCCTTCTCCCGCGCGCGCTCGAACGCCGGATGCGGGTGCTGCGCCGCCATCGTCGTCAGGAGCACCCCGGCTCCCACCAGGCGGGTGACGGCGCCCGGTCCCGTGAAGGCGTCCTTGAGGAATGCGGCGGGCTTCACTTCGACTCCTCCACGTTCTCCGGGAGGCTCCCGGCGGGCTCACCGGCGGCGGGGGCGGCCGGCGTCGAGCAGTGCTCCTCCACGAAGCCCACGATCAGGTCGGCCACCGTCCGCGCGTGCCGCGCGTCGGTCAGGATCGTGTCGTGGCCGCCCCGCTCGACGACCGTGACGTCGCCGTGGCTGCCGGTCTCCTGGTGGGAGCGGACGATGTCGTGGTACATCAGCAGCTGGTCCGGGTCCATGTCGACCGTGACCTGCGCGGCGACGACGAGGCCCGGGGCCGGCACGGGGGCCAGCTCGCCCTCGAAGGCCTCCAGCTCGGCACGGACCGACTCCCATTCGCGGGCGGCCGCCGTCCAGAGCCGGGAGTCGGCGTACAGCGCGAAGGCCTTGTCCCGGTAGGCGTACGGCAGGTGGTCCACCCAGCGGGGACGGGACATCAGGGCCCCGGTGCCCAGCTTCGTCCAGCGTGCCAGCTCGGCCAGCGACTTGGTGAACAGCTCGCTGCCCCGCTGCTGGCGCTCCGAGCGCACCAGCTGCGCCGGGTGCGTCGGGTCCAGGTAGACGACGCCGGCCACCCGGTCACCGAGCTGCTGGGCCACCCGGCGGTTGAGCTCCGCGCCGAGGGAGTGCCCGACGAGCACCACCTTGCGGTCGTCCGGCAGGGCCTTGCGGATCAGGTCCTCCAGGTCGTCCACGGACTCCTGTACGGAGTAGGGGGCGTCCCTCAGCCGCCGGCTGGGCCCGTAGCCCGCGCGGGCGAAGCTGAGCACGGGCTGGCCGATGTCGAACGCCAGCCGCTCGATGATCCACGAGAAGTGCTCGGTGGTGGAGGCGAGCCCGTGGTTGAAGACGAGGACGGGACGGTCGGGGATGTCCTGGCCGCCGACGTCGTACGACAGCTCGTTGCCGTACCGGGTGGTGACGGTCCGGGAGTTCGGCCATCCGGCCACCGCGTGGGCGCGGCGCTGCGTCGCCACGACGCCCGCGACGGTGACTCCGGCCGCCAGCAGGGCGAGCGCGGTCTTGACCATCCGGTCGTCGCGGTCGGCGACCACCGGGAACGACTTGGGGGCGGACGTGTAGGCGACCATGGGGTGCATCGCCGGGAACGCCGTCATGAACCGGCCCAGTCCCATCACGAAGGCGTTGGCCACGTGGAAGCTGCCGACCGCGCCGAGCATCGGCCGGGTCATCCGGCCGCCGGCCAGGTAGACGACGGGGAAGAGGCATTCCATCGCGAGAACCGCGTGCTGCGTGACCTTGGCCGCGCGGGGGTAGCGCTGCGTCAGGCGGTAGGCGCGCTCGAAGCCGTACGTGCGGGTCCGCAGGACGCCGGGCAGGGCGGAGCCGTCACGCCACTTCGTCCCGGCCAGCTTCGCCACACCGGACAGCGCGTACGACATGTTGGCCTGGATCGCCAAGTACCACATCAGGGCGTCCTTGACCTCCGTGCTGCCGGCCAGCCGCGCGAGGCCGGTGACGGCCTGGACCTGGGTGGCCACCTGGTCCGAGCCGTCGGTGCCGTAACGGTGGCGGGCCTGGAGGACGGTGGTCGTGAGGCCGAGGTAGAGGTCGCCCGCGGCACGCCACCTGCTGTTGCCCGGGGCGAGCATCGCCAGGCTGCACGCGACGCGCGAGGCGTGCAGGGCCATCGTGGTGCGCCGTCCGCTCACCACGTCGGTGATCTTCTGGATGGCCGGGTTCTTGCTCTCCGGCGTCTGCCTCATGATGTCCCAGTCGTTGAGGCCGCCGGGCCTCAAGTTCCGGTGTTGGTGCAGGTATTCAAGGGACGAGGAAAGGCTGGAGAGAGCCGCGAGGCGTTCCGATATGCCGATCGCGCGAGTTCTTGAAATCGGAACCGGGGAAAAAATCGAACGGGAAAGCCGCTTTATCACATTCATACCGAAGTTTTACTCCGCGTCGAATCGGCTGCGGGGCTACCGAACGGTAGGATCGGGTGCCTGCCGGGCCACGATTCCAGCGTGGCCCGGCAGGTCTCTCCGCCTCCGGACTCAGCTCCCGGAAGATGTTCCCTGGAAGCCGACCAGGCTTCCTGTGCCGTGCTCAGTCAGACGCGAGCACTCAGTCGTTCGCCCCGGCCTCGTACGCCTGGACGGTGACCCACGCCGCACCCGCGCCGCCGGCGAATCCCACACCGAAAGCGATCAGCGCCGGCGTGGCCTGCACGGGCATCATCGCGCCGAACTCACCGTGCGCCTCGTCCGACAGCTTCGGCGGGGTGACGGCGACGACGCTGTCCACGATCCTGCTCATTCCGGTTTCCTCCTGAGAGTTGGTCGTGCGGGGGATGGCTGGGTCAGCCGTTGACGCGGCCGGTGACGTAAGCGCCGACCACGGCGCCGGCGCCGACGACGGCACCGCCCACGTACCAGCAGGTGGCCACGGCGGCCGGGGTGGCCAGGACCGGGCCGGCGGCGTCGTCCTGGTAGCCCTGCTCCAGCGAACCGAGGTCCTGCGCGTTCATGAACCCGGCGATCTTGTGCTCCATTACCGGTATCTCCCGTCTGTTTATGGCGATTAAGACTTACGAGCCGAGACCGAGAACTCTCCTGGGTCGCCGGACGTGAAAAGAGATCCTTCGCCGGACTGTGCCGGAAGAGCCGTGGAACCCCCGCAGGCGGAGGTGCACGGCTCTCGACCTACGCGCGTCACAAACAAATCGGACTGACTGATTCCGAGTGCTGTGAACACGTGAAGATTCCGAATCCTGTTCCACATCCGTGCCACCCGGAACAAACACCGGACGGCTTGTCAAGCCGCCGACGCCTGTTCTTCGAGCGCCTGTTCTCATGGTGCGCGGATCACGCTAGCCGACCACCGATCGCCCGCAACAGGCCACCTGAACCTTCTGACTTGATCTGACACAGTCGCGCTAAAGATCTTCGAGCTGCGAAGGCGGCCCGAAGTGGACCTTTCTCAGATATGCCTGAGTTAAAGCATCAGTAAAGGAAGGCTTTATTCTGCCTAGCCGGACGCTCCGAAGGGCCCCGTCCCGGCCGGAACTGGGCCTCGGACGGGGCCCGTCGAGGGGGTGCGAGGGTGGGACCGTCAACCCCCGCGCGGGCAGGGTCGCCGCCTGCGGGCGGGTCGCCGGGCCCCCGAGGCCCTCCGACTCCCACCGGTTCGTGTGAGGGGGCGGTGAAGGAGCTTGCGAAGGGGTGAACTTCTCCCCCGAGGCGCCCTCCACGGCCTCCTTCACGCGACGCGGCGGCGTGGCCCTGCCCGAGCGGTTCGTCCGCACCCGTGCCCGAGCGGTTCGTCCGCACCTCGGTCCCCGACCCCCGGGGCTGGCTCCGGCTGGACGGGGACCGCACCCGCACCGACCGCTACGACGACCACGTGGGTCTCGCACCGGGCAGGATGAGCGGCATGGTCGATGATGGAGACACGGACTTCCCGCTGCCGCGGGGTGCGACAGGCTTCTTCCTAGCGATGGACGGCCCCCTTCCGGAAACCGACCTGCGACCGTTCCGGACCGCTTTGTACGCCGCTGCCCGAGTCGTCGAAGGCCAGGTGGGCGAGATCGAGAGCCAGGAGTACCCCCGGACCTTCCACACCGCGTCGATCGTCGATCGCACGGGCGAGAGCGTCGTCCTGTGTCACGCCCATCACCCCTGGATCGCCTTCGCACAGGAACGCCGGAACTGGTACGCGGAGGAGTTTCTCCCCCCTCCGCCGTGGGCCTCTGCCTTCGCTGAAGCAGGCTTCGTGGTCCTGAGCAGCGAGCAGCTTGCCACCCCTCTCTCCGACGTGGACACATCAGAGCTCACCAAGGGTGAGTGGCGCCACATCCGCTCCTACGGCATCACCACGCTGGGCGGAACGCTCTTCAACGCGTGGGCCTGATGATCAAGCGGAGTCGTTGCACGACAAGTTGAGTACCTGTTCGCCTGCGGGTGACGCGCCTGGTCATGCTCAGCCGTTCACCACAACCCGCGCACTCCCGCTCTCCGGCAGTCCTGCCGCACGCTCTCCGGCAGTCCTGCCGCACCAGCCGGCACGAGTCCTCAGCCGTACCGGCTGAGGAGTGCTTGGAGGTAGTCCTCCAAGCGCTGGGCCAGCACAGACGACGTCAGGTCGTCCCTCCCGAGTTCGCGCCAGGGCTCGGCGAGCTTCTCCGCGTCCGGTGCGAAGGCCAGCGCATCCAGAAGGCGCCAGTACAGGTGGTGAGCCGGGTCGTCGCCGAGTGTTCCACCGGCTGCGACGTAGTGATCCGCCACCTGCATGCCGACGGGCACTCCGTGCAGCAGAGCAAGCGCCGTGGAGCAGTGGGCCACGTCCAGGTCGGCGGGCCCCCAGGACGTCTCCACCCAGTCCACGACACCGGTGATCGTCAGGCTGGCTCCTTCTCCGGTGAAGAGCACGTTCCCGGGGTGGAAGTCACGGTGGAGGAAGCATGGCCGGTGAGCCGGGGGCGGACGGCGGATCACGTCCACGGCACGCTGCCACACCTCCGGTTGTCTCGGGGCCTCGGGAAGTCGCACCCGCTCCGGACTGGTCCAGGCCTGATAGGCGCGTGGCTGGGATTCTTCCGGAACGGTCAACCCGTGAATCATCACGAGCTGCCGGGCAAGAAGCTCGGTCTTTCGCTCGATGTCCTCTCCGTCAAGCCTGAGGTTCCCTGGCAGCAACGACATCAGCAGAGACGGGTGATCGCAGTGTTCGGCTGCCGCATCGACACGATGAAGACGAGCGGCCGGCACGGCCGTGTCCGCGAGCAGCCGGAGGACGTCCGCTTCCCGCGTGAGCAACCCCGGCGAGTGCTTCACGTAGAACGGTTTGACGAACGACCGGAGCACGAGGGAGTACGGCTCGCCCTCCCCCTCGACATCGAGACGGCGCATCTGTGACGTCCATCCCCCACGCAGCGCTTCCACGGCACGAATCCGGTCCCCGGGACGAAGGCTCTGCTCCACCCACGTACGAGTGTGGGACCAGCCCAGGTCTTCGACATCGGTTTCGACAACGGCCGCGTTCTCCCCCTCACCCATGACGACAGACTAGTGATCGTGAAGGAGCGTCCCGAGGCGAACCTTCGGAAAGAGGTTCTGACGCGGTTCCGGGTGTCGTGACGCCTTCGCGGCAGACGTCACAACAGCTCGGGCGCACCCTCCCGGGCGGGGTCCTCGGATGCCGGGTGATCGGCCCCGCCGGCCGGGGCGGCGGCACGCAGCGCCGCTTCGACCCGGCGGTTGCCGGTCATGGACGCCGTGACGGCCGTCATCGCCAGGAGGAGGCCGGCGGCGGCGTAGAGCGGGGCGCGGATGTCGTAGGCGGTGGCCAGCCAGCCGCCGAGGAAGGCCCCGAAGGGGGCGGCGCACATGGCCAGCATGCGGGAGGTGGAGGCGACCCGGCCCATCAGGTGGGCGGGGACGATCGCCTGTCGCAGGGAGGGCGCGAGCACCATCGTGGCGCCCATGCCGGCCCCGCAGACGGCGAGCGCCAGCCCGGCCACGTACGGGTTCGGGGCGGCGGCCAGGCCCAGGATGGCGAGCCCCTCGACGGCGGCCGTGCAGGTCAGGGCGGTGCCGGTGCCGAGCTTCCGGCCGAGGTACGAGGCGATGCCCGCACCGAGCAGACCGCCGGTGGCCTCCGCCGTGAGGAGCAGGCCGAAGCCGAAGGTGTCGATGCCGAGACGGTCGTGCGCGAAGAGGGCCAGGGCGGTCTCCACGGCGAGGAAGGCGACGTTCCCGACCGCCGGGCGGAGCGCGAGCCCGAGCAGCAGCCGGTCCCGGAAGACGTACGAGGCCCCGGCCCGCGCTTGCCGCAGCAGCGACTCGCGGTCCTCCGGCACGGGCCGGGGCAGGGCGGGAAGCGACCGTACGAGCAGTGCGGAGAGCAGGAACGACACCGCGTCGGCGAGCAGCGGAACCGCCCGCCCGAGCGCGAGCAGCACACTGCCCGCGGGCGGCCCGGCGAAGCCGGACATGGCGGTCTGGGCACCGCGCAGGCGCGAGTTGGCTCGCTCCAGGAGCGCGGGGTCGCGGCCGAGCAGATCCGGCAGATAGGCCGTGGCGGCCGTGTCGAAGAAGAGCCCGCCGAGGCCGAGCAGGAAGGCGACGGCCGCGAGCAGCGGAATGCTCAGCACGTCGAGCGCGGCCGCCGCCACCGGGATCGCGAGCAGCACCGCACGCGCGACGTCCGTGACCCACATCGTGCGCCGACGGTCCCAGCGGTCCACCAGCGCACCGCCGAGGACCCCGAAGAGCAGCCACGGGAGCGTCCCGGCGGCCGTGACGACGGCGAGCGCCATCGGATCGCGCGTCAGCGTCAGCGCGATCAGCGGCAGCGCGGCATGGGACACCCCGTCACCGAACGAGGACACCGTCTGCGCGGTCCACAGCCGTCCGAACCCGGCCGGAAACTTCCTTATGTCTGAGGTCACTTGGCGCCCCCATCGGCCTTCCCGCGCGGTGCCGGGTGGAACAGCGCGAAGACGAGTGACGCGTCCGGCAGCGAAGGATCGGACAGCTCGCGGTACTCGTCCGCCAGGGCCTCCAGCCGCGCCCCCAGCTCCGCGAACCGCTCCTCGGTGAGCCGCAGATGCGCCATCCGCACGTGCCGCTCGGAGTCCGCCGGCGCCGCCTCCAGGTCCGCCACCGCATGCCGCATCAGCACATCCGGCCCTCCCTCGCCCGGGTCCGGCAGCGCGATCCCCCGGGCGGCCATGGCGTAGTACCGCTCGGTGACGCCCCGGACCTTCCGCGTCCGCACCACCTTCACCAGGCCGGCCCGCTCCAGCAGCCGTACGTGATAGCTGGAACTCCCCTTCGCGAGGCCCACCCGTTCGGCGATCTGCGTGATCGTCGCCGGCTCGAAGCGGAGCACGGCCATGATCCGGTGGCGGGTGAGATTGGAGACGGCGCGCAGCTGCTCGTCGGTGGTGACGTGAAACGTCTCGGGAAGATCATCGGTGGGCATGCGAGTAATGGTCAACGGTTCTTGACCATTGCGCAAGGGGATATGCGGACGGGAGTCGGCGGCCTCCCCCGGTAGCCGCTGTCGGGCGCCCGGGCACCGAACGGCCGCCGGAACGTGGTCCGACGGGGGTGGCCGCTCGTCCTCATGGCGCGGGGCAGGGCGGGCCCGCGCGCGGCAGGTGCCGGGTGGCGTGTTAGCGTCCGCCCGATTGTTCGAATGTGTGGGGGATATTGTGCGAAAGTTTCTGGGCGCGGGCATGGCTGCCGCGCTGCTCGTCACCGGCGGGGCCGTGGGCGCCGGAACGGCCGTCGCGGCGGGGGATCCGACCTTCGAGTTCTCTCCGGTCGAGGACAAGGTCCTCATGCCCGGCGAAGGCTGGACCTGGCTGTCTCCGCCGAGCACCGGCGGGCAGAACAGCGGGGAGCCGGACGGCACGTACGTCTACGCGCTGAGCAGGAAGCCGCTCACGGACGCGACCTGGTCCGGCGGCGGTCTGCCGGCCGGGCTGAAGGTGGACCGGGCGGACGGCTGCGCGCCGAAGGCCGGCAAGGCGGGCGTCTACCTGTGTGATCTGAGGTCCTGGGGCAACCCGGGGCCGGACATCTCGGCGACGGGCACCGCCGCGAACGGCCTGACGGCCTACTACGGCCTCGTCTACGTGCCGCGCGGGGCCAGCATCGACGCGGGCATCAAGGAGGCGCAGACCGCTGCCTCCAAGCCCATCGGCACGCGCCGCGCGCACGCGACGATCACGGTCAGGACCAAGGCGCACGTCGCGCGGAACACCCTCACGATGACGACGCCCACGCTGGCCGCCGGCGGCTCGGTGAAGCACACCGTGAAGCTGCACGCGGTCGACAAGGGCCACCTCTCGATGTACCTGAACGCGGCCCCCGGATTCCGTGACTGGGACGAGGGCGAGCTGAAGGTCACGGCCGACGGCATCACCGCGGGCGGCGCCACCGGCGCCACGTGCGACCACTCGCTCGGTGAGGTCAGGGACTTCCGCTGCGACATCACGAAGCCCGGTGACTACACCATCACCTACGGGCTGAAGGCCGGGTCGGCCACTCCCGCGTGGCGGGTGCGGAACACCGCGACGTACGAGGTGTTCACCTTCGGCACCGGCAACCCGGAGAAGACGTCCGACTTCGCGATCAGCAGTTCCGTCCCGGTCATCGAGCGCCACCGGCTGGTGGGCCGCGACGCGGAGGGCTGGCTGTGGGACTACCGGGGCACGGGCAAGGGCTCCTCGCCTCTCCACTCGCCCGACCCGGTCGGCGGCACCTTCGACTGGAACCTGTACTCGGCGCTGACCCGGCTCGGCCCGGTCACCGTGCAGAGCACCGGTCCCGGCGCGGTCGCGCGGGACAGGAGCGGCGTGCTCTGGTTCCACCGGAACTCCGGTGACGGCAGCGTCTACCAGTCCCGCCTGCGCGTCGGCGGCGGCTGGAACATCTACAGCTCGATCGTCGGCGGCTCGGACCTGACCGGAGACAGGAAGGCGGACCTGCTCGCGCGGGACACCGCCGGCGTGCTGTGGCTGTACCCGGGCACCGGCACCGCGACGGCGCCGTTCTCCACCCGCGTGCGGGTCGGCGGCGGCTGGCACGTCTACAACTCGATGGCCGGCGGCACCGACGTGACCGGCGACGGCAAGGCCGACCTGGTCGCCCGCGACGCCGCGGGCAAGCAGTGGCTGTACGCGGGTACGGGCGTGTCGACGCGTCCCTTCGGCGCCCGGGCACAGGTCGGCACCGGCTGGCAGACGTACAACTCCATGGTCGCCACGGGCGACCTGAACGCCGACCGCAAGGCGGACCTGGTGGCCCGGGACACCACGGGCGTGCTCTGGTATTACGCGGGCACCGGCTCCGCGTCGAAGCCGTACGCCCCGCGTGTGCGGGTCGGCGGCGGCTGGCAGCGGTACAACCTGCTGTTCTAGAGTCCCGAGCAGCCACTCACGACGGCCTCCGCCCCCTCCGGGGCGGGGGCCGTCGCGCTCCCGTCACAGCCGTCCGGGCCCCCGGCCCACCGGAACAGGGCGGGGCACGTCCGTGGAGTCCCGACGGAACACCACGCGGGGCCCGGCCGTCATCCGGGGATCTCCGGGTCGTCGAGGGAGAGGTCGAGCAGGGCGTTCTCGATCACCTCGGGCATCGCCGGGTGGATCCAGTACTGGCCCGTCGCCATCGCGCGCGCGGGCAGGCCGAAGGACATGGCCTGCACCAGGGGTTGGATCAGCGTCGGCGCCTCCGGTCCGATGATGTGCGCGCCGATCAGTGCGCCGGTGGCGGGGTCCGCCAGGAGCTTCGCGAAGCTGGTGGTGTCCTCCATGGCCCAGCCGTACGCCATGCCGCTGTACTCCCGCGTCGCGGTCACGAAGGGACGGCCGGTGGCCCGCGCCTCCCGCTCCGTCAGGCCCACCGAGGCGATCTTGGGAGAGGAGAACACCGCGTGCGGGACGTAACGGTGGTCGGAGGCGCGGGGAGCGTCCGGGTGCAGCAGGTTGTGCTGGACGGTGCGGGCCTCGTGGTTGGCGACGTGCTTGAGCTGCCACGGTGAGGAGACGTCTCCGAGCGCCCACACGCCGGGCACCGAGGTCGCCTGCCGGGCGTCCACGACGATCCGGCCGTCCGGGTGCAGCGCGAGCCCTCCCGCGGCCGCGTCCACGAGATCGGAGTTGGGGCGGCGGCCGGTGGCCACCAGCAGCTCGTCGACCTCCAGCGTCTCCGCGCCGTCCGGCCCCTCGAGATCGAGGACCACGGTGTCCCCCTCCCTGCGGGCACGCGCCAGTTTGCGGTTCAGCCGGACGTCCCACCGCTGCCGCGCGAGCTCGGTGAAACGGTCCGCGACATCCGCGTCCTCGTGCCGCAGGAGGACCCCGCCGCGTGCGACGACGGTGGTCTCGACGCCCAGGGAGGAGAAGACGTGGGCCAGCTCGGCGGCGACGAAGCCCGAGCCCAGGACGGCCATACGCCGGGGAAGCCGTTCCATGCGCATGACGGTGTCGCTCGTGTGGTGACCGAGCTCCTCGTCCAGGCCGGGGACGTCGGGGACGACCGGGCGGCTGCCGACGGCCACGACGACCTGGTCGGCGGTGATCGTGACGGGCCCGTCCGCGGTCTCCACGGTCAGCCTGCGCTCGCCGGTGAAGCGGGCCGTACCGCGGTAGAGGGTGACGTTGTCGCGTCCGGTCGCACGGTAGCGCTCGCCGTCGGCCGCGATGGGGTCGATGCGCCCGAAGACACGGTCGCGCACGGCGGGCCAGTCGACGCCGCGCAGAGCCAGGTCGACGCCCAGCTCCGCGCCGTGTTCCGGCGCGCGGGCGGTGTCGGCGGTGTGCACGAACATCTTGGTCGGAATGCAGCCGACGTTGAGGCAGGTGCCCCCGAAGCTGCCGAGCGGGCTGACGCCTTTCTCGACGATGGCGACGCTCCGGTCGGCGAACCGCTCGTCGACGATCGAGTTTCCGGAGCCGGATCCGATGACGACGAGATCGAAGTGACGGTCCATGAAGGGGATTCCTCTCGGCTGGTGGTGGCGGCGTCCCTGCCGCGGACCTTCATGGCACCGGGAGCTGCCCGTACGGCTCGCGCCGCACGCTCGCCGGCGGCGCGATCGCCTTCGGTGCGTTCGGCACGGTCCGGCCGCGGTCCCGGCCGACGCCCGGCGCGGCCTGCCGTCCGGCGACGGTTATCGACGGCCGTCGATGGCGGTCGATGGCGGGGGTGGCCGAGGAGAGCGTAGTCGTAGCGGCCCCGGCGTGCCCATGCCGTGGCCGGCCATCGCGGTCACCGGCGCCGGGTCGGGGCCGGGGGTCGGGGTCTGGCCCGCCGCGGCCCGCGTCACGCTCACCGCGCGCCGCGCCGTGGCGCCCCCCACTCCTCCCCGCGCTCCTCCCCCCGCTCCTCCCCGCGCGGGGCACCGCCTTCTTCCCCGCGCGGGGCACCGCACTCCTCCCCCCGTACCCGCGCGCGGGGGGACGGCAGGCACACGTGCCGCCCCCGGCGGCCCGGCGCGTCCTGGTCGAGGTGGACGAGCAGGCCGCGCAGGGCGGCGTTCGCCTGGGGGGCGTCGAGCCGCGCGTCGAGGAACGTGAGGGCACGGCGGGCCCGTTGGCGGGCGCGGCCCGTGTGTCCGGTGCGGTGGTCGACGAGGGCGCGGGCGTAGTGGGCGAGGGCCGTGCCCCAGGTGTCGTGGCCGCCGGTCCGCTGACCGAGGGCACGGCGTGCGGTGCGGGCGGCCAGGGCGGGGGCGGTCCGGGTCTGGACGACGGCCAGAGCGGCGAGGCTGACCATGGGGCCGGGGCCGCCGGGAGCGTGGGCGGGGATGGTGTCCGCGGCCTGCCGGTAGTACTCGGCGGCCGCGGTGAGGTCCTGCCGCCGCCAGGCGAGCGTGCCGTGCGCGTGGGCGATCCGGCCGACGAGGGCGTCGTCGCCGGCGAGGACGGCCGCGGGCCAGGCGAGGTCGAGGAGGCGGCGGGCCGTGGCGGGGTCCTGGCCCGCGGCGAGCCACCCGGCGAGCCACTGCCCACGGGCGGCCAGGGGACTGCCCGCGGGCAGGATGGGCAGCAGCGCGAGCAGTCGGCCGGCGCCCTCCTCAGCACGGTTGTGGGCGGCCCACCAGAACCACAGGTGGAGAACCGTCTCCAGCGCGGCCTCCGGGTGGTCGCGGTGCCGGGCGGCGCGGTGGACGAGGTCGGTCAGGTCGGCGTGTTCGTCATGGACGAGCTGTACGGCCTGCTGCTGCAGTCCGGTGTTCCACAACGTCTCGGCCACCGCCGCCACACTCCGGCAGTGGCGGGCGTGCCGGTCCCGCGCCGCGACGGACTCGCCCGCCGCTTCGAGGCGTTCGGTGCCGAAGTCGCGGGCGGCCCGGGACAACCGGTAGCGGGGCTCGCGTACGGCACCGACCTCCCCCTGCCGTTCGAGCACGCCGATCGACGTCAGTTCGGCGAGCGCGGGACGCACGTCGTCGTGTGCGAGATCGGCGCTCTCGCACACGAAGGCCGCCGCCCGCTCGGTGAAGGTGCCCGCGAACACGCCGAGACGCCGCCAGACCTTGCGTACGGCGGGTTCGCACAGGGCGTGTACGGAGCCGAGCGACGCGCGGACCGACCGGTGGCGTCTGATGGTGCGGGGACCCGGGTCCGCGAGCCAGCACTGTCCGCCCTCCAGCCGGGCGACGAGCCGGCTCGGGGTGGAGTCCTCCAGCTGGGCCGCGGCCAGTTCGAGCGCCAGGGGCACACCCTCCACCAGTGCGCACACCCGGTCGACCGCCCTCCGGTCCGCCGTCACGGTGCGCCCGCGCCCGACCGCGAGGGCCTGGAGCAGCTCGGCCGCCGGTGAGAGGCCTTCCGGCGGAGTGTCGGTCGCCAGGGGTGCGAGCCGTAGGACGTGCTCGCTGCCGAGCCCCAGGGCGCGGCGCGCCGTGACCAGGACCCGCAGGGTCGGCAGACTCATCAGGAGCGACTGCACCAGCCTGGTGCAGTCACCGTGCACCGGATCGACGTCGTCCAGGAGCAGGAGCAGCTCGCCGCCGGTCAGGGACCGCATCGCGGCGGCGAGATCCGGGGTACCGGAGTGGCCGTACACGCCGGTCGCCGAGTCCAGGGCCCGGGCGATGCGCGCCGCCAGGGCCCAGGGGCCGGCGGGAACGCCGTCGTGCCAGCGGACACGGACCATGGCCTGCCAGGGACCGTCCTGCGGACGGGCCACGGCCGCCAGGGCCAGGCCGCTCTTGCCGACCCCGGCCGCGCCCGTCACGGTGACGAGCCGGTGTTCGGCGAGGGCCGCCCTCAGCGCCGCGAGTTCGGTGTCCCGGCCGATCAGTCCGGGTCGCCCGCGGGGACGGTCCGTGAGCCGGACGTCGTCCTCCTGGCCTGCAGCCCACACGTTCGCCACTCCCCTCGGCTGGATCACCTTCACGGCGTGACGCCAAGGCCCGATCCGGCACGGACCACGTCCCGAATCCCGCAGGTCCTGGTTGCAGAACCGTCACTGCAAAGGCGTCACCGCACCCCAACGCCCCACCGGTGCGCGAGGTAGCGCCCGTGCGGCGCCTATCACCCTTCACGGTGAAGGAGCGGGATTCTTCCCGTCGGTCGGCTTCAGCGCGGCCGGTACCGGACCGCGCCGGGGCCGCGCCCGGCGGCGCGGGTGGCGCAGCGTGTGGTTGAACTCCGCCAGGACCACGTCGATCTCGGTCAGCCGCGCCTCGGCCGCGCCCTTGTGCGGGTCGCTCCACAAGGCGGCCTCGAAGGTGCTCGGCGTGACCACGCCATCGGACACGGGCGCCGGGACAGCCGCGACGGGCGCCCGGTGCAGCTGGCCGGAACCACCGGGGACCCGGGACTGGACCGTACGGGTGACGGTTCGGGCGCATGTGCCGGTGGGGGCCGGAGGGCGGTGCGGCCTAGAGTGACAGGCCGTCAGGGCTCGTTCCGGGGTGTGAGGGAGGCTGCTGTGGCCAGTCGGTTCCAGGAGCAGAAGCTCAAGGGGATGTTCGCAGCGTTCGACGCGGACGGGGACGGACTCCTGCGCGAGGCGGACTTCCGCGCGCTCGTCGTGCGCTGGAACCGGCTGCCGAGGGTGGCGGCCGGCACGGAGCTGCGGGCACGGGTGGAGTCCCTGCTGATGGGGTGGTGGGCGGCCTTGCTGGAGCGGGGCGACACGAACGGGGACGGGGCGGTGGACATGGGCGAGCTGCTCGCGCTCGTGGACGAGCTGCCCGCGATGGTCGCGACCGTCACGGCCACCGCCGAGACCGTCTTCGAGGCGGTGGACGAGAACGGTGACGGGGTGATCTCCCCCTCCGAACACCGTCGGCTCGTCGAGACCTGGACCGGCCGGTCGGTCCCGCTCGACGGGATCTTCGAGCTGCTCGACCTCAACGGGGACGGGCACCTCAGCCGCGAGGAGTTCGCGCTGCTGTGGCGCCAGTTCTGGATCAGCGACGACCCGACCGAGCCGGGCAACTGGCTCTGCGGCCGCTTCGCCGCCTGACGGACCCACCCCGGTCGGGCGGGTCGTGACGAGCCTGACGCCCGGCAGTCGTACGGTCGAGTCCGTCACCGAGGAGGACTTCCGATGCGCGGCGTGACCTATTCGATGAGCGTCTCACTCGACGGCTACATCGTCGGGCCGGACGGCGCGTTCGACTGGGCGGCGCCCGACGAGGACGTCTTCCGCTTCTGGATCGACGAGATCCGACAGGTCGGCGTCCACCTGCTGGGACGACGGCTGTACGAGACGATGCTGTACTGGGAGACCGCTGACGAGGACCCCTCGCTCGACGAGGCCGGCCAGGAGTGGACCGCGCTGTGGAAGCCGCTCCCCAAGGTGGTGTTCTCGTCCACGCTGTCGGAGGTGCGGGGCCATGCCCGCCTGGCATCCGGCGGCCTGACGGAGGAGATCGAGCGGTTGCGGGCCGAGCCCGGCGAGGGCGACATCGCGATCGGGGGCGCGACGCTCGCCGCCGAGGCGGCCGGGCTGGGGCTGATCGACGAGTACCAGGTCATGGTCTACCCGGTCCTGGTCGGCGGTGGTGTTCCGTACTTCGCCCGTGAGGAGCGCCGGGTGGATCTGGAACTCGTCGAGACGCGCGTCTTCGGCTCAGGGGTCGTGTACCTCCGCCACCGCGTGGCGCGCCAGGCGTGACGTGAGGTGACCGCCGCTGCGGCCGGAACCGGCGGCGCAGAGCGTTCACGCTCATTCCATTGCAACGAACACACCCCTGACGTTGCGTTACCCGTCAGCCTCATTGCAACAACTTTCCCGCATCTACCAGCGGTTATGGCATTCCTGCGCAACGAGTACGTTGCCAGACTCGCGAACGCAACGTAGCTTTTCCTTCATCGGAAACACCGCGCCACACCCGACGAAGGAACACACCATGCAGAAGTTCGCCACCCCCACCGCCCTCACCACCGTCCTCGACATCCCCGCCGGCACCATCCGCCTCATCGCCTCCGACCGCACCGACACCACCGTCGAGGTCCTCCCCGCCAACGCCGCCAGCACCCGCGACACCAAGGCCGCCGAACAGACCACCGTCACCCACACCGACGGCGTCCTGCGCATCGAGGCCGCCCCCACCACCCACCGCATCCTCGGCCCCTCCGGAACCGTCGAGATCACCATCCAGCTCCCCGCCGGCTCCCACGTCCAGGCCAAGACCGCCAGCGGCGAACTCCGCGGCGTCGGACGCCTCGGCGACGTCACCTACGAAGCCGCCCAGAGCACCGTCAAGCTCGACGAGACCGCCGCCGCCCGCCTCACCCTCCAGGCCGGCGACATCCACATCGGCCGCCTCGGCGGCCCCGCCACCCTCACCACCCACAAGGGCGACCTCAACATCACCGAGGCCCGCACCGGCACCGTCACCCTCCACACCCTCGCCGGAACCATCACCATCGGCGCCGCCCGCGGAGTCTCCGCCTCCCTCGACGCCGCCACCACCCACGGCCGAATCCACAACTCCCTCAACAACACCGAAGGCGCCGACGCCCCCCTCACCATCCACGCCACCACCGCCCACGGCGACATCACCGCCCACAGCCTCTGACCCACACCCCCCACCCCTGCCCCAACCAACCCCGCAGCACCCGACCCGCACCCGAGGAGCAACCACCATGACCGGGAAGCAGCCCGCCGCGACCAGCAAGCAGCCCGCCGCCTGGACCGGCATGGTGCCCATCGAGGACACCGCGCTGGCCGTGACCGACACCGGCGGTACCGGCCGCCCCGTCGTCTACCTCAACGGTTCCTACGCCGACCAGTCCCACTGGCGGCACGCGATAGCCGAACTCGGCGGCGACTACCGGCACATCACCTACGACGAGCGCGCCCGCGGCAGGTCCGAGCGCGCCACGGACTACTCGTTCGAGGCCTGCCTGCGCGACCTCGACGCCGTCCTGACCGCCAGGGGCGTGGACCGGCCGATCCTGGTGGGCTGGTCCTACGGCGCCATGCTCGCCGTCCACTGGGCCGCCCGGAACCCGGAGCGCGCCCTGGGAGTGGTCTCCGTCGACGGTGCCATGGCGCACGAGTGGCTCGACGACGCCGGCCGGGAACAGGTCCGCAAGCTGTTCCGCCGGCTGAGCCCGCTGTTCCCCCTCGCCCGCCCGCTCGGCATGGCCGCGCGCATGAGCGCCGCGCAGCACGCCGAGATCAACATCGAGATCAACGAACTCTGCGCGCCCGCCGCCCTCAACCCGGTCTTCGACCGCCTGACCGTGCCGACCCGGTACGTGCTCGCCACCGGCGGCAACCTGGGCGGCGACCCGGTGCTGATGGAGAAGATCCGCGCCGACCTCGACCCGGTACTCGCCCGCAACCCGAACATCCGGGTCAGCGCGAAGGTCCCGAGCAACCACTCCAAGATCCTGCGCAAGGACTTCCGGGCCGTCGCCGCCGCGGTGCGCGAGGTCGACTCACATAGGGAGTGAGAGGAGCCGTACGGGCTCCGAAGGCCAGTGCGCGTCGTCGCGCAGGGGCGTCACCATGGTCCGCAGGGGCATGGTCACCCAGCGGGCTTCGGGCTGTTCGACGAGTACGTCCTGGTCGAGCGGGTGCCATCCGAGGCGCTGGTACAGCGGCACGAGCGGAGGCCGGCAGAACAGGAGCGCGTGCTGAGGACCCAGCGTGCGCGCGTGGTCGAGCGCCGCCGCGACGACGAGCCGCGCCAGCCCCCGACCTTGCATGTCGGGTGCGACGGCCACGCCGCCGACACCCACCACCTCCGTCTCGGCGCCACCGATCTCCACGGGCAGCCGCAGGAGGCCGGCGTGGGCCACGAGCCGTTCGCCGTCTCTGACACCGAAGTGCTCTTCCTTGGGCAGCCAGGTCAAGCCGGTCGAGGCGACACCGAAGGGGTCGTCGCCGGCGCCGAGGATCTCGTCCTGCTCGGCCCTCGTGTACCGAGGCAGACGAACTACGGTCGGTACTACGGAGAATGGGTTCTCAGGCATCCCCCCATGATGATCCATCCGTCCCCGGACGAACCACCCGCCCGCCCCCGACCAGCTGCGACAGACCCACTCCCCCACCCCACGAACCCGAGGCGCGGGTCGCAGCCCACCCACACAGTCCACAGCCCACACCCACGCAACCCACAGCCCCCGAAGGCCTCCCCCCGGACACCCGAAGCGCCGCGGCGCCCGGTCAGCTTCTCGTACAGCCAGGGCAGTGCCGGAAGGACAGGGTGGGCGGGGCGACCGAGTGGATCCACTGGCGGTCCGGCGCCGTCCTACTGCTGCCCGGCTGATCGCCGACCGTAGCCGCGGCCCGATGTTCCTCACGCAAGGCCCCCGCCTGGACGGCAACCCTGGACGCGTGCTCGGAGACCGGCCGGCCCGGCTCTCCTACCGACGGACGGAGAAGGCGCCCCCGGCGGCCGCCAGGACTGCCGCCTCCGCGGCCCGTTCCGGGAGTTGCGGGTCCGGATCGGCGCGCAGGAGCACCAGCTGGTGGTAGAGCGGCGCCGTGGCGGCGATCAGCAGGCTCCGCGCGTCCGTGTGCTGCGCGGGGAGTTCACCGCCGCGCTCGATGGCTCGCTCGACGAGGATCTCGCACTGGGCGTACCGGTCCGTCCACAACCGCGTCTGGGCCCGCGCGGCCTGTTCGGAGTGGAACGAGGCGGCCATCAGGGCGACGGCGAACGACGGCTGTACGACCAGGGATTCCTGGATCTCCTGGTTGAGGGCCGTCAGATCGCCGCGCAGCGAGCCGGTGTCCGGCGGCTGCCAGTCGGTCTCGCCGGCGGCGTCGATGACGTCGACGAGCAGGCCGCCGACATCGCGCCAACGCCGGTAGACGGTGGCGCGGTGCACTCCGGCCCGCGTCGCGACACCCTCCATCGTGAGCCCTTCGTGACCGCCTTCAGCGAGTTCGGCGCGCACCGCGTCGAGAACCTGGGCGCGGACGCGGGCGGTGCGACCGCCCGGACGGCGGTCCGACGTCGACGTCGTGTCCAGTGGGTCTGTCTTCGGCACTCGGTATCCGGTTGATCAAGGCGACAGGGCTGTGCCAGCATCTTAACGCGACGGTTGTCGCTCAAGTCCACTGGAGAGGAACCGCCTCCACGATGCCGCCCGTCCCCGCCGACCCCACCGTGCTCCACCCGATGCCCGAGCACCCGCGCGTGGTCCTGCTCAAGCGGCTGGTGAAGTCGCCGCTGATCGAGGTCGGTGACTTCACCTACTACGACGATCCGGACGACCCGACCGCGTTCGAGACGCGCAACGTCCTGTACCACTACGGTCCCGAGCGGCTTGTCATCGGCAAGTACTGCGCGCTGGGGACGGGCACCCGGTTCATCATGAACGGCGCCAACCACCGCATGGACGGTCCTTCCACCTTCCCGTTCCCCACCATGGGGGGCTCCTGGGCTGAGCACTTCGACCTGATCACCGACCTGCCCGGCCGGGGCGACACGGTCGTCGGCAACGACGTGTGGTTCGGCCACGGCGCCACGGTCATGCCCGGTGTACGCATCGGTCACGGCGCGATCATCGCCGCCGGCGCCGTGGTCACGGGCGAGGTCCCCGACTACGGCATCGTCGGCGGCAACCCCGCCCGGCTCATCCGCACCCGCTACGACGCCGCGGACATCGCCCGACTTATCGCCGTGGCGTGGTGGGACTGGCCCGTGCAGCACATCACCAGGCACGTACGGACGATCATGTCGGGGACCGTCGCCGATCTGGAGGAGGCCGCCGCGCGGATCGACCAGCCCTGACACCGCGTCCTCGCCACACCGCCCGCGCCCGTCCGGCACCGGAAACGAGTGCTCGCCCATGGCCGCCCGGCGCCGCCCTCATCCGAGGACCCGTACCGCAGTACGACCGCGGGACTGCTGGTCGAAGTCGCCGGCGGCGAGGTTCTGCCACATCGCGGCCGCGCTCGCACCCCGCGCACCCCGCGCACCCCGCGCACCCCGCGCACCCCGCGCACCCCGCGCACCCCGCGCACCCCGCGCACCGTGCGAGCGGCCGCCCCGGGCCGCCGACGGCTCAGGCCCGAGCAGCGACCGCCTCGACCTCGAACAGCACGTCAGGCGCGGCCAGGCTCGCGACACCGATGAGGGTCTGCGTGGGCGGCTTCGTACCCCAGGCCTCCCCCACGGCTCCGGCGATCGGCCCCAGCTTGCTGACGTCGTGGTTCACCACGTACGTCCTGAGCTGGACGACGTGGCTGAGGTCGAGGCCATGGGCGGCGAGGGCGGTGCCGACGTTGCGGAACGCCTGCCTCACCTGCTCGGCGAAGTCGGCCGAGACGACCGCGCCGTCCGGGCCCGATCCGTACTGCCCCGCGACAAACACCAGCTCCGTCCCCGCGGGAACGGCGGCGGTGTGGCTGTAGCCGAACGGGACCGGGTCGTGCAGACCGTCCGGATTGACCAGGGCGTGTGCCATGTGGAGCACCTCTCGTGAGCGATGGGTCCGTCTCGTGCTGAAATGAAGCCTCCCAACGAAACACGACATCCAGTGTCACGTATTCAGGTAGCGTTTTCGGGTGCGCGCCGATCGGTTGGTCTCGCTGGTACTGCTGCTGCGGCAGCACGGTCGACTGTCGGCGGCGACGCTGGCCGAAGAGCTGGAAGTGTCCACCCGCACCGTGCTGCGTGACATCGACGCGCTCTCCGCGGCCGGTGTCCCGGTCTACGCCGAGCGCGGTCGGCACGGCGGTTTCGAGCTGCTGCCCGGCTTTCGGACCGAGCTCACCGGACTGAACCACGACGAGGCGCTCGCTCTTCTGGTCGCCGGATCGCGGCGCGGCGCCCAGACGTTCGGCCTCGGCCCGGCACTCGCCTCGGCCATGCGCAAGGTGGTGGACGCGCTGCCCGAGAGCTACCGGGCCACCGCGGCGGGCGCGACGCAGCGACTGCTCATCGACCCGGAGACCGACGTCCTCGCGCGCCGGCTGGTCACCGAGGAGGTGCCGGACGCCGTGGTGACGGAGATCCGGCGCGCGGTGTTCGCCGGACACAAGCTGCGCATCCACTACGAGGCCGTGGACCAGGCCCCGAAGTGGCGCACGGTGGACCCGATCGGGCTTGTCACCGTGCGGGAGCAGGGGTACCTGTTGGCCACGAGGTCGGGCGCGGACCGCACGTACCGGCTGTCCCGTGTCCTGGCCGCGGAGGAACTCCCCGAACCGGCACAGCGCCCGGAGCGCGTCGATCTGGACCGGGCCTGGCAGGAACGCAGCAGGCGGTTCCGGACCGGGGGCGACCAAGTCACCGTGCTGGTACGGATGGACCCGGCGCGACGGGCGGACCTGGTGGGCACCGCACTGGCCGTCCTGACCGAGGAGACGGAGGACACCGAGGACGCCGAGGAGACAGACGGGGCCGACGAGACCGACGGGGCCGAGAAGACCGACGCGACCAACGAGACCGACGGGGCCGACGAGAGCAACGGGCGTGTCCGACTGCGACTGGAGGTGACCTTCCAGGACGCGAGACACGCCGAGTGGGCGCTGTGGCACCTCGGCCCGCACGCGGAAGCCCTGTCCCCGCAGTGGTTGCGCGACTCCCTGCACCGGCGGGCGGCCACAATGGTCACTCGCTACGGAACGCCGTCCTGAGAGCGGTTCGCCCAGTCTCCGATCCCCGGGTAGCCGACCAGTGGAACGGTCGACCCATGGAACGGTCGACCAGTGGAACGACCGACCAGTCGAACGGTCGGTGCCGGGCCGTAGGGTTCACCGGATGAGTGACCTCCATGAGCTGACGATCGCTGTCGACCTGCGGGACGAGATCTCCGAGACGGAGCTGGTCGAGCTGAGCTGGCACCTTGGGATCGGACCCCCACCGGAGCGCCCCCTGTCCCTCGTCACCGAGTTCCCTGTCGTGGTGGTGGACGACGACGGGACCCCGGTGATCGAGGACGATCCCCGTCCCCTGCTGGCCGGCCGGGGCGCGGCGTCGCGGGTGGGCGGTGCGCTCTGTTCGGCACTGGCCGACCGGGCGGACCTGCCGCGCGGGGGCTGGTCGTTGACGTCCCGTCAGGAGGTCCACCCGGACGAGTTCGACCGAATCGGCGAGCTGCTCCGCTGGCTCGCGGCGAGGGCTCATGACACACATCTGGCCGGGGACGGCGCGGTCAGGATCGGGTTCCTGAGGTTCTGCGAAGCCGAGACCCCGGACGTACTCAGGGTCGAGGGCGGCCAGGTCGGCTGGCCGACCTGAAGGACCGTCACAGACCCCACCGAAAGGGGAGTGCGGGGCGCACCGTCGCCTTGGCACACTGCTCCCATGATCAACGTCCCCGCCACCGCACTGGATTCGTTGTACGGGCTGTCTTTCGGTGACGCCTTCGGCGACCGCTGGTTCGGCATCCTGCGCCGGAACGGTTCGGCGGCTCTGGAGGCACGGACCCCGCCTCCGGAGCCGCTGTGGCAGTGGAGCGACGACACCGCCCAGGCGCTGGTGCTCGTCAGGGAACTCGCCGAAGGCGGCGGCACCGTCGACCAGGACCGTCTCGCCCTGCGCTTCGCGGAGGCGTACGCCGAGGACACGCACCGCGGTTACGGAGCCTCGATGCATGACGTACTCCGTCGGATCGGCGCGGGCGAGCCCTGGCGGGACGTGGTCGCCGGACAGTTCGAGGGCCAGGGCTCGTGGGGCAACGGCGCAGCCATGCGCGCGGCCCCGCTCGGTGCCTGGCTCGCCGCCGACCTCGACGCGGTCGCCGAGCAGGCCGCCCTCCAGGGCGCGGTCTCGCACCACCACCCGGAAGCGATCACCGGGGCGGTCGCCGTGGCCCTCGCGGCGGCGCTGGCGACGCGCAGCCGGGGCGGGCCCGCGCCGACGCGTCCGGACTTCCTCCGGGCGGTCGCCGAACTCCTCCCCGACGGCGACGTCCGGTCCGGGGTGCGGATCGCGGCCCGAATGCCGGCACGCACCTCGGTACGGCACGCCGCGGAGGTCCTGGGCTCCGGGTACCGGATGTCCGGGCCCGACACCGTCCCCTACGCGCTGTGGTGCGCGGCGGGGCACCTCGACGACCTGGAGGAGGGCCTGTGGGTCACCGTCGCCGGGCGCGGCGACATCGACACCACCTGCGCTGTCGTGGGCGGGGTGATCGGCGCCCGCACGGGCGTCGCCGCCCTCCCGCCAGCCTGGCACGCGGCCCGCGAACCGCTGCCCCCGATCGGGCCGGAGTAAGGGACACCCACCGGGGACGGGACCTCCTCCAGATCGCGCTTGGGCATCAGGAGCGGCTCACCGCCGAACAGTCTGACGGTCCGCCCTCGGCCCTGATCGAGATCTTCGTGGCCTCGATGTCGTACTTCTGCGCGATGTCGTCCGCATCGCGCTGGGGTTCTGATAGCGGTACTGGCACTGCAGGTTGCGGCGGACACCGAAGGGCCGGAGTTCGACGGTCGTCCCTCCCTCCTGACCGGGCTGCTCACCGCTCTGCCGCAGCAGCACCGAGACCTCGCCGTCAATGGCGGAGCGGCGTTCGGTGATCTCGCCGAGGAGCCGGGAGGACTTGGTGGAGATGGCGTGCGTCCGCTCGTCGATCAGCCTCAGGATGCCCTGCTCGTCGCGGGCGCAGGCCCTGCTCGAAGCGGTTGATCACCGCTTCGAAGCGGCCGAGGAGGTCGACGTCGGTGTCGGTGTCGGTGTCGTCTTGGTTGTGGTCGGCGCACCCCGTGTCGGGGTAGTCGTCGGAGGGGGCGTCCTCGTGCGGAGGCGGGTCCGCGCGGTCGTCGTGGGCCGGTTCGTCGCTGTGCGGCTCGTCGTCGTGCTTGTCCGCGTGGAGGTCGTCGTGGAGGTCGAAGTGCGGCGCGTCGCCGTGATCGGCATCGACGTGGAAGAAGTCGAGACGTCCGGGGGACGAGTCGAGGTGGTCCTGGTCGCCGTGGCCGTGAGGCCCGTCGATGTGGCCGGCGTCCACGTGGGGCGAGTCCAGATGGCCGATGTCGAAATGCGCGATGTCGTGGTGGCCGAGCAGGTCGCCGTGGCCGGCGTCGATGTGCTCGGCGTCGAAGTGGGGATGTCCGGGTGGCCGCCCCGAAGGGGTCCGGCTCTCTCTCGTCCGGCACGGGACCTCGCCGACGGTAGCGAACCGCACGTCGCTCCCGGAGCAGCCGCACCCCGAGGAGGCGCCTCCGGCCTCCATCGGCCGACGGCCGTCCGGCGGAGGGCAGGGCGGCCGTCGGACCGCCCCGCCCCTCCAGCCGCACCTCTCCCTCCCCTCCCCCTCCCCCACCCGCCCTCTCCCCTCGCCCCTCCCCCGCACTAATCAAGTTTGACTAGACTGACGGGATGAGTGAGAAGACCATTCCGATCCTGCCGTGCCGGACCATCCCGCCCGTGCTCGACTTCTACGTCGCTCTCGGGTTCGAGGTGACCTTCCACCAACAGAGCCCCAACCCGTACGCCGTCGTCGAACGAGGCGGCATCCAGCTCCAGTTCTTCGGGATGAAGCAGTACGAGCCGACCTCGTCCGTCAGTACCTGCTACGTCCTCACCGACGACATCGACGGGCTCTACGTTGACTTCCGGGCCGGCCTCAAGGCGGCCTACGGAAGGATCCCGACCCGGGGCCTCCCGCGTATCGGGCCGCTGAAGGACACGTCCTACGGTGTGCGGCAGTTCCTCATGACCGATCCGGGCGGCAACTGCATCCGTGTCGGACAGCCGACGAGCGAGGACCAGCACCACCGGCCCGCCCCCAAGGAGACCTTCGCCCGGGCCCTCCACATGGCATCCCTCTTCGCGGACTCGAAGGACGACCCGGAGGGAGCCGCGAAGATCATCGACCGGGTGCTTCGCCTGGACGACGAACGGCCCACGCCCATGGAGCTGTTTCGCCTTCTGGTCCTGCGAGCGGACGTCTCCGGTCGCCTCGGTGACAGGACGACGGCGGCGACCGCCCTCGACACGGCCGCCGCACTCCCCCTCACCCCCGAGGAGCGGGAGTCGCTCCACGACGACATCGAGCGCCTCGGTGACCTCCGGGACCAGGAACTGCCGTGACTCCACAAGGTCCTGATAGGACATGCGGATGACTATCGAAGTGCTGGATCCCGTGGACCGCCTGCTCGCCGAACGGGCTTGTGAGCGTCTCGTCGTCGAGTTCGTCCACCGGCTCGACCTCGGTGACCCCGGTGCCGTGGCCGAGCTGTTCACGGATGACGGGGTCTGGGAGTGGACGGAAGGCGACCGCCGGATCGAGGGTCGTGACGCCCTCCGGTCGTACTTCGCAGGCCGGCCCGGGGACCGGCTCTCGCGCCGAATATGCACGAACATCCTGGTTACGGTCACCTCCGAGGTGACAGCCACCGCAACCACCTACTTCACGACCTACCGTGTCGACGGACACGAAGGCGGCTTCGCACCCCCACGGGCCCCAACGCAGGTCGGTCACTACGAGGACACGTTCCTCAAGGTCGAAGGCCACTGGCTTCTCGACTCCCGCTCCCTCCATCTGGCCTTCGCCGGACCGACCGAGCGCCTGGAGCCGGCGGAGAGGGAGTGAGCCCGCTCCCCCCGCATCAGGCGGCAGGAGCAGGAACGTGCCGGTCACCCCCGCCCGGGACGGCCGTCAGGTCCGGCTTCATAACCGGGTTATGACCGCCGCGCGGGAAGGGACGCCCGGCTCAGCTTCATAACCGGGTTATGACGGGCACCCCCGGGCCGTCGTGAGGTCCGGCTCACAACCGAGCTATGGCCGGCGCTCGGGGCGGGGACCCGGCCCCGGCTTCATAACCGGGTTATGACCGCCGCGCGGGAAGGGACGCCCGGCTCAGCTTCATAACCGGGTTATGACGGGCACCCCCAAGCGTTCGTGAGGTCGGGCTCATAACCGGGCTATGGCCAGCGCTCGGGGGCGGGGGCCCGGCCCCGACTCGTGAGGTCCGGCTCACGACCGGGCTATGACCGGCGCTCGGGGCGGGGACCCGGCCCCGGCTTCATAACCGGGTTATGGCCGGCACCCTGGGACGGCGCCAGCCCGACTCCATAACCCGGTTATGACCGCGCTCGGGGCGGGCGCCCGGCCCCAGCTCCATAACCGGGTTATGACCGGCGCCCCAAGCCGTCCCCGGGCCCGACTCCATAACCGGGTTATGACGGGCCACCAGGACCGCCGACCAGCCTGACTTCATAACCGGGTCATGACCACCTCGGCCATAACCCGGTTATGAAGCCCACCCCACACGCCAGTTCAGTCCCCGCGACGGATCGCTCCCTGAAGGGAGCCCGTCGGGGGCCAGGGCTCAACAGCGGCTTCATAACCCGGTTATGAAGCACTCAAGTGACATTCCGCTGTGAACCTACCGTGTCGATGCTTGAATCGATCTTCAAGGTTAGTAAGGTGTCGTCCATGACTCAGCCCTCACCTGGCGACCGCGAGAAGGTCGTCTCGAAGCTCCCGGCCGAGCTGCAACGCGACCTGAAGGTTCGAAGCGCTCAGTACGGCGTCGGCATCCAGCACGCCGTCGAAGCCGGCATCACCGCCTGGCGGGGGCTGGGGTCCAACCTCCCCCCGATCGACACGGCAGGAGCGAAGTCCTTCTCCACCTTCCTTCCGGAAGGACAGTGGGACGGCTTCCGCGCCGACTGCGGCGCCCGGGGCGTCTCCATCGTCCAAGGCCTCTCGCAGTCGGTCGCGCTCTGGCTGGAGAAGAACCCGGCGCCCGCCGTGCTCCGGCCCCGGTACGTCCGACGCATCATCGTCTGCAACCAGAAGGGCGGCGTCGGCAAGACAGCAGTGGCCGCCGGTCTGGGCGAGGCGATGGCGGAGGACTCCGACCAGCTGCACATGGTCCGCATCTCCAAGCACCTGGCCGCCCTCATCGAGGAGACGACGGACGCCTTCGACCACGAGGAGCTCCCCGGCCTCGGCCTGCGCGTGTTGCTGGTCGACTTCGACCCGCAGGGGCACATGACCAGCCAGCTCGGTCACACGTCGCTGCCGATCGAGGGCGACAGCCTGACCAAGCACATGTCCGGCGAGGCCAAGGGCCAGCTCCGGGACCTCATCGTGCAGGTCGACGACGAGCGGTTCGGTGACCGGCTGCACCTGCTTCCGGCCTGTACGGACGCGTTCCTCCTCGATGTGAAGCTGTCCGGCGTACGAGCCAGGGAAGCGGCTCTGGAGCGCGCCCTCAACGCCGTCGAGGGCGACTACGACGTGATCGTCGTGGACTGCCCGCCGAGCCTCGGCCTGAGCATGGACGCCGCCGCCCACTACGGACGCCGACGGGACGGCGAGGAGCCCGGCAGCTCCGGCATCCTCGTCATCGTCCAGGCCGAGGACAGCTCCGCCGACGCCTACGACCTCCTCACCTCCCAGCTGGAGGACCTCCGCACCGACATGGCCCTGGACCTCGACTACCTCGGCATCGTCGTCAACCAGTACGACGCCCGCCGCGGCTTCATCGCCACGTCGTCGCTGCAGGGCTGGATCGACATAAAGGATCCCCGAGTGGTCGGAGTCATCGGCGACCTGAAGGAACAGAAGGAGGCCGTACGCATGAAGAGGCCGCTCCTCGCCTATGCCCCGCGCTGCGACCAGGCCGTCGGCATGCGCGCACTCGCCAGGGAGATCTCATGAGCAAGGCCGACCTCCTCGGCGCGAGCAGCTCCTTCCAACGCGCCCGGCCCGTCAGCGCCCGCCGCGCCGCCATCAACCAGGCGACCAGCGCGCCCACGGATGGTGTCGCCGCGCCGACCGAGCTGCCGGTCCACGTCGTCAGCCTGAACCCGGACAACCCCCGGAGTGAACTCGGCGACCTGGCCGACCTGGCCAACAGCCTCCGGGACCACGGGCAGAAGACGGCCATCAGCATCATGACCCGCTTCGCCTACCTCCAGGCCAACCCCGGTCGCGACGCGGATCTGGAGCCCGACACGCAGTACGTCGTCATCGACGGCAACTCCCGCCTCGCGGCGTCCCGTGAAGCAGGCCTCAGCACCCTCAAGGTCATGGTCGACGACGAGCTCGGAGCCGACCCCGACGGCGTCCTCGAGTCCGCACTCGTCGCCAACATCCACCGCAGGGACCTGGACCCCCTCGACGAGGCCAAGGCCCTCCAGAAGCTTCTCAAGCTGCACGGCACACAGGAGAAGCTGGCCGAGCGGCTCCACCGGACGCAGGCCTGGGTCTCCCAGCGCCTCGCGCTGCTGAACCTCACGCCCGAACTGCAGCAGCGGTTGAAGGAGGGAACGGAGCAGGCCAAGCACCTGCGCCGGGTCGGGAACAAGAAGCCCGAGGAGCAGGAGTCCCGCCTCGCCGAGATCAAGGCCCAGGAATCGGTGGCCAAGGAGGCACAGAAGCAGGCCAGGAAGATCCGACCGGACACGGAGCCGTCTTCCACCGGTCAGAGCGGCGGTCTTCATAACCCGGTTATGAAGTCGTCCTCCGACGATCAGGACGCGGGGCAGCCCTCGTCGCCCTCTGGTGTTCATAACCCGGTTATGAACACCAGCGTGGTGGCCGTGCCCGATCCACGCTCGGCGCAGGCCCCTGACGAAGCCCTGCCCGCGCTGCGGAGCGACGGCAGAGCGCTCATGGACTTCGCGCGCGAGAACCTGGACGCCGACCAGCGGAGCGCCATGCTGCAGCGCTACTTCCAGCTCGCCTCGGGCGTCGACGAAGTGGCCGAGGACCTGGGTCGCGGCCTTCGGCCGAAGGACCGCCACGACCTCGCCCTGATCGTCCGAACGATCTCGGACGTGCTCGACAAGCCGTAGCAGCGCGCCGTAAGGGCCGACCTCCTTCTCGGAGGTCGGCCCTTACGCGTACCCCACACGCGACGAGGACCGCACCGCGCGGACGCGTCGGCGGGGAGACGGCGGACCGGACTGAAGGAAGACAGCGGCTGGGGGAGAGGGAGACGGATCCACCCGGGTCGGTGCCGATCCTCGGCGGGGGAGAGGCACACGCCTCACGGCAAGCCCGACCCCGCGCCCTCAGCCGCCCGACAGGGACGGTCGGTACCGGGTGGCAGGCTCCGCACAGTCCTCGGGCTCGCGCAGGCCGACGCAGTCAAAGGCCCAGAAGGCCTCGGAGTAGACGAAGGTGCCCGTCATCCACGGCTCGTGAGCGGACAGCCGGGCGACCTGGAAAGCGGCTTCGGGGATACGCAGCGACGGCGAACGGAAGCCCACCGCGCCGGCAGCCTCGAATCCGCGCGTGCCGTAGTAGTGCGGCGAACCCTCCAGGAACACCAGCGGCACGCCCTGGCGGTCGGCCGCCTCCAGGGCGTGGGCGATGAGCCGCGTACCGATGCCCTGACCCTGGAACTCCGGGACCACGCCCAGCGGTGACAGGGACAGGACGTCCACGATCCGGCGCGGAGCATCCAGCCGCGTCGCGCTCAGCAGGACATGCCCGACGACCCGGTCGCCGACGACGGCGACGAAGGACATCGGCGCCCACGCGGCCTCCGCGACGCGCAGCGCCTCCACGAGCCCGGGAACGCGATCGCCGTCACCGAAGGCGAGCGTATGAACCTCGCGCACATCCCCGTGATCGTCAGCGGTTTCCTTCCGGATCACCACCCCGGTACCACCAGGAGCGATCCGGGAGCCTTCGCTCGCATCGTGTGACGTCATGGCGGCGAGCGTAGATCGCGGGGCGTCGATTGTTCACCGGATTTAGCCAGCAGCGGTTGTACACCACTAGTTGAACACCACTCGGGGGGCTGGTCCCACCACAGAGAACCGAACAGCAACCTCGTGCTGCGGCCAGAACTTCCAAGCCCCCAGGGAACCAGCGCTGGGGGGTTCGTGTGCTTGATCGCCAAGGACACGACTGCCAAGATCATCTGCTGGAGCGCCAAACCGCCGCACCGATGGTCTGGCGAGCAACGGGCAACGGAGAGCGCAGTTTTGAGGTCGCGAACGATTCGGACGCAGTGGTGCTGGTGACGTTGACGGCCCTCGCCACCGGCACCAGTGCCGGAACGGGACCGGGCTCGGGCGCCTCGGCAGTCGGCAAGGCGGACTTCGACACCGTCTTCACGACCGAGGAGAGGTTCAAGCAGGCACTGCCCGACCCGGCATCGATGGCTGGGTGGACCCCGCAGGACGCAAGCGCACGCATCGAAGAGGAGCCCAAGTCCGCGGAGCGGTGCGGTCCGGACCCCGACTGGGAGTGCGCCAGGATCGCGCGCGGCGATGCGAACTTCGAGGCAGCCGGCGAAGAAGCCCACTGACCCATGACAGAGCGTCACGGTTTCCGGCGAGTGGACGGCCTGGAGCGTGACATGAGCGGGTGCCGTGATCATGCCTCAGCGACCGAGGTGGGACGGGGGAGTGGGAGTGGAGCGCTACACGGCGGATCAGCTTCGGGTGATGTCGTTCAAGGAGCACATGCGGGCCCGTGCGGCCCGGTACTTCCGAGTTGAGCGGGACAAGCCCGAGCTGCCACTGAGGTGTTTCAGCGGGTGGTCTGGGACACGCTGTCGCGTGTGGGAGGAATGCCTCGCGCGCAGGCCCTACGGAACCAGGACCACGTCTACCTCGATCCCTCGTACTTCGGTGCGGGCGAGGCCCTCGCCGGGACACTGCGGCCAGAGGAACTGGACGGTGAGGAATGCGAGGTGCACACCTCAGCTGCGCCGTTCCGGATGCACGATCTGCGCTCAGGCGCCGAAGGCTCAGCGGGGGAGTAGGACCCGTCTCCGTAGCAGATCGAGGCCAGCACGACCGTGCATCTGACGCTTGAGCATCGTGTCCGGTTCGTCCACACCGACCAGACGAGGCGTGGCAGCGGGCGGATCCGGGAGCGAAGCCATCAGCCTCAACCCTCAAGGTTCAGCTTCTCACCGACGCACGGCCTCCCCGGCCCAATTCACCCCGTATCACGCAACTAACGACCTGGACAGGCCCGGAACGGACGCGAAAAGCGCTGTACGGCCCACTGGCGGCCGATCGCGACCCCCCGCACCCGATCACACCAGAGCGATCCGGAACGGCGCTCCCAGCCCCCATTCTGGCGGCCACGATTTCCGCCGTTCTAGTTAAATGCGCCCGTCCAGGCCGGAAATCATATGTCTCATCAACTTTTGATCGATCTAGCTAAAATTCGACCATTCCGCTGTCAGCCGGAGCCGGGGATGTCAGATCAAGGGTCCGACCGTGGGGGAGGCGCCCGGCCAGACCGGATCGAACGGCTCACGTGCGCGAGCGCGCGCATCACCTCGATCGCCTCGTCGCCCCGGCCGTGCCGGGCCAGAAGACGGGCCAGTTCTGCCGCCCCAAGGACCCGACATGCGGGGGAGTCGTCCGGCGACCGGTAGACGGCGATCGCACCGTCCACGTCACCACGCTCCTCCAGCAGCTCGGAGAGACGCTGTGCGGCGAGCCCGCCGGGCTCGGCCGCCGCGTAGGCGCGGAGCTCCTCGATCCGCTCGTGCCGAGCCAGCAGATCCGCCAGCGCGTCACGGTTGTTGACGGAGGTGATCTGCCGGGAGTGCAGCAGAGCGACCGCCTCGTCGATACGGCCCTGACGCTCACGGATCGTGGCGAGCAGACCGATGGCCGTATCGGGGTCGAGCCCTCGGCAGCACCACGGGTCCTGACATCGGTGCCCGGCCGGTATCCGTGCGGCCAGCAGCCCGGCGGTCTCCTCGTCCCGACCCGCCCCCTCGGCCAGCTCGACCAGAGCGAAGGCCAGGCACGGGTCCTCGATTCCGGCGATCAGCCGCGTGACCGCTTCGTTCTGGCCTCCGTGCCGGGCGAGCAGACGCGCGAGCAACTCCAGCCTGGAACCTCCGCTCCTGGCATACGGCCGGGCCAACGCGATCGCCTCCTCCGCCCGCCCCAGCCCTCCAGGAGCTCCACCTCAGCGCGGACAGCCGTCCACCAGCCCGTGGCCACGTACGGAGCGAGGACCTCCAAGGACTCCTCCTGCCGGCCCCGGTCGCCGAGCAACCGCGCCCACTCCAGCGCGCAGAACCACTCCCCACCATCGGCCTGAAGCTGCACCACCTGCTCGTGGCCGAGCTCGAGAAGGCGGGAGACCACGAGCGGAGGGATGCAGCCGGAATGGGTCCGGGCCCGGTGGTCAAGATCAGCAGCGTCCATGGCGACACCTCCTGGAGCTGGTCGAGGAAGCCGTCGCCGACGGGCGCGAGGAGTTCCACCCCTCACCGAGCTGAGCCCGGAAGAGCGGCGGCAGGTCATCACCCTTCTCACCCAGGGTGAAGCCGGACGGATACCCGAGTCCCACACGGTCCAGTGCGCGGGCCACGGCCGTCCAGGACCCGACATCCGGGCAGTACCCGGTGGAGTGGTTGCTGACGCCGCTCACGGCCCATCGGCCCCTTCCCGGCCGAAGCCGATCTCCCCGGCGCTCCACACGTGGCCTCCGCCGGCGCAGGCCACGTGTTCGCTTCTCCGAGGAGCCAGCAACAGCTCACCCTCCGCGCAGACGACGAAGCTGAACGGCTCGGCCAACTCCTCCGAGGACCGCCCAGCAACCCAGACCTCGAAGTCGACCGCGGAGCCGACCCTGAAGCCACCACTGCCCGGCCGGACCAGGGCCGTCACGTCAACTGGCCCGACGTACCGGTATCGCCGCCCCCACCCGCTCACACGAGCCAACCCAGTGCATTTCCCGGACTCCCCACCCACGCCCTGACCCAGCCCTGACCCAGCCCGGTCCCTCCGCCCCGGTCCCTGCCCGGGGGGCCCTGGGGCCCAGTCCCTGCGCCCCAGGGCGGGCGGACGCAGGGTCCCAGGGTCCAAGGGCCTCAAGTCCCTGAATGGGCCCTGCGTTCAGTCCCTGGGTGTTTTGCCTGGTCAGAGCGGGTTCTGCTCTCTACGGAGGGACTGAAGGGACTCAACTCTCTAGTTATGAGCTGTACTCACGTGTTCTTGTACGCGCGCGCATACAAATACTGTCTAGATAGCTCATAATTAGGGAGTTGAGTCCCTTCAGTCCCTGATTCAGGGCTCCTAGGCCTGTGACCAGGCAAAACACCTCAGGGACCGACAGTCCCTGAGACCCTCGGCCGGACCCTCTCCCCGGACCCTCGCGGTTGGGTCCCTCCCCGCCCGTACGCCCCCGGCCCCCGGGCAGGGACCGAAGTCGGGCGACCTCCAGCCCCCACCCCCAACCCCGAAGGACATCTAGCCCAAAAAAGAGAAAAGGCCCAGTCGATCTCAAAACGGCAAGGGACCCAAGGGACCGAGAAACTGATGCAGCGCCACGGCGCGCGTGGCTCCTGCGGGATTGGAGGGAGATCCGTTCTACACTTCCGGATCAGAGTCCCTTCGGTCCCTTGGCGGGCCCCCGCAGGGACCGGCGTCGACCCTGAGGGATGAGGACAGTTCACGTGCGGAGCCCGGAAGCCCCTCGGCCTGCCCAGGCCAGGCGTGGCACTCCGCACGCTGTCGCGCGCTGGTGCGCCGAGCAGGGATGGCCGGTCCACCCGTTGACTCCGGGACGCAAGACCCCGACCGCCAACTGCGAAGCGTGCCGTACGCGGAGCCACGACCCGAAGGCCTGCCCCTGCCCGGCCGAAGGCAGGCCCTGCCACGGTTTCCACGCGGCGACCACGGAACCCCGCCTCATCGACGCCTGGTGGACAGCCACCCCGGCCGCGGGCATCGGCGTCGCCTGCGGTCCGGCCGACCTGGTGGTCATCGACATCGACGCGCACACCGCCGAAGTACCGGACAGAAGCCGCCTGCTCCCGGGCATCCCCATCCATGACTCGGTCGACCTGGCCGGCCTGGCCTCGGGCTTCGACACCCTGGCGCTCCTCGCCGCCTACCGGGGACAGCCGAACCCCGCCGACGACACGACCACACTGCGGGTACGCACCCCCTCGGGGGGACTCCACGTCTGGTACCGCAATCCCGAGCCGACGGCGAAGTACCGTTGCTCGACGGGCTCAAGTCCCAAGGTCGCCCTCGCCTGGCAGGTCGACGTACGAGCGGAGGGCGGCTACATCGTCGTCCCCACCACCCGTACCGCCGACGGGCGTTACGAGGCCCAGGGACCGACCCGTCTACCTGCCCCGCTGCCGGACTGGCTGAAGGCCGACCTGATCAGGACCGGACACCTGATCCAGCCCACCGCCGCGACCGTGCCCGCGCCCGCGCCCGCGGTACGACGCCACCGGAGAGCCGTAGGCGCCCGCCGCCTCCTCGACCCCCTGCTGAGCGAGGTCGCCCACTGCGCGGCCGCGCAGGAGGGAATGTCCTTCACTGAGAAGCTCAACCGCGCCGCCTACACCGCAGGCGGCCTGGTGGCAGCCGGCCACCTCGACAACGACACGGTACGGAGCGAACTCCAGGAGATAGCGGACCGAGCCCGCCCCGGGAACTCCCGCCGCAGCACGCAGATCATCGACGACGGCCTGACCGCTGGTGCCAGGCGGCCGCTCCACCCCGAAGGACGATCATGAGCAGGGCCGAAGACATGCCTCGCTTCGACGCGGATGCCGCTGCTCAGCAGATGCTGGCGTTCACCCAGGACGACCCCGCGGTGACGCTGCCGACTCAGAGCCCGACTCAGAGCCCAGCCCTGCCACAAACCCCGGCCCCTGCCCCGACACAAGGCTCGGCCCCGACTCGCAGCCCAGTCCAAAGCTCAGCCCCGCTCCCGCCCCACAGCGGAACCCACCCCACGCCCACCAACACGCCCGCCCCCACCACAACGCCCGCCCCCGCCCCCTGGAGCACTCCCACCCTCCTGCCCCCCTCCCTCACGGACCGGGGCAACGCACGCCTGTTCGTCCAGCTCTACCGCGACCGGTTCCGGCACGTGGAAGGCCTGGGCTGGCACTCCTGGGACGGCTACCGCTGGAAGCGGGTCGGCGGAGAGAAGGCGGCCCTCTGGGCTGCGGGCGAAATGGCCGAGGACATGGCCGACACCGACCCGCGCGGCATCCACAGCAACAGGGAAATCGCCCACCACAAGAAGCGCACCCTGTCGACCACCGGCATGAAGGCCCTTCTCATCCAGGCGAAGGCCTCGCCCGACATGTCCGTGGACCCCGACACCCTCGACGGCGACCCCTACGCCCTGTGCACCCCCGCCGGGGTCGTCGACCTGCGTACCGGCCAGATGCACAAGGCCGACCCCGCGCGCGACTTCCACTCCCGAGCCACCAGCGTCGCCCCCCAGCCCATGCCCGCGCCCCGCTGGCAGCTCTTCCTCACCGACACCTTCGGAGACGACGCCGAGGGCAAGGAGATGATCGACTTCCTGCACCTGCTCCTCGGCTACTCCATCACCGGAGACGTCGGAGCCCAGGTGCTGCCCTTCCTCCACGGAGAGGGCAAGAACGGCAAGAGCGTCCTGCTCGACACCATGATCCAGATCCTCGGGGACTACGCCGACGCCGCCCCTCCCGGCTTCCTCATGGACCGGGGAGCCTTCAGCGAACACTCCACCGAGCTCACGGAACTCCACGGCCGTCGCCTGATCGTCTGCTCCGAACTCAAGCCCAACGACAAGTTCGACGAGGCACGCGTCCGCCTGCTCACGGGCGGAGACAAGATCAAGGCGCGTCGCATGAGGCAGGACTACTTCTCCTTCACGCCCACCCACCACCTCTGGCTCCTCGGCAACCACCGGCCCGAGGTCACCACCGGAGGCTTCGCCTTCTGGCGCCGCATCCGCCTGATCCCCTTCACCCGCACCGTCTCCGAGGGACGGCGCATCGACAACCTCGCCTCCGAACTCGTCCGCGACGAAGGCCCCGGCATCCTGCACTGGCTCATCGAAGGAGCCGGCCGCTACCTCGCCACCCGCGACTCCCTCGAAGGCCCCGGCCGCGTACGTCTCGCCACCAGCGCGTACGCCACCACCGAGGACCACATCGGCCGCTTTCTGACCGAATGCTGCACCCGAGCCGACGACCCCGGGGAACTCCGCGTCGAACAGGGCCTGCTCTACGCCGAGTACAGCTCCTGGTGTCTCGCGGGCGAAGGAATCCGGCCCGCCACCCCCCGCGCCTTCGCCACACGCGTCCGGCAGGAGGCGGGCCTCGCCTCACCCGCGGACATGATCAAGTCCAACGGCCGCAAGTACTACCCGGGCATCGCGCTGCTCACAGACACCCCCGAC
Source organism: Streptomyces sp. Qhu_M48 (assembly GCF_051305195.1). NCBI lineage: Bacteria > Bacillati > Actinomycetota > Actinomycetes > Kitasatosporales > Streptomycetaceae > Streptomyces > Streptomyces sp. Qhu_M48. The sequence continues at coordinate 131,438 of NZ_CP195433.1, read as the reverse complement.
CCGGCCCCGACAGCCACACCGCCCACGGTCACACCCACCACACCCCTCACAGCCACACCCCCCACGCCTCCGTCCCCCACGCCTCCGTCCCCCGCCCCCACACCCCACGGCGACGGCGCACTTCACCACGGGCGGCCGTACGATGAAAATCCGGCCCGGGGCCCGGTACCGTCTGCGGGCACCCCCCGCCCCCCGCGCCAGGCCTCAGCCGGCCAGGCGGACACGACCAAGGAAGGGCTGCAGCCATGAGCTCGCTGTTGACCGAAAGCGATCTCATCCACGAGGCGGACATCGTGTGGCTGGAGAACACGGACGGTCTCGACTACGTCCGTCAGGCCCTCGACAAGACCAGGCGGCGCAACACCCGCCCGCCCTACCTCCGCGACGGCCGCATGGTCGGCTACGCCCTCCTCGGCAGCACCGCCGAATCCGACCCCGACAGCGGCCTGTACAAGCGCAGGGTCTTCTTCCTCCTGCCGCACGACCGGGACAGCGACCCCGACGGCGTCTACCAGGAAGGCGCCCCCGGCGAAGCCGTGGACCCCCGCACGGTCGCCCCCAGACACCCCGGCGCCAAGACCACCCGCTCCCAGCACGGCCCCGCGGCCCTGTCCGCCTGACCGGACGCCGCAGCACTCACCGGCCGCAGCACTCACCGGCCACAGCACCCCGTAGCGGCACAGCTGCACACAACATCGCGCCCCGGACCCCAATCGGGATCCGGGGCGCTTCGGCCCACTGCTCAGGCCTCGACGTACGCCACGATCGTGATCTGGCGAAGGGCGGTCACGAAGTAGATCACCCGTACGCCGTCGACATCGTCCGCGTAGTCGCGCAGCAGGCTGTCCGGCACCGGAGTGCCGAGCTCCGGGTTGACGCTGATCGCGACGACGACACGGTCCAGCCGGTGCGTCTCGGAGGCCGTCAGCTTGGAGAGCTGGCTCAGAGCGGGCTCCACCAGGACCACCTGGGACCGCCGGGGTCCGTGCTCAGGCGACACGGGACTGCTCGCCGGCGAGGCGCTCCAGATGGGCGTCGCGGGCGTCCTCCCACAGCACACCGGACTCCGCGGCCGGGTAACCGCGCGCGGCGATGTCCTCCAGGACCGAGGCGAGGACGTCGACCTTCGCGCGCTGGTCGGCGGCGTACGCGCGGACGGCGGCGGCGCCGTGCTCGTCGAGGGGCTGACGGTCGGGTACGGGCGCGGTGGCCGGTTCCTGGCTCATCCGGGGCTCCCTGGGGCTGTCATCTGGCGGGTGCCACCACGGTATCGCCGCGCCCGGCGACCCGGGCACGATCCGAACTCCCCGCTCCTCGCCCCCACCGTTCCTCATACGACCCTGAGCAGTGCCGCGATTGCGTCGAAGCCGCGGCGCTCCGCGTGCGGCAGGGGAGTGGCACCGTCGGCGTCCGCGAGGTGGGGGTCGGCTCCGGCGGCGAGGAGCAGTTCCACGACCTCCTGGTGCGCCCGGCCTCCGTCGCCGAGGATGACGGCCTCCAACAGGGCGGTCCAGCCGAGGTCGTTGACGTGGTCGACGTCGATGTCGGTCTCCCGAAGCACCGCTCGTACGTACGCGACATGGCCACGCTCACTCGCGGGGATGATCGAGATGCCGCCGAAGCGATTGCGCAGGGTCAGGTCGGGGCCCGCGGGCAGCAGGGTACGCATCATCTCGACATTGCCGGTCACGCCGGTGACGAGCCAGGCGCTGTCGTGGCGGCGGTCCTGGGCGTCGGGGTCGGCTCCGGCCGCGACCAGGACACGGGCGGCCTCCACGTGACCGCCCAGCGAGGCGAGCAGCAGCGGGGAGCGAAGTTCCTCGTCGCGGGCCTCCACGGAGGCTCCCGCGTCGAGGGCGGCACGGACGTCGTGGGCGTCCCCCCACCCCCACCCCTCACGGCGGCCGCCGGCTTCTGGCTGGCGGCCGTCATCGGGGTCTGGCTCACCCTGGTGATCCTCGCGCCGAGCTTCGCCATGTGCGCGGTGGCGCTCTTCCACACCGCGATGCGTTCGCTGCGTACCCGGTCGGCGATCATCCTCGCCCTGATCACGGCCTTCGTCGTGGTCGCGCAGGTGAAGCTGCGGCTGCGTTTCGGCTTCGACCCGATCCTGATGCTCGGGCCGCCGACCGTCGCCGCCCTCGCCACAGCGGTGTTCCTCCACGCCCAGCGCCAGGCCGTCAGGCTGCAGGCCGTCATCACCGCCCTGATCCGCACCCGGCGCGAGCTGGCCGCGATCGAGCGCCGCGAGGGCACCCTGGCCGAGCGCCAGCGGCTCTCCATGGAGATCCACGACACCCTGGCGCAGGGCCTGTCCAGCCAGCAGATGCTGCTGCAGGCCGCCGACCGCACCTGGGACAGCGACCCGGCCACCGCCCGCCGCCACATCCGTACCGCCGAGTCCATCGCCGAACACAACCTCGCCAAGGCGCCGCCCTGACCCTCACCTACCTCGACGACCAGGTGGTCCTCGACATCGCCGACGACGGCCGGGGCTTCGACCCGGTCGAGAAGCCGGGCGGGGTACGAGGACACGGACTGCCCGCGATGCGTGCGCGGGTGCAGCGGCTCGGCGGCACCCTCACCGTCGAATCGACACCTGGCGAAGGCACGGTGCTCTCCGCCGCGATCCCCGTGTCCTCACCAGGGCCGTGACGCCGGTACGGATCCTCCCGCGGTCCGACGCCCGTACGAGCCCCTCCCACGGAGCCAGGCGGTGTGAGGGGCAGGAGGCGCTGCCGGCTCAGCTGTTCGTCCTGACGGGTGCGCTGCTGCGTCCGTGGGGTCGACCGCTGAGCTCGGCGTCGAGCGTCTCCTGAGCCACGCGCATGCCCTCGGCGTACACGGGCTCCTGCAGCCGCTTCCACATCTCCTCCTCGGAGGGGTGCTCGACGCAGCAGGTCACCCACCAGATGTTCCCGAAGGGATCCTTGATACGCCCTCCACGCTGTCCGAAGGCGTTGTCGGCCAGGGAGGTGACGATCTGGCCGCCGGCGGCGACGGCTCGCGAGAACGCCTCGTCGGCGTCGGCGACGAACACGCGCAGCAGGCTCGGCATGGCGGGCCAGTCCGCCTGTCGGTCGAAGGCCAGCACGACGGTGTCGCCGACCCGGATCTCGCCGTGACCGATCGAGCCGTCCTCGGTCGCCACCCGAGCGAGCTCCTCGCCTCCGAAGGCCTGGGCCACGAAGTCGAGAAAGGCCCCCGTGTCGTCGGTGACGATCCAGGGTGCGACGCTGGTGTAGCCCTCCGGTGCGGCGCTGGTCTGCTCAGGCATGGCGGCGGTCCTTTCGCTGGTGTCGACGTCCACCACCAACGCTAGGCATGAACTAGGTCAAATCCTGTCCTAGACGCCCGCCGACCGTAGCCCCGGCCCGGCCGTAGCCCCCGGCGCCACCGCAGTCCCGCCCGGCCCGGCGCCGGTCGGAAACGACTCACTCCCGCGGTCGATGCATTCCGGGATCAGGAGCGAGTGAATTCCCCTTCTGTACGCGTGTTCTGACAGGTTCGTCACGAGAATGGGCCCCGGCGGATCTGGTATTTTGGTGATGTTAGTCAGGTCTTGATGCTGATGCTGATGCTGATGGTGCAGCGGATGTGGGAGGGGGTGGGTTGTGCCGGAGCGGATTAACGAGTTCGGGAAGTTCGGGGCGCGTGGAATCAAGGGACACGAGCTCGTCGCCCGCCAGCTGGACGATTTGGCGGGTTTCGTGGCGACGCCCGTCCAGCAGCGCCGTGGGCTCATGGCCCGCCTCAACTACCTGACCCGCAGCGAGCACGCCCGCAACGCCGCCCGTGAGGCAGGCCTGACCGTCACCGACCGGACCCTCAAGGCGTGGACCGAGGGGAAGCGTTCTCCGTCGCGGAAGAATCTGGAGCGCATCGAGACCGCGTATCGGACGGTGCGGCGCCATAATGTGGCCCGGTACCTTTTGAGCCGATTGAACCGGCAGGGCCGTGGCACGCGGGTGGAGTTCCATCCGCTGAGCCAGTCCCAGGTCGCTCGCCCATTCCAAAGGGTCGTGGAATACCGGCATCTGAACGTGCGTCGGTGGGACGGAATTGTCGGGGCCTGGGTGGACCACGATTACAGTCGCCTGGACGACGTCTGGGTCAGCGAAGTGGTCCAGGACCTCGGGTCCCAGTGGGGTCAGTACGAGTACGTCTCCAACATCGGCTTCTCGGCCTGACCCGGAACGCGGGAACGTGCCCTACCCCTACCCCTTCGGCTCCGGCGGCTGCGGAGCGGAGTCGGGTTCTGCGAGGAACTGCCAGATGCTGATCATGGCGACGATCTGGGCGATGAGATAGGCGAACTGCAGCGAGTAGTAGCGCATCTGGTAGACCGACAGCAGGAGACCCATGCGGCTCTGCCAGTAACGGCGCTCGGTGCGGAAGGTGTCGAAGTCCATCGCGATGGCGGTGACCGTCAGGACGAAGAGCATCGTCGACACCGCGAGCGCTATGCCCGCGGTGCTCTCGTCCGTGAAGTGCAGGACAAGCCCGTCGGCCGCGGCGGGCAGCGCGAACGCGAGCGTCACCGGCAGGGCCTTCGCCGCACCTCGCTGCCCGGGGAGCCGGCGCCACAGGGCACCGAGGACGAAGGCGGCTCCGGTCCAGGTCGCCATCCAGCCGACGAGGGCGAGCAGGAGGCTGGGGACGCCGAACTGGTCGGAGAGGATCCCGGCCCAGCCCTCGCCACGGATGTGCCAGACCCAGATCATGAGGAAGGACGCCGGCACCGCCGGGATCAGGGACAGGCGGGCGCAGCGGCTGCCGTTGGCCCACCAGGTGTCCCTCGGTCCCAGTGCGAGGGCCGCGTCCACCACGGAGATCTTCGCCGGGAGCCGGTCCGCGAACCCCGGCGCGGGCGGGGTCGGGGGCCAGTCGTGCAGGTTGCTGAGGCGCCGTTCGAGGTTGCTGCGCTTCGGCGGCACGTCGCCGAACATGCCCTGGTCGAGCCGGCGCAGCTCCGCGTGGATCTCACGGTAGGAGCGAGACTTGTCGAGGAGCGTCGCCCGGCCGGCCGCGTCTGCCACCGTCGCCAGTGGGCGCCCCGAGCCTTCGAGGGGCTGGGAGAGGGCGGAGCGCCCGGCGAAGGGCGCCACGAACCCGTACAGCGCCAGCATGCCGAGCAGCTGCCACAGCAGCGAGATCGTGCCGAAGCCGGCGACGTACCCGCCGGGAAGCGTCACCACCACTCCGAAGAAGGTGACGACGAGCAGCCGGTCGGCCGGTTCTTCGAGCGGGGAGACGGCGGTCGCCGAGCGCCGGGCGCGCAGGACGGCGAGCATCGCGACGGCCGTGAGCAGCCACAGGTAGGAGGAGAGCCAGTCCTGGGCCCGGGGTACGGAGAACAGGGACTCCCACACGAAGTTGTTCCAGTGGTCGCGACCGTACTGGGGGACGGAGCGGTCGCTGAGCCAGGAAGCCCGTTGCCAGGCGCGTTCCTCGGTGAGGGCGAAGAAGGCCGATACGAGGATCGTCCAGGCCAGGACAGCCGGACCGGCGACGCGGAGTCTGAGGACCCGGTCGTTCCCGGGGAAGCGGCGGCTCCCGGGCAGGAGACCTCCGTCCGTCGCCAGGCGCCAGGCGGCGGCGGCCCACGCGAGCGAGCACAGGGCGAAGAGGCAGACGGACGCGGTCGTCTCGGCCGCGAGCGCGAGGCCGGACGCCCTGAAGAGCGCCTCGCTCCGCAGATCGAACGTGCCGGGCGCCGTCGCCACCAGCAAGGGCGGCACCGTGAGGCAGGCGAGCGCCGCCCAGACCCGAGGAGTCGGCCGCGCCGAGGTGAGCAGCACGGCCACGAACGCGAGGGCGAAGCCGTGGTCACGGAGGGCCAGATCGTTCTGCCAGAAGACGTCGTCCCGTAGCTCCTCTCCGTACTGCTGGAGCACCGCTCTGCCGTCGATCAGGAGGCCGAGGAGCACGGACGCCATAGCCCACTGGGCGAGGTTCCGCAGTGTGCGGTCCTGCCGGGCCGTGGGAGCCGTTGACCGCCGACGGTAGAGGACCACCCCGTAGAGGAGAAGGGCACTGGTGAGGACGCCGGAGACCATGTAGCCGCTGCGGTCGAGGAGCGCGACGACCGGGCGATTGTTCCGGGCGCCCCAGGAGCGCTGCCAGGAAGGCTTGAGCCGTACGGACACCGCAGGGACAGGCTTGGTCGCGGCCGCCTTCGCTGCGGCCTTCTGCCTTCCCTTCTCCGCTGCCCCCTTGTCGGCAGTCCCTTTCTCGACCGCCGGCTTCTTGGTGGCCGTACCCTTCGTCGGATTCCTGGCCGCCGGCTTCTTGGTCGACGACGGCGCCGGATGCCACAACAGCGCCGTGGCGCCCTCGCCCCCGTCGGGCATCGGCGTCGCGGTCTCGGCGCCCGGGCCGCCGGGGTCCACCTTGATCTCGGTCCAGCGCGCGCCGGCGAGGGCGCGGGGCACGTCGAGCCCGATCGTCCACCGGTCATCGGTCGCGCGCACCCTCCATACGCCGGCGTGGACGGTGTCCTGCACATTGACCCAGGTGTGTGTCCGGTCGACGACCGTCACACCGCCGTCCTTCTCCGCCGTCACCTCGGGCGGGCCGTCGCGCCACTCGGACCAGAGCCGGTGCTGGCCGACCTGCGGACGGGTGATGCAGGCCATTGCCCGGATGTACTCGGGGCTTTCCTCACTCAGCAACAGGTTCCTGGCGAAGGGCCAGGCGGCGGGCACCTCCACGCGCAGCTCGGACCGCACCTTCGTGGACGTGCGGTTCCCGTGCTCCAGCAGCACCCAGGTGCTGACGCGTGCCGTGGCCAGTTTCGTGGACCGGCAGTCGTCCACGGGGGCGGGTGCCGCCGGGGGCGCGGCGGCGAGCAGCAGCATGAGGAGCAGGAGCAGGACGCCCGCCGCTCGCCCTGACACGCACCCGCCGAATGATCCCGTCACGGCACGCACGACACGGCTACGACCGCTCAACAGAGCTTCCCCCCTAGGAATCCGCGAACGCCATGATGTCGCACGCGTCCCCGGCGGGACAGCCTTGCCCGCGTACCGGACCGCCGACGGTGGGCGGTGGGCGACCCGAGGCGGGAGGCGGGGCGGGAGGCGGGGCGGGGGAGGTGTGGCGCGGGACGAGGGAGGTGTGGCGATAGCGGGGTGCGTCATGCTCCGACGCGGTTCCCCCCCCGTGGCGGGGAGGCGATGGATCAGACGGTCAAAAGCTGAGGGAACGGCAGGAAAATTCAACTCCTTTGCGCTCAATGCGACATGAGGAGGCGCTCCGGATGCCTCGCGAACGTGACGCGCGTCACTTATTAAGTGTTGTTTAAGAATCAACGTCGCGAGTGTCACCTTTTCACGCGATTTCACCGCAGTTGACGCTCGCCTTGAACGTCGGTCAAATTCTCCTCGGTTCCACCCCGCATCCTCGCGATCTCGCCGTATCGACCACGGTTTCACCTCATCTGGAGCACTTGATGCGCGACAGGACTGCCCTGACCACAGCAGTCACCTCCGGCGCCCGTGAAACGGTGCCGGCCCCCACTCAGGGCAACCGTGTCTTCGGAAAGGTCGCAGGGCTCGGCGGCGACGGCCCGGGCGCGCGAGAGCAGGACGTCGAGCTCTTCGACTCCACGCTGAGCATGCCGAAGGCCACTGGGGAGGCCGGTTCTCACGGGCGTCACAAGGCGGGGAAGCCCCGCTACGTACGCAAGTCGTCCCGGTCACGCAGGGCGCCGAGGACACCGAGCCGCGAGAGACAGGTCGGCATGTCGCTCCCGCTCCTGCTCTCTGGTGCTCTCGCGGCCGGGATCGGGCTGACGGTGGGTCTCACCTCGGGCCTGCACCGGACGTCGCCGGACAGTGTGACCCTCACGATGCCCGACCTCCCGTCGCCCAGTGCGACCCCGGAGACCGAGCCCCCGGCCATGACACCCCCGGCCACGACACCCCCGGCCACGAAGCCGCCGACCACTCAACGGACTTCCACCCGGACCACGGCGCTCGCGGCCCCGACGACATCAGCCCCGCCCTCCGGCCACCCCTCCCGGCAGCCCCCGCCCCCGCCCACCGCCCCGCCCCCGACCACGCACAAGCCGAAGCAGTCGCCGACCCGTGACTCCCAGCGGCCCGAGCGGCCGGACGAGGGACTCCTCCGGCTCGGCAGCACCGGCCCGGAGGTCGAGGATCTCCAGCGCCGACTCCAACAGCTGTACCTGTTCCTCGGGGTGGCGGACGGGATGTTCGGCGAGGCGGTGGAGGTGGCCCTCAGCCGCTACCAGGCGGCCCGCAACATCCCGGAGGAGTGGGGCGTCTACGGCCCCCTGACCCGAGCGGCGCTCCAAGCGGAGACCGATCGGGACGACCGCGAGAACCACGACGACCGGAACGACTGGGGCGACCGCGAGGACTGGCGCTGGGACGACTGACCCACCCCCCTCACCCCCCAACCCCTCACCCCCTCACCCCCCCACCCTCCTCCCGGACCCTCACCCCCCACCCCTAAACCCCTAAGCCCTGACCCGTCTCCACCCCTCACCCTCCCCACCACCAGAGAACGGCACAGCCATGCCCAAAACGATCACCGGAACCACGACCACGCGGATGCGTGGAGCAGTGGCACTCGGCCTCCTCCTCGGCCTCTCGGCCCCGGGAGTCGCTCTCGCCGCGCCCCTCACCCCCACGCCCGGGCAGTCCCCGTCGTGCCCGGCTCCCGGCAAGGAGCCCGGGATCGCCCACAACCCCCGCTTCACCGACGCCAACGTGGCTCTGTACGCGGGTGGCGACTACACCGCCGACGGCGCGACGGCCGAGGCGGAGGGCCTGCTGGTCGTCCGGGGCGACGCCACCTTCGCCAAGGAATCCGGAGGAGTGTTCAACGTCGGCCGGGTCGGGGCCGGTTCGGGCATCCTGCCCGAGTCGGGCTCGGTGATGCTGTCGGTCGGCGGCAACCTGAAGATCGCAAAGGGGACCACCGTCGACGTGGGCCACGGCCTGACGGCGGGCCCGCGCTACGGCGGCGCGGTCCGGGTCGGCGGGGAGGTCGACGAGCAGGGCTCGCTGGTGACGAACGGCGGGGCCCTCTCCACCGGCATGGGCGTGCGGGAGGCCCTGAGCCCGTACGACACGTTCGGCGACACGGTCAGAGGAGAGTCGGTCGCGCTCGGAGCGCTGAAGCCCACCGGCAGGAGCGTCCGCTCGGGCGGCACCGTGACCTTCGAGGGCGGCGGCGACGCGGCCGGCCCGCAGGTCTTCGAGATCTCCGCCAAGGACATCGACGGGGCCTCGGCCTTCGACTTCCGGTCGATCCCCGAAGGAGACGCCGTCGTGGTCAACGTGACGGGCGGCCAGGCGGTCGGCATCGCGCCCCTGTCGGTCGGGTTCAACGGCGACCGGGTGGACACGTACGACTCCCCGGGCTTCGGCGAAGCGGCATCGCGGATCCTCTACAACTTCGAGGAGTCCGGCTCGATCAGCCTGGGCGGCGGGGGCAACTTCATGGGTTCGGTCCTCGCGCCCAAGGCGACCGCGGACCTGACCGCCAGCACCAACGGCCGTGTCTACGTCGGCGGCGACATCCGCACCCACGGCACGGGCAACGAGAGCCACAACTACCCCTGGACCGGCTCATCGAAGTTCGCGTGCAAGCCCAAGCCGACCGCGCCGGAGAGCCCGGACGGCACGCCTGAGCAGCCCGGTCCCTCCCAGCCCACCTCGACGCCGTCGCAGCCCGGCGCCGAGAACACACCCCCGACGGAGCCGGGCACGTCCACCCCGACGCCTGCCCCGCCCACCGAGACCCCCGCACCGTCCACTCCGACGCCCGGACCCTCCGAGTCGACGCCCGCGCAGCCCACGACACCTCCGACAGGCGGCAAGGACGGCGGCTCACTCGCGACGACGGGCGCGGGCCAGTTCGCGCCGTACGCGATCGCGGCCGCTGCGCTGGGCGCGATCGGCGGAGCGATCCTGCTGGTCACGCGCCGTCGCAAGGCACAGGGCTGACGCAGCCCGCGTCACCCTCCCCGGCCCCGGGTTCGACGGCAGCACGTCGAACCCGGGGCGCCGACCGACAGTGCGGACCACCGACAACCGACACACACCACGCAAGCCCTTCCCGCCGGCCCCCACACACCGCCCCCCCAACCCCCCACCCCCCCAACCGCACACCGCCCCCCACCCAATCCCCTAATAAACCCCACCCGGCCGAACCCACCAGCACTCGAACGACTCCGATACCGGGGACGCCACGAACACCTCCACGTCGCCGAAGGCCAGGTCGGCCACCCGGTGCAGAGCCGGAACGTCGTCGACGAGGACCGGGGTCGTCTCCACCCACTCCCCGAGACGAGCGGGCAGCGCCACGGCGACGACGCGCACCCCGCCATCCCTCTTCACGTACAGCGGTCGGCCGTCCCCGTACGCGGCGGAGGGCGCGCCGAAGAACGTGTCGCGCCCGAGCGCACCCCGCACGATCGCCTCGAAGCTCCGCCACCACGCGGATCCGATCCCCGTCCGGGTCCAGAACCGCTCGTACGCCGCCGCCTTCTCCTCCTTCGCGGCCTGAGCCTTCCGGCGGCGAACGTCCTCCGCCTCCCGCTCCGCATGCCGACGCGCGGACTCCTCCTGCGCGGCGGCCGCGTAGTGGGGCGCCGTCCAGAACCGGCCCCGACAGGCCTCCCAGGGTTCGCCCGGTCCATAGACGATCCGCTCCTCGTGCTGGGCCAGGCGTCCGTCGAGGACCCAGGCCACCGCGTCGTCCAGCGCGACGGCCTCGACCGCCTGCCACCCGCTACCGGCCGAGTACCGGGCGATCACACCGCGCACCGTCCGCGGCCCCCCGTCGGGGCTCGTGACGTGCAGGGACGGAACCGCCGCCATCCACGGCCGGGGGCGCTGGCGGTCGTCGAACCAGCACACCTCCACTCCGTCGGCCGCGTACCGCTCGGTGCGCTCGCGCACGGCGTCCTCGGTGATCGGCGAGAGCTGGGCCTCCAGCGCGTACCGGAGCCCGTCCGGAGAGACGGCGAGTACATCGGCCCGCCAGGCGCCGTGGGGCGCGGCGGCCTCCAGGAGTACTTCCCAGCCGGCGGCCCGTCCGGCCGCGGCGAGGTCCGACTTGAGCAGCAGGTGTCCGACGCTCTCGCCCGCCATGGGACAGTCGGGAGTGCGCCGCCGGTGGGCGAAGTGCCGGAGCCCTAGAACCGACTTACGGGCGACCATCCGGCCCTCACAGGCCGCGCAGGACAGCGGAGCCCGCGCCCGGTGGATGTCCTCCCAGCCCACTCCGCACCCCAGATCGGGCTGGGTGGCGTCCAGCCTTCCGTGTTCGGGGTGCTGGGCGGTGAAGGGCATTGCCGGAACCTTCCCACGGCCGGACCGCCGCACGCCGCCGAAAAACCACTCCATCGTATGGTCACCAAAACCAGTGGCGCCAAGATCGATCCAGGTGCCAAGCTCCTTCTACCGAAGGGGCGTAGCTCAGCCCGGCCAGAGCAGCGGACTCCAAACCCGCATGTCGCAGGTTCGAATCCTGTCGCCCCTGCACGAGCGGCAGAGCGGCCAGGCCCTCAGGGACCTGGCCGCTCTCCCGTAGATCGAGCTTCCCGCCCACGACGACCGGGAACGGCGCACCCCCGACGGCGTGTACGGCCGTTGCTAGCCTCCTTCCATGATCAAGGGACGTTCGCCGGGCCGAATAGCCCACCTGGCCGGGGCCAACAGGTCGGAGCGCGTACTGATCCTGGCCAGCTTCGTGAACCGGGTCGGCAACGGTCTCTTCAACACGGCGTCCGCGCTCTACTTCACGTTGGTCGTGGACCTCCCGGCGGTGCAGGTGGGCGCCGCCCTCACCGTCGCCGGCCTGATCGGGCTGATCGCGGGGATACCGGGAGGCCATCTGGCCGACCGACACGGCCCACGCACGATCATGATGCTCGCCCTGGCGGTCCAGGCCGTGGCGATGTCCGCGCTCGTGCTGGTCGAGAGCTGGACCGCCCTCACGGTCATCGCCACCGTCGACCAGCTGGCCGCGGCCGCCGGCGGCGCGGCCTGGGGAGCCCTCGTCGTCCGGGTCGGCCCCGACCGCCCCGCGATGTTCCGGGCGAAGCTCCGCACGTACGTCAATCTGGGCGTCGTCCTGGGAACCGTCGGGGCCGGATTCGCGGTCGCGGCGAACTCCCGTACCGCCTACACCGTGCTGATCCTCGGCAACGCGGCCAGCTTCGCACTCTGCGCCCTCCTGCTGTTCCTGCTTCCCCACTACAAAGCGGTGGCGGCGCCACCGTCGCAGGAGCGCCGCTGGATCGCCCTCACCGACCGCCCGTTCGTCACCTTCACGGCCCTCTACGGTGCGATGGGGCTCCAGTACCCGGTGGTGTCCCTCCTCCTCCCGATCTGGATCTCGGAACACACGGACGCACCGCGCTGGACCGTGGCCGCGGTATCCGCGATCAATTCCGGCGTCTGCGTCCTGCTGCAGGCCAGAATCGGCTCCCGTATCGAAACCCCTCACGACGGCGGCAAGGCGTTCCGTACGGCAGGACTGCTCTTCCTCGTCAGCTGCCCGATGATGGCCCTGGCCGCGCACACCCCCGTATGGGCGGCCGCCGCCCTCGTGGTCGCGGCGATCCTCGTCCACAGCGTCGGCGAGATCTGGGAGTCATCGGCCGGCTTCGCCCTCGGCTTCGGCCTCGCACCGGACCACGCCCAGGGCCAGTACCAAGGGGTCCTCGGAATGGGCTTCAGCGCTGGCCAGGCACTCGCCCCCGCCCTCCTCACCACCGTCGTACTCGGACTGGGCACGACGGGCTGGCTGCTCCTCGGCGCGTTCTTCGCCACCCTGGGAGCCGCCGGCCCCTCGCTCGAACGCTGGGGCACACGAACCCGATCGCACCAGACAGCCGCAACCGCGGACACCGACGGCACTCCGGGCGAGGCACACGCGTAGCTGACGAAGCGGCAGGAGCGACTGCCAGAGCATGACGAAGCTGATCGATGGGGATCTGCACGGGTTCGCTTGGCCACGAGCGCCCTTCACGCAGCCACGTCGGCAACGACACTCGGCATCGACACATGGAGAACGACGTTGGCCGGCTCCACTTGTTCGTACGGTTCGGGGGAGGCGCGATCTGCTCTGCCCGCGCGGCCCCGGCTTCCCTTCCGTTCCGGGCAGCCGCCTGGATGCCGACCTGCCTCTTCCTGGTGGAATCTTTCCCTCTTACCGGGGATCGGTGCTGCTCACATGGGGTGAACGAGCCCCGTGACTCGTTCCCGGACCAGGGCCGGAGGCGTTGATGGGGATGTGAGTACCTCAAGCACCGCCCCGATACAGACCGCTCCTCTCGCCACCCCCGCTCCTTCCGCCGGGGACGACTCGGGTGTGGACACCGCGCCCTGCGCCATAGTGGTCGAACCCTGTGCCGCTCTGGGCTTCATGAACGCCGCTGCCACCACGGGGCGGCAGACGGCTCGGGTCAGCTCACCGTCGACGACGGCCACGTCATGATGTTCATACTCCTGACCTGCGTACCCATGGTCATGGCGGTCGTCCTGGTCCAGCTGGAACCCTGCGAACCCCGCCACAGCCGAAGGCGCGTGGCCCAGCCTGCCCGTCCCGCACCTCGCAGAACGTTGATCCACTGCCGTCTGGCACTCCCGCTCCCGGAGGCAACGGCGTAAGCGAGAAGAGGCGTTGGGGCGGGCAACAGGACGCAGGCCCCCACACCTGCCTCACCCCACACCTGCCCCACCGCACACCTACACCCCCGCACACCTACACCACCGCACACCTACACCACCGCGCTGCGGCTGATCGCCGGCCCAGCCCCCCGTGTGGTCCCCCACCACGGTGTGGGACCACACGGCATTTCTCCCCAGCCCCTTCTACCAGGCGGGGGTGTCGTGGGCGACGGTGGTGTCGCCGCCTCCGGCACTAGCGTGCAGAAGGCGGGGACTGAGGGTCGGGAGTGCACGCTGCTTCCTGGGCTGCCATGACCTCATCGCCGTACTCGAAGGCCCATGCGCCCACGGCGTCGATGGGCGCCAGCAAGGTCCGGCCCAGAGCGGTGAGTCGGTACTCGACCCGTGAAGGCGCGTCGGAGTCCGCCCGGCGCTCGACCAGTCCGTTGAACTGCAGCCGGCGCAGAGTCTCGGTGAGCACCTTGGAACTGATGCCCCCGATCCGCTCCCGCAACTCGACCGGGCGCCTGGGACCGTCGCGCAGTGCCCAGAGCACCACGGCATTCCAGGTGTTGGAGAGCAGGTCGAAGGCGAGGCGGGCGCGGCAGTCGGCGAGGAAGGCGTCGGTCGTCACGTACCACATGGTGCCCGAACGGCCGTCTAGCGTCGGTGTGAACGGTCGGAGCAGGCACGGAGAGGGACCAAGCGATGAGAATCGGCGTACTGGGCACGGGCAACATGGCCGATGCGCTCGCCACCCACTGGGTGCGGGCCGGGCACGACGTGATCATCGGGGGACGGGACCCACACAAGGCGGAGCGGCTCGCGACGCGCATCGGAGGCAGCGCGAGACCCGCGAGTCCGCGCGAGGCGGCCGACTCCAGCCAGGTGGTGCTGGTCGCACTGCCCTTCGGGGCGGGAGTGGACGTCGTACGGGACCTGCACGTGGCCCTGGAGGGCAAGGCGCTGCTCGACTGCTCCAACCCGGTCGGGCCGGGATTCCGGCTGCTGACGGAAGGAGGCCCGTCAGCCGCGCGGCAACTGGCGACGGCGGCACCGGGAGCCCACGTGATCAAGGCGTTCAACCTCTGCCACGAGGACGTGTGGCGCATGCGGCCCCCCGTCTTCGACGGGCGACCACTGGCCGTTCCGGTCTGCGGAGACGACGAGACCGCCCTCGCGCGCGTGCGTGAACTGATACGGGACGTGGGCTGTGAACCCGTGGCCGGCGGCGGTCTCGAACGCGCGGGACTCCTGGAAGCGACCGCCGCGCTCTTCATCGGGCTGTGGGTCGGCGAGGGAGCGGATGCCCAGGCGATCGCCCCTCCGCTCGCCTACGCGGCGGGACCGAGCCACCAGGACGTGGAGGGCGGTAGGCGGCTTTCCGGTGAGGGGGCGGGGATACGGGACACTCGGCCAGGTGATGACGATGCAGCCCGTCCTGGAGACGTACGCCCCTGACGGCTTTACCCTCTGGCCCGTTGCCGAGGCCGAGTCGTTCGGGTACCTGGCACTCAGCGGTGGGCTCACCTTCGCCGAGGTCGGGACGGCGGTGATGCGCATCGCCGCATGCAACGACATCGACCCCGATCCCCACGCGGGAGACGACCGCCCTCCCCGGCCGGCCGACCCGCTCGGATCATTCCTGCACGGACTGCTCACCTTCGACAGCCCCTTCGCGGCCGGCGGCCTGCGGGTCGCGGACAGCTCCACAGGCGCCACCTTCCTCCCCGGCTGCTGCAACGGTCTGGAGGAATGGCGCGCCTGGCACACAGTCATCGGCGGCAGCGGACCGGTCTCCTTCGGCCATGACCCCGACCCCGTGGCCGAGCTCATCGGCTACACCGTCCGGCTGACCGTCGACGTCGAGCGCGACGACAGCCCAGTGATCGAACTGCCGACCATCGAGCTCGGCCACCTCCTGGACGGGGCCGAGCGAGACCTGACCGACTTCCTCACCCTCGCGACCGACTGGGCCTCCCAGCACCTACCCGACCACACGGCCCCCGTCGCAGCCGCCCTGGCACGAGCTCTCGACCTACCCATGCCGGCCGTATCGCCAAGTCGATAGAGACACCACCTGATGGAGGCGACGAGACCACACGACGAGACCGAACCCCACACCCCACACAGATCAAGCGCGCCGCGCCGCCCCCGCACCCAGGAACCCCACAGGCGCTCGGTGTCCGCCGTGGACCCATCCACGTTCGGTTCTCTCTCACGTGACCTGTGGGGGCGGGACGCGTTCATCAGCCATGCGAAAGATCATCACGTGCGGCCTGCTGGCCGCCGCGGCCCTCTCCGCCGCCACGCCCGCCTTCGCCGACAACGACAGCAACTTCGGCAGCGGGGTCAACGCGGCGAACAACTGGAACTTCACCGCCGCTGACGTATGCATCCAGGAACTCGCCGTGGTGCCCGCCCTCAGCGACTGGACCGGCGACCACAAGAACAACTGCTCCAACGGCAACGTCATCGACCACTCCGGCAGCACAGTGCCGCCCGGCCACTGACGACACGCCTCGCACCTCCACCGAGCACTGCCCGCACCGCCCCTCACACGCCGGCATCCGCACGTACCCGTGCACACGTCACGGTGGCACGTGCGGGTGCCGGCGAACCTCCCCCTCCCGCCACGCCCGCCGGTGATCACCGCAGTAACGAAGGGTCTGCCCGCCCACCCGTCGACCTGACGCAGACGGCCCGGACCGCACCAGGAAATCCGGATCGTGCTCGCGCCATACGCGTGCGGTGCGCGCCACACCGCGTTCAGAGCGGCATTGAACGGATAGGGCTCAGCGGCAGCGAGCACGGCGGGAAGAGCCGAGTGCGGCCTCGAACCACGCGGCAGCCGTCCGCGCCACTGCCACCCCTCTCAGTGCCGCTCCACGGCGGCCTCGTGGGCCACTCCTCCAACGCCCTGCCCTGCCCGGGATGCCGGGCGGTCGGCAGCCCCGCACAACCCTTAGACACACTGTGTAAATCTGGATGACGCGTCTAATGTGGAGCGGGTCAGGGTGTGCCTGTCGGTCCGCGGGACCCGGCGACACGCGAACACGTCGAGCGAGGAGAAGGCGGAACAGCCCATGAACGCCGGACAGCACTCAGACATCACCGCCCCTCACCTCTACGACCGGTCCGGAAAGCGCTACAGCCTGGACGACCCCCGCTGGCGAGGCGAGGACGGCAGCCCTCTCGCCGTGAGCGCACTGCCGGGCCTGCGTCCCGACCAGATCGACGTCGCGGAGCGGTCCTTGTGGCGCTACCACGCGGCCCTTCCGGTCCCGGCCGCCCGGCGGGTGAGCCTCGGCGAAGGGTGTACGCCCATGGTGCCGATGGACTGGGGCGGCCGACGCGTCCACTTCAAGCTGGAGTGGTTCAACCCGACCTCCAGCTTCAAGGACCGGGGCGTATCGGTGATGATGTCCCACCTCGCTGCGCACGGCGCCGACCGCGTACTCGAGGACAGTTCCGGCAACGGCGGTTCCGCGGTGGCCGCCTACGCCGCCGCCGCCGGCATCCGAGCCAAGATCATCGTTCCCGCCGCCACATCGGCGGCCAAGATCCTCCAGGCCCGCGCCTACGGAGCCGAGATCGAGCTCGTGGACGGCACCCGCGAAGAGGTCTCCGACGATGCGATCCGGCAGTCCGAGCAGATCCCCTACGCCAGCCACAACTGGCACCCCATGTTCATCCAGGGCACCAAGACCATCGCCTACGAGATGTGGGAGTCCCTCGACTTCACCGCACCCGACAACGTGGTCCTCGTCGCCGGAGCCGGCAGCAGCATCATCGGATGCGACCTCGCGTTCGGCGAACTGCTCGAAGCCGGTCAGATCGAGAAACGCCCCCGCCTGTTCATCGGACAGCCCGAGCACTGGGCGACCATCGCCGACACGTTCAACGGCGTCGACCCGGCCGGCCGCGGCCAGCGGATGCCGACGATCGCCGAGGGCGCGTCCATCGCCCACCCGGTCCGGCTGCCCGAGGCGGTGGAGGCCATCCGCCGCTCCGACGGCGCCGCCTACGCCGTCCCCGAAGCGGAGATCCACACCTCGGTCCGCGCCCTGAGCGCCCGGGGCCTGTACGCCGAACCGACCAGCAGCGTCGCCGCGGCGACCCTCGACCACTTCATCGCGACCGGAGAGATCGCCCCGGACGAGACGACCGTGGTCGTGCTCACCGGCGCGGGGCTGAAGTCCGCCGAGAAGATGGCCGCGGTGTTCGCCGGGCACGGTAACGGCACTCAGGAATCGAGCAGCACGCGATGACACACCCCACCGGCCGACAAGATGACAGCCCCACAGACCAGCCCGCGGCACCGGATGACGAGCACCTCGTACGGGAAGTCGAGCGCATCGCTGTCGCCGTCGGGCGCATGTTCCCAGGCCTGTGCGAGGTCGTCCTGCACGATCTGCGCCGACCCGACAGCGCCATCCGCGCGATCGAGAACAACCTGTCCGGACGGCAGATCGGCGACTCCGCCACCGAGCTGGGCCTGCGCCGCATAGCGGACCCCGACTACCCCGGCGTCATCCAGAACTACAGCAACCGGTTCCCCGACGGACGCCCGGCCAAGAGCACCTCGATCGGCATCAAGAACGCCGAGGGCCGCTACGTCGCCGCCCTGTGCCTGAACCTGGACGTCAGCACGCTGTCCCCACTGGCCATGGCCCTCGCCGGCCTCGTCGCCACCGATGCCGCACACCCAGGTGAGACCCTGGAGACACTGCGCGACCGCACCGGACGCGAACTCCGCTCGGCCATCGACTCCTTCGCGGCGCAGTACTCCAGCACCCCGCGCGCCCTCAACCGCGATCAGAAACGCGAGCTGGTACGGCAGCTGCACCGCGAGGGCTTCTTCGAGACCCGGAGCTCCGCACAACTCATCGCCGACCAGCTCGGCGTCTCCCGGGCGACCGTCTACAACTACACGAAGTAGCCACCCGATGAACGACCTCAGAACCGGCCGCGATCTGGCCCGGGAACAGCTCCCCAGCCTGCGGGGACCGCGGCGAGGGGTCGGTGATCGAACGACTGAGGTGGCGGGAGAGCCTGGCCCCCCCCGATCAAGACACCCGTTCGATCGACAGCCTTCGAGATCGGTACGGGCGACAACCACTTACGCGTCCGGATGCTCCGGCAGGGCGAGCCAGTCCGACCAGGAGATCTCGCGGCCGAGGAAGCGCGGCTGCTCGAACGGCCAGTCGGCGGCGATCCACTGCGGCACCAGCGCGTCGAGGGCCTGCTCGACCTTGCTGCCCACCAGCTCGTCCACCACCCACCAGGAGATCTCGCCGTCCGCGCCGGCCCTCCCCGGTGGGTCGATGTAGACACAGCCGAGCAGAGCTGCCTCCGCCGCGTCGAACAGCGCGTAGTTGAAGGACTGGTGTGCGGCGATCTCCTTCTCGTGCCGCAACAGGTCGGCCTGGTCGGCCTCGTAGGTCATGGTGGCCGCGGGCCAGCCCCAGGCCGGGCCGAAGATGGTCCACAGCCGCTCGCGCGAACCCATCACCGCCGGATAGTCGAGCGGGGTGTCCGCCTCCCGGATCGGCCGCAGGTGATGGCCACCGCCCGGCAGCGGTACCAGGACGGGGTGGACGAAGTCATCGGGAAGCCAGCGCATAGCGCCCGACCGTAGCAGCGCGTGGCCGTCCGCTCCCCTGGATTTTCCCCGCATACCGCCAGCCCTGTCTCATGTCGGGCAGGGCCCGCGATCACCCGATCGAGGTCCCGTTCGATCGTCAGACTCGATGATCGGTACGGCAACGGCTTCTCATACCGCTGCTGTCAGATGCGATGTGTCAGCACTGCAGAGTGGGTGTGTCAGAACTCAGCAGATCCTGCACACGTGACTCCCACGCCTCTCGTGGTCCGGGTGTGGTGTCACAGGCCAGGCGCGGTCGCTGTCGAGCCACCGGATGGCGGGCACGATCCCGACCTCGCCCGCAACATCGACCAGTTGCTTGTGGTGGTGCGATACGAGCGACCGGTGTAGTACTGCGGGCCGACCGGGCCACTGGTCCGGGCTTTGCCCCCTGGTCGGACCACAGCACCCTGCGGCCCCGAGCCCGCCCTCGTGCTGGCATCGGGGCCGCCTCAATGCCCGCAGCCCTTCGTGCGCGGGCCGCGCGGCCCGCGCAGGTCTCCGCCAAACTGCCCGCCCGGACCATCTGGCAGATACACGGGTCGGAGACCTTGTCGATCCCCCCGGGGCAGGACAGCGCTTCTGGTCGAAAGGACGCCGGCCAGGCCGCTCCCCTCGATACACCACGGGCCGGGTGGAGCTTAAACCCTTATTTATTGGCTTGTTTGATAGCGAGACAAGCGTTCAGCCACTTTATTACCTCATCCGACCGCGCAGGATGGCCACAACAGCGTTTCGTGGAAAGGTTTTTCAGCATGGCGGATTGGGTGAAGATCGCAGGCAGTCTCTCGGCCATCTCGGCGGGGTCCAGGACGACCGTATGGGGCGCGAACGCGGCGAACGCGATCTACCGGTACACCAACTACGACGGCAGTCCGTGGATCAACATCCCGGGGTCGCTGAGCGATATCGGCGCGGCGTCGGACGGCACCGTGTGGGGGGTCAACAGCGGCAACCAGATCTACCGGTACACCGGGGACCAGGGCACGACGAACTGGGTGGGCATCAACGGGAGCCTGGTCCGCATCGACGCGGGCTCCCGGACGAACGTGTGGGGCGTGGACTCGGCCGGCGGCATCTACCGGTACACGAACCATGACGCCAACCCGTGGATCAACATCCCGGGGTCGCTGAGCGATATCGGCGCGGCGGCCGACGGCACCGTGTGGGGGGTCAACAGCGGCAACCGCGTCTACCGGTACACCGGGGACCAGGACCCCTCGGATCCGTGGGCGGACGTCCCCGGCAGCCTGAAGCGGATCGCGGTGGGCTCCCGGACGAACGTGTGGGGCGTCGACCCCGCCGGCAGTATCTACCGGTACACCAACAACGACGCCAGCGGCACCAACCCCTGGGTCAAGATCCCCGGCTCCGCCGCCGACATCGCCGCCGGCGCTGACGGCACCGCGTGGCACATCACCAGCAGCGGCGACATCTATCGATACACCGGCGACCAGCCGAGCTGACCCCCCTACCCACCTGCGGGCCCGGCCGGGACCGGCCGGGCCCGCAGGACGAACCTCCAAGCCGAAGACAGGACGCATCTACTAAGAGGTCCTAACAGAAGCTGTTGATCATGTGACTGTCGGCTTGGTTGGTCGTTGGTCCGTTCGTGGCGAAGAGAAACTCCCGACCGTGGCTCGTCTCGGACGAACTGTGGTCGCTGGTCATGCCGTTGCTGCCAGCCCCGGCGCCGAAACTGGTGGCAGGGCGGCCGCGGGTTCATGACCGGCAGGCTCTGTGCGGGATCCTGTTCGTGCTCCACACCGGCATCCAGTGGGAGTACCTGCCCCAGGAACTCGGCTTCGGCTCCGGCATGACGTGCTGGCGACGGCTTGCCGCCTGGAACGAGGCCGGCGTGTGGGACCAGCTGCACCTCGTCCTCCTCAAGAAGCTGCGGTCCGCCAAGCAACTCGACTGGTCTCGGGCGGTGATCGACTCCAGCCATGTCCGGGCCGCTCGACGCGGCCCAAAAGCGGGCCCAGCCCGGTCGACCGAGCACGGCCGGGCAGTAAGCACCACGTCCTTGTCGACGGGCAAGGCATCCCGCTCGCCGTGTCGCTGACCGGCGGAAACCGTAACGACATCACCCAGCTGATGCCCCTGCTCGCCAAGGTTCCCTCAGTCGCGGGCCTGGTCGGCCGTCCCAGGCGACGACCGGACACACTGCTGGCCGACCGGGGCTACGACCACGACAAATACCGCCGTCTCGTCTGGGCTCAGGGCGTCAAACCCGTGATCGCCCGCCGCGGCGTCCCGCATGGATCCGGCCTCGGCGTCCACCGCTGGGTCGTCGAGCGGACTATCGCCTGGCTGCACGGCTTTCGCCGCCTACGCGTCCGATGGGAACGACGCGACGACATCCACGAAGCCTTCCTCGGCCTCGCCACCTGCCTCATCACCCACCGACACGTCCAGCGCCTTTGTTAGGACCTCTAATTGGGCGAGAACGATCTTGAACGGCTCACCACGGCGCTTACCACCACACTCATCAAGCCCGGCTTCTACTCGTCTGAGTCGAAGCCGGCCTTGAAGCCCAGTACGGGGTCGAGTTCGGCGGCCGTTCCGCACAGGAGCAGAGCCGGACGCCGGGCCGTTCGGCGGCGGCGAGCGCCTGGTCGAGCGAGAGCCCCGGTGCGTTCGGCGGTGCGTCGGCGCAGTCGACGGTGTGCACGACGGCGTGGACCGGTCCGCGTCGCCCGCCGAGCTGCTGGAGCACCCACCCCGACGGGCGGCGCGGACCCAGCAGCCGCTCCACGACCGAAGGCGGCTCCAGCCGCTCCGTGGGCACGTTCTCGTACGACACCCCGGCCACGGGCTTCAGATGGTCCTGCGGGCGGAGCCACATCCGGTACTCCGCCAGCTCCACCCCGCCGTCCTCGACGTTCCGGTAGACGGGGATCGAGACCAGGTAGACCCACCCGTCCGGGAGCTGGCGCCGCGCGTGCAGACGCCCGACGACCTCCTGCTCGCCGTCGGGCAGCAGCACCCGGATCGGCACCGGCTCGAACTCAGGCGACGTCGTCACGGACCCAGCGTAGAAGCCGAAGCAGAGGGTGTGACGTGCATCACTCCGCGTAGCAAAAGGCCGCTACCCCCAAATAACTACGTCGTAAGAACCTCGCCGGTCTCGTCCCCGTAGCAGTGCCTCAGGCCGCATTCAATACCTCAGCCCCGGGTGTTTCCCCAGGTCAGATATTGAATGCGGCCTTCTCCATGCCCATCGTGACCAGAGCTTGCGCAGCTTGGTCCTGCGGCCGTCACTATGCCTCCCAGCCGCCCGAGCACGGTCGGCTCGACGGCCCGTGGGACCAGCACGCGACGCAAGCACCACCGGACTGCTCACCTACCGCCCACGCCGAACTCCGGCGCCCGAGACAGCACTCGAAGGGATCCACCCAGCCATGGCCATCCACCAGCACAACCCCGCTTCCGTACCCGACCCCGCGCAGCAGCCGGCCGTCCCGCCCGTCCCCCCGCAGCAGCCCGCCGCCGACCCCAAGCCCTGGACCACGGGCCAGATCATTCACGGGGCCCTGACCGTCGTCCTGCTCCTGGCCATCGCCAGCCTGATCCTCCTTCAGGTCCCCAGGCTCGTTCCGGTCGCGGACGCCCTCGGCTCCCTCATCGGGGGTCTCGGAGCAACCGCCATCGGGGCCCTCACGCTCCGCTCGGCCCGCCGCCGGTGACCCGCCTCCGGCCCCGCGTCCGGGTGCGCGGGGCCGGACGCGGGAAGCCGCCCCAGAGACCGGCCCCCGGCGCCCCGCAGCAGCTCCACGGGCCGCGCCTCACCGGCCTCCCCGCCCAGCGCCCGCTACGAGGCGCCGTGACGGCGCCGCAGAGCGCCCCACAGGACCACGCGTTCACCCGCAGGAGTGACGTCCGCCCTCGCGTACACGGGCGCGGCACAAGCGGTGCAACCCCAACCGCCCTGGAAAGCAGGCCTATTGACACAAAACGGGATCATCCGTCATGTTTCCGGCGCGGCCCGGTGCCGGGCCGCGCCCACCGAGAGACCGGAGGACCGTCATGACCGAGACCACGACCACCGCCACGAGCGGGAAGCCGCCGGCGGACTACGGGCCGCAGCAGTTCCCCGACCGGATCGGGTTCGAGTTGTGGAGGTTCGAGCGCGCCCTGGCCAAGGGGCTCATCCCCGCCGCCGACGTCGGCGGCCGACGCTGGTCGGCGACCGTGGTCGAGGACGTCGCCGCCCGCGCCGACGACATCCGCACCGCGACCGGCACCCTTCCCGACATGGGCGCCACCCGCGCCGCCGAACTCCTCCAGGAGCGCTTCGGTGTCCCCGTCGACCCCGACACCCTTCGCGAGCTCCACCGCACCGGCCACATCACCCGGACCGGCACCTACAAGGGACATCCCCTCCTCGACGGCCACGCCCTGGAGCACTTCACCGACCAGGCCACGCTCGACCGCGCCCGCCACGACGGCCGGATCCTGAACCGCGTCGCCGCCGCCCGCCACCTCGACATCCGAGACGTCGACTTCGCCCACCTGGTCAAGGCCCGACGCCTCCACCCGGCCCTGCACGCCCACAGCCAGTGGCAGCCCCCCAGCTGGGCACCCGACGCGCCCCTCTACCACCTCGGCGACCTCGACACCCTCCTCACCGACCCCGCCTACGACTGGACCACCATCCGCGCCACCCCGAAAGGCCGGCCCTCCGCCCTCGCCCGCCTCCCCCGCCTCCAACACGGCACCGGCGGTGCGGGTCCGGACGCAGGTCTCTAGGGTCGCTGACAACCCACGCCGAAATGGCGTGCGCGGGCGAGGCCCGGCACCCAGAGCACTCTGGGCCGAGTACTGCCGGGCCGCCCCAACCCTCCTGTCACCCGCGCGGCGGGGTGCATCCCGCAGGCGAGAGCGTGCGCAGGAACCCGTGCCAACAGAAGGCACTCAGGTAGGTGTCTCAACAGCCCATCTCGTCCCCGCGAAACCGTTGTTAGGCATGAGCTGAACCGTGTTGTGACCGGGGCGGCCATCGAGAAGGCGCGCTCCATCCGCCACCCCGAGACAAGTGAAAACGACCGAGTTGTCCGGCCCGGGCGAACGCAACCACTTGGTGCCCGTGAACGGCTCGCCGGTGTGCCGCACGAGTTGCACGGTTCCGGTATGCGTATTCCCGTCGAGGTAGCGGTCTTCGTTCATCGCCTCAAGGGCGTCGAAGAAGTTGGTGAGATCCAGATCCCGCAGGTTGAGGAAAGTGAACTGACCGGCACCTAGAGAACTCATCTCCCAACGCGTACCGGGCTCATCCCTGTTTCCCAGGCGTGTCTTACCGGATTGATAGTCACCAACGAGGTACTTGCTGGCGGCCTTGCAGAAGAGATGCACCATGACCATGACGGGGCTCCGTTCCGTTTGCGTAAGGCTGGCCCTCTGTATCACCCGCGCGACTCACGCGCCCCATATATCTAGGCTCGCCCGAATTCCCCAGCCGTGCAACTTACTCGTCAGAAATGCCACGAGCCGGTGGACGCCGAAGAGACCGGGCACGGCGACACCCACCTGATCCGCTCAGAGACCTCGTCGATGACACAGGAAGGCCTCAACGAAGGGGTAACCGTCCCTTCGCCCTCCGGCGCATCCAACCCCGCTCGAGTGCGCCAGCCATACCCCAGCAAAGCCGCTGCGGCAGACGAACTTGGCGGTAGACCACGGGCCGTCGACAAACGCGCCGGTCCTGTCGACCCGGAGCGGCACAGCAGACACCCCCGAGCCGACCAAGAGGCACTGCGATCAGCCCCCAGCAGGTTGGGGCAAACCCGAATCACCGCACCGGCCTCCGCGCCCGACCCGCAAAGCCAGCCCACACGCTCCGAGCAGCCCACACCCTGAGCCACCAAACGGACATGACCTCACGTCACCTCACCTGCAGACCTCCAGCCCCAGAAAGGGCCCCACACGCAGCCACGCGCGCTGCGCACCAGCAGAGTCATGGGCCATCTTTGCGTCCCCGCACAGCCAAACGGTGCCGGCAACCTTAGACATATCGGTGACAGCGGCAGGGCGTATTTACTAAGACAGAAAACCCCTCGCGCAAGCCAGGAGCTGTTCAGAATTCCGGCAAACCCGACGACGTCCATAAAATCGAGGCGCGAGAATGGTAACAGCAATTCCTGAATCTATTCAGGAATTGCTGACATGATGAAACCCGAAAACAAGGCGACCGATCCCCCTAGCCAGCCGCCTTTCTGGAAATCGCGGAGCGAATTCCAGCGGTTGGATCGCGGAGCGATCCAACCAGGCGTCACGGAGTGACGCCCCATCAACTGCACTGCGGAGCAGGGCAGTTGAACCGCCGCGTAGCGGCGGCGCGTCGCGTCTGCGGAGCAGACCGCGCGCATGCGCGCGGTCTGCTCCGCAGACGCGACGCGCCGCCGCTACGCGGCGGTTCAACTGCTCTGCTCCGCAGAGCAGTTGATGGGACGTCACTCCGTGACGTCCTGTCGGATCGCTCCGCGATTCGACAGGTTGGCCCGCTCCGCGGTCCAGCCCGCTGGAATTCGCTCCGCGAATTCCAGAAAGGCGGCTGGCTGCGGCATGGGGGTCGCTTGATTTTCGGCTTTCCCTCATCGCATCACCTGAATAAATTCATATTTCGCGAGGAAATGCAATTCCCTCGCAGGATATTCCCTATTGCCCGGTTGGAATTCTCAATAGCTTGCGTTTGACGGGATGTGAGTCTTTTTTAGCAGATGTGCCCTGCCGCTGTCACCGATACGTCTGAAGCAGCCGGCACCGCTTGGCTGTGTGCGCAGAGACGGCCCATGACTCTGCTGATGCGCGGCGCGGGGCTGCGGTCGGGCCTCTTCTGGGGCTGCAGGCCCTCTGGGGTGAGCTGACGTGAGCTCATGTCCGCCTCGTAGCCGAGGGTCTGGGCTGTCGGAGCGTGTCGGGCGTGGAGGCGGGTGCGGCGGATCCGTGTCTATCCCAGTCGGCTGAAGGCCCATCGCAGTACCTCTTGGTCGGCTCGGGGGCGTCCGGTTCGCGTGAGTGCTCGGTGGGTGTGCTTGGTGAGGCGGGCCCAGTTGCGGAAGTTGCCGTGGGCGGCGTGCTGGTCTGCGTAGGCGATGGTGTCGGGGTCGGCGTTGGTCCAGATGGGGTGGTAGAGCGGGATGACGTCGAGGACTTCTGCGGGGGTGAGGTGGGTGAAGTGCTGCCAGATGAAGATGCGGGAGGACAGCATGGGTTCTTTTCGCAGGGTGGCGTGGCAGCCTTCTCCGCCGACGAAAATGACGGCGAGTTGGGTGCGGGGATCATCCCAGAGGTAGCGGATGTATTCCAGCTGGTCGCTGGAGAGCCACTGCGCTTCGTCGAAGACAATCGTGAGTGGCCGAGTAGCGAGCGCGATTTTCAGGAGGTTGTCGAATTCGCCGGTGTAGCGCGGAGGTTGGCCGGGGAGTTCGAGTGCGGTGAACAGTTCGTGGCGTACGGCGCGGGTGGTGGGGCGGGCGTGGAAGGTGATGCGTCGGATGTCTTCCTCGGGTTCGAGTTCACGCAGACAGCTGGTGACCGCGACGGTTTTACCGAAGCCGGCGCCGCCGTGGACGCACATCATCGCGCGGGCCTCGATCGTGTCGGCGATGTTCTCCCGGGCGGTGAGCAGTGCGCGGGTGGTGACGAGGCGGGCTTCGGGGAGGTGGACGTACTGGTCGGTGGGTGGGGGTGGAAGGTGGCTGGTCACGGGGTGTCCTCGTGGGGTTCTCGTCCGGGTGGGTTGGCGGGCCGGGTGTGGGCTTTGAGGGCGTCGGAGGTCGCCCAGGCGGCTGGTGGTGGCATGGGCGGGATGAGGTCTGGCAGTGCCAGGGCGGCCAGATCGGTGTGGTGGTGCCGGCCGAGTTCGCGGGCGGCCTCGGCGGCGGTGATGGTGTCATGGCGGCGTGCTTCGGTCGCCTCGGTGGCAGGAGCGAACCTGGTGCGACGTAGTTGCTCGGCTGCTTTGGCCTCGGCACGCAGGCGGTGGGCGCGCTGGGCGCGGGTGCGGCGCAGTGCGTGGAGCTGCTCGGGTGTGGCGTGGTCGGCAAGGTGGGCGGTGCCGAGGTGGTGGCCGTGGGGTGTGCAGACTTCGATCTCGTGGTGGTGATGGGGCATGAAGCGCACAGTGATCTCGCGGCCGGCCTGGCCGGTCATCCAATCGGCGATGTAGTCGCGGTTGTTGAAACGGACACCGTGGCTGGTGATGGTGCGTGTGCGGCTGTCGGCTTCGAGCGTGAACGACCACACGTCGGAGGGTGGGATGTCTGTGAGCGGGGTCGGATCGGCCTGCCAGGTCTGGAGCGGGGTGTTGCCGTTCAGGGCTGTGGGGCGGTGTTCGGTGTTCCACCACGTCACCCACGCGAGGAGCTGCTCGGTGAACGCCTGGAACGACAGAGGCGGTGCGGGCAGGCGTCGGTCGGGGCCGCGGTGTGGCTGTGTGGGGGTGTAGCCGGGCAGAGCGGCGAACAGCATCCGTGTCGCGCAGCGGTTGAGGTTCTCAACGGTGCCTTTGAGGTGGGGGCTGTAGGGCGGCAGGGTGGTGACGGTGGTGCCCAGGGCGCCGAAGGCGGCGGTGACGGTGTGGGAGAGAAAGTCTTTGCCGCGGTCGATGCGTACCTGTTCGGGCCGGCCTCCGAAGGGTCCGTACGGTTCGGTGCGCAGGACGGCGGAGCGCAGGGCGGCCAGGATCGAGGCGCGGGTGGGGTAGCCGGGGGTGATGGCGAGGCCGGTGATGGCCTTGGTCGCGCAGTCGATGAACCATGTGACGTGGGGGCGGACCAGGACGCCGTCGGCTTCGACACGTAGCGGGGCTTGGACGTGGTCGGTCTCCCAGACGTGGTTGCGCCAGGTACGGGAACGTTTACCGAACACGTCCAGGGCTCGTGCGGCTTGTGGGCCCTTGCGGTAGCCGGCCCGCTCCCCTGCGGTGAGATCACGACGCACCGCGCGCAGGAACGTCGACAGCGACGGGAGTGGGTCCAGGAGCGGGACAGCCTTGTGGGGCGCGCCGCTGGGGAATGGGCTTACTGGATGGTGGCGGGGTGGAGGTGGGGGTGGTGCGTTCTGGATGTGTCGGCGGGGTGGTGGCTGCTCGGGCGCGGGCGGCGAGATCACGGTGGACCGCGGAGGCGTTGCCGTGCCAGTACGCCAGCAGCACCCGGATCTGGGGGGTGATCTCGAACCGGTCGGTAGGGCGTGCGCCTGGTCGTTGGGCGGTGGCGGGTGTGGTGGTGGCGTCCGCGAGCCATCGCCATACGGTGCGTTCCGACACGTCGAGGCACTGGGCCGCGGTGCGGACGTGAGCGCGGGTGAGGCGGCGCTCGGTGCGCAGCACGAGGAGACGGCGTACGGCCGGGGCGCGCAGAGCGGTCAGCGAGATGGTGTCGAGGACGGGAGCGGTCGGGGTGGTGTCAGGGAGGTCTGCGTCCATCTGGGTCCTTTACCACTCCCTCGGTGGGGGTGCGGTTGGTGGTCGCGGTCAGGGGTGGGGGCTGAGGCGGGAGCAGGCGGCGGTGAGCAGCTCTCGGTCCGCGGTGTGATGGGGGTGGCGGGCCAGGGCGGCGTATGTGTGGGAGGTGATCTTCGCCCAGGTGCGGAAGTTCCCTCGCGCGTGTGTCCCGTCGGTGTGGAGCAGATCGGTGTGGGTGGCGGAGTGCCACAGGGGGTGGAACAGGCGCAGTGTGGTGGGGATCTGGGTGGGTTCGAGGCGTGGGGTGTGGTGCCAGGTCAGTACCCGGGAGGCCAGCGCTGGGGCGCGGGCGAGGGTGCGTTCGGCGCCGGTCCCGCACAGCAGGAGGGATGTCTGAGTGGCGGGTGCGTCCATGAGGAGGCGTAGGTAGTCCAGCTCGGGTGCGGCGATCCGCTGGACGTCGTCGATCAGCAGTACGCCGGGGTCTTTGAGGGCATCTGTCAGGACTCGGTCGGCGAGGTCGGCCCGGTGTGCCAGTGACTGGGCGGGGAAGCCGAACGCGGTGAGGAGCGCGGCACGCAGCTGCGGCAGGGCGGGCTTGACCGCGACGAGCGCGCGGTGCACTGGAATACGGCGGGGTAGCAGGCGCAGGGCCTCGTCGACCGCGATTGTCTTGCCGTGCCCGGGATCCCGGTAGATGCAGATGATGCCGCGGGCGGCGATCGTGTGGGTGACGGCTTCGGTCACTCCGCCCAGCTGCCGGGTTGGCACCACATGCGCGCCTGGTGTGTACAGGCGTGCGCCGGCCATGGGCGCAGAGGGCGGTGTTGGGGTGGGCGTGGAGGATGGGCCGGCCACGTCGGCGGGTTCGGGGATGGCCGATGGACGGGCACGGCCGGTTACAGGGGTAGTGCCCGGCAACGCCAGTTCTGCCAGTGCTTGGTCGTAGCGCTCCGGGGTCTTCCGTGCGTGGGACGGGCTGAGTACCTGAAGGACTCGGCCCGCCCGGAGATCGGCGCGTACGGCGCGGTGCATCGTTGCCAGCGAGGGGAGCGTGGCGGGTCGGGTGACCATGGTGGTGTGGGTGGTTAGTTGACGGTGCAGTTCGGAGACGTTGCCGCCGAGTTCCTCGAGGCGGGTCCATAACGCCTCGTCCAGCGTGAAGGCATTGTGCCGGTGGGCCGGGGAGTCCCGGGCCTGGCGGGCGGTGGCCAGCCAGCGCCATACCGTTCGTACTGACACATCCACAGCTTCGGCAGCAATATGGATATGGACCGAGGCCAGGGTTCCCGCCTCGTCCAACGCGAGGAGGCGGTGGACCACGGCCCGACGGGCCAGGCGCCGCTCCTGCGACCGAGAGCCGAGTCCCCACATGTCGGCAGTGGGTGGTCGCGACATCGTAGTGCCTGCGTCCGGGTCGTTGGCCGGTGTAGCGGTCATAGATTCCAGGACACCGTGGCTGTTGGGCGAGGAACACCGGAATGGGCATCCTCATGTCAGCCGACTGTCTGGTGTGCTCCGTCCCTTGTGTGGGCCACGACAGCCATCTGGTCACCCCATGACAGCCAAGATCCCTGCGTCAGAATCACGAGGCAGGCAGCTCATGAGGCCTTCAAGGTAGCCGGGGGTCAGTGCCACCCAACCCGCTGACACCACACCACCCACTCACAGCTGGAATTCGCTCCGCGATTTCCAGAAAACCCACCTGCCGGTCAACAGCGGCGCCGAGGACATGGTGCGCCTGGTCGCACCGACCGACCCTGACGAACAGGAAGGAGTCCGGCTCCTGGACCTGCCGGCATGGCTGGAACAGCGCATCGCAACCCTGCCCGTCGGAGCCGGCTAAGCACTGCTGGCGCCCCGAGCAAACACAGGGCCACGCCCGGACAGCGCAAGCGGAGCCAATGTCAGCCGTGATGCCACCGGCCGGTCCAAGTGAACTGCGCCCGTTGACTCCCTACATCCTCGTCTGCGGCACGGTCGGGCGCCGCCGTTGACCCGTCGCGCGCCATGCGGACAGGGCGCCAAGCGCCTGAAGGTGCCCGCAGCCGCCTTCCGGCGGGCCCGGCACACCGGCTCCTGATCCCGGCCCCGGACGCGTCGTCCTGCCCGTGGTCCCGGGCCACCGTGGAGGCGCTGGACGCCGACGCCACCCGGGCCGTCGCAGCATTGGGGCGTGGTGATCCTGCTGCGCGGCTTGCCCCGCTGGATGTCGCAGGAGGCCAGGGATGTTGTCGGTGGCGGCCGGTACGTTGCGACCATGGGTGTCTATCTGGTGAGCGTCACCGCGCAGGACTGGTCACAGCCCGGGGAGGACGGGTACGGGGACGTCGCCGCCGCGTTGAACACCGAGCTGAAGCGGCGCGGGCTGCCCCCTTACGAGCTGCAGGCCGCAGGGGAGGCGCCGGGCTGGTTCGAGGAAAAGGTCAGCCCGTCCATGGACGGCTTCGTGGCGCTGTGCAGGACGCGGCTGACCGATGCGGAGCTGTCGGCACTCCTCGACTGGAGCGTGCTCATGCCCTTCGCACTGGAGGAGGAGATCGTCCTTCCTGTCGGCACCGCGTACTCCGGCGAAGAGACCGTGGTCGCCGGGGCCCCGCAGGTGCTCGCCCTGGCCGAGCGTCTCGCCCGCGTCGTCGAACTGCCCGTGGACGCGATACCGACGGACGAGAACCTCACACTCAGCATGTGGTTCCTGGAGGGCGGGGTGGAACGAACCGCCCGGGCGCGGCCGGGACCGTGGGCAGAGGACCGGGACGCGGCCTTCTACGTGGCTCTCTACCTGCGCGCCGCGCAGTACTCCATGCGATACGGCTGTCCCATGACCTACTCCTGAGCCATCACGTCGGCCGACGATCGAGGGTCGAGGGTCGTGCCCTAGACATCTGCTTTTTGCGGACCGGTCTGCTCAAGGTGGCCGACCCGAGGTTCTTCGCCCCCCGGGCCGACTCACCGGGCCTTCATACGCCCCCATCGTCCGATCTTCCAAGCACACACGGCGCACAGAGAACCCGCATCATCCGCTTGCCAGGTGCTGTGGTGCCGCCACGAGCCCCCGTGCAGCTCCGCGGGGGTCGCCGTACGAAGCCTCTTCCAAGACCGTCAGAAGGAGCTGGAATTCGGCGTCGCCCAGCGCGTGGGTCACCCTGCCGAGCTGCACGGGGCACCGGCTCACGAGAGACGCGGCGAACCGCAGCACGGCCGCCTTGGCTCCTGGAGGCCCCCTGGGACCACGTCGGGGTCTTCAGGAGGTGGCCGACGCCGTCCCAGTCGACCGCCGGATACCGGGCGGAGAAGTCGATCACCGGATGGTCGACCGCGGCCGCCAGTTCCTGGTCATGGATGAGACGCCGCAGCCAGTAACCGTCGCTGTGAGCCCCCAGTAACTTCGTCGCGGCCCGCATCGGCTCATTCACCACCCCCTCCAGCAAACTCTCAGCAAGCTCCTCCTCCGTCGCGCTGTCACTGACCACAGTCATCGGCATCTCCATTCGTCATGAACGCGAACACGCCGGACAATGCGAAGTCATGGACCGGTGGTACTAACCGCGTCTTTCCGGCCGTCGCCGAGTCGACGTCCTGCCGTGCCCATCACCACGACGCCGAGTCAAGTCCTCGCCGCTGCGATTGTCTCTCCCTCGACGGGTCAGCGGCGAGGGCCGAGGGCAAGCTAGAGAGGGAGTCCCGAGACGAGCGCGTTCGGGTGGTGTACATCCCGACCGTCATAGCGTCATCGGCACGACCATCTGTCCGCCGGTGCCGAGCAGAGCGACGCATGCGGTTGCCCACCAGGCTGCGACTGCCGCGGCTGAACCGAGTCCACCGAACGCGGCAGGCCCCGGCGAGCACCAGGCCGGATCCCGCTGCCGCCCGGGAGCTCCGGCACGAACCGGCCGAGGACCACTTCGGTGGCAATCGGCCCAAGTTCCCTGGCACCGAACAGACTGAACGACGCCTGCGGCAGGAGCCGTCCGCCGCAGACGGCACCACACCGGTGAAGACAGACGAGGCCTGGCAGTTAAAAGTCCGCGACGCCCGTCAGTCTGAGTTCAGGCCCCGCCTGTTTGCTGATCTGGTCGAGCGCTGCCGGGGTCGACTGTCGTGGTGGCGATCTGTGCGAGGGCGTCCTGGAGCCGGCGGACGGCATCTTCCGCCTCTATGTACTCCTCGGGAGTCACAAGGACCGTGCCGAAGGTGCCGCCCTGGTCAGCCGGCAGGGCGCGCCAGCGCGGAACCGGTTCGAGTGCGTGGAGGGCGCCGGAGAGGAACCAGGCCATGCGGCCGTGCGTGCGTGCGAGGGCGATGGCCAGGACGGCGAGGGTTTCCCGCAGGTGTGCGAGCCGGTCGATCCGCGGCAGCGCCTCTTGGGTGTCTGCCGGGCGGATGACGTCACGCAGGCCGGTCTCGGCCTCAAGGGCGAGTGCGCGGTCGCCCGGCTCGAGCTTCCACACCTGGTCCTGGATCTGCTGCTCAGCTTCCTCGGCCAGCACCGCGACGATCCTTCGCATGTCCATACGGACCACTCTATGGAACGGATCCCACCGCTCGATACCGCCGTTGTCCGAACGCCCCGGACTCGAGCGGACCGGGGAGCAGCGCGGGCGGGTACGGGGCGCCGGCCCCACGCCGGGCACCGCCCGGACGAGCGTCGACCAGGACCACGGGCACCACCAGGACGTGGCCGATGCACCGCCGGGCCGGGCCGTGGAGGGTCCCTCACAGACTCACAGCCTGCCCGCCCACCAGGCAGAACAGTCTGTGAGTCGTACAGGGGTGGCGTGTCGTGTCGGCCGGGGTTGGTCAGTCGGCCGGCTCGATGGGGGGTGGGGCCGGGTGTTTTCATACCGCCAGGTGATGGCGTGTTCGACCTGGGAGATGGTGAGCCCGGTCTTCTGCGCGAGTTGTTGGGTGCTCAGGCTCGAAGCACGATAGTTGTCACAGGGGCAGGTCTGTCGTCACCGGCGAAGCTGAGGGGCGTTGTCGTCTGCTGAGCCGAGACACGCTAGTTGGAACCTGGCCAAGATTCTTGGAACCGAAGGTCAAGGCGGAAGCCGCGCGGCTCGAACGACGAGGTCGACGCTTCGGGTCGGTCCCAGGTCGAGTACGCGCTGGTCACCGCTGCCGGGTGGTTCCAACTACCGCGTCCCGGCACACGTCTGCGACCGGTCGCTGAGTCGAGTGCCGGGGTGTGTCAGCGTGTGAGGCCGGCGTCGCGGGCCAGGAGTGCGGCTTGTACGCGGTTGGTGACGTTCAGGGCGGTCAGGATGCGGCTGACGTGTGCTTTGACGGTACTTTCGCGCATGCCGAGTGTGTGGGCGATGTCGGCGTTGGTGTCGCCCTCGGCGAGCAGGGCCAGGACGTCCTTCTCGCGGGGGGTGAGGGGCTCGACGCGCTTTCGTGCGGTGGTGGCCTGTGGGCGGTTGGTGTGGTGGTAGCGGTCGATGAGGCGGCGGGCGGCGCTGGGGTGGAGCATGGCGGAGCCGGTGGCGACGAGATGGACGGCGCGCAGGATTTCGGCAGGGTCGGTGTCCTTGAGCAGGAAGCCGTCGGCTCCTGCGGCGAGGGCGTTGTAGACGTATTCGTCGAGGTCGAAGGTGGTCAGCGTGATGACTTTCGGCGGGTGGGGCAGGGCGCGCAGGCGTGTGATGGCGGTGATGCCGTCCATGCGGGGCATGCGGACGTCGACCAGGGCGACGTCGATGTGGTGGGCGGTGGCCTGCTCGATGGCGCCCAGGCCGTCGGCGGCCTGGGCGACGACTTCGATGTCGTCGTCGCCCTCGAGGAGGTCGGTCAGACCGAGGCGTACGAGGGCGTCGTCGTCGACGACCATGGCGCGGATCATGTGCGGGAGCCGTTCTGTTCGGTGGTGGGGTGGGGGATGCGGGCGGCCAGTCGCCAGGTCCCGGCGCCGCCGGGGCCGGCGTTGAGGTGGCCGCCGAGTGCTTCGACGCGCTCGCGCAGGCCCACCAGGCCGAACCCGGAGGGCACCGGCGGAGCGCCGGGGGCGCCAGGAGGGTTGGTGACCTCGATCAGGGTGGCGGGCGGGCCGTAGTCGACACGGATACGGACGGGGGCGTCGGGGGCGTGCTTGCGGGCGTTGGTCAGGGCTTCCTGCACCAGCCGGGAGACGGCGAGCCGGTGCGCCGCGGGGGCCTGTTCCTGCGTGCCCTCGATGGCGGTTTCGATGTGCTGCCCAGCGGTCCGCGCCTGCTCGATCACCTCTTCGACACTGCGTAGAACCGGTGCGGGCCGGGCGGGGGAGAAGGGGCGGGTGGGGGCGCTGCGCAGGGCGCCCAGGATGTCGCGTAGGTCGTTCAGAGCGTCGGTGGAGGCGGTCCGCAGGAGGGTGAGGCGTTCGGTGACCTGGGCGGGCAGGGGGTCTTTTCTAGTGGCCAGGACACCGGTGTGCAGGGCGATCAGGCTGAGGCGGTGGGCGAGCACGTCGTGCATCTCCGCGGCGATCGCGGACCGTTCTGCGGCACGGGCGGCTTGCTCGCGCAGTTCCCGCTCGATGCGCAAGTGCTCGATCTGCGCGGCCAGGGCCTCGACCAGGCGGCGGCGGCTTCCCGCCCACATGCCGAGGGCCACCGCCAGCGCCAGCAGAAGGGCAGGTCCGTAGGAACGGGTGGCCAGCAGGCTCAGCGCGGGTTGCGCCAGCGCGTTGGTGATCAGTGCGATAGCGGCGCCGGTGACAGCCAGCCAGGTCCGGCCTCGCGAGGCGAGATGGAACAGCGCGACCAGTAGCGGCAGTACCGGGCCCCACAGCCCTGCCGCGGCGACTGTCACAGCGGTCACCGCCAGGGGCCAGCGCCGCCGACCGGCCAGCGAAAGGCCCGCGACCGCCGCAGCGGCAACCGACAGCTCTCCCAAACCCTGACCGGAGGCGATGACGGCGTCCCGCATCGACGAGGCGGTCACCAGGAGGACCATCACCACATCGGCCCACGTTGGCCACCGCATCACGCTGCTCTTGTTCACCCCGCCAACCCTAGGCAGCCGAGCTCGGTCCGCCAGCCGCCGACCAGTCACCATCACCCCCTACTTTCGTAGGGGAAGTGCTTCGCACAAGGGCGGATTCGCAGGGGGCAGGCGGTTCGTAGCGTCGAAGGCATGGACGACTGGACTACCTCACACGACCGTGTCCTCGCGCAGCGCAACGCCGAGGGCTGGATGTTCCTCATCGAAGCAGCCCGCGACCTGCGCACCACCGGCGCCATCGCCCCCAGCAGCAAGGCCCTGGCCCGCCTGCTCACCGACCCGGTGGACGAGCACGGCGCACGGCCCCTGAACGTCCTTGAGGTGGGCGCGGGAACCGGCTCGGTCACCCGCACCCTCATCCGCCGGCTCTCTCCGGGCAGCCGACTGGACATCGTCGAGGCCAACCCCCGCTTCGCCGCTCAGCTGCGCCGCCTCGTCCGCTCCCACCCGCATCTGGCCGGTGAACGTGAGCGGGTCCAGGTCCACCACACCCTTGTCGAACACCTCGACACCGGCCGCCCCTACGACGTGATCGTCTCCGGCCTGCCCTTCACCAACCTCACCCCCGCGCAGGTCGAGACGGTCATGGACCGGTACCTGGAGCTGCTGCAGCCCGGCGGCACGCTCACCTACTTCGCCTACCGCGGCACCCGATACGCCCGCACCCTGACCGCCTCCCCCGCCGAAGCCCGCCGCCACCGCGCCGTCGAAGACGTCCTGGCGGGCTACCAGCGCCGGTACGCCACCGGCTGCTGGAGCGTGTGGGGCAACCTGCCCCCGGCCAAGGTCTGGCAGCTGTGTCGACCTGCCCATCCGGCCACCTCCACGGTCCCGGCGGTTCCGTCGGCCACCACGGTCGGTGCGAGCCGGTGAACACGCTGACCACTCTGATCAGCCAGGTTCCCGCACCCACCGCCTACGCAATCGTGGCCGCTGCGGTGCTCGCCGAGTCCGTGCTGCTGATCGGCGCATTCGTCCCCACTCTGACCCTGCTGCTGACTGCCGGTGCGCTGGCCCGCGCCGGCGAGCTGAACCTCATCCTGGTCATCGCCACCGCCTCGTGCTCGGTCGTGGCCGGTGACGCTTTCGGCCACCGCACCGGGCACCTGCTGGGCGGCCGCCTGCGCACCGGCCGCTTCGGCCGTCGCATCCCCGACGGCGCATGGCAGCGCGCCGATACCCTCATGGCACGACGCGGCGGCCAGGCCGTTCTCCTCACCCGGTTCGTACCCGTCGTACGCACCCTGGCCCCGCACCTGGCGGGCGCCACCCGGATGCCCTACCGCCGCATCGCCCCCTACAGCCTGCTCGCCGCACCCCTGTGGGCCGGCGCGGAAGCCGGCGCCGGATACGCCGCGGCCACATCCGTCCAGCACACCATCGCCCTCGGCGGCCCCGCACTCGCCATCACCGCCGGTCTGACTGCCGCCACGATCCTGACCGCGGCCAAGATCCGCCGCCGCAGGCGAACCCGCACCGCCGACCCCGACATCGGATCGGCCGCTGCGCACGCCTGGCGGCCGACCCCCGTTCGTCGTCGGTGTCGGCTGCGTGGACGATCTGGGCGATGGGTCGCAGAGCGGGGTAGTCGGTGAGTCGGTGGACGCGCAGGATCGGTCGAGGGTGCCCAGGGTGTCGGAGG
Organism: Streptomyces sp. Qhu_M48; assembly: GCF_051305195.1. Classification (NCBI taxonomy): domain Bacteria; kingdom Bacillati; phylum Actinomycetota; class Actinomycetes; order Kitasatosporales; family Streptomycetaceae; genus Streptomyces; species Streptomyces sp. Qhu_M48. Next base: position 94,107 of record NZ_CP195433.1, on the reverse strand, counting down.
CGGGGACGGCCGGCACTCCCGTCACGTTCAGGTCTATACCGGGTGCGCATGTCCTTCGGCCGTGAACGGGACCGATCTGGGTAGACGACCAGCATGATCGCCCTCGAGAACCTTGCGGCCGAAGGCCAGGCTTCGCTTTTCCTCATCCTGGCAGGCGTAGCCGTGGCCGCTCTTCTGCTCGGTGCCTTCTGGTACGGCACCCGACGCACTGCCCGGCGCAGAGCGCCCGTCCGGCCGGGGCAGCAGCCCCCTGCGGCGCAGCGACGCGCGCAATCGTGGGAGACGCCGGAAAATGATCCGGATGGAGGAGACGCCCGCTCATGACATCGCGGGCCGCTCCGCTCTGCCGCGAGGCCATTTCGAGTGCGCCCAGAAAGTGATCGTCGAATGTCCGGATGAGCAGCCTGGCCGGGGGCAGTGGAGCGAAGCGGTCGTCGGCCGCCAGCTCGCGACCGGGTCCCTACCCATCACGGAGGTACACCGTGGCCAGTACGGCCTTGACGTCGGGAGCCCTGCCCGCCGGGCTGATCGCCCTCCCTGGCGTATACCGACCTCAGGGCGACACCCGCCTTGTGAGTGAAGCACTCGCACTGGAAACGTTGCGTCCCGGAGCGGACGTTCTGGAGATCGGCACTGGCACCGGTGCGCTGGCCCTTCAAGCGGCGCGCCTGGGGGCCAGGGTCACCGCAGTAGACGTGTCATGGCGTGCCGTGGTCACCGCTCGACTGAACGCCGCCCGGAGGCGGCTGCCCCTGCGCGTGGTGCACGGCGACTTCGCATCGGCGGTCGCGGGGAGCCGGTTCGACCTGATTGTCACCAATCCGCCCTACGTTCCGGCTCCTGGAGGGGGACTTCCCGCTCGGGGCCCCGAGCGTGCGTGGGACGCCGGCCGGAACGGACGGATCGTAATCGACCGTATCTGCACGAGAGCCCCCACCCTTTTGCGTCGGGGCGGCGTACTCCTCGTGGTGCACTCCGGCATGTGTGGAGTGCAGGAAACCCTCGGCCTGCTGGCCACCGCGGGGATGGACGCGGAGGTCACCGCCCGCGCGTTCGTTCCCTGGGGCCCCGTTCTGCGATCCCGTCGAACCTGGCTGGAGCAGCAGGGCCTGGCAGCCGCGGCAGAGGAACTCGAGGAGCTGGTGGTCATCCGTGCCCAGTACCTCTGACATCCCCGAAGTGCCGGCATCGGACAGGGGCCCGGCGCGCAGGGTGACGGTGGACCCGCAGGGCCCGATCATGGTCGAAGGCCCGGTGGAGGTCGTCCTCGCCGACGGGACCTCGGTACGTTCCGACCGGTTCACGGTCGCGATCTGCACCTGCCGCCGCAGTCGCACCTACCCGTGGTGCGACACCAGCCACCGTCCCCGTGAACGGCCCGACCGACCGAACGAGGACGGGAACTCCTCATGAGCGCACCCAGCATCAGCATCCCGGCGACCACGGCCGGGCCCCGTCTGGTCGACGGGCGCGGGGAGCTGTCCGACCGCGTCGTCGAGGCGCTGCGGACCGGAGCCGCTCCGGTGCACACCCGCCGGGCGGTCCGGGAGGCAGACCCGTGGGGTGAGGACCTGCACCTGGCGCTCTACCTGCTCTACGAGCTGCACTACCGCGGGTTCGAGGCGGTGGCCGACGAGCGGGAGTGGGACCCCGAACTGCTGCGACCGCGCCAGGCCATGGAGGAGCGCTTCCTGCAGACTCTGCGCTGCGAGCTGGCCGACGCACCCCGGACCGTCGAGGAGGCGTTCGCACCGCCCCTGGTCGAGCCCGTGGAACTCTCCGACAGCCTCAGCCACCGCCTGGAGAAGGACGGAGAGCTGTGGCAACTGCGCGAGTACGCCGCTCTGCGCTCCCTCTACCACCTCAAGGAAGCCGATCCCCACGCCTGGGTCATTCCCCGCCTCACCGGCCGGGCCAAGGCCGCGATGGCCGCCATCGAGTACGACGAGTTCGGTGCGGGCCGGTCCGAGAACATGCACGCCCAGCTCTTCGCGAACCTCATGGTCGACCTCGGCCTCGACCCCGCTTACGGCCACTACCTCCCGCAGGCGCCCGCGCCTCTTCTCGCCACCGTCAACCTGATGTCGCTCTTCGGGCTCCACCGTGCGCTGCGCGGGGCGCTCGTCGGCCACTTCGCCTGCGTCGAGGTGACCTCCTCCCCCGGCTCCCGTCGCCTCGCCGAAGCGATGCGGCGCTGTGGGGCGGGACCGGCCGCGGAGCACTTCTACGCCGAACACGTGGAGGCCGACGCCGTCCACGAGCAGGTGGTGCGCCACGAGGTCATCGGCGGCCTCCTCGCCGACGAACCCGAACTCGAGGCCGACATCGCCTTCGGCTGCGCGGCCACCGTCCTGCTGGAAGACCGCCTCGGCGACCACATCTCCGCGGCCTGGGCAGCAGGCGGCAGTGCTCTACGCGCTCCGCAACCCGACCCTCGACAGGACACGGTGTCCCCTTCCCCAGCTAGATTCCGGCGGAGCCGTCGGCCACTTCTCCGGCCTCAGGGGGACTAGCCGGCGGCTGATCGGAGGGCAGCAGACCCCGCGACTCGTCAGGGGTGACAGGCTCTGGGTCACCAAGGGGCTGGCCGACATCGGCCGGCCAACTGGGACGGAAGCCTTCGACGGAGTCTGTGAAGTCGGTCCGCAGATACCGCGGGTCGGACGGCTTCAGCCGGATCTGTTGGCGGGTGCGCATTCGACGTCGAGGAAGACCAGGAGGTCGGCTTCTGCCCGGCGGGCTCGGGCCGCACCGACGTCACGGGCGGCGGCCAAGGGGCAGACGCCCGTCTGTCGACGGGAGGCCGGCGAACTTGCGGGGGCGGATCCCTCCCGGCCACGAGAGCCTGGCTTGTGTCGTCGACCAGGGACACGATGACGTACTGGTCGCAGGTCCGCTCGCCGCGCGCGAGGCCGTCCTGCTGGAGGAGGAGGGGGCGGCGCCCCGACGCGAGGGTGATGACCGCGGTGCGCACGCGGACCGACCCGGAGTGGGCCATGCCAGTTCGGTGAGCAGGCGGCCTGCCGTCCGGGCGCCGTCGCCGTGGGACCACTGCTCATAGCCGGCCGACCACCAGGCCGACGGAGCCGCGGTAGGCGCCATCCGCCCCGAGGAGTGAATAACGGGCGGCCGTGCGCGCGCCCGACGATGACTACGTGTGAAATGTCCCAATTGTGCGGGTGTCTCGTGCCGTGCTGGGTACGCGCAGAGCAGCGACGCCATCAACCGAACACCGCTGATCGAGGAGGAAGAGCCTTGACTGCCTTCCAGGACTCGGACGGTCGGCCGGAATCCAAGCCGACCCAGTCAGACCAGACGGCTCAGGGCAAGGCGGGCGACACCGCCGCCGTGCTCGGAGACCAAGCCACGCATGTGGCCCAGAACGCCAAGGAACAGGCCGGCCACGTCGTCGATGAGACGCAGTCCAAGGCCAAGGACATCGTCGGAGACCTTCGCGCAGAACTGCAGGACCAGGCCAGCACACAGACGCAACGCCTTGCCGACAATGTGCGCAAGCTCGCCGGCGAGATACGCGATCTGAGCGAAAACGGAGAATCGAACACCACCGCGGCCGGACTCGCACGTCAGATGGCTGACCGCGGGCAACAGATGGCGGACCATCTTGAGGACCGGGGCCCCGACGGGCTGATCAGCGACCTGCAGGACTTCGCACGCCGCCGCCCCGGAATGTTCCTCGTCGGAGCGGCCCTTGCGGGATTCGCAGTCGCCCGTGCCGGCAAGGGCGTCGGCGCGGCAACCTCGTCCGGAACCCAGGCTCCGGCAGGGGCGCAGGAGACGGCTCACCGGCCAGCTGTGGCGGATGACCCTCTGCCCTCATCCCAGGGCCGCGATGGCGTTACCGCCCCTGCCGAGCCGGCCGACACCTACGGACAGTCGCAACCCCCGCACGTGACGCACGTGCCGTCGGTCTCGCCGGCCCCGCCCGCATCCCCGGCTCCTGCCCAGCCGTACAGCGTGGGTAGGCGGCCTGGAGAAGGGAGCTGACCGTGGCCATCCAGGAGCGGCTCTCGGCCCCCGCCACCACTCCGTCCGCGACTCCCGGCGCACCTCGTGCGGCACACCGAACTGTCTCTCGAGAACGGGGAAGGGACGCCGAGGCATCGGTCGGTGACTTGATCGGCGAGATAGGTACCGACCTCTCTCAGCTGGTACGGGACGAGATCGAACTCGCCAAGGCCGAGATCAAGCAGGAGTCGAAGAAGGCCGGTAAGGCAGCGGGCATGCTCGCCGGCGCAGGGTACGCGGGACACCTCGTCCTGCTGCTCGGCAGTCTGACGGTCATCGCCGCACTCGCCAACATCATGGACCCCGCATGGGCCGCTCTCGCCGTCACCGTGGCATGGGCTGTGGCCGGAGCCGTCCTCTACGTCAACGGACGCAAGCGCCTCGACACCGTCAGCCTCGCACCCGAGCAGACCCTGGAATCGCTGAAGGAGGACGCCCGATGGGCACGACACCCAAGGAATTGAGGCACGACGTAGAGCACCGTCGCGCTCACCTGGCGCGCAACGTCGACCTGCTGGCAGACCGGTTGACACCGCGCAAGATGGCGCAGCGTAAGGCCGCCTCCGTGCGGCACGGAGTTGCTGACGTGAAGGAGCGCGTGATGGGCACGGCGCACGACACGGGACACCGTGTCGCCGACAGCGCGGAACAGGCAAGCGACAGCATCGCGGCGACCGCGCGCGAGTCAGTCGGCAACGTAACCGACGCAGTCCAGAGCACTCCCGCCATGGCCCGGCGCCGGACCCGGGGAAGCCCTCTGGCCGCCGGCCTCATGGCGTTCGGGGCGGGCATGCTGGCCGCGGCACTTCTGCCGACCACTGAGGCAGAGGAACGTGCAGGTCAGTTCCTCAAGGATCACTCGGACGACCTCATGGAGCCGGTGAAGCAGACGGCTGTCGACGCCGCGCAGGAGGTCAAGGAGAATCTCCGCGGACCGGTGACCGAGGCGGTCGCATCGGTGAAGTCCACCGCCAAGGACGCAGCTGCGGCAACCAAGGACGACGCCCTCAGCACAGGACAGGAATCCGCTGAGGAGGTACGTCACATAGCTCAGGGCACCGCCCAGGAGAGCCGTCCGGTCTCCGGCGGCTGATGCCTACGGAAGCGGCTCGCCCCCGCTGGATCCGGCATCGCTCCGCGGCGCCGCCTGACCATCTGCCCCGGGAGTCCTGCGGAGAAGCCGGATCCGGCCGTCCCTCACACCGAGGGGCGTCCGTCAAACCGCGGAGAGACGCGGTGACCTGAGGCGGCCGGCCCATCGTGCCTTCCGTCGCCGTGCGTGCTGTCTGGCGTCAGCCCGGGCCGATCCAGTCGAGGCACAGGACAGTCGCGTCGTCCTTCGGAGGCTGGCCGTCGTAGGCGTCGGTGACCGCTCCGACCAGGGTGCGTACGACCTCGCGAGGATGCTCGGCCGCGGTCTTGCGCAGGAGGGCAGGAAGATCGACCACCCGCGCGTCGCGTTCCTGCATGCCGTCGGTGTGGAGCAACAGACGGTCACCTGGCCGTAGATCCAGGTCCTGCACCTGGTAGCCGCCGTGCCCGGGGACGCCGAACGGCAGGTTGACCTTCAGGCGCAGCTCGTCGACCGCCCCGTTGCGCAGGCGCAGTGGCCAGGGGTGGCCGGCGTTGACGAGACGTGCGCTGGTTCCGTCCAGGGCGATGCGCAGCAGTTGCCCGGTGGCGAGGCTGTGGCGACCGTGGTCGAGGAGGGCCTGGTGGGTCTGCCGGGCCTGTTCAGCCAGGCCTTCCCCGGCCCGGCGGGCGCCTCTGGATGCGTTGACGACCAGGGTCGCCATGAGGGAGGCGCTGACGTCGTGGCCCATGGCGTCGGTGATGGACAGGTGGAGGGTGCGGGCGTCAAGGCTGTAGTCGTAGGTGTCACCGGCGATGTCGGAGGCCGGGACCAGGGCTCCGGCGAGGGTGAATTGGCGTGCTTCGCAGCAAGAGGCCGAGGGCAGGAGCTGACGCTGGATCTCCGCTGACAGGCTGACCGTGGCGGTGCGATTGCCCCAGTGGTAGAGGTCGGTGAACCGGCGATCGGTGACGATGATGTAGGCCAGTGCGTGCGCCGCCACCTCGACCTGGTCGAGGACATCCTGAGGGGCATCGTCGAGGAACAGTTCCAGGACTCCGATGATGTCGCCGCGGTTGGTCACCGGGGCGAGCACCCGCCGCCCGTGCTCGCTCGCGGGAGTCAGGATGAGGCGCTGGCCTCGTAGAACCTCGTCATAGACGCCGGTGCCCGAGAGTGGAACCTGCGTGGCACGGTCTTGCTCGTGCATCGCTGATGTGTCGTGTACTCGGAGCAGACGTCGGCCGGCGACGTCGACGAACAGGAACGACACGTACTGGGCGCCGAACCGGTCGCGCAGATCGCGCGCCACGACGTCGAGAGAGTCCACTGGGGCGGCGTTCTCCGCCGCGGTCAAGACCTCGGCGAGTCCGATCCGCTCGTCCCTCACGTCAGCCTCCTCAGAACTCGGACCGCCACGGTGCTGCCCGCGGCGAGAGGGCCGCTCTCTGGGGACGCTACACAGTCATGGCTCGCTGCCGGGTGTACACGCCGGGTGGGTCCCCAGGGCGGCGTGCCGGTGTCGGCCGGTCGACAGTGTTGTGCGGGACTGTGCGTCTTCCCGGGGGCAAGCCGTCCCTCTACCTCGCTACGCGGTCTTGGGAGGAACAGCCCACGGGCCCGCAGGGGGTTGGCTTCAGGTGCGTGCGTAGCTGGTCTGTTCCTCCACAACGTTCGCGAGCCTGGCGAGCATGCTGCGGTGACGCAGTTGGATCAGTGCGTCGACTGCGGCGTTGTGAAGCGTTCCTCCGATGCCCCGCAGAGGATGCTCGTCCACGATGATCAGGGCCTCGTCACCCCAGGGGCGGACGTCGATCGCCACGCGTGCGGTGCCGAAGGGTCCGCTGTCGACTTCTAGTTCCAGTTCTTCGAGTACGTCGACGCGTCGTACGACGGTGGTGCCCGCAACGGTCCAGGGGCCGAGCCGGACGGTGTACTCCAGTGCGGATCCCAGCTCGGGCCACAGACCGTGGACCACCCGCGATTCGCTCGTGCCCACCACCCAGTCCGCGTAGCGCGTGCCGTCGGCGAGGACCGCCCACACCCGGCCCGGCGAGGCGTGGATCAAGCGGTGTCGTACGGCCATGATCGTCCTCCTGGGCGACGGTGATGCCGGTCCGGTCCTGCGAAGGTGGTTCGTGGCGGCTGCGGCGCCACCCGGTCCGAGGAGGCCGGTGGCGGGCAGGGGCGCGTCCCCGTGGGCCGCGAGAACGTGCCGGAAGTAGTGCAGTCCAGGCCGAGGAGGGCCACGTGGGCGCCGCGCTGCGACATCGCGTACGCCGTGCTCGCGCCGATGCCCCCCGCGGCGCCGGTGACCACGGCGCCCCTGCCCGTGAGTGGGCTCGAATGGGTGTGGGTGTGGTGTCGGCGGGCGCAGGGCCTCATACCATGCCCCTGCCCGGCCGTGTCCGTTCCACACGTGACAGGTCGGCCCTAACAGCGTTCGAGGCCGGCGGCAGGCAGCCGTCTCGGCAGTCCGTGCTGTCGTCGTGGGCCACGACGAGGCTGCGGCTCAGGCGGACGGGAACGGGGGCTCGCCTCCGGGCCGGACAGGCTAGTCCAGGTTTCAGGACATATCGCCTCGGGTCACACGTGTAGGGCCCGAGGGCCCGCCCCGCTGCGTCTGGAGATGTGATGTCCGAGAAGAATCCGGTGAAGGCCGTCGCCGACGAAATCGCCGACGTCATGCACACAGGCCCGGTCGAGGGTCCCGAAGAGGGCGTGCCCGGCAAGCCGGCCCCTGTCTCGCCTCAGCTCGTCGAGCCGACGACACCGGTCGAGCCGTTGCCGCCGAAGGCGGAGCAACGTGGCCCCGAGACGGTCAGCCCGACTGGTCAGCCCACTGGTGCGGAGCAGGCCAGGATGGCGCAGAGCGGCGCCTACCTGACCACTGCCCAGGGCGTCCGCCTGCCGGCCACGGACCACTCGCTCAAGGCGGGGCCGCGGGGTCCTGTGCTGCTGCAGGACCACCACCTGCGCGAGAAACTCATGCACTTCGACCACGAGCGCATCCCGGAGCGCGTGGTTCACGCACGCGGCTCGGCCGCGCACGGCGTCTTCCAGTCCTACGGCACGGGGCAGACGGTCAGCAAAGCCGCGTTCCTGGCCCCGGATGTCGAGACGCCGGTGTTCGTCCGCTTCTCTACCGTCCTCGGCTCCCGGGGCTCCGCCGACACCGTGCGTGACACCCGTGGCTTCGCCACGAAGTTCTACACGGAGGAAGGCGTTTTCGACCTGGTCGGGAACAACATCCCGGTGTTCTTCATCCAGGACGCCATCAAGTTCCCCGACGTCATCCACGCTGGCAAACCGCACCCCGACCGTGAAATCCCCCAGGCCCAGAGCGCGCACGACACCTTCTGGGATTTCGTCTCCCTCCATACGGAAGCCACCCACCACACTCTGTGGAACATGTCCGACCGGGGGATTCCCCGCTCTTACCGGATGATGGAGGGCTTCGGCGTCCACACCTTCCGCCTCGTCAACGCCGACGGCGCGACCACGCTGGTGAAGTTCCACTGGAAGCCAAGGCTCGGCGTCCACTCCCTGGTGTGGGAGGAGGCGCAGATCCTCGCGGGCGTCGATCCCGACTTCCACCGCCGCGACCTCTACGACGCCATCGAGTCCGGCGCCTTCCCCCAGTGGGAGCTCGGCATCCAGACCTTCCCCGACACTGACGACCAGATGTTCGAAGGAATCGACCTCCTCGACTCAACGAAGATCGTCCCGGAGGAACTCGCGCCCGTACAGCCGGTCGGCCTGCTGACGCTGAACGCGAACCCGTCGAACTTCTTCGCCGAGGTCGAACAGGTCGCCTTCCACACCGGGCACCTCGTCCCGGGCATCGACGCCACCGACGATCCCCTCATGGCAGGGCGGAACTTCTCCTACCTGGACACCCAGCTCACCCGGCTCGGCGGACCCAACTTCCCGCAGATTCCGATCAACCGCACCCACGCCCCGGTCAACGACATGCTCCGCGACGGCTCCCACCAGACGGCCGTGCACCGGGGCGTGGCCCCCTACAAGCCCAACAGCCTCGACGGGGGCTGCCCCTTCTTCGCCGGCGCCGACACAGGTGCATTCATCGAGGTTCCCGTTGAGGTACCGGCCGGACGGAAAGTCCGCGAAGCCCCTGCCTCGTACGACGACCACTTCTCCCAACCGCGCCTGTTCTGGCTGAGCATGAGCCCGCTCGAGCGCGAGCACATCATCGCCGCCTACACCTTCGAGCTGGGCAAGTGCTACGAGCAGGCCATCAAGGAACGCGTCCTGACCGTCCTCGCGAACATCGACGGCGACCTGTGCGCCCATGTGGCGGCCGGCCTGGGCCTGCCCGTGCCGGCCGCCACCGAACCACTCGCTGATGTCGACCCGAGTCCGGCGCTGTCGCAGATCGGCGCCACCTGGCCGCTGGACGGACGCGTCATCGGCATCGTCACCGACCAGGACGTCGACACGGCCACCGTGCGCGCGGTCCGCGAGTCCGTTCTGGATGCCGGCATGGTGCCGCTGGTCGTCGCCGCGGCAGGCGGAGTGCTCGGTACGGACGGCGATCCGATCACCGTACAGCGCACCTTCGCCACCGCCCGCTCCGTCGAATTCGACGCACTGGTCGTCATCGGCGCCCCGCAGGCCGGCGCCGACGCGTACGGTGCCCGCGACGCCAAAGCCGGCTCCCCCACAGCTGCCTCCGGCGACCCCCGGGTCCTCACGCTGCTGACCGAGGCCTTCCGGCACGGCAAGGCGCTCGCGGGCTTGGAAGGCGCCGAAACCCTCTTCGAAGCCGCCGGCATCTCTGGAGGTGTGCCTGGCGTCATCCTCTCGGACGGAGCGCAGGCGCTGCCCCGACTGCTGGAACTCCTCGCAGTCCACCGCGTCTGGGAGCGCTTCCCGGCCGCGATCTGACCCGGCCGTATGCGGGGACCCTCCCATGGGCCTTGCAGGGTGTTGCCGAGCCCCGGCCCTTCACGGTCCGGGGCTTCCCCCGGCAGGTGCCCGTCCCGGGGGTACACGCTACCTGCGGGTACGGTCACCCGTACGGACCCCGGCACCGGTGGCCCATCGAGACGGGCGCGTGGCGGGTCACCCAGCCTCGAATTCAAGGACCTGGCCCAAGGCGGCTTCCTGCTCCGCCACGTCCCCGGCACTCCTGGCGATCACCACATACCGCCACGAGCGGCCGTCGGGCGGTGCGTCCGCGTAGAGGACCACGCCCTCGCCGCGATCCGGGTCGAAGGCGAGGCGGGAGGCGCCCAGCCGTGCCAGCACCTCGTCGAAGTCCATGGCAGTCCGTGTCCAGCCCTTCGACACCGACCATGCCGGCTGTGCGGTGGCAGATCCCTCCGTCAGCCGGGTGACCATGGCGTGCGGCGTGGTGGTGGCCGTACGGCGGATGTTGCTCTCACTCGCGTACGCGACACCATCCGTGTCCACCAGCGCGTCGAGCCCGAAGGGCCCGGCATAGCCGTGGTCGGCCAGGTAGCGGCCCAGGGCCGTTCCCCATTCCTCCAGCTCGCCGGCCGCGTGCGCGCAGGACAGTGGCAGCGGAGAGGCGTATCCCGTGAAAGAACCCTCAACCGTGCGCATCGCCCCGCTGAAGAGCGTGCGCGTCCCGGAGGCGGAGACCTCCACCTGGACACTGACCGACTCGGCTACGTCGAGGTGCTCCTCCACCACCCACAGTCCTTCGGGCCCACCGACCGTGTCGAGCGCCAGGCTCGCCCCGCCCCTCAGGTCGTCGCGGGACACGAAGCGCATCCCGTGTCCTCCGGCCGAACGGTCAGGCTTCACCACAACACGCTCGTGGTCCCGCAGGAGATCGCGCGCCACACCTTCGGCCTCCGGGCGCCGGCACATCCGCCCCCTCGGCAGCCGCATGCCGAGTTGCCCGGCCGTCTCGCGGAAACCGGTCTTGGTGTTGAGCAACATGGCCGTCTTCAGGGCGGCCTGTGCGGCTTCGACGGTGGGATACGGATGGACGCCGATGCCGATGTCCCGGGCGAACGCGATCGCCGACGCGTCCAGCGCCGTCGGCAGCAGCGCCGCACCCCGGTCACCGGCGAGAGCCCGGACCTTCTCGACCAGTCCTGCCTCGCGCACAGCCCTGGCCAGCGGGACAGCTCCGGCAGGAGGCACCTCGACCACCGCCGTCGATCCCGGGGGCACCCCCGTCAGGTCGTACACGTAACGCAGGAACTCCCGGCTCAACGGCACGGGAGTGACGAACACGTCCCCCGGCCGAAGCAGCCACGCCTTCCGCGGCGCCTGCTGGGCCCACGCCGTCAGGATCTGCCCCTCGTCGAGATCCACCGCCAAGTCCGAGAGGAAGTTCGCGAACACAATGATCGAGCCCGTCTCCGTCACCGCTCTGCTCCTCCGATTGCCGCTCGGCCGTCCACGGTCAGCCTGGGATCCCCCGCTCAGCCATCCCGGACGCGGCCGGGCCAAAGACGGGGAGGTGCGTGCCCCGGCTCCTGCGAGCAGACCAGGGAGGCAGGGCCGGGAAACGGTTCCCAGGCCTCGGGGCCGGTCCCCCGGCGCACCTGGACCACCCGGCACACCTGGAGCACCTGGAGCCAGGGTGGTGAGGTCGACGTCCCCGGCGTTCCCCCTACCGGCGGCGGTGAGGAAGGTCCTGACATCGGCTGGGCGACACGCCACTCCGATGGCAACGCCGTCATAGCGGACTCGCGCCATACCTGCTGCTCGGGCAGGTAGACGTCAGCTTGGCGGCCATGGGCCCAGCCTCTGCCGCACGAAGCGCGTCGGCACCCCTTCACGTCCAGACGGGTGCCCTTCACCCCCCGGCGGCACGGTGGAACGACCGAGTCGGCGCTCCTGCCGGGAGTCCTCTGCTCCGCTACTCGCAGTCGCCCACTCGCAGTCGCCCCGAGGTCTGCGCGGTACCGCTCGCGGGCCCCGGTGTGATCCAAGGCCCCAAAGACGGCGCGGCCCGGGCGCCACGCGTACACGGAGGGGGCGTCCATTCGTCCTCACATCGCAGAAGGGGCTGCTCCCGGGGCTACCGCGTGCCGGAGGGTTGAGGGCGCAGGGCATGAGTGACTGCCGCGATGCGCAGCTCCTCCAAGCGCACAAGCTGCTTCTCGGCGCGCTCCGCAAGGGTGTCCAGGTGCTTGGTGGAAAGGCGTGAGTCGGTGTCGGCGAGGGTCCTCAGGGTCCGCCAGCACGTCCTTTTACCCTGGACGCCGACGATCATGGACTCTGTTTCCAGCACGTCGCTGAGGGGCGAGCGGGTGAGGAGGTGGCCATTGGTCTTGAGGCGGCCCGCCTTCTCCGCGATCCATCCCATGGCCGCCTTGGACTGGCTGATCGGGATCTGCAGATCGGTCATGATCTGTGCCAGCGAGTCACGGTCCGCATCGACCTGGCGGGTCAGTTCGGTCAGTACCGTGTCCGCCCCCGCGCTCGTCTGTGCCTTTGCGGCGCGCCGGAAGAGTTCCAGGCCCCCGGTGGCGGCCGAATAGTGGTCGTTGAGGTAGATCGCGAGCAGTTGGGCGACGCTGTCGGAACCCTCACCCCCGCGCCCGTCGTCGTCGCAGGTGTCGACGGCTTGGGGGTGCATCGCGCCCCGCACCGAGGTTCCGAGTTCCTTCCAGCTGTCCTCGAAGCTGGTCAGTCCTTCGCGCTCCAGGGTGTCGGTGACGTCGGAGAAGTCGACCCCGGCGCGTTCCAGAGCCTCGAGGTGGGAGGCTGCGGCCGCGTAGTCCTCCACGGTCGGGGGGTGGGCGGGGAGGGTTCCGTGGTCTGCGAACGCGGCCAGGGTGGTGCCGGGCATGGTGTTCACGGTGCCGGGGATGACGAGTTCGCTGACGTACATGGTGTCGGGGTAGGACGGGTCCTTCACCCCGGTGGACGCCCACAGGGGCCGCTGAACGCGGGCCCCGGCCGCGGCGAGGCGCTGCCAACGCGGCTCTGCGGTCATCTCCTCGAATGCCCGGTGGGCCAGCCGGGCGTTGGCGACCGCGGCCTTGCCCTTGAGTGCCAGAGCCTCTGGGGTGCCGAGGGTGTTGAGGCGGCGGTCGACCTCGCTGTCGACTCGGGAGACGAAGAATGAGGCTACCGAGTGGATGTCCGACAGATCGCGTCCCGCTGCCTGCGCCTGTTCGAGACCGGTCTGGTAGGCGTCCATCACGTCGCGGTAGCGGTCCAGGGAGAAGATGAGCGTCACGTTGACGCTGATGGCGTCGGCGATGGCGGCGGTAATCGCCTTGAGCCCCTTGCGAGTGGCTGGGATCTTGACGAGCAGATTCGGCCGGTCGACTGTCTGCCACAGCTTTCGGGCCTGGACTGCGGTGGCATCGGCGTCCTGCGCCAGGCGCGGATCGACCTCGATGGAGACCCGTCCGTCGATGCCACCGGTGCGCTGGTGGACGGGGGCGAGGACCTCGCAGCCGCTTCGCACGTCGTCCGTGGTCAGGGCGAGGACGGCGTCGTCGACGCTGGTTCCCGCGTCGCCGAGGCGGCGCAGCTGCTCGCTGTAGCGGTCCCCCTTGGACAGCGCGGAGGCGAAGATCGTGGGGTTGGTCGTGACCCCCACCACGTGCTTTTCCGTGACCAGCTCGATGAGCTCTCCACCGGCCAGGAGCTCGCGGGACAGGTCGTCGAGCCAGACCGCCACTCCGGCCGCGGACAGTGCTGCGAGGGGGGCGGTGCCAGCGGGAACAGACATGTGAGACCTCTCGCAAGGTGCGGCGCCGTTCGCGGTGAGGTGCTTCTCGCCCGACGGGCGGGCTTTCCGGCGGCGGCACTCGGCACCGTGGTTCCCTTCGCGCATGCCCGCCCTGCCCGTCTGCAAGCGCGGATCTCATGAGGTGAGACGGAAGCGCGGGGTAGGGATTGCGAATGCCGGTGAGGTCGGGGACGCGCGGCGCCAGGCGCGGGACGCCGCACACGTGCGGCGCGCCGTGCTCGGCGGGCGCGGTTGCGCACGCTGAGAAGCATGTCGGGGCCGCTGGAGGCGCGGCCGACATGACGTCCAGCAGAGGGTTGTACGCGGCCGGCACGGGCAGACGCCTGGTGCGCCGCGGTCCCACCGCAGGCAGCACGATCGCCGCGTAGTCGACCAGCGCGGCGCACCACGTCGGTGACGGCGTGGGCCTTACTCATCACCAGGGGCAGCCCTGACATGCGGGAGACGATATGGACGGCACTCCTCTCTCGCCCGCGGAGCGACTGGTGCTGACCATCACCGAGCGTGACCTCGCCCGGGACAGGCGCTTGGACCGTCGTCTGCGCACCATGCGCTGCGGCATGCTTCTTGGCGCGCGACGTCACTGGCTGATGACCATGACCCTGATGCTGGCGATGGCGTCCACGGTCCTGATGGTTCGAGCCGTACAGTCCTCCTCGTCGGCGCTGATCTGGGCGTTCGCTGCCGCTTGGTGCGGGACTCTGGGCGGTGCCGCTTGTCTGGTGCGCCGGTGGTGTGTCAAGGAGGGGAGGCGATTCGGCCATTCACCGGGTGGTCTGACATGACCGCATCTCTGTCCGTCGGGCCGCAGGCTGCCTGCGTGAGTAAAGACCGAGGCTGCCGTGAGTCTGTGCCTTCCCCATGAGAGTTGCAGCTTCCGTCGCAGCGGTGACGGTGGTACCCGACGCCCTGTGATGCGCGGTCATTCGAAGGTGCCGGACCCGCTCAGCTGGTGCGCGGTCATTCGAAGGTGCCGGACCCACTCAGCAGATTGATCAGCGCCGGCAGCCCCGCCTCCTTCAGCGCGCGACGCTGGCGGTCAGCGGGAGTTCCGGCCTGCTGGAGTCGGCGGACGAGGCCGCGCACGCCTCGAACGTCGCCCGCGTCCTCCAGGGCGGGCGTGATGTGCCGCATCAGTGCGTTCAGTGCCTGCCCGCTGCTGCACGGGCGGCCAAGCGGATCCACCAGTGTCCCCTTCAGACCGTGGCGCGCCGCGTACCAATTCGCGGCGTGCGCCAACTCCGGCGCGACGACCGGCAGGGAGAGACCCGCCTTCTCCTCCGCGATCGCCGTGGCCACCAGCCCCCGGACGATGCCGGCGAACATGACGGCGTCGTCGGCCCGCAGCTGGACGTCGAGGCAGCGCACCTCGACGGTGGGATAGCGGTCGGACAGCCGCGCCTGCCAGTAGGCCTGCCCCCGGTCGGCGATCACCCCTGAGGCCACCAGTGCCTCAAGGCGCTCTTCGTAGTCGCTGAATCCGTCGAAGTGCGGTGGTGGGCCGCTCACGGGCCAGCGACTGAAAACGATGGTGCGCCAGCTCGCGAACCCCGTGTCCCGCCCGCTCCACAGCGGCGAATTGGCGGACATGGCCAGCAGCACCGGAAGCCATCCTCGGATCCGGTTCAGCACCGCGACGCCTGTCTCCGGATCAGGGACGCCGACGTGCACATGCATCCCGCAGATCAGCTGCTCATCGACAAGCTGCCGGGCTTCGCGCGCCATCCTCGCGTAGCGCGGCGTGGGGGTGACAGGTACGGTCAGCCCCCCAAGCACGGGCGCCGCACCTGTGGCGGCGACTCGGCAGCCGATGGCCTGCGCGGCAGATGCCAGTGCGTGGCGCAACCGCAGCAGGTGGCCGCCGACTTCGTCGAGGGTCCAGCACACGGGAGTGGCCACCTCGATCTGGGCCTGGAGCAGCTCGTACTGGATTTCCGCGCCGTCCGCGAAGGGGCCCAGACCCGTGGCCCGGCGCACCTCCTCGGCCAGGGGGACCGGAACAGCGGTTGCCGGGTCCACCAGCAGATACTCTTCCTCTACGCCCAGGGTGATCACCCTTTGCGCCTACCCGCACATTTCATGATCACCTGCCCGGTGCGCACCTGACCGGTGGCGCGGTTCGGACGGGTGCGCTTCGCCTCGGCGCAGAGGGCCGGCGCCCCCGCACAGGGACCGGAAGTCCGTGCTCCAAAGCCGGCGGTCGCGCTACGTGCGCTGGGCGATGCCCCCTGACCGTGGGATGGCCGGGGGAATCGCGACTTTCGCGCGTCGGGCCAGTTCTGGGAGGTTCGCCGAGAAATCCGCCCCCGTACAGATTCGGACTCTTCGTCTGAGGGCAGCCGCCGGGCGACAGGCAAACCCATACCGAGGGTTCGGCAGGGAGAAGCGATGAGAGCGCTGACCTGGCACGGTAAACGGGACGTACGCGTGGACACGGTGCCCGACCCGGTGGTCCGAGACCCCGACGACATCGTCGTCGAAGTGACGACCACCGGTCTGTGTGGCTCCGACCTGCACCTCTACCTGGTCCTGGGGGCCTTCCTGGACGTCGGCGACATCCTGGGTCACGAGGCCATGGGTGTCGTGAAGGAGGTCGGCCCCGATGTCACCGGCCTGAAGCCGGGCGACCGGGTCGTCATCCCCTTCAACGTCTCGTGCGGAACGTGCTTCATGTGCGAACGCGGCCTGCACTCTCAGTGCGAAACCACGCAGGTCCACGAGCACGGCACCGGCGCCTCCCTCTTCGGCTACACCAAGCTCTACGGCCAAGTGCCGGGAGGCCAAGCCCAGTACCTGCGGGTGCCCTTCGGCAACACCCTCCCCATCCCGGTACCGCCCGGTCCGCCCGACGACCGTTTCGTCTACCTGTCCGACGTCCTGCCGACGGCCTGGCAGGCCGTCGAGTACGCGGCGGTTCCCCGCGGCGGCAGCGTCGCGGTCCTGGGGCTCGGACCCATCGGGGACATGAGCTGTCGCATCGCTGCCCACCGCGGCGCGGAGACCGTCATCGGCATCGACCTCGTGCCCGAGCGTCTGGAGCGGGCTCGGCGCCGCGGTGTGCACACCCTGGATCTGCGGGAGTACAAGGACGGCCTGACGGACGCTGTGCGCGAGCTCACGGAAGGGCGCGGGCCGGACGCGGTCATCGACGCCGTCGGCATGGAGGCACACGGCAGCCGGGTCGCCTCCGCGGCGCAGACGGTGACCACCGTGCTGCCCGATGCCCTGGCCGCCGGACTGATGAAGACCGTCGGGGTCGACCGGCTCTCCGCCCTGTACGCGGCCATAGATCTCGTCCGGCGCGGGGGAACCGTGTCCGTCTCCGGGGTGTACGGGGGCGCCGCCGACCCGATGCCCTTGCTGACCATGTTCGACAAGCAGCTGCAGGTACGCATGGGACAGGCCAACGTCCACCGCTGGGCGGGCGACATCCTTCCGCTGCTCACCGACGAAGACCCCTTGGGGGTCGACGGCTTCGCCACTCACCGGCTGCCGCTGGAGCAGGCGCCGGACGCCTACGAGATGTTCCAGAAGAAGCAGGACGGCGCCGTCAAGGTCCTCTTCACACCCTGACGGGCGCACGATGATCGGGCGCGGCCGACCATGCGCGCACCTTGCACCCTCGGGTCGCCCGGCCCTGCCGCGGAACTGCCGCATGCGGAAGGCGATTCCGGGCAACCGCTCGTATGTGAGGTGAATGGTCATGAGCGTCAACATAGGAGACCATACGGCGGAATACAGGCGGGCCGGATCACCTCCCAGGGTACGAGTGGTGCGCATGTCCGGGGACCTCGACATCCATCACGCGGACGAAGTTCGCTCCATGCTGCGCAGAGCGGTGACCGAGGCTCCGGCCGGCGCCGAGGTGGTGATCGATCTCCTGCACTCGTCCTTCTGCGATTCCTCGGGCCTCGAAGTACTCATGACAGCAAGGCGGTGGGCCACGGAATCGGGCCGGACCCTACGGCTGGGGGCACCCTCACATCAGATGGTGCGGCTCATGGACATCACCGGCACGACCACGTTGTTCGCGATGGGCCCCGCGCCTCAATACGTTGAGCCCGATAGTGGGCACCCCACGGATCGTCGGCGGGGACGGGCTGACTGACCGACCAGGCGAGGATGCCGGGGCTTGCGTACGTGATGCTCGGTGCCTTAAGCGGTCCGCTGCATGGCGGCCTGCGCGCCCCGCGCGTCGTACCCGTCCTCCGCCACAGGCGCAGGCACGTTGGGCGTGGGCTGCAGACGGTGCGCTCCTTCTTGTCAGACGGTGCGCGGTCTCCGGGCCCCGGGTGGGGGCTGGCAAGGGTCTGCCCCGTCAGGGAGCGATCAGACTGGTCTCCAGGTAGCTGGCGCCCAGCTCCTGGCAGTACTGGCGGACGACGCTCCGGGCCCTGTGCAAGTGGGGGCTGGGCATGATCCCGCGCACCGCAGTAGCCCGCGGCTCAGCCCGGGCCGGCGGGCCCTTCGTGTACGCGTCCTCGGTCATCCTCCGTGCCGGGGCGTTTCGCGCCCCGGCTTACACCACGGCGGGAGGGGCTCATTCCAGGCCGTGCTCGAGGGCGATGTGGAACAGGCTCCGCACTCCGACCGCCTCAAGGACCAGGCGGACCGGTCTGGGGAGGGGGCCGACGAGAATGAGGTGGCAGCGGTGACGGGCCGCGAGCAGTTCGTCGACGAACGCGGGGGCGGCGAAGGTGACCCCGGTCAGGTCCAGCAGAACGCGGTCGGTCTGAGCGGTGCAGACACTCACGACGGCCTCATGGAGGCAGGCCACCGTGTCCGCGTCGAACTCTCCGTAGGCAGACAGGACCACAGTCGCGGGCGACGCGGACGGCTCGTAGCAGACCAGCGCCTCGTCTTTCACAGCCCGCCATGCCGGCAGACCCTCCACGAGCACCAGACGCGGACGCGCGTCCCCCCACTCCGGGACCCGGTCGCTCATGGTCCTCACCACGACCTCGTGAAACCCGCACGGCCCCGAGACTGCGGTGCACCTGCCCCCTGCCCGTCCCCGCACCGCCCCGCGGAACTCGGTCTTGGGGCGGCCGTCTGCGGAAGGCAGGCAGCGGCATGAGCAGGAGCCTCTCACTCATACAGCGGCTTCCCCGGCGACGGCCCCTCACACTCGCCTCAGCGAGCGTGCCGCTTCCCTCCGTCCCAGCCCGCGCCTCGCCGGAACGTCCACGGTGAGGGCCGTCGTCACTCGTCACGAGGGCTCCGGGCCGCGCCACCCATCGGTCCCGTCCGGCAGGGGCCATGGGATGGGGCGACGGTCCTGCCGCCGGGCGCGGTGGCAGGACCGTCACACGGATCCGGCCCATAAGGGCAGGCCGGGGCACGTGTCGCTGCTCCCAACGATCGACCGAGCCACCGGTCACTCCGGGCTGATCCGTTCGGGTGCGCAGGCGGACGAAGGTGACCTCGGCGCGGTCCTTGCGCGGCTGGCGCTACGGCACGAAACCAACTCCTGATGGTGCGGGATGGGTATCCGCCCGTCCTCGTGGGCCCGCCTGAGTGACGCTTGCCGACGCGAGCCATTTCGCTCCCGCCCCGGACCAGGAGCTGCCGTCGCACGCGCGCGAGCGGGCGTGGAACGCGGGCCCCGACGGACGTGCGGTCTCGACAGGATCTGTGCCGCGCTCCCACCCGTCTGCGGCCGGGCGGGAGACTCCTGATGGTGCACTCCGGGCTGTGCGGGGCCGAGGACAGCGTCGATCGGCTCTCCCGGGCAGGCCTCGCCGCCAAAGTCACGGCAAGAACCCGCGTGCCCTGGGGTCCGGTGCTGGGCTCGCGGAGGGCCTGGCTGGAGCGGCAGGGCCTGGTGGCCCAAGCCGACCAGTGGGAAGAGCTCGTGGTCATCCGAGCCCAACGCTGACCACACGCTCGCGCCGCATGCTGCGCCGGACCTTGACCGCCCCGCGCCTCCGACGTCAACGCCCACAACCAACCTCCGAGCCTCCCCTCGACGAGAACTGCACCATCCACCACGGCCAGAGTGGGGACATCACACCCGCCCCGTGACGGGTGAGGATCCCGAGCGCGGCATGATTGCGTGCCCTTGGGCGGCGGCGGGGGGTTGTGCACCTCATGGAGACCGCTGAGCCGGTGACCGTGACCGGCGACCACCCGGACACTGAGGACCCGCGGCTGCCGCTGCTGACTGCTGACTGCTGCGGAGGTCTTGCAGACGGTCGGTGTCGGCGTACTCCTGTGAGTACGTTCACTTGTGCGCCGACAGGCCAGGACCCATCAACATTCGCTCTTCGCTTTCACCTATGCAGCCACGCTGTCCTCCTGGCGGCCCTCACCTCGTGAATCGAGCTGTTGTGACCTCACTGGCCGTTCTCACCCTGACATGGGCGGCGTGTGCCCGTGGCTTGACGTTGAGCTGTTCCAGGGCCTTGGCCCGGTTGCCGAGGTCGAGGTCGCGGGGGATGTTCAGGCCCTCGGTCAGCGGCCCCAGGAGCGCTTCGCGTCCGCACTCGCGGGAGGGCCCCCGGTCGGCTACCTCCCCCACCGGCGCAGCAGGTCCATCCCCGCGGGCGCGGGGTCGACACTTGCTGAGCTGGCGCGTGCCGGCCAGGCCACCGAGGGGTGATGCCGCTGCTCCGTCCGCACCAGCGCGGGGGCACTTGCCTCCGGTGCCTCAGCCAGTCGCGTTCAGCGGGTGGAGGCTACTTCTTGCGGGGCCACGGATCGTCCGCCTCGGTCGGCCGATCGGTGTCTCCGTCCCCCAGCGGCTCAGCCAGTCGCACCGGGTGCACGCGTAAAGCGAATTCACGCCGTGGATGCGGCACCCGCAGCTCGGGCACTCGATCGCCGTGATCTGCGCCGGGGACAACGGCGGCCGTTTAGGCCGCGCGCTCGCCACGGCAACTGACGGCCGACCGCTACCCGGGTGGTCCACCAACGCCGGCCGCACCCAGGGCACCGGGTGACGCCAGGCCCGCACCACGCTGCTCAAGGCCGTCGCACGCCACCACCACGCTCTCCTGCTCGCCGCCGTCGTCGAGCTCGGCGGTGAGCTGGAGCTCCCAGCTACCCGTAACGGGCGCTGCAGGGGCGCGGTCAGCCCAGAAGGCTGCGCGGTCAGCGACGCCGGCCGCCGCCGATGCGGCGGTCGTCGGCCAGTGCGGTCAGCGGGCCGAACTCGCGGGCAAGCTCGTTCCACGTCAGAACCTCGCCACAGCGGGCCGGGAACTCCTTCGGGTTGAACTCGGGCATGGTCCAGGTGCCAGTGCCCCGGTCCCGCAGCCACAGGTCCCCGTCACCGTCGACCACAGTCGGCGGGACCGGTACGGGCTCGGCCTGATCGGTGGGCTCCCAGGTGACCCGGCCCGGGTGGGAAGCACGGCGCAGCTCGGTGGTGGCCAGCCGCGCGGCCAAGTCACGGATGGACTCTTCGGCGTCCTTGACCGAGTCGAGTCGGAATGCGTCGTCAAGTACGGGCAGGGCTGGATTCTTGCTGCGCTTTGAACTCATACGCTGACTACCTCCGGTGGGGGGCGCCACATCCGTTATGGCACCCCGTAGAGCACCACGGTATCCGAGGCGGGAGCCGGGTCAGGCCTCCTCCGATGGAACGGTCAGCAAGCCAGCCGGCGCTCAGGAAGATGTTCTGCGCCAGGTCAGCGACTTGTTCGGTGAGGCGAGGAAGGCACTCGACCCGCTGACGAAGTAGCTGGAAGCAACCGTCCAGCCCACGGTTCAGCCCCCGCTCGGTGCAATCCTCTCCGGGGCGAGCGCGGCCTCCAGGCGGTCCAGGCGTTCGTCGAGGGCGCGGACGAAGCGTGCAAGCGATCAGTGAGGACTGAGCAGTCAGCATCGGAAGGCACCTGCCGGCATGACCGATCCGGTACGAAGAACGACGGCAAGCTCCAGGTGCCATTCTTCCTGCGCCTCGCCTCCCCCATCCGGATTCTGCGGGGCCATGCCCCCGCCCAGCGTCGGGGCCGCGGGCCCTCCCAGCCGAGAAGGTGCATGATCATCAGTGAATCCACCGCACACGCTGCCTACTGGCAGCCGCTCTGGGCCGACGGCCGTCAGTACCGTCCACTAGACGGCAGCGAGAAGCGGCTGATGAGCGAGTACCTCGGTCCCGGTCAGGCTCGCCCGGCGCTCGACATCGGCTGCGGCTCCGGGGCCCTGGCCCGACACCTCCACCACGAGTTCGGCTACCGCGCCACGGGCGTCGACTGCGCCCCCAGCGCCATCGCCCTCGCCGCCGCTCACGACACGGGTTCCGGCCCCGGACCGGTCTGGACGTGCCTGGACATCACCACCGAGGACCTCACCGCCCTGCCGGACCCCGCGTACGCCCTGATCACCTGCCGCCTGGTCTACCGCTGGATGGACGACAAACCGGCGTTCCTCGACCGCGTCCGCCGGCTCCTCGCGCCCGGCGGCACCTTCTGGGTCGTCACCGAGATCACTGGCCGCCGCACGACAACCGACCCACCCCTCCACGAGCTCGGAATCACCCCCGAGGACGCCGAACTGCTCACGAACGGATGGTCCGCCATCCACACCGCAGACCTCGACGTCCTGCGCTGCTACGCCCTACGCCCCTGATGCGGCCGGACGCGACCCGTTCGACCAGCAGCCTTCTACCGAAGTCCGTCAACCGGGCACTACGGTGGGACACGAAGACCTCCGTGCGGTGAGTTCCTAGACAGCTCCCACTGCACCGGAGGTCTTCGCCATGTTCATGACCTGTCGAGTGTCGACAACGCTCGTGCTCCATACACCGAGGCCGTGACTTTCGGATCAGGTATGCATCGCCCCGCACGACACCGCAAGCCCCGTCAGTTGGGGAAGGAGAAGTAGAGAGCCTCGCTGTAGAAGGACGCGAAGTGCCTCTGCCAGTCAGCTCGGACTGAGGCCAGCCAGTCGTCGTTCTCGCCGGCGATCGCCGCCTCGGCCTTGGCCACGGCTTCGGGGATGTCCTCGGAGGCCAGACGCCGCACGCTCGCGGCCGGATCATCGTCCGTCATCGAGACGATCTCCCCGGTCTCAAGGACGAAGTAGTTCGCCTGCTGCTTCTCGAGGTGGGCCGTGGTCCTGGCCACGCAGTCGGCGAACTCGGCGTCGTCCTCCAGGCCCTCGCCGACCGCACGCAGGAGGCCGAGGAGCAGGGCCGCCCCGTCGGCGTAGTCCGCGGCGATACCGATCGGAGGGTTCCAGATCATGGACGGGACGATCGTCGTTCCACGCCCCACCAGGAGCTTGTGCGCGAGCGGGATGTCCCAGTTGTGCTCGGATATGCATCGGATCCGCTGGGGGACCTCTGTCTCACTCGGCATCGAGTCTGCGGAGTAGAGATACGAACGGTTTGCCATGGTGGGGAAGCTAGCACCGGCGACCGACAATGCCCG
This sequence comes from Streptomyces sp. Qhu_M48, assembly GCF_051305195.1. NCBI lineage: Bacteria > Bacillati > Actinomycetota > Actinomycetes > Kitasatosporales > Streptomycetaceae > Streptomyces > Streptomyces sp. Qhu_M48. Next base: position 70,919 of record NZ_CP195433.1, on the reverse strand, counting down.
CGCCGTTGGACTCCTCCCCCGCGGTCAGAACGCAGGGGAGGGACTCGGCACGGGCGGGCGGGGTGCCAGCCCGTGCCCGGTGCTGCACGTGGTGGGCGGTGCCCCCGGGCGCCATGCATTCTGCCCGAACCGGCGCCTGGTGCCTCACACCTGGTAGACCGCACTCCTCGCGCTTCTGACGGGCCAAGGAGCTCACCGAGCAGCAAGAGCCCCGCCCTTCGTCGATATCGCACTCTTGACAGCGGTCCGCCCCGCAACGCGGGCGAGGCCTGGTGTTCCAGTGGCCAGACGCCGGCCCTTCTGACCACACCACAGAAGTTGAGCCAGAACCCGTTCTCCTCGACAGAGTCAGGAGGCGGATTCCTGGAGAGGTGTCAGATCACCGCGTTGTAGATGTCCCAGCCCCAGCCGATCCTCTTCCGGACGGAGCCGGGGACGGAGCGGAAGTCCGGCTCGCTGCCCTCGTGCGCCCACACCTGGCCGGTCGTGTCCCGGGCGACGACGTGGTCGTGCCAGAGGCCGCGGGGGTCGGCGGTGCCCACGATGTCGCGGTAGGCGTTCCAGCCGGCGCCGACCCGCACGCGCGGGTCGAAGGGGACGGCGGGGTAGGCCCCGAACCGGTACGCGTTGTACTTCCACAGCACGCCGCTCTTGTCGCGGGCCACCAGTCCGCCGGTGCTGAACGTGCTGATGGTGGTGTAGGCGTTCCAGCCGCCGCCCACGCGCACGGGTGTCTTGAACAGGGGCCCGGAGAGCGAGCGGTCGTAGTGCCAGAGGACGCCGTCCTTGTCCCTGGCGACGAGTCCGTGCTCCAGGGAGACGAGGCTCGTGTAGACGTTCCAGCCGCCGCCGATCCGCACGCGTGGCTGGAACGGGGCCGCCGGGTTGCCTGAGCCCTTGTAGTGCCAGAGGACGCCGGACTTGTCCCGGGCCACGAGGTCGCCGCTGCCGGCCGCAGTCGTCTGGGAGAGCTGGGTGATCGTGTTGTAGACGTTCCAGCCGCCGCCGACCCGTTTGCGGGGCTTCAGGGACGTCTCGGGCTTCCCCGTCCCCTCGTACCGCCAGAGGACGCCGCTCCGGTCGCGGGCGTGGACGGCGCCACGGCTGGATGCATCCGGCGTGCCCGCGACGAAGCGGAGGAGGACCGGGCCGTGGGCCGCCACAGCTCCGGACGCGTCCTTCACCGTGAAGTCGCCGTCGAGGGAGCCGATCTCCTGCAGCGAGTGCTCCGCGCCGATCGCGAGTTCGTACGTCAGCGTGCCGTCCCCCGCTTCGACGGCCGGCAGGTCGAGCACGATCGGGTGCTCCCCTGGCTCCGCCTCCCCGTCAGGTGCCCGCCAGGCGAGCGGTCCCAGAGCGGCGCCGTCCACCGAACCGGCGGCGCGGAGCTTCGCGGCGACCCGTGGTGACGTGCCGCCACCGGGCAGGTAGGGGACGGGCAGACCCAGCCGCGCCGTCACCGAACCGGTCACGCCCTGTGGGAGCGTGACCTTCAGGCGCAGGGTCACCGGTGCGTCGTCCCCCGCCGGCACGGTCAGCCGGCCGCCGTCCTGAACCACCGGGCCCGGCACGGCAGGGGATTTGGCCTGGACCGTCACCGGTGCCGCGACTGCCGCCGCTCCCCCGAGTGCCACCGGCGCGACTCCGGCGACGAGTGCCGTCGCCAACGCCAGGCTTGCACGAGTTCGCATCACGAAATCCCCCGTAAATTGAGCCTATTCACGAGAAAGAGGAGATACCCCCGCTTCTGTGACACCTCTTCGACCGCCGAGGTGGCCGAAGGGTTGTACGCGTCGGACTTCGCCGGGCCGGCCTCTCGGGGCGGCCGCCCGAATCGCCGTCCCCTCGTGTGCGGGTTCGGCGAGCGGCCAGGTGTCGTGCACGCTGCCGACTGAGCCCCTGCGGCTCTTGCTCGACCAGGTCCTCGCCGCCGCCGAGCGGCCCCAGGTCCGGCACTGCTCGCTATCGCGGGGCCGCGGCTGAACTCGATCCTGTCCTGAAGGGCTTCGACACTCGGTTCGACGGCGAGGCGCAGGCCGGGGTCGCGGGGCTCGGTGGGTGTGGCGGTAAGTCCCGTGGGTGAGCGCCGCGCAAGATCGTTCTTGCCAATGGGGCGAGAACGATCTTGCGCTCACCGTTCCGGCGAGTCCGCCAGGCGCTGGGCCGCCTCGTTCTGTGTGATCACGCAGCGGATGTTGCGGATGGCACGGCAGAGGCGGAAGAGCGGGCGGTCCCCGCCTGTCCGGCGGCGCCGGTAGTGGGCGTCCGCGCCAGCGGAGCCGCGGAGGGAAGCGAAAGCCCATAGGCGGCCGACATGGTTGAGCCGGTTGTTCTTGACGAACCGGCGTCCGATAGCGGCGTTTTCCGGAGGCCCGCGTGAGCGGGGCCGAGCCGGCGTACGCCTTCAGCCCTCCAGCCGTGGCGAACCGGCTCCTGTCGTCGCCGAACCAGAACCGTACGCCGAGGGCACGTACCTCGTGGTCACCGGGACTGGTCGCAGGGACGTCCGCGCGGTGGCGGTGGAGGAGATGGGCCGACTGGGATTCAGCGCCCGGGGTGGCCGGAGCCGGCCAGGCCCTTGTGGAGGGCGGAGGTCAGGAACGCGGCGGCAATGGTTGCGGCCGCGCTGCCGATCATGACCATCCCCACGCCTATCACGAAGAGGCCGCTCGCGTCGTCCGACCAGTCGTAGGCGGCGGCCAGGGTCAGGCCGCCCGAGGTGCCCAGCGCCGCGGGCACGACGTGCCCTCGGGACGCCGACCAGCACACCGGTATCAGCAGGGTCAGCCCCAGCCCGATCACCTGCCATGCCTCGTAGGGGCCGGTCGAGGAGCCGTCGGGGTGCACGTCGCGGTGCTGGTCCCATCCCAGCCAGGCCGCCCACATCACCGCCGCCACACCGGCGAGCAGCGCGGTCGTCACCGGCAGGGACACGGGATTGCGCGGTTCGTTGTTCATGACCCCAGCCTCGCGGCACTCCCCGCCCCGCGTCAGAGCGCGGATACTCAGTCGAACCCGAGTAGGAAGCACGCCCTCGCGTACGTATCCGGAACGGGATCGAGAACGTTCGGGGCGAATCAGTACCTGTCCTGACCGGTTCCCGAGGCCGCTTCGTACTCCGCCTCGAGAACCCCGACTCGGTGCAGGAAGAAGCGGTCGGCATCGTTCGACGGATCAAGACGCTGGAACGCGGTTGTACCCGTGTGTACCCGGATAGTCGCTCTCCTTCCGCGCGCCAACCTCAAATCTCTCTCAGGGGATCTCCCTTTTCCTCATGTGGAAAACCTGCCGCGATAGATTCCTCTCGAACAATCGCCCTGACCAGGCGATGACTTCGGAGGGGGATCAATGCACACCAATGTCAGGAAGTTGCCGGCTGCACCCGTGATAACCATGGCGATGGTCCGAGGGACGAGCACCATCGCGTTCGCCGAGACCGCCGAACCGACTCCGGTCGAGGAAGGCGTTGGCCAGCCCTGGCCACCGTCCGAGGAGGATGAGAGCGGCTTCACGCCGGCACCTGCGGAAGAGGCGGAGCTGCCTCCGGCAACAGACACGCCATACGGGCGCTGTCACGCCGCACGACTCTTGGTGATCGGGGCCGCTGTTTCCGCGGTCCTCGTTTCCGGCGGCTGCTCTCCCGAAAAGGAAGACGCCCCGACGCCATCGCAGCCTCCTGGATCATCGTCGCCCACCGCAACCAAAACCCTTGACGAGAGATCCAAGGGGTCGGTTGATGTAGCTCCCACGATCCCCGATGCCGACGCTATCGCTGCCGTGTCAAACATCAGGGGGAATATGGCGGTGCCACTCACGGGAGGCGTGCGCAAAGGGTCTCTGGGGATCATGGTCTCCTGCAAGGGGAAGGGAACCGTCAGGGTTACCTTCGAACCTTCTGGGCTCGCTTTCCCACTGGAATGCGTGGACCAGGTGGTCAGCACCACGTACAACCAAATCGACCTGAAGTACGACCGCTCTTCCGCCCATGTCCACGTCGAAGCTCCGGGATCGGTGCGCTGGGCTATGACCGTCGGACAGTAGTCCTCCGAGATGGGTCCCGTGGTCTCACGCATCGGGACCCGTCTGCGTGCTCGCTCAAGCGCCAGATGGTCGGCCGAGCCGGCTTCTCGCTTCTGCGCAAGCGAGTGCTGCTCGCTTCGTGACCTGTCAGCTGCTGAGGTCAGGGGGCTCGAAGGTGTTCGACTCGCGGATGGTCACTACGGACATGACGGAGTCGGTGGGCGGCACCAGCTCCCCGGAGGCGACCTCTACGAGGTGCGCCGGAGCTTCGCCGTGCTGCAGTGCGGTCACGTACTCGACGATCTGAGCGTGGGAGAGCACCGGCACCCTTCGGCGCAGGGCGTGCATGGCATGAACCCTCCCGCGAGCGTTTGCCACCGTCCGGACCTCATCGTGCAGATCGTCCACTGCGGTCCGCGTGACCTGCCCTCGAATACGGGCTCGATAGTCCGCCTCCCACTCACCCGTTACCGCGGCGACAACACCGATCTGATGCAGGCTTCCATCGACGCGGTCAACAAGGTACGGCCCATTCCCGGCCAGCATGAAGTCCGGATTCCGAGTGCGCAGATACTCCTCAGACGTCCAGGAAACGGTCCACACCAGGTCGTGGCGCTCTACATGCGAGACGGCCATGCGCATCGGGGCAAGGCCAGCCGACAGCCCCCGCTGGTAGTCGCGTTCCAGCTCTTCCTCAACGATCCGAGCTGCGGCATCTCGCTCCATCACTCGGCCAGCATCCCGTACGGATCCGACGGGCGACCACCAGGTTTCCTGCTCGCCACACGGTTGGGCAGACACCAGGGAACGCTCGCGAACGGCGCCGACGCGTGCTCCTGACGACGGTGAAGACGTCCCGCGTGATGGCGAGGTCGAAGCCCTCCACGAGCTTGGCGACCTTGGCGGCGACGACCCGGTTCTCGTTCGTGACGACGCCGATGACGGCGTTTCTCTCCGATGCCGGGGCGGTAGTCGGGGCCCCGTTGCTGAATCGGCGAGTGAGTACGAGAGGGGGCGCGCGGGAGCGCCGGGACAGCGTTGTCGAGGGCTGGTGGGCGCATTGTTAGGTCTTTAGCTCATGTGCTAAATATCTAGCATGACAGAAGCTCAGGACGAGGCAGGGGCGTTCCGTGCGCTCGCTGATCCGACGAGGCGCCAGATCCTTGAGGACCTCAGAGGTGGCGAGCTCGCGGCGGGTGAGATCGCGAGCAGGTTCTCCATCAGCGCGCCGTCCATCTCACGGCATCTCGGCGTGCTCAAGGGAGCGGGACTGGTCACCGAGCGCCGGGACGGCAACCGCATCCTCTACTCGCTGGCCGAGGACCGCCTGGCGACCTGCATCGGCCGGTTTCTCAGTGCCGTCTGCCCCGAGCAGATCGTCCTGCGCCACACCAAGTGGCGCCCCGGTGCACAGAACGAGGGATCATGAGGCAACCACGCCTGTCCAGCGTCGTCGAACGACGGCTTCTGGTGAACTACCGGGTCGCCCCGGACGTCGCGGCACGCCTGCTTCCGCAGCCGCTGCGCCCGCAGCTGGTGAACGGCCACGCGGTAGCGGGCATCTGCCTGCTGCGGCTGGGAGGTGTCCGGCCGGAATGGGCTCCCAGGGCGCTCGGGCTGCGGAGCGAGAACGCGGCGCATCGGATCGCCGTCGAGTGGGACGGACCGGACGGCGTCGAGACCGGGGTCTACATCACGCGTCGCGACACCGCCTCGCGGCTCAACGTGTGGGCCGGAGGCCGCGTCTTCCCCGGTGAACACGGCCGGGCCGGTTTCGAGGTGCACGAGACGCCCGACCAGGTGCGGGTCGCCTTCGCCACGTGGGACGGCGACACCCAGGTGGACGTCACCGTCGAGCCGGCCGACGAACTGCGGGGCAGCGAGCTCTTCACCGATCTCGCCGAGGCCTCCCGCTTCTTCCAGGACGGGGCGCGGGGTTACTCGGCCACCAGCTCCGGCCGCCACCTGGACGGCATGGAACTGCACACCGACGCCTGGCACGTGGAAGCCGGCCTGGTCCGCTCCGCCGCTTCGTCCTTCTTCGACGACCCGGACCGTTTCCCTCCCGGCAGCGCGACCCTGGACTGCGCCCTGGTCATGCGCGACGTTCCCGTCGGCTGGCGCCCGCTCCCCGCCATGGCCGTCGCCTGAGACGCTCGCGAGCGGCGTGAGCGTCTGAACCGTGGCGTCTGCGACCGGCGCGCCGTGGGGGCTCCTGAGGGACGGTCGTTCAGAACAGCGGTCCGGTGACCGTTGCGGCCGGTGGGAAAGGGGCGGTGACGCCGCGGTTCACCGCTTCACCGCCCGACGTCGTCGCCCGCGACCGCGCCGGAAGACTCTGGCTGCGCCAGGTGCGCGCAGGCCCATGCCCCCTGGTTCCACCCGCACCCTTGTCGGTGGCGGGTGGAACACGTACAACCTGATCTTCTGAGCCTTGTGCGTCGGCCGCCTCTGTCCTCGCGGGCTTCGGTCAGGCGGTCCGGCCCGGAGCGGGCCGTTCCTTCAACGTGTCGACGACGGCCCGCTCCAGTACGGCGGTGCGCTCGGTGACCGTGCCGGGCTTGATGCCGTGGGCCGGCTTGACCTGGATGCCTCGGCTGCCCAGGTAGGCGAAGCTCTCACGGTCGAAGACGAGCTCGATGCGTTCGCCGGTCTTCTCGTCCAGGCGGGCCAGGGCGAGGCCGGCGCGGCCGGCGGCGTCCTGGGAGTTCTGGACGACGACCACACCGGGGATCCTCGCGGCGGCCCGGTAGAGCGCGGCGGCGTTCGGGGCCGGCACGAGCTGCTCGTTGACGATCGCCTTGATCGTCTCGAACGCCTGCTGGTCCCGGTCCCGTGGGCCACTGACGGTCTTGTAGATCCCGTTCAGCAGCGCTTCCGGGTCGGTCGGCCGGGCCTTGAGCCAGTCGTACGAAAGGGTGAGGGCCTCGCCCGGGATGTCCTTGCCGTTCACAGGCTTGGCGTGGGGGTTGTCGTTGCCGAGGCCGATGCCGCCCTCGGGCACGTAGCCGGGCTCGTCGAGCCAGCCGCTGAGCGCGTCGGGGGACTTCCAGATCTCGCGCTGGTGCAGCGGCTGCACCCACGTCCTGGACTCGTCGTTGTCGGCGTCGAGCGACTGGGAGAGGTAGGAGACCTTGCTCTTGATGTAGATGTACTGGCCGGGCTTCGGCTCCGGAATCCGCTGCGTGCTCGCGGCGGCGGCGATCTGCTGGACGGTCGAGACGAGCTGGAGGGTGCTGCCCTCCTCGACCGGCACGACGGGCGCCTCCACGGAAGCCGACCCCAGGCGCGGTGCGCCGACTTCGCCGGCCAGGACGTTGACGGCGACGACGGCGGTGAGCGCGGCGGCGGTGGCCGGGACGGCTATCAGCAGGGCGCGCCGGAGCGGCCGCTTCGCGGCCGTGGGGGCGGGGGTTGGGGCGGTGGCGGGGGCGGTGGTGCGGAACTCGTTCAACAGGTACTCCTCAAGCAGCAGCTGACGGTCGAGCGGCATCCGGGAGGCCGACGGGGCCGGCAGCAGCCGGGCGAGCTCCGCCTGGTCCAGGGGCTCGGTGCGCTTCCAGAACTCGCGGGTCATCCGTACGTCTCCTCGTGCGACTCGTACGACCGGGCCGCGCAGGTGCGGCCGTCCTGTACTTGTCCGGGACGCGGAAGCGGTTCCCGGTTCTTCGTCAGTTCCTGTCCGGCGAGTTCGCGCAGTCGTGTGCGGGCGCGTGAGAGGCGTGAGCGCACGGTGCCGATGGGGACCCCGAGCGCGGCGGCGGCCTCGGCGTATCCCAGTCCGGACCAGACGCACAGGGTGAACACCTCGCGCTCGGTGCGGCGCAGTTTCCTCAGTGCCCGCTGGGCGGCGGCGAGCTGGTCGGCGTCGGCCATGCGTCCGACGAGTTCGTCGGCGAAGTCCGGGACGGTGTCGCGGGCGGGCAGGCGTCCGAGGGCCGCCTGATGGCGGCGTGCGGCACGACGGGTGTTGCGCAGCACGTTGACGGCGATGCCCATGAGCCACGGGCGCGGGCCGGCCTCGTGGTCGAGGAGCCGGTCCCGCAGCCGCCAGGCCTCCAGAAAGGTCAGTGAAACGACGTCCTCGGCGAGGCCCCGGTCACCGCTCACGCGGACGGCGTGCCGATGGACCAGGGGGGCATGGTCACGGAAGAGTTCCCTGAACGCTTCGGGGTCTCCCGTGCGTATCCGGGCGTGCGATGTGTAGTCCACGAAGTGCCTTGTCCGCCGCCGGTGCCCGGTTCCGGTGACCTGTCTCACACGGGGCGTCAGGGGGTGGTGGCTGTTCCGTGAGTTCGTGCACCGCACCCGTGGTCCGGGCAACCCTTCAGCCGGAACTGTAGGGCCCGGGTGGCCTCACCACGGTGATCGCACGGTGGCCCTGCGGCGGCCTCGGGGCGGCGACCCTGGGCGACCTCAAGCGGGGTACTGGTGGGGGTGTGGGGCGCCGTGAGTCTTGTGGGGCCAGGGAGTTCTTGGTCTGGGTGTACGGGGCTGACCAGACGGCGGATCACGGGGCAGACGGAGAGGAACGGCCGACGGTCGGCCGGGCAGGAGGGCGCAGCCATGGCACAGGAACCCCGACCCGTTTCGGCGGCGAGCGCGGCGGCCCGGTCGGCCGCGGAGGAGGTGTCCGACCCCGCGGCGAGGGCGGTGGCGCTCGCGCTTCTGGCCGTCTGTGACGAGCTGCGGACCGTGGCCGAGAGGATGGGCAGTGTGGACACACGGCTGGAACAGGTGAACCAGTACCTCGGGGCCCTGGCCAACAAGCCCTGACCCTTCGCCGCCGGCCGGTCGGCCGAACCACACAAGGGCCAAGGGTCCTTGCGGGGTCTGTCCGGCCTCGGTGACGACGCCGCTGCTGACCAGGGCGACGGCGGGGCACAGTCGCTCCCTGAGCGCCTGCGACGCCTTCGGGTGCTCTTGGACGAATAGGTTCAGGCGCGCCGCGAGCGTCCCGTCAGCGCGGGCGCGGTAGCCGCTGGGAGCGCATGATGGTCGTAACGCCTGCCCGGGATGTCCTTCGCACGTCGTCACCGGGCAGGCGTTTCCTTCCCGGCCGAACTGCGGCTCCGCCTCCGGCATCCGTGACTGTCTCGCTCCGCCGGACGGCACCACCGGCGGTGGTGCCGTCCGGCGGACAGCCCCAGTCGGTCGCGACGGCAGCTCCGCTCACCGTTGGTTGGGGACCCTCGCGCACAGTGCGTGGTCGATCAGGGCGCCGGCGGCGCGCTCCTGGGCCCGCATGTGCTCCAGAGTGTCGCCGCGTGCCTCGGACATGGAGACCACGGCGCTTCGTCTGCCGTCGCCGGTGACGCGAGCAGCGCAGCGATGCCGAGTGCCACGGCGAGGTGCTTTCGCGGGTGGACATCACGCCTGGCCTCCGGCGTCCCGTGCTCGTTCGCCAGGACTTCGGCGTACATCGAGTTCTTCCAAGGCCGGCTCTGAGGCTCGCGCGACCGGGCTGCTGCGGCTTCCGGCTGCGGATGGCCGGATCTCCCTGGTGGCACGTGACGACGTGGCCCGCGCTCTCGCCGCGCTCGCGGTCGGTGAGCCGACCGGGCGTCACCACGACATCACAGGCTCGTCCAGCTCTTCCCGTGCCTGTGCCAGGGCCGACAGCGGTCCGGGGGCCGGGGTGTGGAGACGGTTCCTGTGGGCAGGCGGACGGTCGAGGGTGGTCGAGGACGCCCTTCCGTGCGAAGACCGTTCGGCGTGGCGGCCGGGAACTCCGAGTACCGGCAGCAGCAGCGGGAGCACGGTTCTACGAGGCAGAGGAGCTGAGGACATGACCGACCGTCAGTGGAGTTACAGCACGTCGTCCGGGCACCTGGGGGGCACCGACCTGACCGGCTGGCGGGTCGAGGCGAGCGACGGGCACATCGGCAAGGTGGACAAGCACTCCGACGAGGCCGGTGACGCCTACGTGGTCGTGGACACCGGTGTGTGGATCTTCGGCAAGGAGGTGCTCATTCCCGCGAGCTCCGTGGTCCGTGTCGACCTGGTCGAGCAGACGCTCTACCTCGGACTCTCCAAGGAGCAGGTCAAGGACTCGCCGGAGTTCCACTCCGAGAAGCACCTCGTCGACCAGCAGTACCGCGAGGAGATCTCGTCCTACTACCGCACGGCCGGCCCCTTCTCCGGCGGCGCGGGCGCCATCTGACGTCCGCTTCCCGCTACTAGGATTCGCCTCCGCCCGGCCACCCCGCCCGTTGCGCGGGGTGGCCGGACGGCTGCCGCTTCCCCCGGGGCCCTTCAGGTTCCTTCGTCGAAGCGGCCCGCCTCCACCTGAAGGGCGAGAGTCTGCAGCACCTCGGCCGAGGAGACGTCCGTCCGCCCCTCGTCGTGTGCCATGGCGAGGCTGGTGAACGCGAGGGTGAAGCCGGAGATCATGGTGTGCAGCGCGGGACCGAGGGCCACGGCGAGGAGCCGGGCGACGTCCTGGGGAGCGGCGTCCGCCGGCACTCTGATGTGGGGCAGCATCTCGTTCAGCATCTGCGTGACCACCCGCGGTGCGAGGTCGGACGCGCCCTCGACGTCGCCCTCGTCCTCCACGGCCCGGCGGATCTCCTGAGCCTCCGTCAGGATGGCGATCACACGCTTCAGAACCTCGGCTCGCTCCATCCCCGGAGCCTAGTCCCGCGACGCCCGCCGCGCTTGAGGTCTGTGATCACCGGGGATTTCCGAGGGCGTTCTCTCCCGGGCCTGGTCCTGTCGGACGTGTACCCGGGGATCCGGGGCGTGGTGTTCAGTCGGCCCACATGCGGACCAGGCATCGGGAGAGCAGGGGGTCGTGCGCGTCGGTGAAGGCGGTCCTTCCGTGCAGGACGTGTCTGTTGTCGACCAGGAGGAAGTCGCCCCGGAGCAGTGTGATCCGCATGGCTGTCCGTGGGTCGGTCAGGATCTCGTCGAACGCGTCCAGTGCCGCCAGGAGCTCGCCCGAGACGGGATGGCCCGTCTCGTGCCGGCCGCGTTCGATGTGATGGCGGTTGTAGAGGGTCTCCAGCCTTCCCGAGCCGGGTGGACGGCGGAACACGGGGAAGAACCGGTCGAACCCGTCGCCCCGCCCGAAGTGGACGCGCTGGTACAGGCGGCCGAGCAGGGCGGGTTGTCGGGTCAGCAGGCGGTTGTGCACGGTGGCTCCGCTGACCAGTAGCGACTCACCGCCGCTCCTCGCCGGCCTCACGCACAGCAGGCCGAGCACACGCGGTGGGCGTTGTTGTGGCGACCGGTCGGTGTGGGGCGGCAGGGCGCCGTCGCCCCGGTCCGCCCCCGCCGATTGCGTTCCGGCGGTCACCAGCCGGTCCGCCGCGGTTCCGCTCGGTCGTACGTCTCCCAGCGACCGGCCCAGTCGCCTCGCCAGGTCCGCGCATTCGCCGTCGGACGATCCGTCCAGTCCCAGGCCTCGTACGACGGCGAACCCGGGCCCTTCGCGAAGGCATCGGTCGACGTGCTCGACCACCCTCGGCCAGGCCTGGGCGAGCGCTTCCGCGTCGGATGTGCCGGATCCGGACCCGGACCCGGTCGGGGTCGGGGTCGGGGTCGGGGTCGGGGTCGGGGTCGGTAGCCGGACGAGCCAGTCGTCCTGGCGCAGCGAGTCCCTATCCCACACCAGGGGTCCTTCAGCAGCGGCCCGCTGTGTCACGTACTGCCTCCCGTCTCTTTCTCGGCCGTGCGGGGGCGCGGGATCTCTGCCCGGGGCCCTCGCCCTGCAGGTGACCCGTCGCCCGTCGCCGGGGCTTGGTCGGTCTGCCCTTCTGTCGCGGTCCCCGCCATCCTGCCCGGGGGCGGGCGCGCCCCAACGGCGCCCGGTGGCGTGCGAGGGCGCGCCCGCGTCCCCCTCGTGTGCCTGGTGCGTCGCGCGCCCTGTTTGGCTGTCCGGGATCACCCCCAGGGGCGCCGACAGGCCGCCCGGCCGCCGGTCGGTCAGGGTCTCGGCGACGCCGTGGCTGCTCGGCGGGTGGTGATCTCGTGGAGTTCCTCCTGTGTGAGGGCGATCCCGAAGACCTCGCGCAAGGTTCCGTCGAGGGCCTCGGGGGCGATCTCCTCGGTGGTGCTCGTCCCGTCGGGGCGGGTCGTGACGAGCGTCAGGTCGTCCAGGCTGTGGTGGGTGGTCGGGGTCATGCGCTGCGCGAAGAGCCGGCGGACGAACGGGGAGCGGGTGTTCGTGCCCACGAAGTGGCTGCCGACGGCGTAGTCGATCGGGTACTGGGCGGTCAGGGTGAAGGTGTGCCGGTCGATCCAGGGGGTCGAGGCCCGACCGGGGTCGTCGTCCGGCCCGGACGGGTTGGGGGCGGTCTGGTGTAGCCACCACTGATCGATGCCGTGGGTGCCGGGGCGCCGTTCCAGCCGGTGCCGCCAGCCGTCGTACGTGGTGTGAGCCCCGTCGGCGAGTTCGATCGGCCCGAGCGGGCCCGCCCCGAAGCCGACGTCGCACAGCCACTCGCGTGCGTCGTCGCGGGCGGTGACGGCGAGCAGGGCGTGGGTGGCGGGAAGCACCTTGGACGCGCCGAGGCTGACCCGTCCGATCATGCCGGTGACGTGGAATCCGAGGCGTTCGAGGGCGGCGGCGAAGAGGAGGACGTGCTCGAAGCAGTAGCCGCCGCGACGGTCGCGGACGAGGCGGTCCTCGATCGAGGGCAGGTCGAGTGGCAGGTCCCGGCCGAGGAGGGCGTGGACGTTCTCGAAGGGGATGCCGGTGGTGTGGGCGCGCTGGAGGCCGCGCAGGGCGGCGAGGGTGGGCTCGCGGGGGCCGTCGTAGCCGACGCGGGCCAGGTAGGCGTCGAGGTCGAGCAGCTCGCCGGACCATCGGTCGGGCCGGTGGTCCGTCGGGCTGGCCTGGGGGGCCGGGGCGGGGGGCGAGGTGTGGGGGGTGGGTGCCTCGGGGGTGGGTGCCTCCGGGGTGGGTGCCTCCGGGGTGGGTGCCTCGGGGGTGCGGGCCGCTGGAGTGGGTGCCTCTGGAGTGGGTGCCTCGGGGGGCGGGGTGGAGGTCGAGGCGGGGGGCGGGGTGCTCCCGGTGTCGGATGGCCGGATGTTCATGGTTCCAGCCTCCTGCCTCGACCTCACTTGAGGTCAAGCCTGGGCTCCCGTTCTGATCCGCGAGTCGGGACCGTATGGAGTGGCGAGCATGGGCATCCCCTCTCCCGCCCCCGCTTTCCGGCCCCCGCTCTCCCGCCCCCGTTTTCCGGCCGTACCCGGCCGCAGCGTCGTTCGCGTCGTTCGCGTCGGTCCCGTCGGTCCCGTCGTTCGCGTCGTTCGGGCAAGGGACGTTCACGGTCCGCTTGACCCTCACGTTGCGTGAGGCTGGAGGGTGGGGCCCATGAGCGACTACTACAACGCATTCGACATCAGTCCCGTGCCCGATCCCGGCCCGGATGCGGTTCCGCCGGAGCTGTTCCGTGGCATCTACGGAATGCCCGCGTTCGCGACGATCCCCACCGGCGACCTGTCGGCTTCGGTGGACTTCTGGGTTCGTGGCCTCGGGTTCTTCGAGCTCTTCAGCATCCCCGGCAGGCTCGTACATCTGCGCCGGTGGGCGTTCCAGGACGTGCTTCTCGTCACGGGGGGAAGCCCTTCGGAGCAGGTGCCGGCGATGAGCCTCAGTTTCGCGTGCGTGCTCAGCCAGGTCGACTCCCTTGTCGAGGCGTGCCGTGCGGTGCGCCCGGACTCGGTCGACGGTCCACGGGACACGCCCTGGAACACCCGCGATGTGGAGGTGACCACCCCCGAGAACGCACGGATCGTCTTCACCGCGGCGAAGCCCTTCGATCCGACCAGTCAGGAGGCGCGGAACCTTGAGGCCATCGGGATCACGCCGCCCGGCGCCGGTCCCGGCGACAATGAGCGGCATGCCTCACACCACTGACGCCGACGGCCTGACCGTCGGTCAGGTCTCGGCGTATCTGGGCGTGACCGTCCGCGCGCTGCACCACTGGGACGAGATCGGCCTGGCGCGGCCGTCGCTGCGCACGGCCGCCGGGTACCGGCTCTACACCAGTGGTGATCTGGAACGCCTGCACCGCATCGTCGCCTACCGTGAGGTCGGGCTCGGCCTGGACGGGATCCGGGCCGTCCTGGACAACACGACCGCGGACGTGACCGGCGCGTTGCGCGCGCAGCGGACCCAGGTCGCCGAACGGATCGACCGCCTCCAGCAGCTCATGTCCGGACTGGACCGGATGATCGACGCCCACGAGCGCGGCCTGCTGCTGACCGTCGAGCAGCAGGCCGCGATCTTCGGCCACCGGTGGAACCCGGACTGGCCTGCCGACGCCCGTCAGCGCTACGGAGACACGACGCAGTGGCGGCGGTACGCCGAGCTCTCGGCCTCTCGCGGTCCGGAGGAATGGCAGGCGGTCGCCGAGGCCGTCGCCGGACTCGACCGCGCCCTCGGGGAGGCCATGGACGCCGACGTCGCACCTGGCAGCCCCGAGGCCGATCGACTCGTCGAGCGGCACCGCGAGGTCTTCGCCTCGTACTTTCCCCTCACCAGGGAGATGCAGGTCTGTCTCGGCCGCATGTACGAGGCGGATCCGGGGTTCGCCGCGCACTACGACGGCATCCGCCCCGGCCTTGCCACGTGGTTCCGTCGCATCACCGACGCCAGCGCACGTGCCCACGGCATCGACCCCGACACAGCGACCTGGCAGTAGAGCGCGACTCTCGTGGGCCCACCGGAAACGCCCTCGGGCGTCCTCGGGCGTCCTCGGCGGGCGTCCGACGCCTTCACGGACTCGGCCGCGCCCCTGGCTGTGGCCGCTCCCCGGGGTCGGCTTTCTCGGTAGCGTGATCATCTGCCGCGTGGAGTGACCATGCGTCCCGGCTGGTCCGTACGAGGGCTTCCGGCGGAGAGTGATGAGGCTGCGATGAGTGAACTGACGAAGCCCGAGGTCGACCTTCCGGAGGGTGACGCTCCCACCGAGCTGACGATCCGGGATCTCGTCGTCGGCGACGGGGCCGAGGCGAAGCCGGGCATGGTCGTCCAGGTTCACTATGTCGGGGTCACCTTCGAGTCCGGCAAGGAGTTCGACGCGTCCTGGGACCGCGGCCGGCCGTTCAAGTTCGCCGTGGGCGGTGGCAGGGTCATCAAGGGCTGGGACCGGGGGATCAGGGGGATGAAGGTCGGGGGTCGGCGCGAGATCATCGTTCCCCCGCGTCTGGGGTACGGCAAGCAGTCGCCCTCGCCGTTGATCCCGGCGGGTTCGACGCTGGTCTTCGTGGTGGACCTGCTCTCAGCCACAGCCTGAGGCCTGCTGCCGCCCGGTCCCTGAGTGGCGGGCTGTCCCGGTCCCTGCCTGGCGGGCTATCCGGTCCCTGTGTGGCGGGCTGTCCCGGTCCCTGCCCGGCGGGCTATCCGGTCCCCGTCGAGGGCGTCGGCCAGCTGCGCGCCGGGATCGCCGGCGAGGCGGCGACGGGACTGACCGGTCGGCCACGTGGAGATGCCGTCGTCCACCCACCGGGGAACGACGTGGAAGTGCAGGTGGGGGACGGACTGCTCCGACCCCGGTCCGCTGGCGCTCAGGATGTTGACGCCCGAGGCGTCGAGGGCGGTTCGCATCGCCGCGGCCACGCGTTGGACGAGCGCCATCGACGCGGTCAGGACATCGGGTGGCGTGTCGAACACGCCCGTGTAGTGGCGCGTGGGCACCACCAGCGTGTGCCCCGGCGCGAGCGGGTTCAGCGGGGTGAAGGCGCAGCTCGCGGCCTCGCGGCCCTCGTGGGGCGGGACGCGAGCGGGGGGTCGGGGCGGGGCTCGGGCGGGCTCGGGCGGGGCTCGGGGCGGGGACGTAAGGGGGCTCGGGGCGGTAGATCACGGCGGGCCGCTGCCGGTTAGGGTGGGCGGGCTCCGGGAGCCCGGGGTCGGATGTCGGATGGGGTGGGGAATGTCGAAGCACAGGCTGTCCAGAAAGGGCCGCTACATAGCCCTGGCGACGACCGGTGTCGTCGTCGTGGCCGGTGCCGGGATCGCGGCGCAGACCTCGATGGCGGCCACGGCGTGGCCGGCCCAGAAGACGTACACGGGCCGTGCGTTCGACGCCTGCACGGCGCCGTCGCTCACCGCGATGAAGGCGTGGAAGAAGGACGGCTACTACGGCGGTGTCGCCGTCTACGTCGGCGGCAAGAACCGCGGGTGCGCCCAGCCCAACCTGACCAAGTCCTGGGTGAAGTCGGTCGACACGCTCGGCTGGCGCGTGGTCCCGCTCTACGTCGGCGCCCAGCCGCCCTGCCAGAAGAGCAGGAACAAGGAGAGGTTCACCGCTGCCACCGCGGCCTCGGTCGGGGTGAGCAACGCCAACGACGCGATCGCCAAGGCCTCGGCGCTCGGCATGAAGGCCGGCAGCCCGATCTACCTCAACATGGAGTCGTACGACATCGCCGACAAGGCGTGCAACGACGCCACCCTCACCTATGTGCGGGCCTTCACCAAGACCCTGCGCGCCAAGACCTACCGCGCCGGCCTCTACGGCTTCAGCAGCTCCAGCGCCAAGGCGATCGCCACCGCCACGAACCGCACGGACCTGCCTGGCAACCTCTGGTACGCCCTGTGGAACGGCCAGGAGACCACCACCAGGGACTGGCCCTGGGACCCGAAGCTGTACACCGACCACAGCCGCGCCCACCAGTACAAGGCCAACAGCAAGGAGACCCGCGGCGGCCACACCATCACGGTCGACCGCAACGCCTGGGACGCCCCGGTCGCCCTCATCGGCTGACGGATGCCGGATGCCGGAGAGCGAGCCGGTACGCGTCCCGGTGTTGGCTCGCTGCCCGCGCCGGCCCGGTTCGCGTACTCATGACCACCGCGGCGGCGCGCACGTCCGATCGGCGCGTGACAGGCGTGCTTGACGAGCGTCGGATCGGCCTCTGATGGAGGCGCTTCCGCCCTGGGAGCCGTGGAGACCGGCCGGTTCGGCCATCCCCGGATTTGGCATGATGCCCGGATGATCGTTCCCATACCTGCCGTTGTTCCCCCGGGCCGGATGAGCCGGACCGAGCAGCCCGTGTTCGGCCTGGCCAACGGCCTTGAGCTGCGCCCTTGGCAGCTTGATGACACCGAGGTCGTCATGGACGCGTGCCAGGACCCGGACGTTCAGCGATGGAACAGGCCGGGAGACCTGTCTCCGGAGGACGCGCGTGACCGGATCGCGCGCTGGGAGAAGCGCTGGCGGACCGAGGAGGCGGCGATCTGGGCGATCGCCGAACCGGGAGGCGGCAGCCCCGTGGGCCTGATCGGTCTGGCCGACTTCGATCTCAGCGGCGGCAGCGCCGAGTTCCTGTACTGGTTGCTCCCCGCCGGCCGGGGTCGCGGGGCCATGGTCGACGCGGTCGTCCGCGTCAGTCGGTGGGCCTTGGAGGACCTCGGCCTACATCGCCTCCGTATCACCCACTCCGTCGCCAACGACGCCTCCTGCCGGGTGGCGGTGAAGGCGGGGTTCGTTCTCGAAGGGACGATGCGAAGCGCCCTGCTGCACTCGGACGGCTGGCATGACGAGCATCTGCACGCGCGGGTGCAGGGTGACCCCTGGCCGGAGTGAGGGCGCCTGGTCGCGTACTTCTCAGGGCTTTGACGGCTTGGGGGCTTCGGGGCTTCGGGGCTGCAAGCAGGGCTTCGGCTGTGCGTCGCAGGCCGGTGGCGTCCCTGGCCCTTTCGACGGGCCCTCATGGCCGGTGCCGTTGTGCGTACGACCAGGTGACCGCGGTCATCAGGGCGGGGATGGCGAACAGCGGTGCGAAGGCGATCCACCAGACGGTCAGTGCCGTGTCGCTCGACATGGAGGTCTGGCTCTCGACGGTGAAGGCGACCACGAGTTGCCACAGCGCCACCAGGATCAGGAGGGCCGAGGCGGCCCAGGCCAGCGTGGCGAGGGTCCGGGGGCGCAGCGGCCGCCAGCGGTCGCTGACGAGCAGCAGCGGTGACAGGGCGGCCGCCTCGGCGAGGACGAAGAGGCCGACGACGTACGCGATGCCCCATCCCGGGATGTCGAAGACGTCGCGCAGTACCTGGTCGCTGTAGCCCACGTGGACCCCGGAGGCCATGGCGACGCGCCACAGACCGGACGGGAGCGCGCAGAGGGCTATGGCGTGGGCCGCGCGGCGGGCCCAGACGGGAGCGGGCTCGGGGGTGGAGGCGGGGAGGTGAGCGGTGGCTGTCGTCATGGCGTCCATGCTGGCTTCGGGTGTGCCTGCCGCGCGTCGTCCGCCGCGGCGGGCCGCCTCCCCCGGTCGGGGGACCGTGCGGTGGCTGAGGGAGGACCCGGAGAGGCCCCCGATCGGCGGCGGTCGTGCCGTACGACATGGCCTGACGCGGGCTCTGTCCGGGCGGGGCGGCGCCGGCTGTGGGGGTGGCCGAGGACCGTGCCTGAACTCCTGCGGGACGGTGGAGGCGTGGTCGGCGGTTCTCGTGCGGTGAAACTCCGCGCAAAGTCCGAGCGTCGGTCGCTAGGGTCGCTCGCCGTCCGTTCCCGCACCCGGGTGCACGTCCCCGAGGCGCTCTGGGTCCCGGGGGCGTCAGAGCGTCCGCTGGGGTCACCCTTGAGGGCCCGAACGGCAGCGGGGGCGTCATTCGGTCGGTCTCACCCTTTACGGCCACCGCCTGCGTCGGCCGCCGGATTTCGGTGGGGTACGAGGAGCGGGCCGCGTCGTCCGACCCGCCACCGCTCTGGGCGGCTGCCCCTGGGCCCGTCTGCCGGTGGGGCGAAGGGCGTTCGTGGTGCGTCATCTGGACGGTGGCGGTGGTCGTGGTGGTGGTACTGCCTGGTGTCCCGTGCGGGGTGCGCCTCGTAGGGGGCTTCTTCTTCGTGCCCCCGCACGGTCGCGGCGGCCGTGCGAGCGGTCGTCCGCTTCGGAGGGCGGCCATGGGACACGTACGTCCTCGTTGAACGATCCGCCGTCCCGACCGGGGAAGGCTGCCCAAGGCTCCGAGTCGCCTGGGCCCGGCCGGAGCAGCGTCGGCACGGGGCCGGGTGCGGTCACCTGAGCGCCGAGCAGCCCGCTGTGCGGCGTTCCGCCGGGTCCGGGTGCGCCCGCGGGCGGTGGAGGGCGGGCACATCACCCCGGCCTGCGACAGGTAATCCTGTCGCGAGTGACGCTCGACAGGTATGATTGTCGTATGAGCGCTGCGGCTGGGATCCCGACTCCCGACAAGAGTGACGAGAACTTCTGGGCCACCTTCACGACCCTCGTGGAGCCCCCGTGGAACGAGCCCACCACGGACGACACGTTCACCATGGACGAGCGCGTGCACGACGCGGTCCGGGCGCTGGCCGAGCGGATCTCGACCCGCGCGCTTGCCTACCGCGCCGCCGACGTGTCCTACGACCCCGTGCTCATGGCGGCGCCCGATGTGCAGCTGGCGCTCCTGCGGGCCCTGTACGAGGCCAAGCAGTCCGTCGACCGGTTGGCGGAGAGCGCCGCCACCGTCGCCGGGCGCGGCGGAGCGAACTACGCCCAGCTCGGTGCCGCCTGGGGCGGCATCAAGCGGCAGTCCGCCCGTCTCAAGTGGCCCCACGCCGTGGTCAGGAAGTCCGCGAGCGAGTCCATCCCGCTCCACTACGCGGGGGGTACGGCCGTCGTGCACCACGACGCCGACGCCGACGCCTGGTGGTATTCCGCCACCGGCGCGGACCGGCGCGAGAAGGAGTCCGAGCCCGTCCACGGCACCTACGCGGAGGCCATCGCGGGAGCGACCGAGTTCCTTCTCGCGCACGCCCTGCCCGGTCGGCCCTCGACCGTGTGAGGCGACCCGGCCGCCGCCCCGCCCCGCCGACGCCGGCCGTGACCTGACGTGATGTGACCAGACGTCACACGGCGTACGGGCGCAGGACCATGAGCGAGTCCTCCGGGGACGCCACCATCGCGAAGGGGAAGCGGTCGAGTTCGAGGCAGAGCGCGATGTCGTCGGGGTGGACGCCCTGGCGTATCCCCTGCGCCAGTTCGGCGGCGGCGCGCGACTCCGCGGCGCGGTGGAGGAATCCGGTGGCGTCCGTCCCGGCCTCGACGGCTCGCCGGGCGATGTACTGGGCGCACGCCAGGTCCTCCTCGGCCTGCCCGTCCTCGCCGGTGACCACGAACGTGACGCCGTCGCCCGCGCGTGTCCGCAGGAGCCGAGCCGTCGCCTCCGCCACGACGAAACCGGCGCACAGCACCAGTGACGCCTCCTTCACCGCGAGGGCGCCGACCGTCCCCGCCGTGGTCTTCTGCACGACGGTCCGTCCGCCGAGGTCGGCGGAGCGCAGCAGGCCCGGCGAGTTGACCAGGTCGAACCCGGGCGCGGGCGGGCCGTCCTTGAGCGCCACCGAGTTCGGGTGGCGTGCCTTGATCGCCAGGGCCTCGTCCAGCGACTCGGCGAGAACGATCTTCTCCGCCCCCTGCGCGAAGGCCCAGGCGGCCACGGTGAACGCGCGCATGACGTCGACCACGACCGCCACGGACGGGGTCTCGACCAGATCAGCGATACCAACGAATCGGGTGTCCATCCGGGTCATGATCACGCATGCCCGGCCCGGGTCGCCCGGCGCCCCCGGGGACGGCCGTGGGCACGACCCCGGAAGGTCCGTGACCACGGGATCCACACAACAAACCGGGTGTGTGGTTTCATTTGGGAGTGGCTCGCCGAGCGGCCCTCGCTCGGTGCGGCTCTTCTTCGGCGTGCCTTGAGCGGGCACGGGACACCTGGGATTCGCAGGGAGTTATGAGACATGCACTCGCCTTCGATCGGTCCGACGTTCCGCGAGACGGTCGCCGGGATACCCCTTGACCTGTTCGACTCCTTACCGAGGAACGACCAGCGGGCGAAGGCCGGTGAGTACGTCGTCGGGCTGCTGGGGGCGCACGGGCGGAAGACGTTGCGCAACGTGGCGGAGCAGTTGGGCGGGCAGGCGGCACGCCGGCAGAGCGTCCATCACTTCATCAGTGAGTCCTCCTGGGAGTGGGAGCCGGTGCGGCGTGCGCTCGCCCGGCGTACGGACGAGGTGCTCGGGGCCCGGGCCTGGGTGGTGCGTCCCACCGTGGTGCCCAAGGCGGGCGGACACTCGGTCGGGGTGGCGGAGTACTTCGCGCCGCAGCTCGGACGGACCGTCACCGGGCAGCAGTCCTACGGCGCCTGGCTGGCCTCGCCGGCGGCGGGCGTGCCGGTGAACTGGCAGCTCGTCCTGTCGGCCGGCTGGATCGACGACCTGTCGCGGCGGCAGCGGGCGCACATACCGGCGACCAGCCGGACGCTGAGTGCGGAGGAGAACGCGGGGGACGTCGCCCTGCGGGCCGCCCGTTCGCTCTCCGGGACCCCTCTTCCCGTGGTGATCGACGCGCCGGGGCTCGATCCGGTGTCCCTGGGGCGGCGCTTCGGGCGGGCCGGTGTGCCGCTCGTGCAACGGGTGGAGCCCCGACTGCGGTTGCGGGTCGACCCGCTGGCGCTGCCCGGCCACGGTGATCTGCCCCTCGCCGCGGGGTGGCTCGTCGGTTCCCTGCGGCGGCTCTGGCGGCCGGGCGCCCGGATCGCCTCGGCCGGCCGGTCCCTGTCCATGGCCGTGCCCGTCATGCTGCCGGGAGCGCCCGGGCTCGAACCGCGGCTCCTGGTGGCCCAGTGGCCCGAGTCCGACCTGTCGGCCGCGCGGCTGTGGCTGGCCGACGGCCGGATGCGCCCCGCCGACGTGCTGCGCCTGGCCCGGCTCGCCGACGTGGTGGACCGCGACGACGCGCGGGTGGCCTCGCGGGTGGGGCTGCGGGACTTCGCCGGACGGTCGTTCCAGGGCTGGCACCGTCACATCACGTTGGCCTCGGTGGCCCATCTCGCCCACGTGCGGGCCGTGCTGGGAGCCGAAGCCCCGCACCGGACGGCGCTGAGTCCGCTGCTGCTCGGGGCCGGCTGATCCGGCCCACCATCCGAGACGTCCGCGCCTTGAAGGAGAGTGCGTCATGCGATTCAACCTCATCGGACCGTTCCAGATCATCGCCGACAACGGTGCGGTCCTTCCGGTGGGAACCCCCAAGGTCTCCCAGATCCTGGCCGTTCTCCTCACCCACGCCAACGACCTCGTGACGCCGGACACCTTCATCCAGGAGCTGTGGCAGCACAGTCCGCCGCGTTCGGCGCTCAACACGGTGCAGACGTACGTGCACCACGCGCGCAGACTGCTCACGGAGGACGCCCGTCCGGACACCGAGCACTCGGTCCTGACCACACGGTTCGGCGGGTACACGATGCACGTCGAGGACGCGGCGATCGACATCAAGGTCTTCGAGCGGCTCGTCGGGCGGGGGAAGGACGAGCTCCGGGCGGGCCGGTACGAGTCGGCGGCCGACGCCCTCGGCGCGGCGCTCGACCTGTGGCGCGGCCCCGTGCTCTCCAACGTGCCCGCCGGTGATGTCCTCGCCGGGCGGATCGTCCATCTGGGGGAGTTACGGATCAGGGCGCTGGAGCTGCGGATCGAGGCCATGCGGCTGCTCGGGCGGCTGCGTGAGCTGGTCCCCGAGTTGCGGACGCTGGTGCACGACTACCCGCTCAACGAGTGGTTCCACGGGCAGCTGATCGCCGCCCTGCACCAGGCGGGGCGGCGCGCCGAGGCGCTGGACGCCTACCAGAAGGTGCGGCGGATCCTGCGGGAGGAGCTGGGGCTCGAACCGTCGCCCGACATCCAGTGGCTGCACGAGCGGGTGCTCAGCCCGGTGCGGGTCCCGGCGGCGGCGGCCACGGCGCCGCGCGGTGGTGGCGGCGTCGTGGTGCCCCTGTGGGAGTCGGTCCGTTCCGGGTGAGCCCCCGTGGGGCGTCAGGGCGCCAGGCCGACGAACTCGGTGTCCCTCGTCTCGGCGCGCCAGGCCGGCATGTCGTCGTGGAGATGGGCGGCCCGCTCGGCCGAGACCTCCAGGCGGGGCAGGACGTCGGGCTCCGTGATGGTGGGCAGGATGAGGCGGAAGAGCGAGGCGATCTCGGTCGGCAGGTCGTAGTCGCCGGGAAGGCCCTCGGTGACCACCTGGACACCGGTCCAGCAGGAGACGAGCATGCGGGCGGTCTGTTCCTCGTCGACGTCGGGGAGGACCTCACCGCGCTCCTTGGCCTCCCTGAGGAAGCCGGTGAGCAGCTCGGTCCAGTCGAGCCAGCGGGTGCCGAACTGGCGTCGGGACTGGAGGTCGATCGCCATGCGCAGGGCGGCGCTCAGCATCGGCTCTCGCGGCAGGCGGTAGGCCAGCAGGAGAACGATGTCGACCAGCTCCTGCAGTTTGAGTGCCTGGGGGCGGACGCCGTCGGTGGTCACGGCGGCGGCCAGGACGCCGCGTGCCAGATCGCCCTTGGACGGGAAGTGGAAGTAGAGCGCCCCCTTCGTCACGTCGGACCGCTCCAGGATCTCGGCGATGGTCGTGGACTCGTAACCGCGTTCGTCGAAGATCTGGGCGGCGGCCTCCAGGATGATCTTTCGGGTCCGGATCGCTCGCTCCTGCTGCGCCACAGCCACCCCTAGTACTTGTGTTCTTGCTCTCGAAAAACGGACCGGTTACGCGGTATATTATCTCGCGCCGGACCCCGGCACCTCATCTCGGCCTGACCCAGGGGGGGATCATGCCTAAGACTTTGCTATCCGATCGCCAACGGCACAGCCACGTCGTGCGCCAGATCGCGGCGCCCGTGCAGCGTCTGCCCCAGGAGTACGTGCATCTGCACAAGCAGGAGGCCGTGCTCCTCACGAACTGGTCCATCCTCGGCTCCGGCCGCTACGCGGTGAGCGCGCACTGGCCCCGCGGCGGACTCTTCGGCGACTCGGTGCAGCTGCTCCTCGCCCAGACGATCCGTCAGAGCTGCCTGCTCATCGGACACGCCGAGCTCTCGGTTCCGCTGTCCCACCAGACGTTGATGGAGTGGATGGACTTCAGCGTCTCCAGCGATTTTTACGATCCAAAAAATAAACCGGACAACCTGTTCATTCTCTTAACGTTCAGACCGAACAACCCCAGGTCATTACGGGTCGAGCTGTCGATCCTGTCCGAGGGCCGGCTGGTCGCGGAGTCGCTCCTCGACTTCAGCTGGATCGCCCCGGGCGCCTACCGCCGGCTGCGCGGTGCGCACGCCGAAGTCCCGTGGGGAGAGGCCGTCGTGCCCCCGGCCGTCCCGGCACACACCGTGGGGCGCGCCGACGAGCACGAGGTCCTGCTGGCCCCCACCGCGGCCCCGCACCGCTGGGAACTGCGCACGGACGTCTCCAACACCGCGCTGTACGACCACCGGGTCGACCACGTCCCCGGCCTCGTCCTCATAGAGGCGGCCTACCAGGCCGCCCACGCGGTCACCGGACCGGGGCGCGGCCCCGTCCGGGTCATGAGCACCTTCGACTCCTACGTCGAGTTCGACGCGCCCTGCCTGATCGACGCCGTGGTCGTCCCGGCGACGGACGAGGACACCGCCCGCGTCGAGGTGACGGGTGTGCAGAACGGTGAACGCACCTTCTCCGTCACGATGGACTGCCCGCAGTAACTCCCGTCGACTCCCGTCACACGGCGTCATGACGAGGGGGGCGGTACCGGTCCGTCGGACCGGTACCGCCCCCCTCGTCCGTTCCCCCGTCCCGCCGGACGGGGCGGTTCTCAGCGGTTGACGTACCCGCCGTCCACCGGCATCACCGTGCCCGTGACGTACGAGGACCGGTCGCTGAGCAGCCAGGCCGCGGCCTCGGCCACCTCCTCCGGCGCCGCGGTCCGGCCCTGGGGCGTGACCTCGTGGATCGCCTCCTCCAGGCCGGGGTTGCGCGCGTACCAGTCGACCGTGATCTCGCTGCGGGTCGAGCCGGGGGCCAGCGCGTTCACCCGGATGCCCTGGCGGGCGTACTCGTCGGCCGCGGCGCGGGTGAAGCCGACCACCGCGTGCTTGGACGCCACGTACGGGGCCGCGGTGGGGATCGCCACCAGGCCGCCCACGCTGCTGTTGTTGACGATGGCTCCGCCGCCGCTCGGGAGCATCGCGCCTATCTCGGCGCGCAGGCAGTTCCACAGCCCGCGCACATTGGTGTCGACGATGGTGTCGTAGACCTCGTCCCCCATCTCGTGGAGGGGCGCCTGGTCCCCGCCGACGCCCGCGTTGTTGAAGGCTCCGTCGAGCCTGCCGTGACGTTCCGTCGCGTGCACGACCGCGCGCCGCGCGTCCTCGGCCCTCGTCACGTCGCACACCACCGAAGAGGCCTTGAGCCCCTTGGCGGTCAGCTCCGCCACGACGGCGGTGAGTCTCTCCTCACGGCGCGCGGCGAGGACCACCGACGCGCCCTCGCGGGCGAAGAGGTACGCGGCGGCGGCACCGATGCCGCTGCTCGCCCCCGTGACCAGAATGACCTTGTCCCGCAGCAAACCACCCGTATCGCTCATGGCGCAGATGTTCCCATCGGGCGATCCGTCGACGGCCTTCTTCCCCCAAGGTCAAGGGAAGGTATGTCAGGTCAAAGAGGGGTCAAGTCCGGAGCGTGACGGGAAAGGGCGGATCACGTACCCCGACGCGGTGGGAAAGGGCGGGTCAAGCCCGGGTCGCGGTGGAAAGGGCGGAAGGGCGGGCCCCGGGCGGAAGGGGCGGAGGGCCGGACCTCGGTGGAGAAGGGGGAGGGCCGGGGCGTCGGTGGGAGAGGGCGGAGGGCCGGGCCGGGGCGTGTCGTCGGGCCCCGGTCCGGCCCCGCCTCACGCGCCCGCCGGTGCCCTGCCCGGAGCCGGCGGGAAGTGGCCCACCTCGACGAAGAAGTCGACGTACCGGGCGAAGAGTTCCGCCGTCAGGGGCGGGCAGTCGACGCCGGTCCCCTCCAGGGCCGCGAGGGTCTCCGAGGTGTCGATCGGCGGGTAGAAGCCATCCGTGTCCGAGGTCATCATCTCGAAGGCGTGCAGCAGCGGCCGCAGCGCGTTGTCGCCGGCCGCGCCCACCCTCTCGTGCCAGCTCCGCCACTCCTCCTCGGCCAGCGGGTACCCGTGGTCCCGCAGGTACTCCACGGACTGCGCGAGGCTCAGGGAGCTCTGGTTGAACAGGTGGAACGTACGGCCGGCCGTCTCCTCCTGCCGGGAGAGGGTGGTGATGGCGGCGCTGACGTAGTCGACCGGCAGCAGGTGGAACCGGCCGCTGGTGCCGGCGGGCACCGCCGCGGACTGGAGGATGCCCTTGAGGCTCAGCCAGACGAAGTCGCGGGTCTGGCAGGCGCCGGTCCGGGTGTCGCCGGAGATCACGTCCACCCGGTAGACGGAGACGGGCAGTCCGCGGTCGCGGGCGGTGCCGATGAGCTGCTCGGCCACCCACTTGCTCTGGAGGTAGCCGCTGGGCAGGGCCTCGGCGGGGCCGGTCGGGTCGGTCGTCCGGAGCGGGACGCCCTCCTCCCGTACCCCGTCGAAGACGCCGACGGTGGACACGTAGTGGACGGGGACCGTGCGGTGACGGGCCGCCAGGCGCAGCACCTCCTCCGTGCCGCGGACGTTGGCGTCGCGCAGCGCGGTGTACGGGTGCAGCCAGTGGACCCGGGCGCCGTTGTGGTAGACGGCGTCCACCGTCCGCGCCAGTCCGTCGAACTCCTCCTCGGTGAGACCGAGCCGCTCCTCGGCCAGGTCGCCGAGGACCAGGGAGAGGCGGCTCTCGTCGACCTCGTCCCACAGTCGGTACCACTCCATGTTGGTCCGCAGCCGCTTCCTCGCCTCGTCCTCGTCGGCGCCGCGGACCAGGCAGTGGATCGTCGCCGTCGTCGTCCGCATCAGGTCGCGCAGCAGGAACGCGCCGAGGAAGCCGGTGGCTCCGGTCAGCAGGATCGACGCCGGCTCCGGGACCGACCGTACGACCTCGTCCGCCGGGCGGATGTCGTCGGCGAGGCGCACCTCGGCCGCGTAGTCCACGGCGGGCAGCGCCGGGGCGGCGTCCGCACCGGACCCGCCGGCGAGCTGCCCGGAGACGAAGGCGGCGAGGGCGGCGGGGGTGGGGTGGTCGAAGACCAGCGTCGCGGGCAGCTTGGAGCCGGCCAGGGCGCTCAGCCGGTTGCGGAGCTCGACGGAGGTCAGCGAGTCGAAGCCCAGCTTGGTCAGCGGCTGTCCGGCCTGGACGGCGGAGGTGTCGGGGTGGCCGAGGACGGCCGCGGTGAGGACGAGCACCGCGTCCAGGACGGCCTGTTCGCGCTCGGGCCCGTCGAGCCCGGCGACCAGGTCGGCGAGCGAGGCGTCCGCGGCCGTGCCCTCCCCGGCGGCCGCCCGGCGGGCGGGGGCGGGGGCGAGCCCGGTGAGGACCACCGGGATGCGGCCGGGCTGTTCGCGCAGGACGGCGATGTCGAGCGGGGTCGCCACGACGGCCGGGCGTCCGAGGGCGATCGCCCGGTCGAGCAGGGCGGGCCCCTGCTCCTGGGGCACGGGCCGGAATCCGCCGCGGGCGATCCGGCCGAGGTCGGTCTCGCTGAGGTGGCCGCTCATGCCGCCGGACTGCTCCCAGAGTCCCCAGGCGACCGAGGTGGCGGGCAGGCCGTGGGCGTGCCGGTGCTCGGCGAGGGCGTCCAGGAACTGGTTGGCGGCGGCGTAGTTGGACTGGCCGGGTCCGCCGACGACCGCGGCGATGGAGGAGAAGAGGACGAAGGCGGTGAGCTTCTCGCTGCCCTGGGTGAGCCGGTGCAGGTTCCAGGCGGCGTCGACCTTGGGCCGCAGCACGCCGTGCAGTCGCTCGGGGGTGAGGGTGGTGACGAGGCCGTCGTCCAGGACGCCGGCGGCGTGCACGACGCCGGTGAGCGGGAGGTCGGCGGGGATCGTGCCGAGGAGCTCGGCGAGCGCGGTGTGGTCGGCCGTGTCGCAGGCGGCGAGGGTGACCCGGGCGCCCAGGGCGGTCAGCTCGGCCGCCAGCTCCTTCGCACCGGCGGCGGCGGGGCCGCTGCGGCTGGTGAGCAGGAGGTGGCGCACGCCGTGGACGGTCACGAGGTGGCGGGCGAAGAGGGCGCCGAGGCTGCCGGTGCCGCCGGTGATCAGGACCGTGCCGTCGGGGTTCCAGGTGGGGGTGGACGCGGCGCCGGTCGCGGTGGCGCGGGCGAGGCGGGGGGCGTACGCCTGTCCGGCGCGCAGGGCGGCCTGGGGTTCGCCGGAGGCGGCGAGCGCCGCGATGACGTCACGGTCCGCGCCGGTGTCGGTGTCGGTGTCGGTGTCGGTGTCCGTGTCCGTGTCGATGAGGACGATGCGGCCGGTGTGCTCCGACTGGGCCGAGCGGAGCAGGCCCCAGACGGCCGCGCCCGCCAGGTCGGTGACGTCCTCGCCCTGACGCGTGGCGACCGCGCCCGAGGTGACCACCGCGAGCCGGGTCCCCTCCAGGCGCTCGTCGGCCAGCCACTCCCGTACCAGCGCGAGGACCCTCTCCGTGGTGGCGTGGACCGAGCCGGGCAGGGAGCCCGCCGGTTCCGGCCGGGTGCGGAGGACGACGAGGGGGACCGCCCGGCCGACGGCGACGGCCTCGGCCACCTCCGACGGGCTCGTGAAGTCGCCGCCGTCGCCGAGCGTGGCCAGGCGGGTCTCCCCCCCGGCCTCCACGCCCAGGGGCGTCCAGCCCATGTGGAACAGGGCGTCGTCGTGGCGGCCGGCGGCCGTCGCGAACGAGCCGTCGTCGACACCGCGCACCGCCGTCTCCGCGACGAGGGCGACGGGCTGCCCGGCCGGGTCGGCGAGTTCGACGCGCGCGCCGCCGCCGTCGCGCGGAGCGATGCGGACCCGGAGCGAGGTGGCGCCGGTCGCGTAGAGCCGTACGCCGCGCCAGTGCCCGGCGAGCGGGGCCCCGGCCCCCTCCCGTACGGCGGTCAGAAGGGGCCGTACCGCCGCGTCGAGGAGCGCGGGGTGGAGGGTGAAGCCCTCGGCACCGGGCGTCCGCTCGGGCAGGGCGGCCTCGGCGAAGAGCTCGTCGCCGCGGCGCCAGGCCGCGGTGAGGACCTGGAACGCCGGCCCGTACGTGAGGCCCGTCCCGGCGAGTCCGGCGTACAGCTCTTCGAGGGCGATCTCCTCGGCGTCGGCGGGCGGCCACGCGACCGGCTCGAACGCGGGCCCCTGGGCGGTGACGCTCAGGACTCCGTGGGCGTGCGCGGTCCAGGGCGCGTCGGCGTCGTCGGGGCGGCCGTGGACGGTGAACGGGCGGCGCCCGGTGGCGTCGGCGGCGTCCACGGTGACCTGGAGCTGGTGGGTGGAGCCGCCCGTGCCGAGGACGAACGGGGCGTCGAGGACGAGCTCGTCGAGGGTCGTCGCCCCCGACTCGTCCCCGGCCCGGACGGCGAGTTCGACCAGGGCGGAGGCCGGGAGGACGGGCGAGCCGAGGGCGATGTGGTCGGCGGTCCACGGGTGGGTGCGGGGGGAGAAGGTGCTGGTGAACACGGTCCGGTCGGCGCCCGCGAGGACGACGGCGGCCCCGAGCAGGGGGTGCCCGGTCGGCCGCATGCCGAGCCCGGCGGCGTCGGGAGCGCCGGCCGCCGCGTCCACCCAGTACCGCTGGTGCTGGAAGGCGTACGTGGGCAGGGGCACCCGGCGGGCGCCGGTGCCGGAGAAGAAGCCCGTCCAGTCGACGGGGACGCCGTGCTGGTGGAGCCGGCCGAGCGCGGCGACGGCCGTGTCGGCCTCGGACCGGTCGCGGCGCGTCAGGGCGACGGCGGTGGGGACGAGCTCGGCGGCGAGGGCGGAGAGGACGCCGTCGGGGCCGAGTTCCAGGGTGGCGGTGACGCCCTGGGCGACCATCGTCTCGACGGCGTCGGCGAAGCGGACGGTCCCCCGGACCTGGTCGGCCCAGTAGTCGGCGGACCGCAGGTCCGTACCCGTGGCCACCTTGCCGGTGACCGTCGAGACCACGGCGATACGGGGGGCCTCGTACGTGATGCCCGAGGCGACGGCCTTGAACTCGGCCAGCATCGGGTCCATCAGCGGCGAGTGGAAGGCGTGGCTGACCGTCAGACGACGGGTCCTGCCCCCCTGCTCCCCGATCTTCCGCGCCACGTCGAGGACGGCCGTCTCCTCACCGGAGACGACGACCGAACGGGGGCCGTTGACCGCCGCGATCGCCACCTGGCCTTCGAGGAGGGCGATGACCTCAGCCTCCGTCGCCTCGACCGCGACCATCGCACCGCCCCGCGGCAGCGCCTGCATCAAAGACGCGCGCGCCACCACCAGACGGACCGCGTCTTCGAGGGAGAACACCCCGGCCACATGAGCGGCCGCGATCTCGCCGATCGAGTGGCCCGCCACGAAGTCCGGACGGACACCCCACGACTCCACCAGACGGAACAGCGCCACCTCCACCGCGAACAGCGCCGGCTGCGTCCACCCCGTCTCGTCCAGACCCTCACCCGAGGCGATCACCTCACGCAGCGAACCCTCGAGAGCGGCATCGAACAGACCGGCAACCTCGTCGAAGGCCGCCGCGAACACCGGGAAGGACGCGTACAACTCCTGCGCCATCCCCGCCCGCTGCGCACCCTGGCCGGTGAAGAGGAAGCCGGTACGGCCTCCGGCGCGCTCGCCGCGCACCAGGCCCGGGGCCGTACCGCCCTCCGCCAGCGCGCGTACTCCGGCGAGCAGTTCCTCGCGGTCGCGGCCCGTGACCACCGCGCGGTGGTCGAGCGCCGCCCGGCCCGTCGCCAGGGAGAAACCCACGTCCAGCGGGGAGAGGGTGGCATCGGCCGTGAGGTGGTCCAGGACGCGGCGGGCCTGCTCCCGCAGGGCGTCCGGCGTCCGGCCCGAGACCGGCCACGGGACCACGGGCGGGGCGTCCGTCCCGGTCGGCGCGGGTTCCTCCACCGGCGGCTGCTCGATGATGACGTGCGCGTTCGTGCCGCTGACGCCGAAGGCGGAGACGGCGGCCCGGCGGGCGCGTGCGGTGGCCGGCCAGTCGCGGGCCTCGGTGAGCAGCTCGACGGCGCCGGAGTCCCAGTCCGCCATCGGCGTGGGGCTCTCCACGTGCAGGGTGCGGGGCAGGACGCCGTGCTCGATGGCCTGGATCATCTTGATGACGCCGCCGACACCGGCCGCGGCGACGGTGTGCCCGATGTTCGACTTGAGGGAGCCGAGGTAGAGCGGGCTGCCCTCCGGGCGGCCCTGGCCGTAGGTGGCGAGCAGCGCCTGGGCCTCGATCGGGTCGCCGAGCCGGGTGCCGGTGCCGTGCGCCTCCACGACGTCGACGTCGGCGGTGGTCAGGCGGGCGTCGGCGAGGGCCTGGCGGATGACCCGCTCCTGGGAGGGGCCGTTGGGGGCGGTGAGGCCGTTGGAGGCGCCGTCCTGGTTGACGGCGGAGCCGCGGATGACGGCCAGCACGCGGTGGCCGTTGCGGCGCGCGTCGGACAGCTTCTCCACGAGGAGCATGCCGACGCCCTCCGACCACGAGGTGCCGTCCGCGTCGGCGGAGAAGGACTTGATGCGGCCGTCGGGGGCCAGGCCGCTCTGCCGGGAGAAGTCGACGAACCCGCCGGGGGTCGCCGTCACCGTGACGCCGCCCGCCAGGGCGAGGTCGGACTCGCCGGTGCGCAGCGACTGCACCGCGAGGTGGAGGGCGACGAGCGAGGAGGAGCAGGCCGTGTCGACGGAGAGGGCGGGGCCTTCCAGGCCGAGGCTGTAGGCGATCCGGCCCGAGGCGACGCTGCTGAGCTTGCTGGTCAGCAGGTAGCCCTCGAACTCCTCGGGCCCGTCGAGGCCGAGGTAGCTCTGCTCGATGATGCCCGCGAAGACGCCCGTACGGCTGCCGCGCAGGGTGTCGGGGTCGATGCCGGCCTGCTCGAAGGCCTCCCAGGAGGTCTCCAGGAGGAGGCGCTGCTGCGGGTCCATGGCGAGGGCCTCGCGGGGCGAGATCCCGAAGAAGCCGGCGTCGAAGAGGGCGGCGTCGTGCAGGAACCCCGCCTGGCGGGTGTAGGAGGTGCCGGGGTGGCCCGGGTCGGGGTCGTAGAGGCGCTCCAGGTCCCAGCCGCGGTCGGTGGGGAAGTCGGTGATGGCGTCGGTTCCTTCGGCGACCAGGTGCCACAGGTCGTCGGGTGAGGCCACTCCGCCGGGGAACCGGCAGGCCATGCCGACGACGGCGATCGGCTCGGACTCGGCCGCCTCGAGCGCGGCGATCTTGCGGTTGGCCTTCTGCAGGTCGACCGTGACCCGCTTCAGGTACTCGACGAGCTTCTCTTCGTTCGACGGATTGGACATCGGGTTCGTGCTCTCCTCGGGCGAAGGCTGAGTGGCGGGGGCCGGTCCGGCGGAAGGGAGCCGGTCCGGCGGAAGGGGGTCGCCGGACCGGCTCTCGGTGGGGTCCGCCGCCGGGGCGGCGGACCGGGCACCTAGGGGGTGGAGCTGCCGAGTTCGTTGTCGATGAAGCTGAGGAGCTCGTCGACGGAGGCCGACTCGATGGCGTCGGACGCGTCGGGAGCGTCGTCGGTGCCGGGTACGGCGGTGCCGTCGGTCCCCTCGACGCGGGACAGCAGGGCCCGGAGGCGGGCGGAGACGGCGGACCGGTCCTGGTCGTCCTGGGAGACGGCGGCCAGCTTCCGTTCCACCTGGTCCAGTTCGTCGAGGAGCGCCTGGCGGGGGTCGGGGGCCTGCGGGGCGAGGCGGTCCCTCAGGAGCGAGACGAGGGCCGCCGGGGTGGGGTGGTCGAACACGAGGGTGGCGGGGAGCTTGACGCCGGTGGCGGCGCCGATCCGGTTGCGCAGGTCGACCGCGGTGAGGGAGTCGAAGCCCAGGTCCTGGAAGGCCCGTTCCGGGGCGATGGAGTCGGCGTCGGTGCGGCCGAGGACCGCGGCGACGTCGTTGCGTACGAGGGTGAGGAGCAGTTGTTCCTGCTCCACCTCGCTCAGTTCGCCCAGGCGTGCGGCGAGGTCGGCCGCCGGGTCGGCGGCGTGCTCGACGGGTCCGGACGTCCGGGCGAGGCGGCGGCCGGGCAGGGCGGCGAGCTCGCTCAGGAGCGCGGGGACGCGGGCCTGGGCGCGGACGGCGGACACGCCCACCGGGGTCGCGACGAGCGCGGCCCGGCTGTCGGAGGCGGCCCGGTCGAACAGGGAGAGGCCCTCGACGCGGGCGATCGGCCGGAAGCCGTCGCGGGCGAAGCGGTTGAGGTCGCTCTCGGCCAGGTGGGCGTTGATGCCGCCGAGCTGCCACAGGCCCCAGGCGAGGGAGGTCGCGGGGAGGCCCTGGGCGTGCCGGTGGGCGGCGAGGCCGTCCAGGAAGGCGTTGGCCGCGGCGTAGTTGGCCTGGCCGGGGCCGCCGAGGACGCCCACGGTGGAGGAGAACGTCACGAACGCCTCCAGGTCCAGGTGGCGGGTGAGTTCGTGCAGGTGCCAGGCGGCGTCCGCCTTGGGCCGCAGCACGGCGGCGAGCCTGTCGTCGGTGAGGGCGGGGAGCAGCCCGTTGTCGAGGACGCCCGCGGTGTGCACGACGGCGGTCAGCGGGTGCTCGGCCGGGATGGCCGCGAGGACCCGGGCGAGCGCGTCGCGGTCGGCGGCGTCGACGGCGGCGACGGTGACGTGGGCGCCGATGCCCCGCAGGTCGTCCAGGAGCTGCGGCACGCCGTCGGCCTGGGCGCCGGTGCGGGAGAGCAGGAGGAGCCGGGTGGCGCCGTGTTCGGCGACGAGGTGGCGGGCGAACTCGGCGCCGAGGGTGCCGGTGCCGCCGGTGACGAGGACGGTGCCGTGCTTCCAGACGGGGGGCCGGCCGGTGGGGGTGTCGGTGACGGGGACGCGGCGCAGGCGGGGCAGGAGGGCCGTGCCGTCGCGGAGGGCGGCCTGGGGTTCGCCGGAGGCGAGGAGGGGGGAGAGGGCGCTCGTGACCGTGACCGTGCCCGCGTCGGTGCCCGCGTCGATGCCGGTGTCGGTGTCGATGAGGACGATCCGGTCCGGGGCCTCCGACTGGGCCGAGCGGAGCAGGCCCCAGACGGCCGCGCCCGCCAGGTCGGTGACGTCCTCCCGGTCGCCGGTGGCGACCGCGCCGGAGGTGACCACCACGAGCCTGGTGCCCGCGAGCCGCTCGTCGGCCAGCCACTCCCGTACCAGCGCGAGGGCCTTCCGGGTGGCCGTGTGCGTGGCGGTGACCTGGTCGGCGCCGGGTGCCGTGGGGGTCCACGGCAGGAGGACGGCGTCGATGCGGGTGCCGGAGGCGAGGGCGTCGGCGACGGCGGCGGGGGTCGCGTACGTGTTCCCGCCGGTCTCCTGCTTCCCGCCGGTGCCGTTCTGACCGGCGGTGCCGTTCTGACCGGCGGTGCCGACGTTCTGGCCGACGGTGCCGTCCGGGTCCAGGACGGCCCACGCGGGCGGTTCGGTGGGCTCCGGGAGCGCGGTGGGCGTCCAGTCGACGTGGAAGAGCGATTCGCGCCCGGTGCTGTCGCCGCCCACGGCGGCCCTGAACTGCTCGTTGGGTATGTCGCGGAAGACGACGGACTCCACCGAGACGACCAGGTCGCCGGCCGCGTCGGCCAGCTGGAGCGAGAAGGAGACCTCGTCGATCTCGGTGACCCGCGCCCTGACGGCGGTCGCCCCGGTGGCGTGGAGCCGTACCCCGTACCAGTCGGCGGGGACCGGGACCGTGCCGGCGTCCGGGTCGGCGGGGCGGGTGGGCAGGGCCGCCTGCAGCAGGACCGGGTGGAGCCCGTACCGCCCGGCGTCGGTCTGGAGGCCCTCGGGGAGCTGGATCTCCTTGGTCCGGCCGCCCGCGGCGTCGTCCTTCCAGGCGAGGGAGGCGGCGACCTCGGGCTCCTCGCTGAGGTACCAGCCCTCGGCGTGCATGGTCCAGGGCGCGTCGAAGTCGTCGGGCCGGGAGTACAGGCAGAGGCAGTGCCGTCCGGAGTCGTCCGGGGTGCCGGCCCTGACCTGGAGCTGGATGTTGCCCTCCTCCGGGAGGACCAGCGGCACCTGGAGGTTGAGCTCGTCGAGCGCCGGGTGGCCGATCAGGTCGCCCGCGTGGATGGCGAGTTCGACCAGGGCGGAGGCCGGGAGGACGGGCGAGCCGAGGACGACGTGGTCGGCGAGCCACGGGTGGCTCTCCAGGGAGAGCCGGCTCGTGAACAGGATCTGGTTGAAGCCCGCCACGGTGATGGGCGAGCCGAGGACCGGGTGGCCGGTGGTGGGGGCGCCGGTGCCGTGGACCTCGGGGACGGGGCGGGACTCGAGCCAGTAGCGGCGGCGCTGGAAGGCGTACGTGGGCAGCGGGACCCGGCGGGCGCCGGTGCCGTCGTACAGCGCCTGCCAGTTCACCGGGACGCCGCGCGTGTACAGCGTCCCGACCGCCGAGAGGAGGGTCGCGGCCTCGTCGCGGCCCCGGCGCAGGGCGGGAACGGCGCCCTCGGCGAGCGCCGAGAGGATGCCGTCGGGGCCGATCTCCAGGTACGAGGTCACGCCCTCGGCGATCATCGTGTCGACGGCGTCGTCGAAGCGGACGGTGCCCCGGACCTGGTCGGCCCAGTAGTCGGCGGACCGCAGGTCCGTGCCCGTGGCCACCTTGCCGGTGACCGTCGAGACGACGGCGATACGGGGGGCCTCGTACGTGATGCCCGACGCGACGGCCTTGAACTCGGCCAGCATCGGGTCCATCAGCGGCGAGTGGAAGGCGTGGCTGACCGTCAGACGACGGGTCCTGCCGCCCAGCTCCTCCCCCACCCTCCGCGCGAGCTCAAGGACCGCCGCCTCCTCGCCGGAGACGACGACCGAGCGGGGGCCGTTGACCGCCGCGATCGCCACCTGGCCTTCGAGGAGGGCGGTGACCTCGGTCTCCGTCGCCTCGACGGCGACCATGGCGCCGCCCTTCGGCAGCGCCTGCATCAGAGACGCGCGCGCCACCACGAGGCGGACCGCGTCCTTGAGGGAGAACACGCCGGCCACGTGCGCGGCGGCGAGTTCGCCGATCGAGTGGCCCGTGACGAAGTCGGGGCGCACGCCCCACGACTCGACCAGGCGGAAGAGGGCGACCTCGACGGCGAACAGCGCGGGCTGGGTCCAGCCCGTCTCGTCGAGGCCGTCGCCCGAGGCGATCACCTCGCGCAGCGAACCGCCCAGACCCGCGTCGAGGAGGGTGGTGACCTCGTCGAAGGCGGCCGCGAAGACCGGGAAGGAGGCGTACAGCTCCTGCGCCATCCCCGCCCGCTGGGCGCCCTGGCCGGTGAAGAGGAAGCCGGTACGGCCTCCGGCGCGCTCGCCGTGCACCAGGCCCGGGGCCGTACCGCCCTCCGCCAGCGCGCGCACGGCGGCGAGCAGTTCGCCGCGGTCGCGGCCCGTGACCACCGCGCGGTGGTCGAGCGCCGCCCGGCCGGTGGCCAGGGAGTAGCCGACGTCCAGGGGGGAGACGTCGAGGTCCGCGGTGAGGCGGGCGTTCAGGCGGCGTGCCTGGTCGCGGAGGGCGGTGGCCGTCTTGCCGGAGATGATCCACGGCATGACGGGGAGGGCCACCGCCGGCCGGGGCTGCTCCGTGGCCTCCTCGACCGCGGGTGGCTCCTCGATGATGACGTGGGCGTTGGTGCCGCCGAAGCCGAACGAGGAGACGGCCGCGCGGCGGGGGGCGCCGGTCTCGGGCCAGGGTTTCGCCTCGTTGAGGAGGGAGACGGCTCCCGAGTCCCATTCGACGTGGGTGGTCGGCTGATCGCTGTGCAGGGTGCGAGGCATCACGCCGTGCTCCATGGCCTGGATCATCTTGATGACGCCGCCGACTCCTGCGGCGGCCTGGGCGTGGGCGATGTTCGACTTGAGGGAGCCGAGGTAGAGCGGCCGGCCCTCGGGGCGGTCCTGGCCGTAGGTGGCGAGGAGCGCCTGCGCTTCGATGGGGTCGCCGAGTCGGGTGCCCGTGCCGTGGGCTTCCACGACGTCGACATCGGCGGTGGTGAGGCCCGCTCCGGCGAGGGCCTGGCGGATGACGCGTTCCTGCGCGGGTCCGTTGGGGGCGGTGAGGCCGTTGGAGGCGCCGTCCTGGTTGACGGCGGAGCCGCGGATGACGGCGAGGACGCGGTGGCCGTTGCGGCGGGCGTCGGACAGCTTCTCCACGAGGAGGAGGCCCACGCCCTCGGCCCAGCCGGTGCCGTCCGCCGCCGCGGAGAAGGACTTGCTGCGGCCGTCGGCGGCGAGCCCGCGCAGCCGGGAGAACTCGACGAAGGCGACCGGTGTCGACATGACGGTGACACCGCCCGCCAGGGCGAGGTCGCACTCGCCCCGGCGCAGCGCGTTGGCCGCGAGGTGGAGGGCGACCAGGGAGGAGGAGCAGGCGGTGTCGACGGTGACGGCCGGCCCTTCGAGTCCGAAGGTGTAGGCGACGCGGCCCGAGGCGATGGAGCCCGCGCTGCCGCTGAAGAGGTAGCCCTCGAAGTCCTCCGGGGGGAGGTGGGGGCGCGAGCCGTAGTCGTTGTACATGACGCCGGCGAACACGCCGGTCCTGGTGCCCTTGAGGGAGACCGGGTCGATGCCGGCGCGTTCGAAGGTCTCCCAGGCGGTCTCCAGGAGGAGCCGCTGCTGCGGGTCGGCCGCGAGGGCCTCGCGCGGGGACATCCCGAACAGTTCGGGGTCGAAGAGGTCGGCGTCGTAGAGGAAGCCTCCCTCGCGGGAGTAGGAGGTGCCGGTCTTCTCCGGGTCCGGGTCGTAGAGGCGCTCCAGGTCCCAGCCCCGGTCGGTGGGGAAGTAGGAGACGGCGTCGACGCCGTCGGCGACCAGCTGCCACAGGTCCTCGGGGGAGGCGACGCCTCCCGGGTAGCGGCAGGCCATGGAGACGATCGCGATCGGCTCCTGTTCCTTGTCCTCGACCTCGCGCAGACGCTTGCGTGCGTCTCGGGCGTCGGCGATGGCCCTCTTGAGGTATTCGCGGAGTTGTACCTCGTCAGCCACGTGTCTTCAGCTCCCGTGTGATGGTGTGTCCGATGGCCGTGCGGGCGCCGTGGGCGGCGCGTGCCCTGGGGCCTGTCTGTTCGGACAGGCCCCAGGGGTCATTCGAGTTCGTCGAGGAGGGCGAAGAGCTCCTCGTCGCTCGCCGTCTCCAGGTCCTGCTCGTCGTCGGTCTCCGCCGGGCGGCCGAGGCCCTCGGCGGTCTCGGCCGCCTTGAGGAGTTCCTTGAGGCGTGCGGTGATCAGTTCGCGCGTCTCCTGGTCCGGTGCGGCGGCGATGGCCGTCTCCAGGCCCGCGAGGGGGGCGAGGACCGGTTCGGCGGGCGAGGCCTCCTCGACGGCGAGT
Source organism: Streptomyces sp. Qhu_M48 (assembly GCF_051305195.1). Taxonomy (NCBI): domain Bacteria; kingdom Bacillati; phylum Actinomycetota; class Actinomycetes; order Kitasatosporales; family Streptomycetaceae; genus Streptomyces; species Streptomyces sp. Qhu_M48. The sequence continues at coordinate 32,796 of NZ_CP195433.1, read as the reverse complement.
TCGCCGAGGAGGTGGGTGGCGAGGGCCTGCGGCGACGGGTGGTCGAAGACGAGGGTGGTGGGCAGCCGCAGTCCGGTGGCCCGGCCGAGCTGGTTGCGGAGTTCGACGGCCGTGAGGGAGTCGAAGCCGAGTTCCTGGAAGGCCCGGTCGGCCTCGATGCGGCCGGGGTCCCCGTGTCCGAGGACTCCGGCGACCTGAGCGCGTACGAGGTCGGTGAGGGCGCGTTCCCGTTCGGCGGCGCCGAGGGAGGCGAGCCGCTGGGCCAGCGGGGCCTCCTCGGAGGGTCCGCCGCTCGCGGCGGTGGTGGTACGGCGCCTGGCCGGGCCGCCGAGGCCGCGCAGGACGGGCGGCAGGTCGTCGCCGCCGCCGCGCAGGACCGCCGTGTCGAGGCGGGTGACGGCGAGGACGGCCTCGCCGGTGGCGGGGGCCGCGTCGAAGAGGGCCATCGCCTCCTGGGAGGCGAGGGGCCGCAGGCCGACGCGGGCCAGGCGGCGCAGGTCCGTCTCGTCGAGGCCGCCGGAGATGGTGCTGGCCTCGGCCCACAGGCCCCAGGCGAGGGAGAGTCCGGGCAGGCCGTGGGCGCGGCGGTGGGCGGCGAGGGCGTCGAGGAAGGTGTTGCCGGCCGCGTAGTTGGCCTGGCCCGCGGTGCCGATGAGGCCGGCCACGGAGGAGTAGACGACGAAGGCGGTGAGGTCCAGGTCCCCGGTCAGCTCGTGGAGGTGCCAGGCGGCGTCGATCTTGGGCCGCAGGACCTTGTCGAGCTGGTCGGGGGTGAGCTGGGCGGCGACGCCGTCGTCGAGGACGCCGGCGGTGTGGACGACGGCGGTCAGCGGGTGCTCCGCCGGGATGTCCGCGAGCACCCGGGCGAGGGAGTCGCGGTCGGTGACGTCGCAGGAGACGGTCTCGGCGTGGGCGCCGAGCGTCTCGAGTTCGGTGCGGAGTTCGGCGGCGCCGGGGGCGTCGGGGCCGCGGCGGCTGAGCAGCAGCAGGCGGCGGGCGCCGTGCTCGGTGACGAGGTGGCGGGCGAGGACGGCGCCGAGGGCGCCGGTCGCGCCGGTGACGAGGACGGTGCCCCGGTCCCACCGGGGGGCCGGCTGCGGTTCGGCGGCCTGGGTGGTGCGGGTGAGCCGGGGGACGGTGAGGGTGTCGCCCCGGACGGCGATCTGGGCCTCGCCGGAGGCGACGGCGAGGTCGAGGAGGCGGTCCTCGGCCGCCGTGCGGCCGGTGCCGTCGCCTCCGGTGGCTTCGGCGCCGGCGGGATCCAGGTCGATCAGGACGATCCTGCCCGGGTTCTCCGTCTGCGCGGACCTGAGGAGGCCCCAGACCCCGGCGTGGGCCAGGTCGGTGACGTCCTCGGCGCCCGCGGCGACGGCTCCTCGGGTGGTGACGACGAGCCGGGTCTCGGAGAGCCGGTCGTCGGCGAGCCAGTCCTGCACGGCGTCGAGGACCTGGCGTACGGCGGTACGGGCCCGCTCGGGCAGGTCCGCGGTGGGGGCGTCGGCGGTGTGGCCGGTCGTCCGCAGGAGGAGGACGGCGGGCACCGCGGCGCCCGCGTCGAGCGCGGCGCCCAGGACCCGTACGCACCGCTCGCCCTCGCCGTCGGCGAGCAGCGCCCAGCCGGTGCGGGCCGGGGGCGTGCCGGTGGCGGGCAGGGCCGTCCAGCCGAGGCCGAACAGTCCGTCGCGGGCGGCGGTGCCGGCCTGGCGGAGGGCGTCCTCCGACAGCGGGCGCAGCAGGAGCGACTCCGCGGTGGCGACGGCGGCGCCCGCGCCGTCGGCGACGGTGAGGGCGACCCTCAGCGAGTCGTCGCCGGACCGGTCGAGGGAGAGCCGGACGCGCAGGACGGTCGCCCCGGTGGCGTACAGGCTCACTCCGGACCAGGAGAACGGCAGCCAGGAGGTGCCTTCGGGCTCCACGACGCCGGGGAGCAGCGGGTGCAGGGCGGCGTCGAGGAGGGCGGGGTGGAGGCCGAACCGGGGGGCGTCCTTGCGGTGGTCCTCGCCGAGGACGACCTCGGCGAAGAGTTCGTCCTCGGCCTTCCAGAGGCGGTTGAGGCCCTGGAAGGCGTTCTCGTAGCCGTATCCGGCGGAGGCGAGCCGGTCGTACACGCCGTCGAGGTCGACCTCGACGGCTCCGGCGGGGGGCCAGGCGAGGAGACCCTCGGGGGCGGCGGCGCCGGTGCCGAGGTGTCCCTCGGCGTGGAGGGTCCAGGGCTGGTCGGTGTCGTCCTGGTCGGGCCGGGCGTAGACGGCGAGGGCACGGCCGCCGGTCGCGTCGGGTTCGCCGACGACGAGCTGGAGCTGGACGGCGCCCCGCTCGGGCAGGATCAGCGGCGCGGCGAGCGTCAGTTCGTGGACGACGTCGCAGTCGACCTGCTCGGCGGCGCGGAACGCCAGGTCGAGCAGGGCGGTGGCGGGCAGCAGGACCGTTCCGGCGACGGCGTGGCCGTCCAGCCAGGGGTGGGTACGGCGGGAGACGCGGCCGGTGAGGAGGTACGCGTCCCGGTCCGCGAGCCGTACCGCCGCGCTGAGCAGCGGGTGGCCGACGGCGTCGAGGCCGAAGCCCTCGGCGTCGCCGGGGGTCACGGAGCCCTCCAGCCAGTAGCGGCCCTGGTCGAAGGGATAGGTGGGCAGGTCGACCCGGCGGGCGCCGGGGAAGTACGACTCCCAGTCGGGGCGGGCGCCGCGCAGGACGGCGCCGGTGAGGGCGGCGGCGACGGTGTCGGCCTCGGGCCTGCCCGAGCGGAGCAGCGGGGCGAGGAAGCCGGCCTCGCGGGTCAGGCACTCCTGGGCCATGGCGGTGAGGACGCCGTCGGGGCCCATCTCCAGGTACTCGGTGACGCCGAGCTCTTCGAGGTGGCGGACGCCGTCGTGGAAGCGGACGGCCTCGCGGATGTGGGTGGCCCAGTAGTCGGGCGAGGTGAGCTGTTCCGTGGTGGCGAGGACGCCGGTGACGTTGGAGACGACGGGGATGCGGGGGGCGTGGTAGGTCAGGCATTCGGCGACCGACCGGAACTCGTCGAGGACCTCGTCCATGTGCGGCGAGTGGAAGGCGTGGCTGACCGGGAGCCGCTTGGTCTTGCGGCCGCGGGTGCGCCAGAGGGTGCTGATCTCCTCGACGAGGTCCTGGTCGCCGGAGATGACGGTGGACCGGGGGCCGTTGATGCCGGCGACGGCGACGCCCTCGTAGTCGGCGAGGGTGGACCGTACCTCTTCCTCGGAGGCCTGGACGGCGGCCATCGCGCCGCCTTCGCGGGCCGCCTGCATGAGCCGGCCGCGTTCGGCGACGAGGGCGCACGCATCGGCGAGGCCGAGGACCCCGGACAGGTGGGCGGCGGTGACCTCGCCGATGGAGTGTCCGAGGAGGTAGTCGGGGGTGAGGCCGTGGTGCTCGGCGAGCCGGAAGAGGGCGACCTCGGTGGCGAAGAGGGCGGCCTGGGTGAAGGCGGTCTGGTCGATGAGGGCGGAGTCGGCCGAGCCCTCGGGGGCGAAGAGGACGTCCTTGACGGGCCGGAACAGTTCGGTGTCGAGGTGCCTGCACACCTCGTCGAGGGCGCGTCGGAAGACGGGGGACGACGCGTACAGTTCGCGCCCCATGCCGAGCCGCTGGCTGCCCTGCCCGGTGAAGAGGAACGCCGTCTTGCCCCGGCGGCCGGTGGTGGCCCGTACGACCGAGGGGGTCGGCCGGTCCGCGGCGAGGTCGGCGAGTCCGTCGAGGAGGCCGGCGCGGTCGGTGCCGAGGACGGCGGCGCGGTGTTCCAGGGTGGCGCGGGTGGTGGCCAGGGTGAGGCCGACGTCGCCGGCCGTGAGCTCGGGGTGGTCGGTGAGGTGGCGGTGGAGCCGGTCGGCCTGGCGGCGCAGGGCGTTGTCGTCCTTCGCGGTCAGGATCCAGGGGATGACGATGGCGTCGGCGTCGGCGTCGGCGTCGGCGTCGGCGTCGGCGTCGGCGCTGTCGTCGGCCGGGGCGTCCGGTGCCGGGGTGCCGGCGGTCGCGGCCGGTGCCGGGGTGCCGGTCGGCGCGGTCGGCGGCGGGGTGTCGGCGGCCAGTTCCAGGACGACGTGGGCGTTGGTGCCGCTGATGCCGAAGGAGGAGACGGCGGCGCGGGCGGGGCGGCCGGTGACGGGCCACGGGGTCGCCTCGGTGAGCAGCTCCACGGCGCCCGCGTCCCAGTCGATGTGGGGGGACGGGTTCTCCGCGTGCAGGGTCTTCGGCAGGATGCCGTGCCGCATCGCCTGGATCATCTTGATGACGCCGCCGACTCCCGCGGCGGCCTGGGCGTGCCCGATGTTCGACTTGAGGGAGCCGAGGTAGAGCGGGCGGTCCTCGGGGCGGTCCTGGCCGTAGGTGGCGAGGAGCGCCTGTGCCTCGATCGGGTCGCCGAGGCTGGTGCCGGTGCCGTGCGCCTCGACCGCGTCGACGTCGGCGGGGGTGAGTCCGGCGACGGCGAGGGCCTGGCGGATGACGCGTTCCTGCGCGGGTCCGTTGGGGGCGGTGAGGCCGTTGGAGGCGCCGTCCTGGTTGACGGCGGAGCCGCGCATCACGGCGAGGACGCGGTGGCCCTTGCGGCGGGCGTCGGACAGCTTCTCCACGAGGAGGAGGCCCACGCCCTCGGCCCAGCCGGTGCCGGAGGCGTCGGCGGAGAAGGAGCGGCAGCGGCCGTCCTCGGAGAGGCCGCGCTGCCGGGAGAACTCGACGAAGGTGCTGGGGCCCGACATGACGGTGACGCCGCCGGCGAGGGCGAGGTCGCACTCGCCCTGGCGGAGCGCGTTGGCCGCGAGGTGGAGGGCGACCAGGGAGGAGGAGCAGGCGGTGTCGACGGTGACGGCCGGCCCTTCGAGGCCGTACGTGTAGGAGAGGCGGCCGGAGACGACGCTGGAGAGGTTCCCGGCGAGCAGGAAGCCCTCGAACTCCTCGGGGCTCTTGGCGAGTCGCGAGGCGTAGTCGTCGTACATGGCGCCGGTGAAGACACCGGTGCTGGTGCCGCGCAGGACGGCCGGGTCGATGCCGGCGCTCTCGAAGGTCTCCCAGGCGGTCTCCAGGAGGAGGCGCTGCTGGGGGTCGGTGGCGATGGCCTCGCGCGGGGACATCCCGAAGAACGCCGGGTCGAACCGGTCGGCGTCGTGGAGGAAGCCGCCGTGCCGGGTGTAGGAGGTGCCGGTCTTCTCCGGGTCCGGGTGGTAGAGGGAGTCCAGGTCCCAGCCGCGGTTGTCGGGGAACTCGCTGATGGCGTCGGTGCCTTCGGCGACGAGCCGCCACAGGTCCTCGGGCGAGGAGACGCCGCCGGGGAAGCGGCAGGCCATGCCGACGATGGCGATGGGCTCGTCGGCGGACGCGGCGGACCGGCGGACGGGCGCGGTGCTCGCGGCGGGCTTGCGGCCCGCGGCCTGCTGGTGCAGGTAGGCGGCGAGGGCGGCGGGCGAGGGGTGGTCGAAGACGGCGGTGGCGGGCATCCGCAGTCCGGTGGCGGTGTTGAGCCGGTTGCGCAGTTCGACGGCGGCGAGGGAGTCGAAGCCGATGTCCTTGAAGGCGCGCTCCGGGTCGATGCCCTCGGGGCTCGCGTGGCCGAGGACGCCGGCGACGATGCCGCGGACGAGGTCGGCGGCGGCGGCCTTGCTCTCCTCCTCGGGGAGGGAGGCGACGCGGCGGGCCCATTCGGTGCCGCCGTCGGCTCCGGCGGCGGCGCCCTGGGCGGCCCGGGTGGTGGCACGGGGCCGGATGAGGCCGCGCAGCAGGGGGGCCGGGTCGCCGGCCGCCGCGGCGCGCAGCCGCGCCAGGTCGAACAGGGCCGGTACGACGAGGGCGTCGCCGCCGGTGAGGGCGGCGTCGAACAGGGCGAGGCCGGTGTCCGGGTCGAGCGGGTCGACGCCCGCCCGGCTCCAGCGGGCGATGTCGGCCTCGCCGAGCTGGGCGCCCATGCCGTGGCTGGAGTCCCACAGGCCCCAGGCCAGGGAGGTGGCGGCGAGGCCCTGGGCCTGCCGGTGGGCGGCGAGCGCGTCGAGGTAGGTGTTGGCGGCGGCGTAGTTGGCCTGGCCGGCGGTGCCGGTGATGCCGGAGACGGAGGAGAAGAGGACGAAGGCCGTGAGGTCCAGGTCCCGGGTCTGCTCGTGCAGGTGCCAGGCGGCGTCGACCTTGGGCCGCAGGACCCTGGTCAGCTGCTCGGGGGTGAGCGAGCCGACGGTGGCGTCGTCGAGGACGCCGGCGGTGTGCACGATCGCGGTGAGCGGGTGCGCGGGGTCGACGGCCGTCAGGAGGGCGGCGACGGCGTCGGGGTCGGCGGCGTCGGCGGCGACGGTGGTCACCCGGGCGCCGAGCTCGGTGAGTTCGGCGGCGAGTCGGTCGGCTCCGGGGGTGTCGGGTCCGCGCCGGCTGGAGAGCAGCAGGTGGCGTGCGCCGTGGCCGGTGACGAGGTGGCGGGCGAGGAGGCCGCCGAGGCCGCCGGTGCCGCCGGTGATGAGGACGGTGCCGTCGGGGTCGATGCGGGGCGCCTCGGTGGGGGCCGGGGCGCGGTCGCGGGTGAGCCTCGGGACGTGGAGGCGGGTGCCGCGCAGGGCGAGCTGGGGTTCGCCGGTGGCGAGCGCGGCGGCGAGTTGCTCCTCGGCCGCGGGGGTGCCGTCGGTGTCGAGGAGGACGATCCGGTCGGGGTGCTCGCTCTGGACGGCGCGGAGCAGGCCCCAGACGGGGGCCGCGGCGAGGCCGTCGACGGCCTCGCCGGGGGTGGTGGCGACGGCGCCGGTGGTGACGAACGCGAGGCGGGTGCCCTCGAACCGCTCGTCGGCGAGCCACCGCTGGGTGAGGGCGAGGGCGCGGGCGGCGTTGGCGTGGGCGGCGGCGATCGGGGTGTCGGCGTTCGCGTGGGCGGCGGCGGGGTCTCCGTGGGTGGGGTCGGCGTCGTTGGTGACGCGGACGAGGAGGACGTCGGTGTCGGGCTCCGAGGGGTCGGGGAGCGTGTCGGTGTCGCCGGGGAGTTCGGCGAGGCGCGGCGCGGGGCCGCCCGCCGGGGTGAGGGGGGTCCAGGCGACGGTGAACAGGCCGTCCGTGGGGGCCGTGGGGGCGAGCCGGTCCTTGGCGACGGGCCGCAGCATCAGCGAGTCGATCGTGGCCACGGGGGCGCCGGTGGCGTCGGCGAGGTGCAGGCCGACGGTGTCGGTGCCGGTGCGCCGGATGCGGACGCGCAGGGTGGTGGCGCCGACGGCGTGGGTGGTGATCCCGCTCCAGGCGAACGGCAGCCGGATGGTGTCCGGGTCGGCGCCGTCGGCGGCGTCGAGGACGACCGGGTGGAGGACGGCGTCGAGGAGCGCGGGGTGGATGCCGTAGCCCGCGGCGGCCTCGTGCTGGTCGGCGGGGAGGGTGACGTCGGCGTAGGTGGTGCCGTCGTCGCCGCGCCAGAGGGCGCGCAGCCCCTGGAAGACGGGGCCGTACTCGTAGCCGAGGCCGGTGAGCCGCTCGTACGTGTCGTCCAGCGAGGCCGGTTCGGCGTGCCGCGGCGGCCAGTCGGCCAGCTCGTCGAAGGCCGGGTCGGCGGTGACGGGAGGGGTGTCGGCGAGGGCGCCGGAGACGTGCCGGGTCCAGGCGGCCGGCTCCGCTTCGGCGTCGGCGTCGGGCCGGGAGTGCACGGTGAAGGCGCGGGCGCCGGTGGCGTCGGGTGCGGAGACCGTGGCCTGGACGCGGACGGCTCCCTGCTCGGGGAGGGCGAGCGGGGCTTCGAGGGTGAGCTCGACGAGGTGCTCGGCGCCGGCGGTCCGGCCCGCCGCGGTGGCGAGTTCGATGAACGCGGTGGCGGGGACGAGGACGGTGCCGTGGATGCGGTGGTCGGCGAGCCACGGGTGGTCGTTCAGCGAGAGCCTGCTGGTGAGGACGAGGCCCTCGCGCTCGGCGAGGTCGACGGTGGTGGCCAGGAGGGGGTGGCCCGCCGGGTCGAGTCCGAGGCCGCGGGCGTCGGTGCGCGCCTCGGGCCGCAGCCAGTAGTGGCTGCGGCGGAACGCGTACGTGGGGAGTTCGACGCGCGAGGCGCCGGGGAAGAACGAGGCCAGGTCCAGCGGGGCGCCGAGGGTGTGGGCGCGGGCGAGTCCGGTGGCGAGGGTGCTGCCCTGGGGGCGGCCGGACCGCTGGAGGGCGACGGCCTGCGAGGTGTCGGCCAGGAACGAGCCGGCGGCCATGGCGGTGAGGACGGCGTCGGGGCCGACCTCGACGAAGACGGTGACGCCCTCGTCCTCCAGGGTGCGGGTGGCGTCGAGGAACCGTACGGCCTCGCGGATCTGCCGGACCCAGTAGCCGGGGGTGACGAGGTCGTCGCCGGTGGCGGGCAGGCCCGTGACGGTGGAGACGACCTGGAGGAGCGGCGCGTGGTAGGTCAGGCCCTCGGCGACGGTACGGAACTCGTCGAGGATCGTGTCCATGTGCGGCGAGTGGAAGGCGTGGCTGACCGTCAGGCGGCGGGTCTTGCGGCCGCGCTCGCGCCAGAGCGTGGCGAGCGCGTCGGCGGCGTCGGCGTCGCCGGAGACGACGACGGCGTCGGGTCCGTTGACGGCGGCGACGGCGAGCCGGCCGGCGTAGGGGGCGAGGGTCTCGGTGACCTCGTCCTCGGTGGCCTGGACGGCGAGCATCGCGCCGCCGGGGACGGCCGCCTGCATCAGGCGGCCCCGGGCGGCGACCAGGGCGGCGGCGTCCGCCAGGGAGAGGACCCCGGCGACGTGGGCGGCGGCGAGCTCTCCGATGGAGTGCCCGGCGACGGCGTCGGGGGTCAGGCCGTGGTCCTGGAGGGTGCGGTGGAGGGCGACTTCGAGGGCGAAGAGGGCGGGCTGGGTGGCGCGGGTCTCGTGGAGGAGGGCGGCGGTGTCGCCGTCCGGCTCCTCGAACATCACGTCGCGCAGCGGGCGGCCGAGGTCGAGGTGCGGGTCGAGGGCGGCGGTCACCTCGTCGAGGGCGGCGGCGAACGCCGGCTGTGTCTCGTACAGTTCGCGGCCCATGCCGGGGTACTGGGCGCCCTGGCCGGTGAAGAGGAACGCGGTGCGGCCCGCGCGGGCGGCGGAGCCGGTGACGAGCTGGGGGGCGTCGGCGTTCCGGCGCAGCGCGTCGAGGCCGGCGAGGAGTTCGGTCGCTCCGGTGCCGGTGACGACGGCCCGCTCGGACCAGGTGGCGCGGGTGGTGGCGAGGGAGAAGCCGATGGCGGCGAGGTCTTCGGCGCCGAGCTCCTCCGTGCCGTTCTCCAGCTGGGTGTGGAGCGCTTCGGCCTGGGCGGTCAGGGCCGCGCGGTCGGGGGCGGAGAGCGCCCACAGGGTGGGGGTCTCGGGGGCGGTCGCGGCGGTCCCGGAGCCCGCGGGAGCGGTGGCGGGGCGGGGTGCCTGTTCGTCCTCCGCCTGCTCCACGATCACGTGGGCGTTGGTGCCGCTGATGCCGAACGAGGAGACGGCGGCCCGGCGGGCGCGTGCCGTGGCGGGCCAGTCGCGGGCCTCGGTGAGCAGTTCGAGGCCGCCGGCCGCCCAGTCGACGTGGGGGGTGGGCTCGGTGACGTGCAGGGTGCGCGGGAGGACGCCGTGGCGGATCGCCTGGACCATCTTGATGACGCCGCCGACACCGGCCGCGGCCTGGGCGTGCCCGATGTTCGACTTGAGCGATCCGAGGTACACCGGGGCTCGGTCGCTTCGGTCGCTCCGGTCGCTGCCGTAGGTGGCGAGGATCGCGGCGGCCTCGATGGGGTCGCCGAGCCGGGTGCCGGTGCCGTGGGCCTCGACGGCGTCGACGTCGGCGGTGGTCAGGCGGGCGTCGGCGAGGGCCTGGCGGATGACCCGCTCCTGGGAGGGGCCGTTGGGGGCGGTGAGGCCGTTGGAGGCGCCGTCCTGGTTGACGGCGGAGCCGCGGATGACGGCGAGGACCTGGTGGCCGTTGCGGCGCGCGTCGGAGAGCTTCTCGACGAGGAGGAGGCCGACGCCCTCGGCCCAGGAGGTGCCGTCCGCGTCGGCGGAGAAGGACTTGCTGCGGCCGTTCGCGGCGAGGCCGCGCTGCCGGGAGAACTCCACGAACATGCCGGGGGCCGACATGATCGTCGCGCCGCCCGCGATCGCGAGGGTCGTCTCGCCGAGGCGCAGCGACCGTACGGCCATGTGCAGGGCGACGAGGGAGGACGAGCAGGCGGTGTCGATGGTGAGGGCGGGGCCGACGAGACCCAGCTGGTAGGCGATGCGGCCGGACATGACGCTGCTGGTGGAGCCGGTGAGCAGGTGGCCCTCGACGCTCTTGGGGGCCTCGTGGAGGCGGGTGCCGTAGTCGAGGGCGGTGGCGCCGACGAAGACGCCGGTGCGGCTGCCCTTCAGGGTGTCCGGGGCGATGCCGGCGCGCTCGACGACCTCCCAGGCGGTCTCCAGGAGGAGGCGCTGCTGCGGGTCCATGGCGAGGGCCTCGCGGGGGGAGATCCCGAAGAAGCCGGCGTCGAAGAGGGCGGCGTCGTGCAGGAAGCCGCCCTCGCGGACGGAGCTCTTGCCGGAGCGCTCGGGGTCCTGGTCGTACAGGTCGGCGTCCCAGCCCCGGTCGGTGGGGAAGCCGGAGATGGCGTCGCCGCCTTCGGCGACGAGCCGCCACAGGTCCTCGGGCGAGGAGATGCCGCCGGGGTAGCGGCAGGCCATGGCGACGATGGCGATCGGCTCGTCGTCCTGGAGCGGCGCGGCGAGGTACTGCTCGTCGGCGGTGGCCGCGCCGGTCAGCTCGGCTTCCAGGTACGCGGCGAGCGCGGTGGGGGTGGGGTGGTCGAAGAGGAGGCCGCCGGAGAGGCGCAGTCCGGTGGCGGTCGCGAGGCGGTCGCGGAGTTCGACGGACATCAGGGAGTCGAAGCCGAGGTCCTTGAAGGACTGCCGGGCGTCGGCGCGGCGGCCCTTGTCGTAGCCGAGGACGGCGGCGATGTGCGTGGCCGTCAGGTCGGTGACGGTGCGGGTGCGTTCGGCCGGGGAGAGCGCGGCGAGCCGGTTGCCGAGTTCGCCGCGGGGGACGGGGGCCTCGGCGGGCGCGCTCGCGGGGAGGGCCGGAAGGGCGGGGGCGGTCCGGTCGGTGGTCCCGGACTCGAGCCAGTGGTGCCGGCGCTGGAAGGCGTACGTGGGCAGGGGGACCCGGCGGGCGCCGGTGCCCTCGTACAGGGCCTGCCAGTTCACGTCGACGCCGCGCGTGTACAGCGTGGCGACGGCGGAGAGGAGGGTCGCGGCCTCGTCGCGGCCCCGGCGCAGGGCGGGGACGGCGCCCTCGGCGAGCGCGGAGAGGATGCCGTCGGGGCCGAGTTCCAGGGTGGCGGTGACGCCCTGGGCGGTCATCGTGTCGACGGCGTCGGCGAAGCGGACGGTGCCCCGGACCTGGTCGGCCCAGTAGTCGGCGGACCGCAGGTCCGTACCCGTGGCCACCTTGCCCGTGACCGTCGAGACGACGGCGATACGGGGGGCGGTGTACGTGATGCTCGACGCGACGGCCTTGAACTCGGCCAGCATCGGGTCCATCAGGGGGGAGTGGAAGGCGTGGCTGACCGTGAGGCGGCGGGTCCTGCCGCCCTGCTCCCCGATCTTCCGCGCCACGTCGAGGACGGCGGTCTCCTCGCCGGAGACGACGACCGAGCGGGGGGCGTTGACCGCCGCGATCGCCACCTGGCCTTCGAGGAGGGCGGTGACCTCAGCCTCCGTCGCCTCGACCGCGACCATCGCGCCGCCCCGCGGCAGCGCCTGCATCAAAGACGCGCGCGCCGTCACCAGACGGACCGCGTCTTCGAGGGAGAACACCCCGGCCACATGAGCGGCCGCGATCTCGCCGATCGAGTGGCCCGCCACGAAGTCCGGACGGACACCCCACGACTCCACCAGACGGAAGAGGGCGACCTCGACCGCGAACAGCGCCGGCTGCGTCCACCCCGTCTCGTCCAGACCCTCACCCGAGGCGATCACCTCACGCAGCGAACCCTCGAGAGCGGCATCGAACAGACCGGCAACCTCGTCGAAGGCCGCCGCGAACACCGGGAAGGACGCGTACAACTCCTGCGCCATCCCCGCCCGCTGCGCACCCTGGCCGGTGAACAGGAAGCCGGTACGGCCGTCCTCCACGTGTCCGGTGACGACGCCGGTGCCGGGTAAGCCCTCGACGAGGGAGTCGAGGCCCGTGAGGAACGTTTCCTCACTCGTGGCCAGGACGACCGCGCGGGCGTCGAAGGCCGTGCGGGTGGTCAGCAGGGACCAGCCGATGTCGGCGGTCCGCGCCTCGCTCGCGGCGGCGAAGGCGCGCAGCTTCCCGGCCTGGGCGCGGAGGGCGTCGGCGTCACGGCCCGAGAGGACCCAGGGCAGGAGGGGCTGAGCGTCCCCGGCGTGAGCTTCGGCGTCGGCCCGCGCGTCACCGGCGGAGGGCTGCGTGCCGTCCGCCGAGGCCCCCGTCTCCCCGGCGTGCGCGTCGTCGGCCGGGGCGTCGGCGGGTGCGGGGCCCTCCGTGAGGACGACGTGGCAGTTGGTGCCGCCCATGCCGAACGACGACACACCCGCGACCAGCGGCCGTTCCGGGTGCGGCCAGGTGGTGAGCGCGCGCGGTACGGAGAGGCCGAGGGCGTCGAGGTCGATGGCCGGGTTCGGGGTCTCGAAGTTGAGGCTCGCCGGTATCTCGCGGTGCGTCAGGCTCAGCAGGGCCTTGAGCAGGCCGACCATGCCGGCGGCACCCTCCAGGTGGCCGACGTTGGTCTTGGCCGAGCCGACGACCAGGGGGTCGCCCGGAGCGCGGTGGGAGCTGAAGACGTCGCCGAGGGCGGTGGCCTCGATGGGGTCGCCGACGGGGGTGCCGGTGCCGTGCAGCTCGACGTACTGAACATCGGAGGGACTGATTCCGGCCTTTTCGTAGGCCTCGCGGATGACCTGGCGCTGGGCGTCCCTGCTGGGCACGGTCAGTCCGGGGGTGGCGCCGTCGTTGTTGACCGCGCTGCCGCGGATGACGCCGTAGATCCGGTCGCCGTCCGCCTCCGCGCGGGCCAGGGGCTTGAGGATGACGGCTCCGCCGCCCTCGCCCCGTACGAAACCGTTGGCGCGGGCGTCGAAGGTGTAGGCGGTGCCGTCGGGCGAGAGGCCGCCGAACCGCTCCTCGGTCACGGCGCTCTCGCCGAGGATGTTGAGGTTGATGCCCGCGGCGATCGCGGTGGTGGACTCCCCCGAGCGCAGCGACTCACAGGCCAGGTGCACGGCGACCAGGGAGGAGGACTGGGCGGCGTCCACGGTGAGGCTCGGTCCGCGCAGACCCAGGTAGTAGGAGACGCGGTTGGCGATGACACCGCGGTTGAGGCCCGTCATCGAGTGCTGGGTGAGGGCCTGCTCGCCGTACTGGTTGGCGAGGCTCGTGTAGTCGTCGCGGAGGGTGCCGACGAAGACGGCGGTACGGGAGTCGCGCAGCCGGGCGGGCACGGTCCCGGCGTCCTCGAGGGCCTCCCAGGCAAGCTCCAGGACGAGGCGCTGCTGCGGGTCCATGGCGGCGGCCTCGCGGGGCGAGATCGCGAAGAAGCCGGCGTCGAACTCGCCGATGCCGTCGAGGAATCCGCCGCGGCGGACCCCTGCCCCGGCCTGTGGTTCGGAGGTGTTCCAGCGTCCGGGTGGCGCGTCGGTGATCGCGTCGCCTCCGCTGCGCAGCAGCTGCCAGAAGTCGGCCGGACCGGGCGCCATGGGGAGTCGGCAGGACATGCCGATGACGGCGATGGCCCCCTCGTCGCCTCGCGGCGCACGGCTCTCCACAGAAATGCGATTAGTCGTCATGGCGCTCGACTGCCCTTTCCTGACTGATATCGAAGCGGCCTGAGTATCCCGGATATGGAACCCCCGCATTCTTGACCTTAAGATCGGCCGCCCTGTTTCTTCTCAACCCCCGGTCATGCACGGGTAACCGCCCGGTTCGGCCATGGGGTGGCCGGTCCGTTACTTGTCGGTGGGCGGCCGGTGAGGATCGCCCGTTACGTTCTGGACAGATCTGCGTGAAACTCCTCGAATTCCTGGGTGTCATGCCGGAAGAAAGTAGGAACGGTCTCACCATGAGTAATCTGACCAGCGATGTCGCACAGCACACCGCGCTGTACGAGGCGGCCTTCAACGCGGGCGACGCCGACGCCGTGAACGCGATGTACACCGATGAGGCCGTCGCGGTCTGGGAACCGGGCAAGCCGCTCACGGGCCAGGCTCGCAAGGACGCCGTCAAGGAGTTCCTGACCCGTTCGCCGAAGATGAGCGCCAAGCCGCGCCAGATCTTCGAGACCGGGGACACCGCGCTCCTGATCGTGGACTGGTCCATCGCCACCGTGGACGACGCGGGCATCCCCGAGCTGCTCACGGGTGTCGGCGTCGACGTGCTGCGCAAGGGCACGGACGGCCACTGGCGCTACGCCATCGACGAGCCGTACGGCGAGAAGAAGTAATCCCCGTGCCTCCGTGCCCGGCACGGAGGCACCCCCAGACCCAAGAAAGTGGTGTCGCAGACCATGAGCATTCCCGGTATCACGGTCGACTTCGACGTCGACAACCCCGATCTGACCGCCGACGCGGATACTCAGAACGAGATCTTCATCCAGCTCTTCAATTCCGGTGACGGAGCCCTGTTCGACCTCCTCTACCGCGACGACGCGATATCGAACTTCTCGGGCTCCCCGCTCACCGGGGCGGAGCGCCTGGCGTTCTTCAAGGAGTTCCTCGCGCCGAAGCCGTTCCTCAAGGCGGAGATCACGCACGCGTACGTGGCCGGCGACGTGGCCCTGATCGGCGTGCAGTTCAGCGTCGACAGCACGGGTCCCGACGGCGAGCCCGTCCGTATCGAGGGCAACTGCACCGACGTGCTGCGTCGTGGCGACGACGGCCGCTGGCTCATGGCCATCGACCGTCCGGTCGCCGGCACCCTGCTCCCGGAGTAGGTCCCCCTTCTCCTGGCCTGCCCGATTCTTCCCCCCGCTCGGGCAGGCCAGGCTCCGGATTCCGGGCCATCAGATGGGTGGCCCTTTCAAGACGACTTCGATCAGGGCCGACAGGAAACCGCCGCCGCGGTTCATTACGCTGGACGTTCTTGAGGGGCCGTCAGCAGCGCCCCCAGGCATCCACGGAGTGCACATGGCAAAACAGGAACGCGCTGTCCGTACACGAGCGACGGTGCTCCGGTCCGCGGCGGAGATCTTCGACACGGACGGATTCGTGGCGGCCTCGCTCTCCTCCATCTCGCACCGGGCCGGAGTGAGCAGTGGTGCCCTGCACTTCCACTTCGCCAACAAGGGTGCGCTCGCGGAGGCCATCGAGAAGGCGGCCGAGCAGCGGCTGTGGCGCATCACGGGTCCCGCGCCGGACTGGGCCGACGACCATGGGCCCGAAGGGGACGTCGATCTGATCCAGAACCTGGTGGACACCTCCCACCAGCTCTTCGACGGCCTGAACAACGATGTCATCCTGCGCGCCGGCTTCACGCTCGGCTGCGAGCCGTCGTGGGCGAGCCTGGTGGACCTGCACGGTCAGTGGCGGGACTGGATCGGCGACACGCTGCGGCACGCGGCGAAGGTCGGCGCGCTCGCCGACGGAACCGAGCCGGAGGACGTCGTCACCGTCGTCGCCGCCTCCACCGTCGGCTTCGAGGCCCTGGGACGCAAGGACCCCAGCTGGCTCTCGCGGCAACGGCTCGGTCAGTTCTGGCAGTTCATGCTCCCCCGTCTGGTGCCACCGGGTACCGGCCTGCAGAAAGGGACGTAGTGGATAGCACGTGGTTCAGGCGCTTCGGAGCGGCTCGTGAGGATGCCGTGCGGTTGGTGTGCTTCCCGCACGCGGGAGGCGCGGCCAGCGCGTTCGTACCTCTGTCACGGGCGCTCGGCGGGCGGCTCGACCTGCTGGCCGTCCAGTACCCGGGCAGGCAGGACCGGCGGCGGGAGGAGCCGTACCGCAGCATCACCGCGCACGCCGACGCCCTCGCCGAGGCCATGGCCCCGCTGACGGACGACGGCCCCTACGCCCTGTTCGGGCACAGCATGGGGGCGGTCCTCGCGTACGAGACGGCCCGCCGTCTGGTCGCCGCCGGACGGCCGGGGCCCTGCCGGGTGTTCCTCTCGGGGCGCGGCGCGCCGTCGCCGCTGCCCAGCGCGCACGACCGGCTCGGCAGCGACATGGAGATCCTGCGGGCGGTGCGCGGTCTGGGCGGGACCGGTCACGCGGTGCTCGACGACCCCGAGCTGCTCGCCATGGTGATGCCGGCGCTCCGCGCGGACTACGGCGCCCTCTCCACGTACCACTGGAACGGCGGCGCCCCTCTGGCCTCGCCCGTCACCGTACTGATCGGCGACGCGGACCCGGTGGTGGCCGTCGAGGAGGCCGCGGCCTGGCACGACCACACCACCGGCGACTTCGACCTGCGGATCCTGCCCGGCGGCCACTTCTACCTGGACGACCGCGTCGACGAGGTCCGCGACATCATCACGACGGGCCTGCTCGTCGCGGGCCGTACGGCGTGATCGGGCGTGTTACCGCCACCGCCTGAAGGCCTCCCTCCCGAGAACCGTCCCTCCGGCGCCCTCCCTCCCGAGGGCCGTCCCTCCGCCGGCAGTCTGCTGGCCGTCAGCGACCTCCATGTGCGGTACGAGGAGAACCGGGCGGTCGTCGAGGCGCTGCGGCCCACCTCGGACGAGGACTGGCTGCTCGTCGCGGGCGACGTCGGGGAGTACATGGCGGACATCGAGTGGGCGCTGTCCACGCTCGCCCGCCGCTTCCGGAAGGTCGTGTGGGTCCCGGGCAACCACGAGCTGTGGACCCCTCCGGACGACCCGGTGCGGGCGCGCGGCGTCGCCCGCTACGAGGCCCTGGTCCACCTCTGCCGGAGCCTGGGCGTGACCACGCCCGAGGATCCGTACCCGGTGTGGCGCGGGACGGGCGGTCCCGTCGCGGTCGTGCCGCTCTTCCTCCTGTACGACTACAGCTTCCGGCGGCCCGGTGTCCGTACCGCCGAGGAGGCGCTGCGGCTCGCGGAGGACGCGGGGGTCGTCGCGACCGACGAGATCCTGCTCCACTCCGATCCGTACGCCGGCGTCGCGGACTGGTGCCGGGCCCGGCTCGCGCGGACCGCCGAGCGCCTGGACGCGCTCCCCGCCGACCTGCCCACGGTCCTCGTCAACCACTTCCCGCTGGTGCGCGAGCCCACGGAGGTGCTGCGCTTCCCCGACTTCGCCCTGTGGTGCGGGACGGAGGCCACCGCCGACTGGCCCGTCCGGTACCGGGCGGCCGCCGTCGTCTACGGGCACCTGCACATCCCCCGGCTGATACGGCAGGAGGGGGTGCCGCACTACGAGGTGTCCCTCGGCTATCCGCGCGAGTGGCGCCGCCGGGCGGACCCCGGCCACGCCCCGCGCCCCCTGCCGGCCTTCTCGGCACCGGCCCCGGGCGGAGGCCGGCCGTGATCTCCTCGCTGCTGCCCGGGCCGGTCGTCACCGCCGAGCTGTTCCACGACCCTCCCGGGCACCTCGGTCTCTTCCCCGAGGAGGAGCGGGTGGTGGCGGGGGCCGTCGCCGGGCGGCGCAGGGAGTTCGCCTCGGTGCGGGCCTGCGCCCGGCAGGCGCTCGGCCACCTCGGTCTGCCGCCCGCGCCGCTCCTTCCCGGTACGCGCGGGGCGCCCCGGTGGCCGGACGGCGTCGTGGGCAGCATGACGCACTGTCAGGGCTACCGTGCGGCGGCCGTGGCCCGGGGCACGGATCTGCTGGCGATCGGCTGCGACGCCGAGCCGAACGCGCCGCTGCCCTCGCCGGGGATGCTCGAACTGATCTCGCTCCCCCAGGAGCGGGTCTGGCTGCGCGAGTTCACCGCGCGGCGGCCGGCCGTCTCCTGGGACCGGCTGCTGTTCAGCGCCAAGGAGAGCGTCTACAAGACCTGGTTCCCCCTGACCGGGCTCCCGCTGGACTTCGACGAGGCCGTGATCACACCCGATCCGGTGGCGGGCACCTTCCGCGCCGAACTCCTGGTGCCGGGACCGGTGGTGGACGGGATACGGATCACCGCCTTCGACGGGCGGTGGTGCACGGGCAACGGGCTGGTGGTGACCGCCATAGGGCTGCCGCGCGTGGGGGCCGCGGGGTCCGTCTCCGTGACGCCGGCGGTACCCGCTTCCGCGACGCCCCCGGAGTCCGTCTCCGTGACGACGGGGGTCGGTCTCCGCCGCGGCCGTTCCCGCGGCGTCCACGACGTACGGCCGGGCTCCGCCCGCGGGCGGAGCCGCTCCATCCGACGACCGGAGGACAAGATGCGCGACGACACGTACGACGCCGACCTCGGCCACGCCTTCCCCAAGGGCCTGGCGCACGTCCTGCGCTACCCGCCGCTCCAGCTCGCCGGTACGGACGACGAGCCCGGCGAACCCCATATCGTGCGGGGCATGGACTGACGTGCCGCTCCCCGGACGGCCGGTGCGTTCCGTACCGGCCGTCCGGGGAGCGTCCTGCGTCAGGCCTCGGCGGCCGTGCCGGTGAGACCCGCCCCGTCGTGGGTGCGGAAGAGCTGCGCGGCGCCCCGCAGGCCCAGCTCCAGCTGGTCGATCTCTGCGTCGGTCAGGTACAGCGAGGGCTCGAACCGGAGCGTGTTCACGGCGCTCGCCGTCGGGAACGTCCGGATGCGGTGCTCGCGCATCAGGTACCCCGCGACGGTGTAGCCGAGGAGCGGCGCGCTCTCGCGGATGGCCTCGGAGCCGGAGCCGGACTGGTCGTGGAACTCCAGGCCGAGCATCAGGCCCCGCCCGCGCACGTCCTTCACCACGTCGGGGAAGTCGGCGCGCACCGCCTCCAGCGTCCCGAGCAGCTTCGCGCCGCGCTCCCGCACCGTGCGGTACGCGGCGCCGTCGTCGGCTTCGAGGATCTCCAGGACCTTCTTCGAGAGGTAGCAGGAGAAGGCGTCCTTCGCGAACGTGGAGCTGTGCACGAGCTCGAACTCGGAGCGGTAGCGGGACTGGCGGGTGAGCATGACGGACGTCTTCGCTATTCCGCCGCCGAGGCTCTTGGCGAGCGCGTAGTAGTCGCCGCGCAGGCCCAGCGCCGCACTCGCCAGGAAATCGCCGCTCCGGCCCATTCCGCTCTGCACCTCGTCGACGACGACCGGGCAGTCGACCTCGGCGCAGGCCCGCTGGATCTCCTGGGCGAATTCCTCGGAGAGGACGCGGATGCCGCCCTCACCCTGGATGGGCTCCAGGACGAAGGCGCAGAACACCGGGGAGTTCCGCTCGGTCACCGACACCGTGCCGCCCTCGACGACCAGGTCGAGCACGGTCGCCCGCTCGCTCTCGATGACGGCCTTGAGCGCCTGCGTGTTCTCGGCGGGGATGAACCGGGCGGGGTTCGCCAGCGCGGCGAAGGGGGTCCGGTAGCCCTCGTTGTGGGTGAGCTGGACGCTGCCGACCAGCTTGCCGTGGAAGCCGCCCTCCAGGGTCAGGAGCACCGGCGGCCTGCCGGTCTGCTCGGCGTTGTGCCGGGCGACCGCGGCCGCCAGCTCCTCGAAGCCGGCCGCTCCGTCCCGCGGGTCCACACCGGCGAGCCGGTACGCCTCCGCCGCGACGGCCGCCCCGTCCGCCACCGCCGTACGGGCGGCGGCGAGGTTCGCGTCGAGCTGCTCGCGGAGCTCGGCGAGCCGGAGCCCGCGGTCGAGCTCGGCGTGCTTGACGGCCGCCTCCACCGCCTCGGCGCCGGTGTTGGCGAAGATGGCGGAGTAGTTCTCCTCCGTGCCCAGCTCGCGCTGGAGGATCCGGTTGAGCGCGACGGCGACGTCGTTCGCGTACGGGTGGCGGGAGAACTGCGCGTGCACCGGCGTCTGCGACGCGAGGAGCCGCTGCGCGTACCCCGTGATCTCCGGATGGTTGTGCCCCAGGATCAGGGAACCGTACCCGCCCGCGAAATCGAGTACGGGAATCTCCTCGCCGGCCGCACCGAGGTAATACAGAGTATTTCCTTCGGCCCGTACGTAATCGACGTCGAGACCGAGCGAGGCCAGCCAACCGAGAAGATACGGTTCAGCGAGCTGCGGGTCAGCAGAGACGTTATTCATGTCACCCCTTATTGACGGTGCCCTGACCGAAACGCCCAGATCCTAACCACGGAGCGCTCATCCCCCCGTGAACGGGTGCTCACGGAACGGTAATCCGGCACTCCCCCGCGCCCGGCTGACCGGACAGTTACTCGACGGTTCCTCGCCGCCGGGAATCCCCTCGTACATTCCTCCCCATGGATTACATGAAAGGCGCGGCATGAATTCCGTATCCACTGGCGTCGCCGTTTCCCGGGGACCCGCGACGCATCCCGCCCCCCTGCGGGAGGTCATGTCCCTGTTCGCGACCGGTGTCACCGTGCTGTCCGTCGGCGGTGAGAACATCCACGGCATGACGGCGAACGCCTTCACGTCGGTCTCCCTCGACCCCCCGTCCGTCCTGTGCTCCATCGCGCACAGCGCGGTCATGTTCAAGGCGATCACCTCCGCCGGGCACTTCGGTGTCTCGATCATGGAGGCGGGCCAGGAGGGTCTGGCCCGCTTCTTCGCCGACAAGAAGCGCCCCCTGGGCCCCAGCCAGTTCACCGGTGTCGACTGGGTCCCCGGGCCCGCCACCGGAGCCCCCCTCCTGAACGGGGCGCTGGCCTGGCTGGAGTGCGAGGTCTCCGAGGCCCACCACATAGGCGACCACACCGTGTTCATCGGTGACGTCGTCGGTTCGAGCCGTGGTGACGGCGCGGACGGGCTGCTGTTCTTCGGCGGCGCGTTCCACCGCGCGGACGCCCCCTCCCGATGACCGCCGAGGTCGCGGTCGGCGGCTGGGAGTCCGTCATCGGCCCCGGTTTCGCCGAGGCGCTGCAGCAGGGACTCGTCCGGGTCGCGCGCCAGGCGTCCGCGGGTCCTTCCGGGCCGCACGTCGCACGGCAGCTCGCGCCCCGGAAGCCGGCGCGGGCCGCCGAGGGGCCGGGTCCCGAGTGCCTGGACGCGGTGCTGCGCCGGTTCGAGTCCGCGCTCCCGGCCACGCTGAACAAGGCCGTCCGCTGGGACAGCTCGGTACGGCAGGCCCTGAACGAGCGGGCCCGTGCCGTCCTGTCCGCCGCCTTCGACGCCGAGCCCACGGCCGACGCCGGGGTGCACCCCGGCCCGCCGGTGAGACTGGCGCCCCACCACAATGCCGCCGCCGCGGTTCTGCTCATGGAGTGCGCCATGTTGCAGATGATGGAGACGGGCCGCCTCGACGAGGGATCTGTGCGGGTCCTCGGCGAGGCGGCCCGACGGGCCGGCGAGAGCGGGCACGCGGCGGACCAGTCGGAGTGCTGCTGGCAGGAACAGCGCCGGATCTCCCGCGAGCTGCACGACGACGTCGCCGACGGCGTCACCGCGGCCCGGGAGGCGCTGGAGGCCCTGGAGGAGTACGACGGAGTGCTCCTCGACCCCGTCACCGCCGACCGTGTCGCGGCCGCCCGGGACGCCCTGCGGGCCACGGACACCCGGCTGCGGGACCTGGTCGGCGGAGTGCGGGAGCGGTCGGTCGTGCCGCCGCTCGACGTGGCGCTGCGCGAGTTCGTGGTCGGCGCCGCGCCGGACGGACTCCAGGTCACCGTGAAGGTGACGGGCGACGAGGGCCTCCTGCCCGACGTACGGCGCCGGGACCTGTACCTGACCGTCCGGGAGGCGCTGCGCAACAGCTTCGCGCACTCCAAGGCCGGACGGGTGAAGGTCTCGGTACGCTCCACCCGCTGGTGGGCGTACGCGAGCGTCGAGGACGACGGTCGCGGGTTCGACGTCGAGCGGGTCCTGCGACCCGGCCACTCCCATCAGGGTTTCCGCTCCATGGCGGAGCGGATGGAGGACGCCGGTGGCAGGCTGACCGTCAGCAGTTCACAGGGACACGGGACCCAGGTGGAGGCGCATCTGCCGCTTCAACCGCACCGACACGGGACACGGGTGGGAACCTCCCTTGTATGAGTCCCGGATGCGGGAGCCGAAGTCGTCTCCCGTTCGGATACGTCGTGAGACAGGTATGAGGAGCCGTCGTGCGTAAGGTGCTCATCGCCAACCGTGGCGAAATCGCTGTCCGTGTGGCCCGGGCGTGCCGGGACGCGGGTATCGGCAGCGTGGCCGTGTACGCCGAGCCGGACCGGGATGCGCTGCATGTCCGGGCGGCCGACGAGGCGTTCGCTCTGGGCGGTGACACTCCGGCGACCAGTTATCTGGACATGGGCAAGGTGCTCCAGGCGGCGAAGGACTCGGGTGCGGACGCCGTTCACCCGGGGTACGGGTTCCTGTCGGAGAACGCGGAGTTCGCGCAGGCGGTGCTGGACGCGGGGCTGACGTGGATCGGGCCGCCGCCGCAGGCCATCCGGGATCTGGGTGACAAGGTCGCCGCCCGTCACATCGCCCAGCGGGCCGGCGCCCCCCTGGTCGCGGGCACCCCCGACCCGGTGTCGGGTGCGGAGGAGGTCGTGGCGTTCGCGAAGGAGCACGGGCTGCCGATCGCGATCAAGGCCGCCTTCGGTGGTGGCGGACGTGGCCTGAAGGTCGCCCGCACCCTGGAGGAGGTCCCCGAGCTGTACGACTCCGCCGTGCGTGAGGCCGTCGCGGCCTTCGGCCGGGGCGAGTGCTTCGTGGAGCGCTACCTCGACCGGCCCCGGCATGTGGAGACCCAGTGCCTGGCCGACACCCACGGCAACGTGGTCGTCGTCTCCACCCGTGACTGCTCGCTGCAGCGCCGGCACCAGAAGCTGGTAGAGGAGGCCCCCGCCCCCTTCCTGACCGAGGCGCAGAACGCGGAGCTGTACGCGGCGTCGAAGGCGATCCTGAAGGAGGCCGGCTACGTCGGCGCCGGGACGGTGGAGTTCCTGGTCGCCGCCGACGGCACGATCTCCTTCCTCGAGGTCAACACCCGCCTCCAGGTCGAACACCCCGTCACCGAGGAGGTCACCGGCCTGGACCTGGTGCGGGAGATGTTCCGGATCGCCGACGGCGAGGAGCTCGGCTACGGCGACCCGGAGATCCGGGGTCACTCCTTCGAGTTCCGTATCAACGGCGAGGACCCCGGCCGCGGCTTCCTGCCCGCGCCCGGCACCGTCACCCTCTTCGCCCCGCCGACCGGTCCGGGGGTCCGTCTCGACGCGGGCGTCGAGTCCGGCTCCGTCATCGGCCCGGCCTGGGACTCCCTCCTGGCCAAGCTGGTCGTCACCGGCGCCACCCGCGAGCAGGCCCTCCAGCGCGCCGCGCGTGCCCTGGGCGAGTTCAAGGTCGAGGGCATGGCCACCGCCATCCCCTTCCACCAGGCCGTCGTCGTCGACCCCGACTTCACCGCCGACCCCTTCCGGGTCCACACCCGGTGGATCGAGACGGAGTTCGTCAACGAGATCAAGCCCTTCGCCCCGGCCGGCACGGACGCCGACGAGGACGAGTCGGGCCGCGAGACCATCGTCGTCGAGGTCGGCGGCAAGCGCCTGGAGATCTCCCTGCCGACAGCGCTGGGGATGACGCTGGCCCGTGCGGGTCTCGCGGCGGGCGCGCGGCCGAAGCGCCGCGCGGCGAAGAAGTCCGGCCCGGCCGCCTCCGGTGACACCCTGGCGTCCCCGATGCAGGGCACGATCGTGAAGGTCGCGGTCGAGGAGGGCCAGGAGGTCAAGGAGGGCGACCTGATCGTCGTCCTGGAGGCCATGAAGATGGAACAGCCCCTCAACGCCCACCGCTCCGGCACCGTCAAGAGCCTCAACGCCGAGGTCGGCGCGTCCATCACCTCCGGCGCCGCCCTCTGCGACATCAAGGACTGACCCGCACCACCGCACGTGAGAAGGGCCCGCAGGCTGTCGCCTGCGGGCCCTTCTCTCCATGCGGGGACCCGCTCTCACTCACGGTCCTCGCCGGCGAGTTCCAGCGTGTCCACCGCGTACGCCGCGGACACCAGGGTCATGTGGTGGTTCCAGCCGGGGAACGAGCGGCCCGTGAAGTCCGCCATTCCGTAGTCCTCGGTGATGGCCGTCAGCGCCTCGCCGGACGTGTGCCGGAGCCGCAGGAGGGCGAGGAAGTCGTTCGAGGCGCCGTCCAGCATGTTGGTCATCCACACCCGCCGGGGACGGTCGCGCGCCGGGGACCACTCGGCGAGGAGCCGGAAGCGGCCCGCGCCGTACCCGGGCAGGGCGAGGCGGGCGGGGGAGGCGAGGGTCACCAGGGGGCCGCGTACCGGCGGCTTGAGCACGTTGGCCCGCTGCCGCTCGGCCTCCCCCAGGGACAGCAGGAAGTCCGCGCCCCGGTCGAGGAGGCCGGCGGCGGCGCGGCAGGTGTCCCCGGTGCCGCGCAGGTCGAGGATGACGGGCCGGGTGCGGCTCCGCCTCGGCTCCGGGGCCTCGTCGAGGAGTTCGAGCGCCAGCTCCTCCAGGGGGCGGCGGCGCACCCCGTCGGGGACCCGGCCGCGCTGCCGGTGCTGGGCGTCCTCGCCCCAGGCCCGGTTGAGGTAGAGCCGCCAGTCGACGGGCAGGCTCCGGCCCCGTTCGGTGAGGAACATGCCGAGCGAGACCTGACAGTTGACGGAGCCGCCGGTGGGGGTGGGCCGCCGGTGGACGCCCACGATCTGCTCGCCGTACTTGGGCACGAGGGCGAGTTCGAGGACGGTGGCCCGCAGGTTCATCCGCTCGGCCGCGAGGCGGCCGAGCGCCCGGCGGGCGGGCCGCCAGTCCCAGGGGCTCTGGTTGACGAACTGCTGGAGGGCCTGGAGGTCCGTGGTGGAGTTCGTCATCGCGCGGACGGTCTTGCGGCCGGGCGAGGTGAGCAGGGCCCGGAGGTACGCGGTGGCGCAGCGCCGCTGGTCGGAGCGCGGCAGGTCTCCGAACACGGCGCTCGCGAACCAGGCCGGGACGGGGTCGCCGTCGCCCTGCCCGGGGCCCTCCGGTACCGGCCGTTCCTCGGTGAGCTGCTGCGTCATCTCCGCCCCTCGTCCCTTGTGCCGTCGGGCTCCAGGGTGGCGAGTCGCTCTTGAGTCCCACGTGTGACCGGCGTACGCCGTGACGGGGTTCGGGCGGACGGCGTCCACGGGGGCGGGCCGCCGGGTAACGTGCCGGATCATGCTCGCGATACGGTTCGACCGTTTCGGCGGTCCCGAAGTCCTCACGCCCGTCGATGTTCCCGTCCCGGTCCCCGGGCCCGGCGAGACCCTCGTCACCGTGGAGGCGGCCGGCGTCAACTTCGCCGACACGTTCCAGGTGGACGGGTCCTACCTCTCCCCCGACCTGCTGCCCCACGTCCCCGGCGGCGAGGTCGTCGGCCGGACCGAGGACGGCCGCAGGGTCCTCGCCAAGGTCGCCCACGGCTACGCGGAACGCGTGGTCGCCCGGGAGTCCGCGCTGGTCGAGATCCCGGCGGAGCTGGACGCTCCCCGGGCGCTGGCCCTGCTGACGCAGGGACTCACCGCCTGGCACCTGTTGCGCTCCGCGGCCCGGCTGCGGCCCGGTGAGAGCGTCGTCGTGCACTCCGCGGCGGGCGGTGTGGGCAGCCTCGCGGTGCAGTTGGCGCGGGAGTTCGGGGCGGGTCGCGTCCTGGCGCAGGCGTCGACGCCGGAGAAGGAGAAGCTCGCCGTGGAGCTGGGGGCCGACGAGGTGGCCCGGTATCCGCTGGCGGCGCGTGCGGACGTGATCCTGGACGCCGCCGGGGGCGAGCTGTTCGACCGGGCGCTGGGCTCCCTCGCCGACTTCGGCCGGCTCGTCACGTACGGCAACGCGTCCCGTACGGCGTTCGCCGCGCTCGACCCGGCAAGGCTCAGCAGGCTCAACGCGGCCGTCGTGGGCTTCTGGCTGCGGCCCACCCTGGCGCGGCCGGGGGGCCTGCGCGAGCCGTTGGAGGAGCTCGTCGCGCTCACGCTCGGGGGACGGCTGCGTCCGGTGACGGGCGCCGAGTACCCGCTCGTCGAGGCCGGCAGGGCCCACACCGACCTGCTGGAGCGGCGTACGACGGGGAAGGTCGTGCTGCGGCCCTGACCGGCCGGGGCAGGGACGACCAGTGCTTCCGAGCCAAAACAGACCGACCGTGCGGAAAACTGACACTCTCGCCGTTCCACCTTTGGCCGGACTCCGGGCCAAGCGCGAAGCTAGGGCCACGAGACGGCGCGGGGGCAGGTCCTTCATGCCCTGACTGCCCCTGCCCCGTGCCGCCTCACCGTGACGCTCCGGGGCCTCCGAGGCACCGGCCGGAACCGAGAGGCGGGGGACAGGACATGCCGGAAGCGACCCGCCCCCCGTCCGCCCGGAACGCCGTCGGCGCATACCCTCCGCCCGCCGTCGGCCCGTACCCGTCGCCGGGCATCGGTGCGTACCCGACGCCCGGCGACGGGGCGTACACCGCCCTCGGCATCAGCTCGTACGCCGCGCTCGGCGACAGCTTCACCGAAGGCGTCGGCGACGAGACCCCCGGTGGCGAGCCCGTCGGCTGGGCCGACCGGCTCGCCACCCGGCTGGCCCGGCACTCCCCCACCCCGGAGTTCCGTTACGCCAACCTCGCCGTCCGGGGCAGGCTCCTCGACGAGATAGTCGAGGAGCAGGTGCCGAGGGTGCGGGAGTTCGCACCGGACCTGGTGAGTCTGTGCGCGGGCGGCAACGACATCCTGCACCCCGGCAGTTCGCCCGACGACATCGCCGCGCGCTTCGACGCCGCGGTCGCCGAGCTGACCGGTGCGGCCCGTACGGTCCTGGTCTTCACCGGCTTCGACCCCCGCGACACGCCGGTCCTGCGCAGGCTGCGCGGGAAGATCGCCGTCTACACGGCCCACATCCGCGCCATCGCCGACCGGCACGGCTGCGCGGTGGTCGATCTGTGGTCGCTGCGGGCGATCCAGCATCCGGGGGCCTGGAGCGAGGACCGGCTGCACCTGTCGTCCGAGGGGCACGAGCAGGTCGCCCGGCGGGCGGCCGACGTGCTCGGTCTTCCCCCGCAACCGGAGCCCTCCGGCGCGCGGGCACCGGAGCACCGCCCGTGGCCGGCCGAGCAGCTCCAGGATCTGCTGTGGTTCCGCGCGCACTTCCTGCCCTGGCTGGCACGGCACGTGCGCGGCCAGTCGGCGGGCGACGGCATGCGGCCCAAGCGTCCCGACCTGTCTCCCCTGGGGAAGGCGACGGCCCGTGACCGCTGACGATCCGTTCGCCCCTCATCGGCCCTGTCGGCCCCACTGACGTCCTGACGCCCGGCCGCCGTTCGTGCGGAACGCCCGCCGGCGCCGTCGGGACCGCCGAGGCTGCCGGGTGGACCCGGTCTTCCCCCACCGGGTACCACCCGGCTCCTTGCGATCGTTGTTCACACAGGGGCTCACGGGATTTGGTCGCAGCCTCCGCTAACCTACTCGGAGCATATTCCGACTTTGAGTCGCTTCGGTCGCTGAGAGGAACACCTCATGCTCCCTGACCTGGGGAAATCGCCCAGCGACTCACCGTGTCGCAGCGAGACCGAACACGCCGGCCGCCGCCCTGGGACGCCTCTGGACATCGCCCTGTGGTGCTCCCGGCAGGGGTGGCCCGTGCATCCTCTCGCGCCCCGCCGCAAGACACCCAGCGCCAACTGCAGGGAGTGTCAGGTCCGTACCCACCGACCTCAGGACTGTCCCTGCATCCCGTCCGGACGCTGGTGCCACGGCTTCCACGCGGCCACGACCGACATCGCCCGGATCCGGGCCTGGTGGGGGCAGCAGCCCGGCTTCGGGGTGGGCGTGGCCTGCGGCAGCGCCGGTCTCGTCGTCATCGACGTGGACGCCCACGACGCCCTGCCGCCGCAGCGGGAACGGCTGTTGCCCGGAATCCCCATCCCCCCGGCCGTCTCGCTGAACGGGCTGCGCCACGGCTTCCACAGCCTCGCCCTGCTGGCCGCGCTGCGGGGCCAGCCCGATCCGGCCGAGGACTCCGCCACCCTGCGCGTCCGCACCCCCTCCGGAGGCATGCACATCTGGTACACGGCGGAACCCGGGCAGGCATGGCAGTGCTCGGCCGGATCGAGCCCCTCCCGCGCACTGGCCTGGCAGGTCGACGTACGGGCCCACGGCGGTTACATCATCGCGCCGGGCACCGTCACCGACGCCGGGTCCTACACGGCGGTCGGGAGCGTCCGGCACCCCGCGCCGCTGCCGGCCTGGCTCGCCCTGGAACTGGCCCGGACGGGTCATCTGCCCGCCCTGCCTCCGCAACGCGCCGGATCCCCCGTCCCGCAGCGCGCCCGCGCCGCCGTCATCGCCGCGGGCGGTGGCAGGGCCGTCGTCGGACGCACCCTGGCCACGGTCCTGGCCGCGGTGTCCGCCTGCGCCTCCGTCCCCGAGGGGGCCGCCTTCAGCGACAAACTCAACCGAGCCGCCTACACCGCGGGCGGGCTGGTGAGCGCCGGTCACCTGACCGAGTCCGAAGCCGAGTCCGCGCTGCTGGCCGCCGCGCTCCACGCCCGCCCCACGCAGGAACGGCGGGCACTGCAGCTCATCCGCAGCGGGCTGAGCGCCGGCCGACAGCGTCCCCTCACGCCGGGAGACTTCTCGTGACCCGCGTACCCGAGTCCCACGACGGACTGTTCGATCCGGCGGAGGTGGCCCGGCAGATCCTGCTCTCGACCCCGCAGCCGGCCGTGCCCGCGCAGGCGCCGTCCAGCGACGTGACGCCTCACGCGACCGAGCACGGTCTGCTCCCCGACAGCCTCAGCGACCGCGGCAACGCGAAACTGTTCGTGGCCCTGTACGGACGGGACTTCCGGCACGTTCCCGGCATCGGCTGGTACCGCTGGTCGGGGTACCGCTGGGCCCTGGACGAGGACGACACCGTCGTGTGGGCCGCCGGGGAGATGGCCGAGACCCTCGCCGAGAGCGACCCGATCGGCCGGCACACCACGGCGGACCTCCGCCGCCACAAGCGCCGCGCGCTGTCCACCTCCGGCATGAAGGCCATGCTGCTCCAGGCGAGGGCCGCACCCGGCATGGTGCTCAACGCCGCCCGGCTCGACGCGGACCCGTACGCCCTGTGCACGCCCAACGGGGTGGTCGACCTGACCACCGGCCAGCTGTCCGCCCCCGATCCGGACAAGCACTTCCACTCGCGGGCGACGAGCGTCTCCGCCCGCGCGATGTCCACGCCCCGGTGGAACCGGTTCCTCACCGACACGTTCGGCGAGGACGAGGACGGCCAGAAGCTGATCGACTTCCTCCACGAGCTCCTCGGATACTCGATCACGGGGGATGTCGGCGCACAGATCATGCCGTTTCTGTACGGGCAGGGGAAGAACGGCAAGAGCGTCCTGCTGGACGTGATGGTCAAGCTCCTCGGGGACTACGCCGACGCCGCTCCCCCCGGGTTCCTGATGGCACGCCCCTTCGAGGGGCACCCCACGGACCTGGCGGAGCTCCACGGCCGCCGCATCATCGTGTGCTCCGAGCTCAAGCCGGGTGACCGCTTCGACGAGGCCCGGGTGAAGCTGCTCACAGGCGGCGACCGGATCAAGGCCCGCCGGATGCGGCAGGACTTCTTCAGCTTCGACCCGACGCACAAGCTCTGGCTGCTCGGCAACCACCGCCCCGAGGTCGGGACCGGCGGATACGCCTTCTGGCGCCGTATGACGCTGATCCCGTTCGAGCGGGTCGTCGCCACGGACCGTCAGATCGACAACCTCGCCGACGTCCTGGTCACCGAGGAGGGACCGGGCATCCTGCACTGGCTGATCGCGGGGGCCGGCCGCTACCTCGACGGACCCCGCGACCTGACGGGACCGGACCAGGTCCGCACCGCCACGACCGCCTACGCCGAGACCGAGGACCACACCGGGCGCTTCCTCGGCGAGTGCTGCACACTGCACCCCGCGATGCGCGCCGAGCAGCGGCAGCTGTACAACAGCTACACGGGCTGGTGCCAGATGGAAGGAGCCAATCCCGTCTCCTCCAGGTCCTTCGCGGCCCGTGTACGTGAAACCATCGGTATCAGCACCCCCAAGCAGATGATCTTGTCGAATCAGCGGAAGTTCTACCCGGGCATCGGACTCAACACCGAAGGGGGCGAGACGGTATGAGCGCGCTCATCGATCCCGAGCAGCTCAGCTCCGAGACAGAACTCGTGTGGCTGGAAGACATCGCTCCTCTCGACTACGTACGCCAGACCCTCGACCGGCTCCCGACGCGGCGGGGGAAGCCCGCCTACCACCGGGCCGGCCGCATGGTCGGCTACGCGATCCTGGGGGCGGACGCCCGCTCCTCCCGCGCCTCTGGGACGTTCGTACGCCGGGTCTTCTGGCTGCTCCCCCACGACCGGGACGGACAGCCCACGGGGCTCTACGCGTCCGGCGCGCCCTCCGAGGCCATCGACCCGCGCACCGTGGCTCCGCGGATCAAGGGATACAAGACCCAGCGCTCCGAGGGCGGTCCGGAGTCGGCGGCGATGCGCGAGCTGGGCATCACGCTGCCCGAGGCCTGAGTCGCTGCGTCGGGTCGCTGCGAGCCGCGCCTGAGTCGCTGTCAGCGACCGAAACCCCCTGCCCAGCGACCGAACTTCTTCGGTCGCTGGGCACACGCACGTCCGGAACGGCTCCAGCGACTGAGGAAAACGGCCTCCCAGCGACTCTGGAGGGGTTCGGTCGCTGCTCGGTCGCTCCCACAGAAGTCCAGGTCAGAGCGGTTGAGGCCGCCCCGTCAGCGACCGTAGCGACTCAAGATCGGAGTTTATGAAGACATTCGCGTGCGCGTGTGCGTGTCATAGATACGAGCCTTGAGTCGCTTCAGTCGCTGTTTTGATGGTTTTAACCCCTCCGACCTGGACTTCTTCAAAAGCGACCGACAGCGACTCAAGATTCCTCGGTCGCTGCTCTCCGAGTAGCTGCGCTTCCGCTGAGTAGCTGCCGGGGTGCCCGGACACGGACGAGGGCCGCGCACGGCGGGGGTGTCGCCGTGCACGGCCTCCGAGGGGCTTGCGGGGTCTAGAAGAACTCGGTGTCCGGGTCGAGCCCGACGAGGACCCTGCCGTACGCCTCGAAGCCGCCCAGAGGCGCCATCAGGCCGTGCAGCGCGAGCCCCTGGATGTCCCGGTGGACCCGCTGGAACGGCTGGGAGCGCTGGATCACCGAAGCGCCGCTGACCGAGTGCAGGGTGTCCACGGCCTCCTTGGCCAGCAGGACCGCGTAGGTGATCTGGCTGCGGATCTCCACCCGGTCGTTCATGGACATCCGCTCACCCGCGTCGGCGGCGGCCTGCATGCGCAGGGTCCAGCTGTCGGCCAGCGCCTGCGCCGCGGAGATCTTGTTCGCGGCGGCCGCGACCTGGAACTGGATGTGCGGGTGGGCCCGCTGCTCCTCCCAGTGGGTGTAGGCGATGCCCTTGCCCGGCAGCCGGTCCAGGAACAGCTCCAGGCCGGCGCGGGCCATGCCCAGGTACGCCGCCGCCGACAGGGCCATCACGTACGCCGTGAGGCCGTACTCCCGGCCGCTGCCCTCGGTGTGGGCCCGGTCGCCGACCTGACCCTCCAGAACCTCGAAGCCGTCCACGACGCGGTACGCCGGGACGAAGAGGTCCTTGACGGACGAGGTGACACTGCCGGTGCCCGAGGCGGAGGAGACGTCCCAGTCGTCGGCGAGGGTCATCTCGTCGGCGCGGACCACCGCGTAGACCTCCTCGTGCACGTCGTCGGAGCGCTCGACGAGGGCGGCGAGGATGTTCCAGTCGGCTCCGCGGATGCCGGTGTTGAAGCGCCAGCTCCCGTTCAGGACGAAGCCGTCGTCGGTGCGGGTCGCCCGGCCGGTCGGCGTGAAGCCACCGGAGACCTTCAGGGAGCCGCCGCTGGTGCCGTAGATCTCCTCCTGGGCGCGGTCGGGGTACTGGGAGATGATCCAGGCGCTGGAGATCCAGGCGTTGGCCACCCAGCCCGTGGAGCCGCAGCCCCGGGCGATCTCGGCGACGAGCGCGAACTGGTCGGCGAGCGGCAGGTCGAGCCCGCCGAAACGCAGGGGAACCGCGGACCGGAAGACCCCGGCCTGGTCGAGCAACTCGATGTTCTCCTGCGTGAGCCAGCCGCGCTCCTCGGTCGCGCGGCCGTTCTCACGGAGGGCCTGCACGCCCTCCCGAACGGCTTTCAGTACGGTGCCGGCGTCGATGTCGACGGTGGCCATCCTGCCTCCTCTGCCGTGAATTCATCCGGTCCGCCGACTGTACTGCCGGTTCATTCGACTGCTTCCGGAATTCGCTCATATCTCGCTCATTACCGGGACTGTCAATTGATGAGCGCCCGGTTACCGATATCTGGGAATCTTGAAGCTTTTCTCGGCCGGGTAGGGGCCCGGCGCGGGCAGAGGCCGAATCATCTGCCCGCGCCGGGAGTCGTGCGACGGGTCCGCGCCCAGGTCAGCGGCGGCTCTCGTCGGTCCAGATGCGGCTGCTGAGGTCCGAGCCGCGCAGCACCTGCACCCGCCACGGGTCGATGCGCAGGACGTGGTACTTGGGATCCTCGGGGCCGCCCCGCCAGAAGTTGAGCGGGTTGTACCCGACGCCCGCCGGGCTTCCCTTGCGGTAGAGGTCCCAGGCGTACTGCCGGGTCTCCTGGTCCTCGGCCCACGTGGAGACGCTGTCCACGAACACCGCGTTCTGCCGGGGGTTCCAGTACGAGTACGTGGTGTGCGGGTTGTTGGCCAGATGAGCCACCTTGACGGGCGTCTTGTAGGCGGCGAGCCAGCCGACCGGCTTTCCGTCGACCACTTCCCAGATGGGGAGCAGGACACGGGCCCGGGGCCGGGACTTCTTGTCCACTGTGATCATCGTGCAGTAGACGATGTCCTGGATGTAGGAGAAGAACTTGTCTTCGATTTCCGAGAAGGATTCCACGGTGGTAGCCAT
>NZ_CP195432.1:4800000-8069969 GCF_051305195.1 Streptomyces sp. Qhu_M48 | reverse complement strand
GGACGTCCTCTCAACGCTGGCGGCAGGAGAGCCGGTGGGAAGGCGGCCACTCTCCTACCGCGTGACCCACGCCACAATCGACAGAGAGAACGCCAATCACGCTGTGAAGCAGACGAGTTGTCGGCTCATCGGGCGAGGGAAACGCATGTGTAACCGCCAGGTGATGTCCATGGGGACCTGCGACCGCTAGCGCAGGAGGCCACGGCCGACGCGGGACGCGGAAGACGGGCACTCCTCCATCACGGCCCGGCACTCACGACGTGATCTCGCACGAGGAGGCTTCATCTCGTCGACCCTCACCCGGTCCTCCACGACGGCGTGTGCGCGGGCGGGCAAACCCGAACGCACCCGCGTACCAGGCCCTCGGAGTCGGCACGTGCCGGTCCGTTGGCCCGAGGCACAGACGTTGGCCGCCTACCTCGCCGACGCTAAGGTGAGGCGCCGTACACGGCGGATCGCTTCCCTGAGGGAAGATCGCTCCCCTGCGGGAGGTGGGAATGGGGCTCATGGATGCGGACCACGCGGGGCTGGTCGTCGCGGCACAGGCCGGTGACGATCGGGCGCGCGAGGAGCTGATCGCCGCGTACCTGCCGTTGGTCTACAACATCGTCGGGCGAGCGCTGAGCGGACACGCCGACGTCGACGACGTCGTCCAGGAGACCCTGCTGCGCGTGGTGCGCGATCTCCCTGCCCTGCGTGCCCCGGAGAGCTTCCGGTCCTGGCTGGTGTCGATCACGCTCCGCCAGATCAACACCCACTGGCACCGGCAACGCACCTTCGCCGGCCGAACCACGGTCATCGACGAGGCACGCCAGATACCGGACGCCGGTGCCGAACCCGAGGACGTCACGATCCTGCGTCTGCATCTGTCGGACGAGCGCCGTCAGGCTGTCGAAGCCGGCCGGTGGCTCGACCCGGACCAACAGATGCTGCTGTCGCTGTGGTGGCAGGAACGCGCCGGCTCGCTGAGTCGTGATGACATCGCCGCCGCGACGGGGCTCACTGTCGCCCACGTCGGAGTACGCCTGCAACGCATGCGCGAGCAGCTGGAACTGAGCCGGACGATCGTCTCCGCGCTGGAGGCCGACCCGCGCTGTCCGCAGTTGGACGAGACCGTCGTCGGCTGGGACGGTCTCCCCGCATCGGTGTGGCGCAAGCGGATCGCGCGGCACACCCGCAGCTGCCCGGTGTGCACGGCGCAGACGACAGAACGGGTTCCGGCCGAACTACTGCTCCTCAGCCTCGCGCCGCTGACCGTCCCGGCCGGACTCGTCGCCGCGCTGGCCGCCAAGGGCATGCTGTCGGCTACGACCGCGGGCGCCACCGGGCTGGCCACCGCACACGCCGCCGTCGGCACGGCGACGGCGGGAGGCGGTCTCCACAGCGCGCTGATCGGCAAACTCCACGCGGTGACCGCTCACCAACTGGTGAGCCTCGCCACCGGCGCGGTACTCGTCGCCGGGACCGCCACCTACGCGACCTGGCCCGAACCGGCGCATCGGGAGCCCGGGGTCATCGCCACTCCCACAGTCGCCAGTCCCACAGTCGGCAGTCCCACGTTCGGCAGTCCCATGCCGGTCCCGTCGCGCACCGCCACGTCAGCCGAGCCGTCACCGGTGAGTCCGTCCGCCGTCGCGGGCACTGTTCCGCTGGGCGCACAGTCGCTGGAGTCTGTGGACCAGCCCGCCCTGTACCTCACGTACGCCGGCGACTTCGCGACGCTCGGCCGAGTCTCCGCGTCCAGCAGCGCGCGGAAACGCCAGCGGGTCACCTTCACGGTCGTCGGGGGGCTGGCCGACACACGGTGCGTCACCTTCCGCGCCGCCGACGGCCGGTATCTGCGCCATCGTGACCTGCGGCTGCGGCTGAGCGGCGACGACGGCAGCGAACTGTTTCGTGAAGACGCCACCTTCTGTCCGCGCCCAGGGGCGGTCGCCGGGTCGGTGACCCTGCACGCGCACAACTATCCGGGATCGGTCATCCGCCACCGCGACGGTGGCGTCTGGCTCGACGGGTCCGACGGCACTCGGGCCTTCGCCGGCCAGGCTTCTTTCATCCTGCGCAGGCCCTGGGCCTGAGAACCGCTCCTTGAGTACGTGATCCGGCTTCGGTCCGTATTCATCGACGTCTGCCGCCCTTCCGAAAACCCTCAGTGGTGATCAGGGCGGCACGCCCTTTCCACAGCGACGACCAGACCGCGGGGCTTCGCATAACGCTTTCTGCCCGCGAGATGCATCACTGAGCAATCGTCCGGACGGCGCGACTTTTCCGTTACGAGACCGCGAGTGCGGAGGCCTCCCTTGCATGGGGCGCTCTTCCCGCCGCTCACCAAGACGGGCAGGCGTGGCGGGCTCCCCGATATCCCCATTGACGTATCCCCGGAAGAAAGCCCCTCCCATGACGCGACACGCCCCCACGATCACGGCACCCAGGGTGACCCGCGACCCCCGAGGAGAATCATGAAGGGCCTGCACCGGCTCAGCCGGCGTCGCCGAACAGTGGTGATAGGACTGTCGGCCGCCGCGGTGGTGGCCGGTGTCGTGACGCTCCTCCCCAGCTCCGCCGGAGCCGCGAACCTGGGTACGCAGGCGGCCCCCTCGGGCAGGTACTTCGGTACCGCTGTGGCCGCCGGCAGGCTCGGCGACTCGGCGTACACCGCGATCGCCGACCGGGAGTTCAACATGATCACCCCGGAGAACGAGATGAAGTGGGACGCCATCGAGCCGTCCCGCGGCAACTTCAGCTTCGGCCCCGCCGACCGGATCGTCGACCGTGCGAAGGCCAACGGCCAGCGCATGCGCGGCCACACCACGGTCTGGCACTCGCAGCTCCCGTCCTGGGTGAAATCGATCGGCGACGCGAACACGCTGCGCAGCGTCATGAACCAGCACATCACCACCACGATGTCCCGCTACAAGGGCAAGATCTACGCCTGGGACGTGGTCAACGAGGCGTTCAACGACGGCCCCAGCGGTACGCTCCGCGACTCGGTGTTCCAGAAGGTCCTGGGCAACGGATTCATCGAGGAGGCGTTCCGCACCGCCCGCACGGCCGACCCCGCGGCCAAGCTCTGCTACAACGACTACAACATCGAGAACTGGTCGGACGCCAAGACCCAGGCCACCTACCGGCTGGTCAAGGACCTCAAGTCCCGCAACGCGCCCATCGACTGCGTCGGTTTCCAGAGCCACTTCGGCGCGAGCGGTCCGCCGGCGAGCTTCAGGACCACCCTCGCCAACTTCGCCGCCCTGGGCGTCGATGTCCAGATCACCGAGCTGGACATCGCCCAGGCGTCGCCCACCCACTACGCCACCGCGGTCAAGGCCTGCCTGTCCGTGTCCCGCTGCACCGGCATCACGGTGTGGGGCGTGCGGGACAGCGACTCCTGGCGGCCTGGCGAGAACGCGCTCCTCTTCGACGGCAACGGAAAGCCCAAGCCCGCGTATCACGCCGTCATGGACGCCCTCAACTCCGGCTCGGGCACCACCCCGGCCCCGGGCCCCAGCACGCCGGCCGCGAGCACCGGCGAGATCAAGGGCGTGGCCTCCGGCCGCTGTGTCGACATCCCCGCCTCCACCACCGCCAACGGCTCCCAGGCGCAGCTGTGGGACTGTAGCGGCCAGGGCAACCAGCGCTGGACCCACACCGCCGGCAAGCAGCTGAAGATCCAGGGCGACAAGTGTCTGGACGCCAAGAGCAAGGGCACCACCAACGGCACCGCGGTGGTCATCTGGGACTGCAACGGCGGCACCAACCAGCAGTGGAACATCCACACCAACGGCACGATCACCGGCGTCCAGTCCGGGCTGTGCCTGGACGCCGTCGGCGCGGCCACCGCCAACGGCACCAAGATCCAGCTGCACGCCTGTGGGGGTGTCGGCAACCAGAAGTGGACCGCCCCGTCCGGATCGGGCGGCGGTACGTGCGCGCTTCCGTCGGCGTACAAGTGGAACTCGACGGGTGCCCTGGCGCAGCCTGCGAACGGGTGGGCCTCGCTGAAGGACTTCACCAACGTGGTGCACGACGGCAAGCACCTGGTCTACGGGTCGAACTTCAACGGATCGAAGTACGGCTCGATGACGTTCAGTCCCTTCGCCGACTGGTCGGACATGGCGTCCGCCGGACAGAGGGCGATGAGCCAGCCCGCGGTCGCGCCCACGCTGTTCTACTTCGCGCCCAAGAAGATCTGGGTCCTCGCCTACCAGTGGGGCCAGTGGCCCTTCATCTACCGCACGTCGAGCGACCCCACCGACCCCGACGGCTGGTCCGCGCCGCAGCCGCTGTTCACCGGCACCATCCCCCGCACCGACTCCCCCACCGGCCCGATCGACCAGACCTTGATCGCCGACGACCGCAACATGTACCTGTTCTTCGCCGGTGACAACGGCAAGATCTACCGGGCGAGCATGCCGATCGGAAACTTCCCGGGCAGCTTCGGCTCGGCGTACACGACGGTCATGAGCGACACGGAGGCCAACCTGTTCGAGGCCCCCCAGGTCTACAAGGTCCAGGGCCGACAGCAGTACCTCATGATCGTCGAGGCGAAGGGCGCGAACGGGCGCTACTTCCGCTCGTTCACAGCCTCCAGTCCGAACGGCTCGTGGACCCCGCAGGCCGCCACCGAGAACAACCCCTTCGCCGGCAAGGCGAACAGCGGTGCCGCCTGGACCAACGACATCAGTCACGGCGACCTGGTCCGTGACAATCCCGACCAGACCATGACGATCGACCCCTGCAACCTGCGGTTCCTCTACCAGGGCAAGTCCCCCACCGCGGGCGGCCCCTACGACCGACTGCCGTACCGGCCGGGTGTCCTCACCCTGCAGCGCTGACTGCCCGCTCCACGGTGATACGCAAGGAGAGACAACCCCCCATGAAGAACCCCACGAACGGTGGGCGCCGCGGG
Source organism: Streptomyces sp. Qhu_M48 (assembly GCF_051305195.1). NCBI lineage: Bacteria > Bacillati > Actinomycetota > Actinomycetes > Kitasatosporales > Streptomycetaceae > Streptomyces > Streptomyces sp. Qhu_M48. The sequence continues at coordinate 8,065,063 of NZ_CP195432.1, read as the reverse complement.
CGTCACCGCCGTCGCTGGACCGCGACAGGACTGCTGCTCGGAGCGCCCGCTCTCGTCGTGCCGTATCTCCTGTTCGTGCAGGACGACTCGCAGGCCGCGACGGTCGACGGCAATGCCTACTACCGGCTGGTCTCCGTACGCAGCGGCAAGGCGCTGGACGTCAACGCCTTCTCCACGGCCGACGGCACCCGCGTCCAGCAGTGGACCGACCAGAACACCGCCAACCAGCAGTGGAAGCTGCGACCCGCCGGGGACGGCTACTACGAGCTGGTGAACCGCAACAGCGGCAAAGTGCTGGGCATAGCGGGCGGTTCGTCCGCCCAGGCGGCCGCCGCCGAGCAGCAGACCGACAGCTCCTCCACCTCCCAGGAGTGGCGGATCGACGAGGTGAGCGGTTCCGACACCGTCACCTTCGCCTCCCGCAGGAGCGGCCAGGTCCTGGACGTCTCCGGAGGCTCCACGGCCGAGGGCGCGGCGGTCATCCAGTATCCCGGCAAGGGCAGCACCAACCAGCAGTGGAAGCTGGTGAAGACGGCCGAGTCCCAGGCGGCCGGGACCGGACCGTATGTGTGGAACAACGCCCAGGTGGTGGGCGGCGGTTACGTCACCGGCCTGGTGTTCAACCCGCGTGCGAAGGGCCTGCTGTACGCGCGCACCGACATGGGCGGCGCCTACCGCTGGGACGTCGCGGCCGAGCAGTGGATCCCTCTGACCGACTGGGTCGGTGAGAAGGACTGGAACCTGCTGGGCATCGATTCGATCGCCACCGACGCCGTCGCCCCCGACCGGCTCTACCTCGCGGCGGGCACCTACACCAACAGCTGGGCGGGTAACGGCTCGATCCTGCGCTCCACGGACCGTGGGCGGACCTTCCAGCGCACAGATCTGCCCTTCAAACTGGGCGCCAACGAGGACGGCCGCGGGGCGGGCGAACGGCTGGTGATCGACCCCGCGAACAACGGCACCCTGCTCCTCGGCACCCGCAAGAACGGCCTGTGGCGCAGCACCGACCACGGGGTGACCTGGAGCCAGCTCCCCTCGTTCCCCGTCAAGGACGGGGCGAGCAGCGGCGCGGGCATCTCCTTCGTGACGTACGGCCCGGCCGGCAGCAGGACGGTCTACGTCGGCGTCGCCGACAAGTCCCGCTCCCTCTACCGCTCCACCGACGGCGGCAGCAGCTGGCAGGCCGTCTCCGGTCAGCCCACCGGCCAGATGCCGCAGCACGGCGTGCTCTCCGGTGACGGCTCGCTGTACCTGACGTACACGAACGTCGTCGGACCCAACGGCGCGACCGCGGGCTCGGTGTGGAAGTACACGCCGGCCGGCGGGACGTGGAAGAACGTCTCGCCGTCCCAGGGCAGTTACGGGTTCTCCGGCCTGGCCGTCGACCCGCAGAGGCCGTCCACGGTGATGGTCACCACCCTCGACCGCTGGTGGCCCGAGGACGAGATCTACCGGACCACCGACGGCGGCACGTCCTGGAAGGCCCTGGCCGACAAGTCGGTGCGGGACGCCTCCGCCGCTCCTTACGTCGGTACCGGCACCGGGCACTGGATGACCGCCCTCGCCATCGATCCCTTCGACTCCGGACACGTGCTGTACGGCACCGGCAGCGGCATCTGGCGCAGCAAGGACGCCGGCGCCACCGACGGCGGCGGCACCAGCCACTGGACCGTGGGGGCCCGAGGGCTTGAGGAGACCGCGGTCCTCGACGCGGTGGCGCCGCCCGGCGGCGCCACCGTCATCTCCTCCATGGGTGACCTCGGCGGTTTCCACTACGGCTCCTCCAGCGCCCTGACCAGGGTGCCCGCCGGGCGGCTGAAGAACCCGATGATGATCACCAGCACCGACATCGACTTCGCCCAGTCCAACCCGTCGGTGATGGTCCGCGTCGGCCGTGGCGGCGAGCAGGACGGCGCCTACTCCACCGACGGCGGCAGCAACTGGAACGGCTTCACGTCGGAGCCGGTGGGCAGCGCCGACAGCGGCCAGGTCGCGCTCTCCGCGGACGGCTCCGCCATCGTCTGGACAGAGGAGGGGCAGGCCCCGTACCGCTCGACCGACAAGGGGGCGAGCTGGTCGAGGGTCGGCGGCCTGGGCACCGGCGCCGTGGTCGTCGCCGACCGCTCCTCGGCCAGGACCTTCTACTCACTGTCCGGCGGCACGCTCCACGCCAGCACCGACGGCGGCGCGACCTTCACCGCCCGCGCCACCGGCCTGCCCACCGGCCGGCTCACGGCCGTCCCCGGCATCGCCGGGGACCTGTGGATCGCCGGTCATGACAAGGGGCTGCTGCACTCCACCGACGGCGGCCGCACCTTCACCGCGCTCAGCACCGTGCAGTCCGCCTCCGCCCTCGGCTTCGGCAAGGCCGCGCCAGGCGCCTCCTACCAGGCCCTGTACCTGATCGGCACCGTCAAGGACGTCACCGGCGTCTTCCGCTCCACCGACAAGGGCGCCACCTGGCTCCGCGTCAACGACGACGCCCACCAGTGGGGCAACATCAGCGGCAGCGGCGTCGTCACCGGCGACCCCGACACCTACGGACGCGTCTACATCGGCACCAACGGACGCGGCCTCCAGTACGGCGACCCCTCCTGACACCGACGCCCGAGCGGGGCCGCAGGCACCACGGCCTGCGGCCCCGACCGGGCTGAGGGAGGGGCGCCTCCCCGCCCCCGACGGGACGCCGTGCCACAACGTGCCAGTAGGGGCGGTAAACAGCGGTCGGCAAGCGGCCCTGCGAAGCATCCAGGACGAGGCCATCCGCGCACGTTCCTGCAGGACAGACGCCATACGCAAGGTCAAGTAGCGGGTGACTCCCAAGCTTGTAGCGCGGGTTCGATTCCCGTCATCCGCTCCACGGCAACAGCCCCAGGTCAGCGACCTGGGGCTGTTGCTTTCGGCGCGACCCTTCTCGGCCACCGCGCGCTGCGGACGCCGACGGCCGCAGCGGATACGTGTGGGCGCATACTGGCAGCAATGACAAAGCCAAGTGCTCCGAAGCGCATTCTGCCCACCAGTCCCTTCAAAGCCCCGGTCACGCTGCCTCCTAAGCACTTCGCCGTAGGCGACCAGGTCACACACGACGTGCACGGCCTCGGCCGGGTCATCGCCATCGAGGACGGGATCGCGGCGGTCGTGGATTTCGGCTCGACGCAGGAGCGGATCTTGAGTCCGTACGCCAAGATGAGCAAGCTGTAGGACCGCCGTGCCCGGTCACGACACACCGGATCCGTTCATGGCCCCGCAATGAAGAGGACCCTCTCATCGACCTGACCTCGCCGTTCTCCGCTCCGGAGGGGGCGCCCCCCGGTGCCGCCGCGACATCACCGCATCCCACCACGAACCCCTTCCAGGCGCCCGACTTCGGGGAGATCGAAACCTTCCCGCTCGACGAGGACGCGCAAGCGTCCGCCTCTGGCACGCGTGCGGCTCGACGCGAGGCAGGCTAGCCCCCCTCGTGACGATGGCTTCGGCCTCGGACCACGAGGCGTAGCCGTCTCCGTCCACGGCGTGCGCCGACCAGCTCCGTGCGGGTGCGACGGCGGACTCTGATCCGTCACCCGCCGAGGCGGCGGTGAGCGGGCGCATGCGCAGGGCGGCATGGATGAGGTCGGCCTCGACCAGCACGATGCCGTCCGCGATCGCGCCGATGATCACGGTCAGGAAGAGGCGACGCGAGGGGCACCTCCCCGGTCGGACGGGAAGGCCAGCGGCGGGCTGGCCGGCCCGGTCCCACCGTCGCAGCGTCGCAGCGTGCAGGCGAACGAACACCTGACGGTGGCGTGTGGGCAGGCCGACCCTGATGGGGGCCGTGGTCGGCCCGTCGGTGCCGGTGTCGCCGTAGATCGCTTCCAGACGCCGGCAACGTGCCCCAGCCGCGCCCTTCAGAGGGGTGAACGGCGGTCGACACGGGCGTCTCGGGATCGGCGAGGAACGCCCTACCACGGCGCGTTTCCGCAGGTCAGACCAGAGACGATCGAGACGGGCGGCGGTGGTTCCCACGCTTATGGCGCGGGTTCGACTCCCGTCATCCGCTCCATAGCAAAGCCCCGGGTCCGCGATCTGCGGCTTGTTTGTCGGCAGGCCAGTCTCACCGGTCGTACACCCTTCAGCTACGCAGGACGGGGCACGCGGAGGGGGCCCTGCGTTGTCCCGCCGGAGGTGTCTCATGAGCGCTCTGACCTGCCCTTACGGCGGCGTAACCGCCACTGGGACCAGGGAGAAGCTCTGAGCCGGGTGGTGCCTGTTACGGAATCACGGAGCCGCCTCGGCCTCTTGCGGAATAATCAAGGCATGGCAGCCACGCCCAGCGTTCCCGAGCTCCGCCGCGCCAGATTCGCCAGGCGGCTTCCCGCCAAGCTCTCGGAGCTCGGCGGCCCCGCCCACGGCCACGTCGACCTTCCGCTGCACCTCGCGTGGTCCGGCCTGTCTCGGTTCGACCTGGACCAGCCCCGACTGCGGATGAGCTGCTACCGGATCGTGCTGGCCGAGGGGCAGCACGATGACCTGGTCCATTACCTGAACCGGGAACTGCTCGTCGCCATGTGGCCCGTCCTGCGCACACTGATCAGCCGGGACATCCGCGATGTCTGGGAGGACGCCTTCGAGGAACTGACGCCCGACGCCCAGGCTGCTGCGTGAATCTCACGGAACTGCACCGGCGGCTCCTCGCGGATGTCCTCGCCGTGGGCGATGTCTATCCGCTCGTGCTCACGGGTGGCTACGCCGTCCAGGCACATGGCCTGGTCGACCGGCTCAGCAAGGACCTCGATGTCGCCACCGAGAACCCGGAACCGATGGAGAAGATCGCCGCCGCCGTGCGGGCCGGGCTGGAACGACGCGGCTGGCAGGTACGAGCGCTGGAGACCGACCCGCTGTTCGCGCGGCTGATCGTCACCGACACCTCCACCGGCGAGGAGTGCGAGGTCGACGTCCTCAAGGAAGCGCTCTGGCGCCCGCCTGTGAGGACTCGGCACGGCTTGGTGCTTTCCCTGGAGGACGTGGTCGGCACGAAGGTTCGCGCGCTGGCGGACCGGGGCCTGGCGCGTGACCTGATCGACGTCCGAGCGGCGACGGACCGCTGGAGTCACATCGAGCTCGAAGAGCTCGGCCGCCGCCACGCCCGTGACAGCTTCGACCTCTCCGACCTTCAGGCCCGGCTCGCCGGCGCGGACTGGATCGACGACACCGAATTCGCGGCCTACGGACTCGACGACCAGCAGACGATCGAGCTGCGCCGGTGGGCTCAGGAGTGGGCCGATGACATCGCCGAGAGACTCCAGGAAGCGGAAAGCCCACCCGACGACTGATCACCAGGCAGCCGACACGCGGAAGAAGCGCCGTATCTCCGAGGAAGCCGGTCGTGCCCCTTCCTTGCCCTTCGAGGCGGTCCCTCCGCGTGGGCCGGTGGTGACCCGCGGCCGCCGCCACGCCGTCGCCCGGCCCATCCGACCCACGTCACTACGCCGGCCGCTGGGATACCCGTACGAAGAGGGAGACCAAGCCGTACCGCACCGACCGCACCGACCGCACCGACCGCACCGACCGCACCGAGATCCTGCTGAGCGAAGGCGTCCGCGACCAGGTCCACCCCGGCGTGGTGTGGGCCGTCGGCGACTCCGGCGGGGTCCGGGCGACGGTCATCGACCACGCGCGGCGTCAAGGAAGAGAATCTGTGGCCCTTTTGGACATGGCGGAAGCGAGTGCGTACACGTACGACCGGCTGATCTGTTCCTTCTGCCGGCTTGTAGCGACGCCTGCCCTTGCCCACGAGTGCGGTCACCGGGCCCGCATGGCACGATCCGGCCGCCGGGGGCAGCCTGGAAGAAGGCCACGCCAAGCTCACACGCCCAACGAATCGAGATGGCCATGACAGCGACGACACGGAATGACACACCGGTCGCGATCGAGGGCGGAGGTGTCGAACTCCGCACACAAGCCGTCAGCGACGACCTTTCCGTGGCCTTCGTCCGTTTTCCCCGGGGCACCGACATGCGGACCGCCCTGACCGGCATGCCCGACGACCTCTGCCCCTGCCCCCACTGGGGCTACATGCTCAAAGGGCGGCTGAAGATGGTGACGAAGGACGGAGAGGAGATCTACGAGGCGGGCCAGGCGTTCTACTGGCCGCCAGGGCACGCTCCCGTGGCGCTCGAGGACTGCGAGTACGTGGACTTCTCACCCACCGATGCCTTCACCTCCGTCATCGACCACATCAAGGCACAGGGCTGATCCGCCCCAGTCGCACCGCGTCGGCCACGCGCGATCCCGCCCAGGACTCGTCAGCGCCTCGACGACTCCGTACCCGAGCCGGCCTCCGTCCGACCTGCCGACCGTCTTTCTTCCGAAACACCTCATTACGGAGTGCGTGAATACCTGTGTTCGCGGCCTGAGATTTTAACGGCCATCGCGGAGAGGGTTTTTGTCGGCGACACACAGGGGGAAATATTCGCCGCACACAGGCTACGGCGACGTGCTACTGTCGATCTCAGTTGCAGTTTTGGTACCCAAAAACTTCAAGCGCCTCCGGTCGGCCGCGTGCCGTACGGAAGCGCTTTGTATTTCCGGTCATTTTCCGGGCAGGGCATCATCGCGGCGACACGGCATCCGTACGGTACGGATGCCGGCGTACTGCCCCAAGGAGATATGACATGGCTGCTGGCACCGTGAAGTGGTTCAACGCGGAAAAGGGTTTCGGCTTCATCGAGCAGGACGGTGGCGGCCCTGACGTGTTCGCCCACTTCTCGAACATCGCCGCCTCCGGCTTCCGCGAGCTCCAGGAGGGCCAGAAGGTCTCCTTCGACATCGCGCAGGGCCAGAAGGGCCCGACGGCCGAGAACATCGTTTCCGCCTGACGCTGACGCGTAAAACGTAGCTGGGGCCCGCATCCCTCGGGGTGCGGGCCCCAGCTGCATGCGTTTCGCAGGGCCCTCACGCGCACCTGCGGATCTCGCATTTCTTTCACGCCTGCTTGTGCCGACAATTCCTTTGTCCTGAGCCAAGCCGCCCGCTTTCGCATTTCACCCGGCCCGTACCTGTGATTACCCGCGCTGTTTCGCCGCGCGGGAATTCCTCGATGCGTGCCGTATCGAGGAAGGTTCTGAATGAACCCCACACGTACCAACAGCCGTTCTTCCCGGTCCCGTCGCACCGGGGGTCACTCCTATGACTCCTCCGCCGGGGGTCCGGTGCGGGGCGGCCGTTTCGGTTCGTCCGCGCCGAGCCGGTCGGGTGGTCCGAAGCGTTCGGGCGGTTCCGGCCGCCGGCCCGCGGCGGTGCAGGGCGAGTTCGCCCTGCCGCAGACGATCACTCCGGCGCTGCCCGCTGTCGAGGCGTTCGCCGATCTCGACATGCCCAAGACGCTGCTGGCCGCGCTGACCGCGCAGGGCGTGTCGGTACCGTTCCCGATCCAGGGCGCGACGCTGCCGAACTCGCTGGCGGGCCGTGACGTCCTGGGCCGGGGCCGGACCGGGTCCGGCAAGACCCTCGCCTTCGGCCTGGCCCTGCTGGCCCGCACCGCCGGACAGCTCGCCGAGCCCCGCCAGCCGCTGGCGCTGGTCCTGGTCCCCACCCGGGAACTCGCCCAGCAGGTCACCGACGCCCTCACGCCCTACGCCCGCGCCGTGAAGCTGCGCCTGGCCACCGTCGTCGGCGGGATGCCGATCGGCCGTCAGGCGAACGCGCTGCGCAGCGGCGCCGAGGTCGTCGTGGCGACCCCGGGCCGGCTCAAGGACCTCATCGACCGCGGCGACTGCCGGCTCAACCAGGTCGGCGTCACCGTCCTGGACGAGGCCGACCAGATGGCCGACATGGGCTTCATGCCGCAGGTCACCGCGCTCCTGAACCAGGTCCGCCCCGAGGGTCAGCGCATGCTGTTCTCCGCGACCCTGGACCGCAACGTCGACCTCCTGGTCCGCCGCTACCTCACCGACCCCGTCGTCCACTCGGTGGATCCCTCCCAGGGCGCGGTCACCACCATGGAGCACCACGTCCTGCACGTGCACGGCGGCGACAAGCAGCGGCTGACGACGCAGATCGCGGCGCGCGAGGGCCGGGTGATCATGTTCCTGGACACCAAGCACGCGGTGGACCGGCTCACCGAGGACCTCCTCAACTCCGGTGTCCGGGCCGCCGCCCTGCACGGCGGGAAGACCCAGCCGCAGCGCACCCGGACCCTGGCCCGGTTCAAGACCGGGCATGTCACCGTCCTGGTCGCGACGAACGTCGCCGCGCGTGGCATCCACGTCGACAACCTCGACCTGGTGGTCAACGTGGACCCGCCGACCGACCACAAGGACTACCTCCACCGCGGTGGGCGTACCGCGCGGGCCGGCGAGTCCGGCAGCGTCGTCACCCTGGTCACCGCCGGCCAGCGCCGTGACATGACCCGTCTGATGACCGCCGCCGGCATCGTGCCCCAGACCACCGAGGTCCGCTCCGGCGAGGAGGCACTGACCCGGATCACCGGCGCGCGGACCCCCTCCGGCATCCCGGTGACGATCACCGCACCCGCCACCGAGCAGCGCAAGCGCGGAACGACCACCCGCGGCCGCCGCAGCACCGCCTCGGCCGCCCGGCGCACCGGCGGACGCCGCCCGGCCACCGACACGGCCGCCTGAGCGGCACATGATCAGGAAGCTGACCCATCTCCTCAGGAGGCACGTTGTGACGCTGGTCCGAATGCAGCCCCACCCGGCACCGACCGCCCCCGTGGACGGGACGGTGGCCGACGCCCGGGAAACGGCCGGGCCGCAGGTCGGCGACGACATGACCGTCGAGGTGGCCCTGTCCGTCATGGCCGGGGCCCGCACCGGACACCTCCTCGTCAGCGACAACGACGGCCAGTGCACCGGCCTGGTCACCCGGGCGCAGCTCACCGCCGTCCGCGACAGCGCCGTCTACACAGACCGGCTCCAGCTGCGTGACCTCTCCGGCGACGGCGGGCCGCTCACCTCGGCCACCGCCTTGACGATCGGCCACGCGGTGCGTTCCCGGAACCTCACCCCGCCCGTCGTCGGCGAGCAGGACGGCACCCAGGGCGCCCCCGCGCCCGTCCTCGTCCTCGCGTGAACCGCCTCACCACGGCGGAACATCCCCTTCCTCCTTCTCCCTGTGAGGCATCGTGCGCTGTGTCATCGCCCGCTTCCCCTTCGACCTCACCAAGAGCGGAGTCCTGGAGACCATGCGGGGCGTCAAGCCCGAGGAGGCCGTCGGCGAGTCCGTGATCATCGGCCGCCGCACCTACCCCGTCAAGCAGGTCGGTCAGGCCATCACCCGCCAGGACCGCCGCGACTTCAGCGCCGGTGAGGTCCTCCGCGCGATGACCAAGCTCGGCTTCACCTGCCGGAACCTTCCTCCCCAGGCCGCCGCGCCCGTCCGCGCCCTCGACCCGCTCCAGCACGCCTCGGCGATGCTCGGAGCCCCGGCCGCGGCCTGACCGCGACCCGCGGGCGAACGTGAGCTGACATCCGGGCAGCCGAGAGGGCCCGACCGGCACCCGCCGGTCGGGCCCTCTCGCCTATCGGTGGACGGGCTCCCCAAGGTGCGGGGTCAGTGATCGGAGTAGCTGAAGTCGCCCATGGTCCAGGCGCTGATGTCCGCGATCGCGACGCGGTACATCCCGCCCGTCTCGGGGATCCCCACCGTGCCCTGGAGGATCCGCGCCATGTGGAAGTGCAGATAGGCGGGCGGCCCGTCCCTCCGGGTCGGTGCGGTGAAGACGGCGGAGAACTCTCCCAGGCGGGCGGAGTCGGCCAGGACCTCCGACACCCGCTGCCTCCACACCGCTTCGGGCGCCAGCCGACCGGTGATGACAGCGTCACCGGTGACCACCGTCAGGGACATCTGATTGCTCTGCCCGGACTCCACCAGCGTGGCAACGTCAACGAGCAGCTCGTCAAGCTTCGACATGAGAGCCGATCCTATTCACGGGTCGTCCCGTCCCCTCAACCGGTCGTGCCACCGGGGCGGGACGGGCCGTCACCGCCTTGCCAGCAGCAGTACGCCGCGTGAGCGTCGAGGCGTCCCACGGGACTGCCGGCCGTCTCCTCTTCCTCTCCGTCGGGTGCTCGCCGCCGAACCCGGGCCCCACGCCACACGGTCGGCGATCGCCCCTCGAGACGTGATGGACGTGGGTGCGGGGCCCTCCGGTGTGTGGGCGGAGGGCGGTTCTATGCTGCTGTCATGCCGAGAACTTCACCTCATGTGGCCTTCGACGCTCTGCTGTCGGGCAACAAGCGTTTCGTCGCCGGGGAGCCCGCGCACCCCAACCAGGATGCCGCCCGGCGTACGGAGCTCGCTCCCGGGCAGGATCCCTTCGCCGTCGTGCTGGGATGCTCCGACTCGCGTCTGGCCGCCGAGATCATCTTCGACCAGGGTCTCGGAGACCTCTTCGTCGTCCGTACCGCCGGGCACGTCCTGGGCTCGGAGGTGCTGGGGAGTGTGGAGTACGCGACCAGCGTGCTCGGCGCCCGCCTCGTCGTCGTCCTCGGCCACGACTCCTGCGGCGCCGTCGCGGCCGCCCGCGCTGCCGTGGAGGACGGATTGTCGGTCGGCGGTTTCGTCCGGGACGTCGTCGAACGCGTCACCCCGAGCATCCTGGCCGCCCGTGCGGCGGGACTGACCGCCGACAGCGATGTGGACGAGCACATCCGTCACACGGTCGACCTGCTGCTCGACCGCTCCCGCCTGCTCTCGGAGCAGGTCGAGGCGGGGGAGGTGGCCGTGGTGGGCCTGGGCTACCAGCTCACCGAAGGCACCGCGCGGGTGGTCACGTCACGCGGTGACATCACCGAGGAGGGCGAAGCGGGATCATGACGCGGTACTTCGACTGCACCGAGCCGACGTCCCGCGCCACCGGACTCAGGGCAGCCGTCGCGGCGGTGCGCGAGGGCCGCCTCGTCGTCCTTCCCACGGACACCGTCTACGGCCTGGGCGCCGACGCCTTCGACCCGCGCGCTGTCGCAGCCCTGCTCACCGCCAAAGGGCGGGGCCGGCACAAGCCCTCTCCGGTGCTCGTCGACTCGGCCGACGCCCTGGGGGAGCTGGTGGACGAGCTTCCCCGAGGGGCACGTGAGCTGATCGAGGCGTTCTGGCCGGGCGCTCTGACCCTGGTCGTGCGCCACCGGTCGTCCCTGGGCTGGGATCTGGGCGAGACGAAGGGCACCGTGGCCGTTCGCATGCCCGATCACGCTCTCGCGCGGAGCCTGATCGCCGCGACCGGTCCCATGGCGGTCTCCAGCGCCAACCTCACCGACCACCCCTCGCCCCAGGACTGCGTGGCAGCCCGGGAGATGCTCGGCGACGCCGTCTCCGTCTACCTCGACGACGGACGGACAGCGGGAGTGGTCTCGTCGTCGATCGTCGACCTGAGCGGCCCGGCACCAGCCCTCGTCCGGGAAGGAGTGGTCACCGCGGAACAGCTCCGCCCTCTGCTCCCCGACCTGGTCGTGCCGTGAGTGAGCTCGCCCCTCCCGTGTTGTGCCGCGGCCCTCGCGCCCGCCCTTTGAGCCGTTATCGCAGCTGGTCACATGGGGTGAAAGGGCAGGGTGGCTCGTTTCTGCCTCCGGTGGGAGACGTTGGTGCGGATGTGAACACCACGAGCACCATGCCGATAGTGCCCACTCTCCACGCCACCCCTGACTCTGCTGCCCTGCACGACGCGGGCGCGGACGCCGCGCCCGGCGACATAGTCATCACCTCCTGCACCACCCTCGGCACCACCCTGGTCCTCCACCTCGCGGGCGAGGTCGACCACTACAGTGCCGCCCCGCTGCGCGCGCTGCTCGCCTCGGCCGCCGACATCGGCTGCACCGGCCTCGTCCTGGACACCGCCCGGGTCGCCTTCTGCGACTCCGGCTTCCTCGCCGCCCTCGACCAGTGGCCACGCCACGGACGCAGACTCCGGCTCGTCAACCCCTCCCGGCCCGTGCGGCGTCTCCTGAACGCCGCCGCGCGACAGCAACCGCATGGATGAGAAGACGCGCGTGGCCCGCCAGCAGAACCCTCACCTGCCCACACCCGCACCGTCGGCTGCGCCGTACCGACACTGATCCACACACCGGGCCGCACCACTGTCCCGACGACGGCCGCTCCGTGACCCTCCGCATCCCCGCATTCCCGCATCCCCGCTCAAGGTCGATTACCTGTCCATCGGACACGCGGAAATCTGTATTGGCCGGAGTAGACATTGGGCGGTGGCGTGGCTATGGTTTCTCTCGTAGCCCAGAGAGACAGCAGGGCCCGGCAGAGATGAACTGCCGGGCAGCGGTACCAGCAGTACAGGTAAGTGCAGTTCGCAGGGCGGTGCGGCGGTGGAGTTTCGAAGCCAGGGATGTTGCAGGACGGCGACGGGACTGACGGCCGGACCGGGTGGCCCGCAGTGATCAGGGGCCGCCGGGTGCGGGACCGCGGCCATGTCAGGTGCGGTACCCGTGAGTGCAGTACGCAGTACGCAGTGCCCAGCAGTGAAGTGATGAGTAGCACCCCTGGTGAAGGCGTCGGCTGCGGACGCGCGCACCGGGAAGTCCGGCAGTGGGGTTCCAAGCCAGAGCAGACGCAGGACGGGCAACGGGGCTGGCTGCCGGAGAGTGGCGCTGTCACAGGCCACTGAGCAGTTCGCATCACCAGCAGTACCCGCAGTAGAGCAGTACCAGCAGTACCAGCAGTGGATCAGTACCAGTAGTACGCAGTACCCCTTAGTAGGTAAATCATCACCGAGGAATCACGGAGGAGCGGCGCACCATCAGGATCGCCCGGGCGGAAGTCTGAGCCCGGGTACCGCAGGACATCGATAGTGAGGTGGTCTCCGGTCAAGCAACCGCGATCCCCGCAACCCCGACATTGTTCCGGTCGGGCACGCGGACACAGTAGGCCGGCGCGGTATCAGGGTCGGCACGTGGTGTAGAAGTTCCTTCGGGGCCCTGGTGCCGTACGGCACCAGGGCCCCTCCACGCGTTCCAGGGAGAGGTGCAGATGACAGCAGACGACTCGTACGGCCGTCTCGACGACGACGACTACCCCGCCTACACGATGGGCAGGGCCGCCGCCATGCTCGGCACCACACAAGGATTCCTCCGCGCCATCGGCGAAGCCCGCCTCATCACCCCGCTGCGCTCGGAGGGCGGCCACCGCCGCTACTCCCGCTACCAGCTGCGCATCGCCGCCCGCGCCCGCGAACTCGTCGACCAGGGCACACCCATCGAAGCCGCCTGCCGCATCATCGTCCTGGAAGACCAGCTCGAAGAGGCCCAGCGCATCAACGCCGAACACCGCCGCGCCACCGAAGCGGCCGAGCCGTCGGCCGTGGCCTGAGGTGAGTTCGCCCGCCGCCGGCACCGACCGACGGGCGCGACGCGAGGGCTCGGTGGAGGATCGCTTACGAGCGCTTGCGAGAGTTCATGTCCGGAGTCGCCCACCAGGCGGCTGACGTCTATCGGGACTGCTCCCACTCGGTGCGGGAGAGTGCGTACTCGACTTCACCGTGCTCGGAGCCCTCGATCTGCTCCGGCCAGTCCCCGGTGAAGTTCCGGACGAAGGACAGGCCGGACTTTTCCATGACGCGACGGGAGCGGGTGTTGACGGCCATGGTGGTGGCGGTGACCCGCTCGACCTCCAGGTCCGTGAACCCCTTGTGTACGAGGGCCTGCGAGCCCTCGGTGGCGTAGCCGCGTCCCCAGGCGGCCTGGTTCAAGCGGTAGCCGAGTTCGACCACGGCAGGGCTCTCCTCCTCCAAGGGCCGGAACTCGAACCAGCCCAGGAAGGTACCGGTGTCCTTCTCGTGCGCGGCCCAGTAGCCGCGGGTGTTCCAGCACGGGTAGTCGTGCAGGAGCCGGGGGAGGGTTCTTGTCTCGATCGCCTCCCGGCTTGTGGGGCGGCCGCCGTTGATGAAGCGCATGACCTCGGGTTCGTTGTCCAGGGCGAGCAGATGGTCGACGTCGGCCGCCGTGAACGCGCGCAGGATGAGTCGGCCGGTCTCCAGGAAGTGAGGCATACCGCGATCGTCACCGGACCGGACCGGGCCTGCCACCGATTTTCCGGCCGCCGGCAGGTGAGGTGCCCCCGCCGCGAGGTTCTCGGATCACTCGACCATGGCGCCCTGTTCGCCCGCCCGCGTAGCGCCCTGGTTTCAGGGCCTACGGGGGGCGGGCGTCAGAACATCACAGTGGTCAGTGGGCGGCGAGGAAGATGGCGATGTAGTGGGCGGTGAAGGCTGCGACGGTCAGGGCGTGGAAGACCTCGTGGAAGCCGAACCAGCGGGGTGAGGGGTTGGGGCGCTGGAGGGCGTAGACGACGGCGCCGGCGCTGTAGAGGAGGCCGCCGATGACGATCAGGGAGACCACGGCGACCCCGCCGTTGTGGAGGAAGTCGGGCAGGTATCGCACGGGCGCCCAGCCCAGGGCCAGGTAGCAGGGGGTGTACAGCCAGCGGGGAGCTCCGACCCACAGGACACGGAAGGCGATGCCGACCAGGGCGCCCGTCCACACGATCCACAGCAGGAAGGTCCACTGGTCGTGGGAGAGCATGAGCACGGCGAGTGGGGTGCAGGTGCCGGCGATGATCAGGAAGATGTTGGCGTGGTCGAGGCGGCGCAGAATCGCCTCGCCGAGTGGTCCCCAGGTGCCGAGGTGGTAGACGGCGCTGGTCCCGAACAGCAGCCAGGCCGTGATCGAGTACACGGTGCAGGCCAGCACGGCCTGCGGTGTCCCGGCCAGGCAGATCAGGACGATGCCCGCGGCGAGCGACGCGGGGACCATGCCGGCGTGGAGCCAGCCACGTAGTTTCGGCTTGATCGGTTCCACCAGATCGGCCGCCCGCTCGACGAGAGCGGCGACCGGGTGGGAGCCCTCGGCGGTCTTGTCCTGGTGCGATTCGGAGGAAGGGCCGGCGGGCTCTCGTCGTTCTCCCGTCGGCACGGAAGCAGGACAGGCTTCGGCGCCGTCCCGGGACACCGCTTCCCGTCCCGCATCGGACTGCTGAGTTTCTCTGGCAACCATGTGCCCATGCTAGGAACCGAACCGAGACGGGATTCCCGGAGGCCCACCTCATCGCACGTAACCGGTCAGTCGCCCCACGGACGCGGACCGGGGCGCGTGCCAAGAACTGGGGCCGAGGAAGTCGCGGATTCGGCGACCCATCGCCGCCCGACGCTCCCCCGGCAGGCGCCGTGGGCACGCCCCTCCCGGGAGCCGTCCGGGAGCCGACTGACTCCCCAAGCCACCGCGCACCCCCCATCATGCTCCGCGCGCGGTCGCTACCGCCGGGTGCCGGTGCGGGTCGACAGGTGGGTGGACACCACCTGGCCCACTTCCACCATGCTCAGGCCGAACATCAGGATGCCCAGGGGGACATGGAGTGACGGCACGTGCGCGATGCCCAGGACCACCTGGACCGAGGCGAGGACCAGGAAGCCGGAGGCGTACAGGATGGGGCGGGGCGAGCCGCCGCCCGGGCGCCAGGCCAGGACGGCGGCGAGCACGTACAGCATCGACGCCCCGTACATCACGCGGGAACCCACGTCGTGCAGCATCCCGCCGTACGACGTGGACAGCAGCAGTCCGGCGGTCGCCGCCTGGAAGAAGAGAGTCACGGTCTGCAGGGCCATCGCGACCTGCGTGAACGTGAGCCTGACCGGTACTGCCGTCGTCTGCGTGGCCATGGCGCGGCCCCCCTCTTCTGCCTCGCGGCGTGGATCATCGATGTCTCGACACTCCGACGACGTGGCCCCGCGAAATGTGAGGCGGCGGGCGGGGCTCACCATCCGGTGCGGTGTTTCGTCGAAGTACCGAGAGCCGAAGCGGACGAGAAGAACCAGGGAGCGGCCGGGACCATGAGCACCCCATCCGAGGCAGGGCACGACCCGTTCGAGCCGGGTCTGAGCGCGGTCGTCGACGAGCGGCGCCAGCTGATCAACCTCTCCTACCGGCTGCTCGGCTCACTGGCCGAGGCCGAGGACGCCGTGCAGGAGACCTACACCCGCTGGTACGCGATGTCACGGCAGCAGCGGCAGGCCATCGACTCGCCCGGCGCCTGGCTGACGACCGTGGCCAGCCGCGTCTGCCTGGACGTGCTCGGCTCGGCGCGGGCCCGGCGCGAACGCTACGTCGGGGCGTGGATACCCGAGCCGCTGCCCGACCGCACGGAGTGGATGAGCGGAAGTACGGACGGCGGCGGCGAACCGGCCGACCCCGCAGACCGGATCACCCTCGACGAGTCGGTGAACATGGCCTTCCTCGTCGTCCTGGAGGCGATGACACCGGCCGAACGCGTGGCGTTCATCCTGCACGACGTCTTCCGCTACCCCTTCGCCGAGATCGCCGAGATCGTCGGCCGGACGCCCGCGGCCTGCCGGCAGCTGGCGTCCTCGGCCCGCCGGCGTGTCCAGGCGGCGCGGGCCCCGGAGGCCGCGACGGCCGGGCAGGCCGGCCTGGTGCGGGACTTCAAAGAGGCGTGGCAGGCCAGGGACATCAAGGCACTCATCGACCTCCTCGACCCCGACGCCACGATGACCGCCGACGGCGGCGGCATGGTCGGTACCGTGCTGCGCCCGGTCGAGGGCAGCGAGCAGATCGCCCAGTACCTCATCCACATCGCCGACAAGGCCCCCGGCCTGACCCTCCTGGAGCGGACGGTCAACGGCCGGCCCGGCCTGGTCGCCCAGCACTCCGGCGTCACCGTGACCGTGGCGGCGTTCGACCTCACCGGCGACCGCGTCACCCGCATCTGGGCGGTCCGCAACCCGGAGAAGCTCCGCCCGTGGACGGAGTACGGGGAGAGCTGACGGCGGGGGGCGGGGAGGCAGGGGGCAGGGAGGCGGGGTGGGTCCGGAACCGTTCCCGGCGAACGGGTCGTGTTCCTTCCCGAAACGCGGGAAGGTACGGCCCGGGAACGGCGGGAGGGGAGCCGATGAGCGACGGAACGGCACTTGCGGAGCGGATCGCCGAACGGCGGGCGGGACAGGGCGATCCCCTGGACATGATCGGCGAGCTGCGGCGGGCCGTGGTGCTCGTCCCCCTCGACTCCGGCGGCCTGTGGACGGCCGGGCTCGGCGGGGTGCGGTGGATCTGCGCCTTCACCGGCGAGGCGTCCCTCGCCCGGTTCGCCCGCGCCCGTGGCCGTACCCCTGGAGCGCCGGGGGACGACGCCGCCCGCCCCTGGGAGTACGCGGCGCTGCGCGGCGCGCGGCTGCTCGACGAGTTCGTGCCCGCCCTGGGCGTACCGGCCGGGGTGGCCGTCGACATCGCCGATCCGGACGGGGCGATGTTCTTCCCGCCGGTCCACGGCATCGTCCCCGACGCCGCCGCCGTGGACGCCGCCGTCGAAGCACGGGGCCACGCGCCGGCCGAGGGCGGTGACGTCTGATGGGCGGCGGACCCGAGGACCTGAACTTCGGCCAGGAGAGCATCAAGCAGATCACCGAGGGGATCCGCGCGGCCACCGCCGAGCTCCGGGACATCGGCACGGGCACGGGGGCCGTGCTCGGCAAGGGGTTCTCGGACCTCTCGATGACCGGCATGGAGGCCGGGCACCACGGTCTCTCGGTGGACTTCGAGGACTACTGCGAGCGCTGGGAATGGGGCGTGCGGGCGCAGATCCAGGACGCCAACACGCTCGCGGCGGCTCTGGGTCTCGCCGCCGGACTCGTCTGGGAGGAGGACCAGTACCTCCAGGGCACCTTCAAGATCGCGGTGAACTCCGCCGTGGGCAACCCGCACGCCTCCGAGGACGACATCGTCAAGCAGGACTGGGGTGACGTGTTCACCCCGGACTACCTGAACCCCGACTGGAGCCCCGAGTCCTTCCAGCGCGCCGGCGACGAGGCCGCGCAGACCTGGAAGGACACCGGGCGGGCCGTCCTCACGGAGGGCGAGGGCGGAAACCGGGCGCGGATCCTCAACGAGCTCCTCGGGGTGGACCAGGGCGACTTCGACCGCGCCGTGGACGAGACGTTCGGCCCGTCTCCCGAGCAGCGGGCCGCCCAGCAGCAGGACACCGGGGGGAACTGACCGTGGGCATCGGGGACTTCATCAGCGACATCACGCCGGACGTCGTCGAGGACGCGGTCGAGGACGGCGTCGAGTGGGCCGGCAACCGCGTCGAGGACGCGGGCAACTGGACCGCCGACCGGCTGGACGACGTCGGCTGGGAGTCCGGCGCCGACTGGGTGCGCGAGCAGTCGCGCTCACTGGCCAACCGGATGGGCGCCGAGGTCGACGAGATGGACCTCGGACAGACCGAGGACAAGACCAAGCTCATCTACGGCAGTCCCTCCAAGCTGCGCTCGACCGCCTCCCATCTCCGCGACCTCCAGAACTCCTTCGACAAGGTGGGCAAGGGGCTCAAGGGCCTCGACTCCTCCACCGTCAAGGGCGAGGCGGCCGACGCGTTCCGGGAGAAGGTGGCGGTCGAGCCGCCCAAGTGGTTCAAGGGCGCGGACGCCTTCGGCAAGGCCGCCGACGCCCTGACCGGCTTCGCCTCGACCGTCGAGTGGGCCCAGGGGCAGGCCCAGACGGCCATCGACAAGTGGAAGGCGGGCACCCAGGCGTCCAAGGACGCGGCCGACGCGCACAACAAGCGGGTCGACGACTACAACAAGGCCGTCGACGGCTACAACGCCCAGCCGGCCGACAAGCGGAACCCGGCCTCCCTGCCGCCCAGGCCGGGCGCCTTCACCGACCCCGGCAAGGCGCAGATGGAGGAGGCGCAGGAGCTCCTCGCCGAGGCCCGCACGCAGCGCAACACGGCCGCCGAGACCGCCCGCACCGCGATCCGGGCGGCCCGGGACGCGGCCCCGCCCAAGCCCTCGTACGCCGAGCAGGCCATGGACGGCATCGAGGAGATGCAGGTGATGCAGACGCACTTCGGCGGCGGCATCGTCAAGGGCACGGCAGGACTGCTCAGCTTCGTCCGGAGCGTCAACCCCACCGACCCGTACAACATCACCCACCCCGCCGAGTACCTCACCCAGCTCAACAGCCTCGCCGCCGGACTCGTACAGGTCGCCAACGACCCCATGGGCGCGGGCAAGCAGATGCTCGACAACTTCATGAAGGACCCGGCGGAGGGGTTCGGGCGGCTCGTCCCCGACCTGCTGCTCACCGCGGCCACCGGCGGCGGTGGCGCGGCCGTCAAGGGCGTGCGGGTCGCGGCGGAGGCGGCGGACCTCGCCAACGACGCCAACCGGGCCCGCAGGCTGATCGACGACGCCCCCGACGGCACCCACAACCGGCCCGACGCGGAGCGCCCGGTCGGCGAGACCGACCCGGTGGACCTGGCCTCGGGCCGGATGTTCCTGCCGCAGACCGACCTGCTGCTGCCCGGCGCGCTGCCGCTGGCCTTCACCCGGCGCACCGAGTCGGGTTACACGCTGGGCCGGTTCTTCGGCCCGTCCTGGTCCTCGACCGTGGACGAGCGACTGACGGTCGACGCGCGCGGCGTCGTCCACGTCACCGACGACGGCCGCCTGCTGCCGTATCCGCACCCGGTGCCCGGCATCCCCACCCTTCCCGAGTCGGGCACCGCGCGGCGGCTCCTGGTCCGCGAGGACGACGGCGACTACACGCTCACCGATCCGGCGACCGGCCTGGTCCGCAGGTTCACCGCACCGGCCGGCGCCGAACCGGGCGGGGACGGGGTGGCCTGGCTCATCCGCGTCCACGACCGCAACGGCCACGCCGTGACGGTGGACCGCGCCGAGGACGGCACGCCGCTCGCCCTCGTCGACTCGGCGGGGCGACACGTGGTCGTCGACACCGAGGACGGCCGGGTGACCCGCCTCGCCCTGCGCCTCCCCGAGGGCGCCACCGGGAGCACGACCTCCCGCCCCGGCGCCACCCAGGACATCGTCCGTTACGGCTACACCGACGGCGACCTGACCGCCGTCACCAAGCCGTCCGGGGCCACCCTCGCCTTCGCGTACGACGACCGGCACCGGGTGATCACCTGGACCGACTCCAACGGCCGCCGCTACGACTACGTCTACGACGAGCGGGACCGGGTCGTCGGCGAGGGCGGCGGGGCCGGTCATCTCCAGCTCACCCTCGCGTACGGCCTCCCCGACCCGGCCACGGGCCACCGCACCACCACCCTGACCACCTCCGACGGTCGTGTGACCCGCCACCTCGTCGACGGCGCCTCCCGCCTCCTGGCCGCGACCGATCCGCTCGGCCACACCACCCGCTTCACCCACGACCGGCACGGCAACCTGCTCACCCGCACCGACCCGCTCGGCCGGACCACCACCTTCACCTACGACGCCGAAGGCCGGCTGCTCACCGTCGTCCGCCCCGACGGCGGCCGCGTCGCCGTCCGGCGCGACGCCCGCGGGTTCCCGGTCGAGTTCACGGACGCGGACGGCACGCGCGTCCGTCAGGAGTACGACGAGCGAGGCAACCTGACGGCGGTCACCGACGGCGCGGGGCACACCACCCGCTACGTCTACGACGCACAGGGCCACCCGTTGTCCCGTACGACCGGGACCGGCGCCGTCACCACGTACCGCAGCGACGCGGCCGGGCTGCCGCTGGCGGTCACCGACCCGCTCGGGGCCACCACCCGCTACGCACGCGACGCCTTCGGCCGCCTGGTCCGCGTCACGAACGCGCTCGGTGACGTCACCACCCTGGAGTGGGACGCCGACGGCGAACTGGCCCGCCGCACCCACCCGGACGGCTCCGCCGAGACGTGGACGTACGACGGCGAGGGCAACTGCACGTCCCACACCGACCGGGCGGGTCTCACCAGCCGCTTCGAGTACACCGACTTCGACCTCCTGGCCGCCCGCACCGGACCGGACGGGGCCCGCCACACCTTCGGGCACGACGCCTCGCTGCGACTCACCGAGGTCACCGATCCGCGCGGCCTGACCTGGTCGTACACCTACGACGGGGCGGGCCGGACCGTCGCCGAGACCGACTTCGACGGCCGGACCGTCACCTACGCCCGCGACGCGGCCGGGCAGGTGGTCGCCCGGACCGACGCGGCCGGCGGAACGATCGAGTACGAGCGCGACGCGCTCGGCCGGGTCGTCCGGAAGGAGACGTCCGGCGGCGCCGTCACCACCTACTCCTACGACCGGGCCGGGCGGATCGTCCACGCGGCCGGGCCGGACGGCGAGCTCGTCCGGCAGTACGACCGTCGCGGCGACCTGAAGGCGGAGATCGTCGACGGCCGGCTGCTCTCCTTCGCCTACGACCCGGCCGGCCGCCGCGCCCGCCGCACCACGCCCACGGGGCACGTGACCACCTACGACCACGACGCGACCGGCCGCCTCACCGCGCTGAACAGCGGAACCCGCCGGATCGGCTTCGCCCACGACCCGGTCGGACGCGAGGTGCGCCGGTCCTTCGACGGCCCGGAAGGTCCGGACGGCCCCGGCGGCGCCCTGACGCTCGACTCCGTCTGGGACGAGGCCGGCCGGCTGACGGCCCAGCTCCTGACCGCCGGCGCCCGCACCGTCAACCGGCGCGCCTACACCTACCGCGCCGACGGATGCCTCACCGCGCTCGACGACGCCCTGCGCGGCTCCTTCCGCTACGGCCTCGACACCGCGGGGCGGGTCACCACGGTGACGGCCGCCGGCTGGACCGAGGCGTACGCCTACGACGCGGTCGGCGCCCAGACCTCCGCCTCGTGGCCCGCGGAGCACGCCGGCCACGAGGCGACCGGCCCGCGCGCCTACGAGGGCACCGCCGTCACCCGCGCCGGATCCGTGCGGTACGAGTACGACGCCGCCGGCCGGATCACGCTGCGCCGCAGGACGAGGCTGTCCCGGAAGCCCGACACCTGGCGCTACGACTGGGACGCCGAGGACCGGCTCACCGCCGTCACCACCCCCGACGGGACGCGCTGGCGCTACCGGTACGACCCGCTGGGCCGCCGCACCGCGAAACAGCGCCTGGCGGAGGACGGCACCACGGTCGTCGAGGAGGTGCGGTTCACCTGGGACGGCTGGACCCTGTGCGAGCAGACCGCCATCGCCCCCGGAATCCCCAGGCCGGTCGCCCTCACCTGGGACCACCGCGGCGTACGACCGCTGGCGCAGACGGAACGGGTGCTCGCGGCGGACGCCTCCCAGGAGGTGTACGACGAGCGCTTCTTCGCCATCGCCACCGACCTCGTCGGCACCCCCACCGAGCTCGTCTCCGAGTCCGGCGGCGTCGCGTGGCTCACCCGCGCCACGGTGTGGGGCACCACCACCTGGGCCAGGAACGGCACCGCGTACACCCCGCTGCGCTTTCCCGGGCAGTACTACGACTCCGAGTCCGGCCTGCACTACAACCTGCACCGTCACTACGACCCCGAGACCGCCCGCTACCTGACGCAGGACCCGCTCGGACTCGCACCCGGCCCCGACCCCTCGGCCTATGTGCACAACCCGCACACCTGGGCCGACCCGCTGGGCCTGGCCCCCTACGACCCGTTGCGCGAGGGGTACACGTCGTCGCCGGGGTTCGAGAGGGACCCCTACCACCCGGACGTCGTCGAACAGCGCATCAAGGACGACCGCGAGCGCTACGGCATCAAAGATCCCGACGCCAAGGGCATGATCGGGGAGAACGGAACCCAGATCACCAGCAAGACGCTGTGGAACCAGGGGCCGTACCGGATCGACGTGGAGAACCCGAACCCGGGCCAACGGCCGGGGCAGCTGCACTTCCAGGACCAGAGCAACAAGGGCGCGAAGTACCAGTTCGACTTCGAGTCCGGCAAGTTCGAGGGCCTCCCGGCGAGCATCGAGAGGGCCGTGGGCGACAACCCCCGCTTCATCGCGGGCATCAGGAAGGGTCTCGCCGCACTCGGCGAAGGGTAGACGTGCGCACCAACCAGTGGATGAGGAAGCTCCTGACGGAGGTGGATCTGACGGGTCTGTCCTCGTCGGACGTCCCCCCCGTGTTCCAGGAGGTGGCCGAGCGCGGCTGGTCGGTGACGGGGAGCGGTGCGCGGGTGCTGACCGACCTCCGCCCCGACCCGGACGGCTCCCACTTCGACCGCCTGGCGGAGGAGACCACGGTCAACGGCCGCGGGATGACGGACTACGACCTCCCCACCGACCCGGCCGCCGCCGACACCCGCGCGAAGGTGCTGCTGCGCCGCTGCCTGGCGTACGCCGGCGACTGCCTGCGGGCGGCGGGGGAGCAGTTCGGCGACGACGCGGTGCGGGCCTACGTGTCGCTGTCGCTGGGCGGCCTGGACGACGACCTCCTCACCGCCCAGGTCACGTTCTGCACCCCGCTGCCGGACACCCCGCCCTACATCGCCGACCTCGAAGAGGTCCAGGGCGCCGCCGTGGCGGAACTCTCCCTGGGGGACTGCCCGGTCGGGGGGTGACGCGGGACCCGGTCGGGGGGTGACGCGGAACCTGGCCGCGGTGACCGGGCGGGCGCGGGGAGGGGGTCCCGCGGGCTGGAACCGCCTGGTCGGGACCCGTCGTCCGGGCTCGGTGCGGAGTAGGCTGAAGGTACCGGGAGTCACTCGAACACCCGCTCCCACGCGGACGTCGTTTCCGGCGATCAAGACACCGGGCCGCCCCGGGCGGCCCGGGGACAGGTCCGCGATCATGACCTCCGCCCTCGCTCCTCCGCTCTCGGCGCGTCTGTCGCTGACACCGAGGACCACGCTCTCCGGCCTGCTGGACGGCGCGTGGTGGCCCCGTTCACGCGAACTCGAAGCCGAACTTCCCGCTCTGTGCGAGGCGTTGGAAGGGCGCTACGGGCGCATCACGCGCGTCACCGTGAATCCCACGCGCTGGCCCGTCGTCCCGCACAAGGTGCCCGTCACCGGGCACACCCTGCACGTCGGCTGGTTCACGGAACAGGATCCCGACAAGATGATCCTGCTCTCCTACGCGGTCGGCCGCTGCGACCTGCTCGTGATACCGCCCGAGACCCAACCCGCCTCCGCGGCACGGCTGATGGCCGCCGCCACCCTCCCCGGCGGTGTTCTGGCCGCCGGTGCCCTGCTGTCCGACGAGGCCGTGGCCGGCCGCCGCACGCGGGACGCCCGCGGCGGTGAGGACGCCTGGGAGACCGATGGCGGGTCCGCCCGGCCGCCCCTCCGGCACCCGGTCGTCGGCGCGCGGATGATCCCGATGCCCGGGAGGCGGCGGAGGTGAGTCCACCCCGCCGTCCCTCCGCTCCGCCGCCCCTCCGACCGGAGGGGCGGCGGAGCGTTCCCGTCTGATTCGTCAGGAATCGAGAAGCGGCGGTGCTCCGGCCCAACTAGCTTGTGGGCATGGACATCACCATTCACACCACCGTCCTCCCGCACGACGACCCCGACGCCTCCCTCGCCTTCTACCGCGACACCCTCGGCTTCGAGGTCCGCAGCGACGTCGGGCAGGGCAGGACCCGGTGGATCACCGTCGGACCCGTCGGGCAGCCCGGTACGTCGATCCTGCTCGCGCCGCCCGGGGCCGACCCGGGGATCACCGAGGCCGAGCGGCGCACCATCGCCGAGATGATGGCCAAGGGCACGTACGGCTGGATCCTGCTCGCCACCCCCGACCTCGACGGCACCTTCGAGAAGGTGCAGGCCGGGGACGCCGAGGTCGTCCAGGAGCCGACGCGGCAGCCGTACGGCGTGCGCGACTGCGCCTTCCGCGACCCCGCGGGGAACCTCGTCCGCTTCCAGGAGCTCCGCTGAAGGGATCGCCCCCATGTGTCATCCTGCGTGGATGAGCGCACTGACCGAGGCGCACCGCCTGAGTGATCTCGCGCGGTTGCGCCGCGTCCGCGACCGGATCGACCGGGAGTACGCACAGCCGCTGGACGTCGAGGCGCTCGCCCGCGGCGTGAACATGTCGGCCGGGCACCTCAGTCGCCAGTTCCGGCAGGCCTACGGCGAGTCGCCGTACTCCTACCTCATGACGCGGCGCATCGAGCGGGCCATGGCCCTGCTCCAGCGGGGCGACCTCAGCGTCACGGACGTCTGCTTCACCGTCGGCTGCTCCTCGCTCGGCACCTTCAGCACCCGTTTCGCCGAGCTCGTCGGCGTGCCTCCCAGCGTCTACCGGCGCCAGGTCGCGGACGGCGAGGCCGGCCTGCCGTCGTGCGTGGCGAAGCAGGTCACCCGACCGGTCAGGAATCGAGAAGCACCGGTACCCGCCCCGCGCCTAGCGTGAATCCCATGAACGCCATCGCAGCAGTCACCCTGGAGGTGGCCGACCTTCCGGCCGCCGACCGCTTCTACTCCGCCTCCGGCCTCGGCGCCCATGTCCGCCTCCGCGCGACGGACGCCCCGGCCACCGGCTTCCGCGGGTTCTCGCTCTCGCTCACGGTGTCCCAGCCGGCCGACGTGCGGCACCTGCTCGACGCCGCCCTCGACGCCGGCGCCACCTCACTCAAGCCGGCGTCGAAGTCCTTCTGGGGCTACGGCGGCGTCGTGCGGGCCCCGGACGGCACCATCTGGAAGGTCGCCACCTCCCAGAAGAAGGACACCGGCCCGGTCACCGGCCGCGTCGACGCGTTCGTCCTCCTCCTCGGGGCGTCGGACGTCGCCGAGACCAGGAAGTTCTACGTCGAGCGGGGCCTCACCGTCGCGAAGAGCTTCGGCCGCAAGTACGTCGAGTTCGCCGCGGCCCCGGAGAGCCCCGTCAGGCTCGCCCTGTACGGGCGCCGCGCCCTCGCCAAGGACGTGGGCGTCCCCGTCGACGGCGAGGGGTCCCACCGGCTCGTGCTCGGCGGCGAGGGCGGCGGTTCCTTCACCGACCCGGACGGGTTCGCCTGGGAAGCCGCTTCCGTCGCCGTCACCCCCTGATCCGGCCGCTCCTCCTGCCGGACCCAGCCCTGATCCGGCCGCCCTTCCCGGATCCAGCCCCAGCCCCGCCCCAGCCCCGCTCCATCCCCAGCCCCGCCTCCAGCCCGTCCGAGAGGAACTCCGCCATGTCGAGCACCCGGTCGTCCGCCAAGAGCAGCGCCACCAGCGGCGAGAAGTACGACGGTTTCACCGAGGAGGAGCGGGACGCGATGAAGGAGCGCGCCCAGGAGCTCAAGAAGACCACGCGTCGCGGGTCGCGGTCGGCCAAGGCCGACGGGGAGACCGAGGTGCGCGCGAAGATCGCCGAGATGCCGGACGCCGACCGCGTCCTCGCCGAGCGGATCCACGAGCTCGTGAAGGAGCACGCCCCGGGCCTGGCCCCCAAGACCTGGTACGGGATGCCCGCGTACGCCAAGGAGGGCAAGGTCGTCTGCTTCTTCCAGAGCGCGCAGAAGTTCAAGACGCGGTACGCCACCCTCGGCTTCAGCGACCTGGCGCGACTCGACGAGGGCTCCATGTGGGCGACCAGCTACGGCCTGACGGAGCTCACCTCCGACGACGAGGCCCGGATCGCCGCGCTCATCGTGAAGGCGGCCGGCTGACGGTCGGTACGGAGTGACCCAAGGGGCGGCGTGGGCAGGGGTGTTGGGCGTGGCGGTCCGGACGGGCCCGGCGCGTCGCCCCGGCCCGCCGCGCCCCTGTCCGCAGGGACGTCGCCGCCGGGGCCCCGCGAAGCTTCGCCCCGCGCAGGCGAATATCCGAGATCGCCGAGGGAGAATTCGAAGCGACGCGAGGTGAAAATTTGTCATGTAAACACATGGGATGGCTGCGCGCGAAATCTTTCACCCGGCGCTCCTCCCCCCATCGTGCTAGTGTCGATATCAGTTGCAGTTGTGGGTCCCGAACGTACGAGTGCCCTACCGGTTTATCCGGCTGTGGGCACCCTTTTTCATTTCCGGGCTTTTTCCGGGCGGGGCGATCATCGCAGCGAGACGGAGCACGCAAGGTGTGGGCTCCGGGCATTGCCCCGAAGGAGAATTTGGCATGGCGACTGGCACCGTGAAGTGGTTCAACTCGGAAAAGGGCTTCGGCTTCATCGAGCAGGACGGTGGCGGCCCCGACGTCTTCGCCCACTACTCGAACATCGCCGCCCAGGGCTTCCGTGAGCTGCAGGAAGGCCAGAAGGTGAGCTTCGACATCGCGCAGGGCCAGAAGGGCCCGACCGCCGAGAACATCGTCCCCGCCTGAAACCAGGCGCTGACGCTTAGCACGAGCTGACGAGCTGAGGCCCGCACCTTTGGGGTGGGGGCCTCAGTTTTTTGTACCTCTTGGTACCGAGCACCTCTTAGCACCAAGCACCTCTCATCGGCTGCGGAAAATCTGCCCGGCCTCCTTCTGGACCCTCTCCCCTGGACCACTCTCCGCAGGAGTCACCATGCGCTGTGTCATCGCCCGCTTCCCGTTCGAGCTGACCAAGGCCGGTGTCCTCGAATCGATGAAGGGCGTCAAGCCCGAGCCGGCCGTCGGTGACGTCGTCACCATCGGCCGTCGTCAGTACCCGGTGAAGCAGGTGGGCGAGGTCGTCACCCGCCAGGACCGCCGTGACTTCAGCGCCGGTGAGGTCGTCCGCGCCATGACCCGCCTCGGCTTCACCTGCACCACCGTCTCCGCCGACGAGCCCTCCGGGACGACCTTCTGACGGACCCGGGGCGGGCCCGGCCCGCCCCGAACGTGGCTCACCGCCCCGCACGTGGCTCACCGCCCCGCGCGGGCGGACGCGCCGCGACGCGCCCGGGCTCAGTGGTCGGAGTAGCTGAAGTCGCCCACCGTCCAAGCGCTCACGTCCTCGAGGGCGACCCGGTACATCCCGCCGGTCTCCGGGATGCCCACCGTGCCCTGGAGGATCCGGGCGAGATGGAAGTGCAGGTGGGTGGGTGGCCCCTCCTTCCGTGCGGAGGGGCTGAAGACGCCGGAGAACTCGCCCAGCCGGGGGGAGTCCGTCAGGACCTCCGACACGCGCTGTCTCCACAGGGCTTCCGGGGCCAGTCGGCCGGTGAGGACCACACCCGCCGCGACCACCGTGAGGGACATCTGATTGCTCTGCCCGGACTCCACCGTGGCGGCAATGTCAACGAGCAGCTCGTCAGGCTTCGACATGGAAGTCGATTCTAGGCGGCACCCCTCCCCGGGCGCCCCCTCCGGTGGCCGCCGTCCCCTGGTACCTCCCGCGGGCCGCCGCCCGTGGCCGCCGCCGGGCCCGGGCCGCGCCCGGCCCCGTACCCGCTACAGCGGTGCCGTGTCGTCCGCCGGGAACGCCGGGCCGTGGCCCGGGACGATCACGTCGGCCGTGGCGAGGACCCGCAGGCGCGAGTCCTTCAGGACGGTGTGGTCCGGGGCCACCGGGTCCTCCACCGGGCCGTTCGGCCGCCACCAGAGGTCACCCACGAAGGCGACGACGCCCGCGTCGGTTCCGGCCAGGAGGGTGATGTCCTCGGGGCTGTGGCCGGGGGTACGGATCAGCCGCAGCGACGGGGCCAGCTCGTGGCCCTCCGCGTCGCGGTCGGTCCACTGGTCGTTCTCGTAGATCGCCTTGTGGTCGTGGACGCGGGCCCGGCCGAAGAGGCCGACGTTCATGGTGTTGTCGGGGTGGTGGTGGCTGAGCACAACGTCGGTGATGTCGTCGGGACCGAGGCCGAGTCCGGCGAGCGGGCCGAGGATCCGGTCGCGGCTCGCCACCATGCCGGGGTCGACGATCACGTGCCGGTCGCCGTCCCGCACGTAGGAGACGGTGGCGGCGACCCCGGGGCCCGTGGAGAGCGTGTAGCCGGTGGTCAGGATCGTGTAGGTGGCGGTGCGGGCGCTCGGTGCGTCGTCGTGGTGTGTCATGCCCTCAAGTCTTCTGTGGGGCGGGCGTCTTCACGAGTGGCCGTGCTGCCACTGATCGCGGGAATCGTGCCAGGGCTTCGTCCGCGCCCCCGGCCCGCGTGCCAGACTCGCCCCCATGCCGCCCTTCGTCACCGTCGCCGCCTACGCCCCGCACGGGGTCGGCATGCTCGGCGCCGGCATCGTCTCCGAGGTGTTCGACGCGCGCGGCGGAGGTCTGCCGCTCTTCGACTTCGCGCTCTGCACCGACCGGCCGGGAAACGTCCGCACCGACGTCGGGCTGCCCCTCGTGGTCGAGCACGGTCTGGACCGGCTGGCCACGGCGGATCTGGTGATCGCCCTGCCCTGGGCGGAGTTCCGCACGCCGCCGGCGCCCGCCGTGCTCTCCGCGCTCACCTCCGCTCACGCGCGCGGGGCGCTGGTCGCGGCCCACTGCGTCGGCGCCTTCGCGCTCGCCGCGGCCGGGCTGCTCGACGGGCGGCGCGCCACCACCCACTGGCGGTTCGCCGGTCTCCTCGCCGAACGCCACCCGGACGTCACCGTCGAACCCGACGCCCTCTACGTCGACCAGGGCCCGATCGTCACGGGCGCCGGCGCCGCCGCGGGCTTCGACCTGTGCCTGCATCTCCTGCGCCGGGAGTACGGGGCCACCACCGCCAACGCCATCGCCCGGGACCTGGTGCTCCCCTCCCACCGCGACGGCGGCCAAGCCCAGTACCTCGTGACCCCCGTACCGGAGGACAGTCGGGACGAGCGGCTGACCGACGCCCTGGACTGGGCCCGGGCCAACCTCCACGAGCCGCTGCCCGTAGCGGAGTTGGCCCGCCGGGCGCTGATGAGCCGCCGTTCCTTCGCCCGCCGTTTCGCGGCCTCCACCGGCACCACCCCGCACGCCTGGCTGCTCTCCCTGCGTCTCGGCCGGGCCGAGGAGCTCCTGGAGACCACGGACCTCCCGGTCGAGGAGATCGCCCGCGCGGTCGGCTTCGGGAGCGCGGCGGTGCTCCGCGCCCAGTTCGTACGCCGCCGGGGTGTCCCGCCCCGGTCGTACCGCCGTTCCTTCACCCGTACGCCCACCGTCGCACCCTGAACCCGTCCGGGGATCCGGGGCGTCCGGGGTCAGACGAGGGCCGCGGCCGTCAGGGCCAGGGCCGATCCGGCGAAGACCACGGTGTGGGTGGCCATGGCGTGCTCCTTGGCGGTCGGGGCGGTTCCGTCGGCCGCCACCCGCACGTGGTTCAAGTGGCGACCGGCCGGCCTCCCTCGGTCCGCGCGCCCCGGTCCCCCGTACGGGCCCCGCCCGCTTGCGGGGGGCCCGGTCCCGGTCGAGCTTGGGGTGATCGTGCGACCACCGGGAGGGCCCATGAGCAGCATCGACACACCGGCCGACGTGCCGAAACCGCGGGCCGGTGTGGCGCGGCCCGCCGCGCCCGCCATGACCTGGCTGACGCTCGCCCTGATGACGACCGCGTCGGTCGCGAGCCTGCGGGCCGCGCCCACGATGGCCGTCTACGGGCTCGCCTGCGTCTTCCTCTACATCGTCCCGGCGATCCTGTTCCTGCTGCCGACCGCCCTCGTCTCGGCCGAACTCGCCTCGGGCTGGAGCGGTGGCGTGTACCGGTGGGTGAGCGAAGGCCTGTCGAAGCCGCTCGGCTTCCTCGCCGTGTGGTGCCAGTTCGCGATGACGATCTTCTACTACCCGAGCCTGCTCGCGTTCGTCGCCTCGACCATCGCGTACATCATCGACCCGGCCCTCGCCAGCAACGGGCCGTACACCGCCATCGTCATCATGGTCCTGTACTGGACCGGTGTCTGGATCTCCTCGCGCGGCACCACGGCCCTCGCCGGACTGGCGAGTTGGGGCCTGATCATCGGCACCCTGATCCCCGGCACCGTGCTCGTCGTGCTGGGCATGGTCTTCCTCGGCGAGGGCAATCCGTCGGCCGCGCCGATGGACGCGGCGAACCTCTTCCCGCAGTGGACCGGCCTCGCCAGCCTCGTCCTGATCGTCAATAACTTCCTGTCGTACTCCGGCATGGAGATGAACGCGGTGCACGTCTCCTCGCTCAAGAACCCGGCGAAGGAGTACCCCAAGTCGATGTTCCTCGCGATGGGTCTGGTGCTGATGATCTTCATCCTGCCCGCGCTCGCGATCAGCTGGGTCGTCCCGTCCGACCAGCTCAGCCTCACCGCCGGCGTGATGCAGGCCTTCGACGCCTTCTTCGCGTACTTCCACATCGGCTGGCTCACCCCGATCGCGGCCGTCGCCCTGGTCGCCGCATCCCTCGGCGGCATGCTCACCTGGCTCGCCGGGCCGTCCAAGGGCCTGCTGCTGATCTCCCGCGAGGAGGGCTACCTGCCGCCCTTCCTGCAGAAGCTCAACAAGCACGGCATCCAGCAGAACATCCTGGTCACCCAGGGTGTCGTCACCACCGTCATCGCCCTGATGTACGCCCTGATCCCGAACGTCTCCAGCGCCTACTGGATCTTCTCGGTCATCACCACGCAGGTGTACCTCATCGTCTACCTGCTGATGTTCCTCGCCGCGATGCGGCTGCGGAAGACCCAGCCCGACCACCCGCGCGGCTACCGCGCCCCCGCGCTCGGCGTCCTGTGCGTCGTCGGCCTGCTCTCCTCGCTCGCCGCGCTCGCCATCGGCTTCGTACCGTCCTCGCAGTTCGGCGGCGGCAGCGTCTGGGTGTACGTCGGCATCGTCGGCGGCGGACTGCTGCTGCTCGGCGTGCTCATCCCCTGGCTCTTCCTCAAGCTCCGCAAGCCGAGCTGGAAGACGGCAGCCCCCGCCGGTCCCGCCACCGCGTCGACCACGGAAGGGGGCGCGTCATGAGCCCCACCCGCTTCGCCTCCGAGCACAAGGTCGTCTACTGGGGATCGATCCTGATCCTCATCGCCCTCGCCGTCACCGGGCTGATCCGCTACGAGAGCGTGACGAGGAACAACGAGACGCTCTCCAAGGCCACGCAGCTCCAGGAGGAGCTGGTCCGGGCCGGCTACCCCTCCCCCGACACCGACACCGTCGAACGGCTGCTCGGCACGGACGGCGGACAGGTCTGCGAGGAGCCGGGCAACGCCCTGAAGACGGCGCTGTGGAAGATCCAGCAGTCCAACGGCGCCGCCGGCCCCGGCCAGCGGCCCGTCATCTCCGACACCAGGGCCGTCGAGGCCGAGCGGATCGTGCTCCAGGTCTACTGCCCGGAGGAGCTCCCCGAGTTCGAGGACGAGCTGGAGGAGCTCAAGACCGACGGCACCGTGCGCCGTTGAGGGAGGGGCCCGACGGGACGGACCCCGGCACCACCGGGCCCTCCGGCGACGGACCCGACGCCCTGCACGGCTTCCTCCGTGACCTCACCCGGTTCATGCTGCGGTACAGCGGCGAGGGCGCCGAAGGCATCGACCGGATCGTCCGCGGGCTCGCCCGGGCCTACGGAGGGCGCGCCGAGACCGTCCTCGTCGCGGACGGGGCCGTGCTCTCGGTGACCGCCGGGGGCCGCACCCTCACCTCGACCGTCTCGGCCTTCCCCGACCTCCCCCGGCTCGACCGGGCCGTCGCCCTCAAGACGTTCGTCGAACGCCTGCGGGACGAACGGCCCGACCTGTCCGAGGCCGCGGCCGGGCTGCGGCGGATCGAGGCGCTGCCCGCCACGGTGCCGCGCGCGGCCCGGCTGATCGGCATCGTGCTGTTCTCCCTCGGCTTCGCGCCCGCCGTCCAGCCGACCTGGTACGAGATCGGCTCCACCGCCCTGCTCGCCACCCTGGTCGCGACGCTGACCGTCCTGTCGGAGCGGCGCCCGCGCCTCGCCCGCGTCCTGCCCCTGCTGGCCGCCACCCTGGTCTCCCTGGTGACCCTGGGCCTGCTCCAGCCGGGCCACGTCCACGGCGGCCCGGTGCTCATCATGCTTCCGGCGCTGTTCTTCCTCGTGCCCGGCGACCTGCTCAGCGCGGCCACCGCCGAGCTCGTCGGCGGCTTCCTCTCGACCGGCGCCGTCCGCCTCGTCTACGCCCTGGTCCTGCTCCTCCAGCTGTACGTGGGCGTGCTGATCGGTGTCGCCGTCACGTCCACCCCGACCAGCGCGCTCTTCGACGGCGCGCAGGACACGGAGTTGTCCCGGTGGGTGCTCGTCGGGAGCTGGGCGGTGTTCACGGTGGGCCTGATCCTGGCGTTCGGGGTGCCGTGGCGGATCGCGGGCTGGGTGACGGCGCTCGTGTACCTGGCGCTCGGCGTCCAGGCGGCGGGCACGGCGCTGATCGGCGAGGTCGCCGGCACCTTCGTCGCGGCGATGGCGCTCGCCGTCGCGGCGGACCTGTTCTCCCGGCCGGCCGGACGTCCGCCCCGTCTCGTCCTCTTCCTCGGGGGCTTCTTCACCCTGACCGCCGGGTCCCTGGGCCTGCGGGCGCTCACCTCCCTCGCCGGCGGGCACGTCCTGCACGGCTTCCACGACCTCATGGACTTCGTCACGGTGGTCACGACGATCGCGGTCGGGCTCCTCGCGGGTGCGGCGCTCGTACCGGCCCGGGTGGAACGGGAGTTCCCGTCCGACCGCCTAGGGACTGGGGACTAGGGGGAACTCGGCGGGCCCACCGGACCCACGGGGCCCTGCCGCCCCTGCGGGGTGGTCGTCGGGTCGTCCTCCGCCAGGAACGCCGCCACCGCCAGGGCGAAGAGGAGGCCGAGGGCGAGGCCCAGAACGACCCAGCCCGTGGGATGCGGCCAGAAGACGCACGCCGCGGCCGCCGCCGCCACCAGGATCCAGGTGATCCAGGTGCGGTAGCGGCTCACGAAGGGGCCCACCGGGCCGGTGCGCAGCCCCGCGCGGTCGGCGGTGGAGCGGGCGGCGCCGATGCCGGAGTCCCAGATGCCCCGCGCCAGGACGGCGGGACGGCTGGGGCCGGAGAGCCAGGCGGCGAGGGCGACGAGGACGCCCAGGGTCGCGAACACCCGCACCGAGGTACGGAGGTAGCGGACCAGGGTGTCGTAGACGGTGCCCGCCGCGGCCGGGGACACCCCGTCCGGGAGGGCGTTGAGATAGACCGTACGGAAGACGGTGAGCGCGACGCCGAGGACGATGGCCGCCACCGCGACGCCGAGCGCGGCGGCGACCAGGGTCCGGCGTCGGCGCACCGCGAGCAGGACACCACCGGCGACGAGGAGCACGGCGATCACCGGCAGCCACACGCCCATCGTCTGGAGCAGGGCGAAGCCCGTCTTCGCCTTCCCGATGTCTTCGGCCTCCAGGATCGTGAAGTCGGTGTGGATCTCGGGGATGTTGCTCGCCACGGTGAGCCCCGAGTCGACGAGCCGCTCCTTCACCCGCTCGATCACGGGTGCCAGGTCGAGGGTGACGGTATTGGTGCCGATCTTCACGGCCCCGTCGTCGTCGCCGGTCAGAGCCCGGTCGAGCGAGGTGTGGATCGCCCGGTTGGCGTCGGTCCAGATCGTCTCGAACGCCGAGGAGGCGACCACGTCCTGCGTCCGGTCGCGGACGAAGCTGGCGACGGCGCTCTCCAGGGAGCCGCCCAGCTTGCCGAGCGCCTTCTCCACCAGGGGCCGCTGGTCGGGCGCGACCCCCTCCAGGAGGGCGGGCAGGTCGAGGTGGTCCATGACGGCGGTCGTCACCCGGTCGGCGACGGCGGCCTGGACGTCCGGGTCGGAGGCGAGCGGGGCGACCGTCTTCACGTACCGGTCGGTGTCGCCGACGATGTCGGCCGTCCAGGAGGCGACGAGTCCGAGGGGGAGCAGGACGCAGCCGAGGACGATGAGCACGGCGGAGCAGAAGGAGCGGAGCCGGTGCCGGGGTGGCCGGGCGGTGGCCCGGTCCGTCTCCAGGGCGGCCACCCGGGCCCGGAGCACCGCGAGCTCGTCGGAGCCGCCGGGAGCACCGCCCGGAGCACCGATGGGAGCGTCTCCGGCGGCAGGGCGGGGAGCCTCTCCGGGGCCGGGGCCGGGGCCGATACCGGGGCCGGGCCCGGGGCCGGGGCCTCGGGGGGTGCCACCGGCACCGCGGGCGCCCTCGGAGCCCCCGGGCTCGGAAGCATCCACGTCCTTGGCGTCGTCCACGGCACCCACTCCTCCCACAAAGGGACATGTCGGGGCAATTCTGGGCCGGGTCGGCGCTTCTGTCGCCCTGGGCAGGGCATCGGGGCGTACGCGATCATGCCGTCATGAAGCTGCGCTGCGCCGTACTCGACGACTACCAGGGCGTCGCCCTCTCCTCCGCCGACTGGAGCCCGCTCGCCGACCGCGTCGACGTGCGCGTCCTGCGCGAGCACCTCACCGACCGGGACGCGCTCGTCGCCGCCGTCGAGGAGTGCGAGATCCTCGTCGTCATGCGGGAACGGACCCCCGTCGACGCCGGGCTCCTCGCCCGGCTCCCCCGGCTCCGGCTCCTGATCACCTCCGGGATGCGCAACGCCTCCGTCGACGTCGCCGCCGCACGCGCGCGCGGTGTCACCGTCTGCGGCACCGGCAGCGCCTCCGAGCCGCCCACCGAACTCACCTGGGCGCTTCTCCTCGGCCTCGCCCGGCACGTACCGGCCGAGGCCCGCGCCCTGCGCGAGGGCGGGCCCTGGCAGTCCACCGTCGGCGCCGACCTGGCCGGCCGGACGCTGGGGCTCGTCGGCCTCGGCAAGATCGGGGCCCGGGTGGCCCGGATCGGCCTCGCCTTCGGGATGGACGTGCGGGCGTGGAGCCCGAACCTGACGGAGGAGAGGGCGTCCGAGCACGGCGTACGGCTCGCGAAGGGCAAGAGGGAGCTATGCGCGGAGAGCGACTTCGTCTCGCTCCACATGGTGCTCTCGGACCGCACGCGGGGGCTGGTGGGGGAGCCCGAGCTGCGGGCGATGCGCCCGGACGCGTACCTCGTCAACACCTCCCGGGCGGGTCTCGTGGACGGCGGGGCGCTGCTGCGGGCGCTGCGCGAGGGGTGGATCGCGGGGGCGGGTCTGGACGTCTTCGAGACCGAGCCGCTGCCGCTGGACGACCCCCTGCGGTCCCTGCCGAACGTGCTCGCGCTGCCCCACCTCGGGTATGTGACGGCGTCGAACTACGGGCGGTACTTCGGGGAGGCGGTGGAGGACATCGAGGCCTTCCTGAAGGGCGCGCCGGTACGCGAGCTGGCCTGACCCCCGAGGGGGACCGGCCGTCCGACGGGGACGGCCGTCCGAGAGGGGCGCCGTCCGAGGGGGTGGCGCCCGAGGGGGCCGCCGTCCGAGGGGGTCGCCGTCCGATGGGGCGGTGTCCCACGGGCGCGGTGGGCGCTACCCCAGGCTCGTGCGGGCCAGTTCCACGAACTCCTGGTCCGTGAGGCCCAGTTCGCGGGCGTCCGACGCCGCCTCCCGGAGACGGGAGACGAGGCGGGCGCGGTCGGGGGCGGTGGCGCCGGGGACGATGAGCGCGCCGCGGCCCCGGCGGAGTTCGATCAGACCCTCCTCGCGGAGCCGCTGGTAGCCGCGGAGGACGGTGTGGACGTTGACGCCGAGGGATTCGGCGAGTTCGCGGGCGGCCGGAAGGCGTTCGCCGGGCGCGGCGGAGCCGTCGGCGAGGGCGCCCCGGACACAGGCGGCGATCTGGTCGCCGAGGGGCACGGCGGAGGCCGGGTCGACACGGAAGAGCACGGTCAGACCTTCCCATGCCGTTCGGCGAGCGTGTTGAGAAGGGCGGCGGCGGTGCGCGCGTCGGGGACGGTGACCGCGAACTCGCGCCCGTTGTCCCGTCGTACGACGAGGGTCTCGCCGGTGTGGACGACCACGCCCGTCCGGTGGGCCCGGACCCGGTAGCCCCAGCCGCCGAAGTCGTCGAGGACGGCGGCGGTGTCGAGTTCGCGGACGTCCGCGCCCGCGATCTCGTCGAGCGGGACCCGGACGCGGGGCCGGGGGACCAACGCGGGCCGTACGGTGACGCCGCGCCGGTCGACGGTGACCCGGACCCGGGCGAGCGCGAGCCCCGGCACCCCGACGACGAGCCCGAGCAGGGCGATCAGGGCGTGGGGCCAGGGGGCGAGGAGCAGGCCCGCGGGGACGGCGGCGAGGGCGAGGACCGCGAGGACGGTGAGCGGCCGGGAACCGGTGGCGCGGGACCAGCCGGCGACCTCGCTCGCGCCGAGCGCGAGCCGGGGGATCTCGGTCGCACCGGCGGTGTCGGCCGGGGTGCCGGTCGCGTCCTCGGCCGGTACGAGCCGGGTCAGCGCCCATCCCGCGAGGGCGAGCACGGCGGCCGCGGCGGCGCCCACGGCGAGGTTGGTGAGCGGGGAGACGACCTGGGCCGGGTCGGTGGCGTCGAGGTTGTCCCGGACGAGCAGGGCGAGCAGCGCTCCGGTGAAGCCGGCCGTCGCCCACGCGCCCCAGAGGGCCGTGCGGCGGACGAGGACCGTCCAGCCGGCGCCGAGTCCGAGGAGCAGGCCGACGCCGACGAGGGTGAAGGCGGTGCGTCCGGTGAAGCCGTCGGCGCGGCCGCCGTCGTCCGGGCCGAAGTGGGTGGCGAGGGTGTCGGGGATCCGGTCGTGCCAGAGGGCGAGCAGCAGCAGGTGGCTGGCGAGCACGAGGACGAAGGGGAGCGCGGCGAGGGCGCGGAGACGGGGTGTGGCCCGGTTCATGAAGACCTCCATTGTTCGCATCAGGATAGAACAAGTTGTTTGTACTTCGCTAGAACAACTCGACTTCTCTCCGGAATGCGGACCGCGCTCGACGCCTGTCGACTGGGCCACATGCGTATGAATGGGGAGAGATTCATGCACTGTCGGCCCGCCGCCACCTTCGCCACCGCCCGCACCGGCGACGGCGTGGGGGTCGCGGGCGGCGCGCCCGGCGCCAGGATCATGCCGGTCCGGGTGCTCGGCGCGGACGGCAGCGGCAGCGACGCGAACAAGGGGCGCCGTCGTGGCCGCGCTCCTGCACCGCCAGGGCCTCGACCCGGCCGCCATCACACGGACGATCCGCGACTCGGCCGCCAACCCGCGGAACCTCGCCGAGCTCGGCCTCGGAAACGTCGACGCGGCGGCGGCCGTGACGGCCGCCGCCGCGTCGCACTGACCGGCCAGGACGGCGGTCGTCAGGCCCCGAGCTCCGAGCTCCGGGCTCCGGGAGGCCTGGTCGGCGGTCCGGTCGGTCGGTCGGTCGGTTGGTTGGTCGGTCGGTCGGTCGGTCGGTCGGTCGGTTGGTCAGTCTGTCGGCGAGCGTCAGTCGCGCTGGTCGTCCAGCGTGGCGCGCAGGGCCTCGGCGAACTCCGCCGGGGCGCCCTGCTGGCCGAACTCGCCGCCCAGGAAGCCGCCGTGGTGGCTCGGGAAGACGGCGAGCGGGGTGCCGAGCTGCTCGGCGACGGCGGCCGCCGCCCGGGCGGCGAACGTGCCCTCGGACTCCTTCCCCGCGGCGGCGACGATCCGGGTCGGCGCGGCCCGCAGGGCGGTGAAGTCGGGGCGGTAGGAGGTGCATCCGCGCATGTTCTGCCCGAGCAGCGGGTCGTCGCGCGAGCCGTCGTCCTCGGTCGGCAGACCGAACGCAGCCGGGGAAGGGGCGGGCTCCTCGGCCCAGTTCGCCGGGAAGGGGCCCGTCCGGCTCGTCACCGCGATGAACTTGGCCATCCCGGCCCCCCAGCCGTCCCGCAGATAGGTCTCACGGACGTCCGCGCACACCCCGAGGGCCGCCTCCCGGTCGGGGACGACCTGGGCCGTCGGCGGCTCGTGCGCGACGAGGGTGTGCACCAGGTCGCCGCGCCGGGCCACCAGGGCCAGGGCGTTGACGGCGCCGCCGCTGCTCGCGAAGACGTCCACGGGGCCGGAGCCGAGCGCCTCGATCAGCCGGACCAGGTCGTCGGCGTGCTCGTCGGGGAAGGACTCGGCGGCGCCGTCGGTGCGCTCACTGCGACCCACCCCCCGCGGGTCGTACGTCACGACGGTCCGGTCGGCGAAGTGGGAGGCGAGGGTGGTGAAGCCGCTGGCGTCCATGGGGGAGCCGATCAGCAGCAGGGGACGGTCATCGGTCCCGGTGCCCGCGCGCACGTCGTAGCGCAGGCGCGCGCCGGCGGTGTCCAGGGTCCGGGTGTCGGTCTCGGCCATGGTGATCTCCTCGGTGGTGGGCCTGTCAGGGGTTAGACCCCCGGCCCCACCGGAACTCATCGGTCCCGCGCCCACCGGGCGGAGATTCCCACTCGGCCCCGCGCCCACCCGGCGGAGACTCCTACTCGGCTCCGCAGTCGTGGTCGGCGGGGTCCACCACGACCCGGTCGAGCAGACCGCGCAGCACCGTCTGTTCGGCCTCGGTCAGGTCGCCGAAGAGTTCGCGCTCCGCCGCGCTCACCGCCGCGTCGACGCGGCGCAGGGCCGCCGCTCCGGCCTCCGTGATCTCCACGATGTGGCGGCGCCGGTCGGCCGGGTCGCGTCGCCGCTCGGCGAGCCCTTCCGACTCCAACTCGTTCAGTACCGCGACGAGTTGGCTGGGATCGATCTCCATCGTGGCGGCCAGGTCTCGCTGACTCATGGACCGGGGGGCGAGCTGCATCAGCGTCATCGCGTTCCTCGGATGCAGTCCGGCGACGCCCAGGGCGGCGCGGATGCGCGCACCGGTGAGTTCCCCGCGGAAGGAGAGGAGGAAGCCGAGGCGGTCGGTCGGGAGAGCTGCCATGTCATCCACCGTAGCAGCGGCCCTATTGTGGAGCGAGGAAAACCGTTGATACAGTTCAACGATTGAGACTCTCGGACCATTGGAGTGGATCCATGTTCATCGGCTATGCCGTCGTCGCCGCGCTGCTCGCTTTCGCGCTCTCGGCCTCCGCCTTCCTGACCTTCAGCCGCAACCCGCAGGTCGTCGGCAGCATGACCAAGCTGGACGTGCCGGAGTCCTGGCTGCCGAGACTGGCGGCACTGAAGGCCGCGGGCGCGGTCGGCCTGCTCGCGGGACTCGCCGTACCGGCCCTCGGCGGGGCGGCGGCGATCGGCGTGATCCTCTACTTCATCGGCGCCGCCATCACCCATCTCCGGGCGAAGGACTACGAGATGGCCCCGGTCGTGGTCCTCACCCTGCTCGCGATAGCCGCCCTCGTCCTGCGCACGGCCTCCGCCTGAACGGGACCCCGTTCGAGACCTCCGTTCGAGACCTCCGCTCGGGAGTCCCACGCACATAGCGAGACGAAACGTCTTGCGGCGGAGCCGACCGTGCCGTACCTTCGACCAAACGAGACGAGACGTCTCGTCGCGATCCTGGAGTCGACGTAACGGAGGCCGCCTTTGTTCCGTGTCCAACTCACCGATGTCAGCAAGCGCTACGACGATCGCCACGTCCACCACAGAACCGTCCTCGACCGGGTCTCCCTCACCGTCCGCCCCGGCGAACGCCTCGGCGTCGTCGGCGACAACGGCTCCGGCAAGTCCACCCTCCTGCGACTCCTCGCCGGCCTGGAGGCCCCCGACAACGGCACGGTGACCGTCGACTCCCCCGGCGGCCTCGGCCACCTCGCGCAGACCCTCGACCTCCCGCCGGCCTCCACCGTCGGCGACGCGATCGACCACGCGCTCGCGGAGATACGGGAGCTGGAGCGGGCCATCCGCGCGGCCGAGGCGGCCCTCGCCGAGACCGGTGACCTCGCCGGGTACGCGGAGCTGCTCGCCGCCAACGAGGCCCGGGGCGGCGGCGGGGCCGACCGGCGCGTCGAGACCACGCTCCGTCGGCTCGGCGAACCCGGCCCGCTCGACCGCGACCGCGCCCTCGGCACCCTCTCCGGCGGACAGCGCTCCCGGCTCGCGCTCGCCGCCGTGCTCGCGGCCGAACCCGAACTGCTGCTGCTCGACGAACCGACCAACGACCTCGACGACCAGGCCGTGGCCTGGCTGGAGGAGCGGCTGCGCGCCCACCGGGGCACGGTCGTCACCGTCTCCCACGACCGGACCTTCCTCGACCTGGTCACCACCGCCGTCCTGGAGGTCGACGAGGACCGCCACACCGTCCGCCGCTACGGCGACGGCTACGCGGGCTACCTCACCGGGCGCGCCGCCGAACGGGCCCGCCGGCAGCGGGAACACGAGAAGTGGAGGGCCGAACTCGCCCGGTACCGGGCCCTGGCGGACACGAACATCGACCGTTTCTCGGCCATCCCGCGCAAGGCCCCGGCCTCGTTCAGCGGGGCGGGCGCCTTCCGGGCCCGGTCACGGGCGCACGGGGCGATGAGCCGGATCAGGGCCGCCCGCGAGCGGCTCGCCCGGCTCACCACGGACCCGGTGCCCGCGCCCCCGGAGCCGCTCCGCTTCAGCGCCGCACTCAGGGGCGAGGGCGCACGCGTCGACCTGGCCGACCTGCGGGTGGACGGCCGGCTGCGCCTCGACGCCCTCCACCTGGACCCGGGCGAACGGCTCCTGGTCACCGGGCCGAACGGGGCCGGGAAGACCACGCTCCTGAAGGTCCTCGCGGGCGAACTCGCCCCGGACGAGGGCTCCGTGGGTGTCCCGGCCCGGGTCGGACTGCTCCGTCAGGAAACGGCCCCGCCCACCGACCCCCGTACGGTCGGCGAGGCCTTCGGAGCGGAGCGCACGGACGAACTGCTCGCCCTGGGTCTCTTCTCCGCCGGGGACCTGACGACCCCGGTCCGGTACCTGTCGACAGGACAGCGCCGGAGACTGGAACTGGCGCGGCTCGTCACCGAGCCCGCCGATCTCCTCCTCCTCGACGAGCCGACCAACCATCTGGCCCCGGCGCTCGTGGAGGAGATCGAGGCCGCGCTCGCGCTGTACCCGGGCACGCTGGTCGTGGTCACCCACGACCGGCGCCTCCGGGAGGGCTTCCGGGGCCGCCGCCTGGAACTGGCACCGGCCCCCGCCGCCCTCGTGAGGAACTAGGGGGTGTCTCAGTCCTCCCCCTCCAGGTCGCCCTCGGTCTCCAGGAACACCTGGCGCAGGGCGGCCAGCGTCTCCGGGTCCGGCTTCTCCCACATCCCGCGCGACTCGGCTTCGAGGAGACGCTCCGCGATGCCGTGCAGGGCCCAGGGGTTGGCCTCCTTCAGGAAGGCCTGGTTATCCGGGTCGAGGACGTACTCCTGCGTCAGCTTGTCGTACATCCAGTCGGCGACGACGCCCGTCGTGGCGTCGTAGCCGAAGAGGTAGTCGACGGTCGCCGCCAGTTCGAAGGCGCCCTTGTAGCCGTGGCGGCGCATCGCCTCGATCCAGCGCGGGTTGACCACGCGGGCGCGGAAGACCCGGGAGGTCTCCTCGACGAGGGTGCGGGTGCGGACGGTCTCGGGGCGGGTGGAGTCGCCGATGTACGCCTCGGGGGCGGTGCCCTTGAGCGCGCGGACGGTCGCCACCATGCCGCCGTGGTACTGGAAGTAGTCGTCGGAGTCGGCGATGTCGTGCTCGCGGGTGTCCGTGTTCTTCGCGGCGACGGCGATCCGCTTGTACGCGGTCTCCATCTCGGCGCGCGCCGGGCGTCCTTCGAGCCCGCGCCCGTACGCGTAACCGCCCCACACCGTGTACACCTCGGCGAGGTCGGCGTCCGTGCGCCAGTCGCGCGAGTCGATCAGCTGGAGGATGCCCGCGCCGTACGTGCCGGGCCGGGAGCCGAAGATCCGGGTGGTGGCGCGCCGCTCGTCGCCGTGTTCGGCGAAGTCGGCCTGCGCGTGCGCCCGTACGTAGTTGTCCGAGGCGGGCTCGTCCAGGCCGGCGACCAGCCGTACGGCGTCGTCGAGGAGCCCGATGACGTGCGGGAACGCGTCCCGGAAGAAGCCCGAGATGCGCAGCGTGACGTCGACGCGCGGGCGGCCGAGCTCGGCGAGCGGGATCGGCTCCAGGCCGTTCACGCGGCGCGAGGCCTCGTCCCACAGGGGGCGGACGCCGAGCAGGGCGAGGGCCTCGGCGACGTCGTCACCGGCGGTGCGCATGGCGCTGGTGCCCCACAGGGAGAGGCCCACGGACGTCGGCCACTCGCCGTTGTCGGTGCGGTAGCGCTCCAGGAGGGAGTCGGCGAGCGCCTGTCCGGTCTCCCAGGCGAGCCGGGAGGGCACGGCCTTCGGGTCGACGGAGTAGAAGTTCCGGCCGGTCGGCAGGACGTTGACGAGGCCGCGCAGCGGCGAACCGGACGGGCCGGCCGGGACGAAGCCGCCGTTCAGGGCGTGCACGGCGTGCGTCAGCTCGTCGGTGGTGGCGGCCAGCCGCGGCACGACCTGCTCGCAGGCGAACCGCAGGACGGCGTGTACGTCGGGGCCGTACGCGGCGGCCACGGTCGCGACGGCGTCCACGGACCACTCCGCCGCCTCCATCGCCTCGACCAGCTCGCGGGCCTTCGCCTCCGCCTCGTCGGCGGTGGTGCGGGTGGCGGCCGACTCGTCGAGACCGAGGGCCTCGCGCAGACCGGGGAGCGCCTGCGTGCCGCCCCAGATCTGGCGGGCGCGCAGGATGGAGAGGACCAGGTTGACCCGGGCCTCGCCCTCCGGGGCGCCGCCGAGGACGTGCAGACCGTCACGGATCTGGGCGTCCTTGACCTCGCACAGCCAGCCGTCGACGTGCAGCAGGAAGTCGTCGAAGCCGTCGTCCTCCGGGCGCTGCTGGAGACCGAGGTCGTGGTCGAGCTTGGCGGCCTGGATCAGCGTCCAGATCTGGGCGCGGATCG
This sequence comes from Streptomyces sp. Qhu_M48, assembly GCF_051305195.1. Taxonomy (NCBI): domain Bacteria; kingdom Bacillati; phylum Actinomycetota; class Actinomycetes; order Kitasatosporales; family Streptomycetaceae; genus Streptomyces; species Streptomyces sp. Qhu_M48. Next base: position 8,021,827 of record NZ_CP195432.1, on the reverse strand, counting down.
CGGGCAGCTTCGCCGGGTCCATGGAGGAGATCTGCGCGTACTCGTCGAGGAGCTGCTCCAGGCGCGCGATGTCGCCGTAGGAGTCGGCGCGGGCCATGGGCGGCACGAGGTGGTCGACGAGGGTCGCGTGGACGCGCCGCTTGGCCTGCGTGCCCTCGCCCGGGTCGTTGACGAGGAACGGGTAGATCAGCGGGATGTCGCCGAGGGCCGCGTCGGGGCCGCAGGAGGCGGACAGGCCGGCGTTCTTGCCGGGCAGCCACTCCAGGTTGCCGTGCTTGCCCAGGTGGACCATGGCGTCGGCGCCGAAGCCGCCGTCCTCGGCGCGGGCGGCGATCCAGCGGTAGGCGGCGAGGTAGTGGTGGGACGGCGGGAGATCGGGGTCGTGGTAGATCGCGATCGGGTTCTCGCCGAAGCCGCGCGGCGGCTGGATGAGGATCAGGAGGTTCCCGCGGCGGAGGGCCGCGAGGACGATGTCGCCTTCTGGGTCGCCCTCGGCGGTACGGGAGCGGTCGAGGAACATCTCGCCGGGCGCCGGGCCCCAGTGCTCCTCGACGTGGGTGCGGAGCTCCTCGGGCAGGGTCGCGTACCAGCGCTTGTAGTCGGCCGCCGGGACGCGGACCGGGTTGCGGGCGAGCTGCTCCTCGGTGAGCCAGTCCTGGTCGTGCCCGCCGGCCTCGATGAGGGCGTAGATCAGCTCGTCGCCGTCGCCGGAGACCAGTCCGGGCAGCTCCTCGACGGGCCCGAAGTCGTACCCCTCCGCGCGGAGGCGGCGGAGGAGGGAGACGGCGGAGGCGGGGGTGTCGAGGCCGACGGCGTTGCCGATGCGGGAGTGCTTCGTGGGGTACGCGGAGAGGACGAGCGCCAGCTTCTTCTCGGCGTTCGGGATGTGTCGGAGGCGGGCGTGCCGTACGGCGATCCCGGCGACCCGGGCCGCGCGCTCGGCGTCGGCGACGTACGCGGGCAGGCCGTCCTCGTCGATCTCCTTGAAGGAGAAGGGGACGGTGATCAGGCGGCCGTCGAACTCCGGCACGGCGACCTGGCTGGCGGCGTCCAGCGGGGAGAGGCCCTCGTCGTTCTCCTCCCAGGCGGCGCGCGAGCCGGTCAGGCAGAGCGCCTGGAGGATGGGCACGTCGAGCGCGGCGAGCGCGCCCGCGTCCCAGGCCTCCTCGTCGCCGCCGGCCTGCGCCTCGGCGGGCTTGGTGCCGCCCGCGGCGAGGACGGTGGTGACGATCGCGTCGGCGGTGCGCAGGCGGTCGAGCAGCTCCGGCTCGGGGGCGCGCAGGGACGCCACGTACAGCGGGAGCGGCTGCGCCCCGGCGTCCTCGATCGCCGCGCAGAGGGCGTCGACGAAGCCGGTGTTCCCGCTCATGTGGTGGGCGCGGTAGTAGAGCACGGCGACGGTCGGGCCGGTCGTCGTGCGGGCGGCGCGCTCCAGGGGGCCCCAGGTGGGGGCGGCGGCCGGGGGCTCGAAGCCGTGGCCGGTGAGGAGGGCGGTGTCGGAGAGGAAGCGGGCCAGCTGCTCCAGGTTCCCGGGGCCGCCGTGCGCGAGGTAGGCGTGTGCCTCGGTGGCGACGCCGATGGGGACGGTGGACGCCTCCATCAGCTGCGCGTCGGGGGCCTGTTCGCCGCTGAGGACGACCACGGGCTTTCCGGCGGCGCGGACCGCTTCGAGGCCGTCCTCCCAGGAGCGGAGGCCGCCGAGGAGACGGACGACGACGAGTTCGGCGTCGTCGAGGAGGCCGGGCAGTTCGGCGAGGGGGAGACGGGCGGGGTTGGCGAAGCGGTACTCCACCGGGCCGCCGGCCGCGCGGGCGCTGAGCAGGTCGGTGTCGGAGTGCGACAGCAGCAGAAGCATGGCGAGCGCAGGCCTTCCTCGGGGTTGTCCGCGCCCCGGGTGGTCGTATGGATGGCGGGAGTTCCTGACTCACCGGTCCGGGATCGCGCGAACGCGCGGCCCGGGCCGGCTCACAGTGGCGGGACCGCGCCGGATTCTCACCGGGCTTCCTCCCCGGGGTCCTGGGACCCCATGCCGTCTGCATAGTAGATCGTGAGGTCGGCGGGCCGGGGCGGGCGGGAGGGTCGGCCGGATCACACTGCCCGCCGGATCGTCCTCCGGGCCGGGGCGAGCGGGAGGGTCCGCCGGACCACGCTGCCCGCCGGATCGTCCTCCGGGCCGGGCCGGGGCGCGGAGTCGGCCGGATCACACCCGGTGGGTGCCCGGTTCCCCGTCGGTATGCTCGCCGCCATGCCGCCGACCCCGCCCCCGACACCCGACCCGGGCGAACCTCGCATTCGGGACCGTGGCGACGCGTGTCCCGGGGCGCTGCGCCTGCACTCCGCCGACGACGGCCGCCTCGCCCGACTCCGCCTGCCCGCAGGTCGTTTGACGTCGCGTCAGGTCGAGGTCCTGGCGGCTGCGGCGGAGAGTCTCGGCGACGGACGGCTCAGCGTCACCTCGCGCGGCAACGCGGAGCTGCGCGGCCTCGCGGACGACTGCGGGGCGGAGCTGGCCGCACTCCTCTCCGGGGCGGGCCTGCTGCCCTCCCCCGCGCACGAGCGCGTCCGCAACATCGTGGCCTCCCCGGCCGCGGGCCTGGACGGACTCGGCGCCGCCGACGTGCAGTTGTGGGCCCGTGCTCTCGACGACCTGCTGTGTTCCGCGCCCTGGGCGGCGGCGCTCTCCGGCCGGTTCCTCTTCGTCCTCGACGACGGCCGGGGCGATGTGGCCGGCCTCGGCGGCGATGTGACCTTGGTCGCAGAAGAGGGCGGCACGGCCCTGCTCCGGGTCGGCTCCCAGTGCCTCAGGGTCCGCGCCGCCGACGCCCCCGCCGCCGCGCTCGCCGCCGCCCGCGCCTTCCTCACCGCCGCCGAAACCGCCGGAACGGGGGCCTGGCGGGTCCGGGAGCTGCCCGAGGGCCACCACCCGGACCTCGGCGGGCTCGTCGGACCCGGCGGACCCACCGGGCTCGGCGATCCCGGCCACCCCGGCGCCGGACCCGTCCCCGTACCGCCGCTGCCCCAGGCCCCGCCCCTCGCGCCCGGGCCGCTCGGCGTCCGCGCCCTGCACGTCCTCGCGCCGCTCGGCCGGCTGACCGCCGCCCAGCTGCGGGCCCTGCTGCCCGCCGACGAAATCCGGTTCACGCCCTGGCGCGGAGCGGTCGTCGTCGGAGCGGACCACGACCGGCTGCCCGGACTCGCGGCCCACGGGCTGATCACCCGGCCCGACGCACCCGGCGTCGGCGTCACCGCCTGCACCGGGCTGCCCGGCTGCGCCAAGTCCCTCGCCGACGTGCGCGCCGACGCCGCCCGCGCCCCGGCGGGGCTCCTGGCCTTCCACTACTCCGGGTGCGAGCGGCGCTGCGGACACCCGCACGGCGTCTGGGCCGGCGCCGTCGCCACCGGCGCCGACACCTACCTGGTGGACGGCGTCCCCGTCCCCCGTACCTCCCTGGCCGAAGCGGTCGCGGCGGCTCGCGCCCCGTCAGCCCACACGACACCCACGAGATGAGCGAGAGCACCACGATGTTCGACTACGAGAAGGACGGGGCGGAGATCTACCGCCGTTCCTTTGCCACGATCCGCGCCGAGGCGGATCTGGCGGGCCTGCCCGCCGACATCGCCCAGGTGGCGGTCCGGATGATCCACGCCTGCGGCATGACCGACCTCGTCCAGGACATCGCGTACTCCCCCGGGGTCGTCGCGAGCGCCCGCGCCGCCCTCCGGGCCGGTGCGCCGATCCTCTGCGACGCGCAGATGGTCGCCAGCGGTGTCACCCGCAAGCGGCTGCCCGCCGACAACGAGGTGATCTGCGCGCTCTCCGACCCGTCGGTGCCGGGCCTCGCCGCCGAGCTGGGCACCACCCGCTCCGCCGCCGCCCTCGAACTGTGGCGGGACCGCCTCGAAGGCTCCGTCGTCGCCATCGGCAACGCGCCCACCGCCCTCTTCCACCTCCTGGAGATGGTCGCGAAGGGCGGGCCCCGCCCGGCCGCCGTCCTCGGCATACCGGTCGGCTTCATCGGCGCCGCCGAGTCCAAGGACGCCCTGGCCGCCCAGGACCTCGGCCTCGACTACCTCGTCGTACGGGGCCGGCGCGGCGGCAGCGCGATGACGGCCGCCGCGATCAACGCGATCGCCCACGAAGCGGAGATCCAGGCATGAGCACCCCGCAGAGCGAGAACCCGGCCAAGGGCAGGCTGTACGGGGTCGGGCTCGGCCCCGGCGACCCGGACCTGATGACGGTGGCCGCCGTGAAGGCCATCGCCGCCGCCGACGTCGTCGCGTACCACTCGGCCCGCCACGGCCGCTCCATCGCCCGCTCCATCGCCGCCGAGCACCTCCGCGAGGACCACATCGAGGAGCGGCTGATGTACCCGCTCACGGTGGAGACCACGGACCACCCCGGCGGCTACCGGGGCGCCCTGAACGACTTCTACGAGGAGGCCGCCGCCCGCCTCGCCGCGCACCTCGACGCGGGCCGCACGGTCGCCGTCCTCGCCGAGGGCGACCCGCTGTTCTACGGCTCGTACCAGCACATGCACAAGCGGCTCGCGCACCGCTACGACACGACCGTCCTCCCCGGCGTCACCTCGGTCTCCGCCGCCGCGGCGCGGCTCGGCGAGCCGCTGTGCGAGGCGGAGGAGGTCCTCACGATCATCCCCGGCACCCTGCCGGAGGACGAGCTGACGGCCCGGCTCGCGGGCACCGACTCGGCGGTCGTGATGAAGCTCGGCCGCACCTTCCCCACCGTGAGGCGGGCCCTGGAACGGGCCGGCCGCCTGGAGGACGCCCGCTACGTGGAGCGCGCGTTCATGGCGGGCGAGCGGACCGGCGACCTCGCGGACGTCGACCCCGAGTCCGTCCCGTACTTCTCCGTCGCCGTCCTGCCCTCCCGGATCGACCAGGAGCCTCCCGTACGGGAGACGGGCGAGGTCGTCGTCGTCGGCACCGGCCCGGCGGGCGCCCCCTGGCTCACCCCCGAGTCGCGCGGCGCGCTCGTCAACGCCGACGTCCTCGTCGGCTACACCACCTACCTGGACCGGGTTCCGGTGCTGCGCCCCGGCCAGATCCGGCACGGCTCCGACAACAAGGTGGAGTCCGAGCGCGCGGAGTTCGCCCTCGACCTGGCCCGCCGCGGCCACAAGGTCGCGGTCGTCTCCGGCGGCGACCCCGGCGTCTTCGCGATGGCCACCGCCGTCCTGGAGGTCGCCTGCGAACCGGACTACGCCACCGTGCCCGTACGGGTCCTCCCCGGGGTGACCGCCGCCAACGCGGCCGCCGCCGCCGCGGGCGCCCCGCTCGGCCACGACTACGCGACGATCTCGCTATCCGACCGGCTCAAGCCCTGGGACGTCATCGAGGCCCGGCTGCGCGCCGCGGCCGCCGCCGACCTGGTCCTCGCCCTGTACAACCCGGGGTCGAGGTCCCGCACCCACCAGGTGGCCGCCGCACGCGACCTCCTCCTCGGCCTGCGCTCCCCGGAGACCCCGGTCGTCGTCGCCCGTGACGTGGGCGGCCCCGAGCAGTCGGTCCGGATCGTGACCCTGAAGACCCTGGAGCCCTCCGAGGTCGACATGCGCACCCTGCTCCTCATCGGCTCCTCGCAGACGCGGGCGGTCGAGCGGGCGGACGGCCGGACGATCACCTGGACGCCGCGCCGGTACGGCTGACGGGCCGGGACGGACCGGCTGACGGGCCGGGGGGGCACGGGCGCGGGGCCCTACGAGCCGCTCCGGGTGAAGGTGCCCAGGCCCTCCTGGTCCAGGTACTCGACCCGGACGGTCTTCCCGTCCGGGGAGAACGTGACGCCGGTGAGGCCCACGGCGTTCTCCCCGCGCGTCGGGAAGCTGAACGTGTCGCCCGCGTAGTGCGTCAGCCGGTACGACTGGGGCTCCGGCCCCAGTCGCAGGACCAGGCCGCCGCCCTCCTCGACCACCGTCAGCCGGCCGTAGTAGGCGTTGGCGTACGTGCCGGTGTACGCGCCGGCGTCCTTCGCGGGGGCGGCGTCGGCCGGGGGCTTCGCGTAGTCCGTCCCGGACCGGCCCGCGTCCGCCTCCTGCGCGTAGATCGCGTCGAGGAGCGGCAGCCAGTCCCTGCTCGGCTTCCCGTCCTGCGCGGTGTCGAAGAAGTCGAGGGCGACGGCGTCCGCGACACCGGCCGGAGCCCCGTTGGTGAGGACGACGATCCCGAGCTGCTCGCCCGGCAGCATCGTGACGTTGGTGTGCGCGCCGAGCGCGAAGGCACCGGTGTGCGAGAGGCGCAGCCGCCCCTCGTCGTCGTACGAAACGTTCCAGCCGAGGCCGTAGAAGCCGGTCCGGCCCGCCGGTGAGCGCGCCGGGTTCGCGACGGACTCGGGGTGGTGGGTGAGGTTCAGGGCGTCCTCGGCGACGATCCGCCTCCCGTCGAGCTCGCCGCCGGCGAGCTGCAGCCGCAGCCAGACCGCCATGTCACGGGCCGAGGAACTCACCCCGCCGGCGGGGGACTGGGCGTCCGGATCCCGTACGAACCGGGGCTTCCAGGACCCGTCGGCCTCCTTGACGTGGCCCACGGCCCGGTCGGGGTTCGAGACGAAGTCCTCGAAGGCGGAGCTGGTGTCGTTCATGCCGGCGGGCTTGTAGAGGGTGTCCTCGGCGAGCTGCTCCCAGGGCACGCCCTTCTCGGCGGCGACCGCCTCCGCGGCCGCCGTCAGACCGAAGTTGGTGTAGGCGTAGCTCGCGCGGAACGGGGCGAGGGGCTCGTACCGCAGGCGGGACAGGATGTACTCCTGGTCGAAGCCGAGGTCCTCCAGGAGGTCGCCCGCGTGGTCGGGCAGGCCGCTGCGGTGCGAGAACAGGTCGGCGACCGTCACGTGGGACGTCACCCACGGGTCCTTGAGCCGGAACCCGGGTACCTCGGGGGCGACGGGCCGCTGCCAGCCCTCCAGCCCGACGGCCCCGGCGACGACGGTGGAGGCGATCGGCTTCGACACGGAGGCCAGCTGGAAGACGGTGTCGGCGTCGACCCGGGCCTCCTTGCCCACCTCACGTACCCCGTACCCCTGGATGTGGACGACCTTGCCCTCGTACACGACGGCGACGGAGACCCCGGGCACCCCGGTCCGCTTCATCAGGTCGGCGACGCTCCCGTCGAGCCGCCCGACGGCCCGGTCCACGTCGGCCCGGTCGAGCAGGGGCGGCGGTTGGGCGGGGGGCGGCTCGGGGGCGGAGGTCGGGGTGGGCGCCGTCGGAGCGGGTGTCGGAGTCGGGCTCGGGGCGGTCCCGGCGAGCGAGCCCGCCCCCAGCACGGACACGATCCCCGCGGTGACCAGCCATCGGACGGTAACCACGCTTCCATTGAACGCCTGCCGGAACCGGCTGTCGCGCGGGAGGGCCCGTCGGCGGAACCCGTGGGAGGAGCCGACGCCGGGACCCGGCGGCGCGCAGCCGGTCCGCACGGCGGAACCCGCTGGTCCACGGCCGGAACCGGCCGGTAGAGTCCGCTTCCGGCGGTGGCCCGGCCCCACCCCGCACCGCCCCGGCCCCCACGCGTCACCCGTCCCCGCAGGTCCGGAAAGGGCCCTCTCTCTGTGATGACTCGTACCCGGCTGAGCGCGCTGGCCACCACGGCCGCCCTCGCCGCATCCGGCGGTCTGCTGACCGCCACCCCGGCCTCCGCGGCCGTCACCTGCGCGTCCCCCGTGTGGAAGGCGGAGTACTTCGCCAACTCCACCTTCAGCGGCACGCCCAAGCTGACCTCGTGCGACTCGGCGATCGCCGAGAACTACGGCACCGGCGACCCGGCAGGCGGCCGCCTGCCCAAGGACAACTTCTCCGTCCGCTGGTCCGTCACCCGCGACTTCGGCTCCGGCGGCCCGTTCACGCTCGCCGCCGAGGCGCAGGACGGCATCCGCGTCCACGTCGACGGCGTGCGCAGGATCGACCTCTGGAAGAACGTCTCCACGACGCAGAAGAAGTCCGTCAACGTCACCGTCCCGGCCGGACGCCACACCATCACGGTGTACTACGCGGCCTGGACGGGCGCGGCGAACGTCAAGTTCGCCTACACGCCCGTCACATCGGCCACCACCGACAAGGTCCGCCCGCTGGCGCCGACCGGTGCGACCGCCGCGTACGACCGGACCCTGAACAAGACCACCCTGAAGTGGGCCGCCAACAAGGAGATGGACCTCGCCGGTTACCGCCTCTACCGGCGGCTGCCCACCACCTCCTGGGCGAAGGTCAGCGGCGCGACCGCCCTGATCACCGGCACCTCGTACGTGAACTCCCCGCCGCCCACCGGCGAAACGTTCCTCTACGAGCTCCGCGCCGTCGACAGGGCCGGCAACGAGTCCTGGGGCGGCGCCGACGTCACCGTCGCCACGCCGGACCGCACGGCTCCGGGCGCGCCCACGGCCCTGACCGCCGCCGAGAACGTCACCTCGGGTGCCACCCTCACCTGGACCGCCCCCGCCGCCAAGGACGTGACCGCCTACCGCGTCTACGTCGACGACGTCCTCTTCGACACGGTCACCGGCACGAGGTACACCCAGGCCTGGGTCGACCCCGGCACCACGTACCGGTACACCGTCAAGGCCGTGGACCGGACGGGCAACGTGTCCGCCGCCGCCACGACCTCGCTCACGACCAGGGGGGACCTCGTCGCCCCCGCACCGGTCACGGGCCTCAGGGCGACCCCGCGCGAGGACGGCGTGTTCCTGGAGTGGACGCCCAACCCCGAAGACGACATCAAGCTGTACAAGGTCTACAAGGCCGAGTGGTACGACGACGGCGAGGGCGGATCGGGCTGGCTCGCGCACTCCGTCGACCTCCTCACCAAGGACGCGACCTCCTACCTCCACGGCAGCGCGGCCGACGGCGAGACCGTGCTCTACGGCGTGCTCGCGATCGACCGGTGGAACAACGTCATCGAGGCGACGGACCCGCGCGTGAACTGGGTCGAGGTCACCGAACTCGGCGCCCCGAGCGAGGGCTGACCCTCACCCCCGCAGCACCGCGGCGGCGGCCTCCTCCGGGGTCGCCGCCGTGTGCACGCCCTCCGGGACCGGCGGGCGGCGGACCACCACGACCGGGATGCCCGCCTCGCGGGCCGCGGTCAGTTTCGGGGCCGTCGCCGCGCCGCCGCTGTCCTTCGTCACGAGGACGTCGATCCGGTGGCGGGCCAGGATCTCCCGTTCGCCGTCGAGCGTGAAGGGCCCCCGGTCGAGGAGGAGCTCCACGCGGGCCGGCACCGGGGCCTCGGGGGCGTCCACCGAGCGGACCAGGAACCACTCCGGGCGGTCCGCGAAGACCGCGAGGCCCATCCGGCCGGTCGTGAGGAACACACGGTCGCCGACACCGTCCAGGGCCTCGGCGGCCTCCTCCAGGGACCCCACCTCGCGCCAGTCGTCCCCGGCCACCGGGACCCAGCCGGGACGGCGCAGCGCGAGAAGGGGAACATGGGCGGTGGCGGCCGCACGGGCCGCGTGGAAACTGATCCGCTCGGCGAAGGGATGCGTGGCGTCGATGACCGCGTCCACGGCGTGCCCGCCGATCCACTCCACGAGCCCGTCGACCCCGCCGAACCCGCCGATCCGGACCTCGCCCTCGGGCAGCCGGGGGCTCGCCACCCGCCCCGCCAGGGAGCTGGTGACCCGGACCTCGCCGTGCAGCAGCCCTGCGAGCGCGCGGGCCTCGGCGGTCCCCCCGAGAATGAGTACGTGCACAGGAGCCCCTTCGTGACTACAGGCGGCGGGCGTGAGGCCCAACTCAAGCACACCGGTCTCCGCCCGGGCTGGACGACCGGTGCCTGTGCGACGGCGGCGACGACCGCCGCGTACACGGCCCTCCTGACCGGTGACTTCCCCGACCCGGTGACGATCACCCTGCCGAAGGGGCAGACGCCGTCGTTCGCGCTCACCGCGGAGGAGCTCACCGACGGCGCGGCCACGGCGGCGGTGACGAAGGACGCGGGCGACGATCCGGACGTCACGCACGGGGCGGTGATCCGCTCGACGGTACGGCTCCTCCCGCCGGGCTCCGGCGTGGTCTTCCGGGCCGGCGAGGGCGTCGGCACGGTCACCCTGCCGGGCCTCCCCCTGGAGGTCGGCGAGCCGGCCATCAACCCGGTGCCCCGGCAGCTGATGCGGGAGCACGTGGCGCGGGTCGCCGCCCGGCACGGCGGCGGGGGCGACGTGGAGATCACCGTCTCCGTCGACCACGGCGCCGAGATCGCCCGTTCCACCTGGAACCCCCGGATCGGCATCCTGGGCGGCCTGTCGATCCTCGGCACGACGGGGATCGTCGTCCCCTACTCGTGCTCGGCGTGGATCGACTCGATCCGCCGGGGCGTGGACGTGGCCCGGGCGGGCGGCCTCACGCACGTGGCGGGCTGCACCGGCTCCACCTCGGAGAGGACGGTGGCGAGCCTCTACGACCTGCCGGAGATCGCCCTCCTCGACATGGGCGACTTCGCGGGCGCGGTCCTCAAGTACGTCCGGCGTCACCCGGTCGACCGCCTCACGATCTGCGGCGGTTTCGCGAAGCTCTCCAAGCTGGCGGCGGGCCATCTGGACCTCCACTCGGCCCGTTCCCAGGTCGACAAGGCCTTCCTGGCGGACCTGGCCCGCTCGGGGGGCGCTTCGGAGGCCCTGGCGGCGGAGATCACCGGGGCGAACACGGGCCTGGCCGCCCTCCGCCTCTGCGAGGCGGCCGGCGTCCCCCTCGGCGACCTCGTCGCGGCCCGCGCCCGCGACGAGGCCCTGGCGGTCCTCAGGGGCGCCCCGGTGGCGGTGGACGTCGTCTGCGTCGACCGGGCGGGCACGGTGGTGGGCCGGTCGGAGACGGCGGGACCGGGCGCGGGGACGAAGGCGTAGGTCCCGCGACAGCGGCCGGACCCGTCCGGCGCCGCACCCCACCCAACGCCGCACCCCACCCGGCACCGGGCGTTAATCCTCGCGACAGCGACCCGCGCCTCCCCGCACAATGCCGGGATGGCCGACTTCTCCCACAAGCCCACCCTCACCGGCGAGCGCGTCATCCTGCGCCCCGTCACCGAGGCCGACGTGCCCGCGCTGCTGCCGATGTTCGAGGACCCGGAGAACGCCCGCCTCACGGGCATGCACACCGAGTTCGACGAGCCGGCCCTGCGCACCTGGTACGGGTCGCGGGGCAGCCGGGACGACCGGCTCGACCTCGCCGTGGTGGAGCGGGCCACGGGCGCCGTCGTCGGGGAGGCCGTCCTCACCGAGTGGGACGAGGCCAACGAGAGCTGCGCCTTCCGGATCTGCTTCGCCCCGGCCGGGATCGGACGGGGCCTCGGCACGGAGGCGACCCGGCTGATCGTCGGGCACGCCTTCGAGGGACTGGGGCTCCACCGTGTCTGGCTGGAGGTGTACGCCTTCAACCCGCGCGCCCGCCGCGCCTACGAGAAGGCCGGTTTCACGGCCGAGGGCGTCCTGCGCGGGGCGCTGCTCTGGGAGGGCGAGCGGGTGGACGCGACGGTGATGTCGATCCTGGCCCCGGAGTGGCCGACGGCCTGAGCCGGGCGCCCGGACACCGGCCGACGAGCCGGCGGACGGCGGCGGCCGTCAGGCCGTCGGGTAGCCGATCTCCCGGGTGTCCACGACGAGGTCCGCGAGGGTCAGCTCCGGGTTGAGGGCCGTGACGACCTCCGTCGTCAGGGGGCGCAGGGCGAGGACGTGCCGGACGGCTTCGAGGTCGACCGGGCGCTCGTAGTAGTCCGCGGCCCACTCCGCGTACGCCTCGGGCGAGCGGTCGGTGAGCAGGTGGAGGAAGCGGCCGGAACCGTCCGGGTCCTCCCGGTCCTCCAGGCCGGTGAACTCGACCGGGCCCGTCTGCCAGGCCGTGTCCGCGGGCTCGCGCCACAGGCAGGCGGTGGTGACGTGGACGCCGTCCTCGTCCGTGAACGCGGGCTCCGTCAGGTACTCCCGGAAGGCCTCCGGGACCCCGTCGAGCACCCCGGGCCAGGTCTGCCCGTCCGCGACGGGCCCGAAGGGGCTCAGCGGCGACTCGTGATCGAAGACGCGCGCGAAGGCTCCCGCGGGGGAGAGGACGATCGTGTACTCGCCGCCCTGGCCGTCCTTCATGGACGCCAGCTGTTCGGTCTCCGACCAGTGCGCGTCGAAGGAGTAGTACCGGCTCTCCCACTCCGGGCTCAGGACGGCCTCCACCATCGCGAGCCCCCGGCTGTGGTCGCGCAGTTCCTCGATGCCCGGCAGCGCCCGGGCCACGTCGTAGACGGTCATGGGTCCATGAGACCGCACCGGCGCCGACGGCCGACATGCGGCCCCCGGGACCCGAACCTAGGCTTGCCAGGGCACACCCCCGAGCGAGAGGGAGTCCCATGGCGAAGCGCGGAAACAAGCGTCGGGCCCGCAAGAAGAAGAACGCGAACCACGGCAAGCGGCCGAACGCCTGACGACGAAGGCCTGACGGCGAACGCCTGATGCCGTAGGCCTGATGGCGAAGATCTGACGGCGAAGGCCTGACGATGTGCGCCGGGGCCCCGGGGATCGGACTCCCCGGGGCCCCGGCGCGTGCGCCCCCGCCTCAGCAGGTATGGCGGTCGCGCGCCGGGTCGTACAGGTGGCTGTCGCGGAACTCCGAGGCCGCGAGGGTGCGGCCCACCAGGATGACGGCCGTCTTCGTGATGCCCGCCGCCTTCGTCTGCGCGGCGATGTCGTCGAGGGTGCCCCTCAGCACGACCTCGTCGGGGCGGCTGGCCATGGCCACGACGGCGGCCGGGCAGTCCGCGCCGTAGTGGGGGACGAGTTCGGCGACGACCCGGTCGACGTAGCGGGCGGCCAGGTGGAGGACGAGCAGGGCGCCGCTGCGGCCCAGGGTGGCGAGGTCCTCGCCCTCGGGCATGGGCGTCGCCTGCTGCGCGATCCGGGTGAGGATGACGGTCTGGCCGACCGTGGGGACGGTCAGCTCCCGCTTGAGGGCGGCCGCGGCCGCCGCGAAGGCGGGGACGCCGGGCACGACCTCGTACGGGATGCCGTACGCGTCGAGCCGCCGCATCTGCTCCGCGACCGCGCTGAAGACGGACGGGTCGCCCGAGTGCAGCCGGGCCACGTCCTGGCCGGCCTCGTGGGCGCGGACGATCTCGGCGACGATCTGGTCCAGGTCGAGGCGGGCCGTGTCGACGAGGCGGGTGTCCGGCCCGCATTCGGCGAGCAGCTCGCGCGGGACGAGGGAGCCCGCGTACAGGCAGACCCCGCAGGCCGCGAGCGTCCGCGCGCCCCGCAGGGTGATCAGGTCGGCCGCGCCCGGGCCCGCACCGATGAAGTAGACGGTCATCCCTCTTCAGAACCTTTCGTTACGGACCACTGCGTGACCGGCATCGCCTGGCGCCAGCCGGTGAAGCCGCCGACGGGGACGGCGGTGGCGACGGCGAGCCGGACCAGTTCGCCGCCGTGGCGGCGGTAGCGGTCGGCGAGCAGCGCCTCGGACTCCAGCGTCACGGTGTTGGCGACGAGCCGGCCGCCGGCGGGGAGCGCGTCCCAGCAGGCGTCGAGGAGGCCGGGGGCGGTGAGGCCGCCGCCGATGAAGATCGCGTCGGGGGCGGGGAGGGCCGCGAGGGCCGCCGGGGCCGGGCCGGTGACCACGCGCAGGCCGGGGACGCCGAGGGCGTCGGCGTTGCGCCCGATGCGCGCCGCCCGTTCCGGGGACCGCTCGACGGCGATCGCCCGGCAGGAGCGGTGGCTGCGCATCCATTCGACGGAGATGGAGCCGGAGCCGCCGCCGACGTCCCAGAGGAGTTCGCCGGGGGCGGGGGCGAGGGCGGCGAGGGTGGCGGCGCGCACGTACCGCTTGGTGAGCTGCCCGTCGTGTTCGTACGCCTCGTCGGGCAGTCCGGGCACGGCGCCGAGCCGGAGGGTGTCCGGGTCGCGTACGCAGTCGAGCGCGAGGACGTGGAGCGCGTCGGTCCGCTCGTGGGGCCAGTCGGCGGCGGTCGCGTCGAGGATCCGCTCGCGCGCGCCGCCGAGCTGCTCCAGGACCCGGACGCGGGTGCCGCCCCAGCCGGTCGCGCGGAGGCGGGCGGCGACGTCGGCGGGGGTATCCGGGCCTTCGCCGAGGACGAGGAGCCGGCGTCCGGGGTGGAGCGCGGCGGAGAGCGCGGCGAGCGGCCGGGCGACGAGGGAGACCGTCTCGACGGTCTCCAGGGGCCAGCCGAGCCGGGCGCAGGCGTAGGAGACGGAGGACGGGTGCGGGTGGATCCGGAGGCGGTCGGCGCCGACGGTCTCGGCGAGGGTGCGGCCGATGCCGTAGAAGGACGGGTCGCCGCTGGCGAGGACGGCGATCTCCCGGCCGCGGTGGGCGGCGAGCAGTCCGGGGACGGCGGGGCGGAGCGGGGAGGGCCAGGTGATCCGCTCGCCGGGGCAGTCGTCCGAGGGGAGCAGGTCGAGCTGGCGGGGGGCGCCGACGAGGACCTCGGCGGCGCGCAGGACGCGGCGGGAGCTTTCGGGGAGCCCGTCCCAGCCGTCCGCGCCGATTCCGACGACCGCTATCGCACCGTTCACGTCGGCGACTTTACGGGAGGGCTCCCGGGGGCCCCCGGGAGCCCTCCGGAGCCCCGGGCTCGCACGGCCTCCGGGCCGGCGCCCCGGGCTGTTCCCGGGCAGGGGCCCGGGCGCCTCCTGGGCCCGGCTCGGGCGGTCCGGCCGTCCGTGGGGGCCCGGCGTACGGGCGGGAATAGGGCAGGGGGGTGCGCCGTTGGAGCAGATAGTTTACGATTCAACCAACAGCCCCCGAGGCGAGAGGTGAGCACGATGCAGTTCGGGATCTTCACCGTCGGTGACGTGACGACCGACCCCACCACCGGCCGTACCCCCACCGAGCACGAGCGGATCAAGAACACCGTCGCGATCGCGCTCAAGGCCGAGGAGGTCGGGCTCGACGTCTTCGCGACCGGCGAGCACCACAACCCGCCCTTCGTGCCGTCCTCGCCGACCACCCTCCTCGGGCACATCGCCGCCCGCACGGAGAACCTGATCCTCTCCACGTCCACGACGCTGATCACCACCAACGACCCGGTGAAGATCGCCGAGGACTACGCGACCCTCCAGCACCTCGCCGACGGCCGCGTGGACCTGATGATGGGCCGCGGCAACACCGGCCCGGTCTACCCGTGGTTCGGCCAGGACATCCGGCAGGGCATCCCGCTCGCCATCGAGCACTACGCGCTCCTCCACAAGCTGTGGAGGGAGGACGTGGTCGACTGGGAGGGGAAGTTCCGCTCCGCCCTCCAGGGCTTCACCTCCACCCCGCGCCCGCTCGACGGCGTCCCGCCGTTCGTCTGGCACGGCTCCATCCGCTCCCCCGAGATCGCCGAGCAGGCGGCCTACTACGGGGACGGCTTCTTCGCGAACCACATCTTCTGGCCCAAGCAGCACACCGAGAAGATGGTCCGCCTCTACCGCCAGCGGTACGCCCACTACGGCCACGGCACCCCCGAGCAGGCCGTCGTCGGCCTCGGCGGCCAGGTGTTCATGCGCAAGAACTCGCAGGACGCGGTACGGGAGTTCCGCCCGTACTTCGACAACGCGCCGGTCTACGGCCACGGCCCGACCCTGGAGGAGTTCTCCCGGGAGACGCCGCTGACCGTCGGCTCGCCGCAGGAGGTCATCGAGCGCACCCTGTCCTTCCGCGACTACGTGGGCGACTACCAGCGGCAGTTGTTCCTCGTCGACCACGCGGGACTGCCCCTCAAGACCGTCCTGGAGCAGCTCGACATCCTCGGCGAGGAGGTCGTCCCGGTGCTGCGCAAGGAGTTCGAGAACCTGCGCCCGGCCCACGTCCCCACCGCGCCCCCGCTGCACCCCGCCGTCCTCTCCCGGACCGCCACGACCACGAAGGAGTCGTAAGCCATGCGGACCCTGAAGCTGGTCGCCGTCTCCGCCGGCCTCAGCTCCCCCTCCTCCACCCGGCTGCTCGCCGACCGGCTCCTCCAGGCCGCCCGGTACCGGCTGGCCGAGCAGGAGTACGCCGTCGACGTCCAGGTCGTCGAAGTGCGCGACCTCGCCGTCGACATCGCCAACAACTTCGTCACCGGCTTCCCCTCCGGGCGGCTCCAGGAGGCGATCGACGCGGTGACCGGCGCGGACGGGGTCATCGCGGTGACCCCCGTCTTCACCGCCTCGTACAGCGGGCTCTTCAAGTCGTTCTTCGACCTGATCGACCCGGCCGCGCTGACCGGCACCCCGGTCCTGATCGGGGCGACCGGGGGCACCGCCCGGCACTCGCTCGTCCTCGACCACGCCCTGCGGCCGCTCTTCGCCTACCTGCGGGCCCTCGTCGTCCCCACCGCCGTCTACGCGGCCTCGGAGGACTGGGGCTCGGGCGGCGACGCGTACACGGACGGGCTGCCCTCCCGGATCACCCGGGCGGGCAGCGAGTTCGCCGACACGGTCGCGGCCCGGCCGTCCCGGCGGGTGGACGACGACGAGATCGTCCCGTTCGAGCGCCAACTGGCCGATCTCCGCCTGGATTGAAGCCCCCTCCGGCTCGGTCGGCGGGCACCACGTCCGCTCAGTCGGCGGGCACCACGTCCGCGACCACGCACGCCACGTTGTCCGGGCCGCCCAGGTCCCGCGCCAGCGCGACCAGGGCCCCGGCCGCGTCGTCCGGGGTGGCGCCCGCGGCGAGCGCACGGCGGATGTCCTCGGCCGGCGCGACCGCGGAAAGCCCGTCCGTGCACAGCAGATAGCGGTCCCCCGGCCGCGCCTCGTGCACGCCGAGCTCCGGTTCGGGCGGCACGTCCCCGCCGTCCAGGGCCTTGAGCAACAGCGCCCGGTCGGGGCGGTCGGCGGCCTCGGCCGGGTCCAGTTCACCCGCGTCGACCAGCGCCTGGACGACGGTGTGGTCGCGGGTGAGCCGCACGAGCGTGCCGTCCCGCAGCAGGTACGCCCGCGAGTCGCCCACGTGCGCGAGGGCGAGACGGCCGCCCGTCCACAGGGCCGCGGTCAGCGTCGTGCCCGACTCCGGCAGGCCGGCCACCGCGCCGTCGGCGCCGTACACCCCGTCCTCCAAGGCGTTGAGCATGTCCCCGGCGCGCGCCGACGGGGCCGGCGGCGGTACGGACCGCAGCGCGGCGATCGCGGCCCGCGCGGCCCGCTCCCCCTCGGGGCCGTACCCGTCGGCGACGGCCAGCAGGTGCGGGCCCGCGTGGGCCGCGTCCTGCTGGGCGGCGCGGACCAGGCCGCGGTCCAGGCGTACCGCGGTCCGCAGCGCGAAGGAGGGTGTCGTGGTCATCTCGATGGGTCCCTTCAACCGGTCCACCAGGGAGGCCGCCAGGTCGCGCCGCGCCGCCGTCTCCGACTCGATCCGCGCCCAGTGGGCGCGGATCGCGCGGGACGCGGCCGCCGGGTCCGACGCGTAGAGCGCGCAGACCCGGCCCACCTCGGCGAGGGGCATGTCGATCCGCCGCAGCCAGGCGATCAGCCGCGCACGTTCGACCTGGTCGCGGGCGTAGTACCGGTAGCCGGTGTACGGGTCGACGCGGGCGGGCGGCAGCAGACCGAGCTCGTCGTAGCGGCGCAGCGCCTTGGCGGAGAGCCGGGACGCGCGGGCGAAGTCCCCGATGGTCAGCAGGGGCACGGGCGTGGGCACGGACCCCGGCGTGGGCCTCGGCGTGGACACGGACTCGGCGTCGCGCACGGCTCTCTCTCCTCCCTGTGCCGGGCCGTCCGCCCGGCACGGCCGATGGTGGACCTTCCCCGCGAGGGAAGGTCAAACGGGCGGACCGGCACGGGAACCGGCCCCGCGCACGCCGTCGCCGGGCGCACGACACGGACGGACGGCCCCGCGTACGCCGTGCGTGCCGCCGTCGCCCGGAGCATGATGCCCTCATGGACATCAAGCTGGAACTGATCGGCGTGCCCGTCACCGACATCGACCGGGCCAAGGCCTTCTACGAGCGGGTGGGATTCCACGCCGACCACGACATCCCGGTCAGCGACGGCATCCGCTTCGTCCAGATGACCCCGCCCGGCTCGGCCTGTTCGATCGCCTTCGGCAAGGGGATCACGGAGATGGCCCCGGGCTCCCTCGACAACATGCAGGTCGTCGTCGCGGACATCGAGGAGGCCCACGCCGACCTCACCGGCCGCGGCATCGAGGTGAGCGCGATCGACGACCAGCCGTGGGGGTCGTTCGTCTACTTCGCCGACCCGGACGGCAACCGCTGGTCGGTGCAGCAGACCACCCCGCGGGGCCGGTGACCGCACGCGGCGCTACTTGCGGTTGTAGAGCCGCATCGTGACCGCCCCGAAGACGACGACGAGGACGACCGACCACCCGAGGGTCCAGGCGATGTCGGCGGCCGGCCAGCTGCCCGCCATCAGCTCCCGTACCGCCGTCGCCAGGTGGGTCACCGGGCTGTTGTTGACGAAGGCCTGGAGCCACCCCGGCATCGTCTTCGGGTCGACGAAGACGTTCGACAGGAACGTCAGCGGGAAGATCACCATCATCGAGACGCCCATGACGGACTTCTCGCTGCGCAGCAACAGGCCGAACATGGTCCAGATCCACGAGAACGCGAACGAGAACACCAGCAGCAGCGCGACCCCGAGCAGGACGCCCACGATCCCCCCGTCCGGCCGGTAGCCGATGATCATGCCGACCGTCAGCATCACGGCCGAGGCGATCACATAGCGGACGATGTCGCCGAGGAGATAGCCGACCATCGGCGCGGGCCGCCAGATCGGCAGGGTCCGGAAGCGGTCGAAGACACCCTTCTCGATGTCGGTGTTCACCGAGATCCCCGTGTACATCGTGATCATCACGACGCTCATCACGAGGATGCCGGGCAGCAGGAACTGGATGTAGGCGGAGACCGAGCCGGCCAGCGCACCCCCGAAGAGGTACGTGTACATCAGCACCATCATGATCGGGAAGGCCGTCACGTCGAACAGCTGCTCCGGCACGTGCTTGATCTTCAGCATCGCCCGCCAGCCGAAGGTCATCGAGGCGGAGAGCGCGCTGGGACGCGGGGGGCGGGAGTGTCCGACGAGGAGCGCGGCCAGCTCCTCCGCCCGTGGGGCCTCGAATTCGACGGCCTCGGCCGTCCGCGTGTCCTTGCCGGTGGAGACGGTGGTCATGCCGCCGTTCCTTTCCTGTCCGTCAGTGCCAGGAACACCTCGTCCAGGCTGGGCTGGCCGAGGGCGAAGTTGTCGACCGTGATCCCGGCCCGCGCCAGCTCCGCGAGCGCCCGCGCGGCCTGCTCGGAGGCGCCGAGGTCCGTCCCGTGGCCGTTGACGGTGGCGGTGAGCGCCACCGGGTCGGGGTCGAGCTGGACGGTGGCGCGCAGGGCCTCGGCCAGGACCCGTTCGGCCTGCGGACGCTGCTCCGGGTCCCGGAGCCGTACGTGCACCGAGCCGGAGCCGACGGAGGCCTTCAGCTCGCCCTTCGTGCCCTCCGCGATCACCTTCCCGTGGTCGATGACGGCGATGCGGGAGGCCAGTTGGTCGGCCTCGTCGAGGTACTGGGTGGTCAGCAGGACGGTGGTGCCCTGGGCGACCACCGCGCGGACGATGTCCCAGACCTGGTTGCGGCTGCGCGGGTCGAGGCCGGTGGTCGGCTCGTCGAGGAAGAGCAGGTCGGGGGTGTTGAGGATGGACGCGGCGATGTCGATACGCCGCCGCATGCCGCCCGAGTAGTTCTTGACCTGCTTCTCGGCGGCCTCCGCGAGCCCGAACGCGGTGAGCAGCTGGGCGGAGCGCTCGCGGGCGGCGGGCCGGGCGTGGCCGAGCAGCCGGGCGAGGAGGACCAGGTTCTCGGTGCCGGTCAGGTCCTCGTCGACGGAGGCGTACTGACCGGTGAGGCTGACGCGCCCGCGTACGGTGTCGGCGTCCTCGACGACGTCCTTGCCGAAGACGCGGGCCCGTCCTCCGTCGGGACGCAGGAGCGTGGCGAGCACCTTGACGGCGGTCGTCTTGCCGGCGCCGTTGGGTCCGAGGACCCCGTAGACGGTGCCGGCGGGAACGCGCAGGTCGATGCCGTCGACGGCGCGGTTGGTTCCGAAGACCTTGACCAGGCCTTCGGTCTCGATGGCGAGGTCGGTCATACCGTGGGTCCTCCGGGAGAAGACGGCGCTTCTCCCAGTCTCCGTCGCCCCGCCCCGTCCCGCCAGGGGGAAACGTCTCTTCCCCGCGGGGCCCGCCGGCGGCCCCGCGCGCCCGGCGGCGGGCCTGCGGGGCCGGCGGTCGCCTGCCGGCGCCGCCGCCGTGGCGAGCGCCGCCGGAGCGGGGACGGCGGGGGCCGTCAGTACGGCGCGGGCCGTCCGGCGGCGTCCTCGTGGGTGTAGAAGATGTAGTAGGCGGCGGCGACGTTGACGGCGCCGAAGGCCAGTCCGAGGCCGCTCGACGACAGGATGCTGGCCCCCGACAGGCTGAACAGGAAGCCGACCGCGGTGCCCGAGAGGGCACCCCAGGCGACCGCCCGCAGTTCGCGGGGGAGGGCGCGTCCGTGCCGGTGGAGGGTGTGGATCCCCACGGCGAGGACGATGGCCGAGACGAGGCCGACCCACAGCTGCCCGAGGGTGGTGGGGCCGCCCTGGCGCGCCACGGTCGCCGCGTAGAGGCCGTACAGGACGCCGACGACGATCGGCACCGCCCAGCCGTGCGTACTGAACTGGCGCCTCGTGGGCACCGCTGCGTGTGCGGCCATGGCAGGAGCTCCTTGTCTCTCGCCCCCCTGCTGCGTCCCGCACCCTCCAGGGCACACCCGCGACCGGTGCCCCGCAAGTGGATCAGGCGTCGGCGAACCAGCGGCCCTGTTCCGCCGCCTGATCCCCGTACGAGCCGCGTGTCCCGCCGGGGACCGGTGCCCCGCCCTTCCCGGGGCGGGGTACCTCGCGTTCAGCCGTCCTCGGCCGCCAGCGCCGCGAGGCGTCCGAGTGCCTCGTCGAGCACCGCGTGCGGGGGAGAGGCGAGACCGATCCGGATCGCGTCCGGGGCCGTGCCCGGGCCCACCGCGAAGGCGCTCCCGGGAGTGACCGCCACGCCCGCGCGGGCGGAGGCGGCGGCCGTGAAGGTCTCCGCCCGCCAGCGCGCGGGCAGCTCCCACCAGCAGTAGTACGCGTACGGCGAGCTCCGCACGGCGTGTCCGGCGAGCCGCCGCCGCACCAGGGCGTGCCGGGCCTCCGTGTCCGCGCGCTTGGCGGCGACCGCCTCGGCGACCGTCCCGTCGCCGGTCCAGCGGGTGGCGGCCGCGAGCGCGAGGCCGCCCGCCGTCCAGGCGCCGGAGCGCAGGGCCTCCGCCACCGTCGTACGCAGCCGTCCGGGCACCACCAGGTAGCCGACGGTCAGTCCGGGGGCGAGCCGTTTGGAGAGGCTGTCGACCAGGAGGACCCGCTCGGGGGCGTGGGCGGCGAGCGGGGCGGGCGCGTCCGGTACGAGGAAGGCCCAGGTGGTGTCCTCGACGGCCGTGAGGTCCAGCCTCCTGAGCAGTTCGGCCAGTTCGGCCCGGCGCTGCCGGCCGGCGGTCGAGGAGAGCGGGTTGTGGAGGGTGGGCTGGAGGTAGACGGCGGCCAGCGGCGCCGCCCGGTGGGCCGCCGCGAGCGCCTCGGGCCGTATCCCCTCGGTGTCGAGGGCGAGCGGGACGAGCCGGATGCCGAGCCGCTCGGCCACCGCCTTGACCAGGGGGTACGTGAGCGCCTCGACGCCCAGCCGGCCGCCGGGCGGGACGAGGGCGGAGAGCGCGGCGGCGATGGCCTGCCGGCCGTTCCCGGCGAAGAGCACGCTCTCGGGGTCGGGCGTCCAGCCGGGCCGGGCGAGGACGGCCGCCGCCGCGTCGCGGGCCTCCGGGGTGCCGGTGGCGGCGGCGGGCCGGGAGACGGCCTCGGCCAGCACGTCGGGCCGGGCGAGGGCGGCGAGCGCCCGGGCCATCAGCTCCGACTGCCCTTCGGGGACGGGGTAGTTGAGCTGGAGGTCGACGGGGGCGGCCCCGGTCGCCTCGGCGAGCGCGGGTCCCGGCAGCGGGGGTGCGGCCCGGACGAAGGTGCCGCGCCCTACCTCCCCGACGACCAGGCCCCGGCGGGCGAGTTCGCCGTAGACGCGGATGGCGGTCGAGTTCGCGATGGCGTGACGGCGGGCGAAGACCCGCTGCGGCGGCAGCCGGTCGCCGGGCCGCAGCCGCCCGTCGCGTACGGCCGCCTCGACCCGGTCGGCGATCCTCCGGTACTCCTCCACGACATCCCCCTCCGCACCGCGCCACGACCGCACCGCCCCACGATCGCACCGCGCCACGACCGCACCGCCCCGCGATCGCGGCGGCCCTTGATCGCACCCCGATCGCACCGCCCCACACCCCACGCCCACGCCCCCCCGATCGCACCGCCCCCACGATTGCACCGAGAGCAAAGATCTTATTGCACCGAGCAGTTGTGGCTGCCTAGCCTGCGGACATGCACGTCACCCGCACCCCCGACGCCGAGATCCACTACGTGGACAAGGGCGAGGGCCCCGCCCTCCTCCTCGTCCACGGCCACCCCTTCGACCACACCATGTGGCAGCCCCAGATCGACCGCTTCTCCCGCACCCACCGGGTGATCGCCCCCGACCTGCGCGGCTACGGCGCCACACCGCTCGGCGCGCACCCGGACTCCACCGGTCTCGGCGTCTTCGCCGAGGACCTCGTCGCCCTCCTCGACGACCTGCGCGTCGAGCGGTGCGTCCTCGCCGGCCTCTCCATGGGCGGCCAGATCGCCATGGAGCTCTACCGCCGCCACCCCGGGCGGATCCGGGGCCTCGTCCTCGCCGACACCTTCCCCGCCGCCGAGACCGACGAGGGCAAGGCCGCCCGCAACGCCATGGCCGACCGGCTCCTCGCCGAGGGGATGCGGGGGTACGCCGACGAGGTACTGGACCTGATGGTGGCCCCGTACAACACCCACGCCGCCCCCCACGTCCACCGCATGATGCGCTCCACCGACCCGGTCGGCGCGGCCGCCGCCCTGCGCGGCCGGGCCGAACGCCCCGACTACCGGGAGACGCTCACGACGGTGCCGTTCCCCGCGCTCGTCGTCGTCGGCCGGGACGACACGTACACCCCGGTCTCCGACGCGGAGGAGATGTGCGCGCTGCTCCCCCACGCCACGCTCGCCGTGATCGAACGGGCCGCGCACCTGCCCAACCTGGAACGCCCCGAGGAGTTCGACGCGGCACTGGAGAGCTACCTCGGCTCACTCGTTCGGCCCCGCTGAACGGTCGGAAACGCCCGAACGCTCCGACGATGGGGCCATGAGCCAGAACACCGCACCTCCCCGCAAGCAGAGTTCCTCCACCGGCGCCTGGGCCGCCGGAGGCACCCTCTTCGCCGGCGTCCTCATGCTGGTCACCGGCTTCATGGACATCTTCCAGGGCATCGCAGGCATCGCCGAGGACGACGTCTACACCCGCGTCGGCGACTACGTGTTCAAGTTCAACCTGACCACGTGGGGCTGGATCCACCTGATCCTCGGCGTCGTCCTCGTGATCGTCGGATACGGCGTCCTCAAGGGCGCGGAGTGGGGCCGGGTCGCCGGTATCGCCCTCGCCTCCCTCAACCTCCTGTTCCAGTTCCTCTTCCTGCCGTACCAGCCGTGGTGGGCGCTGTTCTCGATGGCCATCTCGGTCTTCGTGATCTGGGCGCTGGCGACGGACGAGGCGTACGGCCCGAACGAGAGGTACTAGGGGGAGGCATGCGACGCACCACGGTGGCGGCCCTCACCCTCGCCGCCACGACGGCCCTCACCCTCACCGGCTGCGACACCGTCAAGGAGACGGCGGGCGGCATCGTCTCCACCGCCACGGCGGCCGTCGCCTCGGCCGCCGAGGAGAAGATGAGCGAGATCAAGGACGGGGTGAACGCCACCGGCGACGTCACCGCCGGAGCGACCGGCACCGACGGGGACCGCACGGTCGCCGAGATCACGGCCACCAACCCGAAGGACGCGAACGCCGACTACACGATCCTGGTCACCTTCCGGGACGCGGACGGCAACTTCCTCGACTCGGTCGTCCTGAGCATCGACGGGGTGGCACCGGGAGCGTCCAAGACCGGTACGGCGCGCAGCACTCGGACGCTCTCGGGCGAACCGAAGGCCGAGATCGGGCAGGCCCTGCGACACTGACGGGGTGGACCGAGTCCTGGCCGCCGAGCCCGCAGCCGAACCCGTGAAGAGCCCTGCCCCGACACCCCCCGAGCCGCCCCTCCGGCCCAGGCACCGCGTCACCGCCTGGGCCGCGGGGCTGCTGCTGCTGGGCCCGGCCCTGCTCACGGCCTGCCGCCTCCTCGGCACGGACGCGGTCACGCCCGTCCCGCAGCTGCTCTCCCTGCTGCCCTGGTGCGCGGTCCCCGCCGCGCTCGGGCTGCTCCTGGCGGCCGTGGCCCGGCGGCGGGCCCTCGGGGCCGTCGCCGCCGTGGTCCTCGCGGCCACCCTCTGGACGGCGCTGCCGTACGGTCCGGACAGCACCGGCGCGCACGGCCCGGTGGTGGCCCGGCTCAGGGTCCTCGCCTCGAACGTCGAGTTCGGCGAGGCCACCGGGGCGCTCGTCACCACGATCCGGCGGGAACGGCCCCAGCTCGTCTTCGTGTCGGAGTGCGACCGCGCCTGCGGACGGACCCTCACCACCGCCTTCGCCGACGAACTCCCCCACTACGCGTCCGTCGAGGCGGACGGCTCGGCCGGCTCCGTCATCCTCAGCGCGTACCCGCTCCGCGACTGGCGGATGCTCCCCTCGGCCATGGGCATGCCCGGCGCGACCGCCGAGATCGGCGGGCGGTCCGTACGCCTCCAGCTAGCCCACCCGCTGCCGCCGCTGCCCGGCCAGGTCCACCTGTGGAAGCGGGAACTCGGCCTGGTCGAGGACGCCGCCGCCCACGAAGGCCCCCTCCTGATCGCCGGCGACTTCAACGCCTCCCAGGACCACGCCGCCTTCCGCTCCGTCCTCGACGCGGGCGACCTCCACGACGCGGCCCGGCTCACGGGCGCGAGCCGTACCCCCACCTGGCCCATGGAGGGCCCCGTCCCCCCGTACGTCCAGATCGACCACGTCCTGGTCAGCGAGGACTTCACGGCCGGCAACACCCGCTTCCCCGACCTCCCCGGCACGGACCACCGGGCCGTCGTCACCGATCTCGACCTGCACACCGGGCGCTGATCGGCCACGCTTGAGGACATGGACAACGAGGAGATCCTGGACGACATCGGTGCCCTCGTCGAGGAGGAACGCGCCCTGAGACAGCGCACGGGCGGCCTCCTCCCCGAGGAACGCGCCCGCCTGGCCGACCTGGAGGTCCGCCTGGACCAGTGCTGGGACCTGCTGCGGCAGCGCCGGGCGAAGGCCGAATACGGCGAGGACCCGGACACGGCGGCCCTGCGCCCGGCCGCGGAGGTCGAGTCCTACCGCAACTAGGGGTTCCTCGTCGATGACGCCGCGAGCCCGGCCCGATCGACAAGGCCCCCCAGCGCCGCGACGAGGCCGGAGGCGGGCCGCCACCCGGACCACCGCGGCGCCGACGCCGCCGAGCACCCCACTCGGCCACGTACGTTTGACCCCATGGCGCGCCCACACCCCACCCGCCTCGCCCCGCCCGCCTGGCTCACCGCCGGGTTCAAGCCCGCGGCCGTGCCCATTCCCTGGGCCGCCGTCGCGCGGGCCTCGGTCGCGCTGTCCGCGCCGCTCGCCGTCGGACTGGCCGCCGGGCAACCCGCGTACGGAGCGCTCGTCTCCATGGGCGCGCTCTCCGGGGTCATCAGTGACACCGCCGACGCCTACCGCATGCGGGTCTACAACATCGCCGTGCCCCAGCTCTTCGGCGCCGTCGGCGTCACCCTCGGCACCCTCGTCTTCGGGCAGGGCTGGCTCGCCGTCGCCGTTCTGACGCTGGTCGCGCTGGTCTCCGGGATGATCTCCTCGATCGGGGCCGTCGCGTCCGTCTCCGGTCTCCTCCTGCTCCTCAACGCCGTCGTCGGCGCCGGTCTCCCGATGCCCGATCCCTGGTGGAAGGCGCCTCTCCTCCTCACCCTGGGCGGGCTGTTCGTCCTCCTGCTCTCCCTGCTCGGCTGGCCGCTGCGGCGCGCCGCACCCGAGCGTTCCGCCGTCGCCGCGACCTACCGGGCCGTCGCCGACCTGTACGAGGCGACGGGCGGCTCCGGGTACGACGAGAAGCGGCAGGCCGTGACCGCCTCCCTCAACCAGTCCTACGACCTGATCCTGGCCCGCCGGGCCCGCCAGCACGGCCGCGCGCCCTCCCTGGTCCGGCTGCTCGCCCAGCTGAACGTCGTCATCCCGCTGGTCGAGGCCGCCCCCGCCGGCCACCTGCGGGCCCAGCTCTACGGCCCGCTGTCCCCGACGATCCCGGCGACCGTGCGCGAGCTGGCCGACGCCGTCGAGGAGGGCCGCACCGGGACACCCGTACTCGATCTTCCGACCCCCGAGCGGCCGGCCGAGAAGGCCGTCGACCACGCCCTGCGGTACGCGGCCGCCGTCGTCCACAAGACCGAGCCCGACGCCTCCAACGTGGACGACCGGCTCGGCCGCCCCGCCGCGCTGCGGGTCCGCGTCCGCCGGGCCACCCGCGCCGTCCTGTTCTCCGAGGCGTCCTGGCGGTACGGGCTGCGGCTCGCGCTCTGCATCGGCCTCGCGCAGGCGCTGGTCTCGCTGATCGCCGTACCCCGCTCGTACTGGGTCGCGCTGACCGTCACGTTCGTGATGAAGCCCGACTTCGGTTCGGTCTTCTCCCGGGCCGTGCTCCGCGCCTTCGGCACCGCCGCCGGCCTCGTCCTCGCCGCCCTCGTCCTGGCCGAGGTGCCGCGCGGCTGGTGGGACGTGCCCGTGATGTGCGTCCTCGCGGCCCTCATCCCGGCCTTCTCCGCGAAGGGCTACGCCTTCCAGACCGCGGCCATCACCCCGGTGATCCTGCTGCTCTCCGACACCCTCAACCAGCAGGGCTTCGACCTGGTCATGCCCCGCCTGTACGACTCGCTCATCGGCTGCGGGATCGCGCTGATCGCCGGGTACCTGCTCTGGCCGGAGTCCTGGCACGCCCGGATCGGGGACCGGCTCGCGGACGCCGTCGCCGACACCGCCGCCTATGTGACCTGCGCCTTCGGCGGGGCCGAGGGGGCCGGCGGTGACCAGGGGGCGCGGCTGCGGGCCCGGCGGAAGCTCTACCGCGATCTGTCGACCGTACGCTCCGAGTTCCAGCGTGCCCTGACCGAACCGCCGCCCACCGGCGTCCGCGCCGCCGCCTGGTGGCCGCTCGTCGTCGCCGTCGAACGGATCGTGGACGCGACGACGGCTGCCCGGATCCGGGTCGATCACGGCGCCCCGGTCCCCGATCCCGCCGAGGTGGGCCCCGTGGAGCGGGAGTTGCGCGAACTCGCGGACGGACTGCGGGACACCGACACCCTCGTGGAGGTCCGCACGGAGCTCCCCGGCGACGAGAACGGAGTCCTGGAACCGCTCCGTCAGGAGGTCCGCGCGGCCCGCGCCATTGCCGGTCCCGACCTGCGGTAAACCCTCTCCCGGGGGCGTACGGGAGGACTTACCGGCGGTCACGGAGCGGAACCCTCCCCACCGCCGTTACCCGAAGCCACCCGGGCGACTACGATGCGCTCGATCTCACCGTGATCCGCGCCCGCCGCCGTCGGCAACCGGCCCGGCGGACGGGCCACTTCGCCCTGCCTCACCCCCCGCGCCCCGAGGACCCGCCCATGCGCACCACGACGAACAGAGGGCTCCAGCCCAATGTCCTCGGCACCTTCGACACGATCGTGATGGCCGTCGCCGGCAGCGCCCCCGCCTACTCGATGGCCGCGACCACCGCCGTCCTCTTCGGCGCCGTCGGCTACGGGGGGCCCGCCGCCCTGCTCTACTGCGCGATACCGATGTTCGGCATCGTCCTCGCCTACGCCCGCCTCGGGCGGATCGACGTCAACGCCGGTGCCGGCTACTCCTGGGTGGGCCGCACCCTCCACCCGTTCCTCGGCTTCCTCTCCGGCTGGGCCCTGGTCTTCGCCGCCACCGTCTTCATGGTGGCCGGCTCGCTGCCCGCCGGTTCCCTCACGCTCGCCCTGATCGACCCGGACCTCGCCGAGAGCACCCCGCTCGCCGCGGCCGTCGGCGCCGGCTGGTTCCTGATCATGCTGCTGGTCGTCCTGGGCGGCGCCCGGCTCACCGTGCGGGCCCAGCTGATCATGTCGGGCGTCGAGATGGTGATCCTCCTCGGCTTCATCCTGGCCGCCGTGGCCCACCGGGGACGGGCCACCGCCTTCGACTGGTCGTGGTTCGGCCTCGCCCGGTTCGACGGGCCGGAGGGCTTCGCGGCCGGCGCGCTGATCGCCGCGTTCTACTACTGGGGCTGGGACGTCACCAGCAACCTCAGCGAGGAGACCCGCGACAGCCGCCGCACCGCCGGACTCGCCGCGCTCGTCGGCGTCGCCTTCGTCCTCCTCCTCTTCGTGGCCGTCACCGTCGTCGTGAACGTCCTGCTGAGCGCCGAGGAGATCCGTACCGCGGGGCCCAACGTCCTCGCCGTCATCGGCCAGGAGATCTGGCCGGGCGTCGGCGGCCGGCTCCTCGTCGTCGCGGTCCTGCTGTCCACCGTCGCCACCCTGGAGACCACCCTCCTCCAGGTCACCCGCTCGCTCTTCGCGATGGGCCGCGACCGGACCCTGCCGGCCGCGCTGGGCACCGTGCACCTCCGCTGGAACACCCCGTGGGTCGCGATCGTCACCGTCGGCGGCGCCGCCCTGCTGATGTTCGCGGCCGCCGCGGCCGCCGGCTCGGTCCAGCAGATCCTCCGGGACGCCGTCTCCGCGATCGGACTGCAGATCGCGTTCTACTACGGCCTCGCGGGCATCGCCGCCGTCGTCGCGTACAAGTCGGTCCTCTTCCGCTCCGTACGGAACCTGTTGCTCGGCGGCCTCTGGCCGCTGCTCGGCTCCGCCTTCATGCTCTGGGCGTTCGTCGAGTCGCTCGGCGAACTCTCCACCACCGCCCTCACCATCGGCCTCGGCGGACTGCTCCTCGGCGTGGTCCCGCTCCTCGTGTACTGGCGCAAGGGCAGCGACTACTACCGTCCGGCCCGCCTGGACGCGGTCCGCGCGATGGCGGCCGCGGAGGGCTCGGCCCCGGCCACGCACGCGCGTACCGGCCCCCGGGACAAGAGCTACGCGACGGACTTCTGAGACCCGGACTTCCGGGCCCGGACCGCTGAGACGGACCGCTGGGGCCGGACCTCCGGGCCGGACCTCCGGGACCGGTAAGGGCCGGCGTCCGGGACCCGGCGGAACACCCCCCCACGCCCACGACTTCTGACGGCAGCCGAACCCGAAGGAGGCCCCCGATGGCCGTACGCCGCCGCTCCGCGCGCTCGGCGCGTCCGGAACGCTTCGTGCCCGACTTCGACCCGGACTTCGGGGACCGCGCGCTGACCGAGGCGCGCCACGACATCGTCATCGGCCGCTGGCAGGGCGTACGGGACCTGCTCGCCGCCACCGGAGACCACTGGGAGCGCCGCACCCACCGGCTGCGGCTCCTCTCGCACGCCGCCGCCGGCAGCTCCACCGTGGAGACCTGGCGGGCCGCCGAACCGGGCAACCCCGACGCGGCCGTCCTGCGGGCGGCCACCGAGGTGGTCCGGGTCTTCGACGCGGCCATCGCCGCCGGTCGGGGCGCCGCCGTCGAACGGGGCCGGATCGACGCCGCCGTCGACGCCTGCCGGAGCGCCGCCGACGCCGCACCCGCCGACCCCATGCCGTGGGTGTCGCTGCTCTCGGTGGCCCGGCTGTACGAGGGCGGGGTGCCGCGCCGGGAACTGCGCCACTGGTTCGACGAGTTGCGGCGCCGGGACCCGTACAACACGGAGGGCCACATCCAGGTGCTGCGCTACTGGTCGGCGCGGTGGCACGGCACGCACGGCAGCATGTACGACTTCGCCCGCGACGCGGCGGGCGTGGCACCGCCCGGCTCCCCGCTGCCGGTGCTCGTCCAGGTGGCCCGGGTCGAGGAGTACCGGTACATCGCGGACGGCGCGCTCGGCCGGGGCCCGGTACGCGGCTTCGACCAGCACTGGAAGCACGAACTGGCGGTGACGGAACTGCGCCGCACGCACGCCCGGTGGATCGGCGGCAGGGACCCGGGCCGCCCGGTCGCGCCGGAGGAGGTCGGCGACCTCAACTTCCTCGTCCACGCGGCCTGCTACGCGGGCCAGGTGGAGATCGCCCGCGAACTGCTCGGGATGCTGGGCGTCCGGGCGGCCTGGGTGCCGTGGGCGTACACGGGGGACCCGGAGGAACAGTTCGTACGGTTCAGGGAGGGCCTGGGGGTGTCGGGCGGGAGCCCGGGGGCGGAGTGAGGCTCTCCGCCCCCGGTCCCTCGTGCGTCAGACGCCGATGTCGCGGCCGTCCGTGCGCCAGACGGCGACGACCGACGGGCGGACGATCCTGCCGGGTCCGTCGGGCCACTCCGACTTCGGGTTCTCGACGGAGGCCCCGTCGATCTCGCCCGGGTGCTGCACGGCCACCAGGACGCGGCGGTCCTGGATGATCGGGCCGCAGGTCTCGGCACCCTTGGGCACGGTCAGGAACTGCTTGAGCTCACCGCGCCGCTCGCCCTGCGTGGCCACGCCGAACAGACCGTCGTGCGAGCCGAGCTGGGCACCGTCGGTGGAGATCCACAGGTTGCCGTACGGGTCGAACGCCACGTTGTCCGGGCAGGAGATGGGGGAGACCTTCTCCTTGGGGTAGCCGGCGAAGTAGGTGGCCGGGTCGTTCGGGTCACCGGCGACGAGGAAGAGG
Organism: Streptomyces sp. Qhu_M48; assembly: GCF_051305195.1. Lineage (NCBI taxonomy): Bacteria > Bacillati > Actinomycetota > Actinomycetes > Kitasatosporales > Streptomycetaceae > Streptomyces > Streptomyces sp. Qhu_M48. The sequence continues at coordinate 7,991,047 of NZ_CP195432.1, read as the reverse complement.
CGCCAGGCGAAGCCGTCGGAGGACGGGTCGTCCCAGTTCTCGGCGAGTTCGAGGATCTGCCCGTGCTTGTTGAGGTTGCGCGGGTTGGCCTCGTCGGCACCCGGGTTGGTGCCCTTGCCGCGGTTGGTGTTGTTGGTGAGCGCGACGTAGACGCGACCGGTGCGCGGGGACGGCTCGACGTCCTCGGGGCGGTCCATCTTCGTCGCCCCGACCTTGTCACCGGCGAGGCGGGTGAAGACGTACACCTCGTCGGCGGTCATGCCGGGGACGTGCGAGACGTCGCCGGTGGCGAGCGGGATCCACACGCCGGAGCCGTCGAACTCGCCGTCGTTGGGGTGCTTGCCGGTGCCGTCGATCTCGGCCGCCGGGGAGTCGCCGGTCAGCTTGGCGACGTACAGCGTGCCCTCGTCGAGCAGCGTCAGGTTGTGCTCGCGGGCCGCCCGCGAGCCGCCCTTCCTCATCCGCTTGCTGGAGACGAACTTGTAGAAGTAGTCGAAGCGCTCGTCGTCGCCCATGTACACGACCGGACGGCCGTCGGCGGTGAGACGGGGCTGCGCGGCCTCGTGCTTGAAGCGGCCGAGCGCGGTGCGCTTGCGGGGCGTGGAGTCGGGGTCGTACGGGTCGAGCTCGACGACCCAGCCGAAGCGGTGGACCTCGTTGGGCTCCTGCGCGAGGTCGAAGCGCTTGTCGAACCGCTCCCACTTGCGCTCGGTGGCGCCGGTGCCGACGCCGTACCGCTTGTCCGTGGCGCTGGACCCGTTGGCGAAGTACTGGTTGAAGTTCTCCTCGCCGTGGAGGGTGGTGCCCCACGGGGTGGTGCCGCCGGCGCAGTTGTTGAGCGTGCCGAGGACCGTGCGGCCGGTCGGGTCGACGGAGGTCTTGAGCAGGTCGCTGCCGGCGGCCGGGCCGGTCACCCGGAACTCGCTCGTCGTGTGCAGACGCCGGTTCAGGTAGTGGCGGTTGACCGGGGTGAGCTTGCCGGAGCGGCGCTCCTCCTGGACGACGACGACCGAGAGGCCGTGCGCGGCCCAGGCGATCTCGACCTGCTCGCGGGTCGGGTTGGCGGCGTCGTAGCCGCGGAACATCAGGACTTCGTCGGTGTACTCGTGGTTGGCGACGAGGACCTGGCGGTCGCGCTCCTCGTCCAGCGGCAGCAGGGAGAGGAAGTCGTTGTTGTAACCGAACTGCCCGGCCTGGGCCTTCGCCGTCTGCTTCTCGGAGTCGAAGGCGGGGGCGCCGCGGAGGATGGGCTCGCCCCAGCGGATGACCACGTTCTGGGAGTAGCCGGAGGGGACGGTGACCTTGTCCGCGGTGTTGGGCGCGACCGGGGCGAAGCGGAGACCGCGGGCACCGTCGGTCTTGACGGGGCCGGGTCCGTGACCGTGACCGTTGCCGTGGGCGACGGCCTCCGGGGCCTCGCCGAGCACCGCGGCGCCGCCGACGGCGGAGGCGACGGTCACGACGGCGGCGGCGCGCAGCGCGGATCGACGGGAGAGGACACCGGCTATGACGTCACCGGCGTACTCGTTGTCACTGGTGTTGGGCACCTCGTGGAAGCAGGCGTCACCACACCGGTAACGGCAGGTGAGAGCGGAACGGCCGCCTCCGTGGGGGTTCGTGCTCAGCAGCGGCAGCAGTTTGCGCACTTCGTCCTCCTCCGGCGCACACTGCGCCGACATGCTGTCGGGATGTCTACGGCCGCGACGCTATGTGCGCACACCTGCACAGGGACTGCGACGGAGTGAACGCCGAATGAATCCCCGGCAACCGAGGGCTACCGGGGCGCCGGAGAGGGAGGAGGTGGCCGCTAACCTTACGTGTCCGCCCTGGCCAGGGATGAAATTCCCGAAACGCCCAGTACGGACATTCACACGCACCCATCTCATGCGAAAGGGTTCGCCCATGGGTATTCGGAGCATGCTGCGCAAGGTATTCGGCCGGGACCACGAGGAATCCCCGGCGACCTCCGTCCCGCCCCAGACGCGTGAGACCCCGTCCACGTCCCCGGACACCCCGGAGGCCGCGGCCCGCCGCGCGGCGGACGACCTGGTGGCGGCGTCGTTCGACAACCCGCAGATCCCCCGGGCACGCGCGAAGACACCTACGGCCGGGGAGAAGACGGCTGCGGCTGGGGCTGCGGCGGCTGCACCCGCGGCTGAGGTGACGGCACCTGCGGCTGAGGCGAAGACGGCTGAGGCTGGGGCCGGGGCTGCGACTGAGGTTGCTGAAGCGCCGGTTGCGGAAGCGCCGGTTGCGGCGGAGACGGTCGCCGCCGAGGCGGAGACGCCGGTCGTCGAGGCAGCGACGCCGGTTGTCGAGGCGGAGACGCCGGTTGTCGAGGCGGAGGCGCCTGCGGCTGAGGCCGAGGAAGCGCCGGTCGCGGCGGAGGCACCGGCCGAGGCGGAGGCGCCTGCGGCTGAGGCCGAGACCCCGGTTACCGGGACCGAGACGCCTGCCGCCGAGGCGGACGAGGAGCCGGTCGTTGAGACTGAGGCGCCTGTTGTCGAGGCGGAGGCGCCTGTTGTCGAGGCGGAGGCGCCTGTTGTCGAGGCTGAGGTCTCGGAGACGGAAGCCGAGGAGCCTGCCGAAGCCACCCCGGATGCCACGGCTGACGTGGCGGCCGAAGCCGACGCGGAGCCTGACGCGGCCGTCGAGGCGGCGCCCGTCGCCACCGTGGCCGACGCGGAGCCGGCGGCGGCCGAGCCGCAGACCGTGGAGTCGGCGGAGACGCCGGACACCGACGAGCCGACCGCGTCGGCCACCACGGTGGAGGCGACCGCCGTAGCGGTCACCGACACCGACGAGACGCCGGAGGCGGAGCCCGCGACGGCTCCCGTCGCGAAGACGCCCGCACCGGCTCCGGAGAAGGAGCAGGCGGAGGAGCAGGCGGAGGCGGAGCCCGTCGCCGTCGCTCCGGCGGAGGCGGCCGTGGCGGCCGTGGTGGCCGCAGACGCGACTCCCGCCGCCGACGCGACCCCCGCTCCCGCCCCGGCCGAGCCGGAGGCCGTCGTGGTCGAGGCGCCCGCCCCGGAACCGGAGCTCGCCGTCGCGGCGGCGGAGCCGCAGGCGCAGGCCGACGAGGCCGCCGCCGCGCTGCCCGAGCAGGCCGAGCAGGCCGAGCAGGCCGACGAGGTTCCGGCGCAGCCGGAAGCCGAGGCGGCCACGGAATCCGTGGAATCCGTGGAATCCGTGGAATCCGTGGAGGCCGTGGAATCCGTGGAGGCCGTGGCGGCCGAGGGCACCCCCGTCGGCACCCCCGCCCTCCCCCTCCCCCGGCTCAAGGCCGCCGCCCCGCACCTCGTCGACGCCTACAAGGCCGCCGGGGCCCAGCTCGGCAAGCAGGGGCTGACGGGCGCGCGAGCCGCCGTGTACCTGGTGGTGGACCGGTCCGGTTCGATGCGCGGGTACTTCAAGGACGGCTCGGTGCAGCGGCTCGCGGAGCAGGTCACCGCGCTCGCGGCGCACCTCGACGAGGACGCCACCGTCACGACGGTGTTCTTCTCCACGGACATCGACGGCACCGTCGACCTGACGCCGGCCTCCCTCACCCCCACCCGCGTGGAGGAGGTCAACGCCACCCTCGGTCGCCTGGGCCGTACCAACTACCACCGCGCCGTGGAGGAGGTACTCGCCCACCACGAGAAGGCGGACCCGGCGCGCCCCGCCCTGGTCGTCTTCCAGACGGACGGCGCGCCGGAGTCGAAGACCGCGGCCACGCAGGCGCTGGCCGAGTCGGCGGGACGTTCGCTGCACTGGCGGTTCGTGGCCTGGGGCGAGGAGGACAGCAAGGCCTTCGACTTCGTCCGGAAGCTCGACGCCACTCCTCGTACCGCCGCGTTCTTCGCGGGTACGACCCCGGTCGAGACCCCGCACGCCGCCTTCTACCGCGGGCTGCTCGCCGGTCTGGAGCTCTGAGGACGGGCCGTGGTGACGGTGACCGGCACGGTCACCGTCACCACGAGCCCGCCGCCCTCCTCCGCGTCCCGCGCCACCGCCCGCACGCTCCCGCCGTGCGCCACGGCGATCGACCGCACGATGGACAGTCCGAGCCCGGCGCCCGGCCCCATCCGGTCCCGGCCCTCGCCCCGCCGGAAGGGCTCGAAGAGTCCGTCGACGTCGTCGGCGGGGACGACGGGCCCGGTGTTGGTGACGGTCAGGACGCCACCGGACACCGCCACACGGACCTCGCCTCCCGGCACGTTGTAGGCGACCGCGTTCGCGACGAGGTTCCGTACGAGCTGCCCGAGCAGCACCCGGCTGCCCCGTACGACCCCGCCGCCGGCCGCCGCCACGACCGCGGCGCCGTACTCCTCCTCGACGACCTCGCCGAGCGGCACGTCCTCCCGTTCCGCGAGCCCCCGTTCGCTGCGGGCGAGGAGCAGCAGACCGTCGATGAGCCGTTCGCTGCGCCGGTTGGCGTCGAGCAGGACGTCCCGTACCGCGCAGTCGTCGTCGAGACCGACCTGGATGGCGACGCGCTGGGTGGCGAGGGGGGTGCGCAGTTCGTGGGAGGCGTTGGCGATGAACCGGCGCTGGCTGTCGAAGGCGGTCTCCAGGCGTCCGAGCAGCGCGTCGATGGTGTCGCCGAGTTCCTTGAGCTCGTCGTCGGGCCCGCTGACGGCGATCCGGTCGTGCAGGTTGCGTTCGGAGAGGCGGCGGGCGCGGGCGGTCATCTCGTGGACGGGCCGCAGGACGCGGCCGGCGGTCCACCAGCCGACGGCGACGGCGCAGCAGGCGGTGACGAGCAGGGCGAGGCAGGACCACAGGAGCATCTGTTCGCCGGCGGCGCGGCTGATGTCGTCGCCCAGCCGGTAGGCCTCCACGACCGCGGCGCCGTCCGTGCGGGACACGATCGCGTCCGTCGCCCAGTCCGTCCCGGCGAGGACGAGCAGGTTCACGACGAGCAGCAGCACCGTGCCGAGGACGAGGAAGGCACCTCCGTACACGAGCGCGATGCGGGTGCGGATGGTGGACCCGGCGCCCAGGTAGGCGTGGTGGGACGGGGTCACAGCCGGTACCCCACGCCCTGCACGGTCCCGATCAGACCCGGCTCGCCGAGCTTGGCGCGCAGCTTGCTCATGCAGACGCGTACGGCCCCGGTGAAGGGGTCGGCGTGGACGTCCCAGGCCCGGTCGAGGAGCTCTTCGGCGGAGACGACGGCGCCCTCGGCCTCCAGCAGGATCTGGAGGACGGAGAACTCCTTCGGGGAGAGGTCGAGGTCCCGCCCGTCGCGGCTCGCGGTCCGCCGGACGGTGTCGACGCGGAGCCCGTACCGCTCCAGGAGCGGGGGCAGCGGCGGCCGGGCGGAACGGCGTCGCAGGGCCCGTACGCGGGAGACCAGCTCGGGGAACTCGAAGGGCTTGCCGAGGTAGTCGTCGGCGCCGAGGTCCAGCCCCTCGACCCGGTCGTCGACGCCCGTGGCGGCGGTCAGCATGAGGATGCGGGTGGGGGAGCCGGCGGCGACGAGCCGCCGGGCGACGTCGTCGCCGTGCACGCGAGGCAGGTCGCGGTCGAGGACGAGGACGTCGTACGGGTGGAGGTCGAGGTGGTCGAGGGCGGCGTCGCCGCTGTGGACGGTGTCGACGGCGAAGCCGGCCCGCCGCAGGCCGACGGCGACGAGCGCGGCGAGGTCCCGCTCGTCCTCGGCTACGAGTACACGCATGCGGTCCATCCTCCCCAGCCCGCGCCCACCGCCGGGCCCCGCCCCCGGGCCACTCGCGCCCGGCGCGTATCGATGTGAGTGGATCTTCGTACGACCGTTAGGATTTCGACCATGGCGGCCACTGGATCCGAGAAGCAGGGGGCGAACGGCGTGAAGTCCTTCTACGTATCGACCCCCATTTACTACGTCAACGACGCTCCTCACCTGGGCCACGCCTATACGACCGTCGCAGGCGACGTGCTCACGCGCTGGCACCGTCAGCGCGGCGAGAAGGTGTGGTTCCTCACCGGCACGGACGAGCACGGTCAGAAGATCATGCGCACGGCCGAGGCGAACGACGTCACGCCCCAGGCCTGGTGCGACAAGCTCGTCGAGGAGGCGTGGAAGCCCCTCTGGGAGCACCTGAACATCGCGAACGACGACTTCATCCGCACCACGCAGAAGCGTCACACCGACCGCGTGCAGGAGTTCGTGCAGGACCTGTACGACAAGGACGAGATCTACAAGGGCGGGTACGAAGGCCCGTACTGCGTGGGCTGTGAGGAGTACAAGCTCCCCGGGGACCTCATCGAGGCCGAGGACGGCACGAAGCTGTGCGCCGTCCACAAGAAGCCGGTGGAGATCCTCAAGGAGGAGAACTACTTCTTCAAGCTGAGCGAGTACGGCCCGAAGCTCCTGGAGTTCTACGAGGCGAACCCGGGCTTCATCCAGCCGGAGTCGGCCCGCAACGAGGTCGTGAACTTCGTCAAGCAGGGCCTGGAGGACCTCTCCATCTCGCGCTCGACGTTCGACTGGGGCGTCCCGGTGCCGTGGGACGAGAAGCACGTCATCTACGTGTGGATCGACGCGCTCCTGAACTACGCGACGGCCGTCGGGTACAACGAGAACCCGGCGAAGTTCGACGAGACCTTCCCGGCGAACGTGCACCTCATCGGCAAGGACATCCTCCGCTTCCACGCGGTGATCTGGCCGGCGATGCTGATGGCGCAGGGCCTGCCGGTCCCCGGCCGGGTGGCCGCGAACGGCTGGCTGATGGTCGGCGGCGAGAAGATGTCGAAGTCGAACCTGACCGGCATCAAGCCGCAGGACCTGACCTCGCACTTCGGCGTGGACGCGTACCGCTGGTACTTCCTGCGGGCGATCGCGTTCGGCCAGGACGGCTCGTTCTCGTGGGAGGACTTCTCCGCCCGCTACACGAGCGAGCTGGCCAACGACTACGGCAACCTGGCCTCCCGCGTGGCCGCCATGGTCGGCAAGTACTTCGACGGCGCGCTGCCGGCCTCGGCGGCCGACGGCGAGGCGGAGAAGGCGGTCCACGAGGGCCTGGCCAAGGCCGTCGCGACGGCCGACGCGAAGATCGGCGAGGAGCTGGACTTCCAGGCCGGCATCCTGGCGATCTTCGACTTCGTGAAGCAGGTCAACGGCTACATCACGGAGCAGGAGCCCTGGAAGGTCGCGAAGGACGAGTCGGAGGAGGGCCGGGCGCGCCTGGCGACGATCCTCTACACGGCCGCCGAGTCCCTCCGCGCCGTCGCGGTCCTGCTGAACCCGATCATGCCGGACACCTCGCAGGCCCTGTGGGACTCCCTGGGCGCCGAGGCGTCCCTGGGCGCCCTGGCCGCGCAGCCGGTACAGGACGCGGCCACGTGGGGGCAGCTCCCGGCGGGCGCGACGGTGACGAAGGGCGCGGTGCTGTTCCCGCGCCTGGAGGAGAAGAAGGACTGAGTCCCTCCGCTCCTGTCCGTACGGCTGTGGCCGCCGCCCCGCCCGGGGCGGCGGCCACAGCCGCGTGAGCGCGCGGGTAGGGTCCCCCTTCTGATCATCAGACCGGCCGGTGAGGCCGGTCCGTCCGCGCCGGGGGGCCTCGACCATGTCCACATCCACGCCCGCTTCCGCATCCACGGGCGCGTCCACGCCCGCGGCCGGGTCCACGACCGCGCCGAGCCGCCGATCGGCTCTCGCCGTCCTCGCCGGAGTGGCGGCGGGCGGCTCGCTGCCGTTCGCCGCGGCCACCGCCGCCGTCGCCGCGCCGGCGGCGGCGGGAGCCACGACGGCCACGACGGCGGGGGGCACGACAGCCGCGCCGGCGGCCTCCGCCGCCCCCACGGTGCCCTCGGCGCCCGGCGGAAAGCTCCCGATGGTGGCCGACCCCGGCGACCCGTGGCACTTCGCCGCCCATCCGTCCGGCGCGCTGACCACCCGCGTCCTCCCCGGCACACCCGCCTGCCTGGAGGTGTCCGACGAGGGCGGGGTGCTCGCCGTCCTCACCACCGGCGCCAAGACGGTGACGGTCCGCGGACCGAAGCGCTGGTTCACGGAACAGAAGAAGCCCTTCACCGACCGCTTCCACCGCACACCGGACGAGGGCTGGGGCGTCTCCCCCGGCGGCGGCACCTGGTCCTCCCACAACGGCGTCGCCGCGAACTACTTCCTGGAGACCGGGCGGGCCGTCATCGCCCTCACCGATGACAACGCCAGCCGGCACGTCTTCCTCTCCGACCGCCAGGTCGGCGACTTCGACGCCTCCGCCCGCTTCTCCTTCGACACGGTCCCCACCGGCGCTCCCGTCTCACTGGCGCTCTCGTTCGGGGTCCAGGACGTCGACAACCACTACCGGGCGCGCCTCGAAGTGACCCCCGCCGGTGACGTACGCCTCGCCCTGGAGAAGGAACTCGCGGACGACACCACCACCTTGGGCGCCGCCGTCACGGTCGGCACCGGCTTCGCCGCCTTCGACCACTGGTGGGTGCAGGTGGAGAAGAACGGTCCCCTGATCCGGGCCCGCGCCTGGCGCGACGGCACGGACACGCCGGAGGGCTGGCGCCACACCGTGCGCGACCCAGAGCAGCGGCCGGACAAGGTCTTCGACTCCGGCGCCCTCGGAGTCCGCGCCTTCGCCTTCAAGGGGGCCACCGTGCCGCTGGAGGCGCGGATCTACGACTTCGTGGTCGCCTCCGCCGACTGGCCGGACCCGCCGGTGGTCTGCCACGACACCTGGGTACGGGTCCTGCCCGAGCCCTTCGACGGCAGCTGGTCCCCGGCGCTGGAGCAGCGGATCCGTACCTGGGCCGGGGACACCTCGCCCGACGCCCTCGCGTACGCCTCCATGTTCCGGCCCTACGCGCCCACCGTGACCGACCCCGCGCTCCAGGGCGCGCGGGTGCTTGGCACGTCCGGGTACAGCGATACGGACGGGGCCGGGCTGCGCTATGTCGGCGCCGACTTCCACGAGTACATGGGGCTCGCCTGGACCTTCCCCGCCAGCGGCGAGAGCACCGAGGTCCCGGATGCGAAGTGGAAGGGCAACCTCGACTGCTCGGGCTTCGTCCGCATGGTCTACGGCCACCACATGGGCATCCCCATGGTCCTCCACAAGCAGTACAACGGCCTGAACCTGCCCCGTGAGTCGAAGCGGCAGGCCACCTCCGGCCCCGGCACGGTCGTGGCCAAGGGCACCGACGCGCCGCCCTCGCTCGCCGCGCTGCGCGTCGGTGACGTGGTGTTCTTCGACGCGACCACCGACCCGGCGGACAAGGAGGCCACGGCCGGGGTCGTCGACCACACCGGCATCTATGTCGGCCGGGACCAGCACGGCGGACTCCGGTTCGTCTCCAGCCGCAGGACACCGAACGGCCCGACCATGGCCGACCTGGGGGCCAGGTCGATCCTGAACGGCGCGGCGACCGACCTGTACACGAAGTCCCTGCGGGTGATCCGCCGGTTCTGACGGCCCGCGCGACGGTCAGGCGACCACGAGGACCGCGACGACGGGCGCCATGTAGACCAACGGGAAGGGCACGTGGCCGTACGAGCGGGCCCGGAGCACGGTGACCACGGCTCCGGCGAAGTACAGGACGAGCCCGACGGCCGCCAAGGTCCCGACGAGGGGCACGAAGAACCCGACGACCAGCCCCACGGCGCCGGCGACCTTGGCGGCCCCGAGCCAGTTCCACCAGGCCCGGGGCACCCCGTACGCGGCGAGCGGCTCGACGACGAACTTCGCCCGGAGGAAGACCGACGCCCCGGAGAACCCGGCCATGAACGCGGCGACGGCGGTGACGACGACGGCGGTGGTGGTCATCTCGGCGAACATCTCGGGCTCCTCGTCCGGCACATGCCCGGCTCGACCGAGCCGGACACAGCACTGACGGAGCGGGGACGGGATGTGTGACGGCCCGCGCGAAGAACCTCAGCGAACCCAGTTCTTCAAGGGCTCCGTGTCCAGTTCCATCCCCACCGGCTCGGGCAGGGTGACCGTCTTGCCGAAGGGCACGGTCGCCACCATCTCGTACCGCTCCCCGTCGGGCTGGGAGTGGACCTTGACCTCGCACGTGGTCCTGTCGATCAGCAGGTACACGGGGATACCGGCCTCGGCGTAGGCACGCGGCTTCTCGACGCGGTCGCGCTGCCCGGTGTCCGAGTCGCCGGACGTGACCTCGACGGTCATAAGGACGCCGTCGGGGCCGGCCCACTCGCCCTGGCCGACGAAGGTGTCGCTCGGCGCGAGGCAGCCGTCGGGACGGGCGTTGCCCTTGCGGTACTTCTCGACCCTCAGGCCCTGGTCTGGGTAGAGCCACCGGTCCGCGTCGGCCTGGATGCACAGACGCGTCAGCCACTCGATGATGCGCCCGTGGCAGCCGTCCGGCGCGGCCTTCTCCACGATCCTCCCGTCGATGAACTCCAGACGCAGTGACTCGTCGACACGCTCACCGGCACGGGCAAGCTCTTCGAACCCCTCCTGCGTCAGGACACTCACGGCAGACTCCTCATGCCGACACCGTGGCATATGCCAAGAGCCCGGGACCGAGAGATCCGGGCTCTTCACACGTGTGGGTTACGGAAGCGGGTGGCGGGGTCAGCGGGCCTTCGCGTACGAGACGAAGCCCGCCCAGGCGCCGGGCAGGAACGCGAGCTGCGGGCCGTCGAGGCACTTGGAGTCGCGGACGTGGATGGTGGCGGGGGTGGTGGCGACCTCGACGCAGGACTCACCGTCGGTGCCGCTGCTGTAGGTGCTCTTGCGCCAGGCGACCTCGATGCAGGACTCACCGTCGTTGCCGCCGCTGTAGCTGCTCTTGAACCACGCCAAATCGGAGGCGTCCCCGGCGGAGGCCTTGCGGATCATGTCTCTCCCAGCAGTTGCTCGATGAGGGCCGACGACTCCCTGGGCGGGAGGGCCTGGGCTCGGATGGTGCCATATCGCAGCTCAAGGATGCGGAGCTGCCTCAGATCAGAAACAGGCCGACCGCTGAACGCTCCATCGGAGCGCCCCACCGCCGTGCCGTCCGCGAACTTCAACAGTTCGATCCTGCCGTCCAGTCCGGAATGCACCTCGCTGTGCGTCGGCATCACCTGGAGCGTGACGTTGCGCAATCGCCCCACCTCCAACAGACGTTCGAGCTGTCCCCGCCACACCATTGTGCCCCCGAGAGGGCGCCTCAGCGGCGCCTCTTCCAGCACGAAGCTGAGCGCAGGCGCAGGGTCCCGCTCGAAGACGGATCGTCGTGCCACACGAGCAGCCACCATGCGCTCCACATCGTCCCGCGAGTACGGAGGCTGCGCCGCCTCGATCGCGGCCCTGGCGTGCTCCGGCGTCTGCAGCAGACCGGCGATGATGTTGCACTCGTACACCCCGATCTCCACCGCGGTACCCTCCATCTTCGCCAACGCCCGCACCTTCTTCGGGTACCGGACCTTCGCCACGTCCTCCTTCATCGCCGAGAGCAGGCCACCCGCCCCCAGTACCTCGTCCGCCCTGTCCAGGAACTCGGGGCGCGGGATCCGCTTGCCGCTCTCGATCTTGTAGATGAGGTCCTCGCCGTAGCCCGTGGCCGTTCCCAGCTCGGCGGCCCGCATCCCCACCGCCTCCCTCCGCAGCCTCAACTGCCGACCCACGGTGGCGACCACGGCCACGCCCCAGTCGTCATCCGGGTCGACCTCCCACCCCGGTTCGTCCGCCTCGGTCTTGAGCCGCTGTGCCGCACCGTCCACCGACATTCCGCACCCTTCCCTCGCCCCTTCGTGGCGCGACGCCCCTACCCGTGAAGAGGGTCCGGACAGCCCGGACAGCAGTGGACAAGCTCCGGACAGTGGCTCTACGCATCGACGTCGTCACTGTTCACGGTAGCCAGGAGCGGCCACGCTCGGTGACGTGAATCAGCAGAACGTGACGCAAGTCCACGCGCCCACAAGCCACTTCAGCGTCCTCCTGTCCCCCACGCCCCGAGGGGCCCGGCTCGCCCGGCTGCTCGCCGTCGCGTGGATGCGGGATCACGAGATGCCGTACGGCGTGACGGAGGCGGCGACCCAGGTCGTCGCCGAGCTCGCCGCGAACGCCGCGACGCACGGCCGGGTCGCCGGCCGGAGCTTCCGGCTCGCACTCCTGTCACGGCCGGGCGCCCTCCGCGTCGAGGTGACGGACACCCGGGGCGAGCGCCTCCCGCACGTCCAACCGGCCTGCGCCGAGGGTGACTCCGGACGGGGACTGGTCCTGGTCGAGGCACTGGCCGACCGATGGGGCGTCGAGCCCGGTCCCGTACCGCGGAAGACCGTCTGGGCGGAACTCGACCTGCCACACCGCTGACCGATCCTGACCTGCGCAAAGGGCGTGGTCACCGGATCCCGTGATCCCGGCCTCCGGCCGGGTGGACGGTCTCCCAAGAAACGACCACCGGGAGAAAGAAACCCAACCAAGCCCCACCCCTCCTCCCGCTGGGGCCGGTCTCACTCGCGAGGGTGAATATGCCCAACTCGGCTGGCTTTGTAGTGGGTTGCTTGATCTACGCTCTGCCCAACAGATCCGGACGCAGACATGCGTCGGCCCTCGCCGGGACGGCAATCCCAATGCGAGGGCCTGACCACCACGGAAGAGATCGCTTCCCGATGGCTATCGAAAACCCTAGCGCGCAGGCCCTTGCCACGTCCCGCAGCGGCTCGAAGAACCACCCTTCCCGGGGTACTTCCTGCGGAGTGGTGCACGAGAACACGCATCACTCCACTCACTTCACGGTGGTCGGCAACCACCTCGCGCAGCACACCGACCTCTCGCTGACGGCGATCGGACTCGCGACCCACATCCAGTCGCTGCCGGCCGGATCGCCCGTGGACATCAGGTCGCTGGCCCGGCGCTTCCCGGAGGGGACGACGCGGATCGCCGCCGCTCTGCGCGAGCTGGAGGCCCACGGCTACCTGCGGCGCACCAAGGAACGCACGGCGGCCGGGCGGGTCGTGACTCGCACGGTCTCCTGCAACCGACCCGGCCGCACGGGCGGCGGCCCACGCCGCACGAGCGCCCCGTCGCCCCGTCCCGCCAAGCGCGACGACCCCCCTTCGAGGCCCGAGGCGGGACCTCCACCACGCCGACGCGAGCAGCGCGAACCCCGCCGACGGACCTCCCTGCCGGCCGTTCCGCAACCCGCCTACCTCACACCCGACCAGCTCCAGACGGCCATCGGCGTCCTCTCCGGCCTCCGTCGCACGGACCCCCGCCTGCTGATCTCCGCGAGCGAAGCCGAGCACCTCGCGCCAGGCGTCGTGACCTGGCTGGAACGCGAGTTCACACCCGAGTCCGTCCACCGCGCACTGACCACCGCCCTCCCGCCGGAACCCCTCCGACGCCCCGCCGCCCTCTTGGCCCACCGCCTGACGGCCCAGCTCCCACCCCTACCGCCGTTCCGCACCCCGGAGGACCCTGCCGCCCGCCACCCCCTCCAGAACTGCGACACATGCGACCGCGCGTACCGCGCCCCAGAACCCGGCACCTGCGGCGGCTGCCGCACCTGACCAACCCGCCGACCCCGCCCTGAGGAACCCCGTGGTCAACCCACCGCACGAAGCGATGCACCACATCTTCCGGCACGATCTCCACCTCTTCAGCCGCCTGAAAGACGTGCTGGATCTCCCCCTGCCGGCCGTCGTCGACGCGGTCGTCCTGCCCAACGACCTCACCGAGACCCGACCGGTCGAACGCCGCGTCGACCCCCTGCTGCGGCTCGTCAGCGCCAAGGACGGCTCCCTCCTCCTCGCCATCGAGGTCCAGGGCAAGAAGGACCCGTCCAAGCCCGCGAGCTGGGCGTACTACGTCTCGTACCTGTGGACGAAGTACGCGCTGCCGACCGCGCTGCTGGTCGTCTGCCAGGACCGCGCCACGGCGGAATGGGCCGCCCGGCCCACCGCCAGCGGACCGGCGTACATGCCGACCCTCAGCATCCGGCCCATCGTCGTGGGTCCGCACAACATGCCCGTCATCACCGATCCGGTCAGGGCGGGCGAGGACCTCGCGCTGGCCACCCTGGCGGCCATCACGCACGCGGGCGATCCGGACATCGGTGCCATGCTGAAAGCACTGTCCACCGCTCTGCGGGACGTTCCCGAGAGCGTCGCCGACCCGATCATCGAATTCACCGCACAAGGGCTGAGCAAGCGCCCGGCCCAAGACCTCTGGAGGACGCTGGTGGCCGTGGACCTCTCCTTCTACAAGTCGTACCTCTCGGAGGAGATCCGAGACGAGGGCCGGACCGAGGGCCGTGCCGAGGGGCGTGCCGAGGGGCGTGCCGAGGGGCGTGCCGAGGGGCGTGCCGAGGGGCGTGCCCAGGCCAGTGCCGACGCCATACTGCTGGTCCTGGAGCAGCGCGGCATCGCCGTACCCGACGACATCCGCGACCGCGTCACCGGCTGCGACGACCCCGAGACGCTGCGCGCCTGGCTGTTGCGCGCCGTCACGGCGGACTCGGCCGAGGAGATCTTCGCGGACGAGTAGGACCGGCGAACGCACGGAGGGGCCTGGGACGAGCGCCGTCCCCAGGCCCCTTTCCCGCTTCCCGCTTCCCGCTTCCCGCTTCCCGCTTCCTGGAGCCGCCACCGGGCGGATACGGGGCCGGTTCGGGCGTGGCCAAAGCGGCCACGCCTTCGTTGCTCGCGTGAACGCACGCATGGCAGCATGCCCGGGTGAGTGACAACGGGGACGAAATACCGAGGCCTCGGCAGGTTTCGAGACTGTCGGAGTTGGCGGACGCACACGTCGAAGCGGTGCGTCCGGATACGGAGGCGGTTCCGGAGGACCCGCCCGCGCCGGCCGTACCGCAGGCGGAGCGCGCCGACGACATCGCGCTGGATCGCTGTCTCTCAGGACCCCTGGGTCTGGCGTCGGCCGACAACCCGGTGGCCTACGTCCACCATGCCCAGACGTGGCACGACCCTTTGCCCGAACGGCGGAGGAGTCGAGTAGGAAGATGCCGAGGAAATCGATTCGCGGAACTGAACATCTCGTCTCATTTCAGTGGCTTCGACCTCGGGGACATCACGTGCGAGGGGGAAAGCGGGGCAGAGGGGTCGGCCGGTCGTGTCCCTGCTCAGGCGGTTGTCGGTCCCGCTCACGAACTTGAGAACGAGGCCGTCTCACGTCTTCCCGCAGGGGACGGGGCGAGGAGAAGGACGGAAACTCGCACTCATGGTTGAGCCGACACGGGAAGCCTGGCTGAGCCGCATGGCCGTCACCGGCCTGACGATCTCCGGTGATCCGGCGCCTGAGGACGTTCCCTCTGTTGGTGAGGCGATGCGGAGCGTTGCCAACTGGGAGGTCCGGCCTGTCGTCGAGATTCCCTTGAGTCATCCGAACGCTCTCCAGGAGGTGGACCGGAAGTGGTACGTCCACGCTGTGCGGAGTGGGCTGCTCGGGGATGACCGCCCCTTTCTGCTGAGCAGCCCCGGATCCGGATCGTCCACATTCGGTTGGGCTGTGGTGAAGTGGGCGCCCGGCGCGGAGCCGGCGCAGCGCCTCGCGCGGGACGAGGAGGGGCTCGATCTCCTCGCGATGTCGCTGGACGGGACAGTGGTCTGTGCCGTGACCGAAGAGGAATACGACTACTGGATCGTCGTCCAGCAGCTTCGGTAGGAATGCGCGAGGGCCCGGAACCGGGCCGATCCCAACCCTGTTCGAGGCCGATGGGTTCGGACACGCCTTCGTTGCTCGCGTGAACGCACGCATGGCAGCATGCCCGGGTGAGTGACAACGGGGACGAAATACCGAGGCCTCGGCAGGTTTCGAGACTGTCGGAGTTGGCGGACGCACACGTCGAAGCGGTGCGTCCGGATACGGAGGCGGTTCCGGAGGACCCGCCCGCGCCGGCCGTACCGCAGGCGGAGCGCGCCGACGACATCGCGGCGGCCCGGCGGGAGTTCGCGCGGGTGCTGGGTGAATTCCGGCGCACCGCCGTCCTGGTGCCGTTCGACGACCAGGACAGTCTGTGGACGGCGGACGTCAACGGGGTGCGGTGGATCTGCGCGTTCTCGGACGAGGAGGCGCTGGCCCGGTTCGCGGAGGCACGGGGAGACGCGGGGCGGGAGTGGACGTACCGGACGATCCTGGGCGCGCGGCTCCTTGACGTGATGGTGCCGATGCTGCCCGGTCCGGGCGGTGTCGCGCTGGACGCGGGCAGTACGGACGGCATGCTCTTTCCGCCGGTGGCGGGGATCGTGCCGGACGAGGTGGCGGTGGATCTCGGCGAAACAGCTGATCTCGGGGGAACGGGGACGCGATGAGTGGGGACAAGCCAGATCTGGCGGCGCCGGCGGCGGCGCTGACGGAGATAGCGCAGGGCATCGACCTGGCGCATGCCGAGCTGAAGGAGCTCGGCATGATCGGCGAGGCGTCGACGGGTCGTGGATTCTCCGACCTGTCCCTGTCCGGGCTGGAGTTGGGGCACGGCGGCCTGACGTCGGAGTTCGAGACGTTCTGCAACCGCTGGGAGTGGGGCGTCCGCGCGCTGGCGATACGGGGGAACGGCTTCGCGCAGGGCGTCGGCCTGTCGGCGGGCTCGTTCGCGGAGCAGGAGCAGTACATCAAGGACTCGATCAAGATCGGGGCGAACTCCCTCAACGGCAACCCGCACCTGTCCGAGGACGAGGTGAAGGGGATGCGCTGGGACACCATCCGTGACCAGCACATGTGGGACGACGCCGACTGGAGCGAGGAGTCGTTCAGCGAGGCCCACGGGGAGGTCAGGCAGACCTGGAAGAACACCGGCTACGACGTCATGGACGCGCAGCTGGACTCGATGGAGCGCCAGGGGCTGATCGACCCGGCGGTACGCGACCGCCTGGACGGTCAGCTCAAGGACGACCTCGACCCGGACGAGGCGACCGTCGAACAGGCCGAGCAGCCGCGCTGGGGGGAGAACCGCTGATGGTGGACTGGGGAGGTCTGGTCGACAAGGGGATCGACAAGATCGGTGACGGCATCGACAAGGGCAAGCAGCTCGTCGGTGAGGGCGTCGACTATGTGACCGACAAGGCCGGCCAGGGCCTGGACAAGGTCGGGGCGCACGACTGGGCGGATTCGGTCGAGGACTGGGGCGACGAGACCGCTTCGTCGCTCGGCGCGACGGTCGGGGAACAGCAGCTCGGGCAGACCGAGGAAGCGAACGAGCTGATCCACGGCAAGCCGGAGAAGATCGCCGAGGCGGTGAAGAACCTCCGGGACTTCCAGAAGGCGTTCGACCTGGTCGGCAGCGGCATGAAGAAGCTCGACTCCGGTCACTGGAAGGGTGAGGCGGCCGACACGTTCCGGGAGAAGTTCCAGACGCTGCCGGCCGACTGGCTGCACGCGGCGGACGCGATGGAGAACGCGGCCAAGGCACTGGAGACGTACTCCAAGGCGGTCGTGAGCGCGCAGGGCAAGGCGCGTGAGGCGATAGCCCTCTACAAGGAGGGCGACAAGGACTCCAGGACGGCCGCCGACACGTACAACAAGAAGGTCGACGCCTACAACGCGGCCCGCACCGGGGACAGTCCGCTGCCCGACCCCGGGGAGTTCTCCGACCCCGGCAAGGCCAAGCGGCAGCGCGCCCGGGAGATCCTGAGCGACGCCCGCAAGGCCCGCGACGAGGCGGGGGACACCGCGAAGGCGGCGGTGACCACCGCGCTCGCCCACGCGCCCAAGGAACCGACGGGGCGCGAGCGGGCCAAGCTGGAGCTGATGGACTACGGCATGGGCCAGGGCATCGAACTGGCCCACTTCGGCGGCGGCGTCGTCAAGGGCGCGGCCGGCCTGGTCAACTTCGTCCGCTCGGTGAACCCCGCGGACCCGTACAACCTGACCCACCCGGCGGAGTACTACAAGGGCGTCAACATGACGCTCGCCGGTCTGGTGTCCACGGCGGCGAACCCGGACCGGGCGCTGAAGAACGCCTGGGACGCGGCGAAGGGCGACCCGTCGGAGTTCCTCGGCCGACTGGTGCCGGAGATCCTCGGCACCAAGGGCGCGGGCGTCCTGCGCAGCGGGCTGCGCGTCGGTCTGAACGGCAGCAAGCACCTGCCCGACGGGAAGAAGCCGCCCGGCAGCCGCGGGGACCACGAGAAGGACCCGGACAGCAACGGCAAGAAGTGCGGTGAGACGGTCTGCAAGAAGGACCCGATCGACATCGCGACGGGCCGGATGCTGCTGCCGCAGACGGACATCACCCTGCCCGGTTCGCTGCCCGTGGTCTTCCGGCGCACCTTCGACTCCTCGCGTCGCTCGGGACGCTGGTTCGGCCCGGCGTGGTCGTCGACGGTGGACCAGCGGCTGGAGATCGACGCGGAGGGCGTGGTCTTCAGCTGCGACGAGGGCAGCCTCCTCGCCTACCCGCACCCGGCCCCCGGCGTCCCGGTCATGCCCACGCACGGCCGGCAGTGGCCGCTCGACCGGGTCGGGGACGGCTACACGGTCACCGACCCCGACACCGGCACGGTCCGGCACTTCGCCGACCACGACGGCGAACTCGCCCTCCTGGCGCAGATCGACGACCGCAACGGCCGCTGGATCGCCTTCGAGCACGACGAGTCGGGCGCCCCGACGGCGATCGTCCACCACGGCGGCTACCACCTGAAGCTCACCACGGCCGAGGGCCGGGTCACGGCCCTCCACCTCGCGGGAGCGGCGCCGGACGGCTCCGACCAGGAGATCCTCCGCTACGGCTACACGGCCGGCCACCTGACCGAGGTCACGAACTCCTCGGGCCGCCCGCTGCGCTTCGGCTGCGACGAGCACGGCCGCATCACGTCGTGGACGGACACGAACGGCAGCCGTTTCGACTACGTCTACGACGACCGGGACCGCTGCACGTACCAGTCAGGCACGAACGGACACCTCGAAGCCACCTTCACCTGGGACGACGTCGACCCGACGACGGGCCTGCGCCTGACCACCCTGACCGACGGCATGGGGAACACCGAGCGCCACCTGATCAACGACCGCGCGCAGGTCGTCGCAGAGATCGACGCGCTGGGCGCGGTCACCCGCTTCGAGTACGACCGGCACAACCGGCTGCTGTCCCGGACGGATCCGCTGGGGCACGTCAGCTCCTTCACCTACGACGAGCAGGGCCGCCTGACGCTCCTTGAGCGACCGGACGGCCGGCAGGCGCGGGCCGAATACGACGCCAGCGGATTCCCGATACGCATCACCGGCACCGACGGTAACGTCACCCGCCAGACCTTCGACGAGCGCGGCAACCGCACGTCGGTGACGGGCCCCTCCGGCGCACGGACCGAGTTCGCGTACGACGAGTCGGGCCGGCTCACGTCGGTGACGGACCCGCTCGGCGCCGTCACGCGGCTGGTCCTGGACGCCCGGGGGCTCCCCGTCGAGGTCACCGACCCGCTGGGGGCCACGACCCGGTACGAGCACGACGCCTTCGGCCGTACGGTCCAGGTCACCGACCCCCTCGGCGCGACCGCACGACTGGAGTGGACGGTCGAAGGCCGCCCGTCCCTGCGCACCGCGCCCGACGGCACGACGTAATCCTGGACGTACGACGGCGAGGGCAACTGCCTCAGCCACACCGACGCGATGGGCGCCACGACCCACTTCACCTACACCGACTTCGACCTGCCGACTTCCCGAACTGGCCCGGACGGAGTCCGCTACGAGTTCTCCCACGACACGAACCTGCGGCTGACGCGGGTGACCAACCCGCAGGGGCTGACGTGGGACTACACCTACGACGCGGCGGGCCGGGTGGTCGCCGAGACAGACTTCGACGACCGAGCGCTGAGGTACGGCTACGACGCGGCGGGCCTTCTGACTTCCCGTGCCAACGGGCTCGGCCAGACGATCTGGTACGAACGCGACGCTCTCGGTCGGGTTGCCCGCAAGGACGTGGCAGGGGCGGTCAGCACTTACGAGTACGACGTCTTCGACCAGCTGGCGGCGGCAACCGGCCCTGACGCGACTCTGCAGCGCCTCCGGGACCGCTACGGCCGGCTCGTCTCCGAGACCGTGAACGGTCGTACGCTCTCGTTCGCGCTCGACGCCATGGGGCGACGCACGGGGCGGACGACGCCGGGCGGTTCGAAGAGCACATGGTCGTACGACGCGGCGGGCAGGCGTACGGAACTCACCTCCTCAGGTCGGACGGTGGCCTTCACTCACGACGCTCTCGGCCGTGAGACGGCCCGGCACATCGCTGATTTCGCTGTCCTGGCCTCTTCGTTCGACGCGATGGGCCGCCTCACCGATCAGGGTGTCACCGACGGCTCGGGGCGGCGCCTCCAGCATCGGGAGTACACCTATCGCGCGGACGGCGGACTCGTCGGCATCAGCGACGCGCTCTCCGGGGTCCGGCGTTTCGACCTGGATTCGTCCGGCCGTGTCACGGCCGTCCACGCACGCGACTGGACGGAACGGTACGCCTACGACGAAGCCGGCAACCAGACGGAAGCCACATGGTCAGCCGCCCATCCGTCCCACTCCTCGACTGGCACGCGTGCCTATCAAGGCACTCGGATCACCAGCGCGGGCGCAGTCCGCTACGAACACGACGGCCAGGGCCGGATCGTCCTACGTCAGAAGAACCGTCTCTCCCGCAAGCCCGACACCTGGCGCTACAAGTGGGACGCGGAGGACCGTCTCACCGCGGTGACGACACCGGACGGCACGGTCTGGCGGTACGCGTACGATCCTCTGGGCCGTCGCATATCCAAGCAATCTCCCCTGGAAACCGTTTACTTCACCTGGGACGGGGCCACTCTCTGCGAGCAGACGACCCAGGACATCACCCTCACCTGGGACCACGCGGACCTACGCCCCCTCGCCCAGACGGAACGTCGAACCGACTCCACGGACGAACGCTTCTTCGCGATCGTCACCGACCTGATCGGCACCCCGACAGAACTCGTCGACGAATCAGGCAACGTGGCCTGGCGCACCCGCGCCACGCTCTGGGGTACGACGACCTGGGTCCGCGACGCCACGGCTTACACGCCGCTTCGCTTCCCGGGCCAGTACTTCGACCGTGAATCGGAACTCCACTACAACTTCTTCCGCTACTACGACCCGGAATCAGCCCGCTACCTCACTCCAGACCCCCTGGGCCTGACCCCGGCCGACAACCCGGTGGCGTACGTCCGCAATCCGCATACGTGGAGCGACCCACTAGGCCTGGCGCCCGAAGGATGCCCTCCCCGAATTGAAGGCGGAGGGTGGGATATGCGAGGCCGGAATCCAATGGACATTATTCCAGATGACGCACAAATGCGTCACTTGACTCCCGACCCCAATGGCGGAGCGCAAAAGGGAGTCGAATACAAGTGGAATGACCCAGTTACTGGAAATACCGTTCGCCTCCGCGTGCATGACGAAGACAAAACCGCACCCGCTGATTCCAACTCCGCCAAGGGCGACATCTATCGAGTATCAATCGCGGGACGCTACCAGGACGAGGCAGGAACCCTCTACCATCGCAACGTTCACAAAGACACGAGCCCCCACTACAATCCCGAAGCGGCGAATGACACACATATTCCGTGGCCAACTTCGTACCCGCTTCCCTATTGACGTGTAAGGTGACCCGCGTGCCCCTCCCTTCTTCCCAGCTTCTCGAATTCGTGCGAAACCTCACTACCCCCGACTCAAAATCCCGCGAGTTGGCGGCAGATCGGGTCACCGATTCAGTGTCCAACTACTCGCCGATCGACGGGCGAATCCTCACGGGCATCCTCGTGGCAGCCGCAGTATGCGAAAGCGACCCGGATGCTTTGGAATCCCAGCTGAACGCGATCATCCAGCTCGGATCCCTGGCGGAACCGGAAATGGTCGCGGGTTTGCGAGTCCTTGACGTCGAGGGCCTTCCCGGCGAACTCGGCGACTACGTGAGGGATATTTTGGAGGATTAGATACTTCGACCGATGGGCCTGGGGCCCGAGGATCCCAGGCCCTTCAGGTCCAGGTCTGACCACGATCCTCGGAGACAGGACCCTGACCGTGGCCAACGCCCTCACACGTCTGCTTGAGATCTGCCCGGCGCCGAGCGAGCTCCGGCGCAAGGATTGGGACGAGGTCGAGCGCAGCCTCGGGGTCGAGCTTCCCGCCGACTACGAGGAACTCATTCGCGTCTACGGGGGAGGCAACCGGGACGACCACCCTGTACCTCCTCGAACCGGGCTGCCCCAACGGCCACTACGACCTCGTCGACTGGGCGAAGAATCAGGCCGAAGACTTGGAAGACCTGTGGGAGTTCGAGAAGAAGCCGCCGGGGCTGGAGATCGAGAGGTCCCGAGTCATTCCATGGGCAACCACAGACAACGGAGAATGCCTCTACTGGCACGCTCGACCCGACCTTGACCAGGACCAATGGACCGTCATGGTGAACGAGGCTCGCGGTGACCGGTGGGAGCATTTCTCCGTATCCTGCACGCAGTTCCTCGCTTCCGCCCTTGACAGAGAGCTGCAGTCGAACATCCTTTCATCCTTGTTCCCCCGCACCACACACGAATTCCGCCAGCTCAGCCCGGTATGACGACGCGGCCGGCCGCCGCACGGAACTGACCTCCTCGGGCCGGACGCCGGCCTTCACCCACGACACCCTCGGGCGTGAGACAGTCCGCCACATCGCCGACTTCGCCATCCTGACCTCGTCGTTCGACACGATGGGCCGACCCACTGACCAGGAACCGGCGGTTCTGGCCACCGCCTCCACCACCGGGCGTACACGCACCACGCGCACGGGCGGCCTCATCGGCATCACCGATGCGCGCTCGCCGTCCGTAGGCGCTTCAACCTGGACCTGGCAGGCCGCGTCACAGCCGCCCACGCCCCGGCCCACTCGGGGACAGGCTCGTCACCTTCTTCCCGATAGGAAAGAGCTGCAGCCCGTGATCAAGATGAGCTTCACAGTGCGCCCCGAACAGGGCGACCCCAGTGACTTCGACCTCGGGGACATCACGTGTGAGGGGGAGAGCGGAGCGGCGGGGTCGGCCGGACACGTCCCCGACCAGGGGATGATGATCTACCTGTCGGTTCCCCTCCTTCTCGACTCGCTCCGCCCCCTCTTCACCGGGGAGAGGAAGGCGGTGTCGTTCGTGGGTACCGACACGTCGTTCCGGCTCGACTTCAGACGCGACCGCAAGGGGGTCGTCACGGTTTCGGCGAAGGGGACCGTGCTGGGGAAGTGCGGTCTCGAAGAGCTCGCGGACGCGGTGCTCCGTCCAACTGTGGAGCTCGCGGAGAAGGACCTTTGGAACCTTCCCGCAGGGGACGGCGCGCGCAGTGACTACTTCTCCTCCTTGGAGAGGTTCCGCGCGTCGCTCGCGTGAAGCTCCCACGGCAAGCAGAAGGGGCCCCGAATCGGTAGGGATTCCGGGCCCTTCGGACGAGCAGGTGGTGTTACATCCGAATGGCCACTCAACGATACTCGCAAGGGCCCGCATTCCCGGCACAGAGAAGAACTATTACCATGACCGATAGCCTGACCCTGGTGAATCCTGAGAGCCTCGTAAGCCTGTACGGAGAGATCCCACCTCTCGAAAGGTTTCGCTTGCGCTCCATCAACCTGAACTGGCTGGGACCAACGGTCATTCTTCGTTTGGACCTTTCCAGCTTCCCCTCCGTGGTGCCTCTGGAATGGGAGGGTGCGGATGTCGACACTGTCCAGTGCCATCTGCAGTTCCTCGCGGTGGCAGATTTCTCCCTGACGAAGTGGGACCCGCCCGCCCACTCGTCCGCCCTCCACACGACGTCCCTGGGCGAAAAGCAAAGGATGCGGGTGCGGGTGACTGATGCCGGAGTGGATCTCAATTTCACCAGTAGCCAGTTCACACGGGTGGGACATGTGAGCGCCTTCAAGATCAAGGCTGACGGCACGGACGGAAGCCCTCACCTATTTCTTCAGAAGCTTGACAGCATGCACTATGACACCATTCCGGAAACCGACGAAAAGACCTTCCATGGGCGACTCTGACTGGACAGCGATCATCAATTCAGCAGAGGAGATCACGAGCGTCTACGCAACACCCCCGAACCTGAACGAGTGCGCTCTTTATTATGTACAGATCGATGAAAGAAGCACATCGGTAACGCTGGCTTTCGAGACCTCGATCCTCCCCTCGAACCCACCCCTCTCATGGGCGGACAGAGAGTACAACACAGTCGAGTTCTACTTGAAGTTCGCGGGCGTGAAGGAACTCCAGATCACCGGCTGGGACTTCACCGCACGCGACGCAGCAGTCACCTTCACCTCTTTCGGCGAGGGCATCCGGGTTTCCGTCGGTGCGACAGGTTCGCACCTCGCCTTCACGGCGGACATGTCTCTCCTGACCCGAACACGCCCCTATCTCTCCTCACGTGCGAGCTGCGGCAGCCCTGCGCATGGCCAAGACGACAGAAAATGAAGAAAGACCAGGGTCCGAAGAACTTTCGTGCCCCCTCCGTCGCATGAATGCCGACTTGGACTCGCGCATGAATGGACATGCCGACGGAATAATCATCCGCACGCGGGGCCGGTCCTCTTCTGCTCCCATCAAGAAGAGAGGTGTATCCACTCCATGACGAACGGTCTTGCGCGCCTTTCTGTAATCGTGCCAGCTCCGAGCGAGCCCCGCCAGAAAAATTGGGACGAGGTCGAGCGCATGATCGGGTTGGAGCTTCCCGCTGACTACAAGGAGTTCATCCACGTCTACGGGGGCAGCAACTGGGACGACTATCTATACGTCCTCGAGCCCGGCTGTCCGAACGAGAACTACGACTTCCTCGAATGGGCAGAGCACCAGCCCGAAGACCTGCAAGACTTGTGGGAATTCGAGAAGAAGCCAGCGGAACTGGAGGTCGAAGGCTCACAGGTCATCCCCTGGGCGACCACGGACAACGGGGAATGTCTTTACTGGCTGGTTCGGCCCGGCCTCGATCCGAACCAATGGGCTGTCATGGTCAACGAGGTACGCGGCAGCCAATGGGAGCACTTCTCCGTATCCTGCACGCAATTCCTCGCATCCACTCTCACCGGGGAAGTGCGCTCGGAAATCCTCTCATCCTCGTATCCTCTCTCCGCACACGAGTTCCGCAGGCTCCAAACGGTATGACGAACCGGGGCCTGCCGGATGTGCCTCCGAACGCCGACGCAGGCCGCCCGCCCCGGTGGATCGTCGCAAGACGTGGCTGACGGTTCACAGCGACGGCAGCGGGTGGCCCTGCATGCGAGAGGGGCCCGGAATCCAGACGGATTCCGGGCCCCTCTCGCATACGACCGAGGCTTACTGCTCCGTCTTCTCCGACGGCTTCTCCGTCGCCTTCTCCACCGGCTTGCGCAGCTGGATGTTCAGCTCGCGCAGGCGGGCCTCGTCCAGCTCCGTCGGGGCGCCCATCAGGAGGTCCTGGGCGTTGCCGTTGAGCGGGAAGGCGATGGTCTCGCGGATGTTGGGCTCGTCGGCGAGGAGCATGACGATGCGGTCGACGCCCGGGGCGATGCCGCCGTGCGGCGGGGCGCCGTATTCGAAGGCGCGGAGCATGCCCGCGAACTCGTGCTCGACGGTCTCCTTCGAGTAGCCCGCGATCTCGAAGGCCTTGAACATGATCTCGGGCTCGTGGTTCCGGATGGCGCCGGAGGAGAGCTCGATGCCGTTGCAGACGATGTCGTACTGCCAGCCGAGGACGTCCAGCGGGTCCTGGGTCTCCAGCGCCTCAAGGCCGCCCTGCGGCATGGAGAACGGGTTGTGCGAGAAGTCGATCTTGCCGGTCTCCTCGTCCCGCTCGTACATCGGGAAGTCCACGATCCACGCGAAGCGGAAGACGTTCTCCTCGAACTGGCCGGCGCGCTTGGCGGCCTCGACCCGGACCGGGCCCATGATCTTGGAGACCTCGTCGAACTCGCCCGCGCCGAAGAAGATCGCGTGGCCGGGCTCCAGGCCGAGGCGCTCGGTGAGGACCTTGACGTTCTCCTCGGTGAGGAACTTGGCGATCGGGCCGGTCAGGGCGTTGCCCTCGCCGACGCGGACCCAGGCCAGGCCCTTCGCGCCGAGGGAGACCGCGAAGTCGCCGAGGCCGTCGAAGAACTTGCGCGGCTGGTCACCGGTGTCCGGGACGGCGAGCGCGCGGACGTGCTTGCCGGCGAAGGCCTTGAACTCGGAGTTCTCGAAGACGTCGGTGATGTCGACGAGTTCGAGGGAGGTGCGCAGGTCGGGCTTGTCGTTGCCGTACTTGAGCATCGACTCGCGGAACGGGATCCGCGGGAACGGCGAGGTGACGTGGCGCCCGCCGCCGAACTCCTCGAAGAGCTCCGTCATGAGCTTCTCGATCGGCTGGAAGACGTCCTCCTGCTCGACGAAGCTCATCTCGACGTCGAGCTGGTAGAACTCGCCCGGCGAACGGTCGGCGCGGGCGTCCTCGTCGCGGAAGCAGGGCGCGATCTGGAAGTACCGGTCGAAGCCGGAGATCATCAGCAGCTGCTTGAACTGCTGCGGCGCCTGCGGCAGCGCGTAGAACTTGCCCGGGTTCAGGCGGGACGGGACGACGAAGTCGCGGGCGCCCTCGGGGGAGGTCGCGGCGAGGATCGGGGTCGCCATCTCGTTGAAGCCGAGGGCCACCATCTTGGAGCGGATGGAGGCGATGACGGCGGAGCGCAGCATGATGTTGCGGTGCATGCGCTCGCGGCGCAGGTCGAGGAAGCGGTACTCCAGGCGCCGCTCCTCGTTGACGCCGTCGTCGGCGTTGATGGTGAAGGGGATCTGCTTGGCGGCGCCCAGGACCTCGACCGTGGCGGCCTCGATCTCGATGTCGCCGGTGGCGAGCTCCGGGTTGACGTTCTCCGCGCCACGCGAGACGACCTTGCCGTCCACGCGGACGACGGTCTCCTTGGTCAGCTTGTCCAGCACCTCGGCGGCGGCGGTGCCGGGCCGGGCGACGAGCTGCGTGATGCCGTAGTGGTCGCGCAGATCGATGAAGAGGATGCCGCCCAGGTCGCGCCGATTGTGCAGCCAGCCGCTCAGCCGGACGTCGGTGCCGACGTCAGAGGCGCGGAGCTCGCCGCAGGTGTGGGACCTGTACCGATGCATCGTCGTTCATCCAGTCTTCGGGATCTGTGGGTCGTGGGCCGCCGCCCGGTGGCCCCTGTCACGGATGTCACAGGACACGCGGGCAGACCCACCCAGAGTACCGGCCGGGCCAAGATCGCTTTTCGAATACTCTCGGTGGCGATCTGCTGTCCGATATTCATAAAGTGGGGCAATGCGCACCGAGGACGTCCTGGCCGCGATCGCGACCGGCCTGTGGCGCTGGGACAACGCGTCCGGGATCGTCTCGCTCGACGCCGAGGCCGCCCGGCTGCTCGGGCTGCCCGCCGAGCCCGTACGGCTGACCGAGGCGGCCGTGCGCTCCCGTTTTCATCCGGTCGACTGGAACGAGATCGACGGGGTCGTGAACCTCGCCGTCGCCGAGGGGACCCTCGCCGAGGCCCGGCTGCGGATCATGGACGGCCACGGCCGGGTGATCCGTACCGTACGCAGCCGTTCCAAGCCCCTCATCCAGGGCGACGACTACCAGCTCGTCGGCACGCTCCAGGAAGTCGCCGAGCAGCAGCCGGGGACCGCCGCCCGCACCCCCATCACAGGTGACTGGCGCCGCTCCCGCGAGGCGTTCCTGCTGGACGCGGGGCGGGCGCTCGCGGAGGCGCGGTCGACGGCCGAGGTGCTGCGGGTGGCCGCCTCGCTGTCGATGCCGGGCTTCTCGCCGGACGGGCTCGCGGTCTTCGGCGTGGCGGGCGACCGGCTCACCGTCATCGGCCACCACGGGCACAGCGAGGGCGACGAGGGGCCGTTCTCGTCGATGTCTCTCGACACCGACTACCCGGCGGCCGAGGCCGCCCGCACCGGCCGGGCGATCTACCTGCCGACACCGGACGAGTACCTGCGCCGCTTCCCCATGACCTGGCCGCTCGCGCAGCGCTTCGGGCGCCGCTCCTGGGCCTTCGTGCCGCTGGTCGTCGCCGGCCGCACCATGGGGGCCTGGATGGCGGCCTTCAAACACCCGGTGGCGTTCACGCCCGACGAGCGTTCGGTGCTCACCACGGTGGCGCGGATGCTCGCGCAGGCCCTCGCACGCGCGGGCGTGGCCGAGTCCGAGCGGGAACTGTCGCTCGGACTCCAGCGGACGATGATGCCGGTCCTCGGGCCCGGCATCCCCGGCATCCAGGTCGCCGCCCGGTACGTGCCGACCGGCGGCGGGCTCCAGGTCGGCGGCGACTGGTACGACATGATCCGGCTGCCCGGCGGCACCACCCGCACCGGCGGGCGCGGCTCCGGACGCATCGCCCTCGTCATCGGCGACGTCCAGGGCCACGACGTGCGGGCGGCGGGGCTCATGGGGCAGCTGCGGATCGCCCTGCGCGCGTACGCCTCCGAGGGCCACCGGCCGGACGCGGTCCTCTCCCGCGCCTCCCGCTTCCTGTACGGGATCACCGACGGCGACGACGGGGAGGGCGAGGCCGGTCCGCGCTTCGCCACCTGCCTCTACCTGGAGGTCGACCTGGAGACGGGGACGGTCGACATCGCGCGGGCCGGGCATCCGGACCCGGCGGTGCGGATGAACGACGGAACGGTTCTCCTCCGGCCCACCGCCGGTGGCCTCCCGCTCGGCATCGACCCCGACACCGACTACCCCACCACCCGGCTCACCCTCGAACCCGGCGAGACCCTGATGATCTGCACCGACGGCCTCCTGGAGACCGGCGGGCACGACCTCGACACCGGCTGGGAGCGGGTCAGGAAGCTCCTGGAGTCCCACGACGGCGAGGACCTGGAGCAGCTCGCCGACACGCTCGTGGAGGCCGTCCACGGGCCCGGCTCCCACCACACGACCGGACCGCTCGCCGACCGCCGCGAGGACGACATCGCCGTCCTGCTGCTCTCCCGCCGGCCCGCCGGCGGGAGGTCCGAGGCCCCGCGCCGCACGCTGATGACGATCGCCCAGGCGGAGCCGGAACGGATCGCGGAGGCGCGCGAGCAGGTACGGCAGCTGCTGCACGACTGGGCGGACGGGGACCAGCTCGACTCGGCGGTCCTCATGGTCTCCGAGATGGTCACCAACGTCCTCGTCCACACGGACGGCGACGCGCTCCTCGTCGCGGAGGTCGCCTGCGGCGAGAAGTCGCGGCGGCTGCGCGTCGAGGTCTCCGACAACAGCGACGAACTGCCGCACAGACGCCACCCGGGCGAGATGGCGTCGAGCGGCCGCGGCCTGGTCCTGATGGAGATGCTGGCGGACGCGTGGGGGGTGGACCCGCGCGGCGAGGGCAAGGCGATCTGGTTCGAACTGAACGAACCGAGGTCGGAGGGCACGGACGGCGGGACCGGGACTGGCACCGGGACCGGGACCGGGACTGTGACTGACGCTGGCACTGCCACTGGGACTGGGACCGGGACCGGGACTGGCACCGGGGTCGGCAGCGGGGTCGGCAGCCGCTTCGGGTAGTCCTGAAGCGGCCCGGTGGGCGCGGCCCGGGGGGTGCGGCCCGATGGGCGCGGGCCCTCCTTCGGGCGCAGACTGGTGTCGTACGGCCGCCAGGGGGACCTGGGAGCGCGCCATGGACACCCACAAGGTCGGCAGCGACACCACCGTGCTGGCCGACAGCCTCGACGTAGCGGGGATCGGGCACCTGCCCGCCAACGCCTACGTCGTCACCGCCACCGAGCCCGTCGTCGTCGACACCGGTCTCTCCCTCCCCGACCGCGATTTCGTCGAGGCGCTCGGTGAGGTCGTCGACCCGGCCGACGTGCGCTGGATCTGGCTCACGCACCCCGACCGCGACCACACCGGCGGCATCTTCGACCTCCTCGACGCCGCCCCGCACGCGCGCGTGGTCACGACGTTCCTCGGCTGCGGGATCATGTCGACCGAACGGCCACTGCCGATGGACCGGGTGTACTTCCTCAACCCCGGCGAGTCCCTCGACGTCGGTGACCGGGCGTTGCACGCCTTCCGGCCGCCCCTCTTCGACAACCCCTCCACCGTCGGCTTCTACGACGACCGGACCCGGATCTGCTTCAGCTCCGACTGCTTCGGCGGGCCCATGCCGAGCGCCGAGATCGCGGAGAGCGGGCACGCGAGCGACCTCAAGCCGGAGGACCTGCGCGCGGCCCAGCTGCTCTGGGCGACGATCGACAGCCCGTGGGTGCACCTGGTGGACGCGGAGAAGTACCGGGCGACCATCGCGCCGCTGCGGGAGATGAACCCGGAGATCGTGCTGTGCACGCATCTGCCGCCCGCCGTGCGGATGACGGACCGGATGCTGGAGACGATCGCGTCGGCCCCGGACTCCGACCCGTTCGTGGGACCCGACCAGGCGGCCCTGGAGCAGCTCCTGGCCTCCTTCGAGCCGGGCGGTCTGACCCCGGCCTGACGGGGGGAGAAGAGGTCTTCTAGCCGCTCGCCCCCGGACCCGGCCGCGGTTCCGGTTCCCCGCGCGGTGCCCCGTACCGGGCGCGCAGCTCGACCAGGACCCCGGTCGCGGCGGCGGTCAGGGGCACCGCGAGCAGCATGCCCAGAATGCCCGCGACGGACGCCCCGGCCGTGATGGCCAGCAGGACCGCGGCCGGGTGCATCTGCACGGTGCGGCTCTGGACGAGCGGCTGGAGGACGTTGCCTTCGAGGACCTGTACGGCCAGGACGATGCCGAGGACCCACAGGGCGATGACGAACCCCCGGTCGGCGAGGGCGACGAGGACGGCGACCGCGCCGGAGAGGAAGGCGCCGAGGTACGGGATGTAGGCCGTGACGAAGACGAGCGCGGCGAGCCCGACGGCGCCGGGCACCTCCAGGACGAGCAGTCCGACGCCGATGAGGACCGCGTCGACGAGGGCGACGAAGGTGGTGCCGCGCATGTATCCCTCGACGGCCCGGAAGGCGCGTCGCGCCATTCCCTCCACGGTGTCGCCGGTGTCGCCGGGGGCGAGCGTGCGCAGGGCGCCGGCGGCCCGGTCGGAGTCCCGCAGGAAGAAGAAGATGAGGATCAGGGCGAGGACGGCGGTGGCGATCACCTCGCCGACGACGCTGATCCCGGTGATCACTCCGGAGGCGGCGGTCCCGCCGAAGCGTTTGAGGAGGCCCTCGGCGTTCGCGGCGAGGTCGTCGAGTGAGGTCCCGGCCGCGCCGAAGTGCTTCGCGATGTCGCCGGCGGCCTGGCGCAGCGAGGCGACGATCTGGTCGCCGGTCTCGATGAGCGCGAGCACGACGATGTACGTGGCGCCGCCGACGACCGCGAGGACGGCGACGACGGTGAGGGCGGCGGCGAGCGACTTCCGGACCTTCATCCGCTGGAGCCGGCGGTGGAGCGGCCCGAGGAGGGCGGTGCCGAGGATCGCGAGCAGGACGGGGGTGACGACGGTCTTGAAGACGACGCAGAGCCAGATCCCGACGGCCGCGACCCCGGCGGCGAGCAGCAGGACGGCACACCAGGCGGCGACCCGGCGGGCGGGTTCGGGAAGGAGCGCTCGGGTCGTCTGCACGTGACCACCGGACCACGCTCCTCGGCGTGTCGTCGCGCGCTGACGACCGTACGGGTGACGGGGCGTCAGCACCGCTCGTACGGGGCCGTGGGGACGCGCATGTCGTGCACTCCGGACACGGACACGCGTACGGGGCCGGGTACGCGTACGGGGCCGGGCATGGTGCCCGGCCCCGTACGGCGTCCGCCGTCACACGTCCACGGCGTCCGCCGCTACGCGCTCACCGTGTCCGTCGTCACTCGCCCATCCCGTGGACCGCCGGGATCGTCCCGAGACGGCCCGCCTGGAAGTCCTCGAAGGCCTGGCGCAGTTCGGCCTGGGTGTTCATGACGAACGGGCCGTAGTGGGCCATCGGCTCGCGGATCGGCCGGCCGCCGAGGAGGACGACCTCCAGGTCGGGGGTGTTCCCGTCCTGCTTCTCGTCGGCGCGGACGGTGAGCGCGCCGCCCTTGCCGAAGACGGCGGTCTGGCCCAGGTGCACGGGCCGCCGCTCCGCGCCGACGGTGCCGCGGCCGGCCATGACGTACGCGAGGCCGTTGAAGTCCTCGCGCCACGGCAGGCTGATCTCGGCGCCGGGTCGCAGGGTCGCGTGGATCATCGTGATGGGGGTGTGGGTGATGCCCGGCCCGTCGTGGCCGTCGAGCTCGCCCGCGATGACGCGGAGCAGCGCGCCGCCGTCGGGGGAGGTGAGCAGCTGGACCTGGCCGCCGCGGATGTCCTGGTAGCGGGGGGCCATCATCTTGTCGGCGGCGGGCAGGTTCACCCACAGCTGGAGGCCGTGGAAGAGGCCGCCGCTGACGACGAGGGACTCCGGCGGGGCCTCGATGTGGAGGAGGCCCGCGCCGGCCGTCATCCACTGGGTGTCGCCGTTGGTGATGGTGCCGCCGCCACCGTTGGAGTCCTGGTGGTCGAAGACCCCGTCGACGATGTAGGTGACGGTCTCGAAGCCTCGGTGGGGGTGCCAGGGCGTGCCCTTGGGCTCTCCGGGCGCGTACTCCACCTCACCCATCTGGTCCATCATGATGAACGGGTCGAGGTACTGGTAGTTGATCCCGGCGAACGCGCGGCGCACCGGGAAGCCCTCGCCCTCGAAGCCCTGGGGGGCCGTGGTCACGGCCAGGACGGGGCGGGAGACGGCGTCGGCGGGGGCGGCGACGCGCGGCAGGGTGAGCGGGTTCTCGACAGTCACAGCGGGCATGGTGGGCCTCCTTGTGCGACCAGTTTAGTTGAACGATGAACTTTCTGCCACCCAGAACACGGAACGCCCGGGAGGAATTCCTCCCGGGCGTTCTCCCACACTCCTCCAGCCTGCGTCAGCCGTACATCCGCCGCATGGCGAAGTCGACCATCTGCTCCACGGCCTTCGCGTCGAAGACCATGCGGTGGTCCCCCTCCATGTCGAGGACGAAGCCGTAGCCGGTCGGCAGCAGGTCGATCACCTCGGCGCCGGTGATCACGAAGTACTTCGACTCCTTGCCCGCGTACCGCCGCAGCTCCTTGAGCGAGGTGAACATCGGGATGACCGGCTGCTGGGTGTTGTGCAGGGCCAGGAAGCCGGGGTTGTCGCCACGCGGGCAGTAGACCTTGGAGGTCGCGAAGATCTGCTGGAAGTCCTCGGGCGCGAGCGTGCCCGTCGTGAAGGCGCGTACGGCGTCGGCGAGGGAGGGCGGCGAGGGCTCGGGGTAGAGCGGGGGCTGCTGCCCGTAGCCGCCCTGCATCCCCCCTTGCATACCGCCCTGCATACCGCCCTGCTGCGGCGGGGCGTACTGCTGCTGCGCACCCGGATTCTGCTCGTAGCCGTACATGGGGCCAGCCTATCGACCCACCGACTCCGGCAGCACTGCCCACGGACGGCCGAATCCCGGGACCACGAACGGCCGAACGCCGGAACCGCGGACGGCCGAATCCCGGGACCACGAACGGCCGACGGCCGGGACCACGGGTGGCCGGATTCCCGGGACACGGGCCGCCAGGGGCACATGCCCCGGGCCCTTTTCCTGCGGCTCGTGTCACAGATGGCCCGGTAGGGGTTGCCCTTATTACCCACGGGTAGCATCATCGTAGAGAAGCGTGGGCTACTCACTGGTAGTACGAGTGCCGACACCTTCGCGTATCAGGACATCCGCCTCCCCGAGCCTTACGGAGCCGTCGCCATGGGGCACTACAAGTCGAATCTCCGCGACATCGAGTTCAACCTCTTCGAGGTGCTCGGCCGCGACAAGGTGTACGGCACCGGTCCGTTCGAGGAGATGGACGTCGAGACCGCCAAGAGCATCCTCGACGAGATCCGCCGCCTCGCCGAGAACGAGCTCGCGGAGTCCTTCGCCGACGCCGACCGCAACCCGCCGGTCTTCGACCCGGAGACCAACACCGCCCCGGTCCCGGCCAGCTTCAAGAAGTCGTACAACGCCTTCATGGAGTCCGAGTACTGGCGCCTCGGCATCCCCGAGGGCATCGGCGGCACCGTCTCCCCGCGCTCCCTGATCTGGGCGTACGCGGAGCTGCTCCTCGGCTCGAACCCGGCCATCTGGATGTACTCCTCCGGCCCGGCGTTCGCCGGCATCCTCTACACCGAGGGCAACGAGGCGCAGAAGAAGGCCGCGCAGATCGCCGTCGAGCGCCGCTGGGGCTCCACGATGGTCCTGACCGAGCCCGACGCCGGTTCGGACGTCGGCGCCGGCCGCACCAAGGCCACGCAGCAGGAGGACGGCTCCTGGCACATCGAGGGCGTGAAGCGCTTCATCACGTCCGGTGAGCACGACATGGAGGAGAACATCCTCCACTACGTCCTCGCCCGCCCCGAGGGTGCCGGCCCCGGCACCAAGGGCCTCTCCCTCTTCCTCGTCCCGAAGTACGAGTTCGACTGGGAGACCGGCGAGCTGGGCGCCCGCAACGGCGTCTACGCCACCAACGTCGAGCACAAGATGGGCCTCAAGGCCTCCAACACGTGCGAGATGACCTTCGGCGACCAGCACCCCGCCAAGGGCTGGCTGATCGGCGACAAGCACGACGGCATCCGCCAGATGTTCCTCATCATCGAGTTCGCCCGCATGATGGTCGGCACGAAGGCGATCTCCACCCTCTCCACCGGCTACCTCAACGCCCTGGAGTACGCCAAGGAGCGCGTCCAGGGCACCGACCTGGCCAACTTCATGGACAAGGCCGCCCCCAAGGTCACCATCACGCACCACCCCGACGTCCGCCGCTCGCTGATGACGCAGAAGGCGTACGCGGAGGGCATGCGCAGCCTCGTCCTCTACACGGCCTCCGTGCAGGACGAGATCGCGATCAAGGCGTCGGCCGGCGAGGACGCCAAGGCGCTGCACGGCCTGAACGACCTGCTGCTGCCGATCGTCAAGGGCTACGGCTCCGAGAAGGGCTACGAGCAGCTCGCGCAGTCGCTCCAGACCTTCGGCGGCTCGGGCTTCCTCCAGGAGTACCCGATCGAGCAGTACATCCGCGACGCCAAGATCGACACCCTCTACGAGGGCACCACGGCCATCCAGGGCCAGGACTTCTTCTTCCGCAAGATCGTCCGTGACCAGGGCGCCGCCCTGAACACGCTCTCCGAGGAGATCAAGAAGTTCCTCGCGGTCGGCACCGGCGGCGAGGAGCTGGCCGGCGCCCGCGACGCGCTCGCCAAGGCCGCCGTCGACCTCGAAGGCATCGTCGGCACGATGATCACCGACCTCACCGCCACCGGCGAGGACGTCAGGAACATCTACAAGGTCGGCCTCAACACCACCCGCCTGCTGCTCGCCTCCGGCGACGTCGTCGTCGGCTACCTGCTCCTCAAGGGCGCGGCCGTCGCCGCCGAGAAGCTGGCCGCGGGCGCCACGGGCAAGGATGTCGCCTTCTACCAGGGCAAGATCGCGGCCGCGAAGTTCTTCGCCGCCAACATCCTGCCCAACGTCACCGCCGAGCGCGCCCTCGCCGAGGCCGTCGACGGCTCGCTCATGGACCTGGACGAGGCCGCGTTCTAAGGAACGCCTCTCGGCCATGCAAGGAACGGCCCGTCCCCGGGGAGGGGGGCGGGCCGTTCTGTATTTTTTCGGGGCTCCTTCCCCTCCGGGGCGCTGGAGTCGGGGGGACAGGGCCGACCGTGCTTGAGCCGCCCGTTCCTTTTGCGGGGCCCCGTATTCGTATTCCGGTCCCTGCGTAAGGTGGAACCCATGAGCAGCGCAGCTTCCCGTCCCACCGCCGGCCCCTTCGACCGCGGACACACCGACGACCTCATGGCCTTCCTGACGGCCTCGCCCTCGCCGTACCACGCGGTCGCGAGCGCCGCCTCACGCCTTGAGAAGGCCGGTTTCCGCCGGGTCGAGGAGACCGCGGCCTGGGACGGGACGAGCGGCGGGAAGTACGTGATCCGCGGCGGCGCGATCATCGCCTGGTACGTGCCGGAGGACGCCGCCGCCCACACCCCGTACCGCATCGTCGGCGCCCACACCGACTCCCCCAACCTGCGCGTGAAGCCGCGGCCCGACATGGGCGCGCACGGCTGGCGGCAGGTGGCCGTGGAGGTCTACGGCGGCACCCTCCTCAACACGTGGCTCGACCGCGACCTCGGCCTCGCCGGGCGCCTCACCCTGCGCGACGGCAGCCACCACCTCGTCAACGTGGACCGGCCGCTGCTGCGCGTCCCGCAGCTCGCCATCCACCTCGACCGGGGGGCCAACGACGGCCTGAAGCTGGAGCGGCAGCGCCACATGCAGCCCGTCTGGGGCATCGGCAAGGTACACGAGGGCGACCTGATCTCCTTCGTCGCCGCCGAGGCCGGGGTCGACGCCGAGGACGTGACCGGCTGGGACCTGATGGTGCACGCCGTCGAGGCCCCCGCCTACCTGGGCCGGGACCGCGAACTGCTGGCCGGCCCGCGCATGGACAACCTGCTCTCCGTGCACGCCGCCGTCGCCGCGCTCGCCTCCCTCGCGGGCCGCGACGACCTCCCGTACATCCCGGTCCTCGCCGCCTTCGACCACGAGGAGAACGGCTCCGAGGCCGACACCGGAGCCCAGGGCCCCCTCCTCGGCAACGTCCTGGAGCGCTCGGTGTACGCGCGCGGCGGCTCCTACGAGGACCGGGCGCGGGCCTTCGCCGGCACCGTCTGCCTCTCCTCCGACACCGGCCACGCCGTCCACCCGAACTACGCGGAGCGCCACGACCCGACGCACCACCCGCGCGTCAACGGCGGCCCGATCCTCAAGGTGAACGTCAACCAGCGGTACGCCACCGACGGCAGCGGCCGCGCGGTCTTCGCCGCCGCCTGCGAGAAGGCGGGGGTGCCCTGGCAGTCGTTCGTCTCCAACAACGACATGCCCTGCGGCACCACGATCGGCCCGATCACCGCCGCCCGCCACGGCATCAGCACCGTCGACATCGGCGTCGCGATCCTCTCCATGCACAGCGCCCGCGAACTGTGCGGCGCGGAGGACCCGTACCTCCTCGCCAACGCGCTGGTCGCCTTCCTGGAGGGCTGAGCCGGAGCGGTCGCCGGCCGCGAAACATCGGCGAAAGCCCCCGGTCGGCAGGCTCGTCCCATGCATCGTCACGAGGGCCCCTCCCGGGGGAAGTTCGCCGCAGGTCTCACCGTCGCCGTCGTGCTCGCCACGGCGGCGGCGGGCGTTCTGATCGGCGCGTACGACGAACGGCCCCCGTGGGGCACGGACATCGCGTACGAGGGGGGCTTCGTCCAGGCCTCCCGCATCCGCGGGTACGACGTGGACGGCTCGCGCACCAAGGCGCTGCTCGCCGGGGAGTGCGCGCTCATGGAGCGGCAGGGGAGGGGCGGCGACCGGGCCGCCCACGACCCGGCGGCGTGGGTGGCCGGGTGCCTGGACGGGGCCGCGGGGCGTCCGTCCAGGAACCAGGGGATCGTCCGTTAGGCGGTCTCGTCCATGCCCGCGAGGATCAGCGGCAGGCGGCCCGTTCCGGCTTCCGTGATCTTCACCGGTACGCCCCAGTCCTGCTGGTGGACGTGGCAGGCCGGGTACTCGTTGGCCGGGTCGTCGTCGCAGGACGCGGCCATCGCCGAGACGTGCAGGACGCCCTCGGTGAGCTCCGGGTTCAGGTCGAGCTCACGGAAGAGGTCGGTGCCCGTGCCCTCGCCGCCGAGCAACAGCTCGGGCGGGGTGGAGGAGACCAGGAGGCGGGTCGAGGGGCCGTACCGGTCGTCCAGCTTCTGACCGGTCGGGGCCCGGAAGACGACGTCCAGGCGGAGGCGGCCGGGGGCGACCTCGGTGGCCTCGCGCTTGGTGCGGTGGGCGACCGCCTCGACCTGGACGGCCTCCTCGGGGAGGCGCAGCCGGGTCAGCCGGTGCCGGGCGGACTCGACGACCACGATGTCGCCGTCGACGAGGACCGCGTCGCTGGGCTCGCGCAGGTCGGTGGCGAGGGTGCTGACCTCGCCGGTGGCGGGGTCGTAGCGGCGCAGGGCGTGGTTGTACGTGTCGCTGACGGCGACCGAGCCGTCGGGCAGGGCGGTGACGCCCAGCGGGTGCTGGAGCAGCGCCTGGCCGGCGGCGCCGTCACGGTGCCCGAAGTCGAAGAGGCCGGTGCCGACGGCGGTGTGCACGGTGTACGCCTCGCCGTCCCGCTCGATCCAGCGCAGGGCGCTGGTCTCGGAGTCGGCGATCCACAGCCGGTCCTCGGTGGCGGCGAGCCCGGACGGCTGCGCGAACCAGGCCTCGGCGACGGGTCCGTCGACGAGCCCCTCGTTGGTGGTGCCGGCCGCGACCTCGACGGTCCGCGTGACCGGGTCGTACGTCCACAGCTGGTGGACGCCGGCCATGGCGATCCACACCTTGCCCTGCCACCAGGCGACGTCCCACGGCGAGGACAGGTCGACCTCCAGGGCGGGCCCGGAGGTGGCGGATCCCTGCCACCACTGCTTCCCGGTGCCTGCGACCCGCTCGATGCCGCCGGTCTCCGGGTCGAGGACGCGCAGCGAGTGGTTCACGGTGTCGGCGACGACGACCGTGCCGTCGGGCAGCCGGGCGAGGCCCTGCGGCTCCCGGAAGACGCCTTCGCCGATGCGCCGCACGACGGTCTCGCCGTCGGCGGCGAGCTCGACGAGCTGGTGCCGGGTGGTGTCGGAGACCAGGAGGTTCCCGGAGGGCAGCAGGATCGCCTTGCCGGGGAAGCGCAGGTCGGTGGCGACGGGCTCGGGCGCCACGTACGGCCCGTCGCCGCGCCGCAGCGTCCCCTTGGCCTCGTGCTCGGCCTCCAGCTCCTCGACGAGGGTCCGGATCGCGTTGGCGTGCCCCTCACCGGCGTGCTGGGCGACGATGTACCCCTCGGGATCGATGACGACGAGCGTCGGCCACGCGCGGACGGCGTACTGCTTCCAGGTCGCGAGCTCCGGGTCGTCCAGCACGGGGTGGTGGACCTCGTACCGCTCGACGGCGTCGACGACGGCCTGGTGCTCGGCCTCGTGCACGAACTTCGGCGAGTGCACACCGACGATGACGAGCGTGTCCCGGTGCTTCTCCTCCAGGTCACGCAGCTCGTCGAGCACGTGCAGGCAGTTCACACAGCAGAAGGTCCAAAAATCGAGCAGAACGATCTTTCCTCGCAGGTCGGCGAGGGTGAGGTCGTCTCCTCCCGTGTTCAGCCAGCCGCCCTTGCCGATCAGCTCGGGGGCACGGACACGGGCGCGGCGGGTGGGGGTCGCGGGCGCGGCATCGTTCATGTTTCAAGGGTGCCATCCCGGCCGGACCGCGATCGGGACGGGGCCCCGCTCCTTCACTCGCCCCGGCAGGTGAGAAGCGCTTCCCGTGGGGCAGGCATACCGGTGTGAAATATCTCGTACGGGACAAGATCTTCGCGATCGGTGACGACTACTGGATCGAGGACGAGCAGGGTCGGCATGCCTTCCTCGTCGACGGCAAGGCCATGCGGCTGCGCGACACCCTGGAGCTGAAGGACCCCGGAGGGCAGGTGTTGATCACCCTGCGCCAGAAGATGCTCAGCCTGCGGGACGCCATGACGATCGAGCGGGACGAGCGGCCGCTCGCGACCGTCCGCCGCAAGCGTCTGTCGCTGCTGCGCAACCACTACCGGGTGACGCTCGTCGAGGGGACGGAGCTGGACGTCAGCGGCCGGATCCTGGACCGGGAGTTCACCGTCGAGTACGAGGGCGAGCTCCTGGCCCACATCTCCCGCCAGTGGTTCCACGTGCGGGAGACGTACGCGGTGAACGTGGTCCGGGAGGACGCCGACGCCGCGCTGCTCGTGGCCGTGGCGGTGTGCGTGATCCGGATGGCCGAGCGGGAGAGGGAGGACTGACCCGGGACGGCGGTGCCTAGCCGGCCTTGTGGAGCGCCTGCTCCAGGTCCTCCCACAGGTCCTCGACGTGCTCGATGCCGACCGAGATCCTGACCGTGCCCGGGCCGATCCCGGCCGCCGCCAGGGCCGCCTCGTCGAGCTGGTGGTGGGAGGTGGAGGCCGGGTGCATCACCAGGGTCTTCACGTCGCCGAGGGAGACGCTGAGGGAGGCGAGCCGCACCGCCTCCACGAAGGTACGGCCCGCCTCCCGGCCGCCCGCGAGGTCGACGGAGACCACCCCGCCGCCGCCCCGGGGCAGCAGCCGCGCGGCGATCTCCCGGTCCGGGTGGCTCGCCAGGGCCGGGTGGCGCACGGCCGCGACCGCCGGGT
Organism: Streptomyces sp. Qhu_M48; assembly: GCF_051305195.1. Lineage (NCBI taxonomy): Bacteria > Bacillati > Actinomycetota > Actinomycetes > Kitasatosporales > Streptomycetaceae > Streptomyces > Streptomyces sp. Qhu_M48. Next base: position 7,950,987 of record NZ_CP195432.1, on the reverse strand, counting down.
GCGCGGCGAGCCGGGCCGCCAGGTCGGCGGCGCTCGCGCACTGGCGCTCCACGCGCAGGGAGAGGGTCTGCATGCCGCGCAGGGTGAGCCACGCGGCGAACGGGTCGGTGGAGGCGCCCTGTTCGACGGAGTGACGGCGGACCCTGCGGAACAGCTCGTCGTCCTTGAAGACGGCGGCGCCCCCGAGTACGTCCGCGTGCCCGGCCAGGTACTTGGTGGCGGAGTGGATGACGACGTCGGCGCCGTGCTCCAGCGGCCGGCAGAGCAGCGGGGAGGCGAAGGTGTTGTCGACGGCGACCGGGACCCCGGCCTCGGCGGCGACGGCGGCGAGCGCGGGCAGGTCGGAGACGCGGGTGGTCGGGTTGGCGATGGTCTCCAGGTAGAGGAGCCGGGTCTGGGGGCGCAGGGCGGCCCGCACCTCCTCCGGGTCGGTGCCGGAGACGTACGTGACGTCGACGCCCCAGCGGTCGGCGAGGTCGGTGAGGACCGCGTACGTGCCGCCGTACAGGCAGGTCTGGGCGATGACGTGGTCGCCGCTGCCGAGGAGGCCGAGGAGGACGGCGTTCACGGCGCCCATGCCGGAGGCGAAGGAGAGGCCGGCGGCGCCGCCTTCGAGGCGGGCGACGGCGTCCTCCAGGGTGCGGACGGTGGGGTTGCCGAGGCGGGCGTAGAGGAAGGCGTTCCCGGAGGTGAAGGCGGTGGCGAGGGCGTCGGCGGAGTCGAAGGCGAAGACGTGGCCCTGGTGGAGCGGGACGCCGAGGGGCCTGCTGCCCGTGACCTCGACCTGCGGCGGGTGGACGGCGAGGGTCTCGGGGCGGGGGGAGTTCGCGGCGGAGGGCGTGTGGCTCATGGGTTCAGTCTGTGGACGGGCCGTTTGCGTTCCCAGGTCCAATCACGGCAGATTGGTTCGGCGATGAAGCCAATCGAGCAGGTGCCGGACGCGCACGAAGCCCCCGAGGCGCTGGACGACCTCGTCTCCCGGCTCGGCCGCTGGTCGGCCGGGCGTGGACCGCTGTACCTGCTGCTCGCGGCCCGGCTGCGCCGTCTGGTCGACGAGGGGGCGCTGCCGCCGGGCACGCTCCTGCCGCCGGACCGGCGGCTGGCGAAGGCCCTGGCCGTGGGCCGTACGACGGTGGTCGCCGCCTACGACGCCCTGCGCCAGGAGGGGCGGCTGGTACGGCGGCAGGGCAGCGGGACCAGGGTCGCCCCGGCCGCGCTCGCACCGGAGGCGCCCCGGGTGACGGAGACGTCGAACCCGCTGTTCCTGCATCTCCTGGAGGCGCCGGACGACGTGATCCTGCTGAGCTGCGCGGCCCCGGCGCAGCCGCCGCCCGAGCTGACGGAGGCGTACCGCACGCTCGTCCTGCCGGTCGGGGACCTGGGCTACCACCCGGCCGGGCTCGGGGCGCTGCGGGAGGCGGTGGCGGAGCGGTACACGGCGCGGGGGGTGCCGACCGGGCCGGGGCAGATCCTGGTCACCACCGGCGCGCAGCAGGGGCTTTCGCTGCTCACCCGGCTGTTCCTCGCGCCGGGGGACGGGGTGCTGGTGGAGGCGCCGACGTATCCGGGGGCGCTCGACCTCTTCCGGGAGGCGGCGGCGGTTCCGCTGCCGGTGGCGGTGGGCCCGGACGGGCTCGACGTGGCGGAGGCGGTGCGGGTGATGGAGCGTCATCGCCCGGCCCTCGCCTATGTGGTGGCGCGGTTCCAGAACCCGACGGGGACGGTGCTGCCGCCGCTCGCGGGACGCCGGCTGGTCGAGGCGGCGAACGCGCTGGGGGTGCCGCTCGTCGACGACGAGGTGCTCGCGGACCTGGGGTTCGAAACGGAGGTCGGGGGCGGCGGGGGGCTCTCGGGGACGGAGTTTCCGGCGGCGGGGCGCGGCGGTGGCGCCCTCGCGGCCCCGGAGTCCGGCGTCGGCGGGCGGGGCGGCGGGCTCTCCTCGTACGGTGACGTGATCGCGGTCGGCTCGCTCAGCAAGGTCGTGTGGGGCGGCCTGCGTATCGGCTGGGTGCGGGGCCCGGCGCCCCTCGTCGCCCGGCTCGCCCGGCTGAAGGCACTGCACGACCTGGGGTGCGACGTGCCGTCCCAACTGGTCGCGGCCCGTCTCCTCGGCGACTTCGCGCCCGTCCTGGCCGCCCGTCTGCGGACCGTCCGCGCGGGCCACGACCATCTCCGTGCCGAACTCGCCCGGTTGCTGCCCTCCTGGTCGTGCGCGCCGACGACCGGCGGGCAGACCGTCTGGGTGCGGCTCCCCCACGGCGACGGCGTCTCCTTCGCCCAGCTCGCCCTCCGTCACGGGGTGGCCGTCCTGCCGGGCTCGACGACCGACGCCCTCGGCGGCAGCGTCCGTCACCTCCGGCTCCATTTCCTCGCGCCGCCCGAGGTGCTGACGGAGGCGGTCCGCCGACTGGCCGCGGCCTGGGGTGAGTACGTGCCGGGCCCGGCGGACGGCCCGGGGGCCCTCCATGCCATCGTCGTCTGACGCGACGACACGTCGGAGCCGGCCGGCCGCTCCGGCCTGGGACCCAGGGGGCGCCATGCACACCACCGTCACACCGTTCTCGCTGCACCCCTGGCAGGAGGGGAGGAAGTACGAGCGGCGGGCGGGCTGGCGCGGCACGTCGGCCGAGTTCGGCGAGATCACGGTGGAGGCGCCGCTGCGTCAGACGGTGCCGGAGGTGGTGGTGTCGGAGCTGCGGGGCGGAGCGGTGCCGCCGGTCTCGTACGAGGCGCGGGGCATCCACACGGACGTGATCCGGCTGCCGACGCTGAACCGGGCGACCCTCCGCGTCGGCGACGCCCTGGTCTCCATGAACCGCAACCGCTTCGGCGCCACCGCCGGACAGCGCGGACTCCACCTGAGGTACGGCGGCGACCGGTACCGGCTCCGGGCCCTGGACCGGCGCTCCTGGGTGCTCGCCCGGGAGGCGGACGCCGAGGACCCGGGGGTCACCGTCACGGTGCGCGGTACCGGGCGCGGGAAGCGGCGGCGGCTGGACGTCGGGGTGGCGGGCCGGGCGGGCGGGGCCGACCTGGCCCTGGCGCTGATCTTCGCGGGGGTGGACCGCGCGGCGCTCACCCGGGGCGGGGCGGTGCGCGCGGGCCTGTCCCGGGTCACGCGGCTGTGGGCGGAGGCCAACTCCTGACCCCCGTGGCGGACGGCCTGCGCGCCGTCGGCTCCGCGACGCCGACCGTGGCGGACGGGCTGCGCGCGGCCGGCTCCGCGATGCCGACCGTGGCGGACGGGCTCAGCCCCGCCGGCTCGCCGGGGGCGCGATGCCGAGGACCCGGTCCTTCAGGGCCGGGAACTGTTCGCGGGTCGTGGTGACCTTCTCCGGGTCGAGGACGGCCCGGAGGATCTCCTCGTCCGGGCCCGCCTCGGCGAGGGTCTCGCCCCAGGGGTCGACGACGATCGAGTGGCCGGCCTGTTCGACGCCCGCGTGGGTGCCCGCCGTACCGCAGGCGAGGACGTACGCCTGGTTCTCGACGGCGCGGGCCCGGGCCAGCAGGCTCCAGTGGGCGCGGCGGCGGGCTGGCCAGCCGGCCGGGACGACGAAGGCCTGGGCGCCCGCGTCGACGAGGCCGCGGAAGAGTTCGGGGAAGCGCAGGTCGTAGCAGGTGCCGACGCCGACGGTGAGGTGCGGCAGGTCGACGGTGACGAGGTCCTCCCCGGCGGCCATCATCACCGCCTCGCCCTTGTCGAAGCCGAAGCGGTGGATCTTGCGGTAGGAGGCGGCGAGTTCGCCGTCGGGGGAGAGGACGAGCGAGGTGTTGTAGAGGGCGCCGCCCTCGGCCTCGACGAAGGAGCCGGCGTGCAGCCAGACCCCGGCGTCGCGGGCGGCGGCGGCCATCGCCCGGTGGGTGGGCCCGTTGAGGGGCTCGGACTCGGCGGCGAAGAGGTCGGACGCGAAGGCGCCGACGGTCCACAGTTCGGGCAGGACGACGAGGTCGGCGCGGCCGGATTCCTCCCGGACGAGGCGCGCCGCTCGGGCGCGACGGTCGTCGACCGGTTCGTCCGGGTCTACCGCGATCTGGATCAGCGAGGCGCGCACACTACCACCGTCCTGGCATTCGAGCCGTCAACACCGGCCTACGATCGTCACACGAAAGCACTGCCGGGGTGCCTTCGGGCAGCGTAACTTAGCGTCCGAGCCTCCCACCCAGTCGTGTTTGCAGCCCGCGCACCGAAGAACCGCCGAGGGGTCCCGTGACCGTCCATCCCAGCCTGCAGAACTACGCCGACGCCTGGACCCACTCCATCGAGGCGATAGCCGAGCTGGTGCAGCCCCTCGTGGAGGGCGAGTGGAACCGGCCGACACCGTGCCCCGGCTGGTCGGTTCGGGACATCGTCTCCCATGTGATCGGCATGGAGACGGAGATGCTCGGCGACCCGCGGCCGATTCACTCCCTGCCGCGCGATCTCTACCACGTACGCAGCGACTTCGCGCGGTACATGGAGGTCCAGGTCGATGTGCGGCGGCACCACACGGCGCCGGAGATGACCTCGGAGCTGGAGTACATCCTGATCCGCCGGGCCCGGCAGCTCCGTAACGAGAACCGATCCCCCGAGCATCTGATCCGCGCTCCCCTGGGCGCCGAGCAGTCCCTGGAACTCGCCTACCGGATGCGCGCCTTCGACGTCTGGGTGCACGAGCAGGACCTGCGGGCGGCGCTCGGCGTGCCGGGCAACCTGGACTCGGCGGGCGCGCACGTGACGCGGGACGTGCTCCTCGAAGCGCTGCCCAAGGTGGTCGCGAAGGACGCGGGGGCGCCGGCCTCCTCGGCGGTCGTCGTGGACGTCAGCGGCCCGGTGGAGTTCCTGCGGACGGTGCGGGTCGACGCGGAGGGCCGGGGTTCGATAGACGGCGCGCCCTCGCTCGGCCCGGCGGTGACGCTGGCGACGGACTGGGAGACCTTCGTGCGCCTGGCCTGTGGCCGGGTCCGGCCGGCCGACGTGGCCGACCGGGTCAAGACGGAGGGCGACGAGGAGCTGGCGCGGGCGATCCTCGACAACTTCGCGGTGACGCCCCGCTGAGGCCGGGTGGCTCCTCGCCGGGGCCCGTGCGGGCCGAGGCCTTCGCGTCGGGTCCTCACACGGGGACGTGTACGGCCTCCACGCGGCTGGCGACGAGCCGTTCCCGTTCCCTGCGGTGGGTGCGGGCCTTGAGGCGCAGAATCTGGACGATCCCGAGGGCCTCCAGGACGAACACGGAGGAGAACGCGATCCGGTAGTTGTCGCCGGTCGCGTCGAGCAGCACGCCGACGGCGAACAGCGTCGTCATCGAGGCGACGAAGCCTCCCATGTTGACGATGCCGGAGGCGGTGCCCTGGCGCTCCGGCGGGTTGGCCGGGCGGGCGAAGTCGAAGCCGATCATCGAGGCCGGTCCGCAGGCGCCGAGGACCAGGCAGAGGGTGACGAGCAGCCACATCGGCGCGTGGTCACCGGGGTAAGCCAGGGTGGTCGCCCACAGCAGGGCGGTCGCGGCGACCGTCCCGAGGGCGAGCGGGGCGCGCGCCGTGTGGTGGCGGGCGATGATCTGCCCGTACGCGAGGCCGACCACCATGTTCGAGAGGACGACCAGGGTGAGCAGGCTCCCCGCGGTCGACCGGGACAGGCCCTGCGCCTCGACGAGGTACGGGAGACCCCACAGGAGCAGGAAGACCATCGCGGGGAACTGGGTGGTGAAGTGCACCCACATGCCGAGCCGGGTGCCGGGTTCCCGCCAGGACTCGGCGATCTGACGGCGTACGTACGCGGCGCCCGCGTGGGTGGCCGGCTGGGGCTCGTACCCCTCGGGGTGGTCCTTGAGGAAGAACAGCAGCAGGACGAGGACGACGACGCCCGCGAGGGAGCTGCCGACGAAGGTGGTCGTCCAGCCGAGTCCGTGCAGGGCGCGGGCGATGAAGACGGTGGAGACGAGGTTGCCGGCCATGCCGAAGAGGGCGGCGACCTGGCCGATGAGCGGCCCGCGGCGGGCGGGGAACCAGCGGCTGCCGAGCCGCAGGACGCTGATGAAGGTCATGGCGTCGCCGCAGCCCAGGAGGGCGCGGGAGGCGAGCGCGGTGCCGTACGAGGGGGAGAGCGCGAAGCCCAGCTGGCCGAGGGTGAACAGGACGACGCCGAGGACGAGGACCTTCTTGGTGCCGAGCCGGTCGACCATGAGCCCGACGGGTATCTGCATGCCCGCGTAGACGAGCAGCTGGAGTATGGAGAAGGTGGAGAGCGCGGAGGCGTTGACGTCGAAGCGCTCGGCGGCGTCGAGTCCGGCGACGCCGAGGGACGTGCGGAAGATGACGGCGACGAAGTAGACGGCGACGCCGACGCCCCAGACGAGGGCGGCGCGGCGACCACCGGGCGGGTCTCCGGGGAGGGTGACGGCGGAGCCGTATCCGTTGCGGCCGCTCACCGGTCCTCACCCCGGACCAGGACCTTGACCCAGCTGAGGTGCTGGCGCACGCAGAGCGCGGCGCCCTCGGTGTCGCCGGCTCTTATGCGGTCGAGGATCTCGGCGTGCTCGGTGATGTTCTTGGCGACGCGGTCGGGCTGGGACTGCATCACGGCGACGCCCATCCGCAGCTGCCGGTCGCGGAGCTGGTCGTAGAGGCGGGAGAGGATCTGGTTTCCGGCGTGCTGCACGATCTCGGCGTGGAAGCACCGGTCGGTGACGGCGACCTCCGCCAGGTCGCCGGCCGCGGCCCGCCGCTTCTGCTCCTCCAGGAGCTCTTCGAGCCGCTCGATGAGGGAGGCGGGGGCGGGGACGGCCCGGCGGACGGCGAACTCCTCGACGAGCAGACGGGTTTCGACGACGTCGGCGATCTCCTGCGCGGAGACGGCGAGGACGAGGGCGCCCTTCTTCGGGTAGAGCTTGAGCAGCCCTTCCATCTCCAGCTTGAGCAGCGCCTCGCGGACGGGGGTCCGCGACACCCCCACGGCCAGGGCGAGCTCTCCCTCGGTGAGGAGGGTGCCCCCTTCGTAACGGCGGTCGAGCACCGCCTGCTTGACGTGCATGTAGACGCGGTCGGCGGCAGGGGGTGCTGAGGGCATGCGTACAGCTTAGATACAACAAAGGTGCAAGGGCAGCCCTGTCCATGATGCGGAACACGGCGGATACGGCGACACCCGGCCGGGGGGGGTGCCCCCGGCCGGGTGTTTCACGTGAAACGTGGCGACTCGGGCGTTACGCCCGGGTGATGAGCCGCTTCGGCTGCTCTCACGCCCGGGTGATGAGCCGCTTCGGCTGCTCTTACGCCCAGGTGATGAACCGCTTCGGCTGCTCCAGGACCGCGGCGACGTCCGCCAGGAACTTGGAGCCGAGCTCGCCGTCGACCAGACGGTGGTCGAAGGAGAGGGCCAGCGTCGTGACCTGGCGGGCCTTCACCTTGCCCTTGTGGACCCACGGCTGGAGCTTGATCGCACCGACCGCGAGGATCGCGGACTCGCCGGGGTTCAGGATGGGCGTACCGGTGTCGACGCCGAAGACGCCGACGTTGGTGATGGTGAAGGTGCCGCCCTGCATCGCCGCCGGGGTCGTCTTCCCCTCGCGGGCGGTCGAGACCAGCTCGCTCAGCGACGCCGAGAGCTCGGGCAGGGTCTGCGCGTGCGCGTCCTTGATGTTCGGCACGAGCAGGCCGCGCGGGGTGGCCGCGGCGATGCCCAGGTTCACGTAGTGCTTGAGGACGATCTCCTGTGCCGCCTCGTCCCAGGCCGCGTTGATCTCCGGGTTGCGCTTGACCGCGACCAGGACGGCCTTGGCGATGAGGAGCAGCGGGTTGACCCGCAGGCCCGCCATGTCCTTGTCGGACTTGAGCTCCTCGACCAGCTTCATCGTGCGCGTGATGTCGAAGGTCACGAACTCGGTGACGTGCGGGGCGGTGAAGGCCGAACCGACCATCGCCGCCGCCGTGGCCTTCCGTACGCCCTTGACGGGCACACGGGTCTCCCGGGCGTCGGCCGACACGAGAGCCTGCGCGACGGGCGCGGGCGCCGCGACCGGGGCGGGAGCCGCCACGGGCGCCGGGGTCTCGACGGCCGGTGCGGGCGCCGGAGCGGCCGCCGCGTGGACGTCCTCCCGGGTGATGATGCCGTCCGGGCCGGTCGGGGTGACCGTCGTGAGGTCCACGCCGAGGTCCTTGGCGAGCTTCCGGACCGGCGGCTTGGCCAGCGGCCGGGCACCGGCCGGCGCGTGCCCGTTGAGCTGCTCCGGTACGGAGGCGAGGACCGGGGCGGCCGGAACAGCCGCCGGGGCGGTGCCCGCCGGGGCCTTGCGCGGGCGGCGCTTGGTGGAGGTCGCGGCCACGCCGTACCCGACGAGGACCGGCGTACGGCCCTTGGGCTCGTCGTCCTCGTCCGCCGGGGCGGCCGGAGCCGCCACGACCGGAGCCGCCGCCGGGGCGGCCTGGGCCACCGGGGCCTCGGCCTCGTCGGCGGCGCCGCCGACGTTCACCGAGATGATGACCTGGCCGACGTCGACCGTCGTCCCCTCGGGGAAGAGCAGCTCGTGGACCGTGCCGTCGAAGGGGCTCGGCAGCTCGACGGCCGCCTTGGCCGTCTCGACCTCACACACGACCTGCCCGTCGGTGACGGTGTCACCGGGCTGGACGTACCACTTGAGGATCTCGGCCTCGGTCAGGCCCTCGCCCACGTCGGGCATCTTGAATTCGCGGATCGTCACGGTGCTCTCCTCAGTACGCCAGCGAGCGGTCGACGGCGTCGAGCACGCGGTCGAGACCCGGCAGGTACTCCTCCTCCAGGCGCGCCGGCGGGTACGGCGCGTGGTAGCCGCCGACCCGCAGGACGGGGGCCTCCAGGTGGTAGAAGCAGCGCTCCGTGATCCGGGCGGCGATCTCCGCGCCGGAACCGTAGAACACCGGGGCCTCGTGGACGACGACGAGGCGGCGGGTCTTCTCGACCGACCGCTGGATGGCGTCGAAGTCGATCGGGGACATCGAGCGGAGGTCCAGGACCTCGATCGACCTGCCCTCCTCCTCGGCGGCCGCGGCGGCCTCCAGGCAGACCTTCACCATCGGGCCGTAGGCGGCCAGCGTGAGGGCGGTGCCCTCGCGCGCCACCCGGGCCTTGTGGAGCTCGCCGGGGATGGCCTCGGTGTCGACCTCGCCCTTGTCCCAGTAGCGGCGCTTGGGCTCGAAGAAGATGACCGGGTCGTCGCTCTGGATGGCCTGCTGGAGCATCCAGTAGGCGTCCGAGGAGTTGGACGGCGAGACGACCTTGAGGCCCGGGACGTGCGCGAAGAGCGCCTCGGGGGACTCGGAGTGGTGCTCGACCGCGCCGATGCCGCCGCCGTACGGGATGCGGATGACGACGGGCATCTTGACCTTGCCGAGCGCACGGGCGTGCATCTTGGCGAGCTGCGTGACGATCTGGTCGTACGCGGGGAAGACGAAACCGTCGAACTGGATCTCGACGACCGGCCGGTAGCCGCGCAGGGCGAGACCGATCGCGGTGCCGACGATGCCGGACTCGGCGAGCGGGGTGTCGATCACCCGGTCCTCGCCGAAGTCCTTCTGCAGACCGTCGGTGACGCGGAAGACGCCGCCGAGCTTGCCGACGTCCTCACCCATGATGAGGACCTTGGGGTCGGTCTCCAGCGCCTTGCGGAGCGACTCGTTGAGCGCCTTGGCGAGGGGAAGCTTCTGTGCAGCCATGGTTACTTGACCTCGCCATCCGCGAAGGACGCCTGGTAGGCGGCGAACTGCGCGCGCTCCTCGTCGACGAGCGCGTGCCCGTCCGCGTAGACGTTCTCGAAGATCGCCATGTCGTCCGGGTCGGGCATGTTGCGCACGCCCTCACGGACACGCTTGCCGAGCGCCTCGCTCTCCACCTCGAGCTCCTCGAAGAAGGCGGCGTCGGCGTGGCCCTCGCGCTCCAGGTACGCCTTGAGGCGCAGGATCGGGTCCTTGGCCTCCCAGGCCTCCCGCTCCTCGTCCCGGCGGTACTTCGTCGGGTCGTCGGAGGTGGTGTGGGCACCCATGCGGTAGGTGAAGGCCTCGACGAGGGTCGGGCCCTCGCCGCGGCGGGCTCGCTCCAGGGCGGAGCGGGTCACCGCGAGGCAGGCCAGGACGTCGTTGCCGTCGACCCGGACGCCGGGGAAGCCGAAGCCTCGGGCGCGCTGGTAGAGCGGGACGCGGGTCTGCCTCTCGGTGGGCTCGGAGATCGCCCACTGGTTGTTCTGGCAGAAGAACACGACGGGGGCGTTGTAGACCGCGGAGAACGTGAACGCCTCGTTCACGTCGCCCTGGCTGGACGCTCCGTCACCGAAGTACGCGATCACGGCGGAATCCGCGCCGTCCTTGGCGATACCCATCGCGTAACCCGTGGCGTGCAGGGTCTGGGAGCCGATGACGATCGTGTACAGGTGGAAATTGTTGCTGTTGGGATCCCAGCCACCGTGGTTCACACCGCGGAACATTCCCAGCAGATTCGTCGGGTCGACACCACGGACCCACGCGACACCGTGTTCGCGATAGGTGGGAAAGACGTAGTCGTCGTCCCGCAGGGCCCTGCCGGAACCGATCTGGGCCGCCTCCTGGCCGAGCAGCGAGGCCCACAGGCCCAGCTCGCCCTGGCGCTGCAGCGAGGTGGCCTCGGCGTCGAAACGACGGGTGAGGACCATGTCGCGGTAGAGGCCGCGCAGCTCCTCGGCGCTCAGGTCGATGTCGTAATCGGGGTGCTGGACGCGCTCTCCCTCGGGCGTCAGCAGCTGGACGAGCTCGGGCTCCGTCGCTCCCGCCTCGGCGCGCGTGCTCGTCTTCTTGGTGGTGCTGGTGCTCGCGCTTGCGGTGCGCTTGGTGCCGCTGCTGCGTCGCGTCGTCTTGCGCGCTGCAGTGCTCTCCACGGTCACGTGCGTGCTCCTCCGTCGGTCCGGCCCCCGGGTTCGCCGGGCAAGGCCAGTGCGGCTCTCCGCCTTATCCGTACCCTTCGCACGGGGTGGGTGCGACGCGGCCGGGGTCGGGCGTGACAGGTGCCCCGGCGAGCGCCCTGTCATAGGCACGTTACCCACAGCGTGGCATTCCCGCGAAACCCCACTTGACCTGCGATTTTGCTTGGATTTCCAAGTAAATCGAGAAAAGCGGGAACAGCGGCTGGTCAGCGCGTTGGGCAACGGCCGTGAGGGCCGCCGGAACATGCGGCACGTTATCCCGCGCACCCCGGGCGCGGGAAGAGCCAATATGTGAGACTGACTGCGTGCGCGAAGAAGGAAAAATCCGGGTATTTCTGCTGGACGACCACGAAGTCGTCCGGCGCGGCGTCCACGAGCTGCTCTCCGTGGAGGACGACATCGAGGTGGTCGGAGAGGCCGGCACGGCGGCGGACGCGCTGGTCAGGATCCCTGCGACCCGTCCCGACGTCGCGGTGCTCGACGTCCGGCTGCCGGACGGCAGCGGGGTCGAGGTCTGCCGCGAGATCCGTTCGCGGGACGAGGACATCAAATGTCTGATGCTGACCTCGTACGCGGATGACGAGGCGCTCTTCGACGCGATCATGGCCGGGGCCTCGGGGTACGTCCTCAAGGCCATCAGGGGCAACGAGCTGCTGAACGCGGTGCGGGACGTGGCGGCCGGCAAGTCGCTCCTCGACCCGGTGGCGACGGCCCGCGTCCTGGAGCGGCTGCGCGACGGCAACAACCCGAAGAGGGACGACAAGCTCGCGAACCTGACGGAGCAGGAGCGCAAGATCCTGGACCTGATCGGCGAGGGCCTGACCAACCGGGTCATCGGCGAGCGGCTCCACCTCGCGGAGAAGACCATCAAGAACTACGTCTCCAGCCTCCTGTCGAAACTGGGCATGGAGCGGCGCTCGCAGGCCGCGGCGTACGTGGCGCGCCTCCAGGCGGAACGCCACTGACGCCACCCCGGAGCCGCGAGCCCGTGCCTCACCCGTACGGGCCAGAGCGCGGCCGACGGCACCGTTTCGGGACCTACGTCCCCGCGAAACCGGGGCAGGGGCCCCTTTTCCGACAGGGTGCCGGTGGCGGAGAGTGGAAGCCATGTCCACCGAGGAGATCCGCGCCATCGAGTTGCTCGGCCGCGTGTCGTACGGCCGCGTGGCGACGAGCATGCGAGCGATGCCGTTCGTCGCCCCCGCCCGGCACATCGTGTCCGACAACCGCGTCCTGCTCCGGCTGCACCGGGGGCTCGGCTACCACCGCGCCTGCAACGGCAGCGTCGTCGCCTACGGCGCGGACAACTTCAACTCCGGCTCCGAGCACCTCTGGTCGGTGCAGTTCACCGGCACCGCCGAGATCGTCGAGCCCACCGACGAGGAGCTCGCGGCCTTCGGCACCGAGCCGGAGCTGGTGGACGGCGAGCCCTTCAGCCCGGTCTACATGCGGATCGAACCGCAGTTCGTGACGGTGCACGCGCTCGACTACGCGAGCGAGACCCCGGCGACCCGGCTCGCCCCCCACTCCGTCCGGCGACACCTCCACCACGTAGCGTGATCTAACATCTGGCGGGTGCCGCGCTCATCTGAAACGCTCACCCCGCCAGACGCCCCACCCGGCGTCCTCCGGGGTGCTGCCGCCCGGCCCGCCCCGGCCACCCGGATCTCCGCCGCCCGGCCCGCGCCGCCCGCCCGGCCCCTCGGAGCCCGGCCCGTGCCGCCCGCCCGGCCCGTCGGTGCACCGCCCGCGCCGCCCGTCGGCGCCCTGCTGCGCCGCCACCGGCACGCCGGAGAGCCGCTCTCCTGCGTGCCCGTCACCGAGGGGCTGCTCAACCGCGGCTTCCGCCTCTCCACCACCCGTGGCACCTACTTCCTCAAGCAGCACCTGGACGCCCCCACCGCCGACCGCGCCACCATCACCCGCCAGCACCGCGCCACCCAGCGGCTGCACGCCCTCGGGCTGCCCGTCGCCCCGCCGCTGCCCGATGCCAGGGGCCGCACGGTCGCCGTCGTCGACGGCCACTGCTACGCCCTGCACCCCTGGATCGACGGCCGCCACCGTGACGGCACCCAGCTCTCCACCGGCTGCTCCCGACGCCTCGGCACCCTCCTCGGGCAGGTCCACACCGCCCTGGACCGGGTGATGGAGCCCTCGGGGCCGAACGGCACCCCCGGAACCGCCGACGACGGCGTCTGCGCGAGCGCCGACCTCCTGGACACCTTCCGGGCCATCGATGAACTGATCCGCCTCGCCCGCGCGCACCGCCCCCGCGACAGCTTCGACGCGCTCGCCGAGCACCGGCTCAGGGAGCGGCGCCGGCTGCTCGCCCAGCACGCGCACCACCGGCCGCCGCCCGCCGCGGCGGCGGGCTGGGTGCACGGCGACTTCCACCCGCTGAACCTGCTCTACCGGGGCGCGGAGCCCGCCGCGATCGTCGACTGGGACCGGCTCGGGCTCCGCCCGAGGGCCGAGGAGGCGGTCAGGGCGGCCGCCATCTTCTTCGTACGGCCGGGGGGTGAGCTCGCCCTGGAGAAGGTGCGGGCCTACGCGCGCGCGTACCGGCGGGCGACGGGCGCCGACCGCGCCGAGCTGGCGGCGGCGGCGCACCGGGTGTGGTGGGAGCGGCTCAACGACTTCTGGACCCTTCGCTGGCGCTACCAGCTGCACGACCGAAGGGCCGACCCGCAGTTCCCCGCGGTGTCGGCCCTGGCGGTCTGGTGGACGCGTGAGTACGAGGCGGTACGCGACGCGTTCGCGGGCTGAGGCCCGTACCGCCCCTGGTCGGCCGGGAGCTGAGGCCCAGGCGACCCTGCTCGGCCGGGAGCTGAGGCCGGTATCGCCCCTGGTCGGCCGGGAGCTGAGGCCGGTCTCGCCCCTGCTCGGCCCGGCCCGGCCACGGGGTCGGCCCGGCCCGGCCACGGGGTCAGCCCGTCTCGGCGTCGTTGCCCGTCGGAGGAGTGTCCGGGTCGCCGTTGTTACCCCCGGTGGGGTCCGTGGGCGGCGCCGTCGTCGTCGTGCCCGTGGGCTCCGTCGGCGGGTCCGTCGGCTCCGTCGGCTCGGTGGCCGGATCGGTGGGCGGCTCGGTCGTCCTCGTCGGCTCGCCCGTGGGGTCGGCCGACGTCGGCGGGTCGGTCGGCGGCGGGGTCGTGGGCGGGGGCGTCCACGGTGCCTGGGTGGAGCCGCCGTCCGAGGTGCCCGGGTCTCGCGTGGGCTCTTCGGAGGGCTCCTCGGACGGTGTGGGCTTCTCGGAGGCGGTGGACGGCGAGTTGCTGACGGTCGGCGTCGTGCCGCCCGTGTTCCCGTCGTTCTGGCCCGCCTTGTCGAGGGCGAAGACGACGCCGGCGACGACCGCGATCACGGCGAGCGCGGCGAAGAGCCACACCTTGCCGCGGCGGCCGTTCCCGTCCTGGCCGCCGTACGAGCCGTCCTGGCCGTAGCCGCCGTTGCCGCCCGCACCGCCGTACCCGCCGACGCCACCGTCGTCCGGGTTCCGCGGGGGAAGGATCGGGCCCTGCGCGGTCTCCCCGTGCATGGGGTGGCCCATCGCGGTCGTCGCGGCCATGCCACCGACCGGGGTGTGCCCGCCCTCGTGCATCTCGACCGGCCCGGTGTTCCACGTGCCGGTGTGGCCGCCCTGCTGCTGGAGCATCTGGAGGCCGTACTGGATGAGGCCGCGCATCTCCTCGGCGCTCTGGAACCGGTCGTCCGGGTCCTTCGCGAGGGAGCGCATCACCAGGCCGTCGAGCTCCGGCGGCACGGACTGCGTGACGTCGGACGGCGGGATCGGCGCGTCCTGGACGTGCTGGTACACGACGGACAGCGGGGTCTCGCCGGTGAACGGGGGCCGCAGCGCGAGGAGTTCGTAGAGGAGGCAGCCCGTCGCGTACAGGTCGGAGCGGTGGTCGACGGCCTTGCCGAGCGCCTGCTCGGGGGAGAGGTACTGCGGGGTGCCCATGACCATGCCGGTCTGCGTCATCGTCGACTGCGCGCCGTGCAGGGCACGGGCGATGCCGAAGTCCATGACCTTGACGGCGCCGCCGTGGGTGATGATCACGTTCGCCGGCTTGATGTCGCGGTGCACGATGCCGTGCTGGTGCGAGTAGGCCAGCGCCTCCAGGACGCCGGAGACGATGATGAGCGCCTGCTCGGGCCCGGGCGCCTCGGCGCTGAGCAGCAGGTCGCGGATGGTGCGGCCCTCGACCAGCTCCATCACGATGTACGGCACGGGCCGGCCGGCCACGATGTCCTCGCCGGAGTCGTACACGGCGACGATGGCGTGGTGGTTGAGCCCGGCGACGGACTGTGCCTCGCGGGTGAAGCGGGCCTTGGAGACCGGGTCCTCGGCGAGATCCGCGCGGAGGAGCTTGACGGCGACGGTGCGCCCGAGGCGCACGTCCTCCGCGGCGAACACCTCCGCCATGCCGCCGCGACCCAGACGGTGCGTCAGCCGGTAGCGGCCGTCGCCGACGACGCCGCCGACGCCCCAGGACTCCGCCGACGCGTCCGGCACACCTCCGCCTGCTCCGGATTCGGGTGCCATCAGTCCTCGCCGTCGTCTGTCGTGCCGTGTCCAGTCGTCACGCTACAGGCTCCGTACGACATCACGGTCCGAGATGGACCGGCCATCCAACCCCTTCCATGTACACCTGTGCAAATTCGATGGGATTCCTCCGTCACTTCGTGAACGCCACGGGGGAGCTTCCTGTGCGGAGGGTCACGGAACGGGCACCCGGCTTGACGTGTCACTGCCCTCGGGCAGACTTGGCCAGGAAAATCCGGATCAACGCTGCCACGCGCGCGTAATGGGGGAAGCACAGATGAGCCAGGACGGCGCACAGGGCCGCTATGCGGGCGGTTCGGTCGCGGGCGGCCGGTACCAGCTGCGCGACCTTCTCGGCGAGGGCGGCATGGCGTCGGTGTACCTGGCCTACGACAGCGCGCTCGACCGGCAGGTCGCCATCAAGACGCTGCACACCGAGCTCGGCCGTGAGCAGTCCTTCCGCGAGCGGTTCCGCCGTGAGGCGCAGGCGGTCGCGAAGCTGTCGCACACCAACATCGTCTCGGTCTTCGACACCGGCGAGGACAACCTCGACGGCTCCGTCATGCCGTACATCGTCATGGAGTACGTGGAGGGGCAGCCGCTCGGCTCGGTCCTCGCCGCCGACATCCAGCAGTACGGCGCGATGCCGGCCGACAAGGCGCTGAGGGTCACGTCCGACGTGCTCGCCGCCCTCGAGGTCAGCCACGAGATGGGCCTGGTCCACCGCGACATCAAGCCCGGCAACGTGATGACGACCAAGCGCGGCGTGGTCAAGGTCATGGACTTCGGCATCGCGCGGGCCATGCAGTCCGGGGTCACGTCGATGACGCAGACCGGCATGGTCGTCGGCACCCCGCAGTACCTCTCCCCCGAGCAGGCCCTCGGGCGCCCGGTGGACGCCCGCTCCGACCTCTACTCGGTCGGCATCATGCTCTTCCAGCTGCTGACGGGCCGGCTGCCCTTCGACGCGGACTCCCCGCTGGCCATCGCGTACGCGCACGTGCAGGAGGAGCCGGTCGCCCCGTCCTCCGTCAACCGTTCGGTGACGCCGGCGATGGACGCGCTCGTCGCCCGCGCGCTGCGAAAGAACCCGAACGAGCGGTTCCCGAGCGCGGCGGCGATGCGCGACGAGTGCCTGCGGGTGCTCTCCGCCGGCCAGACCGGTGCCCCGGTGATCATCCAGGGCGGTCCGGTGAGCAGCGGCGCGGGCGTCGGCTCCGCGGTCTTCCCGCCCGTCGGCACAACCCCGCCGCCCGGCCCCCACGGCGTGCACCAGCCCTACCAGCCGCCGACCCCGCAGCCGGGGCCGTACGGCCACGCGACCCCCGCGCCCGCCCCGTCCTACGGCTACCCGCAGCAGGCGCCGACGCCCGCGCCGATGGCGTACCAGCACCCGACCCCCGCTCCGGTGTCGTACCAGGCGCAGACCCCCGCGCCGTACGCCCAGACGCACGCGCCCGCTCCGGCGGGCGGCGGTTCGCGGCGGAACACTCCGATGATCGCGGGCGCCGTCGTCGCCGCGCTGCTCGCGATCGGCGGCCTGGTCCTGGTGCTCAACCGCGAGGACGACCCGGGTACCGAGGCGAACGGCACCGGCGGCACGGACACGCAGCAGAGCCAGACGGCGGCGCCCGGCCACAGGGGTCCCGACCTGACCAAGACCATCGACCCGAAGAAGTGCAGCGAGCCTAAGGAGTCGAGCGACGACCCCGAGAAGTTCGAGGTACCCAACTTCACGTACAAGAACATCCAGTCGGTGAAGGCGTGCGTGCAGGCCGCCGGCTGGAAGATCAAGACCCAGACCCCGGTCGACGAGGCAACGTACGGCGAGGGCACAGTGCTGGAGCAGTACCCGCCGGCCGGTGAGGACATCACCGACAAGGACGCCGACTTCACCCTCAAGATCTCGACGGGCAACCCGCCGCAGTAGGGACGAGCGCCCCGGCGCGGTGGAGAGGGGCGGGCCGGCGCAGTCGGTACGGGCAACCCGCCGCATTAGGTACGGGGCTGGGCCGGCGCGCACTGGGGACGGGGCGGGCCGACGCACGGGCACGGACGCTCGCTGACGCCTCCTTACACCTCGATACGCCCGGCGCCACACCCTTGTACGCCTGGTGCCACCGTCCCAGATGCCGGAATTGTCCTGCCATGTGACGCTGAGTTCACCATCTCGGCGGCTCGGTACGGGAGGGGGGTCACCCGGTGACTCCAGCATTCCGCAGGGCACGGGCGCGGGCTCTCGGCCCCGCGCTCACCTGCGTGTTCGCCTGCGCGTGTGCCCTGTACGCCACACCCCTCGCGAACGGGGCCGAGGCACCCGGGACGGCGACGGTCGGCAGCACGGCGGCGACGCCCACGCCCGTCGGCACCCGTCCGACGGCGACGGTGACGGCGACCCCCATCTCGGCCCCACCCACCGCATCGGCCACTCCGGCCACCTCCCCCTCCGTGCCCGCCACGACCGTCACACCGCCGCGCGCCTCTTCCTCCTCCGCCACACCCGCGCCCCCGGCTCCCGCGCCCACCGGCACCGGGGCGGCGCCCTCCCCCACCGCCTCGCGTGCCGAGCCCACCGACGCGCCCACCCCCGACGGCTCCGCCTCCCTCGCGGGACGGCCGGCCGGTGAGGGACGGCCCCGGCCCGGACGCACCGAGCCGCCGACCGCCTCGGCGAGCGCCACGGAGCCGTCTCCCGACGCCTCTCGTACCGAAACTGCAACAGAGCCGGACTCCCCCGAGGAGGTCGAGGAGGAGCCCGAGGCGGTACCCGAGGAGGAGGCCGCCCTGCCGGAGGTGGCGCCCGCCAGCCGGCCGGCCGCCGCGCCGCGCAGGGCGACGGAAGCCGTGCCCGCCCTCGTCGACCAGCGGATTCCGGTGCTCACCCTGGGGGTGGGGCTGGCCCTGATGGGGCTCGGCATCGGATTTCTGGGACTCCGGATGCGGCGTCGCTGAGCCTTCCGGAACGCCCGGGTCCCCCTTGAGACGGACCTGCCGCTTCCCCCTCAGGACGGTTGTCCGCCAGGGCATACCCGGTATACATACTGAGTATGTCGATCCGTCACGGGCTTCTCGCCCTCCTCGAACGCGGCCCTCGGTACGGCTCTCAGCTCCGTACGGAGTTCGAGTCCCGCACCGGTTCCACCTGGCCGCTCAACGTCGGCCAGGTCTACACGACCCTGAGCCGTCTCGAGCGGGACGGCATGGTCGCGCAGGACGGCGAGGACACGGCGGGACACGCGCTCTACGCGATCACCGACAGTGGCCGCGCCGAGCTCAGGACCTGGTTCGAGAAGCCGGTGGACCGCACCAGCCCCGCCCGTGACGAGCTCGCCATCAAGCTCGCCATGGCCGTGGGCGCCACCGGCGTCGACATCCGCAACGTCATCCAGTCCCAGCGTCGGCACACCGTGAAGGCGATGCAGGACTACACCCGCCTCAAGGCCCAGGCGCTCGCAGCCGTCGAGAACGGCGGGGCCCGGGAACGGGACGACGTGGCCTGGCTGCTCGTCCTGGAGCAGCTGATCTTCCAGACCGAGGCCGAGGCACGCTGGCTCGACCACTGCGAGGCCCGGCTGATCCGCCTCTCCACGACGGCCACCCACACCGGCGCCGCCGCCGACGCGGGGACCACGTCGGGCCCTTCGGCCCCGCCGGCCGCGACGTCGGCCCGCACCGAACCGGCACCTCGAACCGAACCGGCCCCGTCGGCGGCCGAGGCCGCCCCACCCGTGGCCGGAGCGCGCTGACCCGCACGGTCGCGCCCCACCCGTACCGCTGACGCACCACCTTTCCACCGCTCGCTCGCGTACCCGGCCGTCCGCCGCGTACGTCCAAGGGGGGACCCCTCATGTCCGCACAGCAGCCCGTGCTGCAACTCCAGAACCTGACCCGCGTCCACGGCGCGGGCGCCACCGAGGTGCATGCCCTGCGCGGCATCGACCTCGCCGTGTACCCCGGTGAACTCGTCGCCGTCATGGGCCCGTCCGGCTCCGGCAAGTCGACGCTCCTCACCATCGCGGGCGGCCTCGACACCCCCACCTCGGGCCACGTGATCGTCGAGGACACCGACATCACCACCGCGAGCGTCAAGGAGCTCGCGGCCCTGCGCCGCCGCAGCATCGGCTACGTCTTCCAGGACTACAACCTCATCCCGGCCCTCACCGCCGCCGAGAACGTGGCCCTGCCCCGCGAGCTGGACGGGACCTCCGCCCGCAAGGCGCGCGTCGAGGCTCTCAAGGCCCTGGAGGAGATGGGACTCGGCCACCTCGCCGACCGTTTCCCCGACGAGATGTCCGGCGGACAGCAGCAGCGCGTGGCCATCGCCCGCGCCCTCGTCGGCGACCGCCGGCTGGTCCTCGCCGACGAGCCGACCGGTGCCCTCGACTCCGAGACCGGTGAGTCCGTGCTAGCCCTGCTCCGCACCCGCTGCGACGCCGGTGCCGCCGGTGTCCTCGTCACCCACGAGCCGCGGTTCGCAGCCTGGGCCGACCGGGTCGTCTTCCTGCGGGACGGCGCCATCGTCGACCAGACCGTGCGCAGCGAGGCCGATTCCCTGCTGTCGGGCCAGGTGGCGGAGGCGTGAAGACCTGGTTCCACTCCTGGCGGGCCGCGATCCGCATCGCCCGCCGCGATGCCTGGCGTTCCAAGGGCCGCAGCGCCCTCGTCCTGGCCATGATCGCCCTGCCGATCATGGGCGTCAGCGCCTTCGACCTGACCTTCCGCAGCTCCGAGCTGTCCCCCGCCGAGCGGGCGGACCGCACGATCGGAGCGGCCGACGCCCGGTTCCAGGACCCCGGTTACGGCGGGGTGCCGATCTTCCAGGACCCGCAGGGCGAGATGAACACGCCGGCCAAGGACTACGGGGACTCGCCCTGGCCGAGCGGCTCCACCGATGTCACCAAGGTCTTCCCCGCGGGTTCCACCGTCCTCACGGACAGCACCGGTACCGCCAAGCTGACGACGGCTCACGGTCTGCTCTCGACCGAGGTCCGTGAGCTCAAGGCGGCCGATCCGGTCTCGCGCGGCATCATGACGCTCCTGGAGGGGCGTTTCCCGGAGAAGAACGACGAGGTCGTGGCGACCTCGCACTTCCTGGAGACCAGTGGTCTGAAGGTCGGCTCCACCCTTTCCGCCCGCAACTTCGAACGTCCGTACCGGATCGTCGGCTCCTACGAGATTCCCGACGCGCTCAAGGCCGACCAGGTCAACGCGCTGCCCGGAGCCTTCCTCGCGCCGTACGCGAAGGCCGTCGAGAAGGCCGGTCTGCAGGAGCCCGGCATCTCCACCACGTACCTGGTGCGCAAGCCCGGTGGTTTCACGTGGAACATGGTCCAGGAGATCAACACCAAGGGTGTGGTCGTCACTTCGCGTGCCGTCCTCCTCGACCCGCCGGCCAAGTCGGAGGTCCCGCTCTACCAGAAGGACGGCTGGGGCGACTACACGTCCAGCCCGGCGGCCGACGCCGCCGCACTCGCCGCCGTCGGCACGGTCGTCGGCCTGGCGATGCTGGAGATCTGCCTGCTCGCCGGACCCGCCTTCGCGGTCGGCGCCCGTCGCTCGCGGCGCCAGCTCGGTCTCGTCGGCGCCAACGGCGGTGCCCGCAGCCACATCCGCGCCATCGTGCTGAGCGGTGGTCTGGTCATCGGTGTCGCCGCCGCCGTCATCGGAACGGTCCTCGCCCTGGTCCTCACCCTGGCTCTCCAGCCGGTCCTGGAGGACGTCATGGGGCAGCGGTTCGGCGCCTTCGACATCCGGCCGCTGGAGATCCTCGGCATCGCGCTGCTCGCCGTGGTGACCGGCCTGCTCGCCGCGATCGTCCCGGCCATCACCGCCTCGCGGCAGACCGTCCTCGCCTCGCTGACCGGTCGGCGGGGAATCCGCCGCAGCAGCCGGGTCCTGCCTCTCGTCGGCCTCGCGGCCGTCCTGATCGGCGGCGCCATCGCGCTCTTCGGCTCCATGGTCAGCGAGCAGTTCGTCATCGTCGCGGGCGGCTCCGCCATCGCCGAGCTGGGCGTCGTCGCCATGACGCCGGCCCTCGTGGGCCTGTTCGGGCGGAGCGGTCGCTGGCTGCCGCTGTCGCCGCGACTCGCGCTGCGCGACGCCGTGCGCAACCGGGGCCGTACGGCCCCCGCCGTCGCCGCCGTCCTCGCCGCCGTCGCGGGAACGGTCGCCGTCTCCACGTACATGGCCAGCAGTGAGGCCCAGTACAGGGCCGAGTACCAGGCGCAGCTGCCGTACGGGGCGGTCTCCGCCTTCGTCATGGAGGAGGGCGGCCGGGACGTCCCCGCGGTCCGCGAGGCGATCCAGCGCTTCCTCCCGGTCGACGTCCGCGCCGATGTCGAGCGCGTCACGGTCGGCAAGCCCGGCTGCGAGCCGTGGTCCACCGTGCCCGGATGCGGCCGCTACGAGGTCGTCATCCCCCCGGCGCACGAGTGCCCCCTCCACGCGTCCGTGCCCGGCGGCGGTGACCCCTCCGAGCGGTTCACCCCCGAGCAGCGGCGGAAGATGCTCGCCGACGACTGGCGCTGCGAGCAGTCGTCGAACCCCGGCGGGCTCTACGTCGACGGCGGTCTGCTGGTCGGCGACGCCAAGCTCCTCACGGTCCTCGGCATCGAGGACGCGGGAGCGGTGAAGGCCCTGGCCGAGGGGAAGATCGTCAGCTTCAGCCGCGCCCAGATCGACAAGAACGGCACCATCGGGATCCGCCAGATCACCGACACGGTCGCCGCCGACAAGGCCATGGAGGAAGGCCGCCCGGCACCCGGCAAGGTCAGCTCCGTGCCCGCCTACCGCGTGCCCGGCAGCCCGGAGACCTACGGCGTCCAGGCCCTGATGACCCCGGCCACCGCCAAGGCCGCCGGCCTCATCACCACACCGTTCGGCGCGTACGCGAGCACCGACCGGCTGCCGGACAGCGAGGCGCGCCAGAGGCTCGACGGTGAGCTCGTCAAGCTCGGCAGCAGCGTCGAACTCCACGTGGAGGAAGGTTTCGTCAACGACAACAGCATCATCCTGCTGTCGCTCGCCGTCTTCGCGGGTCTGGTCACCATCGGCGCGGCCGGTATCGCCACGGGCCTCGCCCAGGCCGACGCCGAGGCCGACCTGAAGACGCTCGCCGCCGTGGGCGCTCCGCCCCGGGTCCGCCGTACGCTCAGCGGCTTCCAGTGCGGAGTCGTCGCCGCGATGGGTGTGATCCTCGGCTCGGGCGCGGGTCTGCTGCCCGCGATGGGCCTGCGGCTCACCGAGGAGCGCCAGCTGATCCGCTACCACGAGGAGTCCGTCGCCCAGGGCTGGGCCACCGTGTCGGATGCGCCGCACCTGCCGATCGTCGTGCCGTGGGAGACGCTGGCGGGCCTGCTCGTCGCCGTACCGCTGGGTGCCGCGCTGCTCGCCGCCCTGGTGACCCGCTCGCGCGGTGCGCTGTCCCGGCGCGCGGCGACCTGACGCTCTTCGTTGCCTTCCTGTGCCCCTGTACGAGGGTGGATCACCCTCGTACAGGGGCACACCCCGTGGTGACGCATGTGTGCGAGAGAATGACGGCATGGAGATGCCGAGGAATGACAGGTCGCAGGAGAGCCCCCAGGTCCTCATCGTGGGACAGGACGGGATGGCGCTCGGCGGCACTCAGGGCGACGACGAACCCCGCGAGGTCCCGGTGACGGAAATGGTCGAGCAGCCTGCCAAGGTCATGCGGATCGGCAGCATGATCAAACAGCTCCTGGAGGAAGTGCGCGCGGCACCTCTCGACGAGGCGAGCCGCGTCAGGTTGAAGGACATCCACGCCAGTTCCGTGAAGGAGCTGGAGGACGGGCTCGCGCCCGAGCTGGTGGAGGAACTGGAGCGTCTCTCCCTGCCGTTCACGGACGAGGCGATCCCCTCCGAGGCGGAGCTGCGCATCGCGCAGGCCCAGCTGGTGGGCTGGCTGGAGGGCCTCTTCCACGGCATCCAGACGGCGCTCTTCGCCCAGCAGATGGCGGCCCGCGCACAGCTGGAGCAGATGCGCAGCAGGGCGCTGCCCCCGGGTGCGTCCCACGACGATGACGACGACGACCGCGGCCACGGCCACGCGATCCGCTCGGGGCCCTACCTGTAGGACGGCCGCGCGGAACACCGCGAACAAGGACGGAGGGGCCCGGCACGATGTGTGCCAGGCCCCTCCGTGCTGTGCGGGGTGGGTGAGGGCCCGACGAGGGCCCACCGGGTGTGGCTGGGCGGTCCGGTGGCTCTGTCAGTCCTGGGGCGCCAGCAGCAGGACCTTGCCGACGTGGGTGCCGGACTCCAGCGCCCGGTGGCCCTCGGCGGCGTCCGGCAGCGGCAGCGTGCGGTCGACGACCGGCCGGACCGTGCCCGCGCCGATCAGCGGCCAGACGTGCTCCCGGACGGCGGCGACGATGGCCGCCTTCTCCTGCTCCGGGCGGGACCGCAGCGTGGTCGCCATGACGGCCGCTCGCTTCGCGAGGAGCGCCCCGAGGTTCAGTTCGCCCTTCACCCCGCCCTGGAGGCCGATGACGACGAGCCGGCCGTTCACGGCCAGCGCCTTCACGTTCCGCTCCAGGTACTTGGCGCCGACGATGTCCAGGATGACGTCCGCACCCGCTCCGTCCGTCGCCTTGCGCAGTTCCTCGACGAAGTCCTGCTCGCGGTAGTCGATGAGGATGTCGGCGCCGAGTTCGGCACAGCGCGCCAGCTTCTCGGGGCCCCCGGCGGTGACCGCGACCCGGGCCCCGACCGCCTTCGCCAGCTGGATCGCCATCGTGCCGATCCCGCTCGCGCCCCCGTGCACGAGCAGCGTCTCGCCCGGCCTCAGGTGCGCGATCATGAAGATGTTGGACCAGACGGTGCAGGCGACCTCGGGAAGCGCGGCGGCCGTGGCCAGGTCGACGCCCTCCGGTACGGGGAGGAGCTGACCGGCCGGGACCACGACCTTCTCCGCGTAGCCGCCGCCCGCGAGCAGCGCGCACACCTCGTCGCCGACGGACCAGCCGGACACCCCCGGGCCGAGCGCGGCGATCCGGCCCGAACACTCCAGTCCGGGGTACGGAGAGCTGCCCGGCGGCGGGTCGTAGAAGCCCTGGCGCTGGAGCAGATCGGCGCGGTTGACGGCGCTCGCCGCCACCTCGACGAGGGCCTCGCCCTCGCCGGGTACGGGATCGGGCACCTCGGCCCAGACGAGCGCCTCGGGGCCACCGGGTTCCGGAATCGTGATCGCATACATGGCGGCGAGGCTACTCCCGGCGACCGCCCGGAACCCGGCAGCCGCCCGGGGCCGGTGCTCGGCGACCGTCCGGGACCCGGGGCTCCGGGCTCAGTCCTCCGGGGCCGCGCTCCGGGCCCGCGCTCCGGGCCCAGCCTTCCGGGCTCAGTCCTGCGGCGGCGTGCGGAGCGGGGTGACCGGGGCGGCGCGCACGATGGTGATCACCCGGTCGGTGGGCTGGAGCGGGCTGGCGGCGGGGTCGTCGTACCCGAGCAGGCGATGGCCCCGGAGCACGCTCACGACGAGGTCCCCCGTCTCCCGCACGCTCTTCCCGGCCTCGCTCTTGGTGACCGGGCGCTCCACGAGGTCGAGGCCGGAGCCCTGCTGGATCAGGTCCTCCATGACGGTGCCGGCGCTGGGGCTCAGCACGGAGAGGCCGAGCAGACGCCCGGCGGCGCTGGCGCTGGTGATGACCGCGTCGGCGCCGGACTGGCGGAGCAGCGGCGCGTTCTCCTCCTCGCGGACCGCGGCGACGATCTTGGCGCCCCGGTTGAGCTGGCGGGCGGTCAGCGTGACCAGGACGGCCGTGTCGTCGCGCTGGGTCGCGATGACGATCTGCCGGGCCCGCTGCACCTCGGCGCGGAGCAGCACGTCACTGCGGGTGGCGTCGCCGATGACGCCGACGAACCCGTCCGCGTTCGCCGTCTCGATCACCTTGGTGGAGGGGTCGACGATGACGATCTGTTCCTTGCTCAGCCCGGTCGCGCAGAGGGTCTGGATCGCGGACCGGCCCTTCGTCCCGAAGCCGACGATGACGGTGTGGTCGCGCAAGGTGGACCTCCAGCGGTTCAGCCGGAACTCTTCGCGGGTCCGCTCGGTGAGGACCTCGAGAGTGGTGCCGACCAGGATGATCAGGAACAGCACGCGCAGGGGCGTGACCAGCAGGATGTTGGCGAGCCGGGCCGAGTCGCTGTACGGGACGATGTCGCCGTAGCCGGTGGTGGAGAGCGTCACGGTCGCGTAGTAGGCGCAGTCGAGGAAGTCGAGCGTCCCGTTGGCGTTGTCGTGGTACCCGGCGCGGTCGATGTAGACGATGAGGATCGTCACGAGGAGGACGCCGAGCGCCATGAGGAGTCGCTTGCCGACCTGGCGCAGCGGCCGCTCGACCTCACGGCGGGGCAGTGCGACCCGGGGACCGGAGAGTTTCTCGTCCGCGTGGCGGGCCATCACGTCACGACTGGGAAGTTTCACGTGAAACACGCTCCTTGGGCCGGTGCGGCCCCCTCTGCCGTCGACCAGGGAAGGTCGAGGACATCCAGGTCTTGGCCGGGGCTCGCGCCGCCGGGCGGGACGACGGCCAGGCCGTCCGCGGCGGCGATGCCACGGAGCATGGCCGGTCCGGTGAAACGCAGGGGTACGGCCAGGTCGCCCCGGCGGACGACCGGGACGAGTCGCGTGTCGTACGGGTGCCCGTGCACCTCGTCCCGGACGGGTACGCGGAGCGGGGCGGGGGTACCGGCTGCCGAGACCGCCGCGAGCAGGGGCTCGACCAGCGTGAGCAGGCCCGAGACGGCCGCGAGCGGGTTGCCCGGGAGTCCCACGAGGTGGCGGGCGTGGCCCGGGCGGGTGGGCTCGGCGCCGAGCCGGGCGAGCAGCATCGGGTGGCCGGGCCGGACCTTCACCCCGTCGACGAGGAGGGTGGCGCCCGCCTTGTCGAGGACCCCGTGGAGGTGGTCCACGGGCCCGGCGGCGGTTCCGCCGGTCGTGACGACGAGGTCGGCGGTGGAGCCGGTGACGGCCGCGTACAGCTCCTCGGCGTCGTCACCGATCCGGCGGGTGGCGAGGACTTCAGCGCCGAGCGCCGTCAGCCAGGGGCCCAGCATGGGGCCGAGGGCGTCACGGATGAGCCCGTCGTGGGGGAGGCCCGCCGTCAGCAGTTCGTCGCCGAGGATCAGGATCTCCACCCGGGGCCGGGGCGGTACGGGGAGCTCGTCGTAGCCCGCGGCCGCGGCGAGGCCGAGGACGGCGGGGCTCACGACGGTGCCCGCGGGCAGCAGCTCGTCACCGGTCCGGCACTCCTGCCCCCGGGGGCGGATGTCCTGCCCCGGCACCACGTCCCGCAGGGCGTACAGCTGGGTGCCCCCGGCGACCGGGGGCTCCGTCCCGGCGGGCTCCGCGCGGAAGGGCTCGGTGCGGGCGTGCTCGGTGCGGGCGTGCTCGGTGCGGACCACGGCGGTCGTCCCGGACGGGACGCGGGCGCCGGTGGCGATCCGTACGGCCTCACCGGCGACCGGGACGGCCGCGGCCGTGTGCCCGGCGAGGACGGCGCCGTCCTCGCGTACGGTCCAGGGGCCGGGCCCCACGACCGCCCAGCCGTCCATGGCGGAGGTGTCGAAGGGCGGCAGATCGGTGAGGGCCAGGAGCGGTTCGGCCAGGACCTGGCCGAGGGCCCTCCCGAGCGGGACGCCGAGCGGCGCGCGGCCGGCCCGCGCGGAGTCCCCGGCGCGAGCCGCGACGGCCCGCGCCTCGGGCCAGGCGGTGGCCCGGTGCGGCGGTTCGGCGCGCGCGTCGGTGGCGGTTCCCCGGGGCACCGGGGCGGGCTCCTTCAGACTCATCCGGCCTCGTCCTGCTCGGCGGCCCAGCGCTGCGCCAGCGCGGCGGCCTTGCGGGCGGCCTCGGCGACCGCCTCCGGTCCACCGCCCCCGGCACTCGCGCTCGCCGCCGCGTATCCGACCAGGAACGTGGTCAGGGGCGCGGCAGGCCGAGCCACTCCATGGGCGGCGTCACGGGCCAGATCCAGCAGTACGCCGGTGTCGACGTCCAGCTCGATGCCCAGTTCGTCCTTGACTGCGGTGATCCATTCGTCCAGCACGGTCCCATGCTCCCTGATGCGGGCCCGGGCCGTGGCGATGTCCTCCCAGGTGTCGCAGTCGAAGGAGGCGAGGGGCCCCGCGGCGACCCGGGTGAGACGCAGGGCACCGGTGAGCACGCGCAGCGGGCCACCGGCGAGGGTGCCGCGTTCCTCGGCGATCAGCTCCAGCTCCCGCCGGAGCGGGGCACCGCGGTACGCGGCGACGAGCGGCTGGTCCCGCCCGTCAGCGTCGATGAGGAGGGCGGCCTCGGCCGCGGGGTCCTCGGCGAGCGCGCCGAGCAGCCTGCGCACGGTGTCCTCGTCCAGGAAGGGCAGGTCGGCGGAGAGGACGAGCAGGACGTCGGCCCCGGTCTCGCGAACGCCCGCGCCGAGGGCGGCCAGGGGGCCTCCGCCGGGTGGGTCCTCCCTGGTCCAGCGGACGGGGCGGCTGGTCGGGCGGGGATCGCCGACGACCACGGTCCGGTCCGCGCCGCGGCAGGCCGAGAGGACGCGGTCGAGGAGCGGCCGGCCTCCGACCCGTACACCGGGCTTGTCGGCACCGCCTAGGCGCTCGGCGGCTCCTCCGGCGAGTACGACGGCGTCGTGTGCGGTGGTCACACCAGCAGTATGGGCCGCCGTCCTCCACCGCTGTCGGGCGCGTCTCCCTTGGTGAGACGGCGAGGACGGGCCGAGCGGACCTCAAGGCAACCGGAGGATGAGCCTCCCGCACCCCGAGAACAGGCCCACCGTGCCCCCGGCCACAGGCCCACCGTGCCCCGGCCACAGGCCACTCCACGACCCGAGGCCGGTGGCCGGCGCTTGGCGCCCCGAGCGGCCGTCGGCACTAACCCCACCGGTGCACATGCCCCGACCGGTTCACATGCGCCGACCGGCGGTTCGCACGGCCCGAGGGGCGGGTCCGTGCGAACCGGGGTGGTCAGAGCGTGCGGAGCAGGACCGCGGGCTGCTCGACGCAGTCCGCCACGTACCGCAGGAAGCCGCCCGCCGTGCCGCCGTCGCAGACGCGGTGGTCGAAGGTGAACGAGAGCTGCACCACCTGACGGACGGCCAGTTCACCCTGGTGCACCCAGGGCTTGGGGATGATCCGGCCGACTCCGAGCATGGCAGCCTCGGGGTGGTTGATGATCGGCGTGGAGCCGTCGACCCCGAACACCCCGTAGTTGTTCAGGGTGAACGTGCCACCCGTCAGGTCGGCAGGGGTGAGCGCGGACTCCCGGGCCGCCTCCGTCAGCCGGGCGAACTCGGCCGTCAGCGACTCGGCCGTCCGGGTCCCCGCGTCCTTGACGACGGGAACGACCAGGCCGCGCGGGGTCTGGGCCGCGAAGCCGAGGTGCACGGAGGGCAGCCGGACGATCTCCCGGGCGGCGGTGTCCACCGTGGAGTTGAGCTCGGGGAACCGGGCCAGGGCGTGGACACAGATCCGGGCGAGGAGCGCGAGCAGCGAGATCTTCGGCCCGCCCGCCGCGTTCATCGCCGTCCGTGCGGCCATCAGCTCGGTCGCGTCGGCGTCGACCCAGCAGGTCGCGTCGGGGATCTCGGTACGGCTGCGCGACAGCTTGTCCGCCACGGCGCCACGGACCCCGCGCAGCGGAACCCGCTCACCCGAGGAGGCGGCGACCGCCGGAGCGGGCGCGGAGGCGGCCGGAGCCACGGCGCGTGCGGGCGCCTGCGCGGCGACCGGCCGCTCCAGGACCGCGAGGGCCAGTTCCACATCGGCCCGCAGGATCA
Source organism: Streptomyces sp. Qhu_M48 (assembly GCF_051305195.1). Taxonomy (NCBI): domain Bacteria; kingdom Bacillati; phylum Actinomycetota; class Actinomycetes; order Kitasatosporales; family Streptomycetaceae; genus Streptomyces; species Streptomyces sp. Qhu_M48. The sequence goes on along the minus strand of NZ_CP195432.1, from coordinate 7,921,753 downwards.
GCCCCTCGGGCCCCGATCCGCGTACCTCCCGCAGGTCGAGCCCCCGGTCCCTGGCCAGCTTCCGCACGAGCGGTGAGATGACCGGTACCGGACCGTCGTGCCCACCACCGGCCACGACGGACGGAGCGGGAACCGCCGCCGGAGCAGGAGCCGGAGCGGCGACGGGCGCGGCGACGGGCGGCGCGGACGTCCGCGCCGTGGCCGGGCTCTCGTGCCGGACCCGGCGGCGGCGGGCGACGGGCCCCGCCGTGCCGTACCCGACGAGCACGTTGCCCGAGTACTCCGACGACACCGCCGCGTCCGCCGAACCGGCGGACGGGGCCGGGGCGGTGGTCTGCGCCGCGGTCGGAGCCGAAGCCCCTTCCGTCCCCGTACCGCCCACCGCGACCGTCAGGAGCGGCGCGCCGACGGGCAGTTCGGTGCCCTCCTCGCCGTACCGCGCGGTGACGACACCGCCGTACGGGCAGGGCACCTCGACCATCGCCTTGGCCGTCTCGACCTCGACGACAGGCTGGTCGACGGCGACGACGTCACCGACGCTGACCAGCCAGCGGACGATCTCCGCCTCGGTGAGTCCCTCACCGAGGTCGGGCAGCTTGAACTCCAGCACCTGGGCCATCAGCTCCCCGCCTCCCACTGCAGCCGCGCCACCGCGTCCAGGACCCGGTCCACGCCCGGCAGATGGTGCCGCTCCAGCATCGGCGGCGGGTACGGGATGTCGAAGCCCGTGACCCGCAGCACCGGAGCCTCCAGGTGGTGGAAGCAGCGCTCGGTGACGCGCGCGGCGATCTCGGCGCCGGGTCCGCCGAAGCCGGTCGACTCGTGGACCACGACCGCGCGGCCGGTGCGCCGCACCGAGGCGCAGACGGTCTCGTCGTCGAACGGCACGAGCGAGCGCAGGTCGACGACCTCCAGGTCCCAGCCCTCCGCCTGCGCGGCCTCCGCCGCCTCCAGACAGACCGGCACCGAGGGACCGTAGGTGATCAGGGTGGCCCCGGTGCCGGGCCGCCGGACGACGGCCTTGCCGATCGGCTCCACGGGCGCGGGCGCCTCGGGAGACCAGTCGGACTTGGACCAGTAGAGCCGCTTGGGCTCCAGGAAGACCACCGGGTCGTCGGAGGCGATGGCCGCGCGCAGCAGCCCGTAGGCGTCCTCGACGGTGGCCGGGGTGACCACCTGGAGCCCGGGGGTGGCCGTGTAGTAGGCCTCGGAGGAGTCGCTGTGGTGCTCGACGCCGCCGATCCCGCCGCCGTACGGCACACGGATGACGATCGGCATCGGCATGGCGCCGCGGGTCCGGTTCCGCATCTTCGCCACGTGCGAGAGCAGCTGCTCGAACGCCGGGTAGGCGAACGCGTCGAACTGCATCTCGACGACCGGCCGCAGCCCGTACATGGCCATGCCGACGGCCGCGCCGAGGATGCCGGCCTCGGCCAGCGGGGTGTCCGTGACGCGGTCCTCGCCGAACTCCTTGACGAGCCCGTCGGTGACCCGGAAGACCCCGCCGAGCGCGCCGACGTCCTCGCCCATCACATGGACGGTCGGGTCCTCGGCCATCGCGTCGCGCATGGCGCGCTGGAGCGCCTGCGCCATCGTGGCGGGCTTGGCCTTCCCGCCGGCCCGTGCGCTCCCGGCCGTCGGCCCGGTCGTCGCGGTCGTCATCACGCCTCACCCTCGCCCTCGGCCTCGAGCTCGGCGCGCAGCTGCGCCGCCTGCTCGCGCAGCTGTGTGGTCTGCTCCGCGTACACGTGGGCGAAGAGCTCCATCGGGTCGAGCACCGGGTCGGCGTTCATCCGTTCGCGCAGGTCCGCGGCCATCGTCTCGGCGGCCTCCGTCGCGGCGCGCCTGCCGTCCTCGTCGAGCAGGCCGCGTGCCGTCAGCTCCCGTTCGAGGATGAGGATCGGGTCGTGCGCCCGCCAGGTCTCGACCTCGCCGGCCGCGCGGTAGCGGGTGGCGTCGTCCGCGTTGGTGTGGGCGTCGATGCGGTAGGTGACGGCCTCGACGAGGGTGGGGCCGCCGCCGCGCCGGGCGCGGGCCACGGCCTCGGTCAGCACCTGGTGGACGGCGACCGCGTCGTTGCCGTCGACGAGCCGGCCGGGCATCCCGTATCCGACGGCCTTGTGGGCGAGGGAGGGGGCGGCGGTCTGCTTGGCGAGCGGTACGGAGATCGCGAAGCCGTTGTTCTGCACGAGGAAGACCACCGGGGCCTGCCAGACGGCCGCGAAGTTCAGCGCCTCGTGGAAGTCGCCCTCGCTGGTGCCGCCGTCGCCGACCATGGCGAGGGCGACCACGTCGTCACCCTTGAGCCGGGCGGCGTGGGCGAGGCCCACGGCGTGCGGGAGCTGGGTGGCCAGGGGGGTGCATAGCGGCGCGACGCGGTGCTCGTGCGGGTCGTACCCGGTGTGCCAGTCGCCGCGCAGCAGGGTCAGGGCCTGGACGGGGTCGAGGCCCCGGGCGACGGCCGCCAGGGTGTCGCGGTACGAGGGGAAGAGCCAGTCGCGCTCCTCCAGGGCCAGCGCGGCGGCGATCTCGCACGCCTCCTGGCCGGTGGAGGACGGGTACACCGCGAGCCTGCCCTGCTTGGTCAGGGCGGTGGCCTGCGTGTTGTACCGGCGGCCGCGGACCAGCTCCGCGTGGAGCCGGAGCAGCAGGGCGGGATCGGCGTCGGCCACGGCGTCCGTGCCGAGCACGCGGAGCGGCTCGGTGTCGGGCAGCAGCGGGGTGGGGTCGGTCCGCGGCTGCCACGTCGGCGGCGGGGTGGGCCGGTGGGCGGAAGCGGCACCGGGCGGCTCTTGGACTGTCGAACTGCGCTGTTGCAACGAGTCCACCTCCTCGTGGGAGCGGGCATAAGACCCGAAGGCGGGTGGCGCGAGTGTGGCGCGCCTCACCTACCGATTGTTCGGTCGTGGAGTCATTTTGGCTACAGGCACCTCCAGCCTGTGGACAAACGGTTCTCCACAGCCTGGGATGTGTGCAGGTCGTCCACCGGAGAGAGGCGGGGGGACATGGCGGATGAACAAATGGCCGTCGACCGGAACGGGGTTCCGGGCGACGACACGGGCGGCGCCCACGGCGGGACCGGCGGCGAGGTGCCCGAGGAGGCGCTGAGCGCACCGATCGGCACGCCGACGGGCGCGCTGCCGGCACGCCCGCTGGACGCGATCGACCGCGACATCCTGCGGTTGCTGCAAACGGACGGTCGCGCCTCGGTACGTTCCGTGGCCGAACGGGTGCACGTCTCGCGGGCCAACGCCTACGCGCGCATCAACCGGCTCATCGACGACGGGGTGATCCGCGGCTTCAGCGCCCGGGTCAACCACGAGCGGGCGGGGCACGGCGCCTCCGCGTACATCACGCTCAAGATCGTCCAGAACTCCTGGCGCACGGTCCGCGAGCAGCTCAGGGCGCTTCCGGGCGCCACGCACATCGCGCTGGTCAGCGGGGATTTCGATGTCCTGCTGCTGGTGCACACGCCGGACAACAGGACGCTGCGCGAGCTGGTGCTCACCCGGCTCCAGTCGATCCCGGAGGTGCTTTCCACGCGCACGCTGCTGGTCTTCGAGGAGACGGACCTCAACACGGACCCACGCGGCTGACCGGGCCGGGGCCGGCGCGCGGACAGGACCGGCGTGGCTTGGACCGGCGCGGTTTGGACCGGCGGGCGCCCGGCACGGACCGGCCAGGCGCGTGGGCCCGGACCGGTCGGCCCGTCACCAGGTCCCAGCGTGTCCCGCGATGGTCCGCGTGTCCCGGCGACGCGCGGCCCCGCCCCGGCGGATGGGCCGGGAAGGGCCGCAGCGGGCTCTCAGCGGGCCGTCCGCAGCCCGTCGAAGGCCAGGTGGGCGACGGTCTGGGCGAGCTGCTCACGCTCCGCCGTCGCGTCGGGGTGCGGCCGGTACCACTCCACCAGCGAGTTGATCATGCCGAAGAGGAGCCGGGTCGCGAGCCGGATGTCCACGTCGGCCCGCAGGTCGCCCTCCTCGGCGGCGGCCTTGAGCAGCTCGGCCACCCGGTGGTCGAACTCCCGCCGCCGCTCCATGGCCCACCGCTCGGTGGACGTGTTGCCCCGGACCCGGAGGAGCAGCGTCACGTACGGCAGCTCCGCGATCAGCACCTCGACGGTGCGCCGCGTGACGTACTCGACCCGCTCGACGGCCCGGCCGCGTACGGCCCCCGGTTCGTCGAGGATCGCGAAGAGCCCGTCGAGGGCCCGGCTGACCGCCCGCCGGAGCAGCTCCTCCTTGCCGGACACGTGGTGGTAGATCGACGACTTGGAGATCCCGGCCGCCTTGGACAGGTGCTCCATGGAGGTGCCGTCGTAGCCACGCTCGTTGAAGACCCGCACGGCGACCGAGAGCAGCGTCTCGGGGGTGTACGTGTCGCGCTTCACGGTGGTCATCACGCGTCCTCCGCGTACTCGGCGTAGCCCCGGCGCACGAGGGCGACGCTCGGCGCGTACCGCCCGGTCGCGTACCGCTCGTGCAGTTCGCCGAGCAGTGCGGACGTACGCCGGAACCCCACCTTCGCGGCCCACTCCAGCGGGCCCGCCGGATAGTTGACCCCGAGCCGCATCGCCGTGTCCACGTCCTCGGCGGTGGCGACCCCCCGGTCGACCGCGTCGGCCGCGAGGTCGGCCAGCATGGCGACCGTCCGGGCGACGATCATGCCGGGGACGTCGCCGATGACGGAGACCTGCTTGCCGAGGGCCTGGAAGAGACCCACGGCCTCGGCGAGGACCTCGGGCGCGGCCCCCTCCCGGGTGGAGAGCACGATCCGGCTCGCGCGCGCGTAGTCAAGCGCGAGGTCGAAGTAGACGATCTCCTCCTTGTGGTACTCGAAGGAGGTCTGCCCGTCCGCCAGGTTGAGTTCGGCGCCTCCGGGCAGCTTGATGAACCCGCCGTCGCCCTTCTTGCGCCGGACCGTGATCCCGGCCTCCTCGAAGAGCGCCACGAGGGGCTCCGCCGGCCCGAGGTCGCCCCGTACGACGATCCGCTCGGGCGCCTTCGCGGGCGGCGCCGTGTGCGGTGCGGGCCGCTCGGCCCCCTCCGCGTACGAGAACCAGCCCTGGCCCGTCTTGCGGCCGAGCCGCCCCGACTCCACGAGCCGCCGCTGTGCGAGCGAGGGGGTGAACTTGGGGTCCTGGTGGAAGGAGTCCCAGACGGAGCGGGTGACGGCCTCGTTCACGTCCTGGCCGATGAGGTCGGTCAGCTCGAACGGGCCCATGCGGAAGCCGCCGCACTCGCGCAGGGCGGCGTCGATGGTGGCCGGGTCGGCCGCGCCCTCCTCGTACACCCGCAGCGCCTCCGCGTAGAAGGGGCGGGCGACCCGGTTCACGATGAAGCCGGGGGTGTCGGCGCAGCGCACCGGCGTCTTGCCCCAGCCCTTCACCGTCTCGTACGCGCGCGTGGCGACGTCCGGCTCGGTGGCGAAGCCGCTGACGACCTCGACGAGCGGGAGCAGCGGCGCCGGGTTGAAGAAGTGCAGTCCGACGAACCGGCCGGGCAGCCGGAGGCCTCCCGCGATGGCGGTGACGGAGAGGGAGGAGGTGTTGGTGGCGAGAACGGCCTCGTCGCCGACGACCTTCTCCAGGTCGGCGAAGAGCCGCTGCTTGACGGGCAGCAGCTCGACGATCGCCTCGACGACGAGCGCCGCGTCCGCGAGTTCGTCGAGCTCCCGGGCCGCGTGCAGCCGTCCGACGGCCGCCTCGCGCGCGGTGGCGTCCAGGCGGCCCTTCTCGACGAGCCGGTCGAGGCGGGCGGTGAGCGCGGCCACGGCCTCCTCGGCCCGGCCGGGGGCGCTGTCGTAGAGGCGGACGGGGTGACCGGCGACCAGGGCGACCTGGGCGATCCCCTGGCCCATGGTGCCCGTGCCGACGACGGCGACGGTCCGGTCCCGCCCGACGGCTCCCCGGAACTCCTCGGCTCCGGCCGCCGCGGTGTTCCCGGTCTCGGCGACGGCCCCGATCGCCGAGGCCTTCCCCGGCTCCCCGATGCCCTCGGTCCTCCCCGGCTTCCCGGTCTTCCCGGTCTTCCCGGCGGCGGCAGGCTCACTGGCGGTCACGTCGTCGCTCCCCCTGACGGTCACGTTGGCGCTCATAGGAGTGATCCTCCCCGATGGGTTTTCCACAGGATCGACGGACCCCCCTTGTCCCGACCGATCGTTCGGTTACTCTAACTCCGTACGCGTCTCCCTGCCCAGCTCGACGAGGAGTTGGTCCATCGATGGCCACCGCCCAGCTGACCACCGACCGTCTGGCCGAGAAGCACCGGTCCACACTCGACCAGGCGCTCGCCACCATCCGGACCCGTGCCTACTGGTCGCCGTACCCCGAGCACCCGAAGGCGTACGGAGCGGACGGCTCGCTCGACGCGGCGGCCGGCCTCGCCGCCCACCAGGCCCTGCTGAACACCCGGTTCGAGCTCGACCAGCCCGGCACGGACGGTTGGACCGGAGCCGAGACCTCGCCGTACGGCCCGTCGCTCGGCATCGAGTACCCGCACGCCGACATCGACGTCCTGCTCCCCGCGATGCGCGCGGGCACGGGCGCGTGGCGCGACGCCGGGGCCGAGACCCGCGCCCTGGTCTGCCTGGAGATCCTCGCCCGGATCTCCGCCCGCACCCACGAGTTCGCCCACGCCGTCATGCACACCAGCGGACAGGCGTTCATGATGGCGTTCCAGGCCGGCGGCCCGCACGCCCAGGACCGCGGTCTCGAAGCCGTGGCGTACGCGTACGCGGAGCAGACCCGTACCCCCGCCGGACGCGCCGAGTGGTCCAAGCCCCAGGGCAAGCGCGACCCGCTGGAGCTGAGCAAGGAGTTCACCCCGGTCGGCCGCGGCGTCGCCCTGGTCATCGGCTGCAACACCTTCCCCACGTGGAACGGCTACCCGGGCCTGTTCGCCTCCCTCGCCACCGGCAACCCGGTCCTGGTCAAGCCGCACCCGCGCGCGGTGCTCCCGCTCGCGCTCACCGTCCGCGTCGCCCGTGAGGTGCTCGCCGAGGCCGGCTTCGACCCGAACCTGGTCGCGCTCGCCGTCGAGCGGCCGGGCGAGGGCATCGCCAAGACCCTGGCCGTGCGCCCCGAGATCCGCATCATCGACTACACCGGCTCCACCGCCTTCGGCGACTGGCTGGAGACCAACGCGCGTCAGGCGCAGGTCTACACCGAGAAGGCCGGGGTCAACACGGTCGTGGTCGACTCCACCGACGACTACAAGGGGATGCTCGCCAACCTGGCCTTCTCGCTGTCCCTGTACAGCGGCCAGATGTGCACCACCCCGCAGAACCTGCTGATCCCCCGCGACGGCATCACCACCGACCAGGGCCCCCGGTCCTACGACGAGGTGGTCGCCGACCTCGCGGCCGCGGTCGGCGGTCTGCTGGGCGACGACGCCCGGGCGAACGGTCTGCTGGGCGCCCTGGTCAACCCGGACGTGAAGGCGCGCCTGGAGGCCGCCGCGGGCCTCGGCGAGGTGGCGCTCGCCTCCCGTGAGGTGGTGAACCCGGAGTACCCGGACGCCGTGGTCCGTACCCCGGTCATCGTGAAGCTGGACGGCTCCAAGCCCGACGCGGACGCCGCCTACTTCTCGGAGTGCTTCGGCCCGGTCTCCTTCGCCGTCTCGGTGGACTCCACCGAGGACGCCCTGGAGCTGCTGCGCCGCACGGTCCGGGAGAAGGGCGCGATGACGGTCGGGGCCTACACGACCTCGGCGGAGACCGAGCGCGCGGTCGAGGAGGTCTGCCTGGAGGAGTCGGCCCAGCTCTCGCTGAATCTCACGGGCGGGGTGTACGTGAACCAGACCGCCGCGTTCTCCGACTTCCACGGCTCCGGCGGCAACCCGGCGGCGAACGCGGCCCTGTGCGACGGGGCCTTCGTCTCCAACCGGTTCCGGGTGGTGGAGGTCCGCCGCCAGGCCTGATCCACGCGCGCGTGGGGGCCCTACGGGGCCTCCACGCCCCCTCGCGGGCTCTCGATCTCCGCGTACCGCTGCACCCACGCGTGCATGGCGATGGCGGCGGCCGCCCCCGCGTTGATCGACCGGGTCGAGCCGAACTGGGCGATGGAGCAGACCATCTCCACGTGGGCGCGGGCCTCCTCGGTGAGTCCCGGCCCCTCCTGCCCGAAGAGCAGCACACAGCGGCGGGGCAGCACGGTCCGCTCCAGCGGCACGGCGCCCGGCAGGTTGTCGATACCGATGACGGGGATGCCCTCGGCCGCCGCCCACGAGGTCAGCGACTCGGTGTCCGGGTGGTGCCGGACGTGCTGGTAGCGGTCGGTGACCATGGCGCCGCGCCGGTTCCAGCGCCGGCGGCCCACGATGTGGACCTCCTTGGCCAGGAAGGCGTTGGCGGTCCGCACCACCGAGCCGATGTTGAAGTCGTGGCCCCAGTTCTCCACGGCCACGTGGAAGTCGTGGCGCCGGGTGTCCAGGTCGGCGACGACCGCTTCCCGCGTCCAGTACCGGTAGCGGTCCACGACGTTGCGCCGGTCGCCGTCGGCGAGCAGCGCGGGGTCGTACCGCTCGCCCTCGGGCCACGGCTCCGGGTGCGGACCGACGCCGATCTCGGGGCCGAAGCCCTCGTCGTACTGGGTCGGCTCGGCGTCCTCGGCCGCGGCCCGGGCTGCCGCCCCGGCTCCGGGCTTCTCTTCGGTGGTGCTCACCCGACGAGGGTACGGGGGCCGTGCTCCTCGCCCGTACGGCGCTGCTCGGGCAGCTTCTCGACGGGCGTCCGCCGCAGCAGCCGGTCCCGGCCGCGCACCACCCACGCGCCGAGCGCCACGAGGAAGGGCGTGGGCAGGAACACGGCGTCGGCGGAGATCATCGCGAGCGAGAAGACCGGCAGGCCGAGCAGCACGGCGATGCCGGCGTGCTCCAGCATCATCACGACGAGCAGGACGTTCTTGACCTTGCGGTGGAAGAGCGTGAAGGGGAAGGCGACCTGCACGATCACCGTGCCGTAGGTCAGCAGCAGCACCATCACACCGCTGGCCCCGAGCAGCTCGGACAGGGCCGGCCAGGGTGTGAAGTAGTCCAGGTTGAGCGGGTAGAACAGCGCGGTGCCGTCCTGCCAGCGCGAGCCCTGGATCTTGTACCAGCCGGCCGTGGCGTAGATCAGGCAGACCTCCGCCATGATCACGACGAGGGCGGCGTTGTGCGCGAGATGGGCGAGGGCGTCGAGCAGGGTGCGCGGTTCCTCGGAGGCGTACCGGCAGACCACCCACCACAGGCCGTTCCCCAGCCACAGGACCCACAGCAGCACCGGAAGCCACCACTCGCCGGTGACCTCGCTGAACCAGGTCGTGGCGAGGAGGAAGCCGCCGAGGACGGTCCACAGGAGCGGGCCGACGCGATCGTCGCGCCGCGGCTCCCCGGCCCGGGCGGCGCGGGCCTCGCGGGCCGCCCGGCGGGCGTCGAGGGACCAGACCTGGGCGCAGCGGGTCAGGACGAGGTAGATCGCGGCGAGGTGGAGGACGTTGTCGCCACCGTCGCCCACGAAGACGGAGCGGTTCTGCAGCGAGAGCACCCCGACCATGAAGACCACCGACACGGCCCGGGTGCGCCACCCCACCAGGAGCAGTGCGGCGGAGAGCACCGCGAGCCCGTAGACGAGCTCGAACCAGAGCCGGCCGTCCGACCACATGAGCACGGTGAAGGCCCGGTTGTCGGCGATCAGCCGCTGGGCCATCTCCCAGGACCAGGGGCCGTCGGGGCCGTACAGCTCGTGCCGGTGCGGCAACTCGCGCAGCAGGAAGACCAGCCAGGTCAGCGAGAAGCCGATCCGCACGATCGCGGTCTGGTACGGCCCGAGGGAGCGGCCCGTGACGGTCTGGAGCGCGCGGGCGAGCCGACGTTCGAAGGGCTCACGGGCGGGCGCGCGCGTGGGGGAGCCGGGGGTGGGGGTGGGAGTGCTCATCGGCCCGCCTCCGTGCGGCTGCGGTCGGCTCCGGCGGGCCGGTCGGCGTCGGTGACCCGCCACCACGGGAGGTCGCGGTAGGAGGGGGCGGTGTCGCTCTTCTCGGTGGACCACCGGGGAGGGGGCACGGGCCGGGTGACGGTGCGGAGCTGGACGCGCCGCACGTCACCGGTGAGGGCCTGTCCGTCGGGGCCCCGGAGGACGGGGAGGGCGTCGAGGCGGAGCATCGCGATCCGGCGCATGTACTCCTCCGAGAGGCGGCCGCGCATCCCGTTGGGGGTGTGGTCGTCGGAGTGCGAGTTCAGGTAGAAGTCGATGGCCCGGCGGAGCTCGTTCTGCTGGGCGTGGCTGGGCATCGGGTTGTGGCGGATCGCCTCGATGTCCTGGGCCGTGAGGTTGATCCAGCCGGTGGTGCGGCGGGCGCCGTCGTCGGCGGTGACCTCGGCGCGGACCTCGACGGCGGTGTTCTGCTGGAGCGGGTTGGGCGCGAAGAGCTTCCAGTTCTGTTCGAACTCGGGGTAGATCCAGTCGTCGACGGCCTGGCCGTGCCGCTTGGTCACGGTGTTGGACGGCGCCACGTGCAGGAACACCATCGCGAGGTGGACACAGGTGAAGACCGTGGCGACGGCGAGCGCCACGGCGAGGACGACCTGGTAGGGAAGCGACAGGGCCATGATCCCGGTGGCCGCCCGCCCGTCCGCGGGCGAGGCCTCCGGAGCGGCGGTCCGGGAGTCCGTCGGGGGGTCCGTCACGGGCTCCGTCGAGGGGTCCGTCGAGGGCTCCGTCGGGGGGTCCGCCCGGGCTTCCGAACGGTCGTCGTTCACCTCAGCCGCGTCCTTTTCGACGTACGCGTCCATCCCGCCCCGATCCCGATCGGCCCACCTCGGTTATCCACAGGGTTGACACCATACGGGCCGCCGACTCACCATTGAAGTCATTCAACCGAACGATCGGTCGGTAGGGGGTCCGATGACCGCAGTGACGGCAGGGACGACAGAGACCACGGGCGTGCCCGGCGTGTCGGACACGGCCGTGGCGGCGGAGCAGGCCGCCTACGAGGCCGTGTTCGACGCCGCCGTGTCCGCCGACGAGCGGATCGAGCCGCGCGACTGGATGCCCGAGGCCTACCGTGCCTCGCTCGTCCGGCAGATCGCGCAGCACGCCCACTCCGAGATCATCGGCATGCAGCCGGAGGCGAACTGGATCACCCGCGCGCCCTCGCTGCGGCGCAAGGCGATCCTGATGGCCAAGGTGCAGGACGAGGCCGGCCACGGCCTGTACCTGTACAGCGCGGCGGAGACCCTCGGCACCAGCCGCGACGAGCTGCTCGACAAGCTCCACTCGGGCCGCCAGAAGTACTCCTCGATCTTCAACTACCCCACGCTGACCTGGGCCGACGTCGGCGCCATCGGCTGGCTGGTGGACGGGGCCGCGATCACCAACCAGGTCCCGCTCTGCCGCTGCTCCTACGGGCCGTACGCCCGGGCGATGGTCCGGGTCTGCAAGGAGGAGTCCTTCCACCAGCGCCAGGGGTACGAGGCGCTGCTCGCCCTGTCGAACGGCACAGAGGCCCAGCACGCCATGGCGCAGGACGCGGTGGACCGCTGGTGGTGGCCCTCGCTGATGATGTTCGGCCCGCCGGACGACGAGTCGACCCACACCGCCCAGGCGATGGCCTGGAAGATCAAGCGCCACACCAACGACGAGCTGCGGCAGCGCTTCGTCGACATCGCCGTGCCGCAGGCCGAGGCGCTCGGACTCACCCTCCCCGACCCCGACCTCCGGTGGAACGAGGAGCGCGGGCACTACGACTTCGGCGCGATCGACTGGGCCGAGTTCTGGGACGTCCTCAAGGGGAACGGCCCCTGCAACGACCAGCGGCTGAGCAGGCGGCGCCAGGCCCACGAGGACGGCGCTTGGGTCAGGGAAGCGGCGGCGGCCCACGCGGAGAAGCACAAGAGCACCGGCAGGCACGGGGAGGCACAGGCATGACGAGCGACGGTTGGCCCCTGTGGGAGGTGTTCGTGCGCTCCCGCCGCGGGCTGTCCCACACCCACGCGGGCAGTCTCCACGCGCCCGACGCGGAGATGGCCCTGCGCAACGCCCGTGACCTCTACACCCGCAGGAGCGAGGGCGTGTCGATCTGGGTCGTCCCCTCCACGGAGATCACCGCCTCCTCGCCCGACGAGAAGGACCCCTTCTTCGAGCCGGCCGCGGACAAGCCCTACCGCCACCCGACGTTCTACGAGATCCCGGAGGGGGTGAAGCACCTGTGAGCACCCCCGACACGAGTACGAGCACCCCCCGCACGAGCGAGGTCTCCACGATCGCCGGAGCCGCGCTCGCCCTCGGCGACGACGCCCTCGTCCTCTCCCACCGACTGGGGGAGTGGGCGGGCTCCGCCCCCGTCCTGGAGGAGGAGGTGGCCCTGGCCAACATCGCGCTCGACCTCCTCGGCCAAGCCCGCGTCCTGCTCTCCCTCGTCGGCGACGAGGACGAACTGGCGTACCTCCGCGAGGAGCGCTCCTTCCGGAACACGCAACTGGTCGAGCAGCCGAACGGCGACTTCGCCCACACCATCGCCCGGCAGCTCTACTTCTCCACCTACCAGCGCCTCCTGTACGGGCAGCTGGCCTCCGGCGGCGGCCCCTTCGCCGGTCTCGCGGCGAAGGCCGTGAAGGAGGTGGCCTACCACCAGGACCACGCCGAGCAGTGGACCCTGCGCCTCGGCGACGGCACCGACGAGAGCCACGAGCGGATGCGGCGCGCCTGCGACGCCCTGTGGCGGTACACGGGCGAGCTGTTCCAGCCCGTCGAGGGGCTCGACGTGGACCACGCGGCCATGGAGAGCGCCTGGCTGGCCTCGGTGACCGATGTCCTCGACCGGGCCACGCTCACCGTGCCCGAGGGGCCGCGCACCGGCGCCTGGGCCGCCGGGGCCGGCCGGCAGGGGCTGCACACCGAGTCCTTCGGACGGATGCTCGCCGAGATGCAGCACCTGCACCGCAGCCACCCGGGCGCGTCATGGTGATCATGACGGCGCTCGAAGAGGAACTGAGCCGGATCGCCGGCGCCGTCCTAGACCCCGAGCTGCCCGTCCTCACCCTGGCGGAACTCGGCGTCCTGCGCGGCGTCCACGTGACCGGCCCCGGTCGGGTCGAGGTCTCGCTCACCCCGACGTACACGGGCTGCCCCGCGGTCGAGGCCATGTCCTCGGACATCGAGCGCGCGCTCCACGACCACGGGGTGCCGGAGGTCTCCGTCGTCACGGTCCTCGCCCCCGCGTGGTCCACCGACGACATCAGCGAGGAAGGGCGGCGCAAGCTCGCCGAGTTCGGCGTCGCCCCGCCACGCCCCCAGGGCCCGGCCGGCGGCCCGGTGGCGCTGACCCTGGCGATCCGCTGCCCCCACTGCGGCTCCACCGACACCGAGCTCCTGAGCCGTTTCTCCTCGACCGCGTGCAAGGCGCTGCGCCGCTGCACCGCCTGTCTCGAACCGTTCGACCACTTCAAGGAGTTGTAGATGGCGTCCTCAGGTTCCGGACGGGCCGGGTTCCATCCGCTCCGGGTGGGCGAGGTCGAGCGGCTCACGGACGACTCCGTGGCCGTCACCTTCGAGGTCCCGCCCGAGCTCCACGAGACCTACCGGCACCTGCCCGGGCAGCACCTCGCGCTGCGTCGCACGGGTGGGCAGGGGGAGGAGATCCGGCGTACGTACTCGATCTGCGCCCCCGCGTCCCCGGCCGGCGAGCCCCCCGTGCTGCGCGTCGGCATCCGGCTCGTGGACGGCGGCTCGTTCTCGACGTACGCGCTCAAAGAGCTGGCCGTCGGTGACCTCGTCGAGGTCATGGAACCCATGGGCCGCTTCTCGCTCGCCCCGCGCCCCGGTCACTTCGCGGCCGTCGTCGGCGGCAGCGGCATCACCCCGGTCCTGTCGATCGCGGCCACCCTGCTGGCCCGGGAGCCCGAGGCGCGGTTCTGCCTGATCCGGAGCGATCGGACCGCCTCGTCCACGATGTTCCTCGACGAGGTCGCCGACCTGAAGGACCGCTACCCGGACCGCTTCCAGCTGGTCACCGTGCTCTCCCGGGAGGAGCAGCAGGCGGGGCTGCCGTCCGGCCGTCTCGACCGCGAGCGGCTCGCCGAGCTGCTGCCCTCGCTGCTGCCGGTCGGCGCGATCGACGGCTGGTTCCTCTGCGGCCCGTTCGGACTGGTGCAGGGCGCCGAGCGGGCGCTGCGCGGTCTCGGGGTCGACCGGGGCCGGATCCACCAGGAGATCTTCCATGTCGACGACGGTTCGGCGCCCGCGCCCGCCCCGGCGGCCGACGCCCCGGCCCAGGCCACGCTGACCGCGACCCTGCACGGCCGCTCCGGCACCTGGCCGGTGGACCGCGGCGAGACGCTCCTCGACACGGTGCTCCGCTCCCGAGCGGACGCCCCGTACGCCTGCAAGGGCGGGGTGTGCGGCACCTGCCGTGCCTTCCTCGTCGGCGGAGAGGTGCGGATGGACCGGAACTTCGCGCTGGAACCGGAGGAGACCGAAGCCGGATACGTCCTGGCCTGTCAGTCCCATCCGGTCACTCCGGACGTGGAGCTGGACTTCGACCGCTGACGGAGTCCGGCGCCGCCATTCCCTTCCACTAGAACCTGTTCTATCTTGACGAACCGTCAGGACGAGCGGGCACAACGGGAGGGCAGGGCAGTGGACTTCACCTTCACCGAAGAGCAGCAGGCGGCCGTCGAGGCGGCCACAGCGGTCTTCTCGGGCGTCGCGCCCGACGCGGTACCGAGCCCCGCCCTCACACCGGGCGCCGTCTCCGAGGACCTCGACCGACCGCTCTGGTCCCGTCTCGCCGCCGCCGACCTGCTGAGCCTCGTCATCTCCCCCGAGCACGGCGGCGGTGGACTCGACCCCGTCGCCCTCTGCCTCGTCCTGCGCGAGTCGGCCCGCGTCCTCGCCCGCGTCCCCCTCCTGGAGACCGGCGCCGTCGCGATGACCGTCGAGCGGTACGCGCCCCGGGAGAAGGCCGCCGACCTGCTCCCCCGGGTGGCCCGCGGCGAACTCGTCCTCACCGCCGCCTCCCAGGGGCGCACCGGCCACGACCCCGCGGAGCGCGCCGTCACCGCGCGTCGCGACGGCACCGACTGGATCCTCGACGGCCTGCAGACCGCCGTCCCCTGGGCCCACGGCGCCGACCTCGTCGCCGTACCGGCGCACACCCCCGAGGGGAACACTGTCCTCGCGCTGCTGCCCCGCACGCACGAGGGCCTCGCCCTCACCGCGCAGTACTCCACCAGCGGCGAACTCCTCGCCGAGCTGACGCTCGACTCCGTGCGCCTCGACGACGCCGACGTCATCGACGCCGAGGGCGCCTGGGAGTGGCTGCGCCAACTCCTCACCACCGGAACCTGCGCACTCGCCCTCGGCCTCGGCGAGGCCGTCCTCACCATGACGAGCCAGTACACCGGGAAGCGCGAACAGTTCGGCCACCCCGTGGCCACCTTCCAGGCCGTCGCAGTCCAGACCGCCGACCGCTACATCGACCTGCGCGCCATGGAGGCCACCCTCTGGCAGGCCGCCTGGCGTCTGGCGAGCGGAGCCGAAGGGGCGCTCCCCGCCGCGGGGGACATCGCCGTCGCGAAGATCTGGGCCTCCGAAGGGGTACGGCGCGTGGTGCAGACCGCTCAGCACCTGCACGGAGGCTTCGGCGCCGACACCGACTACCCCCTGCACCGGTACCACGCCTGGGCCAAGCACCTGGAGCTGTCCCTCGGCCCCGCGGCGGCCCACGAGGAGGCCCTGGGCGACCTGTTGGCCGCCCACCCCCTCGGCTAGCCGCTACGCGTCAGAGGACGAAGGCCGGGCTGTCGTTCCCCGTGACCATCGGGCGCCCGGCGCCGTCCCAGGCGAGCATCCCGCCCTCGATGTTCACCGCGTCGAAGCCCTGCTGCACCAGGTACTGCGTGACCTGCGCCGACCGGCCGCCGACGCGGCACATCACATACGCGCGCCCGTGCTCGGCCACGGCCTCCGTCACCTCACCGAAGCGGGCCACGAAGTCGCTCATCGGCACGTGCACCGCGCCCTCGACGTGACCGGCCGCCCACTCGTCGTCCTCCCTGACGTCCAGCACCAGGGCATCGGCCGGCACGGCGGCCGCGTCCACCGAGGGCAGCGGGGAGAAATTCATGGGACCGGCCTTCTCTCGTCAGTTCCGCCCGAGGTCTCGGACGCACGGAAAAACCTACTGCACCAGCTCGGCCAGCTCGTTCTCCCGCTCGGAGACCTGCGCGAGCAGCTGCTCGGCGATCTCCTCCAGGAGCCGGTCCGGGTCGTCGGGCGCCATCCGCAGCATCGCGCCGATCGCGCTCTCCTCCAGCTCGCGCGCCAGCGCCGACAGCATGTCCTTACGCTCGGCCAGCCACTCCAGGCGCGCGTACAGCTCCTCGCTCTCGCTGAGCCGCTCCTCGGCCGGCGCGGGGCCGGCCTCCCACTCCGCGGAGAGCTCACGGAGCAGCGCCTCGTCACCTCGGGCGTAGGCGGCGTTCACCCGCGTGATGAACTCCTCGCGCCGCTTCCGCTCGTCCTCCTCGCGGGCCAGGTCGGGGTGGGCCTTACGGGCCAGCTCCCGGTAGAGCCTGCGGGCCTCCTCGCCGGGGCGGACCCGCTTCGGCGGCTGCACCGGCCGGCCGGTCAGCATGGCCTCGGCCTCGGAGGAGAGGCCGTCGGAGTCGATCCAGTCGTGGAACAGCTCGTCCACCCCGGGCATCGGCATGACCGCCGCACGCGCCTCCTGCGCCCGCCGCAGATCCTCCGGGTCCCCGGTGCGCGCCGCCCTCGCCTCGGCGATCCGGGCGTCGAGCTCGTCGAGCCGCGCGTACATCGGGCCGAGCTTCTGGTGGTGCAGCCGCGAGAAGTTGTCCACCTCGACGCGGAAGGTCTCGACGGCGATCTCGAACTCGATGAGGGCCTGCTCCGCCACCCGCACGGCCCGCTCCAGCCGTGCCTCGGGGCGCTCGTCACCCTGCGGCTCCGGCGTCCCGTCGGGCGCACCGGTCGTGGCCACGTCCTCGACGCCGTCCTGGCCCTGGTCCACGTCGCTGTCCTCGCTCCGGCTCGTCACCCTCCAAGCGTACGGGGCCGGTGCACCGGCCCCGCCGCAGGAGGTCAGACGCCCAGCTCGGCCGCGATCCGGCCGGAGCGGACGGCGGCGAGCAGATCGGCGTGGTCGGCGGTGGTGCGGTCCGCGTACGAGACGGCGAAGGCGGCGACGGCCTCGTCGAACTCCTCGTTCTTGCCGCAGTACCCGGCTATCAGTCGCGGATCGGCGCTGTGGGCGTGGGCGCGCGCGAGCAGGGCCCCGGTCATCCGGCCGTAGTCGTCGACCTGGGCCACCGTGAGCGCGGCGGGATCGACGCTGCCCTTGCGGTTGCGGAACTGGCGCACCTGGAAGGGGCGCCCCTCCACCGTGGTCCAGCCGAGCAGGATGTCGCTGACGACCTGCATCCGCTTCTGCCCGAGCACCACCCGTCGCCCCTCGTGGCCGGGATCCGACACGGTGAAGCCGGCGGCCGGCAGGTGGGGCAGCAGCGCGGACGGCCGGGCCTCCTTCACCTGGAGGACCAGCGGCTCGCCCCGGTGGTCGTGGAGCAACACGACATAGGAACGGGTGCCGACGCTGCCGGTGCCGACCACCCGGAAGGCCACGTCGTGGACGGCGTACCGCGCGAGGAGCGGGAGCCGGTCCTCGGACACGGTCTCCAGGTAGGGGCCGAGGGAGCCGGCGACGGCGGCCGCCTCGGCGTCGGGGACCCTGCGCAGCACCGGGGGAGCGTCCACGAACCTGCGGCCGCCGCCCTCGGCCTCGGGGACGGCCTCGGTCGACCGGGCCGCGAACCGGGCGCTGGTGTTGTTGCGGGCCTTTGCGGAGACCCGCTCCAGGGTGCCGAGGAGGTCACGGGCGTCGGTGTGCGAGACGAGTTCCTCGTCCGCGATGGCGTTCCAGGCGTCGAGGGCGGGGAGCCGGGCGAGCAGCCGCATGGTGCGCCGGTAGGCGCCGACGGTGTCGAAGGCGGCGGCCCGGCACATCTCCTCGCTCGCGCCCACCTCCCGGCCGGCGAGGACCAGGGAGGTGGCGAGCCGCTTGAGGTCCCACTCCCAGGGGCCGACGACGGTCTCGTCGAAGTCGTTGAGGTCCATGACGAGCCGGCCGCGGGCGTCCCCGTAGAGCCCGAAGTTGGCGGCGTGCGCGTCGCCGCACAGCTGGGCCGCGATCCCGGTGACGGGGGTTTCGGCGAGGTCCTGGGCCATCAGCCCGGCCGATCCGCGCAGGAAGGCGAAGGGGCTCGCCGCCATCCTGCCGACCCGCATCGGCGCGAGCTCGGGGACGCGGTCGCGGTTCGACTCCTCCACGGCCCGCACGGCGTCGGGCCGGTCGGCGGCGAGAGCCGACCGCCGGTGCTCGGAGCGCGGGACCCGCTCGCGCAGTTCCTTGCCCCGCTCCTTGGGGGAGCTGTCGGAGTTCTCCCCTATGGCGGCGCGGCGCGCGAACCCCGGCACGTGCGGCACGCGCACGGTGTCCGGCTCTCCGTCCGTCCCACGTTGTCCCGACACCTCGGCCCGGATCTCGTCCATGGCACGCCCTCCCCCGATGCGAACATCCAACATCATCCGGCCTGACCGTACCGCCGCGGCCGAACAGCCGTCTCCCCCTGTGGACAGGCACCTGTGGACAGACACCTGTGGACAACCGGCGACCCCTCGGCCGCCCGGGCGCGAGAGCCCCAGACCACGGGAGCCTCAGACCGCGACCGCCTCCTCGATCTCCTCCTCCATCTCCTCCTCGGCGCGCGTCTCGGCGCGCGCCTCGGCACCGGCCCCCGGCCCGGCCGCCCCGGGCGCCGTCCCGGCCACTCCGGACCCCGGCCCGGCCACCCGTGCCCGCCTGGCCTCGGTGATCCCGGCGGCGACGACGAGGGCGGCTCCCGCGAGCAACCAGAGAGCGAGGACGAGGACGTGCCCGCCGAGCGCGTGGCCGCCGAAGTACACATGGCCGCGCACTCCCTCGACGAAGCCCGCGCCGTTCCAGAAGGCGTGCAGCGAGCCGAAGAAGCCGGGCTGGAGCTCGGGCCGGTAGATGCCGCCGGAGCTGGTGAAGTTGAGCATCACGAAGAGCACCATCACGCCGAGCGTGGTCCAGCGGCGCAGGAAGGTGTGGAGGCCGACGCCGACGAGCAGGATGCCCGCCGCGTACAGCCAGGACATCGCCCACACACCGCCGAGCCCCTGGTCGACCAGATGGAAGACGGGCCCGGCGAAGAGCGTGCCGATCAGGCTCACGACGAGCGACATCCCGGCGGCGAGCAGGACCCTGATCCGCAGGGGCAGGACGGCTCCGGCGCCGCCGATCACGGCGACCGAGGCGTACGCGCCGATGCTGAGGGCGACGAGCAGGAAGAAGACGCCCTGCCCGGTGGGGTCGCCGGAGGCGGTGGGGGCGATGTCGGTGACCACGAGCGGCGCGTCCTGCGCGGCGGCGACCTTGGTGAACACCTTCTCGACGGCCATGGCGCTCGTGTCGGAGGAAGCGGAGGCCACGATCAGTTCGGGCTTCTCGCCGGGGACGTAGGCGCCGAAGCTGCCCTGCTCGCGCAGCGCGGTCATCGCCGAGTCCCGGTCGGCGACGGTACGGACGTCCAGCGCGCCGGCGCCCTTGTCGTGGAGCGTCTGCGCGAGGACCTGGGCGGAGGGTCCCGAGCCGACGACGTCGACGCGCAGATCGTGGGGTGCGGGGGCGTGGAAGGCGCCGAGGTAGGCGAGTCCCATGCCGACGCACATCAGCAGCGGGGTGAGCAGATGTCCGAGGACATGCCGCAACGCACCGCCGGTGTTCGGTCCTGCGGACACCGAGACCTCCATGGTTGGCTTTTACAACTAAAGAACCGTTGTACTATACAACTGGAAGCGCGTGACGGGCCAACCGCGCTCGCACGACGACAAGGGAGCCCCACCATGACCGGCGAGACGACCGGCGACACACAGCCACCGCGTGAGGCGTCGGTGGACGTCATCCAGCGGGAACTGACGGCCTTCGCCCGCCGGGCCCGCGCCGCGGCGGCCCGGGTCCACCCCGAGCTCCCGCTCGTCTCGTACACGCTCCTCGCCCACATCGAGGAGCGGCGCGGCTGCCGCGCGACCGATCTCGCGGCCCACTACCTGCTGGACAAGTCGACGGTCAGCCGCCAGATCGCGGGCCTGGAGAAGCTCGGTTTCGTCGAGCGCCGCCCCGCACCCGACGACCACCGCGTGCACGTCCTGCATCCCACCGAGGAGGGCACCCGGGTCCTCGTCGCCGCCCAGACGAGCCGTCACGCGGCCTACCAGGAGCGCCTCAAGGACTGGCCGGCCGAGGACCTCGCCCGCTTCGCCGCCTATCTCCTCCGCTACAACACGGCGGGCCCGAACGGCCTCCCGGACAGCCCCCCGCGCTGACCGGGCCAGACCGCCGCACGGACGAAGCTCCCTACAGCCCCGCGTCCCGAGCCAGCAGCGCCGCCTGCACCCGGTTCTCGCAGTCCAGCTTCGCGAGGATCCGGCTCACGTACGTCTTCACCGTGGCCTCGCTCATGTGCAGCCTCTTCCCCGCGTCGGCGTTGGAGAGCCCCTCCCCGAGCAGCGCCAGCACGTCGCGCTCCTTCTCGCTCAGGCCCGCCACCCGCCCCCGCGCCTCCTCGGCGCGAGCCGCCTCCCGCCCCGTGGCGAGCCGCTCCACCACGTGCCGGGTCGCCGCCGGCGACAGATACGCGTCCCCCGCCGCGGCCGCCCGCACCGCCCGGATCAGCTCCGCGGGAGCCGTGTCCTTGAGCAGGAACCCGGCACCCCCGTGCTCCAGGGTCCGCAGCACGTTCTCCCGCTCCCCGAAGGTCGTCAGGACTATCACCCGGGCCGCCGGCGCCGCCCGCCGCAACTCCGGGAGCGCCGAGAGCCCGTCGAGCACCGGCATCTGGATGTCGAGCAGCACCACGTCGGCGGCGTGCGCCCGCGCGGCCTCGACCGCCTCCCGCCCGTTGGCGGCCTCGGCGACGACCTCGATCTCCGGGTCCGAGATGAGGATCATCCGGATCCCGGCCCTGATCAGAGGCTCGTCGTCGGCGACCACGACCCTGATGGGCTGCCCTGCCACAGCTACTCCCCCACGGCTTCGGTACGGGCGGGCCGGTACTACCGCGCCTCGACCTCGTACGACTTCTTCTCGATCAGCTTGCCGTCCTGGAAGCAGAACCGGAAAACGGGCTCCTTGTCGAAGCTCTCGCTTATCTCCGAGGACATCAGCACCAGACAGTCGGCGCCCTCCGGCCGTGCGGGTCCCTTGCCACTCAGCCCCGCGGTGGCGATCGTGTCGCCCGAAGGAAGCCGGTCGCGGACGTCCTTCTCCGCCATCCCGACCTTCACCGCGTCGTACTCGGCGGGATCGATCATCCCCTCCTTCAACGACCCCATCAGGAAGTAGACGCCGAAGCCCCCCGCCACCACCAGCAGCACGAGCGCCGCGAACGCGATCCCGCAGCCCAGCGCGATCGAACCACCCGTGCTTCTGCTCCTGCCCCCACGCATCGCCATGGCAAGCTCCCGCTCCGTCAACGTCCAGTCGGCCGGTCCGACCGAGACGGGACGACCATCGCCCACCAGCGGCTTCGTGGTCTGCTGCCGGAAGTCGTCGGCCTCGTCGACCAAAGGCGCCGCCTCCGCGACGGGCGCCGCCCCGTACGGCAGCATCCCGGCCACCCGGAAACCGCCGCCGTCGGCCGGACCCGCGTGACACATGCCGCCGACCAGCCGGGCCCGCTCGGCCAGCCCCGTCAGCCCCTGCCCGCCGCTCACCACGTCCTTCGACGGCTCGTCCGTGGGCCGCTCGTTGAGGACCTCCACCACGAAGGTGTCCGGCTCGTACCGCAGCTCGACACCGATCGACGCCCCCGGCGCGTGCTTGTAGGCGTTGGTCAGGGCCTCCTGGACGATCCGGTACGCGGCGTGGTCGGCCGCCGGCGCCAGAGGCCGCTCCTCCCCCGACCGTCTCAGCCCGACCGAGGTGCCGGC
Organism: Streptomyces sp. Qhu_M48; assembly: GCF_051305195.1. Lineage (NCBI taxonomy): Bacteria > Bacillati > Actinomycetota > Actinomycetes > Kitasatosporales > Streptomycetaceae > Streptomyces > Streptomyces sp. Qhu_M48. The sequence goes on along the minus strand of NZ_CP195432.1, from coordinate 7,899,742 downwards.
CGCCCGCGCCGCCTCCACCAGCCCCTCGATGCCCGCGATACCCCGCGCGGCCCGCCCCGTCTCGTCCCCGGCCCGACCGGGCGCCGCAGCCGTCCCGTCGACGGCCTCGATCCCGTCGCGGAGGATGCCGACGACTTCCCGCAGCTCGTGCATCGCGGTCACCGAGGCGTTCCGCAGGACGCCGACCACCTCGCGCTGCCGTTCGCTGAGCCCCCGGTCCACCTCCAGGGCGCCCGTGTGCACGGCGATCAGGGCCAGTTGGTGGCCGAGGCTGTCGTGCATGTCCTGGGCGATCCGCTGCCGCTCCCGCAGCCGCGCGTGCCAGGCCACCATGGTCCGCTCCCGCAGCAGCTGGGCGTTGCGCTCCTGGAGCGCGTGCAGCAGGCTCCGCCGCTGGGTCCAGTAGCGGTGGGCGAGCCCGGGGGCGAGGGTGGTGCCCAGGTAGTAGAGGGTCGCGGTGAAGGCGATGGTGAGCAGCCGGTCCCGGTCCCAGGGCCCCAGGACGCTCCCGCCGACGTTCAGGACGAAGGCGGCGATGTACGCGGCGAGCGCGCGCCCCGCACCCGCGATGTACCGCCCGGACGACCAGCCGACCACGAGCAGGAGAGGCCCGAAGCCGGGCACGAAGGGCGTGAGCCCCGCGGTCAGGACCAGGACGCTCGCGGGAAGTGCGCGCCGCACCAGAGACAGCGCGGCGGAGCCGACGGCGACCGCGACCAGCCGCCAGCCCTCGCTGCCCAGGAGATCCTCGGTCCCGGCGCCGAGCAGCGCGAGGACCGCGGCGAGTGCCACCTCTCCGGTGATCCTGCGCCCCGACCAATGTCCCGGCACCGCGAACCGGGCCCACCCCGCGGCGAGCAGGTCCCCGATCCGGTACGAAATCCCGGCCCCCGACTTCGACATAGCGTCCACGCTCGAACCGTAGGCCGTGCCCCGACGCCCTGGCGTCTCTCTTTCGTCTCGCCCCCGAACGACAAAAGTCGCGCCCCCGGGCGGCCGTCCCACCCCCGGCGATGGCGGAGTTCCAAGCCGTCAGCCGAAGCACCACGACGCCCACCACCCACCGCCCACAAGCCACAAGCCGTGGGCTACCTCACACCCGGCCAAGCAGCAAGGGAAACGCGAAGCGGTCGGCATCGTTAGACGATGCCGACCGCTTCTCTGGTGCGCGAGGGGGGAGTTGAACCCCCACGCCCTTTCGGGCACTGGAACCTGAATCCAGCGCGTCTGCCTATTCCGCCACCCGCGCATTGGGTGTGCTCCGGGCTCTCTCACTTTTCGGTGCGATCGCCTGGCGACATCAGAAGATTAGCACGTCGCAGACCGTGGATTCACATCCGTTGTTTGGGCTCCGCTCACGGAGACCAAGGTGAGGGAGGGACCGGAGGACAGTCGGGTGCGGACGGGATCCAGGAGACGTGGGAAGTAGAGGGAGAGGGAAGGGGAAGGCGAGGGAGGAAGGGGACGGACCGCCCCCCGACCCCGACCGAGCCTCCGCTCCCACAGCCGGGTGCGGGACACTGTCCACAGCCCACCTCTACGATCCATGGGGAGAGCCTGTGAGAGGTGACACTCGTCCACAGGGCAGAGAAGGGGAACCAGCCGATTTCCCGACGCGTGGATACGATCAGTAAGCAGTACCAGGACGACAACGACCGAGGAGGTGCCCCATGGGAGTCATGAAGCGTTTCGAGCAGCGTCTCGAAGGTCTGGTCAACGGCACCTTCGCCAAGGTCTTCAAGTCCGAGGTCCAGCCCGTCGAGATCGCCGGCGCACTCCAGCGCGAGTGCGACAACAACGCGCAGATCTGGAACCGCGAGCGGACCGTCGTCCCCAACGACTTCATCGTGGAACTGAGCACGCCCGACTACGAGCGCCTCAGCCCCTACTCGGGCCAGCTCGGCGACGAGCTCGCCGGCCTGGTCAGGGACTACGCGAAGCAGCAGCGGTACACCTTCATGGGACCGATCAAGGTCCACCTGGAGAAGGCCGAGGATCTCGACACCGGCCTGTACCGCGTCCGCAGCCGCACCCTGGCGTCGAGTACGTCTCAGCAGCAGCCACCTGCGGGCGGACAGCAGCAGCCTCACCAGCAGCAGGGCCCGGGGCAGGGTCGCGGCGGCTACGGGTACCCCCCGGCCGGCGCCCCGCCCATGCCCGCGGCCCCGCCGCCCGGCGCCCCCGGCCACCGTCCGGCAGCCGCCGCGAGCGGTGCCGGCGCCGGCACGCACGGCGGCTCGGGCACCCGGACGCGCCACTGGATCGAGATCAACGGCACCCGCCATCAGATCTCCCGCCCGACCCTGGTCCTCGGCCGCAGCACCGACGCGGACGTGAGGATCGACGATCCCGGCGTCTCCCGCCGGCACTGCGAGATCCGGACCGGAACGCCCTCGACGATCCAGGATCTGGGATCCACCAACGGCATCGTGGTGGACGGGCAGCACACCACCCGCGCTACGCTCCGCGACGGCTCGCGGATCGTCGTGGGCAGCACCACCATCGTTTACCGGCAAGCCGAAGGGTGAAGCGGGGGCAATGTCAGAGCTGACCCTGACGGTCATGCGGTTGGGTTTCCTGGCCGTTCTGTGGCTGTTCGTCATCGTGGCCGTACAGGTCATCCGCAGCGACCTATTCGGTACGCGGGTCACCCAGCGCGGTTCACGGCGCCAAGAGGCGCGCCCGCAACAGCAGCAGGCGCGGCAGACCGCCGCGCCTCCGCAACAGCGTGGCCAGCAGAACACGGGCGGCGGGCGCCAGCGCCGCGGCGCCCCGACCAAGCTGGTCGTCTCCGAGGGCACCCTCACCGGCACGACCGTCGCCCTCCAGGGCCAGACGATCACGCTGGGCCGGGCGCACGATTCGACGATCGTGCTGGACGACGACTACGCGTCCAGCAGGCACGCCCGGATCTACCCGGACCGGGACGGCCAGTGGATCGTCGAGGATCTCGGGTCCACGAACGGTACGTACCTGGACCGGAACCGCCTCACCACCGCCACACCGATTCCGCTGGGCGCGCCGATCCGCATCGGCAAGACCGTCATCGAGCTGCGGAAGTAGTGCTACATCATGAATAGGCGCGAGCGGAGCGAGCGAGTCGGGACGGTCCCCGCCACAGGCCGTGCCGCGCTCCCGACCGGAGCGACTGAAACGACCGGCGTGACCGGAGCGACCGGAGGGTGGGCAGTGTGGGTCGAGACCGGCTGTACCCCGATGCAGCGGCGACAGGGCAGGTGCGCATGACTCTGTCCCTGCGATTCGCCGCGGGCTCGCACAAGGGCATGATCCGCGAGGGCAACGAGGACTCCGGCTACGCCGGTCCCCGGCTGCTCGCCATCGCCGACGGCATGGGCGGCCAGGCCGCCGGTGAGGTCGCCTCCTCCGAGGTGATCTCCACCCTCGTCACGCTCGACGACGACGTCCCGGGCTCCGACATCCTCACCTCGCTCGGTACGGCGGTGCAGCGCGCCAACGACCAGCTCCGGATGATGGTCGAGGAGGACCCGCAGCTGGAGGGCATGGGCACCACGCTCACCGCCCTGCTGTGGACCGGTCAGCGGCTCGGTCTGGTGCACGTCGGCGACTCGCGCGCCTATCTGCTGCGCGACGGCGTGCTGACCCAGATCACCCAGGACCACACCTGGGTGCAGCGGCTCGTCGACGAGGGCCGCATCACCGAGGAAGAGGCCACCACCCACCCGCAGCGCTCGCTCCTCATGCGCGCGCTCGGCAGCGGTGACCACGTCGAACCCGACCTCTCCATCCGTGAGGTCCGCGCCGGCGACCGCTATCTGATCTGCTCCGACGGCCTGTCCGGCGTGGTCTCGCACCAGACGCTCGAAGACACCCTCGCGAGCTACCAGGGTCCGCAGGAGACGGTGCAGGAGCTGATCCAGCTCGCGCTCCGCGGCGGCGGCCCGGACAACATCACGGTGATCGTCGCCGACGTCCTCGACGTCGACGGCGGGGACACCCTCGCCGGTCACCTCAACGACACCCCGGTCATCGTGGGCGCGGTCGCCGAGAACCAGGCCGCCCAGCTGAACGACGGCGGGGCGATGCAGACCCCCGCCGGCCGCGCCTCCGGCCTGGGGCGCCCGACGCCGCACCAGCAGCCCCCCGGCGGTTTCGGCCCGCCCGGCAGCGGTGACGGTCACGGTTACGGCGGCATGCCCCCGCAGGGCTCCTTCGAGTCGTACACGGACGACGACTTCGTGAAGCCGCGCACCGGCCGCAAGTGGCTCAAGCGCTCCTTCATCCTGGTCCTCGCCCTGGCGGTCGTCGGCGGCGGCGCCTACGGCGGCTGGCGCTGGACGCAGACGCAGTACTTCGTCGGTTCCAAGGACCAGCACGTGGCGCTCTACCAGGGCATCAGCCAGGACCTGGCGTGGGTCTCGCTGTCGAAGGTCGAGAAGGACCACCCCGAGATCGAACTCAAGTACCTCCCCGCCTACCAGCGGAAGCAGGTCGAGGAAACGATCACGGGCGGCAGCCTCGGCAAGGCCGAGACGAAGATCGCCGAGCTGGCGGCCCAGGCCTCGGCCTGCAAGAAGACCGAACAGCGCCGCGCCGCGGCCGAGAAGGCCGCCGACCAGGCGAGCAAGCCGCCGGCCGAGAAGCCCGACGGCACCGCCACTCCTGACCCCAAGCCCACCACAGCCGCTCCGTCCCCGGGTCCCACCCTCACCGCGGAGGAGCAGAAGCTGGCCTCGAACTGCGGCAAGCAGTAAGCACCCGTAGGGGGCCTTTCACCACCATGAGCGTTGTCACCAACACGACCACCATCGGCGCGATCGAGGCGCCGAGCCGCCGCAACACCGAGCTGGCGCTGCTCGCTTTCGCCGTCGCCATCCCGGTGTTCGCGTACCTCAACGTGGGCCTGGCCATCGACGGCAAGGTCCCGGCGGGCATGCTCGGGTACGGCCTCGGCCTCGCCCTGCTCGCGGGCGTCGCGCACGTCGTGGTGCGGAAGTGGGCCCCGTACTCGGACCCCCTGCTGCTGCCCCTCGCGACCCTGCTCAACGGCATGGGCCTGGTGCTGATCTGGCGGCTGGACCAGTCGCCTCGGCTGATCGCCAAGTCCATCAACGACTTCGGCAGCTTCAGCCCCGACGCCCCGAAGCAGATGATGTACTCGGCGATCGGCATCGCCATGTTCGTCGGCGTGCTGCTGCTGCTCAAGGACCACCGGGTCCTTCAGCGCTACACGTACATCTCGATGGTGGCCGCCCTCGTCCTCCTGCTGCTGCCGCTCGTTCCGGGCCTCGGCACGCCGGTCTTCGGCGCCAAGATCTGGATCAACATCGCCGGCTTCTCCATCCAGCCCGGCGAGTTCGCCAAGATCGTGCTGGCGGTCTTCTTCTCCGGCTACCTCATGGTGAAGCGAGACGCGCTGGCCCTGGCCAGCCGCCGCTTCATGGGGCTCTACCTGCCGCGCGGCCGTGACCTGGGCCCGATCCTGACGATCTGGGCGGTCAGTCTCCTCATCCTGGTCTTCGAGAACGACCTCGGTACCTCGCTGCTGTTCTTCGGCATGTTCGTGATCATGCTGTACGTGGCGACGGAGCGGACCAGCTGGATCGTCATGGGTCTGGGAATGTCCGTCGCGGGCGCGGTCGGCGTGGCTTCCTTCGCGGGCCACGTCCAGGCCCGTGTCGACGCCTGGGCCGACCCCTTCGCGTGCGCCAAGACGGTCAACGCCTGTGACCAGATGACCCAGGTGCTGATGTCGTTCGGCTCCGGCGGCATCCTGGGCACCGGCCTCGGTCAGGGCAACTCCGACCTCATCGGCTTCGCCGCCAACTCCGACTTCATCTTCGCCACCGTCGGCGAGGAGCTCGGACTCACCGGTGTGATGGTCTTCCTGCTCTTTTACGGACTGATCGTCGAGCGCGGCATCCGCACGGCTCTCGCCGCCCGTGACCCCTTCGGCAAGCTCCTCGCGATGGGCCTCTCCGGCGCCTTCGCACTCCAGATCTTCGTCGTCGCCGGCGGCGTGATGGGACTCATCCCGCTCACCGGTATGACGATGCCGTTCCTCGCGTACGGCGGGTCCTCGGTAATCGCCAACTGGGCCCTGATCGGCATCCTGATCCGGATCAGCGACACCGCCAGGCGCCCGGCGCCCGCGCCCGCCCCGTCCCCCGACGCCGAGATGACCCAGGTGGTCCGTCCGTGAACAAGCCCCTGCGGCGGGTCGCCATCTTCTGCGGCCTGCTCGTCCTCGCCCTGCTCCTGCGGGACAACTGGATCCAGTTCGTCCGCGCCGACGAGCTGAACACCCACTCGTCGAACAAGCGCGTCCAGATCGAGCGCTACGCGAACGAGCGCGGCAACATCATCGTCGACGGCAAGCCGATCACCGGCTCCGTGGACTCCAAGGACCCGTACTACAAGTTCAAGCGCACCTACACCGACGGCCCCATGTGGGCCCCGGTCACCGGGTACGCCTCGCAGGCCTACGACGCCAACCAGATCGAGAAGATCGAGGACGGCATCCTCACCGGCAACGACGACCGGCTCTTCTTCGACCGCACCCTCGCCATGTTCACCGGCGACAAGAAGAAGGGTGGCGACGTCGTCACCACCCTCAACGGCGCCGCGCAGAAGGCCGCCTTCGAGGGCCTCGGGAAGAACACCGGCGCCGTCGTAGCGATCGAGCCGAGCACCGGCAAGATCCTGGCGATGGCGTCCACCCCCTCGTACGACCCCTCCTCCTTCGCCGGCTACTCCGGCAAGGACGAGAAGGCCTGGGTCGCGCTCGAGAAGGACAAGAACAAGCCGAAGCAGAACCGCGCGATCCGCGAGATCTACCCGCCCGGCTCCGTCTTCAAGGTCGTCACCGCCGCCGCGGCTCTGGAGAACGGCAAGGTCAACGACATCAACGCGGCGACCGACACCCCGGACGGCTGGAAGATCCCCCTCTCCAACAGGGAGATGGTCAACCACGCCAAGGGCTGCGCCAACGCCAGCCTCACCCGGGCCCTGGAGATCTCCTGCAACTCGGTCTTCGCCAAGCTCGGTGACGACGTCGGCGTCGACAAGATGAACGAGATGGCCGAGAAGTTCGGTTTCAACGCCGAGCAGTTCACCCCGGTCCGCTCCTCCGCCTCCGTCTACGACAAGAAGGCCGACCGCGGCGGAAACGCGCTCTCCTCCATCGGCCAGTTCAACACCGCGACCACCCCGCTCCAGATGGCGATGGTCACGGCGGCGATCGCCAACGACGGCAAGCTGATGAAGCCGTACATGATCGACGAGCTGCGCGCGCCCAACGTCGACCTGCTCAAGAAGAACGAGCCGGAGGAGATGAGCCGCCCGGTCTCCCAGGAGAACGCCCAGCTCCTCCAGCAGATGATGGAGAACGTCGTCACCAAGGGCACCGGTGGCAAGGCCGACCTGAAGATGGACGGCGTCAAGGTCGGCGGCAAGACGGGTACGGCCCAGCACGGCGACAAGAACGCGAAGCGTCCTTACGCCTGGTTCATCTCGTACGCGAAGACCGCCGAGGGATCCCCGGTCGCGGTCGCCGTGATCGTGGAGGACTCCCAGGGCACCGACCGCGAGGACATCAGCGGTGGCGGCCTGGCCGCCCCGATCGCCAAGGCCGTCATGAAGGCGGTTCTGAAGTCCCGGGGCTGATGCCTCGGCCCCGTACGAGCCAGGTACCGGTCAGGTATCGGCTACCGGCCCCGGGCGGAACGTCTTCCCGGGGCCGGTAGCGTATGCGCGAACAGCACACACCGCCGGACCACCCATGGGTGCGGTCGGGACAGACGGAGAGGGCTGGATTAGCTATGGAAGAGCCGCGTCGCCTCGGCGGCCGGTACGAGCTGGGCCCGGTGCTCGGCCGTGGTGGCATGGCCGAGGTGTACCTCGCCCAGGACTCCCGGCTCGGCCGCACCGTCGCCGTGAAGACGCTGCGGGCCGACCTGGCCCGCGACCCGTCCTTCCAGGCCCGGTTCCGCCGTGAGGCACAGTCCGCCGCCTCGCTGAACCATCCGGCGATCGTCGCGGTGTACGACACCGGCGAGGACTACGTCGACGGGGTCTCCATCCCGTACATCGTGATGGAGTACGTCGACGGTTCGACCCTGCGTGAGCTGCTGCACTCCGGGCGCAAGCTGCTGCCCGAGCGCACCCTCGAGATGACGGTCGGCATCCTCCAGGCGCTGGAGTACTCGCACCGCGCCGGCATCGTGCACCGAGACATCAAGCCGGCGAACGTCATGCTGACGCGCACCGGCCAGGTCAAGGTCATGGACTTCGGCATCGCGCGCGCCATGGGCGACTCGGGCATGACCATGACGCAGACCTCCGCGGTGATCGGCACGGCGCAGTACCTCTCCCCGGAGCAGGCGAAGGGCGAGCAGGTCGACGCCCGATCCGACCTGTACTCCACGGGCTGCCTGCTGTACGAGCTCCTCACCGTCCGTCCCCCGTTCATCGGTGACTCGCCGGTCGCGGTCGCGTACCAGCACGTCCGCGAGGAGCCGCAGCCGCCGAGCAACTTCGACGGCGAGATCACGCCCGAGATGGACGCCATCGTCCTCAAGGCGCTGGTCAAGGACCCCGACTACCGCTACCAGTCCGCCGACGAGATGCGCGCGGACATCGAGGCGTGCCTCGACGGCCAGCCGGTCGCGGCCGCCGCCGCGATGGGCATGGGAATGGGCATGGCGGGCGCGCCCGCGTACGGCGGGGGCTACGGCTACCCGCCCCAGGACCAGCCGACCACGGCGCTGCGCCAGGCCGACCCCGCCGGTCAGACCTCGATGCTGCCCCCGATCAACCCGGACGACGGCGGATACGGCTACGACGACCGTCCGGACCGCCGACGCGGCGGCCAGAAGAAGTCGAACACATCGACGATCCTGCTGGTCCTCGCGGGCATCCTGGTGCTCGTCGGCGCGATCTTCATCGGTGTCTCGCTGTTCGACAAGAAGGACGGCACCCGGCAGGTCAGCGTCCCGCAGCTGGTCGGCCTGACGGTCGAGGCGGCGAACGGGCACGCGACCAACTCCGAGGTGAAGGTGCAGCAGGCCGGCACCGAGCGCTGTGAGCAGCCCAAGGGCTCCGTCTGCCGCCAGATCCCGGTCGCGGACGGTTCCGCGAAGATGGACACCGGCGGCACCATCCAGGTGTACGTCTCCGAGGGCTCCCCGCTCACGGAGGTCCCGGACGTCATCGAGCAGTCCCAGGAGCGGGCCGAGGAGTCCCTGAAGGCCAAGGGCTTCAAGGTCAAGGTCGAGCAGGAGGAGTCCGGCGAGGACCCCGGCACGGTTCTTCGCCAGGACCCGGACGGCGGCACCAAGGCGGAGAAGAACTCCGAGGTGACGATCACCGTCGCGAAGCAGAAGCTGTCGACGGTTCCCCAGGTCGTCGGCAACCCGCTCTCCCAGGCCGAGCAGCAGCTGAAGACGCTGGGCTTCGTCGTGGTCACGGAGTACGTGGACTCCGAGCAGCCCAAGGACCAGGTCGTGAAGCAGACGCCGGACGGCAACAGCTCGGCGGCGGCGAACTCCGAGGTGAAGCTGCAGGTCTCCAAGGGCCCGCAGCAGACGCAGGTCCCGATCCCCGGCGACCTGACGAACCGGCCGTTCAAGGACGTCAAGGCGCAGCTCGAAGGCATGGGCCTGACGGTGGTCCAGAAGGGCTCCGACAAGGAGGACGCCCTGGTGGTCGGCACGAACCCGCCCGCGAACACTCCGGTCAACACCAGCTCCACGGTCGAGGTCTTCACCATCGGTGGCGGCGGGAACGGCAACGGAGACAACGGGAACAACGGGAACAACGGGGACACCAACGACGGTGGCTGGTTCGGCTAGCCCTTCGCACCATCGGCTGACACCCCCATGACAGCGGGAGAGCCCCGGCATCCGTCCTGGATGCCGGGGCTCTCCCGTTGTGCCCGGTCGGATACGCCCGGCGCCGCTCGGCCCGCTCAGCTCAGCTCGGCCGGAGGCGTCCGGTCGCGGTCGACCTTCTCCGTGCGCTCCAGCTCGCCCCAGACGATGTACCGGTAGTCGGAGGTGTACATCGGGGTGCAGGTGGTCAGCGTGATGAACCGGCCCGGCTTGGTCTTCCCCGATTCCTTCGGGACGGGCTGGAGGACGTCCACGTTGTACTTCGTGGTCTCCGGCAGGGTCTTGTAGACCTTGTAGACGTACCAGGTGTCCTTCGACTCGAAGACGATCGAGTCCCCGGTCTTCAACTTGTGGATGTTGTGGAATTTGGCCCCGTGGCCGTCCCGGTGCGCGGCGAGGGTGAAGTTGCCCTGCTTGTCCTGCGGGAGCGCGGACTTGATCGGGTCGGTGTAGTAGCCGGCGACGCCGTTGTTGAGGACGCCGCTGCCCGTGCCCTGCTTGACCAGGACCTCGCCGTTGTTCATCGCCGGCACGTGCAGGAAGCCGATGCCGTCCTTCGTGTCGAGCGCGCCGGGGCCGTCGGCCCAGCGGTCGCGGACCTGCGCGCCGTCCTGGTCGGCGGCGCGGTCGGCGAGGACGTTCGTCCACCACAGCGAGTAGACGACGAAGAGGCCGAGCACCAGGCCCGCCGTGATGAGGAGTTCGCCGAAGAGGCTGATGATCCCGGCGATCCGATTACGCACGCGTGCCACTAGGTCGTCCCGTCCGGAGGTTGTGGGGTCTCAGCCTACGAGCGCCTGAGGCTTTCCCTTGCTGCGCGGGCGCTCCTCGACCAGCCTGCCCCACACGATCATGCGGTACGTGCTGGTGAACTCGGGCGTGCAGGTGGTCAGGGTGATGTACCGTCCGGGCTCGGTGAACCCCGAGCCCTTGGGCACCGGATCGATCACGGAGACGTTCGAGGGCGCGGTCTGCGGCAGGATGCTCGCCATCTCGTACGTGTAGTACGTGCTCCGCGTCTCGACGACGATCGGGTCGCCGGGCTTCAACTGGTTGATGTACCGGAACGGCTCGCCGTGCGTGTTCCGGTGGCCCGCGACCGCGAAGTTGCCCTGTTTGTCGGACGGCATGGCCGTCTTCAGCCTGCCCTCGGCGTAGTGGCCGGCCATGCCCTTGTCGAGGACCTTGGCCTTGCTGATGCCCTCGGCGACGGGGACGACGACGTCCAGCTTGGGGATGTACATGATGGCGAAGCCCTCGCCGGGCTCGAAGGCCTCCGGCTTGGCGTCGTCGCCCTTGGCCCAGGTGTCCTCGATCTGCTCCTTGGCCCGGTCGGTCTCCTGACCGGCGAGGACGTTCGTCCACCAGAGCTGGTAGGTGACGAAGAGCAGCATGACGACGCCGAAGGTGATGAAGAGTTCCCCGACGGCCCGGCTCGCGACGACACCGACGCTGTCCTTCGCGGCACGGGCCGCGCGCCGGGCCTCGACGCGGGAGAGGGGCCGCCCCTCGGGTGCGGAGGGCCCGGAGTTCGCGGGGGCGCCGCTCCGGCTCCTGCCCCGGCCACCCTTGGCGGCCCGGCGGCGCTCGGCGCGACCGGGCCCGGGGAGGGTCTCCACGGCCCGTAGGGGCATCGTCTCGCCCGGGGAGGTCCGCGGGGGTTCCTTCACCTCGTCCGGCTCGTACGGGGCGACGTAGGGGCTCTCCTGGACATGCTCGTAGGAGGAGGGTTCCTCATACGAGTACGGCTCGGGGGCCGTGTACGACTCGTCCGGTACGTAGGCCTCGGCGGGCGCGTAAGGCTGCGCGGGGGCGTACGGCTGCGCTGGGGCGTACGGGCCGGCTTCGGGCGCGTACGGGTCCGCGGGGGGCGCGTACGGGGCGGTGTCCGCGTGCGGATCGGCGGGGGCGTACGGCGCCGCGGGTATCGGCTCCGGTCCCGGTTCGTTCGTCGCCCGGAACCACGGAGAGCCCGTCGTCACGCGACGGCCTTGCCCACCACCGGCGCGAGCCCCGCCGACCGTGCGACCGCCTCCTTGTCGCCGCACTGCTCCAGCCAGTTGGCGAGCATCAGGTGCCCGTGCTCGGTGAGGACCGACTCGGGGTGGAACTGGACTCCCTCGACGGGCAGTTCGCGGTGGCGAAGGCCCATGATGATGCCGTCCGCGGTCCGCGCGGTGACCTCGAGCTCGGCCGGGAGCGCGGCGGGCTCGGCGGCCAGCGAGTGGTAACGGGTCGCGGTGAACGGCGAGGGCAGGCCCGCGAAGACGCCCTGGCCCTCGTGCGTGACGAGGGAGGTCTTGCCGTGCAGCAGCTCGGGCGCGCGGTCGACGACCCCGCCGTACGCCACGGCCATGGACTGCATGCCGAGGCAGACCCCGAAGACGGGCACGCCGGTGGACGCGCAGTGCCGGACCATGTCGACGCAGACTCCGGCCTGTTCGGGCGCGCCGGGTCCGGGCGAGAGCAGCACGCCGTCGAAGCCGTCCTGGGCGTGGCTCAGCTCGACCTCGTCGTTGCGGAGGACTTCGCACTCGGCGCCGAGCTGGTAGAGGTACTGAACGAGGTTGAAGACGAAGCTGTCGTAGTTGTCGACGACGAGAATGCGCGCGTTCACTGGCCGTCCACCGTCACATCGTTGAACGGAAGCAGAGGCTCCGCCCAGGGGAACACGTACTGGAAGAGGACGTAGACGACCGCGAGGACCAGCACGGTCGAGAGCAGCGCCCGCACCCACGCGTTGCCCGGCAGATGCCGCCAGATCCAGCCGTACATGACGTCGACCGCCCCTTCTGTTCGTTACGGGGTCCAGAGTACGGGGCGAGGGGGGCGTGAGGGGTCAGCTGTCCAAAGCCTGTGGACGACCGTCGGCGACCGGCCGGGTGGCGTCGAGGTGGGCCCAGACCACCAGTCGGTGGCTGCTGCCCCACTCGGGCTCGCAGGTGGTGAGAGTGAGGTAGCGGCCGGGCCCGTCGAAGCCCGACTTACCGGGGACGGGGTCGATGACGCCGATGTCGCTGGGGACGGTCCGGTACGGCGCGCGGCCGATCCGGTACGTGAACCAGGTCGTCCCGTCGGTGAGGACGACGGCGTCGCCCTCGCGGAGCCGGGGGAAGTCCTTGAAGGGGTCTCCGTGCGTGCGGCGGTGTCCGGCGACGGCGAAGTTGCCGGTCTCGCCGAGCCGGGCGGTGCCGGCGTAGTGGCCGAGCCCCTTCTTCAGGGTGCCGGCCCCGGTGCCCTGGAGGACGGGCCACTCCCAGTCCTTGCCGAGGCGGGGGACGTACATGACGGCGATCCCCCTGCCGGGGGCGTACGGCGGCCGCACGCGCGCGGGGCCGGGCGCGGCCGCGACGGGCGTGCTCGCCCACTCGCGCTGGAGGGTGTCGATCTGGGCGGCGCCGGCGATGTCGGCCTGGACTCCGGTCCAGTACAGGACGTACACGACGAAGAGGACGATCAGGGTGCCGACGGTCAGACACAGCTCGCTGAAGGTCCTCACGACGAGACGCAAGCGGCCCTCCCGCTCTTCCCGCTGTCAGCTCACCGGCTTCGCGTAGTGGAGGTCCACTGTGCCCGAGTACCCGGGAAGAGTCACCGCCCTGTGCTCGTCGACTTTCCAGCCCAGCCCGTACGCCTTCACGTACAGCTGGTAGTTCTGGATCGCCGGGGAGCCCGAGAGCGCCTTGCTCAGCTTCCCCCGGTCGCCGACCGCCGTGATCTTGTACGGGGGCGAGTAGACGCGGCCCTGGAGGATCAGGGTGTTGCCGACACAGCGCACGGCGCTGGTCGAGATGAGCCTCTGGTCCATGACCCGGATGCCCTCGGCGCCGCCCTGCCACAGGGCGTTCACGACGGCCTGGAGATCCTGCTGGTGGATGACGAGGTCGTTGGCCTGCGGCTCGGGGTAGCCGGGGGCCGCCTGGGCGTTCGGCGGGGCATCATTGAGAGTGACGGTCAGACCGGAGCCGGAGACCTCGGTGGTGCCCGCCGCGGCCTCCAGCGCGTCGAGTCGCTCGTCCTCCGCGCGCGTGGACCCGTCGTCGCGGGCGGCGAGGGTGTCGACCTGGGAACGGAGGGCGGAGGTCGAGTCGTCGAGGCCCGCGTTCTTGTGGCTGCGCTGCTCGATGAGGTCGGAGAGCCGCAGGAGAGAGGCGTCGGTGCGGATGTTGGTGCCCTTGGCGGTGTTGAAGCTGGTGACGAAAATCAGTCCGGCCAGGGCGAAAACGGCAAGCGTGAGCACCCGGACGGGGCGCCACCTCGCGGTGCGGCCCGGCCCTTCGGGAGTGCCGACGGAATTGCTCAACGTACCCTGATCCCCTTCGGTGCCGCGGAACCACTACGCTAACGGACGCCTGGGGGACGCAGTCGTCCTCCTTCGTCACATCCCGGCGCCAGCCACAGTTCCCTGCGCGGTCACGCAGCGCATCGACAGGAGAGTCCCTCGTGCCGAAGTCACGGATCCGCAAGAAGGCCGACTTCACGCCCCCGCCCGCGAAGCAGGCCACCACGATCAAGCTGACCAATCACAGCTGGGTGGCGCCTGTGATGCTGGCGTTGTTCGCCATCGGTCTGGTGTGGATCGTGGTCTTCTACGTCACCGATGGATCGATGCCGATCGAGTCGATCCGGAACTGGAACATCGTGGTGGGCTTCGGCTTCATCGCGGCCGGATTCGGTGTCTCCACACAGTGGAAGTAGCGGCGATCTAGCGTCCGCACCGGCCGCTCGTCAAGCTCTCCCCTGAACTTATCCACAGCGTTGTGCACAGCACTGGATAACTTACGAAGATCTGTGGATAACTCGCACGAGGTTGACGCCGGTATGACCGGAATCACCCTCGCCGGAGACCAGAACGCCCCTCACCTCCCTGGAGAAACACCAGGTCAGAGGTGGGGGGCGCGGCCTTTCCCCATAGAGTGGCCCTACTTCGCCACACACTGTGGATAACTCTGGGGAAAGCTCACCAGGAAGCTCTTCCACAGCCCTGTGCGCTCAGGTGAGCGCTGCCGAGCGGGCCAGTACGACCCCCAGATCGATCAGGAGCACCAGTCCACAGGCCCCGTACTGCACGAGGTCCCGGCGGGCCCGGGGCGCGTGCACCAGGGCGTACGTCACCAGGGCGCCCGCGACCAGTCCACCGACGTGGGCCTCCCAGGAGATCCCCGGACGGGTGAACGTCAGAAGCAGCGACAGGGCGACGAAGAGGACCACCGGCCGCATGTCGTGCCGGCGCCTGCGGGCCAGCACCACCCACGCGCCGATGAGCCCGTAGACGACGCCCGAGGCGCCGAGGGAGGGCTGGTTGGGCTCGGCGACGGCGTAGGCGAGAGCGGAGCCGGAGAGACCGGAGAGAAGGCAGAGGAGCGCGAACCGGATCCTGCCCAGCTCGGGTTCGACGATCCCGCCGATCACCCACAGGCCGAGCACGTTGAAGAGGATGTGCCAGACCTCCTGGTGGAGCACGGTGGAGGTCAGGAGCCGGTACCACTCGCCGTCCGCGACGCCCACGATCTCGCCGAGCGCCGGGCTGAAGGCGTAGCCGATGAGCACGAGCTCGTCGACGAGCCGGTCGCCGAACACCAGGACGGCCAGGTAGACCGCGAGGTTGATCCCGATCAGGATCTTGGTGACGAAACGGTCGTCCGCCGCCACCCGGCCGCCCGCGAGCGTCCTCGGCTGGTTGGCGTCGGCGGCGTGTCCGGTCCCCGAGCCGTTCCGTACACAGTCGGGGCACTGGAAGCCCACCGACGCGGAGACCATGCACTGCGGGCAGATCGGCTTCTCGCAGCGGGTACAGCGGATGCCGGTCTCGACCTCGGGATGGCGGTAACAGCGCGGCACGCCGGAGTGCGGTTCCCCGGAAGGTCGCGGGTCCATGAGAGGTACCGTTCCTTCCGCCTCAGCGCTTCTCGATCACCACGGACTCGACGACCACGTCCTGGAGCGGACGCTCGGTGTGCGGGTCGGTCGCGGTGGCCGCGATCGCGTCCACGACCTTCCGGCTCTCCTTGTCCACGACCTCGCCGAAGATCGTGTGCTTGCGGTTCAGCCAGGTGGCGGGGGCGACCGTGACGAAGAACTGCGAACCGTTGGTGCCCGGTCCCGCGTTGGCCATCGCCAGCAGGTACGGACGGTCGAAGAAGAGCTCCGGGTGGAACTCGTCGGCGAACTCGTAGCCGGGGCCGCCCGTGCCGTTCCCCAGCGGGTCGCCACCCTGGATCATGAATCCCTTGATGACCCGGTGGAGGACCGTGCCGTCGTAGAGCGGGTCCGTCGAGACCGTCCCGGTCGCGGGGTGCGTCCACTCGCGCTCACCACCGGCGAGCTCGACGAAGTTCCGGACCGTCTTCGGGGCGTGGAACGGCATCAGCCGCACCTCGATGTCGCCCAGGCTCGTCTTGAGGATCGCGTACAACTGCTCGGCCACGGTCGCCTTCCGTCCACGTCATGTCGCGTCATGTCACGTCTGTCTCTGGCGTGTCCGATCCTCGCATGCCCCGGATGCCCGCCCCACATGCCGGACTTCGATCCGGCGGGCATGATTTCGAAAAGGATGGAAAGGCGAAATCCCAACATCGTCGCCACCGAGGAGGAGGAATCCCGTGACCCGCATGGACAGCGTGCGCGCCGCCACAGGTTCGGCGAAGGAGAGCGTCCTGCACGCCGCGGAAGTGGTGGCGCCGTACGCCGGCACGGCCAAGGACCAGGCGTCGCACTACGCGCTCGAGGCGCGTGACCTGCTCGCTCCGAAGGTTTCCAAGGCCGCTCAGCAAGCACGGGCGCAGGCTCGTGTGCAGTACGACTCGTACGTCGCACCGCACGTACCGCCGCGGGTCGACGCGGCCGCACACCGTGCGGCGGTCAAGACCCGCCGGGCCGCCCGTCAGGCGGCCGAGTACACCGTTCCGCGCGTCGAGCAGGCGGTCGCCGCGACCGGTCCCGTCATCGACGAGGCGGGGGCGCGTTCCACCGCCGCCTGGGCCGCGCTGCGCGGTCAGGTGACGCCGAAGGACATTCGGAAGATCGTGAAGAAGCATGAGCGCCGGGCCAGGGCCGGACGCCTCGCCAAGGGCCTGTTGGTCCTGGGCGTTCTCGCCGGCGGCGCGTACGCCGCCTGGAAGTGGTGGGACAAGCAGGCCAATCCCGACTGGCTGGTCGAGCCGCCCGCTCCCACCGAGGTGGACGAGGGCGCCGTACTGACGTCTGTCGACGACAGGGAGGCTCCGCTCGACCCGGAGGTGGAGGCCAAGGAGACCGAGGCCGAAGCCGCGGCCGCAGCCGCAGAGGCCGCCGAACGCGACAAGCGCCGCTGATTGACCGGGGTACCGCTGGGTCCTGCCGGGTCCTGCTGAGCTCTCCACGGGGTTCCGCGGGGTAGCTGGGGTTCTGCCGAGCCCTACAGGGTTCCTGCTGGGTCCTGATGAGCTCTGTTCGGCCTTGCTGAGATCTGCTGGGTCTAGCCGGGGTCCTACGTGGTCCTGCCGGGGTCCTGCTGAGTCCCGCGGGTTCTGTCGAGCCCTGCTGAACCCTGCGGATTCCCGCCGGGGTCGTGCCGGTCGTGCTGGTCTTACGAGTCGTGCCGGCCCTGCTGATCTTGCTGGTCCTACGGGAGTTCTCCGGGTCCTGCGCAGTCCCGCTGGGGTCCTGCCGGTCCTCCGGCTCTTCTGGGCAAGCGTCCTGCGAAGGTGCGGGGAGTGCGCGTCGGCGTCTCCCCGCACCTACGCGGCCGAGGTGAGCGCCAGCTCCGTCAGCGCGGTCGGCTCGTCGCTCTCGGCCACGGCGGTGGCGCCGGTCGTGGAACGGTTCCGGGAGGCGGGGGAGGAACCGTGCGCCTCGGCGGCGATGCGCTGCTTGATGGTGGGCGGCAGGGAGCGGTCCCCGGCGAGCGGCCACCGATGGGCCCGCTGGGCCGGTACGGAGGCGAGTGCGGTGCGATCCGCGGCGGCGCGGACGGTGGCGGCGGCGGGGCCGACCGGCTCCTCGGGCTGCTGTACGGCCGGCGGCTGGGCCGCGGCGGCGGTGCCCGCCAGGCCGACGGAGGCGAGCAGGGCGAAGAGGACGGAGATGAAGGCGGTCCAGAACTGCTTGACCTTGGCGGTGGCCATGGCCCCTCGCTTTCGTGACGTTCTCGGATGGTTCATTTCGGTTTGCGCGCTTTACGTACTTTCCTCATGATGTGGATGCGCGCCCGATTTCCACGGACCGCCGCTGTCGCCGCGCAGTTCTTCCGATGAACACCACCCGTCCGGACCAGTGGTCACTCCGGAGCGGAGAGTTCCAGGCCTGCGGGAACGGCCTTGAAGGCCCGTTCGACGCCCTGGAGCAGGGTGCGGAGCCCGCCACGGCCGCCGGAGTCGATCCAGGCGCGAGCGGCGATGTTCCAGCCGGTGCCGGTGAGTTCCGCGAGGACCTGGGGCCTGAGGTCGCCCGCGGGCAGCCCGAGCCCGGTGGCCAGCAGGTCACCGATCCGCCGCTCGGCCTCGGCACGGTGGTGCGCCACGTGCGCGAGCAATGCCGGCTCCTTGAGCACCAGCCGCCGGGTGGCGGCATAGCGATCCGCCCAGTCCGCCCCGAGACCGGAGAGGACGCCGCACAGGATGTCCTGGAGCTCCACGAGGACGGGTCCGGACATCGCGCGCCCCTCCAGCGCCGCGACGAAGGACGACCACAGCTCGACCTCGGCCTCGATGGCCGCCGCCTCCTTGGCCGGGAAGGTGCGGAAGAAGGTGCTCTTCGACACCTCCACCTCGTCGACCAGGTCCTCCACCGTGGTCGCGTCGAGGCCCCGCTCGGCGAACATGCGCAGCGCGGTGGCGGCCAGCGCCCGCCGGGTGCGCAGCTTCTTCCGCTCCCGGAGCGGCAGCGAACGGTCATCGGGCGGGGTGGGGGAGACCATGACCGTCACCCTAGCCAGGCGGACTCCGAGTCCCCCTGGTCGACGAGGTCGGGTGTCCATGCCGACCGATCGCGTTCAAGAGGACTGCATGTGAAGGCGGTTGTACGGGGACCGCTGTAGCGGCGACGTTGATGCCGGCGCTGACGGGCTGTGACGACGGAGCCGGCCCGGCGGGAAGCGGGAAGGCGACCGCTTCCGGCCCTGAGGAGAAGCCGCAGGAGCCGACGAAGGCCGTCGAGGTCTGGGTGGACGCGACGGGGTTGTACGACGCGCTCCCGACCGAGGCGAGCGTGGGCGAGATACCCGTCGGCGCCTGTCGTGGCCCAGGAGCGCCCAGGAGGATCAGGCGCTCGGAGCCTGCTCCGAGGAGACCGGGTCGCCGTGTACCGGCGTCCAGGCCGTCGGCCACCAGGAGCGCGTCACGAAGGTCCAGATCGCCCGGATGAGGGCCGTCGCGGCGGGCAGGAGCCCGGACCTCTGATCCCGGCCCCGCCCTCCCCGTACACGCAGAACACCCCCTTTGAACTGCGTTTCCGCAGTTCAAAGGGGGTGCTTGACGTGGAGCCTAGGGGAGTCGAACCCCTGACATCTGCCATGCAAAGACAGCGCTCTACCAACTGAGCTAAGGCCCCGGAACGAGGACAGCGTACCGGGTCACCCCCCATGTCCGGCAAAAGGATTGGGACTCCCGGTCGGCGACCACTCTCCGTAAGATGCTGATCGAGGTTCGCAGTGGCGAACCGCAGGGATGGGGAGAAGTAATGGACGCAGCGCAGCAGGAAGCCACGGCCAGAGCCAGAGAGCTTCAGCGCAGTTGGTACGGAGAGCCGCTGGGGGCGCTCTTCCGTCGGCTGATCGACGATCTCGGACTCAATCAGGCTCGGCTCGCGGCCGTGCTGGGACTGTCCGCGCCCATGCTGTCCCAGCTGATGAGCGGCCAGCGCGCCAAGATCGGGAACCCGGCCGTCGTCCAGCGTGTCCAGGCACTTCAGGAGCTCGCCGTGCAGGTCGCCGACGGCAGCGTCAGCGCCGCCGAGGCCACCGACCGGATGGACGAGGTCAAGAAGTCGCAGGGCGGCTCCGTCCTCACCAGCACCGGTCAGGCCAGCGCCGGCTCCGGCGCTCCGACCGTCCGCCGGGTGGTCCGCGAGATCCAGTCGCTGCTGCGCTCCGTAGCCGCGGCGGGCGACATCATCGACGCCGCCGACTCTCTCGCCCCGGCCCACCCGGAACTGGCAGAGTTCCTCCGGGTGTACGGCGCCGGGCGCACCGCGGAGGCGGTCGCCCACTACGAGTCGCACCAGAACTGAATCGGTCGGCAGCCGGCCGGCATCGCTGGAAGACGAAGCAACGGGGAGCGGACACAGCACGATGGGTGAGGTCTTCGCTGGTCGGTACGAGCTGGTCGACCCGATCGGACGGGGCGGGGCGGGCGCCGTGTGGCGCGCCTGGGACCACCGTCGCCGCCGCTATGTGGCGGCCAAGGTGCTCCTGCAGAGCGACGCGCACACGCTGCTCCGCTTCGTCCGCGAGCAGGCGTTGCGGATCGACCATCCGCACGTCCTCGCCCCGGCCAGCTGGGCGGCCGACGACGACAAGGTCCTGTTCACCATGGACCTGGTCGCCGGCGGCTCCCTGGCCCATGTCATCGGCGACTACGGCCCGCTGCCGCCCCGTTTCGTCTGCGTCCTGCTCGACCAGCTGCTCTCGGGCCTGGCCACCGTGCACGCCGAGGGGGTCGTGCACCGGGACATCAAGCCCGCCAACATCCTCCTGGACGTCACCGGCACCGGGCGGCCTCACCTGCGGCTCTCCGACTTCGGCATCTCCATGCGCAAGGGCGAGCCGCGCCTCACCGAGACCAACTACGTCGTGGGGACGCCCGGGTATTTCGCACCCGAGCAGCTCCTCGGCGCCGAGCCGGACTTCACCGCGGACCTCTTCGCCGTCGGTCTGGTCGCCCTCTATCTGCTCCAGGGCCGCAAGCCGGACTCGCAGGCCCTGGTCGGGCACTTCCTCGCGCACGGCACTCCCGGCGCCCCCGAGGGCATTCCGGAGCCTCTGTGGCAGGTGCTCGCCGGGCTACTCCAGCCCGATCCGCAGGCCCGCTTCCGGACGGCCACCGGAGCCCGCAAGGCGCTGAGCGCCGCCGTCGAGATGCTTCCCGAACCGCGTCCCGACGAGGAGCCTGTCGAGATCTTCGACCAACTGGGCCCTCTGCCGTCCGGATTCGGCCCCCAGGGCCCGACCGGCCTCGCCGACACCGCTGCCCCCACCAGCCCTGCCGGCCCCACCGGTCACACGGACCCAGCCGCAACCGCAGCAGCCGCCCAGGGCGCCTCCACGAGCCCCTCCCGGGCCGCCGGCCCCGGCTCCGTACCCACGTCCTCCCCCACGCCCGTACCACCACAGCAGCAGCCCCCACAGCCGCAGCACCAGCCCCAGCACCCGGCCGCCCCCCACGTCGCCCCCGTCCCGGCGCCCGCACCACTGCCCGGGCCCTCCGAGACGGGCAGCTTCCACCTGCCCCCGCCGGTCGCGCACCCGACCCCCTCCTTCGGACAGGCACCCACCGCCGCGGCGCCGTACGAACAACCCCCTACTCATCCATACACCGCTCGACCCGTTCAGGTTCCCGCACAGCACGCACCGCCCCTGCCCGCTCCCGCGACGCCGTCCGCCCCCGTACGCCGACCGGGACCGCCCCCGAAGGTGGCGATCCCGGTCGTCCTGCTCGCGCTGCTCTGCTTCGCGGTCGGTTTCTGGGCCCTCGCCCAGACCTGAGCCCAAACCTGAGCCCAGACCCAGTCCCAGACCTGGTCCCAGACCCAGACCCAGACCCAGTCCCAGACCTGAGCCCCGCACCAGGGACGGCGATCCCGCACCGGGGACCTCAGCCCGCACCGACCGCCCCGCACCCCCAGCGGCTGCCTACCCGGCCCTTCGGCGCGCCACCAGCGTCCACGCGCCGAGTCCCAGCAGCAGCACCGTGCCGCTGCCGATGCCCGCCGCCGCGACGACGCGCATGGAGTCGCCGCTCGCCGCCGCCCCCGCCCCGGCGGCGCCGTTCGCCGCCGCCTCCTTGTCGTCGGCGGTCACCTGGAACGGCCCGGGGTCGCCGTCGTACCCGGGCCCGGGCTTCGCACCGCCCCGCAGGGAGACCCGCAGGGTCAGCGGCACGGTCCCGTCCCCGTACTCCTCGGCCAGCGCCGGGCTGAGCGTGGCCGACAGGTAGTACCAGCCGGCGAAGCGCATCCCGCTGGTGGCCTCGTCGTACGAGGTGCGGTTCTCGTGGGCCACCGGCCGCAGCGCGTCGAGCGCCAGCGTCGACTGCTTTCCGTCGTAGCTGAGGGTCTTCTCGTCGACGTGCCCCAGCGCGGGGTTCTCGAGGGAGAGGATCAGGGCGTTGCCGATGTACTCGTCGCTCGCGGCGCTGCTGCCGAGTTCGGCGCTGGCGAAGAGCTGCTGCCCCCAGTCGACGGGCACCCGGTAGAAGAGCGTCTGCCCCGGCCGGATGTCGGACCGCCACTCGCCCTGCTCCAGCGAGGTGGCGTCATGGACGCCGGAGCCGCCCTGCCGCGGCTTCGGGCCGCCCGTGGGCGGAGCGGGCGTGCCGGAGGCCCAGGCCTCGGGGAGTTCGGTCGGTCCGGCCTTCTTCAGGACCGGCTCCGTGACGTATCGGATCTCCAGGCCCCAGTCGTCCGGGCTGGAGGTCGCCTTCCCCTCCCGCTCGACGAGTACGTAGTGGGCGCCCGCGCGCTGGCAGGTGGAGCTGTCGGCGTTGATGACGCGCCGGGCGTAGGCGGCGAGCGGCCTCGTGTACTCGGCCGAGGTGAAGTTCACCTGCTGGTAGCCGCACTCGGTGCCGGAGCCGTCCTGGAGGCTCACCTTGAAGCCGTCGCCGTACTCGACCTTGCCGCCGGTCCTGGGAACCGCGACCACGGAGACGTACGCGTTCCGCTTGTCGTCCAGGTCGACCCGGTAGTAGACCTTGCCGTCCTTCTTGAGCGTGTCGCGGTAGGTCTGCCCGGTGTTCAGCTGCGCCGCGTCGGAGCTCGAAGCGGCCCCCGCGACCTGCTGGGCCGCGCTGTCGAAGGTGTAGGGCGGGAAAGTGCTCCCCTCGGCCGCGGGCGCCTGCCCCGGCATGCCCGCGAGGGCCCGCCCCGGCACGCCCGCCAAGGCCTGCCCCCGCACGCCGGCTCGCGCCTGCCCCGGTACACCCGCCGAGGCGTGTCCCGGAACGCCCGCCACGGCCTGCCCCGGCGCCATCGCCAGCGCCTGTCCGGGCACCGTCGCCATCGCTCCCACCGCCGCGGCCGCCGTGAACAGGGCCCCCGCCCTCCGGCCGATGCCGGCCTGCGTCTTCACGCGCTCCTCCTCTTCGCTCAAGCAAGTCGACAATGTGCTCAGGCAAAGCGAAGCCCCGGCCCGCTCACGCGCGGCCGGGGCTTCACCCACTGACGGTCTTCGTCTCACACACCCGAACCTGCGGGCACGGAGTCGGTCGCCTCCGTCCACAGATCCTGCTCGGCGCGATCCGCCTGGATCTGGCGGTACACGAGGAGCCCGCCGATGGCGGCCAGTGCGACCAGGAGAAGCTTCTTCACCGCGCGACCTCGTCTTTCGTTGACGTAGGAGACTTCTGACGCCCACTCTACACATCGACCGATACCGATCGGTGACCTGTACGAGCTTCAAACCTCTCTTCGTCCCGGGAAACGAAAATCGACCCGGACGGAGGAACCGTCCGGGTCGATCGACACTGTGGGGCTAACAGGATTTGAACCTGTGGCCTCATCCTTATCAGGGATGCGCTCTAACCAACTGAGCTATAGCCCCGCCGCGCTCTGCGGTGTATGTCCCGCGCGCTGACTCCTGAACATTAGCGCACG
The DNA here is from genome assembly GCF_051305195.1 of Streptomyces sp. Qhu_M48. NCBI lineage: Bacteria > Bacillati > Actinomycetota > Actinomycetes > Kitasatosporales > Streptomycetaceae > Streptomyces > Streptomyces sp. Qhu_M48. The sequence goes on along the minus strand of NZ_CP195432.1, from coordinate 7,876,085 downwards.
TGGGGGCCAGTCCCAAAATCCGTTCCCGGACCGGCCCCGCGCGTCCTACTCGTCCTCGGCGAGCGTGAGCTCGACACCGCCCACGAAGCCGGCCGAGAGGTTGTAGATGAACGCGCCCAGCGTCGCCAGCGCGGTCATCAGGACCACGTCGATCACGGCGATCACCGAGGTGAACATCAGCACCCGCGGCAGCGAAAGGAACGACTGCAGGTCGAAGCCGTTGGACTCGTTGGAGCCCGTGGCCTCGCTGATCGTGCCGCCGACCGTCGAGAAGACGCCCATGGCGTCCATGACCATCCACAGCACCGCAGCGGCGACGATCGTGCAGATGCCCAGCGCGATGGAGAGCAGGAAGCTCACCTTCATCACCGACCACGGGTCGGCCTTGGCCACCCGCAGCCGCGCCTTGCGCGTACGGGGCGTCGTGCGGGCCCCCGTACGCGGCCGGCGCACGGCACCGGTCTGCCCGCCCGCAGTGCCGCCCGACGCCGGAGCGCCGTACGCCTGCGGCGGGTGGTAGGGCCCGCCCGGCTGCTGCGCACCCGTGCGCTCGCCGGGCAGCGGCCCGTTGTAGCTCTCGTACGAGGACTGCTGCCCTCGAGTGTCCGTCACCGCAACCCCCTGGGAGTCCGTGGCGGGGCCACGGGCGCCGTTCGCTCCAGCACCAGCAGAAGCTCCGGCGGCCGCCGATCCGGCGCCCGTGGCTCCACTCACGCTCTTACTCCTCGTGCTCCCCGGCCGAGGGCTCCGTGCCCTCGACTGCCTCGGTCTCGACCACCACGGTCTCGACCACCGCGGCCTCGGACGCCTCCACGGCGTCGTCGGCGTCATCGACGTCGTCGTCGCTGCCTGCCTCGGCGTTCCGTGCGATGCCGACGACGGCATCGCGCTTGCCCAGGTTGATCAGCTGGACGCCCATGGTGTCACGGCCGGTCTCCCTGACTTCGTTGACTCGCGTGCGAATCACACCGCCGGACAGCGTGATGGCGAGGATCTCGTCCGTCTCCTCGACCACCAGCGCGCCCACGAGCGAGCCACGGTCCTCCACGATCTTGGCGGCCTTGATACCGAGGCCGCCACGACCCTGGACGCGGTACTCGTCGACGGGGGTGCGCTTCGCGTACCCGCCGTCGGTCGCGGTGAAGACGAACGTACCGGGCCGGACGACATTCATCGAGAGCAGTTCGTCGTCCGCGCGGAAACTCATCCCCTTGACGCCCGAAGTGGCGCGTCCCATCGGGCGCAGCGCGTCGTCCGTGGCGGTGAAGCGGATCGACTGCGCCTTCCTGCTGATGAGCAGCAGATCGTCCTCGGCCGAGACCAGCTCGGCCCCGATCAGCTCGTCGGCGACGCCCTCGGCGCCGTTGTCGGTCTCCCGGAGGTTGATCGCGATGACACCACCGGAGCGCGGCGAGTCGTAGTCCTTCAGCGCGGTCTTCTTGACCAGACCGGCCTTGGTGGCGAGCACCAGGTACGGCGCGGCCTCGTAGTCGCGGATCGCCAGGATCTGGGCGATCTGCTCGTCCGGCTGGAAGGCGAGCAGGTTGGCCACGTGCTGGCCGCGCGCGTCCCGCCCCGCGTCGGGCAGCTCGTACGCCTTGACCCGGTAGACCCGGCCCTTGTTCGTGAAGAAGAGGAGCCAGTGGTGGGTCGTGGAGACGAAGAAGTGGTCGACGATGTCGTCCTGCTTCAGCTTCGTGCCGCGCACGCCCTTGCCACCGCGCTTCTGCGAGCGGTAGTCCTCGGTCTTCGTCCGCTTCACGTAGCCACCGCGCGAGATGGTGACGACGATGTCCTCCTCGGCGATCAGGTCCTCGATGGACATGTCACCGTCGAAGGGCACGAGCTTGGAGCGGCGGTCGTCACCGAACTTCTCGACGAGCGCGGCCAGCTCCTCGCTGACGATCGCGCGCTGGCGCTCCGGCGAGGCCAGGATCGCGTTGTACTCGTTGATCTTCGCCTGGAGCTCGTCGTGCTCGGCGACGATCTTCTGGCGCTCCAGGGCGGCGAGCCGGCGGAGCTGCATCTCCAGGATCGCGTTGGCCTGGATCTCGTCGATCTGGAGGAGGTCCATCAGGCCCCCGCGCGCGACCTCGACCGTGTCGCTGCGCCGGATGAGCGCGATGACCTCGTCGATCGCGTCGAGGGCCTTGAGCAGACCGCGCAGGATGTGGGCGCGCTCCTCGGCCTTCCGCAGCCGGAACTTCGTCCGGCGGACGATGACCTCGATCTGGTGCGTCACCCAGTGGCGGATGAACGCGTCGAGCGAGAGCGTGCGGGGCACGCCGTCGACGAGCGCCAGCATGTTGGCGCCGAAGTTCGTCTGCAGGTCGGTGTGCTTGTAGAGGTTGTTCAGCACGACCTTGGCGACGGCGTCGCGCTTGAGCACGATGACCAGGCGCTGACCGGTACGGGACGAGGTCTCGTCGCGGACGTCGGCGATGCCGCCGACCTTGCCGTCCTTCACCAGGTCGGCGATCTTCTGCGCGAGGTTGTCCGGGTTGGTCTGGTACGGAAGCTCCGTGACCACCAGGCACTGGCGGTTCTGGATCTCCTCGACCTCGACGACCGCGCGCATCGTGATCGAGCCACGGCCGGTGCGGTACGCCTCCTCGATGCCCTTGCGGCCGACGACGAGCGCGCCGGTGGGGAAGTCAGGGCCCTTGATCCGCTCGATCAGCGCGTCGAGGAGCTCCTCGTGGCTGGCGTCGGGGTGCTCCAGCGCCCACTGGGCGCCGGCCGCGACCTCGCGGAGGTTGTGCGGCGGGATGTTGGTCGCCATGCCGACCGCGATGCCGGCGCTGCCGTTGATCAGCAGGTTCGGGAAGCGGGCCGGCAGGACCGTCGGCTCCTGGTTGCGGCCGTCGTAGTTGTCCTGGAAGTCGACGGTCTCCTCGTCGATGTCCCGGAGCATCTCCATCGACAGCGTCATGAGCTTGCACTCGGTGTACCGCATGGCGGCGGCCGGGTCGTTGCCCGGGGAACCGAAGTTGCCGTTGGAGTCGACGAGCGGCATGCGCATCGACCAGGGCTGGGCGAGGCGGACGAGCGCGTCGTAGATCGAGGAGTCGCCGTGCGGGTGGTACGTACCCATGACGTCACCGACGACGCGGGCGCACTTGTAGAAGCCCTTCTCGGGCCGGTAGCCGCCGTCGTACATCGCGTACAGCACGCGACGGTGGACGGGCTTGAGGCCGTCCCGTACGTCGGGCAGCGCGCGGGACACGATGACGGACATCGCGTAGTCGAGGTACGAGCGCTGCATCTCGGTCTCGAGCCCGACGGGCTCGATCCGCAGTACGGGCTCCTGGTCTTCGGTGGTGCCGGGAGTGATTTCGTCGGCCATTGCTGGTCGTCAGTCCTTTCGTACGGTCAGCTGAGACCGACTCAGATGTCGAGGAAGCGAACGTCCTTGGCGTTCCGCTGGATGAACGAACGGCGTGCCTCGACGTCCTCGCCCATCAGCACCGAGAACAGGTCGTCGGCCTGCGCGGCGTCGTCCAGGGTGACCTGGCCGAGTACGCGGTGATCGACGTCCATGGTGGTGATGCGCAGCTCCTCGGCGTTCATCTCGCCGAGACCCTTGAAGCGCTGGATCGAGTCCTCCCTGATCCGCTTGCCGCTCTGCTTGCCCAGCTCGACGAGCGCGTCCCGCTCGCGGTCCGAGTACGCGTACTCGAAGTCGTCCCGGCCCCACTTGATCTTGTAGAGCGGCGGGCGGGAGAGGTAGACGTGACCGGCCTCGACCAGCGGCCGCATGAAGCGGAAGAGGAAGGTCAGCAGCAGGGTGTTGATGTGCTGACCGTCGACGTCGGCGTCCGCCATCAGGATGATCTTGTGATAGCGGAGCTTCTCGATGTCGAAGTCCTCGTGCACGCCGGTGCCGAAGGCCGAGATCAGGGCCTGGACCTCGGTGTTCTGCAGGATCTTGTCGATCCGGGCCTTCTCGACGTTCAGGATCTTGCCGCGGATCGGCAGGATGGCCTGGTACATCGGGTTGCGGCCGGACTTGGCCGAGCCGCCGGCGGAGTCACCCTCGACGATGAAGATCTCGCACTTGGCCGGGTCGTTCGACTGGCAGTCGGAGAGCTTGCCCGGCAGCGACGCCGACTCCAGGAGGCCCTTGCGACGGGTCAGGTCGCGCGCCTTGCGGGCGGCCACGCGCGCGGTGGCGGCCTGGATCGACTTGCGGATGATGTCCGCGGCCTCGACCGGGTTGCGGTCGAGCCAGTCGTTGAGGTGCTCGTAGACCGCCTTCTGGACGAAGGTCTTGGCCTCCGTGTTGCCCAGCTTGGTCTTGGTCTGGCCCTCGAACTGCGGCTCGCTCAGCTTGAGCGAGATGATCGCGGTCAGACCCTCGCGGATGTCGTCGCCCGTGAGGTTGTCGTCCTTCTCGCGGAGCAGCTTCTTGTCGCGCGCGTACTTGTTGATCAACGAGGTCAGCGCCGCACGGAAGCCCTCCTCGTGCGTGCCGCCCTCGTGGGTGTGGATGATGTTGGCGAAGGAGTAGACGCCCTCGCTGTAGCCGCTGTTCCACTGCATCGCGACCTCGAGGGACAGGCTCTTGTCCTTGTCCTCCGCCTCCAGGTCGATGACGGTCGGGTGGACCAGCTCGCCCTTGCGCGAGTTGAGGTACGTCACGAAGTCGACGATGCCGCCCTCGTAGTGGTACTTCACCGTGCGCGCGGTGGGCTCGGCGGCCTCCGCCTCCGGGTCGTCGGCTCCGACCGTGGCCTTCGCCGAGTCGCGCTCGTCCGTGAGCGTCAGGGTGAGGCCCTTGTTGAGGAAGGCCATCTCCTGGAAGCGGCGCGCGAGCGTCTCGAAGGAGTACTCGGTGGTCTCGAAGATGTCGGGGTCGGCCCAGAACGTGACCGAGGTACCGGTCTCGTCGGTCGCCTCGTGCTGCGCCAGGGGCGCGGTCGGGGCGCCCATCTTGTAGTCCTGGGTCCAGCGGTGGCCGTCCGTCCTGATCTCGACGGAGACCTTGGTGGACAGGGCGTTCACGACCGACACGCCGACACCGTGCAGACCGCCGGAGACGGCGTAGCCGCCGCCGCCGAACTTGCCGCCCGCGTGCAGCACGGTGAGCACGACCTCGACGGCCGGCTTGCCCTCGGAGGCCACGATGCCCACGGGGATGCCACGGCCGTTGTCGACGACGCGCACGGCGCCGTCGGCCAGGATCGTCACGTCGATGGTGTCCGCGTGCCCGGCCAGGGCCTCGTCGACGGAGTTGTCGACGACCTCCTGCACCATGTGGTGCAGACCGCGCTCACCGGTCGAGCCGATGTACATGCCAGGGCGCTTGCGCACGGCATCCAGGCCTTCGAGGACCTGGATATTGCTGGCGGTGTACTGGTTGTTCTCGTTGGGGTCGCCGGAATCGGCCACGAAGCGCCCTTTCTGGCACAGCACAGGCCGTTCTCCGGGCATGCGGGAGCGGCTGCGTCATTCGACTTGTTCCGCAGGGTGGCGGGATTGTCTCCCAGTCTACCGGTAGCGCCGACAGTCATGGGGGTTTGCCGGTGCCTGAGTCCGCATGTGCCGCCCTGGGCGGGAGCGAGACGACTCCCCATATCCGGATAGGGGCTTCAGAGCCCCCTGACGGCCACCCAGCGCTTCGACCCGTAGCGCGGCGTGGACACATCTCCCGCCCTTGTCGCGGGCATGCCAAAGTCTCGGTCGAGGGCCTGTGATCGGCAGGCCGGAACGGGTGGGCACGACGCCACCGGGCCCCTTGGCTGAACCCGCGCCGACGCGACCCGCTCGCCGGCGGCCGGGCCGACCGGCGCTCTAGCCGTACGTGTCTCCCGGGCCCACGGACCCCGGCGCCCGCAGCGGCCCGTACCCGCGCCGCGGCGCCCCCGGCCCGAGCACCTTGATCACGCGCACCGTCCCGTGCCCGAGGTCCTCGTTGAGACGGGCCACCAGGCGGGGCGCGAGCAGCCGCAGCTGCGTCGCCCAGGCCGTCGAGTCGCACTGCACGGTGAGCACGCGCGCGTCCGGCTCGTCGTCGAACTTCAGCGGTACGCAGTGCTTGGCCAGGTCCTCGCCGACGATCTGCGGCCAGCGGCCCATGACTCCGCCGACCGCGGCCGGCGTCTCCCAGCCCCGCTCGGTGATCAGCCGGTTGATCGCCGCGCCGAGCGCCATCGGGTCGCGTCCGTCGGCGCGTGCGCCGGAGCGCAGTCCGCCCCCGCGCCGGGCCTGCTTCTTCTGCTGGGCGGCCGCGCCCTTGGCCTTGGCCTGCTCCTTGGCGGCCCGCAGCGCGACCCGCGCGAGGTCGACACCCGAGGACTCGGGCACCGAAGGCTTGTCCACAGGCTGGGGAAGGTTTTCGTCGCTCATACGCGCTCCACCGTCCCTCCGGCCACCTCGTACCGCGTCCCCGCGAGGACCCCCGGCACGTCGTCGTCCACCGCGGCCGTCACCAGGACCTGCTCGCCGCCCGCCACCAGCTCCGCCAACCGCTCGCGCCGCCGCGCGTCCAGCTCGGCGAAGACGTCGTCGAGGACGAGGACGGGCTCGTTGCCCTCGGACCGCAGCAGGTCGTAGGAGGCCAGCCGCAGCGCCAGCGCGTACGACCAGGACTCGCCGTGGCTCGCGTACCCCTTGGCGGGCAGGTCTCCGAGCTTGAGGAGCAGTTCGTCGCGGTGCGGTCCGACCAGCGTGACGCCCCGCTCGATCTCCTGCTTGCGCACCTCGGCGAGCGCGGCGAGCAGCTGTCCGTACAGCTCCTCGCGGGTGTGTCCGGTGCCCGGTGCCGACGGCCGGTACTCCAGCAGAATCGGTCCGCCGCCGGGTGCGAGCTGCTCGTACGCCTTGTCGGCCAGCGGCTGCAGTACGGCGATCAGGTCGAGCCGCTGCGCGAGCAGCTCGGCCCCGGCCCGCGCCAGGTGCTGGTCCCAGACGTCGATCGTGGACAGGTCCATGCCGCGGCCGCCGTGCCGCCGGGCCATCGCGGCCGACTTCAGGAGGGTGTTGCGCTGCTTGAGCACGCGCTCGTAGTCGGAGCGCACCCCCGCCATGCGCGGCGTACGCGCCGTGATCAGCTCGTCGAGGAAGCGCCGGCGCTCGCCGGGGTCGCCCTTCACCAGGGCGAGGTCCTCGGGCGCGAACAGCACGGTCCGTACGATCCCGAGCACGTCACGCGGCCTGACCTGCGACGACCTGTTGATACGGGCACGGTTGGCCCGGCCGGGATTGAGCTCGAGCTCGATCAGCTGGGAGCGCTCGCCCTGGGTGACCGCGGCGCGGACGACCGCGCGCTCCGCCCCCATCCGCACCAGCGGGGCGTCGGAGGCGACGCGGTGGCTGGAGAGGGTGGCGAGATAGCCGACGGCCTCGACCAGGTTGGTCTTTCCCTGGCCGTTGGCGCCGACGAAAGCGGTGACGCCCGGGTCGAGCGGGACCTCGACCCGGGCGTAGGAGCGGAAGTCGGCCAGCGACAGATGCGTGACGTGCATGGTGGAACGCCGACCTTCTCCCGGCGGGCTGTGCACCGCCGGGTGCACAGCCTGTGGATTACTTCTTGGACTCGACCGCGTGGCCACCGAACTGGTTGCGCAGCGCGGCGATCATCTTCATCTGCGGGGAGTCGTCCTGCCGCGAGGCGAACCGCGCGAACAGCGACGCGGTGATCGCCGGCAGCGGTACGGCGTTGTCGATGGCGGCCTCGACGGTCCACCGGCCCTCGCCGGAGTCCTGGGCGAAGCCGCGGAGCTGGTCCAGGTGCTCGTCCTCGTCCAGCGCGTTCACCGCGAGGTCCAGCAGCCAGGAACGGATGACCGTGCCCTCCTGCCAGGAGCGGAAGACCTCACGCACGTCGGTGACGGAGTCGACCTTCTCCAGGAGCTCCCAGCCCTCGGCGTAGGCCTGCATCATCGCGTACTCGATGCCGTTGTGAACCATCTTCGCGAAGTGGCCTGCGCCGACCTTGCCCGCGTGGACCGAGCCGAACTCGCCCTCGGGCTTGAGCGCGTCGAAGATCGGCTGGACCCTCGCCACGTCCTCGGCCGAACCGCCGTACATCAGCGCGTAGCCGTTCTCCAGGCCCCAGACGCCGCCGGAGACGCCGCAGTCGACGAAGCCGATGCCCTTGGCCGCCAGCTCCTCGGCGTGCTTCTCGTCGTCCGTCCAGCGCGAGTTGCCGCCGTCCACGACGATGTCGCCGGGGGAGAGCAGTTCGGCCAGCTCGTCGATGGTGGACTGGGTCGCGGCACCGGCCGGAACCATGACCCACACGACGCGGGGCCCCTTGAGCTTGCCCACAAGCTCTTCGAGGCTGTGGACATCGGCGAGGTCCGGGTTGCGGTCGTATCCGATGACGGTGTGGCCTGCGCGGCGGATGCGCTCACGCATGTTGCCGCCCATCTTGCCGAGACCGACGAGACCGAGCTCCATCAGAGATTCCTTAAGCGTCGTGTGCGGTTTACCCGGGTCCGAGCCTACGCCCGGACCCGGGTGCACACCTGTGGGGTCAGCCGCTCAGGCGACGCCCCCGATCAAGGCGTCAGCCGCTCAGACGCACCGGCATGATCAGGTACTTGTAGGCCTCGTCCGCCTCGGCGTCCACAGCGGGCTTGCCGCTCAGCAGCGCCGGCTTCGTGGAGGTCGTGAAGGAGAGCTGGGCGACCGGGGAGTCGATCGCGCTCAGACCGTCCAGAAGGAAGGTCGGGTTGAAGGCGATCGAGATGTCGTCGCCCTCAAGCTGCGCGTCGACCCGCTCCACAGCCTGTGCGTCGTCGCTGGAACCGGCCTCCAGGATGAGCACGCCCTGCTCGAAACTGAGGCGGACCGGGGTGTTGCGCTCGGCGACCAGGGCCACGCGCTTGACGGCCTCCACGAAGGGGGCGGTCTCGATCACCGCCACCGAGTTGAACTCGGTGGGGAAGAGCGTCCGGTACTTCGGCAGATCGCCTTCGAGCAGCCGGGTGGTGGTGCGACGGCCCGCGCCCTCGAAGCCGATGAGGCCCTCGCCCTTGCCGGAGCCGGAGAGCGCCAGGGTGACCGTGTCGCCACTGGTGAGCGCCTTGGCGGTGTCCAGGAGGGTCTTCGCGGGCACCAGGGCGACCGCGGAGGCGTCGGGGGACTCCGGCTTCCACAGGAACTCGCGGACCGCGAAGCGGTAGCGGTCGGTGGAGGCGAGGGTGACCGTGTCGCCCTCGATCTCAATGCGCACACCGGTGAGGACGGGCAGCGTGTCGTCACGGCCCGCGGCGATCGCCACCTGCGCGGCGGCGGAGGCGAAGACCTCACCGGGGACGGTGCCGGTCGCGGTGGGCATCTCCGGCAGCGCCGGGTACTCCTCCACCGGCAGGGTGTGGAGGGTGAAGCGGGAGGAGCCGCAGACCACGGTCGCCCGTACACCGTCTGTGGAAATCTCCACCGGACGGTTGGGGAGGGCGCGGCAGATGTCGGCGAGCAGCCGGCCGGAGACCAGGACGGTGCCGTCCTCCTCGACCTCGGCCTCGACGGAGACCCGTGCCGAGACCTCGTAGTCGAAGCTCGAGAAGCTCAGCGCGCCGTTCTCGGCCTTCAGCAGAAGGCCCGCGAGAACGGGAGCCGGCGGACGGGCCGGGAGGCTGCGGGCCACCCAGGCCACCGCCTCGGCAAGTACGTCGCGCTCCACCCGGATCTTCACCGGAACCGCCTCCTGCTTGTTGCTGGCTCTTCGTCGACTGCGGGAACCAGTCTGACGTACGCCGCAGACACTCGGTGCTGCTCGGGGTCAAGTCGCGACGAGAGCGCGTCGGAGCTCCGGCGCCGAGTTGTGCACAGGCCCCACTTCGAAGCGGATTCCTAGCTAACTCTAAGTGGGAGTAGTAGTAGGGCCTGTGGAAACGGTGGATAACGTCGTTTTCGCAGGTCAGACCCGATTTTTTGTCCACTGCGCCTGTGGGCGGAGCCGGTGGACAACTGGGGTTCTCTGTGGACACCCGAAAGTTCTGCACACCCGGTACACAGGCCATGGGGAGTTCTCCCCAGCGCTGTCCCCAGCTTTACCCACGTTCCCCACAGCCCAATCGTCCTCCTTGGTGTGACGGCTTTCACTCGACGCGGTGAGAGGGGGTGATTCGTTGCCGAACAGTGGACAGGGGTGTGGAGAAGCTGTGGGCAACGGACCCCTCCCTGTGGGCGGCCGGTGGACAACCGGCAGGGCCCCCTGTGGACGAAAGATTCATCCACAGCCTGTGGAGATCTTTTACCAACAATTCCACAAGGGTCTGACCTGGGGTGATGACCTGTCACCAGGTCGGCCTGTGGACACAATCCGGATAACTCGACAGTCCCCACCCTGTGGACGGGAGATCATCCCCCAATCTGTGGAGAACCCGCCACCGGAACGGCGTAATCGAACACTTCCGTCGGCGTACAGGTCCCCGGGACGCTTCCCGAACGTCTCCGGAGTGCCTCTCGGACCCCTTCTGGGAGGTTCCGGGAGCGCCTTCCGGAGGTCTCGCAACGGCTCCTGGGGTCCCTCGGGGCGCCACAGGGGACCTCAGGAGCACCTTCCAGAGGGCTCTCGGAAGCACCCGGGAACGACTGAGGGCGCCCCGGGAGGTGTCCCGGGGCGCCCTTGGCCGGCCGTTGCGGCGTGGCTCGGAAGCAGGAGGAGCGGGCTCGCGGAAGAGCCCGCCGAGCTCGTTCCGTCAGCCGTTCTTGATGCGGTTGGTGAGTTCGGTGACCTGGTTGTAGATGGAGCGCCGCTCGGCCATCAGCGCGCGGATCTTCCGGTCCGCGTGCATCACCGTCGTATGGTCACGGCCGCCGAACTGCGCGCCGATCTTCGGCAGCGACAGGTCCGTGAGCTCGCGGCACAGGTACATGGCGATCTGCCGGGCCGTCACCAGGACGCGGCTGCGCGAGGATCCGCAGAGGTCCTCCACCGTCAGCCCGAAGTAGTCGGCCGTGGCCGCCATGATCGCCGGCGCGGTGATCTCCGGCGACGAGTCCTCGCCACCCGGGATCAGGTCCTTGAGGACGATCTCGGTCAGCCCCAGGTCCACCGGCTGCCGGTTGAGGCTCGCGAAGGCCGTCACCCGGATCAGCGCGCCCTCCAGCTCACGGATGTTCCGCGAGATCCGGGAGGCGATGAACTCCAGCACCTCCGGCGGGGCGTTGAGCTGCTCCTGCACCGCCTTCTTGCGGAGGATCGCGATGCGCGTCTCCAGCTCGGGCGGTTGCACATCGGTGGTGAGGCCCCACTCGAAGCGGTTGCGGAGCCGGTCCTCCAGGGTAACCAGCTGCTTGGGCGGCCGGTCCGAGGAGAGCACGATCTGCTTGTTCGCGTTGTGCAGGGTGTTGAAGGTGTGGAAGAACTCCTCCTGCGTCGACTCCTTGCTCGCGAGGAACTGGATGTCGTCGACGAGCAGGATGTCCACATCGCGGTAGCGCTTGCGGAACGCGTCGCCCTTGCCGTCGCGGATCGAGTTGATGAACTCGTTCGTGAACTCCTCGGAGCTCACGTACCGCACGCGCGTGCCCGGGTAGAGGCTCCGCGCGTAGTGACCGATCGCGTGCAGCAGGTGGGTCTTGCCGAGGCCCGACTCCCCGTAGATGAAGAGGGGGTTGTACGCCTTCGCCGGCGCCTCGGCCACCGCGACGGCGGCCGCGTGCGCGAAGCGGTTCGAGGAACCGATGACGAAGGTGTCGAAAAGGTACTTGGGGTTCAGCCGCGCGTGCTGCTCACCGGGGGCACCGGCGCCCTGCTGGGAGGAACCGTGGCCGCCGCCCGGTCCGCCCCCGGGACCGCCCGGCCGGGGACCGGGACGGGCACCGTGGTTCTGCGGGTCGGGCAGCTCGGCGCGCCCGGGCCGCTGCTGCTCGTAGCCGCGGGGCGGCTCGTCGTAGCGCGACTGCCGGGACTGGTCGGGACCGGTGTACGGAGCGCGCTCCTGGTAGCCGCCCATCCGGGGCTGCTGCCAGGACAGGTCCTCCTGGGTGCGCGGCCACGCGCCGGGGTCGGGGCGCTGCTGCGAGTAGTCCGGGTAGGCCGGGCGAGCGGTGGGCAGGCCGTCGTCGGACATCGGCCGGTGGCCGTAGCCGTCGTACTTCTCGTACTGCTCGGGCTGGGAGCGCTCGTCGTAGCGGGACTGCTGCGACTGCTGCGACTGCTGCACGGGCGGCGCCGGCGGAGTCGGCTCACCGACGGAGTCGTCGACGGTGATCGCGATCCGGATCGGGCGGCCGCACTCCCGGCTGAGGGTCTCGCTGATCAGCGGGGCGAGCCGGCCCTCCAGGACCCGCTTGCCCCACTCGTTCGGCACGGCGAGGAGCGCCGTGTCCGCGACGAGGGCGAGGGGCTGGCAGCGCTCGATCCACTGCTTGTCCTTGGGCTCGATCCCCTGCTGGCCCTCTGCGAGGAGGTGCTCCAGGACGCGTGGCCACACTGCGGCAAGATCGGCAGGTACGTCAGCCACAGGGCACGCTTTCTCGCAGGTCCCCCGATGGTGTGGATCTCGGGGAACGGTGGGTCGATGTCCGTGAGGACGGGTCCGGGCGGACAGGAGAGGACAGAACGGAAAAGAATGTGGAGTCCATCCACGGTAGTCGCGGCGGCTGACGTGGTTCAAGTTGTTGTCCACAGCCTGTGCACAATGGGGGGTGGCGACAAGTCGGTTTGACCGGATGGCGTAGCCGCGCGTACCGTAACCAGGTCGAGTTGTCGATGGCTGCTGCCGCCTGCCTCCGATGGGCAAAGATCACGGTCTGTGATCGTGAAGCGGTGCACTCGGGCGTATTGCGAGCTACTCGTGGGCGCACGGTGACAGCCAGGCGATGTCCCGCCATCTACGAATCATTTCTGGAGCCCCCGAGTGAGCAAGCGCACCTTCCAGCCGAACAACCGTCGTCGCGCCAAGACCCACGGCTTCCGCCTGCGGATGCGTACGCGTGCCGGCCGAGCCATCCTTGCGAACCGTCGTTCCAAGGGTCGCTCTGAGCTGTCCGCCTGATCTGCCTTAACAGGTCATGACGTGCTGCCTACCGAGAATCGGCTGAGGCGGCGCGAGGACTTCGCAACCGCGGTACGCCGAGGTCGCCGGGCCGGTCGCCCGCTCCTCGTCGTCCATCTACGCAGCGGTGCAACGGACCCGCACGCGCCTGGGGAGAGCGCTCCCCCGACGCGTGCGGGTTTCGTCGTGAGCAAGGCCGTAGGTGGTGCGGTCGTACGTACCCAGGTGAAGCGTCGTCTGCGGCATCTCGTCCGCGACCGCCTCACCGAGCTGCCCCCCGGTAGCCTGGTGGTCGTACGGGCGTTGCCCGGAGCCGGCGACGCCGATCACGCACAGCTGGCCCGAGACCTGGACGCCGCTCTCCAGCGGCTGCTGGGAGGGGGCGCGCGATGAAGTACCCGCTGCTGGCTCTCATCAAGCTGTACCAGTGGACGATCAGCCCTCTTCTGGGGCCCGTCTGCCGGTACTACCCGTCGTGTTCCCACTACGGATTCACGGCCATCGACCGGCATGGCGCGATCAAGGGCACGGCCCTGACCGCCTGGCGGATCCTGCGGTGCAACCCGTGGTCGCCCGGCGGTGTGGACCATGTCTCCCCGCGGAAGCGCCCTCGCTGGCACGAAATGCTGAGGAACGCGCTGCGTGGCGACAAGGGCGGGTCCACCGCCGAGACGAGCCCGGCCGCCGAGACCTCGCCCAATGCTCAAGGAGCCTGATTAGTGGACACGATTGCCAGTCTGTTCAGCTTCATCACCTGGCCCGTTTCCTGGGTCATCGTCCAGTTCCACAAGGTGTACGGGGCGATCTTCGGCCCAGACACGGGCTGGGCCTGGGGCCTGTCCATCGTGTCTCTCGTGGTGCTGATCCGTATCTGCCTGATCCCGCTGTTCGTCAAGCAGATCAAGTCGACGCGGAACATGCAGGCGCTCCAGCCGAAGATGAAGGCGATCCAGGAGCGCTACAAGAGCGACAAGCAGCGTCAGTCCGAAGAGATGATGAAGCTGTACAAGGAGACGGGTACCAACCCGCTCTCCTCGTGCCTTCCCATCCTGGCGCAGTCGCCGTTCTTCTTCGCCCTGTACCACGTGCTCTCCTCGATCGCCTCGGGCAAGGAGGTCGGCGTCATCGACGGACCGCTGCTCGCCAGCGCCCGTCAGGCCCACATCTTCGGTGCCCCGCTGGCCTCGAAGTTCACGGACAGCGCCGCTGAGGTCGCCGCTCTCGACGCCTCGCTGACCTCGGTCCGCATCGTCACCGCGATCATGATCGTCATGATGTCGGCCTCGCAGTTCTTCACCCAGCGTCAGCTGATGATGAAGAACGTCGACCTCTCGGTGAAGACCCCGTACATGCAGCAGCAGAAGATGCTCATGTACATCTTCCCGGTGATCTTCGCCGTCATGGGCATCAACTTCCCCGTCGGTGTCCTCGTCTACTGGCTGACCACCAACGTGTGGACCATGGGCCAGCAGATGTACGTGATCAACCAGAACCCGACCCCGGGCAGCAAGGCTCAGGACTCCTACCTCCAGCGCCTCCTGAAGAGCATCACGCAGCACGGTGAGGTCCGCGGTCGCCGTCGCAAGACCATCGTCAAGGTGATCGTCGCCAAGAGCACCGCCGACCGCAACGAGAACGAGCGCCGCTTCTTCTCCGGGCTGACCAAGGCCGGCTTCGCCGCTCAGGCCGACGGCACCGTGATCAAGAGCGACACGATCGAGGCCGAGGCCGAGGGCGGTGCCGCCGCCAGGCGCCAGCAGCCCAAGCGTCAGAGCAAGGCCCAGCGCCAGGCCGCCGCCGCTCAGCACACCCTGGCGAAGGACACCGAGGAAGACTCCGAGCCGGCCGTCGTAGAGGCGCCCACCACCTCGCTCGAGAAGAAGCCCCAGGGTCCGGCCAAGACCGCTGCGAAGGGTGAGTCGAAGGACGAGGAGGGCGACAAGCCCGCGCGTCCGAGCCGCGCCAACTCCGGAGGCTCCCGCCAGGGCAAGTCCGGTCAGCGCAAGGGCCAGCAGCGGCCCAAGCACCCGTCCTCCAAGAAGTAAGCCTCGCCGAAGCAAGAAGGAGTCCATCCGTGACGGAAGGCACCATCTCCGCCGCCGCCGAGGGTGGCGACACCCTGACCCGCCTGGAGCAGGAGGGTGAGATCGCGGCCGACTACCTCGAGGGTCTGCTCGACATCGCCGACCTCGACGGCGACATCGACATGGACGTCGAGGCGGACCGGGCCGCGGTCTCGATCATCAGCGACTCCAGCGGCCGTGAGCTGCAGAAGCTCGTGGGCCGCGACGGCGAGGTCCTGGAGGCGCTCCAGGAGCTGACCCGCCTGGCGGTGCACCGGGAGACCGGTGACCGCAGCCGTCTGATGCTCGACATCGCCGGCTTCCGTGCCCAGAAGCGCACCGAGCTCGCCGAGCTGGGCGCCAAGGCCGCGGTCGAGGTGAAGTCCAGCGGCCAGCCGGTCAAGCTGGACCCGATGACGCCGTTCGAGCGCAAGGTCGTGCACGACGCGATCGCCGCCGCCGGTCTGCGCAGCGAGTCCGAGGGCGAGGAGCCGCAGCGCTTCGTCGTCGTGCTCCCGGCCTGAAGCCTCACGTAGTGTCGGCCCCGTCTGTTCGCAGGCGGGGCCGATCTTTGTCAGCCTGATAGTCAGCCACCACAGTGCGCTTGCACGCGATGCGTGCGGTACGGAAGGACGGTTCCCGTGACGGAGGCAGCGGAGCTCCCCGAAGCTCCGGAGCAGGCGCGGACAGTCTTCGGTGAGTACTTCCCGGAGGCCGTGCGGTACGCCGAGCTCCTCGCGGACGCGGGTGTGAAGCGAGGCCTGATCGGCCCGCGCGAGGTCCCGCGACTGTGGGAGCGCCACCTGCTGAACTGTGCCGTCCTCTCGGAGGTCGTCCCCGAGGGCGTCACCGTCTGCGACGTGGGCTCGGGCGCCGGTCTTCCCGGTATCCCCCTGGCCCTGGTCAGGCGCGATCTGAAGATCACGCTCCTGGAGCCGCTCCTCCGCCGGACGAACTTCCTCCAGGAGGTCGTCGAACTGCTCGGCCTCGACCATGTGACCGTCGTCCGTGGACGCGCCGAGGAGATGCTCGGCAAGGTCCCGCCCGTGCATGTGGTCACCGCTCGCGCGGTGGCACCGCTCGACCGGCTGGCTGGCTGGGGAGTCCCCCTGCTCCGCCCGTACGGCGAGATGCTGGCGCTCAAGGGCGACACCGCGGAGGAGGAGATCACCGGTGCTCGCGCCGCCCTCTCCCGGCTCGGCGTGGTCGAGACCTCGGTGCTGCAGGTGGGCGAGGGGATCGTCGACCCGCTGTCCACCGTCGTACGGGTGGAGGTCGGTGAGAGCCCGGGTGGCGTGCGATTCGCCGCCAAGCGAGCCAAGGCCGCCCGGACGAGCAAGACCCGTCGACGCCGCTGAGCGTCGCATACGTACCATTTCGGAGTGTCGAACGGTCCCGGCTGGGCGGCGGGGGCATGGTGTTTCACGTGAAACGTCGCTCACTGCTGCAGGGGATCATCAGCCGCGGTCGCGCGGCTGCCGCGCCCCGGGACCGTCGACCCCGTGTGAATCCACCCGCGAGGGTTACGGAGATGTCCACAGAGGTGGATTCACCCACAGAACCACCGGCCTCGCTGGTTCACGACCCCGAAAGCATGGCAGGCTCTTCCCATCCCGAGCCTGAAGCCGAGGAGAGTGAATCCTTGCGGTCCGACGCCAACATCGCGGGACCGATGACCGATCCGGTCCCCGGTCCCCGAACCGAATCGGTCGGGGAGGATGTTTCACGTGAAACACCGCCCCCGATGGACGACACCCCCATTGGTCGTGCTGCCCAGCTGGCAGTAGAGGCCCTGGGTCGTGCCGGTGAGGGACTTCCCCGCCCGGCTCAGACTCGCGTGATGGTGGTTGCCAATCAGAAGGGCGGCGTGGGCAAGACGACCACGACGGTCAACCTCGCCGCCTCCCTCGCCCTGCACGGTGCTCGGGTCCTGGTCATCGACCTGGACCCACAGGGCAACGCCTCCACCGCGCTCGGCATCGACCACCACGCCGAGGTCCCCTCGATCTACGACGTCCTCGTGGACAGCCGGCCGCTCTCCGAAGTGGTGCAGCCCGTCATGGACGTCGAGGGCCTCTTCTGCGCCCCCGCCACCATCGACCTTGCCGGTGCGGAGATCGAGCTGGTCTCGCTGGTGGCCCGTGAGAGCCGCCTGCAGCGCGCGATCCAGGCCTACGAGCAGCCGCTCGACTACATCCTGATCGACTGCCCGCCCTCGCTGGGTCTCCTCACGGTCAACGCCATGGTGGCCGGAGCCGAGGTACTGATCCCGATCCAGTGCGAGTACTACGCGCTGGAGGGGCTCGGACAGCTTCTGCGGAACGTTGACCTGGTACGGGGACACCTCAACCCCGCGCTCCACGTTTCGACGATCCTGCTCACCATGTACGACGGACGGACGAGGCTCGCCTCGCAGGTCGCCGACGAGGTGCGCACCCACTTCGCCGAGGAGGTGCTGCGGACCAGCATTCCGAGGTCCGTCCGCATCTCCGAGGCGCCCAGCTACGGGCAGACGGTCCTCACCTACGACCCGGGCTCCAGTGGTGCGCTGTCGTATCTCGAAGCGGCCCGAGAGATCGCCCTGCGGGGGGCCGCCGTGCACTACGACCCGCAGCACGCCCATGTAGGGCACCCGAACAACCAGCACCAGCGCAGCATGTCGGAGGGGATCCAGTGAGCGAGCGACGTAGGGGACTGGGGCGTGGGCTCGGTGCGCTGATCCCCGCTGCTCCCCAGGAGCGGCAGGCCTCGGCGGCCGGCGTAGGGGCGGGCCTGGCCTCTTCCGGCGCGGTACCTCCCCGGGGCTCCGACCGTGGGGTGGCCGCAGCGAAGCTGGCGACGCTCCCGCAGAGCGCGCAGTCCCCGGAGTCCGCGCCGTCGCGGACCGAGGCCGCGATCCTGCCGGAGCCCCCGGTCGGGGCGTATTTCACGGAGCTTCCGCTCGCGGCCATCGTGCCCAACCGGCACCAGCCCCGTGAGATCTTCGACGAGGACGCCCTGGCGGAGCTTGTCGCCTCCATCAAGGAGGTCGGCCTGCTGCAGCCCGTGGTGGTGCGCAAGATCGATGACGAGCGCTACGAGCTCGTCATGGGCGAGCGTCGCCTGCGGGCCTCCAAGGAGGCAGGGCTCCAGCGGATCCCCGCGATCGTCCGGGAGACGGACGACGAGAAGATGCTCCTGGACGCGCTCCTGGAGAACCTCCACCGTGCCCAGCTGAACGCGATCGAAGAGGCTCACGCCTACGAGCAGCTGCTCAAGGACTTCGGCTGCACCCATGACCAGCTCGCGGAGCGGATCGGGCGTTCCCGCCCGCAGATCACCAACACGCTGCGTCTCCTGCACCTCTCGCCGTCCGTGCAGCAGCGGGTCGCCGCCGGAGTGCTGTCCGCCGGTCACGCCCGGGCCCTGCTCGGTGTGGACGACTCGGAGGCCCAGGACAAGCTGGCCTACCGGATCGTCTCGGAAGGCCTCTCGGTGCGTTCCGTCGAGGAGATCGTGAGGATCATGGGATCCGAGGAGCCCGCCGGTGCGGTCAAGCCGAAGGGCCCGCGTGCGGGCGGACGCGTCTCGCCCGCGCTCACGGACCTCGCCTCCCGGCTCTCCGACCGCTTCGAGACCCGGGTGAAGGTGGACCTGGGGCAGAAGAAGGGCAAGATCGTCGTCGAGTTCGCCTCGATGGAAGATCTGGAGCGGATCCTGTCGACCCTGGCTCCCGGCGAGGGACGGGTCATGGACCAGAAGAACGCCGAACAGGACACGGAAGCCTGACCCCTTCCGCTCCTGAGGCCGCCGAGGGCGGGCCGTGCTCCGGTTTTCACCGGAACGCGGTCCGCCCTTTGCCTGTGAGCGGTGTCGTCCCGATGGGCCGATCGATACGATTCCAGGAGGCGTATCCATGCTCGGTGGCGAGGGAAGTGAGGAGCGGCTGTGGGGCGTCGGCTCGTACCGCTCACGCTGGACAACCTGCCGGACCTGCCCAAGCGGTGTCGCTCCTGCGTCTTCTGGGAGCTGGACCCGGTCAGCGGAGAAGCCGCGGTGAAGGCAGGGCGTTCGGAGCCGGAGAAGGAGGCCTGGATCTCGGGCGTCCTTCTGGAGTGGGGTTCGTGCGGCCGGGTGGTCTATGTGGACGACGTGCCGGTCGGCTACGTTCTCTACGCTCCCCCGGCCTATGTACCGCGTTCGACGGCCTTCCCGACGAGCCCTGTGGCCGCCGACGCCGCGCAGTTGATGACGGCGTGGATCATGCCCGGCTATCAGGGGCAGGGGCTCGGCCGGATGGTCGTGCAGACCGTCGCCAAGGATCTGCTGCGGAGAGGCTTCAAGGCCATTGAGGCGTTCGGAGACGCCCGGTGGAAGGAGCCGGCCTGTGTGCTGCCGGCCGACCATCTGCTCGCGGTGGGCTTCAAGACGGTGCGCCCGCACCCGGCCTTTCCGCGGCTGCGCCTTGAGCTCCGGACGACGCTCTCCTGGAAGGAGGACGTCGAGCTGGCCCTGGACCGGCTCCTCGGCGCCGTACAGAAGGAGCCGGCCCTGAGGCCGCTCTGACGTCTGGACACAAGAACGGCCCGCCCCGTGGAGGGGCGGGCCGTTTCTGTTTCACGTGAAACGCTGCTGCTGTTTCACGTGAAACACGAGGCGATCGTCAGGCCTTGGTCGCCTCGACGAAGCCCTCCAGGTCGCGGAGGATGGCGGCCTTGGGCTTGGCGCCGACGATCGTCTTCACGACCTCGCCGCCCTGGTAGACGTTCAGCGTCGGGATGGACATGACGCCGTACTTGGCAGCCGTGGCCGGGTTCTCGTCGATGTTGAGCTTCACGACCTCGATCTCGCCGTGCTCCGCGGCAATGGCCTCGAGGGACGGGGCGATCTGGCGGCACGGGCCGCACCACGCCGCCCAGAAGTCCACCAGGACGGGCTTGTCGCTCTTGAGGACGTCGTCTTCGAAGGAAGCGTCGGTCACAGTCTTCAGGGCCACAGCGGCCTCCTTGATCTCGCGGGGTGTGGGGTGAGGAGAGACGTGGGTCAGACCGCGGGGGTCTCGGCCAGCTTCTCGCTGTCGGCGAGGGCGGCCAGGAAGCGCTCGGCGTCGAGCGCGGCGGAGCAGCCGGTACCGGCGGCCGTGATGGCCTGGCGGTAGGTGTGGTCGACGACGTCGCCGGCAGCGAAGACACCCGTGAGGTTGGTACGCGTCGACGGGGCGGCCACCTTGAGGTAGCCCTCCTCGTCGAGGTCCAGCTGCCCCTTGAAGAGCTCGGTCCGCGGGTCGTGGCCCACGGCGATGAAGAGGCCGGTGACGGGCAGCTGACGGGTCTCGCCGGTCTTCGTGTCGCGCAGGGTCAGGCCGCTGAGCTTCTGCTCACCGTGGATCTCGGTGACCTCGCTGTCCCAGGCGAAGGAGATCTTCGGGTCGGCGAAGGCGCGCTCCTGCATGGCCTTCGAGGCGCGGAGGCTGTCCCGGCGGTGGACGATCGTGACGGACTTGGCGAAGCGCGAGAGGAAGGTGGCCTCCTCGATCGCGGTGTCGCCGCCGCCGACGACGGCGATGTCCTGGTCCTTGAAGAAGAACCCGTCGCAGGTGGCGCACCAGGAGACACCGCGGCCGGAGAGCGTGTCCTCGTTCGGGAGGCCGAGCTTGCGGTGCTGGGAGCCGGTGGTGACGATGACGGCCTTGGCGCGGTGCACGGTGCCGGCGGTGTCGGTGACGGTCTTGATGTCGCCGGTCAGGTCCACCGAGATGACGTCGTCGGGGACCAGCTCGGCGCCGAAGCGCTCGGCCTGGGCACGCATGTTGTCCATCAGGTCCGGGCCCATGATGCCGTCACGGAAGCCGGGGAAGTTCTCGACCTCGGTCGTGTTCATCAGGGCGCCACCGGCGGTGACGGCACCTTCGAAGACCAGGGGGTTCAGCGACGCTCGGGCGGTGTAGAGCGCAGCGGTGTAACCCGCGGGCCCGGAGCCGATAATGATCACGTTACGGACGTCGCTCACGGGTTTCTTCCTCGTCTCTGCAGACTGCCACTGCCTACGGGGGCGGTCGTCTCGGTCACTCTCACCCCACCCAACGGATCCTAAGGGGCGTACATTCCCGAAACCGCCGCGCGGCGCCGTGGCCGGACGGGAAGGGGGTCAGGAGCGTGGGTAGGTCTCACTGAACAGGAGAGTGGCGGCCGGGCTTTCGCTGCCCGTGCCCTTGTCCGCGCAGGAGGCGTCGAGCACATAGGCCTGGACCCGGGTGCCGTCCGCCGGATCGGTCAGGACGAGCAGATAAGCGGGTGCTCCCCGGTACTCGCCGCGCTCGTGACCGAGCACCGCGTCGGTGCGGCCCGTACCGGCGAGGACACAGCTGGGGACGGCTGCCGCGTCTCTGCTCCGCTGGGTGGGCGTGCTCGCCTCGGCGGACATCGACTCCGGTCCGATTCCCCGGGGCGTTCTGGCGGTGCTTCCCTCGGTGAGGAGAGCCTGGACCCGGTCCTCGACCGGTGCACCGGAGAAGGGGCTGAGGGCCGCCCCGGCAGCGGTGTCGGCCTTCTGGGTCTCGGCAGTGCCACCGTCCGCGGTCAGGTTGCCCGCCTGGCTCAGGTAGAGGCTCGTTCCGAGGACCACCGCGCCGAAGGCGGCACCGAGAGTGGAGAGCAGAGCGATCCTGCGGCGGCGAGGCCTCCCGGCCCGGCCGGGGCCCGCAGTGGCGCTGGGCCGACCGGCAGGGCGATCCGCGACCTGCTTGGGCGGGGTGCGGGGAACCCTCTCGGACGGGGTGCGGGATGTTTCACGTGAAACAGGGGTGTCGCTCTCCGGCGTGGTGGCGGCGAGGAGGGCTTCGGCGGCGAGGGCGGCGTCGATCCGGCCGGCGATCTCCGCGGGCATGCGGGGCGGTCCGGGGAGGGTGCCGAGGAGGCCGCGGATCTCCTCCAGCGAGGACCGGACGTCCGCACAGAGGGAACAGCCGTCCACGTGCCGACGGACGTCGGCGGAGCGGGTCGGCGAGAGGAGCCCCTCGGTCAGATCGGAGATCTCCGAGACGTCCGGGTGCTGTGTGGTGTTGGCCTTGCCGGCCGTGGAAGTCACGTGCGCCCACCTCCGCCCTTCACAGCGGCTGGATCAGTCGGTCCGGTATCCGTCGGTCCCGGCACCGGTGGGACGGATGCCCCCGGCGTCCGGTTCCTTCCCCCGTCGGAGGCCTCGTTACCCGCGGTGTCGGCGCGCAGATGAGTGACCATCGGAAGCAGTCGTGCCCGCCCGCGCGCGCAGCGGCTCTTCACGGTGCCGGTGGGAACGCCGAGGATACGGGCCGCCTCCGCGACCCGGTATCCCTGCATGTCCACCAGGACGAGGGCGGCGCGCTGATCGGCGGGGATCTCGGCGAGGGCGGCGAGGACCTCGCGGTGGAGGTCCTGGCGCTCCACGGGTGCTTCGGCCGACTCGTGGGGATCGAGGAGCTGCTCGAAGCGGTCGGTGTCATCGACGGGCGAGGTCCTGCGGGAGGCCGTCTTGCGCGCACGGTCGAGGCAGGCGTTCACCGTGATGCGGTGAAGCCAGGTGGTGACGGCCGACTGACCGCGGAAGGTGTGGGCGGCCCGGAAGGCCGAGATGAGGGCGTCCTGGACGGCGTCAGCGGCCTCCTCGCGGTCCCCCAGGGTGCGCAGGGCCACGGCCCACAGCCGGTCGCGGTGGCGCCGCACGAGCTCACCGAAGGCGTCGGGGTCCCCGGCGACATGACGGGCCAGAAGGTCGTCGTCCGTCGCGGTCCGGGGATCGTCAGCCGCTGGTGCCACGGTTCCCCTCCTCGCTCGGCAGCCGTGCAGGCATTCAATCCGGTCCGTGCCCGGAAGTAAATGAGCGCCGAGCTGGGCTCGGCGCTCATCAACGGTGTGTTCGGTGGCTAGGGAGTGGTCCCCTGGAATGACAGGTTCGTGATGGCCTGCTTGAAGCCGGCCCCGAAGTACTGGTCACCGCTGGAGTACGGCACCGAGGTCATCCAGAGGAGCACGTAGCGGGTCTTGACCGGTGTCGTGGTCTCCGGCTTGGCCGTGGAGTCCGAGGTCTCGACCGTGGCGATCTTCTTCATGGAGTCCAGGCCACCGGAGGGCGACAACGAGTCCGCCGCGTACAGGGTGATCGCGGTGTTCGGCCCGCTGTAGCGGAGCCCTATGGAGGCGGACGAGACGTTCTGCTCGCTCCCGAGGTCGTAGACGATCCCGACGCCCTGCTTGTACGGCGCCAGGACAGGGCCGCCGACGAAGGTCTTGGTGCGCCAGTACGAGGAGCTGTCGCTGTCGTAGGTGTTGCCGACACCGTCGGGGTTCTGCGGCAGACCGTCGGGGGCGTACTCCTCGGCCGACCGGATCGTGAGCGGCTTGGGCGGCTCGGGCTTCTCGTCGTCGACTGTCGGTGCGATGTCGGTCGGCTTGGTCGTGTTGTCCTTGCCGAGGAGCCGGTCCGCGATCTGCCAGCTGCCGAGGCCGAGGGCGGCGATGAGGAGGGCCGAGACGGTCCACTTCAGCACCTTGCCGGTGCGACTCTGCAGCGGAGGCGGCGGGACGACCACCGGCTGGGTGACCGCCGGGTGCGACTGGGGACGCCCGTACGAGCCCTGCTGGTAGGTCGTGCGCTGGTACTCCGGCGGCGCGGCGAACTCCGGCTCAGGCGGCTTCACCCGGGGCATCGCGGCCACGGCCTTGGCCAGCTCGTCGGGAGTGGTGCAGGGCGGCTCCTGGCGCGACGCGGTGGCCCCGTCGTTCGCCAGGGCGCGCATGGCGATCTCCGAGAGGCCCCGGTGGACGCCGGCGCGTACCTGGTCGGGGGGGAGGAGTCCGACTCCCTTGGGGAGCCCGGAGAGGCCGTAGGCGTCGCTGTCGTACGGCCAGCGCTGGGTGAGCGAGGCGTACAGGAGGGCGCCGATGGCCTCGGTGTCGCTGCGCTGCGGACGTTCGGCGGTGATGCCGCGCAGGGCGGCGTTCACGGCCAGGCCGCGGATCCGGTACTGGCCGGTGGAGCTGCGCAGGACGGCGCTCGGCGTGAGCCGGAGATGGGCGAGGCCTTCGCGGTGCGCGGCGGCCATGGCCTGGGAGACCTGGCTGACGAGCTGATAGGCGTCGTGGGGCTCCAGCGGGCCGGCCGCGAGCAGCGTGGTCAGTTCGGTGGAGTCGGGCAGCCACTCGTGCACGACGTATACGAGGTCGTTCTCCTCGACGGCATCGAGGACCTGCACGAAGCGCGGGTCACCGAGGAGTGCCGAGGAGCGCGCCGCGGCCAGGACCGAACGGGCCCTGGGATGGTCGGCGGGCAGCAGGTGGACCCCGACGGCACGCCGAAGTTTCTCGTCGACGGCCCTCCAGCTGCTGAAGCCGTCCAGACGGGTGACGCACTCCTCCAGCCGGTACCGCCTGGCCAGCTTGTGGCCGCTGTGCAGCTCCGGAGCCGTGATGGAGGGCTGTTCGCCGCTCTGTCGTTCGACCGCCTTCTTCTCCGTGGCCTCGGCGGACGTGTCCGCCGCCTTCTGCTTGTCCGCCACCCCGTCGGTCGCGGCCGTACCCGCCTTGGCGGTCAGCGGGTCGCCACCGCTGTTGTCGGCCACGTCGACGGCAGCCGTGCTACGTTCCGCCACCGTCGTTCCTGCCTCCCCATCCGTTGCGCCACATCCAACAGCCAAGCCAATTGTGCCCACAGTCGGACGCTATGCACGACACGCGGTTCCCCCCGATGGTTGTGCGGGGCCCGTCGGTTCAGCGTCCCAGACGTCCGCGCACCATGCCGACCAGGGTGTTCAGCTCCGTGATCCGCATGCGCTTGGCCGCGACGAAGAAGACACCGAGGAGGGCCGCTCCGCCGACGAGCAGGGCGACGAGCGAGCCCAACGCCCCCTCGCCGAGGAGCTTCAGCAGGCCGAAGCCGACCGCGCCGGAGACGATCGCGGCAGGGACGGAGGCCATGCAGAGGCGCGCGTAGGTCCGCAGGACGTGGGTGCCGTCGAGGTCGCCGCCCAGCACCTTGCGGAGGCGGCGCCACGCGATGCCGACACCGACGGCGTAGGCGAGCCCGTACGAGGCGGCCATGCCGACGACGGCCCACTGGGCGGGCAGGACGATGTAACAGATCGTCGAGGCGGCCGCGTTGACGGCGGCGACGATGACGGTGTTGTAGAAGGGCGTCCGGGTGTCCTCGTAGGCGTAGAAGCCGCGGAGGACGACGTACTGGACGGAGTAGGGGATCAGTCCGAGGCCGAAGGCCATCAGGATGAAGCCCATGCCCTGGGCTGCTTCGATGCCGCTGGAGGCGTAGAGCAGAGTGCACATCGGTACGCCGAGCGCCAGGAAGGCGAAGGAGACCGGGACGATCGCGACCGCCGAGTTACGCAGCCCCTGCGAGATGTCGTCCCGGACGGCGCCCGGGTCGTTGTCGTGGGCGGCGCGGGAGATCCGCGGCAGCAGCGCGGCCATGACGGAGACCGTGATGATGGCCTGCGGCATGCCCCAGATCAGCTGGGCGTTCGAGTAGGCGAGGAAGCCGGCACCGTTCTTCCCGGACTCCTCACCGGCGGCCGTGGCGAGCTGGGTGACGACCAGGACGCCCGCCTGGTTGGCGAGGACGAAGAGAACGGTCCACTTGGCGAGCTTGACCGTCTTGCCGAGTCCGTGGCCCTTCCAGTCGAAGCGGGGGCGGAAGCGGAAGCCGGTCTCACGCAGGTACGGGATCATCGCCAGGGCCTGGACGACGAGT
The DNA here is from genome assembly GCF_051305195.1 of Streptomyces sp. Qhu_M48. Lineage (NCBI taxonomy): Bacteria > Bacillati > Actinomycetota > Actinomycetes > Kitasatosporales > Streptomycetaceae > Streptomyces > Streptomyces sp. Qhu_M48. Next base: position 7,850,350 of record NZ_CP195432.1, on the reverse strand, counting down.
CCGAGCAGCGTGCCGATGCCGAGCAGGCGGATGCCGTCGTCCGGGATGGTCTGCACACCCATGTGGGACTCGGCGGAGGTGCCGTAGACCCAGATGAACAGGCCGAAGGTGACGATCATGACGATGTTGTTGAGGACCGGGGTCCACATCATCGCGCCGAACTTGCCGCGGGCGTTGAGGATCTGACCCATCACCACGTGCACACCCATGAAGAAGATCGTGGGCAGGCAGTAGCGGGCGAAGGTGACGGCCACGCTGTTGGCAGCGGCGTCGTCGGCGATGGTGTTCGACATCAGCCGGATCAGCACGGGCGCCGCGAAGACGGCGAGGACCACGATCGCGCCGAGCGCCACCATGACCAGGGTGAGCAGACGGTTGGCGTAGGCCTCGCCGCCGTCCTCGTCGTTCTTCATCGAGCGGACGAGCTGCGGGACGAAGACCGAGTTGAGGCCGCCGCCGACGGTGAGGATGTAGATCATCGTCGGCAGGGTGTAGGCGATGGTGAAGGTGTCACCGAGCAGCGCCGCACCGAGGGCGCCGGTGATCACCAGGCTGCGGACGAAGCCGGTGAGCCGGGAGACCAGGGTGCCGGCCGCCATCACCGCGCTCGACTTCAGGAGCCCGGAGGCGCGGCCGGACTTCTTCGGGGCGGGGGCGGGCATGGGGTCCGGCTCCGGAGCGGGCGGGGGTACCTGGCCGGGCGTCTGCTGGTCCCGGTAGAGGTGGGCGAAGGCGTCCGTCTCGGGCTGCTCCTCGCCGGCGCGGGTGACGAGGTCGTCGACGCCGGTGAACTGGACCGTGCGCGCGTCGTCGCCGTACGGCAGGTGGCGCGAGGGGCCGTCGGGCTCCGGCGCCGGGGTCTGGGCCCACACCCGCGGGTCGGGAGCGTGCTGGGGCGTCGCGGGCTGCTGGTAGAGCGGCTGCGGGTCCGGGTAGGTGCCGGGCGGGGGCGGCGGGTGCGCGGCGCGGTCGTAGAGCGCCTCGGTCACCGGGTCCTGCGCGGACAGGTCCTGGGCCCGGTACGGGTCATGGGTGTAGGCGTCCTGGACGTAGGGGTCCTGGACGTACGGGTTCTGCGTGTAGGGGTCCTGTGCGTAGGGGTCCTGGCCGTGCGTACCAGGGGCGCCCTGCTGCGGGGGCGGCACCGGCGGGTAGCCGGAGCCGGAGGGTGCCGCGGGCGTCCCACCGGACGGCGCGGTGCCGCCCGCACCCTGGCCGCGGTCACCGTCATACGGCGCGTTCATGGTTACCCCACCTCATCGTCCCCGGCCGACCGGCCACGACATCGCTCAACGGTCCACTTTCTCACCCGCGCCCGACGGGTCGCCGCTTCCGCGCCCGGTGTCCGGGGTCGGGTCACTCGGCTGCTCGGGTTCGCCCCCGTCGGGCTCCTCCGTGGGCACCTCGGCCTCCGTCCCCGGCTCCGCGTCCGTCTCCGCCGCGTCCGCCGCGTCCGCCGCGGTCTCCGCCTCCACCGCTTCGGCCTCGGCGTTCCGGGCGGCCACCCGCTTGCGAGCGCTGTACATCCGCACACCGGCCAGGACGAGGAGGAGGACTCCACCCGCGATCACGAGCATCACCGTGGCGGTGATCTCGGAGACCTTCACGGTGAAGGTCATCGGCTGACCGTACGGGGTGCCGTCCTCGGTGTAGAGCTGAGCCGTCATCGGCACCTGGCCGTTGACGCTGGCGGACGCGTTGAACTTCACCGACTGGCTGTGGCCGCCGCTGATCTTCACGGGCAGCTCGGCGCTCGCCTCGCCGTTCAGGTTCAGTCGGCTCTTGTTGCTGGAGGTGAGCCGCAGCACGAGGTGCACGTCCTGCAGCAGCTTGTTCTGGACGGTCACGGGGATCGTCGCGCTGCGGCCCGAGAGCGTGAGGTCGGACTTGTCGACCAGCTGGACGCCCTCGGTGAGAGTCTGCAGGTACTCCAGGACGTTGATCCGGTAGAGCGCGGCGGCTCTGGCCTGCCCCCGCCACGAGGTCGACATCTCACGGTTGATCGCGTTGCCGAACGGGGTGACGACCCGGTCCTCGGAGGAGAGGATGACCTTGAAGTCGTCCAGCTCGTCCCGGGTGGTCTTCATGTCGCGGAAGGCCTGGACCGGAAGTTCCCGGTCGCGCAGCTTCTTCGGGTAGCGCGAGCTGCTGGGCACCGCGGTGGAGGCGTCCGGGTCCGGCTTGGCCTTGGCGGCCGCCAGGAGGTCGATCGGCTGGCTCCAGCGACGTCCGGAAAGGCCGTGCAGGGCGGTCGCCATGGTCTGCGCCTGGGCGACGGTGGGCACGCGCTGGGGGGCCACCACGATGCTGCGCTGGTCCTCGGGCTGCTCCAGGGTGACCGCGAGCGACTGCGAGAGGAACTCCTGGACGGCGAGCGTGGAGTTCTCCGCGCGGACCATGTCGCCCTCGAAGGCGGTGGACAGAAGCGCGTCGCTCACCACGGCCGTGGTGTTGCCGTTCCCCAGCGGACGTGCCGCCGTGGGCGTGTAGGCGAGGTCGTCGCGGACGCTGTCGCTGCGGGCGATCACCTTGTCGGCACCGGCCGAGGTCGCCACCGCCACGATGGAGGGGTCGACGGCCCCGTCGGCGGGCCAGGCGAAGTCCGTGGCGGGCTGGACGTGCAGGACGGTCTCGACCGTCATCGCCGCGAGGGCGGTCGCCGACTGGAGGTGTCCGAGCGAGCCGGGAACGTCCTTGCCGCGGTGGGCGAGGGAGGCGACGTCGGGGTCCGCGAAGGGCAGGGCCACGATCTTGCGGCCCTCGATCGCCTTCATCAGCGAGTTCAGCCAGTTCTCGGCGACGACCTGGTGCGGTCCGGGGACGTGCAGGGTGCCGTCCTTGACGCGGTAGCCGTTCGCCATGGCGTCGACGGAGGCCAGCAGATCCGGGTCGACCACCCAGGTGACCGGAAGGTCCTTGCCCAGCGAGACCATCTGGTCGAGCCGTCCGCCCGGCTTCAGCTCGGCCGCCAGGGCGTCGTCCTCGAAGACCGGGGTCTGCTGGTCGTCGGTCGCCGTCTCCGCCGAGATGTGCGACGAGGAGATCAGCGGCCAGAGGTAGGTGAGCTGGGTCTTCTTCTCGGTGGCCTCGGGCTGGTACGGCACGAAGGTGCGCTCGATGCCGAGCACCCGGTCGTAGCGCCGGTCCGAGGTCTGCCCGGTCAGGGAGACGCCCAGCTGGTAGACGCCCGCCTCGTCGAGTCCGAGTTCGGAGACCGGCACGGAGAGGGAGAAGTCGGCACTGAGGCCGGCGCCGAGCCGGGGGATCTCGACGGCCGGGGCCTCGTCGAGGGGCGCCGGGTCGCTGTCGCTCCGGTAGCCGGTGCGGCCCGTCACCTGCTCGATCTCGCTGCGGCTCGTCATCCGCGGCCCGACGCGCAGATCCACGGTCGCGTCGGTGATGGTCTTCTTGCCGCGGTTGGTCACCGTCCCGGTGACGGTGACGGTGTCCCCCTCGACCGGTGCGCTCGGAGCCAGCGTGTCGAGAGACACATCGACGGTCTTCGATCCGGTGGCGTCCTCGGCGGCCGACGCCGGGGACGTGGCGGCCGGGGCCTGGAGAAGCCCGGCGAGGAGCGGCGCGCCGACGGCGATGGTGATCGTGCGCCGCAGCCATCGGCGGGCAGGTGAGGGACCGGTTCCCTGGATGTCTGCCGCCTCGGCCACGCGTTCGCCCGTCCTCGTCGTTGTCGGTGATGCCAGCGGGGTAGGTGCTTCCCGGTTGCTGTGTCCAGGCATGGTAACGAGGCACGCTGGGAGCAAGTGCCGGGGACTGCTCCAGGTGATCTTCGACCGGTGGTCCGGCGGCGGTTCCCGGCGCCTGGGCCACGGGGAAAAACGGGGACGTCGCCGCGAGCCGGGGCACGTACCCTTTTCTGTTGTGCCGAACGCCAACGAAGACACCCCGACTGCACTGAGCCAGGTGCAACGCCGCGCGGTCAGTGAACTGCTGCGCGTGTCCCCTGTCGCCGACGACCTCGCCCGCCGTTTCCAGGAGGCCGGGTTCAGCCTCGCGCTGGTCGGCGGCTCGGTACGGGACGCCTTGCTCGGCCGGCTCGGCAACGACCTGGACTTCACCACCGACGCCCGCCCCGAGGACGTACTGAAGATCGTCCGTCCGTGGGCCGACGCCGTGTGGGAGGTCGGCATCGCCTTCGGAACGGTCGGCTGCCAGAAGGACGCCCGCGTCGGAGACGTCGATCAGCGCTTCCAGGTCGAGGTCACCACGTACCGCTCGGAGGCGTACGACCGGACCTCTCGCAAGCCCGAGGTCTCCTATGGCGACTCCATCGACCAGGACCTCGTCCGGCGTGACTTCACCGTCAACGCCATGGCCGTGGCGCTCCCCGAGAAGGAGTTCATCGACCCGTACGGCGGTCTTGAAGACCTCGCCGCCCGGGTGCTGCGCACGCCGGGTACGCCGGAGGAGTCCTTCTCTGACGACCCGCTGCGCATGATGCGCGCCGCGCGTTTCGCCGCTCAGCTGGACTTCGAGGTCGCCCCCGAGGTCGTCACGGCGATGAAGGGGATGTCCGGGCGGATCGAGATCGTCTCCGCCGAGCGGGTCCGTGACGAGCTCAACAAGCTGCTTCTCTCGGCCCACCCGCGGAAGGGCCTCGGGCTCCTCGTGGACACCGGTCTCGCCGACCACGTGCTCCCCGAGCTGCCCGCGCTGCGCCTGGAGAGTGACGAGCACCACCGCCACAAGGACGTCTACGAACACTCGCTGACCGTGCTCGACCAGGCGATCGACCTGGAGGAGGACGGCCCGGACCTGGTTCTGCGCATCGCCGCCCTGCTCCATGACATCGGCAAGCCGCGGACCCGTCGCTTCGAGAAGGACGGCCGGGTCTCCTTCCACCATCACGAGGTGGTGGGCGCGAAGATGACCAAGAAGCGCATGACCGAGCTCAAGTACTCCAACGAGATGATCAAGGACGTCTCGCAACTCGTGGAACTGCACCTCCGCTTCCACGGCTACGGGACCGGGGAGTGGACCGACTCGGCCGTGCGCCGTTATGTCCGCGACGCCGGGCCGATGCTCTCGCGTCTGCACAAGCTGACCCGCTCCGACTGCACCACCCGCAACAAGCGCAAGGCGAGCGCGCTCTCCCGTGCCTACGACGGGCTGGAGGACCGCATCGCCCAGCTCCAGGAGCAGGAGGAGCTGGACTCGATCCGTCCCGACCTCGACGGCAACCAGATCCAGGAGATCCTGGGCATCGGTCCCGGCCCTGCTATCGGACAGGCGTACAAGTTCCTGCTGGAGCTCCGGCTGGAGAACGGGCCGATGGAGCACGATCAGGCCGTGGGTGCGCTCAAGGAATGGTGGGCCGCGCAGGGCTGAGACAGGTCCGGGCGCCGGTGTTTCACGTGAAACACCGGCGCCCGCGACAGCGACGAGGGGTGGTGTTTCACGTGAAACATCACCCCTCGGTGCGTTCGCCGCGCAGTGCCAGCGCGATCCCCGCGTAGATCACGGCGACCAGCACGATCAGCAGGGTGGAGCGGCCGTCGGGCGGCAGCATCAGCGCCGCGACCCCCGCCGCGGCCACGAAGGCGACGTTGAACAGCACGTCGTAGAGCGCGAAGACCCGGCCTCGGTAGGCATCGTCCACGGACGTCTGCACCACGGTGTCGGTCGCGATCTTGGCCCCCTGGGTGGTGAGGCCGAGAACGAAGGCGGCGACGAGGAAGGGAGTGGGGGCGAAGGTCAGCCCGAGCATCGGTTCGAGCACGGCCGCGGTGGCCGCGCACACGGTCATCCAGCCGAAGGGGCCGAACCGCGCCACCGCCCAGGGGGAGAGCAGGGCCGCGGCGAAGAAGCCCGCGCCCGACGCGGCGACGGCGAGCCCGAGGAGCCCGAGGCCTTCGGACTCCGTGGAGCTCCAGGCGTAGCGGCAGAGCATGAGCACGGTGACGAGCAGGGCGCCGTAACAGAAGCGCATGAGGCCCACGGCGGCGAGAGCGCGGGCGGCGGGCCGTCGCTCGGCGAGGTGGCGCACTCCTGCGGCCAGGCCCCGAGCCGTGGAGGCCAGGGTTGAGCGGAGGCGCTGCGGCACGAGTTCCGGATCGGGCCCGAGGAGCTCCCGGGCCATCCGGAGCGAGGCGAGGGCGGCGCAGAGGTAGAGCACGGCTCCGAAGGCCACCACGGCGGCGTCCGACGAGCCGGCGATCAGCTGGATGCCGAACGCGAGGCCGCCGCCCAGGGTCGCGGCGAGGGTGCCGGCGGTGGGGGAGAGTGAGTTCGCCACGACGAGCCGTTCGGCGTCGACGACCCGTGGGAGCGAGGCGGAGAGCCCCGCGAGGACGAAGCGGTTGACGGCCGTGACGGAGAGCGCGGAGGCGTAGAAGAGCCACTCGGGGACGGAGGCGAGGACGAGTGCGGCGGTCCCGCCTGCGAGCAGGGCGCGCAGGAGGTTGCCGTACAGGAAGACCTGGCGTCGCTGCCAGCGGTCCAGCAGCACGCCGGCGAACGGCCCGACGAGCGAGTACGGGAGCAGGAGGACCGCCATGGCGGAGGCGATGGCGGTGGGCGAGGTCTGTTTCTCGGGGGAGAAGACGACGTACGTGGCGAGGGCCACCTGGTAGACGCCGTCGGCGCACTGCGACAGCAGCCGGACGGCGAGCAGGCGGCGGAAGTTCGTCAGGCGCAGGAGTACGCGCAGATCACGTACGACGGACATGCCCGCAAGACTCACATACGAAGAGGGCCCCCGGGCAGCGGCTCGGGGACCCTCGATCGACAAGCGTGGTGAGCTTTAGCGCTCGACCTCACCCTTGATGAACTTCTCGACGTTGGCCAGGGCCTCGTCGTCGAAGTACTGCACCGGCGGGGACTTCATGAAGTACGAGGACGCGGAGAGGATCGGGCCGCCGATGCCGCGGTCCTTGGCGATCTTCGCGGCGCGCAGGGCGTCGATGATGACACCCGCCGAGTTCGGGGAGTCCCACACCTCGAGCTTGTACTCCAGGTTCAGCGGAACGTCGCCGAAGGCGCGGCCCTCGAGGCGCACGTACGCCCACTTGCGGTCGTCCAGCCAGGCCACATAGTCCGACGGACCGATGTGGACGTTCTTCTCGCCCAGCTCGCGGTCGGGGATCTGCGAGGTGACGGCCTGGGTCTTGGAGATCTTCTTGGACTCCAGGCGGTCGCGCTCCAGCATGTTCTTGAAGTCCATGTTGCCGCCGACGTTGAGCTGCATCGTGCGCTCAAGACGGACACCACGGTCCTCGAACAGCTTCGCCATCACACGGTGCGTGATGGTCGCGCCGACCTGCGACTTGATGTCGTCGCCGACGATCGGGACGCCCGCCTCGGTGAACTTGTCCGCCCACTCCTTGGTACCGGCGATGAAGACCGGGAGGGCGTTGACGAAGGCGACCTTGGCGTCGATGGCGGCCTGCGCGTAGAACTTCGCGGCAGCCTCGGAACCCACCGGCAGGTAGCAGACGAGGACGTCGACCTGGCGGTCCTTGAGGACCTGGACGACGTCGACCGGCTCCTCGGCGGACTCCTCGATGGTCTGGCGGTAGTACTTGCCGAGACCGTCGAGCGTGTGACCGCGCTGGACCGTGACGCCACTGTTCGGGACGTCGCAGATCTTGATGGTGTTGTTCTCGCTGGCGCCGATGGCGTCCGAGAGGTCGAGGCCGACCTTCTTCGCGTCGACGTCGAAGGCGGCGACGAACTCGACGTCACCGACGTGGTACTCGCCGAACTGGACGTGCATGAGGCCGGGCACCTTGGCCGCCGGGTCGGCGTCCTTGTAGTACTCGACGCCCTGAACCAGCGAGGCGGCGCAGTTGCCCACGCCGACGATGGCTACGCGAACCGAACCCATTCCGGGTGCTCCCTGTGTAATCGTGGAAGCCCTGCTGTGTGCAGGGATTCACTTGGCGGTGTCGTCGGACGGATCCGGCCGGGTACTGCCCCCGTGCCGGGGCAGGCCGCCCGTCTCTCCAGAATCGTTGTCGTGCAGAGCGGGGGCGTCGGGGCCGGATCGCTGATCCCGCCCTGCCCGCTCGCTCTCGATGAGCTCGTTCAGCCAGCGCACTTCGCGCTCCACGGACTCCATTCCGTGGCGCTGCAGCTCAAGCGTGTAGTCGTCGAGGCGCTCGCGGGTCCGAGCCAGGGAGGCGCGCATCTTCTCCAGACGCTCCTCCAGCCGGCTGCGGCGCCCTTCGAGGACGCGCATCCGCACCTCGCGCTCGGTCTGACCGAAGAAGGCGAAGCGTGCTGCGAAGTGCTCGTCCTCCCAGGCGTCCGGGCCGGTGTGGGAGAGGAGCTCCTCGAAGTGCTCCTTCCCCGCGGGTGTCAACCGGTAGACGATCTTGGCTCGGCGTCCCGCGAGTGAAGCGGCGAGGGCCTCCTCGGGTGCGCTGCCCGGCTCCTCGATCAACCAGCCGTTGGTGACCAGCGTCTTGAGGCAGGGGTACAGCGTTCCGTAGCTGAAGGCCCGGAAGACGCCCAGCGAGGTGTTGAGCCGTTTCCGCAGCTCGTACCCGTGCATCGGGGCCTCGCGCAGCAGGCCGAGAACGGCGAACTCGAGGATGCCGGAGCGTCTGCTCATTCGTCGCCTCCTCCTCCGCCTTCGGGGCCCTTATGCCGTGCTGATGTATCGACTCGATACATCAGCACGATAGAACGGCCCGAGTGTCTCGACAAGTGGGACCGCCGTGACCGGCGTCACATCGTCAATTCACAGTGATCGAGTTGCCTGATTTGGGGTGAAGTCCGGCCGTAGGCGGGTTTTGGCCGTGCGTAGGCTGTGCGGCATGCAGAAGACCGGGAACCGAGCGATGCCGTGGGGCGTCAGTGCTCCGGGTGACCGGCTGCGATACGGAAGGGCCTCCGATGGGGTTCCGGCCGTGCGCATTTCGGGGGGACCGGAACTCAACTGCCGCTTCCAGGCGTATGTGCCTGCCCGAGGAGTAGTCGTTCGATGAGCGAGCATCGTCGCAAAATGCCGCCGCAGCAGCCGCCGACGGGCGGTCGCGCGGCGGCACGGCGCGCTGCCCAACAGCCGGTGGGCCGCAGGTCGGCCCCGGCCCAGGACGTCGGTACGGGGGCCCCTGCGGCCTCGTACGGGCCCACTTCCTCCCACGGGGAGGAGCCGCGTCCCTACGGGGGTCGTGCGGAGGCCCGGAGGGCCGCCCAGCGCGGCAGCCGCCGGAAGGGGGCCGAGAACGGCCCCGGGGGCCCCGGCGGCCCCGGTGGCGGTCGCCGTGGAGGTGGCGGCGGAGGCCGCGGCGGCGGTGCGGGGCGCGGCCCCGGAGGCCGCCCGCCCGGCAAGAAGCGGATGATCGACTACCCGCGCTACGGCAAGTACGGCTGGCGCCGCTGGATGCCGTCGTGGCGGCTCGTGACGGGCACGTTCCTGTTCTTCGCCGCCAGCCTGATGGGCGCGGCCGCGATCGCGTACTCGCAGGTCGAGATCCCCAACGAGGCGCTGACCGCGAAGTCGCAGAACAACATCTACTACTGGGCCGACGGCTCGCGCATGGTCGCGACGGGCAGCGGTACGAACCGCCAGATCGTCCCGTTCGCGAAGATCCCGAAGTCCATGCAGAACGCGGTGATCTCGGCGGAGAACAAGACCTTCTGGGACGACTCCGGAATCGACCCCATGGGTATCGGCCGCGCCGTGTGGAACATGGCGAAGGGCGGCGAGACCCAGGGTGGTTCGACGATCACCCAGCAGTACGTGAAGAACAACCGTCTTGACGACCAGTCGCAGACCGTCAGCCGGAAGGTGAAGGAACTCTTCATCTCCATGAAGGTCGGCAGCGAGGTCGACAAAGACGTGATCATGGCCGGCTACCTGAACACCTCGTACTACGGCCGCGGCGCGTACGGCATCCAGGCGGCGGCCCGCGCCTACTTCAACAAGGACGCGGAACAGCTCGACCCCAGTCAGTCGGCACTGCTTGCCGCGGTGCTGAAGGGCGCGACCTACTACGACCCCGCCGGCTACCCCGAGATCGACTCCGAGGCCACACCGGAGAAGAACACGGAGCGGGCCACCAAGCGGTGGAAGTGGATCCTCGACGAGATGCAGAACGACGGGCATCTCCCGGCCGCGGAGCGCGCGAAGTACCAGACCTTCCCCAAGGTCGAGAAGCCGAAGAAGAGCGCCAACCTGGGCGGTCAGATCGGCTATCTGGTCAGCACCGCCAAGGCGAACATCAACGCGCAGTTCGGTATCACCGAGCAGGACCTGGAGCGCGGCGGCTACGAGATCTACACCACCTTCGACAAGACGAAGGTGGCCACGCTCGAGAAGTCGGTCAACAAGATCCTGGACGAGTACATCGATCCGAAGAAGCGTCCGAAGACGGACACGCACGTCCAGTTCGGCGGCGCCTCCGTCGACACGGAGACCGGCAAGATCGTCGCCATCTACGGCGGCGTCGACGCGACCAAGCACTTCCGGAGCAACGCCGACAACACCGGAGCCCAGGTCGGATCGACGTTCAAGCCCTTCGTGCTCGCCGCCGCGATGAAGGACGGGGTCCGCGACCCCGAGCTGGGACCGGTCCAGGACAGGGCCACGCGGAGGATCGTCGACCCGGACAAGAGCCGCTACTCCGGCAAGAACAAGCTGGCGGTCCGGAAGTACAACGGCGAGATCTGGCACAACGAGAAGGGCGAGGAGTGGCGCCAGGCCAATGACGACAACGCGAGCTACGGGGACATCACCCTGCGCCGCGCCATGGTCCGGTCCGCCAACTCGCCGTTCGTGCAGCTCGGCATGGACGTGGGCATCGACAAGGTCCGCGAGGCCGCCGTCGCCTCGGGCCTGCGTCCCGACTCCCTCGTGCAGGGCGAGGTGCCCTCGTTCTCGCTCGGTGTCTCCAGCCCGAGCGCCATCCGTATGGCCGGTGCCTACGCGACCTTCGCCAACGAGGGCAAGCAGAACGACCCCTACTCGGTGCAGTCCGTCAAGAAGGACGGCGTCGTCATCGAGGAGCACGAGTCGAAGGAGAAGGCCCCCTTCTCTCCCGCCATCGCCAACAACGTCACCGACGTCCTCCGGTCCGTCGTGGACGACGACGAGGGCACCGGCAGGAAGGCGCGGATCCCGGGTCGGGCCGTGGCCGGCAAGACCGGTACGACCGACGACAACAAGTCGGCCTGGTTCGTCGGCTACACCCCGCAGCTGGCGACCGCGATCGACATGTACCGCTTCGACGACGACGAGTCGAAGAAGGGCCGCGAGTTCCTGAAGATGTACGGCACGGGTGACCAGCCGACGATCCACGGCTCGTCGTTCCCGTCCCGGATCTGGCACGACTACATGACCCAGGCCGTGGCGGAGTACCCGAAGAAGGACTTCCCGAAGCCGGAGAAGCTGGAGGGCGCCGAGCCCGTCTTCGGCGGTGGGGCCACCAGCCCGACGCCGAGCCCGACGGCCACGCCCACGCCCACCGAGACCACGATGCCCCCGACGACTCCCCCGGCCACGACGACGGCGCCGCCGACGACGACTCCCCCGCCGACCAGGACGACGAAGCCGGGCAAGCCGACGTGTGACGTCTGGGACTGGGACTGCAACAACACCGGGGACCCGGGCGACCCCGGCGGCAACACGGGGCAACCCACCACCACACCGCCCACCACGCCCACGTCGCCGACCGGCACACCGACGGACGACGACAACGGAAACGGAAACGGCAACAGACCCGATGGCGGGGCCTGGAACCCCTGATCCTCCGCCGGGGCACATTTCGAGGGCCGCCGCGTCCGCCCGTACCTTCCGTACGGGCCGGCCGCGGCGGCCCTCGCCGTTTTCCCGGAGACGTACGGCAGGATGTCCCCCATGCCGAGCCTCCAGAAGACGAGCGCGCCGCGGGACCGGCCGCAGGGCCGCGCGCGGACGGTCATCCCCACCCACCGGGACAAGGTGGCCGCAGCGGGCAGCGAACTGATCGGCGGCCCCTACGGTCGCCGGGCGCTGACCGGCACCGGGCAGCTGACGCCGGTGCGGGTGATCGCCCTCGTGGCCATCGGCATGTTCGCGCTCGGCATGGTGCAGAAGCTGCCCTGTTACAACTGGGCCTGGTTCCGGGGCACGACCTCCCAGTACACCCACGCCTGTTACTCGGACATCCCGCACCTCTTCTCGGGGCGGGGCTTCGCGGACGGCCTGGTGCCCTACTTCGACCGGCTGGGCGGCGACATACCGTTCCTTGAGTACCCCGTCCTGACGGGTCTGTTCATGGAGGTCGCGGCCTGGCTGACGCCGGGCGGCGGCGACACGATGCAGCGCGAGCAGTCGTACTGGCTGGCCAACGCGGGTCTGCTGATGGTCTGCGCGGCCGTGCTCGCGGTCTGTGTGAGCCGCACGCACCGCCTCCGTCCCTGGGACGGGCTGCTCGTCGCCCTGGCGCCGTCGGTCGCGCTCACCGCCACGATCAACTGGGACATACTGGCCGTCGCGCTGACCGGCGCCGCGGTGCTGATGTGGTCGCGCGGCCGTCCGCTGGCCTTCGGCATCCTGCTCGGCCTCGCCACCGCCGCCAAGTTCTACCCGATACTGCTCCTCTGCCCGCTGCTGCTGCTCTGCTGGCGGGCCGGGAAGTGGCGGCAGTACGGGGCCGCGGTGCTCGGCGCGGGCGGCGCGTGGCTGGTGGTGAACCTGCCCGTGATGGTGCTGGCCCCCGAGGGCTGGAAGCAGTTCTACCTCTTCAGCCGGCACCGCAACGTCGACTTCGGCTCGGTCTGGCTGCTGGTCAGCCAGCGCACGGGCGTCACGATCACGCCGGACCGGGCCAACCTGTACGCGCTGCTCCTGATGCTGGCGGCGGTCGCGGGTCTCGCCTACCTGGCGTTCACGGCGCCCCGCAGGCCCCGCTTCGCCCAGCTGGCCTTCCTGATCGTCGCCGCGTTCGTCCTGACCAACAAGGTCTACTCACCGCAGTACGTCCTGTGGCTGGTCCCGCTGGCGGCGCTCGCCCTGCCGCGCTGGCGCGACTTCCTGATCTGGCAGGCGTGCGAGGTCGTGTACTTCGCGGGCGTCTGGATGTACCTGGCGTTCACCGCCAGCGGCAACAAGCAGGGACTGCCGGTCGACGGCTACCAGTTCGCGATCGTCCTGCACCTGGCCGGCACCCTGTACCTGTGCGCCGTGGTCGTACGCGACATCCTGAGGCCCGAGAAGGACCCGGTCCGGCAGGACGGCTCGGACGACCCCTCCGGAGGCGTCCTGGACGGCGCGGAGGACGTCTTCGTCGCGGGCAGGGCCGCCCACCCGGTCCGCCACGCGGCACCGGCCGCGGACGACGGGCGGCGGGTGGAATGGGGCACCCCCGGAGAGCAGGGCTTCCGGGGGTGAGACGGGTCCGGCCGGCTCAGCGCTCGACGAGCCGGTCGAACTGCGTCGTGGTGTGGCGCAGATGGGCCACGAGCTCGTCGCCGACCCGGGGCTCCTGGGCGTCGGCCGGCACGAACAGGATCGACACCTGCATGTGTGGCGGCTCGGCGAACCAGCGCTGCTTCCCGGCCCAGACGAACGGCGACAGGTTCCGGTTGACGGTGGCGAGACCGGCCCGCGCGACGCCCTTGGCGCGCGGCATGACACCGTGCATCGCCTTGGGGGCCTCCAGGCCCACGCCGTGCGAGGTGCCGCCGGCGACGACGACCAGCCAGCCGTCCGACGCGGCCTTCTGCTGGCGGTAGCCGAACCGGTCGCCCTTGGAGACGCGGGTCACGTCGAGGACCGCGCCCCGGTACTCCGTGGCGTCGTGGTCGCCCAGCCACAGCCGGGTGCCGATCCGGGCGCGGAAGCGGGTCTGGGGGAACTGCTGCTGGAGCCGCGCCTGTTCCTCGGCCCGCAGGTGGCTGACGAACATGGTGTGCAGCGGCAGCCGGGCGGCCCGCAGCCGGTCCATCCAGCCGATGACCTCCTCGACGGCGTCGGTGCCGTCCTGGCGGTCCAGGGGCAGGTGGAGCGCGAAGCCCTCGAGCCGTACGTCCTCGATGGCGGAGTGGAGCTGCGGGAGCTCCTCCTCGCGGACGCCGTGGCGCTTCATGGAGCTCATGCACTCGATGACGACGCGGGCGCCCACGAGGGCGTGGACGCCGTCCACGGACGACACGGAGCGGATGACCCGGTCGGGCAGCGGAACCGGTTCCTCACCCCGGCGGAACGGGGTGAGGACCAACAGGTCGCCGCTGAACCAGTCCTTGATCTTCGCGGCCTCGTACGTGGTGCCCACGGCGAGCATGTCGGCGCCGAACCGGGCCGCCTCGTCCGCGAGGCGCTCGTGGCCGAAGCCGTAGCCGTTGCCCTTGCAGACCGGGATCACACCGGGGAACTGATCGATGACGGTCTTCTGGTGCGCGCGCCAGCGAGCGGTGTCGACGTAGAGGGAGAGCGCCATGGCCGGCCCGGAACCTTTCTGATGGCAGCGGTGTATCAAAGATATGTACGAGACTACGGAAACGTCAGCGACACGGCACGGCTCAGCGGCGGGACATGTAGATGTCGAGCGCCTTGTGCAGCAGCTTGTTGAGCGGGAAGTCCCACTCGCCGACGTACTCGACGGCCTCGCCGCCCGTGCCCACCTTGAACTGGATGAGCCCGAAGAGGTGGTCGGTCTCGTCGAGCGAGTCCGAGATGCCGCGCAGGTCGTAGACGGTCGCGCCCATCGCGTAGGCGTCGCGCAGCATCCGCCACTGCATCGCGTTCGAGGGCCGGACCTCACGGCCGATGTTGTCGGAGGCGCCGTAGGAGTACCAGACGTGCCCACCGACGACGAGCATCGTGGCCGCGGAGAGGTTCACACCGTTGTGGCGGGCGAAGTAGAGCCGCATGCGGTTGGGGTCCTCGCTGTTGAGGACGGTCCACATGCGCTGGAAGTACGAGAGAGGGCGCGGCCGGAAGTGGTCACGGACGGCCGTGATCTCGTACAGCCGCTGCCACTCGGCCAGGTCCTCGTAGCCGCCCTGGACGACCTCGACGCCGGCCTTCTCGGCCTTCTTGATGTTGCGGCGCCACAGCTGGTTGAAGCCCTTGAGGACATCGTCGAGCGAGCGGTTCGCGAGCGGGACCTGGAAGACGTAGCGGGGCTGCACGTCGCCGAAGCCGGCGCCGCCGTCCTCGGCCTGCTGCCAGCCCATCTTCCGCAGCCGGTCCGCGACTTCGAAGGCGCGCGGCTCGATGTGCGTGGCCTCGACGTCCTTGAGGCGCTTGACGTCCGGGTCCTGGATGCCGGCCTTGATGGCGGCCGAGTCCCAGCGCCGGATGACGACCGGCGGACCCATCTTCACCGAGAAGGCGCCCTGCTGCTTGAGGTGCGCCAGCATCGGCTGCAGCCAGTCGTCGAGGTTGGGCGCGTGCCAGTTGATGACCGGGCCCTCGGGGAGGTAGGCGAGGTAGCGCTTGATCTTGGGGAGCTGGCGGTAGAGCACCAGACCGGCACCGACGAGATCGCCGTTCCTGTCGAACCAGCCGAGGTTCTCCGAGCGCCACTCGGTCTTCACATCAGCCCATGCCGGGACCTGGCAGTGGCTCGCCGAGGGCTGGCTCTGGATGAAACCCAGATGCTGCTCACGGCTGATGGTCCTCAGGGTCAGGCTCATGCGGGGCGCTCCTCGGCAGGTGTGTCCCCATCGGTCAGGGGCTCCGGCTCTCGCGCCGAAGCCTACTGTGACCGGGGAGCGCCCTGGAGGGGCGTGTACGCCCTGACGTGCCGCTGGGTGCGCCCGGACGTGCCGCTGGGCCCGCCCGCCCGAGCCTGCTTGAGCCCGCCCGGGCGCGCCCGCTTGGGCCCGCCCGCGCGTGCCGACCGGGTCAGCCGCTGATGACGCCGCCGAAGAGGCCGCCGTGCGCCATACCCAGGTAGAAGCCGAACGCCGAGGCGCCGAGTCCGAGGATCAGCAGGAAGCGTTCGCGGGTCGTCACGGAGATGAACTGGCCGTAGGCACCGGTCAGGATGCCGATCAGGCCTGCCCAGGAACTCAGCAGATGCAGGTTGTGGAACTGCGCGGTGACGAAGGCGAGGACGCCCAGCACCAGTGTCACTCCGACCAGGGTGTCCTGGAGCGGATGGGGCTTGCCGTCGGTTGCGAAGAGGGAGTGGCCGGGGTCGGGTCGCATTACCTGTGCCATGGGGCACCTCCTGGCGTGCCTGGCGGAAGGCGGCGCATCGTAGCGCCGCCGACATCCGTTGTGTACAGATTGCGTCCCCTCACCAGTGAATTTCAACCGGAGGGCGATGTCCGGGTACGCTGTACGGTCTGCACCGGTGTCTGCCCTGGTCCGTCCTGGATCCGATGGTGTCCCTCGTTCGCCGAGGGGGACTGTCAGTGGTGGCCGATACCGTTGCGTACGCATCACGACCCTCCTGCCACGGAACGACCGTGGCCGCTGAGTCCAAAGGAGGTGGGTTCCACATGCGTCACTACGAAGTGATGGTCATCCTCGACCCCGATCTCGAGGAGCGCGCTGTCTCCCCGCTGATCGAGAACTTCCTCTCCGTCGTCCGTGAGGGCAACGGAAAGGTCGAGAAGGTCGACACCTGGGGCCGTCGTCGTCTGGCCTACGAGATCAAGAAGAAGCCCGAGGGCATCTACTCGGTCATCGACCTGCAGGCCGAGCCTGCGGTCGTCAAGGAGCTCGACCGACAGCTCAACCTGAACGAGTCGGTCCTCCGGACCAAGGTCCTCCGTCCCGAGACCCACTGAGCGTCTAGCTCAGTGGTCATCGGGTCCGAGTAGCAACAAAGCAGCCAGAAGCAATCCCGCCGAGAGGTACCCCCATGGCAGGCGAGACCGTCATCACGGTCGTCGGCAATCTTGTCGACGACCCCGAGCTGCGCTTCACCCCGTCCGGTGCGGCGGTCGCGAAGTTCCGTATCGCGTCCACCCCCCGCACCTTCGACCGTCAGACCAATGAGTGGAAGGACGGCGACAGCCTCTTCCTCACCTGCTCGGTCTGGCGTCAGGCGGCGGAGAACGTCGCCGAGTCGCTTCAGCGAGGCATGCGCGTCGTCGTGCAGGGCCGGCTGAAGCAGCGGTCCTACGAGGACCGTGAGGGCGTCAAGCGCACGGTCTACGAGCTGGACGTCGAGGAAGTCGGCCCCAGCCTCAAGAGCGCCACGGCCAAGGTCACCAAGACCACCGGTCGAGGCGGCCAGGGCGGCTACGGCGGCGGGGGCGGCGGCGGCCAGCAGGCCGGCGGCGGTGGCAGCTGGGGTGGAAACTCCGGCGGTGGCCAGCAGGGTGGTGGCGGTGCTCCCGCCGACGACCCGTGGGCGACCGGCGGTGCCTCCTCCTCTTCCGGCGGCGGCCAGCAGGCCGGCGGCGGTGGCAGCTGGGGTGGAAACTCCGGCGGCGGCTACTCGGACGAGCCCCCCTTCTAGGGCGCGAGCCCTCGAAGCAGCTCGTACCCCCACTTCTTGATCACACAGGAGAAACACCATGGCGAAGCCGCCTGTGCGCAAGCCTAAGAAGAAGGTCTGCGCGTTCTGCAAGGACAAGACCGTGTACGTGGACTACAAGGACACGAACATGCTGCGGAAGTTCATTTCCGACCGCGGCAAGATCCGTGCCCGCCGCGTCACCGGCAACTGCACGCAGCACCAGCGTGACGTCGCCACGGCCGTCAAGAACAGCCGTGAGATGGCGCTGCTGCCCTACACGTCCACCGCGCGATAAGGAAAGGGTGACCGACTAATGAAGATCATCCTGACCCACGAGGTTTCTGGCCTCGGTGCCGCTGGCGACGTCGTCGACGTCAAGGACGGCTACGCCCGCAACTACCTGGTCCCGCGTGGTTTCGCGATCCGCTGGACCAAGGGTGGCGAGCAGGACGTGGCGCAGATCCGCCGCGCCCGCAAGATCCACGAGATCGCGACCATCGAGCAGGCCAACGAGATCAAGGCCCAGCTCGAGGGTACGAAGGTCCGTCTGGCCGTTCGCTCCGGCGACGCCGGCCGTCTCTTCGGCTCCGTGACCCCGGCCGACATCGCCTCGGCGATCAAGGCCGCGGGTGGCCCCGACGTCGACAAGCGTCGCGTCGAGCTCGGTTCGCCGATCAAGACCCTGGGCTCGCACCAGGTCTCCGTGCGTCTGCACGCCGACGTGGCCGCGAAGCTCGGCGTCGAGATCGTCGCCGCGTAACGCTGCCCTCGGCAGTCTGCGCTCAGCAGTGAGGAAGGGCCGCACCCCTCGGGGTGCGGCCCTTCCGCTGTTTCACGTGAAACGTCGATCGCCTTGATGTTCCACGTGGAACATCAGCGTGTGGCGCCTGTCACGATCCATCTGCCGGAGCGGGAACGCAGCCAGAGCGTCGCCATCCGGACCGACATCATCAGCGTCATCGCCCACCAGAGCGCCGTCAGCCCGCCGCCGAGAACCGGGATCAGGAGGGCGACCGGGGCGAAGACGGCGAGGGTCAGCAGCATCGCCCAGGCCAGGTAGGGGCCGTCGCCGGCTCCCATCAGGACGCCGTCGAGGACGAAGACGACCCCGGAGATCGGTTGCGAGACCGCGACGACCAGCAAGGCCGGAAGCAGGGTGTCCTGGACGGTGGTGTCGCCGGTGAAGAGCGGGACGAACAAGGGGCGGGCGATGATCAGCAACGCGCCGAGCACCACACCGGAGACCACGCCCCACTGGACCATGCGCCGGCAGACCTGGCGTGCGCCCTCGGCGTCGTCCGCGCCGAGATAGCGGCCGATGATCGCTTGGCCCGCGATGGCGATCGCGTCGAGAGCGAAGGCCATCAGGCTCCAGAGGGACAGGATGATCTGGTGCGCTGCGACTTCCGCGTCGCCCATGCGGGCCGCGACGGCTGTGGCGATCATCAGGACGGCTCGGAGCGAGAGCGTACGGACGAGGAGCGGGACGCCGGCCTGCGCGGAGGCACGGATGCCGGTCGCGTCGGGGCGGAGAGAGGCTCCGTGGCGGCGGGCGCCCCGCACGACCACGACGAGGTAGGCGGCGGCCATGCCGAACTGGGCGATGACCGTGCCCCAGGCGGAGCCCGCGATACCGAGACCGGCTCCGTAGACCAGCCCGATGTTGAGTGCGCCGTTGGTCGCGAAGCCGGCGATGGCCACGTAGAGCGGTGTACGGGTGTCCTGGAGGCCGCGCAGGACCCCGGTGGCGGCCAGGACCACCAGCATCGCCGGAATGCCGAGGACGGAAATCCGGAGGTAGGTCACGGCGTAGGGTGCGGCGGTGTCGGAGGCGCCGAAGACGTCGATGAGCCAGGGCGCGGTGGGCAGGGTGAGGGCGACGACGGCGACGCCGAGGAGCAGGGCGAGCCAGATGCCGTCCATGCCCTGCCGGATGGCGGCCTGGAGATCTCCGGCGCCGACACGGCGGGAGACGGCGGCCGTGGTGGCGTAGGCGAGGAAGACGAAGACGCTGACCGCTGTGGTCAGCAGGGCCGCGGCGATCGCGAGACCCGCGAGTTGGGGGGTGCCGAGATGGCCGACGATGGCACTGTCGACGATGAGGAAGAGCGGCTCGGCGACGAGAGCACCGAAGGCCGGCAGGGCGAGGGAGACGATCTCTCGGTCGTGCTGTCGGCGGACGGCCTTGGAGGTCGCGGGGGCCTGGGTCATGAGGGTCAATCTAATCTTCCACAGGTAAGAGATGCAATGAGTTGGTGATCCTTACTTGAAGGGGGTAAGCGGCTTCGGGTGGGGGTCGTTTGTTCTGATCTTGGTCCGGGGGGAAAAGTTTTTCTCCCCCACAGCCCGTGGATGGAAAAAGCGCAGGTCAAATGCGTGAACCCGAGGGGCTTATGAGTTTGTCCACATGGCTGTCCCCCGCTCCGTGCACAGGTTCTGGGGAGTTCTCCACAGCATCTGGCCCTTCACCCACAGGGCCTGTGGATAACCAGATTGGCTGACGCCCCTCGCGGGCCTACCGTGGTCCGGCGCCCGACGCGCCAGAAGCGGTCGCAAAGCCACTCGTTGATCAGGGCCGTGGCGTAGGAAAGAGTGGCAGGGCGAGGTCCGCGCAGCGGACGGGAGGAGGTGCTTGGTGAGCGTTCCCGAGCCCATGGACGACCCTTGGGCCGACAGCGGACCGAGCGACCGACTGCCCACCCGTACCCGGGGCGAAGGGCGCGGCCGTGGCCGCGGGCGGGACGACCAGCACGAGCGGGGCAGCGAAGGCCCGTGGGACGGCGGACTCTCCGGCTTCGAACGCGTTCCGCCGCAGGACCTCGACGCCGAGCAGTCCGTCCTCGGCGGCATGCTGCTCTCCAAGGACGCCATCGCGGACGTCGTGGAGATCATCAAGGGCAACGACTTCTACAAGCCCGCGCACGAGACCGTCTACGCCGCGATCCTCGACCTCTACGCCAAGGGCGAGCCGGCCGACCCGATCACGGTCGGCGCCGAGCTCACCAAGCGCGGCGAGATCACCCGCGTCGGCGGCGCCTCCTACCTCCACACCCTGGTCCAGTCGGTCCCGACGGCCGCCAACGCCTCGTACTACGCGGAGATCGTCCACGAGCGGGCCGTCCTGCGCCGACTCGTCGAGGCGGGCACCAAGATCACGCAGATGGGCTACGCGGCCGACGGAGACGTCGACGAGATCGTGAACTCGGCCCAGGCCGAGATCTACGCGGTCACCGAGCAGCGCACCACCGAGGACTACCTGCCGCTCGGCGACATCATGGAGGGCGCGCTCGACGAGATCGAGGCCATCGGCTCCCGCAGCGGTGAGATGACCGGTGTGCCCACCGGCTTCACCGATCTCGACTCGCTGACCAACGGCCTGCACCCCGGCCAGATGATCATCATCGCGGCTCGCCCCGCCATGGGTAAGTCGACCCTCGCCCTGGACTTCGCCCGGGCGGCGTCCATCAAGCACAACCTGCCCAGCGTCATCTTCTCCCTCGAAATGGGCCGCAACGAGATCGCTATGCGACTGCTCTCGGCCGAGGCCCGGGTCGCGCTGCACCACATGCGCTCGGGCACGATGACCGACGAGGACTGGACCCGTCTCGCCCGCCGGATGCCTGATGTCTCGCAGGCCCCGCTCTACATCGACGACTCCCCGAACCTGTCGATGATGGAGATCCGCGCGAAGTGCCGCCGGCTCAAGCAGCGCAACGGCCTCAAGCTCGTCATCATCGACTATCTGCAGCTCATGCAGTCGGGCGGGTCGAAGAGGCAGGAGAGCCGACAGCAAGAGGTCTCCGACATGTCGCGAAACCTGAAGCTCCTCGCCAAGGAGCTGGAGCTGCCCGTGATCGCGCTCTCCCAGCTGAACCGTGGTCCCGAGCAGCGCACCGACAAGAAGCCGATGGTCTCCGACCTGCGCGAGTCCGGCTCGATCGAGCAGGACGCCGACATGGTGATCCTGCTCCACCGCGAGGACGCCTACGAGAAGGAGTCCCCGCGAGCGGGCGAGGCCGACATCATCGTGGGCAAGCACCGTAACGGCCCCACGGCCACGATCACCGTGGCCTTCCAGGGCCACTACTCGCGCTTCGTGGACATGGCCCAGACCTGACGGGGTCCGGTGTAGGGTCTCGAAATTCGCGGCACGATCTCAGCCCCGATGGCACACCGGTGGCACTTGTGCCGTCTTCGTGAGACTCCCTGCCGTCCTGTCGCAGTGCAGCTGGCGGATTCCTACTTGGTCTCATCCGAGCCGCCGGATTCTCACCGCGTCGCGGTGGGCCGCCGGTTCGTCTCGCCGAACACGGGGCGTGCCACCCCACCTACCATGTGGACATGAGTTCGAATACGGGTCTTGAGGCGCGACCAGAACTGAGTGCGGCGTTGAGTGGGGATGAGTTGTCCCGCTGGTACTGGACGCTGGCTGAACTGACCGTGCTTGCCCGCGAGCTCGGGGTGTCGCGGGGCGGCGGGAAGGCGGCGCTGACGGAGCGGCTACAGGCCGCATTGGACGGCGTCGCCCCGCCGGACGCGCCGCCTCGGACGCGCAGCACCGGCCGCCAGCTCGCCGCGCCAGTGAACGGGTTCACCGTGATTCCCGCGGGTCAGCGGTGCAGTCAGGTGCTGCGCGAGTACTTCCGCCGCGAGATCGGCAAGGGCTTCCATTTTGACGCCTATATGCGGACATTCGTAGCCGAAGGTGCAGGGCGCACCCTGGCCGATGCCCTCGCCCACTGGCACGCCACGCGCCAGGCCGCTGCCCAGCCCCAGGAGATCGGCTCGCAGTTCGAGCTCAACCGCTTTCTGCGTGACTGGTGTGCCGAGCATCCGGCCGGCAGCCGTGCCGAAGCGCTCGCCGCCTGGCGCGCTCAGCGTGACCGGCCTCGCCGCCCGGCCACGGGGTGACCGGTCCACAGCGCCTGGGCGCCGAGTGCCTGGGAATCGGATCCCCGCCGCGCGATTCCTTCCCAGAAGGCCAACTCGTCCGAGAACGACACCGGACCGTACTACCTGGCCATCTGGCCGCCCTGCAGGTCAGAACCGCACCACCTGACAACTGGAATGCGACAGGACACCTGCCGCAGGGAAGGGAGATGTGATCTCGTCTTCCTGCTCCGGCGCGGTGCGGGTTCTTCAGCCCTGGGCAGGGATGTCCAGGGCGGTCCCGTACAGGCGGGAGACCCGGAGCAGGATGGTCACGCGCCGGTCAGGCAGCGGCTGCTCTCCGGGGGTCGCCCCGTCGGCCGGGTCCGCTATCTCCGCCTCTCCCTCCGCGACGGCGAACGACCAGATGTCCGGGCCGCTGACGTGCAGTGAGGCGTGCGGGTCGCTGCGCAATTGGCGCACCTTGAGGCGGTTGGCGGTGGAGGAGACCCGCAGTACACGTTCCCCGGCGTTCCAGTCGTAGAGGCGAGCAGTGAGACCCCGCATCCGGGTCACCAGGACGGGTGCTCAGCGCCTCGTCTGGTACCTGGTCAGGACCACGCCGCAGGGAAGCGTCCGCGTCTCCAGCAGGTCGAGGTTCACCCAGTTGTCCAGCGCGGTGAAGAAGGGCGTGCCGCTGCCCACCAGGACCGGCGCGGTGGCCAGCACGTACTCGTCGATCAGGCCGGCCCGCATGGCCGCCCCGGCGAGCGTCGCTCCGCCGATGTCCATGGGGCCACCGTCCTCGGCCTTGAGCCGGGTGATCTCGGCGACCGCGTCACCGGTGACCAGGCGGGTGTTCCAGTCGACCTGGTCGATCGTCGAGGAGAACACCACCTTCGGCATGTCCCGCCAGCGGCGCGCGAACTCGCTCTCCGCCGGAGTGGCGTCGGGCTGCTGGTCGCCGGTCGGCCAGTAGGAGCTCATCGTCTGCCACAGCTTGCGTCCGTACAGCGTCAGGTCGGTCGCCTGCAACTGGTCTGACCAGAACTGGAACAGCTCGTCGCTCGGCACGCTCCAGCCGATGTCGTCGCCGGGCGCGGTGATGTAGCCGTCCAGGGTCAGATTCATGCCGTAGATCAGTTTCCTCATGGCGCCAGCCTTCCGTGAGTCGCCCTCATGCGTACGGACCGGCGCGGTGCGGGAAACTCATCGGTGCGCGACCTGAGCCCGATCTTGGGTGCCACCGTGGTGGGACGACGGAGAACCGGCCGGCCACAGGAGAATCCCGGTCACCGGCGCTCACGTGCTCACAGCCCCGGATGCGGGGGCCTTGTGTTGGATGGGTTCCATGACGTCATCTTTCGAAGCTCTTCTGCCCGGTACCGAACGGGCTCTGCTCCACCGTGTCGCGGTCGCCCAGTCCGACGGGCGGGCGCCGTCCTTCGTGGGGGCGGTGGTGCGCGACGGCGAGCTCGTGTGGAGCGGTTCGCGCAGCTGTGTGGACGGACACGCGCCCGACACCGACACGCAGTTCAGGATCGGATCCCTCACCAAGGTGTTCACGGCCGTGCTGGTGATGCGGCTGCGGGACGAGGGGCTCCTCGGGCTCGACGATCCGCTGGAGAGGCACCTCAAGGCCACGGGCGCCGGTGAGGTGACGGTCGCTCAACTCCTCGGTCACAGCGGCGGTCTCGCGGCCGAGACGCCCGGCCCGTGGTGGGAGCGTTCGTCCGCCGACCTACGGCCGGAGCTCTCCGACGTCCTGGGCGAGCGTCCCTTCGTCCAGGCGCCGGGGCGCCGCCACCACTACTCCAACCCCGGGTACACGCTGCTCGGTTCGCTCGTCGAGACGGTGCGGGGGGTGCCCTGGGAGGAAGCGCTGCGGCGCGAGATCCTGGAGCCGCTCGGGATGGGTCGTACGACGCTGGATCCGGTCGCCCCGCACGCCGGCGGCTGGGCGGTGCACCCGTGGGCCGATGTGATGCTGCCGGAGCCGTCGGAGGATCTGGGGCTGATGGCACCGGCCGGACAGCTCTGGTCGACGGCGGCGGACCTTGCCCGGTTCGCGGCCTTCCTCGCGGCGGGTGACGACCGGGTGCTCGTCGCGTCCTCCGTAGCGGAGATGAGGGCTCCGGCCTCCGCGACCGGCGAGGGGGAGTGGGAGGGGAGCTACGGACTCGGTCTCCAGCTGCTGCGCAGCGACGGCCGGACCCTGATCGGCCACACCGGCTCCCTCCCCGG
The DNA here is from genome assembly GCF_051305195.1 of Streptomyces sp. Qhu_M48. Classification (NCBI taxonomy): domain Bacteria; kingdom Bacillati; phylum Actinomycetota; class Actinomycetes; order Kitasatosporales; family Streptomycetaceae; genus Streptomyces; species Streptomyces sp. Qhu_M48. The sequence goes on along the minus strand of NZ_CP195432.1, from coordinate 7,825,871 downwards.
CTTCGTCGCCGCCCTCTGGGTGAGCGTGGAGGACGGACTGGCGGCGATCGCCCTGGCGAATGCCACCTCGGGGCCTCTGGCGGCGGCCGTGGCGGCCGATCTCGTGCGGATCGTGGCGGAGGCGGAGCCGAAGTTCCCGGAGCCGTGGCGCCCGCTTCCGGAGGCCGACGTCGACGAGGAGCTGCTCGCCCTGACGGGCCCCTGGTACTGGGGCACGTACCCCTACGGGCTCCGGCTCGGCCCCGACCGGGGTGTGGTGCTCGAACCTCTGAGGGGTGCCGGGCGCCGGGCCCGCTTCCGGGCGCTGCCTGAGGGCGGTTGGGTCGGGCTGAACGGCTACTACGCGGGGGAGACGCTTCGGGCGGTGCGGCGGGCCGACGGGAGTGTGAGCCATCTCGATCTCGGCTCGTTCGTCTTCACCAGGGAGCCGTACGCGCCTGCGGACGCGGTGCCGGGCGGAGTGGACGAGGCGGGCTGGCGCGGTCTCTGAGCCGCTCCGGGTTGTTTCACGTGAAACGGCGCGCCGGGCTGCGGCCCGGCGCGCCGCGTTCCGCCTCAGAGGTTCTTCTTGAAGCCCACATGGGAGGCCTCGAAGCCGAGGCGCTCGTAGAAGCGGTGGGCATCGGTGCGGGTGACATCGGAGGTCAGCTGGACGAGGCGGCAGCCCTGGCGCCCGGACTCTTCGACGGCCCACTCGATGAGCTGTGTCCCGAGGCCGCTGCCGCGCTCCTCGGCGTGGATACGGACCCCCTCGACGATCGAGCGGGTGGCGCCTCGGCGGGAGAGCCCCGGGACGATCGTCAGCTGGAGGGTGCCGACGACCTTGTCCCCACGGACGGCCACGACGACATGCTGATGAGGGTCGTTCGCGAGGCGCTCGAAGGCGCTGAGGTACGGACCGAGATCGTCCGGGGATTCACGCTGCGCGCCCAGGGGGTCGTCGGCAAGCATCGCGACGATGGCTTCGATGTCCCCCGCGACGGCTGGACGTATCTCGAGATCGCTCATGTCCCGCAGCGTACGCCGGGCCGTTTCCGCCCTCGCGTCAGGCGGGAACGCCGGTGCCGACGCCCTCCACGACCTGGACCAGAGGGGCCAGCTCGGGGTTCCTCGCGGCCTCGTCGAGGGCCTCGCGCAGCGCGCTGTCGTTGGTGGGGCGGGCCTCTTCCAGGAGCTTCAGCCCGGCTTCGGTGACATCGGTGTAGATGCCGCGTCGGTCGGTGGCGCAGAGGTACCGGGTGAGCAGGCCGCGGTCTTCGAGCCGGGTGACGAGCCGGGTGGTGGCGCTCTGGCTGAGCACGACGGCGTCGGCGACCTGCTTCATCTGGAGGTGGCCGCCCGGGCCGCTGTGCTGGCGGCTGAGGACGTCCAGGAGCGAGTACTCTCGCACGCTCAGACCGTGCCGGCTCTCCAGGGCGCGCTCGATGTGGGACTCGATCCTGCCGTGCAGCAGGGAGAGCGCGCACCAGCGCTGGGAGAGTGCGGTGAGTGCCGGGTCCGTCGCGGTCATGGTCTCGTCTCTCCTCGGTCTCCGCTCGGCAGTGGAGTGGCTCTCGACCCAGGGTAGACGATGCAACGCAATAATGCGCGTGTGCAAGTAAATCTTCGCGAGGGTCGTGGGCTGTGTGCTATCCGGCCGCGACCGTCAGCGGAGCGAAACGGCGGCGCCAGTCACCCGGAAGGTCGGGGAGGGAGCGGACCATCACCGAGTTGGAGGCGATCGAGTCGATGCCGTTCTCCTTCATCCATCCCAACAGCGCCGTGTGACGCACGTCGATGTCCGTGCGCAGCGGTCGGTCGGTGGCGGCGGCCAGCGAGGCGATCAGGGCCTGGGCGGTGCCCGCGTCCCGGGCGATCAGCGGTCCGACGACATGGGTGTCCATGTTGGGCCAGGCCGCCGCGAAGCCCGTGATCTCGCCGTCCACCTCCGCTACCCGCAGGTGGTCCGCGAACGCGGGGAGGCGCGTGATGATGTGGGTGCGGTCGAGGCCGAAGACCTCGTGATCCAGACGCAGGATCGCCTGGAGGTCCTCCGCGGCCGCCGGCCGCACCGGAACGGCCGGGGCGGGCGTGGTGAAGGTGAAGCGCCCGCTCACCATCTCCGCCCGGCTCGTCTCCGTGAAGCCCAGCTGCTCATAGAGGGGCCGACCGTTCGAGGTGGCGTGCAGGGTGAGCGGGGTGTCCCCGGCCTCCGTCAGGACGTGCCGCATGAGTCGGCGTCCCACCCCTTGGCGTGCGTACCGCTCGGCGACGAGCACCATGCCGATCGCGGCGAGCCCCGGGCCGTAGGACGTGACCACGGAACAGGCGATCAGTCCGGACCCGGAGGGGTCGTCGATGCCGTAGCCGGTGCCGGCGATGAGCAGCAGCCCCCATTTGTGTTCCTCGCGCGGCCAGCCCCGGTTCTCGGAGAGGTCGGAGCAGGCGAGAAGGTCCTCCGAGGTGAGGCGCCGGATGGGGAGCTGTGCGAGGGGAGAGGGGGAAGTCGGCATGCAGTCAGGCTGTCCGACCCGGTGATCGTCCGTCCACCGCTTTACCGGATCTGGCCGATACGCGAGGCGGCGTTGATTCCACCCCGTGGCATGGGGACGATGTTTCACGTGAAACACCACAAACAGCGACTGCACCTCTTCGATCTCGACGGCACCCTGATCCGGGGCTCGGCCGCGGCGGTGGAGATCTCCCGGCAACTGGGTCTCGTCGAGGAGATCGCCGCCCTGGAAGTGGGATTCCTCCAGGGCCTCGCCCCGGACGAGTTCGCCGTCCGGGCCCGGGAGCTGTGGTCCGGGCTCACCCTGGACCATGTCGCGGCGGCTTTCGAAGAGGCGCCCTGGCTGGCGGGTATCCAGGAGGTCTGGGCCGACATCCGGGACCGGGGCGACCGCTGTGCGGTCATCTCCCTCTCTCCCGACTTCTTCGTCGAGCGGCTCCTCGACTGGGGTGCCGACGCGGCGCACGGTTCACGCTGGCCGGCCGTCCCCTTCAGCGAGCCGATCCACCGGCCGGACATCCTCGACGCGCGGGCGAAGGTACGGATCGCGGGACGGCTCTGCGCGGAGTACGGGGTGGACCCGGCCGACTGCGTCGCCTACGGAGATTCGATGTCCGACGCGGAACTCTTCGCGATCGTGCCGCAGACCGTGGCGGTGAACGCGGACCACCATCTCGCCGGGCTCTCCCGCCACAGCTACACCGGAGGAGACCTGCGCGAGGCCTACGCCCTCGTCCGAAACAGCGCAGCTTAGTCAGAAACCCTGCCCTATGGCCCGAGAACGCCGCTTTCCGTCGTGAGCGGCGGTCGCGAGGGTCATGCTGCGACCACGGAAGCCGGCCAGCGCGAGGGCGAGGCACATGATGGATGCTCCGACCACCGGGCAGGAGTCCCCGACGGAGGGCGGGAACGAGCCGCGCATAGCCGGTGGACCCTCCGCCGACGCGGTACTCGTCCGCCGCACCATGGCGGAGATCGCACCGGTCGCCGACCGGGTGACCTCGTACTTCTACGCCCTGCTCTTCATCCGGAACCCCGAGCTGCGCGAGATGTTCCCCGTGGCCATGGACACCCAGCGCGACCGGCTCCTCAAGGCCCTGCTCACCGCGGCGGAGCACATGGACGACGCGCCGACGCTCACCGCGTACCTGGAGCACCTGGGCCGGGGCCATCGCAAGTACGGCACCCACTCCACCCACTACCCGGCCGTCGGCGAGGCCCTCATCGGCGCGCTCGGCCGGTACGCGACGACGAGCTGGGACGAGGAGACCGAAGCGGCCTGGGTCCGTACGTACACGACGATCTCCCAGATCATGATCGACGCGGCGGCGGAGGACGAACGCTCGGCGCCCGCCTGGTGGCAGGCCGAGGTCGTCTCGCACGATCTGCGCACCCCGGACATCGCCGTCGTCACGCTCCGGCCGGACCAGCCGTATCCGTTCCTGGCGGGCCAGTACACGACACTGGAGACTCCGTGGTGGCCGAGGATCTGGCGCCACTACTCCTTCGCGTCGGCCCCCCGGCCCGACGGCCTGCTCTCCCTCCACGTCAAGGCGGTTCCGGCGGGCTGGGTGTCCAACGCCCTCGTTCACCGGGCACGCCCCGGAGACCTCCTGCGACTGGGCCCGCCGGCCGGCTCCATGACGGTGGACCACGCCACGGACACCGGTCTGCTCTGCCTCGGCGGAGGCACCGGGATAGCGCCGATCAAGGCCCTGGTGGAGGACGTCGCCGAGCATGGGGACCGACGCCCGGTCGATGTCTTCTACGGAGCCCGCAGCGGCCACGACCTCTACGACATCGACACGATGCTGCGGCTCCAGAAGACCTTTCCGTGGCTCTCCGTCCATCCGGTCACCGAGGAGCAGGGGAGGCTCCCGGAGGCGGTGTGCCGCTACGGCCCCTGGAGCGAACGCGACGCCTATCTCTCGGGTCCGCTCGGCATGGTCCGCCGCGGGGTGGACGCGCTGCGGGGCGCGGGGGTCCCCGCCGAGCGCATCCGGCACGACTTCCTTGCCGAGCTGGCCCCGGTGGCTGCCGATCAGCCCAGGTCGGGGGCGTGCATCGCGCGGACGCCCTCGATGTTGCCGTCGAGGTAGTGGCGCAGCGAGAGCGGGACGAGATGCACGGCGGCGATACCGACCCGGTTGAAGGGAATCCGGACGATCTCGTACTCGCCGACCGGCTCGTCCATCTCGGGGCCGTGCCGCAACGAGGTGTCCATGGAACCGAGCCGGCACACGAAGAAGTGCTGGACCTTCACCCCGGAGACCCCGCCGTCCACGATGTGCTCGACGGTGTCGACGAAGCAGGGCACCACATCGGTGATCTTGGCGCCGAGCTCCTCGTGGACCTCGCGGTGCAGGGCCTCGACGACGGTGGTGTCGGAGGGTTCCACGCCGCCACCGGGCGTGACCCAGTAGGGATCCATCCCCGGCTTGGTGCGCTTGATGAGGATGAGGTCGTCCCCGTCGAGCAGGATGGCGCGTGCGGTGCGCTTGATCACGGGCCGTTCGGTCATGGGCCGTTCGTTCATGGGAAGAAAATGGCCCGTTCGAGGTGTCCTGAAACGCGTCGGCCGTCTGAGGTAACTCGCCGCCCCGCGCGGTGACTCATGCGTTCCCGCGGTGATTCACCAGTCCCCCGCCGCCCGCAGCAGCTCCTCGTGGGCCCGCGCGAGGGGCGACAGGGCGAGCGTGCCCGTACGCACGACCAGGAAGTAGGTCCGCAGTGGAGGCACCGGGGGGTCGAGGAGCGCCACCAGCCGGCCCTGGGCCAGGGCCTCCTCGCACAGATAGCGGGGCAGGACGGCGAGCCCGGCGCCTGCCGCGGCGGACTCCCGTACGGCACGCAGATCGGGGGCGATCACGGTGGCGGCGACCGTCGGCTCGGCCTCGAAGACGCTCGCCCAGTAGCGGGCGACGAACGGCAGCGACTCGTGTACCTCGACCACCGGAAGCTGCTCAAGGAGCATCGCGCCCTTCTCCAGAAGCACCTCGGGGGAGAGCCTGGCCGCCCAGCGTTCCGCCGCGACCAGGACGTACTCCTCGTCGCAGAGCGGGGTGGAGACGAGCAGACCACCCCGGGGGCGGGCGGTGGCGACGGCCAGGTCGTGATGGCCGGCGGCGAGGCCGTCGAGGATCTCCTCGGTGTTGCCGAGGAACGACGCCCGTACGGCGAGGCCCTGGCCGACCAGCGGGGTGAGCGCGGGCAGGACGCGGAGGGCGGTGAACTCCGGGGGCCCGGCGATGTGAAGGGTCCGGACGCCACCCTCCTCGTCGAGGCCGGTCTCGGCTATCTCGACGAGGGCGTCGAGATGGGGAGCGGCGCGGTGCGCCAGCTCGTCCCCGATGGTGGTCGGCGTGACGCCGCGGGCCTGTCTGAGGAAGAGCGGGCGCCCCAGTTGTCGTTCGAGGGTCCGGATCTGGCTGGTGACGGCGGGCTGCGAGAGCCCCAGGAGCGCGGCGGCACGGGTGAAGGAGCCGGCCCGGTGCACCGCGACGAACGTGCGCAACAGGGCCAGATCCATGTCCGCCCCCTCCCGGCCGTGTGGCCGTTCGACTCAGGCGGTCGGCTGACTGCGCCTCAGGACCGTCCAACTATAAATAAGTCGATAGGCCTCTGTCGCTACCGTGATTGGACACTGACGCTCGGTCAACTAGCCTTGCTCAGGCGGTCTCCGCGCGTGGAACCGAGGGCGTTCCGAGCCACGAGGGGGGAGGCTCGGAGCGCCCCGTCCCGCGCGCCCGCCCGCTGGAGACCTCTCAGCCACCGGCCTCGTCGAGCGCCCGCAGCACGTCGGCGATCAGGTCCTCCGGATCCTCGGCGCCGACCGAGAAGCGGATGAAACCCTCCGCGACCGCGTCCCCGCCCCAGCGCCCGCGCCGCTCCGCGGTGGAGCGCACGCCGCCGAAACTGGTGGCGTCGTCCACGATCCGCAGCTCCTCGAGGAACCGCTCGGCCCGCTTGCGGTCCGCCAGTTCGAAGGAGACCACCGGCCCGAAGCGCCGCATCTGCCGGGAGGCCACCGCGTGCGAGGGGTCGCCGGGCAGCCCCGGGTAGCGCAGCCCTGTCACGTCGGTGCGCCCGGCGAGCGCCTGCGCGAGCGCGAGCGCGGTGGAGCACTGGCGGTCGATCCGCAGCTGGAGCGTCGCGAGGGAGCGGTGGGCGAGCCAGGCCTCCATGGGACCGGGGATGGCCCCGACGACCTTGCGCCAGCGCCGTACCTCCGCCGCCCGCTCGGGATCGCGGCAGCTGACGTGGCCGAGCAGGATGTCGCCGTGTCCGGTCATGCCCTTGGTGTCGCTGGCGACGGAGAAGTCCGCGCCCAGTTCGAGGGGCCGCTGACCGAGCGGTGTGGCGAGGGTGTTGTCGACGGCCACGAGCGCCCCCGCCGCGTGCGCCTCGCCCACCAGGCGGCGGATGTCACAGACGTCGAGCCCGGGGTTGGACGGGGTCTCGATCCAGAGGAGACGAGCCCCGTCGAGCACCGCGAGCTGGCCGTCGCCGCCGGTCGGCGCTGTCCGGACCTCGATCCCGAACGCCCTCAGCTGCTCGTGCAGCAACGGCAGGGCCTGGTAGCCGTCGCTGGGCACCACCACCGCGTCGCCCGCCTTCAGCTGGGAGAAGAGGACGGCGGAGATCGCCGCCATGCCCGAGGCGAAGACCAGCGTCTCGACGCCCTGCTCCCCCGGCGCCTCCAGCTCGCCGATCGCCCGTTCCAGATGGGTCCAGGTGGGGTTCTCGTCGCGGCCGTACGCGTAGCCGCCGGTCGGCTCGCCCGGCAGATGGAAGTGGGCGGCGAAGACCGGCCCCGGAAGGGTCGGCTCGTACTTCACGGGTTCGGGAAGCCCCGCCCGCACGGCGCGCGTGCCGTCGCCGTATGCGTGGTCGGTCACGGTGTCCGGTCCTCCAGTTCCAGTCGTACGGCGGCGAGCAGTCCCTCGCTCGCCGCCTCCACCATGTTCAGGCACTCCTCGAAGCCCTCGCGGCCCCCGTAGTAAGGGTCGGGGACGTCGAGTCCGTCCCGTGCGGCCGGGTCGTAGGAGCGCAGTAGTCGTATCCGCGCCGCTTCCTCGGGCGTGCGGGCCAGCTCGCGCAGCTCCCGCAGATGTCCTTCGTCCAGTGCGATCACCAGATCGATGGCCGGGAACCACGAGGCCCGGAAACGGCGGGCGGTGTGCGCCGAGGTGTATCCGTTCTCGTCGAGAACGGCGACCGTGCGCGGGTCGGCGGCGTCGCCCTCGTGCCAGCCTCCGGTTCCGGCGCTGTCCACCTCCACGAGGTCACCGAGGCCGGCCTCCTGCACATGGCGGCGGAAGACGTGCTCGGCCATCGGCGAGCGGCAGATGTTGCCGGTGCAGACGAAGCAGACGCGGTAGGTCAAGGTCCTCACTCAGTCACCGTCGGGGAGCACGACGTTCAGCGCCCACGACACGATGGAGATGATCAGCCCGCCCAGGACGGCGGTCCAGAAGCCCTCCACGTGGAAGCTGAGGTCGAACTGCTCGGCCAGCCAGGAGGTGAGGAGCAGCATCAGGGCGTTGATCACGAGGGTGATCAGGCCGAGGGTCAGAATGAAGAGAGGCAGCGCCAGGAGACTGACGACCGGCTTGACCAAGAAGTTCACGAGCCCGAAGACCAGGGCGACGAGAATGAGGGTCAGGGCCTGCTTGCCGGTGCTGTCGCCGGTGAGGGTGATCTTCGGGACCAGCCAGATGGCGACTCCCAGGGCACCCGCGTTGGCGAGTGTCTTGACTACGAAATTCATCATGTGTCTGATCGTGGCAGACGTGATCAGGCCGAGGGCAGGGGCTGCAGGGCGATGAAGGCTTTCCGACTGGACGAACTGGAGGCGGAGCGTGCCGCGAACAAGGGCGCGTACCTCCAGTTCCTGAGGGAGCGGCACATGTCGGTGGGCCTGTACGCGCTGGACGCCGGAGAGCTCGACCCGCAGCAGCCGCATCACCAGGACGAGGTGTACTTCGTGGTGAGCGGGCGCGCGGCGATCACGGTGGGGACGGAGACGACCCAGGTGGCGCGTGGCAGCGTGGTCTACGTGCCGGCCGGGGTGGAGCACAGGTTCCACCACATCAGCGAGGACCTGCGGGTCATGGTCGTCTTCTCCCCGCCGGAGAGCTGAACCGGAGAGCGAGGACCCGAGATCCGGACCAGCGGGCCCGGACCAGCGGGCCCGGGCCAGGGGGCCGACCCGGGCGCCGCATCCGCGTCCTGGCCTCGGAGAACCGGGGGCCGGGGTCGGGGAGCCGCCGGAGCCCCCTAGGGGTCGGATCAGGGGAGAGCGGGGGCCGCAGGGCCCCCATGGGCCCCTTCCGGCCCCTAGCCTTGAGGATGTTCGGCGCGGAGTGTGCGGAACGGATCTTCGAGAGCGAGGTAGGGACGATGGCCGTACAGGAGATTTTCGCGGGGATGCCCTGGTGGGTGAAGTGGGTCGCCATACCCGCGCTCGCGCTGCTCGTCTTCGGCGGGCTGATCACCAGCGTCCTGACCGTCGTGATCGGGCTGCTCTTCAAGGTGCTGCTCTTCGTGGCCCTCGTCGCCGGACTGATCTACGTCGTAAGGAAGTTCGGCTCCTCCGACCGGTCGCGCGAGGACTGGTAGCACAAGCTACTCATCGGTATGAGGGCGACGGAGGGTATTAGCCCGCCCGGGGGAACGCGCTGGTCGAATCAGAGCATGGGCCCAGAGGCTGCCACTAGAGTGGAATCCCTCCGCCGCGTTGGGGACTACAGGCGTAGACCTCCCTACTGACCAGCGGTTTCCCAGGCCCGGCGGGCGCGCGGGGGCGGCCCCCGCGGGCGGATGCACTGCATCCGTCGTCACGCCTGGGGGTGACCTTTGGCCACGGCTACGCAGACGGCTGCGCCTACCTTGATCGGCTCGGTGCAGCGAGCGCTGAGACTTCTGGAGGCCGTGTCCTCCCATGTGGACGGCGCTCCGGCCAAACAGCTCGCCCGCGAGACGGGCCTTCCGCTCCCCACCACGTACCACCTGCTCCGCACCCTGACGCACGAGGGCTACCTGGTCCGCGAGAAGGGTGTGTTCGTCCTGGGTGACGCCGCCGTGCGACTGGCCTGCGGCGGAGATGTGCAGAATCGTCGCATCAAGATCGAAGACTCCTTGGCCCGCTGGCGGGACGAGATCGGTGTGCCGGTGTACTTCGCCCTCTACCGCGAGGGCGAGATCGAGCTCGTCGCTGTCGCCGACACCCCATCGGCCCCCGCGGTGGACGAATGGGCTGACTTTCGCGAGACCGGGCACGCCCACGCGATCGGGCAGTGCCTGTTGAGCCAACTCGATCTGAAATCTCGTCAAGACCACCTCGACCGCCACCCGGTGGAATCCATCACTCCGTACACGGTGCGTAACCGGCATGTGCTTTTGGATCGTTTGGGCGGTTTGGGGCGAATGGAGCCCCTGGTGGAGCGTCAGGAATATGCGCTCGGCACGGTCTGTGCCGCAATCCCCATCACGGCGGGCTCCGCGGCGGCCGCAATGGCCATTTCCCTCCCCCTCCACCAGGAAGAACGGTTGCTCCCAGCGGTCGAGCGGCTACGCACGGAGATCGGAAAGCTCTTCAGCTCCCTCGCGTTCTCTATCAGTATCTGAAAAATCACTCCTTGTGATCTGCTAGTGCTTACAGCACGATTGCGTCAAGAGGGCCACGGGGGATCATTCCTGGCCGTTTCGGTCACAGCTTTCAGCAGCTGTGTTTACACAACTGCTTCATCTACTGCGGGGTACACGATGCGAGAGTCGGTTCAGGCTGAGGTCCTGATGAGCTTCCTCGTCTCCGAGGAGCTCTCCTTCAAGATCCCGGTCGAACTGCGTTATGAGACCCGGGATCCCTACGCGGTGCGGATGACCTTCCACCTCCCCGGGGACGCGCCTGTGACCTGGGCGTTCGGCAGAGAGCTGCTGCTCGACGGGATCAACCGGCCGAGTGGGGACGGCGATGTGCACATCGCCCCGACGGAGCCCGAGGGCCTCTCGGACGTCTCCATCCGGCTCCAGGTCGGCGGCGATCGCGCCCTGTTCCGGGCCAGCGCGCCGCCACTGGTCGCGTTCCTCGATCGGACGGACAAGCTGGTTCCGCTCGGTCAGGAACGCACACTCGGTGACTTCGAGGACAACCTGGAGGCGGCGCTGGGCCGGATCCTGGCCGAGGAGAGCGCTGGACCTGCCGCCTGAGCCGGCGCGCGGCCCGCACAGGCCGTCCCGGCACCCGTGCTCGTACAGGCTGCCCCGGCGCGCACCCTCGTACACACGGCTCCACCACCCGTCGCCAACCGCGCGTCACTTCGCGCGGCGGCGCCGTCCGCCCCGTGCGGTGGGCTTCCGGCTGCCCGTCGCCGTACGACCCTCGGCCTCCGCCCGGTCGGCGGAGACCACCAGGGCCGCGAGGACCGTGGTGACCGGCACGGAGGCGACCAGACCGATCGATCCGACGAGCGTCCGGACGATCTCCTCGGCCACCAGCTCGCTGTTGGCCACCGTCCCCATGCTGCTCTGCGCGATGGTGAAGAGCAGCAGCAGCGGGAGGGCGGCGCCCGCGTAGGCGAGCACCAGCGTGTTCACGACCGAGGCGATGTGGTCGCGGCCGATCCGGATCGCGGCCCGGTACAGCGCGCGCGGACCCATGTCCGGATCGGCCTGGTGCAGTTCCCAGACCGCCGAGGTCTGGGTGACCGTCACGTCGTCGAGCACGCCGAGCGAACCGATGATGATCCCGGCCAGGAGCAGGCCGGACATGTCGATGCTCGGGTACAGGCCGTGGATCAGGCCGGTGTTGTCGTCGGTGTTGCCGCTGAGTGAGGCCCAGTCGATGAAGACCGAACCGAGCAGCCCGATCAGCAGCAGCGAGATCAGCGTGCCGAGCACCGCGACCGAGGTGCGGGCCGAGAGTCCGTGGCACATGTAGAGGGCGATCAGCATGATCGCGCTCGACCCGATCACCGCGACCACCAGCGGATTCGATCCCTGCAGGATCGCCGGCAGGATGAAGAACGTCAGCACGAGGAAGCTCGCGGCGAGGGCGATGAGCGCCATCACACCCCGCATGCGGCCGACGAGGACGACCACGAGGGCGAAGATCCCGGCGAGCACCGCCATCGGGACCTTCCGGTTCACGTCCGTCACGGAGAACTGCAGGTCGCGCGGGGCGTCGGGGGCGTACGCCACCACCACGCCCTGCCCCTCGTGCAGTTGGCGCGGCGCGTCCGGCTGCACGATCTCGGTGAACGTGCGCCCCTTCTGCGCGCCGGTGGTGACCTCGATCGTCGCCTTCCCGCACTCGCCCTGCTGGGCGTTGACCGCCTCGCGGCCCTCCGGGGTCGAGGTGTCCCCGGTGGGCGGCACCTGTCCGGCGTTCACGGACTTGCAGTCGACCTGCTCGACGGAGACGACCGTGCCCTGCTCGGTCTGCCGGTCGAAGCCGACTCCGGTGCGTTCGTGCGCGGGGGTGCCGCCGGGCCACAGGACCACGAGACCGACGGCGACGGCGGTCGCGAAGGGGATCAGGATCGCGGCGATGACCTTGCGCAGATGTCGGGAGACCGGGGCGGCGGGGCCGTGGCCGTGGCTGTGGCCGTGCCCCTGGGCGTGCCCGTGCGAAGGGCCGGGACCATGATCGTGGCCGTGGGGCTCGGGAGTCTGCTGGGGGGAAGTCACCGACCGATCATCGCAAGAACGCCGGGGGCCCACTGTTCAGCACGCCAGGGATGACGCTAGCGTGGTGGCACCTTTGCACACGCGGGAGCTCGGAGCACCGGGCTGAGAGGGCGCTGATCACCGTACGCGCGTACTGACGTACGTACGGGAGGAGGCTGCGCCGACCGCCGAACCTGTTACCGGGTAATGCCGGCGTAGGGAGATCGGTCTCATGACCATTCAGGACGCACGCACGCCTGCCTCCAACCAGGACGGCCAGGACGGCCAGGACGATCCGGCCGTCACCCCCGTCGACGGCCGGCGCACGCCGGGCTGGCACAAGGGGTACGTCCAGGGTTCGCGCCCCGACCTCCGGGTGCCGGTCCGTCAGGTGCACCTCACCAACGGCAAGGACGTCACGCTGTACGACACGTCCGGCCCGTACACCGACCCCACCGTCGACACCGACGTACGGCGGGGCCTGCCGCCGCTGCGTGAGAACTGGATCATCTCGCGCGGCGACACCGAGGAGTACGCGGGCCGCCCGGTCCGTCCCGAGGACGACGGCATCAAGCACACCTCGCCGCGCGGCGGTGGGCTGAAGAACCTCGACGCGGTGTTCCCCGGCCGTCCGCGCGTGCCGCGCCGGGGGCGCGACGGCCAGGCGGTGACGCAGCTCGCGTACGCCCGCCGAGGGGAGATCACCCCGGAGATGGAGTACGTGGCGATCCGGGAGAACGTCTCCCCCGAGGTCGTACGGGAGGAGATCGCCGCAGGTCGCGCGGTGCTCCCGGCGAACGTCAACCACCCGGAGATCGAGCCGATGATCATCGGCAAGCGGTTCCTGGTGAAGGTCAACGCCAACATCGGCAACTCCGCCGTCACCTCCTCCATCGAGGAGGAGGTGGAGAAGATGACATGGGCGACCAAGTGGGGCGCCGACACGGTCATGGACCTGTCCACCGGCCGCAACATCCACACCACGCGCGAGTGGGTGCTGCGCAACTCCCCCGTGCCGATCGGCACCGTGCCGCTCTACCAGGCCCTGGAGAAGGTCGACGGCCGGGCCGAGGAGCTGACCTGGGAGATCTACAAGGACACGGTCATCGAGCAGGCCGAGCAGGGCGTGGACTACATGACGGTGCACGCCGGCGTACTCCTGCCGTACGTGCCGCTCACCGCGCGCCGCAAGACCGGCATCGTCTCGCGCGGCGGCTCGATCATGGCCGCCTGGTGCCTCGCCCACCACAAGGAGAACTTCCTCTACACGAACTTCGAGGAGCTCTGCGACATCCTCGCGACGTACGACGTCACGTACTCGCTCGGCGACGGACTGCGCCCCGGCTCGATCGCGGACGCCAACGACGCGGCGCAGTTCGCGGAGCTGCGCACGCTCGGCGAGCTGAACACGATCGCCAAGCGCCACAACGTGCAGACGATGATCGAGGGCCCCGGGCACGTCCCGATGCACAAGATCAAGGAGAACATCGACCTCCAGCAGGAGATCTGCGAGGAGGCGCCGTTCTACACGCTCGGTCCGCTGACGACGGACGTGGCCCCCGCGTACGACCACATCACCTCCGGCATCGGCGCGGCGATGATCGCCTGGTGGGGCACGGCGATGCTCTGCTACGTCACGCCCAAGGAGCACCTGGGCCTGCCGAACCGCGACGACGTGAAGACGGGCGTCATCACGTACAAGATCGCGGCCCACGCTGCGGACCTCGCCAAGGGGCACCCGGGCGCCCAGGAGTGGGACGACGCGCTCTCGGACGCGCGGTTCGAGTTCCGCTGGGAGGACCAGTTCAACCTGGCGCTCGACCCGGACACCGCGCGTGAGTTCCACGACGAGACGCTGCCGGCGGAGCCCGCCAAGACCGCGCACTTCTGCTCGATGTGCGGTCCGAAGTTCTGCTCGATGAAGATCAGCAGGAGCATCACCGAGCAGTTCGGCGGCGACGACTCGGCCACGGACGAGGAGATCCAGGCGGGGATGCTCAGCAAGTCGGCGGAGTTCGCGGCCACGGGCAACCGTCTGTACCTCCCGCTGGCCGACTGAGCCCGACGTGTCGGCCGACTGAGCCCGACGCACCTGACCGGCCCGCGACCTCCTGGAGGAGTCGCGGGCCGACCTCCTGGTCAGGAGCCGGTCGGGTCCGGTGGGCCGGTGGGGGGCCCGGTGGCGGCGAGGACGTCGCGGAGGAAGGGCAGGATGCCGCGTTCGAGCAGGGCGCGGCGCCAGGCCTCCCGGGCCCGGGACAGCTCGTCGTCCGGTGCGGCGGATGCGCCACGTCCGGCGGAGGACGGACCGCCTGCGGCGGAGAGCGGGCCGCCCGCGCTCACCTCGACGGGGCTGTTGCGCAGGGCCGTCACGAGGAGTCCGGCGGCCGCGCAGAGCAGCCCGGCGGCGGCCACGGCGCCGAAGACGAGGCCTGCCGTCAGCAGGGTCGCGCCGAACACCACGGTGGGGGCGAGGGCGTGCAGGACCCCGCCGACCAGCAGGAAGATGACGGCGGCCGCGCCCGCGAGGACGGGCACCATGACGGTGAAGATCGCGACGACGCCCGCGCCCGGACGGTCGGAGGGCGCCGGTCTCGGGGTCCGGAGGTCGGCGCGGTTCTGTTCGCGGACCTTCACGAAGTGGTCGTACTCGGCGGCGGCGGCGCTGGTGACCAGGGTCGTCGCGTTCAGCGTCAGGGCGCGGAGCTGGGCGAGCGTGAGCCGGGTTCCGGCTCCGGCGAGATCCGGACGTGCGTGGGCGGTGCTCAGTGCGTCGTCGAGGACCCGTTCGTACTCGGCGCGGTCCTCGGTCAGCAGGTGCGGAGCCACATTCATGTGCATCCCCCGATGCTCCGTAGGCCCGGATCAGCCGTGGGAAACGGTCGGTTGGGCGGAAACGGAGGAGAGCCTGCTACGGATGGACCCGATGGTATTGCGGCGACGCCACGCGCTGACAGGGTGTTTCCGGAATTCGCCGTCCCCGGATGCGCAGCGTGATGCGTCAGCCGTCCAGGGGGAGTTGGACGACCAGTAGCTTTCCGGCCATGGTCACTCCGCCGTCCATGGCGATCGCCAGACCGTCCGCGTAGACGTGCGGTCCGTCGACGATCGGGCCCGAACTGCCCTCGCCCTCCTCCGTGCCGACCTGGCCGAGAAGGTACGGGATCGGGCTGTGACCGTGCACGATCCGATGGCCGCCGTAGGTGGAGAGCAGCTCCTGGACGGCCTGCGGGCCGCCTTCGTCGCGGAAGGCGAAGCGCTTGGTGAACTTGCGGAAGACGTCCCAGACCTCGTCGGCGTCGTTCCGGTTGAGGATCTCGTGGACCGTGTCGTTGACGTCCTCGATGGTCTCGCCGTATTCGAGGTACGCGGTGGTGTCGGAGTGCAGGAGGAGGTGGTCGTCCTCGCGCACCACGGCGTCGAGCCGGGACATCCACTGGAGGTGGACGTCCTGGAGCCGGTCCATGTCGTGCTTCTGGCCGCCGTTGAGCAGCCAGGCCGCCTGGAACGTGGCGGTGCCCGCGCCGGAGTTCACCGGGGTGTCGCCGAAGCGCTTGGCGCCGATGAGCAGCAGTTCGTGGTTGCCCATGAGGGCCTTGCAGTAGCCGCCGGCGGCGGCGGCCTCGGCGGAGAGCCGCATGACGAGGTCGATGACGCCGATGCCGTCGGGGCCGCGGTCGGTGAAGTCGCCGAGGAACCAGAGGCGGGCGTTGCCCGCGGCCCAGCCGCCGTTCTCGTCGATGAGGCCCTGGGCGCGCAGGGCGGCGACGAGCTCGTCGAGGTAGCCGTGGACGTCGCCGACGACGTAGAGCGGTCCCGGTCCCTCGCCGCTGGCGGGGACGGGTTCGGCGGCGGGGGAGGACTCGGAGGTGACCGGGACCTGCACGGTGTCACCGCGGTTGATGACGGGGAGGTCGCGCTCGGTCGGGGTGTAGCCCTCGGGAACCCCGTCCTCGGGGAAGGCGTTTCCGGGGTGGCCGGTGGCGACGGAGACGATGGAGGAGCCGGTCTCGGCGGCGTACGCGGGGGCGGTACGGCGTCCCAGGTGGAGGGTCGGATCGGCGGGCATCGGCGCGGTGGGCGCGGGTGCGTGCGAGGGCATGGCAGGGGCGTCCTGGGGTGCCTGCGGCGGCACGGCCGGGGCGGTCGCGGGTGCTTGTGGGGACATGGCTGCCGCGGGCGCGTGCGGAGGCGCGGCGGGTGCCGACGGAGGTGCGGTCGGCGCGGCGGGTGCCTGCGGAGGTGCGGCCGGGGTGGTCTCGGGTGCGACGGATTCGGTGGCTGCCCGCGCGGCCACGGCCTGCACCGGAACGGCCTCGACGGGCGAGGGCGCGACGGGCGGCAGCTGCTCCGCCGGAGGCACGGGCGCGTGCTCCGGGGGAGCGGTCCCGGCCGGCGGAGGCACCGGCAGAGGCTCCGTGGACGTCGGTTCGGTGGCATGGCCCTGTACGGGCACGCGGGCGTACGGCGGTACGCGGAAGTCACGCAATGTCGCCGTGCGCACCACGGGCTCCTGCCCGGCCCCCTGAGTCATGGACCCCTCCACCACCGTCGCGATGCCCTGCACATCGCGGACCGGCCTGGTCGGGGTGGTCCGCGATGTCGTGCGCCCATCATAGGAATGAGGGTCCGCCTGTGTGACGCACCAGGGGTGGTGAATCCGGGTCTACTCCGGGTTCACCGGTTGTTTCGCCCGAATTGAGAAGGTCCGGTCCAGGGTTGGGGCCGGTTGGGTGGCCGGTTTCGCCGCCCCTGCCCACGGGCAGGGGCGGGGACGGCGGATTCGGTGAGGACGGTCGGGGGTCGATCCCGCGCGGCCGGGGTTTCGCCGCGTGGTCCTCGCGGCGGTCCCGCGTGGGTCAGTCCTTCGCGGGTGAGCGGGGCGGACTGACCGTCGTGCGGGGCGAACGGCGTTGTGAGGAGGTGCGGACGATGAGTTCGGTCGGTATCACCTGCTCGACCGGTCCGTCGGTGTCGATCCCCTCGATGGCGTCGATGAGGAGTTGGACGACGGCCGTGCCGATCCGGCGTGGCTTGAGCGAGAGCGTCGTGATGGGCGGTTCGGTGCTGGCGTAGACGGTCGACTCGCTGCAGCAGACCAGCAGCAGGTCGTCCGGGACGCGCAGTCCGTAGCGGCGCGCGGCCGCGAGGAGGTCGGTTCCGTTGGGGTCGAAGAGGCCGTACACGGCGTCGGGCCGGTCCGGTCGGGCGAGCAGCCGGTCGGCCGCGACGGCACCCGCGCACGGATCGTGCGCCGGATAGGCCTCGTAGACGGGGTCCTGGCCCACCCGCTCGCACCAGTTCAGGTACGCGGTGGTGGACAGGCGGGTGTAGGTGTCGGTGGTGGTTCCGGTGAGGAGGCCGATGCGGCGGGCGCCGGCGGCGGCGAGGTGGTCGAGCAGATCGAGGACGGCGGCTTCGTGGTCGTTGTCGACCCAGGCGGTGACCGGAAGAGTGCCGGCGGGGCGTCCGTCCGAGACGACGGGCAGGCCCTGGCGGACCAGTTCGGTGACGACCGGGTCGTGGTCGGAGGGGTCGATGACGACGGTGCCGTCGAGGGCGACGTTCGACCAGACGTCATGGCGGGATGTGGCGGGGAGGATGACCAGGGCGTAGCCCCGGGCGAGCGCCGCCGATGTGGCTGCTCTGGCCATCTCCGCGAAGTACGCGAATTCGGTGAAGGTGAAAGGTTCATCCCCGTACGTGGTCACGGTCAGGCCGATGAGTCCCGACTTCCCGGTGCGGAGCGTGCGAGCCGCCGCGGATGGGCGATAGCCCAGCCTGTCGGCGACCTCGCGCACGTGACGGCGGGTGGCGTCGGGGAGTCGGCCCTTGCCGTTGAGCGCGTCGGAGACAGTCGTGATGGAGACCCCGGCGGCGGCGGCCACGTCCCGGATGCCCGCCCGGCCCTGCCGGCTTCCCCGGGTCTGTGCCCGGCTCACCTGGTGCTTCCCTGCTGCTGTCATGGCGAGCCGATAGTAGGGCGATGAGGGGCGGTTGGGACGGTCGCATATGCGGGCGTTGACAGGCACGTTTCTGCATGGCCGAATGGCCCCAAGGGGCAATAAATCCAAGGTAGTTAGGGTGTTTGCCATAAGACCTGTGGCCGCCGAACGGCGTAGGCCTGGCGAGGGGGCGAGGTCTCGAAGAGGTCTCAACTCACCTCTACGGGGGATGCGCGCCACGGCGCCCGCCACCGGCGCGCGCCACCCAACCGCGCGCTCCCCCTCTGCGAGGGCGCTCCGGGGGGCCGTGTCCGCAGTGTGTCCCTCCTGTTGTCCGCAGCCCATTCGCAGGGAAGGGGAATCCTCTTAAGGTGAGGAGTATTGGCGGTACGGACGGTCGAGGAGGCCACACTGTGAGCGAGACCAGCGGGACGAGTACGGGCAGCCCCAAGCTGCGCGCCGAGCTGGACGGCGTCCCCACCTACAAGCCGGGCAGGCCGGCGGCCACGGGGGGCCCCGTGGCCTTCAAGCTGTCCTCCAACGAGAACCCGTACCCGCCGCTTCCGGGCGTCATGGAGACCACCCTGGCCGCCGCGGCGAACTTCAACCGCTACCCCGACATGGCCTGCACGGGGCTGACCGAGGAGCTGGCCGACCGTTTCGGCGTGCCCGTCTCCCACGTGGCCACCGGCACCGGGTCGGTCGGCGTCGCCCAGTCGCTCCTGCAGTCGACCTCGGGCCCCGGCGACGAGGTCATCTACGCCTGGCGTTCCTTCGAGGCGTACCCGATCATCACGCAGATCAGCGGGGCCACCTCGGTGCAGGTGCCGCTGACCGAGGGCGAGGTGCACGACCTCGACGCGATGGCCGAGGCGATCACCGACCGGACGCGGCTGATCTTCGTCTGCAACCCCAACAACCCCACCGGCACCGCGGTGCGCCGGGCCGAGCTGGAGCGCTTCCTCGACCGGGTGCCCTCCGACGTCCTGGTCGTGCTCGACGAGGCGTACCGCGAGTTCGTCCGCGACACCGACATCCCGGACGGCATCGAGATCTACCGTGACCGCCCGAACGTCGCCGTGCTGCGCACGTTCTCCAAGGCGTACGGCCTGGCGGGGCTGCGGGTCGGCTTCGCGGTCGCCCACGAGCCGGTGGCGGCGGCGCTGCGCAAGACCGCGGTGCCGTTCGGGGTGAGCCAGCTGGCGCAGGACGCGGCCGTGGCCTCGCTGCGCGCCGAGGACGAGCTGCTCGGGCGGGTCGGCTCGCTGGTCGCCGAGCGCGATCGGGTCCACGCGGGGCTGGTGGCCCAGGGCTGGACCGTTCCGGACACCCAGGCGAACTTCGTCTGGCTGCGGCTGGGCGAGCGGACGCTGGACTTCGCGGCGGAGTGCGAGCGGCACGGCGTGATGGTGCGGCCCTTCGCCGGCGAGGGCGTGCGCGTCACGATCGGCGAGACCGAGGCGAACGACCTGTTCCTGAAGGCGGCCGAGGGCTTCCGCAAGGAGGGCTGACCCGCCCGTCCCGGAGTGACGACCCCCGCGAGCACCGCGCTCGTGGGGGTCTTTCCGTGGTGGGCCCCGGGGGCGGTCCGTGGCGGAATCCGTAGGGGGGACCCCCGGTAGAAGATACGGATTTCGTATGAGCCATAATGCTTGTGAATGTGAACGCGTTCACAAGCGTGTCCCGGTTTCTCCCTAATTTTATGGGATTAACGGGGCAAACTGCCGATGTGACCACGGCGATGTAAGGAGAAAACGACGTGGACCTCGCTCTGGCGCCAGAGACCCTGGCGCGCTGGCAGTTCGGCATCACCACCGTCTACCACTTCCTCTTCGTTCCCCTCACGATCTCCCTCGCCGCACTCACCGCCGGTCTCCAGACCGCCTGGGTGCGCACGGAGAACGAGAAGTACCTCCGGGCGACGAAGTTCTGGGGCAAGCTCTTCCTGATCAACATCGCCATGGGTGTCGTGACCGGCATCGTGCAGGAGTTCCAGTTCGGCATGAACTGGTCCGACTACTCCCGGTTCGTCGGTGACATCTTCGGGGCGCCGCTCGCCTTCGAGGCGCTCATCGCCTTCTTCTTCGAGTCGACCTTCATCGGTCTGTGGATCTTCGGCTGGGACAAGCTCCCGAAGCGGATCCACCTCGCCTGCATCTGGATGGTGTCGATCGGCACGATCCTCTCCGCGTACTTCATCCTCGCGGCCAACTCCTGGATGCAGCACCCGGTGGGCTACCGGATCAACGAGGAGCGCGGTCGGGCGGAACTCACCGACTTCTGGCTGGTGCTCACCCAGAACACCGCCCTCACCCAGTTCTTCCACACCATGACGGCGGCCTTCCTGGTCGGTGGCGCGTTCATGGTCGGCATCTCCGCCTTCCACCTGGCCCGCAAGAAGCACATCCCGGTGATGCGGACCTCGCTGCGGCTCGGCCTGATCACCCTGATCATCGCGGGCCTCGGCACCGCCATCAGCGGTGACCTGCTCGGCAAGGTCATGTTCAAGCAGCAGCCCATGAAGATGGCCGCCGCCGAGGCGCTCTGGGACGGTGAGGCGCCCGCACCGTTCTCGATCTTCGCCTACGGCGACGTCGACAAGGGCCACAACAAGGTGGCCATTGAGATCCCGGGCCTGCTGTCCTTCCTGGCCAACGACGACTTCAGCTCGTACGTCCCGGGCATCAACGACATCAACAAGGCCGAGCAGGAGAAGTTCGGCCCGGGCGACTACCGGCCCAACATCCCCGTCGCCTACTGGGGATTCCGCTGGATGATCGGCTTCGGCATGGCCTCGCTGACCATCGGCATGCTCGGCCTCTGGCTGACCCGCAAGAAGTTCATGCTGGCGCCGGGGCTGCGGACCGGTGAGGACGAGGTGCCGAACCTGGTCCTGTTCAAGCGGAAGGCGCTCAGCCCCCGCCTGGGCAAGTGGTACTGGATCATCGCCCTCTGGACCATGGCGTTCCCGCTCATCGCCAACTCCTGGGGCTGGATCTTCACCGAGATGGGCCGCCAGCCCTGGGTCGTCTACGGCGTGCTGCGCACCCGGGACGCGGTCTCCCCCGGCACGACGACGGGCGAGGTGCTCACCTCGATGTTCGTCTTCACGGCGGTCTACGCCGTTCTCGCCGTGATCGAGGTCAAGCTCCTCGTGAAGTACATCAAGGCGGGCCCGCCGGAGCTCACCGAGAACGACCTCAACCCGCCCACCAAGATCGGCGGGGACTCTCGTGACCCCGACCGCCCCATGGCCTTCTCGTACTGAGGCTCAGGAGATCGAGGCATGGAACTCCACGACGTCTGGTTCGTACTCATCGCGATCCTCTGGATCGGCTACTTCTTCCTCGAAGGCTTCGACTTCGGGGTCGGCATCCTCACCAAGCTGCTCGCCCGTGACCGGGTCGAGAAGCGGGTCCTCATCAACACCATCGGACCCGTCTGGGACGGCAACGAGGTGTGGCTGCTCACCGCCGGCGGCGCGACCTTCGCCGCCTTCCCCGAGTGGTACGCGACGCTCTTCTCCGGCTTCTACCTGCCGCTGCTGATCATCCTGGTCTGTCTGATCGTCCGGGGTGTCGCCTTCGAGTACCGGGCGAAGCGGCCCGAGGAGAAGTGGCAGCGCAACTGGGAGCAGGCCATCTTCTGGACCTCGCTGATCCCTGCGTTCCTCTGGGGCGTGGCCTTCGGGAACATCGTCCGGGGCGTGAAGATCGACGCGGACATGGAGTTCGTCGGCACCTTCTGGGAGCTGCTGAACCCTTACGCGCTCCTCGGCGGCCTGGTCACGCTCACCCTCTTCACCTTCCACGGCGCCGTCTTCGCCTCACTCAAGACGGTGGGCGACATCCGCACCCGGGCCCGGGCGCTCGCGCTCAAGCTGGGCCTGGTGACGGCCGCGCTGGCGCTCGGCTTCCTGATCTGGACCCAGATCGACACCGGGGACAGCTGGAGCTTCGCGGCGATGCTGATCGCGGTGGTGGCCCTGGTCGGTGCGATCGGCGCGATCAAGATGGGTCGCGAGGGCTGGTCCTTCGCTCTCTCGGGCATCACCATCGCCGCAGCCGTGGCGATGCTCTTCCTCGCGCTCTTCCCGGACGTCATGCCGTCTTCGCTCAACCCGGAGTGGAGCCTTACCGTGACGAACGCGTCGTCCAGCCCGTACACGCTCAAGATCATGACCTGGTGCGCGGCGATCGCGACCCCGCTGGTGCTGCTCTACCAGAGCTGGACCTACTGGGTCTTCCGCAAGCGGATCGGTACGCAGCACATCGCCGACGCCCACTAGCCGGCCCTTCCCAGGGGAGCATGTTTCACGTGAAACCGATCGATCCGCGCCTGCTCCGGTACGCCCGGGCCACCCGAGTCTTCCTGATCGCGGTGGTCGGACTCGGCCTTGTCGGGGCGGCGCTGGTCATCGCCCAGGCGATGCTCATCGCCGAGATCGTGGTGGGGTCCTTCCAGGAGGGCCGGTCGGTCTCCGATCTGACCACCGCCCTGTTGCTGCTCGTGGGAGTCGCGGCGGCACGGGCGCTGGTCTCCTGGCTGACCGAGCTCGCCGCCCACCGGGCGAGCGCGGCGGTGAAGTCCGAACTTCGCGGTCGCCTTCTCGACCGCGCGGCCGCACTCGGGCCGGGCTGGCTGAGCGGCCAGAAGGCCGGTTCCCTGATCGCCCTCGCCACCCGGGGCGTGGACGCCCTCGACGACTACTTCGCCCGCTATCTGCCCCAGCTCGGCCTCGCGGTGGTCGTGCCGGTGGCGGTGCTGGCCCGGATCGTCACCGAGGACTGGGTCTCGGCGGCGATCATCGTCGTCACCCTGCCCCTCATCCCGGTCTTCATGATCCTCATCGGCTGGTACACCCAGGCCCGGATGGACCGGCAGTGGAAGCTGCTCTCCCGGCTCTCCGGCCACTTCCTTGACGTGGTGGCCGGCCTTCCCACTCTCAAGATCTTCGGCCGGGCGAAGGCCCAGGCCGAGTCGATCCGCGCGATCACCTCGGAGTACCGGCAGGCCACGATGCGCACCCTGCGGATCGCCTTCCTCTCCTCCTTCGCCCTGGAGCTCCTCGCGACGCTCTCGGTCGCGCTCGTCGCCGTGACCATCGGCATGCGGCTCGTCCACGGCGAACTCGACCTGTACACCGGACTCGTCATCCTGATCCTGGCGCCCGAGGCGTACCTCCCGCTGCGCCAGGTGGGAGCGCAGTTCCACGCGGCAGCGGAGGGTCTCGCGGCGGCGGAGGAGATCTTCGACGTCCTGGAGCAGCCGGTTCGGGACGGGGGCACGGGCGCCGCCCCTGACTCCGTACGGCTTGCGCTCGACGGGGTGACGGTACGACACGCCGGCCGGGCCGAGCCCTCGCTCGACGCTGCGACGCTAACAGTCGAACCGGGCGAGACGGTGGCCCTGGTCGGGCCGAGCGGAGCCGGGAAGTCGACGCTGCTCGATGTCGTCCTCGGGTTCGTCGTGCCCGAGCACGGCGGGTCCGTCCACGTCGGCGGCGAGGACCTCGCCACGCTAGACCTGGAGGCCTGGCGTTCGCGGATCGCCTGGGTGCCCCAGCGCCCCCACCTCTTCGCGGGGACGATCGCCGAGAACGTCCGTCTGGCCCGCCCGGACGCCTCCGACGAGGCCGTACGGGAGGCGCTGCGGGACGCCGGGGCGGACGGGTTCGTCGCGGAGCTGCCCGAGGGGCTCGACACCCGGCTCGGAGAGGACGGCGCCGGACTCTCGGCAGGCCAGCGGCAGCGTCTCGCCCTCGCCCGGGGGTTCCTGGCGGACCGGCCCCTGCTGCTCCTCGACGAGCCGACGGCCGCGCTCGACGGGGAGACCGAGGCGGGCGTGGTGGAGGCGGTACGACGCCTCGCGGCGGGACGGACCGTGCTCCTGGTGGCGCACCGGCCGGCGCTGCTCGCTGTCGCGGACCGGGTGGTGACCGTCGGCGGGCCCGCCCGGGCCGCCACGGTCGCCACGCAGCGGGGCGAGGGGGATCCGGCCGTGCCGGAGACCGTCGAGGCGGCCGGGGGCGAGGGGGGCGCCGGACCCGACGCGGAGGCGTACCTCCTCGGTGGGGAAGGGCACTCCGACGCCGAGGCGTACCCCCTCGGTGCGGGGGCGCACTCCGAACCGGAGGCGTACTCCCTCGGTGCGGATGCGTGCCCGCAGGCGCGGCGGGAGCCCGTATCCGGTGGGTCGCTCCTCAAGCGGGTCCGGGACATGGCCGGGGAGCTCAAGGGGCGGATGGCGCTCGCGCTCCTCCTCGCGAGCCTCGCCCTCGGCTCCGCCGTCGGGCTCATGGCCGTCTCCGGCTGGCTGATCTCACGCGCCTCCGAACAGCCGCCCGTGCTCTACCTGATGGTGGCCGTCACCGCCACGCGCGCCTTCGGTATCGGACGGGCCGTCTTCCGGTACGCCGAGCGGCTCGTCTCGCACGACGCCGTGCTCCGGATGCTCTCCGAGCTCCGGGTCTCCGTCTACCGCCGCCTGGAGCGGATCGCCCCGGCCGGGCTGCGCCGCACGCGCCGCGGGGACCTGCTCGCCCGGCTCGTCCAGGACGTCGACGCGCTCCAGGACTACTGGCTGCGCTGGCTGCTCCCGGCGGGCGCCGCCCTCGTCGTCGGCGTGGCCTCCGTCGGGTTCACCGCCTGGCTCCTCCCCGAGGCCGGCGCCGTCCTCGCCGTGGGTCTCCTGGTCGCGGGTCTCGCCGTACCGGCCATCGGCGGGACGCTCGCCCGCCGGGCCGAACGACGACTCGCCCCCGCCCGCGGCACCCTGGCGAGCGCCGTGGCCGACGTGCTCCGCGGCTGCGCCGAGCTGACGGTGGCCGGTGCGCTGCGAGGCAGGATCGAACGCGCCCGCGAAGCCGACCGTGCGCTCACCGGCATCGCCTCCCGGCAGGCCGCGGCCACCGCGCTCGGCGCCGGACTCTCCGCCCTGGTGTGCGGCCTGACGGTCGCGGCCGCCGCGCTCGTCGGCGTCCAGGCGGTGGAGGACGGGCGGCTCGCCGGAGTGGCCCTCGCCGTGGTCGTCCTCACACCGCTCGCCGCCTTCGAGGGGGTCGCCGCGCTTCCGCTCGCCGTCCAGTACCGGCAGCGCGTCAAGCACAGTGCCGAGCGGGTCTTCGAGGTGCTCGACGCCCCCGTGCCCGTACACGAGCCGGCCCGGCCGGAGGCTCCCCCGGCGAGCCCGTTCCCGCTGGAGCTGGCCGAACTCTCCGCCCGGTACGCCGGGCAGGACCGGGCGGCGCTCAGCGACTTCCGGCTCACCCTGGAGGCCGGACGCCGGGTCGCCGTCGTCGGCACCTCCGGCTCCGGCAAGACCACGCTCGCCCAGGTGCTGCTCCGGTTCCTGGACGTCGAGTTCGGCACGTACCGGCTGGGCGGGGTGCCCGCCTGGGAGCTCGACGGCGACGCGGTCCGGCGGCTCGTCGGCCTCTGCGCCCAGGACGCGCACCTCTTCGACAGCTCCGTCCGCGAGAACCTGCGGCTCGCCCGGACCGGGGCGAGCGACGAGGAGCTGCGCGAGGCGCTGCGCAGGGCCCGGCTGCTGGACTGGGTGGACGGGCTGCCGGACGGGCTCGACACGCTCGTGGGTGAGCACGGGTCCCAGCTCTCCGGCGGTCAGCGCCAGCGCCTGGCGCTCGCCCGCGCCCTGCTCGCCGACTTCCCCGTCCTCGTCCTCGACGAGCCGGCCGAGCACCTGGACCTGGCCACCGCCGACGCGCTCACCGACGATCTGCTGCGGGCCACCGAAGGCCGTACGACCGTCCTCATCACCCACCGTCTGCACGGCCTCGACGCGGTCGACGAGGTGCTGGTCCTGGACGGGGGCCGGACCGTGCAGCGCGGCCCGTACGCGGAACTGGCCGAGGCGGACGGTCCGCTCCGCCGGATGCTGGAACAGGAGCGGGAGACCGACCTGCTGGCCGTCCCCGGGGCGGCCGGTGCGGAGCGGGCCCGCGCCGTGCGGGCCGGTGTGGCGCAGCCCGGTGAGGAGCGGCCGACTTTCCTCGCCAAATAGGACTTACTAGGCTCAAGCCCATGACCGCCGCAGCGTCCGACGCCCCGGACCCCCTGGAAGCAGCCACCCAGGCCACCCGCAGCCTCCAGGGGCTGTCCACGGAGCTCACCGCCCGCGTACCGCAGCTGCTGGAGGCCATGCGCTCGGTCGGTACCGGGCTCGAACTCCACTCCACCCTCGACCGTATCTGCGAGACCGCCGCCGAACTCGCCGACGCCCGCTACGCCGCGATCGGCGTCGTCGACGAGGAGGGCAAGGGACTGTCCGACTTCGTCACCTTCGGCGTCGACGAGGAGACGGCCCGTCGGATCGGCCATCGCCCCGACGGCCACGCCGGGCTGCTCGGCGCGCTGATCCGCGACCCCCAGACGATCCGCCTCGCCGACCTCTCCACCGATCGGCGCGCGGCCGGCTTCCCGCCGGGGCATCCCCCGATGCGCAGCTTCCTGGGCGTTCCCATCAGGGTCCAGGGCGAGATCTTCGGCAACCTGTACCTCGCGGAGAAGCGCGGCGGCGGCGAGTTCAACGACTACGACGTCCACATGGTCCGGGTGCTCGCCACCGAGGCCGGCATCGCCATCGGCAACGCCCGCCTGTACGAGGCCGCCCGCCAGCGCGAACGGTGGATCGACGGCTCGGTCGCCGTCACCACCGCGCTGCTCTCCGGCGGCGACGCGGACGACGCCCTCGCGGTCGTCGCCGAACAGGCCCGCCGCCTCGCCGACGCGGACGCGGGGATCGTGCTGCTGCCCGCCGAGGACGGCGGTCTGGAGATCGTCGCCGTCGCCTCGCCCCGCCCGACGAAGTCCCTCGGTGTGGTCATCCCGCCCGAGAGCGCCGTGGTGGAGCGGCTCCTGGACGGAGAAGCGGTCTTCGTGACGGACGCGTCGACCGACCCGCGCATGATCAGCCGGCTGACCTCCCCGTACGGGCCGAGCATGATGCTGCCGCTGCAGAGCGGCGGGCGGGTGCTCGGCGCGCTCGCGACCCCCCGGGCGCGGGGCGCCCGCCAGTTCACGGAGACGGAGCGGACGCTCGCCACCCAGTTCGCCTCGCAGGCGGCTCTCGCCCTGATGATGGCCGACGCACAGCGCGACCGGGAGCGGCTCGCCGTCTACGAGGACCGTGACCGGATCGCCCGTGACCTGCACGATCTCGTCATCCAACGGCTCTTCGCCACCGGCATGATGCTGGAGAGCGCCCAGCGCAGGTCGATCGTGCCGGCCGTGCGCGAGGGTGTCGGCAAGGCCGTGGACGAGCTGGACGTGACCATCCAGGAGATCCGTACGGCGATCTTCGCGCTCCAGCAGGGGCCCGCCGAGGCCCCGTCGGGGCTGCGCACCCGGGTGCTGCGGGAGATCAACATGGCCGCCGTGCCGCTGGGCTTCAAGCCCGCGCACCGTTTCCTCGGCGCGATCGACGCGACGGTCGGCGACCTCACCGGGAAGAACCTCATCGCCGCCCTCCGCGAGGCGCTCTCCAACGCCTTCCGGCACGCGGAGGCGGGCCGGATCGAGGTGGTCGTCGACGCTGGAGTCACCCTGCCCGACGGCTCCGCGGGGGTACGCCTGGAGGTCGCGGACGACGGAATCGGCCTCCCGGCGGGCGGGCGTCGCAGCGGTCTGCGCAACCTGGCGCGCCGGGCCGAGTCGCTGGGCGGCGCGAGCTGGTGCGGGCCGGGGATCGGGGAGGACGGCGGCGGTACGACGGTGGTGTGGGAGGCCCCGCTGTAGCGGGTGGCGTGCGGGCGCGGGCCCACCGGACCGGAGACCCGACCGAGGCCGGAGCAGAGCCTGGGCGGAGGCAGGGGTGATCAGGCCGTGCCGTTCCCGGCCGCGTCCACCGCCTCGGTCACCAGCCGCTCGATGACGACGGCCACCCCGTCCTCGTTGTTGCCGGCCGTTCGGCCCGAGGCGGCGGTGAACACGTCCGGATGGGCGTTGCCCATCGCGTACGAGCGGCCCGCCCAGCTGAGCATCTCGATGTCGTTGGGCATGTCGCCGAAGGCCACGACCTCCTCGGCCGAGATGCCGCGCTCCGCGCAGCACAGGGCGAGCGTGGAGGCCTTGGAGACGCCGAGCGCGCTGATCTCGATGAGGGCGGTGGGGCTGGAGCGGGTGAACGAGGCCAGGTCTCCCGCGGCCTCCCTGGCCACGGCCAGGAACGCGTCGGGGTCGAGTTCCGGGTGCTGGGCGAGCAGCTTGAGCACCGGGGCCGCGGCGCCGGGCGCCTCCTCGAAGAGGAGCTTCTCGGCGGTGGCGACGGTCGCGCCGGGGTCGAGGAAGAAGGGCGGGTACAGCGGCTCGTAGTGGATGCCGGTGGTGAGCTCGACCGCGAAGGAGGTCCCGGGCGCGGCGGCGCGCAGGGCCCGGACGACGTCGAGGGCGACCGGCCGCTCCAGCGGGCGCACCTCCAGGAAGGTGCCGCCCGCGTGGAGGTCGACGACGGCCGCGCCGTTGGCGCAGATCGCCCGGCCGTGGCCGTGGACGTGGTCCCTGACGACATCCATCCACCGGGCCGGGCGGCCGGTGACGAAGAAGACCTCGATCCCGGCCTGCTCGGCCGCGGCGAGGGCGGCGACCGTGCGCTCGGAGACGGACTTGTCGTCGCGCAGCAGCGTGCCGTCGAGGTCGGTGGCGATCAGCCGGGGCGCCGGGGCGGGAGTACGCGGGGAACGGAGAGAGGTCACCGCGCCATTCTTCCGCACCGGACGCACGGGCGTGCGGGGAGCCGCACATATGAGTGGTCGAATTCGGGTGGCCGCGGACCGTGGCGGCCGGTGTTCACGCCCCGATGTGGCCGTAAACGTCCGTTCGTTTTCCGGGTGACGGGGAAGATCCCTGAGAGCTGATGGTGTCTCAAGGGGGCGGGGCATGGGCGTGGGTCGGCGAAGCGACGAGTGCGACTCCTGCGGTGGGCCGTACGGGACGTGGGTCGCGAGCCTCGGCATGGCCCTGTGCGCGGGGTGTGAGGGCTCCGGAACGCGCCGGGCCACGCGGGATCCTGTGCTGGTGGGCGATGTCCTGGCGGGCCTGGTCGACGCGGCGACGTTCGCGGTCCGCCCCACGGTCGGTGTACCGGAGGCCAGATCCGGGGGCGCTGGTGGCGAGGCCGGGTACGGGGGCGCCGCCCGGGAGCTCGGGTACGGAGGTGGTGGACGGGACGCCAGGTACGGAGGTGGTGGGCGGGAAGCCCGATCCGGGTCGGTCGTGCCGGAGGCCTGGGGCGCCGGAGTCGTACCGGGCCCGGCGAGATCCGCGACAGCGGCCACCGCGGCCTGCGCCAGGTGTGGGGCCCGGGCCGCGTGGCACCGTACGGTCCACGGCCGCTGGATCCTGATCGAGCCCGGGGAGCTGACGGCCGGCGCCGTTCCGGCCGGCAGTCGCTGGCGCGTCGCGGGCGACGGCACCGCGGTCAACCTGGGCTCCGCCGTTCCGTCCGACACCTGCCGGGTCAGCCATTTCGACGTCTGCGCGGCCGGCCCCGCTCCGGTCGGCGCCCCGGTCCTGCTCGCCCTGTGGCGGGGCCATGCCCGACGGATCGCCTGATCCGCCGGGCGAAGGCCCCTCGCCCTGACGTGGGCGTCGCCCGTCAGCCCAGCTGGGCGAGGGCCTCCGTGGCGATCCGCTCGAAGACGGCCTGGTCGGCCGCGAAGTCGGAGTCCGGGATCGGCCAGTGGATCACGATCTCGGTGAAGCCCAGCTCGCGGTGGCGCCCGGCGAAGTCGACGAAGGCGTCCAGGGACTCCAGCGGCCTGCCGCGGTCCGGGGTGAAGCCGGTCAGGAGGACCTTGTCGAGTTCGGCGACTTCCCGGCCGGTCTCGGCGCACGCCTTGCCGAGCTTCTCGATCTGGCCGCGCAGCGCCGCCACCGACTGCTCGGGGGTGCCCTCTTCGAAGATCTTCGGGTCGCCGGTCGTCACCCACGCCTGCCCGTATCGCGCGGCGAGCCGCAGCCCGCGCGGCCCGGTCGCCGCGACCGCGAACGGCAGCCGGGGGCGCTGGACGCAGCCGGGGATGTTCCGGGCCTCGTTCGCCGAGTAGAACGTCCCCCGTTCCGTCACGGACTCCTCGGTGAGCAGCCGGTCGAGCAGGGCGACGAACTCGCCGAAGCGGTCCGCCCGCTCCTTCGGCGTCCACGGCTCCTGGCCGAGCGCGGTGGCGTCGAAGCCGTTGCCGCCCGCGCCGATGCCGAGGGTGACGCGCCCGTCGGAGATGTCGTCGAGCGACATCAGCTCCTTGGCTAGCGTCACCGGATGCCGGAAGTTCGGCGAGGTCACGAGGGTGCCGAGGCGGATGCGTTCGGTGGCCGTAGCCGCCGCGGTGAGGGTGGGGAGCGCCCCGAACCACGGGCCGTCCCGGAAGGTCCGCCAGGACAGGTGGTCGTAGGTGTACGCGGCATGGAACCCGAGGTCCTCGGCCCGCCGCCAGGTCTTCTGCCCCTCGCTCCATCGGTGGATGGGGAGGATCACCGTACTCAAGCGCATGACGCCACCCTACGCGCGCGAGGGGCGGGGGCTCCGGGCCGAGGGGCGGATGCCCCCACGGGGCGCGGGAAGGCTCCGGGCGAAGGGGCGGATGCCCGCACGGGGTGCGGGAGAGGAGGGAGGCCGGGTCAGCGGACCCGGCTGTTCAGCCAGGGGGTGAGCGAGGCCTCGGGAACGAGTTCCTTGTACGTCTCGTCACCCGGCAGCGGGACGATCAGCCACCAGCCGGGCGGGAAGAAGCGGCCCTTCACATGGGCGAGGCCGCCGTGGACCGAGCGGAGGAAGGCGGGGACGGCGTCGCGGGGCACGTCCGCGAACTCGATGCCGTCCACGATGATCCGGGCGTCGTCCTCGGGGAAGATCTGGACCGTCACGGAGGGGGAGCCGCCCAGCTCGACATAGGCCTCGTGCGGCAGCGAGCCGTCCGGGTCGAGGACGGCGAACGCGCCGGAGGAGGTACGCCGGGAGGTCTGGTCCGCACCGATGTCGTCCGTGACCGTCATCTCCAGGTGGAACTCCTGGGCGATGGCGCGGATCGCGGTCACGGCCGCCTCGGTGCTGGGCAGGTGCGGGTGTGCCATGGGAACGATCATGCCTCAGTCGGGGAGGCGGAGGAACTCCGGCGGGACGGCGTCGGCCAGCCAGACGCCGTTGGCGCTGACGCGGAAGACGTGCCCGGCCCGGTGCATGGCGCCGGCGTCGACGCTGAGCACCACCGGCCGTCCGCGACGCGCGCCGACCCGGGTCGCGGTCTCGCGGTCGGGGGAGAGGTGCACGTGGTGGCGGGCCATGGGGCGCAGCCCCTCCGCCCGGATCGCGGGGAGCCGGTCCGCGACCGTACCGTGGTAGAGGTACGCGGGCGGTTCGGCGGGCGGCAGGTCGAGGTCCACCTCTACGGTGTGGCCCTGGCTGGCGCGGATGCGGGTGCCCTCGATCGCGAAGCGCTTCTTGTCGTTGGTCGCGACGACGTGGTCGAGTTCCTCGCGGGTGATCGGGAAGCCGTTCCGCGCGGTGGCTCCGAGCAGTGTGTCGATCTCGGTCCAGCCGTGTGCGTCGAGGACGAGGCCGATGCGCTCGGGCTGGTGGCGCAGATGCTTGGAGAGGTACTTCGAGACTTTCACCGTGCGGCGTTCGTCCGGCGGTTGTGGTCGGGTCATTCCGTCAGGATGCCGGAGCCCGGATCGCCGGACCATCGATTTTGATCGCCGAACCATTGATGGGGAAGAGCAGGTTTGATCCACAGCCAAGACGACTTATCCACAGGCTAGTTGGCAATTCTGTGGACAACAGGCTTTGCATTTCAGGTGGATTGGGTAAATTAGTCCACTATGGGGACACTTGAGGTAAGTGTGTCCAATGTTCTTTTGTGTAGCTCTCGTTCCGTGGCGGCGGCGACGAAAGCCGCGACCTGATCCGGACCCACGAGGCTCTGAACGGCCCGTACGGTCCCGGCCGGTAGCGCCACCGGGCGCGGCTCGTCGTCCTTCGCGTGGTGCACGTCGGGCGCCAGATGGATCTGAAGATGGCGGGTGGCCAACAGGCGCATGGCCCGGGCGAGTTCGGCGTCCACCGTCTGCTGCGCGAGTGGCCGGAGCCGTCGCACCATCGTCGCCGCCTCGGCCGCGTCCGCGTCCGTCGGCGGCCGGTGCTCCAGATAGCGCGCGAAGACGTACTCCGTCGTGAACTCCAGGAAGCGGGAGGCGATGTGCTCCACCTGATCGCGAAGTTCCCTCAGATGACCGGTGATTGCCGCGAGGGGCACCCCCGCCGCGTACAACTCGGCGGCCACCGCGAGTTCCTGGGGGCTCGGTACGAGGTACTCCTCCGTCTCCCGGCCGGGAAGCGGCTCCAGCACGCCGAGCGCGACGGCCTCCCTGATGGCGTCCTCGTCCGGGGTGCCGCCGAACCGGGCGTCCAGCTCCGCGCGGGAGATCCGGTCCGCCTCCTCGTCCGTCCACGGGCCGTGGACCTCCGCGACCAGACCGAGCACCCCGCCGAGGCCCCGGCCGGTGTCCCAGGCCTCCAGGAGCTCCTTGATCGAGGCCAGGGTGTAGCCGCGGTCGAGGAGGTCGGCGATCTGCCGGAGCCGTGCGAGGTGCGCGTCCCCGTACACGTTCGACCTGCCGCGCCGCTCGGGACGGGGCAGCAGCCCGCGGTCCTGGTAGGCGCGGATCGTCCGGACCGTGGCCCCGCTGTGATGGGCGAGATCCTCGATCCGGTACTCCGGCTGTGCTGACTGCTCGGACAAACCCGCTCCCACCGACCGCTCGCTCCACCCCGCCGCCGCGAGGCCCTTCCTGGAAGGGGATCGTACGACCGCCGCCCCGAACCGTTCCCCCGCGCGGGCGAACGCACCCCGAATCCGGACCCTGCGCGACCGCCCCCCCCGAACCGGACCCGCGCGACCGCCCCCGAACCGGACCCCGCGCGGGCCCCCGAACCGTTCCCCCGCGCGGCGACCGCCCCGAACCCCTCCCTACGTCGGCGGCTGCCAGCGGGCGAGCGCCCGCAGCGTCCCCGGGCTCAGCCGGGAGAGGAAGTGGGCGCCCCGGGCCTCCGGCGTCACGGGCACGACCGCGCGGTCGTGCAGGACCGCGCCCAGGATCGCGTCCGCGACCTTCTCCGGCGGATAGTTCCGCAGGCCGTACAGCCGGGACGCCTTCTTCTGGCGCCGCTTCTCCTCCGCCTCGTCCGTGACCCCCGCGAACCGCGCGGTCGCCGTGATGTTCGTGTTGACGATGCCGGGACAGATCGCGGAGACCCCGATGCCCTGGTCGGCCAACTCGGCACGTAGGCACTCGCTGAGCATCAGCACCGCCGCCTTCGACGTGCTGTACGCGGGCAGGGCGCGGGAGGGCTGGAACGCGGCGGCGGACGCGGTGTTCACTATGTGGCCGCCCTGACCGCGCGCCCTCATCTGCGCGCCGAAGACCCTGCACCCGTGGATCACGCCCCACAGGTTGACGTCGAGGACCCGCTGCCACTCCTCGCTCGTGGTGTCGAAGAAGGAGCCGGTGAGCCCGATCCCCGCGTTGTTGACGAGGACGTCGACGATCCCGTACTCGCTCGCCACCTTGGCGGCCAGCTTCTCCATCGCCTGCTCGTCGGCTACGTCGACGGTCTCGCCCCAGGCCTCCGGGGCGCCGATCAGCCGGGCCATCTCGGCCGTGCGGACCGCGCCCTCGGCGTCCCGGTCCACGGCCACGACCCGGGCGCCGGCCTCGGCGAAGGCGAAGGCGGTGGCCCGTCCGATCCCGCTGGCCGCCCCGGTCACCAGGACCAGCTGGCCGCCGAACCGCTCCGTGTACTCCGGCTTCACCCCGCTCTTCGCCGCGACGGGCTTCGGCGCCTTGGCGCCCGGCTCCTCGTTGGCCTGGACGAACGCGCCGATCCAGGCGGAGAGCTGGTCCGGCCGGGTGCGCGGCACCCAGTGCTTCGCGGGCAGCGTGCGCCGGGTCAGGTCCGGCACCCAGCGGCCCAGGTCGTCGTAGAGCCGCTCGGAGAGAAAGGCGTCACCGGTCGGCGTGATCAGCTGCACGGGCGCGTGCGCGTACGCGTCGGGTCGCGGACGGCCGAGCCGCGCGCGGACGTTGTCCCGGTAGAGCCAGGCGCCGTGCGCCGCGTCGCTCGGCAGCGAGGGCGTCGGGTAGTCGCCGGCCGGCACCTTCTCGACGCGCTCCAGTATCTTCGGCCAGCGCTTGCCGAGCGGGCCGCGCCAGGCGAGCTCCGGCAGCACGGGCGTGTGCAGCATGTACACGTACCAGGACTTGGCGCCCTGTCCGAGGAGCTGGCCGACCCGGCGCGGGGTGGGCCGGGTCATCCGCTGCTTGATCCAGTGCCCGAAGTGGTCGAGGGAGGGCCCCGACATCGAGGTGAAGGAGGCGATCCGGCCCTCGGTGCGGGGCACGGTGACGAACTCCCAGGACTGCACCGAGCCCCAGTCGTGGCCGACGAGGTGGACCGGCCGGTCCGGGCTGACGGCGTCGGCGACCGCGAGGAAGTCGTCGGTCAGCTTCTCCAGGGTGAAGCCGCCGCGCAGCGGGGTCGGTGCCGTGGAGCGGCCGTGGCCCCGGATGTCGTACAGCACCACGTGGAAGTCCTCGGCGAGCCGGACGGCGACCTCCGACCACACCTCCTTGGAGTCCGGGTAGCCGTGCACGAGCAGCACGGTGGGCCGGCCCGTCTCGCCGAGCTCCGCGACGCACAGTTCGAGCCCGCCCGTCCGTACCCAGCGCTCCCGCGCCCCGGTGAGACCCGCGCTTCCCGCCATCAGACCGTCCCCTCGTTCCAGCGCCGCACGTGCGGCAGATCGTCGTCCAGCCAGAACGCGCTCTGCTCGGGGTCCCGGGAGTCGGTGACGACCAGGATCTCCTCGAACTTCGCGCCCGTACCCCGGAATCCGAGGTGCGGCTCGACCGCCCACAGGCCCGGTCTGGGCGGGTGGTCGGAGAACTTGTACGGCGACCAGAGCGGCGACCAGCCGTCCCGGTGGCCGTGCAGGGCGTCACTCGCGAGGCCCTTGAGCGCCTGGGTGCCGAAGCCGAAGACCGTCGGCGACCAGCGGCGCTCCTTCACCCGGTCGATCTTGTGGGCGATCACGCCGAAGGGGTAGGCCCGGTGCCGGTTCGCGTACCCCTGGCGGACCATGAGCCGGTCCACGTCCTGGTAGATCTCGCGGAGCGTGCGCCGCTCGCGCACCTCGCGCAGAATCAGCTCGCGGTGGTCCGCGAGGTCGGCGAGCAGCTTGTCGTGCAGGGGGTTGAGGCCCAGGCAGCCGCTGTAGCCGATGTCGGCCGTGTGCCCCTTGTAGACCGGGGCCATGTCGAGGATGAACGGCATCCCCGCCTCAAGACGCCGGTTCGTCGGGAAGAACTGCAGCGGGATCCTGAAGTCGACGAAGGCCGTGCGGTCGCCGAACCAGGCGAACGGCCGGTGGAACCAGTCCCGCACTCCCCGCTCGTACAGCCACTCCCGCTGCATCCGCGCGGCCTCGCGCTCGGTCACTCCGGGCCTGAGCTGCGCCGCGACGGCCTCCGCGCACTCATAGGAGAGCCGCTGTACTTCCCTGAACCCCCGCAGCTCCGCGGAGAGTTCGCCTGTCACCACTGAGGCCATGCCACCCGCCGTCCCGTGTGAGCGCCCGGCTGCGCTACGCGTTCGTAACTTGACACCGATGAATGTGACAATGCCCGGCGGCTGAGTCAAGAGGTCCGACGACGCCCTGTGGAAAACCCGACGGCCGACCCGGCCGCGGACCTGTGGAAAAAGACTTTCGTCGCGACCTCCCCTACTGGCTTGTACTCCTGTAGTCGGAGAAGGATCGAGCCGTTGGGCTGACGACCGCTGTGGCGCACACCACTACCGTCGTAGGCGTGACTGTGATCGCGACCGAAAGCCTCAGCAAGCGGTTCCCCCGGGTGACCGCTCTTGACCGGCTCTCCCTGGACATCGGGCCCGGTGTGACCGGACTCGTGGGTGCCAACGGAGCCGGCAAGTCCACCATGATCAAAATCCTGCTCGGACTCTCCCCCGCGACGGAGGGCCGCGCCGAGGTGCTCGGCCTCGACGTCAGCACCTCCGGTGGGCAGATCCGTGAGCAGGTCGGCTACATGCCGGAGCACGACTGCCTGCCCCCGGACGTCTCGGCCACCGAGTTCGTCGTCCACATGGCGCGGATGTCGGGCCTGCCCGCGACCGCCGCCCGGGAGCGGACCGCCGACACCCTCCGCCACGTCGGCCTGTACGAGGAGCGCTACCGCCCTATCGGCGGCTACTCGACGGGTATGAAGCAGCGGGTGAAGCTCGCCCAGGCCCTCGTCCACGACCCGAAGCTGGTCCTCCTCGACGAGCCGACCAACGGCCTCGACCCGGTCGGCCGGGACGAGATGCTCGGACTGATCCGCCGCGTCTGGACCGACTTCGGCATCTCCGTCCTCGTGACCTCGCATCTCCTCGGCGAGCTGGAGCGCACCTGCGACCACGTCGTCGTCATCGACGGCGGCCGGCTGCTCCGCTCCAGCTCCACCAGCGACTTCACCCGGACCACCACGACGCTCGCCGTCGAGGTCACCGACTCGGACACCCACCCGGACGGCACGGCGGCGCTCCGCGCGGCCCTGGGGAGCGCCGGCGTCACGATCCACGCGGGCGTGGAGGACGGCCTGCCCGGCGCCGGACACATCCTGCTCCTGGAGGCTCCGGGCGAGGAGACGTACGACCTCGTGCGGGACACCGTCGCCGGCCTCGGCCTCGGTCTCGTCCGCATGGAGCAGCGCCGCCACCACATCGCCGAGGTCTTCCGCCCCGAGGCGCCCCAGCACGAGGAGGTGCCGGCCCGATGAGCACCCAGATCCCCCAGCCCTCCCAGGCCGCTCCCGACACGACCCGGATCCACAACATCGGCTACCGGTCCTACGACGGCCCGCGCCTCGGCCGGGCCTACGCGCGCCGGTCGCTCTTCTCGCAGTCCCTGCGCGGTGCCTACGGCCTCGGCCGCAGCGCCAAGTCGAAGGTGTTGCCGATGCTCCTGTTCGCCGTGATGTGCGTCCCGGCGCTGATCCTCGTCGCGGTCGCCGTGGTCGGGAAGCAGTCCAAGCTCTCGATCGAGTACACGCAGTACGCGATCTACCTCCAGGTCGTCATCAGCATCTACCTGGCCTCGCAGGCACCGCAGTCGGTCTCCCGGGACCTCCGGTTCCGGACGGTGCCGCTGTACTTCTCCCGACCGATCGAGCGCGCGGACTACGTCCTCGCCAAGCTCGGCGCGATGGCCTCGGCGCTCTTCATCCTGACCGCCTCGCCGCTGCTGATCCTCTGGATCGGCTCGCTGCTCGCCAAGATGGACTTCGCCGAGCAGACCAGGATGTTCGGCCAGGGACTGGTCTCCGTGGCGCTGCTCTCGGTGCTCTTCGGCGGCATCGGACTCGTCATGGCGGCCCTCACCCCGCGCCGCGGCTTCGGCGTCGCCGCAGTGATCGCCGTCCTGACGGTCTCGTACGGGGCGGTCTCCACCCTCATGGGCATCGCCTTCGCCACCGAGAACGAGGGCGCCATCCAGTGGCTCGGCCTCTTCTCGCCGATGACCCTCATCGACGGCGTGCAGAGCGCCTTCCTGGGCGCCCCTCCGGGCTTCCCCGAACTCGGGGGTCCGAGCACCGGTGCCGGCGTGGTCTACGTGCTGGTCGTCCTCGCGCTCATCGCCGGCTCGTACGGCGTCCTGATGCGCCGCTACCGAAAGGTCGGGCTGTGACCGCCTTCCCTTCGCCCGCCGCCACCCCTCAAAGGAATGGGCCGCGCCCATGAGTACCCTCTCCATCGACCACGTCTCCCGCTGGTTCGGAAACGTCGTGGCCGTGAACGACGTCACGATGACGGTGGGCCCGGGTGTCACCGGCCTCCTCGGCCCCAACGGCGCCGGGAAGTCCACCCTGATCAACATGATGGGCGGCTTCCTCGACCCCTCCACCGGCAGCGTCACGCTCGACGGGCAGAAGATCTGGGGGAACGAGTCGGTCTACCGCCAGATCGGTGTCGTCCCCGAGCGGGAGGCGATGTACGACTTCCTCACCGGCCGCGAGTTCGTCGTGGCCAACGCGGAACTCCAGGGCCTCGGCGACAAGGAGGCCCAGGCGGCCCTCGCCACGGTCGAGATGGAGTACGCACAGGACCGGAAGATCTCCACGTACAGCAAGGGCATGCGGCAGCGCGTGAAGATGGCCTCGGCCCTCGTGCACGAGCCGTCCGTGCTGCTCCTGGACGAGCCGTTCAACGGCATGGACCCGCGCCAGCGCATGCAGTTGATGGACCTGCTGCGGCGGATGGGGGCGGAGGGCCGCACGGTCCTCTTCTCCTCGCACATCCTGGAGGAGGTCGAGCAGCTCGCCTCCCACATCGAGGTGATCGTGGCCGGGCGGCACGCGGCTTCCGGTGACTTCCGCAAGATCCGCCGACTCATGACGGACCGGCCGCACCGCTATCTCGTCCGCTCGAGCGACGACCGGGCGCTGGCCGCCGCGCTGATCGCCGACCCGTCCACGGCCGGGATCGAGGTCGACCAGGTGGAGGGCGGACTGCGCGTCCAGGCGGTGGACTTCGGGCGGTTCACGGAGCTGCTGCCCAGGGTCGCGAAGGACCAGGGCATCCGCCTCCTGACCGTCTCGCCTTCGGACGAGTCCCTCGAATCGGTCTTCTCTTACCTCGTCGCGGCCTGAAAGGAGCCTGACCGATGTACAACCCCACAGTCGCCCGGCTCACCTACCGGGCCCTCCTCGGCCGCCGACGGGCGCTGATCCTCTTCCTGCTGCCCGCTCTGCTGGTGCTCATCGCGGCGGCGGTCCGCGCCTTCAACGGGGCGGACGACCAGGTCGCCGCCGACGTCCTGGGCGGCTTCGCGCTGGCCACGATGGTGCCGCTGATCGGCGTGATCGCCGGGACGGGCGCGATCGGTCCGGAGATCGACGACGGCTCGATCGTCTACCTGCTGTCCAAGCCGGTGAAGCGGTCCTCGATCATCTTCACGAAGCTCATCGTGGCGATCGCCGTGACCATGGTCTTCTCGGCGGTGCCGACGTTCATCGCCGGATTCGTCCTCAACGGCAACGGCCAGCAGGTGGCGGTCGCGTACACGGTGGCGGCGCTGGTGGCCTCCATCGCCTACAGCGCGCTGTTCCTGCTGCTCGGCACGGTCAGCCGGCACGCGGTGGTCATCGGCCTCGTCTACGCGCTGGTCTGGGAGACCCTCTTCGGCTCCCTGATCTCCGGAGCCAAGACCCTGAGCGTCCAGCAGTGGTCGCTCGCCCTCGCGGAGAAGGTCACCGGTGACGGTCTGATCGACTCCGAGGTCGGACTCACCACGGCGACCGTCCTCCTCGTGGCGGTCACGGTCGTGGCGACCTGGTTCGCCGGCCACAAGCTGCGGACCCTGACCCTGGCGGGCGAGGAGTAGAAACCGAAGAGGAAGCGGTACGGCTCCGAGGGCGGGCGCCCCACCCCGGGCGCCCCACCCCGGGAGCCCCACCCCGGAGCCGTACCGCAACCCCCTCCTCTCACACCGTCCGGTCCCGGGCGGCGAGCAGCCCCACGCCGAGGGCGGCCGCGCAGACGCCGAGGACCACACAGATCGGCAGCGTCCAGGAGCCGGTGGCCTGGTGGAGGGCGCCGGCCGCCAGCGGGCCCGCGGCGGCGAGCAGATAGCCGACCGTCTGGGCCATGCCGGACAGCCGGGCCGCGGTCACCGCGTCCCCGGAGCGCAGCACGATGAGGGTCAGCGCGAGACCGACCGCACCGCCCTGGCCGACACCGAGCACCGCCGACCAGAGCCAGGCCCCCTCCACCGGCGCCACCATCAGACCGGCGTAGCCGGCCGCGACGAGCGTGGTGACGAGGACGATCAGCGGGCGCTGGCTCCGCATCCGGCCGGCGAGCAGCGGCACAACGAAGGCACCCGCGACCTGGATCAGGTTGTTGAAGGCGAAGACGACACCGGCGGTGGAGCGGCTCATGCCGTGGTCGGTGAAGATCGTCGGCATCCAGGCGATCAACACGTACGACCACAGCGACTGCAGGCCCATGAACAGGGTGACCTGCCAGGCCAGCGCCGAGCGCCAGACGCTCACCGGACGGGAGGCGGTGGCCGGGACGGCCCGTACCCCGTGGCCCGTCCGGCCCCGGGCGATCAGGACCTGGGGCAGCCAGGCGAGGGCGGCGACGGCGGCGAGCAGCGACCAGAAGGCGAGCGAGCCCTCCCAGCCGCCGCCGAGCGCCTTCTCCAGCGGCACGGCGGCCGCGGCGGCCAGCGTCGCCCCCGCGATCATCGCGCCCGTGTAGACCGAGGTCATCGCGGCCGCCCGGTCCGGGAAGTCACGCTTGATCAGGCCCGGCATCAGCACGTTGAGCAGGGCGATCGACGTGCCGACGAGGATGCCGCCGCCGTACAGCGCGTACACGGAGGGCAGCACGCGCGCGAGGATGCCGACGCCGAGCAGGAGCAGCGCCGCGAACAGCACGCGTTCGGCACCGAACCGGCGCCCCAGCCAGGGCGCGACCATCGCGCCCACGCCGAGGAACAGGACGGGCACCGAGGTCACGAGCGAGGTCGCCGTGGCGGAGAGCCCGAAGGCCGCGGAGATCTCTCCGACCAGGGGCGCCACGCCGGCCAGCGCGACCCGCATGTTCAGCGAGGCCAGCACGATCCCGATCAGGAGGAGTGCGGGATGCGCGAGCAGGGCCCGCCGGGCCGCCGCTCCGGACGCCGACGCCCGGACCCCGGCCTCGGCGTCGACGAGCACGGGCGGGGCGGAAGCCGTCGTACGGGTCTCGGCGGATCCCGGCGTCCGTATCTCGGCGCCCATCAGGAGCGCTCCGCCGGGGACGTCGAGGACGCCGGGGACGCCGGGGAGGTCGGGGAGGTCGAGGGCGTGGGGGACGCCGAGGACGCCGAGGTGGCGGGGGACGCCGGGGAGGCCGGAGATGGGGGCGACGTGGGTGACGTCAGCGCCGCGACCGTCTCCATCGGTGGCCGCAGCAGCTCGCGGGCCTGCCGCTCGGCCGCCTCCGGGTCGCCCGCCTCGATCGCCGCCACGAGGGCCTCATGGGCGTCGATGTCGACCGGTGGCATCTCCCGGTCGCCGAGGGCCTCCACGAGGACCTCGTGGACCTGTGCCGAGAAGAAGCGGTAGACCTCGACGAAGGCGGCGTTGTGGGTCGCGCCGACGACCGCCAGGTGGAAGGCGAGGTCCGCGTCCGCGTCCCGGTCCCCCTCCTCGCGCAGGGTGGTCAGCGCCGCCCGCATCCGCAGCAGGTCGTGGGTGTCCCGTCGTGCCGCCGCGAGCCGGGCGGCCTCGGCCTCCAGGGCGACCCGGAGTTCGAGGACGTCGGCCGCGCCCGCGTGCCGGACCCCGCGCAGGACGGCCGCCGGATCCGCGGTCGACCTGACGAAGGTGCCGTTGCCCTGACGGGACTCCAGGAGGCCCGCGTGGACCAGGACCCGGAGCGCCTCGCGGACGGTGTTGCGGCCCACGCCGAGTTGCTGCGCGAGCTCGTGCTCGGTCGGGATGCGGTCGCCGACCGCCCACTCACCGTCCGTGAGCTGCGTACGCAGCTGTTCCACGACGGAGTCCACCAGCGAGGTCCGTCCCGCCGCCCTGAGTGCCATGCCGCTCCGACCTCCCGATATGCCCGGTTGCCCAGTCATCCTACAACTGACTGCGGCCGGTACTCCGGACTACTGTGGGGCCGTACGCGGACCGAACACCCTCACCACCCTCGGGAGTCAGTCATGTCAGACCGCTTCGACGTCGTCGTACTCGGAGCTGGCCCCGGCGGCTACGTCGCCGCCATCCGCGCCGCCCAGCTGGGCAAGCGGGTCGCGGTCGTCGAGGAGAAGTACTGGGGCGGTGTCTGCCTGAACGTCGGCTGCATCCCCACCAAGGCACTGCTGCGCAACGCGGAACTGGCCCACATCTTCAACCACGAGGCCAAGACCTTCGGCATCAAGGTGGACGGCACCGTCTCCTTCGACTACACCGAGGCGTTCCGCCGCAGCCGCTCGGTCGCGGACGGCCGCGTCAAGGGCGTCCACTTCCTCATGAAGAAGAACGGGATCACCGAGTTCGACGGCCGGGGAACCTTCCTCGACGCGAACACCCTCCAGGTCGCCAAGTCCGACGGCACCTCGGAGACGATCCAGTTCGACAACTGCATCATCGCCACCGGCGCCACCCCGCGCCTGCTCCCGGGCACCGCCCGCAGCGAGCGCGTCGTCTCGTACGAGGAGCAGATCCTCGCCGAGGACGCCCCGCAGTCGATCATCATCGCCGGAGCCGGCGCGATCGGCATCGAGTTCGCGTACGTCCTCAACAACTACGGCACCAAGGTCACGATCGTCGAGTTCCTCGACCGGATCGCCCCGCTGGAGGACGAAGAGGTCTCCAAGGAGCTGGCGAAGCAGTACCGCAAGCTCGGCATCGACGTCCTGACCTCGACCCGCGTCGAGGCCATCGACGAGTCCGGCCCGCAGGTCCGCGTCACCGTCACCGGCAAGGACGGCGCCCAGAAGGTGCTGGAGGCCGACAAGGTCCTCCAGGCCATCGGCTTCGCCCCGAACGTCACCGGCTACGGCCTGGAGGCCACCGGCGTCGCCCTGACCGAGCGCGGCGCGATCGACGTCGACGGCCGCTGCCGCACCTCCGTGCCGCACATCTACGCCATCGGTGACGTCACCGCGAAGCTGATGCTCGCGCACACCGCCGAGGCCATGGGCGTCATCGCGGCCGAGACCATCGGGGACGCCGAGACGATGGAACTCGACTACCCGATGATCCCGCGCGCGACCTACTGCCAGCCGCAGATCGCCAGCTTCGGCTGGACCGAGGCGCAGGCCCGCGAGAAGGGCTTCGACGTCAAGGTCGCCAAGTTCCCGTTCGTGGCGAACGGCAAGGCGCACGGTCTCGGCGACGCCACCGGCTTCGTCAAGATCATCGCCGACGGGACCCACGGCGAGATCATCGGCGCCCACCTCATCGGCCCCGACGTCACCGAGCTGCTGCCCGAGCTGACCCTGGCCCAGCAGTGGGACCTCACCGTCCACGAGGTCGCGCGGAACGTCCACGCCCACCCGACCCTCGGCGAGGCAGTGAAGGAAGCCATCCACGGCATTGCCGGACACATGATCAATTTCTGAGGTTTCTCCCAGCTTCGGGTGATAGGCACTGAAAGGTGCCGATCGAAGCCGGAAGCAGTGGAACCAGCGGAGCCCCGCCGGGTGGCGAACCGTCCCGACCGATCAGGTCGTGGGTGCGTTCGTCACCCGGTACGCATCTCTGGCTGGCGGTCATCGCGATCACCAGCCTCGTCATCGCGCTGACCCCCGAGAGCGTCGACACCTATCTGCTCCACCGCAACAGCAGCAACCTCCACCAGCTCGCGCACCACCCACTGCGAGCCCTGCTCGGCAGCGCGTTCTGGATCGAGGACCCGGCCGGCCTCCTGCTGTACGCGGCCCTCTTCGAACTGATCCACGCGCCCGTGGAACGCTGGCTCGGCACCGCGAAATGGCTCGTCGTCGTCGCCACCGCCCATGTCGCGGCGACCCTGATCAGCCAGCAGGTCGTCCTGATCGCCATCCGCCACCACGACGTGCCGCGCAGCATGGCGCACGTCGTCGACATCGGGGTCAGCTACGGGCTCGCCGCCTCCGCGGGCCTCCTCGCCTACCGGCTGGCCCGCCCCTGGCGCTGGCTCTACCTCGCCGGAGTGGTGGCCTTCTTCGCCGTACCGTTCGCCGCCGAGCGCACGTACACCGACCTCGGGCACGTGATCTCACTGGCGATCGGCCTGGCCTGCTACCCGCTCACCCGGGGAGGAAAATCGCTCGCCCCCGAATGGGGGCCGGGCGCACACTAGTTGTACGGAGGGCACGGGGGATCCTCCGAAGGGAGGGGCGGCCACTTCGAGCGCGCGGACCTGGTCCGCGCGGGCCGCCCCTTCTCTCTTCGCCGGGCTCGCTCCACCCATGGGGTCCCGGTCAGGCCGACAGCAGGCGCTCCAGGACGACGGCGATGCCGTCCTCCTCGTTCGAGGTCGTGACCTCGTCCGCGACCGCTCGCAGCTCGTCGTGCGCGTTGCCCATGGCCACGCCGTGGGCCGCCCAGCCGAACATCGGGATGTCGTTCGGCATGTCGCCGAAGGCGATCGTCTCCGCCGCCTTCACCCCCAGCCGGCGCGCGGCGAGCGAGAGACCGGTCGCCTTGCTCAGGCCGAGCGGAAGGATCTCCACGACCCCGGGCCCCGCCATGACGACGTCCACGAGACCGCCGACCGTCGCGCGGGCGGCCCTGGTCAGCTCGTCGTCCGACAGCGTCGGGTGCTGGAGGTAGAGCTTGGTCAGCGGCGCCGCCCACAGCTCCGCCGGGTCCTCGTACGGCACGTACGGCAGCGGCCCCGGGTGCGCCCGGTAGCCGGGGCCCATCAGGACCTCGCCCTCCAGACCGTCGCGGCTGGCGGCCAGCGCCAGCGGGCCGACCTCCGCCTCTATCTTCGACAGGGCGAGCCCGGCCAGCTGCCGG
This sequence comes from Streptomyces sp. Qhu_M48, assembly GCF_051305195.1. NCBI lineage: Bacteria > Bacillati > Actinomycetota > Actinomycetes > Kitasatosporales > Streptomycetaceae > Streptomyces > Streptomyces sp. Qhu_M48. The sequence goes on along the minus strand of NZ_CP195432.1, from coordinate 7,781,196 downwards.
TCCAGGGTCAGCGAGGTGAGCAGTCGGTGCTCTCCCGCGTGGTAGACCTGCGCGCCCTGGCCGCACACCGCGATGCCCTCGTACCCGAGGTCGTCGAGGATGTGCCGGGTCCAGGGCACCGCCCGGCCGGTGACGACGATGTGCGCGGCGCCCGCCTCCGTGGCGGCGGTGAGCGCGTCCCGCGTGCGGGCCGAGACGGACTCGTCGGCCCGCAGCAGCGTGCCGTCGAGATCCGTCGCGACCAGGCGGTAGGGGAAGGGGCTCACTTGGCGATCGGCTCCAGGACCTCACGGCCGCCGAGGTAGGGCCGCAGCATCTCCGGCACCCGCACCGAACCGTCGGCGAGCTGGTGGTTCTCCAGGATCGCCACGATCGTGCGCGGGACGGCGCACAGCGTGCCGTTCAGGGTGGCCAGCGGCTGCACCGTCTTCTTGCCGCCCTGCTCGTCGCGCATGCGGACGGAGAGCCGGCGGGCCTGGAAGCTGTTGCAGTTCGAGGCCGAGGTCAGCTCGCGGTACTTGCCCTGGGTCGGGATCCACGCCTCGCAGTCGAACTTGCGGGAGGCGGAGGCGCCGAGGTCGCCGGTGGCGACGTCGATGACCTGGAACGGCAGCTCAAGACCGGTCAGCCACTGCTTCTCCCAGTCCAGGAGCCGCTGGTGCTCGTTCTCCGCGTCCTCGGGCGCGACGTACGAGAACATCTCGACCTTGTCGAACTGGTGGACGCGGAAGATGCCCCGGGTGTCCTTGCCGTACGTGCCGGCCTCGCGGCGGAAGCAGGGCGAGAAGCCCGCGTACCGCAGCGGCAGCTTGTCCGCGTCGATGATCTCGTCCATGTGGTACGCCGCGAGGGGCACCTCGGACGTGCCGACGAGGTAGTAGTCGTCCTTCTCCAGGTGGTACACGTTCTCCGCGGCCTGGCCGAGGAAGCCGGTGCCCTCCATGGCGCGCGGTCGGACCAGTGCCGGGGTCAGCATGGGGATGAAGCCGGCCTCGGTGGCCTGCGCGATCGCCGCGTTGACCAGGGCGAGCTCCAGGAGGGCGCCGACACCGGTCAGGTAGTAGAAGCGCGAGCCGGAGACCTTGGCGCCCCGCTCGACGTCGATGGCGCCGAGCGCCTCACCGAGCTCCAGGTGGTCCTTGGGCTCGAAGCCCTCGGCCGCGAAGTCGCGGATGGTGCCGTGCGTCTCCAGGACGACGAAGTCCTCCTCGCCGCCGACCGGGACGTCCGCGTGGACGATGTTCCCGAGCTGGAGCAGGAGCTGCTTGGCCGTCTCGTCGGCCTCGTTCTGTTCGGCCTCGGCGGCTTTGACGTCGGTCTTGAGCTGCTCGGCCTTCTGGAGGAGCTCGGCGCGCTCCTCGGGCGTGGCCCTGGGGATCAGCTTGCCGAGCGCCTTCTGCTCGGATCGGAGCTCGTCGAAGCGGACGCCGGACGACCTGCGCCGCTCATCGGCGGAGAGCAGGGCGTCGACGAGCGCGACGTCCTCTCCACGGGCGCGCTGGGAGGCGCGAACACGGTCGGGGTCCTCACGGAGCAGGCGAAGGTCAATCACCCCACCAGGCTACCGGTGCGTGTTCGCCCGCCCCCACCGGATAACGTCACGCGTGTTGCCACGCGTGTTGTTTTGCCCGAATTGAGACCTGGGAAATGCTGGGCTTCGGGCCTTCGCATTCAGTTATCCACAGGCTGTGTGGAAGATCTGTGGACTACGGGGGAGATCGCGGTGATTTCCCGCTCCGCCCTTGGGAATTCTGTGACCAAACGCCATTGAGGCACTCATTTGGGTGGGAATTGCTCGCCCAAAGAGTTGATGGGGCGAGGGGCGCTGACGAGGGCGGCTTCCGGCGCTGTGGACAGTCGCGTGGGGCCGGGGAGTGACTAGGGCGATTTGTCGACCTTGTCGGGGCGAGCTGTCGACTTGTCCCCAGGTCGAGCGGGGACCCTGTGGATAACCGCTGTGGGTAACTGAAAAATATGCAGGTAGGACTAGCGGTTCGGGCCTGTGGACGAACGCTCCCGTCGCCGGGAGCGTTCGGTCACCATCGGGTCAGGCCCGACCGTCCTGGGCTCTCGCCAGCCAGTCGGAGGCCGCCATGAACTCCCCGTCCGAGGTGCCGCGCCGCAGCGCCGCCACGTCCTCGACCGCGACGCCCGCCCTCGGGTACGAGCCGAGGAAGCGCACCTTGGGGCAGATCCGCTTCAACCCCATCAGCGCCTCGCCCACCCGCCGGTCCGAGATATGGCCCTCGGCGTCCACGGCGAAGCAGTAGTTCCCGATCCCCGCCCCCGTGGGCCGGGACTGGATCAGCATCAGGTTCACCCCGCGCACCGCGAATTCCTGGAGCAGTTCGAGGAGGGCACCCGGATGATCGTCACCCAGCCACAGCACCACCGAGGTCTTGTCCGCGCCGGTCGGGGCCGCCGGCCTGGCCGGCCTGCCCACCAGGACGAACCGGGTCTCGGCGTTCTCCGCGTCGTGGATCTCGGTGACCAGCGCTTCGAGACCGTACGTCGTCGCCGCGAACTCCCCGGCGAAGGCGGCGTCGAAGCGGCCCTCCTGGACCAGCCGGGCCCCGTCCGCGTTGGACGCGGCCGACTCCCACACCGCCTCGGGCAGGTTCGCCCGCAGCCAGTTCCGTACCTGCGGCTGGGCCACCGGGTGGCCCGTCACCGTCTTGATCTCCGACAGCCTGGTCCCCGGCCGCACGAGCAGCGCGAAGGCGATCGGAAGCAGCACCTCGCGGTAGATCATCAGCGGTTCGCCGGAGGCCAGCTCGTCGAGGGTCGCCGTCACCCCGCCCTCGACCGAGTTCTCGATCGGCACGAGCGCGGCGGCGGCCTCCCCGTTCCGCACGGCGTCGAGCGCGGCCGGGACCGAGACCATGGGGACGAGTTCCCTCGTCGCGGCCTCGGGCAGCGTACGCAGCGCGGCCTCCGTGAAGGTGCCCTCGGGGCCGAGATACGTGTACCGGGTGGCGGACATACCGTCACCCTAATGGGCTCCGGAGCCCAGGGCCGCCCGTGCGGAGGATCGCCCGGGGAATCACGACTCCAGGAGCCGCTGCCCCACGTACTCGCCCTCGGCGGGACCGCCCGGCACCGCGAAGAGGCCACTCGCCTCGTGCCGGATGAACGCGGACAGCGCGTCGCCCCGGTCGAGCTTGCGCTGCACGGTGACGAAGCTCCGGAGGGGGTCCGCCTGCCAGCAGACGAAGAGCAGACCGGCGTCCGGCGTCCCGTCCGGACCGATGCCGTCGTGGAAGGAGAACGGCCGGCGCAGCATCGCCGCCCCGCCGTTCTGTTCGGGGGCGGAGATCCGGGAGTGGGCGTTGTCAGGGATCACGGTCCGTCCGTCCGGTCCGCGCTTGTTCAGGTCGAGCTCCGTGGTCTCCGTACCGCCGGTGAGCGGGGCCCCGTCGGACTTCCGGCGCCCGATCACCTTCTCCTGCCGGTCCAGCGGCAGCTTCTCCCAGTCGTCGAGCAGCATCCGGATCCGGCGCACCACCGCGTAGGAACCACCCGCCATCCACTCCTCCGCGCCGGTGGCCCCGGCGGGGACGAAGATCCGCCGGTCGAAGTCGGGGTCGGTGACCTTCGGGTTGCCCGTGCCGTCGATCTGGCCCATGAGGTTGCGGGCGGTCATCGGCTTCGCCGTGGCACCGGCCGAGCGGTTGAAGCCGTTCATCTGCCAGCGCACCCGGGCCGCGTCGCCCGCGTCCTTCTGGAGCGCGCGCAGCGCGTGGAAGGCGACGAGGGCGTCGTCCGCGCCGATCTGCACCCACAGATCGCCCTCGGAACGCCGGGGGTCCAGGGCGTCGGCCGAGAACGCGGGCAGCGGGTCGAGCCCGGCGGGACGGCGCGCGACGAGTCCGGTGCGGTCGAAGAACGTACGGCCGAAGCCGAAGGTGACCGTCAGGGAGGAGGGGCCCGCGTCGAGCGCGACACCGGTGTCCCCGGTCGGGGTCCTGCCCGACATCAGCGTCCCCGCCGTCACCGACCAGCGGCGCAGCAGCGCGATCGCCTCCTTGCGGCCGGAGCCCGGCGCGAGGTCGAAGGCGACCAGATGACCGCGGGACTGGAGGGGAGTGGTGATACCGGCCTGATGTTTCCCGTGAAACATCACCTCGGTCGCGCCGACGGTGGTCAGTGCGGGAGCGCCGCCGGCTCCGGCGGTGGTGTCGTCACCCGACACGGCCCCGGAGACCCCGACGCCTCCGGCCGCGCCGATCACGAGCCCGGCCGCGCCCGCCGCTCCGACGGTGCCGAGCAGGCGCCGCCGGGAGATCTCAAGTCTGTCGTTCTCGGTCACGGGTCAGCCGATCTTCACGTTCTTCTCGATGGTGGTCTGGTCGATGTCGGAGGTACGGACGGTCACCTGGATCCGCCACTCGCCGGGCATCGGGATCTGGACGCCGCTGGCGCTCCAGTGGCCCGTCTGGATCCGGTCGGGGGCCACCGGCAGCGGTCCGATGTCCTTCGACTCCAGAGTGAGGGCGACCTTGATCTCGGGGACGTCCAGCGGCTTGCCGTTGGGGCGATCGACGTAGAGGTGGAGCCCGTTGGCGCCGGTGCGGCCGGGGTCCAGGCTGAGCCGGACGACGCCCTTGCCGTCGACACCGCCGGTGTCGAAGGGCAGCCGGATGTCGACGGGCCGGTCGGGCACGGCGGCCGGGCCGGCGGCGGTGGTGCCCTTGCCGGCCTCCTCCTCGGTGCGGCCGGGCTCGGTCGAGGTGAGGACGGTGGTCACGGCGAGGAGCACGACGGCGACGGCGGCCTCGGTCAGCACCGAGCGGCGCAGACCGGCCCGCTCCGGGTCGGCGTCCCGCTCCCGCTTCCGCCGCGCGGTGGCGACGGCGGCCCGCTGCCGGGCGAGTTGAGCGGCCCGCTCGGGGTCGGCGGAGTCGCTACCTCCGGCCTCTTCGCTCTCTCCGGCCTTCGGGTTCTCACCGGCCTCTTCGCTCTCACCGGCCTTCGCGTTCTCACCGGCCTCTTCGCTCTCGCGGGCCTTCGCGCTCTCGCCGGTCGGCGTCGGGTCGGCGAGGCGCTGGGTCCAGCGGCGCGAGATCCAGGCGATGCCGATGAGGACGCACATCAGGCCGATCTTGACGAGGAGCAGCTGCCCGTAGCGGGTGTCCGTCAGTGCCGACCAGGAGCCCACCTGACGCCAGGACTGGTAGATCCCGGTGGCCGCGAGGACGGCCACGGAGCCGAAGGCCACCTTGGAGAAGCGCTCGACAGCCGAGCGTTCGACGGACGGAGCCCGGTAGAGGGAGACGAGCAGCACCGTGAGACCGCCGAGCCAGGCGGCGACGGCCAGCAGGTGCAGGATGTCGACGGGCATGGCGATACCGGGCTGGATGCCGGTCGAGGCGTGCTCGGCCAGGGCCCAGGTGCCGGCGATGCCGGCGGCGACGACGGTGCCGCCGATGCCGAGTCCGAAGGCGAGGTCCTTCTTCTCCTTCGGATCGGTGCGCCGCGCGTAGGCGCCGAAGAGGACGGCCACGAAGAGCGCGGCCGCGCCGAGCAGCAGCAGCCGCGAGGTGAGCGCGGCCCCGGTCTTCGTCTCCAGGACGGCCTTCAGACCCGCCAGGTCGAAGGCGTCGGAGAGTTCGCCGGAGCCCGTGTACGGATTGCGCAGGAGCAGCATGACGAGGGTGGCGCCGGTGAGGGCGAGCCAGCCCCTGACCACGGTCTGCTGGACCGGGCGGACGCTCGCACCGCGCGGCCAGCAGGCCAGCACGAAGGCGCCGCCGCCGACGAGGACGGCGAAACCGGCGTACGAGACGTAGCGCGCGATGCCGTAGAGGGTGCCGACGACTCCGCCGCCCGCCGTCCGGTCGGGCAGGGCGACGGCGGTCGTGGAAGGGGCGCCGATGGAGAAGGTGAAGGCGCCGGAGATGGGGTGGCTGTCGGCCGAGACGGTCTGCCAGGCCACGGTGTAGGTGCCGTCGGGCAGTCCGGCGCGGAGTTCGACCCCGTAGCGGACGATCGAGCCGCTGCACAGGTCGCGTATCTCGCCGGTGTCGGCGCGTCGGCCCGCCGGGTCGAGGACCCGGATCGAGTCGGCGCTCATGGCGACCTGCTCGGAGAAGGTGAGGTTGACCTCCTGGGGAGCGGTGGCGACCACCGCCCCGGCCTTCGGATCGCTCTCGGTCAGCGCCGCGTGCGCGGAGGCGGGGGCGGCGCCGGCGAGCAGTGTGCCGAGGAGCGCGGCCGCGAGGATCAGCAGCCGGGCCAGGGCGGTACCGAGGCGCGGGGCGGTGGTTGTCATCTTCCGGTTCACTCCGTCAGTTCTGTGAGAACTCCGTCAACGCGCTCAGTGCTGCCGCGGGTTGTGGTTGGGGGCCTCGACGGGAAGGTCGACCTTGATGGGGTCGGACTTCTCGAAGTGGAGCTCGATGCTGACCTTCTCGCCCTGCTTGAGCGTCTTCTTCAGTTCCATGAACATGATGTGGTTGCCACCGCGTTCCAGGGAGAGGGTGCCGTTCGCGGGGATGTCGAAGGAGTCCACCTTCTGCATCTTCTGGTTCTTCGTCTCGTGGATCGTGACGTCGTCGGAGACCGGGCTGGTCACCGAGGTGAGCTTGTCCGCGGTGCCGCCGGCGTTCTTGATCGTGAGGAAGCCGCCGGCCATGTCCATCACGGGCTGGGGCATGTACGCGCCGCTGACCTCCAGCCTCGGCTTGCCGTCGGTGGATCCGGCGGAGCCGTCGGACGAGGACGAGCACCCGGTCAGCGCGAGTGCGGCGGCGAGCGCCACGGCGGCGGACAGGGTGGTGGTGCGGCGGTTCACGGGTTCTCCCCCTTGACGAGCTTCGGCAGATCCTTGGCGTAGTCGTCGATGGACGCGTCCTCGCCGTACAGGACGTAGCCCTGGTCGGTCGTGGGCGAGAAGGCGATCACCTGTGCTCCGTGCATGGAGACGACCGTGCCGTCCTTCTGCTTCTTCGGCGGGTCGATGCCGATGCCGATCTGGCGGGCTCCGGCCTGGATGGCGGAGAAGTCGCCGGTGAGACCGGTGAAGGAGGCGTCGCCGGCGGCGGGCAGCCACTTGGCGAGCTCGGCGGGGGTGTCCCGCTCGGGGTCGGTGGTGACGAAGACGACCTGGAGCTTGTCCTGGTCGGCCTTGGAGAGCTGCTTCTTGGCGATGGCGATGTTGCTCATCGTCATGGGGCAGACGTCGGGGCAGTGCGTGTAGCCGAAGTAGATGAGCGTCGGCTTGCCCTTGGTCCGCTCCCGCAGGTCGTACTTCTCACCCTTGGTGTCGGTGAGGACGAGCGCCGGCTTGGTGAACGGCCGGTCGAGGACGGTCGCGGCCCCGGTGGTGTCGTCGCCACCGGAGACCACGGCGACGGAGCCGGAGCCCTTGTCGTCGCCGCCGCCGAGGCCGACGGCCGCGGTGATGCCGAGCGCGGCGACGATCGCGACCGCGGCGACGATCAGCGGGGTGCGCCGGCCGGGACGGGTCGAGCCGTCCTCGGCCTGCGGCGTGGGGTTCTTCTCTGCGGACATGCTGGTTCTTTCCGCTTGTATCCGGGTTCTCTGGAGGAGCTGCGGCCGTCAGGCCGAGCGGCGGCGGCCGGCGAGGACACCGAAGGCGACACCGGCGACGCCGACGAGGATGCCGATGACGCCGAGGATCCGCGCGGTGGTGTCGGAGGAGTCCGCGGCGGCCGTCTCCTGGTGGGAGGCCGCCGTGTCGTCGTGACCGGCCTTGTCGTCCGCCGCGGCGGAGGCGGAGGCGGACGGGGTGGCGGCGCCGCCGTGGTGGTCGGCGGAGGCGGCGGAGAGCTTCAGGACGGGGGCGGGGTTCTGCGGCTCCTCCGCACCCTCCTTCGGCTCCTCGATCCAGCGCACGACCTCCTTGTTGTCGTACGTCTGGATCGCCTTGAGGACCAGCTGGTCGGCGTCCTCGGGCAGCTGGCCGAGGGAGAGCGGGAACTGCTGGAACTGGCCGGGCCCGATCTTCGAACCGTCGGCGGTCCAGGTCACCTTGGAGACGGCCTCGTTGATCTTCTTTCCGTGCAGCTCCAGCGGCTTGCTGAGCTTGCTCTTGGTGACCTCGGCCTTCCAGCCCGGGACGGGCTGGGGCATGACGGAGGCCAGCGGGTGGTCGAGCGGGAAGTTGACCTCGACCTTCACGGTGGAGGCGTTGTCGCGCTCGTTCGGGACCTTGATGTTGACGGTCGCGTAGCCGCCCTTGGCTGCCTCGCCCTGCGGCTGCACGCTCACGTGCGCGAAGGCCGTGCCGGAGAGCAGCACGACGGAGGAGAGGGCGATGCCGCCGGCGAGGGCGACACGGGTGGCGGAGAGACGGGAGGAGACACGGGAAACGGTCATGGCGGAAGACACTCCAGCTCGAAGGAGGGCGAGGGAGTCCGGCGCGCCGAGGGCCCGGGGATCACGTGATCGTGCCCTGGACCGGCGTGCGGACGGGCGCGGCCCCGCTCCCTGTGAGCGGACCGCGTCAGGCTGCGAGAACGCAGTCGGCGGCCGGTGGGCCGCGCCTGATCACCATGTCCTCGAGTGCCTCGGCCACCGGCGGTGGAGAGGAGTCGAATGCCGTACGGGCCACCCGCCGCGGTCCCGTGCCCAGAGCCGCCGAGAGGCCGGTGAGCAGCGCCCGTACGAGACGGAGCGCGGCCCGCAGCGAGCGGACGAGGGCGCACTCGGCGAGTTCCGTCGCGCCCTGTTCGGAGAGCTCGACGAGACGGCGCAGCGCGCGGTCGCCGCGGCGCAGCAGCCAGCCCGTGGCGAGGGCGGCGAGCAGGTGGCCGAGGAGCATGGGCAGACCGGGGAGCAGTCCACCGGCGGGCTCGTTGGCCGCGGCGGCCGCGTGCTCCAGGTGGGCGTGGGCGCCGGCCGGGTCGAGCCCGGCGTCGCGGACGATCCTGGTGGCGTCGGCGGAGCTGAGGGACGCGGTCCCCGCTCCGCAGACCAGCCGGGCCGCCATCCGTACGAGGGCGTCGTCGGCCTGGGTGCTCAGGCCGAGGTGGCGCTGGCCGAGTCCGAACAGGACGTGCAGGCCGAGCTGCCCGCCGGCGAGGGCGCCGACGACGAAGCCGAGGGAGCGTTCCCGTCCGGTGAAGAGGACGGCGACGCCGAAGACTCCGAGGAATCCGGCGAGGAGGGTCCACGGGGCGACGCCCGCGCAGGCGGCGAGCGCGTGTCCGAGCGCGGACAGCACGACGCAGACCGCGGTGAACACCGCGGCCCTCAGCAGCCGTGGAGCGAGCGCGGGGGCAGTCATGGCGGGCCCATCATCGCACCACGCGTCCCACCGGCAGGAGGCAGGTCCAGAAGGTCGTTCTTGGGGGCCTTCGGGGTGACATACACCGGCGCGCGGGCCCGGTGTATCCGCCGAACGAGCGCTCTTGACGCCTCCGGGCGCTTACGAAGGGTTCCGTGCGGCAATAGGTAACGGTATGTCGAGCCGCTGCCGGGAGGCCGGAGCATGAGCATCTGGTGGTCACTCCATCTGCGGCGCGAGGCGGCGAGCGTGCCGCTCGCCCGAAGGCTTCTGATGGGCACGATGGAGACGGCGGGTGTCGATCCCGACGTGTCCTACGAGCTGTCGGTCGCGCTCACGGAGGCCTGTGCGAACGCGGTCGAGCACGGTGGCGCGGGCGCCCCGCCGGGACCGGGTGCGACGGCCGGCGCGTACCGGGTGACGGCGTACCTGGACGGCGAGACCTGCCGTATCGAGGTGGCGGACTCGGGTCCGGGATTCCCCGGAGTGGAGGTCCCCGCGGCTCCGGCTCCGTCGGACGCCGAGCACGGCCGTGGGCTGCGGCTGATCGAGGAGCTCGCCGACCACGTGCAGTTCGGCAACAGATCGGGCCGGGGCGGCGCCGTGGTCAGCTTCGACAAGATCCTGAAGTGGAAGGACAGCCCTTCCCTGCTCATGGCCTGAGGGACGCGGCGCGCGGGGAAGGGGAAGGGCCCCCGCCGGTCGGTCGACGAGGGCCCTTCGGTTCCAAGTTACGCGCAGGTCAGCCCTTCAGCGCGGCCATCCACGCCTCGACCTCGTCGGAACGGCGCGGCAGCGCGTCCGAGAGGTTCCGGTTGCCGTCCTCGGTGACGAGGATGTCGTCCTCGATCCGGACGCCGATGCCGCGGTACTCCTCCGGCACCGTCAGGTCGTCGGCCTGGAAGTACAGACCCGGCTCGACGGTCAGGCACATGCCCGGCGCGAGGGTCGTGTCGACGTACGCCTCGGTGCGCGCGGCGGCGCAGTCGTGGACGTCCATGCCGAGCATGTGACCGGTGCCGTGCAGGGTCCAGCGGCGCTGGAGGCCCAGCTCCAGGACGCGCTCGACCGGCCCCTCGACCAGGCCCCACTCGACGAGCTTCTCGGCGAGGACGCGCTGGGCGGCGTCGTGGAAGTCGCGGTAGGCGGCGCCGGGCTTCACCGCGGCGATGCCGGCCTCCTGCGCCTCGTACACGGCGTCGTAGATCTTGCGCTGGAGCTCGGTGTACCGGCCGTTGATCGGCAGGGTGCGGGTGATGTCCGCGGTGTAGAGCTCGGTGGTCTCCACGCCGGCGTCGAGCAGCAGCAGGTCGCCGGAGCGGACGTCGCCGTCGTTGCGCACCCAGTGCAGGGTGGTGGCGTGGGGGCCGGCGGCGCAGATGGAGCCGTAGCCGATGTCGTTGCCCTCGACGCGGGCGCGCAGGAAGAAGGTTCCTTCGATGTAGCGCTCGCTGGTGGCCTCGGCCTTGTCGAGGACCTTGACGACGTCCTCGAAGCCGCGGGCGGTGGAGGCGCAGGCCTTCTCCAGCTCGGCGATCTCGAAGGAGTCCTTGATGAGGCGGGCCTCGGAGAGGTGGACGCGGAGTTCCTCGTCGCGCTCGGCGGTGACCTTGTCGGTCAGGGCGGCCTCGATGCCGACGTCGTGGCCGCGGACGGCGCGGACGGGGCCGGTGGCCTCGCGCAGCGCCGCGGTCAGCTCGCGGACGTCCTTGGCGGGGATGCCGAGGAGCTGCTCGGCCTCGGTGAGGGAGTGGCGACGGCCGACCCAGAGCTCGCCCTGGCCGTCGAGCCAGAACTCGCCGTTCTCACGGTCGGAGCGCGGCAGCAGGTACAGGGTGGCCTCGTGGCCGCCGGCCGCGAGGGGTTCCAGGACGAGGACGCCGTCCTGCGTCTGATCACCGGTGAGGTACGCGTACTCGGTGGACGCGCGGAAGGCGTACTCGGTGTCGTTCGACCGGGTCTTCAGGTTGCCGGCCGGGATCACCAGGCGCTCGCCCGGGAAGCGGGCGGAGAGCGCGGCGCGGCGGGCGGCGGTCTTGTCGGCCTGGGTGATGGGCTCGAGACCGCGCAGCTCGGTGTCGGCCCAGCCGGACTTCATGTTCTCGGCCAGCTCGTCGGAGACGCCCGGGTACAGGCCGTTCTTCCGCTGCTTGATCGCCTGCTCTTCGGTCTCTTCCGGGGTCTCCGGCGTGAGCTCCTCGGCCACGGGTCTGCCTCCTCTTGGTACGACTCTGAACCCCCACCATCGTACGGTCGTACGGAAGGGGGCCCAGGGCCGGAAGACCCATTACCGGAATGTCACACTCCGCCTATCGGGGCTCACCGGAACCCCTGATCGATGCGCTTCGACGCCGCTCAGTCGAAGCGGGCGGCGAGCAGGACCACGTCATCCCCGTCCACGGTGGGGTCCACGCCCTCCGGCAGCAGGGTCCGCAGGACGTGGTCGGCGACCGCGCCCGGGTCGCCCCGGTCGGCCTTCGGCACGCTCGACGCCGCCGCGTGGAGCCGTGCGAAGGCGCGGTCCATGGCGTCACCGGTACGGCGCAGCAGCCCGTCCGTGTAGAGAAGCACCGTTTCTCCAGGTGCCGGGGACAGCTCCACGCTCGGCGCCTCCCAGCAGGAGAGCATCCCGAGCGGGGCCGAGAGCGAAGTCTCGACGAACTCGGTGCGCCGCTCGCCGATGACCAGCGGCGGGGCGTGCCCCGCCCCGGCCAACACGATCCGTCGCCGCGCGGGTTCGGCGTACGCGAAGAGCGCGGTCGCCGAGCGGGCCGGTTCGGTGAGCCGGAGCAGGAGTTCCAGGTCGGACAGGACGGCGACGGGGTCCTCGCCCTCCATCACCGCGTACGCCCGGAGGGAGGCGCGCAGCCGGCCCATGGCCGCGAGCGCGCTGGGGCCGGTCCCGGAGACGGAGCCGACGGCGAGCCCGAGGGCGCCCTCGGGCAGCGGCAGCGCGTCGTACCAGTCGCCGCCGCCCCGGGGGCCGGTGCGGTGGCGGGCGGCGAGCTGGACGCCGGGGACGCGGGGGAGGCGGCTGGGGAGCAGCTCCTCGGCGATGGTGGCGACCTGGACGCGGGCGCGCTCGACCTGGAGGAGACGGGCGAGGTGCTCGGTGGCGAAGCGGCCGTAGAGCCCGATGAGGTGACGCTGGCGGCCGGTGGGATCGGCCGGCTCGTCGTAGAGCCAGACGGCCGCGCCGAGCCGGCCGGCCTCCTCGGTGGCGAGGGGGAGGGCGTAGCTGGCGGCGTAGCCGAGGCGGGCGGCGACCTCGCGGTGGCGCGGGTCGAGGCCTTCCTCGGTGCGTACGTCACGGATGGCGATCGGATCGGGGACCCGTTCGGGGTGGCCCGGATCGGGGAGGCCGTCGAGGAGGCGGCCGTAACTGCTGGTGCCGCGCGGAACGGTCTCGATGGTGCCGAGGTCCGAGTGGGCGAGGCCGAGGCCGATGGTGGCGGCGGGGCCGAGGCCGTCGGCGGGTTCGAGGACGGCCATGCCGCGGCGGGCCCCGACGAGGGCGGCGCCCGCGCCGAGCACCTCACGGAGGGCCTCGTCGAGCGAGTCGGTCCTGATGAGGCGCTCGGTGAGTTCGTGGAGAGTGGTTAGGTCGGAGACCCAGGCGGCGAGGCGGTCCTGGATCAGCGCGCCCGGCGCGGGGACCGGATCCGAGGGCGGAGCCGCCGCGGGGACCCCGGGGAGCGGCGACGTAGTGTGCGGGGACCCGGGAACCGTGGAATCGATTCCAGCCACTTTCGGCATGTGCGGCGCACTCATGTCAGTCGGCTTTCCGACCGGTGCGTTTGACGCCATAGCATCGCAAACCCCCATGTCATTCTGAGCCGCTCGATGCATCCACATGTACACGCACAAGAGGAACGATGTCCAGCATTGTCCCCACGGGACTTGTGGTGTCCGTGAGGTCGTGCGCGAGGGTTGAACTCAGCGGGAAGTTGGCCGAAAATTGTCCCCGGTGTGCACCTTTTGCGGTCGACTGGCGTCGTTTCACAGCGCGTCATTCCGAGCGTGCTGGGTACGTAATCGGTGACAGACAGGGGCAGTTGGAGCTGCCCCGGAACGTGATGCGCAACCCCGGCGTCTTCCCTGCCGCAGGCCGCAGCCCGTCACCGAGTGGCGGGGAACGTGTTCTGATCCGCCCTGGTTCCGACCCGGCTCCACCTCGTTCTGACCCGGCTCCACCTGGTACTGAGTTCGCTCCATCTGGTTCCACGTGGTTCCACCTGGTCCCGGCCCGGCAGGCCCCGCTCCTCCAGGGGCCTCCATCCCGCCGACCCGGTACGCGCTGATACGCACAGTGAAACGTCCTGCACATAGTGTGATGTGGATTCGGCGTTCAACGGAAAGGAACGAGCGCTCATGCGCGAGATCCTCGGAAGGCGACGCAGGCTCCGGTTCCGGCGCAAGGCGAGGACCGCCCGGCTCGACGCGGCGGTCACCTTCGCCGTCGAGTGGGACTGGCCCGTCCTGCCGGGAGCGGGCCTGAGAGCGACGACCCGCACGACCGCGGGAGCCGTCTGCTCCTGCCCCGACCCCGAGTGCGTGGTGCCCGGCGCCCACCCCTACGACCCCGGACTGCTCGCGGCCACCACGGACGAGCGGATGATCCGCTCGTGGTGGACCCGGCGCCCGGACGCGCCGGTGGTCCTCGCCACGGGCGGCGGCGCGCCCTGCGCGGTCAGCCTGCCCGCGGTGGCGGGCGCGCGGGCGCTCGCCGCGCTCGACACGATGGGCATGCGGCTCGGCCCGGTGGTCGCGACCCCGACGCGCTGGTCGATCCTCGTCGCCCCGTACGGCCTCGAACGGCTCGGCGAGCTGCTGTACGCGAAGGACAGCGTGCCGAGTTCGCTGCGCTTCCATGGGGAGGGCGGCTATCTGCTCCTGCCGCCCTCGGTCGCCGGGACCGGACAGGTGCGATGGGAACGGGCGCCCCTCGCCGGCTCGTCCCGGCCGTGGCTGCCGGACGTGGAGGCGGTGGTCGACGCCCTGGTGGAGGCGAGCACGAGCACACCGGGCGGCGGGAGCCGGCTCGCGTTCTGACCTTCGGAACGGCGGGCGGCTCGGCGGCTCGGGCGTTCACCCGAACGGGTGTGTCCTGACCCGACTTCCACGGGAAACGGGCGTGCGGCCGGCCGGGGGCCCGTCGGCCGCCGCTATGTTCACCCCACCGTTCGAGATCTCCAGCCGAGCAGGAACAGGTGGGGCGCATGGGTCCGGTGAACCTCCGCGTGGTCGGGCTCGGGGCCGCCGTCACGGTAGCCGTCCTGCTGCCCCTCGTCGCGACGGCCGGGCCCACGGGGGAGCCCGTACGGCCGCCCGGTGTGCGGGGCGCGGGCGACGCGAAGTCCGGGGACCTGCTGGGCGGGCTCCGTCCGGCACCCCGTACGACGGCGTCCCCCTCCCCCGCCAGCCGGGCCGGGGGTCCCGACGCCCCGGCGGCCTCACCCGGTCCCTCCTCGCCCGATCAGGTCCCTCCTGCTCCGGTCTCGCCCGAACGCGTCACCCACTGTGGGCCGGAACTCGCCTCCCCCGAGGGTGTGGAGGCGCAGACCTGTGTCCTGGCCGAGGGGCCCGACGTCTGGGCGCGCACGTACTACCGGAACGCCAGTGGCCAGGAACTCGACGCGTTTCTGACCCTCATGGCCCCCGGCGGGCGGACCGTACAAGTCCGCTGCGCGGTCACGGCGCAGGATGAACCGGGAGCCTGTGAAACGCCCGGGGAACGTGGTCGCGGCGTGGCCAGGGCGTATACGGCGGTGGCGGAATTCGCGGGAGCCGGCGAGGGGGACAACACCCCGCTGCTGCTGCGGGCGGGCAGCAACACGGCGGACAGTGAGGGAAGTTGAGCGTCGACGCCACGGACCTGCCGGAAGCGGACATGGAAAGGCCCGGTCGCTGGCGACGGGGGATGCACCAGCGACCGGGCTTCCAGAACGGTAACAAGAGATCTGCTGTTCGCAAATTCGATCTCGGTTATTCGGACAGGGATTTACCTGTCCGAAGACCGGGTTGTGGTGGAAGTCACCGACTGGTCGGTCTGTCAGTCACCGATACCACCTGGGGTATCAGCTGAGAGTCACCTGACGGTTCGTGAGGCCGCCGCGCGCACGCCGCTCCTCCGCCGTGAGCGGGGCGTCCGAGGCGAGCGCCTCGGTCAGCCGCTCGGCGAACTCGGCGGCCGGCTTCTCGCACTCCTCGGCCGTCATCGACGTCGGCAGGTCCCAGACCGGCACCATCAGGCCGTGGGCGCGGAACGAACCGACGAGCCGGGTGTCGGCGCCGAGCGAGGTCGCCCCGGCCGCCTGGAGGCGGGCGAGCGCGTCGAGGAGCTTCTCCTCCGGGTACGGCATGACCCAGCGCAGGTGGTTCTTGTCCGGGGTCTCGCACCAGTACGAGGAGTCGACGCTCGTCAGCTTCACCGTCGGGATCGCGGCCGCGTTGGCCCGCTCCAGCGAGGCGGCGACCTCGGGGTCGGCGCCGTCGGCGGACTGCGGGATCCAGAACTCGAAGCCGGAGTGGACCTCCGGGGCGAACACGGCGTCCGCGTCGAGCAGCTCCTGGAGGCGCGGGCCCTCGGCCGGCACGCGGCGCGCGGGGACCGGGCTGCCCGGCTCCGTCTCCAGGGCGCGCTGGAGGGTGTCGGCGAGGTCGCGGGCGAGGTCGCCGGAGGTGGAGTCGTTCTGCAGGGCGAGCAGGACGGAGCCGTCGTCACGGCGAAGCGCCGGCCACGCCATCGGCAGCACGGTCGCGAGCGTCACGGACGGCACGCCCTCCGGCAGTCCGCCCTTCAGGGTGAGCGGCACGGTGGCCGCGGGCACCAGCTCGCGCAGGGCGACCCAGTCGCACTCGCCGGGCAGGCCCTCGAAGGGGCGCTGGACGAGCTCCGTCACGGCGTGCGCGGCGGCCCGGCCGTGACACGCCTTGTAGCGGCGGCCCGAACCGCACGGACACGGCTCGCGGGCGCCGACGACCGGGATCTCCCCGCTCGTGACCTGGGCCTGGCCGGTCTTGCCGGCCTTCGTCTGGGGGCGCTTCTTGGCCATGGTGTGGCTTTCTCCCGATCGCGGCGTGTGGTGCTTGTTTCCGGGCGCGAGCCTAGCCGCACCGGGCACCGGCACCCCTCAGGCGGGCCGCCGCCTCCGAGGGGGCCGCGACGACCGGGGCCGGCGGGTTCGCCGTCCGCGGGTCGCCGGGTTCGCCGGACGCGGGGTCGCCGGGTTCGCCGGACGCGGGGTCGCCGGGTTCGCCGGACGCGGGGATCGGGCTCGTCGTACGCGAGGGCCGGGTTGGCCGTACATACAGGGGACCGAGATCGTTCGGCGCCCGACCCGGGCGGCTCGGCGCCCCGGCCCGGGCGTGGGTTCGGGGTCCGGCCGAGGCGCCCGGGTCGGGGTCCCGGCCGAGGGCGCGCGGCGTCCCGGCCAGGAGCCCCTACGCGCGTCACTCCAGATCGTCGTACGCGTCCAGGATGTCGAAGCGTGAGCCGCCGCCGACGCGGGCCGCGAAGTCCTCGCGCCGGTGTCCCTCGGTGACCACCACCCAGACCGTGACCTCACCCGTCGCGCTGTCCCGTACGCCCCAGTCCTGGGCCAGCGCGCTGATGATGTTCAGCCCGCGGCCGCCCCGTGCGGTGACCGAGGGCGTCGCCGGCACGGGCCGTGTCGGGCCACCGCCGTCCGTCACCTCGACCCTGAGGCCGCCCGCCGGGTCCACCCGCCAGGCCGCCCGTACATCCCCGTCGCCCCTGTCCGCCCGCCCCAGCGGCCTGCCGTAACGGCAGGCATTGCTGAGCAGTTCGGAAAGGATCAGCACCGCGTCGTCGACGACCGAATCGGACACCCCGCTGCGGTACAGCTCGTCCCGCATCCGGTGTCTCGCCTCACCCACGCCCGCAGGGCCATGGGGTACGGCCATGCTCGACGACGTGGGCACCTCTTGTGCCACCACCAACGCCACCCCCGAGACCTCCTTTGCCCCACGCCACCGTGTGGATGCCCCAATGGCCTGGACCGGAAACCGGCCAATCCGGGTTCGATGAGGCACTCGTGACGATCGCGTACGCGCGGAACGCGCCGGTGCACACCCCGCAGGCCCTGTGGATCCTTGTGGCGTAAGGGAAAGGGGAGGCTGGAGGGGCGAGAACTGGACGGCTGAGGGCGGCTGAGGGAGGGAAGGGGTTCAGTCGCGGCCCAGCTGGGTGAGCACCTGCTTGGGGCGGTTGGTGATGATCGCGTCCACGCCGAGACGCTCGCAGAGCTCGACGTCCTCGGCCTCGTCGACCGTCCAGACGTGCACCTGGTGCCCGGCCTTCTGGAGCCGGAGGATCACGGCGGGGTGGTGGCGGACGATCCGGATCGAGGGACCGGCGATGCGCGCGCCCGCGGGAAGCCGTCCGTCGCGCAGCCGCGGCGAGACGAACTGGGCGAGCGAGACGGTGGGCAGCGTCGGCGAGGCCAGGGCGATCCGCTGCAGTGAGCGGGCCGAGAAGCTCATGACGCGTACGGGGGAGTCGGCGGGGGACGCGGGCGCGTCCAGGCCGAAACGCTTGAGGAGCTGGAGGAGCCGCTCCTCGACCTGGCCCGCCCAGCGCGTCGGGTGCTTGGTCTCGATCGCCAGCTCGACCCGGCGCCCGGAGTCGGAGACCAGCTCCAGGAGGCGCTCCAGGGTGAGGACCGAGGTGGACCCGGGGTCGCGCCGGTCCGGGCTCTCGCCGGACTCTTCGCGGCCCTTCCAGGTGCCGAAGTCGAGCGCGGCGAGATCGGCGAGTTCGAGGGCGGACACGGCGCCGCGGCCGTTCGAGGTGCGGTCGACGCGGCGGTCGTGGACGCAGACGAGATGGCCGTCGGCGGTGAGCCGGACGTCGCACTCCAGGGCGTCGGCGCCGTCCTCGATGGCCTTCACATAGGCGGCCAGGGTGTGTTCCGGTGCGTCCTCGGAGGCTCCACGGTGGGCGACGACCTGGAGGGGGACGCGGTTCGGGTGCTGCCGTGCGTGAGTCACGGCGTCATGGTGCCATTGGCGGCGTCGGCCGGGCACACCGGAAGCTGTCCGTTCTGTCCGTATATAAAGGTGTGGGTGCGAACGCACAGCTCCGCCTTACAGTGGCCTGACGCCCGGTGGGAAAAGCTGGTGCAGCACCCTTGGAGCCAGCAGGTGACCAAGTAGGACCTCCACCACCCCGCGCAGTCAACGAGGAGAGCGAGCTGTGAGCACCGAGAACGAGGGCACTGAGGTTCCGGCGGACCCGGCTGCCCCGTCCGCCCCTCCCACGCCCCCCTCCCCCACCCCTCCGTCCGCCGTGCCGGCGGCGGCTCCGCCGACGGCGCACACCCAGCCCCTGCCGCCGGCCCCCACCGACGCCCCCACGGCCGCCCAGGCACAGGCACAGGCACAGCCCCAGGCACCCACCCACGCCTCCGCTCACGCCCCGGCCCCGGCACCCGCCCATGGTCCGGAGCCGGTCGCGGCGGCCTCGGCGGCCTCGGCCGGTGGCTGGCCCCCGCCCCCTCCGGCGGTGCCGACCTGGGGTGCCCCCGTGCCGCCCGCCCCCGCGGCGCCGCGGAGGCGGACCGGCGGTCTCGTCGCGGCGGTCCTGGCGGCCGCGCTGGTCGCGGGCGGAATCGGCGGTGGCATCGGCTACTGGGCGGCGGAGCGCGGCGACGACGGCGTCGGCTCGACGACGGTCTCCTCCGGCGAGGCCCCGGCGGCCTTCAAGCGCGACCCCGGGACGGTCGCCGCGGTCGCGGCCCAGGCGCTGCCCAGCGTGGTCACCATCCAGGCGAAGTCGGGCGATGCGCAGGGCGAGGGCGAGGGCGGTACGGGCACGGGCTTCGTGTACGACCAGGAAGGCCACATCGTCACCAACAACCACGTGGTGGCGTCGGCGGCGGAGGGCGGCACGCTCTCGGTGACCTTCCCGGACGGCAAGTCGTACGACGCGGAGGTCGTCGGCCGGGCCGAGGGCTACGACGTGGCCGTACTGAAGCTCACGAACGCGCCGAAGGGGCTGAAGCCGCTGCCGCTCGGCAACTCCGACAAGGTGGCGGTCGGCGACTCGACGATCGCGATCGGCGCGCCCTTCGGCCTGTCGAACACGGTCACCACCGGCATCATCAGCGCCAAGAACCGTCCGGTCGCCTCGGGTGACGGCTCCGGCGGCAGCAACTCGTACATGAGCGCGCTGCAGACGGACGCGTCGATCAACCCGGGCAACTCCGGCGGCCCGCTGCTGGACGCGAGCGGCGCGGTGATCGGCGTCAACTCGGCGATCCAGTCCACGGGAAGCGGCTTCGGCCAGTCCCAGGCGGGCTCGATCGGCCTGGGCTTCGCGATCCCGGTGAACCAGGCGAAGAACGTCGCCCAGCAGCTGATCAAGACGGGCAAGCCGGTCTATCCGGTGATCGGCGCGACGGTGAACATGAACGAGAAGGGCGACGGCGCCACGATCGCCACCCAGGGCTCGGGCGGCACCCCCTCGGTGACCCCCAACGGCCCGGCGGCGAAGGCCGGCCTGAAGGCCGGCGACGTGATCACGGGCTTCGGCGACCGTCAGATCGACAGCGGCCCGACGCTGATCAGCGAGATCTGGACCCACAAGCCCGGCGACTCCGTCAAGATCACCTACGAGCGCGACGGCAAGACCTCCACGGCCACGGTCACCCTCGGCGAACGCACCGGCGACAGCTGACCGGCTAGGCTGTCCCCCGCGTCGCCCGTGGACACACCGGCGGCGCGGGGTGGGTTGCCCGAGCGGCCTAAGGGAACGGTCTTGAAAACCGTCGTGGCAGCGATGTCACCGTGGGTTCAAATCCCACACCCACCGCAGTTGAACGGCCCCTGACCAGGTAGATCGGTCGGGGGCCTTTCGCATGTCCGTGCACCGTGGCTGCCCGGTGCTCTCCGTGATTCCCCGTTCTATGGGGCACGAGAGGGGCACGGCTACCGACTGAGATGCTCAGCGAGGTCCAAGAACAGCGATATGCCGAAGATGGCGACAGCTACTAGCCCGGCCACCAACAGGGTCACGATCAACGCGATTGCCATCGTGATCCTCGTGCGTCTCACAGCCGACCTGTATTCGCTGTCGTCGTCCCAGCCCTGATCATGCATAGCGACCCCCTTGGCAGGCACCGTACAAGAGACCTGTGGAGCGGCTTTGGGCGGCCTGACGACACGCTCATCAGCCACGACGAGACCGGTACCGACGCGGAGCGACCACACCGGCCCGCACCACTTCGCGGCAGCAGCTGCTCCCCGCCCGCCCCTTCCCGGTGGTGCGGTCGCCTCACGCTCCCGTCATCCGTGACGGCGGGGGTACGGCGCCCCGCCCTACTCAGGCCCGGCAGACGGCCGGCCATGCGCAAGAGGCCACCCCTCCCTCGCCGCTAGCCGTCTTTTGGACGCCTCTCATGGCCGCAGTCGGCAATGCTCGTGGCTACGCATGCCATGTGACGGTTGCCGTGCTTGAAGGCCCGCTGTGGCTGCCCATCAACCCAAGCTGTCAGGCGTGCGGACGGCGGCCGGGCTGGAGCGGGGCGCAGACAGGAGCGCAGGCCCGGGCGACGGGCCGCGCGCGCCGCGCCGTGCGCGGCGGGTGCCTTGATGAGGTAGAGAAACCTGTAACAGCCCCCTATCGGCTTACGCGTCAGGAGCCGCGAAGCAAACAGCGTCTATGCGCTGGTCATCGCCGAACGAATGCGTGGCTTCGCCGATCTTGACCCATCCGAGCCGCTGGTAAAGGCGGATGGCGGAAGCGTCCTTGGTCATGACGTCCAGCACGAGCCGGATGCCGTGCTCTTGGGCCCATGCCGTTGCCGCTCGCATCAGACGTTCGCCCAAGGCATGCTTCCGAGCGTCTTGGACCACGAACAGCCGAGCAAGTACTGCCACGTGCTCCTCGTCGTCCCCGCTCTGCTCCATCCACATGGTTGCCGCGTCTACACCCTGCGGCCTCATTACCGAGACGTGGCCGACGATCTCGCCGCGCATTTCGCCAACCCATGCAGCTAGCACGCTCGCTGACTGGATCCATCCTTCCGGGTCGGCTACCCCCTCGACGGGATAGCCGTCCGACGCATGCACCGCAATCAATGCGGCTGCTGCGCCTGCCAAGTCAGATGCTTCAAAGGGACGAACGATGGCGCTCTCCACGTTGGGCTCCTCTACTCGACGGGCATTTCGTATAGCAGTCCGGTCTGGTCTCCCCGGTGGACGTACCGAGACACCTCGAACGGCGTGCCTTCTTGGTCCAGGCTGGTGTGCAGAACTTCAAGAACCGGAACTCCGGGCAGAAGGTCGAGCACCGCGGCTTCCTCGGGTGATGGCATCCGGGTGCTGATCTCATCGCGGGCGCGTGTCATGACGTGCCCCAGCTCTTCGAGTCGCCCGTAAATTCCGTCCTTGCCGGTCTTGGGCTGCATGAGCAAGGTGTCCTGAGCCTCGTCCCACCGCAGGAACGTTGAGACGATCTGAACGGGCTCGTCGTCGGCGAAGTAGTGGTTCTCGCGGTGAACGACACTCGCCTCATCCGCCGGCACGTTGAGCCGCTCGGCGATATCGGTGGGGGGAACCTCCCGCTCGATGCTGACGACGTCGATCCGGGCCACCTTGCCCTGTCTCTTCGCCTCCAGGCGGAATGGGGTCAGCCCTGTCTCGCGGTTCTTGCGGGCGTAGCGGTCACTGCCGAATCGGAAGAGTCGCTGAGGTTCACGCACGAAGACTCCGCGCCCGTGCCGGGCCGTCACAAGACCCTGCTCGGCAAGGAGCCGGATGGCCTCGCGCGCCGTGTTCCGTGCAGCGCCGTACTGCTCGGCCAGCGCGCGCTCAGAGGGGAGCTTGTCGCCGGGTGACAGCCGCCCGGATTCGATCGCCGTGCGTAGGTCTTCCGCGATGCGCCTGCTCGCAGGCGGCTGCGGGGCGGCTCCGGGCGTTGTCATGAAGCCAGCATAGCAACTGGCTTAAGCCAGTGCCTTGACGCCGGTTCGGGGTCATGCTCAACTGGCTTAAGCCAGTAACTGGCTCAAGCCAGTTAATCGCGCCGGGACGGTGCCTACCGCCAAGCAACCACCGCCCCGGCTCCCAAACGAGGGAGCTTCCATCATGCCCGCATTGCTCACGCTTCCGCAGTCTGGTGACCTCTCGATCACGGACCTGAACAATGGTGAGCGCGCCACCGCGCTCTACGCGTCGGACATGCCCTCCTCGTTCCGCTTCCGCAAGGGTGACGGAGAGAAGCTGTGTGCCTGGATCCTTCAGGGTGTGGCCCGGCTGGGGCTGGAGGAGCTGCACCGGGTGACCGCGTACACCGGCGGCTACCTGGAGCTGTGGGTGGAGGAGCAGAACACGCCGGGCCAGGACGCCGCCCACTTCGCCCGGTTCCCGGACCAGAAGCGGTTCCACGTGGCGCAACACGAGGCGGCCATGGTCACCTTCCTCTACGGAACCAGCGACGCCGCCATCGAGCGCTCCCGCCGCAGGATGGTCGAGACCTCCCCCGTGGGTGTGGCGGTGGCCGCGTGACGGTCTTCCCCGTCGCCCCGGAGGCCGTGGCCGGTGTCGCGGCCTCCCTGGGCACCGACCCCCTCGCCCTGGCCGACCTCCTGCGGGTGGCCAACACTCCCGGCTTCGACCGCTGGCGGGAACAGGTCCGGCGTACGGGTGGCTGCTCAGACCCGATCCACCTGTCCGGCACCACCGTCACTCGCGACCGCCGGACCGGCGATGTCCTGTACTCGTACTCGACGGCCGATGAGCCGGGGGGCCGGTTACGGGTTGCCTGCGGCAACCGCCGGGCTTCCCGCTGCCCGTCGTGCGCCTGGACGTACGCGGGGGACACCTACCACCTGATCCGGGCTGGGATCACGGGCGATGAGCGGAAGAACGTCCCCGCCGCCGTCCGGGACCACCCCCGGGTCTTCGCCACCCTGACCGCCCCGTCCTTCGGTCCGGTCCACAACCGCCCCACCTCCGGCCGCTGCCGTTGCGGCGCCGCCCATGCCGAACACGATCCCGCCGTCGGCACGGCCCTGGACCCGGCCCGGTACAACTACGCGGGCGCGGTGCTGTGGAACAACCACGCCGGGCATCTCTGGCAGCGCTTCACGATCTACCTGCGCCGCGAGATCGCTGCCCGCGTCGGGATCACGCAGGCCGCGCTGAAGGAGGCGTGCCGGGTCTCCTTCGGGAAGGTCGCCGAGTTCCAGAAACGCGGCGCGATCCACTTCCACGCCGTGGTCCGCCTCGACGGCCCCACCGGACCGGACACCGCCCCGCCTGCCTGGGCCTCGGTCTCCCTCCTGGACGACGCGATCCGCGCGGCTGCCGCCCGGGTCGCCGTCACCGTCCCGGCCGCCGGCACTCATCCCGAGCGGACGCTGACGTGGGGCACGCAGGTTGACGTCCAGCCGATCGGCGCCCTGGGCGAGGAGGAGCTGACCGAACAGGCCGTCGCCTCCTACGTCGCCAAGTACGCCACCAAGGCCGCCGAGACCACCGGCACGGTCGACCGGCGCATCGGCGAACCGGCGGAGCTGGCCAAGCTCGACGTCCCTGAGCACACCCGGCGCCTGATCGAAGCCTGCTGGACCCTCGACCCTGACTACCCCGGCCGGATGCTGGCCCGCTGGTCCCACATGCTCGGCTTCCGGGGCCACTTCTCGACCAAGTCCCGCGCCTACTCCACCACTCTCGGTGCCCTGCGCCAGACCCGCGCTGACTATCGCGCAACCCAGGAGCGACGGGAACGGGGACTGCCCGACCAGAACGACGACCCGGAGGGCTCCACCCTCGTGATCGCCCACTGGACCTACGCCGGACACGGCCACACCCCGGGAGAGTCCTGGCTCGCCGCAAGCATCGCCCGCGACATCCAGCGCGACCGCGAACTCAACCGCGAGATCCGTACCGAACTCGAAGCCACCGACACGGGGGAGTGGTGACCATGGATCGACTGCTGAGCGTTGACGAAGTGGCCGAGCTACTCGGCACCACCGCGCGGTTCCCGCGCCGCCTCATTGAGGAGCGTCGGATCACCTTCGTGAAGGTCGGCCGGCATGTCCGCATCCCCGAGAGTGCGGTCGCGTCCTTCGTCGCGGACAACACGATCGAGCCGATCATCATCCGGCCGGTGGCAAGGCTGAGGAGGGCTGCCTGATGGCTCGCAAGCGGAAGTCTCGCCGGAGCTTCGGGCGCGTGCGCAAGCTGCCCTCGGGCCGCTTTCAGGCTCGTTACCCGGGGCCTGACGGTGTCCTGCGTCCGGCTGACCGAACCTTCGCAACAACGACCGACGCGGACCTTTGGCTCGCAAAAAAGCGAGTGGAGATCGAGGAAGGGCGGTGGATCGATCCTGCAGACGGCGCGACCACCGTGCGCGACTGGTCGGCTCGCTGGCTGGCTGCTGTAGCTCCCCAGCTCAAGCACAAGACGCGGGCGTCGTACCGATCGCTGATCGAGTCGCGGATCAATCCGGTTCTGGGTGACCGCGAACTCTCCAGCCTTCGACCGATCACCGTGACCGAATGGATTGGAGACATGAAGGGAGCTGGACTCAGCGCCTCGCGCATCCGGCAGGCGTACCGAGTCCTGTCCCAGGTCATGGCCTCGGCCGTCGACAACGAACTCATTGGACAGACTCCGTGTCGTGGCGTGCGTCTTCCTCGGATGCCGCAGACCGAGCCGCACATCCTGACGCAGGTGGAGGTGTCGCGGATCGTCCGGAGCGCCAGCGCGCCGCACGATCTGTTGATCGCGCTGCTTGCCTTCGCGGGCCTCCGAGTCGGGGAGGCGTTCGCCCTCAGGCGCATGGATGTAGACGTGCCGGGCTGTCTCCTGGTGGTGGACGAGAACCTGGCTGAGGCGAATGGCGCCCTGGTCTTCGATACCCCGAAGTCGCATCAGAAGCGCGTCCTGACCCTGGCACCGTCGCTGGCGAAGAGGCTGGGCGCCTACCTGGACACGCTGCCCGGCGGTGACGACGCGTTGCTCTTCACGAACAGCTTCGGTCGACCCCTGCGCTACAACCAGTGGCGCAAGGCGCACTTCGACCCGGCGATCGCTGCGGCTGGTCTCTCGGATGTCACTCCGCACGACCTTCGTGCGTCGCACGGCACCTGGGTCGCCGATCGGTACGGCGTGATGACGGCCGCCCATCGGCTTGGGCACTCCAACGCGAGCGTCACCACCCGGCACTACGCTCGACCTGTGGCCGGCCGAGACGCTGAGGTTGCTGCCGCATCTGATGCTTGGCTCGAAGGGCATGCGGACGCCGATGGGGCACGTAGGGGGCACGACGACGATGACGACGGCTCCGCTGGCGTTCCTGCACGTGTCTGACCTGCGGCGCAACGTGTGGCGGCGCTGATCGCCGAAAGGTCTTGAAAACCGTCGTGGCAGCGATGTCACCGTGGGTTCAAATCCCACACCCACCGCAGGTGGATCGGCCGGCGTGCCGGTCGGAAGGGGTGCTCCGATACCGGAGCGCCCCTTTTTCGTGCGCGGCCGCAGTCTCGGAACGGGGTCCTCGGGATGCGGTCCTCGGGTGGTGCCGTGATGCTGGAGGGGCTGGAACAGCGGCTAGGAGGGCCAGATGTCTGTGTTCGACAAGCTCAAGGGGATGCTGAAGGGCCACGAGGACCAGGCCTCCAAGGGCGTCGACAAGGCCGGTGACTACGTCGACGGCAAGACGCAGGGCAAGTACGCCGGTCAGGTCGACACCGCCCAGGAGAAGCTCAGGCAGCAGATGGGAGGCACGCGCCAGGGACCCGACTCCCCGCCGCCGCCCCCGCCCCCGTCCCCGCCCCAGCAGTAGCGCGGAGGCGCGAACCGATCTGTCAGGGGCGCCCCGGATTCACCTCCGGGGCGCCCTTCGGTGTTCGATGGACCCCGTCGGGCGGGTGTGACCGGAGGAAGGGTGCGCTGACGTGGTGCGGATCGTGCTGGTGCAGGGGGACATCACCGCCGAGGCTGCGGACGCGATCGTCAATGCCGCGAACTCCTCGCTGCTGGGCGGCGGGGGAGTCGACGGGGCCATCCACCGGAAGGGCGGGCCCGAGATCCTCGCGGCCTGTCAGGAGCTGCGCCGCTCGCACTACGGCAAGGGGCTGGCGACCGGTCAGGCCGTGGCGACCACGGCGGGACGGTTGGCGGCCCGGCACGTGATCCATACGGTCGGGCCCGTCTGGTCGCGGGAGGAGGACCGTTCGGAGTCGCTGGCCTCCTGCTACCGCGCCTCCCTGCGGGTCGCCGACGAGCTGGGGGACCGTACGGTCGCGTTCCCCGCCATCTCCACCGGGATCTACGGCTGGCCGATGGAGGACGGCGCCCGGATCGCCGTGCGGACCGTGCGGTCCACCCCTACCGAGGTGGAGGAGGTCCGGTTCGTGCTCTTCGACGAGCGGGCACGGGCCGCCTTCGAGGCGGCCGTGGGGGAGTGGGACAGCCCCTAGGGCCGCTGCCGAGGCTCAGGGTGCGGGCCGTACCGCGCTAGGCGGGCTGCGGGGCGGGTGATTCCGGAGCGACCGCGACGTCGCGGGTCTCGCGCATGATCAGCAGCCCGTTGACCACCATCAGGGTCGCGGTCAGGCCGTGGACGCCCAGCGCGGTGGCCACGGAGCCGTGGTGGGCCAGCACGTTGGTCATGTCGCCGTACGCGGCGAGTGCTTCCACCAGCAGGACCCAGCCCAGCGCCCTGCGGTGACCCGTCACCAGCAGGATGCCCAGAACCAGGGCCAGGACGACGTCTCGGATTCCCTTGACGACCAGGAAGCCGTCGCCGTCGCCGGACGGCCAGCTCGGCAGGCCGTAGCCCGGCGCCGTCGTCTCCGGGCTCAGGATGTACTCCGTCCCGAACCAGAGGATGAAGAGGATGAAGGTGGCGGCCAGGAAGGTGTTGATCTTCTTAAGCGACATTGTTCTGCTCCCCGAGAGTCTTCAAGAGTCTTCGTCAGCTGTGAGCTTGGTGTGGTGGCGTCAGGCGAGGGCCGCGACCAGCAGGGTGAAGGCGGCGATGATGACGGCGACGCGGAGGTAGTGGTAGCGCTCCCAGCGGCGCAGCTGCTTCTTCCAGTCGGCGGGCCGGTTCTCGGGGGTCCAGGTCTTGTTCCGGTTGTTGATCGGGACGAGCAGCAGGACCGACATGAGCACGCTGAGGATCAGCAGTCCGGCGGCGGTGACGACGAGTCCGGCGCCGGGGTGGTGCCATCCGGCGACGGCCCAGATCGCGCTGAGGACGAGCGAGCCCATGTACCAGAACGGCATCAGGGCGCCGAGCATCCGGCCGCCGTGGGCGTGGCCGAGCTGGCGGCTGTCCTCGGGGAGCGCGTCCAGGATCCGGTTCATGACGAAGGCGACGGAGAACTCCACCCCCACCATCAGGCCGACGACGACGGTGGTGACGACCTCGAGCGCGTTGAGCATGATGACCCCTCCTGGGATCTAGCATTGCTAGCTGATGTCGCAAAGCTAGTACTACTGCCGCTCGGTTGTCTAGCGGTGCTAGGATTTCCCTATGTCGGTAAAGGAACGCAAAGAGCGCGAACGGGCGGAGCGCGAGCGCCTCATCGTGGCGACGGCCCGCGAACTCGCCGAGCAGCAGGGTTGGGACGCGGTCACCACCCGCCGGCTCGCCGAGCGCATCGAATACAGCCAGCCCGTCCTCTACAGCCACTTCCGCGGCAAGCGCGAGATCATCGGCGCCGTCGCCCTGGAGGGCGCCGCCGAACTGGCGGCGGCGGTGCGTGCCGCGACCTCCGCCGCGGACGGCCCGCGCGAGCGGGTCGCCGCCCTCGCCCGCGCCTACCTCGACTTCGCCGAGCGCAATCCGGCGGTCTACGACGCCTTGTTCCAGCTCGACGGGGGCCTGGCGTACGCGCGGGAGGACACTCCCGAGCCGCTGAAGGACGCTTTCGCAGCCCTGCTCGAGTGCCTCGCCGAGGTCGCCGGCGACGGCGTCCACCCGGGGATGTTCACCGAGATGTTCTGGGCGGCCCTGCACGGCCTGGCGACCCTGACCCGGGCGGGCCGCCTGCTGCCCGAGGACGCCGAGCCGCGGGTGCGGCTGCTGGTGGACCGGCTCGCCGTGGTCTGACACGCCGTTCTGACGAGCGCGCGGCCTGGGTGCGGGGCCTAGGTGCGCGGCGCGGGCGGGCGGCGGGGGTGCGCGGCCTGGGTACGCGGCGCCGGCGGGCGGCGGGGTGTGCGGCAGGAGTGTGCGGCAGGGGCGTGCCGTCTGTCGAATTCGTCTTCTCTTCGGAGGCGTTCGTTCTGGTTCCTTGTGGGGGACTCGCCGTGGCGTTCTTCCGGGAGGGCGATTGGCGGAAAATCTGCCGGAACGCTTCTTCCCTTGCGGCGCACCGACTGTGCCTGTCCTGAACCCTGCCTGCCGGTGTGAGCTGGGCCTTTCCTCGTACTGACCGGGTTTATCTGCTTGTCCTCACGCTTGCGGGGGAATCAGCCGCTCCAGGGTGGTTCGCCGGGGATTCGGTGGGCAACTCTGGATTCGCGACGTCGAGCACAAACGACCGGGGCGGTCGGCCAACTGCCCTGGACATGGCCGTACTTCAGAGAACCTTCTGAGCAGTTCCGTGCACAGCAACAGCTTTCAGTTCCCGGAGGAACACACATGGCAAGCATCCGTACCGCCCGCATCCTCGCCGCTGCCGCCGCCCTGCCCCTCGCCGCGGCGCTCTTCACCGGGGTGGCCCAGGCCGACAACGGTGGGTTCGCGGACGACGGATCGAACACGAGCGTCGCCTCGATCGTCGGCAGCGGCGTGGGCGGGGACAACTTCGGCAACTCGACCACGACGCAGCAGGTGGCGACCGGTTCCGGTGCCTCCAACCAGAACAACACGGCCAGCGTGAACGGCTCCGCGTTCACCCACATCGCGCAGAACAACGCGGCGGTCAACTTCCACCCGTGGTGGTGACCGAAAGCACGGCAGCCGGCCCGACGGGGGGCGTGACCGCGGTGTGAACGACGGCCCGCGCGCCGGTACTTCGGTACCGGCGCGCGGGCCGCAGCGCATTTAGGGGCGGGATGCGCGGGGCGCCCCGGGCGCGTGGGGGGTGTGGGGGCGTGGGGATGACGTGCACGGGGTCGCGCGTGGTTGCGGGGGCGAGGTGCGCTCAGGGCGCACGAGGGTGCGGGGCGAAGGCCGTGGTCGGTCGGCGCGCTTGACAGGGGTCCTGGATCTGACGGACAGTCAGAAACTTCAGTCGTCCCACGGGAGGCCGTCGCCGTGCACCTCGCCCCGACCGAGCGGCAGCTGCGGCTGCGCGCCGAGCTCCGCGCGTACTTCCGGGACCTGATGCCCGAAGGACCGCCCCCCGTCACCGACACCGCCGCCCAGCGCCGGTTGCTCCGCCGGATCGGCGCCGACGGGCTCCTCGGCCTCGGCTGGCCCGAGGAGTACGGGGGACAGGGCCGGGGCCCCGACGAGCAGTTCGTCTTCTTCGACGAGGCGTACCGCGCGGGCGCCCCCGTCTCGATGGTCACCCTCAACACCGTCGGGCCCACGCTCATGGCCTACGGGACCGAGGAGCAGAAGGCCTCCTTCCTGCCCCGGATCCTGCGCGGCGAGACCGTCTTCGCCATCGGGTACAGCGAGCCCGAGGCCGGCACCGACCTCGCCTCGCTCCGGACGCGCGCCGTCCGCGACGGGGACTCCTGGCGGATCGACGGCCAGAAGATCTTCACCTCCAACGCCCAGAACGCCGACTGGATCTGGCTCGCCTGCCGCACCGATCCCGCGGCGCCACCGCACCGGGGCATCTCGATCGTCCTCGTCCCGACCGACGCCCCCGGGTTCTCCTGGACGCCGATCGCGACCGTGGGCGGCCTGACCACGACGGCCACCCACTACGACGGGATACGGGTCCCCGCCGGGAACCTGGTCGGGCCCGAGCACGGCGGTTGGGGGCTCATCACCAACCAGCTCAACCACGAGCGGGTCGCGCTCGCCGCGATCGGCATGCAGGCGGAGGACTTCTTCGCGGCTGCGCTCGACCGGGCCAGGACCCCCGATCCGGTGACGGGCAGGCGTCGCGTTGACGAGCCGTGGATCCGGATCCGAGCCGCCGAGGCGCATGCCCGGCTGGCGGCGACACGCCTGCTCAACTGGCGTCTGGTGGGTGACGTGGGGGCGGGCCGGCTGGCCCCGGGGGACGCGAGCGGCGTGAAGTTCGTGGGAACCGAATCGGCGGTGGAGGTGTATCGAATATGTCAGGAGATCGCGGGCGGGGCGGGGACGGTGCGAGCGGGATCGCCGGGGGAGTTCGACGGCGGTGAGCTGGAGCGCATGAACCGGGCCGCGCAGATCAACACCTTCGGGGGAGGGGTGAGCGAGGTGCAGCGCGAGATCGTCGCGAGGATGCGGCTCGGCATGAAGGGGAGGGGACGACGATGACCCTCACGCAGCGGGACGGAGCGGCGGAGGCGCGGGACGCGTCGGACGCCCTGTGCGAGCGGCTCGCGGGGTTCGCGGGGCGGGCCGCCGCCACCTCGGGCCTCGGCAAGGACCCGGTCAACCTGCCCATGATCAGGCACTGGTGCGAGGCCATGGGGGACGCCCACCCGGCCTACCGGGGGCCGGACGCCGTCGCGCCGCCCACGATGCTCCAGGCCTGGACGATGGGCGGCCTCTCGGGGCACACGGGCCGCTCGTCCGCCTACGAGGAGCTGTTCGCCCTCCTCGACGGCGCGGGATACACCTCGGTGGTCGCGACCGACTGCGAGCAGGAGTACCTGCGGCCGCTGCGGCCCGGCGACGAGATCACCTTCGACACCGTCATCGAGTCGGTGTCGGAGCGCAAGCGGACCAAACTGGGGACGGGGCACTTCGTCACCACCCGGACCGACGTCCGCGTCGGCGGCGAACTCGCCGGGACCCACCGTTTCCGCATCCTCAAGTACGCGCCCGCGGGCAGGCCCACGAAGCCCGCCGCCGCCAGGCTCTCGAAGCCCGCGGCCCTGCCCACGAAGCCCGCCGTCCCGGATCCGGCGGCCCCCGCCGCCCGGCGGCCCCGGCCCGTGATCAACCGGGACAACGCCGGGTTCTGGGACGGGGTCGCCGCGCACCGGCTGCTCATCCAGCGCTGTGGGGACTGCGCGGCCCTGCGCCTGCCGTGGCTGCCCGGGTGCGCCGAGTGCGGGTCGGGGGAGTGGGACACGGTGGAGGCGAGCGGCGCCGGGACCGTCTTCTCGTACGTGGTGATGCACCACCCGCCCTTTCCGGCCTTCGACCCGCCGTACGCGGTGGGACTGATCGAACTCGCCGAGGGCGTACGGATGATCAGCAACGTGGTGGGGGTGCCGTACGACAAGGTGCGGATCGGGATGCCGGTGCGGCTGGAGTTCCTGCGGGTCGACGAGGAGCTCGAACTTCCCGTCTTCCGCGCGGGAGGGGAGGACTGACATGGACTTCACCCCCACGGAGGAGCAGGAGGCGGCCCGGGAGCTGGCCGCCCGGATCTTCGCCGACCTCGCCACCCACGAGCGGCTCAGGGCGGCCGGCACTGGCACCGACGCCGAGCTCTGGAAGGCGCTCTGCGCCGCCGGTCTCCCCGGCGCCGTCGAGGAGACCGGCCTCCTCGGCCTGGTCCTGCTCCTGGAGGAACAGGGGCGGGTGACGGCCCAGGTCCCGTTCGCCGCGACCTGCGCGTACGGGATCCTTGCCGTCGCCCGGCACGGTACGGAGGAGCAGCGTGCCCGGCTCCTGCCCGGCCTCCGCGACGGTACGACGGTGGTGACGGGGGCGTTCCCGGCGCCCGGCGGGGTCGCCTCGCACGACGGGCGACTCACCGGGACCGTCGACTGGGTGCCGTGGCTCAGGGACGCCACGCACGTCCTCGTACCGGACGAGGACCGCGTCCTGTGGCTGGTCCGCGTCGAGGACGCGGCCCGTGTCGATCTCGTCGAGCTCACCGCGCCCTGGTCCGCCGGCCGGCTCGTACTCGACGGAGCGACGGGGGAGCGGCTCGGGGCGGGTGCCGGTGCCGGTGCCGGTTCACGAGAGGGGGCGGCCGGGGAGGGGGACCGGGCAGATGCCGGAGAGTGGACCGGGGTGGGCGCCCCGGCGGATTCCGGGGAGGGTGCCCGGGCGGATGCCGGAGAGGGGGCCGGGGTGGGTGCCCCGGCGGATTCCAGGGAGGGCGGCGGGGAAGGAGGGGCCTACGCGGACGTGCTCGCCGCCGCCCGGGTCGCCTTCGCCGGGCTCCAGGCCGGGGTCTGCGCCGGGTCACTCGCCAGGGCCGTGGAGTACACCTCCGTCCGGGAGCAGTTCGGCCGCCCGCTCTCCACCCATCAGGCCGTACAGCTGCGCGCCGCCGACGCGCACATGGACACCGAGACCATCCGGGTCACCGCCTACGAGGCCGCCTGGCGCTTCGACGAGGGACTCGACGTCGACGGGGCGGCCCTGACCGCCGCCTGGTGGGCCTCCGAGGCGGGGAAACGGGTCGTGCACGCCGGGCAGCACCTGCACGGCGGGATGGGAGCCGACCTCGACCACCCCGTCCACCGGCACTTCCTGTGGGGCCGCCAGCTCGACGCCTACCTGGGCTGCGGGACCGAACTCCTCGCCGAACTCGGCGACCTGTTGGCCGAAGGAGACCTGTCATGAGCCCCGTCATGAGGCCCGGGGACGAGCTGCCGCCGCTCACCGTCCCGATCACCCGCACCCTGATCGTCGCCGGGGCCGTCGCCTCCCGCGACTACCAGGACGTCCACCACGACGCCGAGCTGGCCAGGGAGAAGGGCTCCCCGGACATCTTCATGAACATCCTCACGACCAACGGTCTCGTCGGCCGGTACATCACCGACCACTTCGGCCCCCGCGCGGTCCTCCGCAGGGTCGCCATCCGGCTCGGGGCGCCGAACCACCCCGGCGACACCATGGTCCTCACCGGCACGGTCACCGAGGTGGACGGGGACACGGCCCACGTCCGGGTCGTCGGCGCCAACGGGCTCGGACACCACGTCACCGGCACGGTCACCGTGGAGGTGGGGCGATGAGCCTCCGCGACCGCGACCGACTCGGCGGCCGGGCGGCCGTCGTCGGCATCGGGGCCACCGAGTTCTCCAAGGACTCGGGCCGCAGCGAGCTCTCCCTCGCCGTCGAAGCGGTGCGGGCGGCCCTCGTCGACGCCGGGCTCACCCCCGCCGACGTCGACGGGATGGTCACCTTCACCATGGACACCAACCCCGAGATCACCGTCGCCCAGGCGTCCGGAATCGGTGAGCTGTCCTTCTTCTCCCGTGTGCACTACGGAGGCGGGGCCGCCTGCGCCACCGTCCAGCAGGCCGCGCTCGCCGTCGCCGCCGGGGTCGCCGAGGTCGTCGTCTGCTACCGGGCGTTCAACGAGCGCTCCGGTCGCCGCTTCGGCTCCGGCGTCCAGCGGCGCGAGCCCTCCGCCGAGGGCGCGGCGCTCGGCTGGCAGCTGCCCTTCGGGCTGCTCACCCCGGCCTCCTGGGTCGCCATGGCCGCCCAGCGGTACCTCCACACCTACGGGTTGACCCCGGACGCCTTCGGCCATGTCGCCGTCACCGACCGGCGCCACGCGGCCCGCAACCCCGCCGCGTACTTCCACGGGAAGCCGATCACGCTCGCCGACCACGCCGCCTCGCGCTGGATCGTCGAACCGCTCCGGCTCCTCGACTGCTGCCAGGAGACCGACGGCGGCCAGGCGATCGTCGTCACCTCCGTCGAGCGCGCCCGCGACCTGCCGAGTCCGCCCGCCGTGATCCTGGCGGCGGCGCAGGGCGCGGGGCGGAGACAGGAGGCGATGACCAGCTTCTACCGGGACGGACTGACGGGCCTTCCGGAGATGGGCGTGGTGGCCCGGCAGCTCTGGCGGACGGCCGGGCTCGCGCCGACCGACATCGACGTGGGCATCCTCTACGACCACTTCACCCCGTTCGTGCTGATGCAGCTGGAGGAGTTCGGGTTCTGCGGCCCCGGGGAGGCGGCCGGCTTCGTCGCCGCCGACGCGCTCCCGCTGAACACGCACGGGGGCCAGCTCGGCGAGGCCTATCTGCACGGCATGAACGGCATAGCGGAGGCAGTGCGGCAGCTGCGGGGCACCTCGGTGAACCAGATACCCGGGGCGGAGCGCACCCTGGTCACGGCGGGCACGGGTGTCCCCACGTCCGGGCTGATCCTGGGGGCGGACGACTGAGGCGACGACCCCGGCGGCGACCGACCGGGGTCTTGGCCGCCCCGCCCGGTGACCGACCGGGCCTCAGCCGCCCCGCCCGGCGACCGACCGGGCCTCAGCCGCCCCGCCCGGTGGCCGACCGCGGCCCCAGCCGCCCCGCCCGGTGGCCCCCGATGTCCCAGCCGTCCCGCCCGGCGGGGCCGGCCTATGCCCCAGCCCCCACCCCCTGGCCGGCCCCCCCGACGCCCTCTTCCGTACGCGCGCGTCCCGGGTTCACGTACCGCCGGAACTCCGCCGCGACCCTGAGGCGGCCCCCAGGGGTC
Organism: Streptomyces sp. Qhu_M48; assembly: GCF_051305195.1. Classification (NCBI taxonomy): domain Bacteria; kingdom Bacillati; phylum Actinomycetota; class Actinomycetes; order Kitasatosporales; family Streptomycetaceae; genus Streptomyces; species Streptomyces sp. Qhu_M48. The sequence goes on along the minus strand of NZ_CP195432.1, from coordinate 7,746,463 downwards.
TCCACCCAGAGGAGGTCCAGCCGTCCCCACCCCTACAACCTGAGGCGGACTGCGGTTCGGGACCTGGGGCCGATCCGCCGGGTGCCCCTCCCCTCCTAGCGTGGAGTCATGACTCCGCCACCCTCTGGCCCCGTCTGCGCCGGTGCCTCGCAGTACGCGTCGTACTCGACCTTCTCCTCGTACGTACGGGCGCGTGGGCCCGTACTCCTGCGCACCGCGCGCTCCCTGACCGCCAACCCCTGCGACGCCGAGGACCTGCTCCAGACCGCGCTCGCCAAGACCTTCGTGGCCTGGGAGCGCATCGAGGACCACCGAGCCCTGGACGGCTACGTCCGCCGCGCCCTGCTGAACACCCGTACGTCGCAGTGGCGCAAGCGCAAGGTCGACGAGTTCGCGTGTGAGGAGCTCCCCGAGCCCGTCGGGCTCCCGGCGCCGGACCCGGCCGAGCGGCAGGTGCTGCACGACGCGATGTGGCGTGCGGTGACGAAACTGCCCGAGCGGCAGCGGCAGATGGTGGTCCTCAGGTACTACGAGGACCTCAGCGAGGCCCAGACCGCCGAGGTGCTCGGGGTGTCGGTCGGGACGGTCAAGAGCGCGGTGTCCAGAGCGCTCGGCAAGCTCCGGGAGGACCCGGAACTGATCCCCGTACGGTAGGCCTTCCACTCCTGCCAGTAATCACTGGCAATTTCCATACTCCCGGGTAGTGACATACCGCGTGGTATGTGCGCAGAATCTCCACACCCTTTCTGCCACGTAGCGCCCACCGGGAGGACGCCCCGTGTACAGCACCATGCAGGACGTACAGCTGACCGTGAGCCGCATCCTCAAGCACGGGATGACGATCCACGGGAAGTCCATCATCACCACCTGGACGGGCGAGCCCGAGCCGCACCGCCGCACGTTCGCGGAGGCCGGAGCACGCGCCCACCAGCTGGCCAACGCCCTGCGCGACGAACTCGGGGTGACCGGCGACCAGCGTGTCGCCACACTCATGTGGAACAACTCGGAGCACGTCGAGGCGTACTTCGCGATCCCCTCCATGGGCGCGGTCCTGCACACGCTCAACCTGCGCCTGCCCCCCGAGCAGCTGGTGTGGATCGTCAACCACGCCGCCGACCGGGTCGTACTCGTCAACGGCTCCCTGCTGCCCCTCCTCGCCCCGTTGCTGCCGCACCTGCCGACGATCGAGCACATCGTGGTCGCGGGTCCCGGGGACCGCTCCGTCCTGGACGGCGTGGCCCCTCGTGTGCACGACTACGAGGAGCTGATCGCCGGCCGTCCGACCACGTACGACTGGCCGGAGCTGGACGAGCGCTCGGCCGCCGCCATGTGTTACACCTCCGGCACCACGGGCGACCCCAAGGGAGTGGTCTACTCCCACCGTTCGATCTACCTGCACTCGATGCAGGTGAACATGGCCGAGTCGATGGGCCTCACCGACAAGGACACGACCCTGGTCGTCGTCCCGCAGTTCCACGTCAACGCCTGGGGCCTGCCGCACGCCACCTTCATGACCGGCATCAACATGCTCATGCCGGATCGTTTCCTCCAGCCGGCCCCGCTCGCCGACATGATCGAGCGCGAGAAGCCGACGCACGCGGCCGCGGTCCCCACCATCTGGCAGGGCCTGCTCGCCGAGGTCACCGCCAACCCGCGCGACCTCTCCTCGATGTCCCAGGTCACCATCGGCGGCGCGGCCTGTCCGCCCGCGCTCATGGAGGCGTACGACCGCCTCGGTGTCCGCCTCTGCCACGCCTGGGGCATGACCGAGACCTCCCCGCTGGGCACGATGGCCCACCCGCCGGCCGGGCTGACGGCCGAGGAGGAGTGGTCGTACCGCGTCACGCAGGGCCGGTTCCCGGCCGGTGTCGAGGGGCGTCTGGTCGGCCCCGCCGGCGAACACCTGCCCTGGGACGGCGAGTCGGCGGGCGAGCTGGAGGTGCGCGGCACCTGGATCGCGGGCGCGTACTTCGGCGGCGTCGACGGCGAGGCCGTCCGCCCGGCGGACAAGTTCAGCGAGGACGGCTGGCTGAAGACCGGTGACGTCGGCGTGATCAGCCCGGACGGCTTCCTCACCCTCACCGACCGCGCCAAGGACGTCATCAAGTCGGGCGGCGAGTGGATCTCCAGCGTCGAGCTGGAGAACGCGATCATGGCGCACCCGGAGGTGGCCGAGGCCGCCGTCGTCGCCGTACCGGACGAGAAGTGGGGCGAGCGCCCGCTGGCGACCGTCGTCCTCAAGGAAGGGGCCACGGCGGACTACGAGACGCTGAAGGCCTTCCTCGCCGACGAGGGCGGCATCGCGCGCTGGCAGCTGCCGGAGCGCTGGGCGATCGTGCCGGCGGTGCCGAAGACGAGCGTGGGCAAGTTCGACAAGAAGGTGATCCGCAGGCAGTACGCGGAGGGAGAGCTGGACGTGACGCGGCTGTAGTCACCGGAGGCGGGACCGGAACGGGGAGGGCGGATGCCCTCCCCGTTCCTTGTGGCGCCTGCTAGTTGGTGCCGATCTTCGCGAGCAGGTCGACGATCCGGGCCTGGACCTCGGTGCTGTTCGAGCGCTCGGCGAGGAAGAGGACCGTCTCGCCGGAGGACAGCTTCGGCAGCTCCTCCTCGGCGAGGTCGACCGAGGTGTAGACGACGAGCGGGGTGCGGTTGAGCTGCCCGTTCGCCCGCAGCCAGTCGATGATCCCGGCCCGGCGGCGGCGCACCTGCATCAGGTCCATCACGACCAGGTTCGGCCGCGTCCGGGTGGCGAGGGTGACCGCTTCGGTGTCCGTCGCCGCCCGCGCGACCTGCATCCCGCGCCGCTCCAGGGTGGCGGCGAGCGCCTCGGCGATGTCCTCGTTCTCCTCGATCAGCAGGACCCGGGACGGGTGCTGCTCGCTGTCGCGCGGCGCGAGCGCCTTGAGGAGTACGGCCGGATCGGCGCCGTACGCGGCCTCCCGGGTCGCCTGCCCGAGTCCGGCCGCGAGCAGCACGGGTACCTCGGCGGCGACGGCGGCCTGGCGCAGCGACTGGAGCGCGGTACGGGTGATGGGGCCGGTCAGCGGGTCGACGAAGAGCGCGGCGGGGAAGGCGGCGATCTGGGCGTCGACCTCCTCGCGGGAGTGCACGATGACCGGCCGGTAGCCGCGGTCGCTCAGCGCCTGCTGGGTGGAGACGTCGGGCGCGGGCCAGACGAGCAGCCGGCGCGGGTTGTCGAGAGGCTCGGGGGGCAGCTCGTCGTCGACGGGGCGCGGTGCGGGCCGGTTGGCGACCTCGACGGCGCCGCCGGGTCCGTCGAGCGGCTCGGGCCCCTCGGCGGAGCCCTCGGCGGGCGCTCCTATGGCGTACGCGCGGCCCTCGGGGGCGGCGGGGCCGAGCCCGAGCGCGGCCTCCGACGACGGGGGCTGGGACTGCGCCACGGGCTGGGCCCCCGGCTGCGACGGGGATCCGGCCTGCGGGTGCGGCCTGGCCTCGCCCGTGGGCGGTACGGCGAGCGCCGCCGGGACCGGCGGGTCGACCTCCGGCGGGGTGGCGAGCTTGCGCCGCCGTCCCGAGCCGTTGGAGGGGCCGCCGGAGGTCGTGGGGGCCGGAGTGGCGCCCGGTGCCACCGGGGCTGACGGAGTGGGAGAGGCCGCCGGGGCCGGGGAGGCGTGCGGGGTCACCGCCGCCGGGGGGACGAAGGGGACGCCCTGCCCGAGGGTGCGGACGCTGAACGCCCGCCCCTGGGTGGAGTCCTTCGGCATGGGCAGCTCGGGCGGCAGGGGTACGGAGCCGGTGCCGGTGACGGAACCGGTGCTGTTCCGGGGCTGGGGCTGGGGCTGGGGCTGGGGCTGGGGCTCGGGCTGCGGGTCGGGCCGCGGTGCCGGCCGCGGCTCGGGCAGCGCCTCCGGCTCGGGCGGCGGAGGTGTGACGGCGCGGCGACGCCCGGTCGGCTCCGCCGGGGGGAGACCCGAAGGGACGGCCGTCGCGGCCTGGCCCTGCGGCTGACCGTTCGCCTGACCGTGGGTCTGACCGTGGTCCTGACCGTTCACCTGTCCGAGGGCCTGCCCGGGGGCCTGACCGTGGGTCTGTCCGTGCGGATGGTGCTGCGGAGGCGTGTGCGCGGCGCCCGGGACACCCCGTACGACCTCGTGCCGCCCCTCGTCGGAGACCGGCAGCGGCCCGGCGAACGGAGGGGCGAACGGAGCGTCGCCCGGGGCGGTGGTGGACTCGGGAGCGCGGTCGGCGTCGGCGGGCGGGAGCGCGAACGGCGTCCGGGGCCCGGCCTCGGCCGCGGCCGCCCGCTCCTGCGCGGCGGCGAGCGCACGCCGACGGCGCCCGCTCGGCTGCGCCTCGGGCGCGTGGTCGGGGGAGGCGACGGCGGGCAGCGCCCGGGCCGGCGCGGGCGCCCCCGAGGGCTCGACGGCGACTCCCTGCGGCGGTACGGCCGCGCCGAGCGCGGCACGCCCCTGCGCACCCTCGGCGGCGGTCACCACGGATCCCTCGGCCGGCCGGCCGCGACGGCGCCCGGTCGGCTCGACGACGGACGCGCCCGAACCGCCGGTGGCGGCTCCGAGGGCGGCGTGCTGCGGGGCCTGTGCCTGGGCGGGGATCAGCTCGGCGGGTCCGGTGGCGGCCTCCACCGGCTCCCCCTGCTCGCCCGAGCGGCCACGGCGGCGGCCACGGGGCTCGGCGCCGCCCTCGGACGTGACGGGGCTGTCCAGGAAGGCGTCCGTGGAGCCGCGACGGGCCCGCCGCCGCCCCCCACCGGAGGTCTCCGCGCCACCGACGTCGACGCCGACGTCGACGCCGGCGTCGAGGCCGACGTCGAGGCCGGAGGCGGGAGCGGGGGTGGGAACGGCGGTGTGACCGGTGTCGAAACCGGTGTTGAGGCCGGCGTCGACGCCGGTGCCGAGGCCGGCGGAAGGAGCCGGGGAGGAGAGGGGGGCGGAGGCCTGGGCGGGCAGCGCGAGGGCCTCCCGGCCACCACCGGCGCCGGCTCCGCGCAGGGATCCGTCGTTCCTCGGCTCGGGCGCGGGGACCGTGCCCCGCCCGCCGCCGAGGGGGACTTCGAGGACGTACGCGCCGCCGCTCGTCCCCGGCACCTCATGGGTCTGCACGACACCGCCGTGCGCCGCCACGATCCCGCGCACGACCGGCCCGTGGACCGGGTCGCCACCCGCGTACGGGCCGCGGACCTCGATCCGTACGACGTCACCGCGCTGTGCGGCCGCGACGACGATCGTGGAGTCGGACGCCACGGCGCCCTGGGCGTTGGTCCGGTTCTTGCCGGTCGCGTCGACCCCGGCGACGTCCGCGACGAGATGGGCGAGCGCCGTCGCGAGCCGGGCCGCGTCGACCTCGGCCTCGATGGGCGGCGCGTGCACGGCGAACTGGGCGCGACCGGGCCCGATCAGCTCGACGGCTCCGTCGATGCCCGCCGTCACGACCCCGTCGAGGAGCGCGACGCGCCGGTCCAGCTCCTCCGTGCCCGCGTCCAGGCGCTGGTAGCCCAGGACGTTGTCGACGAGCGCCGTCATCCGGGCGTACCCGGCGGCGAGGTGGTGCAGGACCTGGTTGGCCTCGGGCCAGAGCTGTCCGGCGTCGTCGGCGGCGAGGGCGCCCAGCTGGGTGCGCAGCTCCTCCAGGGGGCCGCGCAGGGACTCGGCGAGGACGGCCGTGAGCTGCTCGTGCCGGGCGGCGAGGGAGGCGTACAGCTCCTGCTGGGCCTCCCGTTCCGCCGCGTTCCGCTCGGCGCGGTCGGCGAGTTCCGTGGCGTTCCGCTCCGTGAGCTCGGCGAGTTCGGCGGCGTGCTGCTCTTCGAGCTGCTCGTACGGCCTGCGGTCGGTGAAGGTCATGACCGCGCCGACGAGCTGGTCGCCGTCGCGGACCGGAGCGGTCGTCAGGTCGACCGGCACCCGGTGGCCCTTCTTCGCCCACAGGACCTGCCCGCGGACGCGGTGCTTGCGGCCGGACTTGAGGGTGTCGGCGAGCGCCGACTCCTCGTACGGGAAGGGTTCGCCGTCGGCCCGCTTGGCGAGGACCAGCGGGTGCAGCTCCTGGCCGCCGAGTTCGCCGGCGCGGTAGCCGAGGATCTGCGCGGCGGCGGGGTTGACCAGGACGACCCGGCCGTCGGTGTCCGTGCCGACGACGCCCTCGGAGGCGGCGCGCAGGATCATCTCGGTCTGCCGCTGCGAGCGGGCGAGTTCGGCCTCGGTGTCGAGGGTGCCGGTGAGGTCCCGTACGACCAGCATGAGCAGCTCGTCGCCGGTGTAGCCGCCGTACGAGTCGTAGGCCTCGCGGCCGTCCTCCAGGCTGGCGCTGGTCACCTCGACGGGGAACTCGCTGCCGTCCGTGCGGCGGGCCATCATCCGGGTCGGCTTGGTACGGCCCCGCTCGTCGGTGCCCTCGGGGCGGCGCATGGAGCCGGGGATGAGCCGGGAGTCGAAGTCCGGCAGCAGGTCGAGCAGACCGCGCCCGACGAGCGCGGTGCCCGGGGTCTCGAACATGCCGAGAGCGATCGTGTTGGCGTTGACGACCGTCCCGTTGCAGTTGACGAGCACGAGGCCGTCGGGGAGGGCATCGAGTATGGCTGCGAGGCGAGCAGCGCCTCGGGATGGCCTGCTGCTCACGACGACGCTTCCTCCCTGACGCACTGCACGTGCCTGCCCAACGGTCGGCGGCCCATCTTGCCCCTCGGGCCGCAGCCTGTCACTGAGGGGAGTCTAAGGGAGCCTCCGGGGGTGACCCCTGCTTCATCCCCTGACAAGGGGAAGGACGGGCTCCAGGTTCTCCCATCGGTCGATCTCACAGCCGTCGGCCCGGGAGAAGCGGGCGTCGACGGTACGGCCCCGCCAGGTGCCGGTGACGTGCGCGACGGCGGGCCCGCCGTAGACCTGCGTGCAGAGCTGGTCGGCGGGCACGGGCCCGAACGGGTCCGCGCCCGCCCGCGCGAGCTGTTCGAGGCGCTCGCAGGCGTCCTCGCGGGCCGGGTGGTTGCCGCCGGCCCGGCTGTCGCACGTCAGCTCGAAGGTGCCGTCGGCGTTCGGGTAGCCGCTCTCGGCGACGGTCACCGTCAGCGTGTCGGGCGACGAGAACAGGGGCAGCGGCAGAGGGCCGAATCCGGCGGTGCCGACGGCGGTGGTGGCCAGGGTGGCGAGGGCGAGGTGGCGCAGCATGCGGATCTCCAGGAAACGGGGGTGTACGACGGGGCGGATAGCGGGGGCGGGTGCACGGCGTGCCCCCGCCCCCGTCTAACGCTCCGGGCGTCCGGGCGTTGCGCAAGCGGGGTGCGCCGGGCGGGCGCGGACCCGGGCGGGCGCGGCCGGCCCCGGCCGTTCCCGAGCGTGCGGGGCGGCTCGGGGTGGGCGGCCCCGGCCGTTCCCGAGCGTGCGGGGCGGCTCGGGTGGGGCGGCTCAGGGTGGGCGGCTCGGGTGGGCAGGGATCGTTCTCGGCGGAGGGGTTCCCGCGGCCGGCCGGGATCGCTCCCGCGGACGGCACGACGGGGGTCCGGGGCTTTGCCCTCGACCCCGGAGGACTAGTACGGTGAGAATCGATTGGTGACACCCGGTTCGTCTGTGTCATCATCTGCACGCACCAACCGCGCATGCGCGAGGTGCATGGAGGCGTCGCCTAGTCCGGTCTATGGCGCCGCACTGCTAATGCGGTTTGGGTTTTAAAGCCCATCGAGGGTTCAAATCCCTCCGCCTCCGCCCCTACCGAAGCCCCGGCCTCCAAGGCCGGGGCTTCGGCCGTTCCGGGCCCCTCGCGCCGACCGGGCCCGCCGGCTCTCACACGGCGTTTTCGCAGGTCACAAGGGGTGGGGTAATCGGATTTCACATGACGGCGGCAGTCATGTAATGTTCTTCCTGTCGCCGCGAGCGGGTCGAAAGGCCGGGGAGCGAAGGCAAGAAAAAAGAACAAGCACTCGTAGCTTAACGGATAGAGCATCTGACTACGGATCAGAAGGTTGCAGGTTCGAATCCTGCCGAGTGCACACAGATCAAAGGCCCCCTGGACATCGTCCAGGGGGCCTCTGGCATCAGCGGGTGACATCAACGCGGGCGTACGGGCCCCGGCCTCCTCGGGAGGTCGGGGCCTTCGGCTTCCCGGGGTGGGGAGTTAGGGTCGGATGATCGTTCTTTCATCTCGAATGTGGGGGTTGGGGCATGGCGCTCTTCGGGAACGCGCACGCGATCGATCCGGCGCAGGCGCAGCAGGACTACGCGCGGCTGCTCGGGCCGGGGGAGCAGGTGCACGCCGCGTACCTGCTGATCCGCGACACGATCTTCTTCACCGACCGGCGTCTCGTGCTGGTCGACAAGCAGGGGATCACCGGCAAGAAGGTCGAGTACCACTCGATCCCGTACCGCAGCATCACGCACTTCGCCGTCGAGACCGCCGGCACCTTCGACCTCGACGCCGAGCTGAAGATCTGGATCTCGGGCAGCCAGCTGCCCGTGCAGAAGACCTTCACCAAGGGCGTCGACATCTACGAGGTGCAGGCGATCCTGACGCAGTTCGTCGCCAAGTAGGCAGTGCGCCGAGGGGAGGGGTTCCCGGTATTTTCCCGGGAACCCCTCCCCTTTTGGGTGAACCTGTCTGATTTGCATGTCAGTTGAATATGCCTTCGTCCTAGCTTGCGTGGCGGAGGTGATGATCGATGGACGCGATCGACATCGATGACTTGGTGTACGCCGCGACCGGCGCGCCCCTGCGGCGGCTGACCGCGCCCGACGGGACCCACTGGTTCCCCGTCGTGGACGTGGCGAAGCGGCTCGGATACGCGGGGACGCGGGAGGCGCTGCGGACGGTGGTGCTGCCCGACACGTGCCTGACGTCGGCCCGGGAGCTCACCGGGGACGGGGAGTTCCCCGGCCGGTGCGGGATCAGGGCGTCGACGCGGATGGTGAGTCTGCAGGGGCTCGTCCAGCTCGTCGGGGCGTGCCGGAAGCCGGAGGCCGGGCCCTTCCGGGCATGGACGGCCGAGGTCATAGCGGCGATCCAGCGGTACGGCGGGTACGGGCTCGAACCCTCCCCGGTGCACACCGGGTTCGTCCTGCCGCCGGAGCTCGTCGACGTCCTCGTACGGCTCGACGGGCAGTTCGACGAGGGCGCCGCCGGGTACGCCGAGCACACCGAGTACGCGGAGCTGCTCCGCGAGACGCGGCGGAGTCTCTCAAGGGTCGCCGAATCCCTTGAGCGGCTCGCCGTGCCCCGCCAGCGCACCGGTGCCGTCGTCGCGCTCACCCCGCAGGAGCTCGTGGAGTCCTGGGCCCTCACCGGGGACGTGTGGGTGGTCGCCACCTGCCTCGCCCCGGCCCTGGTCCGGGGTGGTGTCCGCTACCGGGCCCAGGACGTCACCCGGCGCACCGGTCTCTCCCGCGAGCGGGTCCGGGACTGCGTACGCCTCCTCGTCGAACGCGGCTGCATGCGGGAGGTCGGGGGGCCGGACGCGGACGGGGCACGGATCTACGTCCTGCCCTGAGGCGTCGGAGGGGAGTGCCTGGCGGGAGTGCCGCAGGGGTGCGTGAGGGGGAGTGCGCCTGGGGGAGTGGCTGAGGGGGGTGCCTGAGGGGGCCTGACGGGGCCGCCCCGGTGGTGGTTCCGGGGCGGGGGCGTGGCCGGGCGGAAGTGGCGGAGACTGGGGGGCGGGGAGTCGGGGAGTTCGCACGGAGGAGGAGCGGGCGTGGAGTGGCGGTGCCGGGGGATCACCTGGAGCGGCGGAGTGCCGGGGCTGCGCTGGCGCGGCGGGAGGGTCAGCGCCCTCGGGTACGGGCAGGCGCTCGCCTTCCGGGCCGCGGGGGAGCGGCGTTGCCCCGGCGCGCGGGACAATCCCTGCCCGGTGGAGGCCGTGGTGCCCGGCCGGGCCACCGGTGGCCGGTGCCCGGAGTGCGCGCGGCTCGACCGGGCCCACTCGGTCGCCGCCGACACCTTCCTCGACGATCCGCAGCCCTACCGCGTCTACCTGGCTTGGTTCGGGCCCGGCATGACCAAGGTGGGGATCACCGCCGAGGCCCGGGGTGAGGCCCGGCTCCTCGAACAGGGCGCCGTCACGTTCAGCTGGCTCGGGCGGGGGCCTCTGATGGCCGCCCGGCGGACCGAGGAGGTGCTCCGGCAGGCGCTGGGGGTGCCGGACCGGGTGGCGTACGAGCGGAAGCGGGCCGCCCGGCACGCCCTGCCGGCCGTCCGGGACCGGGCCGGGGAGATCGGGGAACTGCACCGGCGCGCACGGGAGGTCGGCGGCTGGACGGAGACGCTGGAGCCGTTGGAGTTCGTCCCGCGCGACCACGCCGAGGCCTTCGGGCTCGACGGGCTGCCGCCGCTCGACGGCACGGTCTCCGAACTGGTCGACGGGGGCGTCGTCACCGGACGCCTGCTCGCCGCCGCCGGGCCCGATCTGCACCTCCTCGACCCCACTGGCCGCTGTCTCGCCCTCGACACCCGGCTGATGGGCGGCTGGGTGCTCCAGGGCGCCGGGGAGGGGGAGGCCGCCTTCTCCGCGCCGGTGACACCGGCGGTGACGGCTGCCGCCGACCCGACCGCCCAGGGAGAGCTCTTCTGACCGGTCGTCGTCGACGTCGACGCGCGGGGAGAGGCCTTGTGACCGGTCGGCGTCGACTCCGGCGCGAACGAGTTTCCTTCCGGGTGGTCGCCGTCGCTTCGTAAAGTCTTGGATCCCTTTGCCCGGGCGCCGTGGACAGCCCCGCCCCGGCCCGGCGAGGGTGATCGCATGACCCCCAAGCTGGTGGCGGACCTCGAACCGCCCTACTACACCGCTGTGTTCACCTCCGTCCGCCCGGACGCGCCCGAGGGCTACGCCGAGACGGCCACCGACATGCAGGAGCGCGTCGCCGAGATCCCCGGCTTCCTCGGATACGAGGCCGCCCGCACCCCCGGTGGCATCGGCATCACCGTCGCCTACTTCCGCGATCTGGAGTCCCTCGACGCCTGGCGGCTCGACACCGCGCACCAGGCGGCCAAGGCACACGGGCGGAAGCACTGGTACGACAGCTACAGCGTCCACATCGGCAAGGTCGAGCGGAGTTACAGCTTTGAGCGTGCGTAGCGAGAGCGGCGCCGGCGGCGAGGGTGACGACATCCGGGCCCTCGTCACGCGGCTCGGGATTCCCGGTCTGGTCGACGTGCACACCCACTTCATGCCGCAGAACGTCCTCGACAAGGTCTGGGCCTACTTCGACGCCGTCGGTCCGCTGACCGGGGTGGAGTGGCCCATCACCTACCGCGAGGAGGAGGAGCGCCGGGTCGCCCTCCTGCGCGGTTTCGGGGTGGTCGCCTTCACCGCGATGCTCTACCCGCACAAGCCCGGCATGGCCGCCTGGCTGAACTCCTGGTCCGCCGATTTCGCCGCCCGTACCCCCGACTGTCTGCACACCGCGACCCTCTTCCCCGAGCCGGGCGTCGAGCGGTACGTCCGCGGGGCGCTCGACGCCGGCGCCCGCGTCTTCAAGGTGCACCTCCAGGTGGGTGGCTTCGACCCGACCGACGCCCGGCTGCACGCCGCCTGGGGGGCTCTCGCCGACCGTGGCACCCCCGTCGTCGTCCACTGCGGCTCCGGGCCCAGCCCGGGGAACTTCACCGGCCCCGGGCCCATGGGGCGGCTGCTCGCCCGCCACCCCCGGCTGCGGGTGATCGTCGCCCACATGGGGATGCCCGAGTACGCGGACTTCCTCGACCTGGCCCAGCGGTACGAGGGCGTCCACCTCGACACCACCATGGCCTTCACCGACTTCGGCGAGCGGCTCGCGCCCTTCCCCGAGGCGGAGCTCAAGCGGCTCGTGGAGCTCGGCGACCGGATCCTTCTCGGCACCGACTTCCCGAACATCCCGTATCCGTACGCGCACCAGCTCCACGCCCTCGAACGCCTCGGGCTCGGGGACGACTGGCTCAGGGGCGTCCTGTACGGGAACGCGACGGCGTTGTTTCACGTGAAACCGCCCCTGGACCGCTGAGCCCCTTCTCCGCCGCTGAGCCCTTTCTCAGGGAATTCACAGGAAAGGGAAAGAGGCCTCTCAGCGGTGGCCGACAGCGTGGGTTCCATGACCGTCACCACACGCCGTCCCGGCACCCACGCCGACATGCTCCGTGCCGACGGCACCGCCGTCCGTGTCCTCGTCGTCGACGACGAGGCCTCGCTCGCCGAGCTGCTCTCCATGGCCCTGCGCTACGAGGGCTGGCAGGTGCGCAGCGCCGGGGACGGGGCCGCCGCCCTGCGCTCCACGCGTGAGTTCCGGCCCGACGTCGTCATCCTCGACATCATGCTGCCCGACGTCGACGGGCTGAGCCTGCTCGGCCGGATCCGGCGTGAGCTGCCCGACGTACCGGTCCTCTTCCTGACGGCGAAGGACGCCGTCGAGGACCGGATCGCCGGGCTCACGGCGGGTGGCGACGACTACGTCACCAAGCCCTTCAGCCTGGAGGAGGTGGTGGCCCGGCTGCGCGGGCTCATCCGCAGGTCGGGGGCGGCGATGGCGCGCAGCGAGTCGCTGCTCGTCGTCGGGGACCTGACCCTCGACGAGGACAGTCACGAGGTCACCCGGGGCGGGGTGTCCATCCACCTCACGGCGACCGAGTTCGAGCTGCTTCGCTATCTGATGCGCAATCCGCGCCGGGTGCTCAGCAAGGCGCAGATCCTCGACCGGGTCTGGTCGTACGACTTCGGCGGACAGGCCAATGTCGTCGAGCTCTACATCTCGTACCTCCGCCGGAAGATCGACGCGGGGCGCGCCCCGATGATCCACACCCGGCGCGGGGCCGGTTACCTCATCAAGCCGGGGGAGTAGCGGCCCGTGCTCCGAGGCGCAGGGCGACGGCCGTGGTCGCTGCGGACCCGTCTCGTCGTCTCGGCGGTCACGCTGATCGCGGTCGTCGCGGCGGTCATCGGCACGGTCACGACGATCGCGTTCCGCTCGTACCTGTACGACCAGGCCGACGGCGAGGTCCGCGCGGTCTCCAACCGGGCCGCGGGCCCGCCGCCCGTCATGGGCGTCGTGCCCGAGCCGGACCGGGGCGGCAAGGACCCGCTCGGGTTCGTCGTGGGCCCCAGCGTCCCGAGGGGCACGCTCGGCGCGGTCCTCACGGACGGTGTGGTCACCACGGCCGGCTACTCGGCGGAGGCCGAGGACAGCGGGGGGTACGGGCAGAGGTTCCGGATCAAGACGCTCGACGGCGCCCAGCGGGCCGCGCTCGCCGCCGTCCCGCGTGACGGGCGGCCGCACACCGTCGACCTGCCCGGCGGCCTCGGCACCTACCGGGTCGCGTACGCGGAGGGCAGCCACGGCACCTTCCTCACCGGCATCCCGCTCACCGAGGTCGAGAACGCCCTCTCCACCCTCGTCCTGGTGGAGCTGAGCGTCACCGGCGCCGGGCTCTTCGCGGCCTCGCTCGCCGGAACCGTGCTCGTCCGGGTGGCCCTGCGACCGCTGCGACGGGTCGCCGTCACCGCGCGGCAGGTCGCCCGGCTGCCGCTGCACAGTGGGGAGGTGGCGCTCCATCAGCGGGTCCCGGAGACGGAGGCCGACCCGAGGACCGAGGTCGGCCAGGTCGGCGCCGCCATCAACCGGATGCTCGACCACGTCCACTCGGCCCTCGACGCGCGCCAGCAGAGCGAGACCCGGGTCCGGCAGTTCGTCGCCGACGCCAGCCACGAACTGCGCACCCCGCTCGCCTCGATCCGGGGGTACGCGGAGCTGACCCGGCGCGGCGGGGAGGAGTGCGGTCCCGACACCCGGCACGCGCTCGGCCGGATCGAGTCCGAGGCGACCCGGATGACGGGCCTGGTGGAGGACCTCCTGCTGCTCGCCCGGCTCGACGCCGGACGCCCCCTCTCGTACGAGAGCACCGACCTGGTCCCCCTCGTCGTGGACGCCGTGAGCGACGCCCGCGCCGCCGGACCCGGCCACCGCTGGAGCCTGGAGCTGCCCGAGGACGGCGGGACGCCCGTACGGGCCGACGGCGCGCGGATCCAGCAGGTACTGGTCAACCTCCTCGGCAACGCCCGTACGCACACCCCGCCCGGGACCGGGATCACCGCCCGGGTCCGGACGGAACCCGACGCGGTGATCGTCGAGATCGAGGACGACGGGCCCGGCATCCCGCCCGCCCTCCTGCCCTCCGTCTTCGAGCGGTTCGCGCGCGGCGACGCCTCCCGCTCCCGCAACGCCGGATCCACCGGCCTCGGGCTCGCCATCGTCCGGGCGGTCGTGCTCGCGCACGGGGGCGGGGTGACCGTCGAAAGCACCCCGGGCCGGACGGTGTTCGCCGTCCGGCTGCCGCACGCCGCCCACTCACAGGCAGGGCACAGGCTCATCACACAGCCGTGACAGCGGCCCCGGCGAGGGTCGTGGGCATGCGAACCCCAACGATCGCGGGGCCCACCTCCGGCGCCCTCCCCGCCCGGGAACACCTGCCGGTGAACATCGCGGGACGGCCCGTCCTGGACGTGGTGATCCCCGTCTACAACGAGGAGAAGGACCTGGAGCCGTGCGTCCGCCGGCTCCACGAGCACCTCGCCCGCACCTTCCCGTACGGCTTCCGGATCACCGTCGCCGACAACGCCTCCACCGACACCACCCCCGACGTCGCCGCGGGACTCGCCGCCGACGTGCCCGAGGTGCGCTCCGTACGGCTGGAGCAGAAGGGGCGCGGCCGGGCGCTGCGGACGGTGTGGTCGGGCTCGGACGCGCCCGTCCTCGCCTACATGGACGTCGACCTGTCCACCGACCTGAACGCCCTGCTCCCGTTGGTCGCGCCGCTCATCTCCGGCCACTCCGACCTGGCGATCGGCTCCCGGCTCGCCCGCTCCTCGCGGGTGGTGCGCGGGCCGAAGCGGGAGTTCATCTCCCGGGCCTACAACCTGATCCTGCGCGGCTCGCTCGCCGCGCGGTTCTCCGACGCGCAGTGCGGGTTCAAGGCGATCCGGCGGGACGTCGCCGAGCGGCTGCTCCCGATGGTGGAGGACACCGGCTGGTTCTTCGACACCGAGCTGCTCGTCCTGGCCGAGCGCGCCGGGCTCCGCATCCACGAGGTACCGGTCGACTGGGTCGACGACCCCGACTCGACCGTGCACATCGTCAGCACCGCCACCGACGACCTGAAGGGCGTCTGGCGGGTGGGGCGGGCCCTCGCGACGGGCTCGTTGCCCCTCGACCGGCTCGCCAGGCCCTTCGGTGACGACCCCCGGGACCGCGAACTCAGCGGCGTACCGGGCGGACTCGCCCGTCAGCTGGTCGGCTTCTGCGTGGTCGGGGTGCTGTCCACGCTCTTCTACCTCGCTCTGTACTCGCTCTTCCGGCTCGGCCTCGGCGCCCAGTTCGCCAACGCCGCCGCGCTCCTCGTCTCCGCCGTCGCCAACACGGCGGCCAACCGGCGCCTCACCTTCGGGGTACGGGGCCGGGACCGGGCCGTCCGCCACCAGGCGCAGGGACTCGTGGTCTTCGCCATCGGCCTGGCCCTGACCAGCGGCTCGCTCACCGCCCTCGGTGCCGCCACCGGCGCCCCGGCGCACTCCACCGAGCTCGCCGTCCTGGTCGTCGCCAACCTCGCCGCGACCGTCCTGCGCTTCCTCCTCTTCCGGCTCTGGGTCTTCCCCGAGCGACCCACCCCAAGGAACGACCGATGACTTCGACTCCGCTGGCGGCCCCCGCGGGCGGGCCCGGCTCCGGCGCGGCACACGCCGCCGTGCCCGGCGCCGGACGGCTCGCCCGCCTCTGGCGCGGACGCGCCGAGGACGCCCCCTGGGTCCGGCCCGCCTTCCTCGGACTGCTCGCCGTGACCGCCGTCCTGTACCTCTGGAACCTGAGCGCCTCCGGCTACGCCAACTCCTTCTACTCCGCCGCCGTCCAGGCGGGCGGCGAGAGCTGGAAGGCCTTCTTCTTCGGCTCGCTCGACGCGGCCAACGCCATCACCGTCGACAAGCCCCCGGCCGCCCTCTGGCCGATGGCCCTCTCCGTCCGCCTCTTCGGCCTCGGCTCCTGGCAGATCCTCGTGCCCGAGGTGCTCATGGGCGTGGCCACCGTCGCCGTGCTCTACGCGGCCGTACGGCGCCGGTTCGGCGCGGGCGCGGGCCTGATCGCGGGCGTGGTCCTGGCGCTCACGCCCGTCGCCGCGCTGATGTTCCGCTTCAACAACCCGGACGCGCTGCTCGCCCTGCTCATGACGGTCGCCGTGTACTGCGTGCTGCGTGCCCTGGAGTCGGACCGGGGCGCGACGAAGTGGCTGGTGTGGGCCGGGGTGGCCTTCGGGTTCGCGTTCCTCGCGAAGACCCTCCAGGCCTTCCTGATCCTGCCGCCGCTCGCCCTCGTCTACGGGGTGTGCGCACCGGGCGGCGTCGGCCGCCGGATCGGCCGACTGGCCCTCGCGGGGCTCGCGATGCTGGTGTCGGCGGGCTGGTGGGTGGCGCTGGTCGAGCTGTGGCCGGCGTCCTCCCGCCCGTACGTCGGAGGCTCGCAGAACAACAGTTTCCTGGAGCTGACCTTCGGCTACAACGGCCTCGGCCGCATCAACGGCGACGAGACCGGCAGCGTCGGCGGAGGAGGCGGTGGCGGTGGTGGCGGTGGTGGCCGGTGGGGCGAGACCGGCATCGGCCGGATGTTCAACGACTCCGTCGGCGGCCAGGTCTCCTGGCTGCTCCCGGCCGCGCTGATCCTGCTCGTCGCGGGGCTCGTCGTCACCTGGCGGGCACCGCGGACGGACACGGCACGCTCCGCGTTCCTGGTGTGGGGCGGTTCGCTGCTGATCACGCTCGCCGTGTTCAGCTTCATGGCCGGCATCTTCCACGAGTACTACACGGTGGCACTGGCCCCCTACCTCGCGGCGCTCGTCGGCATGGGAGCGGCGGTGCTCTGGGAGGAACGGACCCGGTGGATCGCCTCGGCGACCCTCGCGGTGGCGGTGGCTGTGACGGCGTACTGGGGCTGGACGCTCCTCGGACGCACGCCGGAGTGGCTGCCGTGGCTGCGCTGGACGGTCCTGGTCGCGGGTGCGGTCGCCGCGCTCGGGCTGCTGGGCGCGGGCCGGGTGGACCGGCGGCTCGGACTCGGGGTCGCGGGCCTCGGCCTGGCGGCGGGCCTCGCGGGGCCGTTCGCGTACACCCTGGCGACCGTGGACGCCGGACACCGGGGCTCGATCGTGACGGCGGGCCCGGAGGGCGGCGCGATGGGCGGCCGAGGGCCCGGCGGCGGCGGGATGATGAGGATGATCGAGGGCGGGGGAGCGTTCCCCAACGGCCAAGGCGGTCAAGGCGGCCAGATGCCCGGCGCACAGGGAGGCCAGCGCGGCGGCCCCGGCGGTACGGGCGGCCAGATGCCCGGTGGCGCCCAAGGCCAGGGCCAAGGCCAAGCCCAGGGCCAAGGCCAGGCCCAGGCCCAGGGCCAGACGCCTGGCGGCCCCGGCGGCACTCCTCCGCAGGGCATGCCCCGGGGCGAAGGCCCGGGTGGCGGTGGCGGCGGTGGCATGGGCGGGCTGCTCAACGGCGCCAGCGTCAGTACGGAGGCGAAGAGCGCGCTCCTCGCGGACGCCGACGCGTACACCTGGGTCGCGGCCACGGTCGGCGCCCAGAACGCGGCCAGCTACCAGCTCGCCACGGAGAAACCGGTCATGGCGATCGGCGGCTTCAACGGCAGCGACCCGTCCCCGACGCTCGCGCAGTTCAAGCAGTACGTCGCCGAGGGGAAGATCCACTACTTCATCGGCAGCGGCGCGAGCGGCGGTGGTGCGGGCGGTGAGGATGGCGGCGGCCGGATGGGCGGCGGCGGTGGTCCCGGTGGCGATTCGGAGATCTCCACCTGGGTCTCGGAGACCTTCGAGAAGGTCACGGTCGGCAGCGCCACCTTCTACGACCTGACCGAGGAGAAGTAGGCCCGCCCCCGGGCAGACCCGCTCCCGGGCAGGCCCGCTCCCGGGTAGGCCCGCCTCCGGTAGGCCCGCCCCCGGCAGCCCCGCCCCCCGGCACCCGGAAATCGCTATACAGCGTACGAGAGCCCTTGTACGGTGTACGAGACCTAGCCCCGTACACCGTACAAGGAGTCCTGCTCATGACGGCGACGACCGCCGCGACCGAACAGACCGCCCCAGGCGGTCACCCGCAGCGCTGGCTGATCCTCGGCGTCATCTGCCTCGCCCAGCTCACCGTGCTGCTCGACAACACCGTGCTCAGCGTCGCCATCCCCTCGCTGACCTCGGAACTCCACGCGACCACCACCGACATCCAGTGGATGATCAACGCGTACTCGCTCGTCCAGTCCGGCCTGCTGCTCACCGCCGGCAACGCCGCCGACCGCTACGGCCGCAAGAAGCTGCTCGCCGTCGGTCTCGCGCTCTTCGGCCTCGGCTCGCTCGCCGCCGGACTCGCCGACTCCACCACCCAGCTGATCGCCGCCCGCGCGGGCATGGGCGTCGGCGGCGCGCTCCTCATGACCACCACCCTCGCCGTCGTCATGCAGATCTTCGACGACTCGGAGCGGGTCAAGGCCATCGCGCTCTGGTCCACCGTCGCCTCCCTCGGCTTCGCCGGCGGCCCGCTGATCGGCGGCGTGATCCTGAACCACTTCTGGTGGGGAATGATCTTCCTGATCAACATCCCGGTCGCGCTCGTGGGCCTCGTCGCCGTCCTCAAGCTCGTACCGGAGTCCAAGAACCCGCAGGGCGACCGCCCCGACCTGCTCGGCGCGCTGCTCTCCACCATCGGCATGACCGCCGTCGTGTACGCGATCATCAGCGGCCCGGAGCACGGCTGGATCTCCGCCGAGGTGCTGGTCCCGGCCGCGATCGGTGTGCTGGGTCTCGGCGCGTTCGCGCTGTGGGAGCTGCACACCCCGTTCCCGATGCTCGACATGCACTTCTTCCGGAACCAGAAGTTCATCGGTGCCATCGGCGGCTCGATCCTGGTCGTGTTCGGCATGGGCGGCTCGCTCTTCCTGCTCACCCAGCACCTGCAGTTCGTGCTCGGCTACGAGCCGCTCGAGGCGGGTCTGCGGATGGCGCCGCTCGCGCTCACGATCGTCGGCCTCAACCTGACCGGCATCGGCCCGAGGATCGTCATGAAGCTGGGCACCCCGCCCACCGTCGTCCTCGGCATGACCCTGGTGGCCGGCGGCCTCACCTCGATCTCGCTGCTCGGCGGCGGCACCGACGGCAGCTACGCGGGCATGCTGCTCGGCCTGGTCCTGATGGGCGGCGGCATCGCCGTCTCCTCCCCGGCCATGGCCAACGCGATCATGAGCGCCATCCCGCCGGAGAAGGCCGGCGTGGGCGCCGGGATCAACGGCACGCTCGCCGAGTTCGGCAACGGCCTCGGTGTCGCCGTCCTCGGAGCCGTCCTCAACGCCCGCTTCGCCGCGCTCGTCGCCGTCACGGCGACCTCGCTCCCGGCCGCCCTGGCCGCCGCCGACGGCGAGGCCGAGCGGCAGCAGATCTCCGACGCGTTCGCCTCCGGTCTCCAGACCAGCCAGCTGGTCGGCGCGATCGCCGTCTTCGCCGGCGGCCTGGTCGCGGCTGCGCTGCTCAAGCGGGCCGAGCGGACGGAGCAGCGGGACCGGCAGCGGCAGGAGCGGACAGGGGTGGCTGCATAGCATTGGAGCCGTACCGCTGACAGACGGAGGAACGCGATGGTCAAGGCAGCAGACCGGGCCAGGAACCCGGCGCGTTCCAGCGTCTGGCTGGAAGTGAGGGCTCCCCGCAGCGGCGGGGGGCCCTCGGGGCTCGACCGGGACCGGATCGTGGCCGCCGCGATCCGGATGCTCGACGAGGAGGGCCTCGCCAAGCTGTCGATGCGCAAGCTCGCGGCCGAGCTGAACGTCACCGCGATGTCCCTGTACTGGTACGTGGACACCAAGGACGACATCATCGAGTACGGCGTGGACACCGTCTACGGGGAGATCGACCTCGACGCGGTCGACGCCGCCGGCGACTGGCGGGAGCGGATCCGGGTCCTCGCCCTGGACTACCGCCGGATGCTGGTCCGCCACCCGTGGATGTCACCGAGCGCCGGGCAGTACCTGAACATCGGCCCGCACGCGATCGCCGTGGGCCGCAAGATCCAGGAGGCGATCGCGGACACCGGCCTGCCGATGGACCGTCTGCCCAGCGCGATGTCGGCGATCTTCCAGTTCGTGTACGGCTACGGGACGATCGAGTCGCAGTTCGAGCGCCGTGCGGCGGAGGCCGGCATGTCGCAGGACGACTTCTACGGGGAGTCGATGAAGGCCTTCCGCAACGACCCGGCGTTCGTGGAGGCCCTCGAACCGATGGCGGAGATCCTCGACGAGCGGGCCTCGCACGGCAGCGTCAGCGAGATCTGGGACCGCGACTTCGCCTACGCCCTGGACGTCCTGGTCGCCGGCATCGACGCCATGGTGGCCCGGGAGTCCGGCCCCGGCCCCGGCCCGGTCGCCCCTCCCGGAGAAGGCTCCGGCGCCAGTCCCGATGAAAGCTCCGGAGCCGCTCCCGGAACATGACGGAGCGGCGGGCCGTCCCCTGCCCGCCGCTCCGTACCGCGCCCGGCCGCGCCTCCGCTCGAAGCGCGGCCGGGAGTCATGTGGTCAGCTCGCCTCGGAGTCCGAGGCCTTCGCCGATCCCTTCGTCGATCCCTTCGCCGGGCCGGAGTTGCTCTTCAGGGCTACTTCCTTGATGAACAGGGTCACCACGAAGGCCAGCAGTGCGAACGGCGCCGAGTAGAGGAAGACGTCCGCGACACCGTGGCCGTACGCGTCCTCCATGACCGTGCGGATCGGGGCCGGCAGCTTGTCCATGTCGGGGATGCCACCGCCCGAGCCGCCCTGGCCCAGGGCGCCCGCGGCCTTCGGACCGAGCTCGGTCAGCCCCTCCTTGACGTAGTCCGTGACCCGGTGGGCCATGACCGCGCCGAGCGCGGAGACACCGATCGCACCGCCCAGGGAGCGGAAGAAGGTGACGACGGAGGAGGCGGAGCCGAGGTCGGCCGGGGCCACCTGGTTCTGGGTGCAGAGCACCAGGTTCTGCATCATCATGCCGAGGCCCAGGCCGAGGACCGCCATGAAGATCGCGATGTGCCAGTACGTCGTGTCGTAGCGGATCGTGCCGAGTAGACCGAGCCCGCCCGCGGCGAAGGCGCCGCCGCTGACCAGCCACGCCTTCCACCTGCCGGTCTTGGTGATGACCAGGCCGGAGACGGTGGAGGAGACGAACAGACCCACGATCATCGGGATGGTGAGGACGCCGGACATCGTCGGCGACTCGTTCCGCGCCAGCTGGAAATACTGGCTGAAGAAGACCGTGCCGGCGAACATCGCGACACCCACGAAGAGCGAGGCGAGCGAGGCGAGGGTGATCGTGCGGTTGCGGAAGAGGCGGAGCGGGATGATCGGCTCGCTCGCCTTCGACTCGACGAGGACGAAGATCCCGCCGAGGGCGATCGCGCCCAGCACCATCACGGCCGTCTGCCAGGACACCCAGTCGTACTTGTCGCCCGCGAAGGTGACCCAGATGAGGAGCAGGGAGACGGCGGCGCTGATGAAGACGGCACCGGCCCAGTCGACCTTGACCTGACGCTTCACGACGGGGAGCTTGAGGGTCTTCTGCAGGACGACGAGCGCGATGAACGCGAACGGCACACCCACGTAGAAGCACCAGCGCCAGCCGAGCCAGTCGGTGTCGGTGATGACGCCGCCGAGCAGCGGACCGCCGACGGTGGCGACGGCGAAGGTCGCGCCCAGGTAGCCGCTGTACCGGCCGCGTTCACGCGGGGCGATCATCGCGGCCAGGATGATCTGGGAGAGGGCGGTCAGACCGCCGACGCCGATGCCCTGGACGACACGGCAGGCGATGAGCATGCCGGTGCTCTGCGAGAGACCGGCGACGACCGAGCCCGCCACGTAGATGAGCAGGGCTATCTGGACCAGCAGCTTCTTGGAGAAGAGGTCCGCGAGCTTGCCCCAGAGGGGGGTGGTCGCGGTCATCGAAAGGAGCGCGGCGGTGACCACCCAGGTGTAGGCGGACTGGCCGCCGCCCAGGTCGGTGATGATCTGGGGCAGGGCGTTGGAGACGATCGTCGAGGACAGGATGGCGACGAACATGCCGAGCAGCAGCCCGGACAGCGCCTCCATGATCTGCCGGTGCGTCATCGGGGCGCCGCCGGAGGCGAGGTCCCCCTCCTGGGCGCTCCCGCCGCGCACACCGGCCTCTGGTGTGGTGGTAGCCATCAACTTCCTTCGTTCTCAAGCGTGGTGGGCCCGGCAGTCCCCGAAGGAATCGCGGAGTCGGGCGAGCAGGGTGGTGAGCAGTTCGACGTCGTCGTCGGACCACTCCACGAGCGTGCGGGCGAGCATGTCGGTCAGCCGTCGGTCGAGGACGGCGAGCATGTCTCCGCCCGCCCCGGTCAGGTGCAGGATGCGTGAGCGCCTGTCGGCAGGGTCGGGCAGTCGCTCGACCCATCCGCGGTCCACGGTGTGGGCCACGTGACGGCTGCTGACCGACATGTCGACGGCCATCAGTTCGGACACCCGGCCCATCCGCATGTCGCCGTGGTGGTGGAGCAGGGCGAGGACGATGGCGGAGCCGCTGGGGCAGTCGGCGGGCAGGGTCCGCGCGAGTCCGCGCTTCACCGCTCCGATGGCACCCACCTGGCGGGCGAGGTTCTCGTATCGCTTGCCTCTGTCCATCGGGCACCCCACTGATGTTGTTGCTTAGGGCAACCATAGAGATGGATGGTTGCTCCAGGCAAACTAAATCGGTCAAACGGCGCTAAAGAATCGGCAAAGGCGGGTCGGGGGCGCCGAGCCCCGCCCCGGAGCCCGCCCCGGATCCGGACCGGGGAGCCGGGCTTGGGCCCCTCACCCCGACTTCGCTAGGGTCCTGGCCCATGGCACACAACCCCCAAGCACCGTACGGCCAGGGCCAGAACCCTCAGGGTCAGGGCCCCGAGGGTTACGACCCCGCCGGCAACACGCAGATGTTCCGCGCCTTCGTCGACGAGGGCACCCCGCAGCGGCAGCAGCCGCAGGCCGTGGCCGCCTCGGGCGGACCGAAGGTCGGCCTGATCGTGGGAGTGGTGGCGGTGATCGTCGTCCTGGCGGCCGTCGCCTGGCTGGCCCTCGGCTGACCGTCTCCACACCCTCCGCACGCCCCGGGTGGGCCGGATCCGCACCACGCGGACCCGGCCCACCCCTGTGCGTGGGGTCGGCCCCGACGGCCCGGCCGCACCGCGGTGGGAACCCGGCCCGCGTACGCCTCTCCACGGCGGCGGCCGACCCCGCCACGGGGCCCGCCTCCGGGAGCTCTCGGAAACGCCTCACCGAGGTGCGGTACCCGTAACCGCCGGACAGCCCGTCCCTCACTGCCAGCTGGCGGAGACCTTCCGGGTGTCGATCCGCATGCCCAGCGGCACCCGCCAGGAGTCCACGCACACGGTGTACGTCTCCGTACGCGCCGCCCCGGCGGCGATCGGCGCGGGCAGCGGCTGGGTGGAGGTGAGCGTCGCCCAGTCGACGCCCAGGGCGCCGATGACGTGCGTGGCGAAGGTGACGGTGCCCGTACGGGCCGCCGTGCCGCCGCTGTTCCGGAAGGTGATGGTCACCCGCTCGCACCAGCGCCGGTCCCCGTCCGCGAGGACGGGCGCGGAGACGCTGAGCACGGCGGGCCCGGGCGTCGGTGTGGGGGCGGGGGTGGTGGGCCCGGGCGCCGGTGTGCCGGTGCCGGGCCTCGGCGGGGGCGCGGAAGGGGGCCGGGGAGGAGCGGTGCTGCCACCGGGACGCGGAGGCGTACCACCGGAGCCGCCGCCCGAGCTGCCACCGGCGCCACCGCCGGAGCCGCCACCTGGCACGCCCCCCGAGCCGGAGCCGCCCGGCGCCGTCGTCGGAGCCGTACCCGAGCCCGTACCGGATTCGGTGCCCGTCCCCGAACTCGACCCCGTGCCCGTCCCCGAGCTCGACCCCGTGCCCGTATCCGTACGTGCGGGGTCGGCGGCGCCGGACGACGCGGCTGGGGGAAGGTCCGGGTCCGATGGGGGTGACGAGGTGCTGGAGGCGGTCTCGTCGGTGCTGGGGTCGTCCAGGGGGACCAGGGTGACCGCTCCCGAGGGGGTGCCCGCTCCCGAGGGAGCGGGGCCGGCGCCCACCGCCGCGTACCCCTCGCCGTCTCCTCCGCCGCCACAGGCGGTCAGCGCTCCACCGAGGCAGAGCGCCACCACCACGAGTCCGGGCTTCCTTCGCCTCATGGTCGCCAGTCTGTCTGACGAACCGTCACCTAGGGAGTCCTTCGGCGAAGTCAGTCCGCGATGAGGCCCTCACGGAGCTGGGCGAGGGTGCGGGTGAGCAGCCGCGAGACGTGCATCTGGGAGATGCCGACCTCCTCGCCGATCTGTGACTGGGTCATGTTGGCGAAGAAGCGCAGCATGATGATCTGGCGCTCCCGGGGCGGCAGTTTGGCCAGCAGCGGCTTGAGGGACTCGCGGTACTCGACGCCTTCGAGCGCCGTGTCCTCGTAGCCGAGGCGGTCGGCGAGCGAGCCCTCGCCGCCGTCGTCCTCGGGCGAGGGCGAGTCGAGCGACGAGGCCGTGTAGGCGTTTCCGACGGCGAGGCCGTCGACGACGTCCTCCTCCGAGACTCCGAGCACGGCGGCGAGTTCCGGGACGGTGGGGGAGCGGTCCAGCTTCTGGGCGAGCTCGTCGCTGGCCTTGGTGAGGGCGAGGCGCAGCTCCTGGAGCCGGCGCGGCACGCGCACCGACCACGACGTGTCGCGGAAGAAGCGCTTGATCTCGCCGACGACGGTCGGCATGGCGAACGTCGGGAACTCCACGCCCCGTTCGCAGTCGAAGCGGTCGATCGCCTTGATCAGACCGATGGTGCCGACCTGGACGATGTCCTCCATCGGTTCGTTGCGGGAGCGGAAGCGGGCCGCCGCGTAGCGCACGAGGGGGAGGTTGAGCTCGATGAGGGTGTCGCGGACGTAGGTCCGCTCCGGGCTGTCCGCGGCGACACCCTCGGTGTCGAGTGCGCGCAGCCGCAGGAAGAGGGAGCGCGAGAGGGTGCGGGTGTCGAGGGCTCCCGACGTGACGACCAGGGGCGGAGGCGTGGCCTCCGCGCTCTCGGTCGCGGTCGGCGCCGTCGTCTGCGTGGGCACGGGAACGGGCGTGAGCGTGAGCACCTTCGAGCTGCCCAGTTCTGTGGACATGCCACCCCCTTGAGGTCGCGGACGGTCGCGGTGGCCGCGACCATCTGAGGAACGCAGCCACCACCTGAATACCGGCGGCGGGGCTGCGGCAAACTCGGTTCCAGCAGAATGTCACATGTCGGCAACACGCTGTAGTGACTTGTCGACAAGACGAGGGTGCATATCCGCAGGAAACAAGGGGTGTACGGCATTTGGGGTGCCGCGGAACTGCTCCGAACCGGTCTACCCGTTCCGGTTACGCCTCGATCCTGTTTGCGGATCTCAGACGCGCGAAACTTCGGGCGAGGAGCCTTGACACGTGCATCTGGGAGACACCGAGTTCCTGACTGATCTGGGACTGGGTCAGATTGCTGTAGTAGCGCAGCATCAGGATCCGCTGCTCCCGCTCGGGCAGTTGTACGAGCAGATGCCGGACGAGGTCGCGGTGCTCGACGCCGGCCAGGGCCGGGTCCTCGTAGCCGAGCCTGTCGAGCAGCCCGGGCAGCCCGTCGCCCTCCTGCGCGGCCTCCAGGGAGGTGGCGTGGTACGAGCGTCCGGCCTCGATGCAGGCGAGCACCTCGTCCTCGCCGATGCGCAGCCGCTCGGCGATCTCCGCCGTCGTCGGGGTGCGGCCGTGAGCGGTCGTCAGGTCCTCGGTGGCCCCGTTCACCTGCACCCAGAGCTCGTGCAGCCGACGGGGCACGTGCACGGTGCGGACGTTGTCGCGGAAGTACCGCTTGATCTCGCCGACGACCGTCGGCATGGCGAAGGTCGGGAACTGCACGCCCCGGTCGGGGTCGAAGCGGTCGATGGCGTTGATCAGGCCGATGGTGCCGACCTGGACGACGTCCTCCATCGGTTCGTTGCGGGAGCGGAAGCGGGCCGCCGCGTACCGCACGAGGGGCAGGTTGGCCTCGATGAGGGCGCCGCGCACCCGGTGGTGCTCGGGAGTGCCCTGTTCCAGGTTCTTGAGCTGTCCGAAGAGCACCTGGGTGAGGGCGCGGGTGTCGGCGCCCCGGGTGCTCTGGGGGCGCGGGCGCGGGGTCTCCGCACCCGCCTCGTGCTGGGGCGGGACTTGAGGCGCTGTACTGGCCGGCACGTTCACGCCACCCCTTTGGCTGGTCCTGCTGGTCGACCGGGTCACCTACGGTCAACTCATCCGTCAAAAGCGGTCATAGCATCACAAGACATGTCCACTGTGTGCAAGCACCGCATACTGACGTGTTGAGGGCATGTTGGCGGAAAAAGGGGAGGTCACGCACGGAATCACGGACGGAAAAGGCCCCCCACCCCGACGGTGGAGGGCCTGCGGGGCGAACGTGTCGGAACCCCGGCGCGGAACGGACTAGAACGCGTAGTCCGCTATCACCCAGGTGGCGAACTCACGCCACTGGGCGACACCCGCCTGGTGCGCGGGGTGCTCCAGATAGCGCTGGAGGGCGTCCTCGTCCTCGACGGCCGAGTTGATGGCGAAGTCGTACGCGATCGGCCGGTCCGTGATGTTCCAGTCGCACTCCCAGAACCTCAGCTCCGGAATCTGGTCGCCGAGCGCGCGGAACGCCTCGACACCGGCGACGACACGCGGCTCGTCACGCGTGACCCCGTCGTTGAGCTTGAAGAGGACCAGATGGCGGATCACGAAGGGCTCCTAGTTGATGAGTTCGGTCATGAACTCGCCGACACCCTGGGCGGCGCTGGAAATGCCCTCGAACCCTACCTGCACGAGATCGGCGGCCCGGGCCGGGGACGTGACGATCGTGTACAGCACAAAGACCACCACCGCGTACAGCGCGATCTTCTTCGCTTGCACCATGAGCCAGCCCTCCCCAGTTCCCCCGCCGTACGACCGCGCCACTCTAACCGAGCCTTTATGGACCAAGGGCCCGGAGATCGAGGCCTTTTGCCGCCCCCGGAAGGGTGACGGGCGAGCAGTATGGATGTCGAGCCCGGAGGATCTGGCAGGAATCCGAAGGGCTCCTGGGACCGGCCCGCACTGCGGGGTCCGCGCCGCGAGCTTCCCCCCTGAACGCGGCGCAGGACTTGGAGGACCGGTTCTCATCGGGGGGAGTGGCTTGTCCCCCCGATGCCGCTCCCCCCGTCCTACGGAGAAGGCCCCGGCCGCGCCCCGAGCGCTGCCGGGGCCTTTCCCGTACTTCCGACGGTGCGGGGGTACGCCGAAGGGGCCCGACGCTGATGCGTCGGGCCCCTTCTGAAGCGGTAGCGGAGGGATTTGAACCCTCGGTGAGTTTCCCCACACTCGCTTTCGAGGCGAGCTCCTTCGGCCGCTCGGACACGCTACCGAGAGAGAGCTTAGCCGAAACTTCCGCCGCGATGAAATCCGTATCCCCGGCCAGGTCGGGAGGGAGCTCAGCGGGGGCGGAAGAAGGCCGTCAGCAGCTCCGCGCACTCCTCGCCGAGCACGCCCTCGATCACCTCGGGGCGGTGGTTGAGCCGTCGGTCCCGCACGAGGTCCCAGAGCGAACCGGTCGCGCCCGCCTTCTCGTCCGGCGCGCCGAACACCACCCGCTCGACCCGCGACTGGACGAGCGCGCCCGCGCACATCACGCACGGCTCCAGGGTCACCACGAGCGTGCAGCCCGTCAGACGCCACTCCCCGCTCACCGCGGCCGCGCGCCGCAGCGCCAGTACCTCGGCGTGCGCGGTGGGGTCACCGGTCGCCTCACGCTCGTTGTGCGCGCGGGCGATCACCGTGCCGTCGGGGGCGAGCACGACCGCGCCGACCGGTACGTCACCGGCCGGCACGGCCGCGTCGGCCTCGGCGAGAGCGATCCGCATGGCGTCCCGCCAGGGATCCCGGACGGGGTCCCGGACGGGTTCCTGGACGGGTTCCTGGACGGGTTCCTGTACGGGTTCCCGTACGGGGTCGGACTCCCGACCACCGCTCACGGGACCGCTCGTGGGTCCACTCGCCGGGTCGGGAACAGGTACAGCGGGTGCCACTAGCGGACGGCCTCCAGGACCTCGGCGGCCCCCAGCGTGTCCGCGATCTCCGAGAGCGCGTCGCTTTCGAGTGCCAGCAGGTCGGCCGGAGACATGCCGAGGTCCGCGAGGATCAGCCGGTCGCCGACCGGAGCGGCCGGTACGGCCTCCGCGGCGACGCTCGTCTCCTCGTCGTCCTCGTCCGGGGCGACGTCGAGCGTCTCCCCGTCCTCCGTGCCGTCCAGGTCCAGCGACTCGAGCTCGTCGACGAGCTCGTCCAGGTCGTCGCCGAGGATCTCCCGGGTGAGGATCTCCCCGTACGAGGAACGGGCGGCGGCGGCGCCGTCCGAGACGTAGATGCGAGGGTCTTCCTCACCCTCGATCCGTACGATCCCGAACCACGCGCCCTCCTGCTCGATGTAGACGATCACCGTGTCGTCGTCCGAGGCCTCGCGAGCGAGCTCGGTCAGATCCGACAGGGTCTCCACGTCGTCGAGCTCCGTGTCGCTCGCTTCCCACCCGTCTTCGGTGCGCGCGAGCAGTGCGGCGAAGTACACCTGACTCTCTCCCACTGATCAGAGGTGTGACGATCCGGCGGCGCCCTGCTGATGGCCCGCCCCATCGGCATCGTGACAGAAACGGCGCCCACAGGAGAGGTCTTCGGCTCTTGCGTCGTGCATCAGTCTGAACGACCCCGCCATAGGGCGGGCGTGCGACCCCGGCGCACTGAGGGGGCGCACCGGGGAGGGCCGCAGGTCGGGGCGGGCGGGCCCCTCACCAGCGGAAGGTCCGCATCCGCATTTGCTGGCGCATCCGGGCGGCCCGCGCGCGTCTCGGCTGCACGCGCTCGCGCAGCGCCTTGGCCTCGTTCAGCTCGCGGAGGAACTGGGCGCGTCGCCTGCGGCGCTCCGCGTCGGTCTCCTGCTCCGGCTTCCGAGCCGCCCTCTCGGCGGTTCCCTCGGCCGGTCGTTCCAGGTCGGGCATGGGTCACTCCACCCCATCGCTGGGTCCCTGTATCCCCCACCTTCCCCCAACGGCGTGGTCGATGCCTGTGCGCGGCGGGCTACTGTTGAGTCATGCGTCTCCACGTCGTCGACCACCCTCTGGTCGCCCACAAGCTCACCACTCTGCGCGACAAGCGCACGGATTCCGCGACCTTCCGTCGGCTCGCCGACGAGCTGGTCACCCTGCTCGCCTACGAGGCCACCAGGGACGTCCGGACCGAGCAGGTCGACATCGAGACCCCCGTCACGCCCACGACCGGCGTGAAGCTCTCGTACCCGCGTCCGCTGGTCGTCCCGATCCTGCGTGCCGGGCTCGGCATGCTCGACGGCATGGTCCGGCTGCTCCCGACCGCCGAGGTCGGCTTCCTCGGCATGATCCGCAACGAGGAGACGCTGGAGGCGTCGACCTACGCCACGCGGATGCCGGAGGACCTCTCGGGCCGCCAGGTGTACGTCCTGGACCCGATGCTGGCGACCGGCGGCACGCTGGTCGCGGCGATCCAGGAGCTCATCAGGCGCGGCGCGGACGACGTGACCGCGGTCGTGCTCCTCGCCGCCCCGGAGGGCGTCGAGGTCATGGAGCGGGAGCTCGCGGGCACCCCCGTCACCGTCGTGACGGCCTCGGTCGACGAGCGTCTCAACGAGAACGGCTACATCGTCCCGGGCCTGGGCGACGCGGGCGACCGCATGTACGGCTCCGCCGAGTAGGGAGAGCTGTCGGCTCCGCCGAGTAGGGAGAGCTGTCGGCTCCGCCGAGTAAGGAGAGCTGTCGGCTCCGCCGGGCAGCTCCTCAGGAGTGCGTCGGCCGGAGCGTCAGCACTTTCCGGTCGGTACGGGCGCGGGCCTGGTCAGGGCGACCAGGGCCGCGTCCGCCGTCGTTTTCGGGGACAGGTTCTTGAAGGCGGTCCCGATGATCAGGTCCACGTCCGCCGTGGCCCGGGTGTCCGTCTTGGTCGTGGCGCCCCTGAGTTGGGTGCCGAGGACCGGGAAGGCGCCCTTGGTGGCGGTCGTGGCTCCGAGCAGCAGACCCGCGCCGGGGACCTTCTTGTCGTAGGCGGTGGGTGCGTTCCCCACCTTGCCGATCTTGAAGCCGCGTTTCCTGAGCTCGTCCGCGGTCGTCTTGGCGAGACCGCTGCGCGGCGTCGCGTTGTAGACGTTGACCGTGATCTGGCCGGGCTTGGGGAGCGCGGTGGCGGGAGCGCCGGTCGCCTTCGGGGCGGGTTTGCAGTCGGTCTGCTTCCCGGCCGTCGTCCTCTTGCCCTCGTCGCCGGAGAAGACGTCGACGAGCTGGAGCGTGCCCCAGCCGGCCGCGCCGAGCACGACCACGGCGGCGGCGGCCGCGAGGACGATCCTGCGCCGGCGCCGCGGGCGGCGCATGCGGGGGTAGGTGTCCCCTGTGATGCGGTACTTTCCGCCCATTCCAGGGGGAGTGAGCATGCTCATGAACGCAGCGTAATGCCGCCCGTCGGCGATGCCTACTTGATGATCATGTGATCGCGTCCGGATGGGGGCGAACTGACCCCGAAAGGGTCAGCGGGGGACGAGGCCGGTCGGCGCCGTCAGTCCATTTCCAGAACGCGGGCGTGCAGCACCTGGCGCTGCTGGAGCGCCGCGCGGACGGCGCGGTGCAGTCCGTCCTCGAGGTAGAGATCGCCCTGCCACTTCACGACGTGCGCGAAGAGGTCGCCGTAGAAGGTGGAGTCCTCGGCGAGCAGCGTCTCCAGGTCCAGCTGGCCCTTGGTGGTGACCAGCTGATCGAGGCGGACCGGGCGCGGGGCGACGTCCGCCCACTGCCGGGTGCTTTCCCGGCCGTGGTCGGGATACGGCTTTCCGTTTCCGATGCGCTTGAAGATCACACGGAAAGCCTACCGGGCGAGCGGCTCCCGGCGCAGCCATGCGTGGGCGGTGGGATGCTGGTGCAAACCATGACAAAACCGGAATCGGGGTCCCGTGATGAGCGTGAGCGAGCAGCCACCGGCCGAGGCCGGAGGGGCCTCGGAGGCCCCTCCGGCCGAAGCGGCGCCCGCCTCCCCGGAGGCCCCGCGAGCCCCGGCAGCCGGGGCCGAAGCGCGGTCGGCGGCACCGGCGGCGCCCCCGGCCGGCCCCCTCGACGGGCCCGCCGCCGAGATCGCCGCCGGGTACGCCTTCGAGGGCGCGGCCCTCGATCTGGGGGCTCTCCTCTGGGACGGCGTCTGTCACCCGGACGCGCCGATCCGCATCCCGCTCGCCGTCCTCAACCGGCACGGCCTGGTGGCCGGCGCGACGGGCACGGGCAAGACGAAGACGCTCCAGCTGATCGCCGAGCAGCTCTCGGCGCACGGCGTGCCGGTCTTCCTCGCCGACATCAAGGGTGACGTCTCCGGGGTCTCGGCCCCCGGCCAGGACAGCGAGAAGGTCAGGGAGCGGGCCGCCCAGGTCGGCCAGGAGTGGCGGGCGACCGGTTTCCCCTGCGCGTTCTACGGCCTCGGCGGCACCGGCCCCGGCATCCCGGTGCGCACGACGGTGACCAGCTTCGGCCCCGTACTCCTGTCGAAGGTGCTCCAGCTCAACCAGACGCAGGAGCAGTCGCTCGGCCTGATCTTCCACTACGCCGACTCCAAGGGCCTGGAGCTGGTGGACCTGAAGGACCTGCGGGCGGTGGTGGCGTTCCTGGTCTCGGACACCGGCAAGGCCGAGCTCAAGGGGATCGGCGGTCTTTCGACGGTGACGGCCGGGGTGATCCTGCGGTCGATCACGGCCTTCGAGCAGCAGGGCGCGGGGGGCTTCTTCGGGGAGCCGGAGTTCGACACGGCCGAGTTCCTGCGGACGGCGGCGGACGGGCGGGGTGTCGTCTCGGTCCTGGAGCTGCCGGCCGTGCAGGACAAGCCGCAGCTCTTCTCGACCTTCCTGATGTGGATGCTGGCCGACCTCTTCCACGACCTTCCGGAGGCCGGCGACCTGGAGAAGCCGAAGCTGGTCTTCTTCTTCGACGAGGCGCACCTGCTCTTCGGCGGGGCGTCGAAGGCGTTCCTGGCCTCCCTCACCCAGACCGTGCGGCTGATCCGCTCGAAGGGGGTCGGCGTTTTTTTCGTGACGCAGACGCCGAAGGACGTGCCCTCGGACGTGCTCGCCCAGCTCGGCAACCGGGTGCAGCACGCGCTGCGCGCCTTCACGCCGGACGACGCGAAGGCCCTCAAGGCGACGGTGCGGACCTTCCCGAACTCGCCGTACGACCTGGAGGAGGTGCTCACGGGCCTCGGTACGGGCGAGGCGGTGATCACCGTACTGAGCGAGCGGGGCGCCCCGACGCCGGTGGCGGCGACCCGGCTGCGGGCGCCGGAGTCGCTGATGGGGCCGGTCGCCGCGGCGGCCCTGGACGCCGCGGTGCAGGGCTCGCCGCTGTACGGGCGGTACGCGGCGGCGGTGGACCGCGAGTCGGCGTACGAGAAGCTGACGGCCGAGCAGCGGGCGGCGGAGGCGGCGGCCCTGGAGGCCGCGGCGGCTAAGGAGGCCGAGAAGGCCGGGAGGGAAGCCGGGAAGCAGGCCGCGAACGGCGGAGCGAGGGCTCCGAAGCCGGAACCCTCGCTCGCCGAACAGGTGGTGGGCAGCGGGATCTTCACGTCCCTCGCCCGGTCGATCGGCACCCAGCTGGGCCGGGAGATCAGCCGGTCGATCTTCGGGACCGCCCGCCGCGGGCGGTGACGGTCCTCACGGGGCCGGGTCCTACTCGGTGACCTCGTGGTGGTCGCCGTGCAGGCCGCCGCCGCTGCCCGCGTCGCCCGTGGTCGGGACGGAGACGACCGGCTTGCGGAGCGAGGAGATGTCGTGGGCGTAGGTGCCCACGGCGTTGGCGATGACGTCGATGTTGATGTCGAACGCCTTGCGGTTGATGTTCTTCAGGTCGTCGCCCTTGGCGTGGTAGTTCACGTCGTACGCGATGCCCGCCTGGCCGCCGAACTTGGCGGCCTGGCCCGGGGTCTTGATGCCCTCGGCGCCGGTGAACGTGCCGCCGGAGGGGATGCCGACCTCGATGAACGGGCCGTAGTCGGAGCGGCCGGTGAAGTCGGTGCCCTCGTGCGGGATCCCGCCCTTGTCGAGGAAGTCGTTGATGTCGCGCTCCAGCTGGGCCGAGCCCGCCGGGCCCGCGCCGGCGCCGGTGGCGTCCGAGTCGTCGCCGTCGTAGACGAAGAGGCCGTAGTTCGGCGACGCGATCATGTCGAAGTTCAGGTAGAGCTTGATCTCGCTCTTGTCGAGCGCGGTCA
The DNA here is from genome assembly GCF_051305195.1 of Streptomyces sp. Qhu_M48. Taxonomy (NCBI): domain Bacteria; kingdom Bacillati; phylum Actinomycetota; class Actinomycetes; order Kitasatosporales; family Streptomycetaceae; genus Streptomyces; species Streptomyces sp. Qhu_M48. Next base: position 7,713,171 of record NZ_CP195432.1, on the reverse strand, counting down.
GGTTCTTCACGTAGTGCTCGGAGCCGAGGAGACCGTTCTCCTCCGCCGACCACCAGGCGAAGCGGACCTTGTTGCGGACCTTCTCCTTCGACGCGGCGAGCTCCAGGGCGGTCTGCAGGAGACCGGCGGAGCCCGAGCCGTTGTCGTTGATGCCGGGGCCGGCGGTGACGGAGTCGAGGTGCGAGCCGAGCATCACGGTGTTGGCGGCGTTGCCGCCCTTGGTCTCCGCGATGACGTTGTTGGTGGAACGGATCTGCTGGAGCTGGCGGATCTCCAGGGAGAGCGAGACCGGGCCGTTCACGAGGTCGGCGGCGAGCTGGTTGCCCTCGGCCTGGGTGAGACCACCGGTCGGGATCTTGCCGGCGGCCGCGTCGCCGAGGGTGCCGGAGAGGGCGCCGTCGGTGTTGTTGTAGATGATCGCGGCGGCGGCACCGGCCGCGGCGGCGTTCTCCTGCTTGACCGCGAAGGTGCAGCCACCGCGCTTGATCAGCGCGATCTTGCCGGTGAAGGTGCCGCTCGCGAAGTCGCCCGGCTCGCAGCCGGTGGTGCCGTCCGCGTCCACGGGAACGGCCACGAGACCGGCCGTGATGCCGCCGACCGGGGTCGACTTGGTGTACGTCATCGCCTTGATGTCCAGCGCGCGCGGCGCGGGCGAGACGACGGAGGCCTTCTCGGCCTGCGTCTCCGTGTATTCGAAGTCGAACCTCTGGTACGAGACGTTGTAGCCGGCCTTCTTGAGCTGCGTGTACACGTACGCGGCCGAGGCGTCGTGGCCGAGGGAGCCGGCCGCGCGGTGACCGCCGGCCGAGTCGGCTATCGCCTGGAACTTCTGCAGGTGCTTGAAGGCGTCCTGACCGGTGGTTTCGCGGACCAGCTTCTTCGCCAGCTTGGCGGCGTCGCGAGCGGGGGCCGCGTTGGGGTCCTGCGTCGCGGTCGCGGTGCCACTGAGGACCAGAGGGGTGGCGAGGGCGGCGGCGGCCAGAATGGCCGCGGCTCGGCGCTGGGTAGCGTTCACAGAAGTCCTTCCCGTTACGGACGAGGTTGAGGGGAAGTTAGCGATCTGCGGGGCCTCCTGTGAACACCTTCTCCACAATTCCTGTCACATTGAGCAGGATTGACATCTGGAATTATCAATTCCCTGAGGTTTTCGCATCCTTGGCGGCTTTCGCGGCTTTCGCTGCCGCCTTCGTCTCCTGCTTGTGCGCCCGCACCTTCGCCAGCGACTCCGGACCCGTGATGTCGGCCGCCGAGCGGTACGCGCCCCGCTCGCCGTACGGCCCCGCCGCCTCCCGCCAGCCCGTCGGCCGCACCCCGTACTGCTTGCCGAGCAGGGCCAGGAAGATCTGCGCCTTCTGCTTGCCGAAACCGGGCAGCGCCTGGAGCCGTGCGAGCAGTTCCTTCCCGGTCGCCGCGTCCGCCCACACGGCCTCGGCGTCGCCCCCGTACTCCTCGACGAGGAAGGCGCACAGCTGCCGCACGCGCTGGGCCATCGACCCCGGGTAGCGGTGCACGGCCGGCTTCTCGGAGAGCAGCGCGGCGAACTCCTCCGGGTCCCGGGCGGCGATCTCGTGCGCGTCGAGATCGTCCGCGCCGAGCCGCGAGGCGATGGTGTAGGGCCCGGAGAAGGCCCACTCCATCGGAACCTGCTGGTCGAGGAGCATGCCGACGAGCGCGGCGAGCGGGGACCGGCCGAGCAGCGCGTCGGCGTCCGGCTGCTGTGCGAGGTGGATGTCGGGGGTCCGGGAACGGGAGCCCGTGGACTTGGTACTCATGCATCGATCATCCCGCCGGGGCCGGGCGTCCGCCCGGTGGGTTCACCCCTTCGCGAAGCCGTCCACGGCGCTGAGCAGGTGTTTCCCCTGGCCGGCCGCCCCGGCCGCCGCTACCGGGCCTCGATCCGTACCGCCGGGTCCTCGCACCACTTCAGGAGCGAGGGCCACTCCCCGTACCCCGAGTCCGGGCTGAGGTGCGCGCCGCCGGGCACCAGGTCCCTGTCGAGGCCGAGCGGGTCGCCGTAGTGCACGTCGGCGCCCTCGGGGGCGTACGGGTCCCCGTCGCCGTACACGAGACGCGCGTCGAGCCCCGTCTCGGTGAGGTCGAGGCCGTCGGCGAAGGCGGCGATCTCGGGGATCGACGCGGTCACCCGAGGTGACGGCGGGGCGACGAGCAGCACCCGGTCGGCCTCGGGTCTGCGGGCACCCGCCCGCAGCCAGAGCAGCACCGACAGGCTGTGCGCGAGCACCACGAACTCGCCCTCGGCCGGTCGCCCGCCGTGCTCCTCGAGGGCCGCGAGCCACGCGTCGAGGTCGGGCGCCTCGGGCTCGGGCAGCTGCGGGTAGCGGACCTCGTGGCCGCGCTCCCGCAGCTGCCCGGCGAGCCAGTGCTGCCAGTGCGCGGGCGGGCGGCGGTTCTGGTAGCCGTGCAGGATCAGATAGGTGGTCATGGCAGGATCCTGCGACCGGCGTCGGCTCCCGGTCCACCGCTGTCCACGGACCGGGCGCCGCGCCGTTCCGGACCGGCTCAGCCGCCCACGTACTCCTTCAGGTGACGCGCAGTCAGGGTGTCCGCCTTGTCGACGAGTTGGGCGGGCGTGCCCTCGAAGACGATGCGGCCGCCGTCGTGGCCCGCGCCCGGGCCGAGGTCGATCAGCCAGTCGGCGTGGGCCATCACGGCCTGGTGGTGCTCGATCACGACGACCGTGTTGCCGGCCTCGACGAGCCGGTCGAGGAGGGCGAGGAGCTTGTCGACGTCGGCGAGGTGGAGGCCGGTGGTCGGCTCGTCGAGGACGTAGACGGCGGCCTTCTCCGCCATGTGGATGGCGAGCTTGATCCGCTGCCGCTCGCCGCCGGAGAGCGTGTTGAGCGGCTGGCCGAGGCGGAGGTAGCCGAGGCCGACGTCCTTGAGGCGGCCGAGGATCGTGCGGGCCTGGCTCTTGGCCGTGAAGAAGTCGTACGCCTCCTCGATCGACAGGGACAGGACCTCGTGGATGTTCTTCCCGTCCAGCCGGTAGGTGAGGACCTCGGGCGTGAACCGCTTGCCCTCGCACTCCTCGCAGACCGAGGCCACGCCCGCCGCGATGGCCAGGTCGGTGTAGACGAGCCCGAGGCCGTTGCAGCGCGGGCAGGCGCCCTCCGAGTTGGCGCTGAAGAGGGCCGGCTTGACGCCGTTGGCCTTGGCGAAGGCGGTACGGATCGGGCCGAGGAGCCCCGTGTACGTCGCCGGGTTCGAGCGGCGCGAGCCCCGGATGGGGGACTGGTCGGCGACGACGACCCCCTCGCGGCCCGGCAGGTTGCCGTGGATCAGCGAGGACTTCCCGGAGCCCGCCACGCCCGTGACCACGGTCAGGACCCCGGTCGGGATCTCGACGCTCACGTCCTTGAGGTTGTGCTGCGTGGCGCCGGTGATGGCGAGGGCGCCGGTGGGGACCCGTACCTCCGTCCGGAGCTTCGCCCGGTGCGCCAGGTGGTTCCCGGTGAGGGTGCCGGAGGTGCGCAGCCCCGGCACGTTCCCGCTGTAGCAGATCTCGCCGCCCGCGGTCCCGGCCCGCGGCCCGAGGTCGACCACGTGGTCGGCGATCTCGATGACCTCGGGCTTGTGCTCGACGACGAGGACGGTGTTGCCCTTGTCGCGCAGCCGCAGGAGCAGGTCGTTCATGCGCCGGACGTCGTGCGGGTGCAGTCCGGTGGTGGGCTCGTCGAAGACGTACGTGACGTCGGTGAGCGGGGATCCGAGGTGGCGGACCATCTTCACGCGCTGGGCCTCGCCGCCGGAGAGCGTGCCGGAGGACCGGTCGAGGGAGAGGTAGCCGAGGCCGATCTCGACGAGCGAGTCGAGCAGTTCGCGCAGGCCGGCGAGGAGCGGGGCGACGGAGGGTTCCTCGATCCGGCGCACGAACGCGGCGAGGTCGCTGATCTGCATCGCCGAGCACTCGGCGATGTTCACGCCGTCGATACGGGAGGACAGCGCGGCCCGGGTGAGCCGGGCGCCCTCGCACTCGGGGCAGGTGCGGAAGCCGACGGCCCGGTCGACGAAGGCCCGGATGTGGGCCTGCATGGCCTCCCGGTCCTTGGAGAGGACGGTCCGCTGGAGCTTCACCACGAGGCCCTCGTAGGTGAAGTTGTTGGTGCCGACCTTCACCTTGCAGGACGGCTTGTGGAGGAAGTCCTCCCACTCCCGCTCGGTGAAGTCCGCCAGCTTCTTGTCGGGGTCGTAGAAGCCGGAGTGGGCCATGATCTGCCACATCCAGGAGTCGACGGCGTACCCCGGCACGGTGATGGCGCCCTCGTTGAGGGACTTCGTGCGGTCGACCAGCTCGTCGACGTCGATGTCCGAGACCTGGCCGGCGCCCTCGCAGCGCGGACACATGCCCTCGGGCAGGTTGAAGCTGAACGCCCCCGAGGTGCCGACGTGCGGGGTGCCGAGGCGGCTGAAGACGATCCGCAGCATCGTGTACGCGTCGGTGGCGGTGCCCACGGTGGAGCGGGAGTTGGCGCCCATCCGCTCCTGGTCGACGACGATCGCCGCGCTCAGGTTGTGCAGTCCGTCGACGTCGGGGCGGGCGAGGGAGGGCATGAAGGACTGCAGGAAGGCGCTGTAGGTCTCGTTGATCAGGCGCTGCGACTCGGCGGCGATGGTGCCGAAGACGAGGGAGGACTTGCCGGAGCCGGAGACGCCGGTGAAGACGGTGAGGCGGCGCTTGGGGAGGTCGACGTCGACGTTCCTGAGGTTGTTCTCCCGGGCCCCGCGGACCTGGATGACGTGGTGGCTGTCCGCTGCGACGGGGTGGTTCATGCGTGCGCCCTCCGATGGTCTGCCTGCTTGCCCGGGAAGGGTACTCTATACAGCGTACGAAATTAGTGTTCATGGCTCTGACCTGCAAGAATGGGCCAAGAGCTGGTGGCGCGCGACGGGCGGGAACGGAACGACATGGTGACGGCGAAGGGGCGGAACAGCAGTGGCGCGGGCGACCCGGCCCGCACCCTGGAACTCCTGTGGCGGGACGGTTCCACCGCCCCGGCCGGACGCCGGGGCCCCCGGCAGGGCCTCACCGTCGACGCCGTCGTCGACGCCGCCCTCGCCCTCGCCGACGGCGGCGGTCTCGACGCCCTGACCATGCGCGCGGTCGCCCAGCGCCTCGGCGTGACCCCGATGACGCTCTACACGTACGTCCCCGGCAAGGCCGAGCTCCTCGACCTCATGCTGGACACCGTCTTCCTGCGCGTGGACCGGCCGCCGTTCCGCCCCGACGAGCCCTGGCGGGCCCGCGTCACGGCGGTCGCCGACGCCAACCGCGCCCTGCACCTGCGCCACCCCTGGCTGGTCGAACTCCGCATCGTACGGGCTCCGTTGGGGCCGGGCGTGATGACCAAGTACGAGTACGAGCTGGCCGCCTTCGAAGGCCTCGGCCTCGACGACGTGGCCCGGGACTCGGCCCTGACGTACGTCCTCGGCTTCGTGCAGGCCGGCGCGCGGGCGGAGCTGGACGCGCGGGCCGTGGAGCGGGAGAGCGCGATGTCCGACGGGGAGTGGTGGGAGGCCCACGAACCGCTGCTCGCCAAGGCGCTGGACGAGTCGCGGTTCCCGCTGGCGACGCGGGTGGGGGAGGCGTCGGCGATCGCGTACGACGGCCTGTACGACGCGGACCACGCGTACCGCTTCGGCCTGGCGCGGGTCCTGGACGGGCTGGCGGCGCTGGGCGGGGGGTGAGGGGCGGGCTCGGCGGAGGGCGGGGTGTGAGGGGCGGGCTCGGCGGAGGGTCCTGAGCCCTCAGGCTCTGGGTCTCAGCCCTCAGGCCCGCAGGCGGAGCAGCTCCCGCACGCCCTCCTTGAGGCGGTCCGCCGACAGTTCCTGCTCGACCCTCAGGTGGTGGACGACGTCCGGCGAGAACGGCGCGAGCAGCAGGTGCGCGAGGAGCGCGCTGTCGGACCCGGGCCGCAGCTGCCCGATGAGCAGGGCCACGTGCGTGTGCATCACCCGGTAGGCGCCGCTGTGGTAGCGGGCACGGGGGGCGGCGGAGTGCGCGGCGAGCAGGATCGCGCGCTGCTCGCCGACCCGGTCGACGAGTGCGTCGAGGAAGGCGTCGAGCCGTTCGGCGGCCGCCGCGCCCGGCCCGAGCGGCGCCGGGCCGCTCATGTACGCCTCCTGGAACCGGCGCTCGCGTTCGTCGAGGAGTGCCCACAGGAGCTGGGAGACGTCGCCGAAGCGGCGGTAGACGGTGCCGACGCCGATGCCGCTGGCGTGGGCGACCTGGTTCATGGTGACGGCGTCGGGGCCGTCCTCGGCGACGATCCGGGCAGCCGCGTCGAGGATCTTGCGCCGGTTGCGGGCCGCGTCGGCGCGCTCGGGGGCGGGGGCGCCGACGGTGGGGAGCAGGCCGAGCGGCGAGGCCGCCGCCGTGTCTCCGGCCCGCGGGTTCTCCGTGCTCATCTGCCGACTCCTCTGCCCTGGGCGCGCTGTCCCTCGCGCGCCGCTTTCCGTGTGCCCGTCCGCGTCCCGTCTCCCCCTGCTCCGGTCGCTCCTCGATGTGAGCATACCCGCTGCCCCTGCGAAACGGATAGAAATCCGATTAGTCTCGGGGTGAAACGGAAAGTGATCCGGTCGAGGGGAATCGTCATGTCCGTCAAGGTCGCCGTCATCTACCACTCGGCCACGGGTGCCGTCCACCAGCTCGCGCGGGCCCTCGCGGAGGGGGCCGGGAAGACGGGCGCCGAGGTACGCCTGCGCCGGGTGCCCGAGCTCGCCCGGGGTTCGGTCATCGTCTCGCCCGGCTTTACCGACCCGGCGGTGTACGCGGCCGGCGGCAACCCGTACGGCACCGCGCACCCGGGCGCGTACGGCGCCCCGGGTGAGAACGTCCTCGCGGCCGCCCGTTACCAGGGCGAGCGCCTGACAGGGATCGCGAAGCGCCTGAAGGGTCGCGCGGTCGACTGACGGCCCGGGGCGACCGGCCGTGGAGACGTACGTGTATCCCCGGAGGCGCGGCCTCCGGGGGTACACGTACGTCGGTGGAGCCGCTACGCGAGGGAGAGGAAGAGCTTCTCCAGCCGGGCCCGCATCGCGTCGCGGTCCTCGCCGTTCCGGCGCCCGTCCTCGACGTCGGTCAGGCACTGCTGGAGTCCGGTCGCGATGATGGCGAACCCGGCCCGGTCGAGGGCCCGGGAGGCGGCGGCCAGCTGGGTCACGACCTCCTCGCAGTCCCGGCCTTCCTCGATCATCCGGATCACGCCGGCGATCTGGCCCTGTGCCCTGCGCAGCCGGTTCAGTACCGCCTTCAGCTCCGCGCCGGCGAGATCCAGTTCCACAGCCACTCCTCCACAGATACCCCAGGGGGTAATTTACTCCCCGCACGGGGTTCCGTCGAAGACCAAGGATGACACCTGGGCCCGTGGAACCACGTACACGTCAGGGCGGGGGCGTACCGGCGGAGGAACATCTCCACCCCGTCGACGACGAGCCGCTCGCCCAGTTCCTCGGTCAGCTCCGTCCCGTACTGCTCGAACACCATGTGCGGGAAGACGAGCAGCGGGTAGAGCTGGAGAACGGCGACCTCCAGGTCGGGGAGGTCGAGGATGCCCCGGTCCGCGAGGGTGCGCAGGGCGTCCGCGACGGCGGGGTGGTGGCCGGCCGGGCATGGGAGCGGTCTTCGTCACCGCGACGACGACGGCCCTGGGCCTGATCGCCCCGCACGAGGCGGGCCTCGCGTCCGGCATCGTGAACACCTTCCACGAGCTGGGCGGCTCCTTCGGCGTGGCGATCGTCTCGACCCTCGCCCTGACCCCCACGACCCCCACCCCGGACGGCCTCACGACGGCCTACACCCACTGCACCCTGACAGCGACGACCGCCGCCCTCACCTCCCTCTTCCTGATCCCCCGAGGCCGCCCCCACCTCACGGGCGGCCCTCATGGGGTGCACTGACGCCGGTACGCCTCTGCGGTCGCGGGTGCGTGCGTGGCGGGCTGGTGGACTCCGGACGTGTCGGTGACGGACGGCGGGGTCAGAGAACTCCGGACCCGTCGGCGACGGACGGCGCCCTCGGAGCGCGTCGCTGCTCGAACTGGCCCAGGTGCGTCACGACCGAGCCGTAGAAGCGGTCGACAGCCTCGTCGATGCTCCGGATGAAGCCCGACTCCGTGCTGCCCCTGCTGCTGCCCATGCCCTTGAAGAGGGACAGCCGGAACCCGGCGATGGCCGCGCCGTCCTTGGGCAGCAGGTCCCCCGGCTCGGGGCGGAGCCGCTCCAGCGTGCCGCGCGGCCCGCTCCGCCCCTCCAGCAGGGTCTCCACGTGCAGGTCGGCGGGTGCGTCGTCCAGCACGCGCAGGAGCCGCTTCGCGACCGACAGGGGGTAGGCGCCCTCAGGTGCGGGGACGTCGATGGACGTGCGGATCCTGCCGGTACGGAGATCCGCCGTGAGGGAGAGGATGTTCTGCGCCCCGTCGACACGCAGTTCGGCCGAGAGCTTCCCCTCCTCGCAGAGCCGGTCGGCCAGCTCCGTCCGCCGGGACTTCGGGTCGGAGCCGCGCTTGGCCCGCTGCACCGGCAGGGCCTTCTGACCGAGCTCGCCGCCCAGCCTGAGGCAGACCTGTCGGATCAGCCGCTCCCAGCTCTCCACGACCTCCACCGCGCGGGGATCGCCCTGGCACAGGGTCTCGCCGTCGATCCCGTTGCGGACGGGGACCCATGACGGCCCCATGTTCTGGAAGCCGTGACAGCCCGAGTTCTCGTGCTGGAGGTAGTGGAGCAGCTCCTGGAGGAGCCAGGCGTGTGCCGCATTGCCCACCCCCTCGTGCCGGATCAACATCTGTGCCTGGTGTGTCACCTCTGCCCACGAGAGGTGCCAGAGCGAGACCTTGTGCTTGCGCCTGCCGTCCGTCTTGACCTCGACGAGCGGACTGCCCTCCAGGGCAACGTCGTTGGACAAGGTGATGACGGCCTCGTATCCGCGCCTCGCGGCGATGTCCATGTAGTTCTGGACCTGCTCCGACTTCAGCGGGTTGCCGTTGGTCTTGGTCTCCACCAGCGCCGTCCAGAGCTTCCCGGCACGCTCGGTCCGGATGACCCCGTCCGGGCGCTTAGGGCTGTCGCCGTGAGGCAGCGACACCTCGGTGAACGTCTGCATCCGGCCGGCGGGAGCCCCGAATCCAGCGGTGAGGCGGCGACCGAACTCCGGCACCTCCGCCATGACGGAGAGCAGGACCGAGGTCGCGCGCACCTCCCGCTCCCGGTCGCTCTTGTAAGACGGGACGGGGAAGAGCCGGGCGGGCTTCCAGGAGTCGTTCTCCGCCAGGGACTTCTTCGCGGCCTTCGGGAGGGTGACCTTCTTCTTCGCCGTCCGCGTGACGCGGCGACGGGCGGGCTGGGGCGCTTCGCCGGGCGGAGCCGGGGCGCCGACCGCCGCGTGCGGAACCGATGCGGCAGCCGCGCGATTGGTGGAGGTGGCCTGCGCCGGGATCCGGACGCCGTCGTCGGCCCGAGCGTCGGCGTCGGCCGCGCCGGGAGAAGTCTCCCCGGCGCCTCCGGCGCTGCCGGTGCCGACGGAGACCTCGGACCGACCGGCCGTGACGGCGCCCTCCCCTGCTTCGCCCCGGCCCTCCGTACCTTCCGTGCCCTCGCCGTCCTCTTCCTCGTCCTCGGCTTCGTCGACCGTGATGCCGAAGTCGGTGGCCAGACCGGCGAGACCGGTCTCGTACCCCTGCCCGACGGCACGGAACTTCCACTCGTCGTTGCGCCGGTACAGCTCGCCGAAGATGAAGGCCGTCTCGATCGTGGCGTCCGCGATGGAGAAGCCGAGGAGCGCTTCGCCCGAGCGGTCGGTGACGGTCATGCGCAGGTCTTCCAGATCCCCGAAGCAGGCACCGCCGTACTGGCTGGCCGCCACGACGACGGTGGCGACGTCCGAGGGGATGGCCGTGAGGTCCAGGCTGATCCGGTCCTCGCTGCCGTTCTCCGTGGGGACCTTGCCCAGGAGCTGCACACTGCCGTCCTCGGCGGCGGGATGGTTGTAGAAGTAGAAGTCCGCGTCACTTCGGACCTTGCCGTCGCCGTCGACCAGCAGCACCGAGACGTCCGCGTCGCCGTCGCCGGTCGCGCTGCTCCAGCTCAGACCGACGACGACCGACCCGGCGTCGTCACTGAGGGCGGCCAGCCCGATGTTGGCTCCCTTGGACATCTCGTGCATGCGTCCCCCCGGACCCTCGCGATGTGATGTGCGTCTCAGGGGAACCGTAGCGTCCGTAACAGGAGGATGGGGAGGGAATGTGAATCCTGGACGAACGGTGTCGACCGACGGCCCGAAAAGGCCGCCTGGCAGGCGTGTGGACACGCCCGCCGAGCGACCTCTGCGGATTGCCCGGGGCAGGTCCGCGGCCGTCAGTCCTGGGTCGGGCCCGTCTCGTCGACCGGGCGGATGACCACCGGGTACGCCGGGGCGCCGGCCGGCTGCGGGCAGCGGGCCACCTGGGCGGCGATCTCCGTGACGCGTTCCAGCGAGGCGCAGTCGAGCAGCCAGTAGCCGGCGATGACCTCCTTCGTCTCCGCGTACGGGCCGTCGGTGACGACCGGCCTGCCGTCGCCGTCCACCGTCACGAACCGGGCGGTGGACGGGGCGGCGAGGCCCTGGGCGTCGACCATCTCGCCGTTGGCCGCCAGCTCCTCGTTGATGGCGTTCATGTGCGCGAACATCGCTTCGAGATCCGACTTGTTCCAGGCGGGACTGTCCTCGCTGGGGCGGCCCACCATGGCCTCGTAGTCGGCCTGCGCGCCCTCCACCATCACCAGGTACTTCATGACGTCCTCCTCGTTTCTCGTTTCCGACTCTCCTGCGGGTACTGCCTCTCGCAGGAGAGTCGGAGCCGCCGGGCCGTTCTCGACACCGCGACGGGCCCCGGCCGGAAAAACAGGAGAAATCACCCGCCCGCACCATGATCTCGGTGTGAACGCCTTCAGCTTCTCCGCCGCCTTCATCACCTTCTTCTCCGTCGTCGGCCCCCCGAAGGTCCTCCTCGCCTTCGCCGGCCTCGCGCAGGTCCACCCGGCCCGCCAGCTGCGGACCATCGCGCTCATCTCCTCCGGCGCGGCCGTCCTCGTCGGCCTCCTCACCGGCATCACCGCCCCGTGGCTGCTCGACGTCTTCCACATCAGCACCCCCGCGCTCCAGATCGCGGGCGGCGTCATCTTCTTCATCTACGCCGTCGGGCTCGTCCTCGGCCTCCACCTCGGCTCGCCCACCACCCGCCAGGACGCCCCCGACCTGGTCAGCGGGGTGCGGGAGCTGCTGATGCCGTACGTCGTGAGCCCGCTCGCGATGACCGCCGTGCTCATCGAGGCGGCGGCCCGGAACTCCTTCAGCTGGCGCTCCACGGTCGTCGGCGCGTACGTGGCCGTCATCGCCCTCGACCTGATCTGCGTCCTGCTCCTCGCCCGCGTCCTGCGCCGCACCCACCACGCCACGATCGAGCTCCTCGGCCGCCTGCTCGGCCTGCTGCTCGCCGCCGTCGGAGTCGACCTCATCCTCGACGGCCTCGCCGACCTGGGCGTCCCGGGACTGTACGAACGCCACTGACCCGGCCGGACCTCGCCGTACCGTGCGACCACGCCACTGACGGGCCGCGCGGTACGGCGAGGTCCGCCCGCGTCACTCGGACGGCGAGGCGGCGAGTTCGCGCTCCAGCGGTGTGCGGAACCGGGGCGTCACCCGTACGTCCCCCACCCACCCCGCCAGCCGCGCCGCCTCCGCCCCGATCGCCCGTTCCGCCGCCGCGCCCACGTCCGTCAGGAGCCGGTGGGCGATCCCGCCGTCGGGGCGCTGCGCCCAGCCGCCGACGATCCGGCCGTTCCACCACACCGTCGGCCCGATGTTCCCGCTTCGGTCGTACAGCGCCGGCCGGTGCTCCGGGTCCAGGTACCAGTCACGGCCCTGCCAGCCCATCGGCGTCGGATCGAGCGCGGGCAGCAGCGCCGCCCACGGCTCGGGTTCCGGTACGGGGTCGAGGTCGTCCGGCAGGACGAACCCGGTCCCCTCGTCGAGCGTCACCGGCACGGCCCCGACCGCGGCGAGCGCCCCGCGCACGTCCGTGACCTTCCACCCGGTCCACCACTTCAGATCCGCCTCGGTCGCCGGCCCGCAGGCCCGCAGCCAGCGACCGATCAGCTCCGCCCGCGCCTCCGCCGGATCGAGCACCGGGTGGGGGTCGGCGGGCGCCCAGCGGAACCGGCTCGACGTCCACCCGCCCTGCGGCCTCCCCCGTACGATCCGCCCTTCCATACCGAGCACCCGCAGCACCCGGCTCGCGACCGACTGCACGCCTTCCTGGCGCGTGCCCTTCCCGTACACGTACGTCGACCTCAACGCCGGTACGGCAGCGCCGAGTTGGCTGCCCGTCGCCTCGGCCCGTACCGCCAGCTCCGCGAGCACGAGCCGCTCGGTCTCCGCCAGCCACTCCGCGTCGAAGGAGCTGCCGGCCGCCAGGTGCTGGAGGAGCGTGGCGCGTTCGCGGACGGCGGCCGGCCGTGTCGTCGAAGCCTGGACGGCCGGGGCGAGGGCGGCGGGGAGCACGAAGACCGTGTGCCGCATGCCGTGCATCCGGACCATCGACCGGTCCTCGTACAGGGCCCGCTCGACGTCCGCGACGGGCCCGGCCTTCCCCGCCCCTCCGGACAGCCGCGCCCCCACCGCGAGGAACACGCTCGCCGGATCGGTGCCGTGCAGCGCCACGAGCGAGCCCGCGACCTCCTCCGCCGACCCCGCCCGGGCGCTCCCGGCCAGCCGGTGCCGTACGCCGACGCGGGCCCTGCGTTCGGCGGCGCCGATCGTCCTCGTACTCGTCTCACTCATGCGTCCAAGCATGGCCTCGGGAACGGTCCGGGCCGGGGAGAATCCGTCCCTGTCCTCACGAACCCGTCCCTGTCCTCACGAACCCGTCACTGTCCTCACGAACCCGTCCCCGTCCTCACGAACCCGTCCCCGTCCTCCCTTGTCGAAGAGGACGCCATGACCGGTGTCGATCTCCGTGTACGCGCCGCCCCGCCGCACCCACCGATCGCTGATCGCTGATCGCCGGTCGCCGCGTGACGCGGGGGGCCGAGGCGGGCGGCACGGTCGGGACGAGCGCCTCGGCCCCCTCACGGCCGGTCGATTTCCGGAGCGTCCCGCGTCAGGAAGCCGCCCGCTCGACCAGCGGGCGCCGACGCAGTGCCGGATCGGTCAGGACGGGCGGACGCCAGGCGCCGTCCGCCTGGTAGAGGTTCGTGCCGGGCGGCACGATCGCGTCGATCCGGTCCAGGACGTCGTCCGTGAGCAGGACGGGCGCGCCCTTCAGCAGGCCGTCGAGCTGCTCCATGGTCCGGGGGCCGATGATGACCGAGGTGACCGCCGGGTGAGCGGCGGCGAAGGCGATCGCGAGCTCGGGCAGGGAGCAGCCGATCTCGTCCGCGAGCGCGACGAACTCCTCGACGGCGTCGAGCTTGGCGGCGTTCCCGGGCAGGGCGGGGTCGAACCGGTGAGGGGTGAGCGCGGCCCGCCCGCTGGTGAGGTCGATCGCCCGCCCTTTGCGGTACCTGCCGGTCAGGAAGCCGGAGGCGAGCGGTGACCAGGTCAGTACGCCCATCCCGTACCGCTGGGCGACGGGCAGGACGGACGTCTCGACGCCGCGCGCGAGCAGGGAGTACGGCGGCTGCTCGGAGCGGAAGCGGCGGAGCCCGCGCCGCTCGGCGACGGCGTGGGCCTCGACGATCTCCTCGGCGGGGAAGGTGGAGCAGCCGAACGCCCGGATCTTCCCCTGCGTGACGAGGTCCCCGAGGACGTCGAGGGTCTCCTCGATGTCCGTGCGGTGGTCGGGCCGGTGGACCTGGTAGAGGTCGATCCAGTCGGTACCGAGCCGCTTGAGGCTGTTCTCGACGGCCCGGGTGATCCAACGGCGGGAGAGACCGCCCCGGTTGGGGCCCTCGCCGCCGAAGGGGAAGTACACCTTGGTGGCGAGGACGGTCTCCTCGCGGCGGCGGGAGTCGCGCAGCGCCTTGCCGACGATCTCCTCGGACTCGCCGGCCGAGTACATGTCGGCGGTGTCCACGAAGTTGATTCCGCGATCGAGAGCGGCGTGGATGATCCGTACGGAATCCTGGTGGTCCGGATTGCCGACGGCTCCGAACATCATCGTGCCGAGGCAGTACGTACTGACTTCGATCCCGGTCCCGCCGAGTACCCGATAGCGCATGCGCGCACTCTAGGAAGTGGAGTGCACTCCAAGGCAAGAGGAGGCGGAGGGGCGCCAGGCGTCGAGGCAAGAGGAGACGAAGGGGCACCCGGCGTCAGGGAGTGAGGGGCCACCCCGCGTCGGGGGGAGGCGACCTCCACGGCCCCCCGGCGTCAAGGCAGGAGGAGACGAAGGGGCACCCGGCGTCAGGGAGTGGGGCCACCCCGAGCCAGGGAGCGGCGACCTCCACGGCCTCCCGGCGTCAAGGCAGGAGGAGGCGGAGGGGCACCCGGCGTCAGGGAGCGGAGGCCACCCCGAGCCCGGGGGAAGCGGCCCCCACGACCTCCCGGAGGAAGTCCACGATCAGCCCGTGCAGGATCGCGGGCCGCTCAAGGTGCAGGTCGTGCCCGGCGCCGGGCACGCTGGCGCCGTTCAGCGCGGGCCGGAGCCGGACCATCTCCGCGTACTCCTCGCCACCGATGATGCCGCCCTGCTCGCCCTGTCCGAGCACGGTGAGGGTGGGGCAGGCGACGGCGGTCCACTCGTCCCAGAAGGCGCGGGTGGCGCTCTCGTCGAGGGACCGCACCATGACCTCGGGGTCGAAGCGGGGCCACAGCCCGTCGGCACGCTCTTCGAGGCCGGCCGCCCAGCCCTCCCCCACGGACTGCTTGCCGTCGCCCAGGTACGCGGCGGCCACCTCCCGCGAGGGGAACGGCAGTGGCCACGCCCGCAGCCAGCCCCCGATCTGTTCCTGGACGCCGGGGTTCGCCCCGCCGGGCCCGGCTTCGACGAGCACGAGGGCGCGCGGGAGTCCGGGGTGGGCGGAGGCGGTGAGAAGGGCGGTGCTGCCGCCGAGCGACTGCCCGACGAGTACAGGCCGTTGGAGGCCGAGGGCGTCGATGACGGCGACGGCGTCGGCGACGTAGGCGGCCCGCGACACGTCCCCGGGGTGCCGCTCGCTGCCGCCGTGTCCCCGCTGGTCGAGAGCGACGACCCGGTGGCCGGAGTCCCGCAGCAGCCGGGCGGTGGCGTCCCACTCGCCGGAGTGCCCGGCGAGCCCGTGGAGGAGGAGCACGTCGGTGCCGGTGCCGGTGCCGGTGCCGGTGCTGGTGCCGGAGCCGCCCCAGTCGCGACAGACCAGCCGCACGCCGTCGCGTATCACGATCCGCTCCGACCAGGGGGAACAGGAGGTGGAAGTCATCTCCCCATGATCACTCATGGGGTGCGCCGGCTACGGGGCGAGGAGCTGGTCGGCGACGGCGGTACGGGCGTAGAGGACGGAACGGCCGCTGCGGTGGGCGGTGACGAGTCCGGCGTTCCGCAGGGCGATGAGGTGCTGCGAGACGCCCGCGGCGGACAGGCCGCACTGGGCGGCGAGTTGGGTGGTGGAGGCGGGGGTGTCGAGCTCGGTGAGGAGGAGGGTGCGGGAGCGCCCGAGGACGGCGGCGACGGCCTCGGTGGCGTCGGTGGTACGGGGCTCCCAGACGGCTCCGAACCCTCGTGCGGGATAGGCGAGTTGGGGCGGATCGGGGTGGACGGACCGGGTGAGGACCCGGGGCCAGGCGAAGACGGACGGAACGAGCAGCAGCCCGGATCCGGCCTGGTCGCGACTGAGCGAGCAGTGGCGTCGTACGAGCCGCAGGGTGCCGTCGTCCCAGCGCACGGTCTCGTGGAGCTCGCTCAGGACCCGGGCCGAACCGTGCTCGGCGACCTGCCGGGCCCGATGGAAGACATCGGCTTCCAGGACCTGCTGGATCCGGGCCCAGTAGGGGGCGAGGGCCAGTTCCCAGTAGGTCTCGATCTCGTCGGCGACCTTGCGGAGGCCGGCCGGGGGATCGTCGTGGAGGAGCCGTGTCCAGCTGTCGGGCGGGCCCTCCGTGGCGAGCATGCCGAGGTCTTTCCGTACCTGCGCGTCGGGGGTGCGGCGGATGGCGTCGAGTTCGGTGTCGAGGGTGGGGAAGGGCCCGGTGGGGGTGGGGTTGAGGAAGTCGGCGAGGTAGCCGTGCGGGGGGACGAGCGACGCGAGCCGGCCGCGGTCGAGCCCGGCCCGGGCGATCCGGGGCCGGACCTGGGCGGCCCAGCGTCGGTGGGGTGCGGAGTCGGTCCGCCCGGCGAGGACCCGGTAGCTGGTGACGACCTCCCACATGGGGGAGACCGCGAAGCGGGTCTGGGCGAGGTCGGCGGCGGAGAAGCTGAGCCCGGATTCCACGGTTCCACGTCCTCGATGCGTGTGCGGGGCTGGATCAGATTCGTCCTGAGCTTGATTGGATCCTTCCTGATCCTGTTTGGATTCGTCCTGAGCTTAATCAATGGAGGGCGCGGGGACGGTTCCCGCAGTCTCCACGCATGCCCTCACTGACGCCCTCCTCCTACCGTGACCTCCCGCCCGTCGTATGGACGATCTTCGCCGGAACGATCGTCAACCGCCTCGGCTACCTCGTCACCCCGTTCCTGATCTTCTTCCTCGCCTCGCGAGGGGTGACCGGCGCCGAGACCACGTACGTCCTCGGCGCCCTGGGCGCGGGCAACCTCCTCGGACCGGCCGTGGGCGGCATCCTGGCCGACCGCATCGGGCGCCGTCCGACGATGATCATCGGCCTGGTCGGCACGGCTGCCGCGCAGGGCGCGCTCTTCCTCGCCCCCGGCGTCTGGACGATGGCCGCGGCGGCGCTGCTGATCAGCGCGGCGGGCAGCACGGTCTCCCCGGCCGCGTCGGCGCTCCTTGCCGACGCCGTGGACAGCGAACGGCGCCGGCGCGCGTACGCGCTCTTCGGCTGGGGAGTGAACATCGGCACGGCCGTCGCGGGCGTCCTCGGCGGCTACCTGGCGGCACACGGCTACTGGCTGCTCTTCGCCGTCGACGCGGGCTCGATGCTCGTGTACGCGCTGGTCGTCGCGGTCCGCCTGAAGGAACCGAAGCGCGACCGGACGCCGCAGCAGGCCGGGAACGGGAAGGAAGGCATCGGCTACGGAGTGGTCCTCCGCGACCGTCTGGCCATCGTCCTGCTCCCGCTCCTCGGCATCCAGCTCTTCGTGTACTCGCTCACCGAGGTCGCCCTGCCGCTCGCGATCCACGACAGCGGCCTCTCGCCTGCGGTGTACGGGGCGATGGCGGCGGTCAACGCGATCCTGGTGGTGGCGCTGCAGCCCTTCACGACGGCGTGGCTGTCCCGCTTCCCGCAGCTGGCGGTGCAGGGCGCCGGCAGCACGCTGATCGCCGTCGGCGTCGCGCTCACCGGCCTCGCCGACGGGATCGCGGGCTACGCGGTGTCCGTGGTCGTCTGGTCCCTGGGCGAGGTCGTGGTCGCGGGCATCGCGGCGGGGGTCGTCGCCAACCTGGCCCCGGCCCACGCCAGGGGCCGCTATCAGGGAGCCTTCAGCTGGATCTGGGGCGTGGCCCGCTTCGCGGCCCTCACCCTGGGCGTCACGGCCTACACGACGCTGGGCCCGACGGTCCTGTGGTGGACGGCCCTGGTGGCGGGTACGGCCACGGCGGCGGCGACGGTGGCGCTGACGAAGCGGGTCGACGCCCGCACGGCCCACGAACTGGCGGCGTGACGCGGCGGCCTACTTCCCGCCGGTGCGCTCGGCGAGAGTGTGGGCCACGAGCGCGTTGGCGTGCCCGTGGCCCAGCCCGTGCTCGGCCTTCAGCCAGGAGACCAGCTCCATGTGCTTGGTGAGCGGCGAGGAGCGGATGAGCTCCTGCCACTCGGAGACCGGCCGCCCGTACTTCTTCTCGATGGAGGGGAAGTAGCTGGCGGGACCCTTGACGACGTTCTCGGCCACGGTGATCTCCTGGGCGGTTGGGGCGGGCAACGGGGCAACTGAAGTGTGGACCCGTTGCCCACCGAAAACTCATCGCCCACCGCAGGATCAATCCCGCCGGATGTGCTCGGGATCGATGTGCCGCCGCACCATCGGCACGGAGGCGAGGGCGGCCGCGCACAGCACGCCGAGCGCACAGGCGAACAGCAACGGCAACCCGTCCCAGTCCCAGTGCACCGCCCCACCCCCGGTGATCAGATAGCTGGACTCGGCAAGCCACCCGGTGACGATCGCGGCCCCCAGCCCCACGACCAGCGGCACCAGCACCTGCACCACCTGCACCACCCGCAACGTCCCCGCCCGAGCCCCCAACAGCGCGAGCGCGGTCACCTGCCCCCGCCGCTCCATGGCCCGATCGGCCACGGACACGACAAACGCGGCCACCCCGATGACCAGCCCGAGCACCATCCCGACGACCAGCAGACTCCGGATCACGGTGAGCTGAGCGAGCGAGTCGATGACGATCCCGACGGGCTCGACGGACGAGGTGGGCGCCACGGCCCCGATCCCGTCGAGCACGGAACGAACGGTGGCGGGGTCGGCGTCGCTGACGAGGGTGAGGGTGCCGGCGGAGTCGGCGAGGTCAGGAGGAAGCAGAGTGGGCGGTACGAGGAGGTCGCCCGAACCGAAAACGGAGAGGCCCCAGGGGTGCAGGTCAATTCGCTCGGTAGGAACGATGAACGTGGCATTCTGGCCGCTCTTCAACATGAAGGAGTGGCGTGATCCCGCCTGTGGGTCGTACTCGTACGTAGTGCGGTCATCCCGCAGCTGCATAATTTTGCCATCAACGCAGCCTGTGGATCGTTCTGTGTATTCGGCGAGTTGCGTGCAAGTGGCCGCCACCAAGTTGGCGTGAGGAACCGTGCTTTCGTCCAGCGGATCCCAAGAGCTGTACGAAACAACCCGTGTCCGCACACCTGGTACGTCAGCGAGAGCTTGCCGTTGTGCAGGTGAAAGTTCCTTCAAGCTGATGCTGTACTCCTGAATGGGAATCGCTTGCCGACTGACCTGATCCAGTTCGACAAGCACACCCTGACTCAGCGAGGCGCCGAACAGAAGGAGAACTAGCCCTGTGACTACCCTCAAAGAGGGCCCGGGGTCGATCTCAGTACGGCGCATCGCCAGCGCCATCGGCAGCGACTTCGCCGCATCGGCCAGCCGTCGTGCGATCCACGCGGTGATCGGCGCCAACCCGAATACGAGCCCGGCACCAGTCAGGAGCACGGCGCCAGGCACCAGCAGGGAACTGGCCGACCCTCCGGACGGGTCCCTGCCCATGATGCTGAGGGCGCAGTAACCGACGATGATTCCGAGCCCGGGGACCAGCAGCAGGGTTCCGAACTTCTTCGGCGGATTGCGTTCCCCAGTTCGTCGCACACTGATCGGCGAGAGGGCGGCCTGGCGAGCACTGAATTGGCCTACGAGCCACGCGAGTGCCGGGCATCCCAGCAGACAAGTGGCAAGGACTGTCCCATCGGGACGTCCATCCGCCGGATACCAGTGCAGCCCTGGCAGCCCGACCCGCGCCATCACCTCGTTGACCCCGAGGTATCCCGCGATTCCGAGCACGGAGCCAGCAGAGGCAGCGGCAACGCTTTCCCCGGCATTGACCCGCAGGGTGTCCTTCACGCTGAGACCGACGAGGCGGAGGGCGGCTAGCCGCCGGGCGCGCGATTCTCCTGAGAGTCGTGCACAGACGGAGAGGAAGATGACGAGGGGGAGCAGCACAATGCAACCAAGTGCGAAGCGCAGAATGCTGAGCGTCGCCGGGTCGACGAGCTGCCGCCAGGATCGGCTGGCGCCGAAACTTCCTAGTTCCTTCGCGTCGGTGAGGTGTGCTGGAGTGGTGCCGATATAGGCGTACAAATCATCGGCATCGCCCAGCCCCTCCGGTGAGATGGTGCCGGTTACGCGGCCGGGGACCAGGCCAGCCGTTTTCGGATTCGCGGCCAAGATCTCGCCGAGTTTCGGTGAAACGATCGCCTCGCCGACGCTGGGGAGCTTCTCGATGCCTGGCGGCACGGGAGAGGAACCCGGGCTTCGCCGAGCGACGAAGACGCGATGGAGCGGTTGGGACCCGTACGGATCCTTGAATTCTTGGTAGAGATGGCTACTTTTGCCTGGATTCGGCTCACGGGCCGCCGTGCGAGCGTCATGAGCAGCGAGGATCGCTGGAATGGCAAGGACGGCAGCAAGGCACGCCACCCCGAGTGCCGATCCGAATGCCATCAACAGAAAGCGGACCTGTCCCCGGCGTCCGCTGCCCCAGAGTAAGCGCATGCCGAGGACGAACGTGTTCACACCGACACCCTCTGGGCAAGAACACCGTCGGACATCGTGTACTGAGTATCGGCTCTCGCGGCGACGTCGGCATCGTGGGTGACGATGACCACGGCCGTTTTCTGCCTCCGTGCCAGCTGGAGGAACTCCTCCAGCACGGCCGCCGCGTTGGCGCTGTCGAGCGCACCGGTCGGTTCGTCGGCGAACACCACGTCCGGCCGGTGGACCAGAGCCCGCGCAACCGCAACGCGCTGACTCTGGCCCCCCGACAGCTTCGAGGTTCTGCGCCGCAACAGATCGCCCATCCCGAGCCGTCCCAGCACCTGGCCGGCCATCGCGTGGGCGTGCGTCTTACTGATCCCGGCGAGGCGGAGGGGCAGTGCTGCGTTCTCCTCGACGGTCAGCTCCGGCAACAGCTCCCCGTACTGGAACACGAACCCGAGGCGGGTACGACGCAGGGCGCTCAGTTCCCCATCGGGGATGGCCGAGAGCCGCAGTCCGTCGAACGTCACGGTCCCGTTGCTCGGGGGCAGCACCCCCGCCAGGCAGTACAGCAGCGACGACTTTCCCGATCCGCTACTCCCCATGATGGCGGCCACTTCACCGCGCTTGAGCGTGAAATCCGCGTTACTGACGGCCTGCTCGGTGCCGTAGAAAAGATCCACGCCGTCGGCGCGGAGGATGACGTCCATGGTGGTGCGCTCCCTGGGTGTGGGGAGCCGCCGGTCGGCGGCTCCCCGGAACCGACAACTAGTCCCGCGAGAACAGCCGCTCGGGTGAGCAGTAGTCAGGCCGCAAGGATCCACGGTCGATGCACGCGTGCATCCGCACCTTCTTGGTCTTCAGAACCGCGCCGTCGTAGAAGACCTTGTCGACCTTGACGTTCTTCCTCTGGACGCCCTTGACGTGGCCCCACGCATAGCCCTCAATCTTGATGCGGAGGTAGACGTTGTGGCCGTCGTTCCGGCTTGCGTCTCGCAGCTTTCCCTTCACGTGAAGTCCGCTCGGTACCTTGCTCGTGGGCTGCCACGCATACGTGCCCACGAATGAAACGCCCGGCGTTTCCATGACCAACTTGTGCGCCGATTCCGCAACCGCCACCCCCATCCCCCCAAAGAACAGCCCCGCAGCCACCACTGCCGTAGCGAACTTCCTCACTGATAACCCCTGTTGGTTGAGCGACTGATCACCGGTCATCACAGAAAGTATCGGTATCACTACACACCGGTTACCGCAGTAACGTCCCTCCCCTTCAGCTCCCCCCGATCCAGTGAACGGGGCGCTCACGGCAGCAGCAGCACCTTCCCCCGTACGCCCCCGTATTCGCTCAGTTAGTGGACCTCCGCCATCTCCTCCAGTCGTCTCGTCGCGTTGACGTCCACCACCGCCGCGCCCTCGTCCACCAGTGCTACCAGCGCCGCCAGTTGGGTCACGTCGTTGCGCGTCACCATGTGCTGCGGCGTCACCGACCGCTGAGGGTCCGGCGGGACGGGAGTGGCGATCGAGACGATGTGGCCTCCCGGGCGGACGAGTGCGAGCAGCTAGGCGGTTGAGCCGGATGTCGACCGGCGACATGACCGTCTCCGCCGGCGACGTGGTCGTCTAGTCGACGACCCGCGCGCGCCCTGGTCGCGGACCTTCCCCGCGCTGCGAGGGCTTGCCGTCGCCGTCACGTCCGCGCCTTCTCCGCCGCCTCCACCCGCCCCTACGGATCCGCCCCGGGCGGCTACCGACGCGGCCTCGCCCCATCCGCGCCTGCTCCCGTGCCCGTGCCGCTGCCCGCGCCCGCCCCCGCCCCCGCCCCCTCGCCCCGCTCGGCGCCTCTTAGGAGTGATCACCGGTGCGCCTGCGTGAAGCGGAGTGACGGCGTCCCCAAGGATGCGCGCATGCGTCCTTCCCTCCGCTCCTCCCTCCCTTCCCCCATCCGCACCTCCCTTCCCCCATCCCTCTCCGCCGCGTCGCTGAGGCGGGCCCTGGTGCCGTTCGCGGCCACCGTCGCGCTGCTGGGTACCGTGGGAACCTCAGTGGCCGGCGCCGTGGAGGCTTGCGGTTCGGTCATCACGGCCCCGCTCGCCCGGCCCGTGTCCGCCGACGACCCCTGTCCCAGCACCGACCCGGTGGTGTGCCGGATCCGCGTCCTGCCGATGGACGAGAAGGTCGAGGCCCAGCGGACCCGGATGCGGTACCACGGCCTCCTGGAGGACATGCGCCGCACGGAGGCCGCCATGCGCGAGGCGGGGGCCACGGACGAGGAGATCGCCCGAGAGCTGGTCGACATGAGGAACCAGGCGAAGGAGATCACCCGGGCCGGCATGACCCGGGAGGAGGTCCGGATTCTGGAGCAGCGGAACATCGCCAAGTACGGCAACCCGCTCGGCCCCCCCGCAGACCAGCTCTACGTCAAGTACGGGTCCTGGCAGCAGGTGATCGACGCGTCGATGCGGACCAGTTACGCCGTCGACCGCGAACTCAGCCTCGAGTACCGGCCCTGCCCCGTCTAGGCAGGTCCTCCGGCAACGCCGAAGGGCCCCACCGCGAACGGTGGGGCCCTTCAACGAATTGCCCGGTGAGAGCAATGGCGGAGGATACGAGATTCGAACTCGTGAGGGGTTGCCCCCAACACGCTTTCCAAGCGTGCGCCCTAGGCCTCTAGGCGAATCCTCCGCGCCGAACATTACATGACCTCGGGGGGTGCTCGCGAACTCGATCCGGAAGGGGGTCCGCGGGATGTTCCAGGTGGGGGGAGGGGACCGTGGGGGAGCTGGGATCGGGTACTCTGGGCGGAGCCCCTCACGCGGTGCTATCTGACTGAACTCCCCCAGGGCCGGAAGGCAGCAAGGGTAGGTCGGCTCTGGCAGGTGCGTGGGGGGCGCTTGCGTTCCCGCCCGGATCAGGTTGATCGGGCGGATGAGACGGATGAGGCGGATCAGTACGCGCCCGCGATCACGCGGGTCAGTACGAGCCGGCCGGTGATCCGTGCGGATCAGTACGGCGGATCAGTACGGGCGGGCGTCCAGGCGGATCGGTACGGGCCGGTGATCACCGCGAACCGGCGGCCAGGGCGTACCGGGGCGGAGCGGGCCCCGGTCGGGGATTCGCCCCCACCCGTCCTCGCCGTCACTCCTGGCACCTGTACCCGCCGTCACTCCCGGCGCCCGCCCCCGCCGTCACTCCTGGCACCCGTCCCTGCCATCCCCCCGCGCCCGTCCCCGCCGCCCCACCCCCTCGCCCCGGCGGTTTTTCCCGGGTTGTCGGTGGGCGCCTATAACCTCGTACATGTGTCGTCTCTCGCGCTCTACCGCCGCTATCGTCCCGAGTCCTTCGCCGAGGTCATCGGGCAGGAGCATGTCACCGACCCGTTGCAGCAGGCCCTGCGGAACAACCGGGTCAATCACGCGTACCTGTTCAGCGGGCCCCGGGGCTGTGGCAAGACGACCAGTGCGCGGATCCTGGCGCGGTGTCTGAACTGCGAGCAGGGGCCGACGCCGACGCCGTGCGGGGAGTGCCAGTCCTGTCGGGACCTCGCGCGGAACGGGCCGGGGTCGATCGACGTCATCGAGATCGACGCCGCCTCGCACGGTGGTGTGGACGACGCCCGTGACCTGCGGGAGAAGGCCTTCTTCGGGCCCGCCTCCAGCCGCTACAAGATCTACATCATCGACGAGGCCCACATGGTCACCTCGGCGGGCTTCAACGCCCTCCTGAAGGTGGTCGAGGAGCCCCCGGAGCATCTGAAGTTCATCTTCGCCACGACCGAGCCCGAGAAGGTCATCGGGACGATCCGCTCCCGGACCCACCACTACCCCTTCCGGCTCGTGCCTCCCGGCACCCTGCGGGAGTACCTGGGCGAGGTCTGCGGGCACGAGGGCATCCCCGTCGAGGACGGGGTGCTGCCGCTGGTCGTGCGGGCCGGCGCCGGTTCCGTGCGTGACTCGATGTCCGTCATGGACCAGCTCCTCGCCGGAGCCGCCGCCGACGGCGTGACGTACACCATGGCCACGTCCCTGCTGGGCTACACGGACGGGTCGCTGCTCGACTCGGTCGTGGAGTCGTTCGCTGCCGGTGACGGCGCCGCGGCCTTCGAGGTCGTCGACCGGGTCATCGAGGGCGGCAACGACCCGCGCCGCTTCGTCGCCGACCTCCTGGAGCGGCTGCGCGACCTGGTGATCCTGGCCGCCGTGCCGGACGCCGCCGAGAAGGGGCTCATCGACGCCCCCGTCGACGTGATCGAGCGCATGCAGGCGCAGGCGTCCGTGTTCGGTGCCGCCGAGCTCAGCCGCGCCGCCGACCTCGTCAACACCGGATTGACCGAGATGCGGGGTGCCACCTCGCCCCGGCTCCAGCTGGAGCTGATCTGCGCGCGTGTGCTGCTGCCCGCCGCCTTCGACGACGAGCGTTCCGTCCAGGCCCGCCTGGACCGCCTGGAACGTGGGGCCGCCGCCGCGCCCGCCGCCTTTGGAACCGGAGCCCCCGCGCCCGCCGCCTTCGCCCCGGGAGCCCCCGGAGCCGCCGCGCCCGCGCCCGTCTTCACGCCCGGGCCTCCCGCGGCTCCTCTGGCGTACGTCCCCGGGCCCGACGCCCACACCCCGATGGCCCCGCCTCCGCCGCCGCCCGCGCCCACCCGCGTACAGGCACCGGCGGAGCCCGCCCCCGCTCAGCCGCGGGAATCCGCCCCCGCCGCCCCCCGGCCCGGTGCCTGGCCGGGTGCCGCCGCCCCCGGCGGTGGCGCGCCCGGCGCCTGGCCCGGCGCGTCCGCCCCGGCGGCCCAAGCCCCCGCCCCCGTTCAGCCTCAGGCGCAGCCCGCCGCCCCGGCACCGGCGGCCACCGGCGGCGGTGGTGACACCGCCCAGGTGCGGAACCTCTGGCCGCAGATCCTCGACGCCGTCAAGAACCGGCGCCGCTTCACCTGGATCCTGCTCAGCCAGAACGCGCAGGTCGCGGGCTTCGACGGCACGACCCTCCAGCTCGGTTTCCTCAACGCCGGGGCCCGCGACAACTTCGCCAGCAGCGGCAGCGAGGACGTCCTGAAGCAGGCCCTCGCCGAGCAGTTCAACGTGAACTGGAAGATCGAGGCGATCATCGACCCCTCCGGCGGCTCCGCGCCGCCGCCCGCCGCCACCGGCTTCGGCGGCTCGGGCGGAACCGGAGGCTTCGGCCGCCCCGCCGCCCCCGCCCCGTCCTTCCAGCAGGCCGCGCCGTCGGCCCCCGCACCGCCGCAGGCGCCGTCCTCCCCGGCGTTCCCGCAGGCGTCGGCCTCCGCTCCGGCGCAGGCCCCCGCGCCCGCGTACACGCCGCCCGCGCCGCAGCCCGTGGCGCCCGAGGACGACGTGCCGGAGGAGGACGACCCGGACCTCGTCGACTCGGCCCTGTCGGGGCACGACCTGATCGTGCGCGAGCTCGGAGCCACGGTTGTGGAGGAATACACGAACGAGTAGGGGCGTCTCGCTCGGTGGCCCACACAAGGGGCATCCCCACCGGCGGGCTACCCTGGCTGGCGTGAAGGTCCTCGTCATCGGCGGCGGCGCCCGCGAACACGCCCTGTGCCGCTCTCTCTCCCTCGATCCCGACGTCACCGCTCTGCACTGCGCGCCCGGCAACGCCGGAATCGCGGAGGTCGCCGAGCTGCACCCCGTCGACCAGCTGGACGGCGACGCCGTCGCGCGCCTCGCCACCGAGCTCGGCGCCGGCCTGGTCGTCGTCGGCCCGGAGGCTCCGCTCGTCGCCGGGGTCGCCGACGCCGTCCGCGCGGCCGGCATCCCCGTCTTCGGCCCGTCGGCGGAAGCGGCGCAGCTGGAAGGCTCCAAGGCGTTCGCCAAGGACGTCATGGCCGGCGCCGGGGTGCCCACCGCCCGTAGCTACGTCTGCACGACCCCGGAGGAGATCGACGAGGCGCTGGACGCCTTCGGTGCTCCGTACGTCGTGAAGGACGACGGCCTCGCCGCCGGCAAGGGCGTCGTCGTCACCGACGACCTCGCCCAGGCACGGGCGCACGCGCTCGCGTGCGACCGGGTGGTCATCGAGGAGTACCTCGACGGCCCCGAGGTCTCCCTCTTCGCGATCACCGACGGCGTCACCGTCCTCCCGCTCCAGCCCGCGCAGGACTTCAAGCGCGCGCTCGACGGCGACGAGGGCCCGAACACCGGTGGCATGGGTGCCTACTCGCCGCTGCCCTGGGCCGACCCGAAGCTGGTCGAGGAGGTCCTCGCGACCGTCCTGCAGCCTACGGTCGACGAACTGCGCCGCCGTGGCACCCCGTTCTCGGGGCTGCTGTACGCGGGCCTGGCGATCACCGGCCGCGGTGTCCGGGTCATCGAGTTCAACGCGCGCTTCGGCGACCCCGAGACCCAGGTCGTCCTGGCCCGGCTCCGCACCCCGCTGGCGCGCGTCCTGCTGAACGCCGCCAACGGCACCCTCGACAGCGAGCCGCCGCTCAACTGGCGTGACGACGCCGCCGTCACCGTGGTCGTCGCCTCCCACAACTACCCGGAGACCCCGCGCACCGGCGACCCGATCGAGGGTCTCGCCGACATCGCGGAGCAGGACGCCCCGCACGCGTACGTCCTGCACGCCGGGACCAGGCGGGACGGCGACGCGGTCGTGAGCGCGGGCGGCCGTGTCCTCTCGGTCACCGCGACCGGAACGGACCTGTCGCAGGCCCGCGAGCGCGCGTACGCGGCGGTCGGCCGCATCCGCCTTGACGGTTCCCAGCACCGTACGGACATTGCGCGGAAGGCCTCCGAGGCCTGATCCCACCGCAGTCCTGCCTGGTGAATCGCGCGGCCGTACGGGAAACCGTACGGCCGCGCGAGCGCCATCACCTTTACCCAAAGCCATTCCATCGAGTGACGGCTCGGCCATCCGGATGACGTCCGCCCAAGCCCCAACTAGGGTGCGGCGGAGGCGTTCCGGCACTTGGCCCACCGGCATTGCGGTGTCAGTGCCGGGTGCCACAGTGGGGGAGTGAGCAACACCGCCACAGGCAGTCCCGACGAGGGCAGGAGGGGGTGATGTACGGCGTGTCCGGTACCGGTTCCGTTGTCGGCGAGGAGTGGGGAGCGCGCGCCGCGCGCTCCCGGGCCCTCGCGGTCCTCAGGGTCCGCGGCAGGGCGCTGGGCCTCGCGGTCCTCCCCGCCGCCGTGGCCGTCGTCCTGTACGCGGGCGGGGTCACCGGCCACTTCACCGGCTCCGGCTGGGACGCGGCCCGCTGGGTGGTGACCGTGCTCGCGGTTCTCGTCCTCGTCGCGGCCACGGCCGTCTCCCTCGTCGTCGCCCGGGCCCGCCCGGCCGCCACACCGACGGTGGAGCTCTCCGAGGCCGCCGCCCCCGACCTCTACCGGCTCGTCCGGGACCTGGCCGACCGGCTCGACGTCCCGGCACCCGCCGCGATAGCGCTGACCCCGGACTGCGACAGCTGGCTGGAGGACCGCACCCACCGGGCCCACCGCGCGCTGCGCACCGGGGGCGACGGAGCCGGCGAGGGCGCTCCCGTCCTGGTCATAGGCTCGCCCTTTCTGTGGTGGATGCGCGTCGGCGAGCTGCGGGCGGTCCTCGCCCCCGTCGTCGCCGGTACGGGCCCCGCCGCGCAACCCGACATAGCCGCCGCCCGCCGCTTCGTCCGAGGCCTGGACGCCGCCGTCGCCGTGCCCACGACGGCCGGCCTCGACCCGCTCCGCAGGCTCGGCGCGCACGGCGTCGGGCAGGTCGCCCGTGTCCTGCTCCGCGCCTGTCGCGGGCACGCCGCCGAGATGGAGCGCGGGGTCGCCGCCGCAGGCTCGGAGCGCGCCCAGGCCGTGGACTACGGCGTGCGGATCGTCGCCCAGGAGCAGGTCGGCCTGGCCTACGCGGGCTGGGACCGCCTCCTCACCCGGGTCGCGCTGCCCGCCTGGCGGATGGGCCGCTGGCCCGCCAAACTCGACGCGGGCGTGGTCTCCGCCCTCACCGAACTCTCCCGCCGAGACCGGCTCGCGGACGGCTTCTCCTCCCGCCTCGGCGAGCGCCCGGCCTGCGACCTCCTGGAGGAGCCGGGCGCGGTCGACGAGGCCACCTCGCTCCTCGCCGCCCGCCTCTTCCACGGCGGCCCGGCCGAGGCGGGCCCCGACTGGTCCCCGGTGGAGTGGAGCCAGTACCCGGAGGAGGTCGTCGACCGGAAGTGGCGCACCGACGCCGCCCGCCTGCACCAGGTCCTCGACGGTCTCGACGAGGCCGAGGCGACGGCCGGTGGCGGGGCCGGCGACGGTGGAGTGGTCTCCGACGGCCCGACCCTGACCCGCGTGATCGCCCACCTGTCGACGGTTCCGGCCCTCGGAGCCGTACACCCGGAGCACGACGAGGCCACCCCCGAGGCACAAACCGCCCACGTCGACTCGGGTACGGCGGTCCGCTCCGGTCCGTCCACGGGGTCCGGTCCGTTCACGGGATCCGGTACGTCCACCGGATCGGCCACCCCAGAAGAGCCCCCGCGCCCCACCGAAGTCATCAGCGAGCTCACCGACGAACTGACCGACGAGTTCCCGGACGGCGACGACGTGGACGGCGAGCCCGTGAATCCCGCCGCCGAGGCGCTCGCGGGTGCCCTCACCGCGCTCCTCGCGCGGGAGGAGGCCGCGCGGGAGGCGCGGGTGGCCGCCGGCGCCAGGAGCGCCGAGGCGGCGGCCAGGAGCGCCGAGAAGGGCGACCGGGCGGCCACCCCACCGCCCGCGGTCGTCAGCGGCCCCGACGGGCCTCTGCCGCTGTTCCCGCTCCAGCCGCCCCGTTCCGGCCGGGATCTGCTCGCCGACCACGTCACCGCGATGGTCTGTTGCGCGGCCGTGGACACGGCCGCGGCCGTGCCCGGCCTCGACTGGCTCGACGGCCCGGCCCTGATCGTCGGCGGCGAGCGGGCGGCGGACCTCGGTCCCCGTGTCCTCGCCCTCGTCGAGGACGGTGACCCGGAGCCGCTGCGGGTCTGGCTGGTCCGCACCGGGGTGCGCCCGGAGAAGCCCGTACGCCTGGTCTGAGGCGCCTCGGGAGCCTTTCGACGGCACCCGCCCGGCCCGGCTTCCCGGAGGCCCGGCTTCCACTCTCGCCAATACACGACGAACGGTGACGGAGTGCGTGCGTTATGTGATGTGCTGGAGACCGCCACTGACAGAGGCACGGACCAGAGACACGAACCGGCGACACGAACGCGGCAGTGACCGGCCGACCCGGGGGAGTCGAGGGAGGGGCGCAGCATGGGGGCGGAGCAGATCAGACGGTGGGAGTCGGGCGCGCTCGCGCACGCCGTGACGGATCCCTTCGGCCAGGGCCCGCTGCCCTGGCTGCGCGGTTCCGAGAACTACTTCGACGACACCGGTCAGATGGTCCCCTGGTACGCGGACGAGATCCTGGCCCGGGGCGGCAGCGGCGGCCCGCGCACGGCCGACGACGTACGGCGCCAGATCAAGGGCTTCGCGTCCGACGGCGCCGTGGCGCCGGGTGAGTCGATCGACTTCCACGTCACGGTGGACCCGCCGCAGCAGTTCTCGGTCGACGTCTACCGGATCGGTCACTACAGCGGCGACGGCGCCGCGAAGATCACCACGAGCCCGCGGCTCTCCGGGATCGTCCAGCCGGCCCCGCTCACCGCCGACCGCACGGTCTCCTGCCACCACTGGTGGCAGTCCTGGCGGCTGCAGGTGCCCAGCTACTGGTCGATCGGGGCGTACGTCGCGGTCCTCACCACCGCCGACGGCTACCGCTCGCACATCCCCTTCACGGTCCGCGACAACCACCCGGCCGATCTGCTGCTCGTCCTCCCGGACGTGACGTGGCAGGCGTACAACCTCTATCCGGAGGACGGCCGCACCGGCGCCAGCCTCTACCACGCCTGGGACGAGGAGGGCCGGCTGCTCGGCGAGCGGGACGCGGCCGTCACCGTCTCCTTCGACCGGCCGTACGCGGGCGCGGGGCTGCCGCTGCACGTCGGGCACGCCTACGACTTCATCCGCTGGGCCGAGCGCTACGGCTACGACCTGGCGTACGCGGAGACGCGCGACCTGCACGCGGGCCGGGTCGACCCGGCCCGCTACCGGGGCCTGGTCTTCCCGGGCCACGACGAGTACTGGTCGGTGCCGATGCGCAAGACCGTCGAACTCGCCCGTGACCAGGGCACGTCGCTCGTCTTCCTCTCGGCCAACACCATGTACTGGCAGGTGGAGCTGGGTCCTTCGCCGTCCGGGGTGCCGGACCGGCTGCTCACCTGCCGCAAGCGGCGCGGCCCCGGCCGCCCCGCGCTCTGGCGCGAGGTCGACCGGCCCGAGCAGCAGCTCCTCGGCATCCAGTACGCGGGCCGGGTGCCCGAACCGCACCCGCTGGTCGTACGGAACGCCGAGCACTGGCTCTGGGAGGCCACCGGGGCCGGCGACGGCGACGAGCTCCCCGGGCTGGTCGCGGGCGAGGCCGACCGCTACTTCCCGCGGACGGCGCTCCCCGAGCACCAGGGCCGCATCCTGCTCGCGCACTCCCCCTACCGGGACGGCGACGGGGCGCTGCGCCACCAGGAGACCTCGCTCTACCGGGCGCCCTCGGGTGCCTGGGTCTTCGCCTCCGGAACCTTCGCGTGGTCGCCGGCGCTGGACCGGCCGGGCCATGTCGACGCACGGGTCCAACGCGCCACGGCGAACCTTCTCGACCGGATCTGCAAGAGGGACTGACCGGTTCGGACGGCTCCAGCCACGATTCCGACCGGGTCCAGGCGTGGGTACGACCACGTCTGACCGAGTCCGGCCGAGTCCGGCCACACGCCGGACCGGGCCCGCGCCCGACACCGGCCCCGCGCCCGCCACGTGCCCCGCGCCCGCCACCGGCCCCCCACCCGCCACCAACCCCGCCACCGGCCCCGGCCACAGCATCGGCCCGACCCGGCCAGGAGGTTTCACCAGGGCTGACCGGGCCCGCTCGCCGAGGACCCCGTCCGGTGCGAGAGAATCGGAGTGCTCCTGGATCAACCTACGCGGAGGAACCGTGTCCGGATTCGTAGAAAAGCCCGAGCCCGTCCAGGTCCCGGGCCTCACCCATCTCCACACGGGCAAGGTGCGCGACCTGTACCGGAACGAGGCCGGTGACCTCGTGATGGTGGCGAGCGACCGCATGTCCGCGTACGACTGGGTCCTGCCCACCGAGATCCCCGACAAGGGCCGGGTCCTCACCCAGCTCTCCCTCTGGTGGTTCGACCGGCTCTCCGACCTGGTCCCCCACCACGTGCTCTCGACCGAGCTGCCGCCCGGCGCCCCCGCCGACTGGGCCGGTCGCACCCTGATCTGCAAGTCGCTGAACATGGTCCCGGTCGAGTGCGTGGCCCGCGGCTACCTCACCGGTTCCGGCCTGGTCGAGTACGACGAGTCCCGTACGGTCTGCGGCCTCGCGCTCCCCGAGGGACTCACCGACGGATCGGAGCTGCCCGCCCCGATCTTCACCCCGGCCACCAAGGCCGCGGTCGGCGACCACGACGAGAACGTCTCGTACGAGGTGGTCGCGCGCCAGGTCGGCGCCGAGACGGCCGCGCTCCTGCGGCAGACCACCCTCGCCGTGTACTCCCGGGCCCGGGACATCGCCCGCGACCGCGGGATCATCCTCGCCGACACCAAGTTCGAGTTCGGCTTCGACGGGGAGACGCTCGTCCTCGCCGACGAGGTCCTCACCCCGGACTCCTCGCGCTTCTGGCCGGCCGCCCAGTGGGAGCCGGGCCGCGCCCAGCCCTCGTACGACAAGCAGTTCGTCCGTGACTGGCTGACCTCCCCGGCCTCCGGCTGGGACCGCAAGAGCGAGCAGCCGCCGCCGCCCCTCCCGCCGGAGATCGTGGACGCCACGCGCGCCAAGTACCTGGAGGCGTACGAGCTGCTGACCGGCGGCGCCTGGTCCGACAGCTTCTAGCCGCCGTCCCGTCCCCCGGCCCCTCGGGCCGGGGGAACGAGAAAGCCCCCGGTCGATTCGACCGGGGGCTTCTTCATGGAGCGGACGACGAGATTCGAACTCGCGACCCTCACCTTGGCAAGGTGATGCTCTACCAACTGAGCCACGTCCGCATGCGCCGTAGCGCGGAGCCAACTATACCCAACCTTTCGCCTGTGCGAGACGGACCGCCGTGTGCCGGTTCTCCGCACCGAGTTTGGCGGCGGCCGAGGAGAGGTAGTTCCGGACGGTTCCGGGGGAGAGCGAGGCCCGCCGGGCGATCTCCGTGACGGGCGCCCCGTCGGCGGAGAGTTCGAGTACCTCGGCCTCCCGCGCGGTCAGCGGGGAGTCCCCGGCGGCGATGGCGTCGGCCGCCAACTCCGGGTCCACGTAACGGTTTCCGGCATGAACGGTACGGATGATCTCGGCGAGCCGCCGGGCGCTGACCGTCTTCGGCACGAAGCCGCGGACCCCGGCCGAGAGGGCCCGCTTGAGGTGCCCGGGACGGCCGTGACCGGTCACGATCATGGTGCGGCAGTCGGGCAGTTCGTCCCGCAGCGTTGTGGCGACCCTCACACCGTCGGCACCCGGCATCTGCAGATCGAGCACGGCGACATCGGGGCGATGGGCACGGGCCATGGCGAGCGCCTCGGGTCCGGTCGCGGCCTCGGCGACGACGACGAGATCGTCCTCGAGACCGAGCAGCGCGGCGAGCGCGCCACGGATCAGATGCTCGTCGTCGGCGAGCAGCACGCGCACGCGTACGGACGAGGCAGCCGGGCCCCCGCCGGCGAGGGGTACGGGAGAGGTCGGTACGGGAGCGGCCATCGGCTCCCCGTCACCCGGCGGTACGGGAGGAGTCATCGGCTCCCCGTCACCCGGCGGTACGGGCGCGGTCATCGGATCACCCTCGTCCCGGAACGGGGAATCCGGACCACCGTCGTGCCGGCCCCGGGGACGCGGTCCACGGGGATCCGGGCCGTCACCCGGAAGGTACCGCCGTCCTCGGGCCCCGCCTCCAGCGTCCCGCCGACCGCCGCGAGCCGCTCCCGCAGCCCGACGAGCCCGGTCCCGGAACCCATACGGGCGCCGGCGCCGCCGTCACCCGCACCTCCCTCCGTACCCCCCTCCGCGTCCGCCCCCGTCCGGACGCCATCGTTCTCCACCGTCAGCAGCACCGAGTCCCCTTCCTCGCGCACGGCGATGGCGCAGCGCCGCGCGTCCCCGTGCCGCAGTACGTTCGTCGTGGTCTCCCGGACCACCCAGCCGAGCGCCGACCGGACCTCGTCGGGCAGGTCGAGCCACGGTCCGGCGGAGTCGACGGCGCAGTCGATGCCGGCCGCGTCGAGCACGCTCCGCGCGCCCTCCAGCTCCACCCGCAGGTCGGCCTCGCGGTAGCCGCGTACGACGTCCCGTACCTCTCGCTGGGACTCCTGGGCGATGCGCTGCACCTCGATCATCTGGTCGACGGCCTCCGGGCGTTCGCGCCGGGCGAGCTGCACGGCGAGCTCGCTCTTGAGCGCTATCACGGACAGGTTCCGGCCGAGGATGTCGTGCAGGTCGCGGCCGAAGCGGAGCCGCTCCTCGGCGACCGCGAGCCGGGCCTGGACGTCGCGTGCCTCGCGCAGCTCGAAGACGACGCCGAGCACCCAGAGCGAGAGGCGGACGGTGACGGCGAGCCAGCCGGTGATGAAGGCCACGGTCACCACGGTGCTGACGCTCTGCGCCGTGTCCCGGCCGGTGAGCGGGACGAGGAAGAGGAGGAGCCCGATCAGGAGCCCCTGGTGCAGGGCGACGGTCCGCGCGGGAAGGATCAGGCAGTGTCCGGCGAGGAAGGGGACGAGCGCCGCCCCGAGCATCCCCGGCAGCAGCCCGGTCACGTCGGCGGTGGCCGCTTCGAGGAGGACGGCGGCGGCGGTGGCCGTCCCGGCCGCCGCCGCGGGCAGCACCTCGCGCGGCCGGAGCACGGTCCCGGGCCGGAGGTACGCGTCCATGGCACGGCTCAGGAAGCGGTGGCAGAGGAGCCCGTTGGCGAGGTTGAGCACGGGGGCGACGACGACGAGGAGGAGCGGTGCCTCGTGCCGGATCGGCCTGACCAGGAGCAGGAGCCCGAGGACGAACACGGCGGACCACAGCAGCATGTACACGGTGGCGCGGGTGTAGAGGTCCACCTTGGCGAGGCCGCTGCGGCCTCTCCAGCTCTTCACGGGCGAAGCCCCTCCTCGGTCGTCGAGCACGCGTCTCAGCGTCGCGGTTCCCAGCGGAACCACCGCTGGACAGCAAACACCGAGAGCGCGGTCCAGGCCACCGCGGTCAGCAGGGCGCCCAGCAGATCGTCCGCCGCCACGCCGCCGGACCACCCGGCCCGTACCAGGGTCATGACGCCCGTCAGCGGCAGCAGTTCGCAGATCGAGGCCAGGCGGTCGGGGAGGAGGGAGAGTGGGACGAAGAGCCCGGAGCCGACGGAGGAGATCAGGAACAGCGGCATGGTGGTGAGCTGGGCGCTGTCCACGGTGCGGGTGACGGCCGAGGTGGCCGCGGCGACGGCGGTGAGCAGGACGGTGCCGAGGAGGACGCCGAGGAGGAGCAGGTCGGGCCGGGCGGGCGCGGGCAGGCGCAGGACGGTGACGCCGCCGAGGGTCAGGAGCGCGGCCTGGGCGAGGGTGAGGGCGGCGGCCGGCAGGGCGATGCCGGTCAGGATCTCCAGGTCGGTGGGTTCTCCCGTACGCAGCCGCTTGAGGACGAGTCCCTCGCGGCGGGCGACGTAGGCGGAGACGAGGTTGGAGTGGACGACCATCAGGAGGGCCATCCCGATGCCGCCGGTGACGGAGGCCTCGGCGATGGTCGTGCCCGCCTTGCCGAGGTCGATGTTCCGGACCGAGGTGCTGATCGCGCCGACCATGAGGAGGGGCACGAGGACGGCGACGAAGAGCGCCGTGCGGTTGCGGACGAGCAGGGTCAGTTCGGCCCTGCCGAGGGCGACGAGCCGGGTGCGGGCCGGCAGGCGACGGGGCGCGTCGACGAGGGAGCTCATCGGGCTTCCTCCTTTTCCGGGTGCTGTGCCGCGATGTCGAGGAAGGCCTCTTCGAGGGAGGCGGACCGGGCGTCGAGCCCGTCGAGCCGTACGCCGTTGTCCCGGGCCCAGTCGAGGAGTGCGGCGAGGTCCTCCTGGAGGGCCTCGGTACGGATCTCGACCCAGCCGTTGTCCTCGGCGGCCCGCAGGCGCAGGGGGAGGCGGCCGGCCGGGACGCCGTCGGCGAGGGTGAAGCGGATGCGGGCGGGCCGTGCGGCGGTGACCTCGGACGGGGTGCCGGAGCGGACGATCCGGCCGCGGTGCATGATCGCGAGCCGGTCGGCGAGGGCTTCGGCCTCCTCCAGGTAGTGGGTGGTGAGGAGGACGGTGGTGCCGCCGTCCCGCAGCGCCCGTACGAGGTCCCAGGTGTCGCGGCGGCCCTCGGCGTCGAGGCCGGTGGTGGGTTCGTCGAGGAAGAGGACCTCGGGGCGGCCGAGGAGCGCGAGGGCGAGGTCGAGCCGTCGGCGTTCGCCGCCGGAGAGCTGCTTGACCCGCACCCGTTCGCGGCCGGTGAGTCCGGTGATGGCGAGGACCTCGCCGGCGGGCCGGGCGCCGCTGGTGCAGCCCGCCCACATCCGCGCGGTCTCGGCCACGGTGAGATCCGTGGGGAAGCCGCCCTCCTGGAGCATCACGCCGATACGGGGGCGGACGGCGGCCCGTTCGCGGTACGGGTCGTGGCCGAGGACCCGGGCGGTCCCGCCGCTGGGGGCGGCGAGTCCTTCGAGGAGTTCGACGGTGGAGGTCTTGCCGGCGCCGTTGGTGCCGAGCAGGGCGAAGATCTCGCCGCGCCGGACGGTGAAGGAGATGCCGCGGACGGCCTCGAAGCCGCCCGAGTAGTCGCGGCGCAGGCCTTCCGCTTCGATCGCGTTGGTCATGTGTCCAGGTTTCCGGCGGCGGGGGCCGTCCGGCAGTGCGCGCTGTCACCACCCGCTTCTGACAAATGTCATGGGGGGCGACCACCGACCGGCCAACCGCTCGACCGTCGGGACAGGCCGCCGGCCCACCCGTCCCGAAAGAAAACACGACGAAGGCCCCGGTTCCAGAGAACCGGGGCCTTCTATCTTGAGCGGACGACGAGATTCGAACTCGCGACCCTCACCTTGGCAAGGTGATGCTCTACCAACTGAGCCACGTCCGCATTGCTGCCGCTCAGCTCTCACTGGGCGGTGCGAGCACCACTCTACCCGATGCACCGGAGTGCTTCGGTCATGCGATGCAGAGCGGGTGACAGGAATTGCACACTGCGCCTTCCCCCTGGAAGGGGGATGTTCTACTACTGAACTACACCCGCACGCTGCGTGAGGTGGGACCTTGTCGGCCTCGCCCCTCGGCGTGTTCCAGACTTTAGCGGATCATGGGGGGTGCAATGCAAATCGACGCGGCGCCGGCTCCGTCCGGGCCGGCCGGGACCCGCCCCGGCAGGCGTCAACTCGCGGCGCGGAAGGCCTCGTAGACCCGCTTCGGGATGCGGCCGCGGGCGGGCACCTCCATCTTGTTGGACTGCGCCCAGGCGCGGACCGCCGCCGGATCGGGGGCGAGGGAGGTGTGGGTGTACGTCTCCACCGAGGGGCTCCGGCCGGCCGCGGCTCTGCCGGACTGCTTGCGCCCGGCGGCGAGGTAGGGGGCGAGAGCCTTGCGGAGTTTCTTTGCATTGGCAGCATTCAGGTCGATCTCGTACATCTTCCCGTCGAGGCCGAACGCGACCGTTTCAGCCGCTTCTCCGCCGTCCATGTCGTCGGAGAGAGTGACCACCACACGCTGAGCCACGGATATCGGTCCTTTCCTGCGGTCGACGCCGCGGAGGGGGCGCTTGTGGCGCCTCTGACGTGCGGTGATGTCGACCGAACGGCTGTGCCGGGTCAATGCTGCTTTCTTCTGGATTCCTTTGTACAGCGGTAGGCGTCGCATTGTGAAGCCCTGGCAATTGTTTCAGCGTGTCCCGGGGCAATGAGGTCTGCGATATTTCACTGGAATTTTGCGTGGACGTGCTCGCGCGGGGGCGGGGTCGCTGTTCGTCGGCGGGGCGGGGCCGGGGCCTGACTTTTGGAGGATCCTTCAGATCTCTACCCGCGTAGAATTTGGAGACAGGTACGCTGAGGGAACCGCCCACGCAACACACCACCGGGAGTGCCAGTGGCACGCGTCGTAGTCGACGTCATGCTCAAGCCGGAGATCCTCGACCCTCAGGGGCAGGCGGTGCAGCGTGCACTGCCCCGCCTGGGATTCGCCGGAATCGCCGACGTCCGTCAGGGGAAGCGTTTCGAGCTGGAGGTGGAGGGGCCGGTCGATGACGCCGCCCTCGCCCGCATCCACGAGATGGCCGAGACCTTCCTTGCAAACACCGTGATCGAAGACTTCATCGTGAAGGTGGAGTCGTGACCGCACGCATCGGCGTCGTCACGTTCCCCGGAACGCTCGACGACCAGGACGCGTTGCGTGCCGCCCGCCTGGCGGGCGCCGAGCCCGTCTCGCTCTGGCACCGCGACAAGGACCTCAAGCAGGTCGACGCCGTGGTCCTGGCCGGCGGTTTCTCCTACGGCGACTACCTGCGGGCCGGCGCCATCTCCCGCTTCTCGCCGGTGATGGAGACGATCATCGAGCAGGCGAAGGCGGGCATGCCCGTCCTCGGTATCTGCAACGGCTTCCAGATCCTCACCGAGGCCCATCTGCTGCCGGGCGCGATGCTGCGCAACAACCACCTCCACTTCATCTGCCGCGACCAGAAGCTGCGGGTGGAGAACGCGGAGACCGCCTGGACCTCGGACTACACCGAGGGCCAGGAGATCGAGGTTCCGCTCAAGAACATGGACGGCCGGTACGTCGCCGACGAGCGGGTGCTCGACGAGCTGGAGGCCGAGGGGCGGGTCGCCTTCCGCTACCTCGACGTCAACCCCAACGGCTCGCTGCGTGACATCGCGGGCATCACCAACGCCGCGGGCAACGTGGTCGGCCTCATGCCGCACCCCGAGCACGCCGTCGAGCCGCTCGTCGGCACCGGGAAGACGGACGGCCTCGGTTTCTTCACCTCGATCCTCAAGAAGCTGGTCAACGCCTGATGAGCCTCGACACCGTCAAGCACGCCACCGGGACGCCCGACGTCGAGCAGCCCTGGCAGGAACTCGGCCTCAAGAAGGACGAGTACGAGCGCATCCGCGAGATCCTCGACCGCCGGCCCACCGGCGCCGAGCTCGCCATGTACTCCGTCATGTGGTCCGAGCACTGCTCCTACAAGAGCAGCAAGGTCCACCTGAAGCAGTTCGGCGAGAAGACCCCCGAGAACGACGCCATGCTCGTCGGCATCGGTGAGAACGCGGGCGTCGTCGACGTCGGCCAGGGGTACGCGGTCACCTTCAAGGTCGAGTCGCACAACCACCCCTCGTACATCGAGCCCTACCAGGGCGCGGCCACCGGAGTCGGCGGCATCGTCCGCGACATCCTCGCCATGGGTGCCCGTCCGGTCGCGGTCGTCGACCCGCTGCGCTTCGGCGCGGCCGACCACCCCGACACCAAGCGCGTGCTGCCCGGTGTCGTCGCCGGCATCGGCGGCTACGGCAACTGCCTCGGCCTGCCGAACATCGGCGGCGAGGTCGTCTTCGACGAGTGCTACCAGGGCAACCCGCTGGTCAACGCGGGCTGCATCGGCGTCATGAAGCACGAGGACATCCACCTCGCCAAGGCCTCGGGCCCGGGCAACAAGGTGATCCTGTACGGCGCCCGCACGGGCGGCGACGGCATCGGCGGCGTCTCGGTCCTCGCGTCCGAGACCTTCGACGACACCAAGCCCACCAAGCGCCCCGCCGTCCAGGTCGGCGACCCCTTCCAGGAGAAGCTCCTCATCGAGTGCACCCTGGAGATCTTCAAGGAGAAGCTGGTCGCGGGCATCCAGGACCTCGGCGGCGCCGGGCTCTCCTGCGCCACGTCCGAGCTGGCCTCCGCCGGTTCCGGCGGCATGCGCGTCGAGCTCGACCGGGTCCACCTGCGCGACGCGACCCTCTCGCCCGAGGAGATCCTCATGAGCGAGTCGCAGGAGCGCATGTGCGCGATCGTCGAGCCCGTGCACGTCGATCGTTTCCTGGAGATCTGCGAGAAGTGGGACGTCATCGCCACCGTCATCGGTGAGGTGACCGAGGGCGAGCGCCTGGAGATCTTCTGGCACGGCGAGCAGATCGTCGACGTGCCGCCGCGCTCCGTCGCCCACGAGGGCCCGACCTACCACCGGCCGTTCGCGCGCCCGGAGTGGCAGGACGCGCTCCAGGCCGACGACGCCGGCAAGCTGCCCCGGCCGCAGGACGGCGCCGAGCTGAAGGACCAGGTCCTGAAGCTGGTGTCCTCCCCGAACCAGGCCTCCAAGGCGTGGATCACGGACCAGTACGACCGGTTCGTGCAGGGCAACACGGTCCTGGCGCAGCCCGAGGACGCGGGCATGGTCCGGATCGACGAGGAGACCAACCTCGGCGTGGCCATGGCGACCGACGGCAACGGCCGGTACACGAAGCTCGACCCGTACACGGGTGCGCAGCTCGCCCTGGCGGAGGCGTACCGCAACGTCGCCGCCTCCGGTGCCAAGCCGCTGGCCATCTCGGACTGCCTGAACTTCGGTTCGCCCGAGGACCCGGCCGTGATGTGGCAGTTCGCGGAGGCCACCCGTGGTCTCGCGGACGGCTGCCTCCAGCTGGGCACCCCGGTGACCGGCGGCAACGTCTCCCTCTACAACCAGACCGGTGACGTGGCGATCCACCCGACGCCCGTCGTCGCGGTCCTCGGTGTGATCGACGACGTGAACCGCCGTACGCCGATCGCCTTCGCGGAAGAGGGCCAGCTCCTCTACCTGCTCGGCGACACGCGTGAGGAGTTCGGCGGCTCGGCCTGGTCCGAGGTCGTCCACCAGCACCTCGGTGGTCTGCCGCCGGCCGTGGACCTCGACCGGGAGAAGCTGCTCGGCGAGATCCTGATCTCGGCCTCCCGCGACGGCATGATCGACGCGGCGCACGACCTGTCCGACGGCGGTCTCGTCCAGGCGGTCGTCGAGTCCTGCCTGCGCGGCGGGCACGGCGCGCGTCTGGTCGTCCCGGAGGACCTGGACGCGTTCACGTTCCTCTTCAGCGAGTCGGCCGGCCGAGCGGTCGTGGCCGTCCCGCGCAGCGAGGAACTCCGCTTCACCGACATGTGCGGTGCGCGGGGTCTGCCGGCGACCCGGATCGGTGTGGTCGACGGTGACGCCGTGGACGTGCAGGGCGAGTTTGCGCTCTCCCTGACGGAGCTGCGTGCGGCGCACGAGGCGACGATCCCGGGCCTGCTGGCCTGACGCGGAGCCCTTGGCGGTAAGGGGGAGGCCCCCGTCCGGACCCTCGGGTCGGGGCGGGGGCCTTCTCGTCGGTCCCGGTTACTCGGCCGGGCCCCAGAAGGCGTCGGACTGCTCGATGTCCGCGACGCACTCGTCGATGTCGGTGATCTTGCCTCCGACGATGGTGAAGACGAGCGCGCCCTTCATCTCGATGCCCCGGTCGCCGCGTTCGGCGTAGAAGGTGTTGGCGGCCACGGCGTGGCCGCGGCCGTCGACGGAGACGGCGTCCATCTCGACCCGCATCCTGCCGCCGGTGAGCTCGAACATCTTCCTGTACATGGCGAGGACGTTGTCCTTGCCCTTGTAGTGCCCGGAGATCTGGCTCTCGCCGGGCGAGTGGTGCGTACAGTCCGCCGTCATCAGGGTGCCGACGGTGTCCATGTCCCCCCTGGTCCACGCTTCGAAGCCCCGGCGGACCAGTGCGATGTCAGGGTGTTCGGCCATGACGGTCCGACCCCTCTCGTACGGGTAGGTGTGTGCTGGCAGCCCTCCTCCTCCAGTCTCCGACTACCCTCGCCCCCATGCCACCGGCCAAGAAGCGCACCCGCAGCTACGACTCCGCCAAGACGAGGGCCGCCGTCCTGGCCCAGTTCCGGCACGTG
This sequence comes from Streptomyces sp. Qhu_M48, assembly GCF_051305195.1. Classification (NCBI taxonomy): domain Bacteria; kingdom Bacillati; phylum Actinomycetota; class Actinomycetes; order Kitasatosporales; family Streptomycetaceae; genus Streptomyces; species Streptomyces sp. Qhu_M48. The sequence goes on along the minus strand of NZ_CP195432.1, from coordinate 7,671,948 downwards.
CGGGAGGGGGTGGAGGCGCTCACGCCCGAGCAGTTGGCCGGGCCGACCCGGCTGGGGGAGTGGACGGTACGGGACCTGGCGGCGCACCTCGCGTGGATGGTCGACTCGGTGCCGCGGCTCCTCGCGGAGCCGGAGCGGGGGCAGGACCGGCTCGCCCTGCTCGACTGGCCGTCCGTGACGGCGGGAGCCGCCGAGCGGATCGACGCGTTCACCCGCGGCATCGACGCCTCCGACCTGCCGGGGCTGTACGCGCGCGTGGCGGACGAGGCCGACCGGGCGCTGGAGGCGGCTTCCGACGCGCGGCTCCTGCCGCTGACCTTCGGGACGATGACCCTCGCCGACTTCCTCGTCACCCGGACCGTCGAACTCGTCGTCCACACCGACGACCTGAACGCGGCGACCGGCGCCGCAATCCCGTACGACCGGCAGGCCGTCGCCGCCTGCACCCGGCTGCTGGCCGACGTGCTCGCGGTGCGGGCGCCGGGCGGGGCGGTCGAGGTGCGGATTCCGCCGTACGCGGTGGTGCAGTGCGTGGAGGGCCCCCGGCACACCCGGGGCACCCCGCCCAACGTGGTCGAGACGGACCCGCTGACCTGGATCAGGCTGGCGACCGGGCGGGCGGAGTGGTCGACGGAGCTGGACGGGGCGCGGGTCGGCGCGAGCGGCGAGCGCGCGGACCTGAAGGACCTTCTGCCCCTGATGGGGTGAGCCGCGCGGGCCGCCGCGGAACCGGCGCGCGGCGGCGTCCGTCCCATTCGCATGCAGACGCAGACGCAGCGCATCCTCGCATCCGCCGCCCTGGTCCTCCTCCTCGCCGCCTGCGGCACGGAGGGAGGGACGGGCTCCGCCTCCGGTCCGGGTTCCGGATCCGACACCGTCTCCCCGGAGCTGCCCGTCGCCGGGACCCAGTGGACGATCGGCGCCGTGACGGTCGACGGGCGCAGGTCCGCCGCCCCGGACGGCGCCCGTGTCGAGTTCGGGAAGGACGGCCGGGCCCGGGGCAACACCGGCTGCAACACCTTCGGCGCGACCGTCGCCGTGCGGGGGGAGACCCTCACGGTGTCCCCGCAGGAGATCACCCAGATCGGCTGTACGGGGGCCCGGGGGAGCTTCGAGGCCGAGTTGGTCAAGGCGTTCACCGGTCCGCTCACGGGGAGGCTGAAGGGCGAGTCCCTCACCCTGACCTCGGCGGACGGCCGGAGCGCCGTGGAACTGGCCGCCGAGAAGGACCTGCCGCTCCGGGGCACCACCTGGAAGATCGACGGACTGGTCTCCGGGGAGACGGCGTCCTCCCTGCAGCCCGGCACCGGAGGCAAGGCGCGGCTCGTCCTCGGCGCGGACGGCCGGGTCACCGGCAACCTCGGCTGCAACAACTTCTCCGCGACCGCCCGGGTCGAGGGGACGACCCTGAAGGTCGAGGGCCCGGCCGCCACCACCCGCATGATGTGCACGACCCCGCAGATGCAGTTGGAGACGCAGCTGTACGAGCTCCTCGACGGCCCGCTCACCTACCGGATCGACCACCGGACACTGACCCTCACGAACGCCTCGGGCGAGGGGTTCACGGCGCGGGCGGCGGAGGCCGAGAAGGCCGTGAAGCCGTCCGCGCGGCCGTGATCGGGGTGCACTCCGTCACATCGCGGGGAGTCACCCCGCCTGGTACGAGCGTCCGCTCGGGAGGGCCTCGGGGGCGGAATCCCTTACCGCGCCTGCTTTGTAGCCCCCTCCAAGCCGGAGATGATCATTTCGTGCGATCGCACGAGAGGGGCGACCCCGCATTTCCCCAATTCGGACCAGTGGTCGAGCCCGTCTACACTCGGAAACGTGCCACGTGGTGACGGTCGACTCAATCACGACCTGCTTCCCGGTGAGAAGGGCCCCCAGGACGCTTGTGGCGTCTTCGGTGTCTGGGCTCCGGGTGAAGAGGTCGCAAAGCTCACGTACTTCGGGCTCTACGCCCTCCAGCATCGGGGCCAGGAATCCGCGGGTATCGCGGTCAGCAACGGCTCCCAGATCCTCGTCTTCAAGGACATGGGGCTTGTCTCCCAGGTCTTCGACGAGACCTCTCTCGGTTCCCTCCAAGGTCATATCGCGGTCGGTCACGCCCGCTACTCGACCACCGGGGCCTCCGTGTGGGAGAACGCGCAGCCGACGTTCCGGGCGACCGCCCGCGGCTCGATCGCGCTCGGCCACAACGGCAACCTGGTGAACACGGCGCAGCTCGCCGAGATGGTCGCGGACCTGCCCAAGAAGGAAGGCCGCTCGACCCGGGTGGCCGCTACCAACGACACCGACCTGGTCACCGCGCTCCTCGCGGGCCAGGTGGGCGAGGACGGTGAGCCGCTCACCATCGAGCAGGCCGCCGCGAAGGTCCTCCCCGACGTCCGGGGCGCCTTCTCCCTCGTCTTCATGGACGAGCACACGCTCTACGCGGCCCGTGACCCGCAGGGCATCCGCCCGCTGGTCCTCGGCCGCCTGGAGCGTGGCTGGGTGGTCGCCTCCGAGTCCGCCGCTCTCGACATCTGCGGTGCCAGTTTCGTCCGCGAGGTCGAGCCGGGCGAGATGATCGCGATCGACGAGAACGGCATCCGCACCTCGCGATTCGCGGAAGCGAAGCCCAAGGGCTGCGTCTTCGAGTACGTGTACCTGGCCCGCCCGGACACCGACATCGCCGGCCGGAACGTGTACCTCTCCCGCGTGGAGATGGGCCGCCGCCTCGCGAAGGAGGCGCCCGTCGAGGCCGACCTGGTCATAGCGACGCCGGAGTCCGGCACCCCGGCCGCGATCGGCTACGCCGAGGCCTCGGGCATCCCCTTCGGCGCGGGTCTGGTGAAGAACGCCTACGTCGGGCGCACCTTCATCCAGCCCTCCCAGACCATCCGCCAGCTCGGCATCCGGCTGAAGCTGAACCCCCTCAAGGACGTCATCAAGGGCAAGCGCCTGGTGGTCGTCGACGACTCGATCGTCCGCGGAAACACCCAGCGCGCCCTGGTCAAGATGCTCCGCGAGGCCGGCGCGGCCGAGATCCACATCCGGATCTCCTCCCCGCCGGTGAAGTGGCCCTGCTTCTTCGGCATCGACTTCGCCACCCGCGCGGAGCTGATCGCCAACGGCATGTCGATCGAGGAGATCGGCAAGTCGCTGGGCGCGGACTCGCTCTCGTACATCTCCCTCGACGGGATGATCGAGGCGACCACGATCCAGAAGCCGAACCTCTGCCGTGCCTGCTTCGACGGCGAGTACCCGATGGAGCTGCCGGACCCCGAGCTGCTCGGCAAGCAGCTCCTGGAGAACGAGCTGGCCGCGGGTCCCGCGGCCACCGCCGCCTCCGACGCGCTCCGTCGTCCGTGAGTCCTGCCGCCCGTAAGACCCCGCTGCACACCCGCAGTACGACACGAAAGTTCTCAACCCATGTCTGAGACCACTGGTGCCAGCTACGCGTCCGCGGGCGTCGACATCGAGGCGGGTGACCGCGCCGTCGAGCTCATGAAGGAGTGGGTGAGGAAGACGCAGCGCCCTGAGGTCCTCGGTGGCCTCGGGGGCTTCGCCGGCCTCTTCGACGCCTCCGCCCTCAAGCGCTACGAGCGTCCGCTGCTCGCCTCCGCCACCGACGGTGTCGGGACGAAGGTCGACATCGCCCGCCAGATGGGCGTGTACGACACCATCGGCCACGACCTGGTCGCGATGGTCATGGACGACATCGTCGTCTGCGGCGCCGAGCCGCTCTTCATGACCGACTACATCTGCGTGGGCAAGGTCCACCCGGAGCGGGTCGCCGCCATCGTCAAGGGCATCGCCGAGGGCTGCGTCCTGGCCGGCTGCGCCCTGGTCGGCGGCGAGACGGCGGAGCACCCGGGTCTCCTCGGCCCGGACGACTTCGACGTGGCCGGCGCGGGCACGGGTGTCGTGGAGTACGACCGGCTCCTCGGCGCCGATCGCATCCGTACGGGGGACGCGGTCATCGCCATGGCCTCCTCGGGTCTTCACTCCAACGGGTACTCGCTCGTCCGGCACGTGGTCTTCGACCGCGCCGGCATGACCCTCGACCAGCGGGTCGAGGAGCTCGGCCGGACGCTCGGCGAGGAGCTCCTGGAGCCCACGAGGATCTACTCCCTCGACTGCCTGGCCCTCACCCGGACCACGGACGTCCACGCGTTCAGCCACATCACGGGCGGCGGCCTCGCGGCCAACCTGGCCCGGGTGATCCCGGACGGCCTGCACGCCACGGTCGACCGTTCGACCTGGGCGCCGGGCGCGATCTTCGACCTGGTCGGCAGGGCCGGTCAGGTGGAGCGCCTGGAGCTGGAGAAGACCCTGAACATGGGTGTCGGCATGATGGCCGTCGTGCCGGCCGACTCCGTGGACGCGGCCCTGGCGACGCTGGAGGACCGGGGCGTCGAGGCCTGGGTCGCGGGCGAGATCACCGAGCGCGGCGCCCACACCACGGGCGCGGAGCTGGTCGGGGAGTACGCGTAGTAGGACGGGCTGTAGGCGTACGGGGCGTCCCTGAGGGGGCGCCCCGTACGCGTTCAGCGGGCTCCGGGCCCGCCCGTACGCGGACAGCACAGAAACCCGGCCGGGTGGTCCCGGACCGGGTTTCGGTGATTCAGAAGGTCAAGCGCGACGCTGGGACGAACCAGGACCGGACTCGTCGTCCTCGTCCTCGTCGTCCTCGTTATAGAGATCCGCGTACTGGGCGTACGGGTCGTCTTCCTCGTCGTCGTCCTCGAACGGCTCGCCATTCGGCGGCTGGTTCGAAGTCGAAGCGCCCAGCTCATTGGCCAGACGCGTCAGGTCCGTCCCGCCGCTGCTGTACTTCAGCTGGCGGGCGACCTTGGTCTGCTTGGCCTTTGCCCGGCCGCGCCCCATGGCTCGACCCCCTCGGTGACGGGGCTCGATGGCCCCAGAGTCTTGACACGCGTTCATGATTCGGAACGGACTCTCGACAGAGAGACCGGTCCGTAGGGCTTCAACGGTACCTGTTTCCGCGGGTCTACGGTACGCCGCACGCATCACATACCCCGGTACAGAACCTTCGAGGTGCCCTTTCCTCGCTGGTCAATCGCGATTTTAACCTCTTCTCGGGGGCCGACCCGCCGAGGGGCGTGAGAGAAGTCTCCCCGGCGACGGTCCGGCCCCGTTCGAGGCCCGCGTATGGCCCGTGTGCGGCCCGTGTGTGGCCCGCCTGGGCGCCACACGGGCCACACCACGCACTCAGGCGCGTCGCGCGTCCGCCATGCGCTGCTCGGCGATCCGGTCGGAGGCCGCGGCCGGCGGGATCCCGTCCGCCTTCGCACGTGCGAAGATTTCGAGGGTGGTGTCGAAGATCTTCGTGGCCTTCGCCTTGCAGCGGTCGAAGTCGAAGCCGTGCAGCTCGTCCGCGACCTGGATCACGCCACCGGCGTTGACGACGTAGTCGGGCGCGTAGAGGATCCCGCGCTCCACGAGGTCCTTCTCGATGCCCGGGTGGGCGAGCTGGTTGTTGGCCGCGCCGCAGACGATGCTCGCGGTGATGAACGGCACGGTCTCCTCGTTCAGGGCGCCGCCCAGCGCGCAGGGCGCGTAGATGTCGAGGCCCTCGACACGGATCAGCGCCTCGGTGTCGGCGACGACGGTGACCTGCGGGTGCTTGTCCGTGATCCGGCGCAACGACTCCTCGCGCACATCGGTGATCACGACCTCGGCGCCGTCCTCCAGGAGGTGCTCGACGAGGTAGTGGCCGACCTTGCCGACGCCCGCGACGCCGACCTTGCGGCCGCGCAGGGTCGGGTCGCCCCAGAGGGTCTGCGCGGAGGCGCGCATGCCCTGGAAGACGCCGAAGGCGGTGAGGACGGAGGAGTCGCCGGCGCCGCCGTTCTCGGGGGAGCGGCCGGTGGTCCAGGTGTTCTCGCGGGCGACGACGTCCATGTCGGCGACGTAGGTGCCGACGTCGCAGGCCGTGACGTACCGGCCGCCGAGGGAGGCCACGAAGCGCCCGTAGGCGAGGAGGAGCTCCTCCGACTTGATCTTCTCCGGGTCGCCGATGATGACGGCCTTGCCGCCGCCGTGGTCGAGACCGGCCATGGCGTTCTTGTACGACATGCCGCGGGCCAGGTTGAGCGCGTCGGCGATCGCCTCGGCCTCACTGGCGTACGGGTAGAAGCGGGTGCCGCCGAGGGCGGGGCCCAGGGCGGTGGAGTGGAGGGCGATGACGGCCTTGAGGCCGGTGGCGCGGTCCTGGCAGAGCACGACTTGCTCGTGGCCACCCTGCTCCGAGTGGAACAGGGTGCGCAGTACGTCAGCAGGAACGCCGGTCACATCGGTCACGGTGGTGACTCCCAAGTACGAAGCGGCGGTTTCGGCCCTCCCTGTGGGTGGGGGAGGACCAGTTCGGCAAGAGGGTAAGTCCTACCTGGGCGTAGATCGGCCGCAGTGCTCAGGATCACCCCCTCCCGGAGTACCTCCGTGGAAGGATTCGCGACATGTCGGTCGCCTCCTCGGTCCTCATCCCCTACGCGTCCTATCTGCGGGTGTACGAGCCGCTGGCCGCGTTCCCCGAGCCGGAGCGGACCCACTGGGCCCGGTACGCGCGCCGGCCGCACACCCCGGGGGCGCAGGAGGAGCTGCGGCGCTCCCTCGCGGACCTGCTGCCGACGCCGCCGGTGCCGGTCCCGGTCCACGAGAGCGGGGAGGCCTTCGTCGCCCACCTGGACGGGGTGGTGGTGATCTGTCCGTGGCGGACGCGGCTGCGCGGGTGGCTGGCGCTCCAGGAGCTGGACGGCCAGTTCCCCGGTCCCGTGCTCGACGCGATGCTGCCGCCGGTCGTACGCCTCCAGGTGGCGGGCGACTACGAGCGGTGGCTGAGCAGGAACCCGGACGCACGGCCGTGGATCCGCACGGCGGTCTGGCAGGTGCCGCTGCGCTGGTTCGCGCTCTTCGGGGACGAGGACCGGCAGTACGAGCCGGGGGGGCCGGTCGGGGCGGGGGGCACGGAGCCGGGCCGGGCGCCGGTGCTGCGCTACCGGACGACGATGGCGCAGGCGCGCCGGCGTCTCGCGCGGGCGCTGCGGGCCCTGCGGAAGTCGATCGACGAAGGTCCGATGACGGAGGGCCTGATCGAGGTGGGGCGCTGGCTGGAGGAGTTCCATCCGCGGGCGCTGGTGGAGCTGGACTTCGGGGGCCTGGTGCACGCGGTCACGGAGGAGTGGCTGGCCGAGGACCGGTCGGCGGCGCAGTTGGCGGAGGGGATCGCGGCGCTGCGCGCGGGGGACGGCGAGGGGGCGAGCGAGGCGTACGGGCGGCTGGCGGAACGCTGGCGGATCGTCAGGGACCTGCGCTTCGCGAATTGACATCAGTCGGGCATCTTCGTCAGGTCGGTATCGACAAGACATGTCCGGCCGGTGTAAATGATCTTCAGGGCTGTCCGGATCCCGCTGCCCGGATTTCGGTCTTCGCGGGGTCCGGGTCTTTCGGCACCTGCCGGGCGGGGACGTTGGTCCCGATCCGGGCCTTTGGCTCAAGCGTGACGGACAGCACTTACCGCACCCTTGCGTCGATCACCCACCCTCGTGCCAAAATAGGACAAGGAGTCCGGGGAGGGTTCCTTCCGTCCATCTATGGGCGGAACGCTCAGCATTGCACTCTATGGGGGGTCTGAGGACTCCTGATCGCTCTGTGACTGATCGTCACAGGCGCGTGACTGTCCGTTATGGCATGGTCCATCGACTTCCGCCGCTGATGAACACCTGCGAGGGCAATTCCATCGGTTTGGCCGACGTGGCTGGACGGATGGTGTAGTTGTAGTGCCGAGGACAAGCCGTTCGTCCTATAACCGACTCGGCCCGCTTCTGCCATTTCGGGCAACGCGGGTCAAGGTGCAGAATTTAGAGGAAAGAACCGAGAAGGTTCGGTTCTCCCGAGGAGGCCGCTCATGACCGCTCGCACCCCTGATGCCGAGCCGCTGCTGACCCCTGCCGAGGTTGCCACGATGTTCCGCGTGGACCCGAAGACGGTGACCCGTTGGGCGAAGGCCGGGAAGCTCACGTCCATCCGCACCCTGGGTGGACACCGCCGCTACCGCGAGGCCGAGGTTCGCGCGCTGCTGGCGGGTATTCCGCAGCAGCGCAGCGAGGCCTGAGGTCGCGCACACCCCGCAGTACCCCGTAACACCGGGCCTGTCCGGATCCCCCAATCCGGTGGCCCACCCCTAGCTCTGCCGACGGAATCCTGCCCCAACAGGCCTACGTCAACGATCGCGCTGGACTCCGCCGGGTCTGGCGCGATCTTCTTTTGTGTCCGGCGCCACTCGGCGCAGGCCGGTGCAATTGCACATATTAAATCGGACCGGTGTAGGGAGGGTGTAAGTGAAGCGGTTTCTGAAACTGCTTCAGTGACTCCCGTCACACCCGTGAAGTCTTGCCAAAGAACAGCCTGCCACTGCGGGGAACGCTCCCAACCCGCCGTTGGTCATGGGTCGGTAGGACTTTCGTCCTCAGTGGCCCCCACGGGCCCGGCCGGCCCCTGGAGCCTCTCGGAAGCCCCGGAGGGAGTCCCCGGTGACGTCTCGGAGGGAGTCTCGGAGGGTGTCTCGGGGGGCGCCTCCCGCGTCTCCCCCGCCTCTAGGGGCTCTAGGGGCTCCGGAGGTTCGGGGAGCTCGGGGAGCTCGGGGAGCTCGGGAAGCTCCATGGCGAGCCGCAGGAGGCGGTGGCAGACCACGCAGTGGCGCGTGAGGTGTCCGTAGCGGGACGCGGCCGCCAGATGGGCGCGCAGCAGTGCTCGTGTGTCGTGTCGTGCTGCGGACGCCGCGGCCATGCGCGACCACCTCCGGTGTGGGCCCCCGATTCCCTGATGTCCGGGGTACCGGTGGGCGCGTGGCCCCGTCAAGACACGGGAACACAACGAAAGGCCCGCATCGTGTGATGCGGGCCTTTCGGTAAAGCGAACCTGACGGGACTTGAACCCGCGACCTCCACCTTGACAGGGTGGCGAGCTAACCAACTGCTCCACAGGTCCTTGTTCGCGGCCCCTCGTGAGTGGCTGCAGACAAGACTGTACAGCAGGTCAGCGGTCCGGTCGAACTCACCACCGGTCAGGCCGGTCAGGGTGCCGCCGCGTCGATCGCCTTCACGATCCGCTTGTCCGAGATCGGGTAGGCCGTGCCCAGCGCGTGCGCGAAGTAGCTCACCCGCAGCTCCTCGATCATCCAGCGGATGTCGGTGACCTCGGACGGCACCGGGCGGCCCTTCGGGAGCTGTTCGAGCAGCCACGCGTACTCGTCCAGCATCTCGTGGACCTTCTCCGTCCGGGTGGTGTCCCGCTGCACCCCGGTCGGCATCTGCTGGAGCCGCCGGTCCACCGCCACCAGATAGCGCATCAGGTCCGGGAGCCGCTTGAGCCCCGTCCGGGTGACGAAGCCCGCCGGCATCAGCCAGGCCAGCTGCTCGCGCACGTCGGTCAGGTTGTTGATCAGGGCCAGGCTGTGGGTGGACTTGAGCCGGCGCTGGCAGGCCTGCCAGGCCGCCAGGATCTGCTGGACCTGGCCCACCGTCCGTACCGTCGTGTCCACCAGGTCCGCGCGGACCTTGTCGAACAGCTTCCGGAAGGACTCCTCGTCCCAGGCCGGACCCCCGTGCTCGGCGATCAGCCGGTCGGCCGCGGCCGTCGCGCAGTCGTCGAAGAGGGCCTGGATCGAACCGTGCGGGTTCGAGGACAGGGCCAGCTTCTGCTGGTTGGTCAGCTTGTCCGAGGCGAACTTCGCCGGGTTCACCGGGATGTTCAGCATGATCAGCTTCCGGGTGCCCCGCCACATCGCCAGGGCCTGCTCGGCCTCCGTGTCGAAGAGCCGGACGGCGACGGTCGCGCCCTCGTCGACCAGCGCCGGGTACGCCTTGACCGGCTGGCCGCCCCGCTTGGTCTCGAAGACCTTCGTGAGCGTGCCGATCGTCCAGTCCGTGAGCCCCGTGCGCTCCAGGGAGGGCCCGGAGCCGTCCGGACCCCCGGTGGCCGCCGCGGCGGCCTGGGAGAGGGCCTTACGGGCCTTGGGGCGCAGCCGCAGCCGCAGCGTCTCCAGGTCCTTGTCCTCGGCGAGCTTCCTGCGCCGCTCGTCGACGATCCGGAAGGTCACCTTGAGGTGCTCGGGGACCTTCGCCCAGTCGAAGTCCTCGGCCGTGACCGGGACCCCGACCATCCGCTGGAGCTCGCGGGCCAGCGCCCCCGCCAGCGGCTCCTGCACCGGCACGACGACGTCCAGGAAGCGGGACGCGAAGTTCGGCGCGGGGACGTAGTGGCGGCGGATCGGCTTCGGCAGGGAGCGGATCAGCTCCGTGACGACCTCCGCGCGCAGACCCGGGATCTGCCACTCGAAGCCCTCGTCCGTCACCTGGTTCAGCACCTGGAGCGGGACGTGGACGGTCACGCCGTCGGCGTCCGCGCCCGGCTCGAACTGGTACGTCACCCGGAACTTCAGCGGGCCCTGCCGCCAGGAGTCCGGGTAGTCGTCCTTGGTGACCCCGGCGGCCTTCTCGTTGATGAGCATCTCGCGCTCGAAGTCGAGGAACTCCGGATCCTCGTGGCGCTTGTGCTTCCACCAGGAGTCGAAGTGGGCTCCGGACACGACGTGCTCGGGGACGCGCTTGTCGTAGAAGTCGAAGAGGGTCTCGTCGTCGACGAGGATGTCCCGGCGGCGCGCCCGGTGCTCCAGCTCCTCGACCTCGGTGAGGAGCTTGCGGTTGTCCGCGAAGAACTTGTGGTGGGTGCGCCAGTCGCCCTCGACGAGCGCGTTCCTGATGAACAGGTCGCGGGAGACCTCGGGGTCGATCCGGCCGTAGTTCACCTTGCGGTCGGCGATGATCGGGACGCCGTACAGCGTCACCTTCTCGAAGGCCATCACGGCCGCCTGGTCCTTCTCCCAGTGCGGTTCGCTGTACGTCTTCTTGATCAGGTGCTGGGCGAGCGGCTCGATCCACTCGGGCTCCACGCGCGCGTTGACCCGGGCCCAGAGGCGAGAGGTCTCCACCAGCTCCGCCGACATGACGAAACGCGGGGGCTTCTTGAAGAGCGCGGAGCCGGGGAAGAGCGCGAACTTGGCGCCGCGGGCACCCAGGTAGTCGTTCTTCGCGCCGTCCTTCACGTCCTTCATGCCGATGTGGCTGAGCAGACCGGCGAGGAGGGAGACGTGGACGGACTGCTCCGGCGCGTCCTCCTCGTTGAGGTGGATCCCCATCTGCTTCGCGACCGTCCGCAGCTGGGCGTAGATGTCCTGCCACTCGCGGATGCGCAGGAAGTTCAGGTACTCCTGCTTGCACATCCGGCGGAACGAGGACGAGCCGCGCTCCTTCTGCTGCTCGCGGACGTACCGCCAGAGGTTCAGGTAGGCGAGGAAGTCGCTCGTCTCGTCCTTGAACCGGGCGTGCTGCTGGTCGGCCTGGGTCTGCTTCTCCGCCGGCCGCTCGCGCGGGTCCTGGATGGAGAGAGCGGCCGCGATCACCATGACCTCGCGGACGCAGCCGTTCCTGTCGGCCTCCAGGACCATCCGGGCGAGCCGCGGGTCCACGGGCAGCTGGGCGAGCTTCCGGCCCTGCTGCGTCAGCCGCTTCTTCGGGTCCTTCTCGTTCGGGTCGATCGCGCCCAGCTCCTGGAGGAGCTGCACGCCGTCCCGGATGTTCCGGTGGTCCGGCGGGTCGATGAAGGGGAACTTCTCGATGTCGCCGAGGCCCGCGGCGGTCATCTGGAGGATGACGGAGGCGAGGTTGGTACGGAGGATCTCGGCGTCCGTGAACTCCGGACGCGACAGGAAGTCGTCCTCCGAGTAGAGCCGGATGCAGATGCCGTCGGACGTACGGCCGCAGCGGCCCTTGCGCTGGTTGGCGCTGGCCTGGCTGACCGCCTCGATCGGCAGCCGCTGCACCTTGGTGCGGTGCGAGTAGCGCGAGATGCGGGCGGTGCCCGGATCGATCACGTACTTGATGCCGGGGACGGTCAGGGACGTCTCGGCGACGTTCGTGGCGAGGACGATCCGGCGGCCGGAGTGGGCCTGGAACACGCGGTGCTGCTCGGCGTGGCTCAGGCGGGCGTAGAGGGGGAGGACCTCGGTGTTCCGGAGGTTCCGCTTGAGGAGCGCGTCCGCGGTGTCCCGGATCTCGCGCTCGCCGGAGAGGAAGACCAGGACGTCGCCCGGGCCCTCGGACTGCAGTTCGTCGACGGCGTCGCAGATCGCGGTGATCTGGTCCCGGTCGGCCTCTTCGGAGTCCTCTTCGAGGAGGGGCCGGTAGCGGACCTCGACCGGGTACGTGCGGCCGGAGACCTCGACGATCGGGGCCTCGCCGAAGTGGCGGGAGAAACGCTCCGGGTCGATCGTCGCGGAGGTGATGACGACCTTGAGGTCGGGGCGCTTGGGCAGCAGCTGGGCCAGATAGCCGAGCAGGAAGTCGATGTTGAGGGACCGCTCGTGGGCCTCGTCGATGATGATCGTGTCGTAGGCGCGCAGCTCGCGGTCCGTCTGGATCTCGGCGAGCAGGATGCCGTCCGTCATCAGCTTCACGAAGGTCGCGTCGGGGTTCACCTGGTCGGTGAACCGGACCTTCCAGCCGACGGCCTCGCCCAGCGGGGTCCGCAGCTCCTCGGCGACCCGCTCGGCGACCGTGCGGGCGGCGATCCGGCGGGGCTGGGTGTGCCCGATCATGCCCCGGACGCCCCGGCCGAGCTCCAGACAGATCTTCGGGATCTGGGTGGTCTTTCCGGAGCCCGTCTCACCGGCGACGATCACGACCTGGTGGTCGCGTATCGCCTCCAGGATCTCGTCCTTCTTCTGCGAGACGGGCAGCTGTTCGGGATAGGTGACCGCGGGCACGCGGGAGGCGCGCCCGTCGACGCGTTCCTTGGCCTTGGCCGCCTCGACGGCGATCTCGTCCAGGACGGCCTCGCGGGCCTCGGGCTTGCGGATGCGGCGGGCGCCTTCGAGGCGGCGGCCGAGCCGGTGGGAGTCCCGCAGCGAGACCTCGGCCAGGACGGACTGGAGGGCGGCGAAGGAAGTAGACATACGGAGTCCAGGATCGCACCTGCGGCCGAGAAGCGGCGAACCGATTTAAGAGCGGCCTCTCCGGGGGCGAGAGCCGGGGGTGCGTACTATTTCGGGCACGTCGACCGGACCGGAGAGGTTTCGCATGTTCTGCACCACCCGCGTGCCGGCGGCGTTCGTCGCGCTCGTGGCGCTGGTGCTCGGCCTCCTGGTGTGCGGTTCCGCGGGCGGCCCGGCCGCGGCGACGACCGTGGCCTCGGCGGCCGGCTCGGTCCCGGGTGCCCCTCCGGCGGCTCCGCCCGTCGCGGGCGCGGCCGTGCCGGGCTGCGATCCGGCCCATGCCGTCGGGGAGGGGGCCGCGGGCCCCGTCGTACCGCCCCGAGCGAGCGGCTTCGCTGAGCTGCTGCCCGCGCTCGCCGCCGACCGGACACCGTGCGGGGCCCGGGCGACGGATCCGGGCGGTCGGGGCGCGTCGCCGGGGCGGGAGCCGCCCGCGCGCGTACCGCCGTCTCCCGTGGAGCTGTCGGTCCTGAGGGTGTAGAGGGACGGCCGCCCTCCGTCCCTCTTTCCCCGTCCCGCCCTTTCAGGAGCACTTCCGCATGTCCAGGTCCAAGCCGATCGTGATCGTCTCCGGGGTGGCGGCCGCCGCCGTCCTGCTCGGCGTCGTCTCGTACACCGCCACCAAGCCCGCCGCTCCCGGCGCCTCGGGCTCCTCGGCCGTCGCCGAGGTCTCCGCCGACCCGTCCGCCGGCGTCTACGCCGAACTGGAGGCGTACGCCCGCCGGGACGCCTCCGACAAGCTCGCCCTCGGCCGGGCCGACGCGCCCGTCGTGCTCATCGAGTACGCCGACTTCAAGTGCGGCTACTGCGGGAAGTTCGCCCGGGACACCGAGCCGGTCCTGGTGAAGAAGTACGTGGACGACGGCACCCTGCGCATCGAGTGGCGGAACTTCCCGATCTTCGGAGAGGAGTCGGAGGCGGTCGCCCGCGCCTCCTGGGCGGCCGGGCAGCAGGGCCGCTTCTGGCAGTTCCACCGGGCCGCCTACGCCGAGGGCGCCAAGGAGAAGGGCTTCGGGAAGGAGCGGCTCGCCGCCCTCGCCGAGGAGGCGGGCGTCCCCGACGCGGCCCGGTTCGCGAAGGACACCGACGGGGCGGCGGCCCGTGAGGCGGTCCGTGCGGACCAGGAGCAGGGGTACTCCCTCGGCGCCACCTCCACCCCGTCCTTCCTGGTCAACGGCCGGCCGATCGCGGGCGCGCAGCCCCTGGAGACCTTCACGGAGACGATCGAGGCGGCGGCGAAGGCGGCGAAGGCCAAGGAGAGCGGGGGCGGGCCGGCGGCGACCGGGTCCGCGAAGCCCTCCCCGGGCACGCCGTGACCTCCGGAATCGGCTACTTCGCCGCCTTCCTCGGCGGTCTGCTCGCCCTGCTCAGCCCGTGCAGCGCCCTCCTCCTGCCCGCCTTCTTCGCGTACTCCGTCGACACGCGCGCGAAGCTGGTGGCCAGGACCGGCATCCTCTACGCGGGCCTGGCGACGACCCTCGTCCCGCTCGGCGCGGCCGGGTCCTTCGCGGGCCGCCTCTTCTACGGCCACCGGGACCTGCTCGTCACCGTCGGCGGCTGGCTGATCATCGGGCTCGGCGTCCTCCAGATCCTCGGCCTGGGCTTCGCCTCCCGGCGGATGGCCGAGGCGAGCGGCCGCATCCGGCCGACGTCGGCGCTCTCCGTCTACGCCCTCGGGCTGGTCTACGGCCTCGCGGGATTCTGCGCGGGCCCGATCCTCGGCAGCGTCCTGACGGTGGCGGCGCTGAGCGGCAGCCCGGCGTACGGAGGGCTGCTCCTCGCCGTGTACGCGCTCGGCATGGCCGTCCCGCTGTTCGTGCTCGCGCTGCTCTGGGAGCGGTACGACCTGGGCGGGCGGCGCTGGCTGCGCGGGCGCCCGCTCCGGGTCGGCCCGCTCACGCTCCACTCGACCTCGCTGCTCTCGGGCCTGTTCTTCGTGGCCCTCGGCACGCTCTTCCTGGTCTTCGACGGGACGACCGCGCTGCCGGGCCTGCTGTCGGTGGACGACTCGTTCGCGGTGGAGCAGCGGGTGGCGTCGCTCGGCCGCGCGGTCCCGGACTGGGCACTGCTCGTCGCGGTGGTGGCCGTGGTGGCGCTGCCGCTCGCCCTGCGGGGCGGGCGGGGGAGCCGGGCGCGGGAGCGCGAGGAGGTGTGACCGTACGGGGGAGGGGCGCGGGCCCCTTCCCCGTACGGAGCTGGGGGAGGCGCGCGCCCTTCGCCCGTACGGAGCCGCCGTGCGGACCGGGGGCGCCGAGGCCCTTCCCGTACCGGCCCGTCGGAACACGAAGAAGGCCCCGTTCTTTCGAACGGGGCCTTCTGACTGTGGCTGGGGCCGGGGTCGAACCGGCGACCTATCGCTTTTCAGGCGATCGCTCGTACCAACTGAGCTACCCAGCCACGAAGCCGTTTCCAGCTTCAGCGACTCTGACGGGACTTGAACCCGCGACCTCCACCTTGACAGGGTGGCGAGCTAACCAACTGCTCCACAGAGCCAAGCTTGTGCGCGATCACTAGTCTCGCACACGGTGATGCGTGCCCCCAACGGGATTCGAACCCGTGCTACCGCCTTGAAAGGGCGGCGTCCTGGGCCACTAGACGATGAGGGCTAGAGGCTCACCTGCGCACTTCTCAGTGCGTCGGGGACGTGAGAAGCATATGGGATGACGGCCGCTATCGCCAAAACGGTTTCCGGCGGGGGGACAATGGGCGCGTGCTGGAGATGACGCGCGAGGAGTTCGAAGAGCTTGTCGCCGAGGCCCTGGACCGGATTCCGCCGGAGCTGACGCGGCTGATGGACAACGTCGCGGTGTTCGTGGAGGACGAGCCGGCCCCCGACGATCCCGAGCTGCTCGGGCTCTACGAGGGGACGCCGCTGACCGAGCGCGGTGAGTGGTACGCCGGTGTGCTGCCCGACCGCATCACGATCTACCGGGGGCCGACCCTGCGGATGTGCGAGTCGCGGGAGGACGTGGTCGCGGAGACCGAGATCACCGTGGTGCACGAGATCGCCCACCACTTCGGCATCGACGACGAGCGGCTGCACGCGCTCGGCTACGGCTGAGCCGACGTCCGGGCGGGTTGGGCTCCGGGCGTGTCCCTTGTGGCGTCAGGGGAGTTGGGCAGTGCGACGCGTTCCGTTCCTGCCTGTTGTGTTCTGGAGGTGCCCCCGTGCGCCATTTGCCCACCCCGGTGAGATGGGCCGCCACCGCGCTGGCCGTCGCGGCCTGTGCCGGTCTGAGCGGCTGTATGAGTGTGAGTGACGAGGGGGCGAAGCCGACGCCCGGCGCGTCCGGCGGGAAGCGGGGCGTGGCGACCGGGTCCGACGGCGGCGGTGGGGGTCTGCCCGGCGGTGACGGCGGGTCCTGGAACGGCCGGCCGGACGCGGGCGGACCGGACGTGGCCGGCTCGGGCAGCGAGACCCCGGTGCCGAGCGGCTCGCCCTCGGGCGCGGCGAAGCCCTCCGCGGGCGCGGTGCTGCCGGTGGAGGGCCCGGGTGGCCCCGGCCCGTCGAAGCCGCAGCCGACCGGCGGCTCGGACGGCCCGGGCGGAGCCGCGGGCGGCTCCACGGGGAGCGGGAGCGGCGGGAACGGCAGCGCGGGCGGCGGCAGCGGCGGGAACAGCGGCGGCTCGGGCGATGTCGGCGGCGGTGCCACACCGACGCCGGAGCCGACCGTCCCGAGCCCCGAGCCGACGCCGGAGCCCACCGTCCCGACGCCGGAGCCGACGCCGGAACCGACCTCGAACCCCACCGATCCGCCCGCCCCCGGGACCGACACCCAGATGGGTGCGCTGCGGGCCGCGGACGGGCCGGGAGCACCCCCCGAGCCGATGGCGTCTCCCCAGGTCGGACCGGTGTGACGGAGTCCGATTTGCCATAGGTGGGGGAGGGTGCGTATGGTGGTAGATCGTTTGATCCCATTGCCCGGCGCCGACACAGAAGAGCGCCGTGTGGCGCGTACTCTCCCTAGCCGTGGCTGACCGCATTGAGGCGGTCGTTTGCGAAATCACGGAGTTGACGGGCGCGTGCCGAGACTCCGGAAGGTTTCGCATTTCGCATGTCCATTTTCAGTTCTGACCACGCCGTCCTGCCCGCGAACGACGAGATCGTCGAGGCCGTAGCGGCCACCGAGATCGTCACGACGGTCGTCATCGACGCCGACGAGCTCGTCGACACCCTCGACGACATCGACATCGACATCGACATCGACTCGGACGACTCCGTCGAGGAGCCCGCCGAGCCCACCATCACCTTCGGCGACCTCGGTCTGCCGGACGGCATCGTGCGCAAGCTCGAGCAGAACGGCGTCACGTCCCCGTTCCCGATCCAGGCGGCGACCATCCCGGACGCCCTGGCCGGCAAGGACATCCTCGGCCGTGGCCGCACCGGCTCCGGCAAGACCCTCTCCTTCGGTCTGCCGCTGCTCGCCACCCTGGCCGGCGGTCACACCGACAAGAAGAAGCCCCGCGGCATCATCCTCACGCCGACCCGCGAGCTCGCCATGCAGGTGGCGGACGCCCTCCAGCCCTACGGCGACGTGCTCGGCCTCAAGATGAAGGTCGTCTGCGGCGGTACCTCCATGAGCAACCAGATCTACGCCCTGGAGCGCGGTGTCGACGTCCTCGTCGCCACCCCGGGCCGCCTGCGCGACATCATCAACCGCGGCGCCTGCTCCCTCGAGAACGTCAAGATCGCCGTACTCGACGAGGCCGACCAGATGGCCGACCTGGGCTTCCTGCCCGAGGTCACCGAGCTGCTCGACCAGATCCCCGGTGGCGGTCAGCGCATGCTCTTCTCCGCCACCATGGAGAACGAGATCGGCACCCTGGTCAAGCGCTACCTCACCGACCCCGTCACGCACGAGGTCGACAGTGCGCAGGGCAACGTCACGACCATGACCCACCACGTCCTCGTCGTGAAGCCGAAGGACAAGGCACCGGTCACCGCCGCCATCGCCGCGCGCAAGGGCCGCACGATCATCTTCGTCCGCACCCAGCTGGGCGCGGACCGCATCGCCGAGCAGCTGCAGGACTCCGGCGTCAAGGCCGACGCGCTGCACGGCGGCATGACGCAGGGCGCTCGTACGCGTGTCCTCGAGGACTTCAAGAAGGGCTACGTCAACGCGCTCGTCGCGACCGACGTCGCCGCCCGAGGCATCCACGTCGACGGCATCGACCTGGTCCTCAACGTGGACCCGGCCGGCGACCACAAGGACTACCTGCACCGCTCGGGCCGTACCGCCCGTGCCGGCCGCTCCGGTGTCGTGGTCTCCCTGGCCCTGCCGCACCAGCGCCGCCAGATCTTCCGCCTGATGGAGGACGCGGGCGTCGACGCCTCGCGCCACATCGTCGGCGGTGCCGGAGCCTTCGACCCCGAGGTCGCCGAGATCACCGGCGCCCGTTCGCTGACCGAGGTCCAGGCCGACTCGGCGAACAACTCGGCCAAGCAGGCCGAGCGCGAGGTCGTCGACCTGACCAAGCAGCTGGAGCGCCTGCAGCGCCGCGCCGTCGAGCTCCGCGAGGAGGCCGACCGCCTGGTGGCCCGCGCCGCCCGTGAGCGTGGCGAGGACCCCGAGGCCGCTGTCGCCGAGGTGACCGAGGCCGCCGAGGCCGAGGTCGCCGCCGCCGCGGTGGAGGCCGAGCGCGCCGCCCGCGTCGAGGAGCAGCGCCGCGAGGAGCGTCCCGCCCGCGACGAGCGCGGCAACTACGAGCGTCGTGACCGTGGTGGCGACCGCGGTGGCTTCAACCGCGATGACCGCGGTGGCGACCGCGGTGGTTTCCGCGGCGGCGACCGTGGTGGTGACCGTGGTGGTTTCCGTCGCGACAACGACCGTCCGTCCGGTGGCTTCCGTCGTGACGACCGTCCGTCGGGTGGTTTCAACCGTGACGACCGTGGTGGCGACCGTGGTGGTTTCCGTCGCGACAACGACCGTCCGTCCGGTGGCTTCCGTCGTGACGACCGTCCGTCGGGTGGTTTCAACCGTGACGACCGTGGTGGCGACCGTGGTGGTTTCCGTCGCGACAACGACCGTCCGTCCGGTGGCTTCCGTCGTGACGACCGTCCGTCGGGTGGTTTCAACCGCGATGACCGTGGTGGCGACCGTGGTGGTTTCCGTCGCGACAACGACCGTCCGTCCGGTGGCTTCCGTCGTGACGACCGTCCGTCGGGTGGTTTCAACCGTGACGACCGCCCCTCGGGTGGCTTCAACCGTGACGACCGTGGCGGCCGCTCCTTCGAGCGTCGCGACGACCGTCCGGCCGGCGGCCACCGTGGCAGCGACCGTCCGTTCAACCGTGACCGTCGCGACGACCGCCCCGCCGGCGGCTTCCGCTCGGGTGGCGGCGACCGCCCGTTCGGCCGTCGTGACGACCACCGCGGCACCGGCTCGACCGGCCCGACCGGTTCGACCGGCTCGACCGGTTCGACCGGTGGCTTCGGCCGCCGCGACGACAAGCCGCGCTGGAAGCGCAACGGCTGACCTGCTGTGAACAGCTGAACGAAGCTCAGGGCCCGCCCCGCACCTCGGTGCCGGGGCGGGCCCTGAGTCGTACCCGCGTGCGAGCGGGATACGCTCTGCCGGTCGACGTGGGTGAGAAGAGCCGGCCAGGGGGCCCGGCGGAGACTTCTCCCCGAATCCGGCACACCAGCGTGAGCAGCTGTCCGGCAGCAACCGGACTTTCAGGTTTCCCGGGGAGGGGCCTCCTTGTCTCGTTTCGCACCCGCGCGGCGCCCGCGCGCGCGTATCGCCGTCCTCGCCACGGCGGTCCTCGCCTCGGGCGTCGCCCTTGCGCCCGTCGTGACCGCGCGGGCCTCGCCGATCGTGGGCGTCGACCAGCTGGACGTCACACCGAACTGGCGGGCCGTGCCCCGGCAGCAGACCGTCACCGCCGTCGGCCCCACGGGGTACGTGCACGAGACGGAGGACCCCGACCGGCCGTACGGCGGGGAGCTGGAGTGGACGGACCTCACCGACCCGGCGAAGAGCGTCCGACTGGGGTACGGCAAGGGGTTCCTGCCGTTCGCCGAGTCCGGCACCGGCGGGCGTCACCTGTACGTCCAGCGCGGCATCGGCGTCCACGCCGTCCGTGACCTGGAGACCGGCACCGAGCGGCCCTTCGACATACCGGGCGACGCGACCTACCGTGCGCTGGTCGGCGACACCCTGCTCTTCCAGCGGTACGCCTCCGCCGAGGACACCGGCACGACCACCGGGTACTACCTGGTGCGCGCCGACGACCCGAACGGGACCCGCACGCCGGTCACCGGCTGGCCCGCGGACGCCAACCTGCACATGGCCCGGTTCGTGGCCGGCGACGGCTCCACGGCCGTCGTCCGCTTCGGCCGCGCCGCCGAACCGTACGCCTCCGATCTCGGCCTCGTCGACCTGGGCACGGGCCGGATGACGGTCCTGCCGGCGCCCACTCCCGACGGCGGAGTCCTCGTCGCCCCGGTGGCCCTGAGCCCGGACCGGATCGCCTGGGTGGATCGCGCCCGTACGGTCCACGTCCGCGAGCGCACCGCCCCGACCGGTCCCGAGCTGACCATCGCCCTCCCCGAGGGACTGAGCACCGACCGCATCGCCCTGGTCGGCGACTGGGTCCTCGCCCTGGGCGAGGCCCCCGGCACCGGCTCGCCCCTGCTGCGGAAGCTCGTCGCGCTCCACCCCACCCTGCCGGCACAGACCCTGCTGACGGGGGCGGAGCCGGAGCTCACCCAGATCGCGGGCGGCGGCGCGGCCGTCGTCGGCGGCACCTCCGCCACCGACTGGTCCCTCCTCAAGGCCGTCCCGGGCAAGGGCGGTGGCGCGCCGGTCCTGGAGAAGCTGCGCCGCGTGGAGCCGCTCCCGGCGAAGGTCGCCGCGCTCGCCCTCGGCGCGGGCCGGCTCTCCACCCTGGAGCAGGGCACCTCCAAGGGCAGCGGCTTCTACGCGCGGACCCTGCCGGTCGGGCCCCTGCACACCGGTGATCCGCAGCCGGTGTGGGCGGGCGCCGAGACCAAGGCGCTGGAGAGGACCACGCCGCTGTTCGACAGCGGGGACGGCCGCACGGTCCATCTGGCCCGCGACGCCTTCAAGCCGCTCGAAGTCACCGCCCGTACCTCCACCGGCCAGGTGAAGCGGGTGTCCACGAGCGAGATGAACGGACGGATCCTCGACGCCTTCGGCCGGCGCGCGGTCTTCGAGGGCGGCGGCAGGACCCGCGTCGTGGACCTCGACGCGGGGGCCGTCGTCCGCGAGCAGCCGACCACGCCCGCGGCCCTCTGGGGCGACACCCTGTACACGGCCACGGCCGCGGCGGGTGAGGTGGCCCGTACCGACCTGGCCACCGGCAAGGACCTCGGCAAGGTCACGACCGGTGCGGCCTGCGTCCCGACGGAGATCCAGGCGGCCGCCGGACGCTGGCTGTACTGGGGGTGCGGGCCCGCCCAGCGGCGGGGCGTGATCGATCTCCGGACGAACACGAAGCTGCAGTTGTCCCCGGGCTCGGTCGACGACACCCTGCTGGGCGACGGCTACCTCGTCGACCGGGACCCGGACGCGTACCTCCGGCTCACCGACCTCACGGACGTCACCTCCGGCAAGCCCGCGGCGCGCAGGCTGGTCGACTCCGCGCCCGTACGCGGCGCCCGCCGGGAGGTGTGGACCGTCGACCGCTTCGGCGGCCCCGTCGCGTACACGGACGCCTACGACCGCGTCCACGTCGTGTGGCCGGGCGTCCCCACCTCCGACCTCACCACCGCCTCGGCGAGGCCGCCGGCCGCCATGCGGTCGCAGGACGGCTGGAAGGCGTCCTGGACGCTCTCCAAGCCCGCGTCGAGCTGGCAGCTGACGGTGCGCAACCTGTACAGCTGGTCCCTGGTCCGCTCCTACGGCGGCGGCGAGACCCGCAACGGCATCGCCGTCACGTGGGACGGGAAGACGGCGGCGGGCAAGCCCGTGCCCAACGGCCAGTACAACTACGACCTGACGGCGACCACGGCCGACGGCAAGGGCCAGGACCTGATCACCTCGGGCGTGATCACGGTCTCCGGCGGCAAGCCGTCCTGGCGGGACCTGGCCGGGAACGACATGCAGGGCGACCTCCTGGCGATGGACACGGCCGGTGCGGTGTCCATGTACCGGGGCGGCTACGGCGGCGTCTCGGCGCGGATCGCCGGGACGGGCGCGAAGTTCGCCACGAGCTCCGTCCTGGTGCCCTTCGGCGATGTGAACGGCGACGGCTGCGCGGACGTCCTCGCCCGGGTCGGCGACCAGTTGCGGGCGTACCGGCCGGGATGCGGCAAGGTGGTCTCGGCCTCCTCGCCGTACACGCCGATCGGTTCGGGCTGGGGACAGTACGACGTACTGACCTCCCCGGGCGACGCCGACGGCGACGGAGCCACGGACCTGATCGCCCGCCAGGCGTCGACCGGTGACATGTACTTCTACGCCGGTACGGCCGACCACCGGCTGAAGTCCCGCGTGCGGATCGGCACCGACTGGAAGCTGTACAAGAAGATCACCGGCGCCGGTGACCTGAACGGTGACGGCCGCGGCGACCTGGTCGGCCTGGACGCGTCCGGCGCGCTGTGGCGGTACTACGGAACGGCCTCCGGCGGCATCACCGCGCGCGTGCGGATCGGTCACGGCTGGGGCGTCTACAACTTCGTGGTCGGCGTCGGCGACCAGTCGGGAGACGGCTGCACGGACCTCGTCGCCCGCGACGGCTCGGGCAGGCTCTACGGCTACCCGGGCACGTGCGTCGGCGGGTACGGCGGCCGCGTCCTGATCGGCACGGGTGGCTGGAACACCTTCAAGGCCCTGTTCTGATGTGCGCGGCGCGTGGAACCTTCCGACCCGCGCGCCGCGTCCTTACGATCAGCGCGCCGCGCGGCGGGCCGTGACGGCCCGTGGTGCGGCGCGCGGCCCGGCCCGTGTCGGATACCCGATCTGTTCGGGGGATCTCTCGGGCTATGCTGCACGGGCGTGCTTGTCCACGGGCCGTTAGCTCAATTGGCAGAGCAGCGGACTTTTAATCCGTTGGTTGTGGGTTCGAGTCCCACACGGCCTACGTGGGGCGGGCGGGGGTTGCGACCTCCGGGCCGCCCAGAAGCGCCCCGACCGGTTCCGACCGGTCGGGGCGCTTCCGCGTTCCCGGGCCGGGTAGGGGCCCTCCCGCGAACGGATCCTCCCGTGCGCGGGACGCGGCACCGTGGGCGAATCTGGAACGTGGACGCCGAGCGTGGAGGTAGGGACGGTGACGGTGAACGGATCCGGTGATCCGGCGGGGGAGGCCCGGCGGCTCGCCCGGTGGTCGCTCGTGGCGGTCGCGGCGGCGGTCGTGCTGCTGCTGACCGGGATCGGCGCGGGCGGGGTGCTGATCCTGGTGAGCGGGCTCGCGGGCATCGCCTTTTCGGCGATGGGGATCTGGTGGTTCCTCGCCCACCGTGGTGCGCTGCGGATACTCGGCGCGCTGCTCGTGGTCGGTGCGCCCCTCGCGGTGCTGAGTCTCTACATCGTCGCGGGCGTGTGGCTGAACGCGCTCCTGGCCCTGGGGCTGTGGGGCACCGCCCTGTTCTGCGCGCGGGCCGCCCTGCGCCGCGTCCGGGACGTGAAGGGGAGCGGCCGGGAGAAGCGGACCGACCTGGCGCGCGGGCGGCGGCGGCCCCGGCCCCGACGCCCCGTGCTGATCATGAACCCCAAGTCCGGGGGCGGGAAAGTCACCCGCTTCGGGCTCGTCGAACGCGCCGAGAAGCTGGGCGCCCGCGTCATCCTGCTCGACCCGTCCGCCGAGACCGACGTCGCCGCGCTCGCCCAACAGGCCGTCGCCGACGGCGCGGACCTGCTCGGGGTGGCCGGCGGCGACGGTACGCAGGCGCTCGTCGCGGCCGTGGCCGCCGAGCACGACCTGCCGTTCCTGGTCATCTCGGCCGGTACCCGCAACCACTTCGCCCTCGACCTGGGCCTCGACCGCGACGACCCGTCGACCTGCCTGAACGCCCTCGTCGACGGTGAGGAACTCCGGGTCGACCTCGGTTCGGTCTCCGGTCGGGCCTTCGTCAACACCGTCTCCTTCGGCGTGTACGCGGACGTCGTCCAGCGCCCCGAGTACCGCGACGCGAAGGCGGGCACCGCGTTCGAGGCCCTGCCCGACCTGCTCCAGGGCGGCGAGGGCGACCGTATCGACGCCGTCGCCGACGGCCTCCGGCTGCCCGCGCAGCAGGCGCTCCTCGTCAGCAACAACGCGTACGCCGCGCCCGATCCGTTCGGTGCCGCCGCCGCCAGGAGACCGCGTCTGGACACGGGGGCGCTCGGGGTGATCGGCATCAGGGTCGACGGGGCCGCCCAGGCCGCCGAACTGGTGGTACGGGGCACCCAGTCGGCCGGTCTGAACGTCCTGACGGCCGCTCGGGTCGAGGTGACCGGGAAGGCGGCCGGGGTCGGGGCCTCGGCAGGTGCGGCCGGTTCACGCGGCTTCGGCGGGGCAGGTGGCGTTGATGAGGCCGGTGGCTCGTCTGGGGCAAGTGGGTCGGGTGAGGTCGGTGGCTCGTCTGTGGCGGGTGGGTCGGGTGAGGTCGGCGGTTCCGGGTCCTCCGGTTCCGACGGTTCCTGGCCCGGGCCCCCTCCCGGCTCCATCGCCGTGGCCGTCGACGGCGAGGCGCTGATCCTCCCCACCCCTGTCGTCTGCACCCTCCGGCCCCGCGCCCTGCGGGTCCTCGTGCCCCGTCAGCGGCCGGGCGCCATCGAGCCCCGACCCCGCCTGGACTGGCGGCGCGTCATCGACCTCGCCCTTCACGACCATCCCACTCCGAGGAGCAGCAGCACATGACCGGGACGACCACCACGGGCTCCCTCCGGGGCGTCCTCAGCGACCTCCGCGCGATCGACGGTGCCGTGTACGCCGCCGTGGCCGCCACGCCCTCCCCCACCCTCGACGCGGGGCTGCGCAGGCTCTCGCACGCGGCCGACCACTCCAAGATCTCGTTGACGGTGGCGGCCGCGCTCGCCCTGGTGCCGGGCCGGCCCCGTCGCGCCGCCCTCGCGGGTGTCGGGGCCATCGCCGTGGCCTCGGCCTCGGCCAACCTGCTGGGCAAGCGGCTGGTCCGCAGGGCGAGGCCGGACCGGGAGGCGGCCCGGGTGGTGGTGGGCCGGCACGTGAAGATGCCGGACTCCGCCTCGTTCCCGTCCGGGCACACCGCGTCGGCGGTGGCCTTCGCGACCGCCGTGGGCGTGGTGCTGCCCCCGGCCGCCGTACCGCTCCAGGTGCTGGCCATGGCCGTGGGCTACTCCCGCGTCCACACCGGGGTGCACTACCCGGGCGATGTCGCCGCGGGCGCCGTCCTCGGCATCGGGAGCGCGGTCGTCTCCCTGGTGGCCGTCGCGTCCCTGACGGGCTCCAGGGGGAAGTGACCGGAGGTCAGGGGCGGTGACCGCGCCCGTGGGTGACACCGGCGCGGTCACCGGCCCCGACCGTCTCAGTACGTCTCCCTGGCCAGGTCCTCCTCCGGCGTCTCAGTACGTCGCGCGGGCCAGGTCCTCCGCCGAGAGGTCGAGCGCGGCCAGCCGCTCCGGGTCCGCCAGGATGTGGAGTTCGACGACCCGGTCCCCGACGATCGTGAACGCCATGAGCGCGCCCGGGCGTCCGTCGGTGACCGACAGGACCGCGGGCGCGCCGTTGACCTCGACCCAGAGCGATCCCGTACGGAACCTGGCGTAGGTGAGGGCCTGCGCGACGACGGCCTCGGCGCCCCGGACGAGCTTGGAGACGGCCGCGAGGGTCCTGCCGCCGTCCGCGCGGAGCACCACGTCCGGGTCGAGGACCGCGAGCAGCCCTTCGAAGTCGCCGCCGTGCGCGGCGGCGAGGAAGGCGTCGGCGATCTCCCGCTGCCGTCGGGCGTCGGGCCCGGCGGCCGGGGCGGCGTCCCGCACCCGGCGCCGGGCGCGGCTGGCGAGCTGGCGGGTGGCGGCCGGGCTGCGGTCCACGATCCGCGCGATCTCGTCGAAGGAGACGGCGAACATGTCGTGCAGGACGAAGGCGAGCCGCTCGGCGGGGGCCAGGGTCTCCAGGACGACGAGGAGCGCGAGGCCGACGGACTCGGTGACCTCGGCCGCGTGCTCCGGGTCGGTGGTGCCGACGACCCGGACGACGGGGTCGGGGACGTAGTACTCCAGCGGGTCCTCACGGCGCGAGCCGCGGGAGCGCAGCATGTCGAGGCAGACGCGGCCGACGACGGTGGTCAGCCAGCCGCTGAGGTTCTCCACCCCGCTGACGTCGCTGCGGCTGAGCTTGAACCAGGCTTCCTGGACGGCGTCCTCGGCCTCGCTGAGCGAACCCAGCATCCGGTAGGCCACCGCCCTCAGGTGGTCCCGGTCGGCCTCGAAGCGCCGGGCCAGCAGTTCCTTGTCGTGGTTCACTCGTCGATCTCCCCGTTCGCGTCCCGTCATGCCTTCATGACGGATGAGGCCCCGCCGATGTGACGGCGGTGAGGGTCATCGAAGCGGGGGCGGCCGGTCGCGCGGTCCCGGTGCGTGAGATCCACGCCGCCTCGTGGGGAACGCCCAGGATTCCCCGGCCGATCCTTCCGACCGCCGTGGATCCTCGGTTCAGTCCGGTGATCCCCGTCCGTAGATTGATCACCATGACGACGACGCAGCATGTCAACCCCGTACTCCGCACTCCGCCGGCCTCTCCCGCCGCCGCTGCCGCGTACTTCTCCGCGAGCCTCGCCTTCCACGCCGACGTCTCCGACGTGGCGTCCACGCTCGCCGCCTCGGCGGCCGACGGCACCGAGCCGGGCTTCGTCGTGATCGACTCGCGGTCGGCCGCCTCCTGGGACCAGGGGCACGTCCCCGGCGCGGTCCACCTGCCGACCGCTCTCATCCCCGAGCAGGCCGAGCGGCTGCTCGACCGGTCCGTGCCGGTCGTCACGTACTGCTGGGGCCCCGGCTGCAACGGCGCCACCCGCGCCGCGCTGGCCCTCGCTGAGCTGGGCTTCCAGGTGAAGGAGATGCTCGGCGGTTTCGAGTACTGGGTGCGCGAGGGCTTCGCGTACGAGACCTGGGAGGGGCCCGCGGAGAAGGCCGCGGACCCGCTGACGGCGCCGGTCGATTCCGACGACTGCGGCTGCTGACGGAATCCGATTTCCGGATCACCCCGGTCATGCCGTAGAGTCAGGTTTACCGACGCGGGGTGGAGCAGCTCGGTAGCTCGCTGGGCTCATAACCCAGAGGTCGCAGGTTCAAATCCTGTCCCCGCTACTCAGTAGCAACGAAGGCCCGGATCCAGTCACTGGATCCGGGCCTTCGTCGTGTGTCCGCCCTTCGGCGGCGTCGGCTTGACCTTGACGCGGCGTCAAGATTTAGCGTCTTCCCCATGGAGTGGTCGATCCAAGAGATCGCCAAGAAGGCCGGCACCACCAGCCGCACCCTCCGGCACTACGGGGAGCGCGGACTGCTGGAGCCGAGCCGGATCGGCGCGAACGGTTACCGGTACTACGACCAGGCGGCGCTCGTGCGGCTGCAGCGCATCCTGCTGCTGCGCGAGCTGGGGCTCTCGCTGCCCGCCATCGCCGAGGTCCTCGCGGGCCAGCGGAACACCTCCGCCGCCCTGCGCACCCATCTCGCGCTCCTGGAACAGGAGCGGGAGCGCATCGGGCGCGTGATCGCGTCGGTGCGGACCACTCTCCTGAAGACCGAGAACGGAGAAGAGCTCATGGCCGAGGAAGTGTTCGACGGTTTCGACCACACGGTGTACGAGGAGGAGGTCGGCGAGCGCTGGGGGCGCGAGGCGTACGAGAAGGGCGACCGCTGGTGGCGCTCGCTCGACGCCGCGCAGAAGAAGGCGTTCATGGACGAACAGGCCGGCATCGCCCGCGACTTCGGGCAGGCGCTGAGGGACGGCCTCGCCGCCGGCAGCGACGAGGTGCAGGCGATCGCGCGGCGCCAGGTCGCCTGGCTGTCGACGACCGCGGCCCCGAGCAAGGAGTACGTGATCGGCCTCGGCCGCATGTACGTCGACGACCCGCGCTTCACCGCGAACTACGACAAGCACGGTGAGGGCACGGCCGTCCTCGTGCGGGACGCGATGGAGATCTACGCGGAGCGGAACCTCTGACGCACCCGCGGGCCGCCCCGACGCCCCCAGTGCCTCCGACCCGCCCAGGCCGGTGCCCCCGGCCGCGTCCGGAGGGAACGGTGGCCGAAACCGTGCCCGCCTCTTTGCGGGCGTCCGGTACCCCACCGTAGTGTCACGCGCACCATGAGTGACGAGCGCGTGAGTGATGTGAGCCGGCGGGCGCCCGCCGTGCTCGTCCTGCTCGCGCTCCTCGCCCTCCTGGTCAGCGTCTGCCACGGCTCGCACGGGCACATGCTGCCGCCCGCGGGCTCGGCGACCGTCGTCTCCGCCCCCGCCCTGCCGCACGGCTGCGAGCGGTCCGGGGACGCCTGGTCCTTCGACGCCCACCTCCCCGCGCAGGCCGCCGCCGCGCCCCTCACCGCGCCGGACGCGGGCGGGGCCGACGCCCTCCCGTACCCGCCCGACCTCCGCACCGACCCCCGCGCGCGCTGCGTCCGGGGCAGGGCGGGACCCGGCCCCGAGCCGGGCCGGCTGCTGATCGCCCTCGGGGTGGACCGGAACTGAACAGGGTCCCGCACTCGCGTGACCAGGTTCCCTTCCGCGTACCCACCCCAAGGACGTACCTCCATGAGCGCACCACTGATCGGCGCCCCGCGGCCCGTCGCCGAGCAGACCGTCGGCAACACCCCGGTCCTGTGGACCGACGACGGCTACTGGGCGAAGCTCGAAGGCTTCAACTTCGGCGGCATCAAGGACCGCGCCGCCCTCCACATGGTCGAGCAGGCCCGCCGCCGTGGTGAGCTGCGGCCCGGCGCCCCGATCGTCGAGTCCACCTCCGGGACCCTCGGGCTCGGCCTCGCCCTCGCCGGGGTGCTCCACGGGCATCCGGTGCATGTCGTCACCGACCCCGGTCTCGAACCGATCGTCGAGCGCATGCTCGTCGCCCACGGCGCCCGCGTCCATGTCGTACGGGAGCCGAGCGCGCACGGGGGCTGGCAGCAGGCCCGGATGGACCGGGTCGCCGAGCTGCTGGTGAGCCTCGACGGGGCCTGGTGGCCCGACCAGTACGGGAACCCCGACAACCCCGACGCCTACGCGGGGCTCGCCGCCGAGCTCTCCGGGCAGCTCGACCGGATCGACGTCCTCGTCTGCGCGGTCGGCACCGGCGGCCACTCGGCCGGGATCTCCCGGGCGCTGCGCGCCACCGGCAGTCCCGCGCTGGAACTGGTCGGCGTGGACTCCGTCGGCTCCGCCGTCTTCGGGCTGCCCGCCGGGGAGCGGCTGATGCGGGGGCTCGGCTCCTCCATCCACCCGGGCAACGTGGATCACGGGGCCTTCGACGAGATCCACTGGGTGGGCCCCGCGGAGGCGGTACGGGCGGCCCGCCGGCTGGCCTCGCGCCAGTTCGCGACGGGCGGCTGGAGCGTGGGCGCGGTCGCGCTGGTCGCCGGGTGGCTGGCCCGTACCCGGCCGCGCGGGACGCGGATCGCGGCCGTCTTCCCCGACGGACCGCAGCGGTACTTCGACACCGTCTTCAACGACGAGTTCTGCGCGGCGCACGGTCTCCTCGCCGGACCCGTACGGGAGGACCCGGCCGGATACGAGGCCGGGGTGCCCGTCGACGGCTGGACCCGCAAGGTCACGGAGCGGGCGGGGCGAGTGCGTTGAGCACCACGACGGCACCGGCCCGGGGCGGGGTCTGGAAGCAGAGCCGTACCTTCGAACCGGCCGTACGGCTCCTCTTCCTCAACCAGCTCACCATCAACCTCGGCTTCTACATGCTGATGCCCTTTCTGGCCGCGCACCTCGCGGACGGGCTCTCCATGGCGGCGTGGGCGGTCGGGCTCGTCCTCGGCGCCCGGAACCTCTCCCAGCAGGGCATGTTCCTCGTCGGCGGGGCGCTCGCCGACCGGCTCGGCTTCAAGCCGCTCATCGTGGCGGGCTGCGCGCTGCGGACGGTCGGCTTCGGCGCGCTGGCGTTCGCGCAGTCGCTGCCGATGCTGATCGCCGCCTCGCTCGCGACCGGACTCGCGGGGGCGCTGTTCAACCCGGCCGTCCGGGCCTGTCTCGCGGCGGAGGCGGGGGAGGAGCGCCGGGTGGAGGCCTTCGCGCTGTTCCAGGTGTACTACCAGGCGGGCATCCTGCTCGGGCCGCTCCTCGGGGTGGCCCTGACAGGGGTGTCGTTCCGGCTGACCTGCGGGGTGGCGGCGGTCCTCTTCGCCGGTCTGACCCTTGTACAGCTCAGGTACATGCCCGTAGGGGGCGGGAGTCCGGCGCCCGCGGGGGAGCAGCGGGGACAGTTCCGCACGGTCCTCGCCCACCGCACCTTCTGGCTCTTCTCGCTCGCGATGACCGGCTCGTACGTGCTGTCCTTCCAGGTCTACCTGGCGCTGCCGCTCGCGGCCGGCGGTACGGGTCCCACCACGGCGCTCTTCGTCGTCTCCGCCCTCGTCGCCCTCGCCGGGCAGCTGCGGATCACGGCCTGGTGCCGGCGGCGGCTCAGCCGCGAGCGGTGTCTGGTCCTCGGGCTCGCCCTGATGGGCGGGGCCTTCCTGATCCCGGCCGCCCTGGGGCGGGGCCTGGTGGGGCTGCTGCTGTGCGCGGCCGTCCTGGCCGTCGCGAACGCGGTGCTCTACCCGTACGAGATGGACACCGTGGTCGCCCTGTCCCGGGGGCGCTGGGTGGCTACCCACTACGGGCTCTACAACACGGTGTGCGGGGTCGGGATCACCCTCGGGAACCTGGGCACCGGCGCGCTGCTCGACGTGACCGGGTGGTCGGCGGTGCCGTGGCTCGCGCTGTGCGCGGTGGGCCTGGTGTGCGCGGCGGCGATGGCCCTGCTCGCTAGGGGCGGGCGGCTGGCGGAGGAGGGGACGCGCGGCCGGGCGGTGCCTCGGCGGGGGTGAGCCGCCCCCCCGGCTGCCCCGGGCCTCGGCGGGGTGAGCCGCCCCGGGCGGTACGCCAGTCGGCCCCGTGGAAGTCGCCGCCCCCGGCGGGGACGGCCACCCTGGGAGGGCGCGCGGTACGGGCCGCCGCAGGTACGGACGGGGCAGGAGAGTACAGGTGGGGCACCCCTTGGGAGGGATCGGCGGCGGGCGGCCGGGCGAGGGCCGCCGCCCGTACGGGGTTGCCCGCAGGTTCATCCGGGCACTGCCGCCGCTGATCATCGTGGGCGGCGTCGTCTTCGACGTCCTGACCCCGCCGCAGTACAGCGCGGCGCCCCTCTTCTCCGCCGCCCCGCTGATCGCGGCGCCGTTCTTCTCCACCCTCACGACGCTCCTCACGGGGATCGCCGCCGTCCTCGCCTCCGTCGGGCTGCACGTCTACAACGACACCGTCTACGAGGTCCCGGCCCTCACCGAGGCCCTGACCGTGCTCACCGTCTCCGCGCTCGCGCTCCTCATCAACCGGGTCGTGCGCCGCAGCGGCGAGCGGCTCGCCTCCGCGCGGGTCATCGCGGAGACCGCGCAGAAGGCGGTGCTGCCGACGCCCGCCGAGCGGATCGGCGGGCTGCAGTGCGCGGCCCGCTACGAGGCGGCGCAGGCGGACGCGTTCATCGGCGGCGACCTCTTCGCGGTCCAGGACACCCCGCACGGGGTGCGGCTCGTGCTCGGGGACGTCCGGGGCAAGGGCATGGACGCGGTCGAGGCCGTCGCCGTCGTCATCGGGGCGTTCCGCGAGGCGGCCGAGCAGGAGCGGACCCTGGAGGGCGTGGCGCAGCGGCTCGAACGGGCCCTGGCCCGGGAGGGCACCCGCAGGGACGGGCCCGACGCCTTCGAGGGGTTCACCACGGCCGTCCTGGCCGAGATCCCGCGCGGCGACGGCGGCGGCACCTTCGAGGGCTTCGTACGGGTCGTCAACCGGGGGCATCCGCCCCCGCTGATGCTGTACGCGGACGGGCGCCTGGACACACTGGAGCCGGGGGACTTCGCGCTGCCGCTCGGCATGGGCGATCTGGCGGCGTGGCCGGACCGGGCCGAGGCGCGACCGTACCCGCCGGGTGCGACGCTGCTCTTCTACACCGACGGTCTCTCCGAGGCGCGGAACCCGGAGGGCGTCTTCTACGACCCGGGGGCGCGCCTCGCCGGCCGGATCTTCCCGGGGCCCGAGGAGCTGCTCGACGCGCTCGTGGACGACGTACGGCTGCACACGGGCGGCCGGTCGACGGACGACATGGCGCTGCTCGCGGTGAGCCGGCCGGCGACGGGGCAGCCGGAGCGGCGCCGGACGATGCCGGTGGTGCCGCCGGGCGGGCCCGGTCACCGGTCGTAGTCGAGAGGTGTCGCTGCGATAACAATTGACGAAACGTCAGATCGCAAAGGTTTGGCCGCCCCTTACTGAAGGGGGGTCAACTCGGGCCATTCCCGCCCAATCCTGTGAATGATCAAGAGGAACGGCTTGGAATCGGGACCCCCTGTCTATTAACGTTCGATAACGCAGCGCGGTCGTCCCAGCCGCCGCAAGAGGCGGCACCGTGCGCACGCGCCGAATCCTGAAAAGGAACCGGGGAACCACTACTTGGGGTGAATCGGGCCCTTCGCACCTGTGCGACGCGCCCGTAGGAGACCTTCCTGCTCCGAACCCGTCAGCTAACCCGGTAGGCGAGAAGGAAGGAAAGGAGCGCGCCTTCGTGGCGTCCAACACTCCCCCACCCGAAGCCCCCTTCGATGCCTTCGGTGGTGGTGCGGGTCCCGCCGCTCCGGACACCGAGTGGAACCCCACCGAGGATTCCCTCCGCGCCCAGAACCGCTCCGGCGGCCGACACCGGGTCGTCAAGCAGCGCTCCAACTTCGCCCGTTCCTCCACCGTCCTCGGCGTCGGTGTCATCGCGGCCGTCGGCGCGGGCGGCCTCGCCACCGCGCAGGAGAGGCCGCCGGTGGCGATATCGCTGCCGGACCTCCCCGACCTCGGCCTGCCGGACGCCCACGACCTCCCCGGCGTCGGCGACCTCCTCCCCGAGGAGCCCCAGGAGACGGTCAGCGCGGCCCGCGCCAACCCCAACCCGCTCACCGTCGCCACGTACACCACGCTCGACGAGGAGCGGGAGGCGCAGGGCGGGCAGTACGTCCAGGCGTCCCTGACCGACCAGGCCGGTCCGGCCACGAACGCGCCGTCCGGCGCCGGCGACGCGGGCGAGGCCCTGCGCGCCCGCATCCTCCAGCAGGCCGAACAGCAGCAGGCCTCCGCCGACGCCGCCGACAAGGCGGCGGCCGAGAAGGCCGCGGCCGAGAAGGCCGCCGCGGAGGCCGCCGCCAAGGCCGACGCGGCGGAGAAGGCGGCCGCCGAGGCGAAGGCGAAGGCCGAGGCGGAAGCCAAGGCCAAGGCGGAAGCGGAAGCCAAGGCGAAGGCCGAGGCCGAGCGCCTCGCCAAGCTCGCCGCGAGCTACTCGATGCCCCTCTCCTCGTACACCCTCTCCGCCACCTACATGCAGTCCGGCTCGATGTGGTCCTCCGGCCACCACACCGGCCTCGACTTCGCCGCGCCCACCGGCACCCCCCTCAAGGCGGTCCACGGCGCCACCGTCAAGTCCGCCGGCTGGTCCGGCTCCTACGGCTACCGGATCGTCCTGGAGCTCTCCGACGGCACCGAGGTCTGGTACTGCCACCTCTCCTCCATGACGGTCGGCGTCGGCCAGACCGTGGGCACCGGCGAGACCATCGGCCGCGTCGGCGCCACCGGCAACGTCACCGGCGCCCACCTCCACATGGAGGTGCACACGGCCGGCGGTGACGGCATCGACCCGGCGCAGTGGCTCCGCTCCAAGGGCCTCAGCGTCTGACGCGGCCCCTCCCGGAATAGGCCCGGCGGTGCGGACGGTTGACCGACCCATGACCTCCCTCCGCCCGCTGGGCAGCTCCGACCTGCACGTCTTCCCCGTCGCCCTGGGCGGCAACGTCTTCGGCTGGACCGCCGACGAGGCGCAGTCCTTCGCCGTCCTCGACGCCTACACCGCCGCCGGCGGCAACTTCGTCGACTCCGCCGACGTCTACTCGGCCTGGGCCGAGGGCAACGAGGGCGGCGAGTCCGAGACCGTCATCGGCCGCTGGCTCGCCTCGCGCGGCAACCGCGACGACATCGTCGTCGCCACCAAGGTCGGCTCCCACCCCCGCTTCAAGGGGCTCTCCGCGGCCACGATCAAGGCCGCCGCCGAGGAGTCGCTGCGCCGTCTCGGCACCGACCACATCGACCTCTACTACACGCACTTCGACGACGAGTCCGTCCCCGTCGAGGAGATCGTCACCGCCCTCGACCAGCTGGTGAAGGACGGCAAGGTGCGGGCCGTCGCCGCCTCCAACATCTCCCCGGAGCGGCTGCGCGCCTCCCTCGACTTCGCCGAGTCCGAGGGCCTCGCCCGGTACGTCGCCCTCCAGCCGCACTACAACCTGGTCTCCCGCGAGACCTACGAGGGCCCACTCCTGGAGACCGTCGAGCGCGCCGGGCTCTCCTCCGTCCCGTACTACGGCCTGGCAGCGGGCTTCCTCACCGGCAAGTACCGTCCCGGCACCACCGTCGACAGCGTCCGCGCCGCCGGGGCCGGCGGCCACCTGGACACCGAGCGGGGCAGGGCCGTGCTCTCCGCGCTCGACACCGTCGCCGAGGGACACGGCGCGGAACTCGCCACCGTCGCCCTCGCCTGGCTCGCCTCCCGCCCGACCGTCGCCGCCCCCATCGCCTCGGCGCGCACGGTCGAACAGCTCCCGGCGCTCGTCGCGGCGGCCGGCCTCACGCTCACGGAGACGGAGCTGACCCTCCTGACCGACGCGTCGTCGGTCTGACGCCGGGGCTGACCTGGTCCGACTTCTGGTCCGGGGTCGGTCCGATGCCAGGGCTGACCTGGTCCGGCCTCTGCTCCGGGGCCGGTCCGGGGCCGGTCGGACTTCGGCAGCGGCCTCCGGCCCCGCCCCCGCGCTAGCTCCGGTACGGGTTGTAGCCGTCGTAGTCCAGGTACTGTGGCGGCGCCCAGACCCGGCCCGTCGCCCGCGCCGCGTACGTGAGGGCGGGGGAGGCGACCTCCCGCCGCTGCCACAGGTGGTGCAGGAGCTCCTGCTCACGGGCCGGGAAGTCGGGCCCGGCCGTGCCCCGCCGGGCCCGGTCCCGCAGGAACGCCAGGGTCGTCGCGAAGGACTCGTACTCGCCGACGGCCCGCGCCGCCGACTGCCCGTAGGCACGGGCGGCGAAGGAGCGGGCCAGCTGGCGGGCGCGCATCGAGGAGAGCGCGAGCGGCTCGGCGGGAGAGAGCCAGCCGGCCGCCGCGTACGCCGGGAGCTCCCCGGATATCGTGCGCAGCTCGCGCTGCCGGCTCCACACCGCGAGCCAGGTCAGCAGGCCGAAGGCCGGGACCATGAGCGCCCCGTACACCGCGTAGAAGGCCAGCGGGCCGCCGAAGGTGGCCGAGCCGTTCCACGCGGCGTGCAGCCCCATGGCGAGCAGCAGTCCGGCGAGTGGCAGCAGCACCTGCCGCAGCCGCTTCCCGCGCGGGGCGAGGGCGGCGAAGCCGAAGCCTATGCCGGTGAGCACGGTGAAGAGCGGATGCGCGAACGGGGACATCACGACCCGGACGAAGAAGGTCGCGGCGGTCACCGAGCCGAGACCGGAGGCGCCGAACTCCTGGTCCTCGCCGAAGGCGTTGCCCAGGTAGAGGATGTTCTCGGTGAACGCGAAGCCGGTCGCGGTGAAACCGGCGATCACGAGCCCGTCGACGAGACCGCCGAAGTGCTTCCGGCGGAAGAGGAACAGCAGCAGGATCGCGACGGCCTTCGCGCTCTCCTCCACCACCGGGGCGACCACCGTCGCGCCGAGGGTGTCCGCGGAGTCGGGGTCCGCGGTGGCCGTGGCGATCCAGCGGATCGCGAACGAGTTCGCGAGGATCGCGACGAGCGCGGCGGCGAAGGCACCCCAGGCGAAGGCGAACAGCAGGTTCTTCCATGGACACGGCTCGACCCGGTCGAGCCAGCGGAACGCGGCCATCAGCAGCGGTACGGGAAGCACGGCGAGGCCCAGGCCGACGAGGAAGCCCTCCGTGCCGGTCTGCTCGCGGACCAGCCCGAGGATGAACAGGGCGCAGATCGCGAGCACGGTGACGACGGCGACGGCCCGGACCAGCCGACTGCGCCAGAAGGCCCGGCGTGGCCGGTAGCGCCACTGGGACCGGTCGGCGGCGGCCGGGAAGGCCGGCTCCTCGGTGTCCCGGTGGGGCACGGGAGCGGCGCCGGCGGGGGCTTCGGCTTCGGCGGGGACGGGGTTCGACACGTGAGCGACCCTAACGACCCCCACCGACACCGGCGACGGAGTTACGTCCTCCGTGTCATTTCCTCGCGAAGAGGAGGTCGTGCACGACGTGCCCCTTGTCGAGGCCCTGGCCCTCGAAACGGGTGACGGGGCGGAAGTCGGGGCGGGGCGAGTAGCCGCCGTCGGCCCGGGTGTTCTCGAAGTCGGGGTGCGCGGAGAGCACCTCCAGCATCTGCTCGGCGTACGACTCCCAGTCCGTGGCGCAGTGGAGCACGCCGCCGGGCTTGAGCCGGGTCGCGAGGAGGCTGAGGAACTCGGGCTGGATGAGCCGCCGCTTGTGGTGGCGTGCCTTGGGCCACGGGTCCGGGAAGTACACCCGGCAGCCGTCGAGGGAGTCCTTGTCGAGCATCTCGCGGAGCAGGATGATCGCGTCGCCGTTGGCGACCCGGACGTTGGTCAGACCGTTACGGTCGGCGAGGCCGAGCAGGTTGCCCTGGCCGGGGGTGTGCACGTCCACCGCGAGGATGCCGGTGCCGGGGTCGGCCGCCGCCATCTGCGCGGTCGCCTCGCCCATGCCGAAGCCGATCTCCAGGACGACCGGCAGCCCGTCGAACATCTCGCCCAGGTCGAGGACCCGCTTGCCGTCGATGTCGAGGCCCCAGTCGGGCCACCGCTTCAGCATCGCCTCGGCCTGACCGTAGGTGACACGGCTGCGGCGCGGCTGGAAGCTGCGGATGCGCCGCTCGTGGTGGGCCCCGGCGGGATCGGGCAGGGGCCCCTCACCGGGCGCGAACATCCGACTGCCCCGCCGCGCGACGGGCTGGGCGGGGTCGGCGACGGGCTGCGGGCTGTTCTCACTCTGCTCAGACACAATGCCGCCGATTCTACGGCGCCCCGGGGAAAGGGCCCATTTCTGTGCGGGCTCCGGGGGACGGCGTCCGCCCCGCCTTCTACAGCCGGGCCAGGGCCCGCCCCGCCACCTCTCGGCCGATCGGGAGCGACGCGGTCGCCGCCGGCGAAGGGGCGTTCAGCACGTGGACGGTCCGCTGCGCCTCCCGGATCAGGAAGTCGTCGACCAGCGTCCCGTCCCGCAGGACCGCCTGGGCCCGAACCCCCGGCGCCGCCCGCTGCAGGTCCGACTCCTCCACGACCGGCAGCAGGCGCCGTACCGCCTCGGTGAAGGCCCTCTTCGACAGGGACCGGCGCAGCTCGCCCGCCCCGTACCGCCAGTGGTCGCGGGCGAGGGCCCAGGAGCCGGGCCAGGCCAGCGTGCCGGCCAGGTCGCGGGGGTGGACGACGGACCAGCCGTACCCCTCGCGGGCGAGGGCCGGGACCGCGTTCGGCCCGATGTGGACGCCGCCGTCGATCCCGCGGGTCAGGTGCACCCCCAGGAAGGGGAACGCCGGGTCCGGGACCGGATAGACCAGGCCCCGCACCAGCGACGGGTCCGCCAGTTCGTAGTACTCCCCCCGGAAGGGCACGATCCGCATGCCCGGGTCGTCGCCCGCCAGCCGCGCGATCCGGTCGCATTGCAGCCCCGCGCAGTTGACCAGGACCCGCGCCCGCACGACCCGGCCGTCCGCCGTCCGCACGGCGACCCCCCACGGCCGCCGGTCGATCTGGACGACCTCGGCGCCGTACAGGATCCGGGCCCCGGAGGACTCGGCCAGCCGGGCCGACACCGCCCCGTAGTCGCAGATTCCGGTGGTGCCGACGTGGATCGCGGCCAGGCCCCGCACCCGGGGCTCGTACTCGCTGATCTGCGCTGGGCCCAGCTCACGCACCGGGATCCCGTTCTCCCTGCCGCGCTGCACGAGCGCGTGGAGCCGGGGCAGCTCCTCGCGCGCGGTGGCGACGACGAGCTTGCCCGTCACCTCGTACGGAATGCCCCACTCCGCGCAGAACTTGACCATCTCGGCCGCGCCCTCGACCGCGAACCGGGCCTTGAGCGAACCGGGCCGGTAGTAGATCCCGCTGTGGATCACCCCGCTGTTCCGGCCGGTCTGGTGGCGCGCGAGGGCGTGCTCCTTCTCCAGGACCGTGACCCGGGTGCCGGGAGCGGCGCGCGTCAGGGCGTACGCCGTCGACAGACCGACGATCCCGCCGCCGATCACCAGCACGTCACAGTCAAACACCAGCGCCACCTCCCACCCCCGATAGTGCACTGGCCCACTGACAATCCCGTGAAACCTCGCGCGACGTCACGAGACGCAGGTCACGCCCACGGACCGCCGGGGCCGCGGCCCCGCCCCGCCGTCGCGCCCGCGCCCCGCCGCCCCGCCGTCACGCCGGGGTGACCAGCAGAGGCCTGGCCCGCTCCCGCAGTTCCATGACGCGCGGCTCGTCCCCGTACGGTTCGAGCCGGTGCAGCAGATCCCGTACGTACTCGGTCGTCCGTGCCGACGAGATCCGCCCGGCCACCTCCACCGCGCGCGTGCCCGCCGCGCAGGCCGCGTCCAGGTTCCCGGACTCCAGCTCGGCGACGGCGGAGACCACGAGCCGCAGCCCGTGCGAGCGGACGAACTCCTCGGTGGGCCGGGAGAGCGCCTGCTCGGTGAAGCGGCGCACCTCGCGCGGCGCCTTCAGGTCGCGGTAGCACTCGGCGGCGTCGGCGCAGAACCGGTCGTAGGAGTAGAAGCCCAGCCAGGTCGGGTCGCCGTCGCCCTCCCGGGAGCGCTCCAGCCAGCCCTCGGCGGACTTGAGCGCGGCCGCGGCGGCGACCCCGTCGCCCGCCTTCGCGTGCGCGCGTGCCTCGACGAGCCGGAAGAAGGACATGGTGCGGGCGGTGGCGAGCCCCCGGTTCCGTTCGAGCGCGGCCTGGGCGAGGTCGACGCCCTCGTCGGCGAAGCCGCGGTAGGTGGCCTGGAGGGACATGGAGGCGAGGACATAGCCGCCGAGGGGCACGTCGGCGGCGGCGCGGGCGAGCCGCAGGGCCTGGATGTAGTACCGCTGGGCGGCCTCCTGCTGCCCGGTGTCGAAGGCCATCCAGCCGGCGAGCCGGGTGAGCTCGGCGGTCGCGCCGAACAGGGCCCGGCCGACCTCGTCCGAGTACGAGGCGAGGAGCAGCGGAGCGGCGTCCACGCGTAAGCACTCGGGGACCATCGACGAGCGCCAGTCCCCGCCGCCGTACTTGGAGTCCCACCGGCGCGCGTCCTCGGCGGCCTCGCGGAGCTTGGCGACGTCGCTGTGCCCCACGCGCGCGTGCTCCGTGGCCGCGGCGGTCGCGACGGCGCCCGGCGGGCGCGGGGCCTCCCGCTCGACCGACGGGTCGGCGGGGGTTATCAGCCAGCGTGACGCGGGTGTCGCGTACGCGCTCACCGCGAAGGAACCGGCGAGCGACTGCCAGATCCCGCCCCCACCGGCCCGCCGTCCGGCGAGATCCAGCCGGTACAGGTCGGTCGCCGAGCGGACCGCCTCACCCACGTCGCGCGGGAAGGCGAGCCCCACCTCGGGCGCCGGGTCGGCGTCGGCGAGCCCGATCTCGTGCAGCGGCACGGGACGGCCGAGCTTCTGTCCGATCGCGGCGGCGATCAGATGCGGGGCGGCGCCCTGCGGCACCATGCCCTTCGACACCCATCGGGCGACCGAGGTCTTGTCGTAACGAAGCGTCAGGCCCCGTTGCGAACCTAGGTCGTTGACGCGCCGGGCGAGCCCGGCGTTACTGATTCCCGCGAGGGCGAGAACCGTGCCGAGCTTTTCGTTCGGCCCGCGTTGCTCCCTGGACATGACGCCACCCCTCGACCACCCAGACGGCCGCCACGACGCCGGGCATAGGCGTGCGGCATTCGTAAACACAGCGTAGTTCGCCGCATCCCTACCGTTAAGGGGCAGTGTTCCGTATGGCGAGATTGTTGTGTGAAAGGCCGACAGGAGGGGCCGGTGGCGCGGATCGTGCTCCCGCCGTGTGGCCGTGCGCCCGGCCGTGCGCTCTCTCCGGCCCGCCGGGGGAGCGCTTCCATGAGTAGCGCGTGGGTCGGCCCGCTCGGCCGGGAACGGAGTCCCGGACCAGCGGGCTGGGGGATACCGCCGCCCCATTCCCCGCGGGCGGCGAACGGCCCCGGGAGGCGTGAGCGCCTCCCGGGCTGCCGCCGACGGGTGAGGAGCGGGGTGCGCGGGCTGCTGCCCGGACGCCTTCCACCCCCCCCTCGGGAAGGGTT
This sequence comes from Streptomyces sp. Qhu_M48, assembly GCF_051305195.1. NCBI lineage: Bacteria > Bacillati > Actinomycetota > Actinomycetes > Kitasatosporales > Streptomycetaceae > Streptomyces > Streptomyces sp. Qhu_M48. The sequence continues at coordinate 7,631,457 of NZ_CP195432.1, read as the reverse complement.
GATATTTGGCCGAATGACGCCGGTCGTCAACTGGCCCATGCCAGGGGCGCATTCGGCTTTCGCGCGCGTGCACCCGGACTCCGCCCCGTGCGCCGTTGTCGTGGCAGCATGTCTCCCACCGAAACGGACGTGGAGGCGCCGATGCGATGGCTGGTGGGCTGGAGCAGCGTCGCCGCGGGCTTCGCGACGACGGCCGGGGCCCGGGCGGGCTCGGTGAGCGGCGCGTACGGGACGTCTTCGTCGGCCGGCGACGGGTACGGCGCGTACGGGTCCACCGCGTCGTCGAGCGGTGGGTACGACGGGTACGGCGCGACCCGGCCGGCGGGCTCGGCCCGGGCCGCCGCCACCGATGGGCGCACGGTGCAGCCGGTGGGCGCGCAACTCCTCTGGGGCGACCCCGATCCGCTGTGGGCGGTCGGCGACTGGCGCCCGGACGAGGTGCGCGTGGTGGCCGTCGACGACCACACCCGCCTCGCCGTCCTCGGCTGTTGTGCCGCGAGCGACGAGGAACTGCGGATCGGCCTGCTCACCGCGCGCGGGGGCGCGTTGCGCCACCTCACCGCATGGCCCGGCAGCTACACGGCCGTCGTCAAGGCCGGCCGCCGCGTGACCGTCACCGGTGATCTCGCGGGCGCCCGGCCGGTGTTCCACACCTCCTGGCAGGGCGGCACGGCCTTCGCGACGGCCGCCCTTCCGCTCGCCGACCTCGTCGAGGCCCAGCTCGACATCGGCCACCTCGCCGCGCTGCTCGCCTGCCCGGAGACCCCGGAGGCGCTGCGCGACTCCACCCCGTACGAGGGGGTCCGGCGGGTCCCGCCCGGCCACGCGCTGATCCTGCGGGAGGGCTCGCGCGAGATCACCGGGTACGAACAGGTGGCCTCGCTCGCGGTCGCCGCGGCCCAGGCCGATCCCCGGCAGGCCGTCGAAGCGGTCAAGGACGCCCTGGTCGGGGCCGTCCGCGCCCGGCTCACCGCCCCCCGGCACGCGCCCGAGGCCCCGTTGCCCGACCCCGGCCCCGTGCCGGGCATGGGCCCGGCCGACCGGCGGGCCGCCCGGGGCGCGGGCCCGGCGCCCGGTATCGGCGCCGACCTGTCCGGCGGCAGCGCCTCCGGCACGCTCGCCCTCCTCGCGGCGGGGCTCCCCGGTGTACCGGGCACGATCATCGGCCACGGCGCGGGCGCGGGGGAGCGGCTGCTCGCCGTCACCTTCAACGACCTGGCGACGCGGCCCGGTTCGGGCCGCGAGGACGAGCTGAAGCGGGCCGGGGAGATCGCGTCGGACCCGCGCCTGCACCACGTGGTCGTCGCGGCGGGCGAGGAGGCGCTCCCGTACGCCGTGCTGGACGGGCCGCTCACCGACGAGCCGGGCCCCTCGCTCGTCACGGCGGAACGCCACCGGCGGCGCCTGGCGGGCGGCAGCGCCGACCACTTCACCGGCATGGGCGCCAAGCAGGTCCTGGACGCGCACCCGGCGCGCCTCGCGGACCTCCTGATGGACCGCAGGCGCCGTTCGCTGGTGCGTCCGGTGACGGCGCTCGCGAAGGCGTCGGGGCCCTCGGCGGGCTCGCTGCTCGTGCCGCTGACGGTGTACCGGGCGGCGCGGAAGCTGGCCCGCACCCCGTACCGGACGGGCCTGGAGGCGGCGGCCCAGCGGGTCCTGGAGGCGAACCGTACGGCCTCCGACGACTTCGGCCCCCTGGAGGCCTCCCTCTCGGCCCTCGCCTGGTCGAGACCGGGGCCCGCGGCCCGCTGGCTGACGGGGGAGGCGCTGGCTGAAGTATCGGTTCGTCTGAACCGGGCGGCGACCCTGCCGACCTCCGTCCAGCGCCCGGGCGAGGCACGCGCGCGTGCCGCCCTCGCGCGGGCCGCCGCCGATCACCGGGTCCTGGAACAGGCCGCCGAGATCCGCGGCCAGCGCCTGCACGCCCCCTTCCTCGACAACCAGGTGGTACGGGCCTGCCGCGAGCTCCCCGAAGCGCTCCGGGTCCAGCCGGACGCGCGCGCGGGCGTCCTGCGCACGGTCCTCTCCGGCGCGGGCATCCACGACCTTCCGCCGGGCTGGGGCGCCCCCCACCCGGCGGTCCCGGCCGCCGCCGCCCGCGCGGGACTGCGCGCCGCGCTCCCGCAGCTCATCGCCCTCTTCGACGCCCCGCTCCTCGCCGACGCGGGCCTGATCGAGGCCCGCGTGGTCCGCGAGGCCCTCCGCACGGCCGCGGACGGCGCACCCGTCCCCCTCGACGGCCTCGCCGACCTCGTCTCCACCGAACTCTGGCTCCGCCGCCTCCTCTCCCGCCGAGGCTCCTGCTGGACCAACACGACGGAGCCCCGCGCCCACCGCGCGGTCCAGGGCCCCCTGATCCCGGCGTCGAGGTCGCTGCCGGCGTGAAATCCTGACCGGGAGAGGAGTCGCCATGACCACGGTGGAGCAGGTCTTCGAGAGGTACAGCGCCCTGGAGCCCGAAGGGTGGCGGGTCGAACTGGTCGAGGGAGAGATCTGCGTGACCTCGCCGGGCGACGGACACCACGCGGAGACCGTCGCGGAGCTGCGTGACCGTCTCAGCGACCGGAGCTCCGACCCCGACCGGTCCATCAGCGGCTACACGGGCATCGGCCTTCGGGCTCCCGGAAGGGGCCCGGACGGACGCCTCGTACCGGACCTGACCCTCGTTCCCAAGGGAAGCTTCCGGAACGAACTCGTCTGGCAGGCCCCCGACCCCGTCCTCCTCGTCGCGGAGGTCGCGTCCCCTCTCACGGCCGGACGCGACCGCGTCCAGAAGGTCCGGGCCTACGCGCGCGCGGGCATCCCCCTCTACCTCCTTATCGACCGTGACGCGGACGAGGCCGTCGTCTGTTCCGGGCCCGCCGGTGACGACTACGCCCACAAGTCCGTCCACAAGCTGGGGACAGAGGTCCCGCTCCCGGCTCCGCTCGGGTTCACACTGGACACGGCGGAGTTCTGACCGCCCGGTTCTCAGGGCTCTCCCCGGGGAAACCCCGAGGCGGACCAGGAGACCACCGGACACAATGAGCCGGTGCGGTATCTCATCCTCGGCACCACCGAGGCCCTCGACCCCCGCGGCACCCCCCTCCCCCTCGGCGGCGCCCGGCTGCGCGCTCTCCTCGCCGCGCTCGCGCTGCGCGGTGGACGGGCCGCCTCCGTCACCGAGCTCGCCGACGACGTCTACGGGGACGACCCGCCGCAGGACGCCCCCGCCGCCCTCCAGGCCCTCGTCGGCCGCCTCCGCCGGACTCTCGGCAGGGAGGCCGTCGCCTCCGCGCCCGGCCCCCGCTACCGGCTCGTCGCCACCCCCGACGACATCGACCTGTACGTCTTCGAGCACCGCGTCCGGGACGCGGGCACCCGCCTCGACGCGGGCGACCCCGACACCGCCGCCGCCCTCCTCCGGGAGGCCCTCGGTCTCTTCCGGGGCCCCGCCCTCGCCGACCTGCCCGACCCGGCCGGCGTCCGGCCCGAGGCCCAGCGGCTCGCGGCCCTGCGGCAGCGCGTCGAGGCCGATCTGCGCCGGGGCGCCACCGACGGACTCGTACCGGAGCTGACCGAGCTCACCACCACGTACCCGTACGACGAGGCCTTCCGCGCCCACCTCATCCGCGCCCTGCGGGCCGAGGGCCGGCACGCCGACGCCCTCACCGCGTACGAGTCGGCCCGCCGTACCCTCGCGGACGCCCTCGGCGCCGACCCGGGCCCCGAACTCGCCGCCCTGCACCGGGAGATCCTCGCCGGCGTGGCCCCGGACCGCCCCCGTACGGGTGCCCCGACGGGCCCAGCCCTCGCGCCCGGATCTCCTCCCCGGGCACAGCGACCCCCCTCCGGTCCCGGCAGCCCGACCCCCACCGGACGCCCCGCCCGGCCCGCGCCCGGCGGTCCGGCCGGCCCCCTCTCCACCGCCGAGGCCACCCGGGACACCGCAGACACCGCAGGCACCGCAGGCACCGCAGGCACCCCAGACACCGCAGGCACACTGACCGCCCCAGGCGCCCCAGGCACCCCAGAAACACCGAGCACCCCCACCCCCACCCCCACCCCCACCCCCGCCCCCGGCAACATCCGCCCCCGTCTCACCTCCTTCGTCGGCCGGGAGCCCGAGCTCGCCGCGCTCCGCGCCGACCTCGCCCGCTCCCGGCTCGTCACGCTCACCGGCCCCGGCGGCTCCGGCAAGACCCGTCTCGCCGAGGAGGCCGCGCTGAGAGCCACCGCCCCGGCCACCGACCCCGCCACCGCACCGGCCACCAGCCCCGCCCCAGCGTCAGCCACCGCCCCGGCCACCAGCCCCGCCACCGGTTCACCCCCCGCCTGGATCGCCGAACTGGCCCCCCTCGACGACCCCGACGCCGTCCCCGGTGCCGTTCTCTCCGCCCTCCGGCTCCGCGAGGTCAACCTGATCACCCGCGACGGCGTGCCCCTCCCGGACGACCCCACCGCCCAGCTCGTCGAACACCTGGCCCGCCGCCCGCTCCTCCTCGTCCTCGACAACTGCGAGCACGTGATCGGCGCGGCCGCCGCCCTCGCCGAGACCCTCCTCACCCACTGCCCGCAGCTCCGCGTCCTCGCCACCAGCCGTGAACCCCTCGGCGTCCCCGGCGAGTCGGTCCGCCCCGTCGAGCCCCTGCCGCCCGACCCCGCGCACCGCCTCTTCACCGAGCGGGCCCGCACCGTCCGGCCCTCCTTCGACCTCGTCCGGGACGGCGGCGCGACCGTCGACGAGATCTGCCGCCGCCTCGACGGTCTGCCGCTCGCCATCGAACTGGCCGCCGCCCGGCTGCGGCTGCTCACCCCGCGCCAGATCGCCGACCGTCTCGACGACCGGTTCCGTCTCCTCACCTCCGGCTCCCGCACGGTCCTGCCCCGCCAGCAGACCCTCCGCGCGGTCGTCGACTGGTCCTGGGACCTGCTCGACCCCGAGGAACGCACTCTGCTCCGCCAGGTCTCGGTCTTCGCGGGCGGCTGGGACCTCGCCGCCGCGGAGGCCCTCTCCCCGCGCGCCGCCGACGCGCTGGGCGCCCTGGTGGACAAGTCCCTCGTCGTCGCCACCCCCACGGAAGGCGGGGAGATGCGCTACCGCCTCCTGGAGACCATCCACGAGTACGCGGCCGAGCGCGCCGCCGAGACCCCGCGGCTCCTCGCCGCCGCCGAGGCCACCCACACCGCCCACTTCACCGCCCTCGCCGAGGCAGCCGAGCCCAAGCTCCGCTCAGGCGAACAGCTCCCGTGGATCGAACGGATCGAGCGCGACCTCGACAACATCCGCGCCGCCCTGCACCGCACCCTCGGCCCCGCCCCCAAGCTCTCGGCCCCACCCGGGCAGGAGGGACCCGCACCCGACGAGGCCGCCGCCCTCCGCCTGGTCTTCGCGATGGGCTGGTTCTGGTGGCTGCGCAACTACCGCCCCGAGGGACTGAACTGGGTCGATCGCGCGATCGCGCTGGGCGAGGACCCGGACGACCCCGCCGACCCCCGCCACTGGCCCCGCATGCACCTGCGCATGCTGCACTTCTTCCTGGCGGTGGAGAGCCGCACCATGGCCGACTTCCAGGAGCCGGAGACGCTCGCGCTCGTCCGGCGCGTCCGGACCGCGTTCGGCGAACACCCGGGCCCCGAGGGCGCCCGCTTCCCGGGGCTGCTGTGGCCGTTCACCGCGTACCTCACCGAGGAACCGGCCGTGATCCGGCACCTCCTCGACGTCGCCGTCGCCAACTGCCGTCGGCACGGCGGCGACTGGGAGATCGGCGTGAGCCTCATGTTCCGTACGCACATGGTCGTCGACATGCCCGGCGGCATGCTCGGCGTCGACGACGACCTGGCCGAGCTCCGCGCCCTCGCCCGGGGTGTCGGCGACCGCTGGATGGGGGCCCAGATCGCGAGCGCGGCGGCCGAGGCCCACATGGTGCGGGGTCGACACGAGGAGGCGGGCGAGGCGTACGTGGAGGCCCTCCGGCTGGCCCGGGAGGTCGGCGCGCACGCCGAGTCCCCGTTCCTCCTGGCCCGCCTGGCCGAGCTCTCCTACCGCGAGGGCGACATGGAGGCCGCGGAGCGCGGACTGGACGAGGCCGCGCGGGAGGCCGAGCTCCACCACGTGCGGGACAGCAGCATGTTCGTCTGCTTCATGCGCGCCTCCCTCGCGCTCCACCGCGGCGATGTCGCGGAGGCCCGCGCGCAGTTGGAGGGGGCGGGCCGGACCGTCGCGACCGGTACGCCTCCGCCGCACTTCGAGGCGGTGCTGATCGGGCTCGCCGCGCGCGTCGAGGCCCAGGAGGGCCGGGGCGTCACCGCCGTCGGCACCGCAGCCGAGGCGCTGCGGACCGCGAGGGACTCGCAGTGCTCGGACCTCATCGTGAACGCTCTGACGGAAGGGCTCGCCCTCACCCTGTCCGATGCGGGCGAACCGGACCTCGCCGTACGGGTACTGGCCGCCGTCGACAGCCGTCTCGACGGGATGCCCCGCTCGGTGCCGGGGGTCCAGGAGGCGGAGGCCGTGACGGCACGGGCGCGCGCGGTGCTCGGCCCGTCCGGCGTCGCCGCGGCCCGCGCGGCGGGCGCGGGCCTCGGCGTCGACGAGGTCCTGGCCCTCGCGGAGACCGTGATCCACGCCGCCCGGGAGGGCGTCAGGAGCAGCTGATCCGGGACTGCGCCCAGTCGGCGACCGCGGCCCGTCCGTACGGCGTGTGCTCCTCCACCACGAGCCGGATCGTGCTGCGGCCGGAGATGTCGACGTGCACGGGGACCGGCGGGTCGCCCGCCCGGACCACGTCGGAGCGCCAGAGCCGCTCCTCGTCCCCGTACACGGAGAAGCGGACGCCGCCGATGCCGAGCAGGGCGCTCAGGTCGTCGACGCCGACGATCGCGTCGTAACTCGTGCACTGCTTGTTGAGGTCGATGAGCAGGGACGACGGCGCGTGGACGCTCACTCCGTGCGCGTACCGGGTGCCGCCGACGGAGAGCCCGTCGCGCTGCCACATCCAGCTGCTGTCGGAGAGCGCGACCTCGGGCTCGGTGCCGTCGCCGAAGATCCCGTACTCCAGCTCGTTGACCTGGTAGACGGCCGGCGGCTCGGGCGGCGGCGTCGGCTTCGGCGAGGTCTTCTCGGGACTCGGCGTGGGGGTCGGGGTCGGCGTGGGGGGCGGCGTGGGGCTGGGCTCCGGAGGCGGTGTCGGCTCCGGTGACGGCTCCTCCGGACTCGGTGTCGGCGAGGGCTCTTCGGGGCTCGGCGTGGGGGTCGGGGTGGGCGCCGGAGGCTCGGACGTCACGGGTACGGGTGCGGGTACGGCCTCGGGCGTCGGCCGCGGCGGGGGCACGGGCTCCGCCGGTACGACCGGGGTGACGACCGGCTGCGCGGGCCTGGGCGCGGCCACCGGCTGCGGGTCCCCGGCCATGGCCCAGACGAGACCGGCGGCGGCGGCGACGGCCACGGCGGCCGCGATCCCGGCCTTCGCGGGCGCGCCGAGCCCCTCGGCGGCGGCGCCGCCGGAGGCCGCGCCTCCGGAGGACCCGGAGGCGGCGGCCGCCGCGCCTGCCGCGCCCGCGCCGAGGGTGCCGCCGGCGACGACCCCGGCGGCCTTGAGCGAGTACCCGGCGGCGAACCAGCCGATGACGGCGACCGGCAGCAGCGCCGGGATGCCGGCGTTGACATGGGCCAGTTCGCCGGCGGCGAGCCGGCACTTGGCGCACTCCTCCAGATGCTTGCGCAGCCCGCGTTCGGCCCGCATCCGCAGCCCGCCGCGCGCGTAGGCGCCGAGCCGGTCCGCGTACCGGGCGCAGTCGCCGCCGGCGGTGAGGGACTGGCTGACGTGGGCCTGGAGGTAGGCCTGCTTGAGGCCTTCGCGGGCGCGGCTGGCGAGCACGGCGGTGGCGTTGGCGGTGAGGCCGAAGAGCGGCGCGACCTCGCTCGGGGACTCCTCCTCGACGGTGGTGTGCCACAGCACGGCCTGCCAGCGTTCGGGCAGCGAGCGGAAGGCCCGCATGGCGAGGGACTGCTCGGCCTCGTGCATGGCGAGGACGTCGGCGCCGAGGTCGAGCCCCGCTCCGAACGAGGCGTTCGGGTCGGCGGCCTCGGAGGCGCGGGCGGCCTCGGCCGCGAACACGGCGAAGTCCTCGACGAGGTGTTCCCGCTTCTGGGTCCTGGCCCAGTTCGCCGCGACCCGCCGGACGGTGGTCATCAGATAGGCACGTACGGCCTGTTCGGGACCGGCGCCGCCCCGGACCGCCTGGAGGGTGCGGGCGAAGACCTCGGCGGTGAGGTCGTCGGCGGTGTGGGCGTCCCGGCAGCAGGTCCTGGCGTACCGGCGTACCGCCTCGGAGTGGCGGCGGAACAGTTCCTCGTACGCGGAGCCGTCGCCCTCCCGCATGAGCTGGACGAGCTCGGAGTCGGAGGGCGGCAGTTCGACGGGGGGCGGAAGGACGGTGTCAGGCTCGTCGTCCTCGTCGTCCTCGTCGTCGTACGCGTCGTGGGCGGCACCGTTCTCGGAGGCCGCCCCCGTGGCGACCCCGGAACCGGTACCCGCGCCCCACCCGGACGCCGTGCCCTCGCGCTGCTGGGGCACGCTCGCGTCGAGCGGCTCGGGCCGCCCCGCTGCCGTGCCGGCCTCCGGCGCGCCGGAGAGGCCTCCCGGCCCGCCCTGGCTCGGCACCTGCCGGGAGGGCAGGCCCCCGGTTTCCGCGGCGCCGCCGTCGCCCAGCGGCCCGTCCCGACCGTCACCGCTCATCGCGGAAGCCCCCGTACGCATGCTCAGACCGAACACCGGTCAGCCTGCCACAGAGCGCGGGCACGCCGAAGCGCCGCGTCCACTTACCACTCGTCCGGGGCGACTTCGTGGATCCGGGCGTAACCGCTCACACGTTCGTGTCACGCTCGTTGGCCCGCCCGGACCACGCGCGAGTCCCCGGACCACGCGAGTCCCCGCTCACGGCCGGACCGCACCCGAGGCCGACTCCTACCGGGAGCGCAGACCCTCGAGAAGGATGTCGAGGAGCCGGTTCGAGGCCGCCGCCTGCTGCACCGCGTCCGGCAGGGCCGGAGCGGCGGTCGCGATGACGAGGAGGACGTCCGCCACGGTCACGTCCGCCCGCAGCTCACCCGCCTCCCGCGCGCGGTCGACCAGCCGGCCGACGACCTCCAGCAGCTCCGCCGCACCCGCGTCGTCCCGCTCCTCGGCCGGTACGGCCCGGGGCGCGACCACCCGCGCGTCGCCCTGCTCGGCGACACCCCGCTGGTACGGCACCCGGGCGGCGTCGTCCGCGGTGTCACCGAAGGGCAGCACCGTGGCGTCGTCCACACCCACGCGCAGCACCTGCGGCGGAAGGAGTCGCCCCGCGCCGGAGGCCACCGAGGTCCGCAGGAACCGGGAGAGCGCCGACCACGGCTCGTCCTCCTGGCCGAGCGCGGCCCTCGCCTGCTCGGTCAGCCGGGAGGTCTCCTCCTCGGCTATGCGCCGGACCAGCACGTCCTTGCTCGGGAAGCGCCGGTAGACGGTGCCGACACCGACGCGGGCGCGGCGTGCCACGTCCTCCATCGGAGCGCCGTAGCCGAGCTCGCCGAACACCTCGCGCGCGGCGCGCAGGACGTGCTCCAGATTGCGCTGGGCGTCCACCCGCAGCGGCGCGGACCTGCCGCCGGCTACCGGAGCGCCGTTGCGCTCGGAGCCGCCGGCGCCCGCGTGGAGGCCGTCGTCGACGGTCGCCGTCCCGGCGCCCGTCTGCCATCGTGAATCCTGAATATGCATAAGCGTTCCCCCGCTCATGATGTCTCCCCCCGGAGACTCCCCGCCCTGACACGGGGCTTCCGGTCGACGAGCGCTTCGGTCCACGCGCTCCCACCCGACACCCCGACGAGGTACGAACATAGTTGAGTCCGGGTCAATTCAGAAGGGGAAGTTCCGTACGGTGCGCCCCCCGATCGGAGCAAGGACCGGAACACTCCCTATTCCGACCCCGCGCCGGACCCGATTCACCCACCCTGACCTGCGCCGTTCCCCCCGTGCCCCCGTCGTGCGCCACCCCACGCCTCCCAACCCCTCCGGTCACACAATTTGTCAGGGCTGTGGACAAACCACGGACGGGGGTGCGTCATGGGACAGTGACCGAACCTGCGCGCATTCTCGTGGTCGGCGGTGGCTACGTCGGCATGTACACCGCGCTGCGCCTCCAGCGGCAGCTCAGGGCCGAGCTGAGAGCCGGCGCCGCCGAGATCGTCGTGGTCACCCCCGAGCCGTACATGACGTACCAGCCGTTCCTGCCCGAGGCGGCCGCCGGCTCGATCTCCCCGCGCCATGTCGTCGTACCGCTGCGCAGGGTCCTGAACCGCTGCCGGATCGTCATCGGCGAGGTCCGGTCCGTCGACCACGCCAAGCGGACCGCCACCCTCGCGACCCTCGCCACCGCCGAGGAGGGCACCGGCGCCGTCGACCTCCCCTACGACGAACTGGTCATCGCCCCCGGCTCGGTCTCCCGCACCCTGCCGGTCCCCGGACTCGTCGACCACGCCATCGGCTTCAAGACCGTCGAGGAGGCCATCGGACTGCGCAACCACGTCATCGAGCAGATGGACATCGCCTCCTCGACCCGCGACCCGGGGCTCCGCGACGCCGCCCTCACCTTCGTCTTCGTCGGCGGCGGGTACGCGGGCGTGGAGGCGCTCGCCGAGCTGGAGGACATGGCCCGCTACACGGCGCGGTACTACCACAACGTCAAGCCCGAGGACCTGCGATGGGTCCTCGTCGAGGCCTCGGACCGGATCCTCCCCGAGGTGGGTGAGGAGATGGGCCGGTACGCCATCCGCGAGCTGCGCGGCCGGAACGTCGACGTGCGTCTGGAGACCCGCCTCGACTCCTGCGAGGACCGGGTGGCCGTGCTCAGCGACGGGACCCGGCTGCCCACCCGTACCGTCGTCTGGACCGCCGGCGTCAGACCGGCTCCCGTCCTCGCCCGGACCGACCTGCCGCTGAACGAACGCGGCCGGCTCCGCTGCACCGCCCAGCTCGCCGTCGAGGGCGCCGCCCACGCCTGGGCGGCCGGCGACGCGGCCGCCGTCCCCGACCTCACCTCGGAGGAACCCGGCAGGGAGTGCGCGCCCAACGCCCAGCACGCCGTGCGCCAGGCCAAGGTCCTCGCCGAGAACGTCGTGGCCTCCCTGCGCGGACAGCCGCTCAAGGAGTACGCGCACGCGTACGCCGGCTCCGTGGCCTCCCTGGGGCTCCACAAAGGCGTAGCTCACGTATACGGACGGAAACTCAAGGGATATCCGGCCTGGTTCATGCACCGCGCCTACCACCTGAGCCGGGTGCCCACCTTCAACCGCAAGGCCCGGGTCCTTGCCGAATGGACCCTGTCAGGCCTGTTCAAACGGGAGATCGTCTCCCTGGGGTCGCTGGAACACCCCCGCGCCGAATTCGAACTCGCCGCCGCACCGCCGCCCGACCTCGGCGACAAGCCGTCGTCCTGACATCACTGTCAGTGCACTCGTCCACACTGGACGTGTGACCATAGGTGGACTCACACCTGCACAGCGTGACTCTGCACGGCACCGACACCACGAGGCATACAGATCCGTGAACTTCACCCGTTGGAGCGCCCGGCTCCCCGGCACACAGCGCCGCGCGGCGCGGGGGACCGAAGGCTCCGTGCCCGCCGCCCGCGGTGAGTACGCGCGGCAGCTGGGGCACCTCATCAACGAGGCCGCCGAGGCCGCCGACACCGAGGCCGCCGACGTCCCCGCCCTGGAGGACTTCCCCGTGCGGGAGCTCCTCGGCCGGCTCCCCGGCCTGGTCGCGCTCGTGTACGGCCCGGAGCACCGCATCGCGTACGTCAACGACGCCTACGCCGCCGCCTTCGGCCCGCGCCCCGCCGGCGCCACCGTCGCCGACACCTGCCCCGAGGCGGAGGAACTCGGCCTGCTGCCCCTCATGGACCAGGTGCTGCGCAGCGGCAAGCCCCGGACGGTCAAGTCCCGTCGCACCCAGGACGGCGGCTCGTACACGGTCACGTGCCTGCCCGTGGACAGTCCCCACCTCGACGGCGGCGGAGTCCTCGTCCACGCCGCCGACGTCACGGACCACGCGGAGGCCGCCGAGCGGCTGCGGTCCAGCGAGCGCCGCCACCGCGAGACCGCCGTCACCCTCCAGCGCTCCCTGCTCCCGCAGGACCTGGAGCAGCCCGACGACCTGCGGATCGCCGCCACCTACCAGCCCGGCGGCACCGACGCGGCCGTCGGCGGCGACTGGTACGACGTGATCACCCTCGGCGCGGGGCGCACCGCGCTCGTCATCGGCGACGTGATGGGCCGGGGCGTGCGCGCCGCCGCCGTCATGGGCCAGCTCCGCACCGCCGTCCGGGCCTACGCCCGCCTGGACCTGCCCCCGCACGAGGTGCTCCAGCTCCTCGACGGACTCGCCGCCGAGATCGACGCCAGCCAGATCGCCACCTGTGTGTACGCGATCCACGACCCCAGCGAGGGCAGGCTGGTCTACGCCTCCGCGGGCCACCTCCCGATCCTCGTACGGGACGAGGACGGCAGCGTCCGGCAGGCCGAGGACCCGACGGGACCGCCGCTCGGCACCGGCGGCTGGCTGCACGCCTCCGGGTCGATCGCCCTGCCGCCGGGCTCCACCGCCGTCCTCTACACCGACGGCCTGGTCGAGCGGCGCCGCGAGGACATCGACGAGGGCGTGGCCGCCCTCGCCCGCGCGCTCTCCGGCGCGAGCGGCACCCCGCAGGTGGTCTGCGACCGGCTGCTGCGCTCCCTGGGAGTCACCGCCGAGCACGACGACGACGTGGCCGTCCTCGTCGTGCAGCACCCCTCCCGCAAGGGAGCGGACGCGGAGCTCTTCCACAACGCGGCCCTGGAACTCCTCGGCGGCGTCGAGGCCGCTCCCCGCGCGCGTGCCTTCGCCTCCGGAGTCCTGTCCTCCTGGCGCTTCCCGGTCGAACTGCGCGACCTGGGCGTCCTCGCCACCAGCGAGCTGGTGGCGAACTCCCTCCAGCACGGCACCCCGCCGATGCGGCTGCGCCTGCGCCGCACCGACCGTCGTCTGATCATCGAGGTCACGGACGGGGACGACCACCTGCCGCGCCGCCGCAGGGCGGAGACGGAGGACGAGGCGGGTCGCGGAATCTCGATCATCGCGACGATCGCCTCGTCCTGGGGGAGCCGCCGCACACCGGGCGGCGGCAAGGCGGTCTGGTGCGAGTTCGCCCTGCCGGACCAGGCGGACCAGCCGGCCTAGGCGGCCGCGGTCTCGCGCACCGGCTCGTGCCGGGCGACCACCTTCGACGGCCGGTGGGCCAGGGAGGGCTGGTTCTGCTCCGGGGTCAGCTGCTTCCCGAGCCGCACCGCGAGGAAGGTGATGCCGAGCGAGAAGAGCACGAAGGTCACGATGTACGGACCGTGCAGCGCGGCCCCCATGGGCCCGCCCACGGCCGGACCGACAGCCAGCGCCAACTGCTTGACCAGCGCGAAGGCCGAGTTGTACTGCCCGACCATCGACTCCGGCGCCAGATCGGCGACCAGCGGCGCCACGGTCGGCGACAGCATCGCCTCACCCAGCCCGAAGAGGGCGTACGTGGAGACGAAGGCCGCCGTCGCCATGGCCTGGCTGCCGTGCCCGAGGCCCGCGTACCCGGCGATGAGCCAGGCCAGGGTCCAGATCAGACCGACGGCCGCGATCACCCGGGACCGCTTGCGGCGCTCGACGAACTTCAGCACCAGGAACTGGGCGGCCACGATCACCGCGGTGTTGGCGGCGAGGGCCATGCCGAGCGTCGACGGCTCGATGCCGGCGGCCTCCGTGCCGTACGCGGCGAGACCCGACTCGAACTGTCCGTAGCAGGCGAAGAAGAGGACGAAGCCGAGGACGCAGAGCTGCACCATCGCCTTGTGCCCGAGCAGCGCCCGGAGGCCGCCGCCCTTACCGCCCTCGGAGGGACGGGCGCCCTGGAACGCGGGAGAGCCGGGCATCCGCACGGTCCCGACGATCGCCGCCAGGACGAGGAACATCGCCGCCTCGATCGAGAACAGCAGGATGAAGCTGCCCGGACGGCTCGTGTCGACCAGCAGACCGCCGATCAGACCACCGACACCGAGGCCGAGGTTCTGCAGGAAGAACTGCATGGCGAAGGCCCGCGTGCGGCCCACCGGCGTCGAGCACCAGACGATCATCGTGGCGAGGGCCGGCTGGAGCACGGCCGTACCGGCACCGAGCAGCACCGCGGCCCCCACGGCCGTGGGCACGCTGGAGGCGAAGCCCATCGCCACCGCGCCCACGGCGGCGACGACCGAGGCCACGAGCAGCACCGGCACGGGCCCGCGCCGGTCGATGGCCCGACCGCTGAAGGGCAGCACCACGAGAGCGGCCATGGCGAAGACGGCGAGAACGATGCCCGCCGTCGCCGCGCCCAGATCCCGCACCTGCGCCACGTACACATAGAGGTACGGCACGGTGAAGCCGAGTCCGAACGCGCTCAGCGCGCTGCCTGCCTGAATCCGGCGCATCGCCGCGCCCCTCGCCTTGGTCACACTCACCCACTTCGATCGCAGATTCAGAGGTGTACCCCTGAGCCTTGAAGACTTAACTACTAAAGTTAACGTGTTAACAGTACACATCGAAGGACTTCAACGCCAACGAGACCCGTGGGATACTCGCCTGCATGTCCGACAACCCCGAGCGGTCCGGCCCGCAGGCTCCCCAGGAGCCGAGCCTCGACGAGCAGATCGCCGCCTACCAGCGCGAGTTCCGCGACCTCGACCCCCAGGTCGAGAAGGTCGTCTCCGCCCTCGGCCGGCTGAACCGCCGAATGAACGTGGCGTACGGACGCCAGCTCGCCGACCTCGGCATCAGCAACGCCGAGTGGGAGGTCCTCAAGACCCTCGTCCTCGCCGGCGAGCCCTACCGGCTGGGCCCCGGCGAGCTCGCCAAGCGCCTCGGCCTCACCCCGGCCGCGATGACCCATCGGATCGACCGCATGGCGGGCGAGGGCCTGGTCACCCGCGACCGCGACGAGAACAACCGGGTCCGTGTGATCGTCGAGCTCACCGACGAGGGCCGCTCGAAGTGGCTGGAGGCCATGCGCATGGCCACCGACTTCGAGGAGGAGCTCCTCCAGGACCTCACCTCGGACGAGAGGGGTGTCCTCGGCGAGATCCTCATCCGCCTCCTCCGTCGTGTGGAGCTCACCCAGCCGGACGCCGGCGGCCGCCTGACGGACCTCGACTGAGACCACCGGAGGGGGGTTGACACCCCCCTGCCGGATGCGTAGTGTTCTCCGAGTTGTCACAGAGCCGGAACGGTTCTTCGACAACCACTCCGCCGCTGATAGCGGCACCTCTACTCAGAACGATCTCCCCACCGGGAAGAATTTCGGCATGCCGAAATTCATTTCGAATGGCTCGATTATGAGCCGCCGGGGAAATCCGCTAGAGTTCGAGACGTCGGAACGGCCCAACAGCCGGAAAGACAAACCCCGCTGACTGGGAATCAGACGCCGAAAGGATCTGATAGAGTCGGAACCGCCGGAAGGGCCCGGAGCGAAAGCGAATGGGACCGGAAAGCACCGAGGAAATCGGATCGGAAAGATCTGATAAAGTCGGAAACGCAAGACCGAAGGGAAGCCCGGAGGAAAGCCCGAGAGGGTGAGTACAAAGGAAGCGTCCGTTCCTTGAGAACTCAACAGCGTGCCAAAAATCAACGCCAGATTAGTTGATACCCCGTCCATCTTCGGATGGCGAGGTTCCTTTGAAAGTCCTGCCGGCCCTTGTGGCGGGTAGGCAACATACACAGCGAGGACGCTGTGGACAGTCGGCCTTATTCCGGTCTGACTGTCCCGCTCAACGCGAGTGTCACCCGATTACGGGTAAACATTCACGGAGAGTTTGATCCTGGCTCAGGACGAACGCTGGCGGCGTGCTTAACACATGCAAGTCGAACGATGAAGCCCTTCGGGGTGGATTAGTGGCGAACGGGTGAGTAACACGTGGGCAATCTGCCCTTCACTCTGGGACAAGCCCTGGAAACGGGGTCTAATACCGGATAACACCGGCTTCCGCATGGGAGCTGGTTAAAAGCTCCGGCGGTGAAGGATGAGCCCGCGGCCTATCAGCTTGTTGGTGGGGTAATGGCCTACCAAGGCGACGACGGGTAGCCGGCCTGAGAGGGCGACCGGCCACACTGGGACTGAGACACGGCCCAGACTCCTACGGGAGGCAGCAGTGGGGAATATTGCACAATGGGCGAAAGCCTGATGCAGCGACGCCGCGTGAGGGATGACGGCCTTCGGGTTGTAAACCTCTTTCAGCAGGGAAGAAGCGAAAGTGACGGTACCTGCAGAAGAAGCGCCGGCTAACTACGTGCCAGCAGCCGCGGTAATACGTAGGGCGCAAGCGTTGTCCGGAATTATTGGGCGTAAAGAGCTCGTAGGCGGCTTGTCACGTCGGGTGTGAAAGCCCGGGGCTTAACCCCGGGTCTGCATCCGATACGGGCAGGCTAGAGTGTGGTAGGGGAGATCGGAATTCCTGGTGTAGCGGTGAAATGCGCAGATATCAGGAGGAACACCGGTGGCGAAGGCGGATCTCTGGGCCATTACTGACGCTGAGGAGCGAAAGCGTGGGGAGCGAACAGGATTAGATACCCTGGTAGTCCACGCCGTAAACGTTGGGAACTAGGTGTTGGCGACATTCCACGTCGTCGGTGCCGCAGCTAACGCATTAAGTTCCCCGCCTGGGGAGTACGGCCGCAAGGCTAAAACTCAAAGGAATTGACGGGGGCCCGCACAAGCAGCGGAGCATGTGGCTTAATTCGACGCAACGCGAAGAACCTTACCAAGGCTTGACATATACCGGAAAGCATTAGAGATAGTGCCCCCCTTGTGGTCGGTATACAGGTGGTGCATGGCTGTCGTCAGCTCGTGTCGTGAGATGTTGGGTTAAGTCCCGCAACGAGCGCAACCCTTGTCCTGTGTTGCCAGCATGCCCTTCGGGGTGATGGGGACTCACAGGAGACCGCCGGGGTCAACTCGGAGGAAGGTGGGGACGACGTCAAGTCATCATGCCCCTTATGTCTTGGGCTGCACACGTGCTACAATGGCCGGTACAAAGAGCTGCGATGCCGTGAGGCGGAGCGAATCTCAAAAAGCCGGTCTCAGTTCGGATTGGGGTCTGCAACTCGACCCCATGAAGTCGGAGTTGCTAGTAATCGCAGATCAGCATTGCTGCGGTGAATACGTTCCCGGGCCTTGTACACACCGCCCGTCACGTCACGAAAGTCGGTAACACCCGAAGCCGGTGGCCCAACCCCTTGTGGGAGGGAGCTGTCGAAGGTGGGACTGGCGATTGGGACGAAGTCGTAACAAGGTAGCCGTACCGGAAGGTGCGGCTGGATCACCTCCTTTCTAAGGAGCACAGTACCGATTGCAGGCAAATGTTCTGCACGGTCAGCTCATGGGTGGAACGTTGATTAGTTGGCACAGTCAGTCTCTTCGGAGGCCGTGAGTACTGCTTCGGCGTGGAAAACGGTTTTGAGGATACGGGCTGTGCTTGGCACGTTGTTGGGTGTCTGAGGGTACGGCCGTAAGGTTTGTATCTTCGCGATGCCGGCCCCAGTGAACTCACCTGTTATGCGGGTGGGGTGATGGGTGGCTGGTCGTTGCTTGAGAACTACACAGTGGACGCGAGCATCTGTGGCCAAGTTTTTAAGGGCGCACGGTGGATGCCTTGGCACCAGGAACCGATGAAGGACGTGGGAGGCCACGATAGTCCCCGGGGAGCCGTCAACCAGGCTTTGATCCGGGGGTTTCCGAATGGGGAAACCCGGCAGTCGTCATGGGCTGTCACCCATGCCTGAACACATAGGGCATGTGGAGGGAACGAGGGGAAGTGAAACATCTCAGTACCCTCAGGAAGAGAAAACAACCGTGATTCCGGGAGTAGTGGCGAGCGAAACCGGATGAGGCCAAACCGTATGCGTGTGATACCCGGCAGGGGTTGCGCATGCGGGGTTGTGGGATCTCTCTTTCACAGTCTGCCGGCTGTGAGACGAGTCAGAAACCGTTGATGTAGGCGAAGGACATGCGAAAGGTCCGGCGTAGAGGGTAAGACCCCCGTAGCTGAAACATTAACGGCTCGTTTGAGAGACACCCAAGTAGCACGGGGCCCGAGAAATCCCGTGTGAATCTGGCGGGACCACCCGCTAAGCCTAAATATTCCCTGGTGACCGATAGCGGATAGTACCGTGAGGGAATGGTGAAAAGTACCGCGGGAGCGGAGTGAAATAGTACCTGAAACCGTGTGCCTACAAGCCGTGGGAGCGTCGCTCATTGAGTTTACTCAGTGGGTCGTGACTGCGTGCCTTTTGAAGAATGAGCCTGCGAGTTTGCGGTGCGTTGCGAGGTTAACCCGTGTGGGGAAGCCGTAGCGAAAGCGAGTCCGAATAGGGCGATTCAGTAGCGCGCTCAAGACCCGAAGCGGAGTGATCTAGCCATGGGCAGGTTGAAGCGGAGGTAAGACTTCGTGGAGGACCGAACCCACCAGGGTTGAAAACCTGGGGGATGACCTGTGGTTAGGGGTGAAAGGCCAATCAAACTCCGTGATAGCTGGTTCTCCCCGAAATGCATTTAGGTGCAGCGTCGTGTGTTTCTTGCCGGAGGTAGAGCACTGGATAGGCGATGGGCCCTACCGGGTTACTGACCTTAGCCAAACTCCGAATGCCGGTAAGTGAGAGCACGGCAGTGAGACTGTGGGGGATAAGCTCCATGGTCGAGAGGGAAACAGCCCAGAGCATCGACTAAGGCCCCTAAGCGTACGCTAAGTGGGAAAGGATGTGGAGTCGCAGAGACAACCAGGAGGTTGGCTTAGAAGCAGCCACCCTTGAAAGAGTGCGTAATAGCTCACTGGTCAAGTGATTCCGCGCCGACAATGTAGCGGGGCTCAAGCGTACCGCCGAAGTCGTGTCATTGCAGTACATACCCCCAACGGGGACTGTGATGGGTAGGGGAGCGTCGTGTGCCGGGTGAAGCAGCCGCGGAAGCGAGTTGTGGACGGTTCACGAGTGAGAATGCAGGCATGAGTAGCGATACACACGTGAGAAACGTGTGCGCCGATTGACTAAGGGTTCCTGGGTCAAGCTGATCTGCCCAGGGTAAGTCGGGACCTAAGGCGAGGCCGACAGGCGTAGTCGATGGACAACCGGTTGATATTCCGGTACCCGCTTTGAAACGCCCAGTATCGAGCCCATTAATGCTAAGGCCGTGAAGCCGTTCCGGACCCTTCGGGGAAAGGAAAGTGGTGGAGCCGCTGACCCAAGGTGGTAGTAGGTAAGCGATGGGGTGACGCAGGAAGGTAGTCCAGCCCGGGCGGTGGTAGTCCCGGGGTAAGGGTGTAGGGCGTTGTCCAGGTAAATCCGGACAGCACATAGCCTGAGACCTGATGCCGAGCCGATTGTGGTGAAGTGGATGATCCTATGCTGTCGAGAAAAGCCTCTAGCGAGTTTCATGGCGGCCCGTACCCTAAACCGACTCAGGTGGTCAGGTAGAGAATACCGAGGCGTTCGGGTGAACTATGGTTAAGGAACTCGGCAAAATGCCCCCGTAACTTCGGGAGAAGGGGGGCCACGTCTGGTGATGAGTCTTGCACTCTGAGCTGGGGGTGGCCGCAGAGACCAGCGAGAAGCGACTGTTTACTAAAAACACAGGTCCGTGCGAAGCCGTAAGGCGATGTATACGGACTGACGCCTGCCCGGTGCTGGAACGTTAAGGGGACCGGTTAGTGACCTTTCGGGGTTGCGAAGCTGAGAACTTAAGCGCCAGTAAACGGCGGTGGTAACTATAACCATCCTAAGGTAGCGAAATTCCTTGTCGGGTAAGTTCCGACCTGCACGAATGGCGTAACGACTTCTCGACTGTCTCAACCATAGGCCCGGTGAAATTGCACTACGAGTAAAGATGCTCGTTTCGCGCAGCAGGACGGAAAGACCCCGGGACCTTTACTACAGTTTGATATTGGTGTTCGGTTCGGCTTGTGTAGGATAGGTGGGAGACTTTGAAGCCGTGACGCCAGTCATGGTGGAGTCGCCGTTGAAATACCACTCTGGTCGTGCTGGATGTCTAACCTCGGTCCGTGATCCGGATCAGGGACAGTGTCTGATGGGTAGTTTAACTGGGGCGGTTGCCTCCCAAAGGGTAACGGAGGCGCCCAAAGGTTCCCTCAGCCTGGTTGGCAATCAGGTGTTGAGTGTAAGTGCACAAGGGAGCTTGACTGTGAGACCGACGGGTCGAGCAGGGACGAAAGTCGGGACTAGTGATCCGGCGGTGGCTTGTGGAAGCGCCGTCGCTCAACGGATAAAAGGTACCCCGGGGATAACAGGCTGATCTTCCCCAAGAGTCCATATCGACGGGATGGTTTGGCACCTCGATGTCGGCTCGTCGCATCCTGGGGCTGGAGTCGGTCCCAAGGGTTGGGCTGTTCGCCCATTAAAGCGGTACGCGAGCTGGGTTTAGAACGTCGTGAGACAGTTCGGTCCCTATCCGCTGCGCGCGTAGGAATATTGAGAAGGGCTGTCCCTAGTACGAGAGGACCGGGACGGACGAACCTCTGGTGTGCCAGTTGTCCTGCCAAGGGCATGGCTGGTTGGCTACGTTCGGGAGGGATAACCGCTGAAAGCATCTAAGCGGGAAGCCTGCTTCGAGATGAGTATTCCCACCTCCTTGAGAGGGTAAGGCTCCCAGTAGACGACTGGGTTGATAGGCCGGATGTGGAAGCCCAGTAATGGGTGGAGCTGACCGGTACTAATAGGCCGAGGGCTTGTCCTCAGTTGCTCGCGTCCACTGTGTTAGTTCTGAAGTAACGAACTGTGCCGATTTCCGGTTGGTTAACTTCATAGAGTTTCGGTGGTCATAGCGTTAGGGAAACGCCCGGTTACATTCCGAACCCGGAAGCTAAGCCTTTCAGCGCCGATGGTACTGCAGGGGGGACCCTGTGGGAGAGTAGGACGCCGCCGAACAATCATTGTGGGAAAGCCCCGCACCTTATGGTGCGGGGCTTTTCTGCGTTTACGGGCCCTTTCAGGCCGGCGTGACGAGCTGGGTGTCGTACGCCAGGATCACCGCCTGGACGCGGTCACGGGCGCCCGTCTTCGCGAGGATGCGGCCGACGTGGGTCTTCACCGTCGATTCCGCGAGATGGAGGCGCTCGGCGATCTCGGTGTTCGTCCAGCCCTGGCCGATGACCGTGAGGATCTCGCGTTCCCGTTCCGTGAGGGAGGCGAGGCGCGGGTTCTCCGGGGTGGGACCGGTCGTGGGGGCGGCGGGAAGATGGTGGATGTAGGCGTCCAGGAGCCGGCGGGTGAGGCTCGGGGCGACGACCGCGTCGCCGCTCGCGACCGCGCGGATGCCGGCGAGGAGTTCCTCCGGCTGGGCGTCCTTCACCAGGAAGCCGCTGGCGCCGGCACGGAGACCGTCGTACGCGTACTCGTCGAGGTCGAAGGTCGTGACGATCAGGATCCGGGTGCGGTCGCCGGTGGCGACGATGCGGCGGGTGGCCTCGATGCCGTCGAGGCCTGGCATCCGGATGTCCATCAGGACGACGTCGGGGTGGTGCCGGTCGACCAGCCGGATCGCCTCGGTGCCGTTCGAGGCCTCGCCGACGACGGTCATGTCGTCCTGGCTCTCCAACAGCATGCGGAAGCCGAAGCGCTGCATGGCCTGGTCGTCCGCGATGAGAACGGTCGTCACGAGGGGGAGCCCTCCTGGGGGAGTCGGAGTCTGACGCGCCAGCCGCCGGTCGGCAGCGGGCCGGTCACGAGTGTGCCGTCGTAGAGGGCCGCGCGCTCGCGCATTCCGGTAAGTCCCTGGCCCTGGCCGGACGGTGGGGGCGGTGCGGTGGCGGGGCCCGTGTCCGTGATCTCCACCCTGACCTCCTGGGGGGTGTGGGTGAGGAGCACGGTCGCCCTCGCTCCCCCGCCGGCGTGCTTCAGGGTGTTCGTCAGGGCTTCCTGGATCACCCGGTACACCGTCAGCTGGGCGCCCGGGGTGAGGGCTGGAGCGGGGGAGGCGCTGTCCTGGTCGAACCGCACGGGCAGACCTGCCTTGCGTACCCCGGTGATGAGGGTGTCGAGGTCGGCCAGGGTGGGCTGGGGGTCGCGGGCCGCCTCCTGCTCGTCGTCGCGGAGGACGCCGAGGAGGCGGCGGAGCTCGGCGAGGGCCTCGCGGCTCGTCGTACCGATGGCGTCGAGGGCCTGGGTGGCTCGCTCGGGGTTCTTCGCCGCCGCGTAGCGTCCGCCGTCCGCCAGGCCCGTGATGACCGAGAGGTTGTGGCCGATGATGTCGTGCATCTCGCGGGCGATCCGGGTGCGTTCGGCCGCCGCCGCGAGGCGGACCTCCTGGTCGCGCTCGACCTCCAGGCGGCGGGCCCGGTCGACGAGCGCCGCCGTGTGGTCCTTGCGGGAGCGGACCGCGATGCCGAGGAGGGCGACGAGCGCGTACGCCCACAGGGTGGGGACGACGTGCTGGTCCCAGCTTCCCCGGGGGAAGCGGACCGCCCCCGTCAGGAGCGGCGGCAGGAGCAGGGCGAAGGCCCACAGGAGGGTGCGGGGCGGGCGGACGAGCGCGATCTGGAAGAGCGGGATCAGCTGGAGGTACCCGGCCTGGAGGAAGGCGCCCGAGGCGGCGCTGACGAGTGCCGCGCAGGCCATCACGGTGAGGACGGCCACAGGCTGCCGACGGCGCCGGTACAGCGGCAGGGTGAGGGCGAGACTGAGGGTGACCACGAGCCAGGCCGGGACGGACGGGTCGGGGGCGGTGTTCCGCCAGCCGCCGGACGCGTCCACGAGGGCCGCCGCCGTCCAGAGGAGTGTCACCGTGGCGTCCCACAGCCAGGGGCGGCGGGCGTCGAACGCCCGCGCCCGTGCCAGGAGTCGCTGGATGGTGCGGCTGAGGCCCGTCGTCGCGGTCGCTTCCGTGGTCACCTGGTCATCATCCTCATACGTCCCGGCGCCTGAGCAGCAGGGCGGGGACGGCGAGGGCCGCGGCCGCCCACAGGACCAGGGCGAGCAGGGCGGCGCCGGGGGAGGCGGCGCCCGGCAGGGGAGCCGCGGAGCCGAGGACGCCGGCCGCCTGGGTGGGGAAGTACCGGACGACCGTGTCCATCGCCTCGTACGGCAGCATCCCGAGGATCTCGGGAACGATCAGCACGCCGCCGACGAAGGCGCCGATCGCGCCCGGTACGGATCGGAGCGCGGCTCCGAGGCCGAGGGCGATCAGGCCGAGGAGGGTGATGCCGGCGGCGTTGCCCGCGAGGGCGGCGAGGACGCCGTCGTCGGTGAGGGAGGCGGCCTGGTCGGTGTCGGAGAGGAAGGCCTGGGCGGTGAGGAAGGTCAGCAGGTTGGTGAGGAAGGTGAGTGCGAGGACCGCGGTGGTGAAGACGGTCGCCTTGGCCCACAGGACGGGCAGGCGGCGGGGGACCGTGGTGAGGGAGGCGCGGATCATGCCGGTCGCGTACTCGCCC
Organism: Streptomyces sp. Qhu_M48; assembly: GCF_051305195.1. Taxonomy (NCBI): domain Bacteria; kingdom Bacillati; phylum Actinomycetota; class Actinomycetes; order Kitasatosporales; family Streptomycetaceae; genus Streptomyces; species Streptomyces sp. Qhu_M48. The sequence continues at coordinate 7,607,960 of NZ_CP195432.1, read as the reverse complement.
GCCGTGACCAGGATGCCGAGGACGGCGAGGGCGATGCCGCCGAGCTGGCTGCCGTAGAGGCTGAGGACGACGGTGTCGACGTCGGAGTCGCCCCCGTCGGAGGTGTAGGTGGCGCCCATGAGGATGCCGACGCCGAGGACGACCGCGGTGGAGGTGAGGACCGTGATCCAGGTGGAGCGGACGGTCCACAGCTTGTGCCACTCCGAGCGGAGTACGCCTGCGTGGGTCAGGGCCGGGGCGGTGGGGGCGGGAGGGGTGAGGGCCGAGGTGGTCATGCGGAGGCTCCCTGGTATTCGACGGAGTCGTGGGTGAGGGCCATGAACGCCTGCTCCAAGGAGGCTGCCCGCGGCGTCAGTTCGTGGAGGGGGAGGCCGTGGGCGGCGGCCGTGCGGCCGATCTCCGGTGCGTCCGGGCCGGTGACGAGGAGGGTGTCGGGGGCCTCCACCGTGATCCCGGCGCCGGGGAGGAGGTTCCGCAGCCGGTCCGCCTCCGGGGTGACGACCTTGACGGTGGCGCCGCCCGAGGTGCGGACGAGTTCGTCGACGGTGGTGTCGGCGAGGAGCCGGCCCTTGCCGATGACGATCAGGTGGTCGGCGGTGAGGGCCATCTCGCCCATGAGGTGGGAGGAGACGAGGACGGTACGGCCCTCGGCGGCCAGGGACCTGAGGAGGGTGCGGATCCACAGCACGCCCTCGGGGTCGAGGCCGTTGACGGGCTCGTCGAGGACGACGGTGGCCGGGTCGCCGAGGAGGGCGGCGGCGATCCCGAGGCGCTGGCCCATGCCGAGGGAGAAGCCCTTCACGCGCTTGCGGGCGACGTGAGTGAGGCCGGTGAGGGCGAGGACCCGCTCCACCCGGGCGCGGGGGATGCCGTGGGTGTGGGCGAGGGCCATCAGGTGGTGGTGGGCGGAGCGGCCGGGGTGCACGGAGCGGGCTTCGAGGAGGGCGCCGACGCGGGTGAGCGGGGCGGTGTGCCGGGCGAAGGGGAGGCCGTCGACGGTGGCGTGGCCGCGGGTGGGGGCGTCGAGGCCGAGGATCATGCGGAGGGTGGTGGATTTCCCGGCGCCGTTGGGGCCGAGGAAGCCGGTGACGGCGCCGGGGCGGACGGTGAAGCTGAGGTCGTGGACGACGGTGGTGTCCCCGTACCGCTTGGTGAGGTTCTCTGCTCGGATCATGCTGTCGACGTTAGGGAGTCGGGGGAGGCCGGACGTCGGGCCGGGGGTGGGAGGTGGGGCGCCGGTGTAGTACCGGGGTACGACGTGGGGCGCCGAGCGGGATTATTCGTTGTCGGTGGAACGGGCACCGGCAAGGATGGGCGGCATGGACCTATCGATTCGTGCCATCCGTTCCGACGAGTGGGAGAAGGCCCGGGAGCTGCGGCTCACGGCCCTGCTGGACCCGGTCGCGCACCTTGCCTTCCTGGATACCCACGAGGCCGCTGCCGCGCGGCCGGACTCCTTCTGGCAGGAGCGGACGGTGGGGGCGTCGGAGGACGGGCCCGGCGCCGCGCGCCAGTTCGTCGCGGAGGCGCCGGACGGGCGGTGGCTCGGCACGGTGACGGTACTCGTGGAGCGGGCCGGGACCGAGTCGCTCTTCGGGGACGTCCCGGAGGTGGAACAGACGCATGTCGTCGGGGTGTTCGTCCGGGGCGAGGCGCGGGGCTCGGGGGCCGTCGACGCGTTGTTCGAGGCGGCGGCGGAGTGGTCCTGGTCGCTGGAGGAGCCGCGGATCGAGCGGGCGCGGCTGTACGTCCACGCGGAGAACACCCGGGCCCAGGCGGCGTACCGGCGGCTCGGGTTCGTGGCGACCGGTGCGCGGGTCGCGCTGCACGGCAGCGAGGAAGCGAACGAGCTGGAGCACGCACTGCCTCGGCCGGCGTGAGGAGCGCCCCCGTCAGGGGGGTCAGCGGCTGAGGGAGTTCTCCGGCCAGCGGGACCTGGCCTGTTCGCGGGAGCGCATCAGGGCCAGGGTCGGGAGGCCCTGGGAGTGGCCGGTGGCGAGGAGCTCCGGGAGCTGGGGGAGCGGGGCCACGGCGGCGACGTCGTCGAGGACGAGTGTCATTGGTGGGTCGAGCCGACCGTCGGATGACCGTGCGGCCATGCGGCGGCCGTGCTCGACCACGTCTGCGGCGAGCGCCGTCAGGAGCGGCATCGCGCCGGGGTGGGTGCGGGGATCCTCGATCGGCTCCCCCACCACGTAGAGGGTGCCCCCTTCGGGCAGGAATGATGCCAGCGCGAGCGAATCAGTTCGATTCGGTGTGCAGGCCTCGCGGATGTGGACCGAGGAGAGCGAGGCGAGCGCACGGGCCGTCAGTTCCTGGGCCAGGCGGCGGCTTTCGGGGTGGGCGGTGAGGGCCGATTCGAGGAGTCCCGCGTGGCCGGAGGCGGCCTTGGGGTGGCTGCGGAGGATCCGTACGGGTTCGTGGGCGCCGGCGCCCTGGGCCCAGCGGTGGACCTGGCGGAAGGGGCGGCCGTCGACGGCGGCGGCGTGCAGCCAGCAGCGCAGGAGTGTGTCGGCGGTGTCCGCGGTGGCCGCGTCGAGGCGGGAGTGCGGGCGTACGGGGGCGAGGAGGGCGACGGCTCGCTCCGTGGCCACGGCCGGGTCCTCGCAGCCTTCGGACGGCGACCAGTGGAGGCGTCCGGGGGTGTCGCACAGGTGGCCGGGGTCGTAGACGAGGACCGGGCCGAGCTTGCCGCGCGCGTCCTTGGTGGTGGACCAGACGGTGGGGTCGGAGGTGACGACCAGGACCGGGCCCTCGGCGTCCCGGATCGCCTGGACCGCGGCGGGGTGGCGGGCTTCCGGGGGGCCGTAGCGGGTGCGGGTCGCCGGGGCCGGCACGGCCGGGGTGGGGGCGGGCGTGGTGGGTGTCTGTGCGGGTGCGTGGGGGGCGGGGACGACCGGTGCCGCCGGGGGCGCCGGTACCGCGGGGACGACCGTCGTGGGGGCCGGGGGCGTCTCCGTACGGGGCGGGGTCACCGGGGCCGCCTCGGCCGGGGCAGGCGGGGGCGGGTCCTTCCGTACCGGGGCGGCGGGGGCGTGGTCGTACGTGCCGGTCCTCCTGCCCGCCCTGACCGCTCGCCAGCGGGCGATCGTGCCCAGTGCGAAGACCGCGAGGACGAGCAGGATCATCGCCTCACCGATCAGCAGGCCCCAGAAGAGCCCGTACCCCGACAGCTGGGCCGGCGGGGTGGCGGGCCAGGCCGCCGCGAGGTCCGTCGGGGCCGTCACCAGGGAACGCAGGGCCGACGGCGTGCCCGTGTAGGCGACGCCCTGCGGCCAGGCGCCGTGGGCGAGGAGACCGGCCAGACCGGTCGCCGTCCACACCAGGACCGTGAGACAGAGGAGGAGGCCGAACAGGCTGAGCAGCAGCCCGTCGGAGACTCCTCCCCCCTTCCGTGCCGAGTCCATCTACGCCACCGTCGACTGCGACGTGCCGTTCATCTGCTGCTCGACGAGGATCGCCCGCTGTTCCCTCTCCCACTCCAGCTCCGGGTCGATGACCGAGGCCTCGGTCATGGCGCGGTCGGTGTAGACGAGGGGGCGTTCCCGTTCGGTGATGAGGTGTTTGACCACCTGCACGTTGCCGTTGACGTCCCAGACCGCGATGCCGGGGGTGAGGGTCGGGATGATCTCCACCGCCCAGCGTGGCAGGCCGAGGACCCGGCCCGTGGCGCGTGCCTCGTCGGCCTTCTGGGCGTAGATGGTCCGGGTGGAGGCCATCTTGAGGATCGCCGCGGCCTCCTTGGCCGCCGCTCCGTCGACGACGTCCGAGAGGTGGTGGACGACGGCGACGAAGGACAGGCCGAGGCGGCGTCCGAACTTGAGCAGCCGCTGGAACAGCTGGGCCACGAACGGGCTGTTGATGATGTGCCAGGCCTCCTCGACGAGGAAGATGCGCTTCTTCCGGTCGGGGCGGATCCAGGTGTGCTCCAGCCAGACGCCGACGATCGCCATGAGGATCGGCATGGCGATGGAGTTGCGGTCGATGTGGGAGAGGTCGAAGACGATCAGGGGCGCGTCGAGGTCGATGCCGACGGTCGTCGGGCCGTCGAACATGCCCCGCAGGTCACCGTCGACCAGGCGGTCCAGGACGAGGGCGACGTCCAGGCCCCAGGCCCGTACGTCGTCTATGTCGACGTTCATCGCCTCCGCCGATTCGGGCTCGGGGTGGCGGAGCTGCTCGACGATGTCGGTGAGGATCGGCTGGCGCTCGGTGGTGTGGTCGGTCACGTAGGCGTGGGCGACCTTGAGGGCGAAGCCGGAGCGCTCGTCGAGGCTGTGGCCCATGGCCACCTCGATGATCGTGCGGAGCAGCGCGAGCTGGCCGGTGGTGGTGATCGAGGGGTCGAGGGGGTTGAGGCGGATGCCGGAGTCGTTGGCGACCATCGGGTCGAGCCGGATGGGAGTTATTCCCAGCTCCTGCGCGATGAGGTTCCATTCGCCGACGCCGTCCTCGCCCTGGGCGTCGAGGACGACGACCTGCCGGTCGCGGAAGCGGAGCTGGCGGAGCACGTACGTCTTCTCCAGGGCCGACTTGCCGTTTCCGGACTCGCCGAGGACCAGCCAGTGCGGGGCCGGGAGCTGCTGCCCGTACAGCTGGAAGGGGTCGTAGATGTAGCCCTTGCCGCTGTAGACCTCGCGGCCGATGATGACGCCGGAGTCGCCGAGACCGGGAGCGGCGGTCGGCAGGTAGACGGCCTGGGCCTGTCCGGTGGAGGTGCGGACGGGCAGACGGGTCGTCTCCACCTTCCCGAAGACGAAGGAGGTGAAGGCGTCGGTGAGGACGGACAGCGGATCTCGCATGGGTCTGTGCCCCTTCGGCCCTAGCGGCGGATGCCGGTCGCGAACGGCAAGGTGTTCACAAAGGCCCGGTGGTGCTCGCGGTCGCACCACTCCAGCTTCAGGTACGACTTGCCGGCGGAGGCCCTGATCGTGCGCTTGTCCCGGGCCAGGGCCTCGGGCGAACGCGACGACACCGTGATGTACCCGACGAGGTTCACCCCGGCCGCGCCGCTGGCGAGATCTTCACCCCGCTGGTCGAGCCGGCCGTGGGCGGCGATGTCCCGCGGGTCGACCGTGCGGTTCATCTTGGCGGCGCGGCTGGCGTCGGCCTCGTCGTTGGTCTTCTCGGTGAGCATCCGCTCGATGGCGACCTCGGTGGGCTCCAGGTCCATGGTCACGGCGACCGTACGGATCACGTCCGGGGTGTGGACGAGCAGCGGGGCGAGGAAGTTGACGCCGACCGGGGTCATCGGCCACTCCTTCACCCAGGCCGTGGCGTGGCACCAGGGGGCGCGGGTGGAGGACTCGCGGGTCTTCGCCTGGAGGTACGTCGGCTCCATCGCGTCCAGCTCGGCCGGCCAGGCGTTTCGCTTGGTCATGGCCTGGATGTGGTCGATGGGGTGGTCCGGGTCGTACATGGAGTGCACGAGGGAGGCGAGGCGGGACTGGCCGAGGGGCTGGCGGACGCGGATGTCGGCCTCGGCGAGACGGGCGCAGATGTCGGTGAGCTCGCGGGCCATGACGACGGCGAGGCCGGCGTCGCGGTCGAGCTTGCGGGCGCCGGAGGCGTGCCTGGCGGCGCGGGCCATGGCGTTGGCCTCGGCGGCGAGTTCGCGCGTGTAGTGCATGCAGGCCACGAGGTAGGCGCGGTGCTGCTCGCTGGAGGTGGAGACCATCGACTGGAGCTGTTCGTACGACTCCATGAGCCACGCGGGCGCGTGCGGGTCGCCGCGCTGGCCGACGTCCTTGGCGTGCGCGTCCGGGTCGGCGGGGAGGGTGCGGGCCAGCATCTGGAGTCGGGTCACGAAGCCGTCGCCGTTGGCGACGTGCTTCAGGAGGGTGCCGAACCGGTCGACCAGGGCCTCCTGGTCCTCGCTGTCGCGCAGGCCGACACCGGGGCCCTCGATCTCGATGGCGGCGGTGACCGTACGGCGGTCGGCGTGCAGGAGGACGGCGATCTCGTCCGGGCCGAAGGGGGCGGCGAGCCAGCCGACGCGGCCGATGCCGGGCGGCGGGCCGACCTCGACCTCGCGGCCGTCGAGGCGGGTGCCGGCCTCGGTGACGACGGAACGGTACGCCGTGCCGCGCTTGAGCATCCGCTTGTAGCTGCGGTTGATCTCGAACCACTTGTAGAAGGTGCGGTGCTTGTACGGGAGGTACACGGCGGCGATCGCGAGCATGGGCAGGCCCGCGAGGAGCGCGATCCGCAGGGGGAGGACGGGGACGAGGAGTCCGCTCATCATGCCGAGGAAGGCGCCGACGATGATCAGGGCGATCTCGCCGGTCTCGCGGTTCTTGCCGACGATCGCGTTCGGCCGGGCCCGGCCCACGAGATACGTACGGCGGGGCGCGACCGGCTGGGACTGGGTCGTCAACGCCCTGCACCTCCAGAGTTCTTGCGGTTGCTGTGCGGGGTGCCCGCGGTGGGGCTGCCGCTACGGGGAGCGGGCGGGGGAGTCGCGCCGCCGCTCCCGCCGCGGCTGCTGTGCGCGGCCATGCCGCCGGAGATCGGATTGGCGGGGCGGGCGGGCTGGGAGGACTGGCCGCCGCCGTCGCCGCGGGAGCTGTGCGTCTTGATGCCCTGGGAGACGAGGGAGGCGGGGGAGGAGATGACGGCCGCGGCCGTGTTCTCGCCCGCGCGGTGCAGGCGGTTGTTGCGGGAGGCGGCGATCTCGTCGCCGAAGCCGGGGACGAAGCGGTAGATCATCGCCGAGGCGAAGATCGCGAGCAGGATGATCGCGAGGCCGGAGACGACGGCGGAGAACGAGTCCGGGCCGGTGCCGGAGGAGAGCGCGCCGGCCAGGCCGAGGACGATGACGATGACCGGCTTGACCAGGATGACCGCGATCATGATGCCGGCCCAGCGGCGGACGTGGCCCCACATGTTCTTGTCGACGAGGCCGGAGTAGACGACGACGCCGAGGAGGGCGCCGACGTACAGCATGACGGCGCGGAGGAACAGCTCCAGATACAGCACGCCGGCGGCGAGGACGGTCACCAGCGACACGATGATCAGCATGATGGGGCCGCCACCGATGCTGTCGCCCTTCTGGAGGGCCTGCTTGAAGCTGCCGAAGAAGATGTCGGTCTGCTGGCCGGTGCCGGAGGCGATGACCTCGGTGACGGCGTCGGTGGCGTTGACGACGGTGTAGAGGATCAGCGGCGTGAAGGCGGAGGCGAGGACCGTCAGCCAGAGGAAACCGATGGCCTCGGAGAGGGCGGTGGCCAGCGGGACGCCGCGGATGGCCCGCTTCGCGACGGCGAGGAGCCAGAGGAGGAGCGTGAGGACGGTCGCGGCGGCGAAGACGATCGCGTACCGGCCGAGGAACTCCAGGTTGGTGAAGTCGACGTCGGCGGTCTCTTTGACGGCCTTGGAGAGGTAGTCGATGGTGGCCACGGCGGCGTCGGCGCAGCCGCGGGCGAGGGAGGAGAGGGGGTCGACCGCGGAGGTGGGGTCGGTGACGGGGGCTCCGCCGCCTCCGCCGGTCTGGCCCTTCTCGCAGAGTTCCCTGGCCTGCCCCACGATGAGTCCGCACGGGCTGTCGGTGGTGCTCGGGGACGGGGTGGGGGCCGTCGGCGTCGGGGTGGGCGCCGCCTGGGCGGTCGAGAGGGACAGGAAGGGCGCCGCGAGGAACGCGGTGAGGAGCGTGGCCGACGCGCGGCCCGCCAGGCTGCGGCTAGCGGGCATAGGTGAATCCTCCGTATCCCTCGACCGCCGCCGCGATCTCGTCGGCGACGGAGGCGCGGTTGTCGCCGTTGACCGGAGTGGGGCCCTCGGCCTGGGTGGACGACGTGATCCGCCAGTCGCCCCCGACCCAGGTGAGCTTCTGGGTGAGGGTGAACCAGGTGGACGTGACGGGCTTGGTCGAGCCGGCTCCGGCCAGACCGACGAGACCGGTGCACCAGACTTCGACCGTCGCGGAGGTGTCCGTGTAGTCGCGGACCTTGGCGCCGACCGGGACGGTGCGGGACACGAAGGTCAGACCGGAGGGCGCGGCGCCGTTCGCGTCGAGCCCGATGCTGGTCATGAAGCCGGCCGAGTAGGAGGTGTCCAGGCGCTTCAGGAGGTCGTCGGCGACGGCGGGGTCGTGGGTGGCGCGCACGATGCCCTCACGGGGGCCGTCCTGGAACATCTCGACCGACCCCAGCGCCACCGCGTAGTTCGTCGCCGCGCTCTGGGCGCCCTGGGCGTCGTGGGCGTAGCCGGTGGGGATCGCGCCGTTCTTGCCGGTGACCGGGGGGACGCCCGTCGCCGCCGTGGGGGCCGTCTTGCCGGGGGGGTCGGCGGTGGGGCCCGCCGTGTCCGTCGGGTCCGTGCCGCCGCGGTTGGCGAGGGCGATGGCCGCGACGAGGAGGACCACCACGCCCACGACCGTGATGAGGGAGCGGGAGCTGCGGGCGGGGCGGCGGGGGCCGCCGTGGACGTCGCCGCTGTTGCCTTCGGGCAGGCGGGTCCGGGTCTGGCCCGAGCCGCCCACGCCGCCGAAGCTGTCGTGCTCGTCACCGGGACTCATGCCGGGTACGCCCCCTCACTGGTTCGCGGTACGGGCAGTGCTGCAACGTGACTGGACATCAGGGAACGCAATCTCAGGAGGGCCGGGTCCGACGGGGTGTCAGACGGCCATCCCGTACACGATGGTGAACAGCGTCCCCAGGGAGCCGATGATGAAGACTCCGGTGAGGCCGGCCACGATCAGGCCCTTGCCCTGTTCCGCGCTGAACGTGTCGCGGAGGGCGGTCGCGCCGATGCGCTGTTTGGCCGCTCCCCAGATGGCGATGCCGAGGCAGAGCAGGATGGCCACGGCCATCACGACCTCGATCATGATCTTGGCCTCGGCGCCCAGGCTGCCGAAGGGGCCCCAGTTCGGGGCGATTCCACCGATGATGGTGGTGATGTCGCCCTTCTCTGCCGCCAGGTACATGTAACTCACCGCCCCTGTTGGGTAGTTAGTTGCCCCTGCCGGACGGCATGGGTCATCGCCCTATCTTCCCTGATGAAACCGCCCGCGTGTGACGGCTTGGCGGCTCTCTTTACCCGATCCCCGCACACTTGACCGGTCCGACCGTCTTGACCTGCGGTGGTGTGGCCGGTTTCCATGCGAAGAAGCGTATGGTCACTCTGTGTATCACGGAGAGTGACTCCGGGCAATGATCGTCGTTGTTGCACTCTTGGGGCGGCGTCGGCGGCGGGGTGCCGGGTGGGGTGTCGCGCAATCGGCCCCGCCGGGAGCTCCGGCGCCTAGACTTGGCCTCCGGGGCGTACTGCCATGAGCCGAGGGGTGGTTGACGGTGCGTAGGGCCGGCAAGGCGTGGCTGGTGGCCGGTGGGGCCTTCGGGGTCTGTCTGGGTTTCGTCGCACTGCTCGTGGTCGGTACGTACTCGGCGGCGGCGGGCCTGGCCGGCGGGGCGGGCAGCGGGAAGAACGGCACCGTGGCGCTGGCGAAGGGATCCGTTCCCGCGCTCTACCAGGGGCTGGTGCAGCGGTGGGGGAACCTCTGCCCCGCCATCAACCCGGCGTTGCTCGCCGCGCAGCTCTACCAGGAGAGCGGCTGGAACCCGCGGGCCGTCTCCCCCGCCGACGCCCGGGGCATCGCCCAGTTCATCCCCGGCACCTGGGCCAGTCACGGCGTGGACGGGGACGGGGACGGGGATCGGGACATCTGGGATCCGAAGGACGCGATCCCGTCGGCCGCCTCGTACGACTGCGAGATCGCCGGCTACGTGAAGGACGTGCCCGGGGACCCGACGAGCAACATGCTGGCGGCGTACAACGCGGGCGCGTACCGGGTGATCAAGCACGGCGGGGTGCCGCCGATCAGCGAGACGCAGAACTACGTGCGGATCATCCGGTCCCTGGAGAAGAGCTTCGCCCGGCCGGTGGGGCGTGTCGACCCCTCACGGCAGGCGGCGGGCGCGATCCACTTCGCGCAGGGGAAGCTGGGCACCCCTTACCTGTGGGGCGGTACGGGCACGGCCGCGCAGAACGGCCGGTTCGACTGCTCCGGGCTCACCCAGGCCGCGTACGAGACCGTCGGCGTCACGCTGCCGCGTGTCGCCAACGACCAGTACAACGCCGGGCCGCACCCGAGCAGGGACGAGCTGCTGCCGGGTGATCTCGTCTTCTTCTCGGACGACCTGACCAACTCCCGGGCCATCCGGCACGTCGGCATCTACGTGGGCGGCGGGTACATGATCGACGCGCCGCGTACCGGGGCGGTCATCCGTTTCAGCCGGATCGACAGCGCGGACTACTTCGGTGCGACCCGGGTCACGCAGGAGGGCGCGGCGGCGCTGCCGACCCATCTGCCGCAGGCGTGAGGTGAGGAGACGGACCGTCGGGTCGTCGGCGGGTACCTTCGGGGCGTACGGGACATGGCTGGAACTCTCCGTCATGCACAGGCCCTGAGCTGCGGTGAACCGTCACTCTTCGATAACGTCATCATGATCCACCGGAGAGATCGGAACGTGCGCCTCAGGCGGTTCGTTCCCTGATCCGACCGCTCTGACCACGGGGGTTGGAAGACACAGACACGAGAGCAAGGGGCCGCAGCAGATGGCTGGACTCGCATCGGACGGTTCGAACCCCGATGTCAGCCTGCTCTACGACATCAACGGGCTGGCCAAGGCCGCGCCGCCGTGGTTCGACCGCGTCATGGGGTTCGTCGGCGAGTACGGGATCATGCTCGCGATGGCGCTCGTCTGCCTGTGGTGCTGGTGGAGCGTCCGCCGTCGTGGCGCCCTCGTCGACTCCGTGTCGGCCGTCGCCGGGCTCGTCTGGGCCCCGCTGGCCGCCGGGATCGCGCTCCTCGTCAACATCCCCATCCGTGGCTTCGTCGAGCGCCCCAGACCCTTCAGGGACCACCAGGGGCTCGACGTCCTCGTCGACGGGAAGACCGACTTCTCCTTCGTGAGCGACCACGCCACCCTGGCGATGGCCCTGGGGGTCGGCGTCTTCGTCGCCCACCGCAGGTTCGGCCTCGCCGCCATCGGTCTCGCCCTCGCCGAGGGCTTCGCGCGCGTCTACATGGGCGTCCACTACCCGACCGACGTGATCGGCGGCTTCGCCCTCGGTACGGCGGTGGCGCTGCTCCTCGCCCCGCTGGCCCTCGCGTTGCTCACCCCGGTGGTCTCCGCCGTCGCCCGCTCGGGCCGCGGAGCCCGGCTCGTCCGCTCCCACCGTGCCGACGGGCCGCGGCGTCCGGAGGCGGTCGGCGTCCCCGAGCCCCACATCGGCGGCCCCGCCACCGGCACCGAGCGCAACGACCTCGCGGCCTAGCGGCCTTCCTCGGGGCCGGGCTCCGGCTCGCCCCGGCGACGGTTCCGGGTCCGGCGGCCGCGGGTCTAGGCCTCCGGGTCGGCGGCCGTGCGGAGGTGGTCCGTCGCGTCGGTGCGGGCCTTGTCGCGTGATCTGCGGGCCGGGCCCGTCCAGCCGCAGCTGCACCGTGCCAGCGCGAACGATCCGCGCTCCGTCATCGTCGTGGTGTGGGGAGAGTCCTGCGCGTACACCCCACCACCGTACTGCGCGTGACGGCACGCCCCGACCGTCGTTATGCGCATCGGGTGTCCCCGGGTCCGCGCATCCCGGCCGAGGGCGGGTTCCGGGCAGACAGCGGTGAGGCGTTGGGGGTTGCAGGCGATGGTGGTGCAGCGGTTCGGGCGGCCGCCCGGTCGAGGGAGCGGGGTGTTCGCCGTCACCGCCGTCCTGATCGGATCCCTGGTCGGGACCGCGACGGTCTCCGGGTGCGCGGCCGCCGAGGACCCCAAGCCACTGGGGGATCCGGCCCTGGCCGTACGGAACGCCGCCGACGTGCTGACGAAGGCCGGCACGTCGAAGGCGAGCACTGCGATGGAGATGGCCGCGGGCGGGACCCGGGTCACCATCCGGGGCGAGGGCGGCTACGACTTCCGGCGCCGCACCGGCCGGCTCCAGGTGGTGCTGCCGAAGGACGCGGCCGGGGCCAGTGAGCACCGGCCGATCACCGAGCTCCTCACTCCCGGCGCGCTCTACATGAAGAACCGGGGCGCCGGGGTGCCCGCCGACAAGTGGGTGCGGGTCGACACCACCACCCTCGACGACGGGAACCTCGTCACGGGCGGTGCCACCGACCCGGCCGCGGCGGCCGAGCTGCTGCGGGGCGCCCGGCAGGTCACGTACCTCGGCCAGGTCGATCTCGCAGGGGTGAAAGTCGGCCACTACCGGGGGGTCGCGGACATCGCGCGGGCCGCGCGGGTCGCCTCGCCGCAGCTGCGGGGGGCGCTCGCCGCGGCGGCGAAAGGGTTCACCGACGACAGCGTGCCCTTCGACGCGTATCTGGACGGGGAGGGGCGGCTGCGGAAGGTGCGCCACCAGTTCAGCTTCAGCAATCAGGGCCGTACGGTCGCGGTCGCGTCGACGACCCTGCTGTACGGCTTCGGGGTCCGCGTCGAGGTGACGCTGCCGGACCGCCGGGACATCTACGCGGGCAGGATCGAGGCCTGAGGGCGGCGGGCCCGCGGCGGGGCGGGGCCTGACCTGGGCCGGTGTCGGCGTGGACCATCGGCAAATGGTCCGGACGTGTCATGCGCGGTGCGTGGCGCCGTCCCTACGCTGGGAGACCGCAGGGAGACCGACGCCGGCAGGAAGAGGTGGATGCGCGTGGCCCCGCCCGGTACAGCGACCGTGCCCGCAGACCCGGACTGCGTCGCCCTCGCGGAGATAGAACTGTGCGGCGAGCTGATCATCGCCGCCTCGTCCGCCGACGGGGAGCGGCTGAGCGCCGACCGGATCGACGAGGTGCTGAGGGTGGCGGCGGAGCGGGCCGCCGTCGAGGGTCGCTGACGGTACGGCCCTTCTCCCCTTCCGTACCGCGGGAGGACCTCAGGTGCGCAGCATGCGGGCGATGGCCTTCGTGGCCTCCTCGACCTTGGCGTCGATGCCCTCGCCGCCCTTGGCCGCCGCGTCCGCGACGCAGTGCCGCAGGTGCTCCTCCAGGAGCTGGAGCGCGAAGGACTGGAGCGCCTTGGTCGAGGCGGAGACCTGGGTGAGTATGTCGATGCAGTAGACGTCCTCGTCGACCATCCGCTGGAGGCCGCGGATCTGGCCCTCGATCCGGCGGAGCCGCTTGAGGTGTTCGTCCTTCTGCTTGTGGTAACCGTGCACACCGTGCTCGTGGTCGGCGGGCCCGACGGCCTCGACGGCCTCGGGGGTGACCTGGTCCGCCTCGGTGGTCGTCATCGCGTCCTCCCGTTGTCCAATAAGGGGGTGTATACCCCTCGTGGGTATATGGTACCGATCCCCGCGGATCCGGGCGGGGGCCCGTGCAGTTCACTGTGCCTGATGGGCGACACTGAGAGGACGCCGGTTAGCCGTGGCCGGATGATGCGCCTAGCATCAGCCTGACCGAAACCCAGCACCCCGAGGACCTCACGTGCGATTTCGTCTGACCCCCAGGGAGACGAGCTTCTACGACATGTTCGCCGCGTCCGCGGACAACATCGTCACGGGCTCGAAGCTCCTGATGGAACTGCTCGGCGCGGAGCCTTCCGCCCGGGCCGAGATCGCGGAGCGGATGCGGGCAGCGGAGCACGCCGGCGACGACGCGACCCACGCGATCTTCCACCAGCTGAACTCCTCCTTCATCACGCCGTTCGACCGCGAGGACATCTACAACCTCGCGTCGTCCCTCGACGACATCATGGACTTCATGGAGGAGGCCGTCGACCTGGTCGTCCTCTACAACGTCGAGGAGCTCCCCAAGGGTGTCGAGCAGCAGATCGAGGTCCTGGCCCGGGCGGCCGAGCTGACCGCCGAGGCCATGCCGAACCTGCGGACGATGTCCCACCTCACCGAGTACTGGATCGAGGTCAACCGGCTGGAGAACCAGGCCGACCAGATCCACCGCAAGCTGCTGGCGACGCTCTTCAACGGCAAGTACGACGCCATCGAGGTGCTGAAGCTGAAGCAGATCGTCGACGTGCTGGAAGAGGCGGCCGACGCGTTCGAGCACGTGGCCAACACGGTGGAGACCATCGCGGTCAAGGAGTCCTGAGGCTTCGTGGACACCTTTGCTCTGATCGTGACCATCGGTGTCGCGCTCGGTTTCACGTATACGAACGGCTTTCACGACTCCGCCAACGCCATCGCCACCTCGGTGTCGACCCGGGCGCTGACTCCCCGGGCGGCCCTGGCGATGGCGGCCGTCATGAACCTCGCCGGTGCCTTCATGGGCAGCGGGGTCGCCAAGACGGTCAGTGAGGGTCTGATCGAGACGCCGCACGGCGACAAGGGGATGGGCATCCTCTTCGCCGCGCTGGTCGGCGCGATCATCTGGAACCTGGTCACCTGGTACTTCGGTCTGCCGTCCTCCTCCTCGCACGCCCTGTTCGGCGGCATGGTGGGCGCGGCGCTCGCGGGTGGCACGGAGGTCATCTGGGGCGGGGTGCTCGACAAGGTCGTCATCCCGATGTTCATCTCGCCGGTCGTCGGTCTCGTGGCCGGTTATCTGGTGATGTGCGCGATCATGTGGATGTTCCGCAAGTCCAACCCGCACAAGGCCAAGCGCGGCTTCCGTATCGCGCAGACGGTGTCGGCGGCCGGCATGGCGCTCGGTCACGGTCTGCAGGACGCGCAGAAGACGATGGGCATCGTGGTGATGGCCCTGGTCATCGCCGACGTGCAGTCGGCCGGGGACGACATCCCGGTCTGGGTCAAGATCGCGTGTGCCGTGATGCTGTCGCTCGGTACGTACGCGGGTGGCTGGCGCATCATGCGGACGCTCGGCCGGAAGATCATCGAGCTGGACCCGCCGCAGGGTTTCGCGGCGGAGACCACGGGCGCGTCGATCATGTTCGGCTCCGCGTTCCTCTTCCACGCGCCGATCTCGACGACGCACGTCATCACCTCCGCGATCATGGGTGTGGGTGCGACGAAGCGGGTCAACGCGGTGCGCTGGGGTGTCGCCAAGAACATCATCCTGGGCTGGTTCATCACCATGCCGGCGGCGGCGCTGGTCGCCGCGACGAGCTTCTACGTGGTGCAGCTCTTCTTCGGCTGACGGGCGGCAACCCGCGGCTCTGCTGGGGGTCCGGGGGTTATCCCCCGGGAGATGCGGTATCACCATGCCGGCGGCGGCGTTGGTCGCCGCGACGAGCTTCTACGTGGTGCAGCTCTTCTTCGGCTGACGGGCGGCAACCCGCGGCTCTGTCTTCTTCGGCTGACGGTTCCGCCGAGGCAGGCAGTGGCTTGAAATGGTCGGGCCCGGCTCCCCTGTGGGGGAGCCGGGCCCTTCGTCTTACGGTGGCACCGCCATGCAGCACCGCAGACGAGTCTGGGTCCGAGGCCTAGCCGAAGCGGCCGGAGATGTAGTCCTCGGTCGCCTGGACGCTCGGGTTGGAGAAGATCCGCTCGGTGTCGTCCAGCTCGATCAGCTTGCCGGGCTGGCCGACGGCCGCCAGGTTGAAGAAGGCCGTACGGTCCGAGACGCGGGCGGCCTGCTGCATGTTGTGCGTCACGATGACGATCGTGAAGCGCTCCTTCAGCTCGCCGATGAGGTCCTCGATCGCCAGGGTCGAGATCGGGTCCAGGGCCGAGCAGGGCTCGTCCATGAGGAGGACGTCCGGCTCGACGGCGATGGCCCGCGCGATGCACAGGCGCTGCTGCTGACCGCCGGAGAGGCCGGAGCCCGGCTTGTTGAGGCGGTCCTTGACCTCGTTCCAGAGGTTGGCGCCCTTGAGGGACTTCTCGACGATCTCGTTGAGCTGGGACTTCTTGTACTTGCCGTTGAGGCGCAGGCCCGCCGCCACGTTGTCGAAGATCGACATGGTGGGGAAGGGGTTGGGGCGCTGGAAGACCATGCCGACCGTGCGGCGCACGGCGACGGGGTCGACGTTCGTCCCGTACAGGTTCTCGTCGTCGAGCATCACCTTGCCCTCGACGCGGCCGCCGGGGGTGACCTCGTGCATCCGGTTCAGGGTGCGCAGGAAGGTGGACTTGCCGCAGCCGGAGGGGCCGATGAAGGCCGTCACGGAGCGGGGCTCGACGGTCATGGAGATGTCGTCGATCGCCTTGTGGGCGCCGTAGTACGCGGAGAGGCCGCTGACGTCGATTCGCTTGGCCATGTGAATCACTTCCAATTTCCGCTGGTCAGCGGGCGGTCTTCGGGGCCTTCCAGCGGGCGATGCCGCGGGCCACCAGGTTGAGGATCATGACGAAGGCGATCAGGACGAGCGCCGCGGCCCACGCGCGGGACACGGCCGCGTCGGTGCCGACCGCGTACTGCTCGTACACGTAGAGCGGCAGGGAGGACTGGGCGCCTTCGAAGGGGTTCGGGTTGATGAGCTTCGTACCGAACACGAGGAGCAGGACCGGGGCCGTCTCACCGGTGATACGGGCGACCGCGAGCATGACGCCCGTGGTGATGCCGCCGATCGCGGTGGGCAGGACCACCTTCAGGATGGTGCGCCACTTGGGGATGCCGAGGGCGAGGGAGGCCTCGCGGAGCTCGTTCGGGACGAGCTTGAGCATCTCCTCGGTGGAGCGGACCACGACCGGCATCATCAGGATGGCGAGGGCCATCGCGCCGGCGAAACCGGAGGGGCCGAAGCCCAGCATCAGGTTCCAGGTGGCGAGGATGAAGAGGCCGGCGACGATCGACGGGATGCCCGTCATGACGTCGACGAAGAAGGTGACGGCCTGGGCGAGCCTGCCGCCGCCGTACTCGACGAGGTAGACGGCGGTGAGGAGGCCGATCGGCGCGGCGATCACGGTCGCGATGCCGACCTGTTCGATGGTGCCGAGCAGCGCGTGGTAGACACCGCCGCCGGCCTCGGCGTCGAGGACGCCGTTCATCGAGTGGGTGAGGAAGTAGACGTCGAGGAC
Organism: Streptomyces sp. Qhu_M48; assembly: GCF_051305195.1. NCBI lineage: Bacteria > Bacillati > Actinomycetota > Actinomycetes > Kitasatosporales > Streptomycetaceae > Streptomyces > Streptomyces sp. Qhu_M48. Next base: position 7,591,103 of record NZ_CP195432.1, on the reverse strand, counting down.
TTCCATGCCCTTGCTGATCGTCACCCAGGCCAGCGAGACCAGCGGGATGACGGCGAGGACGAAGCAGACCCAGACGAGGCTGGTGGCGACGCGGTCCTTGGCCTGGCGGCTGCCCTCGACCTTGGTGGTCAGCGCGTACGTGGTGATCACGAAGAGCAGCGCGGCGATCATGCCCCACTGGACCTTGCTGTGCCAGCCGGCGCCGAGGCCGATGCCGATGCCCGCCGCGATGGAGCCGGCGGCGATGGCGATCGGGCTCCAGCGGGGGAGGCGGGCGCTGGAGAGCGAACTGGCGCGCTTGACCGTCGAGACCGGACGATCCTGTATGGCGTGGCTCATGCCGCTGCCCCCGAGTACTCCTTGCGGCGGCCGATGATCCAGCGGGCGGCGCCGTTGACCAGCAGGGTGATGGCGAAGAGGACGAGACCGGAGGCGATCAGCGCGTCCCGGCCGAACTCGTTGGCCTCGTTGAACTTGGCGGCGATGTTCTGCGCGAACGTGCCGCCACCCGGGTCGAGAAGGTGGCCCGAGATGAGGAAGCTCGGGGAGAGGACCACGGCGACGGCCATGGTCTCGCCGAGCGCGCGGCCGAGGCCGAGCATGGAGGCGGAGATGATGCCGGAGCGGCCGAAGGGCAGCACCGACATGCGGATGACCTCCCAGCGCGTGGCGCCGAGGGCGAGCGCGGCTTCCTCGATCATCTTCGGTGCCTGGAGGAAGACCTCACGGGTGACGTTGGTGATGATCGGAAGGATCATGATCGCCAGCAGGATGCCCACGGTGAAGAGGTTGCGGGCCGGGCCGTCGTTGGCCTTGTCGAAGATGTACGTCCAGCCGAAGTACTCGTTCAGCCACTTGTTGAGGCCGTCCAGGTACGGGACGAGGAAGATCGCGCCCCAGAGGCCGTAGATGATGCTGGGCACGGCGGCGAGCAGGTCGACGACGTACGCGAGCGGCTTGGCCAGCTTGCGCGGGGCGTAGTGCGAGATGAAGAGGGCGATGCCGATCGCGATGGGCACGGCGATGGCCATGGCGATGATCGACGAGACCACCGTGCCGAAGGCGAGGACGGCGATGCCGAAGACCGGCGGGGAGCCGGCCGGGTTCCACTCGAAGGTGGTGAAGAAGTTGGTGCTGTCCTTCGAGATCGCGAGGACGGCGCGGTAGCTGAGGAAGACCGCGATCGCGGCCATGATCACGAGGAGGGTGATGCCGGAGCCTCGGGAGAGGCCGCTGAAGATGCGGTCCCCGGGGCGGGACGCGCTCTTGGCGCTCCGGCTCCTCTTTATGTCTGGTGTGGTGGTAGCCATCTGCTTCTCCGGTCTGCGGGGCCCCTACGGACGTACGGGCTCCTGGCGGCGGTGCACCGGATGCCGGGTCCGGCCCCCCGCGCGGGGGGCCGGACCCGGCCGGGGGTCAGGACAGGGTGGGGACGATCGCGCGGACCTTCGCGGCGATCTCGGCCGGGAGCGGGGCGTAGCCGGCCTCGGCGAGGACCTTCTGGCCCTCCTCGCTGACGGTGTAGTTGAGGAACGCCTTCAGGGTCGGCAGGGTCTCCGCCTTGTTGCCCTTGTCGCAGGCGATCTCGTAGGTGACGAGGACGATCGGGTAGGCACCCTCGGCCTTCGTGGCGTAGTCGAGGGAGAGGGCGACGTCGCTGCCCGTGCCCTTGACCTTGGCGGCGGCGATGGCCTTGGAGGCGTTCTCCGAGGAGGCGGCGACCGGGGCGGCGGCACCGGTGTTGATGCTGACGGTGGAGATCTTGTTCGCGGTGGCGTACGAGAGCTCGAAGTAGCCGATGGAGCCCTCGGCGTCCTTGACCGCGGTGGCGACACCGGAGGAGCCGTTGGCGGCCTGGCCGCCCTGGGCGGGCCACGACTTCGACTTCGGGTCGTGCTTCCAGTCGGCCGCGGCGGCGGTCGAGAGGTACTTGCCCAGGTTCTGGGTGGTGCCCGACTCGTCCGAGCGGTGGAAGGCCTGGATCGCGCTGTCGGGGAGCTTGGCGCCCGGGTTCAGCTTGGCGATCGCCGGGTCGTTCCACTTGGTGATCTTGTTGTCGAAGATCTTGGCGATGGTGGAGGCGTCCAGGATCAGGTTGTCCACGCCGTCCAGCTTGTAGCCGATGGCGATGGGGCCGCCGACCATGGGCAGGTTGACGCCCTTGCCGCCCTTGCAGATCTTCTGCGACTCGGCGACCTCTTCGTCCTTCAGGGCGGAGTCGGAGCCCGCGAAGGCGACCTGGCCCTGGTTGAACTTGGTGATGCCACCGCCGGAGCCGATGGCCTGGTAGTTGATCTCGACACCGGAGCACGCGGCCTGGAAGTTCTTGACCCACAGGTCCATCGCGTTCTTCTGCGCGCTGGAACCGGCGGCGAGGAGCTGGCCCTTGGCGCCCTCGCAGGCGATGTTCGAGGCGGCGGCGGAGGTCTTGGTGCCGCCTTCCTTGGCCGGCGTCTCCGTGTTGTTGTCCGAGCCACACGCCGAGAGGACGAGCGCACCGGAGACGACGAGGGCACCGATCGCGGAGGCGCGAAGCCCGTTCTTGCGCGAAAGCTTCACTTTCGGGTGTTCCTTCCAGAAGCCGCCTTGTCGCGGACCGAGTGTCCTGAACGTTCTACGGCGGCGTGTGTCGGTGGGTGGTGCATCGCTGTGCTCTGTGCACCGTGTAAGGCCGAAATTAGGCAGATCAGGTGAAGGCGCCGACGGGAGAGAGTGAACGGGAAGTGAACCGTGCCGGAAGCCCGGGTGCGGTGCCTCCGGACGGGTGACCGCGGTGAGTGACGAACGGCCTCGGTGCGGTGCTCTGCGGGTACCCCCGTACCCGTACCCGTACCGGTGTGGGTGTTCGTCGCCCGGTCGCCCGGTGTCTCAGCGCGGGGAGGTGGCGACCGCCGCGTCCAGGAGGTCGCGGTCGCGGGGCTGGGTGAGGCGGCGGCGGGCGGCCGAGGGCGGCAGCCAGAGGAGCCGGTCGACCTCACGGCTCGGTACGAAGGCGCCGCCGAGGGCGCGCCCCACCCAGTACTCGACCTCCTTGGGGCGCCCGTCCACCGTGTAGCGGACCGTCGGCAGACGGGGACCGAGCTCACAGCTCTGCCCCGTCTCCTCCATGACCTCGCGCAGCGCGCACGCCTCCGCGGACTCGGAGCGCTTCCGCTTGCCCTTCGGATGCGACCAGTCGTCGTATTTCGGCCGGTGGACGAGCGCGATGTCGATGCCATGGCCGGAAAGCGCCGGGCGCCAGAGGACGCAGCCGGCGGCCCGGACGGGATCCCGGCGCGCCCCGGTCATGGGACCGGTGCCGTCGTTCTCCGCCAGGCGCGCTGGAAGGCGAAGCGGGACGCCTCGACCTCGTGGCGCTGGTCGGCGTGGAGGACACCCAGGGCGTACGCGGTCGCCGGGGCGATGCGTGGGGTGCGGGCGGCGGTGGCGGCGGCCGTCGCGGCCTCGGCGGCGTCCCGGTGCCGGTCCAGGGCGCGGGCGGCCTCGTACAGGACGGAGTCGGGTTCGCCGCCGGTGTGCAGGGCCTCGGTGGCGTACCGGTGGAGGCGGAGCAGGAGCCGGGTCTGGTGCCAGGGCGCGTCCTGGTTCTCGCCGGTGGCGAGGGCGAGCGCCTCGGCGTTGTACGGGTGGGCCGCCCGGGTGAGGGGGAGGCCGGCCACCGCGTCGAGGAGGCGCCGTTCGGCGACCTCGGCGGGGCCGTCCAGGACCTCCACGGCCGGGGCGGCGCCGGCCGGGCCGAGGGGCACCTCGGAGGCGAGGAGGGCGACGGCGTCGGCGACCGCGTGGAACCGGGCCGAGCCCAGCGCCTGGAGGGCCGCCGAGTGGGCGCGGGTCCGGGCCAGGGTCAGCTGGCGTTCGAGGAGGGCGCCGGCCCGGGCCGCGCCGACGGTGAGCCCGGCCGTGTCGCCGCCCCGTGCGGCGGGGACGGGCCCGCCGCCGTGCGGGCTGTTCGACAGGCGGGACAGCGCGTCCACCAGTCGGACCAGCCGGGAGGTGCAGGCGTGCTCCAGGGCCAGGGTGCCCGAGAGCCAGGCGAGTTCGGTGCGCAGCTGGTCCGCCCAGGCCGTGTCGAGCAGCGGCCGGAACGTGTGGAGCGTCCCGCTGATGCGGCGGGCGGCGCCGCGCAGGGTGCGGGCCGCCTCCTCCGCCCCGGCCGTGTCCGAGCCGCTCTCGCCGTGCAGCCGGAGGCCGCGGAGGAAGTCCGCGGCACGGGCGTGCAGGTAGGGGGCCAGGACCTCGCCCGCCGAGACGTCCTGCGAGTGGTCAGGGTTGAGCACGCCGGCGCCTCCGCGCGTCGATGAGCATCTCCTGGACGTGCCGTAGGGGGCGGCCGTCGGGGTCGGTCGCGTGCCGCGTCCAGTTCCCGTCGGGGCCGAGGTGCCAGGAGGAGGTGGTGTCGGACATCCCGGTCTCCAGGAGCCGGGAGAGCGCGGCCCGGTGCGCCGGGTCGGAGACCCGTACCAGGGCCTCGATCCGGCGGTCCAGGTTGCGGTGCATCATGTCGGCGCTGCCGAACCAGACCTCGGGTTCGCCGCCGTTGCCGAAGGCGAAGACCCGGGAGTGCTCCAGGAAGCGGCCGAGGATCGAACGGACCCGGATGTTCTCCGAGAGGCCGGCGACCCCGGGGCGCACGGCGCAGATGCCGCGGACCCAGATGTCGACCGGGACGCCGGCCCGTGAGGCCTGGTAGCAGGCGTCGATGATGGCCTCGTCGACCATCGAGTTGACCTTGATCCGTACGTACGCGGGCCGTCCGGCGTGGTGGTGGGCGATCTCCTTGGTGATCCGGGAGACCAGTCCGTCGCGCAGCGACTTCGGGGCCGTGAGCAGGCGCCGGTAGGTCTCGCGGCGGGAGTAGCCGGAGAGCCGGTTGAACAGGTCGGAGAGGTCCGCGCCGACCTGCGGGTCGGCCGTCAGCAGGCCCAGGTCCTCGTAGAGGCGGGCCGTCTTCGGGTGGTAGTTGCCGGTGCCGACGTGGGAGTAGCGGCGCAGCAGCTCGCCCTCCTGCCGTACGACGAGCGACAGCTTGCAGTGGGTCTTCAGGCCGACGAGGCCGTACACGACGTGGCAGCCGGCCTCCTCCAGCTTCCGCGCCCACTTGATGTTGGCCTGCTCGTCGAAGCGGGCCTTGATCTCGACGAGGACCAGGACCTGCTTGCCGGACTCGGCGGCGTCGATGAGGGCGTCGACTATCGGGGAGTCGCCGGAGGTCCGGTACAGCGTCTGCTTGATCGCCAGGACGTCCGGGTCGGCGGCCGCCTGCTCCAGGAAGGCCTGTACGGACGTCGAGAACGAGTCGTACGGGTGGTGGAGCAGCACGTCCCGCTCGCGCAGCGCGGCGAATATGTCCGGCGCGGACGCGGACTCGACCTCGGCGAGGTCGCGGTGGGTGCCGGCCACGTACTTGGGGTACTTCAGCTCGGGCCGGTCCTGCCCGGAGATCCCGAAGAGCCCCGTCAGGTCCAGCGGCCCCGGCAGCGGATAGACCTCGGCGTCGGAGACCTTCAGCTCGCGGACCAGCAGGTCCAGGACGTACGGGTCGATGGACTCCTCGACCTCCAGGCGCACCGGCGGTCCGAAGCGGCGCCGCATGAGCTCCTTCTCCAGGGCCTGGAGCAGGTTCTCGGTGTCGTCCTCCTCGACCTCCAGGTCCTCGTTCCTGGTCACCCGGAACATGTGGTGCGCCAGCACCTCCATGCCGGGGAAGAGCTCCTCCAGATGCGCCGCGATCACGTCCTCCAGCGGTACGTACCGCTGCGGGGAGGCCTCAAGGAAGCGGGAGAGCAGCGGCGGCACCTTCACGCGCGCGAAGTGGCGGTGGCCGCTGACCGGATTGCGTACGACCACGGCGAGGTTGAGCGAGAGCCCCGAGATGTACGGGAACGGGTGCGCCGGGTCCACGGCCAGCGGGATGAGGACCGGGAAGATCTGCTGCCGGAACAGGGTGAAGAGGCGCGCCTGCTCCTTCTCCGTGAGCTCGGGCCAGCGGATCAGGTGGACGCCCTCGTCGGCGAGGGCCGGGGCCACGTCCTGCTGGAAGCAGGCGGCGTGCCGGGCCATGAGCTCGCGCGACCGCGTCCAGATCAGATCCAGGACCTCGCGGGGCTGGAGGCCGGAGGCGGAACGGGTGGCGACGCCGGTGGCGATGCGGCGCTTGAGGCCGGCGACCCGGACCATGAAGAACTCGTCGAGGTTCGAGGCGAAGATCGCGAGGAAGTTCGCCCGTTCGAGGAGGGGTGTGGTCGGGTCCTCGGCGAGTTCGAGCACGCGCTCGTTGAACGCGAGCCAGCTGCGCTCCCGGTCGAGGAAACGCCCCTGCGGCAGCTCGTCGCCGAGTGCGCCGTCGTCCTCGTACGTGTCCGGATCCGCGTCCAGATCGGGGTCGAGATCGGTGACGACGGCCCCGCTCACCACCTGCGCGCGGCTGGTGGGCATGGCGCCGAGGGACGGCGTGGCGGACGACGAAGCGGACGCCGTGGTGGACGGCGTGGCGGAGGGCTGGACCGGGACCTCGGCGGGCTGCTGGCTCATGGCCCCATTCTTCCGCGCGAAGGGGTGGTCGGGCGCGTCGGAGCGGGCCGCGGGGGAGGGAAGTCTCCCCTTGGGGAGAGCGGACACGGAGCGCTTCATTGCGTGAGCGTCGCAAGCGCGTCTGAATGGCCGGTAACGACGACATGTCGTCCGGGAATCGGGGGCGGGGCCGTGTGCGGGCCCGCCCCCTTCCTTCTTACGGAGGGTTACGTCCTGCGGAGGGTTACGGGTGCCGGGCGCGCAGGACGCGGAAGGCGGCGTAGACCGCGAGGGCGGCGAGGGCGAGGACGATGCCGGTCTCGATGAGCTGGGTGGGCCAGAAGTGGGCCTGGGGGTGGTAGTCGAGGTACTGGGCGGTGACCCCGTTCCGGGCCTGGCACGCTGCCTCCACCTTGCCCCACAGGCCCTCGGTGGAGTGCGCGCCCGGTGTCCTCGCCGCCTCCTCCCAGCAGACGAGCTCGTCGAAGCGGGCGCCGGAGGAGGTGAGCAGGCCCGATTCCATCCGCAGGCTGTCGCCAGGGGCCCAGAGGGTGGGGCCGAGCGGGCCGGTGATCGTCTTCACCGGCAGGAAGGACCAGCGGTACGCGCCCAGGACGATCAGGGCCACGCCCGTGATCAGGCCCGTGGCCGCCATGGCGAGGAGGGTGCGGCGGATCAGCAGGCCGAGGAGGGCGCCGACGGCGACGGCGAGCAGGACGTACGAGACGAGGACGGTGCCGGTGGTCTCGTACGGCCCGCGGTCCGCCCAGCTGAACTGCGAGGTCCCCGAAACCCGGCGCTCGCCGACCAGGTAGACGGCGGTGAGGGCCAGTACCGTCCCGACGGCGGCGACCGTCGTGGTGAGGAGCTTGGCACGGAGCCAGGCCGTCGGGCTCACCGACTGGGTGAGCGAGAGCTTGTACGTCCCCGACTCGAACTCGCGGGCGATCAGCGGGCCCGCGACGAAGGCGCCGACCAGGAGGGGCAGGGCGACCATGCCGATGGAGGCGTACTCCATGGCCCAGACGAGTGTGCTGTAGCCGCGGTTGTCCTCGGCCACCACCAGGTACCTGTTCTCCACGTACACGTCCGGCGTCTGGGCGTCCCAGATCCGCAGGCCCCCCATCACCGCCAGGGCCACGATCACCCCCGCGCCCACGAGCCACAGGGTCCGCCGGTACTGGCGGAGCGTCACCCAGGAGATGCCCTTCGGGGCGAGCGTGCTCATGCCGGGGTTCCTTCGGGGGTGCGGAGGTGGGCGAGGAGGAGGTCTTCCAGGGAGGGTTCGCTGGTCTCCCAGGGGCCTTCGACCCTGCCCTGGTGGCGGATCAGGGCGGTGAGCTGACGGCCCGTCGTGCGGGACTCGACGACCGTGTGCGGGGCGAGGTCGGCGACGGGGCCGGTGAGCAGGGTGTGCGCGGCGAGGAGTTCGTCGACGGGGCCGGCGAGGCGGACCCGGCCGCCGTGGAGCAGCAGGAGGTGGTCGCAGGCGCCCTCCAGCTCGGTGAGGATGTGGGAGGAGATGACGACGGTGGTGCCGTGTTCGGCGGCGTCGGCCATGAGCAGGCCCATGAGCTGGTGCCGGGCGAGCGGGTCGAGGTCGGCCATCGGCTCGTCGAGGAGGAGCAGTTCGGCCCGCTTGCCGAGGGCGAGCGCGAGGGCGACGCGGGTGCGCTGTCCGCCGGAGAGGTCGCGGACGAGGGAGTGCGGGTCGAGTTCGTCGGCGATCACCCGCCGGGCGGCGGCCTCGTCCCAGCGGCCCGGGTTGAGTTCGCGGCCCAGGCGCAGGGTGTCGGCGACGGTGAGCCGGGGGTGGAGCGGCTTGTCCTGGGCGACGTACGCGAGGTGTTCGCGGGCGGGGGCCCGGATCGTGCCCTCGGTGGGGCGCAGCAGTCCGGCGGCGAGGGCGAGGAGGGTGGACTTGCCGGCGCCGTTGGGGCCGACGAGGGCGCAGACGCGGCCCGCCGGGAGGGCGAAGTCGCACTCCCGCAGGGCCCAGCCGCGGCGCCTTCCTCCGTATTTCTTGCCCAGGAGGTCGGCTTCCAGTGCGATGCCGTCCCGTGTCATGCGTCGTCCCCCTCGAAGTGTTCCTTCAGTACGGATGTGAAGAGCGCGGCCACGTCCTCGCGGTCCAGTCCGGCGGCGCGGGCCCGGCGGGCCCAGTCGGCGAGTTCGCCGCGCAGGGGCGAGTCGGCGGGGCCGGTGCCGAGCGTGGCGCGGACGAAGGTGCCGAGGCCCCGGCGGGCCTCGACGAGGCCTTCGCGTTCGAGTTCGCGGTAGGCCTTGAGGACCGTGTTGGGGTTGATGGCCGTCGCTTCGACGACCTCGCGTGCGGTGGGCAGTCGGTCGCCGGGTTCCAGGAGGCCCATCCGGAGGGCCTGTTTCGTCTGCTGGACGATCTGGAGGTAGGTGGCGACGCCACTGCGCCGGTCGATGCGGTACTCGACCACGATCCCTTCCACCACCCTTTCACTAATCAAGTAGTGAAAGGGTGGTGCAAAGAAGGGGGCGGTGTCAACCGCCCCCCTGTTCGCGGGACTTACGACTCGGTGCGGTACATCAGGTCCACCTCGTGCGTGACGAAGCCGAGGCGCTCGTACACCGTCACCGCGGCCGTGTTGTCGGCGTCCACGTACAGCATCGCCGTCGGCAGGCCCTGCGCCGCCAGGTGCCGCAGGCCGGTCGCGGTGAGCGCCTTGCCGAGGCCGCCGCCCTGGGCGTCGGGCAGGATGCCGACCACGTACACCTCGCCGAGCTGGTCCTCGGCGTGCGTCTTCGTCCAGTGGAAGCCGATCAGCTTCCCGTCCTTCTCCGCGAGGAAGAAGCCCTTCGGGTCGAACCACGTCTCGGCGAGCCGGTCGTCCAGGTCCCGCTGGGTGAGCGAGCCCTGCTCCGGGTGGTGGGCGAAGGCGGCGGCGTTGACCGCGAGCCAGGCCGTGTCGTCCTGACCCGGGACGAAGGTGCGGACGGTGACGCCCTCGGGGAACACCGGCTCCGGGATGTCCAGGGGCGTCAGGGGCCTGCGGAGCTGGCGCAGTTCGCGGAAGAGCGTCAGTCCGAGGACCTGGGCGAGATGCCGGGCGGCGGACCTGCCGCCGTGCGCCCAGACGCGCAGCCGCTTGCCGGAGGTGGTGAGCAGGGTGGTGCCGAGCGCCCGCCCGTGGCCGCGGCCGCGGTGGCCGGGGTGCACGACCAGCTCGGCGGCCGGGGCCTCGATGGGGTCGGTCTCCTCCAGCTGCGCGTAGCCGTAGAGGTGGGGGCCGACGGTGAGGAGGAAGTGCCGCACGCCCTCGCGGCGGCCGTTCCGGAGGTACAGCCGTCCCTGCTCGGAGACCGCGTGCACGCCGTCGGAGCGGTCCGCGGCATCGAGGAGATCCAGTACGTCCTGGATCTGCTCGGGCGTGAGCTCGTCATACGTGTGGATCTGCCGTCCGGGTTCGAGGGCCGGCGCCGCGTCGGAAGTCATGGACCCGAGCCTACGGTGACGCACGGCCGCCCCGGGGAAAGGCGACGGCAACTGTCTCGTAACCCGCTACCCCCTGTTGCGCTACGCGCGTTGACTCTAGGCTTCGCTGGCACGTCAGCAGTCGAGAGGCGCACCGGAACGGGCGCGGGGACAAGGGGAGCGATGGCAGCGACACCGAAGAAGAAGAGGACAGCCGTGCGGATTCTCGCCGTCGGCGCGGGGCTCGCCACCGTCGGCGCACTCGTCGCCGCGCTGCCCGCGGGCGCCTCGCAGGACGCGCAGGCCCGGCACGGCTCGAACGGTCAGGGCTGGGGTCGCATGGTCGACGTGCAGCTCCTGTCCTTCAACGACCTCCACGGCAACCTGGAGCCGCCGACCGGATCCTCGGGCCGGCTCACGCGCCTCAAGGAGGACGGCACGACCGAGCTCGTCCAGAACGTCGGCGGCGCCGAGTACCTCACCACGCATCTGCGGCAGGCCCGTGAGGGCCACCGGTACTCCATCACGGCCGCCGCGGGCGACATGATCGGCGCCTCGCCGCTGCTCTCCGGGCTGTTCCACGACGAGCCGACGATCGAGACGCTGAACAGGCTGAAGCTCGACGTGAGCTCGGTCGGCAACCACGAGTTCGACGAGGGCGCCCGCGAGCTGAGCCGCATCCAGAACGGCGGCTGTCACCCGACCGAGGGCTGCTTCGAGGAGGGCAAGCGCTTCAAGGGAGCGAAGTTCCCTTACCTCACGGCCAACGTGACGGACGAGAAGAGCGGCAAGCCGCTGCTCGACCCGTACTTCATCTGGGAGCGTGACGGGGTCAGGATCGGCTTCATCGGCGTGACCCTGGAGGGCACGGCGAACATCGTCTCCGCCGAGGGCATCAAGGGCCTGAAGTTCGGCGACGAGGTCGAGACGATCAACAAGTACGCCAAGGTGCTGGAGCGCAAGGGCGTCAAGTCGATCGTCGCGCTGCTCCACGAGGGCGGCCTGCCCGCCTCGGGCGCGTACAACTACGACTGCGACACCCCGGGCGCCGGCGCCGGCATCTCCGGCCCGATCGTGGACATCGCCAAGAACGTCACCCCGCAGGTCGACGCCCTGGTCACCGGCCACACGCACCAGGCGTACGCGTGCTCGATCCCGGACCCGTCGGGCAAGCCGCGCACGGTCACGTCGGCGGCCTCCTTCGGCCGGCTCTACACCGACACGACGCTCACCTACGACCGTCGTACGAAGGACATCGTCCGCACCGCCGTCTCCTCCGCCAACCACGTCGTCACCCGTGACGTGAAGCCGGCCGGGGACATCAGCAAGCTGATCAAGCGCTGGAACGCGCTGGCCGCCCCGATCGCGAACCGTCCCGTCGGCCACATCGCCGAGAGCATCGAGAACCCCCTCGACGCGGTCGAGAAGCCGCTCGGCAATCTGATCGCCGACGCGCAGCTGGCGGGCCTGGCCCCGGCCGACAAGGGCGGCGCCCAGCTCGCCCTGATGAACCCGGGCGGCATTCGCGCGCCGCTGACCAAGGGCGCGGACAGCGTGGTGACCTACGGTCAGGCGTACACCGTCCAGCCGTTCACCAACATGATGACGGTGGTCGACCTGACCGGTGCCCAGCTCCTCACCGCGCTCCAGCAGCAGGTCAGTGGCGCCAACCTGGCGGCCCCGAAGATCCTCCAGGTGTCGAGGAACCTCACCTACACCCTGGACATGACGAAGGCGGGCGCCGACCGGATCGTGGTCGACTCGGTGCGGCTGAACGGCGAGCCCATCGACCCGTCGAAGAGCTACCGGGTCGCGATGAACGAGTTCCTCACGGGTGGCGGCGACGGGTTCCCGGTCCTGGCCACCGGTACGAACAAGCTCGTCGGCGCCTCGGACCTCGACATCTTCATCGCCTACCTGACGGCCAACTCGTCGGCCGCCGAGCCGCTCCGGGCCCCGGCGACCGACCGCATCAAGGTCGTCCGGTAGTCCTCTGAGGTCTCCGAGCCCCGAAGACGGGGGCCGTCCTCCGCCGGTCCGGCGGAGGACGGCCCCCGTTCGTCATGGCTTCCGCACCCTGGCGAAGATTGACGCGCACCTGTCATCATCCGGTCCATGGAGCGACGACGCTTTCTCGCCGGGGCCCTCGGGGCCGGGGCCGTACTGCTCGCCGGGGCGCCCGGGGCGCGGGCCACGGCCGTGGACACACGCGCGTGGATGGGGGCGCACCCGGACGGGACCCCGCTCGCGCGGCTCACCATCCCGGGCACCCACGACTCCGGCGCCCGCTTCGGCGGCCCCTGGTCCGAGTGCCAGAACACCACGATCGCGCAGCAGCTGACCGCCGGAATCAGATTCCTCGACGTACGGTGCCGGGTCACCGGCGGCTCCTTCGCCATCCACCACGGCGCCTCCTACCAGAACATGATGTTCGGCGACGTCCTCGTCGCCTGCCGCGACTTCCTGGCCGCCCACCCCTCCGAGACCGTCCTGATGAGGGTCAAGCAGGAGTACTCCTCGGACTCCGACGCCACCTTCGGCGCCGTCTTCACCGACTACCTCGACAACCGGGGCTGGCGCCCGCTGTTCCGCATCGGCGACACCGTCCCCTCCCTGGGCGAGGCCCGCGGCAAGGTCGTCCTCGTCGCCGACAACGGCGGCCTCCCCGGCCTCAAGTGGTGGGACGGCGCGGCCATCGCGCTCCAGGACGACTGGAACGCCCTGCCGAACGCCAAGTACCCCAAGATCGAGGCCCACTACCGCAAGGCCGTCGAGCAGCCCGGCAAGCTGTACATCAACTTCGTCAGCACGTCCGCGTCCCTGCCGCCACGGTGGAACTCCGACAACCTCAACCCCCGCGTCCACGGCTTCCTGGACGGCACGGCGAACACCTGGAAGGGCCTCGGCATCACCGTCCTGGACTACCCGAACACCCGCTCAGGCCTCGTCGAGTCCCTCATCCGCCACAACTGACGGCGGCGGGGTCGGCGCCCCCGGCAGACGGAGCGTCGCCACCGTGCCGCCCCCCTCCGCCGGGGTCAGGGCGATCGTGCCGCCCGCGTGATGGACCGTACGGGCCACGATCGACAGGCCGAGACCCGAGCCCGGGAGGCTGCGGGCCGACGGGGAGCGCCAGAACCGGTCGAAGACGTGCGGGAGCTCGTCCGGGGCGATGCCCGGCCCCTGGTCGCGGACGGTCAGCTCGCCCCGCATCAGCGTCACCTCGACCGTGCCCCGGGGCGGCGAGAACTTCACCGCGTTGTCCAGGACGTTCATCAGCGCCCGCTCCAGGGCGGCCGGTTCCGCCCGCACGTACCAGGGCGCCAGATCGGTCACGAAGGTCAGCTCGGGGCCGCGCAGCCGCGCCCGGTCCAGAGCGGCCCGCAGGATCGTGTGGAGCGGGACCACTTCCAGGGGCCCCTGCTGCACCGCGTCCGGCCGCGCCAGCTCCTGGAGGTCGCCGATCAGCGCCGCCAGCTCCGTCATCTGCGCCTTCACCGAGGCCATCAGGGCCCGCCGGTCCTCTGGCGGGATCGCCCGGCCGGTCTCCTCGCTCCGCGCGAGCAGCTCGACGTTCGTACGGAGCGAGGTCAGCGGCGTACGGAGTTCGTGACCGGCGTCCGCGATCAGCTGCGACTGCCGGTCCCGGGAGGTGGCGAGCGCCGCCGTCATCGCGTTGAACGAACGCGAGAGGCGGGCGATCTCGTCCTCGCCCTCCACCGGGATCCGCACCGTCAGGTCCTCGGTCGCGGCCACGTGCTCGACCGCCCCGGTCAGCCGGTTCACCGGCTCCAGACCGGTCCGCGCCACCCACAGGCCGGCCGCGCCCGCGCCGACGACACCGATCCCGGAGACCAGGAGCAGCACCCAGCGCAGCGTGGACATCGAGTTGTCGATCTCGGCGAGCGGCCGGGCGACGGAGACCGCGAGCGCGATCGGGCCCTCCTGCGGGTAGGTGTAGACCCGCATCTCCCGCCCGGCGTCGTCCTTCACCGTGTGCAGGGTGTGCTCCAGCTGCCCCCGCGCCACCGCGAGGTCACCGGGCCCGGCCGGGATCGCGGCCTTCCCCGAGGTGCACACGCTGCCGTTGCCGAGGATCACCTGCACCGTGTACGAGCCCGCCACCGGCGGCGGTGTGGTGCCCTGCCGGCACAGCGCGAGCAGGCTCTGCACCCCGTTCGCGTCGAGCCGGGTGCCGCGCAGCGAGGCGTCCATCTCGGCCTCCAGCTGGGCCCGGGTGACGAACCAGCAGGCGAGCGACACCGCCGCCACGGCCAGCGCCACCGCGACCGCCGTGAGCAGCGCGAGTCGTGAGCGCAGCGGCCGGGACCGGAACCAGGCCAGGGGATTTCTCGGACCCCGGCGGCCCTTGAGGGGAACCGTCACTCCCCGCCTCCTCCGCGCAGCGCGTATCCCACGCCCCGCACCGTGTGCACGAGGCGCGGCTCGCCGCCCGCCTCCGTCTTGCGCCGCAGGTACATCACGTACACGTCCAGCGAGTTCGAGCTCGGTTCGAAGTCGAAGCCCCACACGGCCTTGAGGATCTGCTCCCGGGTCAGCACCTGCCGGGGGTGCGCCAGGAACATCTCCAGGAGCGTGAACTCGGTCCGCGTCAGCTCCACCGTCCGCCCGCCCCGGGTCACCTCGCGGGTGGCCAGGTCCATTCGCAGGTCCTCGAAGGCGAGCACGTCGGTCTCGGCGGGGGCGGCGGCCGTGGCCCGGGCGTACGAGCTGCGCCGGAGCAGCGCCCTGATCCGGGCGAAGAGCTCGTCCAGTTCGAAGGGCTTCACGAGGTAGTCGTCCGCGCCGGCGTCCAGCCCGGTGACCCGGTCGCCGACCGTGTCGCGGGCGGTGAGCATGAGGATCGGCACGGTGGACCCCGAGGCCCTGATGCGGCGGGCCGCCGTCAGCCCGTCCATGCGGGGCATCTGGACGTCGAGGACGACGAGATCGGGGGCGTACGGCTCCATCCGGGCGAGCGCGTCCAGGCCGTCGACGGCGTCCTGCGTCCCGTACCCCTCGAAGGCGAGGCTGCGGCGCAGGGCCTCCCGCACGGCGGGTTCGTCGTCGACGATGAGGATGCGCTCGGCTTCGTTCTGCTGTCCCGTCATGGGCTCAGCGTCGCACGCGGCCCGGTCGCCGGTCAGTTGTCGCCGCCCGCGCGCAGGCTGTCCAGGTCGGCCTTCAGGGTGTCGACGGGGATGGCGAATCCGAGACCGACGCTCCCGGCGGTGGAACCGTTCGAGGCGCTCGGCGCGTACATGGCCGAATTGATTCCGATGATCTCGCCGTTCATATCGATCAACGCGCCGCCGGAATTCCCCGGATTGAGCGAGGCGTCCGTCTGGATCGCCTTGTACGTGGTCTTGGACGAGCCGGTGTCGCCGTTGAACCGCTGTCCGCCGAACTCGAACGGCCAGCCCTGGCGCGGGTCGTACTGCCGGTCCTGCTGCCCGTTGCCGTTGCCGTTGCCGCTGTCCTCGTCCTTGGCGACGGTCACGTCCCGGTCGAGGGCGGAGACGATGCCGCTGGTCACGGTCCCGGTCAGGCCCTCGGGGGAGCCGATCGCCACGACCTGGTCGCCGACCCGCACCTTCGAGGAGTCGCCGAGCGTGGCCGCCTTGAGGCCGGAGGCGCCCTTCAGCTTGATGAGGGCCAGGTCCTTGTCGGGGTCCGTGCCGACGACCTCGGCCGGGTACGTCCTGCCGTCGCTGAGGCGCACGGTGATCTCGGACGCGCCGGAGATCACGTGGTTGTTGGTGACGATCTCACCGCCGGAGGTGATGATCACGCCGGAGCCGGTGGACTTGCCGGCGTTCGAGCTCGCGGAGATCTCGACGATGGAGGGGGAGACGGCCTCGGCGACGCCGGCGACCGTGCCCTTGCTGCTCGCGGCCACGTTGACCCCGCTCACCTGCGAGGAGGCGGCGACGGGGGTGTCGGAGCCGAGCTGCTGGACCAGGGTCGCGGTGCCGCCGCCGATCGCCGCGGCGGCGATGGCCACGGCCGCCATGAGGCCGACGCCGCGCCTGGCACGGCGACGGGGGCCCGGGCCGTGGCCCTCGGCGGGAGCGGTGGTGACGGGCGGGACGGGCGGAGCCGGCGGCGGTACGTGCCCGCCGGAGGGCCAGATCGTGGTGCCGGGCTCGGTGACGATCGGCTGGGTGGCCGTCCGGCCCTCGCCCGCCGGGGCGTCCGGCCGCGGAGCCGGGGCGTAGGGCGGCCTCGGCGGCTGCGGCGGATAAGGGGGCTGCTGCGGCTGCTGATCCTGGAAGTCCGTCATGGCTATGACTCTCGGAGCCGTACATGAGAGCCGTCTGAGGACCGGCTGAGAAGCCCGACAGAACCCTGTATGCCCGAAATAAAGAACCCTCCCGAAGGGAGGGCTCCCGGATGCGGCGCCGCGCTCAGCCGCCGTCGCAACCGCAGGAGCGGCGGACGACCAGGGCCGACGGGAAGAGCTTCACCCGCTCGCGGCGCGAGCCCGCCACCCGGAGCGAGTCGTCCAGGACCAGATCCACCGCCGCCCGCGCCATCGCCGGCCGGTCCGAGGAGATCGTGGTCAGCGGCGGATCGGTGAGCGCCGCCTCCTTCACGTCGTCGAAGCCCGCGACCGCCAACTCCGTGGGCACCTCGATGCGCAGCTCGCGCGCCGCCCGCAGGACACCGAAGGCCTGGTCGTCGGTGGAGCAGAAGATGGCCGGCGGCCTGTCCGGGCCGGCCAGCAGCTTGAGGGCCACCTGGTAGGCGTCGTAGCGGTTGTACGGGGCCTGGAAGAGCCGGCCCTCGATCGAGCGACCCGCCTCCAGCATGGCCCGGCGCCAGCCCTCCTCGTGGTCGGCGACCGGGTCGCCGACGGCCGGGGTGTTCGGGATGCCGCCCATGCACGCCACGTACGCGTGGCCGTGCTCCAGGAGGTGCCGGGTGGCGAGCTGGGCGCCGCCGACGTCGTCGGTCACGACGGCGACGTCGTCGAGCGCCTCGGGCCGCTCGTGCAGCAGGACCACGCGCGCGTCCCAGGCCTCGATCTCGCTCGCGGCCCGCTCGCTCATGCCCTGGCTGACCAGGATCAGTCCGGAGACCCGCATGCCGAGGAAGGCCCGCAGGTAGTGCACCTCGCGCTCGTCGCGGTAGTCGGAGTTGCCGACGAGGACCATCTTCCCGCGCTCGGCGGCGGCCTGCTCGACCGCGTGCGCCATCTCCGCGAAGAACGGCTGCCGCGCGTCCGGGACGATCATGCCTATGAGGTCCGTGCGCCGGGACGCCATGGCCTGGGCGACCCGGTCGGGGCGGTAGCCCAGCTCCTTGATCGCGGCGAGGACACGCTCGCGCGTGGCCGGGGCGACCGGCCGGGGTCCGTTGTTGATGACGTAGCTCACGACCGCGGTCGAGGTACCTGCCAGTCGAGCTACGTCATCCCGCGTCACCTTGGCCACGCGCGGCAGTCTACGCGGGGTGACCTACCTACCGGCAGGCCGCACTGTGGCATCCGACACGTTCCTGTCCTCCAGCGGGGTGACATCGCCCGTGGCGTCCTTGACGCCGGCGCCGGAGGGGGCCCCCGCCTTGGCCCGCGCCTCCTCCTTGGCCCGCGCCTCCTCGGCCGCCCGCTCGACCTTCTCCGGGGTGACGAAGCGGTAGCCGACGTTGCGGACGGTCCCGATGAGCGACTCGTGCTCGGGGCCCAGCTTGGCCCGCAGCCGCCGCACGTGGACGTCGACCGTCCGGGTGCCGCCGAAGTAGTCGTACCCCCAGACCTCCTGGAGGAGCTGCGCGCGCGTGAAGACCCGGCCCGGGTGCTGGGCCAGGTACTTGAGGAGCTCGAACTCCTTGAAGGTCAGGTCGAGGACCCGGCCCTTGAGCTTCGCGCTGTACGTCGCCTCGTCGACCGACAGGTCGCCGTTGCGGATCTCCATGGGGGAGTCGTCCGCGACGATCTGCTGGCGGCCCATCGCGAGCCGCAGCCGCGCCTCGACCTCGGCGGGTCCCGCCGTGTCGAGGAGGACGTCGTCGATGCCCCAGTCGGCGGTGACGGCCGCGAGACCGCCCTCGGTGACGACGAGGATCAGCGGACAGCCGGGCCCCGTGGAGCGGAGCAGCTGGCAGAGCGAACGCACCTGAGGAAGGTCGCGCCGCCCGTCGACGAGGATCACGTCCGCGCCGGGGGTGTCCACGAGGGCGGGGCCCTCGGCCGGGGCGACCCGGACGTTGTGCAGCAGCAGACCGAGTGCCGGAAGCACCTCGGTGGAAGGCTGGAGGGCGTTGGTCAGGAGCAACAGTGAACTCATCGCGCCCCACCCCCGAGCCCTCGGCTGCGGTCGGGCAGGGGTGTCACCCGTGCCGTCGGCCGGTCGTGCTTCGTTCGCTCGCTCATCACGCGGTTCCTCCTCGGTCCCTGCGAGGACGTGCACTGCTTCGTACAGATCACTGCCGGCTCTCGCGCCCTGAGAGCTTTTGTTCATCCGTCCGTAACAACGGTCGGAAAACGCAAAAGGACCCGGGGGCTGCGTCGCCCGGATCCTCTTCCCAGCACAATAGCCCACATGAGTTCAGAGGGAGAGGGTCGATTTCATATGGCGGATGTCTCCCTGATCACTTCCGGATCCCGCCGTGCAATGTTGCGTACGGATGACGATGTCCGGATCGAGGCGGTCTACGCACCCTCCCGGGCAAGTGTCACCGATACGGCGGTGGTCGTCGCCCACGGGTTCACCGGGTCGGCCGACCGGCCCGCCGTCCGGCGCGCCGCCCGGGTCTTCGCGGAGCGCGGCGCCGCCGCCGTCGTCACCTTCTCCTTCCGCGGCCACGGGGGATCCGGCGGCCGCTCCACCGTCGGCGACCGGGAGGTCCTCGACCTGTCCACCGCCGTCCGCTGGGCCCGTGAGCTCGGCCACGCGCGCGTGGCGACGGTCGGCTTCTCCATGGGCGGGTCCGTCGTCCTGCGCCACGCTGCCCTGGACCGGGGCCCGGAGGGCCGCGCCGACGCGGTCGCCGCCGTCTCCGCGCCCGCCCGCTGGTACTACCGGGGTACGGCTCCGATGCGCCGCCTCCACTGGGTGGTCACCCGCCCGACGGGCCGCCTGGTCGGGCGGTACGGGTTCCGCACCCGGATCGACCGGCGCGCCTGGGACCCCGTGCCCCTCTCTCCCGTGGCGGCGGTGCCGCTGATCGCGCCGACCCCCCTGCTGATCGTGCACGGCGACCGCGACGCGTACTTCCCGCTCGACCACCCGCGCATGCTGGCCGGGGCGGGCGACGCGGAACTCTGGCTGGAGCGGGGGATGGGCCACGCCGAGAACGCGGCGGACGAGGGGCTGCTCGCCCGGCTCGGGGACTGGCTGACGCGGGCGTAGCCCATCATGGAGGGCGGCGCGCACACGAACGAAGGGAGCGTCGCTATGGCAGCGGGAACCATCCGCTACTGGGCCGCGGCCAAGGCCGCGGCCGGTGTCGCGGAGGAGCCGTACACCGCCGAGCACCTCGCGGAGGCGCTCGACGCGGTCCGCGCGGAGCACCCGGGCGAGCTCGTCCGGGTCCTCCAGCGGTGCTCCTTCCTGGTCGACGGGAACCCCGTCGGGACCCGGAGCCATGAGACGGTACGGCTTGCCGAGGGCGGCACGGTCGAGGTGCTCCCCCCGTTCGCAGGAGGGTGAACCCCAGAGCATGAGCAACGACCAGCACCACGGCGGTCAGCAGTACGACCCGTACGCGAACGGCCAGGGACAGGGCCGGGGACAGGGGCAGGGACAGCCGGGCCCCGACGTCACGCAGACGTGGGAGGGCCAGACCTGGGACACCACGTACCAGCCGGCCGTCTCGTACGAGCAGCTCCAGGCCGACCGGGACCGGGCCGCACAGGCCGCGTCGGCGCCGCTCCAGGAGCAGCACCAGCCCCAGCACCAGGCCCCGTACCAGCCCCCGGCGGTGTCCTACGGGGCGCCGGAGGCGTACCAGCAGCAGCCGTACGCACAGCAGCCGTACCCGGAGCAGTCGTACGGTCGGCAGTCGTACGAGCAGCAGCCTTACGGCCAGCAGTCGTACGAGCAGCAGCCGTACGCGCCGGCGCGGACCCCGTACCCGGCGCACGAGCCGTACGGGACCCCCGCCGCGTACGGCGACGAGCCGGCCCCGGTCGCCGAGCCGGCCCCGGTCGCCGACCCGGGCCAGGTTCCGGCGGCGGCCGTGCCCCGGGGCACCGTCCCGCCGGTACCGGCAGGCCCCTCCTACTCCTCGCCCACCACCTCGGGGAACACGCGTATCACCGACGCCCAGCGCGCCCGCGCCGAAGGCCGCTCGCCCGTCATCGAGCCCGGGATGCAGCCCGCCGCCCTGACCGCCGTCCTCGGACTGCTGCTCGCCGGGGGCGCCGCCCTCGGCACGTACGGGCTCCTCGTCCCGCTCGTCCTGCTCCAGGGCCTCACCGCCGCCGGCTGGTTCCGGCTCAACGGCATGTGGCCCGCCCGGCAGGGCATCGCCCTCGCCTTCGCGGGCGGCCTCGCCGCCGACGCCGCCCTGCTCGCCACCGGCCGCGAGCACGCGGCCGCCGCGATCCTGGGCACGCTCGGCGCCTGGGTGCTGCTCTGCCTCGTCCTCCAGCTCCGCAGCCACGCCGACCCGGACGAGCGCATGTACGGCCTGACGGCCACCGTCACCTCGGCGGCCCTCACCGTCATCGCCACCGGACACCTCGGCGCCGCCTCCGACGCGGTGGTCGTCGGCGGCATCGCGGTCGCCGCCACCGTCCTCGCCCGCGCGCTCCCGCTGCCCGGCCCCGTCTCGCTCGTCGCCGCGCTGCTCGCCGCGGCGGGCGCGGGGATCGCGGCCGGCGGACTCACCGACCTGGGGGCCTCCGGGGCGCTGCTCGGCCTCGGCGCCGGGGTCTGCGCGCTCGTCGGGCTGCGGGTCGCCAGCTACGACTACCCGTCCCGCTTCGTGCACATGACGGCCGGCGTCGCACTGCCGCTGACGGCCGCCGCGCCCGCCGTCTACCTGCTGGGCAGGGCCCTGGCCTGAGCCCTCGCACGGCCCCGGTCCCACCCCTGGTCCGGCCCTGGTGCGTCCCTGACGGGACCCTGATCCGGGCAGGGCACGGGAACCAAGCGGCCCCCCGACACGTCGATCTTCGTGTCGGGGGGCCGAAACATATTCATGTCGATTCGGGGGACGTGCAGCCCATGCGAGCACTGCGGATTCTGTTGATCGTGGCCGTCGTGCTGGGCGGGGTCCTCGTGGGGATCGACCGGCTGGCCGTGTCGTGGGCCGAGTCGGAGGCGGCGGGCCGGGTGAAGCTCTCCTCCGCCGGCACCGATTCCCTGGACGTGGAGATCAAGGGCTTCCCCTTCCTCACCCAGGTCGCGGACCGGCGGTTCGACGAGGTCGACGTGAAGGCGACCGGGATCACGGCGACGGCGGGCGACCGGCGCATACGGGTCGGCGAGCTGACCGTGGCGCTGCGGGACGTGACCGTGACCGGGGACTGGTCGGGCGCGAAGGCCGGCTCCGCGAGCGGGACCGCCCTCATCTCGTACGCGGACCTCACGGCCGCCTCCGACCGGGAGGCCACCGTCGCCTACGGCGGCGACGGCAAGGTGAAGGTGACCGGCAGCGTGCGGATCATGGGCCGCAGCCTGACCCGTACGGTCCTCTCGACGGTCACCCTGGTGAACGGCGACACCATCCGGGTCCGCGCCGACAAGGTGCCCGGCGAGGGCATCCCCGGCGTCGAGGACCTGGTCCGCGCGCGTACCGACTTCGAGCGGCCGATCGGCGCCATAGCGGGGATGAAGGTGGAGAGGATCGAGCCGCGACCGGACGGCCTGGCCGTCTCCGTGAGCGGCAAGGACGTCGTCCTGGCGGGCTGACGTACTCGTTGGTCACATGTTGAGACGCGTCTGTCCGATCCGCAGAAACAGAGCCCGAGGCCTCGGTGCGGAGGCGTCCCGGGCCGACCTCCGCCGTGATCTCGTCTCGCATCTCGGACGATCGCGTCTCAAAATGCGACACGCCGGTGACACGGCCGCCTGTCCGTCCCTACGATCGTGGGCATGAAGCGACAGGCGGATCTCACGAAGCGGCGGGCAGTAGACCTGTGCCGCGTCGCCGCCATGCTCTGTCGCCCCGTCTGAGCGGGACTCACCACTCCCGTATTCCTCAGGCCCTCCGACCGAGGTCGGGGCCGCCCGTGTAGCCGTACGCACGTCACTGACGCACGCTCCGCTTGCCCGCGACTCGCACGCGACGAGGCGTACCGCACCACACCCGCACCACACCGCCGCACACTGCCCCGGAGGAGAACAACATGGCTCGCAGCGACGTCCTGGTCGACGCGGACTGGGTCGAGGCCAACCTCGACAACCCGCAGGTCGCCCTCGTCGAGGTCGACGAGGACACCTCGGCCTACGAGAAGAACCACATCCGCAACGCCATCCGGATCGACTGGACCCAGGACCTCCAGGACCCGGTCCGCCGCGACTTCATCGACCAGGAGGGCTTCGAGAAGCTCCTCTCGGCCAAGGGCATCGCGAACGACACCACGGTCGTCCTCTACGGCGGCAACAACAACTGGTTCGCCTCCTACGCCTACTGGTACTTCAAGCTCTACGGCCACCAGGACGTGAAGCTCCTCGACGGCGGCCGCAAGAAGTGGGAGCTCGACTCCCGCGACCTGGTCGACGGCTCCCAGGTCCCGAACCGCCCGGCCACCGAGTACAAGGCCAAGGCCCAGGACGCCTCGATCCGCGCCTTCCGTGACGACGTCGTCTCCGCGATCGGCGCCCAGAACCTGGTCGACGTCCGCTCGCCCGACGAGTTCTCCGGCAAGCTGCTCGCCCCGGCGCACCTCCCGCAGGAGCAGTCGCAGCGCCCCGGCCACGTGCCGAGCGCCCGCAACATCCCGTGGTCGAAGAACGCCAACGACGACGGCACCTTCAAGTCGGACGACGAGCTCAAGGCCCTCTACGAGGACGAGCAGGTCGACCTGGCGAAGGACACCATCGCCTACTGCCGCATCGGTGAGCGCTCCGCGCTCACGTGGTTCGTCCTGCACGAGCTGCTCAACGTCCCGAACGTCAAGAACTACGACGGCTCGTGGACCGAGTACGGCTCCCTCGTCGGCGTGCCGATCGAGCTCGGCGCCAACAAGTAACTCCCCGGATCCTCCCCTCCTCCGGACCCCTCGACCGTAAGGACAGAACACCATGTGTGGAGCGCAGCCCGGCGGCCCCGACGCCTCGACGATCAAGCCCGGTGAGACCACCATCCAGGGCTTCGTGACCAAGGACGGCGAGCCCGTCACCGGTTACGTCCGCCTCCTGGACTCGACCGGCGAGTTCACGGCCGAGGTCCCGACCTCCGCCACCGGACAGTTCCGTTTCTACGCGGCCGAGGGCACGTGGACCGTTCGCGCCCTGGTTCCGGGCGGCACCGCCGACCGTCAGGTCGTGGCGCAGCACGGTGGCCTCGCCGAGGTCGCCATCGCGGTCTGACCCGCGACACAGAACCGGCCGAAGGGCCGTGCCTCCTGGGGGGTTGGACGCCATTTCCAGGACTAGAGGCACGGCCCTTCGGTCGTATCCTTGAAGGCGTGTACGCACGACGTCGCCACGTCTACTTCTGGATGATGGGCGCCTGCCTGCTGCTGTTCGTGGGCGCCTGGGCCGTCGTGCGGCTCTTCTCGATGCCGGTGGCCATCGGCATGTGCGTGGTCGCCATGGTCATCCCCCCGGTCGCCGCGATGGTCGCGAACCGCCGGGGCCCCGAGGACCGCTGGTGGGACGACCCGTCGGGGGACCCGAAGTCGGACGAGTGGTGGGACGAACTCGACGGCAGGAAGCGCCGGGGCCCTTAGCGCGCCGGCCTCGGACCGTGACCCCGGTTCTCGGTGAGCGGTGCGGAACCGCCGACCCGGCCCGGACGTCGAACGGCCATGGCTGAGAGAGCTGGACAGATCTTCTGCGCCCTCGCGCTCGTCGCCGGGGTGCTCACGGGCTGTGCGAAGGCCGACGAGGGCGCGGTGGCCGTCCGTACGACACCGCCCGTCGGTACGACACCGTCGGTCCGGACCATCCCCTTCGACCTCTACACGCACTGCGGTATCGACGAGGCCCGTATCGGCTCGACGTACTTCGAGGCGGAGACCCCGCTCTCCAACGGCTCGGGAAGCCCTCCCGAGGGGTGGGACAACCCGACCCAGCGCGGCACGATGACCTTGACGTCCGAGACGGAGGCCGTCTTCACCGACGATGCCGGGCACGAGGTGACGTTCCGAGCCCGGCCCGGTGCGAGTGCCTTCAAGCGCATCTGCGCCTAGGGCTTTTCTGAAGTCGTGATCAAGGTGTGAGATGCCCCTTCCCGTGATCGTTCAGCGACGGGTGGAAGCTTGGTATGGCGCGTGGGCTCCTCCCGCGCCAACCGCGCCTACCTGCGCAAACGGAACATCAAAGCCGTGATCCCGGAGAAGGCCGACCAGGCCGCCAACCGCAAGAAGGAGGGCCGCCGGGGCGGACGGCCCGTCGCCCACGACGCCGACCTCTACAAAGGCCGCAACGCAGTGGATCGCCTGATCAACAAGCTGAAGGCGTGGCGCGGCATCGCGACCCGCTTTCGACAGGACACCCGCGAGCTACCTCGCTGGCCTCCACCTACGCGGAGCCGTGATCTGGATACGCAGCCTCCAGTGATCACGATTTCGGACAGGCCCTAGGTCCGTCGCTTGGCGAGGGGGCGGTCAGTAGACGAGGGCCTGGGTCTCGTCGGCCATCGCCTCCTGGACGAAGAGCTGGGCTCCGGCGATGCGGAAGCCCTCCAGGAGGTCCTTCTCCTCGATCTCGCGGCGGGCCGCGCACTGGGTGCAGACCGTGATGCGGCCGCCGGCCGCCAGGATCGAGTCGATCAGGTCCGGCAGCGGCGCCGCGTGCGGGAGCTCGAACTCCGCGGCGCGGCCCGGGAGGGCGAACCACGAGGACTCGCCGGTCAGCCAGAGCGAGACCTCGACGCCGCTGGCGGCGGCGACGGCGGCCACCGTGAAGGCCTGGGAGCAGCGTTCGGGGGCGTCGGCCCCCGCGGTCACCTTGAGCACGAGCTTCTTCGCCATATGCCGAACTGTAATGCGCGGCACTGCAACCTCATGCGCCCCTCGCGTGTCAGCTGGGTGCGCGGGTAACGGAATCCGCGCTTCAGGTCTCGTGGGGGGACTTTTGAGCGTCGAAGAAACTATCCAAAATGCGGATTCGGTATCACCACCGGAGCCGGAGACCGGGACGGAGACCGTCCCTGCGGGAGCCGTACACGTCGCGACACCCGGTGTGTCCCCGGACACACCGCCCGCCGTCCGGCCGCGCCGCCGTGTCCTCCGTACCGTCGGACTGATCGCCCTCGCCGCCGTCATCGGCCTCGTCGGCGGTACCGCCACCGGATACGGCATCCAGGCCGAACGCGAACCGACCCCGCTGCCCGCGTTGAACCAGCCGGGTCTCGCGTACCCGAAGCCGCTCCCGAAGGGGGCGGAGCCCGCGCCGCTCCCGGCGGCGGAGGACCGCCGGGTGAAGGCGGAGGGCGACCTGCGGAAGCTGCTCCTGCCGCGCCCGAAGGGCGCGCGAGCCGAGGGCGTGGACGGATGGCAGTCGCTGCCGGACTACGTCAGCGACTTCACCGGGCCCGGCGGAGCGTTGGAGGAACAGCTCGGATCGGGCATCCGGCGCATCGCGACGCGTACATGGCGAACGGGCGAGCTCAAGGCCGTCACGATCAACCTCCTTCAGTACCGTCCCGGCTCGCTGATCGGCGCCCAGGAGTACGTGGAGGGCCAGCAGGTCATCGCGACGCGCAAGCTCGGGGACGGCTCCGAGGGAGTGGAGGTGAAGGGCTCGGGCAACGGCCGGTACTTCGTCTACCCGGTGAAGCGCAGGGCGGGGTTCCTGGACTACTACCAGGCCCGGGCGTTCATCCAGCGCGGGGACATCGCGATCGAGATCCTCGTGTCAGACCAACGGAAGATCGCCGAGAAGGAGATCCGTTCTCTGGCCGAGCGACAGCTGGAGCGCCTGTGACCGAGCAGACCGAGCAGACCGAGCAGACCGAGCAGACCGAGCAGATCGAGCCGGCCGAGCAGATCGAGCAGATCGAGCCGGCCGAGAGCCCCGAGAAGGCCGTGACCACCGGGAACACCGGGAACACCGTGACCACCATGACCACCATGACCGCCGAGACCGCCGAGACCGCCGAGACCGCCGAGACCGCCGAGACCGCCGAGACCGCCGATACCACCGGGACCGCCGTGACCACCGAGAAGACCGTGGGCCGCGGGCGCCGGCTCCTCGCGAACGCCCTCACCGGCGTGCTGGTGCTCGGAGCCGTCGGCGGCGGTGTCGCGTACACCGCCGTCGTGGTCGACGGTGCCGACCGCACGGCTCCCACCGTGGCCTGGGCGGAGCCCACCGCGGCCGCGACCCCGGCGGACCCGGCCGCCGGGGTCGTCAAGGGCCGCGCCTCCACACCTCTGAGCAAGCTCCTCCTGCCCGTCCCGGACGGATACGTCCTCGGTGCGGACGTCGAGGGGGAGGGCAACGACCACGAGGTGTCGGCCGAGGAGGCCATCGCCGTCCTCAAGCGGACGAACAAGGACCTCTACGGCAAGAAGCGCCGCGCGTACGAGAAGGACATCGACAAGCTCGGGATCAAGGGCATGGCGATGCGCTCGTACGCCTCGGAGGACAACCTCCTCCAGGTCGAGGTCCTCGTCCTGCGCATGAAGGACAAGAAGTCGGTCCGGAAGCTCTTCGAGATGCAGAAGGACATGGCCGGGTTCTTCGAACTGCCCGAGGGGCCGAAGATCAAGCACCACGCGAGGAACGCCGCCTGCTTCGTGCTGCCCGACCCCGAGAAGCCGCAGGACCCCCAGGACATGGCGCAGTGGGAGGACCGGCTGAGGGGCATGACCTGCTCGGCGTACGACGGCGAGGTCCTGGTCTCCGTCAACTCGGCCGGAGCCGGCGAACTCCACAAGAAGGCCGTGGCGGACCTCGTGGAGAAGCAGCTCCGCCACATCGAGTCCCCTGGGGAGTACGTATGACCGAGCAGCTGACCGAGACGGCGACGCCCGCGTCCGTCCAGGAGAATCCCACCGGGGAGCCGTCCGCGCCCGTCCGGGGGAATCCCGTCGGGGAGTCTCCCGCGTCCGTCCGAGCGCACGAGGCTCCCGCACGGGCGCACGAGGCTCCCGCCCCCGGCCGGACCCGCCGCGTCCTGTGGGCCGTCGCCCGCTGGACGGCCGCCGTCGCCGTGTGCGGCGGCGTGGGCGCCGGTACGGCGATGGGCATCACCGCACTCGACCGCACCGACGTGCCCGGTCTCGCGACCGAGAGCGACGGCCGCTGGGAGTACCCGAAGCTCCGGCTGCCCGCCCTCCCGGCGGACCGGCCGCGGCCCTTCACCTCGGGCAACGAGGCCGAGATCCACCACGCCGACGTGCGGCGGCTGCTGCTGCCCGCCCCGGCGGGCGCCACCGTCGACCCGAAGGCGAACGGTGCCTGGGTCACGGACGAGGCCTACCTCGCGAGGTACGGGAAGGAGCATCGCGCGCGGCTGGAGCAGGCCCTCGCCGACACGGCTCTCCACCACATCACGGGCCGCGCCTGGACGATGCCGGACGGCACGACGTCCCGCGTCACCCTGCTGAAGTTCTCCTCCGTCGCCTACGCCGACCAGTTCATGAGGGACGTCCTCAAGCCCGGCGAGGCGGACGAGGCGCTGCCCGCGGGAGTCGCCGAGGGCGAGATCCTCGAAGGTGTCTCGGGTGACATCCAGGTGCCGGACGTGACGGCGTACGCGTACGGGGAGAAGAAGCCGTACGGCCCGGAGGAGACCCGGTGGGCCTACATCACGGCAGGCGACACGCTCGCGCTCGTCGCCCAGACCCGCAAGGGTGAGGCTCTGGCCGTGCCCTTCCAGCAGACCGTCGCCCTCCAGGCGCAGCTGCTCGGCTGACCGCAGCGCGCGAGACCCACCTCACCGAGTGGGCCGGACCCCCGCCCACTAAGCTGGGGTCCGGCCCGTTACGCCTTCACCGCTCAGTCGAGGAGCACCCTGTGATCATTTTCTTCGAAACGCTGCTGGTCCTGGTCGCCGTGGGCGTGCTCGCCTTCACCGGACTGGTCGTGAAGAAGCTGTACCAGGGCCAGCGCTAACCACTTCTAGAGAACGCCAGAGCTGCTCATGATCGAGATCCCGTCCGACCTCAATCCGGACCTCGTCCCCCTCGCGTTCCTGCTCGGTACGTGGGAGGGCGCGGGTGTCTCCGACTTCCCCGGTGCCGAGAAGTGCAACTTCGGCCAGTCCGTGACGTTCAGCCACGACGGCCGGGACTTCCTCGAGTACACGTCCCACTCGTGGGTCCTCGACGCCGAGGGCAACAAGGTCCGTCCGCTGGAGAGCGAGAGCGGCTACTGGCGCATCGACAAGGACCGCAAGGTCGAGGTCGTCATGGTCCGTGACCAGGGCATCGTCGAGATCTGGTACGGCGAGCTCGCCGACCAGAAGCCGCAGATCGACCTGGCGACGGACGCCGTCGCCCGCACCGCGGCCTCGGGCCCGTACTCCGGTGGCAAGCGCCTGTACGGCTACGTCAAGAGCGACCTCATGTGGGTGGGCGAGAAGGCGACCCCCGAGGTCCCGCTGCGGCCGTACATGTCGGCGCACCTGAAGAAGGTCGTGACGCCGGAGGAGGTCGCGGAGATGGCCCGCAACCTGCCCGACATGCCGGACGACGGCATCGCCTTCTTCCGCTAGGACCTGGGGCCGCGCGCCGCGCCCTCCTACACTGGAGGGCGTGGTGAGCACCGACTGGAAAAGCGACCTGCGGCAGCGCGGTTACCGGCTGACGCCGCAGCGTCAGCTCGTCCTGGAGGCCGTCGACGCGCTGGAGCACGCGACGCCCGACGACATCCTCGTCGAGGTCCGCAGGACCGCGTCCGGGGTGAACATCTCCACCGTCTACCGGACCCTGGAGCTCCTGGAGGAGCTCGGCCTGGTGAGCCACGCCCATCTGGGGCACGGGGCTCCGACGTACCACCTCGCCGACCGGCACCACCATCTGCACCTGGTCTGCCGGGACTGCTCCGAGGTGATCGAGGCGGACGTCGAGGTGGCCGCCGAGTTCACCGGGAAGCTCCGTGAGGCCTTCGGCTTCGAGACGGACATGAAGCACTTCGCCATCTTCGGCCGGTGCGGGGACTGCACCCGGAAGGCCCTGGACTCCGAGTCGTAGGCTTTCCCCATGCAGCGACATTCCACGACCAGCCCTCTGCTGTCCCTTCCCGGCGCCGTCGCCGCGGAAGGCCGCGACGAAGGTGTCGCCGCGCACTACGGCGACCTGTTCCGCGAGCAGCGTTCCCTCGCCGACGGACTCGGTTTCGTCGACCTCTCACACCGCGGTGTCGTCGCCGTCACCGGCGACGACCGGCTGAGCTGGCTCCACCTGCTCGTCACCCAGCACATGACCGATCTGGCGCCCGGACAGGCCACCGAGGCGCTGGTGCTCTCCGCGAACGGGCACATCGAGCACGCCCTGTACCTCGTCGACGACGGCGAGACGGTGTGGGCGCACGTCGAGCCGGGGACGCGGGAGGAGCTCGTCGCGTACCTGGAGTCGATGAAGTTCTTCTACCGGGTCGAGGTCGCCGACCGTACGGACGACATCGCGGTCGTCCACCTCCCGGCCGGCTCCATCGCCGAGATCCCCGAGGGTGCCGTCGTACGGGAGACCCCGTACGGCCGCGACCTGTTCCTGCCCCGTGCCGACCTGGAGTCCTTCGCCGGCTCGCACGGGCCGGCCGCCGGGATGCTGGCGTACGAGGCGCTGCGCGTCGAGGGGCACCGGCCGCGGCTCGGCTTCGAGACCGACCACCGGACCATCCCGCACGAGGTCGGCCTCATCGGCAGCGCCGTCCACCTCCAGAAGGGCTGCTACCGGGGCCAGGAGACCGTCGCCCGGGTGCAGAACCTGGGGAAGCCGCCGCGCCGCCTGGTCTTCCTGCACCTGGACGGCAGCGAGGTCCTGCTGCCCCCGCACGGCACCCCGCTGCGGCTCGCGGCCGACGGGGAGGAGGGCCGCCAGCTCGGTTTCGTGACGAGCGCCGTCCGCCACCACGAGCTGGGTCCGATCGCCCTGGCCCTGGTGAAGCGGAACGTCCCGGTGGACGCCCCGCTGATCGCCGGTACGACGGCCGCGGCGCAGGAGACCGTCGTCGAGCCGTAGGACTCCGCTGGATGGCCCGGCCGCCCGGCCGCCCGGCGGCCGGACCACGGGCAGCTGCGCCGGGCGTTCGGCGGCGGCCGTGGCGTCAGACCTCCAGCAGCACCGTGAACGGGCCGTGGTTCGTGAGGGAGACGCGCATGTCCGCTCCGAAGCGGCCCGTCTCCACGTGGGCGCCCAGTTCGCGCAGCCGGGCCACCACCTCGTCGACCAGGGGTTCGGCGACCGGGCCCGGCGCGGCCGCGTTCCAGGTGGGGCGGCGGCCCTTGCGGGCGTCGCCGTAGAGCGTGAACTGAGAGATCACGAGCAGCGGCGCGTTCACGTCGGAGCACGACTTCTCGTCGTCCAGTACCCGGACGGACCAGAGTTTTCTGGCCAATCGGGCAGCCTTCTCCGGGGTGTCGTCATGGGTCACCCCGACCAGCACGCACAACCCCTCGCCGGTGATCTCACCGACGGTCTCCCCTGCGACGACGACGCTCGCGCCGTCGACCCTCTGCACCACAGCTCGCATGCGCCCCAACCTACCGAGAGACCCCCAGTCCGACGGATGAGGGGCCGAACGGGTGCAGAGCGCCTGCACGTGCCCGTGCAGGAGTGGCACCATGCGTGTCAGGCGGTGCGGCTCCGCACCGGTCGAGGGGACGATTCTCATGAGTGCACCTGGCACCGGGCCGACGCCGTCCGGTCCCGTACCGCTGATCCGCGCCGGAACCCGGGGCGGTGGACCGGGCGGAGGCCCGGGCACCCGCCCACCCGTGCAGCGCACCGCCGAACCGGCGCTGCCGGACCGGCCCCGGCCGGAGCTCGGCGCGCTGCGCCTGCCCGAGCTGCGCGGGCTGCGCCGGGACGCCCAGAGCGACGAGGCGGACCTGAGTTACGTACGGCGGATGCTCCAGGGCCGGATCGACATCCTCCGGGCCGAGCTGGCGCGGCGGACCGACCCGGAGGCCCCGGTCCTCGACCGGCTCTCCGAGATCCTCGCCGACGTGCCCTCGCGGCACCGCACCTCTGCCCGGCACGTGACGCTGTCGACGCCGCGCAGCGAGGAGTACCGGCGGCTCGCGGCCGAGATGCTGTCGGAGGTCGAGCTGTCGGACCTGACGGCCCGCACGGACGACGAGCTGCACACGGCGATGGGACGGCTCGCCGGGTACGAGCAGCAGGTCTCCCGGCGCCGCCAGCACCTCCAGCGGACCGCCGACGACTGCAGCGCGGAGATCGCCCGCCGCTACCGGGAGGGCGAGGCGCAGGTCGACGACCTGCTGGCCTGAGGCGCGGCACCCGGAAACTCGCGTGCGGGTGCGTGCGGGCCGTGCGTAGGGTCGAGGGATGACTGTCGACGTACGCGCGGTGACGCAGTCCGAGTTCCCCGACTGGAACCGGGCCCTGCGTACCGGGTTCCTGCGCCCGCCCGTCGTGTCCGAGGAGGAGATCGCCGACCGGCTGCCCCACGTCGACCTCGGGCGGACGCTCGGGGCCTTCGACCGGGGCCGGATCGTCGCCACCTTCCGCTCGTTCCGGCAGGAGGTCAGCACGGTCGGCGGCGGCGGTGTCACCGCCGACGCGATCACCCAGGTCACCGTCTCCCCGACGCACCGCAGGCGCGGGCTGCTCAGCCGGATGATGTCCGAGGACCTGGCCGCCGCGAGGGAACGGGGCGACGCGATCGCGACCCTGATCGCCGCCGAGTACCCGATCTACGGACGGTTCGGTTTCGGCGCGGCGAGCTGGAGCACCGAGTGGAGCGTGGACGTGCGCCGCGCCGGGCTCGACCCGCGCCGCTCGGGACGGCCGGAGGGCGGCGGCCGGATCGACCTGACCGACGCCGAGGAGATCCGCGAGGTCGGGCCCGAGGTGCACCGCCGGCTCGCGGGCGTCCGCGCCGGGGTGACCGACCGCACCACCCGAGGCTGGGACGTGGGCACCGGACTCGGCGCGCAGGGCGAGCCGTGGCGGGAGCCGTACTACGCGCTGTACCGCGGGGAGTCCGGCGAGGTCGAGGGGTACGTGTCCTACACGGCCGACGACAAGTGGGACGACGCCAAGCAGCCCGTGAACACGGCGACCGTGCGGGACCTGATCGCCTTCACCCCGGCCGCCGAGCGCGCCCTGTGGCTCTACCTCTGCTCCGTCGACTGGATCGCCACCGTCCGCTCCGGCTACCGGGCGCCCGACGACCCGCTGCCGATGCTGCTGCCGGACCCGCGCGCCGCGCGGACGCTGACCCATGTGGACATGCTGTGGGTCCGGGTCCTGGACGTCGTCCGGGTCCTGGAGAGCCGGACGTACCCGGTGGCGGACGGGCTCGTGCTCGATCTGCGGGACGGCGACGGGTTCGCCGGTGGGCGCTACCGCCTGGACGCCTCCCCGGACGGCGTCTCCTGTGTCCGTACCACCGAGTCCGCCGATCTCGCCTTCGACATCGCCGAGTTGGGCGTCCTCGCCTTCGGGGACGAGTCGGCGGTACGGCTCGGTCGGCTCGGGCGCGTCGACGAGCTGACGGCGGGTGCGGCGGCCCGCGCCGACCTGCTGTTCCGCACCCCGCTGCGGCCCTTCTCGCCCGACATCTTCTGACCTTCGCGCCGGCTTCCGTACGGAGGTCAGCGGGTCCGGAGGCGGAAGAGGAGGTGGGAGGCGGCGAGCGCCAGGGTCAGCAGGGCCGCGCACCAGCCCAGGGCGGTCCACGGGGAGTCGCCGACCGGCCGGTCCAGCAGCAGGCCGCGCATCGACTCGATGAGCGGGGTCACCGGCTGGTGCTCGGCGAAGCCGTGCAGCCAGCTCGGCATGGTGTCGATCGGCACGAACGCGCTGCTCGGGTACGGCAGGAACATCATGAAGAAGGTGATCGCTCCGGCGGCCTCCGCCGTCCTGGTGACGAGTCCGAGGGCCGCCGACAGCCAGGAGACGGCGGTGATCCAGGCGAGCAGCAGCCCGATCGCGGCGAGCCAGCCGCCGGGTGTGGCGGTCGGGCGGAAGCCGATGGCGAAGGCCGCGCCGAGGACGAGGGTCGTGGAGAGCGCGTTGCGGGTGACGGTGGCGGCGACGTGTCCGGCGAGGAACGGCGTTCCGCCGACGTCGAGCGTGCGGAAGCGGTCGACGACCCCGCGCCGCATGTCCTCGCTGACGGTGACGGCGGTGCTCGCCGCGCCGAATCCGGCGCAGAGGACCAGGACGCCGGGGACGACGTAGGTGACGTACCGGGTGCCGGTGTCGATGGCCCCGCCGAAGAAGTAGACGAAGACCAGCATCAGCATGATCGGCATCATCATCGAGGTGATGACGGCGTCGAGGTTGCGGCGGCTGATCCGGATGCCGCGCCCGGCGAGGGTGCTCGCGGCGGTGAACCCGGTGGTGAGGCCGCCGGTGAGGCCGCTCGCGGAGCCGCCGGTGGGACTGCCGGCGGGCCTGTCCGTGGCGCTGCCCGTGGCGCTGCCCGTGGCGCTGCCGGAGACGCCGGCCGTGAGGCTGTCAGACATGGCGGGGCTCCTGGTCGGCGGTGAGGGTCAGGAAGACGTCGTCGAGCGTGGCCGTGTGCAGGGTGAAGCGGGCGATGTCCCGGCGCCGGGGGTCGAGCGCGTCGAGCAGCGCGCGTACGTGGGCGGCGCTGCCGTCGGTGGGGACGCCGAGCGTGCGGGTC
The DNA here is from genome assembly GCF_051305195.1 of Streptomyces sp. Qhu_M48. NCBI lineage: Bacteria > Bacillati > Actinomycetota > Actinomycetes > Kitasatosporales > Streptomycetaceae > Streptomyces > Streptomyces sp. Qhu_M48. The sequence goes on along the minus strand of NZ_CP195432.1, from coordinate 7,557,260 downwards.
CCGGGTTCGTGGGTCACGGCGGGGTCCGTGGCGGCTGTCCGGGCCATGGCTCCGGCCTCGGCGGTGAGGCGCAGGTAGCTCTCCGGGTCGTGTGCGACGAGGTCGAGCCGGTGGGTGGCGTACCGGGCCTTGAGTCCGGTGGGGGTGCCCTCGGCGAGGGCGCGGCCCCTGCCGAGGACCGCGACGCGGTCGGCGAGCCGGTCGGCCTCCTCCAGGTACTGGGTGGTCAGGAAGACCGTCGTGCCTTCGGCGGAGAGTTCGCGGACCACCTCCCACAGCTCCTGGCGGCTGCGCGGGTCGAGCCCGGTGGTCGGTTCGTCGAGGAACATCACCCGGGTCGCGCCGGGATCGCGGACGAGGCCGGCGGCGAGGTCGAGGCGGCGGCGCATGCCGCCCGAGTACGTCCTCGCCAGACGGCCGCCGGCCTCGGTGAGGCCGAACCGTTCGAGGAGTTCGGCGGCGTGCCGGGCGGCCGCCGGGCGGGAGAGGCCGGAGAGCCGGGCCGCCGTCCACAGGTTCTCGGCACCGGTCTGGGTCTCGTCGACGGCGGCGAACTGTCCGGTGAGGCTGATCGCGCGGCGGACCCGGGAGCGCGCGGTCACGACGTCGTGCCCGGCCACGCGCGCGTGCCCGGCGTCGGGCCTGGTGAGGGTGGCGAGGATGCGGACGGTGGTGGTCTTCCCGGCGCCGTTGGGGCCGAGGAGGGCGAAGACGGTACCGGGTGCGACGTGGAGGTCGAGCGCGTCGAGGACGCGGACGCCCCCGTAGGTCTTGGTGAGGCCGGTGGCTTCGACTGCCGGAGGTGACATGGGCGGACTCCCTGGGCCGGTGGAGGTCGTGGCGGGATCAGCACTGCGTATGGCATACGCGTTACTGTGTAAGGGTTACGCATTACTAGGATGGGCGTCAAGCGTGGACAGCGGGTGAGGTGCGGAGGCGGCGGGTCATGGCGGGCGACGACGGCGGGAACGGCGCGGACGGCGGCGGGAGCGGGGGCGGCGGCGGGACCTTCCTGCCGCCCAGCATCGAGGCGGCGTGGGGGCTGCGGGAGCGCCCCTCGAAGGGGCCGAAACCGGGCCTGACGCTGGACCGGATCGTCGGGGCGGCCGTCTCCCTCGCCTCCGCCGAGGGGCTCGACGCCGTCTCCATGGGCCGGGTCGCCAAGGAGCTGGGCTCCTCGCCGATGTCGCTCTACCGGTACGTCTCCGCCAAGAGCGAGCTGTACGTCCTCATGCAGGAGGCCGCCACGGGCGCCCCGCCCGAGCTCTTCCCGCCCGGCACCGGCTGGCGCGAGGCGATGGAGGCCTGGGCCTGGGCGCTGCGCGAGGTCTACCACCGCAACCTCTGGATGCTGCGGATCCCGGTCTCCGGGCCGCCCGCGACCCCGCACATGGTCGCCTGGTGGGAGAAGGCCCTCGTCGCCCTGGAGGGCGCCGGTCTCGACGAGGGCGCCAAGATCTCGGTGACCCTGCTGGTCGGCGGCTTCGTGAAGAACGAGGCCTTGATCACGGCCGATCTCGCCGCCACGATCGCGGCCGGCGGTACGGACGCGGGCGAGGTGCTGGCCCGCTACGGCCACACCCTGCGGCGGCTCGCGGACCCGGAGAGGTATCCGGCGGTGGCGCGGCTGCTGGAGTCGGGGGTGCTGGACGTCGCGGACGACCCCGAGACCGAGTTCCGTTTCGGTCTCGACCGCATCCTGGACGGGGTCGCGGTGCTGGTGGAAGGACGTTCCTCGTGACCCGACCCAGCGGCCCCGCCGCTCCCGACTCAGCGGCTCCCGCTTCCGGCGCCCGCGAATCCGCCGCCCGCGCCCCCGCTCTCGCCGCCCCCGTTCCCGGGCTGCGCGAGCGGAAGAAGGCGCGCACCCGGCAGGCCCTGTCGGACGCGGCCGTCGCGCTCTTCCTGGAGCGGGGCTTCGACGGTGTCTCGGTCGCGGAGGTGGCCGCCGCCGCCGGGGTCTCGAAGCCGACCCTCTTCCGGTACTTCCCCGCCAAGGAGGACCTCGTTCTCCACCGGTTCGCCGATCACGAGGACGAGTCGGCCCGGGTGGTGACCGAAGGGCGCAGGGCGGGCACGGCGCCCCTCGACGCGCTGTACGCGCACCTGCTCGACGGGCTCGCCCGGCGCGACCCGGTCACCGGTCTCAGCGACCACCCGTCGGTCCTGGCGTACCTGCGGCTCCTGTACGGCACACCGGCACTGGTCGGCCGGCTCCACGCCTACCGGGTGCGGGCCGAGGCGGCCCTCGCGGCCGCCCTCGCGGGTGACGCGGAGGGGCCGGCGGCCGTCGCCGGGCCGGAAGCGCGGCTCGCCGCCGGGCAGATCGTGACCGTGCTCCGGGTCCTCGCGGAGGAGAACGCGGCCCGGATCGCGGGCGGGGAGACCGCGGACGCGGTGGAGGCGGACGCGGTCGCCGAGGCGGGCTGGCCTTCCGTCTGCTGCGGGACGGGCTCCCGTACTGATCCCTCCGCACCGGCTTCCCCGCGCTGTGAGCCAGTACGGGGAGCTGCCGGAGTGGCTGGGGCCGGGGCCCGGGTGACGCGCGAGCGGGGGTCACGGTCCGGCGGTCTCCCCGTACAGCGCGGTGAGTTCGGCGCCGACGCGGGCGAGGGCGGCCCGGGCCTCGGGCGGGTCGAGGAGCTCCACGCGGGCGCCGAGGCCGGCCAGTCGGGCGGCGATCACCTCGGGGGAGGGGCCGTCGGCCTCGATGGCCGTCCAGCCGTCCGGGGCGCGCTCCCCGTACCGTATCCGCCCTCCGAGCAGGCCCTCCAGGACCGCCTCCGTGCCGGGTGCGGCCCGGCCGCGTACCGTCGCCGCGACCATCCGGTCCTCCATCCGGGCGGCGAGCGCCCGCCACGCGGTGGGCAGGTGGAAGCCCTCGGGCCGTACGGCGGGGGCGCCGGTCTCGGTCACGGAGGTGACCCGGCCGATCCGGAAGGTCCGCAGGCCGTGCTCCGTGTCCGCCACGAGGTAGCGGACCCCCGACTTCGCGGCGATCCCCAGCGGGCTGACGGTCCGCTCGCGGGGCTCCCGGCCGGGCCGCGCGTACCCGATCCTGACCTCCCTGGCCTCGACCACCGCCCGTTGGACCGGTGCGAGCAGGGCCTCCTCCGTCTCCGTCCCCGTCCAGTCCGCGCCGTCGGAGACCCCGGCGCGGGCGGCGGCCTCGGCGCCTTCCCGGAGGGGCGGGGGCAGGGCCCGTACGAGCTTCCGCAGGGCGGTCCTGGTCTGCGGGCTCGCGTCGGAGTCGGGGCCGGCCAGGAGGAAGAGGCCGCGGATCTCCGGGGCGGTCAGACCGGTCAGGTCGGTACGCGCACCGCCGACGAGGGACCAGCCGCCGCCCTGGCCCGCCTGGGAGAACACCGGGATCCCGGCGCTCGCGAGCGCTTCGAGATCCCGGCGTGCGGTGCGCTCGGACACGCCCAGTTCGGCGGCGAGTTCGGCGGCGGTGACCCGTTGCCTGGTCTGGAGGTAGAGCAGGGCGGCGACGAGTCGGTCGGCTCTCATGGGGTCATTGTCGCCGGGGCCTTCGCGGGCTCCGGCAGCTCCTGTGCCTCCGGCCGGTGGGCGGTGGAGCGCCGCAGGACGGTGACGGCGATGGCCAGGGCGACGAGGAGGAGACCGGCGCCGACGGCGAAGGCCAGGTGGTAGCCGCCGGTCAGGGCCTCGGGGGCGGGCCGGCCGGCGGCGGCGAGGGTCCCGGTGCGGGCGGCGGCGAGCGTGGAGAGGACCGCGACGCCGAGCGCCATGCCGATCTGCTGGGTGGTGTTGAAGAGGCCGGAGGCCAGGCCCGCGTCCTTCTCCTCGGCCCCGGACATGGCGAGCGAGGTGAGGGCGGGCAGCGCCAGGCCGAATCCGGCGGCCAGCAGCATCACGGGGAGCAGGTCGGTGACGTACGAGGCGTGGACGGGGACGCGGGTCAGCAGGCCGAGGACGCCGACGAGCAGCAGGAGCCCGGTGATCAGGACGTTCCGCTCACCGAAGCGGGCGATGAGCCGGGCCGAGACGCCGAGCGAGACGGCGCCGATGACGGCGGCGGCGGGCAGCATCGCGAGGCCGGTCCCGGCGGCTCCGTAGCCGAGGACCTTCTGCAGGTAGAGGGCGACGAGGATCTGGAAGGAGAAGAGCGCGGCGACCATCAGCATCTGGACGGTGTTGGCGCCGGCGACGCTGCGCGAGCGGAGGATCCGCAGGGGCATGAGCGGGTTCGCGGTCCTCGCCTGGCGGACGAGGAAACCGGCGAGGAGGGCGAGCGCGAGGGCCCCGAGGCCGAGGGTGTGCGCCGAACCGGCCCCGTACTCATCGATCTTGACGACCGCGTAGATCCCGGTCATGAGACCGGCGGTGACCAGGAACGCGCCGATGACGTCGGCGCCGGCCCGGAGGCCGAGACCGCGGTCGGAGGGGAGGGCGCGGAGGGCCACGAGGAGGGTGGCGGCGCCGATCGGCAGGTTGATGAAGAAGATCCAGTTCCAGGTGAGGGCGTCGGTGAGGACACCGCCGAGGACCTGGCCGAGCGAGGCGCCGGCGGCGCCCGTGAAGCTGAACACGGCGATGGCGCGGGAGCGTTCGCGAGGCACGGTGAAGAGCGTGACGAGGATGCCGAGGCCGACGGCGGAGGACATCGCGCTGCCGACGCCCTGGAGGAAGCGGGCGGCGATGAGGACGCCGGGCGAGGCGGCGACCCCGGCGAGGAGCGAGGCGGCGGTGAAGAGGCCGGTTCCCGCGAGGAACATCCGCTTGCGGCCGATCAGGTCGCCGAGGCGGCCGGAGAGGAGGAGGAGCGAGCCGAAGGCGATGAGGTAGGCGTTCACGACCCAGCTGAGGCCGACGGGGGTGAACCCGAGGTCGCTCTGGATGGCGGGCATCGCGACGGTGACGATGCTGCCGTCGAGGATCGTCATGAGCATGCCGGTGGCGAGGACGCCGAGGGCGAGCCGCGGGGAGGGGGCGGTGGCGCGGGCGGGGCGGGTGGGGCGAATGGATCTGGGCATGCGGGGTCACTCCTGTTCCGGGGAGGCCGACAGGAGTGACATTAGCAGAAGGTTTTGTTGCAGACTATTTTTTACGGGACGGCTTGGGCGTCATCCGGGGGCAGCCGCGCCGCCGGGCTCGGGTCGGCCGCGTTGCCGGGCCCTGGTCAGCCGCGCTGCCGGGCCCGGCGGGCCGGTCGCGGGCCCTCGACCGGGGTCTCCAGATGGCCGGTGACCAGGCGGTTCAGGGCGCGCAGGAGGACGGTGCGCTCGTCCTCGGGGAGGGAGGCGAGGGCGCTCTCGTGCACACCGTCGACGATCTTCTGACTCTCCCCGGCGACCTTCGCCCCCTCCTCGGTCACGGCGATGATCCGCGCCCGCCGGTCGGTGCTCGACGGGCGGCGCTCGGCGAGCCCGGCCTTCTCCAGGGCGTCGACGGTGACCACCATGGTGGTCTTGTCCATGTCGCCGATCTCCGCGAGCTGCGCCTGTGTGCGCTCCTCCTCCAGGGCGTGGACGAGGACGCAGTGCATCCGCGCGGTGAGCCCGATCGCGCCGAGCTCGGCGGCCATCCGGGTCCGCAGGACATGACTGGTGTGGTCGAGGAGGTAGGAGAGGTCGGGCTCGGTGCGGGTGGGCGCCATGGCTGTCATGGTTCCCAGGGTAACGAGGATCGATCCGTCGCGGATTATCGCGAAGTGGACGAGTGGGGGACGGGTGCGGCCACGATGAGGCCATGACCATCCCGCTCCTCTTCCTGGACGTCGACGGGCCGTTGATCCCCTTCGGGGCGAGCGGCGGCGCGTACCCGACGTACCCGCCCGCGCCGCCCGCGTCCGTGAGCCCGCTCCTCGCACGGCTGGACCCCGCACAGGGGCCGCGGCTCGCGGCCCTGACGTACGAACTGGTGTGGGCGACGACCTGGGAGGACGACGCGAACGCCTGGATCGCCCCGCGCCTCGGCCTGCCCCCACTGCCGTGGGTGAGGTGGCCGGACGAGGAGCCCGGGCCGGCGGGCGACGGGGCCGGGGCGGTGGGTACGGGGTCCGGGTCGGCGCACGGCGGGTTCGGTGCGCTGGGTGCCGGGCCCGGGGCCGTGGGTACCGGATCCGTGGCGGGGCCGCACTGGAAGACGCCGGCGCTCCTGGCGTGGGCCGGCGGGCGGCCGTTCGCCTGGGTGGACGACGAGATCGGCGCGGCCGACCGTGACTGGGTCGCCGCCCACCACCCCGGCCGGGCGCTGCTGCACCGGGTCGACCCCCGCCGCGGACTCACCGGAGCGGACTACGAGCGGCTCGCCCTCTGGGCGGAGGAGCGGGGGAACTGAGGGCGCCGGAGGGCGAAGGGGCAGGGTGCCCGGACGTGGTGGGTCAGATGCCTCTGGTGCCGTCGATGCGTTCCCGCAGGAGGTCAGCGTGGCCGTTGTGGCGGGCGTACTCCTCGATCATGTGGACCAGGACCCAGCGCAGCGAGACCGTGCCGCGCCAGTCGTCGTGACCCGACACGTCCAGGTCCGGCGCCCCGGCCGCGAAGCGCTCGGCGAAGTCGACCGCCTCCCGCCACGCCTCCCAGGCCGTGGCGACGGAGGCCGCGTCGGGCGCCGCGCCGTCGAAGTCCCCGTCCGGGTCCTCCGCCGAGGACCAGAGCGGACCGGCGTCGTCCTGCCCGGCCAGCACCTTCCGGAACCAGCGGCGTTCGACGTCGGTGAGGTGCCGGACCAGGCCGAGCAGCGACAGCGTGGACGGCTCGACGGACCGCCGGGCCAACTCGCCCTCCCGTGCCCCTTCCAGGCCCGCGCACTTCAGCACGAGCGTCGCGCGCTGGTCGGCCAGGAACCCGGCGAGCATGCTCCGCTCGTCCCCGGTCGCGGGGCCGGAGAACCGCCGGGGCCCCGGGCTGCCCGTCTCGTCGAGGACCTCCGCGCGGCGCCGGGCGCTCACCACGCCCGCCCGCCGGTCGCGGGGGCGGAGGGGCGGGGCCCGGTCGCGCGGGCGGGCGGATCCCACGGCGCCCGGCCGTGCTCGGCCGTGTCCCTCTCGGCGTACGGTACGTCCCAGCGGACGCGCTCAACCGGCATGCCTGCCCTCCCCGTTGACGTCGGACCCATGCTGGCACGCGGTCGGTCGACAGGGAGGGGCGAGGGGGAGGTTCGGCCCGCGCGGGGGTGGTCGGACGGGTCCGGTCGGTGCCCTGGCGACGGCGCGGTCGACGGTCCGGTCGGTCAGGTCGGGCAGGTCGGCCGGGTCGGTTCGACCGCTTCGGTCGGGACGGTCGTCGGGCAGGTCGGCCGGGTCGGTTCGACCGCTTCGGTCGGGACGGTCACGTCGCGCGGGGCTGGGTGAACCGGAGCATGTTGCCGGCCGGGTCGCGGAAGGCGCAGTCGCGCACGCCGTACGGCTGGTCGACCGGCTCCTGGAGGACCTCGCCGCCGGCCGTCCGGACCTGCTCGAAGGTGGCGTCGACGTCCTCGGTGGAGAAGATCACGCCCCGCAGCATGCCCTTGGCGAGGAGTTCGGCCACGGCCTGGCGGTCGGCGGGGGAGGCGTTCGGGTCGGCGAGCGGCGGTTCGAGGACGATCTCCACGTCCGGCTGCGCGGGCGACCCGACGGTCACCCAGCGCATCCCCTCGAAACCGACGTCGTTGCGCACTTCGAGACCGAGGGCGTCGCGGTAGAAGGCGAGGGCCTTGTCGTGGTCGTCGACTGCGATGAAGCACTGCGAGAGCTTGACGTTCATGCGGTCGACGCTACGGCCGGGCGCGGGAATCCGCTTCTCCGATCCTGACCGATGGGTGGCGGCGCCCGGCCGCCGCTTCCACGGCCCGGGGCTCGTGGCCCGGCGCTCCGGTCCAGGGACTCCGGTCCAGGGACTCCGGCGCGGGGCTCCGGTCAGGGCTTTCGGACCGGCCGGGTACGGATCTTGGCGACGCACGCGGGGATGGCGGCGCCGTCCTCGTGGCGGCGGGCCCGGTAGGCGGACGGGGTCTCGCCGACGAGCTCGGTGAAGCGGGTGCTGAACGACCCGAGCGAGGTGCACCCGACGGCGAAGCAGACGTCCGTCACACTCAGGTCGCCCCGCCGGAGCAGGGCCTTGGCCCGCTCGACGCGGCGGGTCATGAGATAGCTGTACGGGGTCTCGCCGAAAGCGGCACGGAAGCTGCGGGCGAAGTGCCCGGTCGACATGAGGGCGACGCCGGCCAGCGCGGGAACGTCCAGCGGCAGCGCGTAGTCGCGGTCCATCACGTCCCGCGCCCGGCGCAGCCGGACCAGGTCCTCCAGGGTCACGCCCACCAGCATGGCACGCGGGGACGCGCAGGGCGACTATTGCAAGCAGGTGCTTGCAATAGTTAGCAATGGCTGGCATGGTCGGAGCATGGCATCGCTCAACGTCGGCAATCTCGGTGACTACCTCCGCGAGCAGCGGCGGACCGCCCAGCTGTCCCTGCGGCAGCTCGCCGACGCCGCCGGGGTCTCGAACCCGTACCTGAGCCAGATCGAGCGGGGGCTGCGGAAGCCCAGCGCGGAGGTGTTGCAGCAGGTCGCGAAGGCGCTGCGGATCTCCGCCGAGACGCTCTACGTACGGGCCGGGATCCTCGACGAGAAGGAGCGGGACGAGCTGGAGACGCGCGCCGTCATCCTGGCCGATCCCTCGATCAACGAGCGGCAGAAGCAGGTGCTGCTCCAGATCTACGACTCCTTCCGCAAGGAGAACGCCGCCGAGGCCGCGGCCGCGACCGAGGTCGTCGAGGCCGCCGCGGCAGCGGCCACGGCAGCGGCCGACGAGGCCGCCGCCCGGCCCGCCGGGGCGCGCGCCGACGCGCCCGATGCCGAACCACCGCTGACCTAGCCGCTCGCCGCACCAGCCACTCGCTCGTACGCCACATCCGGGAGGACCACCAGCATGGCCATCATCGACGAACTGCGTACCCCTCTCTACTTCGCCGCCGGCACCGCCGACCTCGTCGCGCAGCAGGCCAGGAAGGTGCCGGGCCTCATCGAGCAGCTCGCCGCCGAGGCGCCCGCCCGCATCGAGGCCGTACGGAACACCGATCCGAAGGTCGTGCAGGAGAAGGTGACCGCGCAGGCCAAGGAGGCCCAGGCCACCGTGCAGTCGAAGTTCGCCGATGTCGTCGGCGGTCTCGACACGGACCTCAAGAAGCTCGGTGAGACGGCCCAGGACCTCGCCCTGCGCGGAGTCGGCGTCGCCGCCGAGTACGCCGTGAAGGCGCGTGAGAAGTACGAGGAGGTCGCCGCCCACGGCGAGGAGGCCGTCAAGGCCTGGCGTGGCGAGGTCGCCGAGGACATCGTCGAGATCGCCGTCGTCGTCGAGCCGGACGAGACCAGGGCCGAGGACACGGCGGAGTCCGCCGACGCGCCCGCCGCCTCGGACGGGTCCGCCGACGCCGCCGAGGGCAAGAAGGCGCCCGCCCGGAAGACCACCGCCCGCAAGGCGCCCGTCAAGAAGGCGACCGTCGCCGCCGAGAAGGAGTAGGGCGGGCACCATAGGGGGTACCCGGGGCGTTGGAACGGGTACCTTGACCGCGAGGCGCTCTTCCCCTCTCTTCTCTAGGCGGTGCTCAGCATGTTGCGCGAGGGATTCGACTCCCTTCTTTCCCTGGTGATGTTCCTGATCTTCACCGGCTTCGCCGTCGCCGCGCTCGTCTTCGCCGCTCTGGCGCGCGAGGACGCGTACCGCGCCGCCGAGAAGCAGACGAAGAAGTTCTGGCTGATCGTCCTGGGCGTCAACCTCGCCCTGAACCTGCTGTTCCCGATGCTGTTCCTGCAGATCGCGGGGGTGATCGCCGCCATCGTCTTCATGGTGGACGTCCGTCCGGCGCTCCAGCAGGTCTCGGGCGGCGGGGGTCGCCGGGGCGGCGGTTCCAGCAGCGACGGACCGTACGGCCCCTACAACGGCGGCAGGTAGCCGACCGGTCGTACGACGGGACGAGGGCGGCAGGTGGCCGACCCGTCGACGACGGCCGGGGCCGGTGGCCGGTGCCACGATGACGACGGCCGGGGCCGGTGGCCGGGGCCACGATGACGACGGCCGGGGCCGGTGGCCGGGGCCACGACGAGGACTCGTGGCCGGGCCACGACAAAAGCCGGTGGCCGATCGAATAAGTGACCGACAGCGGGACCCGGGGCTCAGCCCCGGGTCCTGTCCCTTTCCAGGGCCAGGACCGCCACGTCGTCCGTCAGCTCGCCGCCGTTCAGCGACCGGACCTCCGTCACCGCCGCCTCCAGGAGCTCCTCGCCCCGCAGGCCCGCGGCCAGCTGCCGGTTGATCATCGCGACCATCCCGTCCTGGCCGAGCCGCGGCGAGCCGGGTCCGGCCGAGCGCCCCTCGATCAGTCCGTCCGTGTACATGAGCAGGCTCCAGGACCCGCCGAGCTCCACCTGGCGGCGCGGCCAGCGGGCGCGCGGCAGCAGGCCGAGGGCCGGGCCGCCGTCCTCGTACGGCAGCAGCCGGGCCGTCCGCCCCTGCCGGGCGATCAGCGGCGAGGGGTGGCCGGCCAGGCACAGGCCCGCCCGGCGTCCGTCGGGCGCGATGTCGACGGTGCAGAGGGTCGCGAAGATCTCCTCGCTCTCCCGCTCGTGCTCCAGGACCTGCTGCATCGTCGACAGCAGCTCGTCCCCGCACAGCCCCGCGAAGGTCAGGGCCCGCCACGCGATCCGCAGCTCGACGCCGAGGGCGGCCTCGTCGGGGCCGTGCCCGCAGACGTCGCCGATCATGGCGTGGACGGTGCCGTCGGGCGTACGCACCGTGTCGTAGAAGTCGCCGCCGAGCAGGGCGCGCGAGCGGCCGGGGCGGTAGCGGGCGGCGAACCGCAGGTCGGAGCCCTCCAGGAGGGGTGTGGGGAGCAGGCCGCGTTCGAGGCGGGCGTTCTCCTGGGCCCTGAGCCGGGATTCGGCCAGCTTGACCTGGACGGCGTCGGCCCGCTTGCGCTCGACCGCGTACCGGATGGCCCGGCTGAGCAGGCGCCCGTCGAGTTCCTCGCGGAAGAGGTGGTCCTGGGCCCCGACGCGTACCGCCTCGGCCGCCAGCTCCGCGTCGGCGGAGGCCGCGAGGGCGAGGACGGCGTGGCGCGGGGCGAGGCGCAGGATGTGCCGCAGCGGGGCGAGCGGGTCGTCGCCGGCGGCGGCCCGGGGGCCGGGCAGGGAGAGGTCGACGAGGACACAGTGGACGTCGTCGGTGAGGAGCCGCTCGGCCTCGGTGAGGTTGCGGGCGGTACGGATGCGGACCCGGGTGCCGGCGGCGTCCGCCGCGTCGAGGAGTTCGGGCACGGCGAGGGAACCCGCCGGGTCGTCCTCGACGACCAGGAGAGTGAGATCGGTGCGGTCGGTGCCGGTGACTGTGCCTGTCATAGCGGTGGCGTCCATGGCGGTGGCGTCCGTAGCGGTGGCTTCGCCGGGTCCCGCATCGGCAGAGACGTTTCTCTGCCGCGGTGGGGATACGGGCATCGGTCCGGGTTTCCTTCCCTCCCCCCGAGGGTGCGCAGGGCGCCGGGTGGCGCCCCGCCCGTCCCGGACCATAGCGGTAGGGCGGTGCGCAGCGGAATGGTGGTCAGGGGGCGGGCGGTCGCGTCGGTGTTGGCATATGCCGCGGAAGGGGAGGTACTTGCCCCCGGAGGGCCGACCGGGCGGCCCCGGGGCAATGAGAAAGGTCACGCCGGGTGAGGTTTCCCGGTTCCGCTTCGGCGCGTGGACTCCGTCACGTCGCCGCCGTCCCCGCCCCTTGAAGCCGGGGCATCCCACGTTCGGTGCGGTCCGGTCAGGTGCCTGCGCGGTCCGTCCTGGTGCGGCGCCGTCCGGTCCGGTTTGGTACGGCGCCGTCCGGTCCGGTGCATCGCCGGCGGCGGCGTCGTCGTTCCGTCCTCGCGCCGGGCGGGGCGGCCCACGTGACTCCGTCACATCGGGCGGACGACTCCCAGGATCTCCATCGAGCCCGCCCCCGCGAGCGTGATGTTCCGGCCCGGACGCGGCGCGTGCACGATCGTGCCCTTGCCGACGTACATCCCGATGTGGCTCGCGTCCTTGAAGTAGACGATCAGGTCGCCCGGCTTCATGTCCTTGATGTCCACGCGGGGCAGCAGGCGCCACTGCTCCTGCGAGGTGCGCGGGATCGGCCGCCCCGCCGAGGCCCACGCGCTCTGGGTCAGGCCCGAGCAGTCGTACGCGCGCGGACCCTCGTCCCCCCACCCGTACGGCTTGCCGATCTGGGCCGTGGCGTACGCGATCGCCTTCTCGGCCTCCGGCGTCGCGTCCGCCGTCAGGCCGGTGAGGGCACCGGTGCCGAGCCAGGTCGTCTGGGCCTTCTGCTGCGCCTGCTCCTCAAGGCGCCGCAGCCGCTCCCGCTCCTCGGCGGCGAGTTCGGACTCCAGCTTCTTGGCCGCGGCGATCTTGTCGTTGATCTCCTTCTTTGCCGCGGCCTGCCGCACGCGGTTGGCCTCCAGCCGCGTCCAGTTGACGCCCGCCTCCTTGGCGTAGACGTCCAACTGGGCCTGGGTGCGGGTCATCTCACCGAGGAGGTCCGTGGTGGCCTTCGCCCCGTCCTTGAGGCGTCCGGCGGCGTCGAGGAAGAGCTGCGGGTCGTTCGTGAGGACGAGCCGCGCGCCGTCGGGCAGTCCGCCGTTGCGGTACTGGGCACGGGCGGCGGCGCCGGCCTTGGCCTTGAGGTCCTCGATCTTCTCGCGGCCCTCCACGATCATCCGGGCGACCCGGACGATCTCCGCGGACTGCTCCTTGGTCCTCTCCTCCGCGAGGTTGTACGCGTCGGTGGCGACCGCGGCCTGCCGGTACAGGGTGTCCATCTCCTTGCGCACCTCCTCCAGGCTCTTCTTCGGAGGGGAGGGCGGCAGGGGCGCGGCGGCGGCCTGGAGGGTCAGTGCGGGAGAGGCCAGCACGGTCAGGGCGCAGATCACGGTGATCGCGGCGGTGGCGTGGCGGCGTCTGTTCACGAGCTCCCCCTCGAGTGACCACATCTGATTTACCGTCAGTAACTTGGCGGTGACCTTGGCGATAGTGCCATGCGAAACCGCAAAGCGACAGGGGAAACCGGGGCCTGTCGGGCCTGTTCCCCCCAGGGGGGACGAGCGATGTGCGCGTGGCGTTCCCGGCGTACGGGAAATTCAGCGGGAGTTGGGGAAAGCGAGGCCCGCGGGGCCACAACGGGGAAGCGGCCTCGCACTGAGACGCCGACGCCGCGGCCCTCCGTCCGAGGTGTCGGCGCCACGGGGGTACGGCTCCGCCCGAGGTGTCGGCGCCACGGGGGTACGGCTCCTCCAGAGGAGCCACCGCCGGAGGTACGGCTCCGCCGGAGGTACGGCTCCGCCCGAGGAGCCGGCGCACCGGGGGGCTGCCCCCTCACCCCCGAGGTGCCAGCGCCTCCCACCGCACCGTCAGCTCGCCCTGGCGCCACCGTCGGGGGCCGTCCGTCAGCGGCCAGTCCGCCGCCAGGTCGCGGGCGGCGCGGATCCACCGCTGCCGCGCGCCGAGCGAGGCGTACGGGGCGGCCGCCGCCCACGCCCGGTCGAAGTCCCGCAGGAACGCGTGCACCGGCTCGCCCGGCACGTTGCGGTGGATCAGCGCCTTCGGCAGCCGCTCCGCGAGGTCCGAGGGGCGCTCCAGGGAGCCGAGCCGGGTCGCGAAGGTCACGGTGCGCGGCCCGCTCCGGTCGAGCGCCACCCACACGTGCCGGCGCCCGATCTCGTCGCAGGTGCCCTCCACGAGCAGCCCGCCGGGGGCGAGCCGCCCGCACAGCCGGTTCCAGACGGCCGCGACCTGCTCCTCGTCGTACTGGCGGAGCACGTTCGCCGCGCGGATGAGGTGGACCTCGCCGGGGACCGGCACCTCGAAGCCGCCGTGCAGGAAGGAGAGGCCCTCGTGTTCGTACGGCTTGGCGGCCTCGACGCGGGCGGGTTCGATCTCGATGCCGTAGAGGCGGGTGCGGGGTTCGGCGGTCCGCAGCCGGGCGAGGAGTTCGACGGCGGTCCAGGGGGCGGCCCCGTATCCGAGGTCCACGGCGAGCGGCGGCTCGGGGGAGCGGCGCAGGGCGGGTCCGTGGACGGCGGCGATCCAGCGGTCCATACGGCGCAGACGGTTGGGGTTGGTGGTCCCGCGGGTCGGGGTGCCGACGGGGCGGGTGGTGCGCGGGGCCATGCGAAGAGCGTAAGGGGTGCGGGTCGGGCCCCGGCCGGGGAGCGCGGCGGCCCGGGGGCCTCGCCGTCACCCGCGGGCCCTTCACCCGCGCGCCCTGCCCACCAAGGGCCCGCCCGCCGACCGGGCACCCGGTAATTAATTGGCAAAGGGGCCCCCACGGTGGAAATGAAAGAGGGCATTCCGCTGTTGTCGGAGCCGGAGGGCGCACCACGTCCTCCCGCCGTCATGCCTGACGACACTGCCCTCGAGCGGAAGGACCGCCGACGTGAGCCAGTACGTGTCCCGGTTCGCCGGTACCCGGCACCGGCACCCGGCGCCGAGCAGGCTCCGGCTCCCCGGCCGGAACCGCACCCCGCGCCGCGTGGCCATGCTCAGTGTCCACACCTCCCCGCTGCACCAGCCGGGCACAGGCGACGCGGGCGGTATGAACGTCTACATCGTCGAGCTGGCGAAACGTCTCGCCGCCATCGACATCGAGGTGGAGATCTTCACCCGGGCCACGACCGGCGGTCTGCCCCCGGTCGTCGAGCTGACCCCCGGTGTCCTCGTCAGGCACGTCGACGCCGGTCCGTACGAGGGTCTGGCCAAGGAGGAGCTGCCGGCCCAGCTCTGCGCCTTCACGCACGGCGTGATGCAGGCGTGGGCGGGCCACCGTCCCGGCCACTACGACCTCGTCCACTCCCACTACTGGCTCTCCGGTCATGTCGGCTGGCTCGCCGCCGAGCGCTGGGGCGTCCCGCTCGTCCACGCCATGCACACCATGGCGAAGGTCAAGAACGCGGCGCTGGCCGAGGGGGACACGCCCGAGCCCGCGGCCCGCGTGATCGGCGAGACGCAGATCGTCTCGGCCGCCGACCGGCTGATCGCCAACACGGCCGAGGAGGCCGACGAGCTCGCCCGTTTCTACGAGGCGGACCCCGGCAAGATCGCGGTCGTCCACCCGGGCGTCAACCTCGACCACTTCCGCCCCGCCGACGGCCGCGCCGCCGCCCGCGCCCGGCTCGGGCTGCCGCAGGACGCCTTCATCCCGGTCTTCGCCGGCCGTATACAGCCGCTGAAGGCCCCGGACATCCTTCTGCGGTCCGCGGCGGTGCTCCTCGACCAGGATCCCTCGCTGCGCTCGCGCATGATCGTTCCGGTGGTCGGCGGCCCGAGCGGCAGCGGCCTCGCGAAGCCGGAGGGGCTGCAGAAGCTGGCGGCCCGGCTCGGGATCGCGGACATCGTGCGCTTCCACCCGCCGGTGGGCCAGGACCGGCTCGCCGACTGGTTCCGCGCGGCGAGCGTCCTGGTCATGCCTTCGTACAGCGAGTCCTTCGGCCTGGTCGCCATAGAGGCGCAGGCGGCCGGCACCCCGGTCGTCGCGGCGGCGGTGGGCGGTCTGCCCGTGGCCGTACGGGACGACGAGACCGGCTTCCTCGTCCAGGGCCACGATCCGGTGGACTACGCCCGCGCCCTCGGCCGCTTCGTGGCCGATCCGTCGCTGTCGGCCACGATGGGCGCGGCGGCGGCCCGGCACGCCGGCTCGTTCGGCTGGGACACGGCGGCCTCGGGTACGGCGGACGTGTACACGGCCGCCGTGCACGACCATCGGCTGCGGGAGAACCGCCGTCGCGTACGCTCCCACCATGGCTGAGGCTGAGGACGTCCGACGGATCGTCGAGGACACTTTCAAGGACGCGGAACTGGAGTGGGAGTCCCCCGAACCGGGCTCCTACGTGGTCAAACTCCCCGGCACGCGCAAGCTCTTCACGACGCTCTCGCTGCGCACCGGCCGCCACTCGCTCTCCCTCAACGCCTTCGTCATCCGCCACCCGGACGAGAACGAGGCGGGCGTCCACCGCTGGCTGCTCGAACGCAACCTCAAGCTCTACGGGGTGAGTTACGCGGTCGACGCCCTCGGTGACGTCTATCTCGCCGGCAAGCTGCCGCTCTCCGCGGTCACGCCCGAGGAGCTGGACCGGCTGCTCGGCTCGGTCCTGGAGGCGGCGGACGGCGATTTCAACACCCTCCTGGAGCTGGGGTTCGCCTCGGCGATCCGGCGCGAGTACGAGTGGCGGGTCTCGCGGGGCGAGTCGACCCGGAACCTCGACGCGTTCAAGAACCTGACCCGGACGCCGCCGCCCGAGAAGCCGGCCGACTGACCTCTCCCCGCAGCCCCGCCCCCCGGCGGAATCCTCCCGCGGAGCCCCGCGGAGCCCCGCGGAGCCCCTGCGGAACCCCTCACCACCGGTCCCTTCCCACCGGCCCCTCGCCACACCGCCGGTCCCTCATCACCGGCCCCGCGCCACCGGCCCCTTCCCGTCGGCGCCGTTGCCTGCCATGCTCACGCCCAACGCAGATCTGAACACCGTTCATGTACATGAAGGGCTCAGGTTCATGGCACTCAACAGAAGGCAGTTCGTCGGCGGTGCGGTGGCCGTGGCGGGAGCGGCCGGCACGACGGGCTTCTCCCGGCCCGCCCTCCCCGCCCAGCCCGCAGCGCTCTGGCGGGAGTTCGAAGCCGCCCCCTACACCCACCCCCAGATCCCCTACGTGGGCCGGGCCGGAGCCCACGCCGGAGCCCGCCGCGCGCCCCGCCCACCCGTCGTGGCGGACGCGCTCACCTACGGGGCCACCCCCGACGGCTCGGCCGACTCCGCGCCCGCCCTCAACCGGGCCCTCGCGGCGGCGGGGGAGCGCGGCGGTGGCACGGTCCTGCTGCCGCCGGGCTCGTACCGGATCGACGACTACCTCCGGATCGGCCACAGCGGAGTCGTCCTGCGCGGCGCGGGCTCCGGCCGCACGACCCTGCTCGCCACCCGGAACCTCACCGAGCTGATCGGCCCGTACGGCTCCCGCTACGGCGGCGACAAGTCCTCCTGGTCCTGGGCCGGCGGCCTGATCTGGCTCTCCCCCCGCGCCCGGCACGCCTCCCTCGTCGCGGCGATACGGGACCGGGCCTGGCCCTTCGAGGGCTGGACCGGCAACCGTCGCGACGAGTGGACCACGCTGACGGCCCTCCGCCCGGCCCGTCGGGGCGACCACTCGGTCACCGTCGAGGACCCCTCCGCCCTGCGGCGCGGCCGGCTCGTCGTCCTCCGCCTCGCCGACGACCCCGACCACACGCTCCTGGAGCACATGGCGGGTGGCGGCCCGGGCCCGGAGGCGTACACCTGGGACGAGAGGACGAAGCTGACCAGCTACGTCCCCTACGAGTGGCCCGTACGGATCACCTCCGTACGGGGCCGGACCGTGACCCTCGAACGGCCCCTTCCGCTCGACGTCCGCCCGGAGTGGGACCCCCGGCTGATCTCCGGGGCGGAGCCGCTCACCGGCTCGGGTGTGGTGGGCCTGACCCTGGAGGCGGCGGAGACCCCGCAGTCACCGCACCTGCTCGACCAGGGATACAACGGCGTCACCTTCCAGTGCGCGTACGACTGCTGGGCGGAGGACGTGGTGGTCCGCCACGTCGACAACGGCTTCGGGCTCGTCGCCGCCTCCGCCTGCACCCTGCGCCGTACGCGGGTGGAGGGACGCGGCTCCCACCACCCGTACTTCTGCCGCGAGGGCGCGCACGACAACCTGGTCGAGGACTTCCGCGTCGCCGCCCGCACCGTCCCCGCCCCGGCCGGGACCCAGCTCCACGGCATCAACGTCGAGGGCCTGTCCAGCCACAACGTCTGGTCGCGCGGGGTGATGGAGATGGGCACCTTCGACACCCACCGGGGCATGCCCTTCGCCAACGTACGGACCGAGATCACGGTCGAGAACAACGGCCGGCACGGTGGCGACGCCTCCGCGGGCCCGCTCTACGGGGCCCGGTTCGCCCACTGGAACGTCACGGTGACCAACGGCCGGGCGGGCCTGGTGAAGATCGACACCATCGCCCCGTACAGCGCGACGGTCGGCATCAGTGAGGTCCGCGAGTTCGACCAGACCGACGTCCCGGACTTCACGGGCGACCTCCACGCGCGCGTGGAGGCGTACGGAACCCCGGGGTCGGTCCGCCCGCGGAACCTGTACGAGGCCCAGCGGGCACTGGGCCGGGGGTAGCGGACACGCGGCCGGGGATGGCGGCCACGCGGCCGTGGTCAGCGGGCACCCGGCCGGGGTCAGCGGGTGATCGGGCCGGGGACGGCGGGGTCCCGGCTGCTCCGGTACCGGCCCGGCGTCGTGCCGAACTCCCGGCGGAAGGCGTGCGAGAGGGCGTACGGCGTGCTGTAGCCGACCCGCCGGGCGACGGCCGCCAGTGGATCATCGGTCTCCCGGAGCAGGGCGGCGGCGCGGGTCAGCCGCCACCACGTCAGATACGCCATCGGGGGCCTGCCGACGAGCGCGGTGAAACGGCGGGCCAGCGTGGGCCGGGAGACCCCCGCCTCGGCCGCGAGCCGGTCGGTGGTCCACGGGGCGGCCGGGTCGGAGTGCAGCGCGCGCAGCGCGGCTGCGGTCACCGGGTCGCCGAGGACCGCCGGCCAGACTCCGGCCGTACCCTCGGCCAGCCAGGAACGGATCATGTAGACCAGCAGCAGGTCGAGCAGGCTGGGCAGCGCGACGCACGAGCCTGGCCGCCGCTCGTCGAGTTCGCCGCCCAGCAGGTCGATGGCGGCGCGGAGTTCGGGATGCGCGCCGGGCCGGCTCGGCAGGTGGACGACCGGGGGGAGCTCCGCCAGGAGCGGATGGGCGTGGCTGCGGTCGAGCCGGTACTTGCCGCAGAGCATCTCCACCTCGCGTCCGCCGGACCCGGGCGGGAACGGGGGGAGGGGCGGGCGTGGCGGACCGCCGTCCCGCCACGGGCCGAAGGGCACCGCCCGTGCCAGCGTCGCCGCGTCGGCGGGCGCGTCGGCGATGACGTGCCCCGTCCCGTGCGGCAGCAGCACCGCGTCTCCCGTGCCGAGCGCGACCGGCGCGCCGCCGTCGGGCAGCAGCCAGCAACCGCCCTTCAGGACGATGTGGAAGCCGGCACCGTCGTACGGTTCGAGCCGCGCGCACCAGCGCCCGCCCACCCGTACGCGGTCGGAGGAGGGCCGCCCGGTGCGGACGGCCGAGATCGCGTCGCTGACCACGTCCATGGGCGGCAGGGTAGCCGCCCCGGTCGCATGGCCGGTGAGCGTCTCCCGTATCCAGAAGAGCCCTGTGCGCATTGAGAGGCTCAACCGGCCTTCCCTAGGGTCGGTTTCATGACCAACGAGAGCGCACAGAGCATCGTCCTGGGGGACGTCGAGATCCTCCGGATCGTCGAGTGGCAGGGGCCGTTCGCGCCCGCCCGCGGCCTCGTCCCCGACTCCGGGGCCGACGTGTGGCGGGCCAACGAGGAGTGGCTCGCGCCGGACCACTGGGCACCGGACACCGACAGCGCGGTCATGGCGCTGCAGACCTGGGTACTGCGCAGCGGCGGCCGGACCGTCCTGGTCGACACGGGCGTCGGCGACGGGCGCGAGCGGCCGCACTCGCCGCACTTCCACCAGCGGCGGGGGGACTTCCCCGGCCTTCTGGAGCGGGCGGGGGTCCGCCCCGAGGAGGTGGACGTCGTCGTCAACACCCACCTGCACGCCGACCACGTCGGCTGGAACACCCGGGACGACCGGGGCACGTGGGTGCCGACCTTCCCGAACGCCCGGTACCTCGTCCCGGCCGCCGACGACTTCCACTTCGGTCCGGGGAACGCGTACGGCGACGGCCTCCACGAGGAGGACCGGCTCGTCTACGAGGACAGCGTCGCGCCCGTGCACCGCGCGGGGCTGATCGATCTGTGGGACGGGTCCCACCGCGTCGACGAGAACCTCGTCCTGGAGTCCGCGCCCGGCCACACGCCCGGCTCCGCCGTACTGCGGCTCGCGTCCGGCGGGGACCGGGCGGTCTTCGTCGGGGACCTCCTCCACAGCCCCGTGCAGATCCTCGACCCCTCCCACGCCAGCTGCTTCTGCCTGGACGCGGACCGGGCGGCGACCAGCCGCCGCCGGATCCTCGAACGCGCCGCCGACGAGCGGGAGCTGGTCGTGCCCGCGCACTTCGGCGGCGCCGGTGCCGCCGAGGTGCGCAGGGAGGGAAGGGGCTTCGGCCTGGTGCGGTGGGCGGCCTACGGCACGGGGTGAGGGCGGGGAGCGGGGGTCAGGAGCCGACGGGGGCCTGGGCGTCCTTGGCCGCGGCGGGCTCGGTCCCGGTCGCGCGGGGGTCGGGCAGCGGCATCCTGACGCCGTCCTCGTCGTCGGCCAGGGCCTTGCGCAGGCGGGTGAGGTAGCCGACGGCGGCGAGGGCGCCGATCGCGGCGGTCACCGCCCACAGGATGTCGGGGCCCGGGCCGTCGACGAGCGCGCCGGCGCCGATCGGGGCGACGAAGCCGGCGACGGCCCAGGACATGCCCATGACGCCCTGGTAGCGGCCCCGGGCGTGCTCGGGGGCGAGACGGGCGGTGGCGGCGGCGTTCGTCGGGACGTGGATCATCTCGCCGACCGTCCAGACGATCACGGTCGCCGCGAAGGCCACGGGGGAGCCCGCGAGGGCGGTGGCGCCGGTGCCGACGGCGAAGAGGAGGGAGGAGAGGGTGAGCAGGACGACGGGGGAGCGCTTGTCGGTCAGCTTGTTGACGAGCAGCTGGAAGCCGACGATCACGATGCCGTTGACGGCGATGACCACGCCGTAGGAGGAGGGCGAGAGGCCCTGGTCCGCCATGGTGAGGGGGAGGCCGATCCAGGGGGCGGTGAAGACGAGGCAGACGAGGAGGTTGAGGAGGACGAGGGTGCGGAAGGGGGCGTCGCGCAGCACGGTGACCATGCTGACCTTGGCCTCGACGACCGGCTCGCCGGCCTTGTCGGTACGCGCCTGGGGGCGGGTCTCGGGGAGCCGCAGGAAGACGATGACGGCGCACAGGGTGGTGGCGACGGCGTCGACGACGAAGAGCGTGCGGTAGCCGAGGAAGATCGCGGCGCCGCCGCCGATGGAGGCGATGGCGAAGCCGAGGTTGAGGGCCCAGTAGTTGAGGGCGTAGGCCCGGCGCACGTCGTGGGAGGGGACCATGTCGGCGATGGTGGCGTTGATGGAGGGGCGGACGGCCTGCATGGCGACGCCCATGAGGAGGACGACCGTCGCGATGGCCCAGGCGCTGGTGACGACGGCGAGGGCGGCGGCGCAGGCGGCGGCCGCGAGGTGCATGGTGACCATGGTGGGGCGCCGGCCCCAGCGGTCGGTGAGCGTGCCGCCGAGCGGGGAGCCGGCGACGCCGCCGAGACCGTGGAGGGCGACGACGAGTCCGGCGAACCAGGCGGAGTGGCCGAGCTCCACGGTCAGGTAGAGGGAGAGGAACGTCAGGACGAAGGCCCCGGTCCGGTTGACCAGGGTCGAGAGCCAGAGCCACCAGAAGCCCCGCGGGAAGCCGGAGACCGTCGCCCGGGCTGATCGTCTGAGCGAGTCGATGGACATGTGTGGCGGCCCCTTGGTGTGTGTAAGCCCTGCTTCCGGCGCTCGTAACTTACGCATCTCATGTGTCGGACGCCAGCCAATTGACGACGCGCGTCAATCGTCAGAGGTCCATTAGGCTCGTACGCATGGCCGACGCACCGTACAAGCTGATCCTCCTCCGCCATGGCGAGAGCGAGTGGAACGAGAAGAATCTGTTCACCGGTTGGGTGGACGTGAACCTCACCGCGAAGGGCGAGAAGGAGGCGACGCGCGGCGGCGAGCTGCTCAAGGACGCCGGCCTGCTCCCCGACGTGCTGCACACCTCCCTCCAGAAGCGCGCCATCCGCACCGCCCAGCTCGCGCTGGAGTCCGCGGACCGCCACTGGATCCCGGTCCACCGCTCGTGGCGCCTCAACGAGCGCCACTACGGCGCCCTCCAGGGCAAGGACAAGGCCCAGACGCTCGCCGAGTTCGGCGAGGAGCAGTTCATGCTGTGGCGCCGCTCGTACGACACCCCGCCGCCGCCGCTGTCCGACGACAGCGAGTACTCCCAGGCGCACGACGCGCGTTACGCGACGATCCCGCCGGAGCTGCGCCCGCGCACCGAGTGCCTGAAGGACGTCGTGGAGCGGATGCTCCCGTACTGGTACGACGCGATCGTCCCCGACCTCCTCACCGGCCGCACGGTCCTGGTCGCCGCCCACGGCAACAGCCTCCGCGCCCTGGTCAAGCACCTCGACGGCATCTCGGACGAGGCCATCGCGGGCCTCAACATCCCGACGGGCATCCCCCTCGCCTACGAGCTCGACGAGAACTTCAAGCCCCTCAACCCGGGCGGCACCTACCTCGACCCGGAAGCCGCGGCGGCGGCGATCGAGGCGGTCAAGAACCAGGGCAAGAAGTAGCTCTTACCCACGCAAGAGCCCCCTACCTGCGGTTTCTCCGCTGGGAGGGGGCTTCTTCGTGGGCTGGGGCCGTCTGTGGGCCGTCAGGAGGATGGGGTCGTGCGCACCCCGGCCTCCGGCTCCTGCCGCCACTCCGCTTCGGCGCCCGCGTTCCGGAGCACCGAGGCCGCGGACTGGGCCTCGTAGTCGCCTAGCCCTTCGAGGACGATGACGGGGGCGCGCCGAGCCAGGACCCGGCTGTGCCACAAGCTCAGTCCGGTCAGCTTGCGCAGCGCCAGGATCACGTCCGTCTCGCGCGGCCCGCAGTCGACGAGCACCACTTCGTGGGACGGGTCGTCGCAGAGCAGCGTGTAGTCCTCGACGGACTCGCCGTCGGTCATCTCCGTCTCCCTTCCTCAGCGACTAGGAGCGTAGGCACCCTCGAAGACGGCAGCCATGGCTTTTCGCGTGCGCTCACGGCTGCTCGGCATGAGATGGGCATACACCCGCAGTGTCAGGCCCGGGGTCGGAGTGGCCCAGGTACTCCGCCAGGGCTCTGATGTTCTCTCCGGCGTCCAGGAGCACCGACGCGTAGAAGTGCCTCAGCGCGTGCATCCCGTGCTCACGCGCGGAGGGCACACCTTCAAGCACGGCAACCGTCACATGGCATGCGTAGCCACGAGCGCTGCCGACTGCGGCCAAGAGGGGCGACCAAAGACGGCTAGCGGCGAGGCAGGGGTGGCATCTTGCGCATGGCTGGCCGACTGCTGGGCCTGAGTAAGGCGGGGCGCCGTACCCCCGCCGTCACGGATGACGGGAGCGTGAGGCGACCGCACCACCGGGAAGGGGTGGGCGGGGAGCAGCTGCTGCCGCGAAGTGGCAGAGGCCGGTGTGGTCGCTCCGCGTCGGTACCGGCCTCGCCGTGGCTGATGAGCGTGTCGTCCAGACCTGAGACCGCTCCACGGCGTGTGGGTCGACGGCAGACGGGATGGAAGCCAGGGAGAGCCGGGGCTGAGGCAGTCGGTACGGTGCAGCTCTCGGAGCGAGTAACGGCAGGGGCAGCCATGGACAAGGACACACCGCATCACGACTTCCAGGTCGGCGACGTTCTGCGAGTCAGCTGCCCGCCGGCCGAAGGCCGAGTGGCCGAGGTGTCTCGTTTCCACGCCTCGGTTGAATGGCCGTGGGCCGAGATCGATCGGCAGTCTCAGATCAGGTGGAACGGCCGGAGGGCCTTCGCGATGTCGCCTGACTCCCCGGAATGGAGCATCAGCCTGTTCAAGACTGATCCTGAGCCATGGAACTTGCACGTCGGTGACAGCTGCCTCGTAGGCATACCTGAGACGCTGGTGCGGATCATCGACATCGGCCGCTACGACCCTCCGCAGGATGTGGGCTGGCTTCCCCGCCCTCACACGATGCTGGTCGTCGTGCCTGCCGACTACCTCGACGAGGCTCTTTCCGAGGACGACGGAGACACCATCGACCTTGAATCAGCGGCACCGGTGACGATCCAGCTGGTGTCTCGAGCCTGACCCAGACGTGCCCCTCGCGTGCCCGATCAGACGGGGTCTCACGGGGAACCACGGTACGGAATCACCGGGAGACGCGTAGGCCCCTGACCGGAATCGCTGGTCAGGGGCCACTCATCTGCGGTGGGTGTGGGATTTGAACCCACGGTGACATCGCTGCCACGACGGTTTTCAAGACCGTTCAGTCACCGATGAACCAAAGGAACCGGTGTGTTCCACTTTGAACGACCTGGCACAACTCACGAGCCTGGTCCACCCACTCACCGCCGTAGGCTTCAGGCAGTCGATCAAGCTCTGCCAGCAGCAACGGCACCTGCCGCTCATTGAAGATGGCATCCCCGTAAGGGTCCAGAGCCCACAGCATCGGGAAGTTCGCCGAGTCCAGCGCAGGAAAGAGGTCCGTCCACTCCAGTCCGACCTGAGCACGAGCTATGGGTTTTCCCAGGCCTATACGCACGTTCATGTTGATCACAAGTCGACCGTACTGGCAGTTTGGCACGTCCGCATCAAGGCTTCCCGCGCAAGAAGACCAACCACAGTGAGTGTCTATCTGCGTGACAACGCACACGAACACCGGCGGACGAGTGCGGACGCCGGCGGACCATCAGCACAGGTGAGAGGTACAGCAGCCCAAGGGAGCACCCTCACCTGAGTTGCTTCGGGACGAAGAGGTCGTCCGTACAGCAGCGCGGTACCGCAAACGGTTCAGGTGGTGTCGCCGGTTCGCAGCTCAGCCTTTCGCCGGCGGGCGTAGCCATCAAGGTCTCGCTTGATGGCTACGACCTCCTCCACACCGATGCGGATAGGCCCGCAGTGCAGGGCATCGCACGAGCGGGGGAAGCTGCCGTCGATGAGCGAGATCCCACTGAGCACCACGCCCGCCACGTCATCAACCGCCGTGCACAGGACTGGATGGAACGAGCAGTCCTCGTAGATGGCGCCCACTTGGATGTTGTTCGGGTTACCGGGGTGTGATGGCTCGCTCATAGGGCCAACCTGCCACGAGCGACGACTTCGGCGCTTCTGCGTTCTGGGACCACCCCATCAGGCTCATCGGCCCCTGGGTATGGTGCGCGGCATGTCTAGTGGTCCTCTCCTCTGCCCCGAGTGCGCTCAGCCGATGAAGTCCTCATGTACCGGGAAGACGATTGCAAGCGGACCTGCCGCGCCCTGTGGCTGTGCCCAGACCGACAGCTCTGGTGGCGTTGGGCCGATCAGCCGGAAGCACCCATGGAGCTCTGCCCGGTCCCGCACCTGTTCGGCAAGTGAGGGAGCAGCCGACCGCCGGGCCGTCTGCGGGCCGTGCAAGGGCAACCAACGGCGGCCACGCGTGACAACAGGCGATCGCTCGACCGCAGGTCAGAGGCCATCAGCCGGACAGCGCCCCAGGCCGGATCAAGACCCAGGGCAAGAAGTAGCCCTGACGCACGATCTCCCCGTACGAGCCCCCTTCCCGCCGCGCCCGGCGGGGAGGGGGTTTCGGCGTTCCCCGCCCGTGGCCTCCCGCCGGGCAGGGGGCCGGAGGCGTACGGGCCGTCAGAAGCCGTCGCAGGCGTGAGCCCGGAAATCCGCGAGGGTCGTCGTGCGGACCGTGTCGCCGTGTGTGTAGCTGACCTGGTCCGGGGTGAGGCGCTCCAGGTCGGCCAGGGTGAACGAGTGGCGGTCCGTGGACCACGAGTTGTCCCGGGTCGCGCCGTACAGCGTGTAGAGCCGACCCGGCTTCAGGGGCCGCGGAGGTTCCTCCGGTGTCCAGAAGAGGGTGGCGGTGTCCGAGCCGGGCGGGAGGGTCAGGGGCCAGGTCGAGAAGTCCTCGACGGGCGTGGCCGCCGACCAGGAGTCCGTGTATTCCGGTTCCACGGCCTCCGCCGTGACCTCCGCGTCCGGGTCGGTGACCGGCTCGTCCGGGTACAGCACCGCCGCGTCGATCCGGTCGTGGCACACCAGGACCACGCCCACCGGCTCTCCCGCCGCCGTCACGGTGACGCCCGTGACGCCCGCGGACTCGACGCCGCAGCCGGCGAGCGCGGGCAGGGCCGACAGTACGGCGACGGCGAGGAGTGCGCGGCGGCGGAGCCGGGCGGTCGTGGGAACCATGGGGGCCATCCTGCCCGCACGGAAATTCGACGGTGGTGATCAAGCGGAATCGTTACGGTCCTGATCATGAGCACGCCTCCCGCCACCCCGGCCCCCGACCGACCCTCACTCCTCCGTCTGGAGAAGGTCACCCCCGCCACCGTCGACGCCGCCCTCGCCCTGCGGGTCCACCCCCATCAGGAGAAGAACGTCTCCCCGGTCTCGCGCTCCCTCGCCGAGGCGTACGCGCACGGGGACACCGCCTGGCCCCGGCTGATCTTCGACGGCGACCGGCTCGTCGGCTTCCTCATGGCCTTCCTCGACATCCCCTGGAACGAGGAGAAGGACCCCGCCGACCGCCGCAGCGGTCTCTGGCGGCTCAACATCGCCTCCGACGTCCAGGGCAAGGGGTACGGACGCTTCGCCGTCGAAGCCGTACGCGACGAGCTGCGGCGGCGCGGCGAGCGGCACCTCTACGTCACCTGGGAACCCGGCGACGACGGCCCCGGCGCCTTCTACCAGCGGCTCGGATTCCGTACGACCGGGGAGCTCAGCGGCGGCCAGACCGTCGGCGTACTCGACATCTGACCCGCCGGCGTCCGCGCGACCGATGACCGTCGGCGTACGTGCCGGAGAAGAGGAGCGCCCCACGACGGGGCGCGCGGCCGGGCGCGGGGTGGGGCGCGGACGCCCGCGCCCCACGACCGGGGGCGCGCGGCCGTGGGCGGAGGGGGGTGGGGTGCGGACACCCGCGCCCCACCCCTTCGCTGTCAGCCCGAGCAGCCGCCGCACTGGCACGGCGAGCCCGACTGGCAGCCGCAGCCGCAGCCCGAGCCGCACCCGCAGGCACCCAGTACGGGCAGGAACACCGCCTCGCGCGGCGCCTCCGCTCCGGATTCGGTCGGCATGGGGGATTCGGCCATGGGGGTCCCTCCCTTTCGAGGCGCACATCGCCTCCCCCCATTGCATGCCCACTCGGACGGGCGCATCAACGGCGCATCGGCGCCCGCGCCGCCCGACGGGCCCCGACGCGCCTACGCGCCCTCGACCGGCGAGTCCGCTGCCTGCAGCTCGTCCGCGTGCTCACCCGTCACCAGGTAGACGACCCGCTTCGCGACCGAGACCGCGTGGTCGGCGAACCGCTCGTAGTAGCGGCCGAGAAGCGTCACGTCGACCGCCGTCTCGATGCCGTGCTTCCAGCGGTCGTCGATCAGGTGCTGGAACAGCGTCCGGTGCAGCAGGTCCATCTCGTCGTCGTCCTGCTCCAGCTGGAGCGCCAGGTCGACGTCCTTCGTGATGATGACCTCCGCCGCCTTCGCCATCAGGCGCTGCGCCAGCTGGCCCATCTCCAGGATGGTCGCGTGCAGGTCACGCGGCACGGCCGAGTCCGGGAACCGCAGCCGCGCCAGCTTCGCGACGTGCTGCGCCAGGTCGCCCGAGCGCTCCAGGTCGGCGCTCATGCGCAGCGAGGTCACCACGATCCGCAGATCGGTCGCCACCGGCTGCTGCCGCGCGAGCAGTGCTATCGCCCGGGCCTCCAGGTCGTGCTGGAGGTCGTCGACCTTCTGGTCCGCCGCGATCACGCTCTCCGCGAGCTTGAGATCCGCGTCGAGCATCGCCGTCGTGGCCCGTCCGACCGCCGACCCGACGAGTCGGGCCATCTCGACCAGGCTCTCACCGATCGAATCCAGTTCCTCGTGGTACGCGTCCCGCATGGTGTCCCTCTCTACGCAAAGCTCCGGGGTCCGGGTGGGGCGTCGGACCCCCACGCTCCCACGTTCGGCCCCCTACGCGTCCGGTTCCACCCGCACACGTGAACCGGCACTTTCCTCAAGGTGAACTCTGGGCTACGCACGCCACTGCCCCGGTCGCGACAAATGAACCGGCCAGGTCCTGGGAGTGAACTCTGGGCGACGACTGTTCGAGGAGCCACTCGGACGGCTGGGAGAGTGTCCGCCACCCCGCATAACCTTGAGGCATGGACGTGAACGCGGCGGTTGCCGCATTGGCCGCGATCGCCGGAGTGTGCACCGGCGTGATCGCCATGCTGGCGTTCCGCTGGAGCGAGCGCGACCAGGCGAGACCCACCCGAACCTCACTGCACACCGACGCCGTGCTCCCGCCCGGCGTCGACACCGTGCTGTCCGTGCTGCGCTCCTCCGCGGTCGTCCTCGACGAGAGCGACTCCGTGGTGAAGGCCAGCTCGGCGGCGTACGCACTCGGCCTGGTCCGGGGCGGGAAGCTGGCCGTGGAGCCCATGCTCAACATGGCCCGCGACACCCGCCGCGACGGGGAGATACGGCAGGTCGAGCTGGACCTGCCGCGGCGCGGCACCGGACGCGGCGAGGCCCTCGCCGTCTCCGCCCGGGTGGCCCCGCTGGGTTCGCGCCTCGTGCTGCTCCTGGTCGAGGACCTCACCGAGGCCCGTCGTATCGAAGCGGTACGGCGCGACTTCGTCGCCAACGTGAGCCATGAGCTCAAGACCCCCACGGGGGCGCTCTCCCTGCTCTCCGAGGCGGTCATGGACGCCTCGGACGACCCCGAGGCGGTCACCCGCTTCGCCGGCCGCATGCAGATAGAGGCGACCCGTCTCACCAACCTCGTACAGGAGCTCATCGACCTCTCCCGCGTGCAGAACGACGACCCGCTGGAGGACTCCGAGCCCGTGTCCGTGGACGAACTCGTCGCCGAGGCGATCGACCGCTCCCGGCAGCCCGCCTCCACCAAGCAGATCACCATGGTCTCCGGAGGCGACGCCGACCTGCGGGTCTGGGGCAGCCGCGGCCAGCTCGCCGCCGCTCTCGGCAACCTCGTCGAGAACGCGGTCAACTACTCACCGGCCCGTACCCGGGTGGGCATCGCCGCCCGCCGTGTCGCCGCCCCCTCCGGCGATCTCATCGAGATAGCCGTCACCGACCAGGGCATCGGCATCCCCGACAAGGACAAGGAGCGCGTCTTCGAGCGCTTCTACCGCGTCGACCCGGCCCGTTCCCGCGCCACCGGCGGTACGGGGCTCGGCCTGGCCATCGTCAAGCACGTCGCCGCCTCGCACGGCGGCGAGGTCACCGTCTGGAGCACCGAGGGCCAGGGCTCCACCTTCACCTTGCGGCTGCCCGAGGCGGGCGCCGTACGGGACCGCCGACCCGCCTCGTCGCTCACCCCTGATCTCATGACCGAACCGCTTCCTGCCCCGGAGGTCCTTCCGTGACCCGAGTGCTCGTCGTCGAGGATGAGGAATCCTTCAGCGACGCCCTGTCGTACATGCTTCGCAAGGAGGGCTTCGAAGTCGCCGTAGCGGCGACCGGGCCCGACGGTCTCGACGAGTTCGAGCGCAACGGGGCCGACCTCGTCCTCCTCGACCTGATGCTTCCGGGGCTGCCCGGCACCGAGGTGTGCCGTCAGCTGCGCGGCCGCTCGAACGTCCCGGTCATCATGGTGACCGCCAAGGACAGCGAGATCGACAAGGTCGTCGGGCTGGAGATAGGAGCCGACGACTACGTGACGAAGCCCTTCTCCTCGCGGGAGCTGGTCGCCCGCATCCGCGCGGTCCTGCGCCGCCGCGGTGAGCCGGAGGAGGTCACCCCGGCGGCCCTGGAGGCCGGCCCGGTCCGTATGGACGTCGACCGCCACGTGGTGACGGTCGCGGGCGGCAAGGTCGACCTGCCGCTGAAGGAGTTCGACCTCCTGGAGATGCTGCTGCGCAACGCGGGCCGCGTGCTGACCCGTATGCAGCTCATCGACCGGGTGTGGGGCGCGGACTACGTCGGCGACACGAAGACCCTCGACGTCCACGTCAAGCGCCTCCGCGCCAAGATCGAGCCGGACCCGGGCGCCCCGCGCTACCTGGTGACGGTCCGGGGCCTGGGCTACAAGTTCGAGCCGTAGACCGCGTCGGGCCGGCCCGGGCCCGGGTGAGGCGGGACGCGCACGACGCGTTCGGCCGCGGCCGGTGCGGCGCGTCCGGCCGTAGACAGCAGGGCGCGTCCGGCCCTCGGCCGTACGACGCGTCCGAACGAGTGAAAGGGCGCCTTCCCCGGCCGGGGAAGGCGCCCTTTCACGCATGCGCGCGGTGCGGTCAGTGACCGGCCTCGTGGCTCGCCTCGCCCGACGGCTCGCCCTCGCTGCCGTGGCCGCCCTCGGTCTCGCCGGAGGGCGAGGCGGTGGCGGTGGGCTCGGTGCCCGGGGGCGCGGGGACCACGGCCGGGCCGTACTCCTTGAAGTAGCTCGTCGCCGGGACGACGAAGGCGGCCAGGCTCACGTCGCCGGTCTTGCTCAGCTTGAAGACGACCTTCTGCGCGTTGCCGTCGCGGGTGGCCTGGTTGCCGTTCTCGATCACGGCGGAGGCGTTGCCCGCACCGCCGATGACGACGGAGCCGCCGGCCGGGACGGTGATCGGGCCGGTGCCCTCGGCCGCCTTCAGCTGCACGGTGGCGCTGCTGCCGGGCAGGGTGATGGAGTCGAGCGTCTGGGCCGCGTCACCGTTGTTGAAGACGGTGGCCGAGACCACGGCCGGGCCCTTGGACGCGGCCTCGGGCTGGGTGATCACGAGGGCGTTCTGGATCTTGACGTCGTCCACGGTGACGGCGGCGTTGTCCGGCCGGACGCCGAGCGTCTGCGCGTCGTTGCCCGCCCCACAGGCGGACAGCGCGGCGATGGAGAACACGATGGCGGTAGCGGCGAGGGCGCCGCGTCGAAGGCTGCGGCTCACGGCGGCGGCATCTCCTAGGACGAACGGATCAGGCTACGGACAGGCTGCGGAACTGAGGATCGGCTAAAGGTGCGTCAGCGCGCTTAGGTTACCGAGCCGCACTCTCCGTCCCGCACCCGACCCGCCCCTAACCGGACGCGGGCGTCTCCGGGTGGCCCCGCGACCCGTGGTGCCCCTTCGTCGGGCGTCGGCCGGTGTGGCTGGATCACGACCCATTGACCTGTTGTTCACATAACCGCCTTGATCAATTCGAGGGCCGCCCCGCATTCTCCGGAGCCGTACCTCCGGATATCCCCCGACCCGCGTCGGCTGATCAATTACGGAATCCCTCCGCGATGCATCCGTACGGGTGGACGATCCTCGAACGGAGTAGGTGAAGAAGGCCCCTCCGAACCCGACAATCCGGGGCATCACCCCTCCTTGGAGGGGGTCCGGGTAGGTGTAACGTGCGCGTTTCTCTCCGTCCGCGTAGCCGCTCCGACCTGCGAATACCGTCTTCCGGAAGCCCTCCGCAGCACGTTCGTGTCGCTGTTGTCAAGCCCCGAGATATGCCCTGACCTGCGAAAACGCCATTCAGAAGAAGCCGTATCCGTGTTACCCTGGATAGCCACGGAAGGGGTACCTGTCACATGACGTTCAAGGTTGGCGACACCGTGGTCTATCCCCATCACGGGGCCGCGCTGATCGAGGCCATCGAAACTCGCCAGATCAAAGGCGTGGACAAGACCTACTTGGTGCTCAAGGTCGCGCAGGGCGACCTGACGGTTCGTGTGCCGGCGGACAATGCGGAGTTCGTCGGTGTTCGCGACGTGGTCGGTCAGGACGGGCTGGACCGGGTCTTCGAGGTGCTGCGCGCACCGTACGCCGAAGAGCCGACGAACTGGTCCCGTCGCTACAAGGCAAATCTCGAGAAGCTCGCCTCCGGCGATGTCATCAAGGTCGCCGAAGTAGTCCGCGACCTGTGGCGGCGCGAGCGCGAGCGGGGTCTCTCCGCCGGTGAGAAGCGCATGCTCGCCAAGGCGCGGCAGATCCTGGTCAGCGAGCTGGCCCTCGCGGAGAACACGAACGAGGACAAGGCCGAGGCTCTCCTCGACGAGGTCCTCGCGTCCTGAGCGTGCTCGGAAGTCACTGAGCGCGCTACCAAGTGAAGCGATGCCGCGGTGCCCGCTGGCGTGCTGTGATCCACACAGTACTGCCGTCGGGCGCTGCGGCATGTCCACGTACACCCTTGCTCGCGTACGCATGCGGAGCGTGCGCACGGCCGTACGCACACGGCGTCAGTCACGTGTGCGCACCGCTGAGAGAGAACCCGCACCCCCTGTTACGTCCGAACCCCTGTGCTCGGGCGGCAACGCCTCGACCGTCGTCACGGAAAGGGCCCGGTCAAGGCGGAGCGTCCGGCACGGTGAGGCCATACCCATGTCGGCCGCGGAAACAAACCTGCCGGAGTGCAACCGATGACAGACGAAGTGCGTCCTCCTCGTACCGCCGTGGTGATCCCGGCGGCCGGACGGGGCGTACGCCTCGGGCCGGGCGCCCCCAAGGCGCTGCGCGCGCTGAACGGCACCCCCATGCTCATCCACGCCGTCCGCGCGATGGCCGCCTCCCGCGCGGTCTCGCTCGTGGTCGTGGTCGCACCCCCCGAAGGCGCCCCCGAGGTCAAGAACCTCCTCGACGCCCACGCCCTCCCCGAACGGACCGACTACCTCGTCGTCCCCGGCGGTGACACCCGCCAGGAGTCCGTGCGCCTCGGCCTCGAAGCGCTCCCCGAGGGCATCACCACCGTCCTCGTCCACGACGCCGCACGGCCGCTCGTCCCCGTCGACACCGTGGACGCCGTCATCGAGGCCGTACGGGACGGGGCCGTCGCCGTCGTCCCCGCGCTGCCCGTCGCGGACACGGTGAAGGAGGTCGAGCCGGCCGAGAGGCCCGGCGACCCCGAGCAGGTCGTCGCCACCCCGGTCCGCGCCCGCCTCCGCGCCGTCCAGACCCCGCAGGGCTTCGACCACGACACCCTGGTCAACGCCCACGCCACCATCGCCCTCACCGGCGAGGGCGCCACCGACGACGCCGGCATGGTCGAGCGGCTCGGCGCCCCCGTCGTCGTCGTGCCCGGCCACGAGGAGGCCTTCAAGGTGACCCGCCCCCTCGACCTCGTCCTCGCCGAGGCCGTACTCGCCCGCAGGAGGGCCAACGATGGCTTCTGAGATCCCCGTGCTGCCCCGTACCGGCATCGGCACCGACGTCCACGCCTTCGAGAAGGGCCGCGAACTGTGGTGCGCGGGCCTCCTCTGGGACGCCGACGAGAACGACGGGTACGGTCTCGCCGGGCACTCCGACGGCGACGTCGCCGCCCACGCCGCCTGCGACGCCCTCTTCTCCGCCGCCGGAGTCGGCGACCTCGGCGCCCACTTCGGCACCTCGCGCCCCGAGTGGTCCGGCGCCTCCGGCGTCACCCTGCTCGCCGAGGCCGCCCGGATCGTCCGCGCGGAGGGGTACGAGATCGGCAACATCGCCGTGCAGGTCGTCGGCGTCCGGCCCAAGGTCGGCAAGCGGCGCGCCGAGGCCCAGAAGGCGCTGAGCGAGGCGGCCGGCGCACCGGTCTCCGTCTCCGGCACCACGACGGACGGCCTCGGCCTCACCGGTCGCGCCGAGGGCCTCGCCGCGCTCGCGACGGCCCTCGTGTACCCGGCCGGACGGGCGTGACCGCGTCCAGGGGCACCCGGCCGGGTGGGCGTGTCCGCGTCCACCGGGCGGGTCCCGGGGCATTCACCGGCACCGCCTGCCACCGGTGCCGGTGAAAAACGTCATCGGAGACCGGGAACGGGTATCGGGGCACTACCACACGCCCACTACCCTGGAGTGGTGACTATTCGCCTGTACGACACCAGCGCCCGGCAGATCCGTGACTTCACCCCGCTCACACCGGGCCAGGTCTCGATCTACCTCTGTGGTGCCACCGTCCAGGCGGCCCCGCACATCGGGCACATCCGGTCGGGGCTGAACTTCGACATCATGCGCCGCTGGTTCGCGTACCGCGGCTACGACGTCACGTTCATCCGCAACGTCACCGACATCGACGACAAGATCATCGCCAAGGCGACGGACCAGGGCCGCCCCTGGTGGTCCATCGGCTTCGAGAACGAGCGGGCGTTCAACTCGGGCTACGAGGCGCTCGGTTGCCTCCCGCCCACGTACGAGCCCCGCGCCACCGGCCACGTCCCCGAGATGATCGAGATGATGCGCGGCCTCATCGAGCGCGGTCACGCGTACGAGGCCGACGGCAGCGTCTACTTCGACGTGCGCTCCTTCCCGGGCTACCTGGAGCTGTCCAACCAGGACATCGACGACCTGCGCCAGCCCGCCGAGGACGGCATCACCGGCAAGCGCGACCCGCGCGACTTCGCGATGTGGAAGGCGACCAAGCCGGGCGAGCCCGACTGGGAGACCCCGTGGGGCCGCGGCCGACCCGGCTGGCACCTGGAGTGCTCGGCCATGGCCCACAAGTACCTGGGCTCCGCCTTCGACATCCACGGCGGCGGCCTCGACCTGATCTTCCCGCACCACGAGAACGAGATCGCCCAGGCCAAGGCCTACGGCGACGCGTTCGCGCAGTACTGGGTGCACAACGCCTGGGTCACCATGAGCGGCGAGAAGATGTCGAAGTCGCTCGGCAACAGCGTGCTGGTGTCCGAGATGGTGAAGAACTGGCGCCCCATCGTCCTCCGCTACTACCTGGGCACCCCGCACTACCGCTCGATGATCGAGTACAGCGAGGAAGCCCTGCGCGAGGCCGAGTCGGCGTTCGCCCGTATCGAGGGCTTCGTCCAGCGCGCCACCGAGAAGGCCGGGACGACCGTCGCCCCCGCCGCCGAGGTGCCGCCGGCCTTCGCCGAGGCCATGGACGACGACCTGGGCGTGCCGCACGCGCTCGCGATCATCCACACCACCGTCCGCCAGGGCAACAGCGCCCTCGCCGCGGACGACAAGGACGAGGCCATCGCCCGCCTCGCCGAGGTCCGTGCCATGCTCGGCGTCCTCGGTCTGGACCCCCTCGACCCGCACTGGGCCGAGGAGACCGGCGGCGGCGAGGAGCTCCACGGCGTCGTCGACACCCTCGTGCGGCTCGTGCTCCAGCAGCGCGAGTCGGCGCGCGAGCGCAAGGACTGGGCGTCGGCGGACGCGATCCGCGACCAGCTCAACCAGTCCGGCCTCGCCATCGAGGACAGCCCCGACGGCCCCCGCTGGACGCTGGGCAACCGTTAGAAGATGTGCCGCTCGGTCCCCCGGGCGGCACACTTCAGTTACAGACCTTGTACGAGGGCCGAGTACGCCTCCGTACGCAACACCGAGGATGAGAGTAGTCATGGCCGGGAACAGCCAGCGCAGGAACCGTCGCACGTCCAACAAGAAGGGTGCGACGATCGGCAGCGGTGGCCAGCGGCGCAAGGGCCTCGAAGGCAAGGGCCCCACGCCCAAGGCCGAGGCCCGCAAGGGCCACAAGGCCTACCGCGTCACCAACGCGATGGCCCGGAACGCGGCCAAGCGCAAGCCCGTCGCCCGCCGCGGCGGCAAGGGCCTGTCCGAGATGGTCGTCGGCCGCAACCCGGTCTTCGAGGCGCTGCGCGACGGCGTGCCCGCCTCGACGCTGTACGTCCAGCAGTTCATCGACAACGACGAGCGCGTGCGCGAGGCCCTGAACCTCGCCACCGGCCGCGGCAACATCCACATCATGGAGGCGCCGCGCCCCGAGCTCGACCGGATGACGAACGGCCTCAACCACCAGGGCCTCGTCCTCCAGGTCCCGCCGTACGAGTACGCGCACCCCGAGGACCTCGTCACGGCGGCCTTCGACGACCACGAGGACCCGCTGATCGTCGCCCTCGACGGCGTCACCGACCCGCGTAACCTCGGCGCCGTCGTCCGCTCCGTCTCCGCCTTCGGCGGCCACGGCGTCGTCGTCCCCGAGCGCCGCGCCGCCGGAATGACCGCCGGTGCCTGGAAGACCTCGGCCGGCACCGCCGCCCGTACCCCGGTCGCCCGCGCCACCAACCTGACGCGCTGCCTTGAGCAGTACCAGAAGGCCGGTGTCACGGTCGTCGGCCTCGCCGCCGACGGTGACCGCGAGGTCCACGAGCTGGAGGAGCTGGGCGGCCCGGTCGTCATCGTCGTCGGCTCCGAGGGCAAGGGTCTCTCCCGCCTCGTCGGCGAGACCTGCGACTTCCTCGTCCGCATCCCGATGCCGGGCGGGGCCGAGTCGCTCAACGCCGGTGTCGCCGCCGGTGTCGTGCTCTACGAGGCGGCCCGCCGCCGGATGGCCCGCTGACACCGGGCCGGTAGTACTTCCGGCCTCGGCCGTGGCGTGATCTTGACGGGTCTCGGACATTTGCGAGCCGTCAAGGCAGTGTCCTAAACCCAGATCACTCGGTTAGATGAGTGTGGACACCAGAACGCCCCGGCCGGGGTTCGACGATCAGCCCGCGTTGAGCATGGTCAAGGTGGATTCCGATCCCGCCCAGGTGATCGTGAACCACGCCAGCTTCCGTGTGCGGCTCGCGCCCGCCCCGCAGCCGAAGGTCGGCGCCGGAGCCCGCGCCGCCGCCCTGTCCGGGGCCGCGGCCGGAGCGGGCGGCCCGCGCCGTCGTCCCGTCGTGTGGAGCGGCAAGTCCTCGCCGGGCGCGACCGGTCTCCTCCAGGCCGTACGCGAGTCCTCCGTCTCGACGCTCGACCCGGTCGGCGGCCGCGGTCACGCGGGTCTGGACGGGGG
This sequence comes from Streptomyces sp. Qhu_M48, assembly GCF_051305195.1. Classification (NCBI taxonomy): domain Bacteria; kingdom Bacillati; phylum Actinomycetota; class Actinomycetes; order Kitasatosporales; family Streptomycetaceae; genus Streptomyces; species Streptomyces sp. Qhu_M48. Next base: position 7,520,788 of record NZ_CP195432.1, on the reverse strand, counting down.
CTCCACCCAGGCCATCCCGCGCATCGACGACACCATGCCCACCCCCGTGGTGACCGCCGACTCCGGCCCGCTGCTGCCGCCCATGCGCCGCGCCGAGGGCGCGTACGACGACCTGTACGACCTCCGGCCCGAGACCACCGGACCGTACGAGGACGAGACGGCCGACGGCAGGACCCCGCAGCGCCACGGCCAGGACGCCGTCCGGCACGCCTACTACCCCGGCCGCCGGATGAACCTCGGGGTCGTCCTCCTCCCGCTCCGCGTCTTCCTCGGCTTCATCTCCATCTACGCGGGCATGGGCAAGCTCTGCGACCCCGTCTACTTCGACGGCGGCGAGCGCGGCTCCATGGTGAAGTGGCTCAACTCCCTCCACCCCTGGGCCCTCGCCGAACCCCTCCGCGACTTCGCCCTCCAGCACCCCGTCGGCGCCGGTCTCACCGTCGCCTTCCTCCAGGTCGTCGTCGGCGTCCTCACCGTGCTCGGCCTCTGGCAGCGGGTCGCCGCAGTCGTCGGCGCCATGCTCTCCGCCGCGCTCATCCTGACCGTCAGCTGGAAGACCGTCCCGGTCTACGACTCCGCCGACATCATCTACCTGGCCGCCTGGTCGCCGCTGATCATCGCCGGCGCCCCCGTCTACTCCCTCGACGGTCGCCTCGCCGGAGAGGCCTGGCGCACCCTCGGCCCCCGCGCCGACCTGTGGGACCTCCGCCGCCGCGTCACGCGGCGCAGCACCCTCCTGGCCGCCGTCGTCGTCGGCCTCACGCTCCTCGTCGGCTCCGTCCTCGGCGGCGCGGTCCGCTCCACCGAGATGGTCACCGTCCCGGGCCCCAACGACGACCCGATCAACCACCTCCCCGGCCGCCCGCTCCCCACGGAGCCGACGCGCCGCGCCCCCTCCGAGGCGGCGTCCACCGCGCCCCGGCCCGCCGCGACCACCGAGGCCCCGGCGGAGCGCGAGGAGACGAGGGAGGCGACCCGTCCCCCCGAGACGACCCGCGAGGCCCCCCGGACGCAGGAGCAGCGCCCGACGGCGACGCAGGGCGCCGGCACCGGTGACGGCGGCGGCAGCCGTACGCCCACGCGCTCCGACCCGGAGCCCCCGCCGTCCACCAGCGACACCCCGACCACCACGGGCGGCACGTCGAGCGGCGGCTCCACCGGCGGCTCGACCGGCTCGACGGGCACGCCGTCGGAGGGCGGCTCGACGTCGGGCGGCGCGAGGAACCCGATCGGCGGCCTGCTGGGCTGAGGCTCCGGAGGGAATCCCGCTCAGGGCCAGGCCAGTCAGGACAGGAAAGCCAGTCAGGACAGGAAAGGAAGGGGCGGCACCGCGGTTCGTACGCGGTGCCGCCCCTTCACGTCCGGGGTCTCAGCCCCTCTGGGCGGCGAGCTCCTTGGCGGCCTCGGTGAGGTCCTTGGCGGTGTCGATGGCCCGCCAGTACGCCCCCTGGGGCAGCGGGAAGCCCGCGAGGCGCCGCTCGCGGGCGAGCCTGGGGAACGTGGTGCGCTCGTGGTCACCCAGGTCCGGGAGGAGCTCGGTGAACGCGGCGGAGAAGACGTACACGCCCGCGTTGATGAGGAACGGCGAGGGCGGCGACTCGATGAAGTCGGTGATGTGCCCGAAGGTGTCGGTCTCGACGGCGCCCCACGGGATGCGGGGACGGGCCAGGGCGAGGGTGGCGAGGGCGTCGCGCTCCGCGTGGAAGGCGGCCATCTCGCGGAGCGAGAAGCGGGTCCAGATGTCGCCGTTGGTGGCGTACCAGGGCTGCTCCGGCGCGGGCAGGTGCGCGGCGGCGTACTTGAGGCCGCCACCGCGGCCCAGGGGCTCGGTCTCGACGACCGTCGTCACCTTGAGGGGAAGGTCGGCGCTCTCCAGCCACTCCTGGAGTACTTCGGCGAGGTGGCCGCAGGAGACGACGGCGTCGGTCACGCCCTCGGCGGCGAGCCAGGAAAGCTGATGGCCGATGATCGGGGTCCCGGTGCCCGGGATCTCGACCATCGGCTTGGGGCGGTCGTCGGTGTAGGGGCGCAGCCGTGAGCCCTGGCCGCCCGCCAGGACCACGGCCTGCGTCGGAGAGGTGTGCATACGGGGAACGATAGGCGCCCCGTACGTGAGAGGTCCGGACGCGCGACGTCGCTCAGTGTCGGGCTGTTCAGCTCGCGCGCATCACGCCGGTCGCGTACGACGTGTCGCAGACGGGGCGGGAGAAGGCCTGGGCGCGGGAGGGGCCGTACTGCTCGACGGCGGCGCGGCCGAGGGAGCGGGCGATGGACATGCAGTGCTTGGCGAGGGAGGGCCGGTTCTCCACTTCACGCTGGAGGTGGGTGAGGGCGATGCCGGGGTCCTTCTCCTGGAGCTCGGCGAGGAGCTGGTCGCGCAGGACGTCCTGCGGGGCACGGGACTTGGCCCGGACGGAGACCTCGGAGGAGGCTGCCGTGAGCTGGGTCCCGGAGTCCTTGCCGGCCCACGGAACGGCGGACACCGCGAGCGTTCCCGAGAGCACCAGGACGACGGGCAGGACGAGGGCGAGAGAGCGGCCGATTCGGCGGGCAGTGTGCGTCACGCAGGCGAGCGTAGCGGCCGGTAGTGATATGGCGACATTTAGTCACTCTCGCGGGGGATGGTTCGAAGTGGCTTTTCGAATCCCGTGTTGACGCGGAGGGTGGGGGCGGGCCCTGAATGCCGGGGTTTTACAGGGTAAACCACCACATGCGCGGCAGATGGCCGAACGGCCCCGCATCCACGGAGGATGCGGGACCGTTCAGCCAGCTTGCTCTGCTCTGCTCTGCTCTGCTCTGCTCCGGTCCGACTCGGCCCGGGTCGGGGCTCGTCCGGCTCGGGCCTCGGGTCAGTCGCTGAGACGGGCGCCCGTGGAGGTCGAGAAGACGTGGAGCTCGGCGGCGCGCGGCACGACGTGCAGCGTGGTGCCCTTGGACGGGACGTCACGTCCGCCGACGCGGACGACCAGGTCCTTGTCCTCGCCGTCGACGCGGGTGGAGCCGTACACGAAGCCGTCGGAGCCGAGCTCCTCGACGACGTTGACGGTGACGGCGAGGCCGTCCTTGCCGGTGGGGCCCTGCACGTCGAAGTGCTCGGGGCGGACGCCGACGGTGACGGTGGTGTCGCCGTTGGCGGAGGCCGCGGCGATGGCGTCACGGGAGACCGGGACGACGCTGTTGCCGAACTTCACGCCGCCGTCGGTGATCGGGACCTCGATCAGGTTCATGGCGGGGGAGCCGATGAAGCCGGCGACGAAGAGGTTGGCGGGACGGTCGTACATGTTGCGCGGGGAGTCGACCTGCTGGAGCAGACCGTCCTTGAGGACGGCGACGCGGTCGCCCATGGTGAGGGCCTCGGTCTGGTCGTGGGTGACGTAGACCGTGGTGATGCCCAGACGGCGCTGGAGGCCCGCGATCTGCGTACGCGTCGAGACGCGCAGCTTGGCGTCGAGGTTCGACAGCGGCTCGTCCATGAGGAAGACCTGCGGCTCACGCACGATGGCGCGACCCATGGCGACACGCTGACGCTGACCGCCGGAGAGGGCCTTCGGCTTGCGGTCGAGGTACTCGGTGAGGTCGAGGATCTTCGCGGCCTCTTCGACCTTGGCGCGGATCTCGGCCTTGTTGACGCCGGCGATCTTGAGCGCGAAGCCCATGTTGTCGGCGACGGTCATGTGCGGGTACAGCGCGTAGTTCTGGAACACCATCGCGATGTCCCGGTCCTTGGGCGGCAGGTGGGTGACGTCGCGGTCACCGATGCGGATGGAGCCGGCGTTGACGTCCTCGAGACCCGCGAGCATGCGCAGGGAGGTCGACTTGCCACAGCCGGAGGGCCCGACGAGGACGAGGAACTCGCCGTCGGCGATCTCGATGTCGAGCTGGTCGACGGAGGGCTTGGTGGCACCGGGGTAGACCCGGGTCGCCTTGTCGAAAGTGACGGAAGCCATGGTGGTGTGTCCCTTCACCGGCAGGAACGTGCCGGACGATCCGAGTAAAGGAAGGATTGAGGTCTAGTCCACCTGGGTGAACTGCACGTGACGCTACCTGCCGCCGCCCGATCTGTCAGCACTCCGCAGCCGGTGAGATTTCCGACCGCCACCAGGACGTCGTTGGTTACACTGCACTCGCTGCCTCCTTAGCTCAGCTGGCCAGAGCACCGCTCTTGTAAAGCGGGGGTCGTCGGTTCGAACCCGACAGGGGGCTCACGGCAAAGGGCCAGCGCAGGGACATGTTTCCCCGGCGCTGGCCCTTTCGCATGATCACGGCCGTGCCACCTACGTGCCAGATGGCTTGTCTTTACGGGCTTGGCGGATCATCTCTCCGAGCTTCCCCGCGATGTGCTGATCACGGTCGCTCGTCATGTGCTGATAGATCAGGGCGGCCCGGGTCGTGCTGTGCCCCATCCGCGTCATCAGCTCGCGTGTGCTGGCCCCGGCGCTGGAGGCGAGGGTGTTCCCGGTGTGGCGGAGGTCGTGGAAGTGCACGTCACCGGAGATGCCGGCGGTGGCGCGGGCGGCGGTCCAGTCGTCCCGGAAGTTGCTGCGTCGGAGGAGGCCGCCGCGGGGACCCCGGAAGAGATGACCGTCCTGCCCGGGACCGGCGAAGTGCTGCAGGTGGTGAGCGAGCTCGGGGACGAGTTCGGCCGGGAAGGCGACCGGCCGGACGCCGGCGGCGGACTTCGGGGCCTTGTCGGCCAGCGTGCCGTTCTGCAGTTCGGACTGGGCACGGCGGACCAGGACCACGGAGCGGGTCAGGTCGAGGTCCCGGCGGCGGAGCGAGGCCAGCTCGCCGAAGCGGAGCGTGGTGAAGGCGGCGAGGAGGACGAGCGCGCGGTGGTGCGGCTGGATGGCGTCGGCCACGGCGTACACCTCGGCCACGGTGAGGACGGGACGCTCCGGGACGTCGTAGCGGTCGGCGCCCTTGATGCGACACGGGTTGCGGCGGATCAACTCGTCGTCCACGGCCGTGTTCAGGATCGCGCGGAGCAGTTGGTACGCCTTGACGACGGTCGGCTCTCCCACGCCGTCTTCCAGGAGGGCGGTGCGCCAGGCTCGGACGCGGGGTGTGGTGATGGCGGCGAGCGTCCCGGCGCCGAAGGTCGGCTTGATGTGCAGCCGGATCACGCCCTCATTCCGCTCCCGGGAGCGGTCCTCCAGCTTGCGGTGCTTCAACCAGTCGTCCGCGTAGGGCCCGAAGGCGACCTTGCCCGCGTCGGGGGCCTGGTAGGTACCCCGGATGATCTCCGCCTCGATGGTGGTCAGCCAGACGAGGGCGTCCGTCTTGGTGTCGAAGGTGTGCGGCGCCGACTTCGTTTCCCCGGACAGCGGGTCGCGGTAGCGAGCCTGCCAGCGGCCGGACGCGAGCTGCCGCACCGTGCCGAACCGGCGACGCTGGCCCTTGCGGTTCGCCATCAGGCCGCCTTCCCGAAGCGCCGCACGATGGGCTGCACGGTGTGGGTCTCGATGTACGCCTGGACGGCGGGCTCAGGGATGCGGACGTGGCGGCCGACCTTGACGAAGGTGATGCGCCGTTCCTCGATCAGCCGCCGGGGGAACCGGACGGTGGTGCCGAGGAGTTCGGCGACCTGGTCGACGGTGAGCAGACGGGCGGACATGGTCACCACTCCTCTTCGGCTGACGCTTCGAGCTGGGCGCGGAGTTCGCGGGCGTGTTCGCGGTTGTGCTGGATGTCGCGGCGGATGTTGGCGGCGAGCCAGGATTCGCCGGGGGTGGAGCCGTGGCCGGCGTAGGCCCAGTGGGCGACGACGAGGAGGGTGGATTCAGGGTGCTCGTCGGGGTCGGGGAGGCCGAGGACGGTGCGTTGCTGGTGGGCGCGGTAGTCGGCGCGGACCTGGCGTAAGGCTCCGAGGGTGGTGGAGTAGCGGCGGGATTTGGTGGAGAAGTGGCCGCGGAAGCCGAGCATGTGGGCCCAGGCGTGGAGTCGTCGGTCCGGGTAGGCGGCGTCGAGGTCCATGCAGGCTTCCATCAGGCGCCGGGGGTGGTCGGGGACGCCGAGGAGGACGAGCGCTTCCTTGTTGCCGACGCGGTGGTCGACGGAGCCGGTCGTTTCGGCGGCTTTGGTGGCGTACTTGGCGACGTAGGCGGCGACGGCCTGTTCGGTGAGTTCTTCGCCCTGGCCGAAGGCACCGATGGGCTGGACGTCGAGCTGGGTGCCCCAGTTGAGCGTGAGGTCCTGGTCGACGCCGTAGTCCGGTGCGGCGGGGACAGTGACCTGGGCGCGGGCGGCGGCGGCGTGGATGGCGTCGGTGAGGAGGTCGAGGGTGGCCCAGGCCGGGGGCGGGGTGTGGGGGCCTTGGGGGCCGTCGAAGCGGATGACGGCGTGGAAGTGGACAGCGCCGCGTTTCTGGTACTCGGCGACTTTGCCGAAGGAGACGCGGGACTGTTCGCGGGCGGCTTTCTGAGTGAGGCCGGCACGGGCGGCGATCTCACGGCGGAGGTAGATCGTGAAGTACCGCCACAGCTCGGAGGCGTGGTTGTTCCACAGCACCGCCCCCGCGTAGTCGTACGACTCGGAGTCGAGCGGGGTGCCGAGTTCGGGCGCATCCTCCTGGTGCCGGGTCCCGCAGCGGCAGGGGCGGGTGCCGGGCCGGTTGTGGACGGCTCCGAAGGACGGGGCCGTGAGCGTGGCGAAGACGCGGGGGTGATCGCGGATCGTCTCCGGGGTGCCCTTGTCCGGGTTGCCGACGAGTCCGGCGCGGATGAGGTGGTAGGTGTCGCCCGCGTAGGTCCAGGCGCAGGAGGGGCAGCGGGAGGCCCGCCGGTTGCCGCAGGCGACGCGCAGGACACCGTCGGGTTCGGCGTCGGTGGTGTAGGCGTGGAGCACGGTGCGGGTGGCGGGGTCGAGGGTCTTGGTGCCGCCGGTGAGGCGGATGGGTGCGGTGCAGCCCTGGGTGCGGCGGATCTGGTCGGTGAGGCGGTCGAAGCCGGGGGACCCGGCCACCCGGAGCAGGTCGCTCAGGGTGGCCGGGTCCAGGCCCGCCGCGGTGGTGGAGTCGATCACGCGGCGTCTCCCCTCACACCCGCAGCGTTGATGGAGAGGCTGTCGAGGGCGGCAGCGGCCTCCATGGCAGCGGAGGCGAGCGTTCGCAGCGCGTCGGCCGAGCCGGGAGAGACGAGAAGTGCGATTTCGATGCTGTCGCCCTCGATGCGAAGGCTGACGAAGGGGCGGGTGCTGTCAGGGAACGGGGTGACGCGGAAGCGGGTGTCCGGCTTGAGGTGACCGGAGACGGAGAGACCGTTCATGTAGGTCACCGCCCGGTCGAGGCGAGGGTGGCGGGGACGGTGTGGCCGAGGCCGCGGCAGGTGGGGCAGTGGACGGGGATGGTGTCCCGGGTGCCGTCGGAGGTGGGGAGGCCGGTGGTGATGGTGGCGGTGGCGAAGCCGTCGCAGTCTCGGCAGACGCGCGGGGTGGTCTGGGACATGATGAGTACTCCCTTTCGGGTCCGTTGGATCTGGAGGGTGTTCAGGCGCCCGGGGCGGCGGAAGTTTGGCGACCAAGGCCGTCCCGGGAGCCGCTCAGCGTGTGTTGCGCCTGCCGTGGCCCTTGGCCGCGTACATCGAGGCGTCGGCGGCCGAGAGGGCGTCGGTGAGGGTCGGGAACGGCAGTTGGTCTCGGTGGCAGTGCCCGACCGAGGCCGAGACCGGCACGGAGAGGTCGGCGTGCCTGATCGCCTTATTTAGTGTGCTTTCGAGGGCATTGAGGCTGGGCGTTTGGCCGAGGTCGGTGACGATCGCGGCGAACTCGTCTCCGCCGAGGCGGGCGGCGATGCCGTGGCGTCCGCACCAGACGCTCAGCCGCTGGGCGGTGGCGGTGAGGACGGCGTCTCCGGCGGCGTGGCCGTGGGTGTCGTTGATGGCCTTGAAGTCGTCCAGGTCGACCAGGAGGACGAGGGCGCTGGGGTGCTTGGCCAGGAGGTGTTCGGCGCGGGTGGTCCATCCGGCGCGGGTGTGCAGGCCGGTGAGGGGGTCGCGGCGGGCGGTGGCCAGGCGGCGCCAGAGCAGTCCGCCGTGCAGGGCCCAGCCGAGTGCCGGTAAGCCAGCCGCGGCGATCGTCTGCGTGTCCATGAGGGTCACCGGCCCCTCTGCATGTCGCGGACGAGCAGCCGCAGGACGACGGCGATGACCGCGATGGAGACGCCGGTGATGGCGACCGCGAGGAGCATCGAGACGAGGACGGTGCCGACGACCAGGACGACGGCGCCACCGCCGGCGGCGAGGGCGAGCGCGCTGCCAGGGGTGAGCTGGACCGTGGTCCGGGCGGGGACGACCGGTACCGGGGCGGCGACCTGGGTCGGCTCGATGTCGGTCACGGGGGTGGGCTTGTGGACCGGGATGGTGTGGCCGGTCGGGAGCGGGTTGACCGGGATGCGGGGCTGGAGCATGACGGGGTCTCCCTACTGGTTGATCGTGGAGTCGATGAGCGGGGCGAGGAGGCTGTCGGCGAGGAGGTAGCCGCCGAGGAGGATCACGGCGACGAGCCACCAGGGCGGGCGGATGAGCTTGATGCCGAGGCCGCCGACGACGATCAGGGCGAGCCAGAGCGGGACGTCCATGACGCAGGTCTCCTCAGGGGTCAGCGGGGGTTGCAGCGGTGGGTGCTGGCGGCGAGTTCGGCGGCGGCGCGGGTGTTGTAGTCGGCGGAGAAGTCGCAACGCGGAGCGGTGCACACAGCGGTGTGCTTGGTCCGGCCCCGGCCGTCGCGGTGGGTGCCGACCTGCACCGGGCCGATGCGGATCACGTGGTGGAAGCGGTTCGGGCGCACGGGTCTTACCTCCCTTCTGGTCAGGCGAGTTGGAGGGCGATCGAGTCGGCCAGCGGCGCCGGAATACCGAGGCGGGCGCGGAGAGTGGCCGCGTCGATCGGGGCACCGGTCTGGACGTGATGGGCGTCCGCGATCTTCCGGGCGTGGTCGAGCAGCGCGGGCGGCACCGAAGCCCCAGGGGCCAACGGAGCAGGCTCCGCCGGTGCTTCCTTCGGTGCGGGGTCGGCCGGCGGCAGCTCGGGAGCCGGTTCCGGGACCCGTTCCACGGTGAGTTCCGGCGCGGGTTCGGGGGCAGGCTCGTCCAGGGACTCAGGTGTCGTGGCGGGGTCGGGTGGGGGTGCGTGGGCGAGGAGGGTGCCGCCGAGGAATGCGAGGGCGGGCCATCCGGCGACGAGGATGCGCAGCCAGTCGGGGACGTCGTTCATGTCGAGGAGTCCGGCGGTGGCGACGTTGGCGCCGAGGGATGCGATGAGGGCTATGGCGAACCAGAGCCAGGCGTCGCGGTTGCCGCCGTCTTTGCGCATCCGGCGCCAGGCAGCGACGAGCAACAGGTCGACGCTGACCGGGTAGGCCCAGGCCTTCCAGCCATCCTGTCCGGCCGCCGCTGCCAGGTCATGCAGGTGGGCGAAGGACAGGGCACCGGCGATGACGGCCTGGATGAGCACGGCGTCGAGGCGGAGGGTACGGAACACGAGGTCACCTCCTTTCGGGCATGGGTCGGGTAGGGACCTGGCGTGAGACGGTCACGCCGACCGAGGGAGAGGTGGCAGCTAGCTGGTCGCCGGAACCGGCTTCACCAGCGGGGCGGGCGCGACAGGCCCGAAGACGGTGGGAACCACCGGCCGATACGGGGCGAGGCGCGGGACGTCCGGGGTGAGGTGCGCGTGCTCGGCGCAGATGGCGGCGGCTTCCGCGGCGGTGAGTTCGGGGGTGCGGATGCGGGACCAGCCGCCGGAGGTGTCACCAGCCACCGCGAGGCCGGGCAGGTCGGGCGGGATCGACGTCACGGCCACGACCGCGTCGGGGGCGATGTCGCCGAGCCCCATCTCGGCGGTCTGCTTGTCGTTGACCCGGTGCACCACGCGCCCGGTGAGCTGGGCACGCAGCGCGGTGGCGCCCTTGCCGAGGTCGGAGCCGAACCGCTGCCCGCACACCTCCAGGAACATGCCGGCCGCGCGAGCCATCTGCCCCAGACGGATCAACTGCGTGACCATCCGGTCCCGGCGCTCCTCGTCCTTCTTGGTGGCCACGAGGAAGAGTTCCGCGACCTCGTCCACCAGGAGCACGACCGGTACCGGACGTACGGCGTCGGGCAGTTCCCACACGTCGGCGGCGCCGTGCTCGCTCAGCAGGTCGAACCGGTCTTCCATCTCCTCGACCAACGCGTTCAGGAGGCCCGACGCCTCTTCGGGCGTGATCGCGAGCGCGGAAAGGCGGGGCGCGTACCTCTGCTGTTCGACACCTCGCTTGCAGTCGATCCCGACCAGGGCGACGCGGAGGCGGGCGAGTCCAGCGATCAGGTTGCGCTGATACATCGACTTGCCCGACTGATTCGCGCCGAGCGTCAGCGCATGCGGGACCTTCATGTAGTCCCGGACGAACGCAGTGCCGTCCTCCCGCAGCGCGACCGGAACCGTCATGGGACCGGAGGCGACGGGGCGGGGCATCCTCACACGGCGCAAGACGTCGTAACCGGTCATCCGCAGCTCCACGAACCCCGGCTTCACCTCAGCCACGTTGACGGAGTGGACACCCCAGGCGTGCCGCAGCCGCTCGGAGGCCGCCATCACATCGGAGGGCTCCAGACCGGCCGGGAGACGGAGGGTGACCCGCATGCCGGTCGAGGAACCCCTCACCCGGCGGACCTTCGGCGGCACCGGCTGGACATCCGCGCGGCGGGCGACGTTGCGGACCATGAACGCCCGCAGACGCGACGGCTGGACCGTCAGCCCGCACACGTCCATCGTCGAGCGGTACGTGACCGCGAACCGCGTGGTCGCCACCGGCAGACCGACCAGCGACCAGAACACACGCGGGGCGCGGACCTTCGCGTATCCGAGACCGCCGGCGGTTCCGGCAAGCGGGAGGCCGACCTCCCATAACGTCGACAGATCCGTCATGGTCAGACCCCGACCGGGGTGACCGCGACCGCGCGGAACGAGATGCCGTGACGGGTCTGCCCGTTGAACGTGTTCTCCCAGTCCCGCGCCTTGAGCCCGATCACCGACACCGGCATACCCGGCGCGAGCCCGTCGGGGAGACCGGTCTCCGGGACGGTCACCTGGTAGAGGTTGCCCTCCCCCTCGTCCGAGATCAGCAGCCCCACCGTGGACAGCCCCGCACCGGTCTCCCGGTCCACCGCCCTCTCACCGGTCTGCTTGCTCACGAGCTTCGGCGCGGGAGCCGTGGCCACGAACACCACAGCGGTCGACGTGTCGATCTTGAAGGACGGCATCAGCACTCCCTACGTTGTTGGGCAGCCCGAACTGGAACTGCCAACTCGCTGTCCTAGGACTGCGAGCGACTGAGTAGATAGTGGCCCGTAGTCCTAGGACTGTCAACAGTCCTAGGACTGTGTTTGACTTGTTCCTGTCGAGAGGGGTACGTGATGGCGCCCAAGTGGCGGGAGCTGGCGGACAAGCTGGCCGAGCAGATCAGGAGGGGTGAGTACAAGGCGGGCCAAGCCTTGCCGCAGATCAGAGCGCAGGTTGAGGCAGGCGAAGGCTCCAAGGCCACCGTCCATGCCGCATACAAAGCACTGGAGGCGGAGGGCCTTGTCACCTCCACGCGGGGCCACGGGACTGTGGTGCGCCAGCAGGTACCACTCAAGCGACTCGGCATCGCCCGATACGACAAGGCGAAGTGGCGCGACGGCGACGAGGTGGCGTTCATCGCGGATCGCGTGGCGTCCGGACGGACGTACCGCCGGAACGAACAGACCCAGACGGTCAGCCTCGTTGACGCCCCCCCAGCGGTAGCAACTGCCCATGGGCTGGAAAGCGGAGCTCCGGTCTACGCCCGAGCCCGACTGGTGAAGGAAGGTGACCAGCCGACGCACACCCTGACCAGCTACTACCGCCCCGAGCACGTCGAGGGCACCCGCCTGGTCGATCCCACCCCCGGTCCGGCCGGCCGAGGCGGTGGATACCGAGTCCTGTACGACGCGGGTTACGAGATCGACCACATGAAGGAGTCGCTCTTCGCCCGCACCCCGACAGCGGACGAGACGAAACTCCTCCAGCTCCCGCCGGGCGAACCTGTGGTCGAGCTGCACAGGACGACGTACACGGCTGACGGCACAGTGGTTGAGTTCGCCATCGGAGTACATGCGGCTTCCCGCTTCGCGTGGGAGTACGACTTCAAGGTCCCGGACACCGCGAAGGACAGGAACGGCCAGCAGTGATCTCCACTCAGGACTGGGCTGACACGCAACGTCTCTGGGACTACCACCAGATGGGCCACACGCCCCGGCCCTGCTCAGTGGCGATCGGGCTTGGCAGCCACGACCTGGGCGTGGCCGACGCCGCAGTCGACCTGTACAAGCAAGGCATGGCCCCACTCCTCGTGTTCACCGGGGCGACCAGTCCGACCACCCGCGAACGCATGCCCCGCGGTGAAGCCGTGCACTACCGCGAGCGGGCGATCGAACTTGGCGTTCCCGACTCGGCGGTGATGGTGGAGCCGCGGGCCCGCAACACCGGCGAGAACATCCGCTTTTCGCGGGACCTCCTGGCCGATGCCGGCATCGAGGTGTTCTCAGTCCTGCTGATCAGCAAGCCCTACGAGGAGCGGCGGGCCTACGCCACGGGGCGGAAGCTGTGGCCCGAAGTCGAGATCGTCAGTGCTTCAAGCCCGATGGCGCTCCAGGACTACGTCGACTCGATCGGCGACGCGCGCATGGTCATCGACATGCTTGTAGGCGCCCTCCAGCGACTACTGGTCTACCCGGAACAGGGCTTCATGATCAGCCAGCAGGTTCCCGCCGATGTGATCCGCGCGTACGACCGACTTGCCCAGGGCGGATACATGAGCCGCCTGCTCCGCGATGGCAAGGGCGAGGTCCTCAAGCCCACCACGTAGAGCCGTAGTCGGGGCAGCTGTTACAGGTTTCTCTACCTCATCAAGGCACCCGCCGCGCGAGGCGCGGCGCGCGCGGCCCGTCGCCCGGGCCTGCGCTCCTGTCTGCGCCCCGCTCCAGCCCGGGCGCCGTCCGCGCGCCTGACGGCTCGGGTTGATGGGTGGAGAACCCACGAGGTGGCCGAGGCGGTACACGAGTGCGGCTCAAGGCGATGCCTCCGGCGGGGGCGCTCAGGCTCCGGGATAGGAGAGGGTCGTACGCGGGTGCCGGCCGGTGGGGTGTGTCGGTGGGGACTCCCATCCCGTCTGCCGTCGACCCAGGCAGAGCCGAGCAGACACGGCACCGGGCGTCCAGGTCGTTCGTCCAGTTGGGCGCTCCACCTGGACGCCCGGCACCGCGCCTGCTCCACGGTGTGTGGGTCGACGGCAGACGGGATGGGAGCTGGGGCGACTGGTGGGTAACAGGCTTGCTCACAGGGTCGGTTGTCAGTGGCTGGTGCCAGACTCGACATATGGAAAAAAACACTTGGATTCGCGACCGGTACACAGGTCCGGGCGGAGGGCTCTACACAGGCCCAGGCGGAGGCATGTACACCGGACCAGGGGGCGGCGCATACACAGGTCCCGGCGGAGGTGCCTACACCGGACCGGGCGGCGGGGCCTACACCGGACCAGGCGGAGGCCTCTACTCAGGGCCTGGTGGGGGTGTCTACACGGGGCCAGGAGGAGGCCTGTACACCGGCCCCGGGGGAGGGCTCTACAGCGGACCAGGCGGTGGTCTCTACTCGGGGGCGGGAGGTGGCCTGTACACCGGTTCGTGCACTACGCCGTACCGCAGCAACCAGCCGCCCCGCAAGATTCTGCGCCAATACCTGGCGGAACGCCGTATGGACCACTTGATCGAGCTGATGAACCAGCACGGCTTCTGGGACTAAGCTCGACCTCTCCGTGCGCTTGGCACAGCCGGGGCGTCGGATCCCGTGCCACTCACGTGCCAGACAGGGCGGGTAACGGCGGTCAACGACGGGTGCCACAGGTAGCGCCAGGGTTCGCCCTGGCACCCGTATCCGCTGGTCAGAGGCCCAAGTACGGCTGGAAGATCGGTGATTCCCAAGCTCAGGTCCTCAGGCGAAGGGCGAAATCCCCACGCTTTCCAAGTGCGCGATGGTTGCCTCAAGACATGCGTCGGCGGACGCCTCATCCGACCTGAAGAACGACTCCGTGCCCAAAGGGCCGCCGGAGACGATCACCATCCAGCGATGTCCCGGTGATCGCTCACCGTCAGCCTTGAAGACCACCGAACACCCTCGCTCGGCCAGCCACGCCATCAGTTCCACAACGTCCACAGCAGCCCCCTTCGGGGAGAAAATCATGCCAGCCACGGGAGCGCGGGATCGACAGGCGGTCTCAGGGCGTACGGAGGCGACCGGGCGGAGCGACTGCATTGATCACGCGGTACAGCAGCGCCGTACCGCAACTACAACAACCACCACCGTCCCATAGCGTCCCTGCGGGGCCTGGAGGCTGCCTGTATGACCGTCGCTGACCGATCCGGCTAGAGCTACGGATCAGAAGGTTCCCGAACTGGTCGCCAGCTGGGTGGCCAGGGCACTTCCTGCAGGTCCGTCAGCTCAGCGACCTGCAGGCTCCTTCTTGCGTGCTGATAGAAATCGGCCCGCGCAGCCCTGTAGTCGCTGAAGGCGTTGGCCCAAGTGGCGGCGTCTCCCGGCATTCTCCCGCGGGCCAACCACTCAAGATGCCAGAGACTGCGGTTGAGTGCTCGTACCGCTTCAGCCGTACGAGCATCGGCCAGCAGGCTCATGGGTTCCACCATGGCCGATCGTCGGCGCTCAGCGGTTGCTGCTTGCTCCAATACGTCATTGGTCGATTCGAGGGGCGCCGGATGGTCTGTCAGGTTGCGGCCAGCGGCCAGTCGCATGTAGTAGCTGGAGCATTCCTTCACCGCGTGGCCGTAGTCGCTGTATGCCTGAAGCAGGCGCTCGTCCCAGCGTGTGGCCTGCTGCCGGCGCCACCGACTTCTCTCAGTCAGCGCTCCAGCGGCGTATGACATGACGCCACCCACAACCACTCCGACAAGTGCGGGTAGTTGGTCCGCGAGTCCACTCACTTGCCCCCCCAAGCCGCTCAGCCCCTCAGCCCCTCATACCCATTCCCAACCTGCCAACCTTCATGGAGACGGATCCGATCTTCGTCGGGCCGACTACGGGCTGGTACCTCGTGGCGAGCGACAGCTTTGCGTGTCTAAGTGCGTGACAGGCCGACAGACAGCGGCGGACAAGCTCGGACGCCTGTGGACCGTCGCACCAGGTGATCCCCCCGGTCGAGCACCCGCCCAGGTTCCTTCGGGACGAAGAGATCGCCGTGCCACATCCGTGCCAGATCGTGCGGGGACTCACGGGGAACGAGGGGCGCCTAGAGGGCCTGTGCAGTGGACCAGCCAGCACCGCAACCGTGCAGGTCAGGTGCGGGTGCGCCATCCCTCTCTTGTAAAGCGGGGGTCGTCGGTTCGAACCCGACAGGGGGCTCCAGGTAGGAATGTCGAAGACCCCCGACCGATCTTGGTTGGGGGTCTTTGACATCTACGGGGGACATCAACGGCGGCGATCGGCCGAGGACGGCCGCGAGCGCGCGGAGCGAAATGTGGGCGCTCGCTCCCTGGCCCGGCAGGCAGGATCACGCCATGTCGACCGACGTCAGTGGAATGATCGAGTGCCGTCCGGGGGCCCGGCTGTGGGGACCGGACGATGAGGACACAGTCTGGGAAGCGGGCATCGACCTCTTCCTGCTGAACAGGGGCAACGCCTACGACGGTCTGGCCTGTCTCTTCGGAATCCGCAACTCCTTCGGCTTCCGCCCGCTTGCTGAGGACCGTGGCTTCCCGGACGACGCGTCGGAAGGGCTGCGCCGTGAGTTCGCCGGCTACGGCGGTCCCGACTCCGTGTACGGGACGACATGGGTGACCTGGGCCGAGCTGTCCGCCACCGACTGGCAGGAGACGGACGTCTCCGGCACACGAAGTCGTGCATCGGCCGCAGGGGCCGACACCGACTGGGGCCGCGTCTGGAGCGTCATGCGCATCCTCAGCGAAGTCCACGGTGCGGAGAACGTGCGTCTCGTCGTCTGGTTCTACTGACTCGACCCCATGCTGAACATGGGGTCGGAGCAGACAGGCATCCAGCGCACTCAGCCGCGGTCGGGGCGGCCCCAGGCCGCTTTCGCTTGAGGAGCCGCTCCACCGAGTGAGCTCAGCGTTCATCCCGCGGTTCGTTCACTCCGCGATCCGGGAGGCGGCCATCTCCCACGGGGTCGGCTCTGCGACGTCCTCGTGTCCGTCGGCGTCTTCGTGGTACCACCCTGTTCCGGCGAGCCAGGTTTCCAGCCATTCGGCCAGACTCCCGGCGTCCACGAACCAGGCGGCGGCTCCGTCGTCCGTCATGGCGTTCGGCTCGAAGAGGAGGACCGTGGCGGTCTCGCTGAGGCAGTCCACCGCGGCGTACATGGCGCAGCCCCAGTCGAGGATCGGCAGCACGCCCGCCGGCCAGTAGGGCGTCTCCCCCTCGGTCGAGGCGGATCGTTCGGACCGGTACTCGCTCAGCGCCGTACGCCCTGGCCCGATCAGTGGAAGAAGGTGGTAGTCGGGGCCGTACCCACCGTTGGCCACCTCCCGGTACAGGCTCGCCAGCAGGGGCGGGAGGGCGAAGCCGAGAACCTCCTCCGCCTCGGCGATCCGCTCGGCGCCGGCGGCGGGCGGCAGCGTCCTCGACGTGGCCCTGGCCCTCGCCGCCACGCGGTGAACGAGATCCTCGATGGCTGTCACGGGCGCGATCCTGCCGGGCGCCTATGACAGAGGGTGCGGAGGAGCGATCAAGGGTGCCCTGGCCCTGGGCTCTGTCGCTGTGCGGGGATCGGGTGCTCGGTGGCCGGCATGCGTGTGGGCCTTCCCGGGGCGGATGGCGGTCGCTCCGTCGCCGTCACCGGGGCAGACCGTTGGATTGTTTCTGTGTTCTGACTCGCGTCGGTCCGGGACACTTGTGCGTTACGGGGGCGTACAGGTGGCGTGGGGTGTTCGTGGGGAGGGGTGCGGCGGATGAGTCGGCGTTCCGGTGGGCTGATCGGGGTCTGGGCCGAACAGCAGCGGGTCGCGCAGCGGCAGCGTGAGGGGCAGCACCAGGCGGTGCTGCGGCAGCAGCGGGATGCCGAGCGGGTGCAGCGGGCTTACGAGCGGGATGTCGCCCGGATGCGGCGCGAGCAGCGGGCCGCGTATCGGCAGCAGCGGGAGGCCGACGCGTTGCGGCGGACCCAGGCGCTCGATCAGCGGGTCGCGGTGCTCGAAGGGTTGCTGGGGGCGGGGTGCCGTGCGCCCGCGTTCGGTGTGGAGTCGTTGCGGCGGGACGAGGCCGTCGAGCCGTTCTCGCCCGGGCCGCTCGCCGAGCCCGTTCCCCTGCCCGACCAGCGGCTCTACCAGCCCCAGGGCGGTGCCTGGACCGCTTCCGGGCGGGCCCAGGCCGAGCGCGACGCGCGGGCGCGGTTCGAGCGGGACTGGTACGCGGCGCAGGCCGCCGAGGCCCGTCGGGTCGAGCAACTCGCCGCGTACCGGAGGCAGTACGACGTCTGGGCCGCCGCCCGGCTCGCCGAGGTGCGGGCCCACAACAGGGGGGTCGCCGGGACCGAGACGGCCCTGCGCGCCGGTGACTCCGAGACCGTCGTCGACTTCTTCTCCGCCGTGCTCTTCTCCTCCGGCGGGTGGCCCGAGGGGTTCCCCCGGGAGGTGTCCGCCGCCTACGACCGGAGCGGGCGCGCCCTCGTGCTCGACTGGGATCTGCCCGGGTACGACATCGTCCCCGAGGCCAAGGGCGTCAAGTACCTGTCCAGCACCGACCAGGAGAAGGAGGTCCCGCGGCCCGTCACGCAGCGGCGGGCCCTCTACCGGGACGTGCTGGCCCAGAGCGTGCTGCTCGTCGTGCGGGAGCTCTTCGCGGCCGACCGGTTCGGCGCCCTGGAGAAGGTCGCGCTCAACGGGTACGTGGGAGGCGTCGACCCGGCCACCGGGCTCGCCGGGAGGGTCTGTGTCGCCTCCGCCGTCGTCGAGCGGGGCGTCTTCGAGCGGCTGAACCTCCAGCTCGTCGGGGCCGTGGAGTGCCTGACCGGCGCCCTCGCCGGGCGGCTCTCCTCGAAGCCCGACGAGCGGGTGGCCGTGGCGCCGATGCTCAGCCCCGATCAGGTCGGGTCCGACGTCGTCGTCCAGGGCGACGGCGAGGAGCCCGACCTGCTCGCCATGGATCCGATCGCCTTCGAAGGGCTCGTCGCCGAGCTCTTCCGCGCCCGCGGGCTCCAGGCCGTCACCACCCGGCGCTCCAACGACGGCGGTGTGGACGTCGAGGCGCTCGATCCCGATCCCATCAGCGGCGGGTCGATCATCGTCCAGGTGAAGCGGTACCGGAACACCGTGCCCCCGTCCGCCGTACGGGATCTCTTCGGCACCGTGCAGGGCGCCGGCGCCAACAAGGGCGTCCTCGTCACCACCTCCAAGTTCGGGCCCGGCTCGTACACCTTCGCCAACGGCAAGCCGCTCACCCTGATATCCGGCACCGAACTCGTCGACCTGCTGCACCAGCACGGTCTTCGGGGGCGGTTGGGGCCGGGGACCTCGGCCGCGCCTGCCGTGGCGGCCTCCGCCGCGGCGACTCCCGCCGAAGCCGACGCCGACTTCAACCTGCTCGGCATGGTGTGGTCCGGGTCCGCCGCCCTCGACGTGTGCGCGCTCGTCTGTTCGGGCAACCGGGTCCTCGGCGACGAGTGGTTCGTCTTCTTCAACAACCCCGCAACCCCGGACGGTTCGGTCGCCATGGTCGCCGCCGCGCCCGGCGACCGGGCCGCCGTCCGGGTGGGCTTCGACGCCCTGCCCGCGCGGGCCGACCGCATCGTGCTCGTCGCGGCCGTCGACCCGGAGGTGAACCCCGACGCGGATCTCGGGGGGTTCACCGACGCGGGCGTCCGGCTGCGCGACGACTCCGGGACGGAACTGGACCGGCTCGTCGTCTCCGACGGGCGGCCCGGCGAGACCGCCCTCGTCCTCGGTTCGTTCCGTCGGCGCGCCGGCGGCGACTGGGACTTCGTCCTCGGCGGGAAGGGGTACCGGGGCGGGCTGGAGGAGTTGGTCGGGGACTTCGGCATCCAGGTGGAGTGAGGCCCCGGGCCCCGGTCCTCGCCTCCGTGGGGTGGGGTGGGTTGGGGTGAGGCCCCGGCCCCGGGCCTCGGGGTGACGCCCCGGCCCCGGGCCTCGCCTCCGTCGGGCGGGCCCGGCCCCGGGAAGGGCCCCGGCTCATCCCGGACC
The DNA here is from genome assembly GCF_051305195.1 of Streptomyces sp. Qhu_M48. NCBI lineage: Bacteria > Bacillati > Actinomycetota > Actinomycetes > Kitasatosporales > Streptomycetaceae > Streptomyces > Streptomyces sp. Qhu_M48. The sequence goes on along the minus strand of NZ_CP195432.1, from coordinate 7,501,575 downwards.
TGTCCGGCCCCCTCACCCTCCCCTCACCCTCCCCTCACCCTCACCCTCCCTTCACCGGCCGCTCAGCCTGTTCGCCAGGACCGCCACCCTGTCCGTCGTCGCCGCGTGGCCCGTCGCCTCGCGGCGGTCCGCGCCTCGGAAGGCCGCGTACATGGTCTGCACTCCGAGCCAGCGCAGCGGCTCCGGTTCCCACTTGCGGACCTTGTGGTTGACCCAGGGGAGGGTGGTGAGGTCCGTCGGGCCCGACTGGCCCGAGTCCTGCTGGATGAGGTCGCGCAGGGTGCGGGCCGCGAGGTTGGCCGTGGCGACGCCCGAGCCGACGTAGCCGCCCGCCCAGCCGAGGCCGGTGGAGCGGTCGAGGGTGACCGTGGCGCACCAGTCGCGGGGGACGCCGAGGACACCGGACCAGGCGTGGTCCACCCGTACCCCCGCCAGCTGGGGGAAGAAGCGGACCAGGATGTCGCGGAGGGCCTCGATCGTCTGCGGCTGGGTGCGGCCGTCGTTGTCGGTCTTCGAGCCGAAGCGGTACGGGACTCCCCGGCCGCCGAGCGCGATGCGGCCGTCGGCGGTGCGCTGGGCGTACATGTAGGCGTGGGCCATGTCGCCGAGGGTCTCGCGGCCGTCCCAGCCGATGGACTCCCACTGCGCGTCGGTGAGCGGCTCGGTGGCGATCATCGAGGAGTTCATGGGGAGCCAGGTGCGGCGCTGGCCGGTGAGGGAGGCGGTGAAGCCCTCCGTGCAGCGCAGGACGTACGGGGCGCGGACCGTGCCGTACGGGGTGACGGCGTGCTTGGGCCTGATCTCCGTGACCGGAGTCGACTCGTGGATCGTGACGCCGAGCGCCTCGACGGCGTCCGCGAGCCCCTTGACCAGTTTCACCGGGTGCAGGCGGGCCCCGTGCGGGGTCCAGGAGGAGCCGACGGCTCCGGTGACGCGGATGCGGTCGGCGGTCTCGCGGGCCCCGTACATCTCCCGGTCCGTCTCGCCGAACGCGATCTCGACCGCGTGGAAGTCCTTGAGGCGGGCGAGCTGGGCGGGGGAGAGCGCGACTTCGAGGACGCCGCCCCGGTGGATGTCGGCGTCGATCTTCTCCTGCTCGCAGACGTCGACGACCTTGCCGACGGTGGCGTTCATGGCCTGCTGGAGCCGGACGGCGGCCTCGTGGCCGTGGACCCGGGCGTAGCGGTCGCGGCCCGCGATGCCGTTGTAGAGCCAGCCGCCGTTGCGTCCGGAGGCCCCGTACCCGCAGAACTTCGCCTCCAGGACGGTGATGTTGAGGAAGGGGACGGCCTTCTTGAGGTAGTAGGCGGTCCACAGGCCGGTGTAGCCGCCGCCGACGATGCAGACGTCGGCGCTGGTGTCGCCGGGGAGCGGTTCGCGGGGATCGGGGGTGCCGTCCTGCGCGTACCAGAACGAGATGCCGCCGTTGACCGTACTCATGTGTATCCCTCTTCCGGGTGCGTGGGCGGGAGGTTACCCGGGGCGTCGGTCCTGTGGATACGGGTCATTCGGCGGCGGTTCCCGAGTGGGGCCCGGCCTAGGTTCGAGAGTGCGTGGCCGCTGCGGATTCCGTTGTTCCGGAAGCCGTGGCGTCTGCGTGGCCGCTGCGGATTCCGTTGCTCCGGAAGGACTCTCCCATGCCCGTACGCAGGACCCGGCGGGTCGCCGTCGCCGCTCTCTCGGCAGGCCTCATCGCCCTTGCGGCGGTGGGCTGTTCGGAGTCGGGGGCGCCCGCGTGCTCGGCGGTGACCGTGGTCCCCGCGAGCACGCGGAGGTGCTCGCGGGGCTTCCCGCCGCCGTCGACGGTACGAAGATCGTCGTCGGGGACGCGGAGGCCCCGCACACGGTCACGGTGTACGCGGACCCGCGGTGTGGCTACTGCGCGAAGTTCGAGGCGAACGCCGGTACGGTCCTGGCGGAGGAGGCCGCGGCGGGCACGGTGAAGGTCGAGTACGTCGTCGCCTCCTTCCTGGACGCCCGGACCGGCGGAACGGCCTCGGCGCGGGCGGCGAACGCGCTGCGGGCGTCCGCGGACGCCGGGCCGGGGAAGTTCGCCGCGTTCCAGGCGGCCCTCTTCGCCGCACAGCCGGGCGAGGAGCCGAAGGACGACGGGTACTCGGCCGACCACCTGCTGCGGATCGCGGACCAGGTGGAGGGGGTGCGGAGCGCGGCCTTCGACCGGGCCGTACGGGAGGACGCCCACCGGCGGTGGGTGGCGGACGCCGAGAAGGCCTTCGAGGCCTCCGGGGTGGGCGGCACGCCGACCGTCCTCGTCGACGGGACCGCGCTGCCGGGCGGCGACGCCCTGTACGACGCGACGGAATTCTCGGAGGCGCTGCGCGACGCCGGTGTCTAGGGTCGTGGGGTGATTCACGTACCCGAGGAACTCGCCGCGTCCCAGGCCAAGTACAACGGTGAGGCGGGGCGGGCGTTCATCGCCGCGCTGCCGGAGACGGCCGAGGAGTTCCTCGGCCGGTGGGGACTGAGGGTCACCGGGCCCTCCATGTACGGGGTGGCCTCCCTGGTCCTGCCCGTCGAGCGGGCCGCGGACGGCACGCGGGCCGCGCTCAAGCTGCAGAACCTGGACGAGGAGACCGAGGGCGAGCCGGTCGGCCTGCGCGTCTGGGACGGGGCCGGCGCGGTACGGCTCCTCGACCATGACGCCGCTACGGGCACGATGCTCCTGGAGCGGCTCGACGAGGCCCGGCCGCTGACGTCCGTCACCGACACCCGGGAGGCGCTGGGCGTCGTCGCAGGACTGCTCGCCCGGCTCGTCGCGGTCCCCGCGCCGCCGGGGCTGCGGGGGCTCGGCGACATCGCAGCCGGGATGCTCGCGGACGTCCCCGGGGCGGCGGAACGCCTCGGCCCCGACGACGCGGCGGTCCTGCGGGACTGCGCGGCGGCGGTGCGGGAGGTCGCGGGCGAACCGGGCGACCGGCTGCTCCACTGGGACCTGCACCTGGGCAACGTCCTCGCGGGGGAGCGTGAACCCTGGCTGGCCATCGACCCCAAGCCGCTCGCCGGCGACCCGGGCTTCGACCTCCTCCCGGCGCTGATCGACCGCTTCGACCCGGACCCGGCCGACATCCTGTGGCGGTTCGACCTGTTGTCCGAGATCGTCGGCGACCGGGGGCGCGCGGTGGCGTGGACGCTGGGGCGGGTACTGCAGAACGGCCTGTGGGACGTGGAGGACGGGGAGCCGGGCCTCGACGCGGAACAGGTGGCGGTCGCGCGGATCCTGCGGGCCGAGAGGGGGTGAGGACGGGGCCGGGCGCTCGAATCCCGGTGGCCGGCGCTGCCCCGTCCTTGGCAGGCTGGGCCCATGATCCGTACTGCCACGTCTGCCGACGTTCCCGTCATCCATACCCTGATCCGTGACCTCGCGGAGTACGAGAAGGCCCTCGACGAGGTCCGTACGACCCCCGAGCAGCTCCACGAGGCCCTCTTCGGCGCGCACCCGGCCGCCTTCGCCCACGTCGCCGAGACCGAGGCCGGCGAGGTGGTTGGCTTCGCGCTCTGGTTCCTCAACTTCTCGACCTGGCGCGGGGTCCACGGCATCTACCTGGAGGACCTGTACGTCCGTCCGGAGGCCCGGGGCGGCGGCCACGGCAAGGCGCTGCTGCGTGAACTGGCCCGGATCTGCGTCGAGCGCGGCTACGAGCGCCTGGAGTGGTCCGTCCTGAACTGGAACACGCCCTCGATCGAGTTCTACGAGTCCCTCGGGGCCCGGCCGCAGGACGAGTGGACGGTGTACCGGCTGACGGACGGGGCGCTGGCGGAGCTCGGTGGGGCGGGGGTGTAGGAAAGGGGGCATGGATACGGACATTGAGCAGCGGTTCCAGCGGATCACGGCCTTCATCGAGGCGCGGCTGACACCGCTCTTCGACCCCGCGAACGGCAGCGACCACGGCTTCGGCATGGACGACACCTCGCGGGCGCTGCGGGCCGCGCGCTACACCGTGCAGGCCGCGTCGGCCGTCGGCGGACTCGTGGAGAAGCGGGAGTCGGCGCCGGAGCTGCGGCCCGTGGTGGACCAGGCCCTTGAGCACAACTGGGACGTGCTGCGTTCCGTCGCCCGGATGTGGGAGGACCACCCCGACTTCCTGAAGGAGTACAAGGCGCACTCGTGGGACGTGGTGGGGGTCTGAGTCCGGACACGGACCAGGGCGCGGGGTGTACTGCCTCGTCAGGTCGGATACGCGGCTTGCGGTTTCGAGCGGCTGGTCAGTGTGCATGAGCCGCGTCTTTTCCTCGCGCCGACGCGGGAGGAGGCGGCGGGGCGGCGGGGGCGGCGGGCCGGCCTGCTTGCCGGGAATCGGATCGCCAGCAACGGGGTTGGTGGGGGAACAGCCGATATTGGAGGGCCATGCGAGCGATTCAGGTGTACGAAGTGGGCGGTCCCGAGGTGCTGCGGGAGGCCGAGGTGGACCAGCCGCGGCCGGGTCCGGGCGAGGCGATCGTGGAGGTCGCCGCATCCGGGGTCAACTTCCTCGACGTCTACCACCGCGAAGGCCGGTACAGCCTCCCGCTGCCCTTCACCCCGGGCGCTGAGGGCGCCGGCACGGTCGTCGAAGTCGGACCCGGCGTCGCTGACGTCGCGGTCGGGGACCGGGTCGGTTGGGTGGAGATTCCCGGCACGTATGCCGAGCGGGCCGTCGTGGACTCCTCCCGGCTGGTGCCGCTGCCCGACGACATCGGCTTCGAGACAGCCGCCGCCGTGCTCCTCCAAGGCATGACCGCGCACTATCTCGTCAAGGACGCCTACCCGGTTCAGGGGGGCGACACGGTGCTCGTGCATGCGGCTGCCGGGGGCATGGGGCTGCTTCTGACCCAGCTCATCACCCATCTCGGCGGCAGGGTGATCGGTACGACGTCGACCACGGCGAAGGCCGAGCTGGCGAAGCGTGCCGGGGCCGCTGAGGTGATCCTGTCCTCCGCGGTCGACGACCTCGCAGCCGAGGTGAGGCGGCTCAACGGCGGTCAGGGCCTGCCGGTCGTCTTCGACGGCGTCGGCGCGCACACCTTCGACGCGAGCCTCGCCAGCCTGCGAACCCGCGGCCATCTCGTGCTCTTCGGCGCGGCAAGCGGTGCCGTGCCGCCGTTCGATCCGATTCGGCTCGCCCACGGCGGTTCGCTGACCCTGATCCGGCCCAGCCTCGGGGACTTCATCGCCGATCGGTCCGAACTGCTCCGACGGGCCGCCGACGTGTTCGAGTGGGTGCGCTCCAAGGCCCTTGAGGTCACCGTGACGGGCCGCTACGCATTGTCCGAGGCCGCCCAGGCCCACAGCGATCTGGAGGCTCGGCGTACCACCGGCAAGCTGCTCGTCGTACCCGATGAGGCCGCTCTTGGGCGCCGCGAGGGGACGCAGAGCTGATCGCGGGTGTCGAGGTCGGGGATCTTGGAGACTGAGATGTCGAGGGCATGGCCGCCGTCATCGCCAAGATCCCCGACACCGTCAGGCACTCAGCAGGCCACGATCAAGTTATGGCGGGTTTCTGGCGGCTTTCCGGCGTATCCGGGTCACACCCCTTCACGTTCCCTCAGCCGGGACCTGGCTCACCCGTCCACAACCTCCCGGGACGGAACAGCTAGGGCACCAGGACCACCTTGCCCGTCGTGCCCCGGGTCTCCAGGGCGCGGTGGGCGCCCGCCGCGTCCGCGAGCGGGAAGCGGTGGATCGCCGGGCGCAGCGTGCCCGCGGACGCCGCGGCGAGGGCGGCGAGTTCGAGGGCGCGGACGTCGCCGCCCGCCTTGCGGATCATGGCTTGGCCGAGGACGGACTCCGAGGTGATGCCGCGCGCGGCGAGTTCCTCCGGTGTGTAGGTGAGCGGCTCGCCGTCGTGGAGTCCAGCGCCGGACCAGCCGAAGACGACGTGCTGTCCGCCGGGGCCGAGGAGGTCGACGGCGGCGCGGCCCGCGTCGCCGCCCACCGAGTCGAAGACGACGGTGGCGGCGCGCCCGTCCAGGTGCGCGCGGACCTTCTCCGGCCAGTCGGGCTCCGTGTAGTCGACGGCCAGGTCGGCGCCGTTCTCCTGGACGCGGGCGACCTTCGCCGGGCCGCCGGCGAGGCCGATGACGGTGGCGCCGGCGTTCTTGGCGTACTGGACGAGCAGGGTGCCGATCCCGCCGGCGGCCGCGGGGACGATCGCCACCGATTCGGGGCCGAGGTCGGTGAACCGCAGGATGCCGAGGGTGGTGCGGCCGGTCCCGATCATGGCGACGGCCTCCGCCTCGCCGAGGTGGTCGGGCAGGGCGTGGAGCCGGGCGGCGTCGGTGACGGCGAGCTCGGCGTACCCGCCGGGGGCCATGCCGAGGTGGGCGACGACCCGGCGGCCGAGCCAGGCCGGGTCGGTGCCCTCGCCGAGGGCGTCGACGGTGCCGGCGACCTCGCGGCCGGGGACGGTGGGGAGTGCGGCGGGGGCCGGGAACGGGCCCGTCATCCCCGCGCGGAGCGCGGTGTCGAGGAGGTGCACGCCGGCCGCCGCGACCTTGACGCGGACCTGGCCGGGGCCGGGTGCCGGGTCCGGAGTCTTCTCGTACGTGAGGTTCTCGGCCGGGCCGAAGGCGTGGAGGCGGATGGCGTGCATGGCGGTTCCCCTGTCGTCCGGCGTTGTCGTGTCACCGGCGTGGTCGGCCGCGGGCCGTCGTCGCGCGACGAGGGGCGGTCGACCGCGGGCCGCCCTCGAACGGCGGGGTGGTCGGCCGTGGGTCGTCGTCGTACGGCGGGGTGACAGGGACGAGCCTTCTACCTCAAGCGTGCTTGAGGTCAAGGCGTTCCGCGCGCAGTGCCAGCGACACCGCCTCGACCGCGCTCGTGAACGACACCTCCGACAGCACCCCGGGCGCCGCCACCTGATCCCCCACCAGGTACACGCCGTCGCCCCGGTCGATCGCGGGCCGGTCGCGCCAGGTCGTGCCGGGACGGTCGAGTGCCCCCGTACGCCCCTGGGACACCGACTCCCGCCGCCACACCGTCCGTTCGCGCCAGTCGGGGAAGCCGAGGTCGAGGAGCCGCTCCGCGTGGGCGACGCCGTCCGCCTTGGTCGCGCCGGGGCCGATGGGCAGCTGGGCCTGGACCAGCTGCTGTCCGGCCGGGGCGAGCGAGGGGTCCTGGGCCGTGAACCGCTCCAGCCAGCCCGGCGCGTCCAGGTCCGAGACGACGAACGGGTCCCCCCTCCGGGTCCGCAGGGCCAGGTCGACCAGGACCGTACGGCCGCTCTCCCAGGTCAGCGACGGATCGCCGAGGAGCCGGGCGGCGGCGGGCAGGGCGGTCGCGACGACCACCGGCCCCTCGCCCACCGGCAGGGTGTCGACGCGCGACGACGTCTCGATCCGCACCCCCGTCTCCCACGCGCGCGCCACCATCCGCTCGATCAGCTCGCCCCAGCCGCCCCGCACGTAGTGGGCCTCGGGCGGCAGGGAGGCGGCCCGGTGGAGCCGCTCCTGCACGAAACGGGCGGAGAGCGCGCCCGGGTCGTGGTGGAAGAGCGCCACCCCGGAGTACGCGGCGGCCTCGCGCGCCGCCCGCTCGCCCACGGTCCCGGCGGCCCAGGTGTGGAAGTCGACGTCCACGGGAGCCTTCTCGGAGGTACGGAGGGACTGGCGCAGCAGCCCCAGCGGCGGGGTGCGGCGCAGGACGCCGGCGCGGTGGAAGCGGAGCCGGAGGGTCTCGGCGACCGGTAGCGGGGCCAGTGGGCCGAGCAGACCGCGCTGCTTCAGCCAGGTCCAGTGGGGGCCGCCGGCGTAGAGCGCGTGCGGTCCCTCGTTGGTGCGGTACGGGCCCTCGGCGGTACGGGCCCGGCCACCGGGGGTCCGGTGCGCCTCGTGCACGGTCACCCGGGTGCCCGCCTCGGCGGCGGTGATGGCCGCGGTCAGTCCGGCGACGCCGCCGCCGATGATCGTGAGCTTGCGCATGTCCGACTCCCTCGTGTCCGCCTTCGACCCGGTCCCGCACGGGGGACGGACGGTGGGGGCGCGTTCGTGACATCGGGGGCGTTGTCAGTGGCGTACATCACCATGGGGTCATGGCGACGACGCGGAAGAAGAAGGTGGCGGGGGCGAAGAGGCCGGAGGTGCGGCTGCCTCCCCTGGAGGCGTACGAGGGCGGTCTCGAACCGGACGGGGACTACGACGGCCTCGAACTGGCCGGGCTCGACCTCACGGGCCAGTCGGGGGAGGGCGCGCGGTTCCTGGACTGCGCCCTGCGCGACTGCGGGCTCGACGAGGCGCGCCTGACGGGTGCCCGCTTCCTCGACTCGGTGCTCACCGGCGTACGGGGGGTGGGGACGGTCCTCGCCGGGGCGCAGCTGCGGGACGTCGAGGTCGTGGACGCGCGGCTGGGCGGTGCGCAGCTGCACGGGGCGGTGCTGGAGAGAGTCGTCGTACGGGGCGGGAAGAGCGACTACCTGAACCTGCGGGCGTCGAAGCTGAAGGACGTCGTCTTCGAGGGGTGCGTGCTGAGCGAGCCCGACTTCGGGGGCGCGGTCCTCGAACGGGTCGAGTTCGTGGACTGCGTCCTCACGGGGGTGGACTTCAGCGGGGCGCGGCTCAAGGACGTGGACCTGAGAGGGGTCCAGCGGCTGGAGATCGCGCGCGGCGTGGAGTCGCTCGCGGGTGCCGTGATCTCCGCGTCGCAGCTCTTCGACCTGGCGCCGGTGCTCGCGGCGCAGCTGGGGTTGCGGGTGGAGGGGTAGGCGGGGGCGCGGGCGGGGACCGGGGCCGGACCGGCCCGGCCCGGACTGGCCCGGACCGGCTCGGCTCGGCTCGGTGAGGGGAGGGGAGCCGTGTGGGGGCCGGCGCCGGGGACCGTGCGGTCAGGGCAGGCGGGGGAAGCGGGCCTGGAGGGACCAGATGGCCGGGTTGTCCGCGAGGCCCTCGTGCATGTCCGTGAGGTCGGCGATCAGGTCGTGCAGGAAGTCGCGGGCCTCGCGGCGCAGCACGGAGTGGCTGAACGTGACCGGAGGCTCGTCGCCCGGCATCCAGTCGGCCTCGACGTCCACCCAGCCGAAGCGGCGCTCGAAGAGCATGCGGTCCGAGGACTCGGTGAAGTCGAGCTCCGCGTACTGCTGCTTGGCCGAGCGGTTGCCGCGCGGGTCCTGGTCGAGCTGCTCGACGATGTCGCAGAGGGCCCAGGCGAAGTCGAGGACCGGCACCCATCCCCAGGCTGTGGACACCTCGCGGTCCGTCTTGGTGTCCGCGAGGTACACGTCCCCGCAGAAGAGGTCGTGGCGCAGGGCGTGGACGTCCGCGTGGCGGTAGTCGGTCTGCGGCGGGTCGGGGAAGCGACGCGAGAGGGAGTAGCCGATGTCGAGCACAGGGCCGATGGTGTCACGGCACCAGGCCCGCCTCGTACGCCCGGATCACCAGCCGCACCCGGTCGCGGGCGTCCAGCTTGGTGAAGAGGCGCGCCACGTGCGCCTTGGCGGTGGCCGCGCTGATGTGGAGGCGTTCCGCGATCTCTCCGTTGGACAGACCGCGGCCGACGAGGGTGAGCACCTCCCGCTCCCGCGCGGTGACGGCCGTGAGGCCGGTGGGCGCGGCGGGCACGGGGCTCGGCTCGGGGCGGGCCGCGAACTCCGCGATCAGGCGGCGGGTGACGCCCGGCGCGATCAGGGCGTCACCGGAGGCGACCACCCGGATCGCCGCGAGGATGTCGTCCAGCGCCATGTCCTTGACCAGGAAGCCGCTCGCTCCGGAGCGGAGCGCGCCGTAGACGTACTCGTCGTCGTCGAAGGTGGTGAGGACGAGGACCCGGGGAGCGTCGGGGCCCGCCGTGACGATCCCGGTGGCCTCGATGCCGTCCATGCCGGGCATCCGGACGTCCATCACGACCACGTCGGGCCGCAGCTCCCGGGCGAGGCGGACCGCCTCGCCGCCGGTGCCGGCCTCGCCGACGACCGCGAGGTCGTGGCTGTCGGCCATGAGGACCCGCAGGCCCGCCCTGACCAGCGGCTGGTCGTCGACGAGGAGGACGCGGATCTGCGGGGTCATGCGGAGGGGGCCCCTTCTCGGGATGTCGGCAGGGATGGGAGGGGCAGCGTCGCGGTCACCCGGTAGCCGCCGCCGGGTCGTGGTCCCGCGGAGAAGCGGCCGCCGAGGAGCGTGGCCCGCTCCCGCATGCCGACGATGCCGTACCCGTGGCCGGTCCCGGCGGCCGGGTCCGGACCCGTAACGGGTCCCGGGCCCCGTCCCGGTCCGGTGGGCTTCGCCGGGCCGTCGTCGGCGATCTCCAGGAGCAGCGTGTCCGCGTTCCGCTCCACGGTCACCCGGCAGACAGGCGTGCCCGCGTGGCGCACGACGTTGGTCAGCGACTCCTGGACGATCCGGTACGCGGCCAGGTCGACCTCCGGCGGCAGCGGCCGGACGGGACCGCCGAGCCGCCGCACCTCGACCCGTACGCCCGCGTCCGCCGTCGACGCGGTGAGCCGGTCGAGGTCGGCGAGGCCCGGCGCCGGGTCGCGCGGGGCGGGGGCGTGCCCGGCGGCGTCCTGCGCGGAGGCCCGCAGCGCGCCCAGGGTGCGGCGCAGACCGGCGAGCGTCTCCCGGCTGGTGGTCTCGATGGTGGCGAGGGCGTTGCGGGCCTCGGCGGGCTGGGTCTCGATGACCCGGCGGCCCACCCCCGCCTGGATGGCGATGACGCCGATGCTGTGCGCGATCACGTCGTGCAGCTCGCGGGCGATCCGCAGCCGTTCGGCGGTCACGGCCTCGGCCGCCGTCCGGGCGCGCAGCTCCGCCGCGTGCGCGCGCCGCTCACGCGAGGAGTGGCCGAGCAGCCCGGCCGTGAGCAGAGCGAGGGCCAGCGCGACGACCGTGGTGACGAAGACGTCCTGACCCGAGGTCGTGTACAGCGCCGAACCGATCTGCACGGTGAGCGTCACCACGGCGGCGGGCAGCGTGACCCGGAGCGGACGACGGGCCGCCAAGAGCCCGACGCAGGCGTCGGCGGCGAGGGCCGGAAGGTACACGAGCTCGGCGTTCGGCCGGGTCGTCGACGCGGCGAACAGGCCGATGAGGAGCAGCCCGAGCGCCGCCTCGGGCCTGCGCCGCGCGAGGGGCAGCAGGAGGCCCACGCCGACGGCGGTGAGGAAGAGCCGCAGCTCCGTGGAACGGAACGGCCCCGCCTGTACGCCGGCGAGGAGGACGAAGGGATGCACGACGGCCGCGCACCAGGCCAGGATCCCGGAGACACGCCCGCCGAAGCCGAAGCCGAAGCCGAAGCCGAAGCCGGGGCCGGGGGTGGAGGCGGGGGCGGACCCGGACCTGGACCTGGAACCGGACCCGGCCTTGGATTCGGACCCGGACTCAAACTCGGACCCGGACCCGGACCCGGACCCGGCCCCGGACCCGGGCTCGGGCGCAGGGGTCGGCGTGGGCAGGGCGTCGGCGGACATGGGGCGATCGTAGGTGCGGGTGGACGGCCGGACATCGGCCTGCGGGCGTACGCCCGCAGGCCACTGCCTCCGGGCCGTTCCTCGCCGACGGGCCGATGTGCGCGGGGGTGTCGTCCCGGCAGCGTGGGCCGGGTGATCGAAGCCAACGAACTGACCAAACGTTACGGCCGCCGGCCGCTCCGCCCCGTCCGCCGGGAGCGGCGCGCGAAGGGCGACCCGAACCCTGTCGGCCGCCTCGCCGTCGACCGGCTCAGCTTCACCGTCCGGCCCGGCCGGGTGACCGGGTTCCTCGGGCCGAACGGGGCCGGGAAGTCCACCACCCTGCGGCTGGTCCTCGGCCTGAACGAGCCGACCTCAGGGACCGCGACCGTCGGCGGTCAACGGTTCCGCGAATTGCCCCGGGGGCTCCGGCACGTCGGGGCGCTGCTCGACGCGCACGACGTGCACGGCGGGCGGACCGCCGAGGGACACCTCGCCGCACTCGCCCGTACCAACGGCATCCCGCGCCGCCGAGTCGGCGAGGTCCTCGGCGAGGTGGGGATCGCCGAGGCGGCCCGGCGCCGGATCGGCGGCTACTCCCTCGGCATGAAGCAGCGCCTCGGGATCGCCGCCGCCCTGCTCGGCGACCCGCCGGTGCTGCTCTTCGACGAGCCGGTCAACGGCCTGGACCCGGAGGGGGTGCTGTGGGCGCGGGGCCTGTTCCGGCGTCTCGCCGCCGAGGGGCGGACGGTGTTCGTCTCCAGCCACCTGATGAGCGAGATGGAGCACACCGCCGACGACCTCGTCGTCATCGGGCGCGGGCGGCTGATCGCCGCCGAGAGCCTCGCGGACTTCGCCGCGCGCTCCCCCCGCGGGGGCGTGACCGTGCGGCCCGCCGACCCGGCGGCGGGACCGGACCTCGCCGCCACGCTGACCCGCGCCGGGGCGACCGTACGGCCCCAGGAGGACGGGGGCGGGCCGCTCGCCGTGACCGGGATGGCGGCGGACCGGATCGGGGTGCTCGCCTTCCGGCACGGCATCCCGCTCGCCGAACTGGCCTCGCGCGGCTCGTCCTTGGAGGACGCGTTCATGGAACTGACCGCCGACAGCGTCGAGTACCGGAAGGCCGAGCACCAGCTGAAGGGGGAGAGCCGGTGAACGCCCGCTTCCGTGATCTCCTCGCCGGGGAGTGGACGAAGCTGTGGTCCCTGCGCTCCACGCCCTGGGCGTTCGGCGTCGGCGCGCTCGCCGTCCTCGGCGTCAACCTCAACGCCGCACTCGCCGACTACCGGAACTACCCCCACTACGCCGAGGGCATCCGCGAACTCTTCGTACCGATCTGGGCGATGCGGGACGCCTTCACGCTCGGCGGGGCCATGGTGTTCATGCTCACGACCGGTGCCATCGGCGCGCTCGTGATCGTCGGCGAGTACGGCACCGGGCAGATCCGCACGACCTTCGCCGCCGTCCCCGACCGGCGGGCCGTGACGGCGGCGAAGACGCTGGTCCTCGCGGGCGTCATGCTCGTGTACGGGGCTCTCGTCGCCGGGGTGTCGTTCGCCGCCACGCAGGCGGTGCTCTCCGGCCGGGACGTCGGCATGTCGATCGGCTACCCGGGTGCGGCGGCGGCCGTCACCGCGTCCGCGCTGCTCGCCCCCGTCTGCGCGCTCGTCGGCTTCGGGCTCGGGGCGCTCCTGCGGCACACGGCGACCACGATCGTCACCCTCACCGGCGTCCTGCTCCTGCTGCCCGCGCTCGTCGACGAGCGCGGCCGCTGGTCGGCGACGTTCCTGCACGCCCTGCCGCAGGGCGCGTGGAAGCGGCTCACGCAGGTGGGGGACTCGCCGGTGCCGGTGGAGTTCCCGTGGACGGCGGGCGGGGCGTGGACGGTGTACGCGGTCTGGTCGCTCGCCGCGGTGGCGGTGGCCCTGGTCGCGGTCCACCGCCGGGACGTGTGAGTCCCGCTGTGCGAGGCGACGTGGGAGCCGATCCGTGCGTCGCCGTGTGAGGCGCCGTGCGAGTCGATCCGTGCGCCACGGGGAGCCGCGCACCGGTCAGCGGCGGCCGTGGACCGCCCGTGCCACCCGCGGGCCCAACCAGCGCTTGAGGCGGCGCAGTGGTTCCAGCTGTTCGGCGGCCCGGTCGATCCGGTAGTACAGCTGCGGCGGGATGTGCGGGAGCAGCGGCGAGTGGCGCTGGCCCAGGAGCGCGAACATCCGGGCCGGTTCGAGGCACATGTAGCGGGGGAGGTTCTCGTACCACTGGGCGCTGTAGCGGGCGGCGCTCTGCGCGGAGACGAGCTCGGCGCGGCGCCGCTTCCCGTACGTGGTGAGGGCCGTGTCGAGGTCCCCGGGTGAGCGCAGGGCGTCCGCGAGGGCGAGCGCGTCCTCCAGGGCGAGGGTCGTGCCCGCGCCGATCGAGTAGTGGGTGGTGTGGGCGGCGTCGCCGAGGAGGACCAGGTTGCCGTGGTGCCAGACCCGGTTGGTGAGGGTGCGGAAGGTGAGCCACTGGGCGGCGTCGTCGGCCCGGTCGCGGCCGATCAGCTCGTGCCCGTCGAGGAGGTCGTGGAAGAGCTTCTCCAGGAAGTGCAGGCTGTCGGCCTCGCCGCGCGTGTCGAGGCCCAGCCCGGTCCAGGTCTCCGGGGAGCACTCGACGACGCAGGTGGAGCGCTCGCCGCTGAACCCGTAGGCGTAGCACCAGATCCAGCCGTGCACGGTCTCCTTGAAGGCGAAGCTGAAGGAGTCGAAGACCTTGGTGGTGCCCAGCCAGATGTACTGGTTGCGGCCGCCCGTGACGGTGCTGCCGAAGTGGTCGGCGTGGGCCTCGCGGAGCACGCTGTTGACGCCGTCGGCGGCGACGACCAGGTCCGCGCCGGCCAGTTCGGGCGCGTCGGGGCCGGGGATGTCGTGCTCGAACTCGACTCGTACGCCCAGCTCCTCGGCCCGGTCGGCGAGGAGCGCGAGCATCCGCCGCCGTCCGATGCCGAAGCCGGCGTCGCCCCGGTGGACGGTCCGCTCGTCGCGGACGATCGCGACCCCGTCGGTCCAGGTCACGGAGGCCTCGGCGACGGCCGCCGCGGACTCGGGGTCGCCCGCGCGCAGCTTGTCCAGGAGCCCGGCCCAGTAGGTCACGCCCCAGCCGTACGTGGAGCCCTCGGGGTTCCGCTCGTACACGGCGATCTCGTGGGCGGGATCCTGGCGCTTGAGCAGGATCGAGAGGTAGAGGCCGGCGGGACCGCCGCCGACGATCGCGAGCTTCACGTGCGCTCCCACGGGAACCGAGTCTTGACACTGTGTTGCTGGACGGCAACGCACAGTAGCAGGGAGGAGTCTCGCGTACGGCCGGGGCGCGAGTGGGGACGAGCTCCGGCGCCGGGTGCTCGTACAGGGTGGGGACGAGCGCGTCGGCTCAGGGTGCTCGTATGGCGTGTGGACGGGCACCCGGCGCCTGGGCGTACCCGTACGGCGGGTGTACGGGTGGGCGCGGGCGCGTACCCGTGCGGCGGCTACGGCAGCAGGCGGCGTTCCTTCGCCACCGCGACCGCGCCCGCGCGGGTGTCGACGCCGAGCTTCGCGTAGATGCGGCCGAGGTGGGTCTTCACCGTCGCCTCGCTGATGAACAGGGCCCGCGCGATCTCCCGGTTGCCGAGGCCCCGCCCCAGCTGGCCGAGGATGTCCCGCTCCCGGTCCGTGAGGCTCGGGCCCGCCGCGCCCCGCATCCGGTCCATGACCCGGCTCGCCACCGGCGGGGAGAGGGCGGTGCGGCCCTGGGCGGCCGCGTGGATGGCGGCGAACAGCTCCTCGGGCCGCTCGGCCTTCAGGAGGTAGCCGGTGGCGCCCGCCTCGATGGCACGGGTGATGTCGGCGTCCGTGTCGTACGTGGTGAGGACGAGGACGTGGACACCCGTCGGCGCGATCCGGCGGGTCGCCTCCACACCGTCGATGCCCGCGCCCAGCTGGAGGTCCATCAGGACGACGTCCGGCTCCAGCTTCGCCGCCATGGCGACGGCCTCCTCGCCGCTTCCGGCCTCGCCGACCACCTCGATGTCGGGGGTGCTGCCGAGGAGGGCCAGCAGGCCGGCGCGGACGACGACGTGGTCGTCGCAGAGGAGGATCCGTACGGACATCACGACTCCAGGGAGAGCGGGATCGCGGCCGAGAGCACCGTGCCCTCGCCCGGGGTGGACTCGACTGTCAGGGTGCCGCCGAGCTGCCGCGCCCGCACGCCCATCGCGGGCAGTCCGTGGCCCCGTACCCCGCCCGGCTTCTCGACCGGGTCGAAGCCCCGGCCGTCGTCGGCGATGTCGAGGACCACCTGGTCGTCGAGGTAGGTGAGGGTCAGGGCGGCGGAGTCGGCGCCGGCGTGTTCGCGGATGTTGGCGAGGGCGCCCTGCGCGATCCGCAGCAGCGCCGACTGCACCCGTTCGGGCAGCGGCACCGCGATGCCGTCGACCCGGAACGCCGCGGACTCGCGGGCGGCCAGGCCGCGCAGGGCCTCTTCGAGGCCGCCGCCCTCGGCGAGGTCGGCGGGCGCCAGGTCGTGCACGAAACGGCGGGCCTCGGCCAGGTTGCGTTCGGCGATGGACTCGGCGGTACGGACATGGCGGCGGGCGGTGGCCGGGTCGCTGTCCCAGGTGCGGTCGGCGGCCTGCAGCAGCATCTGCTGGCTGGACAGGCCCTGCGCCAGGGTGTCGTGGATCTCCATGGAGAGCCGCTGGCGCTCGGCCAGGGTGCCCTCGCGGCGCTCGATCGCGGCCAGCTCGCGCCGGGTGCGGATCAGGTCGTCGATCAGCGCGCGCTGCCGTGCCGCCTGCCGGTCGGAGTACACGAAGACCCCGGTGGCGATGGCGGCGACGGCGGGCGGGGCGACGATCAGGTTCGGGTCCCAGCCGCCGTGCGCGAGCTGCACCTGCGCGAAGACCACGAACGCGGTCAGCAGCGTGACCAGGCCGAGCGCGGCCCGGGCCGGGAGGGTCCGCAGCCCCGTGTAGAAGAGCGGCACCGCGCACCACGCGAAGCTGGGCGCGAGGACGACGAGCAGGATCCAGACGGCGACGACCGTGCTCAGCCAGGCGATCCGGCGGGGCGCGGCGCGGGTGCCGACGACGGGCCCGAGGAGGTAGAGGGAGGCGAGCGCGCCGGATAGGGCGACGATCCAGGGGCTGCGGTCCTCCCAGGGGTGGCGCAGCAGGAAGCGGGCGAGCGAGGCGCCGAGGAGAAGGAAGAAGGCGATGTGCATGACCCGCGCCAGCCAGGGGGCGTCGGGGTCCTCGGGGGTTCCGGCGGGGCTCCGGGGGGTCCCTACGGGTTCTCGGGGGGTTCCGGTGGGGTCCTCGGGGCTTCCAATGGGGCTTCCGGCCGGCTGGGCGGTGTGCCTGCCCGCGGGCTTCTTCGGCCGTGCCACGTTCCCCGCCTCCCTACCTTCTTGACCTGGTGCTATCTGTCCATCCTGGCCCGGAGGGACCACGAGGGCATCAGCCGATCGGCTGACCCGGCCGTCGTCCGGTGTGCGCGAGGAGGGCAGCCGGACCGTGGACCGGTCGGCCCGGGGCCCGGCCACAGGATGGATTGCAGAGCGAGGGAGCGACACACCGCCCCGCGGCTCGGCCGACTTCCCCACCGCGGTTCACCTCACCGCGCCTCGTCCCACCTCACCTCACGGAGTTCCTCATGAAGAAGATCATCTTCGGCGCCACCGCTGCCGCCGTCCTCGCCGCCGGTACCTTCGGCGTGGTCTCCGCGAACGCCTCCGCCCCGGCCGCGGCGCCCGCCGCCGCGGTCCGTGCCGACGCCGGGAACGGCAACCTCCAGCAGTCGACGCACCTGACGATCGAGGCCGCGACCAAGGCCGCGCAGGCCACCCTCGACGCCGCCGAGAAGGAGAACCAGCGCGTCTCCGTCGCCGTCGTCGACCGCAACGGCAACACCCTCGTCACCCTCCGCGGCGACGGCGCCGGCCCCCAGTCCTACGAGTCCGCCCAGAAGAAGGCCTTCACCGCCGTCTCCTGGAACGCCCCCACCTCCGAACTCGCCAAGCGCCTCACCAACGCCCCCACCCTCAAGGACATCCCCGGCACCCTCTTCCTCGCCGGCGGCGCCCCCGTCACCGCCAAGGGCGCCCCCATCGCCGGCATCGGCGTCGCCGGCGCTCCCTCCGGCGACCTCGACGAGAAGTTCGCCCAGGCCGGCGTCGCCACCCTCACCAAGTAGCCCCTGCCACCCACAGCCGGTGACGGCGCCCGGATCCCCCGCCGGGCGCCGTCGCCTTGTCCGTATCCGCCCTGCTCAGGTTCCGTGTCGACGGTGCTTAGGATCGATACGTGACACCGCGCCACCGGACCGGAGCAGCAGCGGGCGGCCTCGCCGCCGCCCTCGTCTCCCTCGCGCTGCTCGCGGGCGGCTGCACCGAGGCCACCGGCGGAGTCCGGGGGACTCCCGGCACCGCCGGGCTGCGCGACCCGTACTTCCCGAAGCTCGGCAACGGCGGCTACGACGTACGGCACTACGCCCTCACCCTCGCCTACGACCCGGGAAACGGACGGCTCGACGGCACCGCCGAGATCACCGCCCGCGCCACTCAGGACCTCAGCGCCTTCAACCTCGACCTCGCCGGTCTCACGGTCGACCGGGCGTCCGTCGACGGCGCCCCCGCCGCGGTCAACCGGGCGGGGAACGAGCTGACGCTCCGGCCGCGCGAGGAGATCCGTGAGGGCGCGGAGTTCCGGACGACCGTCACGTACGCGGGTGTGCCCGAGGCGATCACCGACGCGGACGGCTCCGAGGAGGGCTGGCTGCGCACCGCCGACGGGGCGGTCGCGGTCGGCGAACCGGCGGGTTCCATGACCTGGTTCCCCGGCAACCACCACCCCTCGGACAAGGCCGCGTACGAGCTCACGTTCACCGTCCCGGCCGGTCTCGAAGCGATCTCCAACGGTGTCAGGACCAGCCGCCGGACGACGGCGGACGGCCGCGTCACGAGCGTGTGGCAGGCGACGGAGCCGATGGCGAGCTATCTGGCGACGGTCGCGATCGGCCGGTACGAGACGGAGGAGACGGGCGGGGCGAAGAAGTCGAGCGGGACGGAGAAGCCGAACGGGACGGAGAAGCCGAACGGGGCCGGTACGGCCACCGCTCAGGGCTCCACCGCTCCCGGCTCCACTGCCCCCGAGGCCACCGCCCCCGGCTCCGTGCCCGTGCTCACCGCCGCCGAGCGCTCCGTCGCGGACGCCAGTGCCGCGTTGCGGGGGGAGATCCCCGAGATCCTCGCCCGGCAGACCCGGCGCTTCGGCCCGTACCCGTTCTCCACCGCCGGGGCGATCGTCACCGCCGACGGGACCCTCGGGTACGCCCTGGAGACCCAGACCCGGCCCGTCTTCCCCGCCGCCTCCTTCGACCGGACGACGCTCGTCCACGAGCTGGCCCACCAGTGGTTCGGGAACTCGGTGTCGCCCGCGACCTGGCGGGACCTGTGGTTGAACGAGGGCTTCGCGACCTACGCCGAGTGGCTGTACACGGAGGAGTTCGAGCACGTCCCCGCGCGGACGCACTTCGAGCGGGCCTTCGCGCAGGACGCCAACTGGACCTTCTCGCCCGCCGATCCGCCCAGCGCCGAGAACCTCTTCGACCCGCCCGTGTACCAGCGCGGCGCGATGGTCCTGCACAAGCTGCGCGAGACCGTCGGCGACGCGGTCTTCGACGAGATCCTGCGCGGCTGGCCGGCGAAGTACCGTCACGCCAACGCCTCCACGGCCGACTTCACGGCCTACGCCGAGAGCGTGGCCGGACGCGGTCTCGACGCGCTGTGGGACGTCTGGCTGTACGGCGACGGGCGACCGGATACCCCCTAGGGGGCCGGCACGTCCTTGGCGGCCAGCCGCGTACCGGACCAGCACAGCGGCCGCCCGGCACGGAGTGCGGGTTCTACCGTTCGAACGGCAACCTCCTGGCGGAGGTCGACCTCTACTGGTCGAGGGCACCGTGAAGGCGCACGTCAGCGCCGTCCTCGCCAAACTCGGGGGCGCGCAACCGGGTGGAGGCCGCCATCACCGCGACGGCGTGACCTGGCACCTGGTGGCGCTCTTCTACGCGGTGGAACTCCGGCCCGGTGACCCCCTGGCCGTCACCGAGACGGGCGGCAGCACGGAGGCCGTGGCGTGGCGGCCGTTGGCCGGGCCGGTGAAGGAGCTCTCCCCGGCGGCGGCCGACGCGCTCTCGCTCGCCGGGGTCAGCGGAGGGGCTTGCGCATGACCACGCAGGGGCGGCCGTGGGCGCGGTCCGGGCGGCGGTCGGTCTCCTCGTAACCGAGGGAGGTCCAGAAGGCCAGGGCCTCCGGGTTGTCCTCCAGGACGGCGAGCCGCAGTCCGTCGCGGCCCTCGGTGCGGAAGCGGTCCTCGACGTACGTGGCGAGACGGCGTCCGTGGCCCGCGCGCCGTTCGTCGCCGTGGACGAGGAGCAGCCCGAGCCAAGGGTCGGGGTCGGCCGGGTCGGGGTGGCGGCCGAGGGTCACGGCGACGGCGACGAGCCGGCCCTCGGAGCGGGCCAGGAGGATCTCGGCGGTGGACTGGGCGAGTTCGTCGGCGAGGGCGGCCGCGACCTGCTCGGGACGGACGGCGGACGGGTCCGGGAAGTCGCCGCCGAGCTGGTGGAACTCCTCGTCGGACGCGTACAGCGCGGTGAGTTCGGTGAGCAGTGCGCCGGGGAGGGCCGCACCGTCCTCCAGGGCCTTGGGTACGAGGGCTTCGACGATCACGCGGCAAGGGTAGAGCCCCGGCGGGAAATCCCGGCCGGGGCTCTGCGAGGTCCCGCGAGATCCTGCGGGGTCCGTGTGTAGTCCTGCGAGGTCCTACGAGGTCCTACGAGGTCCTGCGTCCCGAGGCCCGTAGGTCTTGGGGCAGGCCCTCCAGGGGGTCCTACAGGTTCACGCCGAAGTCGCGGGCGATGCCCTCCAGGCCCGAGGCGTAGCCCTGGCCGACCGCGCGGAACTTCCACTCGGCGCCGTTGCGGTACAGCTCACCGAAGACCATGGCGGTCTCGACGGCGGCGTCCTCGGAGAGGTCGTAGCGCGCGAGCTCGGCGCCGCCGGCCTGGTTGACGATGCGGATGTACGCGTTGCGGACCTGGCCGAAGTTCTGCGAGCGGGCGACCGCGTCGTAGATGGAGACCGGGAAGACGATCTTGTCGACGTTGGCCGGGAGGCCCGCGAGGTTGACGTTGATCTGCTCGTCGTCGCCGCCGCCCTCGCCGGTGCGGTTGTCACCGGTGTGGACGATGGTCTGGTCCGGCGTCGACTTGTTGTTGAAGAAGACGAAGTGCGCGTCGGAGGCGACCTTCCCGGCGGCGTCCACACCGATCGCCGAGGCGTCGAGGTCGAAGTCGGTGCCGGTGGTCGTACGGACGTCCCAGCCGAGGCCCACGGTGACAGCGGTGAGGCCCGGGGCCTCCTTGGTCAGAGAGACGTTGCCGCCCTTGGACAGGCTCACAGCCATGGAAAGTCCCTTTCATCGTGGTGTCGTCGCCTGGAGGAACGCGTACGCGCCCCCGTCGGTTCCCGGCGGGTTCCGGACGAAAAGAGGATGACTCCGATGGCCCACAGCGGGGAACATGGAGGGCATGTCCGGTCCGTACCCCATCCGCGGCTCCGTCTCGCTCCCCGAGGCCGAGCTCCAGTGGCGTTTCTCGCGTTCGTCGGGCCCGGGCGGACAGCACGTGAACACCAGCGACTCCCAGGTCGAGCTCCGGTTCGACCTCGCGGCCACCGAGTCGCTGCCCGAGGTGTGGAAGGCCCGCGCCCTGGAGCGGCTCGCCTCCCGCCTGGTCAACGGCGTCGTGACGGTCCGCGCCTCGGAGCACCGCTCCCAGTGGCGCAACCGCGAGACGGCGGCGGTGCGGCTCGCCGCGCTCCTCGCCGAGGCGACGGGCCCGCCGCCGAAGCCCCGCAGGCCGACGAAGATCCCGCGCGGGATCAACGAGCGCCGGCTGCGGGAGAAGAAACAGCGCTCGGAGACCAAGCGCACCCGCCAGTCCCGCGACTGGGGCTGAGGACCCCGCCGCCCCGTCAGGACAGGTGGCGGTACTTCCCCTGGTAGTAGGTCAGCGGGTCGCCCTGCGGTGTCGGGTCGCCGACGGTCAGGACCCGGGCCACGACGAGCGTGTGGTCGCCGGCCACGACACGGTTCTCCGTACGGCACTCCAGGGTCGCGAGCGCGCCGCCCATGAGCGGGGCGCCGCTCTCCTCGCCGCGGGTGAACGGAAGGTCGGCGAAGAGGAGCCGGTCGCTGACGCGGTTCTTCATGGCGAAGCGCCCGGCGATGTGCCGCTGGTCCCCGGCGAGGATCGACACCGCCCACACGGGGACGTCGGTGAGCAGGTCGTCCATGCGGGAGCCGTTGCGGAGGCTGACCATGACCAGGGGCGGGTCGAGGGAGACGGACACGAACGCGGTGGCGGTCATGCCGACGTCCTCGCCGCGCGGGCCGTCGTCGGGGTCGTGCGCGGTCACCAGGACCACGCCGGCCGCGAGGCGGGACATGGCCGCCCGGAAGTCGTCGTTGCTCACCCCCTCAGCATGAGGGATCGCCAGATCGGACACGGGGGGCGAGGTGGGGGTCTTCTGCAGCACACCCGCACGCTAGTCCGGGCCTTCCGGGGGCGCATCGGGCCCGGGGACCAGTCCGGCACCCCCGCCGGTCCTAGGACCGGCGGCCGTGCCCCGCCCGTTCGCGCCGCCGGATTCCCGGGCTCGGCGGCCGTGCCTCGCCCGGGCCGGTCGCGACCCGCCATGACCTGCTGTGACTTGAGTCACAGAGGCGAGTATTTGCTGACCCTGTGTACCGGGTGCGCAGCTCGCTGTGATTCAGTGGCACGAGACTGTATGTGAAACACGAGGTTGCAACACGCCGGTGCCACACGAAGCCGATGAGAACCCTGGAGTTGCTGTCGAGGTCTCGGGGAGAGCGAGCGATGGAGACCGAGTCGGAGCCGTACGTCCGTCTCTCGACCCTGCGGCAGCTGCATCAGGTCGTGGCGGACCTCAACACTGCGCGCAGCCTGGCGGACACCCTGCAGACCGTCGCCGACGGTGTGGTCGCCGGTCTCAACTACGAGCTGGCCTGCGTCAACCTCGTACGCCCCGACGGTGACCTCGTCGTCGCCGCCTTCGCCGGAAGCTCCGCCGCCGAGGCCCTGATCACCGGCCGGGTCGGCTCCCGCGCCTCCTGGGAGCGGCGTCTCACCATGGCGACCGCCTGGGGCGACCTGCGGTTCATCCCGCACACCGAGGGCTGGGTGCTGATGGAGGACGACGTCCCCCAGTGGCACACCGACGGACCCGCGCCCCGCTTCGAGGACGAGTGGCACCCGCACGACCGTCTCTACGCCCCGATGTACGCGTCCGGCTCAGGGCGTGAGCTCCTCGGCGTCATATCCGTCGACCGCCCGCGCAACGGCCGGCACCCCGGCCCCTGGGGACAGGAGGCGCTCCAGATGTACGCCTCCCAGTCGGCGATAGCCATCAGCAACGCCCGGCTCCGTTCCAACATGCAGCGCGCCCTGGTCCGCCTGGAGCGGGAGCAGCAGGCCCTGCGCGCCAGCGAGGAGTCGTTCCGGCAGGCCTTCGAGTACGCCCCCTCCGGCATGGCCATCGCCGAGATGGGCGGCGACCAGCACGGCCGGCTGCTCCGTACCAACGACGCGCTGTGCCGGCTCCTGGGCCGGCCCGCCTCCGTCATGCGGCGCTACTCCTTCGCCGACCTCGTCCACCCCGAGGACATAGGCACCCTGCTGCGGACCTCCGCCGAGGGGGGCCGGGCGGAGCTGCGGCTCGGGCGGCGCGACGGCACGTACGTGTGGGTCTCCCTCCGTAACTCGGTCGTCGCCGACACCGCCGACGGCCCTCGTTTCCTCCTCACCCACGTCGAGGACATCGAGGAGCGCAAGCGCCACGAGCTCCAGCTCGCGCACCGCGCCTCGCACGACGCCCTCACCGGCCTTCCCAACAGCGCCGAGCTGCGTTCCCGGCTCTCCGCCCGGCTCTGCGAGCGTCCGGCGGCGCACGCGGCGGCCGAGCAGGCCGCTGGGTACGGCGGGGGGTACGAGTCAGGGCGGGACGGCGGCTACGAGACGGGACACGGTCCCGGTCACGACCCCGGCCGGCCCGGTTACGACTCCGGGCACTCCGGCTACGAGTCGCCGTACGAGCACGAACACGAGCACGGCTTCGGTTTCGAGCCGGCGGGCGGTGTCGGGCCGTACGACCACCACGTCCACATCGTCGCCCCCACGGGCGGCGACATCGACGACGGCACCAAGGGTCTCGCGGTCCTCTTCTGCGACCTCGACGGCTTCAAGTCGATCAACGACCGCTTCGGGCACCACACCGGAGACGCGGTTCTCATCGAGGTCGCCCGCCGGCTCACCACCGGGGTCCGCGACGGGGACACGGTCGCCCGGCTCGGCGGCGACGAGTTCGTCGTCCTCGCCGACGGGCTCGGCGCGGCCGACGCCGCCGACCTGGCCGTGCGTCTGCGCAACGCGATCATTCCGCCGATCCGGGTGGACGGCCGGGCGGTCCGCGTCGGGGCCAGTTTCGGCATCGGATGGGCCGAGTGCGGGATGTCCGTGGAAGAGGTCCTGAACTCCGCCGACCAGCGGATGTACGTGGAGAAGCGCTCCCGCGCCAAGGTGCACCGGCGCGCCGGCTGAGGCCCTTGACACGCCCGGGACCGCTTCGGGGGCTGGTCCGTTCGGGGTAGGCTCGGCCGGTCGGCGACGGCTGGCGAGCATGGAGAGGAACCCGGATGGCTGCCGGTAACGACGGCGCGAACAAGCCCGAGAACGACGACCCGTTCGGCTACCTGTACGAGGACGGTCAGGCCGCGGGCGCCCAGCCCCCGGGTGGGGGCGGCTACGGCTACCCCGGCCCCGCGCAGGCTCAGCCCGGCGTGCCCCGGACCTCGTACAACCAGGTCAGAACGGTCGGCGAGCGCCAGTACGGCGGCCACCAGCAGAGCCAGGCCTACGTGCCGCAGCAGCAGCAGGCGCCGTACGGCCGGCCGACGGCGCAGTACGCCGCGCCCGAGACCTACGGCGGCCAGCAGCCGCCCCGCCAGCACCCGCCGCAGCAGCACCAGGGCGGCTCGGGCCGCGGCCCCAACACCCGGGGCATCCTCATCGGCGCGGTCGCGGTCGTCGCGGTCGTGGTGATCGGCATCGCCGCCGCGGTGATCACGAACTCCGGCAACGACGACAAGGACAAGCAGGCGGGCGGCGCCACCACCCCGACCGCCCCGTCCACGGTCTCCGAGCAGCCCAGCGCCGAGCCGAGCGCGGACAAGACCCCGGCGGAACTCCCGAAGCAGGACGCGGCGACGCTGAAGCTGGGCGGCCCGGCCGCCATCGCCAAGGACGTCAAGGGTGCGAAGGGGCCGGACGGCTCCTACGTGGCCTTCAACGGCGTGGGCGGCTCCGCGAGCTGGTCCGTGAACGTGCCGGACGACGGGGACTACACGCTGCGCATCATCTACGGGGTGCCGGGCAAGGACGCCGAGACCTCGCTGACGGTCAACGACGCCACTCCCCGCAAGGTGAACATGTCCAACTTCGCGAAGGCCGCCGAGGGCGACTGGGAGAAGGGCTGGACGTACACGTACGCCTACGTGAACCTCAAGAAGGGCGACAACGCGCTGAAGATCTCCTGCGAAGCGGGGAACTCCTGCGACGCGATCCTGGACCAGGTCTACCTGGAAGCGGGGAAGACCGGCCGGTGACGGCCGCCCCCGCCGGGCACCCGTAGCCGCTCCACGGAGTGCGCAGGGCCCGTGAGCACCGGATCGACCGGTGCTCACGGGCCCTTTCGTCCGCCTGGGGTCCCCGCCGTGCTCACGCCTCGTCGTTCAGCCTGGTCGTCCTCACCCGCGGCAGCAGTTCCTCGTAGGCCGACGGGTCGAACTCGCCCGCCACCGGCGAGAGCACCGTCGCCGCCGAGAGGGCGACCGCCCGGGCCAGGCGGTCCGGCCAGGGGGCGTCGTCGGCCAGGCCCGACAGGAGTCCCGCGACGGCCGAGTCGCCGGCGCCCGTGGGGTTGCCCTTCACGGCCGCGGGCGGGGCCGCGCGCCAGAGGCCCTCGGGGGTCGCGGCGAGCAGGCCCTCGGGGCCGAGTGAGGAGACCACCGTGCGGGCGCCCCGGCCCCGGGCGTCGCGGGTCGCGCGCAGCGGCTCGCGGGAGCCGGTGAGCTGGGCGAGTTCGTCGGCGTTGGGTTTGACCAGGTCCGGGCGGGCGGCGATGCCGCGCCGCAGGGGTTCGCCACTGGTGTCGAGGAGGACGGGCACGGCGGCGGCGCGGGCGAGCCGGACGAGTTCCGCGTACGCCCCCACGTGGATGCCCGGCGGGAGGCTGCCGCAGAGGGCGACCGCCGTGGCACCGTCCAGGAGCGCGGTGAAGCGGGTGCGGAAGGCGGTCCACTCGGCGGCGGTGACGGTCGGGCCCGGCTCGTTGAGCTGCGTGGTGTCGCCGGTGGTGGCGTCGACGATCGCGACGGTGCGGCGGGTGGGTCCCGCGGTGCCGACGAGTTCGTCCCGCACGGGGGTCGCGGCGAGCTGCTCCCGGAGTACGGCTCCGGTCGCGCCGCCCGCGAATCCGGTGGCGACGGTCTCGTGGCCGAGGGCGGCGAGGACGCGGGCGACGTTGAGGCCCTTGCCGCCGGGGCGTTCGATGACCTGGGTGACCCGGTGGGAGGCGTGCGGGATGAGCGCGGGGACGCGGTAGGTGAGGTCCAGCGCGGTGTTGAGGGTGACCGTGAGAATCACCTGTCCACCCTCCGTACTCCGTGTGAAGTCCTGCGGAACGCACGCTCCGACGGGCACTGATCATGCCAAACGAAAGGCGGTAGGCCCAGACCCCTGGCCCACCGCCCGTCGGTATGACCCCTGATCAGACGGCTTCGTACGCCGTCGGGTCGACGATCCAGACGCCCTTGCGCATGACGCCCCTGAGGTTGAACCCGGCGTCGAGGACGACGAGGTCGGCGTCCTTGCCGGGCTCCAGGGAGCCGACGCGGTCGTACACGCCGAGGAGGCGGGCCGGGTTGGCGGAGATGGCCTGGACGACCGACTCGACGGGGAGCTTGTCGATCGTGGCGGCGCGCTTGAACGCGCGGTCCAGGGTGAGCGTGGAGCCGGCGATCGAGCCGCCCTCGACGAGGCGGGCGACGCTGTCCTTCACCTCGACCTCCAGGGGGCCGAGCATGTAGCGGCCGTCGCCGAAGCCGGCGGCGTCCATGGCGTCGGTGATGAGGGCGACGCGCTCGGGGCCCGCGTGGTGGAAGGCGAGTTCCAGGGCGGCGGGGTGGAGGTGGGTGCCGTCGTTGATGAGCTCGACGGTGATCCGCTCGTCCTCCAGGAGGGCGGCGATCGGGCCGGGGGCGCGGTGGCCGAGGGCGGGCATCGCGTTGTAGAGGTGGGTGGCGACGGTGGCGCCCGCGTCGATGGCCTCGACGGTCTGCTCGTAGCTGGCGTCGGTGTGGCCGATGGCGGCGATCACGCCGTGCTCGGCGAGCAGGCGTACGGAGTCGAGGCCGCCGGGCAGTTCGGTGGCGAGGGTGACCATCTTGGCCCGGCCGCGGGCCGCGTCGATCAGCTTGCGGACGTCGGCCGGGTCGGGGTCGCGCAGGAGGGTCTCGTCGTGGGCGCCCTTGCGGCACGGGGAGATGAACGGGCCCTCGAAGTGGATGCCCGCGATCTCGCCCTGTTCGGCGAGTTCGGAGAGCAGCCCGGCCCGCTGGACGAGGAAGTCCATCTCGCCGGTGACGAAGGAGGCGACGACAGTGGTGGTGCCGTGCAGCCGGTGAGTGTGGACGCCCTTGAGGACCTCGTCGACGGTGCCGGAGGTGAAGGAGGCGCCGCCGCCGCCGTGGTTGTGCATGTCGACGAAGCCGGGGACGAGCCAGTGCCCGGTCAGGTCGAGGGCGGGGGCGCCTTCCGGCGCGCTCCCCACGATGCGGTCGCCTTCGACGATCACACGTCCGTTCTCGACGATTCCGGTGGGCAGCACGACGTGTGCGCCGGCGAGAACCTTGTGATCGGCCATCAGGCGGAAACCTCCGAGTCGGTGGGGCGCTGTTCGGCGAGCAGGTCCCAGGCGAGGAGGCCCGCGCCCAGGCATCCGGCGGTGTCCCCGAGGGCCGCCGGGACGATGGCGGGCAGCTTCTGGAACGTGACTCGCTCCTCCACCGCGGCCCGGAGTGGTGTGAACAAGGTTTCCCCGGCCTCGGCGAGTCCGCCACCGATGATGAGCGTGCGGGGGTCCAGCAGGGTGAGGGCGGTGACCAGGCCGTCCGCGAGGGCGTCGACGGCCTCCTGCCAGATCCGGACGGCCGTGGCGTCGCCGGACTCGACGGCCTTGGCGCAGTCGGCCGCGTCGGCCTCGGGGTCGCCGCTCGCGGCGGCCCAGGCCTGGGAGACGGCGGAGGCGGAGGCGTACCGCTCCAGGCAGCCGTGCTGGCCGCAGCCGCAGGCGGTGCCGCCGGGGCGGACGACGATGTGGCCGATCTCGCCGGCGTAGCCGTGGGCGCCCGCCTCGATGCGGTCGCCGATGCCGATGGCGCCGGCGATGCCGGTGCCGAGGGGGACGAAGAGGAAGCGGTCGGCGCCGTTGCCCGCGCCGATGCGGCCCTCGGCGAGGCCGCCGGTGCGTACGTCGTGGCCGAGGGCGACGGGGACGCCGTCGAGTCTCTCGCTGAGGAGTTCGCGCATGGGAACGTCGCGCCAGCCGAGGTTGGCGGCGTAGACGGCGATGCCGTTCTCGGCGTCGACGATTCCGGGGACGGCGACTCCGGCCGCGGCGGCGGGCTCGCCGTACCGCTCCTGGCCGAGGGTGCGGAGGTCCGCGGCGAAGCCGAGGATCGTCTCCACGACGGCCTCGGGGCCGCGGTCGCGGCCGGTGGCGCGGCGGGCCTCGTGGAGCAGGGTGCCGTCCGCCCCGACGAGGGCGGCCTTCATACCGGTGCCGCCCACATCCAGGGCGATGACGTGTCTCACGGGTGACAGTTTGGCGCCCCGGGACCCAAAAGGTCTAGTCCACTGTCGAGGATTGTTGCGCTCGGATACAAATTCGGGACCCGTCATGGGGCCATCGTCCCCTTGACGTTGCGGAAGTGATACCCGAGTGGTGTAGACCTCATACCCCCCACGGGGGAGAATTACGGCCCTGCGCAGAGCAAACGAACGGCTCGATGCAGCTCAACGACGAGCAAAAGGTGGATGAAGCCGTGGAGCGGCGACGATTCCTTGGACTGACCGCGGCCGTCGCCGCACTCGGGCTGACCGTCACGGTCGCCGGCTGTGGCTCCCTCGGGGGCGACTCCGGCGACGTGACCCTCAGACTGGTCGCCGCCGACTACGACCTCACGGGTGGCGACACCACCAAGAAGTACTGGACCGACCTCGTCTCCGCATTCGAGGCGGAGCACCCCGGCGTCAAGGTCGAGGTGCAGATCGAGTCCTGGGACGACGTCGACCGCAAGGTCGCCGAGATGGTCAAGGCCGACAAGGCCCCCGACATCGCCCAGATCGGCGCCTACGCCGACTACGCGGCCGCCGGCGAGCTCTACGCCGCCGACGAGCTCCTCTCCATACCCGTCCAGGCCAACTTCCTCGCCCCGCTCGTCGCGGCGGGCGAGCACAAGCGCACCCAGTACGGGCTGCCCTTCGTCGCCTCCACCCGGCCGCTCTTCTACAACCGGGCCCTCTTCGACGAGGCCGGCGTCAAGCCCCCCACCACCTGGGACGAGCTCGCCGCCGCCGCCGAGAAGCTGAAGGACAACGGTGTCCGCACCCCGTTCGCCCTGCCGCTCGGCCCCGAGGAGGCCCAGGCCGAGGCCCTGATGTGGATGCTCAGCGGCGGTGGCGGCTGGACAGACGGCACCGACCACTACGCCGTCGACTCCGACTCCAACATCAAGACCTTCGACTGGCTCAAGAAGAACCTCGTCGGCAAGGGCCTCACCGGGCCGGTCGCCCCCGGCAAGCTCAACCGCAAGGCCGCCTTCGCCGCCTTCGCGGACGGCGAGGTCGGCATGCTCAACGGCCACCCCTCGCTCCTGAAGGAAGCCGCCAAGAAGGGCGTCAAGGTCGGGCAGGTCCCGCTCCCCGGCGTCGACGGCCCGCCGAAGGCCGCCATGGGCGTCGCCGACTGGATCATGGGCTTCAAGCAGAACGGTCACCGCAAGGAGATCGGCGCCTTCCTCAACTTCGCCTTCAACGACCAGAACGTCCTGAAGTTCGCCGGCGACAACGACCTCCTCCCGGTCACCGTCAGCGCCTCCACCCGCATGGAGACCGAGCCCGAACACGCCAACCTGCGCGTCTTCCTCAAGACCCTCCCGGACAGCCAGCTCCCGCCGGTCGGCAAGACGTCCTGGGCCCAGGTCAGCGAGAACGTCAAGCAGAACATCGGCAAGGCCGTCACCCCCGACGGTCGCCCGTCCGAGGTCCTCGGCACGATCGGTCGGGCGGCGACGGCGGCCGAGAACGCCGAGTAATAGGTTGGTCGTATGACCGAGGACCGGGAAGCGGCGGACAGCGACGAGGGCGACGGCGGGCTCGGCACGCGTGAGCGGGCCCTTCTCGCCGTCGAGCGCCGCTCGTGGCCCGGGCCCGGTGCCAAGGAGCGGGCGGTACGCGAGCGCCTCGGGCTCTCGCCGACCCGCTACTACCAGCTGCTCAACGCCCTCCTCGACGACCCGCGCGCCCTCGCCCACGACCCGGTGACGGTCAACCGGTTGCGGCGGGTGCGAGACGACCGGCAGCGGCGGAGATAGGGCGGCGCCCGGCGCCGTCCCCTTCGGCCCCGCTGACGCGGGCGCCTCACATCGGTAGGGTCGGGGACATGGTCAACAGCCTCCCGCACCCGACCACACCCGCCGGCCGCGACGGCCTGGCCGCGCTCCTCGCGCGGCCCGAGAAGGCCGTCGTCGCCCTCGACTTCGACGGCACCCTCGCCGAGATCGTCCCCGACCCCGAACGCGCCCGCGCCCACCCCGGTGCCGTCGAGGCGCTCGCCGCCCTCGCCCCCCAGGTCGCCTCCATCGCCGTCGTGACCGGCCGCCCCGCCGGGGTCGCCGTCCGCTACGGCGGCTTCGCCGGGGTCCCCGGCCTGGAACACCTCGTCGTCCTCGGCCACTACGGCGCCGAGCGCTGGGACGCCGTCACCGGCACTGTCCGGGCCGCCGCCCCCCACCCGGGCGTCGCCTCCGTCCGCGCCGAACTCCCCGGCTTCCTCGACCGGGCCGGCGCCTGGCAGGGCGTCTGGATCGAGGAGAAGGGCCGCGCGGTCGCCGTCCACACCCGCCGTGCCGTCGACCCCGAGGGCGCCTTCGAGGCCCTCAAGGGGCCCCTCGGCGAGCTCGCCACCCACCACGGGCTCGTCCTGGAACCCGGCCGCATGGTCCTGGAGCTGCGGCCCCCGGGCATGGACAAGGGCGTGGCCCTCACGGAGTACGTACGTGAGGTGGGCGCCGGGTCCGTGCTCTACGCCGGGGACGACCTGGGCGACCTGCCCGCCTTCGCCGCCGTGGAGAAGCTCCGCTCCGACGGCACCCCGGGCCTGCTGGTCTGCAGCGGCTCCGCCGAGGTCCCGGAACTCGCCGAGCGAGCGGACCTCGCGGTGGCGGGCCCGGCGGCGGTGGTGGACCTCCTGGCGGCGCTGGCGACGGCGGTGGGCGAGGCCTGAGGCGGCCCCCGCCCCGTCGGCCGGGCCGGCCGAGGGCCCGAGGCCGCGGGCGGGGCTTCCGCACGCGGCGGCCAGGGCTCTCGTACGGTCGGGGCTCCTGGTGCGCGCGCGGGGCTTCCGTACCGTGAGCCGCGCGCGGGGCTTCCGTACCGTCAGGGCTTCCTCACCAGCAGGTCCACCAGGCCCGTCAGGTCCTCCTCGCCGCTGCCGACGGCGAGCCGTCGGCGCATCAGCTCGAAGTACGGCCGGATCAGCTCCGGGCTGACGCCCTGTTCCTCCGCGGTGGCCAGGAAGGTGGGGGTGCCGGCCACCTGCATCGCCAGGTTCGAGACCACGTCCGTCGTGTAGTCGCCGCTGGTGAGCTGCCGGGCGGTGGTGTGGGCCGCCGGGGCCATCGCCGTGAGCCAGCCGGTGAGCAGCGGGGCGAACGCTGCCGGGTCGACGTCCTCGCGGCGGATCAGGGCGAAGGCGTGGGTCACCCCGGCGAACAGCCCGTACATGGCGCTGAGCAGGGCCACGTCGTGCAGGGCCGCGAAGCCCGCGTCCTCGCCGACGTACGTGGTGCCCGCCGGGACGGCCAGGGTCTCCCGGTGCTCCTCGAACAGCTCCCGCGAGCCGCTGTAGAAGACGTAGCCGCCGGCCTCCGGGACCCCGATCATCGGCGGGACGGCCATGATGCCGCCGTCCAGGTAGCGGGCGCCGCGCCGCTCGGCCCACGCGGCGCGGGCACGGGCCTGGGCGGGGGTGCCGGTGACCACGTTCACCAGGTCCCTGCCGGTCAGGTCGACGCCGCCCAGCGTCTCCTCGACGGAGGCGTCGTCGAGCAGGCAGACCACGACGAGCGGGCTCGCCGCGACGGCCTCGGCGGCGCTGCCGGCGACCTTCGCGCCGTCGGCGGCGAGCGGTGCCGCGCGGCCCGGGGTGCGGTTCCAGACGGTGAGCGGATGGCCGGCGGCGAGCCAGGTGCGGGCGAGCGCGGTGCCCATGGCGCCGAGGCCGAGAAGGGTGACGGGGCTCTTGTCCCCGTGGGTCTCTGTCATGCCCACTAGGCTGGTTCGAGGCCCGGAGGTGATCAAGTACGCACTTCGGAGTGGGTGGTTACCCCGGGGGAAGCCAGCAGGTCGGAAGGGTGGGGGCATGGCGACGCTGAACCGGCCCGGCGAGCCGGACGGGCACGTCTGCGGGATCGACACCGCGCTCGAGGTCATCGGCGGCAAGTGGAAGGTGCTCATCCTGTGGGCGCTCCACGAGCAGCCGCACCGCCGCTTCGGGGAGCTGCGGAGGCTCGTCCCGGGGGTCACCGAGAAGGTGCTCGCCTCGCACCTGCGGGAGCTGGAGGCGGACGGCATCGTGCGCCGTGTCTCGTACGACGAGACGCCGCCCCGCGTCGAGTACTCCCTGACCGAGGACGGCGTCCGTCTCAACGACGCGCTCGATCCCCTGGCGGCGTGGGGGCGCGAACGGGCGGCGTCCGCGCCGCCGGCCGCCTAGCCGTTCCGCAGCGACTCCAGCTGGTCGAGGAACCAGCGCTGCGGGGGCAGGGCCGTCGCGGCGGCGGCCAGACGCTTGGAGCGGTCGGCGCGTTCCGACGGGGGCATGGAGAGGGCGGTGTGGAGCGCCTCGGCGGTCTCCGACACGTCGAAGGGGTTGACCGTGAGCGCGTCGTCCTTCAGCTCCTCGTAGGCGCCCGCGCCCGTCGAGAGGACGAGCGCGCAGCCCGCCTCCGAGACCACCGGTATCTCCTTGGCGACCAGGTTCATGCCGTCGCGCACCGGGTTGACCAGGGCGACGTCCGCGAGGCGGTACGCGGCCAGGGAGCGGGTGAAGTCGTCCTTCACGGAGACCTGGACCGGTGTCCAGGCGGCCGTTCCGAACTCGGCGTTGATCTCCTCCGCGAGCGCGGCCACCGAGGCCGTGTAGGCGCGGTAGACCTCCAGGTCCTGCCGCGAGGGGTAGGCGGAGGCCAGGTGGACGACCCGGTCGCGCCACTCGGGGTGGACGGTGAGCAGCTCGCGGAAGGCGAGGAGGCCGCGCAGGATGTTCTTCGACAGTTCGGTGCGGTCGACCCGGACGATGGTCCTGCGGTCCCCGACCTCCTCCCGGAGCAGGGCGAGCCTCCGGTCCACCTCGGGCCGGTGCGCGAGGGCCCGCAGGTCCTCGCCGTCGACGCCCAGGGGGTGGACGGTGACGCGGGTGCCGTCGCGCCCGTCGCCCGCGCAGCCCAGGAAGGCGTCGGCCCAGGCCCGGGTGTGGAACCCCAGCTCGTCCGCGCCGAGCATGCCCCACAGCAGCTCCTCGCGGATGTCGTCGGGCAGCATCCGCAGGTACTCGGGGGACGCCCACGGAGTGTGCGTGAAGTGGGCGATCCGCAGGTCCGGGCGGAGTTCGCGCAGCTGACCGGGGACGAGGGCCAGGTGGTAGTCCTGCACCAGGACCGCCGCGCCCTGGTCCGCCTCGGCGGCCAGGGTGGCGGCGAACTCGTGGTTGTACGCCCGGTACGAGGTCCAGAGGCGGCGGAACTCCGCGTCGAAGACGGGCTCGCGCGGGATGTCGTACAGGTGGTGGTGGAGGAACCACAGCGCCGAGTTCGCGATGCCGTTGTACGCGTCGGCGTACACCTGCGGGTCGATGGGCAGCATGCGGACGCCCGGCTCCGCGATCCCGCGCCGGACGGCCTCCCGGTCGCCCTCGCCGAGGGCCGCGCACACCCACAGGCTGTCCTGCGAGGAGACGGCGCTCAGCCCGGAGACCAGGCCGCCGCCGCCCCTGCGGGCGTCGAGCGCACCGTCCTCGCCGAGCACGTACGAGACGGGGCCTCGATTGGATGCCACAAGAACAGAAGCCATGGGGCGAACCTAGCCCGTCCCGTAAACGCTCAAACGTACGTATACGAGACGGGTGGATCCGGCCACGGAGGGTGAGCCGGGACGCGGAGGTCAGTTCTCGCGCCGGCCGCGCATCGCCGCCCTCGCCACCAGGCCCGTCGCCGCGAGCGCGAGGCCGAGTGCGCCGAGCAGCCACAGCCGCTCGCCGTGTCCGCCCGCCCCCGCGAGCGAGCCTCCGCCTCCCGGGGAGCCGGCGTGGTGACTGGAGACTCCGGCGGGTGCCGGGGGCGCGTCCGCCGCCCGGCCCGCCGTGGTGACCGCGAGCGCGCCCACCGTCAGTGCGACGACCGCGAGCACCCTGCCCAAGTGATGGAGTCCGAAGCGCATGACATGTGAATGTACGTAGATCGGTCTATTTTCTGGCGTTACGCCACGCGGCGGCGCGCGTACTCCACGATTTCGGCCATCGGCGGCCGCTCCTCCGTGTCCACCGCGTACGTCCGCGGCTCGAAGCCCTTCTCGCCCCGCTCGAACTGGGTCAGCCGAGGCCGCACCAGATGGCCGCGCGAGAGCCGCAGCTGCGCCGTCCGGTAGATCGCCGCCGCCATCCGGCCGAGCGCCTGGCCGTCCTGGTGCCGGTGCTTGCGCACCCCCACGTCCACCTGCGCGAGCCCGTCGAGGCCCACCGTGTGCAGGGCGTCCACGAGCAGCCCCAGCTCCACTCCGTAACCGACCGGGAACGGCAGCCGTTCGAGCAGCGAGCGCCGCGCCGCGTACTCGCCGCCGAGCGGCTGCACGAAACCGGCCAGCTGCGGCCAGTGCAGATTCAGCAGCGGCCGTGCCACCAGCTCGGTCACCCGACCACCCTGACCAGGGGTGTCGCCGAAGGGGCGGTCGTACATCGCCTTCACGAGGTCGACCTCCGGGTCGGTGAGCAGCGGGCCCACGACCCCCGTCACGAAGTCCGCGGAGAAGTCCCGCAGATCCGCGTCCACGAAGCAGACGACGTCCCCGCTCGTCACCATCAGCGACCGCCACAGGACCTCGCCCTTGCCCGGCACGGCCGGTATCCGGGGGAGTATCGCGTCCCGCGCGACCACCCGCGCCCCGGCCGCCGCCGCCACCTCCGCCGTACGGTCGGTGGAGCCCGAGTCGATCACCACCAGTTCGTCGACGAGCGGCACCGCCTCCGACATCAGCTCGCGCCGGATCACGGTCACGATGTCCCCGACCGTCGCCTCCTCGTTCAGCGCGGGCAGGACGACGCTGACCCTCGTGTTCCGCTTGGCGGCGAGGATCCGCTCCAGCGGCCGGTCCGCCACGGACCAGGACCGCCGGTCCAGCCAGCGCTCCACCTCTTCCAGCACGTGATCTCCATCTCGCGGTTCGGACGGCCGGTCCAAGCGTCCGGGCCTTCGGTTACAGTCTTGAACAACGCGGATGCCCGATGCACGTCGGGGTGCCGCCCGCGTCGGAGCGCAGGAACGAAGTCCACCGCGCTTCACAATCGAATACCGCTCATCCAGAGGGGCAGAGGGAAACGGCCCGTTGAAGCCCCGGCAACCCTCCAGTCGGTTTGTCTCGTACTCCATCGAGGCCCCCGGCTAGGGAAGGTGCCAAATCCGTCTCATGGCGAAAAATTCGTCATGGGAAAGATGAGGAGAAAGGGCCTCGCCTCCATGGCTGTACAGACTGCCGCCTCTGCCACCACCGTCGACCTCGGTCCCGCTTCGGGGCTTTCCTGTCGCGAATGCGGTGAAGTGTTCGCCCTCGGCCCGATCTTCGCCTGCGAACTCTGTTTCGGACCTCTCGAAGTCGCGTACGACCTCCCCACCGGTGACCCCGAGGCGCTGCGCAAGCAGATCGAGGCCGGCCCCGCCAACATCTGGCGCTACGCCCCCCTGCTGCCCGTCCCGGCCGACGTCGCCGACAAGCCGAACCTGAACCCGGGCTGGACCAAGCTCGTCCAGGCCGACAACCTCGCCCGCGAGATCGGCGTCGCCCCCGGCAAGCTCTTCGTCAAGGACGACTCCGGCAACCCGACCCACTCCTTCAAGGACCGGGTCGTCGCCCAGGCCATCGAGGCCGCCCGCGCCTTCGGCTTCACCACGCTCTCCTGCTCCTCCACCGGCAACCTGGCCGGCGCCGTCGGCGCCGCCGCCGCCCGCGCCGGCTTCCGCTCCTGCGTGTTCATCCCGCACGACCTGGAGCAGGGCAAGGTCGTCATGGCCGGCGTCTACGGCGGTGACCTCGTCGCCATCGAGGGCAACTACGACGACGTCAACCGCTTCTGCTCCGAGCTCATCGGCGACCCGCTCGGCGAGGGCTGGGGCTTCGTCAACGTCAACCTCCGCCCGTACTACGGCGAGGGCTCCAAGACGCTGGCGTACGAGATCTGCGAGCAGCTCGGCTGGGTCATCCCCGACCAGCTCGTCATCCCGATCGCCTCCGGCTCCCAGCTCACCAAGATCGACAAGGGGCTCCAGGAGCTCATCAAGCTGGGCCTCGTCGAGGACAGGCCGTACAAGATCTTCGGCGCCCAGGCGGAGGGCTGCTCCCCGGTGTCGGTGGCCTTCAAGGCCGGGCACGACGTCGTACGGCCCCAGAAGCCGAACACGATCGCCAAGTCGCTCGCGATCGGCAACCCGGCCGACGGCCCGTACGTCCTCGACATCGCCCGCCGCACCGGCGGCGCCGTGGAGGACGTGAACGACGAGCAGGTCGTGGACGCGATCAAGCTCCTCGCGCAGACCGAGGGCATCTTCGCCGAGACCGCGGGCGGCGTGACCGTCGGCGTCACGAGGAAGCTGGTCGAGGCCGGGCTGATCGACCCGAACCTCACCACCGTCGTGCTCAACACCGGCGACGGGCTCAAGACCCTGGACGCGGTGGCCGACACCTCTCAGGCGACCGTCACCATCCGCCCGAGCCTGGACGCGTTCCGCGACGCCGGCCTGGCCGTCTGAGCCCGCCCGCACTTCCTGGCCCACTGAAAGGTTTCGAAGACATGGCCGTGAACGTCCGCATCCCCACCATCCTCCGCACCTACACGGGGGGACGGTCCGAGGTCGAGGCCGAGGGCGCGACCCTCGCCGAGGTCATCGCGGACCTGGAGAAGAACCACACGGGCATCGCCGCCCGCGTCCTGGACGACCAGGGCAAGCTGCGCCGTTTCGTCAACGTCTACGTGAACGACGACGACGTGCGCTTCGAGCAGGGTCTGGAGACGGCCACCCCGGCCGGCGCCGGCGTCTCGATCATCCCGGCCGTCGCCGGAGGCTGATCCCCGGGCGCGGTACCGGCCCGGTGCCGCGCCGCGTCCGCTGTCCCGTCTTTCTTGAATTGCCCCTTCCGCGCCAATAAGCGGAAGGGGCAATTCTGTATGGTTGAGCGCGGTAGAGTTGGGAAGTCCCCTCCGCTGCTCATGCCGGACGCATATGAGAATGCGTCCCTGCGCGACTAGAAGCAGCCAAAGTGTGTGCGCGTTGTGTACCTTCTGCACGCTTTGCCGGGCCCGACTTGCCCAGGAATTCAGGGGATTCTCCCCAATTCGCCTTTCCGTGGCGCCCAGAATTCTCGCGCGAATGACCTGTTGCAGAGGGCAGTTGGGCAGATACATTCAGCCGCGGTCGACGCGTTCCGGCGAGGGTCTGACCCGGGTCCGCGAAGTGCGGGTCCCGCGCAAGGGCCAGTAATAGGGGAGTTAGGCATGGCTCAGGGCACCGTCAAGTGGTTCAACGCGGAGAAGGGCTACGGCTTCATCGCGGTCGACGGTGGTGCGGATGTTTTCGTCCACTACAGCGCGATCCAGATGGATGGTTACCGCAGCCTCGAAGAGGGACAGCGAGTCGAGTTCGAGATCTCGCAGGGCCAGAAGGGTCCGCAGGCGGACATGGTCAAGCTCGCCGTCTGAGCGCGGCACGATCGGCCACCGACGCAACGCCGTCGAGGGGTCCACATCCCTGAGGGGATGTGGACCCCTCACGCGTTCCCCGCGCCCGAACCGGCTCTGACCGGCCACGACAGCCCCCGAGCCGCTCCCGGGCGCCCCCGCCGCCACCTCCCGAAACGTGAGAGTCGCTTGCACTCTCCTAGGGCGAGTGCTAATCATTGGCGTTAGCACTCGGAAGGTGAGAGTGCTACGAGGATCGGGCAGACGAGGCCGCCGGCCGGGTGGGGCAAGGAACCACACGGAACACGCGGAGGCCGTCCGTCGCGGGCGTCGGCGCGGTCCTGGAGCGTTATCCACCCCATGTCCGGGAGGACCACTTCACATGGCCAAGATCATCGCGTTCGACGAGGAGGCCCGGCGCGGTCTCGAGCGCGGCATGAACCAGCTCGCTGACGCCGTCAAGGTCACCCTCGGCCCCAAGGGTCGCAACGTCGTCCTCGAGAAGAAGTGGGGTGCCCCCACGATCACCAACGATGGTGTTTCCATCGCCAAGGAGATCGAGCTCGAGGACCCGTACGAGAAGATCGGCGCCGAGCTGGTCAAGGAAGTCGCCAAGAAGACGGACGACGTCGCCGGCGACGGTACGACCACCGCCACCGTTCTCGCCCAGGCGCTCGTCCGCGAGGGCCTGCGCAACGTGGCCGCCGGTGCCAACCCGATGGCCCTCAAGCGTGGTATCGAGAAGGCCGTCGAGGCCGTCTCGGGCGCCCTGCTCGAGCAGGCGAAGGATGTCGAGACCAAGGAGCAGATCGCTTCCACGGCCTCCATCTCCGCCGCCGACACCCAGATCGGCGAGCTCATCGCCGAGGCGATGGACAAGGTCGGCAAGGAAGGCGTCATCACCGTCGAGGAGTCCCAGACCTTCGGTCTGGAGCTTGAGCTCACCGAGGGCATGCGCTTCGACAAGGGCTACATCTCGGCGTACTTCGCCACCGACATGGAGCGTATGGAGGCGTCGCTCGACGACCCGTACCTCCTGATCGTCAACTCCAAGATCTCCTCCGTGAAGGACCTGCTCCCGCTCCTGGAGAAGGTCATGCAGTCGGGCAAGCCCCTGCTGATCATCGCCGAGGACGTCGAGGGCGAGGCCCTGTCGACCCTGGTCGTCAACAAGATCCGCGGCACCTTCAAGTCCGTCGCGGTCAAGGCCCCGGGCTTCGGCGACCGCCGCAAGGCGATGCTGAACGACATCGCCATCCTCACCGGCGGCACGGTCATCTCCGAGGAGGTCGGCCTGAAGCTGGAGAACGCGGGCCTCGACCTGCTGGGCCGCGCCCGCAAGGTCGTCATCACCAAGGACGAGACCACCATCGTCGACGGTGCCGGTGACAGCGAGCAGGTCGCCGGTCGCGTGAACCAGATCCGCGCCGAGATCGAGAACTCGGACAGCGACTACGACCGCGAGAAGCTGCAGGAGCGCCTGGCGAAGCTCGCCGGCGGTGTCGCGGTCATCAAGGCCGGTGCCGCGACCGAGGTCGAGCTCAAGGAGCGCAAGCACCGCATCGAGGACGCCGTTCGCAACGCGAAGGCGGCCGTCGAGGAGGGCATCGTCGCCGGCGGCGGCGTGGCCCTGCTCCAGGCTTCCTCGGTCTTCGAGAAGCTCGAGGCCGACCTCTCGGGCGACGAGGCCACGGGCGCGAACATCGTGAAGCTGGCCCTTGAGGCCCCGCTGAAGCAGATCGCGGTCAACGCCGGCCTCGAGGGCGGCGTCGTGGCGGAGAAGGTCCGCAACCTGCCCGTCGGCCACGGCCTCAACGCCGCGACCAACGAGTACGTCGACCTCATCGCCGAGGGCATCATCGACCCGGCGAAGGTCACGCGCTCCGCGCTGCAGAACGCCGCGTCGATCGCCGCGCTGTTCCTCACCACCGAGGCCGTCATCGCCGACAAGCCGGAGAAGGCGTCCGCGCCGGCCGGCGGCGGCATGCCGGGCGGTGACATGGACTTCTGATCCCCCGGGATCGGCGGTTCATCGCTGAAGGCGAAGAACGGAACGAGGGCGGCACCCCCTGTCAGGGGGGTGCCGCCCTCGGGCGTTTCCCGGCTTCCCGGCCTCCGGACTTCCCGGCCTCCGGACTTCCCGGCGTCCGGCTCTACGGGCGGACGGCCGGCTGTACGGAGCGGACGGCGGGCCCTACAGCCGGCGCGCGGTCAGCGCACGTCGACGTAGTCGGCCCACGGGACCGGCGCGTGGAAGTGCGTGGCGTCGCCGTAGTACCGCAGCCGCCAGGTGCCGTCGACGGTCGCCTTCGCCCTGAGCGAGACCTTTCCGCCGGCGGTCGAGCGGCCGGTGGCGACCTGACGCCAGGTCGTCGAGCCCTTCGCCTGGAACTGCAGGGCCACGGCCCCGTTCCCGTACGCCCGCCACGCCCCGCTCGTGTGGTGCTGGAGCGTGCCCGTCGCGGTGACGTACGCGCCCTTGCGGACCGGCTCGGGTCCGGCGTTCATGCCGGTGATCCGGGCCTCGGTGCGGACGAGACGGAAGACGCCGCTCACCGCCTCGGTGAGGATGTCGGACTGCGGGTGCCGCAGCCGGTAGTAGCCGCCGCGGCTGGTGGCGGTGACGGTCGTGGTGGGGTAGTAGTCGTTCGCCTTCGTGGAGCCGATCTTCCGCCAGCCGGTCCGGCCGTCGGCCGAGACCTCCAGGTAGAGCGCCTGGGCGTCGAAGGAGGCCTTGATGTCGTACGTGGCGCGGAGGGTGCTGGTCACGCTCACCCTGCCCTCGTTCGACAGGAGGCGTGAGCCGAGGATGATCCTCGCCTCCTGCGGGTTCGCGAGCGGGCCGCCCACGTCATCGCTGAAGCGCTGGTACGGGTCGACCGGGACGGCCGACCAGCCGCCGGACGGACCCGGGAGGGCGGGGATCCTCGCCGTGAAGCGTCCGTCGGCGTCCGTCGTGACGACCTTGGCGTAGGCGGAGTCGTAGAACTGGAGCGCGCCCGGGCCGACCTTGACCTGCTGGCCCGCGAGGGGCGCGCCGCCGTTCTGCGGGTCGGTCATCCGGCCGGTGACGACGGCGTGCTGGCCGGGGAGGACACGGGCCCGGTCGACGCTCGCCTTCACGGTCACGACGTGCGGGCGGTAGGTGTAGAGGCTGTGGTCGTAGGAGACGCTGCCGTGCACCTCGTCGCTGTCCTCGGCGAAGGCGACCTTGAACGTGTCGCCCGGCCTGACGTCCCCGTACGCCTCGCCGGTGTAGGCGCCCGTCTCCGTGGTGACGGGGGACTGCACCGGGCTTTCCCGCGGGGTGGTCCGCCGGATGTCGACGCCGCGGCCGGCGATCGGCACGATGTCGCCGGAGCCGGGCTGGACTCCGGTCAGGGTGCCGCTGGGGACGGCGTTGCGGTCGTCCCAGCCGGGGGCGGAGAGGCCGAACTCCAGCTGCGGCATGAGCGTGAAGTCGAGGACGCCGGCGTCGGTGCGGGTGTGGCGGTTCCCGCGCGAGTCGGTGGCCGTGACGTCGACGGCGTACCGGCCCAGTGCGGGCACCGTGCCGCCGTCCTCGGTCAGCTTCAGCGGGTCGTGGTTCGTTCCGAAGCGCCCCCTGTTCCAGGTGAACTCGGGGACGGAGGGGATCTCCGCGACGACGGTGTCGCCCTTCCGGAGCGTCGCGGAGACCTGGGTGACCGTGACGCCGGGGGCGTCGGTCCAGGCGCTCACCTGGAAGGCGCCGCGCTGGTAGGCGTCGGTGGAGACGGGGCCGATGCCGATCGGGGACGGGGTGTCCGCCGCCGCGGGGGCCGCGGTGGCGCCGAGGAGGAGGCCCGCCGTGAGGGCCGTGGTGAGGGCGGTGGTGACGGTCGCCGCGAGGCCCGTCGTGAGGCCCGTGGTGACGGTCGCCGTGAGGCCCGTCGTGAGCGGGGCGGAGGGCCGTCGGAGGCCGGCCCGTCGGAGGTCAGC
This sequence comes from Streptomyces sp. Qhu_M48, assembly GCF_051305195.1. Lineage (NCBI taxonomy): Bacteria > Bacillati > Actinomycetota > Actinomycetes > Kitasatosporales > Streptomycetaceae > Streptomyces > Streptomyces sp. Qhu_M48. The sequence goes on along the minus strand of NZ_CP195432.1, from coordinate 7,459,804 downwards.
GCGCATCGATGTACTTCACCTTCGTCTCGCTGTAGAAGTAGCCGTTCGCGGACTGCTTCACCAGCGCCCAGGAGCCGTCGCCGTAGTTGGTGGCCTTGAAGCTGAACGTGCCGTTGCCCCCGGTGGTGACGTTCTTGGTCACCCAGTACCACTGGGAGTCGCCCTTGGGCTTGAACACGAGGGTGACCTTGGCGCCCTTGAGGGGCTTCCAGACGCCGCCGGTCTGCTGCTGGAGCGTGCCGGAGACGGTCATCTTGGAGTTCTTGTACGGCCGGGCCGGGGTGAGGGAGAACGCCGAGAACCGGGTCGGGACGCGGCCGAGGCGGACGCCGCCGGTGGACCTGTTGACGATGTGGTCCGACTCGTAGTGGTGCAGCCGGTAGAGGGCGTTGACGTGGGCCCGGGCGGAGACGTCGAAGGGGCAGTAGCCGGAGGTGCCGCCGCTCGCCCTGGAGTTGGCCAGGTTCCGCCAGGTCCGGCCGTTGTCGAGGGAGGACTGGAGGTAGACGGGCTGGTCCGAGCAGTAGCCCCGGGTCGTCATCCGGCCGCTGCCCCGGACCGTGCCGTACTCGTCGAGGGAGATGCGCCAGTCGGTGTACGAGAACGGCTGGGGGACGGCGATGGCGCCCTGGTCGTAGGCGTGGGACTGGTAGTACACCGACGGTGCCAGGGAGGTGTACACCTGCGTGCCGTACGTGGCGCGCGCCGGGTACGAGAAGCTGCCGTCGGCCGCCGAGGTGCCCTTGCCCATGAGTACCTGGGACGCCGGGGACACCACGGGAGGCTGGGAGGACGTGGTGATGAGCGGCGCGGCCGCGTACGGCTTCCAGCCGTCCGGGGTCAGGCGCTCGACGCGGCCGGAGACGGTGACGTTCGTGCCCACCTGGACGCGCCACTTGCCGAGGGTCGCCGAGATCCGGTACGCGGTCTTCTCGACGCCGACCTCGGGGAGGGGCGTGGCGTGGTTGGCCACGGTGTCGGCGGCGGACGCGGCGACGGTGGCGGTGCCGCCCCTGATCTCGGCGTTCGGTGTGAACGGCAGGGAGAAGGTGCCGTCCGCGCCGGTGGTGGCCGTGCCCGTCAGCTCCTGCCAGTTCTCCGCCACCGTGTTGATCTTGACCTTGACGGTGGTTCCCGCGCGGGCCGGCGTCACGGCGCCGGTGGCCGGGTCCCAGGTGGTGGCCGTACCGGAGAGGACGACCTTCCGGTCGGTGAGGCTGGTGGTCTTCCGGTCGAAGGAGACCCGGGAGACGCCGGTGTGCAGCTTGTGGACGTAGGAGCCGCCGGTCCAGCGCTTGACGGTGGAGCCGGACTGCCGGTACTCGACGAGGACCGGGTAGGCGCCGAACGGGGTGTCCTCGGGAAGCCGGAGCGCCTCGTCGGTGACGTGACCTGAGGGCAGGCCGGTGCCCGAGTCGCCGGACTGCCAGGTCAGGGAGTCGGTCGAGGCGAGCACGGCGGCGCCGGGGGCGGTGGAGGCCAGCACGCTGACCTTGACCCACAGCGGGTCGCCGGCGACCTGGACGCCGAGCCTGGCGTCGTCGGTGGTGAACGTGGCGGAGACGTCGGCCGCGTGGACGGCCGGGGCGTGGATGACGGCGGGCACGGTGACGGCCGCCGAGAGGACGAATACGGCTGCGGCACGCACGAGGGCGTGCGGAAGCCTGCGCGAAGAGCGCGGCAAAGGGGACCCCCCACAGGTCTGAAGTCGGCGGCTGCGCCATGGTCGAGGCGGCCGCGTGGGCAGCACTGTAGCGGTCAGGTGTTGAACACGTTCACTCGGTTTACGAAAGTGCCGGAAGTGCCGGAAGTGCCCCGGGGGAATGGTGGGGCGATGCTGGAAGGGGCCCTTCGTGAAGGGAACGGACCATGGTGACCCTCCTGACGACACCGGCCGACCGCGAACTGGTCGTCACCCGCACCTTCGACGCCCCGCCGGCCCGCGTCTGGCGGGCGTGGACGGAGCCCGAGCACGTACGGGAGTGGTACGGGGTCTCCGCGCTGACCACGACGGTCGTCGAGATCGACCTGCGGGTCGGCGGCGCCTGGCGCTGGGGCCAGACCGCCCCCGACGGCCAGGAGATCGTCTTCTCCGGCACGTACGAGGAGGTCGTGCCGGTCGAGCGGCTCGACTACACGGAGGTCTTCGAGCAGATGGCGGACTCCGGCGCCGTCCGCGTCACCCTCACCTTCGACGCGACCCCGGACGGCGGCACGGCCCTGACCAGCACGTCCTACTGGCTCTCGAACGAGGCCCGCGACCAGGCGCTCGCGGCGGGCATGGAAGCGGGGGTCCGGGAACAGTACGACCGTCTCGCGGAGCACCTGACGTCGATGTGAGGGGCCCTCTGCTATTCCCGGCGGAAGAGGGCCGTCCAGAGGAAGGGTTCGCCGAAGGCGGGGGAGTCGGTGGCCTCGTCGCGCATGCGGCGGAGTTCGACCTCCGTCAGGCCGGCGAAGATCGCCCTGAGGGAGGTGTCGGTGTACGCGAGTCCGCCGTCCAGCCGACCCTGCCGGTAGAAGTCCGCGTCCGGGCGCTCGGAGCCCATGCCGCCCTCCCCGGCGGCGAACGCGGTGAGGGAGAGGTGCCCGCCGGGGGCGAGGACGCGGTCCAGGAGCGCGAGGTAGCTGACGCGGCGGTGCGGCGGCAGGTGGTGGAAGCAGCCGGAGTCGTGGACGAGGTCGTACGGCCCGTCGAGGGCGGTGTCGGCCGCGAACGCGTCACCGCGGACGAACCGGATTCCGGCCGCCCCGGCTTCCCGGGCCCGCTCCTCGGCCCAGCGGATCGCGGTGGGGGAGAGGTCGACGGCGTCCACCCGGTAGCCGAGCGACGCGAGGTGGAGGGCGTTCCGGCCGGGCCCGCACCCGAGGTCGAGGACCCGCCCGCCCGCCGGGAGCAGTCCCCGCTCGACGTACGACACCAGGTTCTCGTCGGGCTTGGCGACGAAGAACGGCACGGGCTTGTCCCGGTCGGCGTAGAAGCCGTCCCACCAGTCCGCCCCGCCGTCCGTCCAGCGGTCGGCGTCGGGCGCGAAGAGCCCGTCGAGCAGGGTCAGTACGTCGTCGACGGTGCGGATGCTCCGGTCGGTCCCACCCATGTGCGTCTCCCTTTCGAGGCCTTCGAGGCCTTCGAGTCCACCCGAGACCCTCTGGGTCCCTCCGAGTCCCTTCAGGTTAGGGGGAGTTGAGGTAAAAGACCAGGTCAGGGGTGGTGTGGGGAGGGGGTGTGGGGTGCGGGGAGGGCCTCCTGCGGTCGCCCCGGAGCCGGGGGTGCCGGGTGGGGCGGGGGTCGCCCGGAGGGGGCCCGCAGGGGCGGGAAGAGGGCTTCGCGGCCACCGCCGAGGGCACTTCCTCGGCGGGTTTCCGGCGGTCGGCCCCGACCCGCTGACGAGGGGGAGGAAAGGCGCCGATCTGGCAGTTGACCCGCGGGTGCGGACCGGCCGAAAGGCCCCGCGTTTCAACCGGTCGCGCCTCTCCGGACCGGCCCCGGCGGCGCGGGCCCGTGTCCCGTTCCACTATGCGGCCGCCGCGCGGTGCGCTCCGTCCAGGAGGGCGAGTTCCTCGGGGGTCAGCCGGAGGGCGCCGGCGGCGACGTTGGCGACGAGGTGGGCCGGGTCCCCGGTGCCGGGGATGGCGAGGAGGTGGGGGCCCTGGTGGAGGGTCCAGGCGGTCCGGATCTCGGCGGGGCTCACACCGTGGGCCTCGGCGACGGCCAGCACCTCGGGGTTCTCGGGGACGGTCGCTCCGCCCTGCCGGCCGGCGGCGGCGATCGCGTAGAACGGCACGAAGGCGATGCCCTGCTCGCCGCAGTGCCGCACGAAGTCCTCGTACTCGGGGCGGACCCCGATGCCGTACATGTTCTGCACGCAGACGACGGGGGCGATGGTCCGCGCCTCGGCGAGCTGCTCGGGAGTGATGTTGGAGACGCCGAGATGCCGGATGAGCCCGGCCTCGCGGAGCTCGGCGAGGGCGCCGAAGCGTTCGGCGATCGAATCGGTGCCGAGGACGCGGAGGTTGACGACGTCGAGGTGGTCGCGGCCGAGCTGGCGCAGGTTCTCCTCGACCTGACCGCGCAGGGCCTGCGGGGTGCGGGCGTGCTCGCTCCACGCGCCGGTCACGTCACGCGCCGGGCCGACCTTGGTGGCGATGACGAGGTCGTCGGGGTAGGGCCCGCCGAGCGCGCTGCGGATCAGCTCGTTGGCGGAGCGGAGCGGGGAGAAGTAGAAGGCGGCGGTGTCGATGTGGTTCACGCCCAGCTCGACGGCCTTGCGCAGCACGGCGATCGCCTCGCCACGATCACGCGACACGGCCCCTTCGACAAGTGCCTCCCCCCGCTGAGGCAGCCGCATGGCCCCGAATCCGACCCGGTTGACGGGCAGATCGCCGAGCAACCAGGTGCCGGATGCGGAGGCGTCGGGGGTGGGGGTGGTGGATGCGGCGACAGGGGTGGGGGTGGTGGTCATGCGGGGGATGATCCCTCAGGGGCGGGAGTACTGCCAGTGGATGGCCCGCCCCATGGCGGCGCCGTCTCTCGTGAACACGATTCACCGGGTCCGGCCCCCGCACGGCTCGCTCAGACCTTCACCGGGTCCGGCTCCGGCTGCGTCGTCCCCGGCGGCGTCGGCGGCGTCGGTCCGCCGGTCGCGGCCGTCACCTCCGCCGGTTCCGTCTCGGTGTCGACGTCGAACTCCTCCAGGAGTTCCTTGCTGAAGCCCCAGAAGTACGTCGCCGTGAACCCGGCCAGGTAGCCGACGATCAGGCCGCCCGCGTAGATCGCGATGGTCACGCCGAGGCCCTTGCCGCCGTCGAGGAGCGGGAAGAGCGCCCAGCCCGACGGGCCGATCGCGGTCGAGCCCACGGTGTCGCCCAGCATGCTGAACAGACCGACGAAGCCGCCGCCGAACGCGCCGCCGACGCAGGCCGTGACGAACGGGCGGCCCAGCGGGAGCGAGACGCCGTAGATCAGGGGCTCGCCGACGCCCAGGAAGCCGGCCGGGAGGGCGGACCTGATGGTGCGGCGGATGGAGCCGTTGCGGGGGAGCTTCAGGTAGACGGCCATGGCCGCGCCGACCTGGCCCGCGCCCGCCATCGCGAGGATGGGCAGGAGGACCGTGTAGCCCTGCTGCTCGATGAGCGTGGTGTGGATCGGGATGAGTGCCTGGTGCAGGCCCAGCATCACCAGCGGCAGGAAGAGGCCGCCGAGGAGGAAGCCGGCTCCGGCGCCCGCGTGCGCGAGGAGCCAGTCGGCGAACTCGCCGATCGCGGTGGAGATCTCACCGGCCACGAACATCAGGCCGAAGATGGTGACGAGGCCCGAGATCAGGACGGTCAGGGTCGGGGTGACCAGGACGTCCAGGGCCTCAGGCACCCAGCGGCGGCACCACTTCTCCACGTACACCGCGAGGACGGCCGCGCCGAGCGCGCCGAGCACGCCGCCCTGGCCGGGGGAGAGCGTCTGGCCGAAGGCGTCGATCTTGGCGACGCCGGGGAAGACGATGATCGCCGCGACCGCGCCGCCGAGGATCGCCGTACCGCCGAACTCCTTCGCCGTGTTGTAGCCGACGAAGACCGCGATGAGCGCCATGAAGCCGCTCGCCATCGCCGCGAGGGCGGGGGTGACGGAGGGCAGCCACCCGAGGTTGATCAGCAGGCCGTTGAGGCCGGCGATGATGCCGCAGCCGATGAGGGCGGGGATCAGCGGGACGAAGATGTTCGCGATCCGGCGGAGGAAGAGCTTGAACGGGGTGGCGTTCCTCGCCTTCCTCGCCGCCTTGAGCGCCTCGCCCTGGGCGGCGAGTTCGTCGGCGCCGTGGGCCGTGGAGGGGGCGGGCTTCGGGGCCGCCGCCACCAGGGCCTCCAGCTCCGGGGTCACCCGGGCGACCGTGCCCGGGCCGAGGACGATCTGGTACGTGTCGTCCTCCACCACGCCCATCACGGAGGGCAGGGCCTTGAGGGCCTGGTCCTGGACGAGCGAGCGGTCCCGCAGGCCCAGCCGGAGCCGGGTCATGCAGTGGGCCACGGAGCTGATGTTCTCGGCGCCGCCGACGAGGGGGAGGATCGCGGCGGCGATGGCGCGGTTCTTGTCGTCTGTGCTCATGGTGCGGTGGTGCCTTGCTGTGAGGGGAGGGGGCTCAGCCGGTCTTCGCGTGCAGCGCCGCACGCAGGTGACCCTGGGAGTCGGTCAGCCGCTCGGCGGCCGTCGGGGCGTCGATGTCGGCGAGGATCATGAGGATCGCGTTCTTCACCTCACCGTCGGCGGCGGCGAGGGCGGTCTCGATCTGCTCGTCCGGGGCGCCGGTGGCGAGGGCGACGATCCGTCGCGAGCGCGCCTGGAGCTTCTCGTTGGAGGCGCGGACGTCGACCATCAGGTTTCCGTAGGTCTTGCCCAGCCGGATCATGGTGATCGTCGAGATCATGTTGAGGACGAGCTTCTGCGCGGTGCCCGCCTTGAGCCGGGTCGAGCCGGTGAGCAGCTCCGGGCCGGGGACGACCTCGATGCCGTGGTCGGCGGCGGCGGCGAGCGCGCTGTCCTCGTTGCAGGACAGTCCGATGGTGAGCGCGCCGAGGGTACGGGCGTGCTCGACGGCGCCGATGGCGTACGGGGTGCGGCCGGAGGCGGAGACGCCGACGACGGTGTCGTCCGCGGTGAGGCCGAGCGCGGTGAGGTCCTCGGCCGCGAGCTCCTTGGAGTCCTCGGCGCCTTCGACGGCCTTGACCATGGCGGACGGGCCGCCCGCGATGAGGCCGACGACCTGGTTCGGGTCGGTGTTGAAGGTGGGCGGGCACTCGCTGGCGTCGAGGACGCCGAGGCGGCCGGCGGTGCCGGCGCCCATGTAGACGAGGCGACCGCCGCGGGCCATGCGCGCGGCGGTCGCGTCGATCGCGGCGGCGATGGCGGGGAGCTGCCGGGCGACGGCGGCGGGGACGGTGGCGTCCTCGCCGTTCATGAGCGCGGCGATCTCGGCGGTGGGGAGCTGGTCGATCTCGGCCAGTTCCGGACGGAACGCCTCGGTGGTGAGGGTGGCCAGCTGGGCGCGGAGTTCGGAGTACGTAGCAGACACGTGCGGCTCTTTCGGTGCTGTGGTCTTCAGCGGGTGCGGGTGGTGCGGGTGGTGCGGGTGGTTCCGCGGGTGACGCTGTGGGCGTCAGCGGGTGCGGGGTGAGTGGCGGTGGGCGAGGGCCTCGTACGAGGCGGCGAGGGCAGGGGCCGCCGTGTCGTACGTGCGCTGCGTGACGCAGGTGAACAGGCAGTCCACGACCAGGAGTTGGCTGGTCCGGGACGACATGGCAGCGGGGCGCAGTTCGCTCTCGCGGGCGGTGGAGGTGGTGAGGATGTGGTCCGCGTACTGCGTGACGGGCCCGTCCGGGCGGCCGGTGATCGCGACCGTCGTCGCGCCGTGGTCGAAGGCGACCCGGAGCGGTTCTATGACGTCGCCGGTCGATCCGGAGTGGGTGATGGCGATGGCGACGTCGCCGGAGCGGAGCTGCACGGCGTTGGTGACGGCGAGGTGCGGGTCGCTGTGGGCGTGCGCGATCAGGCCGATGCGGAGGAGTTTCTGGCCGAGGTCCTGGGCGACGAGGCCGGAGGCGCCGACGCCGTAGATGTCGACTCGGCGGGCGGTGGCGAGGGCGGCGACGGCGGCGCCGAGCTGGACGGTGTCGAGCCCGGCGGCGGTGTCGGCGAGGGTCTGCTGCTCGTCGTAGGCCAGCTTGGCGACGACGTCGGCGATCGGGTCGTCGACGGCGATGTCGGCGGTGACGGCGGGCGCCCGGCCCGACTGCTGCTGGGCGGCGAGCCCGGCGAGGGCGAGCCGCAGGTCGCGGTAGCCGGGGTAGCCGAGGAGGCGGGCGGTCCGGACGACGGTCGCCTCGCTGGTGCCGGTGAGTTCGGCCAGGCCGGTGACCGTGAGCGCGGCGCAGCCGGCCGGGTCCCCGGCGACGGCCTCGGCGACCCGCTGCATGGAGCGGGTCATGGACGGCGCGAGGGTCCGCACCTTGGCGGCGAGGGCGGCGGGGGCGGGGGGCGCGGGCGGCGCGCCGCTGGTGAAACTTTCCTTCACGTCATTGGTCACACCTGAAAGATACTTTCGGCCTGGTGGCGCGACAAGACCCCCTCGGTCCCGGATCCGGAGGGGACCTTCGCCCTTTTCCGTGCGGCCGACGCGTGACGGTTTCGTCCGGCGGACGGGTGACGGGTGACAATGAGTCCATGGACGACATAGACCCCGTGGAGCAGGCGCTGCACGCCGCTCGCGCACTGGTGCTGGCCGACCTCGCGGCCCGGCGGGTCGCGGCCGCCGAGGTCGTGTCGATGGTGGAGGACGCGGTGACCCACCGGCGCTGGTGGGTCGAGCAGTGGCCCGAGGGCCGGGCGTACGTCGCCGGCCTCGTCGCCCAGGACGTCCAGGACGCCCTGCTCGAACGGCACGGCCGCTGGCCGATCTGCCCGGTCTGCTCCTCGGGCGATCCGCACGCCCTCGACGTGGAACCCGAGCTGGGGCCTGACCCGCACTGGGTCTGCGGCAAGCAGGGAGTGGTGGTCGCGCCGGTGGGCGGGCTGACGTGAGCGGGTGGGCCGGTGTGAGCGGGCGGGCTGATGCGAGCGGGTGGCGGGCCGTGGTGAGTGGGCGGCGGCGCGAGGCGGAGGCGGTCAGGCTGTGACGCTCTACATCGACCCGCCCACCTGGCCGGGGCACGGCCGCATGTGGTCGCACCTGGTCAGCGACGTCTCCTTCGAGGAGCTGCACGCATTCGCCGCCTCGATCGGCGCCCCGCCGCGCGCCTTCGAGCGCGACCACTACGACATCCCCCAGGAGCGGTACGCGGACGCGGTGGTGGGCGGCGCGGTCGAGGTCGGCTCCAAGGAGCTCCTGCGGCGCCTCACGGAGGCGGGGCTGAGGCGCCCGAAGGGCCGCCCGACGGCCTGAGGCGCCCCCGACGGCCCGAGGAAGGGCTGCCCGACGGCCTGAGGCGCCCCGACGGCCTGAGGCGCTCGGCCGACGTCCTGAGGCCGCTCCTACTCGACCCGTGCGGCGATGGCCCGGGCGCAGTCGAGGGACTCGGTGTGCGTGGTGTCGACCTCCACGTCGTACAACACGCCCTCGTGCACGACGTGCGCCTGCTTCGCGGCCATTCCCGTGACCCGGTCGCCCCGGGCGGTCTCCCGGCCCTCGGCGACGGCGCTGTCGCAGCGGACGCCGACCCAGAGCACGTCGAGGTCGCCGACGAAGCTCCGCCAGCGGTCCTGGGCGGCGGCTCCGCTCAGGAAGACGTCGTCGACGATGATCCGGGCTCCCGCGCGGGCCATCGCGACGACGCCTTCGGCCCAGGCTCCCTCCAGGGCGCGGAACTCCGCCCCGATGGTCACGCCGCCGTCCGCGTCGAACCCGATGCCGTCCTCGGCGCTCTGCATCCTCAGGGGCATGGCGTCGATGAGCGAGTCGACGCCGAACGCCAGCCACGGATCGGGCAGGACGGCCTGGAGGCACCGTACGATCCCGGACTTCCCGGCGCTGGAACCGCCGTTGAGGATGATCATCTGTGTCGTCACGGTGTCACGGTACGGCGAGGGCCGCGCCGCCCGACAAGGGTTTTCGCCCGCGCGGGGGCCGGGCGTCAGCGGGTCGGCACGGTCTCCTCCGCCGGCCGTGGCGCGCCGGACGTCACCACCCGCGACGGGGACCGGTGGAGCTTCAGGGCCACCGCCGCCGTGCCGAGGCCGACCGCCGTCATCGCCGCGCCCGCCCAGGCGGTGGAGGCGAAGCCGAGGCCGGCGTCGATGACCGTGCCGCCGAGCCAGGGGCCGCCGGTGTTGCCGAGGTTGAAGGCGGCGGTGGTGGTGGCGCCCGCGAGGGTGGGGGCGGCGCCCGCGACGTTGAACATGCGGGCGTTGAGGGCGGGGGCGGTGTAGAAGGCGGAGACGCCGAGGAGGAAGGTCAGCACGATCGTGGCGACCGGGCTGGACGCGAGGAGGGCCAGGGCGACCAGGAAGACGGTGGAGGCGGTGATGCCGGTGAGCAGCACGCCGAAGAGGTGGGCGTCGGCGACACGGCCGCCGATCGTCGTACCGATGACGGCGCCGATGCCGAAGAGCCCGAGGACGCCCGAGACCCAGCCCTTGTCGAGGCCGGAGACGTCGGTGAGCAGCGGCGCGAGGTAGGAGAAGGCGCAGAAGACGCCGCCCGCCGCGAGGGCGGTGACGACGACGGAGAGCAGGACCTGGCGGTCGCGGTAGATGGTGAGCTCCCGCTTGAGGCGGGGCTTCGTCTCCGGGAGCGGGATGCGCGGGATGCGGGTCGCGACGCCGACGAGCGCGATCGCGGAGGCGGCGGCGACCGCCCAGAACGCGGAGCGCCAGCCGAGGTGCTCGCCGAGGAAGGCGCCGGCGGGGACGCCGAGGACGTTGGCGATGGAGAGGCCGCCGATCATGACCGCCATGGCGCGGGCGCGCGAGTTGACCGGGACCATCGCGATGGCGACCGCCGCGCCGACCGCCCAGAAGCCCGCGCAGGCGAGGGCGCTGATGACGCGGGAGGCGAAGAGGATCGCGTAGTTGGGGGCGAGGGCGCCGGCTATCTGGCCGAGGCCGAAGAGGGTGATCAGCGCGATCAGGGTGGTCTTGCGGGGGAGCCGGAGGGTGGCGACGGCGAGGAGGGGGGCGCCGACGACCATGCCGATCGCGAAGGCCGAGATGAGCAGGCCCGCGCGGGGGATGGAGACGTTCATGTCCTCCGCGATGGGCGGCAGGAGTCCGGAGAGCATGAACTCGCTCGTGCCGAGTGCGAAGACGGAGAGGCCGAGGATATAGACGGCCAGCGGCATCCGCGTACGGGGGGCGGGTGCGCGGGACCCGGTCGCTTCGGCGGGCTCGGGCGACGCGGGTGGCGGGGACGAGTGGGGCGACTCGGAGGACTCGGCGGGCTCGGCGGGCTCGGCGGAGGGAGACGGCATGACATGGGTCAACCGTTGATTTGTTGCTGTCATTCCGGGGGTCCGGTTTTTCTCGCGATGCGAGACGTGGGCGGAGTCGGCGTCGGTTCTTTACGCCTGGCGACAAGATGATCGACTCGCGGTCGCTTTGTTCCTCGGTGGGTTGCGCGCGCCTTTGGGTGAGCTTTATTCGATCTTCATTTGTGGGTTCGTACGTGACACGTCCGTCAGTTCGGCGAGTTCACGTTCCAGGTTCTCCCGCGCCCTCCCCTCCCAGACCGCCGCCCCGTAAGGCGTGTGGAACAGTCGGGGGAGGTCGAGGAGGTGGCGGAGGATCGCCGCGCGGCCTTCGCGGAAGGCGGTGTCGGGGACGAATCCGTACTCCTCGCGGACCGCTGCCGCGTATCCCCGGTACGTAGCGGGGTCGGTGGCGAGGATCGCGAGGTCGGCGTCGCAGAGGGTCTCGCCGTTGAGGTCCCCGTCGGCCGGGTCGTGAGTGATCGTCAGGCGGACCAGGCGGGCCACCTCCGCCACCTCGTGCGGGGTGAGGCCGGCCTCGGTGAGGGCCTTCTCGGCGAGCAGGGCCGAGCGTTCCTCGTTCTCGGACCGTTCGGGCCGGTAGACCGCGTCGTGGAACCAGGCGGCGAGCCGGACGAGCTCCAACTCCCCGCCCTCGCCGCCCTGGTCGGTGAGTTCGTCGACGCGGTCGAGGACCGCGCGGAGGTGGTCGACCGTGTGGTAGCGGCGCTGCGGTTCGGCCCAACGGGCCAGCAGGTTAAGGCCGTAGGGGGTGGGGTCCGGGCCCCCGCGGCCGGAGCGGGCGGCGAGCAGGGTGGCGTTCCACCGGCGGAGGAGCGCGGGGTCCTGGCCCGCGGGGCTCCGGTGCGCGGTGTCCCGGTCCGTGGCGCCGGTTCGGTCCGTGGTGTCCTGCGTCGCGGGGTCCTGGTCTGCGGTCATGGGGGCATTCTGCCCGGCGGCAAGGGCGGAACGGGTGCTTCCCACGCAGGGCCGCCCCCGTCCTCACCTCACGTCACGGGCGACGCCTCCACCCGGATCCGCGCCTACGCGGGCCGCCCGCCGGTGCGAACCCGCTACGAGCTGACGGGCGCGACGGAACACGAACTCCTCATCTACCGCTGAGCGGTCACCTCGACATGATGAAGTCCAGCGCGAAGCCCGAGGCGGTCGTCCAGTAGGTGACGAGCTGGCCGTCGTCCGCGTACAGCGTGCTGACGGGCATGGGGACGTCGATCGGCCCGCCGGCGCGGCTGCCGGGCTTCCTGCCCTGGAGGGTGAGGGTGATGTGCTTCGCCTCGTACTCGTCCCTGGCGCCCCCGCTGACGAGGAGCGCGGCGTAGGCCTCCTTGCCCGGTTCGAGGGTGACGGGCACGCCCGGGTCCGAGTCGCTCTCCTTGATCACGGGGGTCGGCGCGGCGGCGTCGCCCAGCATGACGTGCGGGTAGTTGTAGAGGTCGCAGGTGTCGTCGCCGGCGTTCTGGACGGTGAGCACGAAGTGCCTGTTCTCGTCCTTGTCCGTGGGCTCCTCGACCGCCGAGACCGAGAGGTCCTCGGCGGTGCAGGCGGCGACGGCGCCGCTGCCGCCGTCGGGCTTGGACGTGGTGGTCCTGCTGGGCGCGGGCGCGGGCGTGTCGCTCGGCTTCGTCGGCTTCGTCGGGCTCGTCGGGCTCGTCGGACTCGTCGGGCTCGTCGCGCTCGGCGGGGCCGAGGACGTGCCCGGCGCCGTGGCGTCGGCCTCGTTCGGCCCGCACGCCGTGGAGGTGAGCAGCGCGGCGACGACGGCGGCCCCTGCGGCGCAGGGCTTCCAGCCCCTGCGGGGCGTGCGGGCGCGAAGGATAGAAGCGTTCATGGTGTGTTCCCCCGTGAAGAAAGGCCGTGCGAGGCCTCTCCCGGCGCTCGCTGGCGACCAGATTCTGCTCGGTGCTCGCCCTCGACACCCTTGCTGTCGGCATCTGTTACCGAGGAGGTACAGGGAATCGGCCGTTCCGTACACTCCGCGCACAGCGTCTCGTCCGCGACGGGCCGGAACAGCATCGGCTGGGTGTGCCCGCCGCCCGCGCACTCCCGCGCCCCCGCGAGCCGCGCCGACAGCGGAGGCCCGGACGGAGCGCCGGGGGCGGCCGGGGCCACGGGTAGGGGCGGCAGGGCGCGCGGCGGTACGTCGCGGAGCAGGTACCGCACCAGACCCCCTGGGCGGTGTACGGGGGTGTCGGCGCCGGGAAGTCCGCGCAGGACGTGCGCGTGGATGTCGGCGGAGGTGTGTCCGGCGTCGAGCCAGCGGGCGGCGAGCCGGGTGAGTTCGTCGCGCATGCCGGGCGGGATACGGCGGAGGGCGGGGGAGAGGAGCGGGAGAACACCGACGAGGGCCCGGGCTTCTTCCAACTGCTCGGGAGCGGGGGTGGTCTCGGGTGTGGGCGCGGGTACGGTCCCGGCCGAGGGCGCGGGTGCCGTCTCGGGTCGGGGCGGAAGGTTGGAGGTCTTCTCCCCAAGGTGTTTTTCTGGATGACCGTCGGTCGACGGGGCCACCGGCGCATCGACGGCCGCCGCACCGACGGCCCGATTCCGGGCACTCGGTGCGACCTGCGGGGATACGCGGTCCGGGCCGCCACCGGGCGGTACGGGGCTCCCGCCGAGGACCTTGGCGGCCCGGTCCGGACTCAACGGGGTGTTCGAGACGAGCTGTTCAGTGGTCCAGAGCCCGCCGGCCGCCTGTACCCGCCGCTCGTGCACGAAACCCTCGGCGATGAGCTGACGCTTGGCGCGGGTGAAGGCCGTCGCCCCGATGCCCGCGCGCTCGGCGGTACGGGAAAGGTTCTCCCTGGCGCCCCGGGGGAGCGAGAGCTGCCAGGTCAGCAGGCGCACGGCGTCGGAGGTGAGCCGAGGGTGCCGGATGATCTCGTGGGAGAACGGGGTGTAGGCGCGCGAGGGCGCGATAAAGTGCCGACAGATCACAGGTGGACTCTTCCCACTGGTGGTTGAGGCCCCTGGCGATGATTCGCAGTCATCGGCGGGGGCCGTTTGGCGCTCACCATACTGAACGGAAAGTGTCCAGACGGACACACCGGGTAAAGTCGCCCCGTACGAGTGAAGCCCCCTGGTCGGAGGCGGCCGGTCGGAGCCGGATCAGGCGTCCCGGGCCGGAAGGTCGGGGTCGGGTGACGAGGACCGTGCGGGCGACGTGCTGATGACACGTACGGCTCCGCGCGGGGTCAGGGCCTCGCGCTCCTCGGGACTCGCCGTCCAGCACTGCTCGACCGCCGCCTCCCACAGGTACCCGCTCGGCCGGACCAGGCTGAGCAGATTGCCGCGCACGTCCCGAACCCGCCCGGTGAGAGCCCGCTGCCCGTCCGTCACGACGTCCCCGACGCGGTACTTCACGGGGTGCGGGCCGAGTTCAGGACCACGGTGAGCCGCTTGGCCCCGGCGATGCTGACGACACCGAGCCCGTAACGGTGGATGTCGCCACCGGGGGAGTGCGTGACGTCCCGGTAGAGCCCGCTGGTGGGGAGCCCGGCGGTGTCCATGGCGACCTTGAGCTCTTGGAACACCCGGGCGGCCTCCTGCTCGGAGACGGGGCGGGTGGGGGGTGTGGGGGTGGACGTATGCATGGAGCTCTCTCTTTCTGGCGGATCTCCTCCGGAACGTCTTCACGATGACGGAGGCGGCCCTACGCTCACCAGGTGTCGGGTTTCCCCAGGGGATCAGGAAACGAGGCATATGCCAGCCCAGAACGAGATCGACCCGAGCGAGAGCCTGGAGAGCTTCATCGCCGACATGATCCGGGACGCTCGCAAACGCCACGGGTGGCGGCAACAGGACCTCGCCGCCAAGGTGTTCAGCAGTACGACGCGGATCTCCGAGATCGAGAACGGAGACCCTCCGGAACTCAAGCTCGGCCGACAACTCGCCCAGGTGCTGGAGCTCGGTGAGGCGTTGGTGAACCTGCTGGTCATCCGCGACCGTTCGGCTTTCCGCGACTACGCGCAGGGCTTTCTGCGAGACCAGGCGCGGGCGCGGACCATACATGAGTTTTCGCTCGTCGTTCCCGGTCTGCTTCAGACACCGGAGTACGCACGGGCGATCATGCAGCAGGCGGATCCCGGTGGGAACAACGACATCGATGGTGCCGTGCGGCGACGGGCCGAACGCCAGGCCGTGTTCGACGGGCCGCATCCACCGTGGTTCTGGGTGGTTCTCGACGAGAACGCACTGTCGAAGGTGATCGGGTCGAAGCAGGTGATGCGCGGGCAGATCGAGCGGTTGCTCGAAGCCGTTGCCCGCCCGTTCATCAACGTCCAGATCCTCAAGGCGGACCGTGCCGGTATCTCGGGATCGGTGAGTCTCCTCACCCTGCCGTCCGGTGAGCGCACCGCGTATACGGAGGGCTTCAGCACCGGTCGCTACATGGTCGAACCGGCCGACGTCGACCGATTCCAGCGGATCTATGATCGGCTCCACGCCGACGCCCTCGGGACCGTTGAGTCAGAAGAGATCATCCGCGAAGCACTGGGGAAGCACGATGACTGAGCCCAACTGGCACAAGAGTACGTACAGCGGAGACAACGACAACTGCGTCGAGATAACCGACAACGCCCTCAGCATCGTCCGCGTCCGGGACACCAAGGACCACACCAGGGGCGAGCTCACCGCCACCCCGACCGCCTGGGCCGCGTTCACGGACTTCGTGTCGGGCCGGGCGCTCTGAGCGTGGTCTCGTGAGGCCCCGTCCGGGCGCCACGGAGAACGGCCGGTCCCCGACGACGTGGTGAACAGCCGGGGCGCGGGCCGTCGCTCGTTCGGAGGCCGTCGCCGTGCGGGCCGTCCCGTCCGCTGATGAGCTGGTCCGGATTCCCGCACCCTCACGCGCACCCCGTACAGGAGCAGTGCCATGGCCGTCATCGTGACCATCGAGATTCCCGGCACGACCCAGCAGCAGTACGAGGAGGCCACCCGGCGCCTCCAGGAGACCGGGTGGTTCCCGCCGGAGGGGTTCATCGCGCACGCCGCCGGGCCCGACGGGAGCGGAGGGTGGCGGGTCGTGGACTTCTGGGAATCCGAGGAGACCTTCCTCGCCTTCGTGGAGCGGGCACGGTCGATCTTCGAGGAGAGCGGTCTGCGGACGTTCCTGCCCTCCGTGCAGCAGGCCGTGAGCGTCATGGTGCGGCCCGAGCCGAAGTAAAACCCTTTGCGGGACGGGGGCTTCCGCCGTCAGGCTTCACCGCCATGACCAGTCATCCTTCCCGTCCCGTCGCGGACCTGTTCTCCGCCGACGGGCGCCTCAAGGCGATCCCGCGCAAGCCGGCCCGCCGTGAGGCCCTTCTCGCGCACCTCACCGAGACCCTCTTCGAGGCCGTCCGGGAGTACCGCGAGCCCGAGATCAACGAGGCCCTGCTCACCGTGCACGAGGACTTCTCCGCCCTGCGGCGGTACCTCGTGATCGGGGGCTTCCTCGGCCGGACCAAGGACGGCTCCGCGTACCGTCGGCAGCAGCCCGGCTCCCCCGGAGGCGCGATCCCCGCCGTCGCGTGACCGCCGTGCTGGTGGCCGGCCTGCTGGCCGGCTACGGCATCGCGATCCCGGTCGGCGCCGTCGGCGCCTACCTCGTGGCCGTCACGGCCCGCGCCGGCTGGCGTACGGGCGTCGGCGCGGCCCTCGGTGTCGCCACGGCCGACGGGGCCTACGCCCTCCTCGCGGTGGCGGGCGGCTCCGCCCTCGTACCGCTGCTCACCCCCGTGACGACTCCGCTGCGGTGGGCCTCGGCCGTGGTGCTCGCGGCGCTCGCCGTACGGGCGGCGTACCTGGCCCTGGCCGCGTACCGTACGGGCGGGCTCTCCTCCCGCGACGACGGGACCGCCCTCTCTCCCGCCCGCGCGTACCTCACCTTCCTGGGCATCACGATCCTCAACCCCATGACGGTGGTCTACTTCGCCGCGCTCGTCCTCGCGACGGGCCCCTCCGGGCCGGTGACCCTGTCCGACCGCACCGTCTTCGTCGTCGCGGCCCTCGTCGCCTCCGCCAGCTGGCAGCTCCTGCTCGCGCTGGGCGGGACGCTGCTCGGCCGGACCCTGACCGGGCTCCGGGGGCGGCTGGTCACGGCGCTCGCGTCGAGCGCGCTGATCGTCGTCCTCGCGGTACGGCTCGTGGCCCAGGAGTGATGCCGCACGCCGGAAGGGGCGGCGTACTCCGACGTGATGTCGGGAGTACGCCGCCCCTTCCGGCGTTCCGGGGGCCGGTGCCACTACTTCGGGTCGCGGTTGAAGACGGCCTTGGACCAGAAGTAGCCGAGGGCGGTGAGGGCGAGGCGCCAGGCGAGGGCGAGCCAGCCGTTGTGGCCGATCTCGGTGCCGAGGAGGAGGCCGCGGAGGGCGAACACCGTTCCTTCGGGGACGTTCAGGTCGATGCCGTCCAGGACGGTCTTGTCGCCGTAGGACTTGCGCACCGTTCGCCGCGATGGCCAAGCCGGTCATGGTGGTTGCTCCTCGGGTGCGGGTCGGGTGCTGCGGGGTGGGCTGGGGCGGGGTGGGGGGTGTGGGTCAGAGGCTGTGGGCGGTGATGTCGCCGTGGGCGGTGGTGGCGTGGATGGTGAGGGGGGCGTCGGCGCCTTCGGTGTTGTTGAGGGAGTTGTGGATTCGGCCGTGGGTGGTGCCGGCGTCGAGGGAGGCGGAGACTCCGCGGGCGGCGCCGATGGTGATGCTTCCGGCGAGGGTGTGGAGGGTGACGGTGCCGGTGCGGGCCTCGGTGATGTTGAGGTCGCCCTTGTGGGTGGTGAGGGTGGCGGGGCCGCCGAGGCGGCCGATGTGGATGTCGCCGGCCTGGAGGGTGAGGCGGGCGGCGGCGGCCTCGTCGAGCTTGACGGTGCTCTGGGCGGCTTCGTAGGTGACGTCGCCGAGGCGTCCGACGCCGCGGAGTTCGCCGCTGGCGGTCTTGGCCTGGACGTGGGAGCCGGCGGGGAGCTGGATGGTGATCTCGACGGTTCCGGAGGAGCCGAGGATCCGGTGGGTGGTGGGGGCGGCCTCGATGCGCAGGACGCCGTCGGTGTGGGTGACGGTGGTCTGTTCGGCGGCCTTGGTGTCGCGGGTGTCGGAGGCGTTGGCGGGGAGGACCTCGACGGTGGTGTCGGTGCGGTCGGAGGCGATGAGGCGGATGGTGCCGGCGGGGATGTCGAGGACGGTGGTGAGGGCGGTGGGGGTGGCGAACTTCTGCATGGTGTGTTCCTTCGTCGGGTGTGGCGCGGTGTTTCCGATGAAGGAAAAGCTACGTTGCGTTCGCGAGTCTGGCAACGTACTCGTTGCGCAGGAATGCCATAACCGCTGGTAGATGCGGGAAAGTTGTTGCAATGAGGCTGACGGATAACGCAACGTCAGAGATGCGCTCGTTGCAATGGAATGAGCGTGAACGCTATGCTGGAGGCGTTGCGCAGTGCAGGGAACGTGAAGCACCACGAAGGAGACCGCGATGCCGGGAGGCAGGCTCACCCAGCAGGAACGCCAGCAGATCGCACTGGGGTTGGCCGACGGCCTCGCCTACGCGGAGATCGCCAGACGTCTCGACCGCCCGACCTCGACCGTCACGCGCGAGGTGATGCGCAACGGCGGACCCACCTCCTACCGCGCCGAGTCGGCCCACCGCGCCACCGAACGCCGCACCCACCGGCGCCGGCAGGCCGCCCCCCGTGACCCGGCGGCGCCCGAGCAGCTCCACGGGCGCGACGCCGAGGCGGTGCGCGAGTACGAGGAGACGTTCACCGCGGTCCTCATGGGCTCGGGCATGCCCACGATGATGTCCCGGGTGATGGCCTGCCTCACCCTCACCGACACCGGCAGCCTCACCGCGTCCGAACTCGTCCAGCGCCTCCAGGTCAGCCCGGCGTCCATCTCCAAGGCGGTCGCGTTCCTGGAGGAGCAGGGCTTCGTCCGCCGGGAGCGCGACGACCGCCGCCGCGAGCGGTACATCGTCGACGACGACATCTGGTACCGGTCGATGGTCGCCAGCGCCCGGTCGACCGCCCAGATCGTCGAGATCGCCCGGAAGGGCGTCGGTGTCCTCGGCCCCGACACCCCGGCCGCCACCCGCCTGGAGAACGTGGCCCGCTTCCTCGACTTCGTGTCCGAGAGCATCGCCCGCGCGGCCGAGCAGGCCCGCGACATCCTCCACGCGAAGCCGGCGACGCCCCAGGACGACACCGCCGGGACCGGCGCCGCCCAGGGCCAGGACGGGTAGCGGCGCCCCCCTCGGCGCGGTGGCGCGCGGCCGCGGCTCAGCGGGTCGGCGGGCAGGCAGCTCGGCGGCTCGGCGGGGCGGCCCTTCCGTCCCGCCCGGGCGGTCGGCGCCACGGATCCGGCGGCTCACCGGCTCAGTTGCTCACCGGTTCCGTCGCGCCCCCGCGGTCAGCGCCACGGACCCGGCGACGGCGAGCACGGCTCCCGCCGCGAGTACGCCCCGGCGGGAGCGCCAGGAGAGCACCGACCAGCACGACTGGGCCGAGAACACCGAACCGACGCTCAGCCAGGAGCCGGCCGAGGCGGCCGAGAGCGCGGAGCCGACCGACCCGACGGACAGGTACGAGCCGACGGAGCCGATCGACAGGAACGAGCCGACCGAGCCGACCGAGAGCATCGACCCGACCGAGCCGACGGACAGGAACGAGTCCCGGGACCACAGGGACAGGGACGAACCATGGCGAAGGGTCATGCCCCGATCGTAGGCACCGGGCGGCACGGGCGCCTCACCCACCGCAGGCCGGCAGGAACTCCAGACCCTCGGGTGTCCCGAAGCGCAGCACGGCGAGGTACGCCTCCGGGTAGTCGCAGCCCACGTCCGTCCACTGGAGCGCGAGGACGGTCCAGACGGCGAACACGGCAAGGAGGAACCAGCGCCAACCCTTTGACATGTACGCCCGGTACCCGTCGGTTCCCCGGAGGAACCGCTTCCCGTCGTGACCGCCTCCGGGGCCACCACCAGGAGCGGGGGCGCCGAGGGCTGCGGAGAACGGGGGCGCCGTACGAACGCGGCGGTGAGGGCGACGAGTCCGAGCGGGACGAGCGCGTGGTGGTTCACGCGCCGCCCCCGCGGCCGCGGTGCGGGTCCTGGTCAGCGGTCGGCGGCCTGGAAGCCCCGCAGCCGCAGGCTGTTGCCGACCACGAAGACCGAGGAGAAGGCCATGGCCGCGCCCGCGATCATCGGGTTGAGCAGTCCGGCCGCGGCGAGCGGCAGGGCTCCCACGTTGTAGGCGAAGGCCCAGAACAGGTTCGAGCGGATGGTGCCGAGCGTCTTGCGGGAGAGCCGGATCGCGTCCGCCGCGGCCCGCAGGTCGCCCCGTACGAGCGTCAGGTCGCCGGCCTCGATGGCGGCGTCCGTGCCCGTGCCCATCGCCAGCCCCAGATCGGCCTGGGCGAGCGCGGCGGCGTCGTTGACACCGTCGCCGACCATGGCCACCGAACGCCCCTCCGCCTGGAGCCTCTTGACGACGTCGACCTTGTCCTGCGGCATGACCTCCGCGATCACCTCGTCGATGCCGACCTCGGCGGCGACCGCCTCCGCGACCGCCTTGTTGTCACCGGTCAGCAGGATCGGGGTCAGACCGAGCGCGCGCAGCCGCCTGATGGCCTCGGGGCTGGTCTCCTTGACGGCGTCCGCGACCTCCAGGACCGCGCGGGCCTCCCCGTCCCAGGCGACCGCGATGGCGGTCCTGCCCGCCTTCTCGGCGGTGTCCTTCGCGGACCTGAGCTCCGCGGGGAGGGCCATGGCCCACTCGTCGAGCAGCTTCTCGCGGCCGACGAGGACGGCGTGGCCGTCGACGACGCCCTGCACGCCGAGTCCGGGGATGTTGGCGAAGTCCTCGGGGGTCGGAAGGGCCCCCACCCTGGCGGCGGCGCCGGTGGCGACGGCCTGGGCGATCGGGTGCTCCGAGGAGTGCTCCAGGGCGCCCGCGAGCCGCAGGACGTCCTTCTCGTCCACGCCCTCGGCGGTGTGGACCTTGACGAGGGTCATCCGGCCGGTGGTGACGGTGCCGGTCTTGTCGAGGACGATCGTGTCGACCTTGCGGGTGGTCTCCAGGACCTCGGGGCCCTTGATGAGGATGCCGAGCTGGGCGCCGCGGCCGGTGCCGACCATGAGGGCGGTCGGGGTGGCAAGGCCGAGGGCGCAGGGGCAGGCGATGATCAGGACGGCGACGGCGGCGGTGAACGCGGCGGTGAGGCCCTGTCCGGTGCCGAGCCAGAAGCCGAGGGTGCCGAGGGCGAGCGCGATGACGATCGGCACGAAGACGGCCGAGATCCTGTCGGCGAGGCGCTGGGCGGCGGCCTTGCCGTTCTGCGCGTCCTCGACGAGCTTCGCCATCCGGGCGAGCTGGGTGTCGGAGCCGACGCGGGTGGCCTCGACGACCAGGCGGCCGCCGGCGTTCAGGGTGGCGCCGGTGACGGAGTCGCCGACCGACACCTCGACCGGGACGGACTCGCCGGTGAGCATGGAGGCGTCGACGGCGGAGGAGCCCTCGACGACGGTGCCGTCGGTGGCGATCTTCTCGCCCGGGCGGACCAGGAAACGGTCTCCGGCCTGGAGTTCGGCGGTGGGTACGGTGACCTCGCGGCCGTCCTTGAGGACGGTCACCTCCTTGGCGCCGAGCTGCATCAGCGCCTTGAGCGCCGCGCCCGCCTTCCGCTTCGAGCGGGCCTCGAAGTACCGGCCCGCCAGGATGAAGGCGGTGACGCCGGCCGCGGCCTCCAGGTAGATGTTCCCGGCGCCGTCGGTGCGGGCGATCGTGAACTCGAACGGGTGGGTCATCCCCGGCGTGCCGGCCGTACCGAAGAACAGCGCCCACAGCGACCACAGGAACGCGGCGGTCGTACCGACCGAGATCAGGGTGTCCATGGTGGCGGCGCCGTGCTTCGCGTTCGTCCAGGCGGCCTTGTGGAAGGGCCAGGCCGCGTACACGACGACGGGCGCGGTGAGGGTGAGGCTCAGCCACTGCCAGTACTCGATCTGGAGCGCCGGGACCATCGCCATCGCGATGACCGGCACGGCGAGCGAGACGGCGGTGATCAGCCGCTGCCTGAGGGGGCGCAGGGCCGCGTCGGCCTTCTCCTCGTCGGAGGGGCCCTCGGGCGCGCCGGGGGTCTCGGCCTTCGGGGGCGCGGGCTCGGCGGCGGTGTAGCCGGTGGCCTCGACGGTGGCGATGAGCGCGGCGACGTCGATGTCGGCGTCGAAGGTGACCTTCGCCTTCTCGGTCGCGTAGTTGACGGTGGCCTCGACCCCGTCCATGCGGTTGAGCTTCTTCTCGATGCGGGCCGCGCACGAGGCGCAGGTCATGCCGCCGATGGCGAGCTCGACCTGGGCGCTGCCCGGTGTGGTCGTGGTCATTTCCTGCTCCTCTTCTCTGGGGGCTCATTCGCCTCCGGGGCGCTCCAGCCGGGCTCACAGCCCCGACCGTGCTCGCCTCCCTCGTCCCTCGGGAGGCTCCGCGCGCTCGGGGCTGTTCCCCCGGCCGCGCCCCTTCGGCTCACTCGCCGGGTCCTCCGGGTGGAGGCGGGCTCGGCGACGCGGGAGTCGGGCTCGCGGCCCCGGCGGCCGGGTGGGGCGGCGGGTCAGGCGCGCCCGGTGAGTTCGTAGCCCGCGTCGTCGACCGCCGCCGTGATCGCCGCGTCGTCGGGCTCGCCGCCGGTGGTCACGGTCACCAGGCCGCCGGCGACGTCGACGTCCACGGAGACGACGCCGGCGAGGGCGCTGACGGCCGCGGTGATCGCGGTCCCGCAGTGGCCGCAGGTCATGCCGGAGACGGCGTAGACGGTGACGGTGCGCTCGGCGACCGCGACGGTCGTGGTCTCCGCGGTGGTCGAGCAGCTGTTGTCGGGGGTGCAGCAGGAGCCCATGGGGTCCTCCTCGGTCGATTCTTGGCCAATACCCTAGGGGGGTATTTGGTTTCGTGAGTCCATGTATACCCCCCGGTGGTATCTCACGCAAGCGTTCTCCCGGCTTGACTTGATACCCCCCAGGGGTATGGTGAAGTGCATCGGACGGGTACCCACGCCACCCACGCACGGGAGAGCAGCCATGAACACCGGAGTGAAGATCACCGCCTTCGCCGCCGCGCTCGCCGCGACCTTCGGGACCGCCTACGGGGTCGGGAAGGGCGTCGGCCCCGTAGGAGAAGAGCCCGGCAAGGCCGGCCACGGCGACCACGCGGAGGCCCAGCCCTCGCGGACGCCCGAGAAGGGGCACGCCGGACACGAGGAGGGCGCGGCCGCGGACACCGCCGCGCTCCCCGGCGGCCTCCAGGTCTCCCAGGACGGCTACACCCTCGCCCTGGAGACCCCGAGGCCCGCCGCCGGCAAGAGCGTCCTGAAGTTCTCGATCAAGGACGCGGCCGGAAGGAAGGTCACCGCCTTCACCACCGAACACGGCAAGGAGCTGCACTTCATCGTCGCCTCGCGCGACCTCGGCACCTTCCGCCACCTCCACCCCGTGAAGGCGGCCGACGGCACCTGGACCACCCCCGTCGACCTCCCCGCCGCCGGCGGCTACAAGGCCTTCGCCGACTTCAAGCCCGCCGCGCCCGGCGCGAAGGGCGTCACGCTCGGCGCCGACCTCTCCGTCCCGGGGGCGTACGCGCCGAAGCCGCTCCCCGCCGTCGCCCCGACCGCCACCGTCGACGGCTACCAGGTCCGCCTCGGCGGCACCCTGGACCCCGGCAAGGCCGGCGAACTCCGGCTCACCGTCACCCGGGGCGGCACGCCCGTCGACGACCTGGAGCCGTACCTCGGGGCGTACGGACATCTCGTCGCCCTGCGCGACGGCGACCTCGCCTACCTCCACGTCCACCCGAACGAGGGCGGCCCCGGCCCGGACGTCTCCTTCACGGCGACGGCGCCCAGCGCCGGTACGTACCGTCTGTTCCTCGACTTCCAGCACGAGGGCAAGGTCCGCACGGCGTCCTTCACGGTCACCACGGGCGGCGCGAAGACAGCCGTCCCCGCCACCGGTGAGGCCAGGCACGATGCGGGAGACCACGCGCACGGCTAGGCTGGTCATTGGACTAGACCTATAGCCGTCATTCATGGAGGAATGGGCTCGATGAGCAACCGTGCAGTCCTTGAGGTGATCGCCCTCGACGAGGAAGACGCGGTCGCCGCCCAGACGGGTGGTGCCGATCGGCTCGAACTCGTCACCGACATGGCGGCGGACGGACTCACCCCGTCCAGGACCGGCTTCGCCGCCATCCGCGCCGCCGTCGACATCCCGCTGCGCGTGATGCTCCGCCTCACCGACGGATTCGCGGCCGGCGACACCGACGCCCTCGTGGAGCGGGCCCTGGAGCTCCGCGAGGCGGGCGCCGACGAGTTCGTGCTCGGCTTCCTCACCCCGGACGGCGAGCCCGACCTGGTCGCCGTCGAGCGCCTCGTCACCGTCGTCGACGGCTGCCGCTGGACCTTCCACCGGGCGATCGACCGCGCCGCCGACCGCGACGGCCTGCGCAAGCGCCTCGCGGACCTGCCCGGCCTCGACACCTACCTGACGGCCGGCGCCGCCACCGGCGTCGACGACGGCCTGGCCACCCTCAAGGCCGAGGCCGCCCGCGCGGGCGAGCCCGGCTACGAGGCCCAGATCCTCGTCGGCGGCGGCCTGCGCCTCGACCACCTCCCCGAACTGCGCGCGGCGGGCCTGGACGCCTTCCACATCGGCGGCGCGGCCCGCCCGCAGGGCTGGGCGTCCCCCGTCTCGGCGGACGCGGTCCGCGTCTGGCGAGAGGCCCTCGACTCCTAGGTCGGCTCCGGGTCCGGCGAGTGGCCCTCGGCTTCCCGGGCCGGGTCCGGAAAACGCGTGGCCCGGGGAGGCCCGGGCTCGCTAGCCTCCCCGCCATGGCAGCCACCACGACGCACCCCGACCCGCCGGCCCCCGACACCGCGCTCGTCGAACGGCTCGTCGCCGGGAGGTTCCCCGAGTGGGCCGGCCTCCCGGTCCGGGCCGTCCCCTCGGCGGGGACGGACAACGTGATGTTCCGGCTCGGGGACGACCTGGTCGTCCGGCTGCCCCGGGCCCCGTACGCCGCCCGGCACGTCGAGAAGGAACAGCGCTGGCTGCCCCTGCTCGCCCCGCACCTGCCGCTGGACGTCCCCGTCCCGGTGGGGCGGTCCGGGGCGGGCCCGGACTTCCCGCTGCCCTGGTCGGTCTACCGCTGGCTCGACGGGGACGACGCGTACGACGCCCCGCTCACCGATCTCGCCCACGCCGCCGTCGAGTTGGGCCGCTTCGGCGCCGCCCTGCGCGCCGTCGACGCGAGCGGAGGACCGGCCTCCTTCCGGGGCGGACCGGTCACCGCATGGGTGGAGGACCGGCTGCCGGCCGCGATCCGCGACCTCGCGGCCGACGGGCTGGTCGACGCGGAGCTCGCGACCGCCTCCTGGGAGGCGGTCCTGCGGCTCCCGCAGTGGGACGGCGCACCCGTCTGGGTCCACGGCGACCTGCTGCCGGGCAACCTGCTGGGCCGTGCCGGCCGGCTCAGCGCCGTCATCGACTTCGGCGGTCTCGGTACGGGCGACCCGGCCGTCGACACGATGCCCGCCTGGACCCTGCTCACCGCCGACACCCGCCCGCTCTTCCGTGAGGCGGCCGGCGTCGACGCGGCGACCTGGGCGCGCGGCCGGGGCTGGGCCCTGGCCTGGGGCCTCTCGACCGAGCACGAGTACCGGGAGACCAACCGGGTCCTCGCGGCGGTGGCCCGCCGCACCCGCACCGAGGCCCTCGCGGAGTACGCGACGCCCTGATCCGGGCCGAGCCGGCGGGCCCGGCCGACGACCGGGCCCGGGGTCAGGTCCGGGGTCGGGGTCAGGGCCGGGGCCAGGTCCGGGGTCAGGGTCGGAGTCGGGGTCAGCGGACGACGTCGAACACGTTCTTCTGGATGCCGTTGGCGTACACCTCGTGCTCGACGAGCTTCAGCGTCCGCGTGTCCTTGTCCGACGCGCTGAACAGCCGCTTGCCCGCGCCGAGGAGCAGCGGGAAGACGAGCAGGTGGTAACGGTCGATCAGGCCGGCGTCCGAGAGCGCCCGGTTGAGGCTCGCGCTGCCGTGCACGATGATCGGGCCGCCCTCGGTCCGCTTCAACTCGGCGACCTCGTCGAGCGAGCGCAGGACCGAGATCGGGCCCCAGTCGTCCACCAGCTCGTCCTCGGCGAGGGTCGTCGACACCACGTACTTCGGCATCGCCTTGTAGCCCGCGAAGTCCTCCATGCCCGGCCAGACCGTGCTGAACGCCTCGTAGCTGACCCGGCCGAGCAGCATCGCCGTGGCCTCCTCCTGCTCCGCGCCCTTGATCGCGTACGCCTCCGGGAGGAACTCCAGGTGCTTGAACGTCCAGCCCGCGTTCCGGTAACCGGACTCGCCGCCGGGGGCCTCCACGACACCGTCGAGCGAGACGAAGGCGGAACTGATCAGGGTGCGCATCTGGGTTCTCCCGTGGGTGACGACCGGTGTCGCCGCCGGTCACTGGCCCGGCGGCAACTGCAACGTACACACCTGGAGACCCCGGGCGGCGCGGAAACTCATCGGAGGAATCACCGCTGATCCAACTGGGCGGGCAGAGGGGCGGAGTGGACGATCGTCAGGCCGGACACGGCACGGGTCAGCGCCACGTACAGCCGGCGCAGGCCTGTCCGCTCGTCGGGCTCGCCGTCGACGACCGCCGCCGGTTCGTCCAGGACGACGTAGTCGTACTCCAGGCCCTTCGCGAGCGTGGCGGGGACCAGGGTCAGCCGGGACGCGGCCGTGGTCTCCTCGCCGGGGGAGAGGTACGGGTGCCCGGCGGCCGTCAGGGCCTCCGCGAGCGGGGCGATCCGCGCGTCCGCCGCGATCAGACCGATCGAGCCCTCGTGGCCGAGCGCGTCGACGCA
The DNA here is from genome assembly GCF_051305195.1 of Streptomyces sp. Qhu_M48. Taxonomy (NCBI): domain Bacteria; kingdom Bacillati; phylum Actinomycetota; class Actinomycetes; order Kitasatosporales; family Streptomycetaceae; genus Streptomyces; species Streptomyces sp. Qhu_M48. Next base: position 7,432,976 of record NZ_CP195432.1, on the reverse strand, counting down.
GGCCGCGACGGCGGCCGCGTCGAGGTCCTCGGGGGCCGCCGCGTGCCGCAGCTCCAGCGAACCGGGGTTCTCCCGCACCGACTCGACGGGCGCGAGCCCCGGCGACATGTGCGGAAGGAGCCGCGAGGCGTACGCGATGACCTCGCGCGGCACGCGGAAGCCGGCGGTCAGCTCCTCCACCAGCGCCTCGGGCTTCCCCAGGTGCCCGAGCGCCTCCGCCCAGCTCTCCGTCGCCCACGGGGTCGTGCCCTGCGCCAGGTCGCCGAGGATCGTCGCCGAACCGGTGGTGCAGCGCCGGCCCACCGCCCGGTACTGCATCGGGGACAGGTCCTGCGCCTCGTCGAGGACGACGTGCCCGAGCGAGTGCGTCCGCTCCACCAGGTCCCGCGCCTCGTCGATGAGGACCGCGTCCGCCGCCGACCACTTCGCCGTCCGCACGCTCCGGGCGGGCTTCGCCCACAGCAGCAGCTTCTGCTCGTCCTCGGTGAACAGCCCCTCGGCGTGCTCGGCCAGGAACTCCGGGTCGCTCAGCAGCCGCAGCACCAGCTTCGCGGGCTCCACGAGCGGCCAGCACTCCTTCACGACGGCCTTCACCGCCGCGTTCCGCGCGACCGCGTTCTGCACCCGGTCGTCGGGCGCCTCGCCCGCCTGCTCCATCCGGACCAGGACGGCGTGCGCGATCCGCTGCGGAAGCGCCTCGCGGGCGGCCCCGTACCGGATGTCACGCTCCGTCAACTCGCGCACGATCTCCTCCAGTTCGTGCGCGGGCACCCGCCAGCGGCGCGAACCGCGCACCACCATGAGGGACTCCTTCGGCAGCGCCACGTGCGAGCGGACCGCCCGCCGCAGCACCTCCGCCATCCGGGCGTCGCCCTTGGCGACCGCCGTCGCCGCCTCGTCCGTGCCCCGCACCTCGACGTGCGCGACGAGATCGTCGACCGTGGCCTGCTTGACCTCCAACTCGCCCAGGGCGGGGAGGACCTGCTCGATGTAGTGGAGGAAGGAGCGGTTCGGCCCGATGACCAGGGTGCCGGTGCGGGCCAGCCGCTCCCGGTGCGCGTAGAGGAGGTACGCGACACGGTGCAGACCCACGGCCGTCTTTCCGGTACCGGGGCCTCCCTGCACGCACACCGTCCCCGACAGGCCGGAGCGGACGATCCCGTCCTGCTCCGGCTGGATCGTGGCGACGATGTCCCGCATGGGCCCGACACGGGGCCGCTCGATCTCGGCCTGGAGCAGCCGGCTGGTCCGCTCCAGCTCCTCCGGGTCGGAGAGGTGCTCGTCCTCGTAGGCGGTGAGCTCGCCGCCCGTGTAGCCGAAGCGGCGGCGCAGGCCGACGTCCTGCGGGTCCTTCTTCGACGCCTGGTAGTACGGCTGTGAGACCGGCGCGCGCCAGTCGATCACCATGGGGTCGCCGTCCGCGTCGTGGACGTGCCGGCGCCCGATGTAGACAGTGCCGATCGGGTCGCCACCGGCGCCCGGCTGCCCCTCCCGCGTGGTGTGCAGGTAGTCGAGCCGCCCGAAGAACAGCGGGAGGCCGGACAGGTCGGCGAGGGCCTTGATGCGGTCCTCGATCTGCCGCTCCAGGACGACGGCGTTGACCCAGTTCGCGGTGACGTCCTTGATGTCGAGCGCCTCCACGTCCTCGCGCATCGCGCGCAGGGCGGCGCGGGACGAGGCCAGGTGGCCGCGCTCGCGCGCGAGGGGATCGTCGTCGGTTTCGGGCAGGGACACGGACACGGGGAGCCTCCGGCTCGGGTACACGGATCCACGCGGGCGTGGACGCACAGATGCGAGGTCACGGCGAGGTGGCCGCCGGTTACCGACCGGGCGGCGGCTCTCCACGGAGGGAGGCGGGGAAGCTGGCGAGTGTAACTCCTGGGCCAGGGCCGGGGCGAACGGATTTCCCCCCGTCGGCCGCCGGGTCCACCCCGTAGGGGACGGGGTCCGTCTCACGTCGGACCCCGGCGCGCCCCCGGTTCACCCCCGAGAGCGATGTGTTCGTAATGTCCGGATTCCATCATGGAGACATGACCGCGACGACCTTCACCCTCGTGACCACCGTGACCCGCCCCCGCGTCCGCCCCCTCCGCACGGCCTTGCGCGCCGTACGCGCCTTCGGCGGCGCGGCGGCCGGAGTCGTCCTCCTCGGCGACCCCGGCCCGCCCGGGGCCGGGGTCAGGAACCCGCGCCCCGAGTACGCCCCGGGCCCCGACTGAGTACGACAGCGCCTTACCGCGCCGCCACCGGCGCTGCTGTGATCGGCACATGACGACGACGCCCGCCCCGGCCACCACCCCGGACACCCGCGCCCTGCGCGGACCGCCGTGGCACGCGCGGACCGCCGTGGGACGCGCGGCTACGGAGCGAGCAGCTCGTCCGCGTCGACGATCCGGTACGCGTACCCCTGCTCGGCCAGGAACCGCTGGCGGTGCGCCGCGAAGTCCTGGTCGATGGTGTCCCGGGCGACCACCGAGTAGAAGTGGGCCTGGTGACCGTCCGCCTTCGGCCGCAGTACCCGGCCGAGGCGCTGTGCCTCCTCCTGACGCGACCCGAAGGTGCCCGACACCTGGATGGCGACGGTGGCCTCCGGCAGGTCGATGGAGAAGTTCGCGACCTTCGACACGACGAGGACGCTGATCTCGCCGGTACGGAAGGAGTCGAAGAGCTTCTCCCGCTGGGAGTTCGGCGTCTCGCCCTTGATGACGGGGGCGTCCAGGTGCTCGCCGAGCTCGTCGAGCTGGTCGATGTACTGCCCGATGACGAGGATCTGCTGGCCCTCGAACTTCTTCACCAGGGCCTCGGTGACCTTCCGCTTCGTCGCGGTCGTCGCGCAGAAGCGGTACTTCTCCTCGGCCTCGGCGGTCGCGTAGGCGAGCCGCTCGGAGTCGGTCAGGTTGACCCGGACCTCGACGCAGTCGGCGGGCGCGATGTAGCCCTGCGCCTCGATCTCCTTCCACGGCGCGTCGAAGCGCTTGGGCCCGATGAGCGAGAACACGTCGGACTCGCGTCCGTCCTCCCGCACGAGGGTCGCGGTGAGCCCGAGCCGCCGCCGCGCCTGGAGGTCGGCGGTGAACTTGAAGACGGGGGCGGGCAGCAGGTGCACCTCGTCGTAGACGATGAGCCCCCAGTCCCGGGAGTCGAACAGTTCGAGGTGGGGGTAGATCCCCTTCCGCTTGGTCGTCAGCACCTGGTAGGTGGCGATGGTGACCGGCCGGATCTCCTTCTTCGTCCCGCTGTACTCGCCGATCTCGTCCTCGGTCAGCGAGGTCCGCTTCACCAGCTCGTGCTTCCACTGCCGGGCGGAGACGGTGTTGGTGACGAGGATGAGCGTGGTCGCCTTGGCCTGCGCCATCGCACCGGCTCCGACCAGCGTCTTTCCCGCACCACAGGGCAGTACGACGACACCGGAGCCGCCGTGCCAGAAGCCCTCCACGGCCTGCTTCTGGTACGGCCGCAGGCTCCAGCCGTCCTCGGCGAGGTCGATCCGGTGGGCCTCGCCGTCCACGTACCCGGCGAGGTCCTCGGCCGGCCAGCCCAGCTTGAGCAGCGTCTGCTTGATCTGGCCGCGCTCGGAGGGGTGCACGACGACGGTGTCGGCGTCGATCCGCTCCCCGACGAGCGGCTGCACCTTCCGCGACCGCAGGATCTCCTCCAGGACGGGCCGGTCGGTGCTGGTCAGGACGAGCCCGTGGGTGGGGTGCTTGGACAGGGTGAGCCGCCCGTACCGGTCCATGGTCTCGGCGATGTCGACGAGCAGCGCGTGCGGCACGGGATAGCGCGAGTACTCGACGAGGGCGTCGACGACCTGCTCGGCGTCGTGCCCGGCGGCCCGCGCGTTCCACAGCCCGAGCGGCGTCAGCCGGTACGTGTGGATGTGCTCGGGCGCCCGCTCCAGCTCCGCGAACGGGGCGATGGCCCGCCGGCAGGCGTCGGCGAGCTCGTGGTCAACCTCCAGGAGGAGCGTCTTGTCACTCTGGACGATGAGAGGTCCACTCACGTGATCAGGTCCTTCCGCCACCCTGCCGTTCCCGTAACGGCCAATCCTCCAGTGTGCCTGACGAGGGCGGCGGCCGCCGGTGCCCCACGTGAGTACGGGGCCCACCACGGTTGAGTACCCGCACACTGGGGCGGCCGGGGCGTCGGAGGTGGGATGGGGGCATGACCCACCGCACCCCGCCGCCCACCGCCACCGCGCCCGCGAGGCCCACCGCGCTCGCGAGGCCCGTCGAGCCCGCGAGGCCCACCGCGACCGCCCCCGGTGACGCGCCCGCCCCCGGCGACGAGGCCGACCCGCGCTGGTGGGTGCCGCCGCTCGTGGCGACCGTGCTGGCGCCCCCGCTGTCGTGGGCGGCGGCGGGCGCGGGCGGCATGTTCGCCGCCGTGCCCGTCTTCCTGATCAGCGGTTTCGTGCTGCCCTTCGCGTTCGTCGTACCGAGTTGGTTCCTCGCCCGCACCAGGCGCCGGCGCCGGACGCGGATCAGCCTCGCCACCGTGGCCTGCGCCGTGGCGGCGGGGTTCCCGACAGCGGTCAGCGGCGTCCTCTGGACGGTCTTCATCGTCATGCTGCTGACGGGAAACGTCCGCTCCTGACCGACCGGGACGACCCCGGGACGACCCCGGGACGACCCCGGGACTACCCCGGGACGACCCCGACCCCGGGACGACCCCGACACCCGGACGACCCCTACACCTGGTCGTCCGCCAGTTCCGCCACGCCCGTGATGCGGTGCAGGGGGTACGTGCGGACCTCGTCCGCCGTGTGGTCGTAGCCGGTCACGAAGCCGCCCTCCACGCGGACCGGGGCGATCACCCGCTGGCTCGCCGCGCCCTCCGCGTTCACGTAGCCGATCCAGACCGCCGAGCCCGTCATCGCCGCCGCCTGGACGGTCGCCAGGGTCTCCGCCGCCGACGTGCGGGGGAGCGTGCCCGCCGCCGTCGGGGCGGCCGGTTCCCGCCGTACCGCCGTCGCCGCCCGGTCGCCCGCCCGGATCGCCTTGACCGCGGCGCCCAGCAGGGTGGCGTCGGGCGCGGGCGGGCCGTCCGGGACCGGCACCGGGGCCGTACGGGCCGAGGTGCGGTACGCGTCCGCGCGGGTGACCAGGACGTCGCCCGCCGCCGACTCGGCGGCCGGCGCGTACCCCATCGACCGCAGCCCTTCGAGGAGCGACGCCGGGTCCGCCTGCGCCGCGAGCACCGTCGGCGCCAGCTTCCGCAGCCCGAGCGAGGCCGAACGCCGGTCGGCCAGGATCTCGCCGAGGACCGTGTCGTCGTCGCAGCGGACGTACGCGGACGCCGCCCCGACCCGCAGGTGCCCGTGCCGTCGCGCCACGTCGTCGACGAGGTACGCGAGCGGCTGCGGCACCGGCGTACGCGAGTGCGCCTTGAGGAACTCGTGCAGGTCGGTGGCGGTCCGCCCGGAGTCGAGGGCCCGCCGCACGGACCCGGGCGTGAACCGGTAGACCGTCGCGCCACCCTTCGATTCCACGTCCGCGAGGACGGCGAGCGCGTCGGCCAGCGGCCGCCGCAGCGGCCCGGGCGCGACGGCCGTCAGGTCCGCCTGGAGGAGTACGTGGTCGACCGCCTCGGGCAGCAGCGGCGCGAGCAGCGTCGCCGCCCGCCCGGCCGCCACCGACAGTTCGACGCCGCCGCCGGGCTCGCCCGCGTCGGCGGCCTCCGCGAGCGGGAGGTTCAGCAGGGCCCGCGCGGGCCCCGACAGGGCGCCCCGGCCGGTCAGCCCGAGGAGTTCCGCCTCGGCCAGCGTCCACCGGGCCAGCCGCGACCGCAGGTCGGTGGGCGCCGCGGCGGGCCGCGCCGCCGGGTCCTCCGCGCGGGACTGCGCCGCGCCCCTCAGTGGCCGCTCCCAGCGGAGCCGGGCGAACAGCGTCTCGGGGTCGGCGGCCGAACCCGGCGGCAGCGTCGCCAGGAGCGTCAGGACCCGGTGCCGGACCTCGGGGGCCGGCGCGCGGTCCAGGTCCGGGCCGAGCGCCGAGAGCGCGCGGCCCTTCGCGTCCTGGCCGCCGACCAGGCCCGCCGTGCGGGTCGCCGTCAGCCAGGGCGTGACGAGCAGTGCCCAGCGTTCGGCGGGCGGCAGGTCCAGCCAGTCGTCGTAGGCGGGCGTCGGCGCGTACCGCTCGTCCGCCTGGCCGTCCGACGCGAGCAGCCCCGCCGCGTAACAGAGCTCCAGCCAGAACGAGGCCGTCTCCTCCGTGACGTCGAGGGCCGCCGCGGTCCGCTTGAGGTCCCGTACCGACAGACCGCCCGCGCGCAGCACCTGCGGCCCGCCCCGGTCCCAGGACTTCAGCAGCTCCTCGACGGTCGCGAGCGCCAGCTGCGCCTGTCCGGCCGCCGCGCTGTCCACCACCTGTGGGCGGTACTCGCGCCGCACCGAGAGCACCGGCGCCGTCGGCTCCGGCGTCCGGTGCGCCCGCCCGCCCCGCAGATGCAGCGCCACCTCGCGCGGCAGCACCATCGTCCGCGCCGACACCGGGAGGAGCAGGCCCCGGTCGCGCAGCCAGCGCACCGGAGGCGCCGGGTTCGCCGTCACCTCGCCGTACGGCGGCCCCCACACCAGCCGGTCCAGGACGGCCAGCGCCTCCGGAGCCGCCGTGTCCAGCAGCGCGCCCATCCGGGCCCCGTCCGTGAAGAGACCCGTGAGGGCCGCGACCGCCGACACCGGGTCGTGCGTCGCGGGCAGCCCCGCCGCCGCGATGATCTCCTGCACCCGGCCCGGCGACATCCCCGACGTCGCCTCCGCGACCGTCGGCCCGAGCCCCGTCGGCGAGGGGTGCTGCGCCGACGGCGCGAGCAGCTCCCGCGCCGTCCGCACCAGCCGCAGCCGGTCGTCCTCGCCCCACAGCATGGCCTGCTCGCGCAGCAGCGTCACCGCGCCCGGCAGCGCCGCCTCGATCTCCGGATCGCCCTCGTCACCGGCGAGCAGCCCCAGGAGTACGGAGTACGGGGCGGGGTCGGGGGCGACGGCGAGCGCTTCGGCCGTCTGGAGGGCGAACCGGTCGAGCCGCTCCAGGGCCCGCACCACCGAACCCCGCGTGCCGGCGCGCGTCGCCAGCTGCGTCAGGTCGTTCGGCACCGGGTTCAGCAGGTCGGGCCGGGCGCGCAGCAGTGCGGCGAGCCCCTCGTCGCCCCGCGCGCGCAGCGCCTCCGCGAGCGTGCGGGGCGCCGCGGCGGCGCCAGTTACCTCGGGCACGTGCGCCTCCCGGTCGAGCTCACCGATCCCCATCCGGACCACGTTAGCCGCTGCGCAGGCGCTAACGTCGGGCCGTACCGGGCGAACCGGCCGTGGAGGGGCACCGTGGGGATCGAGAGCGACCAGTTGGTCTACGACTATCTGAGCCGGGTCGGCGATCTGGCACAGCAGCGGCAGCTGCCGGCGAGCGACCGGATGCGGTTGGTGTCGACGCTCCGGAACGAGATCGACCGGCGGCGCGCCACGCACGGCGAGGAGAGCCCGGCGGCGGTACGGGGCATCCTCGGCGCGCTGGGCACACCGGACGAGGTGGTGGAACGGGCGGGCGGGCCCGGCAAGGCGTCCCCGGCTCCGGCTCCGGTGCCGGAACCCCGTAAGGGGGAGCGGCCGGGGAAGGGCTCCGGCGCCCGGATCCCGGGCCGCCGCCGCCCCGGGGACGGCCCGGCGCCCGAGGGCCCCGCGCCCGCGCCCCGAGGGTCCGCACCGGAGCCGCGTACGTCCGCCCCCGGCGGGGCCGCGCGTGACGGGGCCGCGCCTGACGGGTCCGTGGCCGGCGGGTCCACGTCCGGCGGGTCCGTGTCCGGCGGGTCCACGCTCGGCAGGACTCTGTTCGGCAGGCTCAAGCCCACGAAGCTCACGAAACCCACGAAGCTCACCAAGTCCGCCAAGCCCACCAAGCCCACCAAGCCCACCAAGTCCGCCTCCGTCCGTCCCGCCTCACCGGACGCGGCCCCCACCGACCCGGCCGGCCCCACCGACCCGGCCGGTGGCACCGACTTCCTCGGCACCGGCGTCCTCGGCGCCGACGACGGCGTTTCGGACTGGTGGCGGGTCGACGCCGCCGCGGGGCTGCCGGGTTTCGTCGGCGGAGTCGAGCGCCCGGACCTCTTCACGCCGCCCGTCCCCGACGACGAGGAGGCGGAGGACGAGGGCGCGGAGGACACCGCCCCGGGGAAGCGCCGCCGCCTCGCCCGTGTCCTGCGCCGCCGCGCGCCCGAGACCCCCGCGGCGGTACCGGAGGCGGAGCCGGAGCCCGAGGCGGCGCCCGCCTCCCGCCTCCGGCTCGCGAACCCCTTCGTCCTGCTCGCCGCACTGCTCCTGATCGGCGGCGCCGTCTTCGGTTCCCTGGTCGCGCTCGCGGCGGGCTGGCTCATCGCGTACGCCTCCCGCCGGCTGACCCCCGGCGAGGCGAAGGCCGCCGTCCTGGTGATCCCGGGTCTCGCCGTCGCCTCGGGCGTCGTGTGGCTGTGGGGCCGGGTGGAGGGCCGCTGGGGCGCTCCGGTGGTGGCGGGCGGTGAGGCGATGGGCGCGGCGGTCTCGGAGACCTGGCCCTGGGTGCTGCGGGGCGCGGCGATCGCCTCGGCGCTGTTCCTGCTCTGGCGCGCCCGCAGACGCTAGAGGGTGTCCGGAAGGTCCCGCCCGGCCCGCGACGCCCGGCACCTGGGGGGCCCGTCGACCGGGTGGGGCCGGCCTGGCCTCGGCCGGGCCGGGGGTCGGGCCGAGGCGTCGGGCCGGGGGTCGGTGTAAGCGGCACCCAATATTCGAACGCCCGGTCCCGGGTCCCCCAGAATGGCTGTCATGAGCTCCCTGACGACTTCAGAGACCACCCCGCCGCCCGCCGCCCCGCCCACCGTCGGCTTCGACCTCGACCTGACGCTGATCGACACCCGCCCCGGCATCAAGGCCGCCTGGGAGGCCTTCTCGGCCGAGACCGGTGTCCCGGTCGACGCGGACCTCGTCGTCAGCCGTCTCGGGCCGCCCCTGGAGCACGAGATGGCGTACTGGGTCCCCGAGGCGCTGGTCCCCGAGATGGTGGCCCGCTACCGGGCGCTCTACCCCACGTACGCCATCGAGCCCTCGGCGCCGATGCCGGGCGCCCGGGACGCGATCCGCGCCGTCCGCGAGGCGGGCGGCCGGACGATCGTCGTCACCGCGAAGAACGGCCCCCACGCCGAACTGCACCTCGCGCACCTCGGCATCGAGCCGGACGCGGTCGTCGGCGGGCTGTGGGCCGAGGGCAAGGCGGAGGCCCTGCGCGCCCACGGCGCCCAGGTGTACGTCGGGGACCACGTCGGCGACGTCCGGGGCGCGGCGGCCGCGCACGCCCTCTCGGTGGCCGTGGCCACCGGCCCCTGCGCCCCCGAGGAGCTGAAGGAGGCCGGCGCGGACGTGGTCCTGACCGACCTGACGGACTTCCGTCCCTGGTGGGAGGGCTACCTGGCCTGAACCGTCGGGGCCGACCCGCTGCGGGCCTGCCGCCGCTGGGCCGCGATCGAGCGCAGCACGCCGGCGGCGGCGACGGCGAATCCGACCCCCATCAGCATGGAGACGGTGTAGGCGACGGTGGGGAACGGGTCGGTCCCGAGGAACAGCGGAGCCACGGTGACCAGTGTGGCCACGGCGCCGATCGCGAAGAGGACGACACCGGCCTTGACGAGGCCGTCTCCCGGAGCGCTGTCGTTCGCCGGTGCGGCGGGGGTTTCACTACGCATCCGGCCAGGGTAGTTCCCAGGCCACGGGAACACATCGGCGACGTCGTGTCACCGGCCTCCGGACCACTAGCCTTGGTGGCGGCGGGTCGGTCGGCCCGCTGTTCACCACCCCCCCCCATCGACGAGGACGAGGACGAGGACAGACGTGCCTACCGGCAAGGTCAAATGGTTCAACAACGAGAAGGGCTTCGGCTTTCTCTCCCGCGACGACGGCGGCGACGTCTTCGTCCACTCGTCGGTGCTCCCTGCCGGAGTCGACGCGCTGAAGCCGGGGCAACGGGTCGAGTTCGGGGTCGTCGCGGGCCAGCGCGGCGACCAGGCCCTGTCCGTCACGATTCTCGACCCGACCCCGTCCGTCGCCGCGGCGCAGCGCCGCAAGCCCGACGAACTGGCGTCCATCGTGCAGGACCTGACGACGCTCCTGGAGAACATCACCCCGATGCTGGAGCGCGGCCGCTACCCGGAGAAGACCCAGGGGAAGAAGATCGCGGGCCTGCTGCGGGCGGTCGCCGACCAGCTGGACGTCTGACCGTCCCGGTCACGGGTCGCCCTCGCGGGGGCGGCCCGGCTACGGGAAGGCGAGCGCGTCCGGGCCGAGGGGCGGTACGAGTCCCTCGGCCGCGGCGCGGGTGAGCAGCCCGCGGACCGCCGCGTATCCGTGCTCGCCGAGGTCGGCCGTGAACTCGTTGACGTACAGGCCGATGTGCTGGTCGGCCACGCTCGGGTCCATCTCCTGCGCGTGCTCCAGGACGTACGGGCGGGAGGCCGTAGGGTCGTCCCAGGCCATTCGCACGGACGCGCGGGCCGCGTCGGCGAGCCGCCGCAGGGTCTCGGCGCCGAGGGAGCGGCGGGCGACGATCGCGCCGAGCGGGATCGGCAGTCCGGTGGTGGACTCCCAGTGCTCGCCCATGTCGGCGAGGCGGTGCAGCCCGTAGTTCTGGTAGGTGAAGCGGGCCTCGTGGATGACGAGTCCCGCGTCGACCTCGCCGTCGCGGACGGCGGGCATGATCTCGTGGAACGGCATCACGACCACGTTCCCGACCCCGCCGGGCACCTTCTCGGCCGCCCAGAGCCGGAACAGCAGGTACGCGGTGGAGCGCTCGCTCGGCACCGCGACCGTCCTCCCCGCGAGGTCGGCCCCGGTCGCGGAGTCCCGGGTGAGGACGAGCGGCCCGCAGCCCCGGCCGAGGGCGCCGCCGCAGGGCAGCAGCGCGTACTCGTCGAGGATCCACGGCAGCACGGCGTACGACACCTTCAGGACGTCGTGGTCGTCGGTGCCGCCCTCGGCCCAGCCGTTGGTGACGTCGATGTCGGCGAAGGTCACGTCGAGCCGGGGGGCGTCCGGGACGCGGCCGTGGGCCCAGGCGTCGAAGACGAAGGTGTCGTTCGGGCAGGGCGAGTAGGCGATCTTCAGCTTGGTCACGGCGAGGGCTCCACGAGGACGGTCGGGCTGAGCAGCGCGAAGGTGTGCCGGAGCGCGTCGAGGGCCTCGCCGACGCGCCAGGCACCGCGGTCGCGGGGGCCGACGGCGTTCGACACGGCCCGGATCTCGACGACGGGCACGCCGTACGCGGCGGCGGCCTCGGCGACGCCGAAACCCTCCATCGCCTCGGCGGCGGCCCCGGGGTGGCGGTCCGCCAGCTCGGCGGCGCGTCCGGCGGTGCCGGTGACGGTGGAGACGGTGAGCACGGGCGCGACGGCGTGCGGCCGGCCCCCTGCGTCAAGGGCGGCGGAGATACGGCCGGTCAGGGCCTCCGGCACGGGGTGCGCGGACCGCCCGAAGCCGAGCTCCTCGACGGTCAGGTACCCGTCGGGGGTCTGTGCCCCGAGGTCGGCGGCGACGACGGCCGTCGAGACGACGACGGAACCGAGGGGCGCGAGGGGCTGGAACCCGCCGGCGATGCCGGCGGAGACGACCAGGTCGTAGGGGGCGCCGTCCGGGCCGGTCAGCGCGGCGTACGCGAGGGCGGTCCCGGTCGAGGCGGCGACGGCGGCCGGTCCGACCCCGCCCACCAGGACATCGGCCCGGACAGAGGCGTCGGCGGTGTCCGTGTGGCGGCGCAGGACGAGACCCCCCGGCAGCGGGAGGAGCACGGGGCCGCCGAGGCAGAGGCCGAGGCCGGCGGAGACGGAGTCCGCCTCCGCCGCCACGGCCGTCACGATCAGGATCCGGTGGACCACCGGAGGATCAGGATTCCTTCTTCAGCTGGAAGTGCCAGATACCGGTCAGCTTCTTGCCGGTGTTCTCGACGATGGTCACCTGGGTGTTGTCCGGGGCCTCGCCACCACCCTGGGCGGAGAAGAAGGCGCTCGCCGGAATGGTCCGGTACGTCTTCTTGTACGGCTCGGGCTCGGCCTGCTGGCCGCCGAGGAAGATCGTCCAGCCGTTGTCCGCGATCTCGGGGTCGACCCCGAAGCGGATCTTGTCGTCCATCGCCACGGTGATGGACTTCTCGGCCTTCTTGTTGAGGCACTGCTGGATCTGCGACTCCTTGATGGCGTCGCCGTTGTTGTAGCAGGAGGCCTCGGAGTGAATCGAGTCGGACCCGACCGTGACGGTCGCGATCGGAGTCGGCTTGTCGCAGGCGGAGAGTACGAGGAGCCCGGCGGAGACGGCCCCGAGGGCGACGGCGGCCCGGCGGCGCGAGCCGGAGAAGAACGCAACGGTCATGAGCCGAAGGCTATCGGGCCGCCGCGCCCACGCCACGCGGGGGTACGGCGTGCCGCTGTCCGGTCCCGGAAGGGTTCGCCGCCCGGGCCGGATCGTGTCCGGAAAGTCCCGCCCGGCCCGCGGCGTCCGGCGGCGCTCCCCTCCGGGCACGACCTACGCCACGTGGGCCTTGGAACGCCCCTTCGCCCCCGGCCGGCGGCGGGCCGCCGCCAGCAGGCCGCGGACCGAGAGGAGCGCGCCCAGGGCGAGGAACCCGGCCGCCACCGCCATGCCCAGCGTCCCGTTCAACGGCAGCGCGATGCCGATCGCGCCGCCCACCACCCAGGCCATCTGCAGCGCCGTCTCCGAGCGCGCGAACGCCGAGGTCCGTACGACCTCCGGCACGTCCCGCTGGATCAGCGCGTCCAGGGACAGCTTCGACAGGGCCTGCGTGAGGCCCGCGACCGCGCCCAGGATCGCCACCATCACCCCGCCGAAGAAGATCGCCGCGCAGATCGCCGTACCGCAGACCACGCTGATCATGGTGGCGATGATCACCTCGGGCCCGTGCCCCCGGTCCCGGAGCAGCGAGCCCACCGCCGTCCCGCACGCGTTCCCCACGCCCGCCGCCACGCCCACGATGCCCAGCGAGACGGCGGCGCTCTGCCCCGACAGCGGGTGTTCGCGCAGCAGGAAAGCCAGGAAGAAGATCAGGAAACCCGACAGCATCCGCTGCGCCGCGTTCGCCTCCAGACCGTGCAGGACCGACGGCCCCACCGTCCGCAGGCTCGGCTTCCGCTCGCCGTGCGTCAGCAGGTGCGCCCGCCGCTCGCCCTTCGCCGAGTCCACCTTCGGCGGCATCCGCAACGCCCAGAACGCCCCGAGCAGGAACAGCGCGCACGCCCCGTACAGCGGATACCGGGGCCCCAGCAGCTGGAGCCCCGCCCCGATCGGCGCGGCGATCCCGGTGGCGAGCAGCCCGGCCAGGGTCACCCGCGAGTTCGCCTTCACGAGCGAGAAGTCCGGTGGCAGGAGCCGTGGCACGACCGCGCTGCGCACCACGCCGTACGCCTTCGAGGCCACCAGCACCCCGAGCGCCGCCGGATACAGCTCGATCCCGCCGGTGGCGACCGCCGCCGACATCATGATCGCGAGCACCGCGCGGGTCAGCATCGCGCCCGCCATCGCCGCCCGCCGCCCGTGCGGGATCCGGTCCAGGAGCGGACCGATCACCGGGGCGAGGAGCGTGAAGGGGGCCATCGTGACGGCCAGGTAGAGAGCGACGCGCCCCCGGGCCTCGTCGGTCGGCACCGAGAAGAACACGGTGGAGGCGAGGGCGACGGTGATCATGACGTCCCCGGCGCCGTTCACGGCGTGCAGCTCGATCAGTTTCCCGAGCCCCGACTCGCCCGCTCCGTGCGCGTGCGTCGCCTTCCGGATGCCCTTCGCGGTCCCCGTGAACGGCAGGTGCAGGGCGCGGCCGACCCTCCGGCCCGCTCGGCGGAGCGGTCCGGCATGATCTTCGGATCGTGCGGGGGACCGTGCGTCTGCCACTCCGTCATAGTGCCCCACCGGCACGCCGGACGAACCGTGGCGCGACGGTGAAGCAGCTCACGACCACCTCACGACCACCTCGCGTCACCGTCGCCCGCCCCCTCCGGACCCCTTCCGGACCGCCTCCGGACCCCCTCCGGACGTCCGCGATCCGGGCCACTTGGGGCGGGCAGGTGGGCTGAGGCCCGCGAACGGGGTAGCGTGCGTAGCGCGTCACCGGCGGAAGCTCTCGGCCGCGCGCCTCTTCGGCATCCCGCAGAATGGATGGCGATAGGTGTGCCCGAGACACGCGAGACAGGTCGGGTGCGCGGACGTCGATGCGGCCCACAGGTCCGCTCCGCCCGCCGCCCGTGGCTTCGCTCCCGCCCCTCGGCCGGCGCACCCGTGAGACGGCGTAGGAGAGAAGCGAGACCTGTGAGTGCTGCGACGACGCGAAGCGGTACCCCGCGTACCCCGCGAGCCACGCGTATCCCCGACCGCCTGTGCGCGGAGGCCGTAGACCTCGCGCGGGAGGCCGCCGAGGAGGCGGCCTTCCCCGGAATCGTCGGCGCCCACGTCGAAGCGGTCGCCGAGGGTGACCGGGTCGTCACCCATTACTTCGAGTCCAAGGAACCCGGCTACCGCGGCTGGCGCTGGGCGGTGACGGTCACCCGCGCCTCCCGCGCCAAGAACGTCACGCTTGACGAAACCGTCCTGCTGCCCGGCTCCGACGCCCTCCTCGCCCCCGAGTGGGTGCCGTGGAGCGAGCGGCTCCGCCCCGGCGACATGGGCCCCGGCGACCTGCTGCCGACCGAACAGGACGACCTGCGCCTGGAACCCGGCTACTCGGGCGAGGACGTGCCGCCGCCGAACTCCGCGGTGTCGGAGGAGCTCGCCGACCACCTCGACGTCGAGGACGCCGAGATCGTCACCCGCACCCCGTCGCGCGGCACGATCGCCGCGATCGCCGACGAGCTCGGCATGCGCCGGGCCCGGGTCCTCTCCCGGTACGGCCTGCACCTGGCCGCCGACCGCTGGGACGAGGCCTTCGGCGCCCGCACCCCGATGGCCCAGGCCGCCCCGGCCACCTGCGAGTCCTGCGCCTTCCTGGTCCCGCTCGACGGCTCCCTGAAGCAGGCCTTCGGCATCTGCGCCAACGAGTTCTCCCCGGCCGACGGCCGGGTCGTCTCCCTCTCGTACGGCTGCGGCGGCCACTCGGAGGCCGCGATCATGCCGAAGCCGCCGCGGCCTGCGCCGCCGGTGCTCGACTCGATGGCGACGGACGCGTTCCCCCTCCGCCCGGCCGAGGACTCCGGCTCCACCATGGAACCGGACGCGACGTCGGAAGACCTGGGCCACTCGTAACACCGAGGCCCGACGGCCGAGGCGCGCCGCGCCCCGGGCCCGCCGGGTGCGCGTGCCGCGCCGCCCGCACCCGGGCCGCGCCGCGCCCGTCGGGCGCCGCCGGCGCGCAGGCGGCCGTGGGCGCGGCGCGACCCGTTGGGCCCCGGCCCGGCAGGAGTGGTGGCCCGCCGCGTGGCCGCCGGGGCCGTCGCCGACGACCCCGCCCGGCAGGGCGTCCGGCCCCGGTCGGCGCCCCCGCACGCCCCCACCCCCACCCGCGCCCCCGCCCTCACCGGATCCTGGCGCGCGATACCTTCGGGCCCCCGGGTCCTGAGGTCCGGGGACCGATCATCGCCCCGCAGAGTGGAGTCAGACGTGAGCGTCAGCGTCCGGACGACGACCGACGGAACCGATCCCTTCGGCACCGCCCGGCTGCGGCGGGGGGTGCTCGACGCCTGGGGCGCGTCGCCCGCCCGGTTCCGGGAGGACGCCAACGCCGAGGAGGACCTCGCCCTCGGCGGCTACCGCGACCGCCTCGTCGTGGAACTCGCCCAGAACGCCGCCGACGCCGCCCACCGCGCCGGCGTCACCGGCCGTCTCCGTCTCACCCTCCATCCGGCGGACCACGAGGGCCCGGCGGTCCTCGCCGCCGCCAACACCGGCGCCCCGCTGGACGCGGCCGGCGCCGAGTCGCTGTCCACGCTCCGGGCGTCGGCGAAGCGCGAGCAGACGGACGGCGCCGTCGGCCGTTTCGGCGTCGGCTTCGCCGCCGTCCTCGCGGTCACCGACGAGCCCGCCGTCCTCGGCCGTCACGGCGGTGTCCGCTGGTCCCTCGCGGAGGCCCGCGAACTGGCCGCCGGCACCGCCGAGTCCAGCCCGGGCCTCGGCGACGAACTGCGCCGCCGCGACGGCCACGTACCCCTGCTGCGGCTTCCGCTGCCCGCCGAGGGCACCGCTCCCGACGGCTACGACACCGTCGTCGTCCTCCCGTTGCGCGACACGGCCGCCCGCGACCTGGCGGAGCGCCTCCTCGCCTCGGTCGACGACGCTCTCCTCCTCACCCTCCCGGGTCTCGCCGAGATCGTCGTGGAGACACCGGAGGGGGTACGGACCCTCCGCCGCTCCGAGGACGACGGCTACGTCCGGATCGAGGACACCGGCACCGACACCGACACCACCACCCATCGCTGGCGCACCGTCTCCCACGGCGGCCCCCTCGACGCCGAACTCCTGAAGGACCGCCCGGTCGAGGAGCGCCTCCGCCCCCACTGGTCGGTCACCTGGGCCGTACCCGTGGACGTGGAGGGAGCCCCGCGCTACCCGCGGACGACTCCGGTGGTGCACGCCCCCACGCCCACCGACGAACCCCTCGGCATCCCCGCCCTCCTCATCGCCTCCCTGCCGCTGGACACCGCCCGGCGGCACCCGGCGCCCGGCCCGCTCACCGACTTCCTGGTGCAGCGCGCGGCCGACGCGTACGCCGAACTCCTCGCCGAATGGCAGCCGGTGACGACCGCCACGCTCGACCTCGTCCCCGGTCCGCTCGGCAAGGGGCCCCTCGACGGGGCGCTGCGCGAGGCGATCCTGGACCGGCTGCCGAGGGTCGCGTTCCTGGCGCCGGCCGCGCCCTCCGAGGAGCTTCCGGCGCTCCGCCCGATCGAGGCGGAGGTCGCGGAGGGAGCGGGCGCGGACACGGTGGACGTCCTCGCCGAGGTGTTCCCGACCCTCCTCCCGGCCGGTCTCGAACGGCGTCCGGAGCTCCGGACCCTGGGCGTCGGCCGCGTCCCCCTCACCGAGGCGATCGACCGCCTGGCCGGGGTGGACCGGGCCCCGACGTGGTGGTGGCGGCTCTACGACTCCCTCGCCGGCGTCGACCCGGACCGCCTGTCGGGCCTCCCGGTGCCGCTGGCGGAGGCGGACGCGGCGGAGGGCGCCCGGATCCGTACGGCGATCGGCCCCCGCCAGGTCCTCCTGCCCCAGGACAGGACCCCGGCCGAGCTGACCCGCCTCGGCCTGAAGGTCGCCCACCCGGAGGCCGCCCACCCGCTCCTGGAGAAGCTGGGCGCCCTGCCCGCCACGCCCCGCGCGGTCCTGACGACCCCGCAGGTACGGGCGGCGGTCGCGGCCTCCCTCGACGCGGGCGAGATCTGGGACGAGGACGGGGACGCCCTCGACGCGGACGAACTCGTCGAGACCGTCCTCGCGCTCGTACGGGACGCGGAGCTCGACCCTGGCGAGGAGCCCTGGCTGGGCGCCCTGGCCCTCCCCGACGAGGACGGCGAACTCTCCCCGGCGGGCGAGCTGGTGATGCCCGGCTCGGCGTTCGCCGCCGTCATGCGCACGGACGAACTCGCCCACGTCGACGCGGACCTGGCCGCCCGCTGGGGCGAACAGCCCCTCGCCGCCTGCGGAGTCCTCGCCACCTTCGCCCTGGTCCGCGCCACCGACCTGCTCCTCGACCCGGACGAGGTCGAACCCCGCGAGGGCGACTACCCGGAGCCCGACGACGCCGGACTCCTCGACGCGGTCGACGTGTGGTGCGAGGACGTCCTCGACCGGCTGCCGGAGTCGCCGGTGCCGCCGGTGGCGACGGAGATCGTGGCCGTACGGGACCTGGACCTGGTCGCCGACGACGCCTGGCCACAGGCGCTCGCCCTCCTCGCCCGCCCGCCGCTGCGGGACGCCCTGACCCAGCCCGTACGGGTGCTGCTGCCCGACGGCACGACGGAGACGGTCCGCTCGTACACGGCGTGGTGGCTCCGCGACCACCCCGTCCTCGACGGCCGGCGCCCGGCCGGACTGCGCGCGGAGGGCTCGGACCCGCTCCTGACCGGCCTGTACGACTCCGCCGACGCGACCGGCTTCGAGGACGAGCAGGTCCTGCGCGCCCTGGGCGTCCGCACCTCGGTCGCGGCCCTCCTCGACGAGCCGGGGGGCGCGGCGGAACTCCTGACCCGCCTGGCGGACCCGGAGCGCGAGGTCACGGACGCCCAACTCCACGCCCTGTACACGGCCCTGGCCGACCTGGACCCGGAGCAGGTGACGCTCCCGGACGAGGTGCGCGCGGTCGTGGACGGCGCCGTGGTCGTCGTCGACGCGTCGGAGGCCATGGTGGCCGACGCCCCGGACCTCCTGCCGCTGGCGGGCGGCGTGCCGCTGCTCCCGGTGTCGCCGTCGCGGGCGGCGGACCTGGCGGACCTGTTCCAGGTGCGGCGCCTCAGCGAGGCGGTGGCGGCGGAGGTGGCGACGGTGGGCGAGGAGCACGAGGTGCCGGAACCGGTCCGGACCCTCCTGGGCCCGTCGACCCCCACCACGTACGTCGAGCACGAGGAACTCCTGGCGGCGGGCACCGAACTCGACTGGCGCCGCACGCCGGACGGCACGGTCCACGCCTCCACCCTGGAGGGCGTGGCGGCCGGCCTGGCCTGGGCGGCGGGCCAGTGGCCGCGCCGCTTCGAGGTGGCGGCGCTCCTGGAGGACCCGTCGAGGACGGCGGAACTGGCGAGGGACCGCTGGTTCGACTGAGCGGGACCACCGGGCGGTGACACGCGGGGACGCGGGTCTCGGAGGCCCCGGAGGGCTCCAGAGCCCTCCGAGGCCTCAGGAGCCCTCCGGGGTCACTTCCCGCGGGGTGCGAGGGAGCAGGCGCCGTCCGCGCACCGCCGCTCCAGACGGCCCCGGGAGACGGTCTGCACCAGGCCCACCATCCAGCAGGTGGGGCAGCCCCGGAAGGCGATCAGGGCCAGCGGGGCCGCCAGCAGGGTGACCGGGCCGGCCAGCGGCACCAGGGCGACCGAGGCGATGACCAGCCCGAAGCCGAGGGCGCCGCGTGCCAGGTGGCGGGGGACGGAGGCGCTGGCGAAGTCCCTCCGGGGCGGGGTGGTGGTCACGGTCGGGCGTCTCCTTCGGTCGCTGCCAGGGAGTGGCGCAGTGCCGCGCGGGCGCGGTGCAGCCGCGACTTCATCGCGGCCGTGCTGAGGCCGAGCGCGTCGGCGACGGTCCTGCCGGGCAGGCCCTGGACGTCCCGCAGGACGAGGACCTGCCGCTGGTCGAGGGGGAGGGCGCGGAGCGCGGCCGCGATCCGCTCCGCCTCCAGTCGGCGCAGTACGGCGTCCTCGGCGGACGCCTCGGGCTCGGCCGAGGGTTCCTCCTCGCTCCGCGCGACGAGGAACCGCACCTGCCGGAGGCATTCGTTGCGCACGATCCGGAACATCCACGAGGCGAGCGCTCCGGTGGCCCGCAGGGTGCCGATCTTCCGGTAGAGGATGATCAGCGCCTCCTGCGCCGCGTCCTCCGCGTCCTGCGGCGAGGAGCACAGCGAGAGGGCGAACCTGCGGACGTGGGGCTGGGACTCCATGACGACGGTGGTGAGCGACGTGAGGTCGCCGCCCTGGGCGGCCCTGATCAGCCGCTCGTCCGGCCAGGTGAAGCGCCGGTTCGCCCGTGTACGCATGCCGTGAGCCCCCCGCGCCCGGACGCCGCTCAGCGCCGGCCCTTGGAGCGCCGCGTCAGATGCCAGCCGCAGGCGCCGACGAGCAGCGCTCCGATCACGACGAGTCCGGCGATCATCATGGGTGTTTCCTCCCGCTCCCACCGGCCCGTGCGGCCGGTACGGGGACAGGAGACGGCAGACCCCGAAAAGGATTCACCGCCGACCCCGCGTCCGCCCTACGCCGGGAACCGCCGGTCCACCCAGCGCCAGGTGACCTCCAGGAGGAGGCCGCCCGCCGCCGCGATGAGGACGGCCGCCCACGGCATCGTCGTGCCCACCAGTTTCAGGGCGAAGAAGTCCTGGAGCCAGGGCACGACGAGGACCAGGAGGAACGCGCCGCCCATCGTGGCGACCAGGGTGAGGCGCCACCAGGTGTACGGGCGGGCGATGATCGCCAGGACCCACATCGAGACCAGGAAGAGAGTGAGGGTGGCGGCGCTGGTCTCGGCCTCCAGGGCCCCTTCGCCGCTGTAGTGGTGGCGGGCCAGGAGGTACGTGGTGAAGGTGGCCGCCGCCGCGATGACGCCGCCGGGGATCGCGTACCGCATGACCCGCCGTACGAAGTTCGGCTTCGCCCGTTCCTTGTTGGGGGCGAGCGCGAGGAAGAACGCCGGGACGCCGATCGTCAGGGTGGACAGCAGGGTGAGGTGGCGGGGGAGGAACGGGTACTCGACCTGCGAGCACACCACCAGGACCGCCAGGAGGACCGAGTACACCGTCTTCGTGAGGAAGAGCGTGGCGACCCGGGTGATGTTGCCGATGACCCGTCGGCCCTCCGCCACCACCGACGGGAGGGTCGCGAAGGAGTTGTTCAGGAGGACGATCTGGGCGACCGCCCTCGTCGCCTCCGAGCCGGAGCCCATCGAGACGCCGATGTCGGCGTCCTTGAGGGCGAGCACGTCGTTCACGCCGTCGCCCGTCATGGCGACCGTGTGGCCGCGGGACTGGAGCGCCGCCACCATGTCCCGCTTCTGCTGCGGCGTGACCCGGCCGAAGACCGCGTTCTCGTCGAGGACCTTCGCCATCTCCTCACGGTCGGTGGGGAGGGTGCGGGCGTCCACGGTGTTCGCCGCGCCCGGCATGTCGAGCTTGCCGGCCACCGCGCCGACCGACACCGCGTTGTCGCCCGAGATGACCTTGGTGGCGACGTTCTGGTCGGCGAAGTAGGCGAGGGTGTCGCCGGCGTCGGGCCGGAGCCGCTGCTCCAGCACGACGAGGGCGGTCGGGCGGGCGTCGGCGGCGACCCCGGGGGCGTCGAGCTCGTGCGCCGTACGGGCGAGGAGGAGGACCCGCAGGCCCTGTTCGTTGAGGTGGTCGATCTCGGTGAGGGTGGGGTCGCCGACGGGCAGGAGCACGTCGGGCGCGCCGAGCAGCCACGTGGAGTTCTCGCCGGCGCCCTCGCTGAACGCGGCGCCGCTGTACTTCCGCGCCGAGGAGAACGGCAGCGCCTCCGTGCACCGCCACTCCACCGTGTCCGGGTAGGCGTCGATGATGGCCTGGAGGGAGGCGTTGGGGCGGGGGTCGGACTCGCCGAGCGCGCCGAGCACCTTGCGCACGTACGTCTCGTCCGCGCCGTTCAGCGGCCGGAGCTCGGTGACGTCCATGCCGCCCTCGGTGAGCGTGCCCGTCTTGTCGAGGCAGACGACGTCGACGCGGGCGAGGCCTTCGATGGCGGGCAGCTCCTGCACGAGGCACTGTTTCCGGCCAAGGCGTACGACTCCGATCGCGAAGGCGACCGAGGTGAGCAGGACGAGCCCCTCGGGGATCATCGGGACGATGCCGCCGACCGTACGGGCGACCGCGTCCTTGAAGTTGTTGTCCTTGACGACGAGCTGGCTGATGACGAGCCCGATCGCGGTCGGGACCATCATCCACGTCACGTACTTGAGGATCGTGGAGATGCCGCTGCGCAGCTCGGAGTGGACGAGCGTGAAGCGGGACGCCTCCTCGGCGAGCTGCGCCGCGTAGGCCTCGCGGCCGACCTTGGTGGCGGTGAAGGCGCCGCCGCCGGCGACCACGAACGAGCCGGACATCATCCGGTCGCCCGGCTTCTTCACGACGGGGTCGGCCTCGCCGGTCAGCAGGGACTCGTCGATCTCCAGGCTGTCGGCCTCGGCGACCTCGCCGTCGACGACGACCTTGTCGCCGGGTCCGAGTTCGATGAGGTCGCCGAGGACGATCTCGGCGGTGGAGATCTCGGCGGCCGTGCCGTCGCGCCGGACGGTCGGTTTCGCCTCGCCGATGACGGCGAGTCCGTCGAGCGTCTTCTTGGCGCGGAGTTCCTGGATGATGCCGATACCGGTGTTGGCGATGATCACGAAGCCGAAGAGGCTGTCCTGGATCGGCGCGACGAAGAGCATGATCACCCAGAGGACGCCGATGATCGCGTTGAAGCGGGTGAAGACGTTGGCGCGGACGATCTCGGTGGTCGAGCGGGAGCTCCGTACCGGTACGTCGTTGACCTCGCCGCGCGCGACGCGTTCGGCGACCTCGGCCGAGGTGAGGCCGGCGGGCCGGTGGACCACGGGTGGGTCCACCGCCTCGGTCTCGCTTCCGGCCGTGTCGATCTTCGCCCGCTGAGTCATGTTCTCGACGGTACGACCGGAACCATTCGTTCACCTGCCGAGAAGGGCGAAGATCAGACCGGGGGAGGAGGGGAATGGTCCCCTGGTGCTACGCGGGGCGCTACGAGCCGGGGCGGCCCCCCGAGCCGGGGCGGCCCCCCGAGCCGGGGCGGCCCCCCGAGCCGGGGCGGCCCCCCGAGCCGGGGGCGCGTCACGGTCGGGGGTGTGTCACGCGCGGGGGGTGTGTCACGCGCCGGGGTGCGTCTCGGGGGTCCCGGCCGGTTTCGCCGCCTGTGCCGCCGCGTGGCGCTTGAGCGCCGCGTCCCGCTTCCGTACGTACCAGATGCCGATCAGTCCCAGTCCGGCGCCGGCCAGGCAGGTCCAGACCCACCAGGTGAGGTCCCGGTCGTCGAACCAGCCGTAGAACGGGACCTGGACGAGGAAGAGGACGAACCAGAGGATCGTTCCGCCGATGATGGTGGCGACGACGGGCCCTTCGAGGGGCTCGGGTGCCTCGTGCTTCGGTGTCCACTTCGCCATGGGGTCAGTCTAGGTGGCGGGAATCCGGACGCGTCTGCCCATGGACCACGCGGGTCCGCCCGGGCCGGGCCCCGCCGTCCACCCGTGTCCCGTGGGGGGTCTACGCGCGGAGATGGACGCTCCCTCATTCATGTGTTCATACTGAAACGGTTTGCCTCTGGCGGGTTTCCTTCGTATGAACCGCCAAAACGGACGTCTCCCGAAGAGGAACCCACCCCCATGAGCACCACGGCCACCGCCAAGGCCACTTCCCCCGAGAGCCCCGATCCCTCGACCTCGGGCCT
Organism: Streptomyces sp. Qhu_M48; assembly: GCF_051305195.1. Taxonomy (NCBI): domain Bacteria; kingdom Bacillati; phylum Actinomycetota; class Actinomycetes; order Kitasatosporales; family Streptomycetaceae; genus Streptomyces; species Streptomyces sp. Qhu_M48. The sequence goes on along the minus strand of NZ_CP195432.1, from coordinate 7,409,870 downwards.
CGACCGCTACTTCAAGATCTCGCAGCGCGGCTCGACCGTCGCCCGCGAGGTACGCGGCGGCTTCGCCACGTTCTTCGCGATGGCCTACATCATCGTGCTGAACCCGATCATCCTCGGCAGCGCCAAGGACATGTACGGGCACCAGCTCGACAGCGGCCAGCTCGTCACCGCCACCGTCCTCACGGCGGCGTTCTCGACGCTCCTCATGGGCGTCATCGGCAACGTGCCGATCGCCCTCGCCGCCGGCCTCGGCGTCAACACGGTCGTCGCGCTCCAGCTCGCGCCGAAGATGTCCTGGCCCGACGCCATGGGCATGGTCGTCCTCGCCGGTGTCGTCGTGATGCTGCTCGTCGCGACCGGTCTGCGCGAGCGCGTGATGAACGCGGTCCCGGTCGGCCTGCGCAAGGGCATCGCGATCGGTATCGGCCTCTTCATCATGCTGATCGGCCTCGTCGACTCGGGCTTCGTCTCCCGCATCCCCGACGCCGCGCACACCACCGTCCCGCTCCAGCTCGGCGGCGACGGTCACCTCACCGGCTGGCCGGTCCTGGTCTTCGTCCTGGGCACGCTCCTCACCCTCGCGCTGATCATCCGCAAGGTGCCGGGCGCCATCCTCATCTCCATCGTCGTCATGACGATCGTGGCGATGGTGATCAACGCGGTCGCGACCGTCCCGTCCTGGGGTCTGACCACCCCGGAGTGGCCCGGCAACCCGGTCGCCTCGCCCGACTTCGGCCTGGTCGGCGAGGTCAGCCTCTTCGGCGGCTTCGAGAAGGTCGGCTACCTGACCGGCGTCCTCTTCGTCTTCACCGTGCTGCTGTCCTGCTTCTTCGACGCGATGGGCACGATCCTCGGCGTCGGCGACGAGGCCAAGCTGATCGACAGGGACGGCAACTTCCCCGGCATCAACAAGGTCCTGCTCGTCGACGGCCTGGCCGTCGCCTCCGGCGGCGCGACCTCCTCCTCGGCCACCACCTGCTTCGTGGAGTCCACCGCGGGCGTCGGCGAGGGTGCGCGTACGGGGCTTGCCTCGGTCGTGACCGGTGGTCTGTTCTCGGTGGCGCTGTTCCTCACGCCGCTGGCCACGATGGTTCCGTCCCAGGCGGCCACCCCCGCGCTCCTCGCGGTCGGTTTCCTGATCCTGGCCGGTTCGATCAAGGACATCGACTGGAGCGACTTCACCATCGCGGTGCCGGCGTTCCTGGCCATGGTGATGATGCCGTTCACCTACTCGATCACGAACGGCATCGGCATCGGCTTCATCGCGTTCAGCGTGCTGCGTCTCGCGGCCGGTCGGGGCCGTGAGGTCCCGGCGGCCATGTACGTCGTGTCGGCGGTCTTCGTCTTCTACTACGCGATGCCGGCGCTCGGCCTGACGTGATCCCGGGGTGAGGCGGCCGCCGCGCCGTCCGTCCCGTCACCGGCGGGGGCGTCGCCGTCGGCCGCCCCGTAGAACTTCTCCGTCTCGTCGACGGCGGTCTTGAACCGCTCGTCGAAATCCTCGCGAATGAGCGTCCGGACGACATAGTCCTGGACGCTCATTCCTCTTTTCGCGGCGTGACTCCTGAGCCGGTCGAGCAGCTCACCGTCGATGCGCAGGCTGAGCACTGTCGATCCCATGCCGTTCAGGGTCGGGGCAGCCGGGGCCTCTTCGCGTCACTTTCCGGATCCGACTCACTCGTTTGGGTGATACATGGATGCGGAAGCGTGATCCGCGCGCGCTCGGTTCACTCGGGGGCGCGTGCGTACGGGCGCATTCGGGTGTGACGCGCGCTACGTCGGCGCGTTCCCGTTGGTATTTAGACAGAGTAATGAGTTAGGCTAACAAACATGCCTGACCTGTCCCACGGCACCGCCGGCGACGCCGCGGCCGTGAACGCGCTCCGCTCCTCCGTCATGCGACTGGGCCGACGCCTCAAGCACCAGCGCGTCGACGAGTCGCTGAGCCCCACCGAGATGTCGGTGCTCGGCACCCTCGCGCTCTGCGGCTCCGCCACCCCCGGCGAGCTCGCCCGCAAGGAGCACGTCCAGCCGCCGTCGATGACCCGCATCGTCGCGCTGCTCGAAGCCAAGGGACTGGTCCGGCTGGAGCCGCACCCCGACGACCGCCGGCAGAAGGTGGTCAGCCCGACCGAGCAGGCCGAGGCCATGCTCGAAGAGTCCCGCCGCAAGCGGAACGCCTGGCTGGCCACCCTCGCCGAAGGCCTGGACGAGGACGAATGGGCCAAGCTGCGCGCCGCCGCCCCCGTCCTGGAGAAGCTCGCCCACCTGTAATCCACGCGCCAAGGAGGCGACGCACTTTGAGTACGGGACCCGGAGCAGACTCCGCACCCGTCCACAAACCCACCCTCAAGACCCGTGGGCGGGGGGAAACCTTCTCCTCGCTCCGTATCCGCAACTACCGGCTGTTCTTCACCGGAGCGATCGTCTCCAACACCGGTACGTGGATGGCCCGTATCACCCAGGACTGGCTGGTCCTGAGCCTCACCGGCTCGGCCGCCGCCGTCGGCATCACCACAGCCCTGCAGTTCCTGCCGATGCTGCTCTTCGGCCTGTACGGCGGCGTCATCGCCGACCGCTACCCGAAACGGCTCCTGCTGCTCTTCAGCCAGGCCGCCCTCGGCCTCTGCGGCCTCGCGCTCGCCGTCCTCACCCTCTCCGGCAACATCCAGGTCTGGCACGTCTACCTGATCGCCTTCCTCCTCGGCATGGTGACGGTCGTCGACAACCCGGCCCGGCAGTCCTTCGTCTCCGAGATGGTCGGCCCCGACCAGCTCCGCAACGCCGTCTCCCTGAACTCGGCCAACTTCCAGTCCGCGCGGCTCGTCGGCCCCGCCGTCGCCGGTGTCCTCATCGCCGGAGTCGGCAGCGGCTGGGCCTTCCTCCTCAACGGCCTGTCCTTCCTCGCGCCCCTCGTGAGCCTCCTGCTCATGCGGACGAGCGAACTCCACAAGGTGGAGCGCGCCCCGCGCGGCAAGGGCCAGCTCCGCGAGGGCCTGCGGTACGTGGCCGGGCGGCCCGACCTGATCTGGCCGATCGTCCTCGTCGGCTTCATCGGCACCTTCGGGTTCAACTTCCCGATCTGGCTCACCGCCTTCTCCGGCGACGTCTTCCACGTCGGCGCCGGTACGTACGGCTTCCTCAACACCCTCATGGCGGCCGGCTCCCTGGTGGGCGCCCTCGCGGCGGCCCGGCGCGGCTCGACCCGGCTGCGGATGCTGGTGATCGCGGCGGCCGTCTTCGGTGTCCTGGAGATCGTGGCGGCCCTGTCGCCCGCCTTCTGGATGTTCGCGCTGCTGCTCGTACCGATCGGCATGATCGGCCTCACGGTCAACATCACCGCGAACTCCGCCGTCCAGATGGCGACCGACCCGGCCATGCGGGGCCGCGTCATGAGTCTCTACATGATGGTCTTCGCCGGCGGTACGCCGATCGGCGCGCCGCTCCTCGGCTGGGTCACCGACACGTACGGCGCCCGTGTCGGCTTCGCCACCGGCGGCGTGATCTCGCTGACGGCGGCGGTCGTCGTGGGTCTCGTCCTGGCCAGGGTGGGCGGCCTCAAGGTCGCCTGGGGCTGGAGCCACGGCCACCCGCAGGTCAGGTTCGTGGCGCGGGAGCGGCTGGCGACGGCCGCGTGAGGGGTACGGGGGCGGGGCGCGCGGCAGGTGGGCGAGCCCGAGTCCCTCGGTGTTCCCGGATCACGTACAACCCTTGCCGTCCCTCGAAGGTCTGACCGGTCGTCGCGTGCGCAACGGCGCACGTGACGACCGGTCCACTGGGGGGACGGCGCGGGTGCACTCCGCGCGCCCCCGCCGACGCCGTCGGCGGGAGCGCCGTCGGGTGGCACGCGAGGCTCTCCGGGCCGTGCCCGGAGCCTTGGCCCCCTCCCGACTGCAGAACGGATAGCAGTGTTCCCTTCCCGCATCACCGGCCGCCGGCTGGCCGCCGCGACCCTCGTCCTGTCCACCGTCACCGGTGCTCTGGCCGCCGCCCCGGCGTTCGCGGCGCCGGCGACGGGCGCGCTTGCCGGCGGCGCCGCCAACGCCGGGGCGGAGCAGCAGGACGTCTTCGACCTGCCCCACGGTTCGACCCTTCGAGGCAACGGCCCTTCGGGCTTCCTCACGTCACACGAGGACTCCTCCGACGGAAAGACCGTGTACCGCTGGACGCGGTACGAGGACGGCTCCGTGACCACGCTGCCCACGGGCAGCGGCCCGATGCCCCGGGAGTACGAGGGCGGCGTCCGGTCGGACGTCGTCGTCGGGTCCAGTGCCACCGCCACGGGGTTCGTCCACACCCTGTACGACATGGGCTCAGGGGACACCGGCCCCGTCGTGATCGACGCGAGCCACCTGGGCTTCACCAGCACCTTCCGGTTCCTGGCCGGCTCCACCGTCGTCGTGACCGCCCGGCAGCCCGACGGCGGCACCGCCGTCCACCTCCTCAGCAGCAAGGACGGCCGGACCGTCGACAAGACGGTGCGGGGCCTCCCCGACGTGGCGACCCCTCTCTGGTACGACCTGGTCGCGCCCGGCACCCTGCTGATCAGCTACCGGCATCCGGACGAGATCGACAGGCGCGCGGCCCTGGTGGACATCGCCTCCGGCGCGGTCGTGGAGGACCGGTCCCTGACCAGGACCTCGCACCAGGGCGATGCCGCGGCGTCCGCCACGCACCTCGCCTGGGCCGAGACTCCCGCCTTCGGCGACGAGACGGCCCTGCGGGTGGCGCGGCGAGGGGAGGAGGCCTCGGAGCGCATCCCGCTCGGGAAGGGCGTCTCGCTCGCCGTCGAGTTCCTGGGCGACTGGGTCGCGTACGGCCTCACCGACTACAGCACCACCACCTCCCCCAACCCGCTGCACGCCCTCACGGCCCGCTCGATGAAGGACGGCCGGACGGTCGAGCTGCTCGACCTGGTGAGCGACATCCGCAGCGACGGCGACGACGCGATCCTGGTGCAGGGCGCCACCGTCGAGGACGGCGAGGGCATCTACCGGATCACCGTCGGCCCCGAGGGCGACCCGGTCGTCACGCGCCTGGCGCGCACCGGCCGCCCGGTCGTCCTGCAGCTGACCGGCCAGAGCGTCCCCACCACCGTCGACTTCAGCAAGGCCGCTCACCCCGTGCTGAGCTGGAAGTTCGCCGCGTCGGTCAACGCCGTCGTGCGGGTCGAGCTGACGCACAAGGCATCGGGAAAGCGGTGGACCACGAGCACGACCATGGGCGACAACGGACACGCCGGAGTGCTCTGGAACGGCCTGTTGGACGGCGGCACCGCCGCCCAACTCGGTACCTACACGTGGCGGATGACAGCCCGGACCGCGTACGACCTCGGCCCCGTCCACGAGCGGAGCGGCACCCTCACCGTGGTCGGTCCGCACGCGCCGCACGGCTTCACCAACAGCAGCTCGCCCGACCTGCTCGTCAAGGACGGCGGCAGCCTGACCGCCTATGACGCCAAGCAGGTCCTGGCATGGGGGTCCGCGCCGGCGAAATGGGCCATGGACAGCGGATGGGACGCGTACGACCAGCTCGTCACGCCCGGCGACATCGGTGGCGCGGCGAACGCGGACGTGCTGACCCGCGACCGGTCCGGCGTCCTGTGGCAGCACCTGGGCACCGGCGACCCCAAGAACCCCTTCGCCCCCCGCACCCGTGTCGGCACCGGCTGGCAGGCGTACCGGCTGATCACCGGAGGCTCCGACCTCACTGGTGACGGCCGGCCCGACCTGACCGCCGTCGACAAGACCGGTAACCGCTGGCTCCACAAGGGCACCGGCGACTGGAGCAAGCCCTTCGCCCCCCGCGTGAAGACGGGTTGGGGCTGGGGCGGCTACAACCTCGTCACCGCCACCGGCGACATCGGCGGCGGCCGCGCCGGTGACCTCGTCGCCCGCGACAAGGACGGCGTCCTCTGGCTCCACCTCGGCAAGGGCGACGGCACCTTCGCGCCGCGCACCCGCATCGGCGGCGGCTGGAACCGGTTCGCCGTGATCACCGCCGTGGGTGATGTCGACCGTGACGGGCGGCCGGACCTCGTCGCGAAGGGGCGTCCGGGCGTGGACGGCGATGTGCTCGCGTTCTACCGGGGCACGGGCCAGTGGGCGACGCCGTTCAAGTACCCCGTGAAATTCTCCATGCGGGAAGTCCCCTGGAACCGGGGCCCGATCCTGTACTGACCCGCCCCGGAGACCTGCCCTACCAGGAGCCCGCACGCGGACGCCGGACAGGGCGCCGGTGGCTCCGGGCAGGGTTCCGGGCGGTGGCGCCCGGCCGGTGGCTTCCCGCAGGGCTCCCGGGGGCCTCTCAGACCCGCCGCTCCAGCACCTGTCCCTCCCAGCCGTCGACCGCGAAGGTCTCCGTGCGGGTGAAGCCCCGGCCCTCGTAGTACGCCACCAGCCGGCCCTCGCTGCCCGCGAAGCAGTCCACCCGCAGCAGCGACACCCCCTGCCGCCGGGTCTCCTCCTCCGCGTGGGCCAGCAGCGCCGCCCCCACCCCGTGGCCGTGGAACCGCGCGTCGGTCGCGAGGAGCCGTACGTACACCTCGGGCTCGGCGGCCGGCGGCACGTGCCGGCCCGGGTGCGGCGTCAGCGTCATCGTGCCCGCCGGTACGCCGTCGACCTCGGCGATCCACGGATCGCCCTCGGACATGGTCCGCCGGACCTGCTCCACCGCCCCGGGCCGCCCGGAGAACGACTCGGTGCCCCACTGGGCGGTGATCCCCATGCCGTTCAGCCACACCACGGCACTGTCGAGGACGCCGAGCACCGTGGGGAGGTCCTCCGCCGCGCCCTTCCTGATGCTGATCTTCATTCGGACGAGGCTAGTCGTACAGCCATGCGACGAGCCCTCGTGGCCCCGGCCCGGGTTCTCCCCGACCGGGCCGGGCCCTGCCAGACTCCCCCCATGAGGCTTTTCGCCGCCGTCCTGCCGCACCCCGAGCAGCTGGCCGAGCTCGGACACGTCGTGGACCGTCTGCGCGCGCTGCCCGGCGCCGACGGGCTCCGCTGGACCTCGCGGCCCGGATGGCACCTCACCCTCGCCTTCATGGGCGAGGTCGACGAGGAGCTGCTGCCCGAGCTGCGGGTCCGGCTCGCCCGGGCCGCGCACCGCACGCCGCCGTTCCCGCTGCGGCTGCACGGCGGCGGTCACTTCGGCCGCCGCGCGCTGTGGGCGGGCGTGGCCGGGGACCTGGACGAACTGCGGCTGCTCGCCGAGCGGGCCGACGCCGCCGCGCGCCGGGCCGGGATCGCCATGGAAGAGCACCGCCGGTACCAGGCGCACCTGACGCTGGCCCGGGCCCGCGCGGAGGAGCTGGACCTGCGCCCCTTCCTCGACGGGCTCTCCACGTTCGAGGGCGCCCGCGTACAGGTCGGTGAGCTGGCGCTGGTCCGCTCGAACCTGCCGGTGAGCGGGGTGCCGGGCGAGCAGCCCCGGTACGAGAGGGTCGACGGCTGGCCCCTTGAGGGGCGCGAGAGGCGGCCGGGTTAACCTCGACGGGTGGATCCCAAAACCCGTAACCGCATCATGGCCGGTGTGCTCGTACTGATGTTCGCGATCATCGCGGTGGCTTCCGTGACCGGTCAGTAGCCGTCCGCCACCGCCGTCCCCGGTTGTCTCCCGGCGTCTGCCACCCCGTGGGAAGCCCCTTGCTTCGAGCGCACTCGAAGCAGTTGGCTTGACGTCCATGGAGTACACGCAGCTCGGACGCACCGGACTCAAGGTCAGCCGACTCGTCCTCGGGACGATGAACTTCGGACCCCAGACGGACGAAGCCACCAGCCACGCCATCATGGACACGGCGCTGGACGCGGGGCTCAACTTCTTCGACACCGCCAACGTGTACGGCTGGGGTGAGAACAAGGGCCGGACCGAGGAGATCCTCGGCTCCTGGTTCGCCCAGGGGGACGGCCGTCGTGACCGGACCGTCCTCGCCACCAAGGTGTACGGGAACATGGGCGTCGACGGTGAGGCCTGGCCCAACCACGACAAGCTCTCGGCGCTGAACATCCGCCGCGCCGTCGACGCCAGCCTCAAGCGCCTCGGCACCGACTACATCGACGTCTACCAGTTCCACCACGTCGACCGTTCGACCCCCTTCGAGGAGATCTGGCAGGCCGTCGACGTCCTGATCCAGCAGGGCAAGGTCCTCTACGCCGGCTCCTCCAACTTCCCCGGCTACAAGATCGCCCAGGCCAACGAGATCGCCGCCCGGCGCGGCTCGGTCGGCCTCGTCAGCGAGCAGTGCCTCTACAACCTCTTCGAGCGGCGCGCCGAGATGGAGGTCGTCCCGGCCGCGCAGGAGTACGGCCTCGGGGTCATCCCCTGGTCGCCGCTGCACGGCGGCCTGCTCGGCGGCGTCCTCAGGAAGGAGGCCGAGGGCAAGCGGCGTACGGAGGGACGCGCGGCGGCCACGCTCGCCGACCCGGCCTCCCGGGCGCAGCTCCAGGCGTACGAGGACCTGCTCGACAAGCACGGTCTGGAGCCGGGCGAGACGGCCCTCGCGTGGCTGCTCACCCGCCCCGGAGTGACGGGCCCGATCGTCGGCCCGCGCACGCCCGAGCAGTTGGCGAGTGCGCTGCGCGCGCTGGAGGTGGAGCTGGGCGAGGAGGTCCTGTCCGCCCTGGACGAGATCTTCCCGGGCCCGGGTCCGTCCCCGGAGGCCTTCGCCTGGTGACCCCGTAGGGAGTGTGGGGGCAGGTGGCTCAGGGCTGGTACGGGCCGCCGAGCCCCCACGCCTGGTGCATCGCGTCGGCGAAGGCGGCGGCCAGTTTGTGCTCGCCCGAGGGGCCCGGGTGGGTGCCGTCGTAGGTGTCCGTGCCGAGGTCGTACGACTCCGGGACCGTCGCCAGGAGGAGCGGGGAGGCCGCCGTGTCCAGGTCGGCGACGGCTTTCCCGAGGAGTTCGTTGAAGCGGGCGCACTGGGCGGCGAAGGGGGCGTCGTACCCGGCGCGCACGTTGGGGATGACGGGCAGGAGGACGGCCCGGACGCGCGGGTTCGCGGCGCGGGCCGCGGCGACGAACGCCCGGACGTTCTCCTCGGTCTGCTCGCTGTCGGTGTAGAAGCCCAGGTCGATCAGGCCCAGCGAGATCAGCAGCACGTCGGCTCCGGTCTCCGTGACCGTCCCGCCGATCACGGGCGCCATGTGCAGCCAGCCCTCGCCCCAGCCGGCCAGGTGGCGGCGGGCGGGGGTGGGGAAGGCGGCGTCGGCGTAGTCCTCCGAGGCCGGGGCGTCGGAGGCGGGGTCGTACAGAGCGGTGCGGGGGCCGACGATCTCGTACCCGCCGGGGAGGGTGGACTCCAGGTGCCGCCACATGCGGTACCGCCAGGTCCAGTCGCCGGCGCGTCCGATGGTCATGCTGTCGCCGACGAACAGAAAACGCATGGTCATATCATCGCGGACGGCGTCCCGGCCCTGCGACGTGATCCGGGACACGGCCTCCGCCGTCAGGCGCCCAGGAAGGCCCCGACCGTCGCCGCGCACCACGCGGCGTCGTCGTGCCACGGGAAGTGCCCGGCCCCCGCGAGGACCGCGACCTCGGCCTTCGGGAACAGCCCCGCGTACGCGATGGCCGTCGGCACCGGCGTGTTCACGTCCCCCTCCCCGGCGACGACCAGCACCGGCCGCCCGAACTCCGCGAACACCGCGCGCGTGGCGGCCGGTTCGAAGGCGCCCTCGCTCCCGTGGCGCTCGGCGGCCTCCTCGTTCCGCTGCCGCGCCCCCGCCTCGTGCCGCTCCCGCGCGGCCTCGTCCCACGTCCCGTGGAAGAACGGCGTCACCGCGTCGAAGGCCTCCGCCGTCCCGCGCCCCGCCGTGACCTCCTCCAGCGCGGCGTAAGCGGGCCCGAACCACGGCTCGTCCCGCCGCAGCCGCGCCGCCGCGAGCCGTTCCTCGGGTGCCGTGCCGAGGCCGACGGCCGCCGTGCCCGGGGTGACGAGGACCAGCCGGGCCACCCGCTCCGGGTACCGGGCCGTGTACAGCGCGGCCAGGTTCGCGCCCGCCGAGTGCCCGAGGAGGTCGATCGCGTCGAGCCCGAGGTGGGCCCGCAGCGCCTCCACGTCCTCGACGAGCCGGTCGCAGCGGTACGAGGCCGGGTCGTCCGGCACCGCCGACGCGCCCGTCCCCCGCAGGTCGAGCCGGACCATCCGGCGGCGGGCGGTCAGTCCGCCGAGGTCGCCGAGGTAGCCGGAGTCCTGGAAGGGCCCACCGGGCAGGCAGACCAGCGGGGCGGCGGTCCCGGCCCCGGACTCGGTTCCGGCTCCTGCCCCGGTTCCGGCTCCGGAGCCCGAGTCGTGGTACGCGAGGAGGGTGCCGTCGGGGGCGGCGAAGGTGTGCGGGGAGAAGCCGGGAGCGGGCACGGCGGAGGTGGGCATGAGCGCGACCCTGACAGGGGCTCCGGGGCCGGTCAAGCAGGTTTCGGGGGCAGCGGACACGGCCCTCGTCCCCGTGTCGTGGCAGGCTGGGGGGCATGCGATCTGCTCTGTGCGCCCTCGGGGCGGCGGCGGCCCTGGTGCTGCTCCCGGCCGGTCATGCCCGTGCCGAAGGGCAGGGACCCGACCAGGACTTCACCATCGAGGACTCCCGCGTCAAGGAGTCCAGCGGCATCGCCGCGAGCCGGGCACACCCCGGGATCTACTGGACGCACAACGACCAGGACGCACCCCTGATCTACGGCATCGACTCCCGTACGGGGAAGACGGTCGCGACCCTGACCATGCAGGGGGTCGGCACCCCCCGGGACATGGAGGCGATCGCGGTCGGCCCGGACGGGGACATCTACGTCGGCGACATCGGCGACAACCTCGACGGCTCCTGGGACCACGTCTGGATCTACCGCTTCCCCGAGCCGAAGGCCCTCAAGGACCAGAAGGTGGCGGCGAGGCAGTACGTCGTGAAGTACGCCGACGGGGCGCGCAACGCCGAGGCGATGATGGTCCATCCGAAGACCGGCCGGGTGTACATCGCGAGCAAGAACGAGGACGGCGGCGGTCTGTACGCGGGCCCCGAGAGGCTCTCCTCGTCCGGGACGAACGTCTTCCGGCGCGTCGGCGAGGTCCCGTGGGTGACCGACGGGGCGTTCTCGCCGGACGGCGACCGGCTCCTCCTGCGCGGCTACCTGATGGCGCGCGAGTACACGTGGAAGGACGGTCGTCCCACCGACGAGGGCCGGAGCGTCGGGGCCCCGTTCCAGGGGCAGGCGGAGTCGGCGACGTACACGAAGGACGGCTCGGCGTTCATGTTCGGCTCGGAGGGCCTGAACAGCAAGGTCATCCGGGTGGAGCGAACGGACGCGGGAAGCCCCTCGGGGCAGCCGGCGGACACGCCGGGCGCACCGAAGACCCCCGGGTCGCCGACCGGGCAGGAGAGCGGTGAGAAGGGGAGCGTCACGGTCGGCTTCCTGGTCCTCGCCGGCGCGACCGTGCTCGTCGTCGGCGCGAAGCGACTCCTCAGGCGCCGCTGACGCCTCGGGTGCCGATGAGGCCTGAGGTGCGCTGACGCCTGGGGCGCGCTGACGCCTGGGGTGCCGGCGCCCCCGCCTCCGGCGCCCCCGCCCGGGCGCCCGTCGCCGCCTCAGGCCTCGCCGGTACCGGCGCCGCTGACGCCTGGGGCGTCTGACGCCGCTTCAGGCCTCGTCCGTACGGGTGTCCCCGCTCGCGCCGCCCGCTCGCGCCACCAGGAGTTCGAAGCCGTCCAGGAGCCGTTCGAGGCCGAAGGCGAAGTGGTCGACCTCGCGGGAGAAGGTGTCCTCGGCCATCGCCGCCATCTGCGGGTACGCCCCGGAGGTCATCGCCCGCTCCAGATAGGGCTGTTGGGCGCGCCAGAACTCCTCGTCGTCGACGCCGGTCTCCTTCGCGGCCTCGACGGTCTGGAGTTCCATGCGGGCGATCCCCGCCGTGTAGCTCTGCACGGTGATGATGACCGAGATGGTCTCGTGGTCGCCGAGCCCCATGCCGTGCGGCCCCTTGAGCCCCGACAGGCAGAGCTCCAGGCCGCGCAGCGCGCTCGGGCCGAGGACGGAGCGGGCCTCGTTGACCTTGAGCAGCCAGGGGTGGGCCCGGTAGAGGTCGAGGGTCGTGCGGGCCAGCGCCGTGACGGTGTCGCGCCAGTGCGTGGGCGGCGGCGGTTCGTCGTCGAAGGACTCGCCCTGGACGCGGTCGAGCATCAGGTCGAGCAGTTCGGTCTTGCCGGGGACGTACCGGTAGAGCGACATCGTGCCGACGCCGAGCTCGCTCGCCACCCGTCGCATCGAGACGGCGTCGAGCCCTTCGGCGTCGGCGAGGCCGACCGCCGTGGCGACGATCCGGTCGAGGGTGAGGCCCGGCTTGGGGCCCCGGCTGGGTCGGTCGCCCGTGCCCCAGAGGAGGTCGAGGCTGCTCGTCGTCATGCCGCCACTCTAAAACTGAGTACACCGTACCCTGAATTGGGTACGGTGTACTCAGATGCTCGTGGAGACGCGAGCCCACGACCCACCGGAGGCTTCCCATGCCCGAACACGCCGTCCTCGCCGAGGGCTTGAGCAAGCGGTACGGCAAGGAGCGGCGCGACGACGTCACCCACGCCCTCGACGGCTTCGACCTCGCCGTCCGGCCCGGCACCGTCCACGGACTCCTCGGCCCCAACGGCGCCGGCAAGACCACCGCCGTCCGCATCCTCGCCACCCTCCTCAGGGCCGACGGCGGCCGCGCGGAGGTCGCCGGCGTCGACGTGGCCCGCGACCCGCGCGCCGTCCGCACCCGCATCGGCCTCGTCGGCCAGAACGCCGCCGTCGACGAGGGCCTCACCGGGCGCCAGAACCTCGAACTCTTCGGCCGCCTCTTCCACCTCGGCGGCGCGGCGGCCCGCACCCGGGCCGCCGAACTCCTCGACCGCTTCGCCCTGACCGAGGCCGCCGACAAGGGCGCCGGCCAGTACAGCGGAGGCATGCGCCGCCGCCTCGACCTCGCCGCCTCGATGATCCTCGCTCCCGCCGTCCTCTTCCTCGACGAACCGACCACCGGCCTCGACCCGCGCGCCCGGGGCGAGGTCTGGGAGGCGGTCCGCACCCTCGTCGCGGGCGGGACGACCGTCCTGCTCACCACCCAGTACCTCGACGAGGCCGACCGGCTCGCCTCCCGGATCACCGTCGTGGACCGGGGCCGGGCCATCGCCGACGACACCCCCGACGGCCTCAAGGACCGGGTGGGCGGCGACCGCGTGGAGGTCGTCGTCGCCGAGCGCGCCGACCTCCCGGCCGCCCACGCGATCCTCGCCCGGACCGCCGGCACCGATCCCCGTACCGACGAGGCCGGGCGACGCGTCCACGCCGCCGTCACCGACCGGGTCGCCGCTCTGACGGAGGTGGCCCGCGCCCTCCAGGAGGAGCGGATCGCCGTGGAGGACCTGGCGCTCCGGCGCCCCACCCTCGACGACGTCTTCCTCCGCCTGACCGGCCAGGGAGCGGACCCGGACCGGGAGGGGACCGCCATGGACCGGGAGGGGACCACCGCCGACCGGAAGGCGGACCAGAGAGCGGGCCAGGCAGCCGACCGGAACGAGGCCGCCGCATGAGCACCGTCGCCGCCGGGCGTGCCTACTGGGCGTGCGCCGACTCCCTGACCCTCGTCCGCCGCACCCTGCTCAACTACCGCCGCCGGCCCGCCGCCATCCTCTGGCAGCTCGGCTTCCCCATCGTCTCCGTCCTGCTCTACGGCTTCGTCTTCGGCAGCGCCATGCTGGTGCCCGGCGGTGGCGACTACCGCGAGTTCCTGATGCCGGGGATGTTCACCATGACCATGGCCTTCGGGCTGATGAACACCGCGTCGGCCGTCGTCTCCGACAGCGGCAAGGGGGTCGTGGACCGGTTCCGGTCCATGCCGATGGCCCCGTCCGCCGTGACCACCGGCAGGGGCCTCTCCGACCTCTTGATCGCCGCCGCCGAACTCACCATCCTCGCCGCGACCGCCCTCGCCATCGGCTGGACCTCGGACGGCGGCCCCGGCGCGACCGCCCTCGGCTTCGCTCTGCTGCTGTTCCTGCGCTTCAGCCTGATCTGGGTGGGCGTGTGGTGCGGTCTCGTGCTGCCGAACACGGAGGCCGCGGGCGCCCTCTACGCGGTGATCTTCCCGATCACGATGATCTCCAGCGTGTACGTGGCGCCGACGCTGATGCCCTCCTGGCTCGCGCCCGTCGCCGCCTGGAACCCGGTCTCGTCCACGGTGACGGCCGCCCGCGAACTCTTCGGCAACCCGGGCGCGGGCGGCGGCTCCTGGGTCGAACAGCACGCGGTCCTGATGGCCTTCGCCTGGCCACTGGCGATCACGGCGGTCTTCCTGCCCCTGGCGGTCCGCCGGTACCAGTCACTGAGCCGGTGACTGGCACGAGGGCCCGGTGACTGGCACGAGGGTCCGGTGACGCACGAGGGCCCGGTACGGACGGTGTCCGTGCCGGGCCCCGGGTACAGAAGGTGTCAGAGCTTCTCGATCACGTAGTCGACGCAGGCCGTGAGCGCCCGTACGTCCGCCGGGTCGACCGCCGGGAACATCGCGATCCGCAGCTGGTTGCGGCCCAGCTTGCGGTACGGCTCGGTGTCCACGATCCCGTTGGCACGCAGCACCTTGGCGACCGCCGTCGCGTCGATCTCGTCCGCGAAGTCGATCGTGCCGATGACCTGCGAGCGCTTCGCCGCGTCCGTCACGAACGGCGTCGCGTACTTGGACTCCTCGGCCCAGCCGTACAGCGCGTCCGAGGACTCCTTCGTCCGGGCCACGGCCCAGTCGAGACCGCCCTGGCCGTTGATCCACTTCAGCTGCTCGTTGAGCAGGAAGAGGGTCGAGAGCGCCGGGGTGTTGTACGTCTGGTTCTTCAGCGAGTTGTCGATCGCGGTCGGCAGCGAGAAGAACTCGGGGATGTGCCGGCCGGAGTCGTGGATCTTCCGCGCCCGCTCCAGGGCGGCCGGGGAGAAGGCCGCCAGCCACAGGCCGCCCTCGGCGGCGAAGGACTTCTGCGGGGCGAAGTAGTAGACGTCCGTCTCGGCGATGTCGACGGGGAGACCGCCCGCGCCGGAGGTCGCGTCGACCAGGACGAGCGCGCCCTCGTCGGCACCGGCGACCCGCTTGATCGGGGCGGCGACACCGGTGGAGGTCTCGTTGTGGGTGTACGCGTAGACGTCGACGCCCGCCTCGGCCACCGGCTCCGGGTGGGTGCCCGGGTCGGAGGAGATCACGGTCGGCTCGGCCAGCCACGGGGCCAGCTTCGCTGCCTTCGCGAACTTGGAGGAGAACTCGCCGAAGGTGAGGTGCTGCGACTTGTTCTCGATGAGACCGTGGGTCGCGACGTCCCAGAAGGCGGTGGAGCCGCCATTGCCCAGGATCACCTCGTAGCCCTCGGGGAGCGAGAAGAGGTCACGGATGCCGGTACGTACCTCGCCGACCAGGTTCTTGACCGGAGCCTGGCGGTGGGAGGTGCCGAGGAGAGAGGTGCCGGTGGCGGCCAGGGCGTCCAGCGCCTCCGTACGCACCTTGGAGGGGCCCGCGCCGAAACGGCCGTCGGCGGGCTTGATGTCAGCGGGAATCTGGATATCAGCCACGAGGCGGAGAGTATCGGGTCGGGAAGGGGCCGGTCGCCGGATGTCCGCCCGATGAGACGAGGACTGGGACATCCTGGCCTTGTGGGAACACACCAGGAACGCGCCGGTGAGTCCGGGCGGCTCGCCGCCGAGCTGCGCGCCGCCGTCGCAGGCGAGGTCGACTTCTCGGCCACGGCCCGGGCCCTGACGACCATGGACGCCTCCAACTACCGCCGCGTGCCCGTCGGTACGGTCGCGCCGCGCGACGCCGACGACGTCGCGGCGGCCCTGGAGGTGTGCCGGGCGCACGGCACGCCGGTCGTCGCCCGGGGCGGCGGCACGTCCATCGGGGGCCAGGCCACCGGGACCGGTGTCGTGCTCGACCTCACACGGCACATGGCCGGGCTGGTCTCGCTGGACCCGGAGGAGCGGACGGCGGTCGTCCGGCCGGGGCTCGTCCTGGACCGGCTGCGGGAGGCGGCGCGCCCGTACGGGCTGACCTTCGGTCCCGATCCGTCCACGCACAGCCGCTGCACCCTCGGCGGAATGATCGGCAACAACGCGTGCGGGGCGCACTCGGTCGCCTGGGGGACCACGGCGGACAACGTGCGCTCGCTGGATGTGGTGACCTACCGGGGCGCGAGGTTGACGCTGGGGCGTGCGGGGCGGCCGGGGGCGCCCGACGGCCGGGGCGCGCGGGCCGGGTCCCCGGAGGCGCGTGACACGCCGCCCGGACTCCTCGACCTCGTCGAACGGAACCTGGCGCTGCTGCGCACCGGCTACCCGCCGGGCCTGCCGCGCCGGATCTCCGGCTACGCGCTGGACGCGCTGCTGCCCGAGCGGGGCGTGGACGTGGTCCGCTCGTTCTGCGGCAGCGAGGGCACGCTCGGGGTGGTGACGGAGGCGACGGTACGGCTCGTCCCGCTGCCCGCGGAGCCGGTGCTCGTCGTCCTCGGGTACGCCGACGAGAGCGCGGCGGCCGAGGCGGCGGCCGGACTCCTGCCGTACGGCCCGCTCACGGTGGAGGGGATGGCCGCCGACCTGGTGCGGGGCGCGCGGGGGCTGCCGAAGGGCGGGGCCTGGCTGTTCTGCGAGGTCGACGGGGAGGGCCCGGCGCGGCGGCTCGTGCGGGCGGCGGACGCGCTCGACGCGGCCGTCGTCAAGGACCCGCTCGGGCAGCGGGCGCTCTGGCGGATCAGGGAGGACGCGGCGGGGACGGCGACCCGGACGCCCGGGGGCGGGGAGGCCTGGCCGGGGTGGGAGGACTGCGCGGTGCCGCCGGCGCGGCTGGGCGCGTATCTGCGCGAGTTCCGGCTGCTGCTCCGGGAGTTCGGGCTCCGGGGAGTCCCGTACGGGCACTTCGGAGACGGCTGCGTGCACGTCCGCATCGACTTCGACCTGTGGACGGAGAAAGGGGTACGGGACTTCCGGCGCTTCTCGGAGGCGGTGGCCGACCTCGTGGTCGCCCACGGCGGCTCGCTCTCCGGGGAGCACGGCGACGGGCAGGCGCGGGCCGAGCTGCTGCCGAGGATGTACGGCGAGGAGCTCGTCGGTCTCTTCGGCGCCGTCAAGGACGTGTGGGACCCGGACGGCGGGCTCAACCCGGGGATGCTGGTCCGCCCGCGCCCCCTGGACGAGGGCCTGCGGTTCACCGGACTGCCCCTGGTGGGGGTGGGGAGGGCCGCGGCCCGGTGCGTGGGCGTGGCCAAATGCCGTGTGGAGGGCCCGAGTGCGGGGCCCGGTGTGATGTGCCCGTCGTACCGGGCGACGGGGGAGGAGAAGCACTCCACCCGGGGACGGGCGCGGCTGCTCCACGAGATGGCGCTCGGCGAGGTCATCACGGACGGCTGGCGTTCGGAGGAGGTGCGGGAGGCGCTCGACCTGTGCCTGTCGTGCAAGGGCTGTCGCAGCGACTGCCCGGTGGGCGTCGACATGGCCGCGTACAAGGCGGAGTTCCTGGACCGCCACTACGCGGGCCCGCTCGGCCTGCTGCGCCGGCCGCGGTCGCACTGGACGATGGGCCGCCTGCCGCGCTGGCTCGACCTCTTCGGGCGGGCGCTGAACCCGGCGATGGGGCTGCCGTTCGCGGCGCGGCTCGCGGGGGTGACGCCGGAGCGGACGATGCCGAGGGTGGCGGAGAGGTCGTTCGCGTCGTGGTTCGCCGAGCGGAGCTCGACCCGCCCGGCGGCGCTCACGCTGTGGCCGGACACGTTCACGAACCACCTGGCGCCTGAGGTGGGACTGGCCGCGGTCCGGGTCCTGGAGGACGCGGGCCTGGGGGTGGAACTGCCGCCGGGCCGGGTCTGCTGCGGCCTCACGTACGTGTCGACGGGGCAGTTGGGAGCGGCGCGGAGGGTGATGCGGAGGACCCTTGACGTGATGGAGGGGCGGGGGGAAGCGGCCACCGGGGCGGCCGGCTCCACGGGACCCACCGAGACCACGCGGCCCGTCGTGGTCCTGGAACCCTCCTGCGCGGCGACCCTCCGCACCGACCTGCCGGAACTCCTGCCGGACGACCCGAGGGCGGCCCGCCTCGCCGCCTCCGTCCGCACCTTCGCGGAGGCGCTGGAGACCCTGGCGCCGGAGTGGGAGCCGCCGCGCCTGGACCGCCCGGTGACGGGCCAGACGCACTGCCACCAGCACGCGGTGCTGGGCGACGCGGCCGACCGCCGCCTCCGCGAACGCGCCGGTCTGACGGGGGCGCTGGCGGGCGGCTGCTGCGGCCTCGCGGGCAACTTCGGCTTCGAGCCGGGCCACTACGAGGTGTCGATGGCGTGCGCGGAGGACCAACTGCTCCCGGCGCTGAGATCGGCGGCGCCGGAGGCGACCGTCCTGGCGGACGGCTTCTCGTGCAGGACCCAGATCACCGACCTGACGGCCCACCGGGGGCGACATCTGGCGGAGGTGCTGGCGGAGGCGCTGGACGAGGGCCTCTGAGACGACCGCGACGGGGGGCTCGGGTGCGTGGGCGCACGGGGGCGCGGGCTTTTCGGGTCCGGCCGCCCGCTCACCCCCCGCTCACGATCTCGCGGGCCAGCGCCACCAGCGCCCCGGTCGCCGGGTGCGGGAACGCGTCCCGCCAGGCCAGGACCACCGGAAGTGCCGGGGCGTCCGGAAGGGGGCGGTAGGTGACGCCCGGGTGGGGGTGCAGGGCCGCCGTCGAGGCGGACGAGACGCCGACGCCCCGGCCGGCCGCGATCGCCGCGAGCCAGTCGTCGGTGTTGGCGACCGTGACGGTGGCCGCCGGGCGGGCGGCGGGCGGCCAGAGGGCGAGGGTGGTCGTACCGGAGACGGTGTTGAGGACGACGGTTCCGTCGGCGAGGTCGTCGAGGGTGAGCCGGGCCCGGTCGGCGAGCGGGCTGTCGGCGGGCACGGCGGCGACCCGGTCCTCCGTGGTGAGCTCCTCGGTGGCCAGGCCCGGCGCGTCGACCGGGCCCCGGAGCAGGGCGGCGTCGACCTCGCCCCGGGTGAGGCCTGCGGTGCGGTCGTCGACGCGGAGGAGTTCGAGCGGGGTCTCGGGGTGTTCGCGCTGCCAGCGCCGGAGGAGCGGCGTGGTGTACGGGCCGAAGGCCGACCAGGCGTGTCCGAGGCGCAGGGGCCGGTGGCGGAGTCTGGCCGGGTCGACGGCGGCGTCGAAGGCGGCGAGTGCGGCGGCGGCCCGGTCCTGGAAGGCGCGGCCCTCGGCGGTGAGGGCGAGGTGGTGGGTGGAGCGGTCGACGAGCCGGGCGCCGAGGTGGTGTTCGAGGGCGGCGAGCGTGCGGGAGACGGCGGGTTGGGTGAGGTGGAGCCGGGCGGCCGCTCTGGTGAGGCTGGATTCCTCGGCGATGGCGAGGAAGCAGCGGAGGTGGCGCAGCTCGATGCTCATGCGTCCGGAGCATAACCGCAGCGCAATCGGCATTTCCGGTGCCGCGCGGAGGCTCGTAGCGTGAGAGGGGAAGCCTGGCTTCCGGAAACCGGTAGTGCATTATTCTGAACTATCGGTACAGTGAACTAAACCCCATGTCGTGGGGTCCTGTCGTACATGGGTCTGATGGGTCTGGAGGAGCGGTCGGTGGACAGTCCGGTCAAGGATGTGACCCCGGTGGTGGCCACGGCCGGCGCGGAGCCGGTCGGCGTCTCCGCCCGGGGGGCGGCCGGTCACCGGTGGGGGCCGGTGGGGCTCGTCGTGGCGGGCGGGCTCTCCGTGCAGTTCGGGTCGGCGCTCGCCGTCCTCCTGATGCCCCGCGCCGGCGCGTTCGGCGTCGTCACCCTGCGGCTGGTCCTGGCCGCCCTCGTGCTCCTCCTCGTCTGCCGCCCCAAGGTCCGGGGCTACGCCCGCGCGGACTGGGGCACCATCGTCGCCTTCGGCGCCGCCATGGCGGGCATGAACATCTGCATCTACCAGGCCGTGGACCGGATCCCGCTCGGCGTCGCCGTGACCCTGGAGGTGCTCGGCCCGCTCGCCCTCTCGGTGATCGCCTCGCGCCGCCTGATGAACCTCCTGTGGGCCGGGCTCGCCCTCGGCGGTGTCCTGCTGCTCAGCGGTGGCGGCTTCGACCGCCTCGATCCGGTGGGTGTCGCCTTCGCGCTCGCCGCGGGCGTCATGTGGGCCCTGTACATCGTGTTCAGCGCGCGGACGGGCCGCCGTTTCCCGCAGGCGGACGGGCTCGCGCTCGCGATGGCGTTCGGCGCCGTCCTCAGCCTGCCGCTGGGTCTCGTGGAGGCGGGCGGCAAGCTCCTCGTCCCGTCGACGATCGGCCTGGGCCTCCTGGTCGCGCTGATGTCCTCGGTCCTGCCGTACACCCTCGAACTCCTCGCGCTGCGCCGGCTGCCCGCCCCCACGTTCGCGATCCTGATGAGCCTGGAACCGGCCATCGCGGCGACGGCGGGCTTCCTCGTCCTGAGCCAGGCGCTGTCGCTGACCGACGCCCTCGCCATCGCCCTGGTCATCGCGGCGAGCATGGGCGCGGTCCGCACGCAGGCGCGCCGCACCGGTTGAGCGGGGTCCGGCCCGGTGAGGGTCGGGACGACCCGTGAAGCCCGGGGCGGGTCCGGAAAGTCCCGCCCGGCTCGCGGGTGGACGGCGCTGCACTCCGGACGCGACCTAGAATCCGGCCATGATCGCCGATCTCCAGTGCGTCGTGCTCGACTGCTCCGCCCCGCGCGAACTCGCCGAGTTCTACCGCGCGGTCCTCGGCGGGGAGGTCGACCGGCCGGACCGTCGCTGGGCCCTCGACGGGGCCTGGTCCACCCTCCACACCCCCGGCGGGCTCGTCCTCTGCTTCCAGGGCGTGCCCGACCACCGCCCGCCGACGTGGCCGGATCCCGAGCGCCCGCAACAGTTCCACCTCGACTTCGGCGTCCCCGACCTCGACGCGGCCCAGGAGCAGGTCCTCGCCCGGGGCGCGACCCTCCTGGAGGAGGGGGACCCCGCCCGGGGCTGGCGCGTCTACGCGGACCCCGCCGGCCACCCGTTCTGCCTGATCGGCCACTGACGGCCCGATCGGACACGGCCACCGGGCGGAGGCTTCCGGCCCTGGCCCTACCGGCACTTCCGCCCCCCACTGGCCCCTACGGCCCCCACTGGCCCCTACGGCCCCCACTGGCCCCTACGGTCCCTGCGGCCCCCACTGGCCCCCACTGGCCCTACGGCCCCTACGGCCCCTACGGCCCCTACGGCCCCACCGGCCCTCAGGCCCCACCAGCCTCGCCGGCCCCACCAGCCCCCACGGCCCGATCCTGTCGAGTCTTGGCCCTCCGGCTGTTTCGGGGATGGTGGGGTCCCTCCGACGATGGGGTTGTCGTCGTCGGAGCGAGAAGAGGAGCAGGTCGTGGCCCTGGAGATGCGTGAACGGTGCGAGCGGTGCGACACGGCCGTGCTGGGGCCGGACGGGCCCGCGCTGATCTGCTCGTACGAGTGCAGTTTCTGTGTGCCGTGCGGCGATGCCATGGAGGGCGTCTGCCCCAACTGCGGGGGTGAACTGGTCCGGCGGCCGCGTCGCGTCGCGGGTTAGTGGCCCCCCTCGTGGCGCACACCCTCCTCCGAAAAAACTAAAGCAAGCACGCTTGATTGTTTCTGGTGCCGCTGCCATGCTCCTCGCGAAGGACCGTGGCGGCGGCATCGGCGTCGGTGCCGAGCCCGACCGTGACGCCCGTGACCGTGAACGCCCGTGACCGCGAACGCCCGTCCCCGAGGGGAGCGCACCGTGTCCGACCCCGTCGTCGTGCTCGACGACCTGCGTGACGAGAGTGATGAACTCGATCGTCTCGTCGCCGAGTTGAGCGAGGAACGGTGGGGTGCGCCCACCCCGGCCCCCGGCTGGACGATCGCCCACCAGATCGCGCACCTCGCCTGGACCGACCGCGCCGCGCTCCTCGCCGCCACCGACGCCGAGGCCTTCGCCGCCGAGACCGAGAAGGCGCTCGCCGCCCCCGACCGCTTCGTCGACGAGGGCGCGGAGGAGGGCGCGAAGCTGCCGCCCGCCGAGCTCCTCGCCCGCTGGCGGGAGGGCCGCGACCGGCTCCAGGAGGCCCTGCGCGCGGTCCCGTCCGGGGCCCGTTTCCCCTGGTACGGGCCGCCGATGAGCGCCCCCGCCATGGCCACCGCCCGGCTCATGGAGACCTGGGCGCACGGCCAGGACGTCGCCGACGCCCTCGGTGTCGTCCGTGCGCCGACCGCCCGCCTCCGGCACGTCGCCTGGATCGGCCACCGCGCCCGTGACTACGCCTTCCTGGTGCGGGGCCTCCCCGTGCCCGCCGAGCCGATCCGGGTCGAAGTCACCGCCCCCGACGGCGCGTTGTGGACGTACGGCCCCGAGGGTGCCGCCCAGAAGGTCACCGGGACGGCCCTCGACTTCTGTCTGCTGGTCACCCAGCGCGTCCACCGCGACGATACCGCCCTGGTCGCCGACGGGCCCGACGCCGAGCGGTGGCTCGCCGTCGCCCAGGCCTTCGCGGGCCCGGCGGGCCCGGGCCGCGCCCCCGAGGGGGCGTAGTGGCCCTCCGCGTCGGCAACGCCTCCGGGTTCTACGGCGACCGGTTCGACGCCGTCCGCGAGATGCTCACCGGCGCCGGGCCCGGCGGTGGTCCCGACAGCGGTCCCGACGGTCCGATCGACGTCCTCACCGGCGACTACCTCGCCGAGCTGACGATGCTGATCCTCGGCCGCGACCAGCTCAAGGACCCGTCGTCCGGGTACGCGAAGACGTTCCTGCGCCAGATGGAGGAGGGTCTCGGGCTCGCTCACGAGCGCGGGATCCGGATCGTCACCAACGCGGGCGGGCTGAACCCCGCCGGGCTCGCCGACGCCCTGCGCGCCCTCGCCGCGAAGCTCGGCCTGCCGACCCGGATCGCGTACGTGGAGGGCGACCGGCTGCCCGCCACGGGCGGCGCGCTGACCGCCAACGCCTATCTCGGCGGGGCGGGCATCGCCGCCTGCCTCTCCGCCGGGGCCGACGTCGTCGTCACCGGCCGGGTCACCGACGCCGCCCTCGTCACCGGGCCCGCTCAGTGGCACTTCGGCTGGGGCCCCGAGGAGTACGACCGGCTTGCGGGCGCGGTCGTCGCCGGGCATGTCCTGGAATGCGGCACCCAGGCCACCGGCGGCAACTACGCCTTCTTCCGCGAGCACGACCCGGAGCTCTTCCGCCGGCCGGGCTTCCCCGTCGCCGAGCTCCACGAGGACGGCAGCGCCGTCATCACCAAGCACTCCGGCACCGGCGGCCTCGTCGACGTCGGTACGGTCACCGCCCAGCTCCTCTACGAGACGGCCGGCGCGCGCTACGCGGGGCCGGACGTGACGGCCCGGCTCGACACCGTACGGCTCGACCCGGAGGGCCCCGACCGGGTCCGGATCTCCGGCGTACGGGGGGAGGCGCCGCCCCCGACGCTCAAGGTCGGGCTCAGCAGGCTCGGCGGCTACCGCAACGAGGTCGTGTTCGTCCTGACCGGCCTCGACATCGAGGAGAAGGCGGACCTCCTGCGGGCGCAGGTGACCGACGCCCTGGAGAAGTCGCCTCCCGCCGAGGTCCGTTGGGAGCTGGTCCGCACCGACCGGCCCGACGCCGCCACCGAGGAGACCGCGAGCGCCCTGCTCCGGCTCGTCGTCCGGGACCCCGCCCCCGAGGCCGTCGGCCGCTCCCTGACAGGGGCGGCGATCGAACTGGCCCTGGCGAGCTACCCCGGCTTCCATGTCACCGCCCCACCAGGGAAGGGCGCCCCCTACGGGGTGTTCGAGAGCGTGTACGTGCCCGCCGCCGACGTTCCGCACACGGCCGTGCTCCCGGACGGGACCCGCGTCCCCGTCCCCGTACCGGCGCACACCCGTGCGCTGGAGGCAGTACCCGGACCGGACCTTCCCGAGCCCCTCCCGCCGGGGCCCACGCGGCGGGCCGCGCTCGGCCGGATCGCCGGGGCCCGCAGCGGTGACAAGGGCGGCGACGCCAACATCGGCGTCTGGGTCCGCACGGAGGAGGAGTGGCGCTGGCTCGTCCACACCCTCACGGTGGACAGGCTGCGCGCACTCCTGCCCGAGACCGCCGGCCTCACCGTCACCCGGCACGTCCTGCCGCACCTGCGCGCGCTCAACTTCACCGTCGCCGGAATCCTCGGCGAGGGCGTCGCCTCCCAGGCCCGCTTCGACCCGCAGGCCAAGGCCCTCGGCGAGTGGCTCCGCTCGCGCCACCTCGACATCCCGGAGGCCCTCCTGTGAACCCCGTACCCCAGGTGCCCCAGTCGCCCCGGACACCCCAGGCACCCCGAGTACCTCAGGCACAGACACCCCAGTCACCCCAGCCACCCCAGCCACCCCAGCCACCTCAGCCACCCCAGGCCCCCCAGCCACCCCAGGCCGTCCGGGAAGGACTCCAGTGACCGTCCTCGCCTCCGCCCTCGACACCGGCGGACCCGACTACGCCGCCGCCCGCGCGGCCATGCTGGACAAGCTGGCCGCCCTCGACACCGAGCACGCCAAGGCCCTCGCGGGCGGCGGCGAGAAGTACACCGCCCGGCACCGGAAGCGCGGCAAGATGCTGGCCCGCGAGCGCGTCGAGCTGCTCGTGGACCCCGACTCGCCGTTCCTCGAACTGTCGCCGCTCGCCGCCTGGGGCAGCGACTACACCGTAGGGGCCTCCCTGATCACCGGGATCGGGGTCGTCGAGGGCGTCGAGTGCCTGATCACGGCCAACGACCCGACCGTGCGCGGCGGCGCCTCCAACCCCTGGACGCTGAAGAAGGCCCTGCGCGCCAACGAGATCGCGTACGCCAACCGGCTGCCCGTCATCTCGCTCGTCGAGTCCGGCGGCGCCGATCTCCCCTCCCAGAAGGAGATCTTCATCCCCGGCGGGGCGCTCTTCCGCGACCTCACCCGGCTCTCCGCCGCCGGCATCCCCACCATCGCGGTCGTCTTCGGGAACTCGACGGCCGGTGGCGCGTACGTCCCCGGCATGTCCGACCACGCCGTGATGATCAAGGAGCGCTCGAAGGTGTTCCTCGGCGGTCCGCCGCTGGTGAAGATGGCGACGGGGGAGGAGAGCGACGACGAGTCGCTCGGCGGCGCCGAGATGCACGCCCGGACCTCCGGGCTCGCCGACCACTACGCCGTCGACGAGACCGACGCCCTCCGTCAGGCCCGGCGGATCGTCGCCCGGCTCAACCACCGCAAGGCGCACCCCGATCCGGCCGCGCTCGCCGAGCCGCCGAAGTACGACGAGGACGAACTGCTCGGGATCGTGCCGGGGGACCTCAAGACCCCGTTCGATCCGCGCGAGGTGATCGCCCGGATCGTCGACGGATCGGACTTCGACGAGTTCAAGCCGCTGTACGGGCCGAGCCTCGTCACCGGCTGGGCGAGCCTGCACGGCTACCCGGTCGGCGTCCTCGCCAACGCGCAGGGCGTGCTCTTCGGCCCGGAGTCGCAGAAGGCGGCGCAGTTCATCCAGCTCGCCAACCAGCGGGACATCCCGCTCGTCTTCCTCCACAACACCACCGGCTACATGGTGGGCAGGGAGTACGAGCAGGGCGGCATCATCAAGCACGGCGCGATGATGATCAACGCGGTGTCGAACTCCAGGGTCCCGCACCTCTCCGTCCTCATGGGGGCGAGCTACGGCGCCGGGCACTACGGCATGTGCGGCCGGGCCTACGACCCCCGCTTCCTCTTCGCCTGGCCGAGCGCCAAGTCCGCCGTCATGGGCCCGCAGCAGCTCGCCGGCGTCCTCTCCATCGTGGCGAGGGCCTCCGCGGCGGCGAAGGGACAGCCGTACGACGAGGACGCCGACGCCGGGCTGCGCGCCCTCGTCGAGGCGCAGATCGAGTCCGAGTCCCTGCCGATGTTCCTCTCGGGCCGGCTCTACGACGACGGGGTCATCGACCCCCGCGACACCCGCACGGTCCTCGGACTGTGCCTGTCCGCGATCCACACGGCACCGGTCGAGGGCGCGCGCGGCGGCTTCGGCGTCTTCCGAATGTGAGGCCCCAGATGACCTCTTCGACCCTCCGAACGTCGATGATCACCTCCGTCCTGGTCGCGAACCGGGGCGAGATCGCCTGCCGGGTCTTCCGCACCTGCCGCGACCTGGGCATCTCCACCGTCGCCGTGTACTCCGACGCGGACGCCGACGCCCTGCACGTCCGGGAGGCCGACGCGGCGGTACGGCTGCCGGGGGCGGCGCCCTCGGAGACGTACCTGCGCGGTGACCTCGTCGTGAGGGCGGCGCTCGCGGCGGGCGCGGACGCCGTCCACCCCGGCTACGGCTTCCTCTCCGAGAACGCCGACTTCGCGCGGGCCGTGACCGACGCGGGCCTGGTCTGGATCGGCCCGCCGCCGGAGGCGATCGAGGCGATGGCCTCGAAGACGCGGGCGAAGGAGCTCCTGGGGATCGCGCCCCTGGCCGAGGTCACGGAGGCGGACCTGCCCGTCCTGGTGAAGGCGGCGGCGGGCGGTGGCGGCCGGGGCATGCGGATCGTCCGCGAACTGGCCGCCCTGGAAGGCGAGTTGACGGCAGCCTCGGCGGAGGCGGCGAGCGCGTTCGGTGACGGCGAGGTCTTCGTCGAGCCGTACGTGGAGAACGGCCGCCACGTCGAGGTGCAGCTCCTCTGCGACACCCACGGCACCGTCTGGGCGCTCGGCACCCGCGACTGCTCCCTCCAGCGCCGCCACCAGAAGGTCGTCGAGGAGGCCCCGGCGCCCGGCCTGCCCGCCGCGCTCGAAGCGTCCCTCCTGGACACGGCCGTCCGCGCGGCGAAGGCCGTCGGCTACACCGGCGCGGGCACCGTCGAGTTCCTGGTCGCGGACGGCCGGGCGCACTTCCTGGAGATGAACACCCGCCTCCAGGTCGAGCACCCGGTGACGGAGGAGGTGTACGGGGTCGACCTCGTCGCCCTCCAGCTCGCGGTCGCCGAGGGCCGCGAACTGCCGCCGGAGCCCCCGTCCCCGAGCGGCCACGCGATCGAGGCGCGCCTCTACGCGGAGGACCCGGCACGGGAGTGGGCGCCGCAGACGGGAGTCCTGCACCGCTTCGACGTCCCCGGGGAGGGCCGCGTCCGGGTCGACACCGGATACGTCTCCGGGGACACGGTCGGGGTCCACTACGACCCGATGCTCGCCAAGGTGATCGTCCACGCCCCCACCCGCGCCGAGGCGGCCCGCAAGCTCGCCCACGCGCTGGAACGGTCCCGGATCCACGGCCCGGTCACCAACCGGGAGCTGCTCGTCGCCTCGCTGCGGCACCCGGAGTACGGGGCGCCGGAGGCGCTCGACACGGGCTTCTACGACCGGAACCTGACCGCCCTGACCACGGCGCCGGAGGGCGAGGGGTACGCGGCGGTGGCGGCGGCCCTGTCCGGGGCGGCCGCCCGCCGGGGCCGCTTCGGCGGCGGCTGGCGCAACCTGCGCTCCCAGGACGGGACGAGGGCGTACGGGGAGCACGAGGTCCGCTACCGGCCGGGCCGGGACGGCGGATACGAGGTCACGGCCCCCGAGGGCGTCCGGGTCGTGTCGGCGTCCCCCGACCGCGTGCGCCTCGACGTCTCCGGAGTCGTACGGGACTTCGAGGTCGCCCGGTACGGCGACGGCACCGTCCACGTCGGCCCCTACCGCCTCGCCGCCCGCCCCCGCTTCCCCGACCCCGCCGACCAGCGGGAACCCGGCTCCCTGCTCGCCCCCATGCCCGGCACCGTCGTCCGGGTCGCGGACGGGCTCGCCGTCGGCGACCGGGTCGCCGCCGGGCAGCCGCTCCTCTGGCTGGAGGCGATGAAGATGGAGCACCGCGTCATCGCCCCCGCCTCCGGCACGCTCACCGCGCTCCACGCCGCCCCCGGCCGCCAGGTCGAGGTGGGCGCCCTGCTCGCCGTCGTACAGACCGAAGCACAGGCGTCCGTACAGACCGAAGCACCGGCATCCGTGCAGACCGAAGCACAGGAGGACAAGACCGTATGAGCACCATGATCGAGAGTGAAGAGCTCACCGCGCTCCGGGCCGCCGTCTCCGCGCTCGGCCACCGGCACGGCCCCGGCTTCGACCGGGCCGCCCTGTGGGCGGAGGCGGGCAAGCTCGGCTACCTGGGCGTGAACCTGCCCGAGGAGTACGGCGGCGGGGGCGGCGGCATGGCCGAACTGTCGATCGTCCTGGAGGAGGCGGGCGCCGCCGGAGCGCCGCTCCTGATGATGGTCGTCTCGCCCGCGATCTGCGGCACGGTCATCGCCCGCTTCGGCACGGAGGAGCAGAAGCGGGAGTGGCTGCCGGGGCTCGCGGACGGCTCGCGGACGATGGCGTTCGGCATCACGGAGCCCGACGCCGGATCGAACTCGCACCGCATCACGACCACCGCGACCCGCACCGAGGAGGGCTGGGTCCTCAACGGCCGGAAGGTGTTCGTGTCGGGCGTCGACATCGCCGACGCGACCCTGATCGTGGGCCGCACCTCGGACGCGCGGACGGGCAGCCTCAAGCCCTGTCTCTTCATCGTCCCGCGCGACGCCCCGGGCTTCCGGCGGCGGCACATCGAGATGGAACTGGACGCGAACGAGAAGCAGTTCGAGCTGACGATCGACGACGTCCACCTGCCGGCGGACGCGCTCGTCGGGGACGAGGACGCGGGCCTGCTCCAGCTCTTCGCGGGCCTGAACCCGGAGCGGATCATGACGGCGGCCTTCGCGATCGGCATGGGCCGCTACGCCCTCGCGCGGGCCGTGAGGTACGCGAAGGAGCGCCAGGTCTGGAAGGCCCCGATCGGCGCCCACCAGGCCGTCGCGCACCCCTTGGCGCAGGCGCACATCGAGCTGGAACTGGCCCGCCTGATGATGGCGAAGGCGGCTCAGCTGTACGACGCGGGGGACGACGCCGGTGCGGGCGAGGCGGCCAACATGGCGAAGTACGCGGCGGCGGAGGCCTGTGTGAAGGCCGTGGACCAGGCGGTCCACACCCTCGGCGGCAACGGCCTCACCAAGGAGTTCGGCCTGGCCCGACTGATCACGGCGGCCCGGGTGGCCCGCATCGCCCCGGTCAGCCGGGAGATGATCCTCAACTACGTCTCGCACCAGACGCTTGGGCTGCCCAAGTCGTACTGACACCCTCGGGGCGGCCCTCGGACCGCCGCGGCTCGCCGGCCGGCGGTGGCGGCGCCCGCCACGCACAGGGCGACGCGGGCGCCGAGCGGGAGGACGAGCGCGAGCCGCGCGCCGCCGTTGTCTCCCCGATCTGCTGTCAAGGTCTCCCCAAGTCGCACCGGCACCCGCGATCCTGGCGCTCACCTTCCACCTCTTCAAGGGGTCAACGCATGGTGTTCCACAGCGAGTACGAGCCCGTCCCCACCGTCTCCCTCCCCATCCACGACGCGGTGCTCGGCCGCGCCGCCGAGCGGGGTGACACGCCCGCGCTGGTCGACGGGGCCGGGGAGTTCACCCTCACGTACGGGCAGGTCGACGCCTTCCACCGGCGGGTGGCCGCCGGGCTCGCCGAGGCCGGGGTGCGGAAGGGGGACGTGCTCGCGCTGCACAGTCCCAACACCGTGCTCTTCCCCATCGCCTTCTACGCCGCCACCCGTGCCGGGGCGGCCGTCACCACCGTGCACCCGCTCGCCACGCCCGAGGAGTTCGCGAAGCAGCTGGGGGACTCCGCCGCGCGCTGGATCGTCACCGTCTCGCCGCTGCTCCCGGCCGCCCGCGCCGCCGCCGAACTCGCGGGCGGCGTCCGGGAGATCTTCGTCTGCGACCAGGCGCCCGAAGGGCCCGAGGGCGAGGGGGTGCGGTCGTTGCAGTCCTTCCTCGGCTCGACCGGGCCCGTGCCCGAGATCGACGTCGACCCCGACGAGGACGTCGCCGCGCTCCCGTACTCCTCCGGCACCACCGGCGTCCCCAAGGGCGTGATGCTCACGCACACGTCGATCGCCACGAACCTCGCCCAGCTCGAACCGGTCATCCCGATGGGGCCGGGCGACCGCGTCCTCGCCGTCCTCCCCTTCTTCCACATCTACGGCCTGACCGCCCTGATGAACGCGCCCCTCCGCCAGGGCGCCACCGTCGTCGTCCTCCCCCGCTTCGAGCTCGACACCTTCCTCGGCGCCATCCAGAAGCACCGCATCAACGGCCTGTACGTCGCCCCGCCGATCGTCCTCGCCCTCGCCAAGCACCCGGCCGTCGCCGCGTACGACCTGTCCTCCCTGGAGTACGTCGTCAGCGCCGCCGCCCCCCTCGACGCGGCCCTCGCCGAGGCCTGTTCCGCCCGGCTCGGGCTGCCGCCGGTCCTCCAGGCGTACGGCATGACGGAACTCTCCCCGGGCACCCACGTCGTCCCCCTCGACGCCGAGAACCCGCCGCCCGGCACCGTCGGCAAGCTGCTGCCCTCCACCGAGATGCGGATCCTCTCCCTCGACGACCCGTCGAAGGACGCCGCCCCGGGCGAGGAGGGCGAGGTCGCCATCCGGGGGCCGCAGGTCATGAAGGGGTACCTCGGCCGGCCCGACGCCACCGCCGCCATGATCGACGCCGACGGCTGGGTCCACACCGGCGACATCGGGCGCGTCGACGCCGACGGCTGGCTGTACGTCGTCGACCGCGTCAAGGAACTCATCAAGTACAAGGGCTTCCAGGTCGCCCCCGCCGAACTCGAAGCGCTCCTCCTCACGCACGACGGCGTCGCCGACGCCGCCGTCATCGGCGTCACCGACGCGGAGGGTACGGAGATACCCAAGGCCTTCGTCGTACGCCAGCCCTCGGCGCCCGGCCTCACCGCCGAGGACGTCATGGCTCACGTCGCCGCACGGGTCGCCCCGTACAAGAAGGTCCGCAGCGTCGAGTTCGTCGACACCGTGCCCCGGGCGGCCTCCGGGAAGATCCTCCGAAGGGAACTGAGGGACCGCGCATGACCACCACACTCGTGACATCGGCCGAGGACCGGGGCATCACCACCCTCACCCTGAACTCCCCCGCCACCCGCAACGCCCTCTCCGCCTCCCTCGTCACCGAACTCGCCGACGCGCTCACCGCCTGCGGCAAGGACCCGGCGGTCCGGGCGGTGGTCCTCGCCCACACCGGTACGACGTTCAGCGCGGGCGCCGACCTGAAGGCGCCGCCCAGCCCGTACGCCTTCGTCGACCTGCTCCGGCAGATCGTCGAGCTGCCGAAGCCGGTCGTCGCCCACGTCACCGGGCACGTCCGGGCGGGCGGCCTCGGCCTGCTCGGCGCCTGCGACATCGTGGTGGCCGGGGAGGCCTCGGACTTCGCACTCACCGAGGTACGGATCGGGGTCGCGCCCGCCGTCATCTCCCTCACCCTCCTCCCCAGGCTGGAACCGCGCGCGGCCGCCCGCCACTACCTGACGGGGGAGGGGTTCGGGGTCCCGGAGGCGATCGCCATGGGCCTCGTCACCGACGGGGACGCGGCCCTCCCCGGCATCCTCGACGCCCTGCGCGCCGGCTCCCCGCAGGGCCTGCGGGAGGCGAAGCGGCTGGTCACCGCTAGAGTCCTGGAGACCTTCGAACGCGACGCGGAGGACCTCGTGCGGAGGTCGGCCACGCTCTTCGCCTCCGCCGAGGCGCGCGAGGGGATGACGGCCTTCCTCGAACGACGGGACCCTCAATGGCGGCTGTGACCGCGCCCAAGCAGGACAGGAGCCGCGCCACCCGGCAGCGGCTCCTGGAGGCGGCCGTGTCCTGCCTGGCCGAGCACGGCTGGGCGGGCTCCACGGTCGCCGTCGTCGCGGAACGGGCCGGCGTCTCCCGGGGCGCCGCCCAGCACCACTTCCCGACCCGCGAGGACCTGTTCACGGCCGCCGTCGAGTACGTGGCGGAGGAGCGCTCCCAGGCGCTGCGGTCCCTGCCGTCCCGCGACCGGCACGAGGCCGTCGCCGCGCTCGTCGACCTCTACACCGGGCCCCTCTTCCGGGCCGCCCTCCACCTCTGGGTCGCCGCCTCGGACGAGGACCAGCTCCGCGCCCGCGTCACGGAGCTGGAGGCCCGCGTGGGCCGCGAGTCGCACCGGATCGCCGTCGAGGTCCTGGGCGCGGACGAGTCCCGCCCCGGCGTCCGCGAGACCGTCCAGGGCCTCCTGGACATGGCCCGCGGCCTGGGCCTCGCCACCCTCCTGACGGACGACCGCGCCCGCCGGGAGCGGGTGGTGTCCCAGTGGGCCCACCTGCTGGACGAGGCCCTGGCGTAACCGTCGCCTCGGTGGCGGTCGGGCGTACGCCGTGACCACCGGGCCCGCGGGGTCCAGGGCGTCCAGGCGCCCCCGCCGGGGCCCAGGTCCGTGCCATCGGACGCCCGTGCGCCCGCCCGAAACCCCCTCGCGCCCCTTCCGGAATTTCCTGCGCCCCCTCGGGCTTCCCCCTACGTGACCCGGACCACAGTCGTTCGACCCCTGCCGCAGTACTGTGGTCGCATGCCCCTGCTCGTACGCCGTCGCCACGTGGACTTCGTCCGCGTCACGAGCATGAGCTGTCGCCGCTCCGCCTGACCCTCAAGGGCACCACCACCGCCCCCCGGGTCCCTCGTTCCGAGCCCAAGCCGACCGGCACCCGTGGCCCCCGCCCCACCCCTGGCGGCCGCTCCGGGCACCCGTAGACCCCGCGGACGCATCCATGACTCTCAGCTCGTCCTCCCAGCAGCCGACCAGCAGCCCGAAGACCCGGAGCTCGTACGCCGCGCAGCTCCCGATCGTCGACCTCTCCGCCGCCGACCGCGGCCCCCAGGCCCGGCGTCTGCTCCACGCGCAGCTCCACTCGGCCGCCCACGACGTCGGCTTCTTCCAGCTCGTCGGGCACGGTGTGACCGAGGCCGAGACGCGGGCCCTGACCTCCGCGATGCACGCCTTCTTCGCGCTGCCCGAGGCCGACCGGCTCGCCCTCGACAACATCAACTCGCCGCACTTCCGCGGCTACACCCGCATCGGCGACGAGCGCACCGGCGGCGCCCGCGACTGGCGCGACCAGCTCGACATCGGCGCCGAGCGCCCCGCGCGCACCCCCGCGCCCTGGGAAGCCCCGTACTGGTGGCTCGAAGGCCCCAACCAGTGGCCCGCCGCCCTCCCCGAGCTGCGGACCGCGGCCCTGCACTGGGTGGACCGGCTCAGCGGGGTCGCCGAGCGTCTGCTGCACGAGCTGCTGGCGTCGATCGGGGCGCCGCGGGACTTCTACGACGACATCTTCGGCCCGCGCGCCCACCCGCACCTCAAGCTGGTGCGCTACCCGGGCAGCAGCGGCGAGGGCGACGACCAGGGCGTCGGCGCGCACAAGGACTACGGCTTCCTCACCCTGCTCCTCCAGGACCAGGTGGGCGGGTTGCAGGTCCAGCGCGAGGACGGGAACTTCCACGATGTGCCGCCGCTGCCGGGCGCGTTCGTCGTGAACCTCGGCGAGCTGCTCGAAGTGGCGACCAACGGCTATCTGCTCGCCACCAACCACCGGGTCGTCTCGCCGCCCGGGGCGACGGAGCGGTACTCGGTGCCGTTCTTCTACAACCCGCGGCTCGACGCCCGGATCTCGCCGCTCGTCTTCCCGCACGCCGGGACGGCGCCCGGTGTCACGGCCGACCCGGCGAACCCGCTGTTCGCGGAGTACGGCCGCAACGAGCTGAAGGGCAAGCTGCGGGCCCATCCGCTGGTGGCGGCCCGCCACCACGCGGACCTGCTGCTGCACCCGGAGTCCCAGCCGGCGCTGTCGGCGTAGCCGGGACGGCACGCGGCCGGTGGGCGACCCGCCCACCGGCCCGGGCTTGCGCGCGCGGGATCAGCCCGCGATGTCGCCGTATCCCTCGATCTCGCGCGGGTTGCGCTGACCGGGGCCCGTGTACAGGGCGGACGGGCGGACCAGGCGCCCGGTGCGCTTCTGCTCCAGGATGTGCGCCGACCAGCCGGCCGTGCGCGCGCACGTGAACATCGAGGTGAACATGTGCGCCGGGACCTCGGCGAAGTCCAGGACGATCGCCGCCCAGAACTCGACGTTGGTCGCGAGGACGCGGTCGGGGCGCCGGTTGTGCAGCTCTTCGAGCGCGGCCTTCTCCAGCGCCTCGGCGACCTCGAAGCGCGGCGCCGCCAGCTCGCGGGCGGTGCGCCGGAGCACGCGCGCGCGGGGGTCCTCGGCGCGGTAGACGCGGTGGCCGAAGCCCATGAGGCGCTCGCCCTTGTCGAGGGCCTGCTTCACGTAGGCGGTGGCGTCGCCGGTCCGCTCGATCTCCTCGATCATGCCGAGCACGCGGGAGGGCGCGCCGCCGTGCAGCGGGCCGGACATGGCGCCGACGGCGCCGGAGAGGGAGGCGGCCACGTCGGCACCGGTGGAGGCGATCACGCGCGCGGTGAACGTGGAGGCGTTCATGCCGTGTTCGGCGGCCGAGGTCCAGTAGGCGTCGACGGCCTTGACGTGCTTCGGGTCGGGCTCGCCGCGCCAGCGGATCATGAAGCGCTCGACGACGGACTCGGCCTTGTCGATCTCGCTCTGCGGGACCATCGGGAGGCCCTGGCCGCGCGCGGACTGGGCGACGTAGGAGAGGGCCATGACGGCGGCGCGGGCGAGGTCGTCGCGGGCCTGCTCGGCGGAGATGTCGAGGAGCGGCTTGAGGCCCCACACGGGGGCGAGCATCGCGAGCGCGGACTGCACGTCGACGCGGATGTCGCCGGAGTGCACCGGGATCGGGAAGGGCTCGGCGGCCGGCAGGCCCGGGTTGAAGGCGCCGTCGACGAGGAGTCCCCAGACGTTGCCGAAGGACACGTGGCCGACCAGGTCCTCGATGTCGACGCCGCGGTAGCGGAGCGCGCCGCCTTCCTTGTCGGGTTCGGCGATCTCCGTCTCGAACGCGACGACTCCTTCGAGCCCGGGTACGAAGTCGGACATCAGGCGGCTCCTCTATCGATGATCGATCAACCGAGTGCTGGTCGATGGTGGGAATACAACAGTCGTCCAGCCCTGAGTCTGTACGGTTCCGATGATGCGGGGAAGCGTGACATCCGGCACAGTGCGCCGATTCGGCGAGTGTGGATTGGCGGCACGTGGTGCCGGGCAAACTGCGGCGCTGCGGCAGGATGGCCCCGTGACCGATCCCGTGACCGATCCCGCGAACGATCCCCTGAGAGGCGCCGTGAACGACGCCCTGGATCCCGCCGACATGCGCGAGCAGTACCGCACCACGGAGCTGTCGCCGGCCGACCTCGCGCCCGAGCCGATCGCGCAGTTCACCCGCTGGTTCAAGGAGACCGTCGCGAACCCGGCGATCCACGAGCCGAACGCGATGATCGTCTCCACGGCCACCCTCGACGGCCGGCCGTCGGCCCGCACGGTGCTCCTGAAGCACTACGACCGGGCCGGGTTCGTCTTCTTCACCAACTACGACTCCCGCAAGGGCGTGGAGATCGCGGCCAATCCGTACGTCTCGCTGCTCTTCCCCTGGCACCCGTTGGCCCGCCAGGTCGTCGTCACCGGCCGCGCCGAGCGCGTCGGCCGCGACGAGACGGTCGCCTACTTCCGCACCCGCCCGCACGGCTCCCAGCTCGGCGCCTGGGCGAGCCGTCAGTCCTCGGTGATCGCCTCCCGCGAGGAACTCCTCGCCCGGTACGAGGAGCTGGCCGCCCGCTACCCCGGGGACGCCCAGGTGCCGGTCCCCCCGGAGTGGGGCGGCGTCCGGGTCGTGCCGGACGCGATCGAGTTCTGGCAGGGCCACGAGAACCGTCTCCACGACCGCCTCCGCTACGTCCGCGAGAACGGCCCGGACGCGCGGGACGGCGAGACGTGGCGGGTGGAGCGGCTGGCGCCCTGAGCGGCCCGCGCCCTCAGGCGGCCCGCGCCCCGACGGCCCGTGCCCGTGACCGAATTCGTTTCCGCGGTGCAACGATTTCGGTGAAGGTGATGTGCTCTGCGTCACGTTCCAGTTGAATGGCCGCAGTATGGGGGGTGCCGGGATGAGTGCTTTCACGGGGTCCGCGAGCGAGACCGCTTCCGTTCCCGGGGCGGGGGCCGATCTGCTGGCCGCGCTGCTCGACGGGATGGACGCGGCGCTCTGCGCGTTCGACGCCGACGGGACGGTCACGCACTGGAACCGCGAGGCCGAGCGCATCCTCGGCTGGTCCGCCGAGGACGCCGTCGGCCGGCGCGGGTTCGAGGGGTGGGCCGCGCGCAGCGCCGACGCCGAGGAGATCCTGGGCCGGCTGATGGGGGTCATGAAGGGCCCCGGGCGGCAGGTCCACGAGCTGGCGCTGCTGCGCAAGGACGGCGGCCGGGTGCTCGTGAGGAGCCAGGCGGCCGGCGTGCGCGGGGCGGACGGCGGTCCGGCCGGGGTGTACTGCGCGTTCAGCGAGGTGCACGTCCAGCTCGACCTGGAGCGGTCGGTGGCGCTCAGCGAGGCCCTGTTCGAGGACGCCTCCTGGGGTGTCGTCCTCGTCGACGCCGATCTCCGCCCCGCCATGGTCAACGGCCACGCGGCCCGCGCCTTCGGGACCGGGCGTACGGCCCTGCTGGGTCGCCCGCTGGGCGATGTCGTCGTGCACGGCGCGGAGGAGCTGGAGGCCGCGCTCCAGCACGTCCTGGCGGAGGGCACGCCGCCCGCGCCCGCCGAGGTGTGGGTGACGCTCCGGACCTCGGCGGGGGAGCGCCGCCGGTGCTGGCGCAGTGGCTTCCTGCGGCTGTCCTCGCCGATGGCGGAGGAGCCGGTGCCGCTGGGGGTGGCCTGGCTGTTCCAGGACGTCACGGAGGAGCGGCTCGCGGCGCGGGACGCGGACCGGCTGCGGTTCCGGTGGAGCCAGCTGCACCGGGCGGGCGCGGCGGCGGCCGAGTGCGAGGACCCGGTGGAGGCGGCGACGGTGCTGCTCGACTTCGCCCTGGCCGGTTTCGCGGACCACGCGCTGGTCGACCGGATCGCGGGCGAGCGGCGGCTGACCCGGACCCTGGCGACCCCCGCGGGCGGTGCTCCCGGCCCGTCGTCGCCGGTCGTCGGCGGCGGTATCCCGCTGCGGTACGGGCCGAGGCACCCGGCGCTCCAGGCCTGGGACCGGGTGGGCACGGTACGGGCGAGCGCGGGCCGGACGGCCGAGGTGTGGGCGGAGGCCCACCAGTGGCCGGCGGACGCGGCGCACGCGGTGTGCGTGGTGCTGCGCTCCCGGGGCCGGACGCTGGGCGTCCTGACGTTCCTGCGGGCCGCCTGCCGCAAGCCCTTCGAGCGTGAGGACGTGGTCTTCGCGGAGGCGGTGGCGTCCCGGGTGGCGGCGGCCCTGGACCTGGCCGACCCGGCGTAGCCGCCGCGACGCGGCGGCCACCCGGCGGCGGGCTCAGTGCCGGTAGAAGATCCGGTCGCCGTACTCCGTCATCACGCGGCCGTTCCACTCGTGCCCGCCGTCGACGTTCCCGGAGCGGAGCAGCGGCGGCTCGATGCCGCGCCGGACGAGCTCCTCGGCGGCGGCGGCGAGCGTGGCCTGCATGAGGGCGCTGGTGACGACGGTGGAGGCGGGCGCGAAGGGGGCCTCGATGCCCTCGTGGGTGAGTTCGGCGTCGCCGACGGCGATGCGGGAGTCGAGGACGATGTCGCAGTGGTCCTTGAGGTACGTCCCCGAGACGTGCCGGGACCTGGTCTCGGTCGCGTACGCGACGGAGGTGACGCCGATGACGGTGAGGCCGAGGGCGCGGGCGTTCATCGCCATCTCGACGGGCAGGGCGTTGCGTCCGGAGAGGGAGATGATGATCAGGACGTCCCCGGCCTTGGCGGGGGAGGAGTCCAGGACCGCTCCGGCGAGGCCGTCGACGCGTTCGAGGGCGGAGCCGAGCGTCGCGGGCATGACGTCGACGCCGACGACGCCGGGGACGACGAGCAGGTTCATGAGGGCGAGGCCGCCGGCGCGGTAGACGACGTCCTGGGCGGCGAGGGAGGAGTGGCCCGCGCCGAAGGCGAAGAGCCGGTTGCCGTGGGCGACGGCCTCGGCGATCGCGGCGCCCGCCGCGGCGATCTCGGCGGAGTCGCCGTCGCGGACCTGCTGGAGCAGGCCGATCGCGGCGTCGAAGAACTGTCCGGCCAGCTTGCTCTCGCCCGCGCTGTCGCCCATTCCGGAAGCTCCTTGTTCGTCGCCGTCGTGTCGTGGTCGTGCCCTGGTCGCCGATCACGGTGCGGTCTGGACCATTGCTCTGTCAATACCACCTGTGGACGGTGAGACCCGGTTGTCGGCCCGATGCGTCAGAATTGGTGCAGGGCCAGCGCACGACTCATCGAGGGGCACGTATGTCCGGACTGATCGACACAACGGAGATGTATCTCCGCACCATCCTCGAGCTTGAGGAGGAAGGTGTGGTCCCCATGCGTGCCCGGATCGCCGAGCGGCTCGACCAGAGCGGGCCGACGGTGAGCCAGACGGTGGCCCGGATGGAGCGCGACGGTCTGGTGGCCGTGGCCAGCGACCGGCACCTGGAGCTCACGGACGAGGGCCGCCGCCTCGCCACCCGCGTCATGCGCAAGCACCGCCTCGCGGAGTGTCTGCTCGTCGACGTGATCGGCCTGGAGTGGGAGCAGGTGCACGCCGAGGCCTGCCGCTGGGAGCACGTGATGAGCGAGGCCGTGGAGCGGAGGGTCCTGGAGCTGCTGCGTCACCCGACGGAGTCGCCGTACGGGAACCCGATCCCGGGACTTGAGGAGCTGGGCGAGAAGGCGGGGGCGGAGGCCTTCCTCGACGACTCGATGGTCTCGCTCGCCGATCTGGACGCGAGCGAGGGCAAGACGGTGGTCGTCCGCCGGATCGGCGAGCCGATCCAGACGGACGCGCAGCTGATGTACACGCTGCGGCGCGCGGGCGTGCAGCCCGGCTCCGTGGTGTCGGTGACGGAGTCTCCGGGCGGCGTCCTGGTGGGTTCGAGCGGCGAGGCCGCCGAGCTGGACGCGGAGGTCGCTTCGCACGTGTTCGTCGCGAAGCGCTGAACCGGGCGCGGGACCGCGCCGCCTCCTTCCCCGGGATTCCCCGGGAAGGAGGCGGCGATCCCGTCAGTGGTGGGGAGCGGCGACTCCCAGCGCCCCGAGCCGGCGGAATCCGAGGCGGATCCCCAGGCCGATGACGTGCTTGGCCGTCATCCAGGCGGAGCTCCGGCGTACCCGGGTGGAGCCCGGCCTGCCGGGGTCGTGGACGAGGTGCGCGCTGACCGGCGAGCGGCTGGAGAAGCGGGTGAACTCGTTCCCGCTGGAGTCGGCGAAGGTGTAGCAGGTGTGCCGCTTCCCGTTCGGGTGGACGCCCCGGGTGGCGACGACGGTGATGCCGCGCCGGGCGAGGGTCCTGCCCTGCCACCTGGGATGAGATCACCTCCGGTGGGCGGATGACGGGCCGTCATGGTTGCCCGTGGCCGGTCACGGCGGGATGACGAATCGGCGGGGTGGGAGCTCAACGTCCTTCGTGCGCCCCGGTTTACGCCGGAATGGCCACGCCCGCGCCCTCGCCGTGCCACGCTGGGGCGAGAGGTGCGATACCGGGGAGGGGTGGGACGGTGCAGCCAGCGGATGCCGGACGCCCGAAGCGGTCCGCCGCGCCCCGGACGGTTGTCGGGCGGCCGGCGCGGACGGCCGTGCCCCGGACTGATGCCGGTCGGTCGACGCGGGTCGCCGCGCCCCGGACGGCAGAGGGCCCCGGCGCCTTCGGGCGCCGGGGCCTGCCCTCCCCTGAGCTGACCTGGAGCCCCGAGCTCTCAAGGTCACTCCCCTCGGACCGTTTTCCCCGAGCGGTCCGCCTCCCGTTCAAGATCTCCCCTCGGCGCCGCGGGTCAATCCTTGAGCCCTGTCACTCGAACGAGGGGTGTTGTGCGGCAGGAGCGCATTTTCGAATGCGAGTTCGATAGTCTGGCGAGGTTCGACGGCAGGAAGAGGGGGTGCCAGGGATGGCGCGACGACTCGACGTCACCGGGGCCGACGGCGTACGGCTGGCGGCCTGGGACTTCACGCCCAAGGCCGCCCCGCGGACCGGACCCGGGGTCTTACTCCTCCACGGTCTGATGGGCCACGCGGCCCACTGGGCCCCGGCGGTCGCCCGCCTCGCGCGGGCCGCCGAGGAGCGGGGAGCGGGAGGACCGGGAGCCGCGGGCCCCGGGGTCCCCCGTACCGTCGCCCTCGACCAGCGCGGCCACGGGCACAGCGACAAGCCCGCCGCCGGCCTCTTCACCCGCGAGGCGTACGTGGCGGACGCGGCCGCAGCCGTCGAGCAGCTGGGCCTCGGCCCGGTGACCCTCATCGGCCACTCCATGGGTGCCCTCACCGCCTGGCAACTCGCCGCCGAGCGCCCGGACCTCGTCCGCGCCCTCGTCATCTGCGACATGCGCGCCTCGGCGCTCGGAGCCGCCTCGCAGCGCGAGTGGCGGGACTGGTTCCGCCGCTGGCCGACCCCGTTCCCCTCACTCGACGCGGCCCGCCGCTGGTTCGGCGAGGACGACCCGTGGGTCGAGCGGCCGAACCCGGCCCGGGGCGCCTTCTTCGCCGAGGTCATGGCCGAACGCCCGGACGGCTGGGGCCCGGTGTTCGACCCCGAGCAGATGCTGACCTCCCGCGAGACCTGGGTCCACGACGCCCACTGGGAGTCGCTCGCCCAGGTCCGCTGCCCGACGCTGGTCCTCCGCGGCCTGGACGGCGAGCTCGGGCGGGCCGAGGCGCAGGAGATGGTCCGTGTGCTGCCCCACGGGACGTACGCGGAGATCCCCGACGCCGGCCACCTCCTCCACTACGAGCACCCGGACGCCTGGCGCGAGGCGGTCGGCCCCTTCCTGAACGGGGTGCTGACGCCGTAGAGCGGCCCCCGAGGGCGAGGGGGGCGCCCGGGTGTTGGCGCGGATCGTGCGGCGGGATACCGTCCCTCTCGCGGCGCGTCCGAGGTCTTCTCCGCGCCGCCTCAGGGAGGGAACGCATGCGCACTTCTATGCTGCGGCGCCTGGCCACGGTGGCCACGGCGCTGGGGCTCAGCTCCGCCGGGCTCCTCGGCGCGGGCGCCGCGCCGGCCCAGGCCGTGGTCCAGGACTGTCCGAAGGGCTACTTCTGCGCCTGGAAGACGGACAACGCCACCGGCACGATGTACAAGACGAAGACGAACGCCCCGACGCTGGGCTCCTGGGACAACGCGTTCCGTACGATCGCCAACCGTACGGACAAGTTCGTCTGCACCTACGACAGCCCGAACTACGCGGACACCCTCGGCGGCTCCGTCCGGGACCCGGACCCGAACCTCAGGGACTGGGGCGGCCCCGGCAGCAACTCCGTCAGCTCGGTGAGGTTCGTGCCCACCGCGCGCGAGTGCAGCGAGGCGCCGTACCCGTCGTGGCACGCCTACACGTCGCCCAAGGCCGTCGGCTTCGGCGACCTGAACGCCGACCGCAAGGCGGACGTCGTCGTCCGCGACAAGGCGGGCCGCCTCTGGTTCCTGCCCGGTGACGGCACGGGCCGGATGATCGGCAGCGGTGGCTGGAACGCCATGAACGCCCTCACCCGGCACGGCGACTTCAGCCGCGACGGCCGGGAGGACGTGATCGCCCGCGAGACGGCCACCGGCAAGCTGTGGCTCTACCCCGGCACCGGTACGGGCGCCCTCGGCACGCGGAAGCTGATCGGCAGCGGCGGCTGGAACAGCATGGACCGGATCACCGCGTTCGGTGACCTGTCCGGCGACGGCCGCGCGGACCTGATCGCCGTCGAGAAGGCCACGGGCAAGCTGTGGCTCTACCCCGGCACCTCGACGGGCACCCTCGGCGCCCGCAAGCTGATCGGCAGCGGCGGCTGGAACACGATGAACACGCTGGTCGGCGCGGGCGACATGAACGGCGACGCCCGCCCCGACCTGATCGCCCGCGAGGCGGCCACCGGCAAGCTCTGGCTCTACCCGGGCAGGACCGGCGCGGTCGGCTCCCGCGAGCTGATCGGCTCCGGCGGCTGGAACGTCATGGCCTCGTTCCTCGCGGTGGGCGACTTCGGCGCCGACGGGCTCAACGACCTGGCGACGATCACCACCAGCGGATACGACGGCGAGGGCTGCCGAGGCGTCGGCTGCCTGGTCCTCTACAGCGGCACGGGCACGGGCAAGCTCCGCGCGGGCATGCCGGAGCAGAGCGCCTGGTGGGGCCTGAACGGCGCGTTCTGACGCGGCGGACGGGCAACTGAAGGTCTCCGCTCCGGGGTACGGGGCGGAGACCTTCGCCGTTGTCAGACGAGGGTGAGGAAGTCGCCCCAGGCGGCGGGGGAGACGGAGAGGGAGGGAAGGGCGGTGTCCTTGGAGTCGCGGATGTGAACGACGCCGGGGC
Source organism: Streptomyces sp. Qhu_M48 (assembly GCF_051305195.1). Lineage (NCBI taxonomy): Bacteria > Bacillati > Actinomycetota > Actinomycetes > Kitasatosporales > Streptomycetaceae > Streptomyces > Streptomyces sp. Qhu_M48. Next base: position 7,367,626 of record NZ_CP195432.1, on the reverse strand, counting down.
AGGTGGCGACCTCGACGCAGTCGCCGCCCTGGTCGCTGCTGTAGGAGGACTTGACCCAGGTGATGGCGACCTCGACGCAGTTGCCGCCCTGGTCGCCGCTATAGCTGCTCTTGAACCAGTTGAGGTCGGTGCTCATAGCTCTCGTGCCACCTGTTCGATGAGTCGTGCGGATTCCTCCGGAGTGAGAGCCTGAGCCCGCAGGGTGCTGTAGCGGGCGAAGACGTCTCCCACGTCCGGCTGCTCGCTGAGAAAGTACCTCCCGCCTTGTCCCTCGACATAGACGAGTTGACCTCGGCGGCCTTCGGTTTCCAGGAGGGTGAAGGGTCCGTTGAGCCCGGCATGGGTTGTCCGACCCTCCGGCATGAGTTGGATGGTGACGTTGCGTAGATCAGCGCGCTCACGAACATGCAGCAGATTCTTTCGCAGTACTTCCGTCCCGCCGAGGGGCTTGGTGAGTGCGGCCCTCTCCAGAACAAAGGTGACCATGGGGGCGGGTTTCCGGAAGAACAGCTCCTGCCGCTTCAGCCGGGCGGCGACGCCTGCCTCTATGTCTTCGTCCTCCAGAGCTGGGACGGCACAGCCAAAGACGGCCCGGGCGTACTCCTCTGTCTGCAGCGGCCCAGGAATCAGATGGTTCTCGTACATGTGGATGCCCGCAGCCCTGGCTTCCTCCTCCAGGTAGTCCTCGAACCACGCCGCGATGCCGCTCGCCGTCACCTCCTCGGCCACCGTCTTAAGTGCACCTTGTGCACCCAGCATCTCGTCCGCGATCTCGACGAAGTTCCCCTTCGCCCGCCGCTCCCCACGCTCGATCATGGCCACCTGGGACTTGGAATATCCGGTCTCCCGGCCCAGGGCCTCCTGCGATACGCTCGCCCGCTCGCGATAGAACCGCAACAGCGCGCCGAATGCCTTCGCGGCCCCGGGGCTTCTCTTCTTCTCGTTGTTCACACCCGACCTCCCCGAGTGCACAGTCCCGCACAACCGGACTGTGTCGCTGGTCACAGGAGACCACGGCCCCCAAGCTGGCCGCATGAATCTGCGCAAGTCGCTTGACACCGCACCCTCTTGGGTGCCCGCCACCGGTCACGCCCTCCGTCACGCGGGTGTGCACTTCGACGCCGTGCGGATCGGCGGGTTCCTCGGTGAGGACGTGGCGTATCGCCTGATGGCGTTCACGGATTTCCAGGCGGGCCCGATCGTGCGGGAGGCGACGGGCGAGCGGAACCTGTACTTCCTGCTGCCGCCCCGCACCGCCGCGGGCCACGCGTGGCCGGCGCCGGTGAGGGCGCTGAGCGGCGGCGGGAGGAGTGAGTCGTACGTGGGGATCCCGGCGCTGACCGGGGCGACGTGGCCACTGGACTGGCGGTCGCGGCCGACGCTCGAAGATCCGTTCGTAGAGCCGGAGTTGTTGCATCAGCTGGTGAAGTGTGCGGTACGGTGACCGCGACATCACGCTCCGTGAGAATGGGAGCGGCCCCCGGTGGTGCGCCAACACCAGTAGCCCGGGGACCTTCACCACTAGTGGATCAGGAGTCCACCAGAAATGCTTCGGCATGTTATCGCGCCGGTTCGTTCCTTCACGATGGTCTCGAAGAACCTCGTGTCGCATCCGGTTCTGAACAGCGACGCCAAGATCCTCCTCATGCACGTCCAGGGCCTTCCCGAGGACGCGCCGGAGAAGCCCCTCCACCAGCACGCCATCGACCTGGGGATGAAGCTCCGGGCGTACCAGCGGGCGAAGGGGTTCCTGATCTCCTGTGGGCTCCTCCACGAGTGGAAGGCGCAGTGCGAGCGCGGGTACTGGACCACCACGCAGCTGCTGTCCAACGTCACCCTCACGCGTGAAGAGGCGGTCGCGATCCGGGACCGGGTGCCGGCGGCCGGGGAACCGACGAGCGGTTTTCCGACGGCCCGGACCATCGGTCACCTTCCCCCCACTGACGAAGACGATGGGGGCAAGACTTCCTCCCACCCACCCACCAAAGCGCGCGCGCCGAAATCGCGACGATCACCGCAACCGCCTCCGGCGCCGGAGGCGGACCCCGCCCAGGAGCCGCGACCGACCCAGCCACCGGCACCCGCCCAGGAGCCGCAACTGAGCCAGGAGCCGCAACCCGCCCCGGACTCTCAACCCCTCCCGGAGCCGCAACCGGCTCCCGAGCCGGAGGCCGTCGACGCCGAGGGGCGGGCCCCCGAAGTCGCCCTGGCGGAGCGCCTGCTGCTCTCGCTCCGGCACCGGAACCGGGACCTGCTGCTCGGGGTGCGGGAGGCCAGGGGGCTGGCCGAGGCGGCGGCGGAGTGGCTGCGGAGAGGCGTGTCGGCTGCTGATCTGCTGCACGCGCTGTCGGCTCATCTGCCCCGTGACGGCGTCCGTTCGGCGGCGGGGTTCCTCAGGCACCGCCTGGTCGCGAAGCTCCCGCCCGCCGTGAGCGAGCCCCTCCCCGTGACGCTTTCCGCAACCGAAGCGCCAGGCCCGGCCGCCGGGGCCCCGGCGGCTCCCGGCCCCAAGCCGCTGATCACCTGCGACGGGCCGGGGAACACCCACGTGTTCCGGCCCACCGGCGAGGAGACCTTCTGCGGCCCCTGCCGCACGGAGGAGGCCTGGAAGGCCCATGAGCGCCGGTTCCAGCCCCGCCCGGCGGCGCCGTTCACACCCTGGCGGGACCGCGTGGACAAGGTCGTTCAGGAGCGGCTGGGCTGAGGCCACCCGGCTGTGGGTCCGGGCGGCCACGCCGGCGGCGGGTCTCACGGTGGAGCACCTGTACGGCGGCCGGCAGGGCGAACCGGTCGGCGAGGGCGACCGCGAACTGCTGGTGGTCGCCCGTGTCCAGGGTTGCCCTGTCGATCAGGCCGGGCTCGCGGTGGTCGGTCGCGAGTCCGCCGTGGGGATACCCCCACCGTCCCCGGGCCCGCTGCCCGCAGAGGGGTTCCGCCCGCTACCTCCGTGGCCCGTCGGAGGGTGGGCGGACAGGCTGGACACGTACGGACTTCCGAGCAGAAGGAACTCTCTGTGTTCAACATCAAGCCGCTGCGCCGCCGTGCGGCGCGCACCGCCGCCGTCGGTGTTCTCGCCGCCGCGACCTGCGCCACCCTCATGACCGGCAGCGCCACGGCGATCGTCAACGGGAACGATTCGACCGAGAGCTACCCGTTCATGGTGACGATCCCCGAGTCGGCCCCGAAGCACGGGCTGTACGACGGGACCTGCGGAGGGTCCTTGATCGACCGGCAGTGGGTGCTGACGGCGGCCCACTGCGTGCAGGGCGACGGCCTGGAGCTGGACGGCACCGTCCGGGTCGGCAGCGACCACCGGAAGTCCGGGGGGACCGTCCGGGCCATCGACCGGACGTACATCCACCCCGGCTACGCGAGCGGCGACGGGAAGGCCGCCAACCGGCACGACATCGCACTGATCCGCCTCGACCGACCGGTCGCCGAGCCGCCTGTGCGGATCGCCCGGCAGGTGGGGCGGCCGGGCACCCCGACCCGGATCCTGGGCTTCGGCACCACCGTGGACACGGAGTTCAGGTTCGCGGAGCGGCTGCAGGAGCTGAACACCCGCAGGGGTGCCGTGTCCGAGTGCGCGCTCGGCTTCGCGGACCGGACCCGGCTGTGCACGATCAGCACCGTGCCCCGGGCGATGGCGTGCTTCGGGGACTCCGGCGGACCGCAGCTGCGCAAGGGCCGGAACGGGCGGTGGGAGCTGATCGGAGTCACCTCGGGCCCCGGCGCCCCGAACGTGCCGTGCTCGGAGGGTCCGGGTCTCTACACCAGCGCGCCCGCCCACGCGGACTGGATCCGGAAGACCGTCAGGAGCGGCAGCGCCCCCCGCGGGTGATCACGGAACGAGGCACGTACAACCCCTCCGACCTTCCGTGAGTCTGACCGGGCGGCGCGCGTGGGAGCGTGCGCCGCTTCGATCTCCCTGGGGGGAAGCCTTGAACTCCGCACGTGCGCACCGCCGCCGTGTCTCCGCCGCGGTCACCACCGTCCTCGCCGTCACGCTCGGCGCCGGAGCCCTGGCCGTCCCGGCGACCGCCGCCCCCGCCCCCGCACCGGCCCCCGCGACGGGGGTCGCGGCGAACGCGCCCCTGCCGTTCCCGAAGGACGCGAGCCTGGCCGCGGCGGGGAAGACCGGCTTCCTGTCGTACACGTGGCAGACGGGGTACGAGTGGACCCGGTACGCGGACGGCGCGACGACGAAGCTCGACGCCGGCGTGGTCGACTCCACGGCCTCGGACGTGGTCGTGTCCGGGGACGGGCAGGACATGAGAAGTTCCAAGGTCGTGAAGCTCCACGACATGGCCGCCGGTGGTGCCCCCGTCGCGATCGACCTCGGCGCGCTGAAGCTCACCTACGAGAAGGGCGTGTCGCGGGACACGGTCCTGGCGACGGCGATGGGTGCGGACCGCTCCCAGCCCCGGCTCGTCACGCGCACCGGCGCCGCCGTCACCCAGAGGACGATCACCGGCATCCCCGCCGCCGCCCGGGGGGTGCACTCCACCGCCGCGCGCGACGGCGCCGTCCTCGTCTCGTACAACGTGTGGAACGAGGAAGGCAGTTCGCCCGGGTACCACCTCGCCCTGGTGGACCTCGCCACCGCCTCGGTGGTCTCCACCCACGACACCGACTCGGTGGTCTTCCCCGACGAGAGGTGGGGGTTCAGCGCGTTCTCCGACACCCGCCTGGCCTGGTCGGAGTGGAAGGAGGACAGCCCGCAGCACGTCGTGGTCGCGGACCGTGCCACCGGGGAGGAGACACGGATGCGCCTGGGCGAGGGGGAGTTCCTCACGGGCGGCCTGCTGGGCTCGTGGGTGATGTACGCCGAGCCGTCGACCCTCGAAGGGAACGGTCGGGGCGGCGGCGGGGGGACGCTGGTCCCGCTCAGGGCGAAGTCCCCGATCCTGGACGCACCGATCACGCTCCTCGACTACACCCAGCGGATCGAGCCCGGCCCGGACGGCACCTTCCTCGCGCGCGGCGGCACCCTCGACAGGGGCGAGGGCGTCTACCGGATCGCCCTCGGCGCGGACGGCATGCCGGCCGCCGAGCTGATCGCCTCCACCGGCGAGCCGACGGAGCTCGTCCACCTCGGAGAGCGGTTCCCGCGGACGCTCGACCTGGACACCAACCCGGCGCTGAAGTGGCAGCTGTCCCGGAACAACGCCGACATCGACCTCACGATCACCCACCGTCGGACCGGCAAGACCTTCACCAAGTCGTTCGGGCTCTACACCGAGTCCGCGGGCAGCCCGTACCTGTGCTCGGACAACGTCGTCTGCGTCTCCTGGTCGACGATCGCGGCCGAGTCCGCGATGGGCGACGACGCCCACATCGGCACGTACGACTGGTCCTTCAAGGCCACCCCGCAGAACGGTGTCGGCCCGGCCGTGGAGGCCAACGGCTCCTTCGACGGCGTCAAGACCTCCGCCCCCCCACGACATCAAGGACAACGGCACCCCCGACCTGCTGGCCCGCGACGCCCAGGGCGTGCTGTGGCGGACCGACACCAGGTACGACACCGGGAGGAAGAGCCTCGTCGCGGACGGCGAGCGCATCCGGGTCGGTGGCGGCTGGCAGGGCTACGACCGGATCGAGGCCGTCGGCGACATCGTCGTCCGCGGCGCCGCCGACTTCGTCGCCCGGGACCGGGACGGCGTGCTCTGGATGTACGACGGGGCCGGCGTCGGCTACAACGTGACGTTCCCGCCCCGGACGCGCATCGGCGGCGGGTGGAACACGTACACCCGGTTCACCGGCGGCAGCGACCTGACCGGCGACGGCCGCGCGGACCTCGTCGCCACCGACAAGGCGGGTGACCTGTGGCTCTACAGGAGCACGGGCGGGAGCCCCGCCGCCCCCTTCGAGAAGCGCAGGAAGATCGGCCACGGCTGGGGGATCTACAACCAGATCACCGCCACGGGGAACATCGGCGGCGGCCCGGCCGGTGACCTCGTCGCCCGCGACACGGCCGGTGTCCTCTGGCTGTACCTGGGCAGGGGCGACGGGACGTTCGCGCCCCGCACCAGGATCGGCGGCGGCTGGAACGCGTACACCGACACCGTCGGCATCGGTGACGGCAACGACGACGGCCGCCCCGACCTCCTCGCGTACGGCCCCGGCGGCACCGCGTACCTCTACGCCGGTACGGGCGATTTCAAGGCCCCGTTCGCGGGCCGCTCGGCCACCGGGGTGCTCGGCGGGGGCACCGCGTACAACCTCGTCTTCTGACGCGCCACGGCCGCACACCGGCCGGTCCTCCACGGGGAGGACCGGCCGGGCGGTAAATCCCTCGACACCGGTCGCGGTGATCGGGGACGCTGCGCGCGATGACAAGAATCGACGACACGCCGCCCGCGTGGGACGAGCGCAGCCAGCTCACCACGTTCCTCGACTACGCCCGTGACACCGCCCGCGCCAAGTGCGAGGGCGCCTCCGCGGAGGACGCGCGCAGGTCCGTCCTGCCGGGCTCCCCGCTGATGACCCTCAGCGGACTGGTCAACCACCTCCGCTGGGTCGAGTACTACTGGTTCCAGGTGGTCTTCCTCGGCGAGGAGGACGAGGGTCCGTGGACCGACGAGGACCCCGACCGCGAGATGCGGATCGCCGTCGACTTCCCGCTCGCCCAGCTTCTCGACGAGTACGCCGAACAGAGCGCCCGCTACCGCGAACTGGTCGCGGCGAGCGACCTGGACGACAAGGCGAAGCGGGCCGGTCGCGAGGGGCGCCACGTCGACCTGCGCTGGATCCTCCTCCACCTCGTCGAGGAGACGTCCCGCCACAACGGCCACCTCGACATCGTGCGCGAACTGCTCGACGGCACGACCGGCGACTAGCGCCGCGGAACAGGCGAAGGAGCAACTGCCCTCTCCCTGAACGAAATTCGATCATTCGACAGCGACGCATTGACTCGATCATCGAGCGCTCATACCTTCTGGCCGCAGCAGACCTCCAGAAAGGCGTCGCGCCATGAGTCTCAGGTCAGTCGAGGGGCGCCGGACGGTGAGCCGCGGGCTCGTCTCCCTCGCCCTCGCGTTCACCGGAAGCGTCGCGGTCTCCGACGTCACCGCCTCGGCCGCGGGCAGCACCACGTACGTGGACTGCTCGCGGCCGACGGCCGGCGACGGCAGCCAGGCCTCGCCGTTCCACAGCGTCGCCCAGGCCAACGCGAAGACCTACGCACCCGGCGACACGCTCGCCTTCGCGTCCGGCACCACCTGCACCGGCGCCCTCGCCCCCCGGGGCAGCGGCACCGCCTCCGCGCCCATCACCCTCACCTCCCACGGCACCGGCGCCCTGCCCGTCATCGACGGCGGCGGCGCTCCCGACGCCGTCTCCCTGACCAACCAGGACCACTGGCGGATCAGCAACCTCAGACTGACCAACCCCGCCGCCACCCTCGCCCGCCGCACCGGACTGCGGATCTCCGCCACCGACGGCACCGCCCACCGGGGGTTCGACATCGGCAACCTCGTCATCGACCGCGTCGCCGGACAGACGAACAAGAACAGCCCCACCACCGAGGACTTCGTCCAGTCCGCCGGCATCGTCACCGGCGCGAGCGGCACGAACTCGACGCTCAACGACGTGCACGTCCACCACAACCGGATCGCCGACACGGGCGGCGGCGGCCTCAAGATCCGCGTCGGCGCCATGGCGGTCAAGGGCACCGGCGTCCTGGTCGAGCACAACACCGTCAAGGACGTCGGCGGCGACGGCATCATCGTCAGCTACGCCGACACCCCGATGATCCAGTACAACAACGCCTCCGGCGTCGGGAACGGCGTGTACCCCTTCTCCGGCGGCAACTTCGCCGGGATCTGGGTGCTCGGCGACCACAACCCCACCATCCAGAAGAACGCCGTGTACGGCATCACCAGGATGTCCGTCGCCGACAGCCAGGCCTTCGACTGCGACTGGGGCAACACCGGGACCTGCCTCGTCCAGTACAACTTCAGCCGCGACAACATCGGCGGCTTCTTCCTCGACTGCGACGGCTGCGGCACCATCGGCGGCGCCCGGCAGGTCATCCGCCACAACATCTCCGAGAACGACTGCCGCATGAGCAGCGTCAGCGCCGGACGCTCCGCGCTGCACCTGTACAACAACGTCTTCTACTGCACGGACAGGAAGTTCTCCGTCACGCTCCCGGACGAGAGCGTCGTCGAGAACAACATCTGGGTGGGCACCGCCGACTCCCGGCTGCCCACCGCGAGTGGGATCTCCTACCTGTGGAACGTCTTCCAGGGCGTGCCCCGGCCGACCGCCAACGGAATCGCCGGCGACCCGCGCTTCGTGAACCCCGGCACCGGCGGCGACACGATCCACTCCGTGGACGGCTACAAGCTGCGCTCCACCTCCCCCGCCCTGAACAACGGCTCCGTGATCAGCGGCAACGGCGGCCGCGACTACTGGGGGAACCCGGTCTCCGCGACGACGAAGCCGCACCGGGGCGCGTACAACGGCCCCGGGCTGTAGGGGCGGGAAAGGGGGCGTGCCGGACCGGCCCGCCCCCTGAGACGCAGGTCACATCCGCCCGTGTCACATCCCGGCGCGCTCGTTCCGTCCTGTGTGTGTACGCAACGATCACGACGGAGGAACTCGCCATGAGCGCTCGCATGAACATGTTCACCAGCCCGATCGCCGGCAAGGTCTGGAAGCACATCATCGCCGCGGGCAAGGCCCTGGAGAGCTCGACCCTGCCCGCCGCCACGCAGGAGCTCGTGAAGATCCGCGCCAGCCAGATCAACGGGTGCGGCTTCTGCCTCGACATGCACACCAAGGACGCCCTCGCCGCCGGCGAGGACTCGGTCCGCCTCCACCTGGTCGCCGCCTGGCGCGAGGCCACCGTCTTCACCGACGCCGAGCGCGCGGCCCTCGAACTGGCCGAGCAGGGCACCCGCCTCGCCGACGGCGGCGGCGTCTCGGACGAGGCCTGGGCGAACGCCGCCAAGCACTACGACGAGGAGCAGCTCGCCGCCCTGGTGGCCGCGATCGCCATCATCAACGCCTTCAACCGGGGCAACGCCATCATCCAGCAGCCCGCCGGCGACTACCAGCCCGGACAGTTCGCGTAACGACGACCACCGCACCCCGTAGCCCCACGACTCCGAGAGGGAACGTGCCATGAACGTCGCGCTGTGGATCGTCACCGGACTGCTCGCCCTCGTCTACCTGGCCGGCGGCGGCTACAAGGTGGTCACCCCCAAGGCGAAGATCGCGGCGGCCGGGCCGAGCGGTCAGTGGGTCGAGGACTTCAGCGCCGGAGGCGTGAAGGCCATCGGCGCCCTTGAGGTCCTGGCCGCCCTGGGCCTGGTCCTGCCCGCCCTGCTCGGCACCGCGCCGGTGCTCGTCCCCCTCGCCGCCGTCGGGCTGCTGATCATCATGGTGGGGGCGGCGATCACCCGGCTCCGGCGGCACGAGACGAAGCTCGTGGGGGTGGATCTCGTCTACATCGTCCTGATCGCCTTCGTGGTGTGGGGCCGCTTCGGCCCGGAGGCCTTCACCGGCTGACCGGTCGGGACGCGCGCGAACGGCCGTGGGCCCCGGCGATCGCCGGGGCCCACGGCCGTGTGCGAGGTGGGCGGGGCTAGCCCTTGCTGACCGCCGCCAGGATCTCCGGCAGGCGCTTCGCCGTGCGGGGCGCCGCCACCTTCAGACTCGCCCAGACGAGGAGCGCGCCGTAGAGCGTGCCCGCCGGGAGGAGGATCCACAGCAGGGACTGCCGGTCGGAGAGGTGGAACCAGATCGTCGCGCCGATCAGCGGCGCGCACAGCAGCGGGGCCGTGAGCATGCCGCCGAGGATCGAGATCCAGGCCAGACCGGCCTGCCCCGGGACCACGTTCTTGTAGCCGCTGTCCTGCGGGATCGAGTACGGGAAGACCGCGGAGGCCACCGCACCCGTCGCCAGCATCGCGCCGAGCAGGGCCAGCGCCAGGCCGACGGCCTCGGCGAGCCGCGACCAGTCGCCGAGGACGGCGGTCGTCAGGACGGTGACGAGGACCGCGTACGGCAGGGTGACGGCCAGCAGGGCCAGGGCCCGCGCCCGGAGTTCGGCGTACGCGTCGGCCGTCGTCGACAGGGTCTGCGCGACCATCCAGAACGCCGACGTGTCCTGCCCGAACTGGTTGTACATCAGCATGCCGAGCATGCCGGAGGCGAAGCACGCCCAGTAGATCGACCCCGTGCCCTGGAACGCGTTGAACAGCGGCACGATCAGACCGAGGGCGAGCGAGGTCACCCACGACGCCTTCGTCTTCGGATCGCGCCACAGGTACCGCAGGCTGCGTTCCATCACCGCGCCCGTGCGCCCGTCCGGCAGGATCCGGCCGAGCAGCCCCGTGGCGCCGGACCTGTCACGGACGCCCGCGTCGGAGGCCGCGCCGATCGTGGAGCCGTCCGGCTCGACCATCAGCCGCACCAGGCTCCGCCGCCACCAGTACACGAGCCCCGCGAGCGCGCCCGTCGTGAGCAGCAGCCGGGCCGCCGCCACCGCGTGTTCGCCGTCGCTCGCCGCGTCGACCGCGCCGATCGCGGCGGCCGGCGGCAGCCAGCCGACGACGGACGCCGCCGGTTCGAGCGTGTCCATCCCGCCGGGCTGCCCGAGGCGCTGGGCGGCGAAGTTCACGAGCTGCATGCCGACGGCGATGAGAAGGCCGCTCAGCAGCGCCAGGTCCCGGCCCTTGCGGGAGGTGAGCAGCCGGATGTTGGCGGCGGCCACGGCCCGGGACAGCGCCACGCAGGTGACGGTCAGGAGGGGCGCGGCGAGGACGGCGACGACCGTGCCGGCCGCGCCGTGCGCGACGGACAGGGCCGCGCCGGACGCCAGGAGGAGGGTGAGGACGGGCCCGATGCCGACGAGCGAGGCCACGAGCAGGGCCCGGACCAGCGGCCGGGGCAGCAGCGGCAGCATCACGAGCCGCGAGGGGTCGAGGGTCTCGTCCCCGCTGGGGACGAACAGCGGCATCACCGTCCACGCGAGCGCGACCGACCCGGCGAGGAGGACCGCGACGGTGTCGGCGTCGGCCTTGCCCCGGATGAGGACGAAGCCGAGCATCATGCCGGCGACGAAGACGACGCCGAAGACGATGGTGAGGATGTACGCGGCGGTCCGCCCGCCCGACTGCCTCAGCCCGTTGCGCAGCAGGCTCAGTTTGAGCCGCACGAAGACGGAGGTGAGGGAGGGCGCGGACCCGGCGGGTGCGGTCGTGGGGGTGGTGTTCGTCGTCACGGCACTCATCGCTGGGCCCCACCGGAGGCGCCGGCCCCGCCACCCAGCCAGTCCAGCGAGCCCCCGGCCGCCTCGCGCCCGTTCGCGCCGACCAGTTCGAGGAACGCGGCCTGGAGCGAGGGCGCGTCGCCCCGCACCTCGGCGAGCGGCCCCTGCGCCCGGATCTGGCCCGCCGCCATCACGGCGACCCAGTCGCAGAGCGACTCGACCAGCTCCATGACGTGGCTGGAGAAGACGACGGTGGCGCCGGAGGCGGTGTACCGCTCCAGGACTCCGCGGATGGTCTGCGCGGAGACCGGGTCGACGCCCTCGAAGGGCTCGTCGAGGAAGAGGACCTCGGGGTTGTGGAGCAGCGCCGCCGCGAGCCCGATCTTCTTCCGCATGCCGGTCGAGTAGTCCACGACGAGCTTGTTCCGCGAGTTCGTCAGGTCGAGGACGTCGAGGAGCTGCGCGGCCCGCTTGTCGACCTCGGCGCCCGGCAGCCCCCGCAGCCGTCCGCTGTACGCCAGGAGTTCACGGCCCGAGAGCCGCTCGAAGAGCCGCAGGCCCTCCGGCAGGATGCCGATCCTGGCCTTCACCCGGGCGACCGACTCCGGGTCGGCCCACACGTCGTGCCCGGCGACCAGGATCCGCCCGTGGTCGGGGCGCAGCAGGCCCGTGATCATCGACAGGGTGGTGGTCTTGCCCGCGCCGTTGGGCCCGACGAGCCCGATGAACCTGCCCGCGGGCAGGACCAGATCGATCCCGCTCACCGCGATCTGCTGGCCGAATCTCTTCCACAGACCCTCGACACGCACGGCGGGCACCGCACCGTCCGCCGGTGCGGCGCCCGCCTTGTCGAACGCTCCCTCGAATGCCTGGTCAGGCATGGTCCGTCATCCCCCTAGGTCGTCCCCGTCTGTACGGGGACACCCTAAGGGCGAGACCTGCCGCCGCCTCAGGGTCAGGACGTGCGGCTCCTCGCCTCCGCCGCTTCCCGGCCACACGCGTACGCCAGGGCGCTGATCAGCTCCTCCGCGTCGGGGAGCCAGCGGTTCGCCGGGGTGGGACGCCGGGCCCACTGCACGGCGCCGCAGCCGCCGATCCGGGTGGGCGGGGCCGCCACGTAGTGGCCCTCGCCGCGCGTCACGAGGTCGATGGCGGCCGGGACCCAGCCCAGCTTGCGGACGAGATCCGGCACCTTGGTGGCGGCGCCCGGCAGGACGAAGAAGAACATCCGGCGGTCCGGGGTGCAGGTCACCGGGCCGAGCGTCAGCTCCATCCGCTCCATGCGGGCGAGCGCCAGGAATCCGGCCGACTCGGGCACCTCGATCGCGTCGAAGGTGCGGCCCGTCGGCAGCAGGATCGACGCCTTCGGCTGCTTCGACCACATGCGCCGGGCCCCGACCCCGCTGCCCGTCGCCTGGGTCGACCAGTCGGGCCTGACCGCGTGGGCGCCGGGCACGGCACACGCCTCCGCGCCGCAGGAGCACCGCTCCCTGCCCTCGACGGCCTCCAGCCAGGTCCCGGGAAACACGTCCCAGTGCCGCTCTTCCGCGTACCGCACGGCGCTGTCCAGCAGCTGCTCGCCTCGCTGCTGGGGGATCTGTGCGGCGTCCGTGACTCCCATGGTCTCTTCCACGGTGAACACAACTCCCCCCGTCACCTGGGGTTACGGCCAGGGCGTCGAGCGGTGTGACGCATCGATCCTGCATGCGGGGCGCATCGGTGCACGGGCGGGGGCGCGCACGGGGCCGGGGAGCGGGTGATGGGTACGCACAGGTGGGGGCGCCGGCGGCGAGGACGCGGCTGACGTGTCCGGTTTCGCGTGTTCACATCGGCATTGACCGGATATTCACCGGGCAGTGATCTCTTCTCGTGATCACCGCTCGGCCTCAGGGGGTTACTCATGGCAGCCAGGCCACTCGTTCCGCGCCAGCTCAACGAACGGCTCCAGGCGCTCATCCAGCAGTCCGGCTGCTCCAACGCCGGTCTCGCCCGCAGGGTCAACATGGTCGGCGCGGAGCGCGGACTCGACCTGCGGTACGACAAGACGTCGGTGGCGCGCTGGCTGCGCGGGCAGCAGCCGCGCGGCCGCGCGCCGGGAATCATCGCCGAGGCGCTCGGCCGCAAACTGGGCCGGACGGTCACGATCGACGAGGTCGGCATGGCCAACGGCCGCAACCTCGCCGCCGGGGTCGGGCTCCAGTTCGCGCCGACCGTGCCCGGGGCGATCGAGCAGGTCTGCGAGCTGTGGCGCAGCGACGTCGGCCGCCGGGACTTCCTCTCCGGCTCCACGGTGGCGGCCTCCGCGCTCGTCGAGCCCAGCAGGGACTGGCTGATCACGGGGCCGGACGCGCACGTGGCGCGGATGGCGGGGGCCCGGGTCGGGGTCGCGGACGTGGCGGCCGTACGGGAGATGACGGCGGCGCTCGTCGACCTCGACCGGCGGTTCGGCAGCGGACACGTGCGCCCGGTGGTCGTCCACTACCTCAACAGCGTCGTGTCGGGGATGCTGTCCGGCTCCTACCGGGAGGCGGTCGGCCGGCAGCTCTTCGGAGCGGTCGCCCGACTCACCGAACTCGCCGGGTACATGGCGGTGGACACGGGTGAACCGGCGCTCGCCCAGCGGTACTACATCCAGGCGCTGCGGCTCACCCAGGCCGCGGGCGACCGGGGCTACGGCGGTTATGTGCTCGCCGCCTCGATGAGTCACCTCGCCGCGCAGCTCGGAAACCCGCGGGAGATCGCCCAGTTGGCGCGGGCGGCGCAGGAGGGGGCGCGCGGGAAGGTGCCGCCGCGCGCGGAGGCGATGTTCTTCGCGGCGGAGGCGCGCGGACACGCGCTCCTCGGGGACGTCCGCGCCTTCGAGGAGGCGGCCGGGCGGGCCGCGGGGGCCCTGGAGCGGGCCGATCCGGAGGCGGGCGACGACCCGGCGTGGATCGCCCACTTCGACGAGGCCTACCTCGCGGACGAACTGGCCCACTGCCACCGGGACCTGGGGCAGGCGGAGGCGGCGGCGCGGGCGGCCGAGCAGTCGATCGCCGGGCACCCGGCGACGCGGGTGCGGCGCCGGGCGATCGGTTTCGCCCTGCTCGCCTCGGCGCAGGTCCAGCAGCGGGAGGTCGAGCAGGCGTGCCGGACGGGGGCGCGGGCGCTCGAACTCCTGGGCACGCTGCGGTCGTCGCGGGGAGCGGAGTACCTGGAGGACCTGAGGGAGCGTTTGGAGCCGTACGCGGGGGAGGCGGTGGTGCGGGAGTTCGGGGCGCGGATGGAGCTGTACGCGGCGTAGTCCCTGGTGGGACCGCGCCCGTTCACGGAGGTTGTGTAACCGGGCTCACACGTGTGTGCGGAGCCCCGCGCGCACCCGGTAGCGTGGGCCGACGATTCCGTAGGTCCATCAGTAGGAGTCCCGGTGACGCAGAACGGACAGGGTCCGGAGCCGCAGTACCCGGCGGCGCCCCCCGCGCAGGACGCCCCAGGGGGAGCACAGCCGTGGGGTGGCGCCTGGGGTCCCGCCGGCGCCGCGCCGGGCGGGCAGCCGCTGCCGCCCGCGCAGCCCCTGCCTCCGGAGGCGGCGCCGGGCGGCTCCGCCGACATGCAGTCCACCCAGTACCTGCCGCCGGTCGCGCCGCAGCCGGGCTACGGCTACCCGGGGCCGGGCGCCCCGGGCGCCGCCGACCTGCAGGCGACCCAGCACATGGCCCCGGTGCCGGGCGCGACACCCCCGGCCCAGGGCGGGATGCCGCCGTCGGGCCCGCAGCCGGGGTACGGGTACCCGCCGCCGGCCGCCGGTCCGCAGCCGGGGTACGGGTACCCGCCGCCGGCCGCCGGTCCGCAGCCCGGGTACGGGTATCCGCCGCCCGCCGGGGACATGCAGGCCACGCAGCACATCGCCCCGGTGCCGCCGCGGCAGGGCGCGGGCGGGCACACCCAGTTCCTCGGCACGGGACCGCTCCAGCAGCCGGGACCCGGTGCCGCGGGCGCCTCGGACGCGACCCAGTACATCGCTCCCGTGCCGGCGCAGGAGCCCGGTGAGCGGCAGCCGCCCGCCGAGTTCGACAACCTCTTCCGTACGGAGGCCCCGCGGGCGCCGCAGCAGCCGCAGGCGCCGCGGCAGCAGGGCTACCAGCAGCCCGCGCCGGCCCCGTACCAGCAGCACCAGCAGCAGCACCAGCCCCCGCAGCAGCGCCACCAGCCGCCCCCGCCCCCGCAGCAGTACGCCTACCAGGACGCCTACTACGACGACGGGGCCGAACCCGAGCCGCCCCGCCGCAGGTCGCCGGTGGCGCTGATCGCGGCCGTCGTCGTCGGCTGCGCGGTCGTCGGGCTCGGCGCCGGTGCGCTCCTCAGCGGCGGCGACGAGAAGAAGACCCCGGAGAAGAGCGGCGAGAGCGTGGTGGCCGGCTCCACCGCGCCCTCCAGTCAGGCGCCCGCCGAGGAGCCCGCAGACCCGGCGGAGCCGCAGGCGAAGGAGCTGAGCAAGCTCCTCGCGACCAGCAGCGACAGCCGTGACACGGTGATCAGCTCGGTCGAGGCCATCAAGCAGTGCAAGAACCTCGACCAGGCGGCGAGCGACCTGCGGGGCGCCGCCGACCAGCGCCGGGGTCTCGTCACCAAGCTCCAGTCGCTGTCGGTCGACAAGCTCCCGAAGAACGCGGAGCTGACGGCCGCCCTCACCCGGGCCTGGAAGGCCTCGGCCTCCGCGGACGACCACTACGCGGCCTGGGCGGTCCAGATGAAGGACAAGAAGGCGTGCAAGGGCGGCAAGGCCCGCTCGACCAACCAGCTCTCCGCGGCGAACGCCCAGAGCGGCGAGGCCACCAAGGCCAAGCGTGAGGCGGCCGGGCTGTGGAACCCGACCGCCGAGAAGTACGGCCTGGAGAAGCGCAGCCCCACGCAGCTGTAGGGAGCGCCCCGGGGCTCATGGGGGTCAGGGGCTCAGGGGGCGCTGAGGACGGTCTCGCCGACGTCGACGAAGCCGGGCTTCTGCGCCACGAGCCGCCCCTTGCGGACCACCTGGAACGTCACCTCGTGGTTGACGATCCGGGGGAAGCCGGGGGCGCCGAGCAGGTCCTCGTACTTCCAGCGCAGCGCCGGGGTGAGGCCGCCGGTGTCGATCCGCTCGCCCCGGTCGAGGGCGTGGGCGATCTGACCGGCCGTGACGGTGTCCGTGTCGAGCGCCTCGACGACGTCCTTGAGGACCGTGTAGGCGATCCATGTGGTCTGGACGCCCGCGTCGGCCGGGTCGACGCGGTTGTCGGCGAACGCGTGCTCCTGGATGACCTCGCGCATCGGCGCCCAGCTCTTGTCGGACGCCTCCGGGTACCAGCCGGTGACGAACGCGCCCTCGAAGGGGCTGTGGGCGCCGCCGGTGCGGTCGATCACGGGCTGGCCGACGCTGCCGAGGACGGAGGAGATCCGGACGCCGTCCTTCTTCCCGCCGGAGCCGCCGTCGTCCTCCCGCTCGGGGAGGCGGCGGAAGGAGTCGAAGAAGGTCTGGGTGCGCTCGCCGAGCACGGCGGTGACACAGCCGTTCCTGTCGCCGGCCTTCTCGCGGGCCCGGTCGGCCTGCGCGGTGTACTCGGCGGCGTCCTCGACGGCCGGGATGTCGACCGCGCCGCGGTGACTCGCCTTGCGCAGGCCCGAGTTGAGGAGCTCGGGCAGCTTGTCCCCGGCGAGGGTGTCGGGGCGGACGAGGGAGACGGTGCGGCAGGAGCCGGCGAGCTGCATGCCGTGGCCGGCGATGAGGGAGGCCTGGCCGCCGTTGACGGGGTAGGAGAGCGGGCTGGTGAACTCGTCCTCCGAGATGCCGTAGCCGCCGATGTACGGGATGCCGGCGGCCTCCAGGGGGGCCATGAAGGCGCGGCCGTTCTGGCTGTACGAGCCGACGACCGCGACCGCCTTCTCGCGGACGGCCCGGCGGGCGCAGGCGGCGGCGCCGGTGCTGGTGTTGTGCTCGTTGCAGGTGAGGACACGCAGTTCGTGTCCGTCGATGCCGCCCCGGGCGTTCACCCACCGCGCGAAGGTCTGGGCCATGGCGGGCATTCCGGGCATGTTGGTGGCCCGGGTCTGGTCGGGAGCCCACGTCATCACCGTGACGGGCTCCCTGGAGCCCCCCGTGGCCCCAGGGAGCACACCACAACCGGTGAGCAACGAGGCTCCGGTCGCCGCGGTCGTGACGTACGCGAGGAGTGAGGTCAGTCGCCTACCGGTCATGGGCATGCACATTTCCGCCTCATGGGTAACGCGGCAGTGAGGACGGTTCAACGGTGGGTGACGTGAAAGTGAATTACGGGGGCCGCGAGGGGGCGACTCCGGTTACCGGACAAGGGAACGTACGATCGGAACGTGTCCAGTCCAGTCTCCGGTTCGGTGAACTCTTCCCGTCGCGGCCGTCGCTCCTCCACCATGGGCGGCATGCCGCTCAACGACATGCCGTGGTGGCGCTGGCGCAGCAACGTGCGCTCGGCGCTGCACATGCTCTCCGATCCCGACTTCCACCAGACGACCTGGCTCGCCGGCCTGGACGGGTACGGCGACGTCACCGACGCCGTCTACCGCCTGGTCGAGGACACCTGGCTCGACAACTGGTCCGCCGAGAAATACGTCGGCTCGATCTTCCGCGACACCGGCGAGGCCGCCCTCGTCGACGTCGCCGTCCTCCGGGTGCTCCGCATCATGCACCAGGTCGGACCCGACGCCCCCGTCTCCGCCTACCTCCAGCACCCCGGCTGGCCCGAGGCCGTACGCGCCGCCCGCGAGGCACACGTCCGCCTCGCCCACGCCGACGGCGAGGACCCGGACACACCGCCGCGCTCCCTCGGCGTGCTGCACCTCATGACCGGGTCGTGAACCGCCCCCGACCGTTCCGCCTGACGGACGGCCGGTCACCCCGGCTGCCCGGATGTGGCAGGCTGACGGGATGACCGACCAGTACGTCCTCACCCTCTCGTGCCCGGACAAGCAGGGCATCGTGCACGCCGTGTCGAGCTACCTCTTCATCACCGGCTGCAACATCGAGGACAGTCAGCAGTTCGGAGACCGGGACACCGGGCTCTTCTTCATGCGGGTCCACTTCTCGGCCGAGGCCCCCGTGAACGTCGACAAGCTGCGGGCCAGCTTCGCCGCGGTCGGCGACTCCTTCGTCATGGACTGGCAGATCAACCGCGCCGACGAGCGCATGCGGGTCGTCCTCATGGTGTCGAAGTTCGGCCACTGCCTGAACGACCTGCTGTTCCGCTCGCGGATCGGCGCGCTGCCGGTCGAGATCGTCGCGGTCGTCTCCAACCACACCGACTTCGAGGAACTCGTCGGCTCCTACGGGCTGCCGTTCCGCCACATCCCGGTCACCAAGGACACCAAGGCCGACGCCGAGGCGGAGCTCCTGGAGCTCGTCCGCGAACAGGACGTCGAGCTGGTCGTCCTCGCCCGCTACATGCAGGTCCTCTCCGACGACCTCTGCAAGCAGCTCTCCGGCCGGATCATCAACATCCACCACTCCTTCCTGCCGAGCTTCAAGGGCGCCAAGCCCTACCACCAGGCGCACACGCGCGGCGTGAAGCTCATCGGCGCCACCGCCCACTACGTGACGGCCGACCTCGACGAGGGCCCGATCATCGAGCAGGAGGTCGAGCGGGTCGGCCACGAGGTCACCCCCGACCAGCTGGTCGCGATCGGCCGCGACGTGGAGTGCCAGGCGCTGGCCCGCGCGGTGAAGTGGCACGCGGAACACCGCATCCTCCTCAACGGCCGCCGCACGGTCGTCTTCGCCTGACCCCGCCCGAGGTCTACAGGCGGCTCAGGGACGCCGCCGCCGACAGGACGTCCCTGATGGCCTCGCGGTCGCCGTCCTGACCCGCCGCCGCTTCCTCCGGGGAGATGTGGCCCGCCACCAGCCGGCAGAACTCGACCCCGTCCATCGCCACCTGCGCCACCGCCAGATCCGGCGAGCCGACCGCCGCCGGCGAGTCGAGCGCGATGTACCAGTTGCCGCCGCCCGCGCCCTCCACCTCCAGGTGCAGTGAGCGGCCCGGCGCGCCCGCCGTGACCAGCCGGCGGGCCGGGGACGCGAGGCCCGTGCGCCGGCGGTTCGCGAGGGCCGCGGGAAGCAGCCTCGCCGCCAGGTCGATCATGTCGTGGAGGTGCGCGCCGCTCGGCGGCGCGTACGGGTACGCCACCGCGTTCGCGATGTCGTCCGCGTGCAGCCAGCACTCGAAGGCCCGCTCCAGCAGGGAGTCCCGGAGCGGCAGTGCGAAGTCCTTGTACGTGACGGTCAGGTCCGCGATCCCTCGGCCCGCGAACGAGACCGTACGGATCAGGGTGTGGCTGTGCTCCCGCCACGGACCCCGCAGCGTCCGGTTCGGCGGCCGGTCCTGGCTCGACCAGAACGCCTCCGTCCGCTCCGAGGGCGACAGTTCCGGCGTGCCCCGGCCCAGCGGGTCGTCGAGTCCGAGCGCCGACGACACGAGGCCGTCCACGGCGAGCAGATGACCGATGACCGCGGCGACCGTCGCCTTCCGGCGGACGATCCGGTCCTCCTCGTACCACTTGAGCCGCACGGGCGCGTGCCACTCGGACTCGCCGATGTCCCGGAGCAGCGCGTCGAGCCGCGCGGTCTCCGCGTCGTACGGCGTGACCCAGGCGGGCACGGGGATGCGGGCCGGGCGGCGGCCCAGACAGTTCTCCAGGACCCGGGACCGCAGCAGCGGGTCGAGGTCCAGGTCGCGGTCCTCGTGGAGCAGTGCCACGGCGTCCCGGAGCCGCAGGGCCTCGTCCGCGCACGGCGCGCAGTTCGTCAGGTGGTCCTCGACGGCCTGGGTCTCCCCGGCCGAACACGCCGAGAGTGCCCACGCCCCGAGGAGGGACTTGAGCACCCTGTGGGTGAGGACCGGCACCGGGTCCGCCGCCTCCGGCCCGGGTTCCACCCCCGACGTCTCCTCCGTCTCCCCCTCGTACGGCTCGTCCCCGTACGCCTCCGCCGTCGGGTCCGCCGTCGGGTCCGAGGTCGGGTCCGCCGTCAGGTCCGCGTGGTCGTCGGCCGCCCGCCGCGGCCCCGGTATCCACGGGGCGCGTGCGACGCCGTTCCCGTCGTCGTCGTTCGCCCCGGTCACAACGTCCGCCCGTAGCCCGGCGGGGCGCCGCCCTCGGCCGCCCGGTTCGCGGAGGAGAGCAGCTGGAGTCCGAGGCGGAGGCGCCGCCGCGCCTCGTCCTCGGTGACGCCGAGGTCGGCGGCGGTCTGGCGGTAGTCCCGGCGCTGGAAGTACGCCAGTTCGAGCGCGGCCCGCAGCGGGGTCGGCATCGAGGTCACGATGTAGTCGGCGCGGGCCGCGATCGACGCCCGGCGCACCTTCTGCTCCAGCTCCTCCACGGAACCCCGGCCGGTCTCCGCGTACGCCGTCGCCTCGGCCTGCCGCAGCCGGTGGACGGCCTGCCGCTGGGTCAGCTTGGCGACCCAGGAGCGCAGGTTCCCCTGCTTGGGGTCGTACGCGTCGGGGTTCTCCCAGATGTAGCCGAAGACCTCACGGGTGATCTGGTCGGCCGCGTCGTCGTCGTCGAGGACCCGGTGGGCGAGGCTGTGCACGAGGGCGGCGAACCGGTCGTACAGCTCGCCGAGCGCGGCGGCCTCGCCGCGCGCCAGCCGCTGCTGCATCCTGCGGTCCCAGCGCGGTGGTGTGTCCATCGCCATCCGAACTCCGCCCTCCCGGCCACCCGGTCTCCCCTCCAACGTAGTGGCCCCTGCCGACAACGCACCCCCGTTTGCCTCAAGTGCGCCCTTGACGCGGACCCGGATGGTAAGGAACGCGTCATCCCCGCCCTCGGGGGTTTCGACCGGTTCGTGCGGGGCAGGCGGCGAGGGTGACGACGATCGAGGTCGACGAGAACGAGTACGGCTCCTGGACGGTCTTCCGTGTCCGGGGGGAACTGGACCTGGTCACCTCCCCCCGCATACGCCGGCGCGTCCACGACGCCGTGGCGTGCGGCCGTCACGACCTGGTGGTCGACCTGTCCGGCGTCCGCTTCTGCGACTCCAGCGGGGTCGGCATGCTGATCGCCACCCGCCGGCTGCTCCGCTCCTGCGGCGGCCGTCTCCGGCTGATCCTTCCCGAGGACCGGGACGGCCACGTCGGCCGGGTGCTCGACGCGCTCGGCGTCCGGCGGCTCTTCGAGGTGTACGAGGACGTGACGGCGGCGCTGACCGAGACGGGTGTCGTGGAGGTCGACGCCGACGCGGTGGGGGTGACCAGGGCGGACCTCATCGGGACGGAGCGAATCGCTCCCTGAGCCGGTACTTGAGCACCTTCCGCAGGGTCTCGTTGCGGGGGAGGGCGTCGACCACCTCCAGCTGCTCCGGCAGTTTGTGGACCGAGAGGCCCGCCTCCCGCAGGAAGGCCGTGACGGCCGGAAGGGTCAGCGGGGCGGCGCCGGGGGGCTGTTCGACGACGGCGCAGACGCGTTCGCCGCGTTCGGCGTCCGGGAGGCCTATGACGGCGGTGTCGCCCACGTCCGGGTGCCGGTGGAGGAGGTCCTCGATCTCCTTGGCGGAGATGTTCTCGCCCTTGCGGATGATGATGTCCTTGACGCGGCCGGTGAGGACGAGGTGGCCGCTCGGGGTGAGGTGTCCGACGTCCCCGGTGATGAGGAAGCCGTCCTCGTCGAAGGCGGCGGCGGTCTGGGCCGGGTCCAGGTAGCCCCGGCAGACGGCCTCGCCACGCAGGCGCACCTCTCCGGAGCCGGTGACGCGGATCTCCATGCCGGCGGGCGGGCGGCCCTCGGTGGTGGCGAGGTTCTCGGGGGTGTCGTCGGGGTCGCCCATGGTGATCATGGGGACCTCGGTCATGCCGTATCCGTGGGTGAGCTGGCAGCCCAGCTCCCGGCGTACGGCGTGGTAGATCTCCGGCGGTTTCGGCGCCCCGCCGCCGGCGAGCAGCCGCAGGGTGGGGATGACCGGCTCGCCGGGCCGCTTGCGCTGTTCGGCGAGGAACATCGCGTAGAAGGCGGTGGAGCCGCCGGCCACCGTCACGCCGTGCCGCCGGTACTCGTCGAGGGCCTCCGGCAGCGCGAACTGTTCGAACATCACCGCCGGGAACCCGTAGAGCAGCAGCATCACCGTGTAGTCGGGCCCGGCGACGTGCGCGTACGGGAAGGCCATCGAGCCGACGTCCGCGTCGGTGAGCCGCAGCGCGTGGGCGAGGCAGGCGCCACCCGCGAGGAGCGAGCGGTCGGTGTGCAGGACGCCCTTGGGGTCGGAGGTCGTGCCGGAGGTCCAGTAGATCCAGCGGACGTCGGTGCCGGAGGAGGGCGGCGGGGGGAGGGCGGCCGGGTCGCCGTCGGGGAGGGAACCGGGGCCGTACGCCTCGAAGACCCCGCGCGCGCCGAGCCGCCCCGCCATCTCCGTATGGTCGAATCCGCGCCATTCTCCGGGGACGGCGAAGAACTCGGCCTTGGACTCGCGGAGCGCGAATCCGACCTCCTTGTCCCGGTAGAAGGGGATCAGGGGCGTCTGTACGGCTCCGAGGCGGGCGAGCGCGAAGGAGAGCACCGCGGTCTCGATGCGGGTGGGCAGCTGCCAGGCGACGACCGTGCCGGGGCGCACCCCCATGGCGTACAGGCCGGCGGCGCAGCGTTCGGCGCGGTCACGGAGGCCGCCGAAGGTGAGGGCGCGGTCTCCCTGGAGGAGGACGGGCCGGTCGGGGGTGAGGGCGGCGCGGCGTTCGACGAGCTCCCAGAGCGTGCGGGACCCGCCCAGGGCGTGTGCGGTCTCGGTCATCCGTGTACCCCTCCTGGCTGACGTTCCGTCAGATAGTGCGGTGAGCGTAAGGGTCTCCCGCTTGTCGGTCCAGGGGTGCGGGGCTAGCCTGATGCGCAACCCGTATCTGACGGTCCATCAGAAACTCCGTCGGAAACGCCATCGGACCAAGGAGGGGTCATGACGGAACTGCCCCGCATCATCAGTGTCGACGACCACGTGATCGAGCCCGCCCACCTCTTCGAGACCTGGCTCCCGAAGAAGTACCGCGACCGCGGGCCCCGGCCCCTCACCGCCGGCATCGGTGAGCTCGCCTACGTCGCCGGCAAGTACCGGATCACGATGGACCCCGACGGCCCCCCCACCGACTGGTGGATCTACGAGGACCTCACGTTCCCGTACAAGCGCAACATCGCCGCCGTCGGCTTCGACCGCGACGACATGACCCTCGAAGGCATCACGCGGCAGGAGATGCGGCGCGGCTGCTGGGACCCGGCCGCCCGCCTCGAGGACATGGACCTCAACCACGTCGAGGCCTCCCTCTGCTTCCCCACCTTCCCCCGCTTCTGCGGCCAGACCTTCGCCGAGGCCCACGACAAGGAGGTCGCCCTCGCCTGCGTCCGCGCCTACAACGACTGGATGGTC
This sequence comes from Streptomyces sp. Qhu_M48, assembly GCF_051305195.1. NCBI lineage: Bacteria > Bacillati > Actinomycetota > Actinomycetes > Kitasatosporales > Streptomycetaceae > Streptomyces > Streptomyces sp. Qhu_M48. The sequence goes on along the minus strand of NZ_CP195432.1, from coordinate 7,344,020 downwards.
GAGGAGTGGTGCGGGGACAGCGGAGGGCGGCTCATCCCGCTCTGCCTCATCCCGCTCTGGGACATCGACCTCGCCGTCGCCGAGATCCGGCGCAACGCCGCCCGCGGGGTCAGAGCCGTCACCTTCTCCGAGATCCCCACCCACCTCGGACTGCCGTCCATCCACTCCGGCTACTGGGACCCCTTCTTCGCCGTCTGCCAGGAGACCGGCACGGTGGTCAACATGCACATCGGCTCCAGCAGCCAGATGCCCGCCGCCTCCCCCGACGCCCCGCCCGCCGTCCAGGCCTCCCTCAGCTTCAACAACGCCATGGCCTCGATGATGGACTTCCTGTTCAGCGGGGTCCTGGTGAAGTTCCCGACGCTCAAGCTCGCCTACAGCGAAGGCCAGATGGGGTGGATCCCGTACGCCCTGGAGCGCGCCGACGACGTCTGGGCGGAGCACCGCGCCTGGGGCGGCGTCCGCGACCTGATCCCCGAGCCCCCCTCCACGTACTACTACCGGCAGATCTTCTGCTGCTTCTTCCGCGACAAGCACGGCATCGCCTCGCTCGACGTCGTCGGCCGCGACAACGCCACCTTCGAGACCGACTACCCGCACGTCGACTCCACCTTCCCGCACACCAAGGAGGTCGCCCTCGACCACGTCCGGGGCCTCGACGACGAGACGGTCTACAAACTCATGCGCGGCAACGCCATCCGCATGCTCGGCCTCGACCTCGACCGGGACCGCGCCCGATGGACCTGACGTACACCGGCGAGGAGGAGGGGTTCCGGGCCCGGCTGCGGGAGTGGCTCACCGCCACCCTCCCCACCCTCCCCGCGCGGCCCGACCCGCTGGACTGGCCGGCCCGCCGCGCCTACGACTGCGGCTGGCAGCGCAGGCTCCACGACGCCGGATACGCCGACGTGCACTGGGACGCCTCCCCGACCCAGCGGCTCGTCTTCCTGGAGGAGACCGAACGCGCCGGGGCCCCCTACGTCGGCGCCAACTTCGTCGGCCTCCTCCACGCCGGGCCGACCATCGCCGCCGAGGGCACACCGGAGCAGCGCGAGCGCTGGCTGCCGCCGGTGCTGCGCGGCGACGAGGTCTGGTGCCAGGGCTTCAGCGAACCCGGCGCCGGCTCCGACCTCGCCTCCCTGCGCACCCGGGCGGTCCGGGACGGGGACGCGTACGTCGTCAGCGGCCAGAAGATCTGGACCTCGCACGCCGAGGTCGCCGACTGGTGCGAGCTGCTCGTCCGGACCGACCCGGGGGCGGCCTCCAGACACCGGGGCATCACCTGGCTCGCCATGCCCATGGACGCGCCCGGCATCACCGTGCGGCCGCTGCGCACCCTCGCGGGCTCCACGGAGTTCGCGGAGGTCTTCCTCGACGAGGTACGGGTGCCGGTGGCCAACCGGGTGGGCGAGGAGAACGACGGCTGGCGGGTCACCCTGGTGACCCTCTCCTTCGAACGCGGCACCGCCTTCGTCGGCGAGGTCGTCGCCTGCCGCCGCCTCCTCGGCGAACTCGCCCGCGCGGCCCGGAAGAACGGCACCTGGGACGATCCCGTCCTGCGGCGCCGTCTCGGCAGGCTCTCCGCCGAGTTCGGGGCCCTGTGGCGGATCGTCCAGGCCAACGTCAGCGAGGCCCAGGCGACCGGCGGCGTCCCCGGCGCGGGTGGCTCCGTCTTCAAGCTCCACTACTCGCACGCCCGCCAGGAGCTGTACGAGGCCGCCGCCGCCGTCCTCGGCCCCGACGCGCTCGACCTCGGCCGCGACTGGACCCTGGACCGGCTCTCCTCCCTCTCGTACACGATCGCGGCCGGCACCTCCCAGATCCAGCGCAACATCGTCGCCGAGCGCGTCCTCGGCCTGCCGAAGGGCCGGTGACCCCCGTGGACTTCCGACTCACCGAGGACCAGCGGGCCCTGCGCCGGGGCGTACGGGACCTCCTCGAAGGCCGCTTCGACCGGACGGCGCTCCGGGCGGCCGTCGACGCGCCGTCCCTGGACCGGGAGCTGTGGCGTGAGCTCGGCGCCGCCGGGTTCTTCGCCCTGCGGCTCCCCGAGGCGGAGGGCGGCGTGGGGCTCGGCCTCCCGGAGGCCGTCCTCGTGTTCGAGGAGGCCGGGCGGGTGCTCCTGCCGGGGCCGCTGGTGGCGACACACCTGGCGGCAGGCTCCGTCCCCGGGGCGGCGGAGGGGGCCGTCGTGGTCACCGAGGTCGCGGAGGGGCTCGTCCCCTGGCTGGAGGAGGCCGACGTGGTGCGGGGGGACGCGGAGGGCGCCGTACCGATGAGGTCGGTGGACCCGCTGACCCCGCTGCACCGGGTGCCCGGCCGGAGCGGCCCCGCGTCGGACGCGGGGACGGACCTTCCGCCGGACCCGGCGGAGGACCTGACGGCCGCTCTGCTCACCGCCGCCGAGCAGGTCGGGAGCGCGGAGGCGACCACCGGGGCTGCCGTCTCGTACGCCCGGGAGCGGGAGCAGTTCGGACAGGCCATCGGGGGGTTCCAGGCCGTCAAGCACCTCTGCGCCGGGATGCTCGTGCGGACCGAACTCGCCCGCGCCGCCGTCCGCGCCGCCTCCCTCACCGTCGACCCGGTCGAGATCGCCGGTGCCAAGCTCCTCGCCGACACGGCCGCGATCGGCAACGCCCGCGACTGCCTCCAGGTGCACGGAGGCATGGGCTTCACCTGGGAGGCGGACGTCCACCTGCACCTCAAGCGGGCCTGGGTGCGGGCCGAGCTGCGGCTGCCCGCCGCGCGGGCGGAGGAGGCGGTCGCGGCCGGCCTGTGAGGGGGTGGTGGCTCTTCGCGCTCGCGAGGTCACGGAACGTCGATACCGGGTTGTGTCCTGCGGCGCGGCCGTCACGGCCCGGAGTCGGCCTCCGGCTCCGGTACGCTCCGTGGGATGCGAGTGCTCGTTGACCCGGATCGTCCCGGTGTCGCCCCTGAGGTGACTCCGGGCCCGGGAATGTGCGCCGTTCGCGCCCCCGGGAGGCGCCGTGCGCGCTCCTGTTCGACTCCTCGCGGCGCGCGTCGCACAGTATGGACCACGCGTACTCCTTCGCGCTGGAATATGCCCGAAGCGCTTGTTGTGGTGACTGTACGTCAACCATGCTGTCTCGCAAGGAAATCACGTTCCGTTAGGGCGTCGATGGCTGTGAGGCGCGAGGCGATGTGTCCGCCGGTTCGGATGGTGTGAACGGTGCAGGTGCTTCAGGTTCAGTTGGAGGTCGGGCCGGACCCGGCGGAGGTGGGGCGAGCCCGGAGATGGGCCCGGTCGCGGCTCGCCGGATCGGGCATAGGGGACGACGAGTCGCTGGCCGAGACGCTGGTGCTGATCATCTCCGAGCTCGTGACCAACGCCGTGGTGCACACCGGCTGTCCGGCCGTGCTGCGGATGCTGTTCGCGGCCGAGGGCGGGGTGCGGGTCGAGGTCGCCGACACGAGCGACCGACCGCCGCGGCCCCGGCACGCGAAGGGCGGGGACACCAACGGGCGCGGCCTGGAACTGGTCGACGGACTCGCCGACCGGTGGGGCTGGCAGCCCGAGGGCGCGGGCAAGAGCATCTGGTGCGAGGTGGACCGGGCTCCGGTCGCGCCCTCACCTGTTCCGGGGGCGTCGGTGACCACCGGGGCGTCGGTGTCGCCCGGACGGGTGCACTGTTGACGATCCGTGGGGTTCTGTCCACCCTGGGATGAGCGATTCGCGGCGAGGGGAGCCGAGGGCCGGGGGCCCTCGGCGTGTGCGGGTCGTGGCCGGATGGCGGCTCCCCCGCGGTGGTTCGCCCGCGGGGGACCCCCATGCGCCGCGCTCGGGGCGCGTGGGCGTGGGCGCGCCGCCGTCCCTTCGCGTCCGGGGCCGGGTCAGAGGACGGCGACGGGTGCCACCGGTGTGCCCGTGCCGCCGACGAAGGGTTCGGGCATCGCCGAGAGCAGGAACGCGTAGCGCCGCTCTTGTGCACAGGCTGTGGACAGAGATTCCAGATTCCAGTTCTGCCCCTGGAGCATCCCCATCTCGACCAGGTCGAGGGCGTGCACGGGCAGCCACAGGTCCTCGATCTCGGGCGGGAAGATCTCGAAGGTGAGGGTGTCGTTGGCGACGGCCGCGACGTCCCGGGCGTGGAACCACTCCGGCGTACGGACCGACAGGCCGGGTGACGGGAAGGCGTACCCGTGCCGGTCCCCGGCCAGGTACAGCCGGATCTGACCCGTCCGTACGAGCACGACGTCACCGGACCGGACGGTCACCCCGCCGAACTCGGCCGCCTCGTCCAGGTCCTCCGGGGTGACGGCGTGGCCGCCCGGCAGCCGCTCCACCCCCTTCGCGGCGGCCACGTCGAGCAGGACGCCGCGCGAGACGAGATGGCGGGCCGTGTGGATGCCGCTGAACGCGGAGCGGCCGTGCGGGGTGATGGAGTCGGCGGGCCGGCCGTTGTAGATGCGGCCCGAATGGGAGACGTGCGTCAGGGCGTCCCAGTGGGTGCCGGCCTGGAGGCCGAAGGTCACGGCGTCGTCGCTGGTGGCGACCGTGCCGGGGCCGAACAGCTCCTGGTTGACCTGGATCATGACGTGGAGCGGGTTGACCCGGCCGGGGATCATGCCGGTCTGCACGCCGTCCTGCTTCAGGTCGACGGCGAGCGGGACGCGGAGGCCGGACCGGACGGTGGCGACGGCGTCCCGCACGACCTCGTCCGTGACGAGGTTGAGCGTGCCGATCTCGTCGTCCTGGCCCCAGCGGCCCCAGTTGTTGACCTGCTTGGCGATCTCGTGGAATGCGGCGGGCAGAGACATCGGGGGCCTCCGGGGTCTTGTGGACCGGTAACTGACGGACCGTAGAATCCTGACGACGCAAGAATCTAACGGACCGTCAGAAACTGCGGGAAGGGGCCGGGCGTGGGGAACTTCTTGGCTGGCAAGGTCGTCGCCGTGACGGGCGCGGGACGGGGCATCGGCCGCGCCGTCGCCCTCGCCTGCGCGGCGGAGGGCGCGAAGGTCGTCGTCAACGACTACGGGGTCTCGATCGAAGGCGGCGAACCGACCTCGGAGATCGCGCTCTCCGTCGTGAAGGAGATCGAGGCCGCGGGCGGCACGGCGGTCGCGGTCGCCGACGACATCTCGACGATGGCGGGCGGACAGCGGGTCGTCGACCTCGCCCTCGCGGAGTACGGGCGACTCGACGGGGTCGTCTGCGTGGCGGGCATCCTGCGCGAACGGATGCTCTTCAACATGTCCGAGGAGGAGTGGGACCCGGTCGTCGCCACCCACCTCAAGGGCACCTTCACCGTCTTCCGGGCGGCCTCGGCGGTCATGCGCCGCCAGGGCACCGGAACCCTCATCGGCTTCACGAGCGGCAACCACCAGGGCTCGGTGGCCCAGGCCAACTACTCCGCGGCCAAGGGCGGGATCATCTCCCTCGTACGGTCGGCGGCGCTCGGCCTCCACAAGTACGGGGTCACCGCCAACGCCGTGGCGCCGGTGGCGCGGACCCGGATGTCGGCGAACGTCCCCATGGAGCTCAAGGAGATCGGGGAACCGGAGGACGTGGCGGCGCTCGTCGTCTACCTGCTCTCCGAACGGGCCCGGGAGGAGAGGATCACCGGCCAGGTCTACACGATCGCGGGCCCCAAGATCGCGGTCTGGGCCCAGCCCAGGGAGCTCCGCGCGGGCTACGCGGAAGGCGGCGCGTGGACCCCGGAACGCATCGCGGACTTCCTGCCGGGGACGGTGGGCGTGGACCCGATGCCGATGCTGACCCGCCTGGAGGAGATGGCGCGGGCCGCCGCGGCGGGCGCCCGCCCCAACGCCGGCACGGGGGAGGCGTCATGAGGGGCGTGGTGTTCGACGGGAAGCGGGTCCAGGTCGTCGACGACCTGGAGGTGCGGGCGCCCGGGGCGGGGGAGGTGTCCGTGCGGATCGCCGCCGCCGGCCTCTGCCACAGCGATCTCTCCGTCGTCGACGGGACGATCCCCTTCCCCGTGCCCGTCGTCCTCGGGCACGAGGGCGCCGGCGTCGTCGAGGCCGTCGGCCCCGGCGTCACCCACGTCGGGCCCGGCGACCACGTCGCCCTCTCCACCCTCGCCAACTGCGGCGCGTGCGCCGACTGCGACCGGGGGCGGCCCACCATGTGCCGAAAGGCCATCGGGATGCCCACGCGGCCGTTCTCCCAGGACGGCCGCCCCCTCTACCAGTTCGCCTCGAACTCGTCGTTCGCCGAGCGGACCGTCGTCAGGGCCGTGCAGGCCGTGAAGATCCCCGAGCAGATCCCGCTGACCTCCGCCGCCCTCATGGGCTGCGGCGTCCTCACCGGCGTCGGCGCCGTCCTCAACCGCGCCGGGGTCGGCCGGGGCGAGACCGTCGTCGTCATCGGCACCGGCGGCATCGGGCTCAACGTCCTCCAGGGCGCCCGGATCGCGGGCGCCCCGACGATCGTGGCCGTCGACACCAACCCGGCGAAGGAGGAGATGGCCCGCCGCTTCGGGGCGACCCACTTCCTCACCTCCACCGACGGCGTGCGGGAGATCCTGCCCACCGGCGCCGACCACGTCTTCGAGTGCGTCGGCCACACGGAGCTCGTCCGGACGGCCATCGACCTCCTCGACCGGCACGGGCAGGCGATCCTCCTCGGCATGACCGCGCCGAAGGCGGAGGCCACCTTCCTGCCCGCCGCGATGTTCCTCGACAAGTCGGTCCTCGGCTGCCGCTACGGCTCCTCCCGACCGCAGCGGGACATCCCGCTGTACGCCGAGCTGTACCTGTCGGGTGGGCTGCTCCTCGACGAACTCGTCACCGTCACCTACCCGGTGGAGGAGTTCGCCCGGGCCGTCGAGGACGCCGAACGGGGCAAGGTCGCCCGGGGGGTCCTGACCTTCTGACCGGGGCCCCGGCGAGACCGGCCGGGAACGGGGGCGGCCGGGCCCCCGGTCCTCCGGCGAGACCGGCCCGGCCCCCCGGTCCTCCGGCGAGACCGGCCGGGCACCACGGCGGCCGGGCACCACGGCGGCCCGGCACCCCGGTCCTCCGGCGAAACAGGGTGGGCACCGGGGGCGTACGTCGTTACGGTCCTCGGCATGTCCTACCGCGAACTCGCCACCCGCCCCGTCCTCGTCTGGTCGGCCGTCACCGTCGCCGGACGGCTCCCCGTGGCCATGGCGCCGCTCGCGCTCGTGTTCCTGGTGCGCGAGCGGCCCGGCGGGTACTCGCTCGGGGCGGTGCTCGCCGCCGCGTACGTCATCGGCGAGATCATCGCCGCACCCCTCCTCGGCCTGCGGATGAACGCCGAACGGGCCCGGCCCCAGCTCGTCGCCGGACTCGCGGTGGGGGCGGCCGGGTTCGCGGGCCTGGGCCTCGCCCCGCACGCGCATCCCGTCGTGCTCGCCGCCCTCGCCCTCCTCGCCGGCGCCGGGCCCGCCGCCGTGCCCGGCGGGCTCCGGGCCCTCCTCACCAGCCTGGTCCCCGAGCGGGCCGTCACCCAGGCGATGAGCATGGAGTCGGTGCTGACCTTCGGCATCTGGGCGGCCGCGCCCGCCCTCACCGCCGGTCTCGCGCTCGGCGTCGACCCCGCCGTGCCCCTGCTGCTCATGGCGGTGCTGATGGCCGTGTCCGTCCCCGGTCTCTGGGCGCTGCCGCAGGGCTGGCGGCAGGCCGCGAAGGAGGACGGCACCTCGCTGCGGCGGTCGCTGCTGCGGGCCTGGCCGGTGTACGTCCTGGGGGCGGCCGGCCTGACGCTGCTCGCGCTCGCCGAACTGATCCTGCCCGCCCTCCTCGAACAGCGCGGGATCGGCATCGGCTGGGCGGGCCCCCTGCTCGCCGGGTTCTCGATCGGATCGGCGGTCGGCGCGTTCCTCTACGGCCTGCGGGGGCACTGGCCGGGCCCGCTGGCCGTCCAGTCGCTCGTCCTGGTCCTCGCGGTCGCCTCGGGCGTCGCCCTGGTCGCCGTCCTGCCGTGGACGGCGGCGATCGCGGTGGCCCTGGTCGCCGCCGGGCTCCTCCAGGCCCCCGCCATGCTCACCCGGAACCTGGCCCTGCGACAGCTCCTGCCGCCGTCCGCGCTCGCCGCCGGGTACTCGGTGATGTACGCGGCCGTCGGCGCCGGGTACGCGGCGAGCGGCACCCTGGCGGGCGGCCTGCTCAAGGTCGTGGCGCCGTCGACGGCGATCCTCTGCGGGGTCGCTCTGACCGTGCTGCTCACGGTGGTCGGCGCGGTGGGGGAGCGGCGGCTCGTGCGGCAGGAACCGGAACCTCAGGGGGAGGTCTCCGAGGCGGCCGTCCGGAAGGTGCGCCGGTAGGACGTCGGCGTCACCCCGATCGCGCTCATCAGATGCACCCGCAGCGACTGGGCCGTGCCGAAGCCCGCGTCCCGCGCGACCCGGTCGACGGGCAGCCCGGTGGACTCCAGGAGGTGCCGGGCGCGTTCGACGCGCTGCTGGGTGAGCCACTGGCCGGGGCTGACGCCGACCTCGTCGCGGAAGCGGCGGGTGAACGTCCGTATGCTCATCGCCTCCTTCTCGGCCAGGTCCCGCAGTTGGATCGGCTCGTGGAGGTGGGCGAGGGCCCAGGCCCGCGCGGTGGTCGTGGTGTGGGTGCCGGCCTCGGGCAGGGGCCGTTCGATGTACTGCGCCTGGCCGCCGTCCCGGTGCGGCGGTACGACGGTCCTGCGGGCGACGTCGTTGGCGACGGCCGTGCCGTGGTCGCGGCGCACGATGTGCAGGCACAGGTCGATCCCGGCGGCCACGCCCGCCGAGGTGAGGACGTCGCCGTCGTCGACGAACAGGACGTCCGCGTCGACGCGTACGCGCGGGAAGAGCCGCTGGAAGTGCGCGGCGGAGGACCAGTGGGTGGTGGCCGGACGGCCGTCGAGGAAGCCGGCGGCGGCGAGCACGTACCCGCCGGTGCAGATGGAGACGAGCCGCGTGCCGGGCCGGATGTGGGACAGGGCTGCGGCCAACTCCCCGGTGAGCCTGCCCTCGTCGTAGACCGGGCCGAGCTCGTACGAGGCCGGCACGACGACGGTGTCGGCGGTGGCGAGCACCTCCGGGCCGTGCTCCACGTGCACGGAGAAGTCGGCGTCGGTGGGGACGGGCCCGGCGACCGGGGCGCAGGTGACGATCTCGTAGAGCAGGCGGCCCTCGGCGTCCCGGGCGCGGCCGAAGATGCGGTGCGGGATGCCCAGCTCGAAGGGGAGGAGGCCGGGCAGCGCGAGAACGGCGACGCGGTGCGGCGCCGGCACGGTCGGCGCGGGCGGCGCCGACGGGGACGGCACGGGCGGGTGGGGTCGCGACGGCACGGGCGGTGCTCCCTCCGGAACTGCGCGGGTGGTCGGAAAATCACTGGTGGTCCAGACCACCTGGGTGATAGGTCAGCTGTCCGTGAAGGACAACACGTACAAGTCTGAGGCCGCGGAGCGGATTCCCGCCCCGGCCGGGCCGCCCGCACTGTGGAACCGTACCTTCCGGCTCTTCTTCGTCGCCCGGGCCGTCGCCGTCTTCGGCGAGGGCATGGTCCCGGTCGCCTTCGCCGCCGGGCTCCTCGGCGCCGGACACTCCGGCGCCACCGTCGGCTACGCGCTCGGCGGCTGGACGGCCGCCTTCGCGCTCTTCGTCCTCTTCGGCGGCGTCCTCGCCGACCGGTTCACCGCCCGTCGCATGATGATCCTCGCCGACCTGCTGCGACTGCCCGGCACGGCCGTCCTCGCCGTCTCCTTCGCGCTCGGCAGCCCACCCCTGTGGGCGGTCTACACGCTCTCCGTCCTCAGCGGTGTCGGCGCCGCCCTCTTCCAGCCGGGCGTCGCCTCCACCATCCCCCGCATCGCCCCCGACGTGCAGCGCGCCAACGCCGTCCTCCGGGTCGTCGAAGCCCTCATGATCATGGCGGGTCCGGCCGCCGCCGGTCTGCTCGTCGCCGCGTGGAACGCCGGCGCGGCCTTCGCCGTCAACGGCGTCACCTTCGCGGTCAGCGCCCTCTGCCTCGCCCTCATGCGGCTGGCCCCGCTGCCCTCCGACTCGCGGAAGCGCGACTCCCTCGGGGTGGAACTCGCGGGCGGCTGGCGCGAGTTCAGGGCCAGAAACTGGCTCTGGGGGGTGATCGCCATCTGGACGGTGTACGGGCTGACCGTCGCCGGACCCATGGTGCCGCTCACCGCGAGCCTGGTCACCGAGGACCACGGCTCGGCCACGTACGGCGTGCTCATGGCCGTCAACGGGGCGGGCAGCGCCGTCGGCGGTCTGCTCGCCCTCCGGCTCCGCCCCCGCCGCCCCCTCGCCTCGGGAGCGGTCGCCCTCCTCGGCCTCCCCGTGAACCTCGCCCTCCTCGGCCTCGGCGCACCGGTCGCGCTGCTCGGCGCCGGCCAGTTCATCGGCGGGGCGGCCTTCGCCTTCTGGCTGGTGATGTGGTCGACGGCCGTCCAGACGCACGTACCGCAGGAGGCGTTGAACCGGATGCACGCGTACGACGTGGCCGGCTCGCTCCTGATGATGGGCGTCGGCCGCACGCTGTCCGGGCCGGTCGCGGCGGCGGTCGGCACGGAGGAGGTACTGCTCACGGGGGCGGGGATCGCGGTCCTCGTGGTGGGCGCGCTGCTGGTGGTGCGGCCGATCAGGACGCTGCCGAGGGTGTAGGGGGCGGGGGCGGGGGTGGGGGTTGTGGGCTTCTTAGGGGCTGCCATGTCCCGATCCGTTCGAAAGCTGTCGTCCGGGCCAATGGCCGGGGGGCGGGCGGGCCGGGATGCTCGGTGGCATGGCCCAGACAACCGAGACGCCCGCCCGTACGCCCGACGGCCCGGCCCCCCGTACCCCCCGCACGTCCCGTGTCCACCGCGCCTGGTTCGTCGCGGCGGTCACCTTCGTCACGATCATCGGCGCGGCCGCCTTCGCGTCGCTCCCGGGCCTCCTGATCGAGCCGCTCCACGAGGAGTTCGACTGGTCGCGCGGCACGATCGGCTTCGCCGTCTCGGTGAACCTCGCCCTCTACGGCCTCACCGCCCCCTTCGCCGCCGCCCTCATGGACCGCTTCGGCATCCGCCGGGTCGTCGCCGTCGCCCTGACGGTCATCTCCGTCGGCTCGCTCCTCACCGTGTGGATGACGGCCGCCTGGCAACTCGTCCTCTACTGGGGCGTCCTCGTCGGCCTCGGCAGCGGTTCCATGGCCCTCGCCTTCGCCGCGACCGTCACCAACCGGTGGTTCGTCGCCCGCCGGGGCCTGGTGACCGGCATCCTCACCGCGGCCGGGGCCTCCGGGCAGCTCGTCTTCCTCCCCCTCCTCTCCTGGCTGGTCGAGCACCACGGCTGGCGCCCCGCCGCCGTGACGGTGGCGCTCGCCGCCCTCGCGGTCGTCCCCTTCGTGTGGCTGCTGCTGCGCGACCACCCGGCGGACGTGCGGCTCGCGCCGTACGGCGGGGAGTACGCCGACAAGCCCGCCCCGGTCCCGGGCGCGGCCCGCCGCGCGGTCACCGTCCTGTTCAAGGCGGCCCGCACCGGCCCCTTCTGGCTCCTCGCGGGCACCTTCGCGATCTGTGGCGCGTCCACGAACGGCCTGGTCAAGACGCACTTCGTGCCCGCCGCCCACGACCACGGGATGCCGGTCACGGCGGCGGCCGGACTGCTCGCCGTCATCGGCGTCTTCGACGTCGTCGGCACGATCGCCTCGGGCTGGTTCACCGACCGCTTCGAGACGCGCCGCCTGCTGGCCGTCTACTACGCGCTGCGCGGCATCTCGCTCCTCTTCCTGCCGCTGCTGCTCGCGCCCACCGTGCACCCGCCGATGCTGTTCTTCATCGTCTTCTACGGCCTGGACTGGGTGGCCACGGTGCCGCCGACGATCGCGCTGTGCCGCGAGCACTACGGCGAGGACTCGGCGATCGTCTTCGGCTGGGTCCTCGCCTCCCACCAGGTGGGCGCGGCGGTGGTCGCCTTCGCGGGCGGCGTGGCCCGCGACGTCTTCGGCACGTACGACCTCGTCTGGTACGCGTCGGGCGCGCTGTGCGCGGCGGCTGCCCTGATGGCGCTGGTGATCAGGCGACCCCGGACGGAGGCGCCGTCACCGGCGGGAGCATGATGACCGCCGGGGGGTGATCGTCGATGAGCGGTCCCGCGGAAGGTGCCGGGAAGGTGCGCGGCGAGGGGCGTACGACCCTCCGGATGCTGTGGGTCTCGGTGCTGGCGCTGGCCCTGGAAGCGGCGCTGGCACTGCTACTGCTCGCGCTGTTCGGGGACCCGGGGCAGGCGGAGCCGGGGGAGGAGCGTGTCAGCGCGCTGACGCTCCTCGCGCTCCCGTTCCTGATGGTGCTGGCACTGGTTCCGGCCGTCGCGGTCTCCGCGTTCCTCGTCCTGCCGGCCGTGCTCCTCGGCGAGCGGCTGACGCGCCGGCTGGGCGGGCGCGCGACGGGCTGGCAGTTGCTGCTCTCGACCGCGGCCGGGGCCCTGGCGTGGCCGCTGTTCGGCGCGCCCGGCTGGCTGGTGGGCGCGGTGTGCCTGGCGGTGGCGGTCCTCGTCACGCGCCACGCCCGGCGGGGCTCGTTCGTCGTGCTGCTGGTGTGGGGGACGGTCGCGGTGCTGACCGTGTACCTGCTCGGCGCGGCGGGCCTGTACGCGGGCGTCATCGAGGCCTGAAGCACAGGCCTACCCGCTCAGCCGCCCGAACCTCCCCCGGTGGAACAGCAGCGGATCCCCGTCCTCGGCCGCGCCGAGGGCCTCCACGCGGCCCACCACGATCAGGTGGTCGCCCCCGGTGTGGACGGCGGTGATCGCGCAGTCCAGCCAGGCGGGGGCGGCGGGCAGCCGCGGGGAGCCCGTGGCCGGGGCCGGAACCCAGTCCACGCCCGCGAACTTGTCCGCGCCGCTCACGGCGAAGGACCGGCACAGCGGGCCCTGGTCGGCGCCGAGGATGTTGACGCAGAAGGTGCCCGCCGCCGCGATCCGGGGCCAGGTCGTCGACGTGCGGGCGACCATGAAGGCGACCAGGGGCGGGTCGAGGGAGAGGGAGGCGAAGGACTGGCAGGCGAACCCGGCCGGTCCTTCGCCGTCGAGGGCGGTCACGAGCGTGACGCCGCTCGCGAAGTGGCCGAGGACGCGGCGGAACTCGGCGGGTTCGACGGGCGGTCGCTCGTCCTCCCGTACCGCGCGCAGTGCCGGCCGGGGCAGTGGTTCCACGGCCGTCGGTGAACCGGCCGCTCTCAGGTGTCGTACGGCGGTGGCCGCCATCCCCGCGTGTCCCATCATCCGTTCATTGAAGCTGACGGGTCGTCAGATAGGAAGCCCCCGGGGGTGACGGTCCGGCCGCCGCCCCCGGGGGCTTCCAGGTCGTGACTCAGCCGGCGACGGCCCCCGTCGACCGGGTCCAGGCGACACCCGCCGTGTGCCCGGTCCGGTAGGCGGTCACCCTGACGGTGATCTTCGCCCCGCGCTGGGCCGTGGCCAGCGTGAGCGTCGTCCGCGTCGCCCCGCTGATCGCCCGCCCGTTCGCGTACCACTGGTACGTGTACGAGCTCGGCGCCGGCGTCCACGTCCCCCGGTTCAGGGTGAGCGTCCGCCCGACCTTGACGGTGCCGGTGAGGTAGGGGGCCGTGGTGGCCTTCGGCGCGAGGCCCGCGGCGACGGTGTAGCCGACCGTCGTGTGGGCGCCGCTCAGGTGCCCGGTGCGGTGCGCCGTCACGGTCACGGTGAGCTTCCTGCCGACGACGGACGCGGGGACGACATACGTCGAACCGGTCGCGCCCGCGATCGCCACGCCGTTCGCCCGCCACTGGTAGGCGTACGAGGTCGGCGCGGGCGACCAGGTGCCGGCCACAGCCGTCAGCCTGTCCCCCACCCGGGTGGCACCGGACATGTACGGCACCTTGGTCGGCTTGGGCGCGAGGCCCTTCACCACCACGGACCCGCTGACCGCCGTGACGACCGGGTGCCCGGCCTTGCGGGCGGTCACCGCCACGGACAGCTGCTTGCCGAAGAGCGTCGACGGCAGCGTGTACGTGGCGGCCGTGGCCCCCGCGATGGCGACGCCGCCGGACCGCCACTGGTACGTGTACGCGTCGGCGGCGGGCGTCCAGGTCCCGGCCTTCGCCGTCACCTTGCCGCCGACGACGGCGGTGCCGGTGACGGTGGGGACGGCGGTGGCCCGGATCGGGGCGACGACGGTGACCCGGCCGCGCTGGTACGTGTCCCCGTCGTGCGTGACCACGCTCAGGTTCAGCGCGGTGCGCGGCGCGCTCGTCAGGTCCAGCGAGACGTCCATGCTCCGACGGTCGGGGGCGACGGAGACCGTCGTCGACCGGGCGCGGTAGCCGCTGCCGGAGACCTCGACGACGTCCTTCTCGTGCAGGGCCGCACCGGTGACCCTCATCGTGACCTTCCCGGCGCCCACGGTGCCGGGGGTGACGGCGGTGACGGTGGGGGACACGGTGCCGCAGCGGCTCGGGCAGTGGGCCGTGGCCCGCACCTCGACGGGTGCCTGCGAGGGAACCGACGGCAGCCCGATCACGAGGGTGGTGGGCCGGGCGATGTACTCGTAGTCCTCCTCGGCCGGCACTCGGCAGTCGTGGTAGCCGCCGCCGCGCAGGGGAGTGCAGGCGTTCTGCCGGGTCGACCCGTCGTACAGCCAGGGAGTCGGCGACTCGTGGAGCTCCCGCTCCGGCGCGAACGACAGCTTCAGCCAGTCGTTCGAGGCCGTGGGGAGCACCGCGCAGAGGGTCGGACGCTGTTCGGACAGCGTGCCGGAGACCTGGAAGCCGTAGGTGACGTCCGGGACCTTCGCGCACTCCGGCGCGGGGCCGGCGGCGGTGCCGACTCGGACGGCGTCCAGGCGGTAGACGGGGGCGGTGGTGTCGCCGTTCCCGACGTGGACGATCGCCCGGTAGGTGGTGGAGCCGGTGACGGCGCAGCCGGAGATCGCGTCCTCGCAGGCGACCTCGCCGTCGGCGTCGTACACCGCGAACCCGGTCGCGAGACCGGCCGAGGTGTCGCGGGCGTTCAGGTGCAGGGTGTCCCGGGCGTCGGACGTGGTCACCCGGTGGCAGACGTAGTCGTCGGACGAGGCCGGGACGCCCTCGGCGGACGGGGCGCCGACCTTGCCGGCCGGGGTGTCGACACAGCCACCCGCGGCGGCGGTGATGTCCCGGCGTACGAGGGTCTGGTCCCAGGGGAAGCCCCCGGGGACGAGGACGGTGTACGCCTCACCGGGCGTCAGGGTGCAGCCCTCCGGGGAGCTTCCCCATTCGATGAACCCGCAGACCGTCGTGCCGCTCTCGTCGAGGACGCTGAAGCCGTAGGAGTAGTCGTCCACGGTGGTGGTGAGCAGCTCGCGGGTGGAGTGTTCGTCCGCCGGGATCGTCAGGCAGGTGTCGGGGCTGCCGGCCGGCACGGTGACCCCGGCCGGGTCCGCGCCGAAGTCGCCGGCGGGGAAGGGCAGGCAGTCGCCCGCGCCGTCCGCGTCCTGGGCGGCGGGCGCGGCCGCCAGTGCCGTCCCCGCAGGGAGCATCGGGCTCAGCAGTGCGGTGAGCAGGGCGGAAACCAGAAGAAGGGATCTTCCGGATCTTCGGGATCTTGTGCGCGAAAGCGCGGAGTTGAGCATTCCGTTCCCCCCGGAGCGGCAGTGTGTGGCATATGCGGCTCACACCATAGGGCTCCGGTAGGACATGCTCCGCTACCGCCCCTCGTACCGCGCCTCCCGGCGCTCCACGAAGCTCGCCACCCCCTCGCGCGCGTCCCGCGTCGTCATGTTGATCTCCTGCGCCGTCGCCTCCGCCGCGAACGCCGTCGCGCGGTCCGTGTCCAGGGACGCGTTCACCAGCTGCTTCGTCAGGGCGAGGGCGCGAGTCGGGCCCTGGGCGAGGCGTTCCGCCCAGGTGCGGGCCGTCTTCTCCAGCTCCTCCGCCGGGACCACCCGGTTCACCAGGCCCAGCTCCCGCGCCTCCGCCGCCGTCACCGCGTCCCCGAAGAACATCAGCTCCTTCGCCCGCTGCGGACCGATCAGCCGGGGCAGGAGGTACGCGCCGCCGCCGTCCGGGACGAGCCCACGGCGGACGAACACCTCGATGAACCGGGCCGATTCCGACGCGAGCACCAGGTCGCACGCGAGGGCGAGATGCGCCCCGATGCCCGCCGCCGTCCCGTTCACCGCCGCGATCACCGGCTTCTCGCAGTCCAGTACGGCTCCGACGAAGCGCTGGGCCCCGCGCCGTAGCGTGCGCGCCACGTCCCCGGCGACCCGGTCGCCGAGCGGCGGCGCGCCCCGCAGGTCGGCCCCCGCGCAGAAGCCCCGGCCGGTGGCGGTGACGACGACCGCGCGGACGTCCGGGTCGGCGGAGGCCTCGTCGAGCAGGGCGATGATCCGTTCCCGCTGGTCCCAGGTGACCGCGTTCATCGCCTCGGGGCGGTTGAGCGTGATCCACGAGACGCCGTTCTCGACGGTGTGCAGTACATCGGCCATGGCGAGTCTCCTCAGCGACAGACGGCCAGCGCGTCCAGGGCCACCGCGCCCTGCCCGCGCGGCAGCACCATCAGCGGGTTGATGTCGAGTTCGGCGAGGTCGCCGTCGAGTTCGAGGGCCATCCGCTGCACCCGCAGGACGACTTCGACGAGCGCGTCCACGTCGGCCGGCGGCGCACCCCGTACACCGTCGAGGAGGGCCCTGCCCCGCAGTTCGGCGAGCATCGACCGGGCCTCGCGCTCCTCGAACGGCGGGACGCGGACGGCCGTGTCGTCGAGGACCTCCACCAGCACCCCGCCGAGGCCGACGGTGACCGTCGGGCCGAACAGGTCGTCGCGGGTCACCCCCACCACCATCTCGACCCCGCGCCCGACCATCTGACAGACGAGGATGCCGTCGAGGTCGATCGACTCGAAGCGGGCTATGTCGGTGAGTTCGCGGTACGCGTCCCGGACCTGGCTCGCGGAGGTGAGCCCGACCTTGACCAGGCCCAGCTCGGTCTTGTGGGCGAGCTGCGCGCCGGAGGCCTTCATCACCACCGGGTAGCCGACGAGTCCGGCGGCGCGGACGGCCGCCGCGGCGCTGGTGACGAGCTGCTCGCGCGGTACCCGTATCCCGTACGCCCGCAGGAGCTGCTTCGCCGCGTGCTCGCTGAGCCGCCGGCCGGGCCGCATGAGGGCCTGGGCCTTGCGGAAGGAGGGGGAGGGGGTGCGGGGCGCCTCGTCGAAGGGGGAGCGGTATCCGGCGCTGAAGCGGTGGTGGTCGAGGTAGGCCTTCACCGCCCCGATGCAGTTGGAGAAGGTGCGGAAGGTGGCGACGCGGGAGGAGCCGAGGAGGGTCGTGCGGTACGCCTCCTCCGTACCGACCGGCGAGCCCCAGACCACGCACACCAGTTTGTCCGTCGCCTCGGCGGCGTCGACCAGGTCCTGGGCGAGCTTGTCGCTCATGGGCGGGAACGGACCGGTGATGGGACAGACGAGGACGCCGACGGAGGGGTCGGCGAGGATCGCGTCGATGATCTTCCGGCCCCGCCAGTCGCCCACCGGGTGGCCGCCGTTGTCGACGGGGTTGGCGACGTTCAGGTACGGCGGTATCCACTGGTGGAGTTCGTCCTGCTTGGCCTGCGGCAGGGTGGGCAGGTCGAGTCCGGCCGCCGTGGCGAGGTCGGCGAAGTGGGCGCCGGTGCCGCCGGAGATCGAGTAGACGACGACGCCGTCGGCGCGCGGCCGGCGGGCGCGGGCGAGCAGGGCCGCGGTGTCCTGGAGCTGGTCGAGCCCGTCGACCCGGATCACGCCGTACTGGCGCATGGCCGCGTCGACGACCTGGTCGGCGCCGGTGAGCTTGCCGGTGTGGGAGGCGGCGGTACGGGCCCCGGTCTCGGTGCGGCCGACCTTCACGGCGACGACCGGGACGCCGTGGCGGGCGGCCCGGTCGGCGGCGAGGAGGAAGGAACGGCCGTCCTTCAGCCCCTCGACGTAACAGGCGATGGCGCCGACCTCGGGCCGTCCGGCGAAGTACGAGAGGAAGTCGGCGGTCTCCAGGTCGGCCTCGTTGCCGGTGGGCGCCCAGTGCGAGAGGCGGACGCCGAGCTCCTGGAGGGTGAAGACGGGCCGCCCCTGGTGGCCGGACTGGGTGATGAGGGCGACGGCGGGACCGTCGAGGTCGTCGCGGAAGCGCTCGAAGGCGTTGAGGTTGGTGTTGGGGCCGAGGAGGCGGAGCCCCGAGCGGCGTACGGCGGCGGCGAGACGTTCCTGCGCGGCGGCGCCCGCCGCACCGGTCTCGGCGAAGCCGGAGGCGAAGGCGACCGCGAACTTCACCTTGGTCTCGGCGAGTTCCTCGATGACGGGGAGCGGGTCGGCGACGAGGAGGACGGCGAGGTCGACGGGCTCGGCGAGCGCGGAGACGGAGGGCACGCAGTCGATCCCGAACACGCTGGTACGGGTGGGGTGGACGGGCACGAGCCGGGCGCCGACCCGCTCGGCCCAGGCGAGCAGCTGCCGGGTGATCCCGGTGTTGGGCCGCCCCTCGGTGTCGGAGGCGCCGACGACGGCGACGGACTCGGGCCGGAAGAACCGGTCGAGGTCGGGTACGGGGGCGTGCAGCGGGCGTCCGCTGACGTCCTGGTCGCCGGGGGCGGCGGTGACACCGTGCACGGTGGCCCGGGGTGCGTCGCCGCAGGCGACCACGCGGGCGCGGAGATCGGTGGTGAAGGTGCCGTGAGTCGATCCAAGCATGTGTTCCGCCCGCCCTTCACCCATCCGTATACACCTGACGCTCAGTCAGATTACAGAACTGACGGCCAGTCAGGAATGGTCGTGCGTGGGGAAGCGGGATCAGGCCACCTGGGAGAAATCCGATCCGGCCACCCGGGGGAAGCTGGATCCGGCCGCCAGGGTGAAGTCGGATCCGGCCGTCCCGGGGACGGGACCGGCCAGGGTGTCCGGATCAAGTCGGTCGACTCCGTACAACCATTCGGGTCACCGTGCTGTCCCACCCTCTGGACGACACGAACGATCACGTCCGCCGATCAGCCCAGGGGGGCCTCTTGAACCGCACCACCCGCGCCACCGGCTCGCGTGGCCGTCGTCGCGCCCTCGGCACGGCCCTGGCCGTGCTCGCGTCCTCCGCCGCGCTCACCGCCGTCACGGCGGCACCGGCCCAGGCCGCCGACGGCGCGCCGAAGCCCCGCGTGGTCTTCACCGAGTACAAGGACGTCGACGGCGTCCGCCACAGCAGCGTCGTCACGGTCAACACCGACGGCAGCGACCGTCGTGTCCTCGTGCCCACCGGCCCGAATCTCCCCAAGGCGGAGATCACCGACGTCACGTACTCGCCCGACGGCCGGCGCATGGCCTTCATCAGCAACGACGGCTACGCCGACATCTGGGTCGCCGACGCCGACGGCACGAACGCGCGCCCGCTCCGCCTGGACGTCGACGAGCCCGCCGGCTGGCTCGACGGCCTCGACTGGACCCCCGACGGCAAGCAGCTCTACCTGAGCTTCCGGGCCAGGCCGGGCCACAGCAACCTGCGCATCATGCGCGTCAACGCCGACGGCACCGGCCTCGGCTTCGTCTTCCCCACCCCCGAGCAGACCTGGGACACCCAGGTCGACGTGGCCTGGGACGGACGCGTCACCTTCCTGCGCGGCAGCACCGTCCACATCTGGGACCCGCGCACGGGCGGCGCCCCGAAGCCCGTCACCCAGGGGCTGCACCCGACGTTCTCGCCCGACGGCGGGCGGATCGTCTTCGCGTCCTCCGTCGGCGGCTCGTACGACGTGCGCGCCCGCGTCCTGGACGGCGGGAACGAGTACGCGCTCACCCGCGACCAGAACGTCCTGCTCCCGGAGTGGTCCCCCGACGGCTCCCAGGTCGCGTACCTCTCCGGCGGTACGGAGCAGAAGGCGACCGTCAGCAGTGCCACCGCGCCCGGCAGCACGCCCAAGGTCCTCTCGGCACCCGGCGCCACCGCCTCCGACGTCTCCTGGGCCCCGCCGCGCGGCTGGAACACCCACGGCACCTTCCGCCACGACTTCACCGACGACGGCCTCTCCGACGTCCTCGCCGTGAACGGCGCGGGCGAGCAGTTCCGTTACGAGGGCACCGGCGCGGGCACCCTCGAAGCCCGCGTGAAGGTCGGCTGGGGCTGGAAGGGCTACCGCTTCACCGCCGCGGGCGACCTCAGCGGCGACGGCCGGCCCGACCTGATCGGACAGGACGCCGTCGGCGGCCTCTGGCGGCTCGACGGGGACCCGTACGGCTTCGCCAACAAGGTGCGGATCGGCGCCGGCGGCTGGAAGGACCTCAAGCTGACCGGCGTCGGCGACCTGACCGGCGACGGCTTCCCCGACGTCCTCGCCATCGACCCCTCGGGCAACCTCTGGACGTACGCGGGCGACGGCCACGGCGGCCTCCAGGCCCGCCAGAAGGCCGGGTACGGCTACCAGGGCTACCGCCTGACGGGCGTCGGCGCGCTCACGGCGAGCGGCTACCAGAACTACCTCGCCCAGACCCCGAACGGCGACCTCTACCGCTACGAGCGGGGCGGCCGCCACAAGATCGGCCACGGCTGGAAGAACCTGACCCTGGCCGGCGTCGGCGACCTCACCGGCGACCGGATCCCCGACGTGGTCGCCCGTGACACCGCCGGTGTCCTGTGGCGCTACGACGGCGACGGCAAGGGCGGACTGAAGGGCCGGGTGAAGATCGGCTGGGGCTGGAACGGCCTCACCGCGCTCTGACCCGGCCGCGACCCCGGAGCCGAGCCGGCACGCCGGCCCGGCCCGCACGCCGATCCCGTACCCCCGGGATCACCAGGTGCCCCGCCCCGCATCCCCTGGGGGGCGGGGCGCCGCCACGTCAGCTCCGGGACGCGCCGCGCGCGCGGGCGATCCGCCGTGCGATCCTCTCCGCGTCGATCGCCAGCTCGCGGAACATCCCGCTGATCGGGTTCGTGAAGCCCGTGAAGTACAGGCCGGGCGCCTCGCGCGGGCAGCGCGCCCCGTGCACGACCGGCCGTCCGCGCCCGTCGAGGACGTCCAGGTGGCCGACGAGCGGCTCCAGGGCGCGCCGGTAGCCGGTCGCCGCGATCACCGCGTCCGGGGAGATCCGGGTCCCGTCGGCGAGGACCACCTCGCCGCCCTCGAAGGCCTCGACGGCGGGCACGATCTCGACCTTCCCCGTCCGTACGGCGTCTATCAGGCCCACGTCCTGCACCGGCACCGCGCCCTCGCGCATGCGCGTCGCGAGGCCCGTGTCCGGCCGGGGCAGCCCGTACGCCGAGAGGTCCGGTGTCCCGACGCGGGCCATCACGGCGCCCATCCGGTCGACGAGGGCCCTCGGCAGCCGGCGCACGAGGATGCCGGTGCGCTGCGCGGGCCAGCCGGCCGTCGTGCGCCTCACGATGTGCGGGACCGTCCGCACCGCGAGCCGCACCCGCTTCGCGCCGCCCTCGGCGAGGTCGGCCGCGATCTCGGCCCCGGTGTTGCCGACGCCGACGACGAGGACGTCCTTCCCGGCGTACGGCTCCGGGTTGCGGTAGGTCCGGGCGTGGCTCAGCTCGCCCCCGTACGTGTCGCGGCCGGGCCACTCGGGCAGGCGCGGGGTGTGGTTGAACCCGGTGGCCACGACGACCGCGCGGCCGACGAGCCGCCGCCCGCCGGTGGCGTGCAGGACCCACTCTCCCTCGGACCGCTCGACGCGGAAGACCTCGACGCCGGTGACGACCTCCAGCTCGTGCTTCTCGGCGTACTTCTCCAGGTAGCGCACGACGTCCGCGCGGGCGACCCAGCGTCCGAAGGAGCGCGGTATCCGGAGGCCGGGGAGGGCGGAGAGGCGTCGGGTGGTGTGCAGGCGCAGCCGGTCGTAGTGGGCGCGCCAGGAGGCGCCGACGGCGTCGGACTTCTCCAGGACGACGGCCCGCACGCCCCGCTCGCGCAGGGCGGCGGCGACCGCGAGTCCGCCGGGGCCGCCGCCGATGACGTAGACGGGGTGGGCGGGGGAGTGCTGGGGGGTGGTGGCCATGAATGCTGAGCGTAATGACGTGTACACGTAGTGGGTCTCGACGGAGAGGGATTTCGGTTGCGAATCGGTCACGCCCGCCGATGTCCCGCCGCCGCGCCCGCGCCCGTCCCCCGCTTCAGGGGCCGCGTCCGTTCTTCGCTCAAGGGGCCGGGCCCGCCCTTCCCTTCCGTGCCCGCCTCTTGCGCGCGGGGCCGGCCTGCGCTGAACTGACGTACCGTCAGATCCGGCTCGTCGAGGGGACGCGCATGCAGACCGTCTGGCTCACCGGCGCCGAATGGCTCGCCGTCCTCCGCATCGGCCTCGGCCTGTGGTGGCTGGAGAGCTGGCGCCACAAGGACAGGAAGGGCTGGTTCGAGCGCGGCACCGGCATCGCCTGGGCCGCCGACATCGCCGGCGGGCACAGGTGGTCCCCGGTCAGGAAGGGCTTCGACGCCGTCGTCGCCCCGCGCCCCAAGCTCATGGCGTACGTCGTCGTCTACGCCGAACTCGCCCTCGGGCTGGGTCTGGTCGTCGGCTTCCTGACCCCCGTCGCCCTGGTCGGCGGCCTGCTCCTCAACCTCCTCTACCTCGTCCTCATGATCCACGACTGGGCCGAGCAGGGGCAGAACGCGATGATGGCGCTCATCTCCCTCGTCGCCCTCTTCGCGATGTCCTGGCAGACCTGGTCCCTCGACCACGCGATCGGACTCTTCCGATGACGGCGACCCCGGACGTCGACGCCTTCACCCGCCCCTACTGGGACGCCGCCGCCGACGGGCACCTGCTGCTGCGCCGCTGCGCGGCCTGCGACCGGGTCCACCACTACCCGCGCGAGTTCTGCCCGCACTGCTGGAGCGAGGACGTCGGCTGGGAGCGGGCGAGCGGCCGGGCCACCCTCTACACCTGGTCGGTCGTCCACCGGAACGACCTCCCGCCCTTCGGTGAGCGCGTCCCGTACGTCGCGGCCGTCGTCGATCTCGCCGAGGGCCCGCGCATGATGACGGAGGTCGTGGGCGTGGACCTGGGAGGGGGCGGGGCCGGGAGGGGGGACGCGGACGGGAGCGGGGGCGCGGGCGGGGGCGACCTCCGGGTCGGGATGGCGCTGGAGGTCGCCTTCCGGCGGGACGGGGACGTGACCGTCCCCGTGTTCAGGCCCGCGGTGGAGGGCTCAGAGGGCTGAGATGTTCCGCCACACCTGACTGCTCTCGGCGCCGCCACAGGTGTACGTCATGACGAACGACCCGGCTGTCAGACACTTCCCGTCGCTCATGTTCCTGAAGGTCCGCCCGGCGGAAGTCGAGGAGAGGACCTTCCAGGACTGCAGTGACGAGCCGCTGCACGCGACGGTGGTGACCGTGGTGTTGCCGGCCGGCTGGAGGCAGCGTCCGCTCGTCCTGTTGATCAGGCGGAAGGTGCCGTTCGCTCCGGGGGAGTAGGTCCAGGAGTACCAGTACGTGCCGTTCCCCTGGGAGCCGCACGCGGCGGAGGTGACGAGGGGGCCGAACCCCCCGTTGAACTCCGCCATGCAGTTGCCGGTGGACCCGTTCTCCAGGGAGTACGTCCCCGAGGGCGCCGAACCGCCGCCGCCGCTCGTCGGCGGGGGCGCGGGCTTCTTGGTGGTCTGCGTCGGACGGGGCTGTGTGGGCGGACGGGTCGTCGTGCCGCCGCCGGAGGCGTCGGAGCCACCGCCGCCGGACGGGTCGGAGGGGGTGGTGCCCCCGCCGGAGCCGTCTCCGCCACCGCCGCCGACACCACCGGGCTGGATGCCGGTTCCGCCCACGTCGCCGCCGCCCACGTCGCCGCCGCCACCGCCGTTCGCGGGCGGCGGCGGGACCGGTGCGCCGGGGGAGGAGCCGGGCGGCTTGGACGAGGGCGGCTTGGAGCCCGGCGGGGTCTTGGCGGACGGGGACCCGGGTGTCGCCGACGGCGGCGGTACGTTCGCCGGCTGCGAGGCCACGGCGGACGGCGACGAGGAGGTGCCGGGGGCGGCGCCGAGGCGGCCGATCTCGTACGGGCCGAGGGCGACGGTCAGGGTGGTGCCGGTCGCCACGACGACGGGCACGGCCAGCATGACGAAACGGTTCCGCCGCCTCTCGCGCGGGCCCCGGGCGCCGGGACCGGTGACGGCGAGCGGATCGGGCGAGGCGGTCGCGGGCTCCGCCACCTTCGCCTGCGGGGTGAGGGGCGCCGTGGCGACGTCCTCGGCGGGCTCGGCCTTCGCCAGCTCCGCCAGATGCTCGGCGGAGGGCGTCTCGGCGGCGAAGGCGGCCCGCTCGGCTATGCGTGCGCCGACGGCGGCGGGCCAGAGGACGCCCTCGGCGTGCTCGGAGGCCCGCTCCACCAGCTCGGCGGCGGTCGGTCGGTCGTCCGGGTCCTTGGCGAGACAGCTCCGGAGGAGCTCGGCGAGCTCCGGCTCGGACTCCGTGAGCCGGCCGAAGTCCGGCTCGCCGTGGACGACCCGGTAGAGAAGGTCGGGGCCGGAGCCGTCGCCGAAGGGCGGCCGCCCGTTCGCCGCGTACAGGAGGAGGCTGCCGAGGGCGAAGACGTCGGCGGCGCCGGTCAGCCGCCGGTCGGCGACGGCCTGCTCGGGCGCCATGTAGGCGGGCGTGCCGATGACCATGCCGGTCTTGGTGAGCCGGCTCTGGTCGGCGGCGCGGGCCACGCCGAAGTCGATGAGCGAGAGCCCGGAGGAGGTGAGCATGACGTTGGACGGCTTGAGGTCGCGGTGCACCATGTCGGCGCCGTGGACGACGCCGAGCCCGGCCGCCGCCTCGCGCAGCAGCCGCCAGAGGGCCTCGCCGGGGAGCGGGCCGCCGTGCAGGCGGATGGCCTCGTTGAGGGTGATCCCCGGGATGAACTCGGTCGCGAACCACGGCGGCTTCGCCGTCCGGTCGCTGGCGAGGAGCTTGGTGTTCGCGCCGGCGGGCAACCGGGCGAGGTTGTCGAGCTCGTGCCCGAAGTGACGGAGGAAGTCCACGTCCTCGGCGAGCATGGGCAGCACCCGCTTCACCGCCGCGAACTTCCCCGGCACGGCGCCGAGATAGACCCTCCCCATGCCGCCCGACCCGAGCACACCGAGAAGCCTGAACGCCCCGATCTGCCGGGGGTCGCCCGACTCCAGCGGCATTGCCCCGCTGCCGCTCAAACTGTCCAGACTGGAGTTGTGATCCGGTTCCCCCTGCATGGGCGACACAGTAGCCGAGCGCCATTTCGAACTGAACGGTGGTCAAGTGCGCGCACTCGAACCGTGGTTGGGATCCGGGGCCGCTCCGGTGCAACCCTCCGGCCCCAACGGAGGTCAGACGCGTGAACCGCTGCCCGAACGAACCGAGAACGAACCGAAGGGGAGACAAGTGGCACGTACGCGACGCGTGGCCGTGGCGATCGTGGCGGCCCTGGCCGCCGGAATCACCCCCGCCGCACTGGGAGGGGCGGCGGCGGTCGCCGTCACTCCGTCCCCGACGGCCGGGGGGACGACGGGGACCGGCACGGTCGTCCAGGAGGGCGGCCCGCTGGTGGTGCCCTCGGGCGAGGAGGTGGTGACCACCCGCGTCACCGTCACCCTGCCGGAGGGCGCGAGCGGCCCCGTGAAGGCGCGACTTCTCCTTCCGATCACCTGGGACTTCGTGAACGGCGACAGGTATCCCCTCTCGTGGGACATCAGGCCGTCCTGCTCGGTCGACGGAGGCCCGTTCCAGCCCTGCCCCCTGAAGGAACCGGCGGGCGGGCTCAACAAGGGTCCGCACGTGGCCACGATGCCGGTCACCGAGGCCGCACCCACGATCACCTACGACATCCGCATCGAGTCCGGCCACGACGCCCGCCGCTGGAAGGACGTCACCGGCACCCTCGAAGTGGGCGCCGGAGGCGCCCCCGACCTCGCGAGCGGACCCGTGGGCTTCCGGTTCGCCCACAACACCCCGGCGCCCGGCCTGCGCACCACGGTGCTCGCCCGCGACAAGGCGGGGGTGCTCTGGCAGTACGAGGGCACGGGCCTCCCCGACAAGCCGCTCAAGGCTCGCGAGCGCATCGGCGGCGGCTGGAACACCTACACCTCGATCACCCCGCTCGGAAATCGGACCGCGTCGGGCGAGGGCGACCTCGTGGCCCGGGACAAGGCCGGTGTCCTCTGGTTCTACGAGGGCTCCAGGAACCCGGACGCCCCCTTCAAGCCGCGCGTCCGCGTCGGCGGCGGCTGGAACACGTACACCGCGATCGGCAACCTCGGTTCGAGGCTCATCGCCCGGGACAAGGCCGGAGTCCTCTGGGACTACTCGCAGAAGAGGCTCGGCCCTCCCGCCCCCTTCGAGGAGCGTCGGCGCATAGGCGGCGGCTGGAACGTGTACAACGCCATCGTGGGGCAGGGCTACGGTTACAGCGCCGTGGCGCGCGACACGTCCGGAGTGCTCTGGTCCTACGTCCCGGACTGGCAGAACCATCCCGACTTCGCACCGAGAACGCGGGTGGGCGGTGGCTGGAACGCCTATGACCGCATCGTCTACGCGGACAACCTCGCCGGCTCCCGCGTCGGCGACTTCCTCGGCCGCGACAAGAACGGTGACCTCTGGCTGTACGAGAGCGTCAGCCGCGACGGGAACGACGTGCCGCCCCCGAGCCGCCGGCGGATCGGCTGGGGCTGGGACATCTACGACACGATCCTCTGACCCGGCGACGGCGACGGCCGGATCCCCGCCCGAGTACAACCCTCCGGACCGTTCGAGTGTCCAAGAGCCGACCCGGATGTCCAGGGGAGCGCGACGGCTCCCCCTCGCGTCCCAAGACTCCTGGGGAGATCCGTGACAGGCAAGCGTGTGACTCTGGCGATCGCGACGGCTCTGGCCGTCGGCGTCGCACCCGCGGTACTGGGAGGGGCGGCGGCCGTCGCCGCGCCCCTGACGGCCGTGGCGGCGACGGGAACCACGACGGTGGTACAGGAGGGCGGCCCGCTGGTGGTGCCCTCCGGTGAGGAAGGAGCGGTGACCACCCGGATCACGGTCACGCTCCCGGCGGGCCTCACCGGCCCCGTCAGGGCACGACTGCTCCTGCCGCGTCCGACGTGGGACCTGCCCGACTTCGACACGCCGGCCTACGAGCCCGTCACCCCGGCCTGCTCCGTCAACGGCGGCGCTTTCTGGGCCTGCCCGTGGGACAGTCCGGGCCACGAGGTCGTGTTCCCGGCCGTCGAGGCCGCGGCGACCCTCACCTACGACGTGCGGGTCGACGCCGACAGCCGCGCCGCCGTGATGGGAAACCTGACGGCCACCCTCGAAGTGACCGACGGGGCCGGGGCCGTCATCGGCAGCGGCCCCGTCGCCTTCCGCTTCGCCAAGGGCACCCCCGAGAACTACCGGCGGACCACGGTCCTCGCCCGGGACAAGTCGGGCGTGCTCTGGCAGTACGAGAGCACGGGCCGCCCCGACAAGCCGCTCAAGGCCCGCGAGCGCATCGGTGGCGGCTGGAACGCCTACACCTCGATCACGACCCTCACGCACCGGACGGCAGCGGGCGAGGGCGACCTCGTGGCCCGGGACAAGGCCGGGGTCCTCTGGTTGTACAAGGGCTCGGGCAACCCGGACGCCCCCTTCCAGCCGCGCGTCCGCGTCGGCGGCGGCTGGAACGCGTACACCGCGATCACCAGCCGCGCGGGCGGTCTCGTGGCCCGGGACAAGGCGGGCGTCCTCTGGCACTACACCGCCACCGGCCACGACGCCCCCCGGGCGCCCTTCGAACCGCGCCATGACATCGGCGGCGGCTGGAACGACTACACCGCCCTCGTGGGGAACTGGAGCGATCTCACCGCCGTGGCGCGCGACCGGGCCGGCGTGCTGTGGTCGTACGGCTTCGACTACCCGGGAGGCGACTTCCCGGGACTCGAGTACGCACCGCGCGTGCGGGTGGGCGGCGGCTGGAACGTCTACGACCGCATCGCGCTCGCGGGGCAGCTCAGCGGCTCCTCATCGAAGGACTTCCTCGCCCGCGACACGCGGGGCCGCCTCTGGCTCTACGAAGGCGTCGAGCGCGACGCCGACGACCTCGTCCCGGCGTCCACCCGCCGACAGATCGGCTGGGGCTGGGGCATCTACGACGCGATCCTCTGACCCGTCCCCAGCGCCGAGGATGCCACGTCCACGAACGCGGCCCAGGCGGCGGGGGCGACGGCGAGCTGGGGGCCGTGGGGGTCCTTGGAGTCGCGGACGTGGACGGCGGTGGGGTGGGTGGCCACTTCTACGCAGTTGCCGCCTTCGCCGCCGCTGTAGCTGGACTTGCGCCAGTCGTAGGCGACTTCGATGCAGTTGCCGCCCTCGCCGCTGCTGTAGCTGCTCTTGAACCAGGCCAGATCCGCGGTGCTCATAGCTCTCCCAGCATCTTTTCGATCCGCTCCAGGGACTCATGAGGTGTGAGTGCCTGCGCCCGGATGATCCCATAGCGCTCGGTGTACATGCGGACCTCTTCCGGGTCGGTGATCAGCCGGGCATGTCTGTAGCTCTCGATATACGCGACCTCTCGCCGTCCCTTGGGAGTGAGGAGGGTGAAAGCACCTTCCAACGCTGGGTGTTCCTCGCGGTCGGTCGGCATGATCTGGAAGTGCACGGTTCGCATCTCGGCGGCTGTGGCGATGTGCCGCAGCTGCTCCCGGAACGCGTCTCGACCGCCCAGTGGGCGGCGCAGCACCGACTCTTCTACGACGAAGCTCATCGTTGGTGCTGGCCATTTGTCGAAGATCGCTTGCCGGGCCAGCCGGTCCGCCAAACGCTTCTCGATCGTTGGCTCGTCGTACAGGGGGCGCCGGTGGCGAAAGACGGACTCGGCGTAGGCGGGCGTCTGCAGAATTCCAGGCACCGCCTGCACCTCGTAGTAGTGCAGCGCCACCGCCTTGGCCTCAGCATTTGCGAAATCCTGGAACCAGTCCGGATGCCGTACCCGCGCTCGCGCCAGCGCGTCCCGTACCTCGTCCGCCGCAGCCGCCAGCACCCCGCCCGCGTTCACCAGCGGGTCCACCCGTACCAGGAAGTCCGGCTGTGGAGTCCGTACCCCCCGTTCGACCGACGAAATCAGATCCTCGCTGCAATGCGCCAGGTCCGACAGGTCAGTCTGACTCAGGCCCGCATTGCGCCGCAGTACCTTCAGCATCTTCCCGAGCGCACGGAAAAGGTGCGCCGTACCGTCCACCTCGGAGGGCCGTTCCGGCCGCTCCTCCTCGTTTCCCGACATCCGTACCGCCCTCTTGGCGTACCCGTACAGTTACCCAGCGTCGTCGCCCCGCTGCTGGTCAGCGTACGGCCGGGGCTTCAGGCTCATGGCATGAAGTCCGAAACCTCCACCCCAACCGGTGAGTTCACGCTCCGGCTCTCGGCCACGCGCCGGGGCGCACGTCTCGCGCGGTTACTGGCCGTGCAGCAGCTCCACGACTGGGGCGTGACCGGCCCCGCGGCCGAGGCCGCCGAACTGGTCGTCGCCGAACTCGCCGCCAACGCGGTCCGTCACGGTCGGGTCCCGGGGAGGGACTTCGAGGTGCGGATGGAGCTGGACGACGACCACGTACGGATCGAACTGTCCGACGCGCGCGGCGAACGGCGGCCCGCACCGGTCCGGAACCCCGACGAGGGCGGCTACGGGCTGCTGCTCGTGGCCGCCCTCGCGAGCGCGTGGGGCGTGAAGGACCGGTGCGTCGGCAAGACGGTCTGGGCGACCGTCCCGCTGACGCCTCGCCGGCCCGTCAGAAGAGGGTGAGGGTCCCCGTCCCCACCCCGTCCGGTCTCGGAAGGACCGGCACACGGGGATCGAAGCGGCGATCGAAGCGGCGATCAGGGCGGGGATCAGAACAGGGTCTTGTACGAGCCGGTCAGCGGCGCCGGGGGGTAGAGCGAGGACCGGGGGCCGAAGGGCGTCCTCCAGTTGCCGGTGCCCGCGTACAGGGCGAGGTCGTCGTTCAGGCCGTCCGGGCCGTTCGCCAGCAGGTCGGGGCGGCCGTCGCGGTCGGCGTCGCCGATGGCGATGATCTCGTCGTAGCGGTTCCAGCCGCCGCCGATCTTCGTGCGCGCGGCGAAGGTGCCGTCGCCGTTGCCGAGGTAGAGCCAGAGGTCGCCGGCGGTGTCGCGGGCGACGAGGTCTCCGGCGGGGCCGCCGCCGATGTTCCCGGTGGCGACGATCTTGTTGTAGATGCCCCAGCCGTGGCCGGTCTTGACGCGCGGCGCGAACGGCGCGGTGGCGGAGCCGGTGCCCTTGTAGAACCAGAGGTCGCCGGCCGTGTCGGTGGCGACGAGGTCGGGGTGGCCGTCGCCGTCGAGGTCGCTGCCCCCGGTGAGCTTGTCGTAGATCTGCCAGCCGCCGCCGATCTTCGTACGCGGGGAGAAGACCGGCGTGCCGGTGCCGCCGCCGGTACCCGTGTGCAGCCAGAGCGCACCGGTCTTGTCGCGGGCCACGAGGTCGGCGAACCGGGCGCCCGCGACGTTCCCGGGCGTGACGATCTGGTCGTACGCGTCCCAGCCCGCCCCGATGTTCGTCTCCTTCAGCGTGTTCTGGGCGCCGTGGTACAGGGCCTGGCGGCCGTCGTAGTGGAACAGGAAGCCGCCGTCGCGGACGAGCAGGTCCGGCGAGCCGGTGTCCGAGAAGCCGTGCGGGGCCTGCCCGTTGTCGACGGTGAGCGTGCCGGTGCCCTCCACCGGGGCGCCGATGCCGTTGGTGGGCGTCGCCGTCATCTTCCAGGTGTACGCCCCGTTGGGCGCGGCGACGTCGCCGTTGAGCAGACCTGTCCAGTAGGCGAGGCCGCGGCCGGCGACATCCACGGTCGAGGTGCTGGTGTGCCGCTGTCCGGTCGCGGTGTGGGTCAGTTCGACGTCCACCTTCGCGCCGGTGTACGCGGCGAACTGCCACGTCAGGTAGCCGTCGCCGCCGCTCGTACGGAAGTCGAAGGTGCCGGGGACCGTCTGGCCCGTCAGCTGGAGCACGATGGGGCGGCCGGTGCTCGCGACGAGGGTGGCGGCCGGGGCGCCGTCGGCGCCGGGGGCGATCCGGTAGAGGCCTTCGCCGTGCTCGGTCGTGCCGCCCTGGACGAGGAGACCGCCGTCCGCCTCGGGACGGATGACGGTCACGGTGTCGAGGAGCTCGACCGTCCGCCCGGTCGTCAGCGAGCGCGCCGTCAGCGCGTGCAGGGGGTTGGGCGCCGAGGCCGTCGTCCCGCCGGGCACGGCGTACGTGACCCAGTCGCCCGTCAGTTCGGTGAGGAGCGCGCCCCTTCCGAGGGGGACGCGCTCGACCTCGGTCTGCCCCCGCCGGGCCACCGCGAGCGTCGTCGCGTCGCCGGACGGGGACTTCTCGGCCCAGGCCAGGTGGGACGCGGAGACACTGACGTCACCGCTCAGTCCGGCGCCGGGGGTGGCACGGTCCTCGACGATCGCGGCGGTGGCGACGTCCACCAGCGCCACGCGGCTCCCCGTCACCCCGTCCACCGTGCCGGTGTACAGGAGGGCGAGGGTGTCGGGCGCGCTCATGTCCCACCGTCGGATCGACCCGTCGGCGGGGAGCCCGGTCACGACGCGGTCCACGACCGTGTCCCCGGGCTTGCTGACGAGATGGGCCTCGCCGCGGCCGTCGGGCCGGGTGACGCGCATGACGAGGGTGGAACCGGCCAGCCTGACCAGCTGGCCGGAGGTGCCGAGGAACGCGGTGTCGATGATCACGGGGTCGGCGCCGGAGGCCATGTCGAGGATGGTGTGGACGTTGCCCTCGGACCTCACGACGAGGTCACTGCCGTGGCTTCCCGCGTACCCGGCCCCGGGCAGCGTGGTCGTGACGCCGTCCGCGTACCGCGTCCAGCGGTAGATGTTCGTGCCGGACTCCGTCCGGCGGGTGAGGAAGCCGGACGGGCCGTTGCCGATGACGGTGGAGCCGGGCAGCATCTCGGCGGGGTCCTGGGAGGACCGCGCCGGGGCCGCCACGGCACCGGCCGCCGCGCCGCCGGTCGTCGCGACGGCGGGACCCGCCGCGAGCGAACCGGTCGTCACGGCGAGCGCGACGGTGACGGCGAGAGCGAGTCGGCGACGGGAGGTGCGTACTCGGGACAAAGCGGTGTTCTCCCTCATGAAGCGCGGGCGTGGCGCGACACGCCACGCCCGCATGACTCACGAGATCATCGAATGGTTGTACGTCACGACACCGAGGTGAACTTGGTGCCCTCGCCCGCGTACAGGTTCGTCACGATGCGCGTGAAAGGTGCCGTCGTGCTCCCCGTACCGAGGTACGCCGACGTGCCGTTCGGGCCGTATCCGATCAGGTCGGTCCGGCCGTCGTTGTCGAGGTCGCCCGCGCCGACGAGCTGGGAGAAGGTGTTCCAGCCGCCGCCGACCCTGATGCGGGGCGCGAAGGTCCCGTCGCCCTTGCCGAGGTGCAGCCAGAGGACGCCGGAGGTGTCGCGGGCGAGGAGGTCGCCCGCCGCGCCGCCCGCGGTGTTGCCGACGGCCGTGAGCTGGTTGTAGATGTTCCAGCCCGTGGCGAGCTTGGTGCGGGCCGCGTAGGGGGCCTTCCAGTTGCCGGTGGCCTTGTACAGGTAGAGGACGCCGGCCTTGTCGGTGGCGACGAGGTCCGGGCGGCCGTCGCCGGTCAGGTCGGAGCCCGCGGCGATCTTGTCGTACGCGTTCCAGCCGCCGCCGATCTGGGTCCGGGCGGCGAGGGTGCCGTCGCCCGTGCCGAGGTAGCTCCACAGGACGCCGGAGGCGTCCCGGGCGACGAGGTCACCGGCCGGTCCCCCGGCCAGGTTCCCGGCGGCCTCGATCTGGTGGTAGATGTTCCAGCCGGTACCGATCCTGGTGCGGCCGGAGGTGGTGATCTGGCCCGAGTGGGGCCAGTCGAAGGTGTCGTCCCGCCACAGCGCGCCCGAGGCGTCCCGGGCGACGATGTCCGCCGAGCCGTTGTCGTTGAGGTCGTGGGCGTTGGCCTGGCGGACCACCTTGAAGGTGCCGGAGGCGTACGCGGGGTTGCCGATGCCGTTGGTCGGGGTGCCGACCACCGACCACGACCAGTCGCCGTTGGGGGCGCTGGCGGAGCCGTTCTGCAGGTAACCGCCCCAGACGAGGCGGGCGTTGGCGGAGCCGGCGGGCACCGTCTCCGAGAAGGTCCTGCCGGTCCTCTGGTGCGTGAGGGTCACGTCGAGCCTGATGTTGCTGCTCGACAGGGTCCACGCCAGCGTGGCCTTGCCGCCGTTCTTGTCGAGGTCGACGACCGCCGGGACGTTCGAGCCGGTGATCCGGGGGCCGGTCGACTGACCGGAGCTCGCGACGAGGGTCACGCTCGGCGTGCCGCCGAAGTCGGTGATCCGGTACAGGCCTTCGCCCTCGGTGGTGGAGCCGCCGCGGACGAGCACGCTGCCGTCGGGCGCGGTCACGGCGGAGGTGAAGTGGTCGAGGAGCTTGACCTTGTCGGTGCCGGTGAGGGAGCGGGCGGTCAGCGCGTACGACGGGTTCGGCGAGGACGCCGAGGCGCCGCCGGGCAGCCCGGAGAGCAGCCAGTCGCCGACGATCCCCGCGACGACGTGGTTCTCGTCGAGACTCAGGGGGTAGCGGGTCGGCGTGAAGGTGGCGCGGGTGTGGACGACGGCCTCGGTCGTGGTGCTCGCGCGCTCGGTCCACGCCAGGTACGCCGAGGAGAGGCCGCCGGTCGCGTTCGGCGCCCACGGGCCCACGGGCTTGGTGTAGTCGTAGAGGCCGAACTGGTTGCCGCCGTTCAGCTTGTACGTCGTGGAGAAGTAGGTCGTGCTCCCGTTCTGCTTCCTGCCGAGGATGAACACCTCACCGCCGGCGTTGCCCACGACCTTGTAGGCGGTGACCTGGGTCTCGTACGAGATCTTGTTCTTCTGGAGGACCCCGTTCACCCGCAGGACGGCGTACAGGTCGAGCTTGCCGTAGTGGTCCGGCTTGGTCGCGAACAGGGTGCTGCCGGCGGTGCCGACGAGGACGGCGTCCGTGCCGAGCGCCTGCGCCAGGTCGATGACCGGGGAGGCGCTGCCGGCACTGTTCATGTCGCGGACGTAGTACGTGCGTCCGTCGCTGGTGATGGCGGTGTCCGAGCCGGTGTCGTGGCCGGTCGAGCCCTCCAGCGAGGTGACGGAACCGTCGGAGTACTTCGCCCAGAACAGGGTCTTGCCGTCGGGCCCGTCGGGCCGGGAGTACATGAAGCCGTTGGTGCCGGAGCTGACGATCCTGGCGTCGGCGGGGATCGTCACCGCGTCGGCGGTCCCGTTGACGGCCGCGGGCGCGACGGCGGGCGCCGCGAGGGCCGCCGGGGCGGTGACGAGGGTGCCGGTGACGGCCGTGACGGTGCCGAGGGCGAGGACGGCCGCGGCGATCCGGCGTCCGGACATGCGGGTGCTGGTGTGGTTCACGCGTTCTCTTCCTGAGGAGGGAGGGGAGACCCGGCGGGCGGCGGCGGGCGGCGTCGGACGTGGTCGGACGTGGTCGGACGTCGCCCGGGCGTCGTCCGACGGGGTCAGAAGACGGTGTCGAACCGGGCGGCGTCGGAGTTCACCGACGTGAACGCGGCGGGCTTGAACGGGCCCGTCGCGCTGCCCGTGCCCGCGTAGAGACGGGAACCGGAGGCGCCGACCGCGTAGAGGTCGTTCAGGCCGTCGCGGTCCGCGTCCCCGACGCCGACGAGGTGGGTGAAGGAGCCCCAGCCGCCGCCGACCTTCACGCGGGCGGAGAAGCCGCCGTTGCCGGAGCCCTGGTGGAGCCAGAGGACGCCGGAGGCGTCCCGGGCGACCAGATCGCCGTGGGGCGTACCGGCGATGTTCCCGACGGCGGTGATCTGGCCGTAGGCGCCCCAGCCGCCGCCGACGCGGACGCGGCCCGCGAACGGGACCTTCCAGTCGCCGGTGGCCCGGTAGTACCAGAGGACGCCGGAGGGGTCGGCGGCGAGGAGGTCGGCCCGTCCGTCGCCGTCGAGGTCGCTGCCTCCGGTGATCTTGTCGTACGCCTTCCAGCCGGAGCCGATCCTCGTGCGGGGCGCGAAGGTGCCGTCCCCCCTGCCCAGGTACTGCCAGAGGACGCCCGCGGCGTCACGGGCCACGAGGTCGCCGGCCGTGCCGCCCGCGAGGTCGCCGACGGCCTCCAGCCGGTCGTAGATCTGCCAGCCGGTGCCGATCTGCGCGCGTCCGGGGGAGTAGACCTCGGAGGAGCTGTTCACCCTCACGGTGTCGTCGCGGAACAGGCGCCCCGAGGAGTCGCGGGCGAGGAGGTCCGGGCTGCCGTTGTCGGTGTAGTCGTGCGGGCCGGCCTTGCGGGCGACCTTGAAGGTGCCGGTCTTCAGGAGGGCGGGGCCGATGCCGTTGAGCGGCTTGGCCCTCAGCTCCCAGACGTAGGCGCCGCCGGGTGCGAAGGAGCCCATGTCGCCGGGGTTCCTGGTGGCCATGCCGTCCCAGCCGAAGGTGAGCGTGCTCGCCTCGCGG
Organism: Streptomyces sp. Qhu_M48; assembly: GCF_051305195.1. NCBI lineage: Bacteria > Bacillati > Actinomycetota > Actinomycetes > Kitasatosporales > Streptomycetaceae > Streptomyces > Streptomyces sp. Qhu_M48. The sequence goes on along the minus strand of NZ_CP195432.1, from coordinate 7,308,674 downwards.
AGGTCCCAGCCGGAGAAGGACCGTTCCACCTTCGCCCCGGTGGCGACGTGGCGCAGGGTCACGGTGCCCTCGGCGTTGGGCCGGGACAGGGCCCAGGCGAGGGTGGCCCTGCCGCCGTTCCGGTCGAGGTCGACCACCGCCGGGACGGACGAGGACATGAGGCCGAGCTGCGTCGCCCTGCCGGTGGTGGCGACGAGGGTGGCGGCCGGGGTGCCGGTCCCGTCGGGGGCGATCCGGTAGAGGCCCTCGCCGCCCTTGGACGTGGAACCGCCGCGTACCAGGACCGAGCCGTCGGGCGCCGTGGCCATCGAGTCGACGTGGTCCAGGAGCCTGACGGTGCCGGAGCCGCCCAGGTCCCGGGCGACCAGCGGGAACTGCGCCGACGCGAACTCGGCGAGGCCGCCGCCCTTCTGCGCGGTGAGCGCCCAGCCGCCCACGAAGGCCGCGTCGAGCGAGGTCCCCGCCAGCGTGGCGCCCAGCGACAGGGACGTCCGCTCGCCGCCGCCGCCACGGGCGACGGTGACGAGCCGGGCGGAGAGCCCGGTCGGGTTCTCGACCCAGGCGAAGTGGGAGGCCGAGAGGAGGACGCCCGACCTCGGCGCGACGGTGCCGGTCCGGACGGTCTCGACGACCTGGCCGGTGGCCAGGTCGACGGCGGCGAGGTGGAACGTGCTCGCGTCGCCGGTGCCCCGCGCGTACTGGATCAGCGCCGTGTCGAGGGTGCCGGCCTGGGCGCGGAGGACCCGGGCGTCGGTGGGGAGGGGCACGTCGCGGGTGGTGACCTGCGAACTCCCCGGCTGGGCGCTCTTCAGGGTGATCTCGAACGCGCCGGAGCTGTCGCGGCGCGTGAAGACCAGCGTCCGGTCGACGACGCCGGCGACGGTGCCCGCGGAGTCGATGCCCACCCAGAAGGGGTTCGGGGGAGCGGCCATGTCGTGCAGGAAGTAGCTGGACTCGGTCGGCTTGCGGGCGAAGACGATGTCCGAGCCGCCGCCGTACCAGACGTAGGCGGGGTCGAGGGCCCTCGTGGTGCCGTCCGCGTACGTCGTCCAGAGGTACTGGTCGTCACCGTTGACGACCTTGCGGCCCAGGAACCCGGTCGTGCCGGCGCTGACGACCCGGATGCCGGTCTCGACGGTGATCGGAGCGTCGGCCGTCCGCGCGGGGGCCTGGACGGCGGCGGTGGCGGGGGTGACCGCCACCGCGGCGCTCGCGGTGAGGGCGAGGACGACGGTGACGGCGGCGGTCAGACGGTGCATGGTGGTGCGTGCTGAACTCAAGAGATCCCCCCGCGAGATGCGAAACGGCGTGCGAACACGCGCACGCCGTTCGATCAGACTCCCGGGTGGCTGCGGTGGTTGTACGGAACGGTGAACTTCCTTACGGAACAGGCGAAGTGGCCGCACGTGACGGCGCCACCGCCCGACGTCACCGCCGCTCCACCGCACCCCGCACGTACGCCGCCTGCCCCGCGTGCTGGAGGTCGTCCGCGAGCACCGACACCAGGCGGACGCCGAGGGTGACCGGTGGGTCCCAGGCGGTGTCGACGACCCGGTCCAGGTCCGCGTTCGTGACCGCGCCGATCAGCTCCTGGGTACGGGCGTGCACGGCGTCGTGGTAGCCGAGCAGCAGCTCCGCGGGGGCGTGGACCTCGGCGACCTGGGCGCGGGTCTGGCCGTAGCCGGTCGCCGCCGCCGGGAACGGCAGCCCGAACCGGTCCCGCCAGCCGTCCGTGTCCCACAGCTGCTCCGTGCCGAAGGCACCCGCGAGGTGGTCGTCCTGGATCCGGGTGAGGTGCCAGACGAGCCAGGCGATCGAGTTGGCGTCCGGATCGAGGCGTACGGAGAGCTCGTCCTCTGACAGTCCCTCCACGGCCTCGTGGACGGCCTCCCGGACCCTGCCGAAGGTGTCGGCCAGCAGACCGGCGCTGTTCATGGGGGCTCCTTCCGGCGACGTGCCAGGGGTCAGGAACGCTCCGCCCGCCACCGCTCCACCACGGCGTCGACGTCGAAGGGCTTCCGGTTCAGCGGAGGCCCGGCCGGCGGGCGCAGGAGCGCTGCGGCGATCTTGGTGTTGATCTCGCCGAGGACGCGGCGGACCTGGCTCTCCGAGACGGCGGCGGCGACCGCCGCCTCCGCGTCCTCGGCCTCCTTGCGGAGGGCCAGCGAGGGCGGCAGCACGGACGCGCCCTCGCTGTGCATCTTGCCCTTGATCCACCACAGCTCGTCGTACGGGGCCGAATCGTCGGGGAGCGGCTTGCCGAAGCCCGCCAGACGGCTGAACTCACCCCGCTCCGACGCCTCGCGGATCTGCTTGTCCACGAACGACTCGAAGCTGACTCCGGGCGGCTTGCGTTCGGTCATGTGTCCAGAGTACGGAAAAGGCAGGAGCCCCACTCGTGTCCGAGGACACGGAGCGGGGCTCCTTGGGTACTGCTCTAGTCGTGCGTGCTCGCCGGCCCAGGCACCTTAGGCCGGGGAGACGTTCTCCGCCTGCGGGCCCTTCGGGCCCTGCGTGACGTCGAAGGTCACGAGCTGGTTCTCCTCGAGCGAACGGAAGCCGTTCGCGTTGATCGCGGAGTAGTGGACGAAGACATCCGGGCCGCCGCCGTCCTGGGCGATGAAGCCGAAGCCCTTTTCAGCGTTGAACCACTTCACGGTTCCGGTAGCCATGAGCCCTCCTATGGGCCAAAGGGTCGCCCTGCTCCAGATCCTGCAAACAAGTCTGAAAACTACAAAAGCCCGCGGGTCACATGCTCCGCAGGCTCTGTACTGCAAGGGAAACCAAACTGCAACTTGCGTTGAGCGTAGCACGCAGGGCGCGTGGGGCGGTAGAGGGAAAGATCACGTCACTCGCACGTTCGGTCTCGCTCCAGGCGCTGACGCGTGTGCCCCGGCGATGCCCACGGTACGAGACGGGTCTAGCCTCACGATGTGGACAATGCAACCGACGAGCAGCAGCGCAGCCGGCCCCGCGTCGGGCACATCCAGTTCCTGAACTGCCTCCCCCTGTACTGGGGCCTGGCCAGGACCGGAACGCTCCTTGACCTGGAACTGAGCAAGGACACCCCGGAGAAGCTCAGCGAGCGGCTCGTGCGGGGTGATCTGGACATCGGCCCCATCACCCTCGTCGAGTACCTCCGCAACGCGCGGGACCTCGTCGCGCTCCCGGACATCGCCGTCGGCTGCGACGGTCCCGTGATGTCGTGCGTGATCGTCTCCCAGCGGCCCCTGGCGGAGCTGGACGGAGCGCGCGTCGCCCTCGGCTCCACCTCCCGCACCTCCGTACGCCTCGCCCAGCTGCTGCTCTCCGAGCGGTACGGGGTGGCGCCGGACTACTACACCTGCCCCCCTGACCTCGGCCTGATGATGCGGGAGGCCGAGGCGGCCGTCCTCATCGGCGACGCCGCGCTCCGGGCCTCGCTGCACGACGCGCCGCGGCTCGGCCTCCAGGTCCACGACCTCGGACTCATGTGGAAGGAGTGGACGGGCCTCCCGTTCGTCTTCGCCGTGTGGGCGGCCCGCAAGGACTACCTGGCGCGCGAGCCGGAGACCGTCCACGAGGTGCACCGGGCGTTCCTGGCGTCCCGGGACCTCTCCCTGGAGGAGGTCGCCAAGGTCGCCGAGCAGGCCGCCCGCTGGGAGACCTTCGACGCCGAACTCCTGGAGCGGTACTTCCGTACCCTCGACTTCCGCTTCGGCCCCGAGCAGTTCGCCGGGGTCCGCGAGTTCGCCCGCCGGACCGGCCCCACGACCGGCTTCCCCGGCGACGTCACGGTCGAACTGCTGCCGCCGGAACGGCGATAGCGCCCGGCCGGTCGGTCACGGTCCGGACGGAATGCGGCGCGTTCCCCTTTCGGCTTCCCGGAATACGCCACCGCGCCCCCGACCGGCAATTCATTCATATATCCCCACTATCCCCACTCGGTCCGCACGGCCTATCCCCGTCCGGCCCGCACGGCCTATCCCGTGCCCGCCCCGCCTATCCCGTGCCCGGCCCGTCCGCCTATCCCCGCCCGCCCCGCCCCGCATTACCGGCGCGCCCCCCGCGCGGCACCCGGCGGAAGCGGCGGGGAGCGCTGGCGTACGCTGGTTCGGTCTGTCAGAACCCCTCCGAAAGGGACACCGGTGACCGAGAAGGCCGAACTCACGTCTTTTGATGTCGCAGCCGTTCTCGACCGCGCCGCCGCGGGTGGCCGGATCACCCCGGAGGAGGCGCTCGACCTCTACCGCTCGGCGCCCCTGCACGCCCTCGGCTCCGCCGCCGACGCCGTGCGCCGCCGCCGCTACGCGGGGACCGAGCACATCGCGACGTACATCATCGAGCGGAACATCAACTACACGAACGTCTGCGTGACGGCGTGCAAGTTCTGTGCCTTCTACGCCGCCCCCAAGGACACCAAGAAGGGGTGGAGCCGCGACCTCGACGACATCCTGCGCCGCTGCGCGGAGACCGTGGAGCTCGGCGGCACCCAGATCATGTTCCAGGGCGGCCACCACCCGGACTACGGCGTCGAGTACTACGAGGAGCACTTCGCCGCCATCAAGAAGGACTTCCCGCAGCTGGTCATCCACTCCCTCGGCGCCTCCGAGGTCGAGCACATGGCCCGCATCTCCAAGGTCTCCGTTGAGGAGGCGATCACCCGCATCCACGCGGCGGGCCTCGACTCCTTCGCGGGCGCCGGCGCCGAGCTGCTGCCGGAGCGGCCGCGCAAGGCCATCGCCCCGCTCAAGGAGAGCGGCGAGCGCTGGCTGGAGATCATGGAGATCGCCCACGGGCTGGGCGTCGAGTCCACCTCCACCATGCTGATGGGCACCGGCGAGACCAACGCCGAGCGGATCGAGCACCTGCGCATGATCCGTGACGTGCAGGACCGGACGGGCGGCTTCCGGGCCTTCATCCCGTACACGTACCAGCCCGAGAACAACCACCTCAAGGGCCGTACGCAGGCCACGCTCTTCGAGTACCTGCGGATGATCTCGATCGCCCGTCTCTTCCTCGACAACGTCGCCCACATCCAGGGCTCGTGGCTCACCACGGGCAAGGAGATCGGCCAGCTGACCCTGCACTACGGCGCCGACGACCTCGGCTCGATCATGCTGGAGGAGAACGTCGTCTCCTCGGCGGGCGCCAAGCACCGCTCCAACCTGCGCGAGATGATCGACATGATCCGCACCGCGGACCGCGTCCCGGCGCAGCGCACCACCACGTACGAGCACATCGTGGTCCACGACGACCCGGCGAACGACCCGGTCGACGACCGCGTGGCCTCGCACATCTCGTCCACGGCGATCGAGGGCGGCACGGCCCACCCGGAGCTGAAGCTCCTGAACGCGAACTGACCCGCCGGTGCTGACCCTCCACGTCGCCGAGGCCTCGCCCGAGACCGCCGTCCTGCTCGACGGCGCGGGCATCGCCGCCGTCGGCCCCTTCGACGACCTGGTCGCCGTCCGCCCCGAGGCGCGGGTGCGGCGGTGGCCCGGCATCCTCACCCCCGGACTCCTCAACCCGTACGGCCCCGAGCTGCTCGAAGGCATGTACCACCCGGACCCTCGGGAGGCCGAGGGCTTCGGCACCGAGCCGATCACCGGCGAGCGGGCGCAGCGGATCTTCCGGATGGACGCCTCCCGGCGCGCCGCCTCCGCGCGCCGCTGCGTGCAGCGGCTCCTCGCCCACGGGACGGTCGCCGTCGCCGGCGAACTGCGGAGCCGGGCCGCCCTGGACGCCGTGCGCCGGGTCGGTCTGGCCGTCGGCCGCCGCCCCGAGAAGCTCCCCGACCGGCCGTCGTTCTCGCCGGTGCCGCTGGTGCTCCTGCCCGGCCTGGCGCCGGGCGGCCCCGCCCGCTTCGCCGTCTTCGACGTCCCCGACCGGGCCGCGCTGGTCCGCCTCGGCCCGTCGACCTGCGTGGCGACCGTCATCGAGGGCCGTCTGGTCCACCGGGCCCGCTGAGCGCGCCCTGCCGGTCGGGGCGGGAGCGGCCCTGAGATGATGGACGCGCCCGCCCGTACCCCGATTCTGCGAGGCCGAACGCCAGTGACCCGCGCCACCCTGGACAAGCAGCCGCACGAAGTCGCCTCGATGTTCGACGACGTGGCGGCGAACTACGACCTCACCAACGACGTGCTCTCCCTGGGCCAGGACCGGCGCTGGCGCAAGGAGGTCGCCAAGGCGGTCGACGCCCGTCCCGCGCAGAGGATCCTGGACCTGGCCGCCGGTACGGCGACCTCCTCGCAGCCCTTCGCCCGCGCGGGCGCGTTCGTCGTGCCGTGCGACTTCTCGCTGGGGATGCTGCGGGTCGGCAAGAAGAACCACCCGTGGATGCCGTTCACGGCGGGCGACGGCACGAAGCTGCCCTTCCGTGACGACGTGTTCGACGCCGTCACGATCTCCTTCGGGCTGCGGAACATCCAGGACACCGAGCAGGCGCTGCGCGAGCTGTACCGGGTGACGAAGCCCGGCGGCCGGGTCGTCATCAGCGAGTTCTCGCACGCCACGTGGGCGCCGTTCCGCACGGTGTACGAGGAGTACCTGATGCGCGCGCTGCCGCCGGTGGCCCGCGCGGTCTCCTCGAACCCGGACGCGTACGTGTACCTGGCGGAGTCCATCCGCTCGTGGCCGGACCAGCCGACCCTGGCGGGCATGCTGCAGAAGGCCGGCTGGTCGCGGGTGGCCTGGCGGAACCTGACCGGTGGCATCGTGGCGCTCCACCGGGGCTTCAAGCCCGCCTGACCCGGGGCCGTACGACGCTACGGCCTCGCTGGGGTGGAAGTGGCCGACCGCGCCTCCGCTCCCGGGCGGGCCGACGGGCAGCCCTCCGACTCCGCCGCCACCGACCCCCCTAGACTTCGACACGTCCTCATCGCCCAACCACCGGGAGACCTCGCCGTGACCGAGCAGCCCCTCTCCGAGCACAGCGCGGACGTCATCGTCGTCGGGGCCGGCCCGGCCGGATCCACCACCGCCTACTACCTCGCCAAGGCCGGACTCGACGTCCTCCTCCTGGAGAAGACCGCGTTCCCCCGCGAGAAGGTCTGCGGCGACGGCCTCACCCCCCGCGCCACCAAGCAGCTCGTCTCCATGGGCATCGACATCTCCGAAGAGGCCGGCTGGCTGCGGAACAAGGGCCTGCGGATCATCGGCGGCGGCGTCCGCCTGGAGCTCGACTGGCCGGAGCTGGCCTCGTACCCGGACTACGGACTCGTCCGCAAGCGCGACGACTTCGACGAGCAGCTGGCCCGACAGGCCCAGAAGGCCGGCGCGCGCCTGTACGAGCGCTGCAACGTCGGCTCCCCGATCATCGACGACCGCACGGGCCGGATCACCGGCGTCCACGCCAAGCTCGGCGAGGAGAAGCGCGAGGTCACCTTCCACGCCCCGCTCGTCGTCGCCGCCGACGGCAACTCCACCCGGATCTCCCTCGCCATGGGCCTGCACCGGCGCGAGGACCGGCCGATGGGCGTCGCCGTCCGCACGTACTTCACCTCGCCCCGGCACGACGACGACTACCTGGAGTCCTGGCTGGAGCTGTGGGACCGCCGCGGCGCCGAGGACCGCCTCCTGCCCGGTTACGGCTGGGTCTTCGGCATGGGCGACGGCACCTCCAACGTCGGCCTCGGCATCCTCAACTCCTCGAAGGCCTTCCGCGAACTGGACTGGCGCGAGGTCCTCAAGGCCTGGTGCGCCTCGATGCCCGAGGACTGGGGCTTCACCCCGGACAACATGACGACCCCGATCCGCGGCGCCGCCCTCCCGATGGCCTTCAACCGCCAGCCGCACTACACCAGGGGCCTGCTGCTCGTCGGCGACGCGGGCGGCCTGGTCAACCCGTTCAACGGCGAAGGCATCGCGTACGCCATGGAGTCCGGCCAGATCGCGGCCGACGTCATCGTCCAGGCGCACGCCCGCGCGACCCCCGCCCAGCGCGAACTGGCCCTGCGGAACTACCCGCAGGTCCTGAAGGACACCTACGGCGGCTACTACACGCTCGGCCGCGCCTTCGTGAAGCTCATCGGCAACCCGAAGGTCATGAAGATCGCGACCCAGCGCGGCCTCACCCACCCGCTGCTCATGAAGTTCACCCTGAAGATGCTGGCGAACCTCACCGACCCGACGGGCGGCGACGCCATGGACCGCATCATCAACGGGCTGTCGAAGGTCGCGCCGAAGGCCTGAACGACCTGCGGTAGTCGGTCGGCGAGACCCCGACCGTCCGCGTGAAGTGACGGCGCATGTTCGCCGCCGTACCCAGACCGCTGAGACCGCCGATCTGCTCCACGGGCAGATCGGTGGCCTCCAGCAGGCTCTGCGCACGGGCCAGGCGCTGCTGGAGCAGCCACTGCAGAGGCGTGGTCCCGCAGGCCTCCTGGAGCCTGCGGTGGAAGGTCCGCGTGCTCAGCCGGGCCCGCCGGGCGAGGTCGTCGACGGTCAGCGGCTCGGCCAGGTTCTCGGTCGCCCACTGCAGGACGGGACCGAGACCGTCGGCGTCACGCGGCGGCAGCGGCGCCTCGATGAACTGGGCCTGGCCACCGCTGCGGTGGGCCGGGACGACCAGCCGCCGTGCCAGCTGCCCGGCGACGGTCGCGCCGAGGTCCCGTCGGACCAGGTGCAGACACAGGTCGAGCGCCGCGGTGGTCCCGGCGCTCGTGAGCACGGACCCCTCGTCCGTGTAGAGCACGGAGTCGTCCACGAGGACGCCCGGGTGGCGGGCGGCGAGCTGCGCGGTGTGCTGCCAGTGGGCGGTGGCCCGGCGGCCGTCGAGGAGTCCGGCGGCGGCGAGCGCGAAGGCCCCGGTGCACAGGGACACCATCCGAGCACCGGACGCGGCCGCCTCGCGCAGGGCGTCCACCAGATCGGGCGGGACCTCCTCGCCGTCCTCGACGACCGCGTCGGGCACGGACGGCACGATGACCGTGTCCGCGCCGACGAGCCCGTCCAGACCGTGATCGACGCGCAGCGAGAAGATCCCGGTCCCCGGCCCCGGACCCGTGTCCCCGCACAGCCGCAGCTCGTACCAGGGATCCGCCAGATCAGGCTGGGGATTGCCGAAGACCGCGCAGGCGATGGCGATCTCGTACAGCTCCCAGACCGACGTCCCGATCCGCCGGTCCGGTACGACGGCGATGGCGACCACTCCCGCACTCATGGCGCCGACCCTACGACACCCCCGGCAGGAATTTTGCGCATGTCGTCAGTCCTGCCACTTTCGGCCGGATTCCGTCGCTGCGAGCGTGGATCCCATGAACGAACAGAACGTCAGCACCCCCGCCACCGCCGCCCCCGTGACCGTCATCGGGCTCGGGCTGATGGGCGCCGCCCTCGCCGACGCCTTCCTCACCGCCGGGCACCCCACCACCGTCTGGAACCGGACCCCGGGCAAGGCCGACCCCCTCGTCGACAGGGGCGCCGTGCGCGCGGCCGACGTCGCCGGGGCGGTCACCGCGAGCGAGCTGGTCGTCGTCTGCGTCCTCGACTACGCGGCCGTACGCGAACTCCTCGACCCGCTGGCGGAGTCGCTGCGCGGCCGGGTGCTCGTCAACCTCACCACCGGCTCGCCCGAGCAGGCCCGCGAGACCGCCGACTGGGCCGCCGGACACGGCATCGGCTATCTGGACGGCGGCATCATGACGACCCCGCCGGGGGTCGGCGACAGCGCCAACATGATCCTGTACGCGGGCGGCCCCGAGCTGCTCGCCCGCCACCGCGCGACCCTGGCCGTCCTGGGCGACCCGGTCGACCTCGGCGCGGACGCGGGACTCGCCTCGCTGTACGACGCCGGACTGCTCGGGCTCATGTGGTCGGTCTTCGGCGGCTGGCTGCACGCCACCGCCCTCGCCGGCGCCGACGGCGTGGCGGCCAAGGACTTCACGGCGGTCGCGAACCGCTGGCTGTCCACGGTCTCCTGGTTCATGTCCGGGTACGCCGAGCAGATCGACGCGGGGGAGTACCCGGGCGAGGACGCCACCATCGACGTCCAGGTGGCGGCGATCGAGCACCTGCTGCACGCGGGGGAGGCGCGGGGCGTCGACGGGCGGCTGCCCCGGCTGCACCTGGAGCTGATGCGCGCCGCGGTCGAGGCGGGGCACGGCGGGGACAGCTACGCCCGGATCATCGAGACGTTCCGGAAGTAGCGGTCACCGCCCGGCCATGACGAAGGGCCGTCGCTCCCCCGAGGAGTGACGGCCCTTCGGCGTGAAGAGGGACGGATCAGAGGATGCGGACGGCGCCCGAGGGCGTGTCCCAGTCCAGGGAGCGCTCGACCACACCGGTCGACGAGTTCTGCGCGCCGACGTACTTGCCGCCGCCCACGTAGATGGCGACGTGGTACGAGCCGCTGCGGCTGCCCCAGTACAGGATGTCGCCCGGCTGCAGGTTGCTCAGGGAGACGGACGAGCCCATGCTCGACTGCTGGTACGAGATGCGGGGCAGGTCGATGCCGGCCTGACGGTAGGCGGCCTGGACGAGCCCGGAGCAGTCCCACGAGTTGGGGCCGGTGCCACCGGTGACGTACGAGTCGCCGACCTGGGCGCGGGCGAAGGCCACGATCGCGGCGGCGGAGCCGGAGGGGGCCTGCGTGGTGCTCTCGTCGGAGCCGGTCGAGGAGCCGCCGTCCGAGGACGAGGACGAGCCGCCGTCGCTCGACGAGCCCGAGGACGTCGTGGAGAGCTGGGTGCGCGCACGGTCGCGGGAGGCGCGCTCCTGCGCCTCCTGCTCCTCGCGCTCCTGCTCGGCCTTGAGGCGGGCCTTCTCGGCGCGCTCGGCGGCGGCCTTGCGGTCCGCCTCGGCCCTGGCCGTCCTGGCTTCCTTGGCGGCCTTCTGCAGCGCCGCGTTCTCCTGCGTCTGGAGGCTCTGGTCGAGCGCCTCCTGATGGGAGGCCTCGGCGGAGGCGGCGACGGCGCTGGCGAGACCGGCGCCGTTCTCCAGGGAGCCCAGGGTGGGCATTTCGATGGTCTCGGTCACCGGCTCGGCATTCGCCGGCCCGGCGGCACCGGCCACCGCGATGGTGCCGAGGACGCCACCGGCGACTCCGGCTCGCAGCGCGAGCTTCGAGGCGCTGCGGCGGGGCTTCCGGTGGCTGGGTATGTGAGCGGTGTGGGACATGGGTACAACCGCTATCAGGGCTTCAGGGTTCCCTTCAAGAAACGTGGGTTGCGCCACAGTTACGTTCGGAACCTCGTAATCCGCTTCTGTGGCGCCCTTATTGACGCCGTAACGGGCAAATCGGGCAGAGGGTATCTGGCCCGTGATCACGGGTTTTCATTGAAAAGCCCGAATTGCCCCACGCTTACCACCTCTTGACGCCGGTGGCCAAGCCCCGTTTTTTCCGAACCTTCACAACGTGACGCAGGTCACACGTCCGTCTCACGGGCGCTCGTGAAAGCGCGCACGCGTCCACCCTCGTCCGCCGGACCCCCCGACCGGGCGACGGCCGGTTCCTTTATCACCCGGACGCGTCCACCGCCAATTTGCCTGTAGTGACCATCACTTGATAGTGCGACACCCCCTCCGATCAGCGATTTCCGGTCCGGATGTCACATCTGGTGATCACCTGGGCGCTTCGCGCGACAAGATCACCCATCATCCGACTTCATGATCGTTCGTCAGGTGGTAGAGATCACAAACTACTTGGCGCACCCCGTGTCGCAGATCACAGAGGGGCGGGCATAAGATGCGGGGCAGCCGGGCTTGTGAACTGCCTCACATGGGGGCGATCTTTCACGGTCCGGTGGTGCGGTCCAACGGTCAAGGACGACTGGAAGGAGCGAGGAGCGTGAATGCGTACGCGCCCGTCCTCGTGCTCGGTGCCCTGGGTGCGGGGTTTGCGATCTTCTCCGTGGTCATGGCCACGCTTATCGGGCCAAAGCGGTACAACAGGGCAAAGCTTGAGGCGTACGAGTGCGGCATCGAGCCGACACCCACGCCCGCCGGAGGCGGTCGCTTCCCGATCAAGTACTACCTGACGGCGATGCTCTTCATCGTCTTCGACATCGAGATCGTCTTCCTCTACCCCTGGGCGGTCACCTTCGACGCCCTGGGGCTTTTCGGGCTCGTGGAGATGCTGCTCTTCGTGCTCACCGTCTTCGTCGCCTACGCCTACGTGTGGCGTCGCGGCGGCCTGGAATGGGACTGAGGGGCTGAGGGGCACCTATGGGACTCGAAGAGAAACTCCCGAGCGGCTTTCTGCTGACGACGGTCGAACAGGCCGCGGGCTGGGTGCGCAAGGCGTCCGTGTTCCCCGCGACCTTCGGCCTCGCCTGCTGCGCCATCGAGATGATGACCACCGGAGCCGGCCGGTACGACCTGGCCCGCTTCGGCATGGAGGTCTTCCGCGGCTCACCGCGCCAGGCCGACCTGATGATCGTCGCCGGCCGGGTCAGCCAGAAGATGGCGCCGGTCCTGAGGCAGGTCTACGACCAGATGCCCAACCCCAAGTGGGTCATCTCCATGGGCGTCTGCGCCTCCTCGGGCGGCATGTTCAACAACTACGCGATCGTCCAGGGCGTCGACCACATCGTGCCGGTCGACATCTACCTGCCCGGCTGTCCGCCGCGCCCGGAGATGCTGCTCGACGCGATCCTCAAGCTCCACCAGAAGATCCAGACCTCCAAGCTCGGCGTGAACGCCGAGGAGGCGGCCCGGGAGGCGGAGGAAGCGGCGCTCAAGGCGCTGCCGACCATTGAGTTGAAGGGTCTGCTCCGGTGAGCGACGAGACACCCAATCCCGAGAAGGACCTCAGCGCGCAGAACCTGCCGGGGCAGCGCGGGGATCACGGCGAGGAGGTCCGCCTCCAGCGCGGCATGTTCGGCGCGAACAACGGCGGCGACACCTCCGGCTACGGCGGACTCGTCCGCTCGATCCGGATGCCCGGACCGTCCGGCCGCCCGTACGGAGGGTGGTTCGACGAGGTCGCGGACGAACTCGAAGGCGCGCTGGAGGAGCAGGGGCTGCTCCCGGAGAACGCCATCGAGAAGACCGTCGTCGACCGCGGCGAGCTCACCTTCCACATCGCGCGCGAGCACCTCGTCCGGGTCGCCCGCACCCTCCGCGACGACCCGGCGCTCCGCTTCGAGCTCTGCACCGGCGTCTCCGGCGTCCACTACCCGGGCACGGTGACATCCCAGGAGGTGGGCCGCGAGCTGCACGCCGTCTACCACCTGCGCTCGCTCACCCACGGCCGGCTGATCCGCCTGGAGGTGTCCGCCCCGGACGCCGACCCGCGCATCCCGTCCCTCGTCGCCGTCTACCCGACGAACGACTGGCACGAGCGCGAGGCGTACGACTTCTTCGGCATCGTCTTCGACGGCCACCCCGCCCTCACCCGGATCATGATGCCGGACGACTGGCAGGGCCACCCGCAGCGCAAGGACTACTCCCTCGGCGGCATCGCGGTCGAGTACAAGGGCGCCCAGATCCCGGCTCCGGACCAGCGGAGGTCGTACAGCTGATGTCCACGTCCCACTCCCACACGTCTCCCGACCACCACCCCTCACCGAGTCCCTCCGGGACGCCCCTTTCGCATTCCCGAGAGACCACAGAAGGCACCGTCTACACGGTGACCGGCGGCGACTGGGAAGAGGTCGTCCAGTCGGCGGCCAAGGCCGACGACGAGCGCATCATCGTCAACATGGGCCCCCAGCACCCGTCCACCCACGGCGTGCTCCGGCTCATCCTGGAGATCGACGGCGAGACCGTCACCGAGGCCCGATGCGGCATCGGCTACCTCCACACCGGCATCGAGAAGAACCTCGAGTACCGGACCTGGACGCAGGGCACCACCTTCGTCACGCGCATGGACTACCTCACCTCGTTCTACAACGAGACGGCGTACTGCCTCGGCGTGGAGAAGCTGCTCGGCATCACCGACCAGATCCCGGACCGGGCCAGCGTCATCCGGGTCCTCCTGATGGAGCTCAACCGGCTCTCCTCCCACCTGGTGTGCATCGCCACCGGCGGCATGGAGCTCGGCGCCACCACGATCATGATCTACGGCTTCCGGGACCGCGAGATGATCCTGGACCTGTACGAGCTGATCACCGGCCTGCGCATGAACCACGCGTTCATCCGCCCCGGCGGCCTCGCCCAGGACCTCCCGCCCGGCGCCGTCGACGCCGTGCGCGAGTTCGTGAAGACCATGAAGAAGAACCTGCCGGAGTACGACAAGCTCGCCACCGGCAACCCCATCTTCAAGGCCCGCATGCAGGACGTCGGCTACCTCGACCTCACCGGCTGCATGGCGCTCGGCGCCACCGGACCGATCCTGCGCTCGGCGGGCCTCCCGCACGACCTGCGCAAGGCCGACCCGTACTGCGGCTACGAGGACTACGACTTCGAGGTCCCGACCGCCGACACCTGCGACTCCTACGGACGCTTCCTCGTCCGCCTGGAGGAGATGCGGCAGTCCCTCCGGATCGTCGAGCAGTGCCTCGACCGCCTGGAGCCGGGCCCCGTCATGGTCGGCGACAAGAAGATCGCCTGGCCCGCGCAGCTCGCGCTCGGCGCCGACGGCCTCGGCAACTCCACCGACCACATCGCGAAGATCATGGGCACCTCCATGGAGGCCCTGATCCACCACTTCAAGCTGGTCACCGAGGGCTTCCGGGTCCCGCCTGGGCAGGCCTACACGGCCGTCGAGTCCCCCAAGGGCGAACTCGGCGTCCACGTCGTCTCCGACGGCGGCACCCGCCCCTTCCGGGTCCACTTCCGCGACCCGTCCTTCACCAACCTCCAGGCCATGGCCGCGATGTGCGAGGGCGGCCAGGTCGCCGACGTCATCGTCGCCGTCGCCTCCATCGACCCCGTGATGGGAGGCGTCGACCGATGACCGACCAGATCAGTCTGGGGATGCCCCAGCTCCCCGCGCCCGCGTACCCGGCCGAGGTCCGCGCCCGTCTGGAGGAGGACGCCCGGGCGATCGTCGACCGCTACCCGGACTCCCGCTCCGCCCTCCTGCCGATGCTGCACCTCGTGCAGTCGGAGGAGGGCCATGTGACCCGTACCGGCATGGCGTTCTGCGCCGAGTTCCTCGGCCTGACCACCGCCGAGGTCACCGCCGTCGCCACGTTCTACACGATGTACCGGCGCAAGCCCTCGGGCGATTACCAGGTCGGCGTCTGTACGAACACGCTCTGCGCGGTCATGGGCGGCGACGCCATCTTCGAGGAGCTCAAGCGGCACCTCGCCGTCGGCAACAACGAGACGACCGACGACGGCAAGATCACCCTCGAACACATCGAGTGCAACGCGGCCTGCGACTTCGCCCCCGTGGTGATGGTCAACTGGGAGTTCTTCGACAACCAGACCCCCGAGTCCGCCAAGGCGATGGTGGACGACCTGCGGGCCGGCCGGACCGTCGAACCCACCCGCGGTGCCCCGCTCTGCACCTTCAAGGAGACCGCCCGCATCCTCGCCGGCTTCCCCGACGAGCGCCCCGGCGCCGTCGAGGCCTCCGGCGGAGCGGGCCCCGCCTCCCTCGTCGGCCTGCGCCTGGCCAAGGGCGAGCAGCCGAACCACCGAATCGTCCACCCGCGCGGTGAGACCTCCGGTCAGGAGGGGGAGTGATGACCTTGGCCGCCGAGATCAACAACAGCAGCCCCGAGAAGCTTCTTGCCCCGGTCCTCTCGGCCTTCTGGGACCAGCCCGACTCCTGGACCCTGGAGACCTACGAGAGGCACGAGGGGTACCGGGGACTCAGGCGGGCCCTCGCGATGAGCCCCGACGACCTCATCGCGTACGTCAAGGAATCCGGCCTCCGCGGACGCGGCGGCGCCGGCTTCCCCACCGGCATGAAGTGGCAGTTCATCCCGCAGGGCGACGGCAAGCCGCACTACCTCGTCGTCAACGCCGACGAGTCCGAGCCCGGCACCTGCAAGGACATCCCGCTCCTCTTCGCCAACCCGCACTCCCTCATCGAGGGAATGGTCATCGCCTGCTACGCGATCCGCTCCGAGCACGCGTTCATCTACCTGCGCGGCGAAGTCGTGCCCGTCCTGCGCCGCCTCCACGAGGCCGTGCGCGAGGCCTACGCCGCCGGCTACCTCGGCCGGAACGTCCTCGGCAGCGGACTGAACCTCGACATCACCGTGCACGCCGGCGCCGGCGCGTACATCTGCGGCGAGGAGACCGCCCTCCTCGACTCCCTCGAAGGGCGCCGCGGCCAGCCCCGGCTGCGCCCGCCCTTCCCCGCCGTCGCCGGTCTGTACGCCTGCCCCACCGTGGTGAACAACGTCGAGTCCATCGCCTCCGTTCCCGCGATCCTCAACAAGGGCAAGGAGTGGTTCACCTCGATGGGCAGCGAGAAGTCCCCGGGCTTCACGCTGTACTCGCTCTCCGGGCACGTCGTCTCGCCCGGCCAGTACGAGGCCCCCCTCGGCATCACCCTGCGCCAGCTCCTCGACATGAGCGGCGGCATGCGCCCCGGCCACCGGCTCAAGTTCTGGACCCCCGGCGGCTCCTCCACCCCCATGTTCACCGACGAGCACCTCGACGTGCCCCTCGACTACGAGGGCGTCGGCGCCGCCGGATCGATGCTCGGCACCAAGGCACTCCAGTGCTTCGACGAGACCACCTGCGTCGTCCGTGCCGTCACCCGCTGGACCGAGTTCTACGCCCACGAGTCCTGCGGCAAGTGCACCCCCTGCCGCGAGGGCACCTACTGGCTCGTCCAGTTGCTCCGCGACATCGAGGCTGGCAAGGGCAAGCTCTCCGACCTCGACAAGCTCAACGACATCGCCGACAACATCAACGGCAAGTCGTTCTGCGCCCTCGGTGACGGCGCCGCCTCGCCGATCTTCTCCTCGCTGAAGTACTTCCGCGAGGAGTACGAGCAGCACATCACCGGCCGGGGCTGCCCCTTCGACCCCGCCAAGTCGACCGCCTGGGCGGACAACCACAAGGAGGTGTCGGCATGACGGTCACCACGGCCGGCCCGGCCGGCGGCGGCTCCCCGGCCGTACCGCCCGAGGATCTCGTCACGCTGACCATCGACGGCATCGAGATCTCCGTCCCCAAGGGGACCCTGGTCATCCGCGCCGCCGAACAGCTCGGCATCGAGATCCCGCGCTTCTGCGACCACCCGCTCCTCGACCCCGCCGGCGCCTGCCGCCAGTGCATCGTCGAGGTCGAGGGCCAGCGCAAGCCCATGGCCTCCTGCACCATCACCTGCACCGACGGCATGGTGGTGAAGTCACAGCTCACCAGCCCCGTCGCCGAGAAGGCCCAGCACGGCGTGATGGAGCTGCTGCTCGTCAACCACCCGCTGGACTGCCCGGTCTGCGACAAGGGCGGCGAGTGCCCCCTGCAGAACCAGGCCATGTCCCACGGGCAGTCCGAGTCCCGCTTCGAAGGCGTCAAGCGCACCTACGAGAAGCCCGTACCGATCTCCACCCAGGTGCTCCTCGACCGCGAGCGCTGCGTGCTCTGCGCCCGCTGCACCCGCTTCTCCAACCAGGTCGCGGGCGACCCCATGATCGAGCTGATCGAGCGCGGCGCGCTCCAGCAGGTCGGCACCGGCGTGGGCGACCCCTTCGAGTCGTACTTCTCCGGCAACACCATCCAGATCTGCCCGGTCGGCGCCCTCACCTCGGCCGCCTACCGCTTCCGCTCCCGCCCCTTCGACCTGGTCTCCTCGCCGTCGGTGTGCGAGCAGTGCGCGGGCGGCTGCGCCACCCGCACCGACCACCGGCGCGGCAAGGTCATGCGGCGGCTCGCCGCCGACGACCCGGAGGTCAACGAGGAGTGGATCTGCGACAAGGGCCGCTTCGGCTTCCGCTACGCCCAGCAGCGCGACCGGCTCACCACCCCGCTCGTCCGGAACCCCGGCACCGGTGAGCTGGAGCCCGCCTCTTGGCCCGAGGCCCTGGAGGCGGCCGCCCGCGGTCTCGTCCGCGGCCGCACCGGCGTCCTCACCGGAGGCAGGCTGACCGTCGAGGACTCCTACGCGTACGCCAAGTTCGCCCGGGTCGCCCTCGACACCAACGACATCGACTTCCGGGCCCGGATCCACTCCGGCGAGGAGGCCGACTTCCTCGCCTCCGCCGTCGCCGGACGCGGCCGCGACCTGGACGGCACGGGTGTCACGTACACCTCGCTCGAAGCCGCCCCGGCCGTCCTCCTCGTCGGCATCGAGGCCGAGGAGGAGGCCCCCGGCGTCTTCCTGCGGCTCCGCAAGGCCTGGCGCAAGCACGGCCAGAAGACCTACGCGGTCGCCGCCTTCGCCACCCGCGGCCTGGCGAAGGCGGGCGGCACCCTGCTGCCCGCCGCCCCCGGCACCGAGACCGAGTGGCTCGACGCGCTCACCTCCCGGGTCGGTCTCGAAGGCGACGGACTCGCCGCCGCCGAGGCCCTCCGCCAGGAAGGCGCGGTCCTCGTCGTCGGCGAGCGCCTCGCCGGCGTCCCCGGCGCCCTCACCTCCGCCCTGCGCGTCTCCGCCGCCACCGGCGCCCGGCTCGTGTGGATCCCGCGCCGCTCCGGCGAACGCGGAGCCGTCGAGGCCGGAGCGCTCCCGGCGCTGCTGCCCGGCGGCCGGCCCGCGACCCACCCCCGCGCGCGGGAGGAGGTCGCCGGCGTCTGGGGCGTCCGCGAACTCCCGCACCGCTACGGGCGCGACACCGGCCAGATCGTGGAGGCCGCCGCCACCGGCGAACTCGCCGCGCTGCTCGTCGGCGGCGTCGGCGTCTCCGACCTGCCGGACCCGGCACGCGCCCGCGAGGCCCTCGACGCGGCCTTCGTGGTCTCCCTGGAGCTGCGGCCCAGCGAGGTCACCGCGCGCGCCGACGTCGTCCTTCCGGTCGCCGCCGTCGCCGAGAAGCCCGGCACCTTCCTCAACTGGGAGGGCAGGGCCCGGATGTTCGAGGCCGCGCTCAAGCCGGAACAGATGACCCGGTCCCTGTCGCCGTCGGACGGGCGCGTGCTCCACATGCTCGCCGACGCCCTCGACGTCCACCTGGGCCTGCCCGACCTCAGGGCCGTACGCCGGGAACTCGACCGGCTCGCCGGCTGGACCGGGGAGCGGGCCTCCGAGCCCGTCGAGCCCGGCCAGGCCGCGCCCCGGCCCGGCGACGGAGAGGCCGTCCTCGCCGGACACCGACTCCTGCTCGACCTCGGCCGCCTCCAGGAGGGCGACACCGCCCTCGCCGGCACCCGGCACGCGGCGGTCGCCCGGCTCTCCGCCGCCACCGCCACCGACACCGGCGTCAAGGACGGCGACACCCTCGAAGTCACCGGGCCCACGGGCTCCGTCGCCTTCCCGCTCCAGGTCACCGAGATGCCCGACCGCGTCGTCTGGCTCCCGCTGAACTCGGCCGGCCGCGGCGTCCTCTCCGACACCGGCGCCCACCCCGGCGACCTGGTCCGCATCGGCCCGGCGAGCCCGAGCCCCGTCGATGTCACGGAGGTGCAGGCATGACCACGCCACTCGCCGCCGAAGACCTGTCCATGTTCGGTACGGACCCCTGGTGGCTCGTCCTGATCAAGGCCGTCTTCTGCTTCGCCTTCCTCATGATCACCGTGCTCTTCTCCATCGTGTGGGAGCGCAAGGTCGTCGCCTGGATGCAGCTGCGCGTCGGCCCCAACCGGCACGGCCCCTGGGGCCTCCTCCAGTCCCTCGCGGACGGCATCAAGCTGATGCTCAAGGAGGACGTGATCGTCAAGAAGGCCGACAAGGTCGTCTACGTCCTCGCCCCGGTCATCGCGGCCATCCCGGCGTTCATGGCGATCGCCGTGATCCCGTTCGGCCCGGCCGGCAACGAGGTCTCGATCTTCGGCCACCGCACCGCGATGCAGCTCACCGACCTGCCGATCGCGATGCTGTACGTCCTCGCGGTCGCCTCCGTCGGCATCTACGGCATCGTCCTCGCCGGCTGGTCCTCCGGCTCCACGTACCCGCTGCTCGGCGGCCTCCGCTCCTGCGCGCAGATGATCTCGTACGAGATCGCCATGGGCGCGGCCTTCGCCTCCGTCTTCCTCTACTCCGGGTCGATGTCGACCTCGGCGATCGTCGAGGCGCAGGCGGACCGCTGGTTCGTGATCCTGCTGCCGGTCTCGTTCATCATCTACATCGTCACGATGGTCGGCGAGACCAACCGCGCCCCGTTCGACATGCCGGAGTCCGAGGGCGACCTCGTCGGCGGCTTCAACACCGAGTACTCCTCCATCAAGTTCGCGATGTTCATGCTCGCCGAGTACGTGAACATGGTGACGGTCTCGGCCGTGTCGGTCACCCTCTTCCTGGGCGGCTGGCGGGCCCCGTACCCGGTCTCCACCTTCTGGGAGGGCGCGAACCACGGCTGGTGGCCGATGCTCTGGTTCGTCCTCAAGGTGCAGCTGCTTCTCTTCTTCTTCATCTGGCTCCGCGGCACCCTGCCCCGCGTCCGCTACGACCAGCTGATGAAGCTCGGCTGGAAGGTCCTCATCCCGGTCTCCGTGGTCTGGCTCATGCTCGTCGCCACCGTCCGGGCGCTGCGGAACGAGAACATCGCCTTCACCAACATCGTCCTGTACGTCGCCGGAGCCGTCCTCGGACTGCTGCTGCTCTCCTTCGTGGTCGACGTGTTCCGCGACCGGAAGGCGAAGGCGGGTGCGGCCGGGCCGGCCGACACGCGCTCCTTCGACCCGATGGCCGGAGGCTTCCCCGTACCGCCCAAGCCCGGACAGTCGCTGCCGGCCGTCCCCCGGCGCAGGCCCCGGCACGAGCGGGACCTCGTCGCCAGCGGCGCCCCCGATTCTGCCTCTGCGAGTGATGGAAAGGAGACGGACGGTGTCTGACTTCCAGAATCCGGTGGCCGGCTTCGGCGTGACCTTCAAGGCCATGTTCAAGAAGCGGCTGACCGAGCAGTACCCGGAGCAGCAGAAGACGACGGCGCCCCGCTTCCACGGCCGGCACCAGCTCAACCGTCACCCCGACGGTCTGGAGAAGTGCGTCGGCTGCGAGCTGTGCGCCTGGGCCTGTCCCGCCGACGCCATCTACGTCGAGGGCGCGGACAACACCGAGGAGGAGCGCTACTCGCCCGGCGAGCGCTACGGCCGCGTCTACCAGATCAACTACGCCCGCTGCATCCTCTGCGGGCTGTGCATCGAGGCCTGCCCCACGCGCGCGCTGACGATGACCAACGAGTTCGAACTGGCCGACTCCTCCCGCGAGAACCTGATCTACACCAAGGAGCAGCTCCTCGCGGGCCTTGAGGACACCATGGTCGACAGCCCGCACGCGATCTACCCGGGCATGACCGAGCAGGACTACTACCTGGGCCTCGTCACCGACGCCGCGCCCGGTACGGTCCGCCAGGTCGCCGTGTCCAAGGGGGAGAAGGGCGAACCGGAGGGGTCGGACGCATGAGCGCGAACCTCCAGGCCCTCGCCGCCTCCACCACGTCCTCGGGCGAGGCCGTCCAGTTCTGGGTCCTCGGCACCGTCGCCGTCGTCGGGGCCCTCGCCACGATCCTGATGAAGAAGGCCATGCACAGCGCCCTGTCGCTGGCCGGCACGATGATCGTCCTGGCGGTCTTCTACCTCGCCAACGGCGCGTACTTCCTCGGCATCGTCCAGATCGTCGTCTACACCGGCGCGATCATGATGCTCTTCCTCTTCATCGTCATGCTGGTCGGTGTCACGGCCGCGGACTCGCTGAAGGAGACCATCAAGGGCCAGCGCTGGTGGGCCGCCGCCTGCGGCCTCGGTTTCGGCATCCTGCTCATCGCCGGAATCGGCCAGGCCTCGCTGACCGAGTTCACCGGTCTCGGCGCGGCCAACTCGGCGTACGGCGGGAACGTCGAGGGCCTCGCCGCCCTCATCTTCACCAAGTACGTCTTCGCCTTCGAGATCACGGGCGCGCTCCTCATCACCGCCGCCGTCGGCGCGATGGTGCTCACCCACCGCGAGCGCACCGAGCGCGCCGCCACCCAGCGCGAGCTCTCCGAGCAGCGCGTCCGGGACGGCAAGCACCTGCCGCCGCTGCCCGCCCCCGGCGTCTACGCCCGGCACAACGCCGTGGACATCGCCGGTCTGCTGCCCGACGGCACCCCGTCGGAGCTCACCGTCATGCAGACCCTGCGCAAGCGGGGCCAGATCCGGGACGTGTCCACCGAGGCACTGGCCGACCTCAAGGCCCTGGAGCAGCGCTCCGAGGAGCGGCTCGGCCGGGACCGGGACGAAGAGGAGGCCACCCGGTGAACCCCGTCAACTACCTGTACCTCGCCGCCCTGCTGTTCACCATCGGTGCGGTCGGGGTGCTCATCCGGCGCAACGCGATCGTGGTCTTCATGTGCGTCGAGCTGATGCTCAACGCCTGCAACCTCGCGTTCGTCGCCTTCTCCCGCATGCACGGAAACCTCGACGGCCAGATCATCGCCTTCTTCACGATGGTCGTCGCCGCCGCGGAGGTCGTCGTCGGGCTCGCGATCATCGTGTCCGTCTTCCGTGCCCGCCACTCGGCCTCGGTCGACGACGCCAGCCTGATGAAGCTGTAAGGGGCGGAATTGTGGACAACCTGATTGCGCTGCTCATCGCGGCGCCCCTGCTGGGAGCGGTGGTCCTGCTCTGCGGCGGCCGACGGCTCGACAAGGTCGGGCACTGGATCGGCACGCTGCTCGCGGCCGCCTCCTTCGCCGTCGGCCTGGCGCTCTTCGCCGACATGCTCGGCCGGAGCGCCGACGACCGGGCCCTGCACCAGCGGCTCTTCACCTGGATCCCCGTCGAGGGCTTCCAGGCGGACATCGCCTTCCAGCTCGACCAGCTGTCGATGACCTTCGTCCTGCTGATCAGCGGGGTCGGCACGCTCATCCACGTCTACTCCATCGGATACATGGAGCACGACGAGCGCCGCCGCCGCTTCTTCGGCTACCTCAACCTGTTCGTCGCGGCGATGCTCCTGCTCGTCCTCGCCGACAACTACCTGCTCCTGTACTTCGGCTGGGAGGGCGTCGGCCTCGCCTCGTACCTCCTGATCGGGTTCTGGCAGCACAAGCCCAGCGCGGCCACCGCCGCCAAGAAGGCGTTCCTGGTCAACCGGGTCGGCGACATCGGCCTCTCGATCGCCATCATGATCATGTTCACCACCTTCGGCACCTTCGCCTTCGGGCCGGTGTTCGGGGCGACCGGCGAGACGAGCCAGGGCACGCTGACCGCGATCGGTCTGATGCTGCTCCTCGCCGCCTGCGGCAAGTCCGCCCAGGTGCCGCTGCAGTCCTGGCTCGGGGACGCGATGGAGGGCCCGACCCCGGTCTCGGCCCTCATCCACGCGGCCACCATGGTGACCGCCGGTGTCTATCTGATCGTCCGCTCCGCCGACATCTTCAACGCCGCCCCGGACGCCCAGACCGTGGTCGTCGTGGTCGGCGCGGTCACGCTCCTCTTCGGTGCGATCGTCGGTTGCGCCAAGGACGACATCAAGAAGGCCCTCGCCGGGTCGACGATGTCGCAGATCGGCTACATGATCCTGGCCGCCGGCCTCGGTCCCATCGGCTACGTCTTCGCGATCATGCACCTGGTGACCCACGGCTTCTTCAAGGCCGGGCTGTTCCTCGGCGCCGGTTCGGTCATGCACGGCATGAACGACGAGGTCGACATGCGGAGGTACGGCGGCCTGCGGAAGTACATGCCGGTCACCTTCGTCACCTTCGGCCTCGGCTACCTCGCGATCATCGGCTTCCCCGGCCTCTCCGGCTTCTTCTCCAAGGACAAGATCATCGAGGCGGCCTTCGCCAAGGGCGGCACCGAGGGCTGGATCCTCGGCGCGGTCACCCTCCTCGGCGCCGCCATCACCGCGTACTACATGACCCGCGTGATGCTCATGACCTTCTTCGGTGAGAAGCGCTGGCAGCCCGACGCGGAAGGCCACGAGCCGCACCCGCACGAGTCCCCGAAGTCCATGACGATCCCGATGATCGTGCTGGCCTTCGGGTCGGTCTTCGCGGGCGGCCTGTTCAGCGTCGGCGACCGGTTCGTGAAGTGGCTGGAGCCCGTCACGAACTTCGAGCACGGCCACCCGCCGATCAGCGCCGGAGCCATCACCACCGCCACCGTCGCCGTCATGGTGATCGGCGTCGGCCTCGCCTACCTCCAGTACGGGCGCGGGCCCGTCCCGGTCGTCGCACCGCGCGGCTCGCTCCTCACCCGGGCCGCCCGCCGCGACCTCCTCCAGGACGACTTCAACCACGCCGTCTTCGTCCGCGGCGGCACCCACCTGACCCGCTCCCTCGTCTACGTCGACCACACCCTGGTCGACGGCGTGGTCAACGGGACCGCGGCCTCCGTCGGAGGACTCTCCGGCCGGCTGCGCAAGCTCCAGAACGGCTACGCCCGCTCGTACGCGGTCTCCATGTTCGGAGGTACGGCGGTGCTCATCGCCGCGACCCTGCTGATGAGGGCGGTGTAACCACCATGTCTTTCCCCCTCCTTACGGTGACGGCAGCGGTTCCGGCGATCGGTGCGATCCTCACCGCCGCCGTCCCCGCCGCCCGCCGCACCGCCGCCAAGTGGCTGGCGCTGCTGGTCTCGCTCGCCACGCTCGTGCTCGCCGCCGTCGTCTTCGTACGGTTCGAGCCCGGCGGCGAGCGGTACCAGCTGACCGAGTCGCACGCCTGGATCAAGGACTTCGGGGTCCGCTACGAGCTCGGGGTCGACGGCATCGGGGTGGCGCTCATCGCGCTCACCGCGCTGCTCATCCCCTTCGTGATCCTGGCCGGCTGGCACGACGCCGACCCCCTGGAGACGAAGAGCAGCCGCTGGCGGCCGACCCAGGGCTTCTTCGCCCTGATCCTCATGGTCGAGGCGATGGTGATCCTCTCCTTCGAGGCCACCGACGTCTTCCTCTTCTACATCCTCTTCGAAGCCATGCTCATCCCGATGTACTTCCTCATCGGCGGCTTCGGCGACCGCGCCCACGCGGGCTCCGACGAGAACGCGGCGGCCCAGCGCTCCTACGCGGCGGTCAAGTTCCTCCTCTACAACCTGGCCGGCGGCCTCATCATGCTGGCCGCCGTCATCGGGCTCTACGTGGTCGCGGGGAACTTCTCGCTCACCGAGATCGCCGCGGCCCGCGCCGACGGCTCGCTGGAGATGGCGACCAGCACGGAGCGCTGGCTCTTCCTCGGCTTCTTCCTCGCCTTCGCGGTGAAGGCGCCGCTCTGGCCGCTGCACACCTGGCTGCCGAACGCGATGGGGGAGGCGACCGCCCCGGTCGCCGTCCTCATCACCGCCGTCGTCGACAAGGTCGGCACCTTCGCGATGCTCCGCTTCTGCCTCGGACTCTTCCCCGAGGCCTCGAAGTGGGCCACCCCGGCGATCATCGTCCTCGCGCTCATCAGCATCGTGTACGGGGCGCTGCTCGCCGTCGGCCAGCGGGACATCAAGCGCCTGGTCGCCTACGCGTCGATCTCGCACTTCGGCTTCATCATCCTGGGCATCTTCGCGATGACCAGCCAGGGCCAGTCCGGTGCCACGCTCTACATGGTCAACCACGGCATCTCGACGGCCGCGCTGATGCTCGTCGCCGGATTCCTGATCTCCCGGCGCGGCTCGCGGCTCATCGCCGACTACGGCGGGGTGCAGAAGGTCGCCCCGGTGCTCGCCGGCACCTTCCTCATCGGTGGTCTCGCGACCTTGTCGCTGCCCGGGCTCGCCCCGTTCGTCAGCGAGTTCCTGGTCCTGGTCGGCACCTACGCCCGCTACCCGGTGGCCGGTGTCATCGCCACCACCGGCATCGTCCTCGCCGCGCTCTACACCCTCGTCCTGTACCAGCGGACGATGACCGGGCCGGTGAAGGAGGAGGTGCGGGAGCTGCCGGACCTCCGGGCGCGTGAACTGGCGGTGGTCGTCCCGCTGATCGCGATCCTGATCTTCCTCGGGGTCTTCCCGAAGCCGCTGACGGACGTCGTCAACCCGGCCGTGCAGCACACCATGTCCGACGTACGGCAGACGGACCCCCAGCCCGCCGTGCCTGTCCAGAACGCGGAGGCAGCCAAGTGAGCACATCCGCTGTCGCAACCTCTGTCCACAGCCTGTGGACGACCGCTGCCGAGCCGCTGGACAAGATCCCGGCACCCCACATCGAGTACACGCAGCTCTCGCCCGTGCTCATCGTGGTCGGCGCCGCGATCGTCAGCGTCCTCGTCGAGGCCTTCGTGCCCCGCAAGGCCCGCTACCACAGCCAACTGTTCCTCAGCGTGGTGGCGCTCGCCGCCTCCTTCGCCGCCATCGTCGGCCTGGCGGCCGGCGGCTACGGCTCCACCAAGGCCCAGATCGCGGCGATGGGCGCCATCGCCGTCGACGGACCCGCCCTCTTCCTCCAGGGCACCATTCTCCTCGCCTCGATCGTGGCGATCTTCACCTTCGCCGAGCGCAGGCTCGACCCGGCCGACCACGGCCACAAGGTCGACTCCTTCGCCGCCGAGGCCGCCGCCGTCCCCGGCAGCGACCACGAGAAGGCCGCCGTCAAGGCCGGGTTCACCACCACCGAGGTCTTCCCGCTGGCGCTCTTCGCCATCGCCGGCATGCTGGTCTTCCCGGCCGCCAACGACCTCCTGACGCTCTTCGTCGCCCTGGAGGTCTTCTCCCTCCCGCTGTACCTGCTCTGCGCCGTCGCCCGCCGCAAGCGGCTGATGTCGCAGGAGGCGGCCGTCAAGTACTTCCTCCTGGGCGCCTTCTCCTCGGCCTTCCTGCTCTTCGGCATCGCCCTGCTCTACGGCTACGCGGGCTCCGTCTCGTACGCCACGATCGCCCAGGTCGTCGACGGCTCGATCGCCTCCGTGAACCCGGCGCTCGCCGACACCATGGGCAACGACGCACTGCTGCTCATCGGCTTCGCCATGATCCTCACGGGGCTGCTCTTCAAGGTCGGCGCCGTGCCGTTCCACATGTGGACCCCGGACGTCTACCAGGGCGCCCCGACCCCGGTCACCGGCTTCATGGCCGCCGCGACCAAGGTCGCCGCGTTCGGCGCGATGCTCCGCCTGCTGTACGTGGTGCTGCCGGGCCTCACCTGGGACTGGCGGCCGGTCATGTGGGGCGTCGCCATCGTCACCATGCTGGGCGGTGCGATCGTCGCCATCACCCAGACCGACATCAAGCGGCTCCTGGCGTACTCGTCGATCGCGCACGCGGGCTTCCTGCTCGCCGGTGTCATCGCGGCCACGCCGAGCGGAATCTCGTCCGTCCTCTTCTACCTGGGCGCCTACTCCTTCGTGACGATCGGCGCCTTCGCCGTCGTCACGCTGGTCAGGGACGCGGGCGGCGAGGCCACCCACCTCTCCAAGTGGGCCGGACTCGGGCGCCGTTCCCCGCTCGTCGCGGCGGTCTTCGCGGTCTTCCTGCTCGCCTTCGCCGGCATCCCGCTCACCTCCGGCTTCTCCGGCAAGTTCGCGGTCTTCAAGGCGGCGGCGGAGGGCGGCGCGGGCGCGCTCGTCGTGGTCGGCGTGATCTCCTCGGCGATCGCCGCCTTCTTCTACATCCGGGTGATCGTGCTCATGTTCTTCAGCGAGCCGAAGGCGGACGGCCCCACGGTCGCCGTGCCCTCGGCCCTGACGACGCTCACCATCACGGCCGGTGTGGTGGTCACGGTGGTGCTCGGCTTCGCGCCGCAGTACTTCCTGGACCTGGCGAACCAGGCGAGCGTCTTCGTCCGGTAGACCGGACCACACGCGCGAGGGGCCCGGCTCGGGGGCGAGCCGGGCCCTTCGGCGTACCCGGCGCCCGCCCTCGGGGCCCGTACCCGGGGGCCCGGGCGCGGGGGTGACCCGTGGGGGGTTCCGTGCCATCGTGTGAGCCGCCCAATGGTCTGTACCACCAGGAGGGGGAAGCGGCACGATGAGCGACACCACCGCGTTACCGGGAACTCCCTGCGCCACCCCGCGAGCCGGCGACCCGCCCATGCACCGCCTGGAGGTCCGGCTCCCCGACCAGGTGCCCTTCGCCGCCGGCACCTTCGACACCATCGGCCCCATGTCCCGGGCCGCCTTCCCGCACCGGCACACCTTCTACGAGATCGTCCACGTCACCGCCGGCACCGGCACCCATGTCGTCGACCTCGCCCGCTGGCCGCTCCACCCGCCCCACCTGGGCCTCATCCTCCCCGGACAGCTGCACCACTGGGAGGACGCCCGCGGCCTCGACGGCAGCGTCGTCCTCTTCACCGAGGACTTCCTCCTCGACCACCCCGGCGACCGCGCCCTCCTGCGCCGCCTCGGCGAACGGCCCTGGCTCACCCTCGACCCGGCCACGCACGCGCGTACCGGCCGGCTGATGGCCGAACTCGTCGAGGAGTACGGGCACGGCGCCGACGGCTTCGCGACCGTCCTGCGCTCCCTCCTGCACGTCCTCCTGGTCCGCACGGCACGGCTGCGCGGACCCGGCACCCACACGCCGCCGCCCGGCAGACCCGCCGCTGTCGCCGAGGAGTTCGCCCGGCGGCTCGCCCGTACCGGAGCGGAGGGCAGGACCGTGCGCGAGTGCGCCGAGCTGATCGGCGTCACCCCCGGGTATCTCGCCGAGGCCGTCCGCGCCGCCACCGGCCGCACCCCCGGCGCCCTGCTGCGCGAGGCCCGCGCCCGGGAGGCCCAACGCCTCCTCGTCGGAACCGGGCTGTCGATACGTCAGATCGCGTCCCGGGTCGGCTTCGACGACCCCGCGTACTTCTGCCGCTTCTTCCGCCGCGAGACGGGACGCAGCCCGGGGGACTTCCGAAAACACCACGACCGCCGTGATCCGTCCATCGAAGACCGCGACCCGCCCGCCTAGGTTCGTTGCGATCCCCCAGCCCCCCACGCGAGGAGCAGGCAGGCATGGACAACGAGACCAGCACCGGGCACGTCACCCGCAAGGCGGTGCTGCGGGCCGCCCTCGCGGCCGGCATCGCGGCCCCCGCGGTCCTCATGGGCGTACCGGCACTCGCCCGGACCCTCACCGCCGGAGACGTGGCACCCGCCCTCACCCCGGAGTGCGACGACGGCGACGACCCCACCCCGCCCCAGACCGAAGGCCCCTACTTCAAGCCCAACTCACCGCTGCGGACCAGCCTCGTGGACGCCGGCACGGCCGGCGTGCGGCTCACCGTCAGCGGCTACGTCTTCGGCCTCGCCTGCCGGCCGATATCCGGCGTCCTGCTCGACTTCTGGCAGGCCGACACCAACGGCGCCTACGACAACACCGGATTCCGCTTCCGCGGCCACCAGTTCACCGACGCCCAGGGCGCGTTCAGGGTCACCACGATCGTGCCCGGCCTCTACCCGGGCCGCACCCGGCACCTCCACGTCAAGCTCCAGGCCCCCGGCCGCCCGGTGCTCACCACCCAGCTGTACTTCCCGAACGAGCCCCGCAACAACACCGACACCATCTTCGACCCGCGGCTGCTGATGACCGTGCGGGACGCGGGCGGCGCCCGTGAGGCGGCCTTCGACTTCGTCCTGAACGTGCCGCAGACCCCTGGCCCGAGCCCCACGCCCACGGCCACCGCCACGACCCGGCCGCCGGGGGGCGGCTGGGCCGTGGGGACCGCCTACCGGGCCGGGGACGCCGTCACCCACGGCGGGCTCGGCTATGTGTGCCTCCAGGCGCACACGGCCCAGCCCGGCTGGCAGCCGCCGAACGTCCCCGCCCTCTGGCGGACCGCCTGAGTCTCAGGCGGAGGGCGCGATCCGGCCCCGGACCTCGCCGAGCGCCACCCGCGTGCCGTCCGGGCCCGGAGCCCACGCCGTCAGGACGACCTCGTCGCCGTCCTCCAGGAACGTCCGCTTGCCACCGGAGAGTTCGAGGGCGTCCCGGCCGTTCCAGGTGAGCTCCAGGAGCGAACCGCGCTGGTTCACCTCGGGGCCCGAGACCGTGCCGGAGCCGTACAGGTCACCCGTGCGCAGCGAGGCGCCGTTCACCGTCATGTGGGCGAGCTGCTGGGCGGCCGTCCAGTACATGGTGGAGAACGGCGGCTCGGCCACCACCTCGCCGTTGATCTCCACCGTGATCCGCACGTCGAAGCCGCCCGGCTCCTCCTCGTCCGCGTCGTCCAGGTACGGAAGCAGCGGGAGGTCCCGCGCGGGCGGAGCGGTCCGGGCGGCGTCCAGTGCCTCCAGGGGCGTCACCCACGCCGACACCGAGGTCTGGAACGACTTGCCGAGGAACGGGCCGAGCGGCACGTACTCCCAGGCCTGCACGTCCCGCGCCGACCAGTCGTTGAGCAGCGTCAGACCGAAGACGTGCTCCCGGAAGTCGCCGAGCGCGACCGGCCGGCCCAGCTCCGACGGCGTGCCGACCAGGAAGCCGACCTCCGCCTCGATGTCCAGCTTGACCGAGGGGCCGAAGACCGGGGCCGCGTCCGTGGGCGCCTTGCGCTGCCCGGAGGGGCGGACGACATCGGTGCCGGAGACCACGACCGTGCCCGCGCGGCCGTGGTAACCGATCGGCAGATGCTTCCAGTTGGGGGTGAGCGCGTCGCCGTCGGGGCGGAAGATCCGGCCCACGTTCGTCGCGTGGTGCTCGCTCGCGTAGAAGTCGACGTAGTCCGCCACCTCGTACGGCAGGTGCAGGGTCACCGCGTCGAGGGGGTGGAGCAGCGGCTCGACGTCCGCCCGGTGCGCGGGCACCGTCACCCAGGCCGTGAGGGCCCGGCGGACATCGCGCCAGGCGGTCCGCCCGGCCGCGAGCAGCGGGTTGAGGTTCGGCCGGTCGAGGAGCGTCGCGTACGGCGAGCCGAGCGCGTGCGCCGCGGCACCCGCGTCCAGCACATGCCCGCCGATCCGGACGCCGAGCCTGCGCCGGCCGGGCTCGTCGGCGGTGGAGAAGACGCCGTACGGGAGGTTGTGCGGGCCGAAGGGATCGCCCTCGGCCAGGTCGAGCGGGCTGTGCTCGGACATGGGTACGTGCCTCGCTTTCCACGGGTGTGGGGGACACGTTACGGGTCGGGCCGCCGGGCGCGGATGACATGGATCACACAGAAAGTGCGGCCTCCGTGAGCAACTGTCCGCCTTCACGCGCTTTGTGTGCCGGGCGGGCTCCGAAACCGGCTCCGAGCTGCGAAAACGGGACTCCCGCAAGGCCGTTCCCGGCCATACGATCACGGTGGTACCGCGCCGCGTGATGTTGCCGCAGGCACGTGCCCCGCATTTCTTCCACCTTCCCTGACCAGGAAAAAGGTCCCGCACTGTGAAGATTCGTCGCATTCTCGCGACCGCCGTGGCCGCCGCCGTGACCACTCCGGTCCTGCTCCTCTCGGCCGCTCCCGCGTTCGCCGACACGAAGCCGTCCCCTGCGTCGACGCAGAAGCCCGCGTCGGACGAGGAGGACGAGGGGCCGACGCTGGAGGAGCTGAAGGCCGCCGTCGCGCTGGCGCAGAAGGAGTACGACGAGGCCGTCGTCGCGCACGACAAGGCCGCGAAGGCCTTCAAGGCCGTGGACAGCGCCGACCACCGGCTCCAGGTCGCCGTCGCCGACGCCAAGAAGGCCGCGGACGCCGCGGCCGCGGCCAAGACCGCCGCCGACGCGGAGCTTGCCAAGGCGGAGAAGGCCCTGGCCGAGCTGCCCGTCGACGCCACCGAGGAGCAGAAGACGGCCGCCACCGCGGCCGTCACCGCCGCGAGGAAGACGGCCGACGAGGCCACCGCGGCCAAGACCGCCGCCGACACGGAGTACACCGAGGCCGACACGGCCCGCGACGAGGCCCTGATCGCCGCCGCGCAGCTGGAGGAGCTCACCAGGAAGGTCAAGGAGACCGCCGCCGAGAAGCTCGCCGAGGCCAAGGAAGAGCTGGAGTTCTTCGAGGAGATCGGCGAGGACTGCAAGGAGGACAACGCGGTCAAGGTCGCGCTGAGCGGCCCGAAGTCGATCACCGTCGGCACGAGCGCCGTCTTCTCGCTCCGCGTCACCAACACCACCGACCGGACCCTCGACGCGGTCGAGGCCTACGTCGGTGCCGCCGCCCTCGCCACCGAGGAGGACGAGGACGGCTACTTCAAGCAGTTCATCACCATCGAGTGGACCGGTGCCGGCAACCCGCACTGGACCGACACCGCCGACTCGTTCGACGCCGTCGACGTCGGCGAGCTCGCCAAGGGCGCGACCGCCGACATGAAGCTCCGCCTCACGCTCGACAGCAAGACCCCGGTCGGCCCCGGTGCCACCTTCGCCGTCGGCGCGTACGAGAACGACGACGAGACCTGCGGCATCGGCAAGACGTACGCCAACGCCCACTTCGACATCCTCGCGGCCAAGACCGACAAGCCGGAGCCGAAGCCGACCCCGTCGGAGACCACCGCGACGCCCACCCCTGCGCCCACCACCGGTGGCAACAACACCACCCAGCAGGGCGGTTCGTCGAACACCCCGATCAGGGGCACCCTCGCCGCCACCGGCGCGAACGACCACCTGAACCAGATCGGCCTCGCGGCCGGTGCCGCCGTCGCCCTCGGCGCCGGCGCGATGTTCGTCGTCCGCCGCCGCAAGGCCGGCGCGAACGTCTGATCCGACGCGAAGGCGCCCGTACCGGCCTCGGTACGGGCGCCTTCCGCGTCCTCACCCCGCCGTGCGCGGGATCCGCTTCTCCCAGGTGCGGTGGAAGACGACCTCGCCGCCCTCCTTGCACACCACCTCGTTCGTGGTGAGGAAGTCGTCCGCGTCGCAGGCGATCTCCGAGCGGGTGTCCACGGTGACGTCCCAGGCCGTCTCCGGCCGGTGCAGCCGGATCGTCCACTCCGAGCGGGTGCGGGCGGACAGGGGGCCGCTCTCGTCGATCGTGTACGTCTCCAGGGCGTCCTCCGTGAACTCCAGGCCGTCCGGGTACACGCGTGTCCCGCCGTACCTCGGGTCGACCTCCAGGGTCCACTCGCCCTTCGCCACGTCCCTGACCACCACCCGCTCCGGGCGGGGCTCCTCCAGGGTGCGGGGGAAGACCACGCCGAGCGGTTCGGCCTGCTCCGGCTCCTCCCAGGTGACGGCGTCCTCGGTGGGGCGGCGCACCGGCAGGGTGAGGGAGGAGCCCGCCGGGTCGAGGGTGAAGCCCGCCGCGTCGGGCTGCGGCCAGATCCACGGCCAGTACGTGGAGGAGACCGCGAGCCGCACCCGGTGGCCGGGCGCGAAGGAGTGGCCGATGCCGTTCAGCTCGAAGACGAAGCCCTCCGTCTCGCCGATCTGGGCCTCCACGGCCCGGTCGCGGCCGTAGCGGGCGGAGAAGTTGAGCGCGCCCCGGGTGACGAGGGTGGAGGAGCCGTCGGGGGCGATGTCGCAGAGCCGGGCGATGACCTGCCCGGTCGGGGCGGCCGTGCGCAGGGCGAGGTTCACGGACGGCCGGCCGAGGATCTCGACGGGGCCGCCGTCCTCGGGGACGGGGAAGTCGAAGCAGGCCGAGTGGGCGTCCTCCTCGCGCTGGTCGGGCGGCAGGTCGGCGTCGTTGCCGAAGGGGAAGAAGCGGCCCGCGTCGAGCCCGGTCTGCTGCGGCGAGTCGACCACGACCGGGGCGCCCTGGAAGGCGTACGTGACGGGGGTGACGTTCGGGGAGGGCCAGGCGGGTTCCGTGACCCAGCGGCCGGGCAGCTCCTCGTACACGGTGGCCGGGAGGTGCGAGTCGCTGATCCAGGAGCGGAGCAGCGGTTCGGCCATCACGTCGTTCTCGGCGCCCTTGAGGTGGTGGTCCCACCAGCGCAGGGTCTCCTGGAGGAAGCCGATCGCGGGGCCGGGCGGCAGGCCGCGGTCCGGGTACTGGTGGGACCAGGGCCCGATGATGCCGCGCACCCGGTCCTGGGGGAGGTGCTGGGCGAGCCGCAGGACGGTGTCCCGGTACGGGTCGTGCCAGCCGCCGACGGCGAGGACGGCGGCCTTGATCGCCGGGTAGTCCTCGCAGACGCTGCCGTGCCGCCAGTAGTCGTCCCTGGTCTGGTGGGCGAGCCAGGTGTGGACGAAGGGCTCCACGGTCTCCAGGCGCTTCAGCCACATCTCGCGCCACTCCTCACCCACGTACCGCGGGTCGGGCGGGCGGCAGACGAAGGCGAGCATGGTGGCGGCCCAGGCGTGCATGTCGACGCCGAGGACGGAGCCGCCCATGTAGTGGACGTCGTTGTCGTAGCGGTCGTCGGTGGAGCAGACGGTGACGACCGCCTTGAGCGGTTCGGGGGCGAGGGCGGCGATCTGGAGCGAGTTGAATCCGCCCCAGGAGATGCCGAACATGCCGACCTTGCCGGTGCACCAGGGCTGCTCGGCGAGCCAGTTCACGACGGCGACGCCGTCGGCGAGCTCGACCGGGTCGTACTCGTCGCCGGGCAGGCCGTCGCTGTTGCCGTGGCCGCGGACGTCGACGCGTACGGAGGCGTAGCCGTGGCCCGCGTACCAGGGGTGGCGCTGCGCGTCGCGGGGCGCGGTCCAGTCGGTGAGGCGGTAGGGCAGGTACTCCAGCAGGGCCGGTACGGGCTCGTCGGTGACGGGGCGCCACACGCGCGCGTACAGCCTCGTTCCGTCCGGCAGCGGGATCCGGACGTCCTCGCGCCGGATCTCGTACGGGAACTCGGTACGGATCTTCATCTCGGCTCCCTAGTGGACGGGGTGCATGGTGCGGCGCAGCCAGGGCGCCAGGGCGATCACGACGAGGCCGACGGCGACGGCCACGGCGCCGTTCACGCCGAAGTAGACGGGCTTGGAGACATCGTCGTAGAGCTTCACGGTCTGCGCCTGGATGCCGTTGGCGAGAGCGAGGGAGAGGAACCAGAGCGACATGGTCTGGCTGGAGAAGGCCTTCGGCGCGAGCTTGCTGGTGGCGGACATCCCGGAGGTCTCCAGGAGCACGTCACCGAGGCCGAGCAGCAGGTAGGAGCCGACGATCCACCACGCGGCCATCCGGTACGTGTCGTCGGCGTGCCCGGAGGTCGGCAGGACCATCAGGAGGAACGACAGACCGCCGAGGATCACCCCGTACGCGATCTTGTTGGAGGCGTGCGGCTGCCGGTGCCCCATCCGGGCCCAGAGGGCGGCCACCACCGGGGCCAGGAGAACCTCGAAGGCGCCGAGGGCGGAGGCGTACCAGCTGGCGGGGAAGTCGAAGCCGAGGATGGTCGTGCGGGCGTTGGTGGACGCGAGCAGGATCATCGTCGAGTAGGCCTGGAAGAGGATGAAGTTGAAGACCACCGAGGCCAGGAAGAGCACGATGTACGGCTTGAGGCGGCCCCGCTCCTCGGCCGTGACCCGGGGGCTGGTGAACATCACCCAGAAGTAGACGACCGGGGCGATCACCGAGACGAGGGTCAGCAGGTCCACGAACCGGTCCATGGTCAGCCAGCCCGCGAGCGCCAGGCCCGTGCCGACGGCGGCCGCCACGACCGCGCCGACGACCATCAGCCGGACCGCCCCGCGCATGGCGTCGGGGGCGAGCGCGAACTCGGCGGAGTGCTTGCGCCCGGCCAGGTGACGCCGGCCCGCCACGTACTGGATCAGGCCGAAGGTCATGCCGATCGCCGCCGCCGAGAAACCCCAGTGGTAGCCCTTGTGGTCGGCGAGCCAGCCGGTGATCAGCGGACCGGCGAAGGCCCCGATGTTGATGGCCATGTAGTAGAGGGCGAAACCGGCGTCCCGGCGGTCGTCGTCCGTCCGGTACAGCTTGCCGACCATGGTCGCCACGTTCGGCTTGAGCAGCCCCGTGCCCGCGCTGATCAGACCGAGGCCCACCCAGGTCATGGCGGCGGTCGGCACCGCCATGGCGTAGTGGCCGCAGGCGATCAGGACGCCGCCCCAGAGGACCGCGCGGTACGAGCCGAGGACGCGGTCCGCGAGCCAGCCGCCGGCCACCGAGACCAGGTACACGAGGGTGCCGTAGGCGGCGGAGACCGAGGCGGCGGTGCCCGACGCCATGCCGAGGCCGCCGTCGGAGACCGACGCCGCGAAGTAGAGGACGAGGATCGCCTGCATGCCGAGGAACGAGAACCGCTCCCAGACCTCCAGGCCCGACAGGGTCAGCAGACCCCGTGGGTGTCCGAAGAAGCCGTGGTCGTCCTCGGGAGGCGGCTGCTCGCCGCCCGTGTCGGTGTCGATCGCTGTTCGGGACAAAAGGACTACTCCTGGTCGTATGAGCTGATCCCGAACATACCGGGGGTGACGGGAAGGCGCCCACGGTGATCGAAAGGTGACCGGATACGCTGGCTTGAGTGAATCGAGCGACACATCGACAATCCATGTGATCCTCGGCAAGCCGTGTGAACGCACCCGCGTGAACGTCAGCAGGCGTCAGCAGACAGGAGACCCCCTCGTGACCGTCGTCGGGCCGTTCGGTCTTAGCGTGCGGGACCAGGCTCTTGAGGCCGATGTCCAGACCGGGTTGGCGGCAGTGGAGGCGGGCCTCCTGGACGCCACCAAGAGCGATGTCCCCTTCATCACGGAGGCCGCGCAGCACCTCGTCCTGGCCGGTGGCAAGCGCTTCCGCCCCCTGCTCGTGATGCTCGCCGCCCAGTTCGGCGACCCCTACGCGCCGGGCGTCGTGCCCTCCGCCGTCGTCGTCGAGCTCACCCACCTGGCCACGCTGTACCACGACGACGTCATGGACGAGGCCGACGTCCGGCGCGGAGTCCCCAGCGCCAACACCCGCTGGGGCAACTCGATCGCCGTCCTCACGGGTGACTTCCTCTTCGCCCGCGCCTCGCACACGCTCGCGGACCTCGGTCCCGAGGCCGTACGCATCCAGTCCGAGGCGTTCGAACGGCTCGTGACCGGCCAGATCCTGGAGACCGCCGGTCCCAGCGACGGCCGCGACCCCGTCGACCACTACCTCGACGTCCTCAGCGGCAAGACCGGCTCCCTCGTCGCCGTCGCCTGCCGCTTCGGCGCCATGATGTCCGGCGCCGACGAGAACGTCGTCGACACCCTCACCCAGTACGGCGAACGGCTCGGCGTCGCCTTCCAGCTCGCCGACGACGTCCTCGACATCGCCTCCGACTCCCACGAGTCCGGCAAGACCCCCGGCACCGACCTGCGCGAGGGCATCCCGACCCTGCCCGTCCTGCACCTGCGCGCCGCCGCCGCGGCCCACGGACGGCCCGAGGACCTCGCCCTCGTCGAGCTCGTCGACGGCGACCTCACCGACGACACCCGGCACGCCGAGGCCCTGCGCCGGCTGCGCGCCCACCCGGCCCTGGAACAGGCCCGCCGGGACACCGTGCGGTACGCCGAGGAGGCCCGCGCCATGCTGGCCCCGCTGCCCGACGGGTACGCGAAGGCCGGGCTCGCGGAGATGTGCGACGCGGTGGTCCACCGGGCGGGCTGAGCCCCCGGCCCTCCCCCCGGGGACGGGCCGGCCTCAGGGTCGGGTCATCCCGAAGCAGTACGCCAGGTTGATCCCCCGGGCTGACGCTTCCGCGCCTCCGCTTTGGTGAGATGGAGTCATCGACCACGAGGGCCCGCGAAGGGCACGGAGGTAGGGGAGACCATGGCACAGACCCGTAAGGCGAGCCGGTTCATCGTCCCGGTCGCGGTGGCAGGAGTGGCCGCGGCGACCATCGGACTGGTCCCGGCGCTGGCGGCGTCCGGCGACCCCGATCTGCCGGAGATCACCGCCCAGCAGCTCATCGAGAAGATCGCCGCCTCGGACACGCAGACCCTGTCCGGCACGTTCAAGGTCTCCACCGACCTGGGCCTGCCCCTCGACGGCCTCGCGTCCGGCCTGGCCTCCGGCCTCGGCGGCGGTGGCGGCGGCCCGGCCTCGGCGGACCCGACGGAGAAGCTCACCCAGCTCCTCTCCGGCAGCCACACCCTGCGGGTGGCGGCGGACGGCCCCGAGCGCCAGAAGCTGACCCTGCTCGACGGCTCCGACGAGTACAGCCTGATCCACAACGGCGACGACGTCTGGGCGTACGACAGCAAGTCCAACGAGGTCTTCCACGAGAAGGCCCCGGCCGGCGACGGTCCGTCGCAGGCCCCCCAGGGGGACGCGGAGCTGCCGGGCACGCCCAGGCAGCTCGCGGACGAGGTCCTGAAGGCGGCCGGCGACACCACGTCGATCACCGTCGACGGTACGGCCAAGGTGGCCGGCCGGGACGCGTACCAGCTGGTGATCAAGCCGAAGCAGAGCGGTTCGACGGTCGCGTCGGTGAAGATCGCGGTGGACGCGGCGAACGGCACCCCGCTGAAGTTCACCCTCGCCTCGGTCGAGGGCGGCAAGCCCGTCGTCGACGCGGGCTTCACGAAGGTCGACTTCTCGAAGCCGGCCGCCTCCGACTTCACCTTCGAGGCGCCCGAGGGCGCGAAGGTCACCGAGGGCGCGGCGGAGAAGGCGGCCGAGGAGGCCGAGGGTGCGAAGGAGACCCCGTTCGGCGACGAGCTGCCCGGGGGTCTCGGGGAGGCCTTCGGCCTCGGAGCGGGCTCCGGCGACGGCGGCGTGAACGTCATCGGCGAGGGCTGGACGACGATCGCGAGGCTCGACACCGGCGCCCCCGCGCCCAGGACCGACGAGGCGCCGAAGGAGGTCCAGGGCCTCCTGGACTCCCTCGGCGACAAGGTCACCGGGAAGTTCGGCTCCGGCACCGTCTTCAAGACGAAGCTGGTGAACGCGCTCCTCACCGACGACGGCCGGGTCTACGTCGGCGCGGTCACGAAGGACGCGCTGGTGAACGCGGCGAACGCCGACAAGTAGCGTTCGGCGGAACACGGTTGGGGCCCCGGGCGGGTCGGGGGCGATGGTCACCGACCCGCCCGGGCGTTTCTCGCGGGACGGCTTACGGGAAGGTGAGCTTGAACCCGTTGACGTAGCCGGTGTCGGCCGAGGCCTTGTCCTGGACGCGGAGCTTCCAGGCGCCGTTCGCGACCTCCGAGGAGGCGTTCACGGTGAAGGTCTGGACGATGTTGTCGGCGCTGCCGCCGGTCCGGTTGTGCAGGTTGTAGACCGAGCCGTCGGGGGCGACGAGGTCCACGACGAGGTCACCCTTGTAGGTGTGGACGATGTCCACGCCGACGGAGAGGTTGCTCGGGGCGTTGCCGGTGATGCCGGTGACGTTGACCGTGGAGGTCACCGCGGCGCCGTTGTCCGGGACGGACACGTCGGCCGTGTTCTCGAAGACCTTGCCGGTGGGCGGGTTGGTCGTCCCCGCGGAGAGCGTCCAGATCGCGTGCGCGATCGCGTCGCTGTTGCGGTCCAGGGCGGTGTCGTTGATGTTCGACGTCGTGTCGCAGGAGGAGTGGTAGCAGCGGTCGAAGGCCGTGGCCGTACCGCCCCACTTCTGCACCTGGGCACTGGACTTGACCCGGCTCGCGCCCGTGAAGAGACCGCCGACCGGGACGCCGACGTTCTTGAAGGAGGCGTGGTCGGAGCGGCCGTCGCCCTCCGTCTCGATCTCGGTCGGGACGCCGATCCCGGCGAAGTAGTTCTTGAAGGTCGTCTCGATCGCCGGGTCGTCGTCGTAGACGAAGTACCCCGGGTTCGGCGAGCCGATCATGTCGAAGTTGAGGTAGCCGGAGAGCTTGGCGCGCTCGGTGGCGGGCAGCTGGGCCACGTAGTACTTCGAGCCGACGAGACCGAGCTCCTCAGCGCCCCACCAGCCGAAACGCAGGTGCTTGGTGGGCTGGTAGCCGGATCGGGCGACCGCGAGCGCGGTCTCCAGGACCGCCGCGGAACCGGAGCCGTTGTCGTTGATGCCGGGGCCCGAGGTCACCGAGTCGAGGTGCGAGCCGGCCATCAGGACCTGGTTCGGGTCACCGCCGGGCCAGTCGGCTATCAGGTTGTAGCCGGTGGATCCGCCGGAGGTGAACTGCTGGATGGTGGTGGTGTATCCGGCGGCGTCCAGCTTCGCCTTCACGAAGTCGATCGACGCCTTGTAGCCGGTACGGCCGTGGGCGCGGTTGCCGCCGTTGGCGGTGGCGATCGACTGCAGGTCCGTCAAGTGCTGCTTGACGCTGGCGAGCGGGATGTCGGGCGCGGCGGCGGCCGCGGCCGGGTTGGCCGAGGCGGTGGTACCGGTGAGTCCGCCGAGGGCGAGCGCCGCGAGGGCGGCGACCGCGGTGACGCGTCTGGGCACGGAGATGTTCATCTGTGGGGGCTCCGGATTCCGAACGGGGATGGGACGGAACGTGCGAGACGCCTCGGGCTTGTGGGCCACGAGGCGCTGGAGCTGTACGAGTGCGTGTGCGGTGTTCAGTTGTTCAGGTGCTCAGTTGTTCTGTTGTGCGTGCTGAATGTTCAGTGAGAGTTTGACTTCGCGTCAAGAGCGGAAACCGGTCAGGCGCGTTCGCTCAGCGGACGAGTGGGGTGAGCCGCGCCATGGGGCCGCGCCGCCGTGGGTGCGATCCCCTTCCCCGTTCGGGTGGGGCCGCCGGGCGCGGTTTCGGGTGGAGCGGAGCGAGGTAACTCCTTATAGTGGTTACGTGACCCAGGACACCGCCATGACCCTCCACCACCCCGACGGGCAGCGCTTCCGGTTCGACGCCGGGGCGCTCTGCCTCGAACTGCTCCTCACCGGGGGCCCGGGTCCGGTCGCCGCCCGGTACGAGGTGCTCGACCGTGTCGCCGGGCTGCTCGACTGGGTGCGGCGGTGCCGGCTCGCGCCCGGGCTCGACGTGACCGTCACCGACGCGGAACTCGCGGCGGTGCGGGAGGTCCGGGACGCGCTCTGGGGACTCGCCCTGGCCCGGTCCCGGGGCGCGGCGCTCGGCCCCGGGGAGCTGGCGGTGGTCAACACCGCCGCCGCCGGAACCCCGCTCGCGGCCCTGGTCCGCGCCGACGGCACGCGCGCGTGGGCCCCCGGAGCCACCGGGTCCGGGCTCCTCGCGACGCTCGCCCGGGACGCCGTCGACCTCCTGACCGGGCCGTACGCCGACCGGGTCCGGGTCTGCGGAGCCGACGACTGCTCCCTCCTCTTCGCCGACACCTCCCGCCCCGGGCGCCGCCGCTGGTGCTCGATGGACCGGTGCGGCAATCGCCACAAGGTGCGGGCACACCGGGCCCGTACCCCGCACGAAGGAGACGCGTGATGCCCGTAGGACTGACCCGCGACGCCGGCTGGGAGATCGGCGTCTCGAAGACCCTGCCCCTGCCCGTCGCCACCGTCTGGGACTTCCTGATGAGCGCCGAGGGCCTGAGCCTGTGGCTCGGCCCCGGCGCCGTCCTCCCCGCCGAGGGCGATCCCGCGCTCCGCGGCTTCCGGCCCCGCGACCGGGTCCGCCTCTCGTACGGCGAGAGCGTCCTTCAGGCCACCGTCTCCCCGGCGAGCGACGGCCGCGCCGTCCTCCGCTTCCACCAGGAACACCTGGCGAGCGCCGAGGAGCGCGAGCGCCGGCGGGCCCACTGGAAGAGCGTGATGGCCGAAATCGGTCGCGTCCTCGTTCCGTGACGCGTCCCGTGGCCCGTCCGGCGGCGCCCGGTCCCTACGGCGTTCCCGGTACCGGCGACGTCGCCTTCCCGGCCGTCGCGGCGCCGTGACCGTCCCGCACCCGCAGGTGGCCGAGGAGCCCCTCGGGCTCCGGGTACGGCTCCTCCCGGGGGAGCAGCGGGCGGGCGCCGTCCGGGTCGCCGGCCCGGACCAGGTCGCGGACGCGGTGGGCGAGCGGGGTCACGTCGGTGACGGAGAGCGTCCACTCGTCCGCGTACCGGCGGGCGGCCTCGCCCCCGAGGCCGAGCTGGAGCGAGCGGTACGGGAGCGGCTGGAGGTTCAGGTCGCGCTCCGGGTCCCACTGGACGCGGGCGGGGGCCTCCCGCAACCGGTTCCTCCACTCGTCCCGGTCGGCGTGGAAGCCGTGCTCGTAGTGGGAGAGGCAGGCGTTCCGGAGGGCCCATTCGAAGCCCTCGCGGTCGATCTCCACGGCGAGTACGGTCTCCTGGCCCTCCTTCGTCCCCCATCCGGAGCGGTACATCATCCACAGGAACGACGGCTTGATCCAGGTCATGCGGTCCCGTTTCCAGGCGGCCGGGAACCGGCCCTCGCGGGCGGCGGGAAGGCCGATCGAGGGCGCGTACGCCTGGTAGACGGTGACCGTGCGGGCGGTGTGGAGCGCACGGATCCGGTACTTCGGTTCTGCCATGACCCCAGGGTCGGCGAAGCGGCCGGGGGAGGGCCACCGGATATCGCGGCCGTCGGCGGTCGGCCGGCGGCCGTGCCGTCCTCCCGGCGTCAGACCAGTGCGGCCGCTGCCGCCGCCCGCTCCTTCGCGTCGTACTCCTCCCGCGCCGCCGCGATCTCGTTCTGGTGCTGCTCGGTCCAGGTGACC
Source organism: Streptomyces sp. Qhu_M48 (assembly GCF_051305195.1). Taxonomy (NCBI): domain Bacteria; kingdom Bacillati; phylum Actinomycetota; class Actinomycetes; order Kitasatosporales; family Streptomycetaceae; genus Streptomyces; species Streptomyces sp. Qhu_M48. The sequence goes on along the minus strand of NZ_CP195432.1, from coordinate 7,266,542 downwards.
AGGGAACGGATCGTGACGTGCAGGGTGCGGCCCAGCGGGGTGAGCTCGTAGTCCACGCGGGGCGGGACCACCGGGTGGACCGTCCGCTTGACCAGGCCGTCGCGTTCCAGCTGGCGCAGGGTCACGGTCAGCATGCGCTGGCTGACGCCGTCGATCTCGCGCTTGAGCTCCGTGAAGCGCAGCCGGCGGCGGTCGAGGAGGGCGATGACGAGCAGGGACCACTTGTCGGCGACCCGGTCGAGGATCTGGCGGACCTCGCAGTCCTCCCGGGTGTCCCACTGGAAGGGGTCGGGGTCCCCGTCGCTTCCGTAGGTTCTCGCGCAGTGACTCGGTGACTTCGACATTACTTCGTCCATGACACCCGATGGTCCCGCACAAGGCGGTCGGTTACAAGTCGGAACCGACCCTCGGACGGGTAACCGGCCGGAGGGCCCGACCCGCCAACTTACCCCGCCCCGGGGGAAGTTGTGCGCGGACACCGGTGCCGCTCACGGCGGGCCCCCCGCTGACCAGCGAGTACGCCCCGCCGGTCAGGGAGTGCGTTCCGCCGGACGGGTGAGCGGCTCCGTCGCCGCCACCGCCTCCGGCACACCCGCCGAGGCCACCGCCTCCGACGCCGTGGCCTTCGCGGCCTCGACCGCCGCCCGGCTGCGCCGCGCCGTGCGCAGGGCGTCCCAGGTGAGGATCGTCAGGGCCAGCCAGACGAGGGCGAAGCCCGCCCAGCGCTCCGGCGGCATCGCCTCGTGGAAGTAGAGGACCCCGAGCAGGAACTGGAAGGTCGGCGCCAGGTACTGGAGGAGTCCGAGCGTCGACAGCGGTACGCGGATCGCCGCCGCCCCGAAGCAGACGAGCGGGACCGCCGTGACGATGCCGGTGGCGGCGAGCAGGGCCGTGTGGCCCCCGCCGTGGGCGCCGAAGGCGAGGTCGCCCTGGGTGCCGAGCCAGATCAGGTAGCCCAGGGCGGGCAGGAACTGGACGGCGGTCTCGGCGGCGAGCGACTCCACGCCGCCGATGTTGACCTTCTTCTTCGCGAGTCCGTAGACCGCGAAGGAGAAGGCGAGGGTGAGCGAGATCCAGGGCGGCTGCCCGTACCCGATCGCGAGGACGAGGACGGCGGCGAAGCCGACGCCGACCGCCGCCCACTGCGCGGGGCGGAGGCGTTCCTGGAGGACGAGAACGCCGAGGGCGATCGTGACGAGCGGGTTGATGAAGTAGCCGAGGGAGGCCTCGACGACGTGGCCCGTGTTGACGGACCAGATGTAGAGGCCCCAGTTCACCGTGATGACGGTGGCCGCGACGGTGATCAGGCCGAGCTTGCGCGGGCTGCGGACCAGGTCGCGCAGCCAGCCCCAGCGGCGCAGCGCGAGCAGGGCGAGGCCGACGAAGGCCAGGGACCACACCATCCGGTGGGCGAGGATCTCGAGCGCCCCGGCGGGCTTGAGGAGCGGCCAGAAGAGGGGGACCAGCCCCCACATCCCGTAGGCGCCGATCCCGTAGAGCAACCCCGCTCGTTCCTCGTTGTCCGTCTTCACCGGACCTCCCGCCCTCTGCCGCGCTGTTCTCTCGAAGGTAGCGCCGCGCGGGAGGGGTTGTCATGCCCGTATCGCCATACGGTCATGACGGTTCAGGAAACGGCGAGCGCCGCCCTGATCGTCTCGGCGATCGGGGTGGTCGGGCGGCCGATCAGACGGGAGAGGTCGTCGGTGCGGCGGGCGAGCGCGCCGCGCCCGACGGCCCGGTCGACATCGACCAGGATCTCGGCGAAGGGGGCGGGAACCCCGGCGCCGGTGAGGATCGCGAGGTGCGTCTCGGCGGGCACGTCGCTGTACGCGATCTCCTGGCCGGACTGGGCGGCGACCTCGGCCGCGTACTCGGCGAAGGACCAGGAGACGTCGCCGCTCAGCTCGTACGCCCTGTTCAGGTGTTCCTCGGCCGGGCCGGTCAGGACGGCGGCCGCGGCGGCGGCGTAGTCGGCGCGGGTGGCGGAGGCGACGCGGCCCTCGCCGGCGTTGGCGACGACGACGCCGTGGGCCAGGACCGGCGCGAGGTTCGCGGTGTAGTTCTCGGTGTACCAGCCGTTGCGCAGGAAGGTGTACGGCAGGCCGGAGTCGAGGATCAGCCGCTCGGTCACCTTGTGCTCGGCGGCCAGGTCGAAGTCGGCCTCGTCGCCGCCGAGGACTCCGGTGTAGGCGAGCTGGGCGACGCCCGCGGCCTTGGCGGCGTCGATGACGGCGGTGTGCTGCGGGACGCGCCGGCCGACCTCGTTGCCCGAGACGAGGAGCACCCGGTCGCCGGCCCCGAAGGCCTCCGCCAGGGTCTCGGGGCGGTCGTAGTCGGCGATCCGCAGCTCGACACCGCGCTCCGCCAGATCGGCCGCCTTCTCCTTGTCGCGCACGACGGCCGCGACGGACTGGGCGGGGACGGTGGCGAGGAGGGCGTCGATGACGAGGCGGCCGAGCTGGCCGGTGGCTCCGGTGACGACGATGCTCATGGTGGTTCCTCTTCCCGTGGGGTGCGGTGGGCGATGCACTCACCGTACGACAAGCGCTAACCTTTCGAAAGTACCCACTTTGAAGTAAGGTACTAGCATGGAAGTAAGTGGCAAGGTGGTGTCCGGGCCGGGCGGGAAGCCCGACGTGAACCAGCCGATGTGCCCCTCGCGGCTCGTCCTGGAACACGTCACCAGCCGCTGGGGCGTCCTCGTCCTCGCGGCCCTCATGGAGCGCTCGTACCGCTTCAGCGAGCTGCGCCGCCGGATCGGCGGCGTCAGCGAGAAGATGCTCGCCCAGACGCTCCAGACCCTGGAGCGCGACGGCTTCGTCCACCGCGACGCCAAGCCGGTCATCCCGCCCCGCGTCGACTACAGCCTCAGCGACCTCGGCGCCGAGGCCGCCCGCCAGGTCTGGGAGCTGGCCCGGTGGTCCGAGCGCCAGGTCGCCGCCGTCGACGACGCCCGCGCACGGTACGACGCGGCACGTCGCGAGAGCGCTACCGGTTCGTCCCAATGATGTTGTAGCCACGGCGAGTTGGCCTCACGAGTCGTACGATCTGCTCACTGTTCGGGGGAAACCGTGAGGGACCGTGGGGGAACTGTGGTGAACAGGGACAGAAGGCTGCGGCGGGCCTGTTGCGCCGTCCTGGTGGGCGGGCTGGTCGCGACAGGGTGCGGCAGCGGAGACGACGGGAAGAGACCCCACGGCAGGAACGACGGGGCGAGTACGGGCACGTCGGCCGCTCCGGCCACGGCGGCACCGACCCCCGCACCCACGCCGACCGCCCTCGACTTCGTCCCCGACCCGAAGCGCGCGCCGAGGACCGAGGCCGACGCCAGACGGATCGCCCTCGCCGTCGTCGCCGGCCCCGACGCCTGGGGACCGGACTACGTCAAGCGCACCCCGTACCTCAGCGACCCGGAGTACTGGCCCGTCCTCGGCGCCAACTGCTCGTGGGAGACGGGCTCCCGGCCCTCGACCGTCCTCTACAGCGTCACCGCCTACAGCGAGATCCCCGCCGACGGCGCCCTCGGCGTCCTCCGGGTCGCCTCCACCGTCACCGTCCACCGCACCGAGGCCGACGCCGACTGGGAGATGGCCGGGACCCTGGAGGAGGCACTCCGCTGCCCCGAGCAGAGGCTGCGGGACGGGGAACGCATCGCCGGCTTGATCTCCCTCGGCAATCCCTTCGGCATCGGGGGCAACTACACCGCCACCGACGCGCTGGGCGAGCGCGGGGTCTACCTCAACGACGCCGTGAAGGGGGAGCAGTTCTACGGCTGGTACCAGTCCCGGATCGGCCAGGTCACCGTCGCCACCGTCGTCAAGGGCGCACCCGGCTACAGCGAGGAGCAGACCAGCACCACGGTCGGTACCGTCCCCGGCCAGGTCCAGGCCCTCGTCACGATGATCAATCGCGCCAAGGACGAGCTGGAGGTCCAGTCATGAGCCCCACGACCCCCGAGCCCGAGCCACAGCCCGAGCCCGAGCCCGAGCCCCAGCCCGAGCCTCAGCCCCGGCCCGAGCCCCAGCCCGAACAGCGGCCGGAGCCCGCCGGGCCCCCGTACCCGGCCCGGCCCCCCGTCCCGCCCCGGCCCCCCGTCCCGCCCCGGCCCGAGCCCGGGGCGCCGCAACCGCTGCTGCCGTCCGATCCCTCCGCCCTCGCCGGCTACCGGCTGCTCGGCCGGCTCGGTGCCGGCGGTATGGGCGTCGTCTACCTGGGCCGTACGGAGAACGGCGAGCTCGCCGCCGTCAAGGTCACCCACGCCGACCAGGCCGACCAGCCCGACTTCCGGGCCCGGTTCCGCCGCGAGGTCGAGGCGGCCCGCCGGGTCGTCAGCCCCTGGGCCGTCCCGGTGACCGGAGCCGATCCGGACGCCCCCGAGCCGTGGATGGCCACCGCGTTCGTCCCCGGCCCCTCCCTCGGCGAGGCCGTCGCCGCCCACGGCCCGCTGCCCGAGCGGAGCGTCCGCGTCCTCGGCGGGGCCGTCGCCCGGGCCCTCGCCGCCGTGCACGCGGCCGGTCTCGTCCACCGCGACGTCAAGCCGGGCAACGTCCTGCTCGCCGTCGACGGCCCCCGGCTCATCGACTTCGGCATCGCCCGCTCGACCGGCGAGACCGCCCTCACCGCCACCGACATGGTCGTCGGCACCCCCGGCTTCCTCGCCCCCGAGCAGGCCGAGGCCCGCACCGACGCCATCGGCCCGCCCGCCGACGTCTTCGCCCTCGGCTGCCTCCTCGCGTACGCGGCGACCGGCCGCCCGCCCTTCGGCACCGGCGCCGTGGACGCCCTGATGTACCGCACCGTCCACGACGAACCCGACCTCACCGGCGTACCGGACGGCCTCCTCGACCTGCTGCGGGCCTGCCTCGCCAAGGACCCCGCCGCCCGGCCCGTCGCCCACGAGGTCGCCGCCCGGCTCGTCGAGGACACCCCGGGCCACGCCGCCGACTGGCTGCCCGCCCCCGTCGTCCGGACCATCGCCGAACGCTCGGCAGGGATGCTCGCGCTCCCCGAGATCGACGCCACCGAGGCGGGCGCCGGACCGGCGGGACCTCCACGGCGCGGCAGGCGCGGATTCCTGCTCCTCGCCTCCGGCGCCGCCCTCGCCGTGGGCGGCGGCGCCGTCGCCGCCTGGGCGGGGCTCAGGGACGACGGCACCGACGGCGACAGGGACGGAGCGAAGCCCGGGCCGCCCCGCACCACCTGGAAGATCGGGGTCCTCGCCGACCTCTCCGGGCCCGCCAAGGAGATCGGGCTCGCCCAGGAGCGCGGCGCCCGCCTCGCCGTCGAGCGGTTCAACGCCCGCGAGGACAAGCCGTTCACGCTCGAACTCAAGGTCTCCGACGACCGGGGGGACCGCACCACCGCCCTCGCCTCCGCCCGCGAACTCACCACCGACCCGGGTGTCCTCGCCGTCCTCGGCCCCACCTCCGACGACACGGGCCAGACGGCGCTCCCCGCCTTCGAGGAGTCGGGCCTCCCGCTCGTCACCGTCTCCGCCGGATACAACCTGTTCACCGTCCGGGACAAGCAGAGCCCGCCGAACGCCACGGTGCTGCGGGCGATCCCCCAGCACCCCTACGCCGGCATGCACCTCGCCTACGCCGTCACGCTCCTGAAGGCCGTCCGCAGGCCCGGAGTCCTCCAGGACCGCACCGAGGACCAGTACAGCTGGCTGCTCGTCCGGGGCGTCCAGTTCGCCTTCGGCCAGGCCGGTCTCACACCCCACTTCCGCGTGGTCCCGGCCCGTGTACGGGAGTACCGCGGGATCCTCCGCGAGATGATCGACGCCGGAATGGACGCGTACGTCCACTGTGGAGTCCGCGAGACCGCCGTCCTCGCCGCCCGCGCCCTCAACGAACTCGGCTTCACCGGACCCCGGTTCGGCGGCCAGCACGCCTTCGGGCCGGCGTTCCTCAAGGAGGCCGGCTCCGACGCCGAGGGCTGGTTCTTCGGCACCCCCGTGCTCGACGCCGTCACCCGCAAGGAGGCCGCCGGCTTCGTCGCGGCCCACCGGAAGCGGTTCGGCGCGGCCCCCGCGTACTACACCGGAGAGTCGTACGACGTGGTCACCATGGTCGCCGAGGAACTCGCGCGGAGCGTGAAGGCCGGCCGCGCCCCCGCGCGCAAGGGGCTCTGGACGGCGCTCCGGAAGCAGAAGTACACGGGCGTCATGGGGGGTTACACCTTCGACGAGAACGGCGACCTCACCAACGGCGGCACGTTCGTGCACGCGGTGCAGAACGGGGCCTACAAGGTGATCGGTCCCGCGCCCGTCCTGCCCGCGAACAAGGCGAAGCGGAAGGCCTGATCGTGCGCCCACTGCGCAGGGCGGACCCGTCGACGATCGCCGGCTACCGGCTGCTCGGCCGCCTCGGTGCCGGGGGCATGGGCGTGGTCTTCCTCGCCCGCTCCGGCGGCGGGACGCTCGCCGCCGTCAAGCTCATCCGGGCCGAGCACGCCGCCGACCCCGGATTCCGGGAGCGGTTCCGGCGCGAGGCCCGCGCCGCCGAGCGGATCACCGGCCGCTGGGTGGTCCGCGTCCTCGGCTCGGACCCGGAGGCCAGGGAGCCGTGGCTGGCGACCGAGTACGTGCCCGGACCCTCCCTCGCCGAGGCGATCGCCCTGCACGGCGCCCTGCCCGAGCCGACCGTACGGGCCCTGGGCGCCCGGCTCGCCTCCGCGCTCGACGACATGCACCGGGCCGGGCTCGTCCACCGGGACGTCAAGCCGGGCAACGTCCTGCTCGCCCTCGACGGCCCCCGGCTCATCGACTTCGGCATCGCCCGCTCCGCCGGGGCGACCGCCCTGACCGCCACCGACGCGATGATCGGCACCCCCGGATTCCTCGCCCCCGAGCAGGCCCGCGCCGCCGGGGCCGGCGAGGTCGGCCCCGCAAGCGACGTCTTCTCCCTCGGCTGCGTCCTCGCGTACGCGCTGACGGGAGAGCGCCCCTTCGGTACGGGCGGGGTGGCGGCCGTCGTCTACCGCACCGTCCACGAGGAGCCCGACCTCACCGGCGTACCGGACGCGTTGCTTCCGCTGGTCACGGCCTGTCTGGCGAAGAACCCGGCGGACCGGCCCCCGGCGGCCGAGGCGGGCGCCGCCCTGGGGAGGGCCGACGGCCCGGCGGGGGACTGGCTGCCGCCCGGACTGCCCGCGCTCATCGCCGAGCGTTCCTCACGGGCCCTGGACCTGCCGGTCGCCGAGCCGACGCTGCTCGGACCCTCCGAGCCCTCGCGGGGGATGTCGCGCCGCAAGCTCCTGGTGGGGGGCTCCGCCGCCGCCGTCGTGGGAGCGGGCGGCCTGACCGCGTGGCTGCTGAACCGCGGGCCGGCGGGGACGGGAACCGGAACGGAGAAGGGCACCGGAACCGCGCTGCCCCGCTACACGATCGGCGTGCTCACTGATCTGAGCGGCCCCACGAAGCTGCTCGGGCGCGCCCAGGAGCGCGGCGCCCGGGTGGCCGTGGAGTCCTTCAACGCCCGCCCCGACCGCGCCTTCGACCTGGTCCTGCGCACCGTCGACGACGGAGGGGACGGGGTGCGGGCGACGGCCGCCGCCCGCACCCTGCTCAAGGACGAGAACCTGATCGGTGTCCTCGGTCCGACGACGGTCCCCAGCGCCCTCGCCGCGGTGGCCGAACTCGTCGACCACTTCGTCCCCCTGGTCAGCGTCCTCGCCTCGGTCCCGACCGGCACGACGGTGGAGGGACAGACCATCAAGCGGACCTACTTCGAGCCCCGCGCCTCTCCGGACTCGATGATCGTCCCCTTCGCGCGCTACCTCTCCGAGCGCGAGATCGTCCGGACCGCCCTCGTGGAGGACCGGGCCGGCGGCCGGTACACCTGGTTCGCGGCCAAGAGCATGAGGGACACCCCGCCGTCGCAGGCCCGGGGAGGTGTCGCGACCTCGCACCCCGTCGAGAAGGACGACGAGGACTTCGCCTCCGCCGTCCGGGCCGCCCTCGCGACCGGCCCGCAGGGCGTGATGTACGTGGGGAACTCGCCGCGCCGGGCCGCGCTCTGCGCCAAGGCCCTGCGCGACCAGGGGTACCAGGGGCTCCGGGGCAGCGTCGAGTACGTGCTCCAGCCGGAGTTCCTCGCGCTGGCGGGACCGGCGGCCGAGGGCTGGTTCTTCGGCACCGGCTACGCCGACCCCGACGGCATCCCGGCGGCGAAGCCGTTCACCGCCCTCTACCGGAAGCGATGGGGGCTGGCCCCCACGACGCCCGTCGAGCCGTACGCCACGGAGGCGTACGACGCGGTCAACTGGACGCTCCAGGCACTGCACACGACTCTCGGCAACCACGCCGAGTCGGAGGCGACGGGGGTGGCGAACAGTCTGCGGCAGAACCCCTACCAGGGACTCGTCAAGACGTACTCGTCCGCCGGCCGGGAGAGCAGCGCCGCGAGTCTCGTCGGACTCTTCCTGTGGCAGGTGAAGGACGGAGTGCCGAGGTTCCTGGGGGAGTTCGCGAAGGCGGCGCTCGCGGGTGCGTGACGAGGGCCCGGTCCGCACGGACCGGGCCCTCGGGCGGGGCGGGTGCTACCCCGCCACCGTCCACGTGTCGTTGCCCGTGAGGAGCTGCCCCAGGTCGCCCTTGCCGTGCTGTTCCACGGCCGCGTCGAGCTGCTCCGCCATCAGCGTGTCGTAGACCGCGCGCTCCACCGACCGGAACACCCCGATGGGGGTCTGGTGGAGGGTGTCCGGGTCCGCGAGCCGGGAGAGCGCGAAGGCGGTGGTGGGGGTGGCCGCGTGGGCGTCGTGGACGAGGATCCGCTCCTCGTTCCCGGGGGTGACCGTGACGACCTGCAGGTCGCCGGTCGCCGGGTCGCGGACGACGCCCTTCTCGTTCTCCGCGCCGAAGCGGATCGGCTGCCCGTGCTCCAGACGGATGACCGCCTCCTTGGCCTGGTCCTTGTCCTTGAGGACCTCGAAGGCGCCGTCGTTGAAGATGTTGCAGTTCTGGTAGATCTCGACGAGCGCCGTGCCGTTGTGGTCGGCGGCCTGCCGCAGCACCTCGGTGAGGTGCTTGCGGTCGGAGTCGACCGTCCGGGCCACGAAGGACGCCTCCGCGCCGAGCGCGAGCGACACCGGGTTGAAGGGCGCGTCGAGCGAGCCCATCGGCGTCGACTTGGTGATCTTGCCGACCTCGGAGGTGGGCGAGTACTGGCCCTTGGTCAGCCCGTAGATCCGGTTGTTGAAGAGCAGGATCTTCAGGTTGACGTTGCGCCGGAGCGCGTGGATGAGGTGGTTGCCGCCGATGGAGAGCGCGTCGCCGTCCCCCGTGACGACCCAGACCGACAGGTCGCGGCGGGATGTGGCGAGGCCGGTGGCGATGGCCGGCGCGCGGCCGTGGATGGAGTGCATCCCGTAGGTGTTCATGTAGTACGGGAAGCGGGAGGAACAGCCGATGCCGGAGACGAAGACGATGTTCTCCTTCGCCAGACCGAGTTCGGGCATGAAGCCCTGCACGGCGGCGAGGACCGCGTAGTCACCGCAGCCGGGGCACCACCGCACCTCCTGGTCGGACTTGAAGTCCTTCATCGACTGGACGGCCTCGGCCTTGGGGACCAGGTTGAGCAGGGGCTCGGCGTGAGTCTCACTCATCGATGGCCTCCTTGAGAGCGGCGGCGAGCTGCTCGGCCTTGAACGGCATGCCGTTGACCTGGGTGTGGCTGCGGGCGTCGACGAGGTACTTCGCCCGGACGAGGGTGGCGAGCTGGCCGAGGTTCATCTCCGGGACGACGACCCTGTCGTACCGCTTCAGGACCTCGCCGAGGTTCTTCGGGAACGGGTTGAGGTGCCGCAGGTGCGCCTGGGCGATGGGCAGTCCCGCGACCCTGAGGCGGCGGACGGCCGCCGTGATGGGCCCGTAGGTGGAGCCCCAGCCGAGGACCAGGGTGCGCGCGCCGTCCGGGTCGTCGACCTCGACGTCGGGGACGTCGATGCCGTCGATCTTCGCCTGCCGGGTGCGGACCATGAACTCGTGGTTGGCGGGGTCGTACGAGATGTTGCCGGTGCCGTCCTGCTTCTCGATGCCGCCGATGCGGTGTTCGAGGCCGGGCGTGCCGGGCACGGCCCACGGGCGGGCGAGGGTCTCGGGGTCGCGCTTGTACGGCCAGAAGACCTCGGTGCCGTCCGCCAGCTCGTGGTTGGGCCCGGTGGCGAAGAGCGTCCGCAGGTCGGGGAGTTCCGCCACGTCCGGGATGCGCCAGGGCTCCGAGCCGTTGGCGAGGTAGCCGTCGGAGAGGAGGAAGACCGGCGTCCGGTACGTCAGGGCGATCCGGGCCGCCTCGATCGCCGCGTCGAAGCAGTCGGCGGGCGTCCTCGGGGCGACGACCGGCACCGGCGCCTCGCCGTTGCGGCCGTACATGGCCTGGAGGAGGTCGGCCTGCTCGGTCTTGGTGGGCAGACCGGTGGACGGGCCGCCGCGCTGGATGTCGACGACCAGCAGCGGCAGCTCCAGGGAGACCGCGAGGCCGATCGTCTCCGACTTGAGCGCCACGCCGGGGCCGGAGGTCGTCGTCACGGCGAGCGAGCCGCCGAAGGCGGCGCCGAGCGCGGCGCCGATGCCGGCGATCTCGTCCTCGGCCTGGAAGGTGCGCACACCGAAGTTCTTGTGCCGGGACAGCTCGTGGAGGATGTCCGAGGCCGGGGTGATCGGGTACGAGCCGAGGTAGAGCGGCAGGTCCGCCTGGCGTCCGGCGGCGATCAGACCGTACGAGAGGGCCAGGTTCCCCGAGATGTTCCGGTACGTGCCGGTGGGGAAGGCCCGGGTCGCCGGGGCGATCTCGTAGGAGACGGCGAAGTCCTCGGTGGTCTCGCCGAAGTTCCAGCCGGCCCGGAAGGCGACGATGTTCGCCTCGGCGATCTGCGGCTTCTTCGCGAACTTCTGGCGCAGGAAGGTCTCGGTGCCCTCGGTCGGCCGGTGGTACATCCAGGAGAGCAGTCCGAGGGCGAACATGTTCTTGGAGCGCTCGGCCTCCTTCCGGGAGAGCCCGAACTCCTTGAGCGCCTCGACGGTCAGCGTGGTCAGCGGCACGGGATGGACCCGGTAGCCGTCCAGCGAGCCGTCCTCCAGGGGGGAGGTCAGGTAGCCGACCTTGGCCATGGCGCGCTTGGCGAACTCGTCGGTGTTGACGATGATCTCGCCACCGCGCGGTACGTCCCCGATGTTGGCCTTCAGGGCGGCGGGGTTCATCGCGACCAGCACGTTCGGCGCGTCGCCCGGGGTCAGGATGTCGTGGTCGGCGAAGTGCAGCTGGAAGGACGAGACACCCGGCAGCGTGCCGGCGGGTGCCCGGATCTCGGCCGGGAAGTTCGGCAGTGTGGAGAGGTCGTTCCCGAAGGACGCCGTCTCCGAGGTGAAGCGGTCACCCGTCAGCTGCATTCCGTCACCGGAGTCACCCGCGAAGCGGATGATCACCCGATCGAGGCGGCGCACTTCCTTCTCGGTGCCGTGGTGGGGCTTCGCCGGGGCGCTGCGCTGCTCCCCGAGCAGGGCCTCACCGGCCTCGCTACTGACCTGGCTGGTCACTGAACTGGACCTCCCTCGCGGCAAGGGGACTCTCCGCCGGAGGCGGGAGAAGGCTCGGGATGCGGTCGGCCGATCACCGTCCGTCCCGAGGCCCACCCTACGACGGCAGGGAGGGCCTTCCCGGGACTTCTCGTATCATGGACCTCTTTTTGAGATGCCCTCTTGCCCTGAATCGTCACGTTCTGTCGCCACCCGGAGCATCCGGAAAGTCGGATTCCGCCTCATCCTTTGGGCCTAGGCCCTCGGAGGCGGGTGCCGTCCGCCGGCTTCTCCGTGTTAGCTGACAGAGTGTCAGGTCGTCAGGATCTCAGATACGTCAACACCGCCAGTACCCGGCGGTGATCGCCGTCACTCGGCGAGAGCCCCAGCTTCAGGAAGATGTTGCTGATGTGCTTCTCCACCGCGCCGTCGCTCACCACCAGCGCCTTCGCGATCGCCGAGTTCGTCCGGCCCTCCGCCATCAGACCGAGGACCTCCCGCTCGCGCGGCGTCAGGTTCGCCAGCACGTCCTGCTGACGGCTCCGGCCCAGCAGCTGCTGCACGACCTCCGGATCCAGCGCCGTACCGCCCCGCGCGACCCGCACGACCGCGTCCACGAACTCACGGACCTCCGCGACCCGGTCCTTCAGCAGATACCCCACCCCCCGGCTCGAGCCGGCCAGCAGTTCGGTGGCGTACTGCTCCTCCACGTACTGCGACAGCACCAGCACGCCCAGTCCCGGGTACTCCTTGCGCAGCCGCACCGCGGCCCGCACGCCCTCGTCGGTGTGCGTCGGCGGCATCCGCACGTCCGCGACCACCACGTCCGGCAGGGCCCCCTCCGCCGCCAGCTTCCCCACGGTCTCGACGAGCGCCTCACCGTCCCCGACACCGGCGACCACCTCGTGCCCCAGATCGGTCAGAAGCCTGGTCAGCCCCTCCCGCAACAGCACGGAATCCTCGGCGATGACCACACGCACCCGCCCGTCCCCCTGATCCACACCCACGCCGTACAGCCCCCATGCCCAGTTGTCCGAGTTCTTTCCTACGACCCGGCCAGCATCGCAGGAAGCCCGGCCCGACGCGCCATCCCCGGCGCGGTCCCACGCGGGGGACGGGCGCGGGCCCGCCGGAGACCTCGCACGGTCTCGGGGGCGTGGGGGCGCCTCCGGGCGTCCCGGCCCGCCTCCGGGCGTCCCGGCCCGCCTCCGGGCGTCCCGGCCCGCCCTCGGGCGTCCCGGCCCGCTGCCGGGCCTACGCACGCCAGGGCAGTTCCACCGTCACCGTCGTCGGACCACCCGCCGGCGAATCCACCGCCAGCACCCCGTCCACCGCACCCACCCGCTCGGCGAGCCCCGACAGACTCCGCCCCGCCACGGGCCGCGCCCCGCCCACCCCGTCGTCCCGCACCTGGAGCATCAGACGGTCACCGGCCCGCCACACGTCCACCCACGCCCGCCGCGCCCGCGCGTGCTGGGTGACGTTTCCGAGCAGCTCCGACACCGTGAAGTACGCGATGCCCTCGATCGCCGCGACCGGCCTGGCCGGCAGGTCCACGTCCACCGACACGGGGACCGCGCACCGCGAGGCCACCGCCGAGAGCGCCGCGTCGAGCCCACGGTCGGTGAGGACCGCCGGGTGGATGCCCCGGGCCAGGTCCCGCAGCTCCTGGAGCGCGAGCTTCACCTCGCCGTGCGCCTCGTCGACCAGGACGGCCGCCGCCCGCGGGTCCTCCGCCAGCTTCTCCTTCGCGAGCCCCAGGTCCATGGCGAGCGCGGCGAGGCGCGCCTGCGCCCCGTCGTGCAGGTCCCGCTCGATGCGCCGCAGGTCCGCGGCGGCGGTGTCGACGACGACGCCCCGGTCGGACTCCAGCTCGGTCACGCGGGACGCGAGCCGGGACGGGCCCAGCAGCCCGGAGACGAGGAGCCGGTCGACGGCGACGAACCCGCGCAGCAGCCACGGCCCGGCCATCACGAACAGCAGCCCGACGGCGCTGGTGAAGGCGATCTCGAAGGGGGAGTCGAGGTAGAGGTCGTGGGTCCCGTCGCCGTACAGCTGGAGCCCGGCCTGACCCGCGTACATGGGGAAGACCCACTGCCACAGCGGATACGTGAAGAGGCTCCAGCCCCAGGCGAAGAACGCCACCGTCACGGAGAACGAGAACACCGCCCACGGCATGTGCACGACCGCGTACAGCAGGTGCCGCCACGACGCCCCGCTCTTCAGCATGGCCCCCATCCAGGAGAACGCACCGCCGGTCCGGCCGCGGACCGGCTCCGGGGCCGGCACGTCGAGCCCGAGCAGCCCGCGCGCCCGCGCCCGCTCGACCGCGCCGAAGCCCCGGCACATCGCGAGCGCCCCGGCGAGGATCGGGATCCCGAGGAAGGTGATGAGCAGCCCCGCCCCGGCGGACACGAAGGAGACGGAGAGCGCGAACCAGACGACGCTCAGCGGCAGTCCGACCAGTACGTGGAGGAGCGCCCGCCAGGTGCGGGCCTCGAACGGCGCGCGGATCGCGGCGGGGAGTCGGTGGGAGGCCATCGCGGGAGTCCTTCTCTGCTCAAAGGGGGAGGGCGGTACGTGATCCAGGGTTCCGTCTCACGGCCCGCCGGACCATGAGGCGGGTGGGCGTCTGGGGCGGGGGGTTTTCCCTACCTGAGGGGTACGGGACGACGGCCCCGTCCGGGGGCTGGGCCCGTCCGGGGTCACGGCCCGTCCGAGGTCGCGGCCGTCCGGGGTTACGGCCCGTCCGAGGTCGCGGCCCCGGGCGAGGCCCAGGCCCGGCCGGGGTCATGGCCCCACGCGAGGTCACGGCCCCGTCAGGCGGTCACGACCCCGGGCGCGACCGCCACGGCAGTTCCGCCGTGACGACCGTCGGGCCGCCCACCGGGGAGTCCAGGACGAGGAGCCCGTCCACCGCGCCGAGCCGCTCCGCGAGCCCCGCGAGCCCCGTACCGCCGTCGAAGCGCGCACCGCCCGCGCCGTCGTCCCGCACCTGGAGCAGCAGCCGGTCCTTCGCCCGCCACACCTCCACGGACGCGGACCGGGCCCGTGCGTGCTTGGACACGTTCTGGAGCAACTCCGACACCGTGAAGTACGCGATGCCCTCGATCGCCTCCGCGGGCCGTTCGGACAGGTCCACGTTCACCTTCACCGGCACCGTGCAGCGCGCCGAGACGGAGGAGAGCGCGGCGCTCAGCCCACGGTCGGTGAGGACCGCCGGGTGGATGCCCCGGGCGAGGTCCCGCAGCTCCTGGAGGGCGAGCTTCACCTCGCCGTGCGCCTCGTCGACCATCGCCGCGGCCGTCTCCGGGTCGTCGAGGAGCTTCTCCTTCGCGAGGCCGAGGCCCATCGCGAGGGCGACGAGCCGGGCCTGCGCGCCGTCGTGCAGGTCGCGTTCGATGCGCCGCAGGTCGGCCGCGGCGGTGTCGACGACGACGCCCCGGTCGGACTCCAGTTCGGCGATCCGCCGCTCCAGTTCGTCGGAGGGTGAGAGGAGGCCCCGGACCATGCCCCGGTCGGCGTTGCCAAGACCGCGCGCGATGAAGGGCAGGACGGGCCAGAGGACGATGAGCGAGACCAGCGCGACCACGAAGGTCACGATCCCCCAGGGCAGCCGGATCAGCCCGTACAGCTGGGTCCGCCAGGCCACCGGGTCCTTCAGCGTCGTCCACAGCCAGCCGAAGAAGCCGCCGCGCGACGGCAACGGTGACGGCTCCGCGACCTCGACCCCGAGCAGCGCCCTGGCCCGGGCCCGTTCCGACCGGCCGATCAGGCGTGCGCCGCCGAGGCCCAGGGCGAGCAGGGGCAGGCCGATCACGGTGACCGAGAGGCCGACGCCGAGGAGCACGCTCGTGACCGCGTAGACGAAGCCGACCAGCGCGGTGAGGAGGTTGGAGAGGAGGAAGGCGATCTCCTTCCAGGTCTCCTTCCCGTAGGCGGTGCGCTTGGGCGGACGCGGGACGGGGGCGGGGCCGGGGGATCCGGCCGACCCGGAGGGCACGGCGGACCCGACCGGTCCGGCGGACTCGGCGAGGTCGTGATCAGCGGTCATGCTCCCCAGACTGCCGGTCGAAGCCCGTGCGACGCCATGGGGGAGGTGGGTGAGGGAGAGGGGGGATAGCCCCACCAGGAACGTCGCCGAGGCCGTACGGCGACCCGTACGCGACTGCTTACGGTCCCTTTAGCAGGGCCTAGACTCGCGTCCGTACAGAAGTGACCCATGAGACACCGAGACCGAGGGGCGGACGTGCGGGAACCGACCGTTGTCGCGGCCGACGCGGCGGACTACTTCCAGACGTACTCCGTCGTCGGCCTGCTCGCCGTCGTCGGCGTGCTCTTCGTCGCCGTGGCGTTCGGCGCGGGCCGGCTGCTGAGGCCTGTCGTGCCGACACCCGAGAAACTCATGACGTACGAGTGCGGCGTCGACCCCGTGGGAGAGGGCTGGGCCCACACCCAGGTCCGCTACTACGTGTACGCCTTCCTCTACGTCGTCTTCGCCGTCGACTCGATCTTCCTCTTCCCCTGGGCGACGATCTTCGCGGCGCCCGGCTACGGCGCCACGACCCTGGTCGAGATGTTCGTCTTCCTCGGCTTCCTGGCCGTGGGGCTGCTCTACGCGTACAAGAAGGGCGTCCTGTCATGGACGTAACACCCCTGCCCGCTCCCACGCTGGGGCCGCTCGCCCGCCTGGCCCCCGAGCCGATGAAGGTGGTCCTGAACTGGGGGCGCCGCTACAGCCTGTGGGTCTTCAACTTCGGGCTCGCGTGCTGCGCGATCGAGTTCATCGCCGCGTCGATGGCCCGGCACGACTTCATCCGGCTCGGTGTGATCCCGTTCGCGCCCGGCCCGCGCCAGGCCGACCTGATGATCGTCTCGGGCACGGTCACGGACAAGATGGCGCCGGCGGTGAAGCGGCTCTACGAGCAGATGCCGGAGCCGAAGTACGTCATCTCCTTCGGCGCCTGCTCGAACTGCGGCGGCCCGTACTGGGACTCGTACTCCGTCACCAAGGGCGTCGACCAGATCATCCCCGTCGACGTGTACGTCCCCGGCTGCCCGCCGCGCCCCGAAGCGCTGCTCCAGGGCATCCTCAAGCTCCAGGAGAAGATCGCGCGGGAGAACCTGGCGGAGCGGTACGCCACCGCCGCGTCGGTCTCCCAGCTGACGAGCCCCCTGGTCCAGGGCCCGGGAGGCCAGGAATGACCGCCCCCGGCTCCCTCCCCACCCCCTCCCACGACCCGGTTCCCGAGACCGCCTACGACTCCCTCCCCGGGGCCGTGACGGAGATCTTCGGCGAGGAGGCGACGGCGGAACAGGCGTACGACCTGCTGACGGTCGACGTCCCGCCGGAGTCCTGGATCACGGCCCTGGAGACCGCCCGGTCCACGCTCGGGTGCACCTACTTCGACTGGCTGAGCGCGGTGGACGAGCCGGGCACGGGCTTCCGGGTCTGCGCGCACGTCGTGTCGCTGGCGGGGGGCCGCCCCCGCCGCCTCCTCGTCCGTACGACGGTCCCGCACGCGGCACCCGCCCTCCCCACGGCGGTGGGGGTGTACGCGGGCGCGGGCTGGCACGAGCGCGAGACCCACGAGATGTTCGGCGTCGACTTCACGGGCCACCCGCACCTGGTGCCGCTGCTCCTACCCGAGAACTTCGAGGGCCACCCGCTGCGCAAGGACTTCGTCCTCGCGGCCCGGGTCGCCAAGGCGTGGCCGGGCGCGAAGGAGCCGGGCGAGTCCCACGACGGCGGCGGCCCGAAGCGACGCCAGATGCTCCCCCCGGGCGTCCCGGACCCCAACGAATGGGGCCCCCTGAAGGGCCAGCTCCCCCCGGCCCCGACCCGCCCGGCCCGCGCGGCAGCGGGCGACCGCCCGGTCCGCCGGGCCCGCTCGGTGACGGAGGGCTCGGCGAGCCAACCGGAGGCACCGAGCACCGGTTCCCCGGCGACGCCCCCGGCCATGCCCCCGGCCACGACGCCGGACGCTCCGGCGGCCCCGCCGCGCCGCTCGCGCTCGGTGTCGGAGGGCTCGGCGAGCCAGACGGCACCGGCCTCGGACGGGACGCCCGCCGCCGCCACCCCGGAGCCGCCGACCCGCCCGCCCCGCCGCTCGCGTTCGGCGGCCGACGGGTCCGCGAGCCAGGCGGCCCCGGCCGAA
This sequence comes from Streptomyces sp. Qhu_M48, assembly GCF_051305195.1. NCBI lineage: Bacteria > Bacillati > Actinomycetota > Actinomycetes > Kitasatosporales > Streptomycetaceae > Streptomyces > Streptomyces sp. Qhu_M48. Next base: position 7,248,866 of record NZ_CP195432.1, on the reverse strand, counting down.
GGTTCGCCGAGCCGACCGGCCCCCGAGCGGGGTGCTTCCGCTCCCGAGCCGGGTGCTTCCGCTCAGCCGGGTGCTTCCGCCCCCGAGCCGGGAGCCTCCATCCCGGGTCCGGCGGCGGAGGCCGACACCCCGCCCGCCCCGGCCAGCCCGCCCCGCCGCTCGCGTTCGGCGGCCGACGGGTCCGCCAGTCAGGCGCCCCCGGACGGCCCCGAGCCGCGCGAGCCGCGCGAGCCGGCCGCCGGTCCGGCGGCTCCGCGTACCCGTAGCGCGGACGCCCCCTGGCACCACGCCCGCCCGGCCTTCGACGAGGAGCCCACGGCGCCGCCCGAGGCGGCGCCGGAGCCGACGGCCCCGGCCGAGCCCGGCGCGCCCGCCGACACGGGCACGGACGCCGATGCGGATTCCGACTCCGGGCCCCGGCGCCGGCCCGACAAGCCCGACCCCGACACCCCCGACCCCACCACCCCCGCCGGAGGCGATCCCGCGTGAACGACGTACTCGACGTCGCCCTCCGGCTCCTCGTCGTCTTCGCCGTCTTCCTCGTCCTGCCGCTCGTCGTCGGGCAGACCGAGCACAAGGTCATGGCCCACATGCAGGGCCGGCTCGGCCCCATGTACGCCGGTGGTTTCCACGGGTGGGCCCAGCTCGTCGCCGACGGCGTGAAGTTCGCGCAGAAGGAGGACGTGGTCCCCAAGGACGCCGACCGGCGGGTCTTCCAGCTCGCGCCGGCCGTCGCCCTCCTCCCGTACCTCCTGGTCCTCGTGGCGATCCCGATCGGCCCGAGCGAGGGGGCCGTCGGGCAGGTCGTCGACGCGGGCGTCTTCTTCGTGCTGGCCGTGATGGGCGTGGGCGTCCTCGGCAGCCTGATGGCCGGCTGGGCCTCCGCGAACAAGTTCTCGCTGCTCGGCGGGCTCCGTACCGCCGCCCAGCTCCTCGCGTACGAGCTTCCGATGCTCCTCGCCGCCGCCTCCGTCGCCATGGCCGCCGGCACGGTCTCCCTCCCCGGCATCCTGAACGCCTTCGAGTGGTGGTGGGTGCCCTGGCAGATCGCCGGCGCGCTCGTCTTCTTCGTGGCCGGTCTCGCGGAGCTCCAGCGGCCCCCGTTCGACATGCCGGTCGCCGACTCGGAGATCATCTTCGGTGCGTACACCGAGTACACCGGCCTCCGCTTCGCGCTCTTCCTCCTCGCCGAGTACGCCGGCATCGTCGTCCTGTGCGGTCTCACCACCGTCCTGTTCCTCGGCGGCTGGCACGGCCCGTTCGGCGGCGACGGTCTCGGCTGGGTCTGGACCCTCCTCAAGACCGCGGTGCTCGCGTTCGTCGTCATCTGGCTCCGGGTGAGCTACCCCCGGCTCCGTGAGGACCAGCTCCAGAGGCTCGCCTGGACGACCCTCGTCCCGCTCGCGCTCGCGCAGATCGCGCTCACCGGCATCGTGAAGGTGGCGATCCAGTAATGGCTCCTCCTCCCCCTCCCTCCCGACCCGGCATCCCCGGCTCCGGCCTCGCCAAGGGCCTGGCCGTCACGCTCCGGACGATGACGAGGAAGACCGTCACCGCGCAGTACCCGGACGTCCAGCCCGAGCTGCCGCCCCGCACGCGCGGGGTCATCGGGCTGTTCGAGGAGAACTGCACGGTCTGCATGCTCTGCGCCCGTGAGTGCCCCGACTGGTGCATCTACATCGACTCCCACAAGGAGACGGTGCCGGCGGCCACCCCCGGTGGCCGCGACCGCAGCCGGAACGTCCTGGACCGGTTCGCCATCGACTTCTCGCTCTGCATGTACTGCGGTATCTGCATCGAGGTGTGCCCCTTCGACGCGCTGTTCTGGTCGCCGGAGTTCGAGTACGCGGAGACCGACATCCACGAGCTCACCCACGAGCGCGACAAGCTCCGCGAGTGGATGTGGACGGTTCCGGAACCGCCCGCGCTCGACCCGCACGCGGAGGAGCCGAAGGAGATCGCGGCGGCCCGCAAGGCGGCGGAGAAGGCGGCCGAGAAGGCCGCCGCCGCGGCGGCCGCCGAGGGGGAGCAGCAGTGATCCTGGCAGCACACACGACCCAAGCGGCGCAGGCGGCGCAGGGGCACGGCTTCCTCTCGCCCACCGGCGTCGAGATCGCCTTCCTCCTCGTCGGCCTGGTGACCCTCGGCGCCGCCCTCGTCACGGTCACCACCCGTCAGCTCGTCCACGCCGCGCTCTGGCTGGTCGTCGCGCTCGGCGGCCTCGCCGTCGAGTACCTGCTCCTGACGGCCGAGTTCATCGCCTGGGTCCAGGTCCTCATCTACGTGGGCTCCGTCGTCGTCCTCCTCCTCTTCGGGCTCATGCTCACCAAGGCCCCCATCGGCCGCTCCCCGGACGCCGACTCCCGCAACAGGCCGGTCGCCGCCGCGGTGGCCCTGGTCGCCGCTGTCGCGCTCGTCTGGGTGGTCGTGGACGCGTTCCGTACGACCTGGATCGACCTGGACGGGGCCGTGCAGGGCTCCACCGAGGTGACCGGCCAGATCCTGTTCCGGCACTGGGTGCTGCCGTTCGAGGCGCTGTCCGTCCTCCTTCTGGCGGCCCTGGTCGGCGCGATCGTGCTCTCCCGCAAGAAGCCCTCGGACAGGCCCTCGGACAGGCCCTCGGACAAGAAGCAGGAGCGGCGCTGATGCACCTCGCCTACCCGGCCGTCCTCGCCGCACTGCTCTTCTCCGTCGGCGTGTACGGCGTCCTCGCCCGCCGCAACGCGATCCTGGTCCTGATGTCCGTCGAGCTGATGCTCAACGCCGTCAACCTCAACCTGGTCGCCTTCGACGTCTGGCTCCGCGACACCCTCCACGCCGGCCAGGCCCTCACCCTCTTCACCATCGCCATCGCCGCCGCCGAGATCGGCATCGGTCTGGCGATCGTCCTGATGGTCCACCGCAACAAGGGCACCGCGGACATCGACCGCCTCCGCGACACGGCGGAGCACCCGGACTCCCCGGACGGCACGTCCGACGAGGACACGCCCGCGAACGAGACGCCCACCGGCGAGAAGGCCGAGGCCACCGCGTGACCACCACGACCCTCGCCGTCCTCGTCCCCCTCCTGCCCTTCCTCGGCTCCGTCGCCGGACTCCTGCTGGGCCGCACCGCGCCCGGTTTCGTCCGGCCGCTCGCCGTGCTGCCGACGCTCGCCGCCGCCGTCCTCGCCGTCCTCGTCGCCGTCCGCCAGGGCGGCGGGAAGACGATCGAGGCCGCCACCCAGCTCACCCCCACCGGCTCGGTCCCGATCGACCTGGCCCTGTACGTCGACGGCTTCGCCGCGCTCGTCGCCGTGCTGGTCGGCGTCGTCGCCACCTGTGTGCAGGTCTACTCGACCGGCTACCTCCGCGACGACCCGCGCTACCCCTCGTACGCCGCGCTCGTCTCCCTCTTCACCTCCGCGATGCTGCTCGTCGTCTACTCCGGCGACCTGATGGTGCTCCTGGTCGGCTGGGAGATCATGGGCATCTGCTCGTACTTCCTCGTCGGCCACTACTGGGAGACGCCCGAGGCGCGGGCCGCTTCCCTGAAGGCCTTCCTCGTCACCAAGCTGGGTGACGTCCCCTTCCTCATCGGTCTCTTCGCGCTCGCCGTGGACGCCGGCACCTTCCGGATCACGGGCGTCCTCGGCGCCGTCGCGAGCGGCGGCCTCGACCACCCCACCCTGATCGCGCTGCTGCTGCTCGCCGGTGTGGCGGGCAAGTCGGCGCAGTTCCCGCTGCACACCTGGCTCCCGGACGCCATGGCAGGCCCCACCCCCGTCTCCGCGCTCATCCACGCGGCGACGATGGTCGCCGCCGGCATCTACTTCACGGCCCGGCTGCTGCCCGTCTTCGCCGCCTCCGCCGCCGCGATGACGGTGCTCGCCGTGATGGCCGCGATCACGATGGTCGGCTCGGCGCTCGCCGCGCTCGCCCAGGACGACATCAAGCGGGTCCTCGCCTACTCGACGATCGGCCAGCTCGGCTACATGGCCGGCGCGCTCGCCGTCGGCGACCGCGGGGCCGCCCTGTTCCACCTCCTCTCGCACGCCGCGTTCAAGGCGCTGCTCTTCCTCGCGGCGGGTGCGGTCATCCACGCCGCCGGCACGAACTCGCTCACCGCCATGTCCCGCATGAGCGGCCTCGCGAAGCGGATCCCGGACGCGTACTGGACGATGACCGTCGCCCTCCTCGCGCTCGCAGCGATCCCGCCCTTCGCCGGCTTCTTCTCCAAGGAAGCCGTCCTCGTGGCCGCCGAGCACACCGCCTTCGGGGACCGGGACGTCGCGCCCGCCGGGGCCGGCTGGACCGTCCTCGTGGCCGGGCTCCTCACCGCCCTGCTCACCGCCGCGTACGCGCTCCGCCTCTGGCTGCGGACCTTCCGCGGCCGGGGCGCCGAGGCTCCGGACCACGGTCGCCAGCCCCTCGCCATGACGACCGTCCTGTGGGTGCTCGCGATCCCCTCCCTCGGTTTCGGTCTGACCGTCACGTACCTCGACGACTGGTTCGACGGGAACGCCCTCACCCCCACCCTGACCACCGCCGTCCTCGGGACCGGCCTCGCCGCCGCCGGAGCCGTCATCACGTACGCGGTCTGGCGCACCCTCGCCGTCAGGACCCCGGTGCGAGCGCCCGCCCCGCACGTCGCCCACCCCGACGCCGAGGCGGGCGCCGTCGAGGCGGAGGCGCTGCACCTGCCGCCCCCCGCGAAGGACCCGGCCGACCCCGGCCGCGCCCTGCTCGGCCCGCTGTACGGCCCCGCCGTCGACGGCTTCCACCTGGACGCCGTCTACCGGGCGGCGTTCGTCCGCCCCGTCCTCGCCGCCGCCTCCCTGGTCCGCTTCCTGGACCGCGAGGTCGTCGACACCTACGTCCGTGCCGCGGGGGACTCCGCCAAGGGGCTCGGCTGGCTCGTCCGCCGCGCCCAGACCGGCAACGTGCAGACCTATCTGAGCGCCCTGCTCGCCGGCTCCGTCGTCCTGGCGATCGTCGCCGTCGCCCTCGCCAACGCCGCCGCCGGAGCGTGAGCCGTGATCGATATCAGCGAATCCGTGATGCAGTTCCTTCTGGCGGCGATCGTCGCCGGGCCGCTCCTCGGCGCGGCCGCCGCCCTCCTCCCGGCCCCACCGGGGCTGAAGGGGAAGTCCCCGGACCAGGCCGTGCTCCGCCACGGCGTGACCGTCACGGGCGTGATCCTGCTGGCCGCGATCGTCCTCGCCCTCGGCTTCGACCACGACCGGCCGTCGAGGATGCAGGCCACCACGGACATCAGCTGGATCAGGGCACTGGACGTGCGGATCCACCTCGGTGTCGACGGCATCTCCCTCCCCCTCCTGGTCCTGACCGCGCTGCTCGGCTTCCTCTGCGCGCTGTACAGCTACTTCAAGATGCCCGCGGGCCCTTCCCCCAAGGGCTTCGTCGCGCTGCTGCTCGTCCTGGAGTCCGGCACCCTCGCCACCTTCGCCGTCCTCGACCTCGTCCTGTTCTTCCTGGCCTTCGAGATGGTCCTCGTCCCGATGTACTTCCTGATCGCCCGCTGGGGCGGCGAGGGCAGGCAGGCCGCCGCCTGGAAGTTCATCCTCTACACGCTGCTCGGCTCCGTCGTGATGCTGCTCGGCCTGCTCCTCATCGGCGTGAAGGCGGGCACGTTCGACATGGTGGCACTGGCCTCTGACAACGGCCGTGGGCTGACCACGTCCGTGCAGGTCATCGCCGTTCTCGCGATCGGTCTCGGGCTCGCCGTGAAGACCCCGATGTGGCCGCTGCACAGCTGGCTGCCGGACGCCCACACCGCCGCCCCCACGGTCGGCTCGGTGCTCCTCGCCGGTGTGCTGCTCAAGATGGGCACGTACGGCTTCGTCCGCATCCTCCTGCCGATCACCCCCGACGGCATGCGGACCTTCGCCCCCTACCTCGCCGCCTTCGCCGTCGTCGGGATCATCTACGGATCGCTCGCCTGCCTCGCCCTCGCCCGGCCCGGCAACAAGGGCGACCTCAAGCGCCTCATCGCGTACTCCTCCGTGGGCCACATGGGCTTCGTGCTCCTCGGCATCGCCACCATGACCCCCACCGGGGTCAACGGCGCCCTCTTCGCCAACGTCGCCCACGGCCTCGTCACCGGCCTGCTGTTCTTCCTGGTCGGCGCGGTCAAGGACCGGTACGGCACGGCGGACCTCGACACCCTCGCGGGCGCCACCGGCGCCGCCCTCTACGGCCGCGCCCCGCGTCTCGGCGCCCTCCTCGCCTTCGCGGCCGTCGCCTCCCTCGGCCTGCCCGGCCTGGCCGGTTTCTGGGGCGAGATGCTGGCCCTGTTCGGGGCCTTCGATCCCGCCGAGGGCCTCAGCCGACCCGCCTTCCTCACGTTCACGGCGATCGGCGCCTTCGGCACCCTCCTCACCGCCGCGTACCTCCTCCTCGTCGTGCGCCGCGTCTGCATGGGCGGCCCCCGCCCCGCCGGGGAGACGCCGATCGCCGACGTCCAGGGGTACGAGTTCGCCGCCTGGACCCCGCTCGTCGCCCTCACCGTCCTCGCCGGACTCTGGCCCGCGGTCCTCCTCGGCCTCACCGACCCGGCCGTCCAGAAGCTCCTCGCCGGAGGCACCCAGTGACGTCGTCGCTCGTCCAGTCCGTCGACTGGCTCACGATCGCGCCCCCGACCCTGACGGCCGTGGTCGCGCTCGTGGTGCTCGTCGCCGACCTGTTCGTCCCCGAGGAGCGCAAGCGGCTCCTCGGCTGGACCGCGATCGGCGGCCTCGTCGCCGCGCTCGCCCTCCTCGTCCCGCTGCGGGCCGGTGACCGCTCCACCTTCTGCCTCACCGCCGACACCCAGGTCAGGGCCTGCAGCTACACGGCCGACGACTTCACCCTCGTCATCCAGCTGCTCGTCCTCGGCGGGGCGCTCCTGACGGCGCTGCTCTCGCTCACGGAGACGAGCGACCCCCTCGGGGCACGGGGGCGCACCCGGTCCGGGGGGCGTACCCGGTCCGGCGGAACCACCGGGGCGGGCGAGCCCACCGGGCCGAGCCGGATCAGCGGGTCCGGCGGGACCGCGGAGCACGGCGAGGCCACCGGGAGCCGCGAGAAGCTCCCGGCCGGCGAGTTCTGGTTCCTGCTGCTCGCCTCGGCCGCCGGAGCCGCCCTGCTGCCGGCCTCCCGCGACCTCGCGACCCTCGTCGTCGCCCTGGAGGTGGCCTCGCTGCCCGCCTTCGCGCTCGTCGGCCTCAAGCGCGGCGACCGCAGGTCCGGCGAGGCGGCGCTCAAGTTCTTCCTGTCCTCCGTGACCGCGACCGCCGTCACCCTGCTCGGCGTCAGCTTCGTGTACGCGGCGACCGGCACCCTGCACCTCACGGAGCTCGCCCAGCGCCTCGACGACGTACCCGGCCAGCTCCAGACGCTCGCCGAGGCGGGCGTCGCCCTCACCCTCGTCGGCTTCGCCTTCAAGACGGCCGCCGTCCCCTTCCACTTCTGGGTCCCCGACACCTACGTCGGCGCGCCCCTGCCCGTCGCCGCCTACCTCTCGGTGGTCGGCAAGGCCGTCGGCTTCACCGGGCTCATCCTGGTGACGGTCGTCGCCTTCCCCTCGTACGCGGACGTGTGGGGCCCGGCCCTCGCCGTCCTCGCCGCGCTCACCATGACCGCGGGCAACGTCGCCGCCCTCCGCCAGCGCTCCACGCGCGCGTGGAGCGCGGTCCGGCTGCTGGCCTGGTCCTCCGTCGCCCAGGCGGGCTACCTGCTCGTGCCGATCGCGGCCGCCGCGTACTCCAGTGACGACCAGATCGGCGCCACCGTCGCGTACGCCCTGATGTACGCCGTCGTGAACCTCGGCGCGTTCGCGGTCGTCGCGCTCGTCGCCCGCAGACACCCCCGGAACCGGATCGCGGACTACCGCGGGCTGTACGCGACGAGCCCCGCCGCCGCCCTCGCGCTCGCGTTCTTCCTCCTGAATCTGGCCGGTCTGCCCCCGGGTATCATCGGCCTCTTCGCGAAGGTGACCGTCTTCTCGGCGGCCGTCGACGCGGGCCTCGGCTGGCTGGCCGTGATCATGGGCGTCAACGTCGTGATCGCGCTGTACTACTACCTCCGCTGGACGGCGCTGCTGTTCCGCACACCGGAAGGCACCCCGGAAGGCGCGCCCGAAGGTGCCCCGGAAGGCGGGTCGGCAGACGCGCCGGAGGAGACGCCGACGACGGCCCCCGTCCCCCACACGGCCCCCGTCCCGATCACCCTGGCGATCGCGCTGACCGCCGCCGCCGGAGTCGTGCTGTCGGGATACCCGCAGTTCGCCCTCCGCTTCGCAGCGGACAGCCTCTTCTGACCCCCCACCAGAGCAGAACCCAGGAGCAAACCCCGTGCTGAACGGATTCAAGGACTTCATCGTTCGCGGGAACGTCATCTCGATGGCCGTCGGCCTGGCCGTCGGAACCGCGTTCACGGCCGTCGTCACCGGCTTCAGCAAGGCGTTCATCACCCCGCTCATCGGTCTCGCCACCGGCACCGTCGGCAACTTCAACGACGCGCGGTTCCACGTCGGCGGGACCGTCTTCCCCTACGGCCTGGCGATCTCCGCCGCCATAGCGTTCGTCATCACCGCCGCGGTCCTCTACTTCCTGATCGTCGCGCCGCTGGCGAAGGTCCAGGCGAGGTTCGCGAAGGAGCAGGCGGCCGATCCCAAGGCCGAGAAGCGCGACTGCCCCCGCTGCTTCACCGAGATCCCGGCCATCGCCACCCGCTGCGCCCACTGCACCAGCGAGGTCGAGCCCGTCGCCACCAGCCTGGACAAGCTCGCCGTCCCGGCCTCCCGCTGATCACCCGAACGGCCCACACCGCCCCCCGGCGCGGCCGGGGGAACCCGAACCTCCCGCCTGGCGTTGACCAGTACGGAAGGGTCCACTGGACAGGTGGACGACCACGAAGCGAAGGGTTCCCCTGCCGCACCACTTGGAGGGCGTACCGTGCACCGCCGGCACAACGGGCTGAGGACCGCCGTACTCCTCGGAGGGCTCTCCGCCCTCATCATCGTCATCGGCAGCTTCTTCGGACGGACGGGACTGATCGTCGCGCTGTTCGTGGCGCTCGGAACCAACGCGTACGCGTACTGGAACAGCGACAAGCTGGCGCTGCGGGCCATGCGCGCCCGTCCGGTCAGCGAGTTCGAGGCGCCCGCGCTGTACCGGATGGTGCGGGAGCTCTCCACCCAGGCGCGCCAGCCCATGCCCCGGCTCTACATCTCGCCCACCCAGGCACCCAACGCCTTCGCGACCGGACGCAACCCGCGCAACGCCGCCGTCTGCTGCACCGAGGGCATCCTCGCCATCCTCGACGAACGCGAACTGCGCGGAGTCATCGGCCACGAGCTGAGCCACGTCTACAACCGGGACATCCTCATCTCCTCGGTCGCCGGAGCGCTCGCCTCCGTGATCATGTTCCTGGTGAACTTCGCCTGGCTGATCCCCGTGGGCCGCTCCAACGACGACGACGGCCCGGGCATCCTCGGCTACCTCCTGGTCCTCATCCTCGGCCCGATCGCCGCCTCGGTCATCCAACTGGCCATCTCCCGCTCCCGCGAGTACGAGGCCGACGCCTCCGGCGCCCAGCTCACCGGCGACCCGCTCGCGCTCGCCGGCGCCCTGCGGAAGCTGGAGGCGGGCACCAAGCAGCTGCCGCTGCCCCCCGAGCCGCGGATCGAGACCGCGAGCCACATGATGATCGCCAACCCGTTCGGGCCCGGAAAGGGCCTGTCCAAGATGTTCTCCACCCACCCGCCGATGGCCGAGCGGATCGCCCGGCTCGAACAGATGGCAGGCCGACGCCCGTGAAAACGCTCCTGAACGTCATTTGGCTGGTGCTCTGCGGATTCTGGATGTTCCTGGGCTACATGCTCGCGGGCGTCCTGCTCTGCATCACGATCATCGGCATCCCCTTCGGACTCGCCGCGTTCCGCATCGGCGTCTACGCCCTGTGGCCCTTCGGGTACACGGTCGTCGACCGCCGCGACGCGGGCGCCCCCTCCTGCGTCGGCAACGTGCTGTGGCTGATCCTCGCCGGCTGGTGGCTCGCCCTCGGGCACATCACCACCGGCATCGTGCTCTGCGTCACGATCATCGGCATCCCGCTCGGCATCGCGAACTTCAAGCTGATCCCGGTCTCGCTGCTGCCGCTCGGCAAGGAGATCGTCCCCAAGGACCAGCCCTACGCGTACCCGACCCACTGATGCGGAACCCCAGGTACGCCCTCGTCTCGGGGCTGTACGCGGTCGCCCTGTGCACGGACGTCGACGGTCTCTACGGGGAGCCCTCGCCGCCGCCCCGCGCCCGCTACCAGCTCCGCGGCTGCGAGCCGCGCGGCGAACTGGCCCGGGCGGTCACCGAGGCGCTCGTGGAGGGCTCGGCGCCGCTCGGCACCCTGGACGTGGAGACCCCCGACGGGCTCTGGCGCCTCTCCGGGGTCCGCGTCCTCGGCGCGCGCGGCGACGCCGTGACGGTCGAGACGACGGGCGGCCCGCGGCGGCTGCGCCACGGACAGGACCCGGCCCGGTGCGCCAACCTGATACGGGTCACGCCCGAGCCGCCCGCCGAGGTCACCCACACCGAGGTCACCTTCCTCGGCTGCTCCCCGCGCGGGGGGCTGCGGGACGCCCTGGCCGCCGGCGATACCTCCTTCGAGGCCGTCCGCTACCAGGTCCTCACCCGGATGGGGAGCGTCCACCACGAGGCCGAGGCGGGCCGCGTCACCGGCTGGGACACCTCCGCCCGCCACCACGGCCTGGTCGACCTCACCGTGGCCTTCCCCCGGCAGGGCCTGATACCGCACCCCTCCCGCGAGGTCTGGGACCTGTGGCACCGGGGCCGGCCGGCCGAGCCCGGCACCTGGCGGCGCTTCACCGGCGCGGCGCGCGGCGCGTGGCGGACACAGGCCGCCCACCACGCGCACGGCGCCCCGGAGATCACCCCGGGCGCCACGTACGACCTCGACGGCACCGACGTCGTCGACGAGGACTCGTTCCTGTGCGCCCTGGGGGAGGCCGTGCTGGGCCCCGGCCGGGGCTTCGGCGTCGGGGCGCCCCGGGCGCTCGGCGAACTCCTCGAAGGCACCACCCTCGTCTGGCACCACGCCGACGTGGCCCGCGCCTGCCTGGGCGTCCTGCCCTACCGCGACCGCCGCCCCGCCACCTTCGAGGAGTTCGTCGACGGCCTCAGGGACGCGGGGGTACGGCTCGTCCTCGACTGACCGCCCACGCCACCACGCCCGCCGCGACGACCCCCGAACCGGCGAGGACGGAGCCGAGCGGCAGCGCGAACGCCAGCGCCGCGCACCCGGCGAGACCGAGCGCGGCCAGCGGCCGCCGGGCGGGCCCCAGGGTCCAGGCGGAGGCGTTCGCGATCCCGTAGTAGACGAGCACCCCGAAGGACGAGAAGCCGATCGCGCCCCGCACGTCCACCGTCGCCGCCACCACGGCCACCACCGCGCCCACCGCGAGCTCCGCCCGGTGCGGCACGCCGAACCGGGGGTGCACGGCCGAGAGCGCGGTCGGCAGGTACCCGTCCCGGGCCATCGCCAGGGTCGTACGGGACACCCCGAGGATCAGGGAGAGCAGCGAGCCGAGCGCGGCCACCGCAGCCCCCACCGCGACCACCGGCACCAGCCAGGCGGCGCCCGCCGCCCGGGCCGCGTCCGTGAGCGGCGCGGGGGAGTCGGCCAGGGCCCCGGGGCCGAGGACGGACAGCACGGCCACCGCGACGAGCAGGTAGACGACGAGCGCGATCCCGAGCGCGACCGGGACGGCCCGGGGGATCGTCCGGGCCGGGTCGCGGACCTCCTCGCCCAGCGTGGCGATCCGCGCGTACCCCGCGAATGCGAAGAAGAGCAAACCCGCGGCCTGGAGGACCCCGCCGGGGGTGAGCTCCCCGCCGCGCGCGAGCGGCTCCGCCGAGCCGCCTCCGAGACAGACCACGACGACGGCGGCGAGGACCGCGAGAACGAGCGCCACGATCACCCGCGTGAGCTGCGCCGACTTCTGAACTCCCCCGTAGTCGACCGCCGTCAGGGCCACGACCGCGGCCACCGCGACCGCGTGCGCGTGCTCCGGCCACACGTACGCGCCGACGGTCAGCGCCATCGCCGCGCACGAGGCCGTCTTGCCCACCACGAACGCCCAGCCGGCCAGGTACCCCCAGAACGAGCCGAGGCGTTCGCGACCGTACACATAGGTGCCGCCCGAGCTGGGGTGGCGGGCCGCGAGCCGGGCCGACGCCATCGCGTTGCAGTAGGCGACGACGGCAGCGATCCCGAGCGCCAGGAGCAGCCCGCCCCCGGACCCCGCGGCCCCGGCGGCGGGCCCGAGCGCGACGAAGATCCCGGCCCCGACCATGGCGGCGAGCCCTACCACGACAGCGTCCCGGACACCGAGGGACCGGCGCAGCTCAGCACTCATGCGCCGCAGCCTAGGGGGTGACCCCGAGCCCGGTCTCCCGGAGTGTGATGTTGAGCCGCCCGGTGAGACCGAGCGCGGGGTCGGCCGTCCCCGGCAGCACCTTCGGCACCCCGTGGTGCGCCCACCGCGAGACCCCGCCGAACACGAAGAGGTCCCCGGAGGCCAGGTCGACGTCCTGGTACGGCCGCCCCCGGCCCTCCTCGTTCCCGAAGCGGAACACGCACCGGTCCCCGAGGCTCAGCGACACCACCGGCGCACCGGAACGCTCCTCCCGGTCCTGGTGCATGCCCATCCGCGCCCCCGGCGCGTAGAAGTTCACGAGCGCGGTGTCGGGAGCGAACCCGTCGTCGTCCCCGTACGCCTCGGCCACCGCCTCCCGGCCGAGCGCGACGAGCCAGTCCGGCAGTTCGACGCCGACCGTGTCGAGATAGCGGTACGGCACCCACCGCCGGCCCAGACACAGCGACCGCACCGACATGACGCCCCCACCGGGCAGCACGGTCTGCCGGTAGGGCACCGGTCCGCGCCCCCACTCCCGGCAGGCGTCCACCAACTCCCGCTGGCGCGCGAGGGGAAGCCACCCGGGCACGTGCACGGCACCGGGCGCGACGGTGGCCCGGTCACGGGGGAAGAGCCCCTCGGTCACACCAGGGCCCCCTCCAGGCCCAGCAGCCGCTCCTTGCGCTCAAGCCCCGCGGCGTATCCACGCAGGGCCCCGTCGGCTCCGATCACCCGGTGACAGGGCCGCACCACGAGCAGCGGATTGCGCCCGATCGCGGTCCCCACGGCCCGCACCCCGGCACCGGAGGAACCGACGCGCCGGGCGATCTCCCCGTACGAGACGGTCGTGCCGTACGGGATCTCCTCCAGGGCCCGCCAGACGCGCCGCTGGAACTCCGTCCCGGCGCCGGCGTCGAGCGGCAGGTCGAACCGGTCGCGCCGCCCCTCGAAGTACTCACGGAGTTGCCCGACGGCCTCCCCGAACGCCTCGGGCGCGAGCGTCCACCCGCCCTCGACCTCGACGGCCCCCTTCTGCCCCGGCAGGGACAGCGAGCGCAGCACGGCACGGCCCCCTCCGGCGAGCTGCCCGACCAGCAGCATCTCGCCCAGGGGGCCGTCGGCGTACGCGTACACGGTCATGGCTGGTTCCTCTCCCGCACGGGTCTCTCACGATCCAGTGTGCGGGGCCCGCCGAGCCTCGGGCTGGCGGAATTCGGACACGAGCGTCGACCGGGCAGCCGGGTCAGCGGTAGTTCACGTACTGGAGCGCGAAGTCGAAGTCCTTGCCCTTGAGCAGCGCCTGCACGGCCTGCAGGTCGTCCCGGCTCTTCGAGCTGACGCGCAGCTCGTCACCCTGGACCTGGGCCTTGACGCCCTTGGGACCCTCGTCCCGGATGGCCTTCGCGACCTTCTTGGCGTTCTCCTGGGAGATGCCCTCGACGACCGACGCGAAGAGCTTGTACTCCTTGCCGGAGAGCTGCGGCTCACCCTCGACGTCCAGCGACTTCAGCGAGATGCCGCGCTTGATCAGCTTGGACTGGAAGATGTCGAGGATCGCCAGGACGCGCTCCTCGCCGCTCGCCTGCATGAGGATCTTCTCGCCCGACCAGGAGATCGAGGCGTTGGTCCCCTTGAAGTCGTAGCGCTGGGAGATCTCCTTGACGGCCTGGTTGAGGGCGTTGTCGACCTCCTGCCGCTCGACCTTGGAGACGATGTCGAAACTGGAGTCGGCCATGACTCGTGGCTCCTTGCTCGGATGCTGTGGGGTACAGCCCAAAGCCTAGGGGGTGCGCCACGGCCCGAACGGCTGATCAATCCGGTGGCGGACCACCCCCCGGGATCAGGTATTGTTTACGTCGTTGCCACGGAACACCGCCGAAAAGCGGCTCCACGGCAGCGATCTCATGGCGATGTGCCCGAGTGGCCAATGGGAGCGGACTGTAAATCCGTCGGCTTAGCCTACCCAGGTTCGAATCCTGGCGTCGCCACGCGATACGAAAAGTCCCCGGTGCTTGCACCGGGGACCTTCTCGCGTTGTCCGGGTCAGTTTCCGGCCACGTCCTTCACCGCCACCGAGAGCGGCGTCGAGCCCGCGACCAGTTCCAGCGTCAGGCCGGCCGTCGCAGGGGTGTCCAGGAGCTCCGCGAGGGTCGCGGCCACGTCGTCGCGCGGGACCGGCCCGCGGCCCGTGCGAGCCTCCAGACGGACCAGGCCGGTACCCGCGTCGTCCGTCAGGCTGCCGGGGCGCAGGATCGTCCAGTCCAGGGCCGTACGCGAGCGGACCTCGTCGTCGGCCGCGCCCTTGGCGCGCAGATAGACGTCGAAGACCTCGTCGCCCGGGTGTGTCGCGTCCGCGCCCATCGAGGAGACGACGAGGTAGCGCCGCACACCCGCCCGTACCGCCGCGTCGGCGAACAGCACCGCCGCCGCGCGGTCCACCGTGTCCTTGCGGTCCACGCCGCTCCCGGGGCCCGCGCCCGCCGCGAAGACCGCCGCGTCGGCGCCCTGCAGCACCGCGGCGACCATCTCCACCGACGCCGACTCCAGGTCCAGGACGACGGGTTCCGCCCCCGCGTCCCGCAGGTCTCCCGCCTGCTCCGGTCTGCGGATGATCCCCGCGACCTCGTGCCCGCCCGCCGAGAGCAGCCTCTCCAGGCGCAGGGCGATCTGTCCGTGTCCTCCAGCGATGACGATGCGCATACTCACGACCGTACGACGGGACCGGCCGGAGGGCTTCCCGGCTCGGGCGGCCGCTCCGGGCGCGCCTGCCGCGGCAGGTCGAGCGCCGCCGCCGAGTCGCAGTACTCCCGCACCGCGCTCGTCCGGGCCACCACCCGGCCCCGGTGCACCACGATCCGGCTGTACGCCAGGGACAGCACCCCCGACAGGCGCTCACCCCGCACCGCGAGCAGCTCCGCCGGGAAACCGGCCTCCACCCGCACCTCCGGCAGCCCCATCGCGCCCCGCGCCTCCGCGCTCACCGCCGCGTACGCCTCCTCGGGCGGCAGCCCGCCCAGCGAGGCCAGCAGGTACGCCGCCTCCAGCGGATCCCCGCGCCCCACCGGGTTGGCCACGTCCCGCAGCGCCCCGCTGCCGGCCGCGACCCGCACCCCGGCCGCCCGCAGCAGGCGCACCGGCGCGGCCCCGCGCCGCTCGGTACCCCCGCAGCCGCCCTGCGGCAGACACACCACCGTCACCCCGGCCGCCGCCAGACCGTCCGCCGTCCGCCGCGCCGCGTCGGCGGGGAGCCGCCCGAGCCCCGCGCACGGTCCGATCGTCACCCCCGGCCGCAGCCCGCCGGCCATGGCCGCGAGCCGGGCCAGCCGGGCCGGGTCCTCCCCGTCCGTGTGCAGGTCGACCGGGACACCGTGCTCGGCCGCGACCTCCAGGACCGCCTCCACGTATCCGGCCGGGTCCGGGTCGAGGTCCGGACAGCCGCCGACCACTCCGGCGCCCATCTTCACCGCGTCCCGCAGCATCGCCAGCCCGTCGGCGCCGGCCACCCCGGTGAGCAGCCGGGGCACCGCGACCGCGGTCAGGTCCACCAGGCCGCGCAGCGAGCGCCGGGCCTGGAGGACGGCTTCGAGCGGGCCGAGCGCGTGCACGTCGCCGATCCGCACGTGCGCGCGTTGCGCGGTCGAGCCGTGGCCGAGCTGGAGCAGCGCCGCCTCGGTGGCCCGGCGCTGCACGTCCTCGGGGGCGTACGAGACGGGCCCGGGGGAGTCGGCGGAGAGCGCGGTGTCGGCGTGGGCGTGGGGTTCGGCGGCGGCGGGCAGCAGCAGATAGCCGGTGAGGTCCACGCGCGCGCCCACGGCGGTGAGGCTGCCGGCCGTGCCGACCGCCTCGATGCGGCCGCCGACGAGCCGGACGTCCACGGTCCGTCCGTCGGTGAGCCGCGCGTGGGAGAGCAGGAGCGAGGCCGAGTCGGCGGTGGTGGCGGCCCCGTCGTCGGGCGGCTGGGGCTGCTTGCTTTCGGCTGACATCGGGGCTCCTCAAGGCTCCTCAAGATCAAGATCACGCAGCGTGGGCCGAGCCTAGGGGTGCTCGCCCCGAGCTTCGAGGAGGAGCGCAATAGTCGTACCGATGAGGCCACGAGTGGCGTACGTGACGCCTGGTGAGGACCGTCGGGCGGGGCCCGGGAAACGGATTTGGGCGATGGGCCGGGGACCGTGTAATGTCTTCCTCGCTCGCCCCAATAGCTCAGTCGGTAGAGCGTCTCCATGGTAAGGAGAAGGTCTACGGTTCGATTCCGTATTGGGGCTCTGGTGAGAAGGACCCACCCTCGGGTGGGCTCCGGATCATCAAAGCGGTGTAGCTCAGTCGGTAGAGCAAGCGGCTCATAATCGCTGTGTCACCGGTTCAAGTCCGGTCACCGCTACACACGGTAGCCGATTGCGGGGTCGGTCCTTCGATCGGCTACCCTTTTATGCGTTCATCCGTCCCACCGTCCGTCCAAGGAGCACTCACGTGGCTGCCACCGACGTCCGCCCGAAGATCACGCTGGCCTGCGTGGAGTGCAAGGAGCGGAACTACATCACCAAGAAGAACCGGCGTAACAACCCGGACCGTCTTGAGATGAAGAAGCACTGCCCTCGCTGCAACTCTCACACGGCGCACCGCGAGACGCGCTAATCAGGCTCGTACACGAGGCCGTCCCCACCCGGGGGCGGCCTCGTGTCGTTTGTCGGCACCAAATCCAGGAGGTATCGAGTCCATGGCGCTCGACCAGTCCTTCGTGGGTCGGACCTATCCGCCCACCCCGCCCTACGAGGTCGGCCGCGAGAAGATCCGCGAGTTCGCCGAGGCGATCGGTGACGCCAATCCCGCGTACACCGACATCGAGGCGGCCAAGGCGCTCGGGCATTCCGATGTGATCGCCCCGCCCACCTTCGTGTTCGCCATCACCTTCAAAGCGGCCGGCGCCGTGATCGAGGACCCGCAGCTGGGCCTCGACTACAGCCGGGTCGTCCACGGCGACCAGAAGTTCGCCTACACCCGGCCGGTACGCGCCGGGGACCGGCTCTCGGTCACCTCCACCATCGAGGCCATCAAGTCCATGGCGGGCAACGACATCCTGGACATCCGCGGCGAGGTCCACGACGCCTCCGGCGAGCACGTCGTGACCGCCTGGACCAAGCTCGTCTCCCGCGCACCCGAGGGGGCCTGACCATGACCGCGAAGATCAGCTACGACGAGGTCGAGGTCGGCACCGAGCTGCCCGCGCAGACCTTTCCCGTGACGCGCGCCACGCTCGTCCGGTACGCCGGCGCCTCCGGGGACTTCAACCCCATCCACTGGAACGAGAAGTTCGCGGTGGAGGTCGGCCTCCCCGACGTCATCGCCCACGGCATGTTCACCATGGCCGAGGCGATCCGCGTCGTCACCGACTGGGCCGGCGACCCCGCCGCCGTCGTCGAGTACGGCGTCCGCTTCACCAAGCCCGTCGTCGTCCCCAACGACGACCGGGGCGCCACCATCGAGGTCAGCGCCAAGGTCGCCGCCAAGCTGGACGACCAGCGGGTGCGGGTCGACCTCACCGCCATGTGCGCCGGGCAGAAGGTGCTCGGGATGAGCCGGGCCGTGGTCGCGCTCGCCTGACGGTCACGTTGTTCCACGCGTGAGACAAGTCGTTTCGCGCGTGGAACGTACTCTTGAGCCCGTGCAGCCTCTCCACGACGCCCCCCTCGCGCCCCTGACCACCTTCCGGCTCGGCGGTCCCGCCACCCGGCTGGTCACCGCCACCACCGACGACGAGGTGGTCGCGGCCGTCCGCGAGGCCGACGCCGCGGGGACGCCGCTGCTGATCATCGGCGGCGGCTCCAACCTCGTCATCGGGGACAAGGGCTTCGACGGCACCGCGCTGCGGATCGCCACCACCGGCTTCTCCCTCGACGGGACCCGGCTGGAGCTCGCCGCCGGCGAGGTCTGGACGGACGCCGTCGCCCGGACCGTCGAGGCCGGGCTCGCCGGGATCGAGTGCCTGGCCGGCATCCCCGGTTCGGCAGGCGCGACACCGATCCAGAACGTCGGCGCGTACGGCCAGGACGTCTCCGCCACCGTGACCGAGGTCGTCGCCTACGACCGGCGCACCGAGGAGACCGTCACCCTCACCAACGCCGAGTGCGCCTTCTCGTACCGGCACAGCCTCTTCAAGGACCACCCCGAGCGGTACGTGGTGCTGCGGGTCCGCTTCGAACTGGAGGACGCGGACGGGCTGTCCGCCCCGATCAAGTACGCGGAGACCGCCCGGACCCTCGGCGTCGAGGCCGGTGAGCGGGTGCCGCTCGCGAAGGCCCGTGAGACCGTCCTCGCGCTGCGGGCCGGCAAGGGCATGGTCCTGGACCCGGAGGACCACGACACCTGGTCCGCGGGCTCCTTCTTCACCAACCCGATCCTCACGGCGGGGGAGTACGACGACTTCCTCGCGCGCGTGGCCGGGCGGCTCGGCGCGGACGTCACCCCGCCGGCCTTCCCCGCGGGCGCCGACGGCGCGGTGAAGACCTCCGCCGCCTGGTTGATCGACAGGGCCGGGTTCACCAAGGGGTACGGCTCCGGGCCCGCGCGGATCTCCACCAAGCACACGCTCGCCCTGACCAACCGGGGCGAGGCGACCACCGAGGACCTGCTCGCGCTCGCCCGTGAGGTCGTCGCCGGGGTCCACGAGGCCTTCGGGATCACCCTCGTCAACGAGCCCGTCACGGTGGGCGTCGAGCTCTAGGCCGTGTCCGGAAGGTCCCGCCTGGCCCGCGACGCCCGGCCACGGCCTAGTACGCGACGCCCACGCCCTGCTTGACCGTCGCCGGGTCGTCGATCATCGCCAGCATCGCGTGGGCCACGTCCGCGCGCGCGAGCGACCGGCCCCGGGGCGGGGTGCCGCCGACGACCGTGCGGTAGCGCCCGGTGACCTGCTTGTCCGTCAGCTTGGGCGGGCGTACGGAGGTCCAGTCCGTGGTGCTCGCGGCGAGGTCCGACTCCATGACCCGCAGGTCGTCGTAGATGTCCTTCAGGACGGAGTTGATGATCGCGAGGACGGCTCTGTCGACCAGGGCCTGACCGTCCGGGACCGGGCCGAGCGGGGCCGCGCTGACCACCAGCAGGCGCCGCACCTTCTCCGCCTCCATGGCCGTGAGCACCGAGCGGGTCAGCCGGGCGGCGACGCCCGCGTCCGCGCGGCCGCGGGCCCCGAGGCCGGAGAGGACCGCGTCCCGGCCCCTGACCGCCCCGCGCAGTTCCTCGGGGTCGGACAGATCGGCGCGGAGGACCGTGAGCCGCGCTCCGGACGCAGTGAGCCCCGCCGGGTTCCGTACCACCGCCGTCACCTCGTGGCCCGAGGCCAGCGCCTGGCCGACGATCTCCCGACCGATGCCACCGGTCGCGCCGAAGACAGTGAGCTTCATGTCGCACCCTCCCGGGGTGGGTAAGTGTTCACTCACCCTCAGGGTGGGTGGATACTCACTCACGCGTCAAGCGTGGCTGGAGGATCCATGGAACAGAAGCCGACCCGGGTACGGATCGTCGACGCCGCCCGCGACCTCATGGGGTCCGTGGGGCTCGCCCGCACCACGACCAAGGAGATCGCCAAGGCCGCCGGCTGCTCGGAGGCCGCGCTCTACAAGTACTTCACCAGCAAGGAAGAGCTCTTCCTCGCCGTCCTCGGCGAACGCCTTCCCCAGCTGGGCGGACTCCTCGGCACGCTCGTCGCCGACCCCGGCGGCCGCACGGTCGAGGAGAACCTCACCGAGATCGCCCGCCGGGCCGCCCTCTTCTACGAGCAGACCTTCCCGGTCCTCGCCTCCCTCTACGCGGAGCCGCAGCTCAAGCAGCGGCACGAGGAGGCCATGCGCACCTACGGCAGCGGCCCCCACAAGCCCGTCGAAGGCCTCGCCGCCTATCTGCGCGCCGAGCAGCGGCACGGCCGCATCGCCGCCGACGCCGACCCGTTGGCCGCCGCGTCCCTGCTCCTCGGCGCCTGCGTCCAGCGCGCCTTCGTCTGGGAGGCGAGCCCGGACCGCAGACCGCCGGACTCCCTCGACGACTTCGCCCGTTCGATCGCCCGCACGCTGATCCGGGGGATCAGCTAGCGATCCAGTCGTCGATCCCCGCGAGCAGCTTCGCCCGGACGCCCTCCGGCGCCGCCGAGCCCCGCACCGACTGCCGGGCCAGCTCCGCCAGCTCCGCGTCCGTGAACCCGTGGTGCCGTCGGGCGATCTCGTACTGCGCCGCGAGCCGTGACCCGAAGAGCAGCGGGTCGTCCGCGCCGAGCGCCATCGGCACCCCCGCCTCGAAGAGCGTTCGCAGGGGTACGTCCTCGTGCTTCTCGTACACCCCCAGGGCCACGTTCGACGCCGGGCAGACCTCGCAGGTCACCCCGCGCTCCGCGAGCTTGCGAAGAAGCCGCGGGTCCTCCGCCGACCGCACCCCGTGACCGACCCGCGACGCCCGCAGATCGTCCAGGCAGTCCCGTACCGAGGCGGGACCCGTCAGCTCGCCGCCGTGCGGGGCCGCGAGCAGTCCGCCCTCGCGGGCGATGGCGAAGGCCCGGTCGAAGTCCCGCGCCAAGCCCCGGCGCTCGTCGTTGGAGAGCCCGAAACCCACCACGCCCCGGTCCGCGAACCGGACCGCGAGCCGGGCGAGCGTACGGGCCTCCAGGGGGTGCTTCATCCGGTTCGCCGCGACGAGCACCCGCATCCCGAGCCCGGTCTCCCGGGAGGCCGCCTCGACCGCGTCCAGGATGATCTCCAGGGCCGGGATGAGCCCGCCCAGGTGCGGGGCGTACGAGGTGGGGTCGACCTGGATCTCCAGCCACCCCGAACCGTCCCTGACGTCCTCCTGGGCCGCCTCGCGGACGAGCCGCTGGATGTCCTCGGGGGAGCGCAGGCAGGAGCGGGCGATGTCGTACAGCCGCTGGAAGCGGAACCAGCCGCGCTCGTCGGTCGCCCGCAGTCTGGGAGGCGTACCGCCGCTCAGCGCCTCGGGAAGGTGCACGCCGTACTTGTCGGCCAGCTCGATGAGCGTCGTGGGCCGCATCGAACCGGTGAAGTGCAGGTGCAGATGGGCCTTGGGCAACAGGGTGAGATCGCGGTGGACGTTAGGGGGGTTCGGGGGGTGTCCCTCGGAAAAGGCCTGCATCGATCGATCCTGCCGCACCCGAACGGACCAGGGCACCCCCTTTCCCCGATCGGGACCTTGCTAGAACGCAAAAACGGGCCCCCGGTTCCGAAGAACCGGGGGCCCGCCGTCACCGGATGCGGGGACCGCTCAGTCGGTCGCCTCGGCGAGGAGCTTCTGTACGCGGGACACGCCCTCCACCAGGTCCTCGTCGCCCAGCGCGTACGACAGGCGCAGGTAGCCCGGCGTGCCGAAGGCCTCGCCCGGGACGACCGCGACCTCGGCCTCGTCCAGGATCAGGGCGGCCAGCTCGACCGAGGTCCGCGGACGCTTGCCGCGGATCTCCTTGCCGAGCAGCCCCTTCACCGACGGGTACGCGTAGAACGCGCCCTCCGGGGTCGGGCAGTACACACCCTCGATCTCGTTCAGCATCCGCACGATGGTCTGGCGGCGCCGGTCGAAGGCGGTGCGCATCTCCGCGACGGCGTCCAGGTCGCCCGAGACGGCGGCGAGGGCGGCGATCTGCGCCACGTTGCTCACGTTGGACGTGGCGTGCGACTGCAGGTTCGTCGCGGCCTTCACGACGTCCTTCGGGCCCACGATCCACCCGACGCGCCAGCCCGTCATCGCGTACGTCTTCGCCACACCGTTGACCACGATGCACTTGTCGCGCAGCTCGGGGACGATCGCCGGCAGCGAGGTGAACTTCGCGTCGCCGTAGACCAGGTGCTCGTAGATCTCGTCGGTCAGGACCCACAGGCCGTGCTCGACGGCCCAGCGGCCGATCGCCTCGGCGTCGGCCTCGGGGTACACCGCGCCGGTCGGGTTGGACGGCGAGACGAAGAGGACGACCTTGGTCCGCTCGGTGCGGGCCGCCTCCAACTGCTCCACGGAGACCCGGTAGCCGGTGGTCTCGTCGGCGACGACCTCCACCGGGACGCCGCCCGCGAGGCGGATCGACTCGGGGTACGTCGTCCAGTACGGCGCCGGGACGATGACCTCGTCGCCCGGGTCGAGGATCGCGGCGAACGCCTCGTAGATCGCCTGCTTGCCGCCGTTGGTCACCAGGACCTGGGAGGCGTCGACCTCGTAGCCGGAGTCGCGGAGCGTCTTGGCGGCGATGGCGGACTTCAGCTCCGGCAGACCGCCGGCCGGCGTGTAGCGGTGGTACTTCGGGTTCTTGCAGGCCTCGACGGCCGCGTCGACGATGTAGTCCGGGGTCGGGAAGTCGGGCTCACCGGCGCCGAAACCGATCACCGGGCGCCCGGCGGCCTTGAGAGCCTTGGCCTTGGCGTCGACGGCGAGGGTGGCGGACTCGGAGATCGCACCGATCCGGGCGGAGACCCGACGCTCGGTGGGAGGGGTAGCAGCGCTCATGCGGCCCATCGTCCCAGACCGCTCCAAGGCCCGGCACACAGGTTTCACGGACCGGACAGGAACGGCCATTCCCGGTCGTACGCGCGTCCGACAGCAGGTCGGTCGCGGTTCCTGTTCGACGCGGGGCCCTCCGACCACGTATGCTCACTGCTCGTTGGCCCGCACCGACCACATCTCACGATGCGGTAGGTTGAGGGACACCAACAAAGGGTCGTAGCTCAATTGGTAGAGCACCGGTCTCCAAAACCGGCGGTTGGGGGTTCAAGTCCCTCCGGCCCTGCTACACACACCGCCAGGTGTTGTGCGCATGTACGTACTTCATTGCACCGCCGTGCGGCTCCATCCCGGGCGCGGCACGGCCGACCCGGAATCAGGTGAGAGATCGTGACGGACGCCGTAGGCTCCATCGACATGCCTGATGCCGATGACGAGGCCTCCGAGTCGAAGAAGAAGTCCCGTAAGGGCGGCAAGCGCGGAAAGAAGGGCCCCCTGGGCCGTCTCGCGCTCTTCTACCGACAGATCGTCGCGGAGCTCCGCAAGGTCGTCTGGCCGACGCGCAGCCAGCTGTCGACGTACACCACCGTGGTGATCATCTTCGTCGTCATCATGATCGGCCTCGTTACCGTGATTGACTATGGCTTCCAGGAAGCAGTCAAGTACGTCTTCGGCTGACTTTTTGTTCCACCCCATCTGTATCGCAGGAAGAAGCAGCCACCGTGTCTGACGCGAACCTGAACGACGCCTTCGAGTCCGAGTCCGTCGAGGACGAGCTGGACATCGTCGAGGCCGCCGACGAGGACCAGGCCGACGCTGCTGACGACGCTGCCGGCGAGGCCGCCGAGGAAGCCGCCCTCGAGATCGAGGACGAGGACCAGGACGAGCCGGAGACCGACGAGGCCGCCGACGTCGCCGAGGGCGACGAGGACGAGACCGTCGAGGCCGTCGAGGACGAAGACGCCGAGGACGCCGACACCGAGGGCACCGAGGACGAGGACGCCGAGGACGAGACCGACGAGGAGGCCGAGCCGGCCGCCCCGGTCGACCCGGTCGCCGCGCTCCGCGAGGAGCTGCGCACCCTCCCCGGCGAGTGGTACGTCATCCACACCTACGCGGGCTACGAGAAGCGCGTGAAGGCCAACCTCGAGCAGCGCGCCGTCTCGCTCAACGTCGAGGACTTCATCTACCAGGCCGAGGTCCCCGAGGAAGAGATCGTCCAGATCAAGGGCGGCGAGCGGAAGAACGTCAAGCAGAACAAGCTTCCCGGCTACGTTCTCGTCCGCATGGACCTGACGAACGAGTCCTGGGGCGTCGTCCGCAACACCCCCGGCGTCACCGGCTTCGTGGGCAACGCCTACGACCCGTACCCGCTGACCCTGGACGAGATCGTCAAGATGCTCGCCCCGGAGGCCGAGGAGAAGGCCGCCCGCGAGGCCGCCGAGGCCGAGGGCAAGCCGGCTCCGGCCCGCAAGCTGGAGGTCCAGGTCCTGGACTTCGAGGTCGGCGACTCGGTCACCGTCACCGACGGCCCCTTCGCCACCCTCCAGGCGACGATCAACGAGATCAACCCCGACTCGAAGAAGGTCAAGGGCCTCGTCGAGATCTTCGGTCGCGAGACCCCGGTCGAGCTCAGCTTCGACCAGATCCAGAAGAACTGAATCCCATAGGTTTCCGACCAGGTCAGAGTGGCTCTCGCAGCTGCTCTGACCTGCTCGGTTTTTAGCCGCGCGTCTATACCCGTTATCGTTGTGCGGTATGCCTCCATCCGGATGACCGGATGGCGGGCTGAACACTCTCACTAGGACCCGGAGAGAGCAATGCCTCCCAAGAAGAAGAAGGTCACGGGGCTTATCAAGCTCCAGATCAACGCTGGTGCGGCCAACCCGGCCCCGCCGGTCGGTCCCGCGCTGGGCCAGCACGGCGTCAACATCATGGAGTTCTGCAAGGCCTACAACGCCGCGACCGAGTCGCAGCGTGGCATGGTCGTGCCGGTGGAGATCACGGTCTACGAAGACCGCACCTTCACCTTCATCACCAAGACTCCGCCGGCCGCCAAGCTGATCCTCAAGGCCGCGGGTGTGGACAAGGGCTCCGGCGAGCCGCACAAGACCAAGGTCGCGAAGCTCACGGCCGCCCAGGTCCGCGAGATCGCCACGGTCAAGCTCCCCGACCTGAACGCCAACGACCTTGACGCCGCGTCGAAGATCATCGCCGGCACCGCCCGTTCCATGGGCATCACGGTCGAGGGCTGATCACCCCCCTCGTGACCTAGTGGTAGGGCCGGCGCGGCCCGCACCACGACTCCGTACCTGAACCAACAGGAGCAGAAGTGAAGCGCAGCAAGGCTCTCCGCGGCGCGGACGCCAAGATCGACCGGGAGCGGAACTACGCCCCCCTCGAGGCCGTCCGCATCGCCAAGGACACCGCCACCACGAAGTTCGACGGCACCGTCGAGGTCGCCTTCCGCCTGGGTGTCGACCCGCGCAAGGCCGACCAGATGGTCCGTGGCACCGTGAACCTTCCGCACGGCACCGGCAAGACCGCCCGGGTCCTGGTCTTCGCGACCGGTGACCGTGCCGAGGCCGCGATCGCCGCGGGCGCCGACATCGTCGGCTCCGACGAGCTCATCGACGAGATCTCCAAGGGCAACCGCCTGAACGAGTTCGACGCCGTGGTGGCCACCCCGGACCTCATGGGCAAGGTCGGCCGCCTCGGCCGCGTCCTCGGCCCGCGTGGTCTGATGCCGAACCCCAAGGTCGGCACCGTGACCCCCGACGTCGCGAAGGCCGTCAACGAGATCAAGGGCGGCAAGATCGAGTTCCGCGTCGACAAGCACTCGAACCTGCACTTCATCATCGGCAAGGTCTCCTTCGACGAGACGAAGCTGGTCGAGAACTACGCCGCGGCTCTGGAGGAGATCCTCCGTCTGAAGCCGTCCGCCGCCAAGGGCCGCTACATCAAGAAGGCGACCCTGACGACGACGATGGGCCCCGGCATCCCGCTGGACTCCAACCGCACCCGGAACCTCCTCGTCGAGGAGGACCCGGCCGCGGTCTGAACCCCATCGGTTCACTGAGTGGTCGACAGGCCCCCGTCTCTCCTCGGAGAGACGGGGGCCTGTTCCTTGTTACGGTTCGAGGGACGGCGAAGACGTCGACCAAGGGGTGGGGAACGCTCATGAACAAGTCCACGTGGAAGCGCACGGGCGTCGCCCTGACGGCCGTGGCCGTGGCGACGGGGGTCGCGGGCTGTCAGGACGGCGACGGGAAGGCGGCCGAATCGCCCGCCAAGCCGCGGACACAGAGCCTGGAGGCCGTCACGAAGGCCATCCGGGCCGCGTACGCGAAGACCTCCGAGGCCAAGGCCGCGAAGATCCGGATGACGATCGAGACGAAGGGCGCCGGCCTCGGCTCCGGCACCACGACGTTGACCGGGGTACAGGGCTGGGACCCGGCCGCGATGGACGTGACCATGTCCGGCGGGATGTTCGCCGACGCGGGCGCGGCCGGAATGCCCGAGAAGATCCGCATGATCATGCGTGACAACGTCATGTACATGGACATGGGCGCCGAGCAGGCCGCCGAGATGGACGGCAAGCGCTGGATGAAGATGGACTTCGCCGGGATGGCGAAGGAGTCCGGCGACGCCGCCCTGCAGAAGCAGATGACCCAGGGTCTGGGCGGTATGAACCAGGACCCGGCCCAGCAGCTCGCGCTCCTCCTGGAGGCTCCGGGCATCAAGCACGTCGGCCCGGAGAAGGTCGAGGGCGTCGAGGCCCAGCACTACAAGGGCTCGATCGCCTTCGAGGACATGCTGGACGCCAACAAGAGCCTGGACGGCCTGCCCGAGGCGGACCGCGACAAGCTCGTCGCGACCATGAAGGACTCGGGGATCAAGGGCTACGACACCGAGCTCTGGGTCGACGGGGACGGCTACCCGGTCAAGATGGTCGTCGGCATGAAGATGCCCGAGGGCTCGATGAACATGACCGCGTTCTACTCGGACTACGGCACCGAGGCCGCGGTCGAGGCACCGCCGGCCAAGGACACCTTCGACTTCATGGAGATGCTGAAGGGCATCGGTGAGGGTCTCGGAGACGGCGCCGACGCAGGCCTCGGTCAGGGCTGATTTGCCCCGGGGCGACCCGGTCACGTACTCTTCCGAAGAAGCCAAAGACCGCTGGTCGTCACCGTGCCGTCAAGGTGCGGTGGCCGAAGGATTCGCTGAGACGCGAACGACCCGCGTAGGTGATCGTGGAAAAGTTCCCTGGTCCTTGTGACACGGTTGAGCTGAGCCCCGAGCGCCTGCGCTTGGGGCGTTTTTGTTTTGTCAGCTCCTTCTGAGCGGTCCTCATCACCCGGAAGGAGGCCGACGCTCTATGGCAAGGCCCGACAAGGCTGCCGCGGTAGCCGAGCTTGAGGACCAGTTCCGCAGCTCGAACGCCGCCGTGCTGACCGAGTACCGGGGTCTCACCGTCGCGCAGCTCAAGACGCTGCGTCGTTCGCTCGGTGAGAACGCCCAGTACGCCGTGGTGAAGAACACGCTGACCAAGATTGCGGCCAACCAGGCCGGGATCACCGCGCTGGACGAGCACTTCGCTGGTCCGACCGCGGTCGCCTTCATCACCGGTGACCCGGTGGAGTCGGCGAAGAGCCTGCGTGACTTCGCCAAGGACAACCCGAACCTCATCATCAAGGGCGGTGTCCTTGATGGTAAGGCGCTCTCCGCCGATGAGATCAAGAAGCTCGCGGACCTCGAGTCCCGCGAGGTTCTGCTCAGCAAGCTGGCCGGCGCGTTCAAGGGCAAGCAGTCTCAGGCTGCCTCGCTCTTCCAGGCGCTGCCGTCGAAGTTCGTCCGCACCGCGGAGGCGCTTCGCGTCAAGCTCGCCGAGCAGGGCGGTGCCGAGTAATTCGGCTCGCGCATTGATCCGCGCCGCCTAGTGCGCGGGTCGTAGCGGGCCGTTACGCCCGCCTCTACATACATCCGGCACCTGCCGAATTAGTGGAAGGATCGCCCATCATGGCGAAGCTCTCTCAGGACGACCTCCTCGCCCAGTTCGAGGAGATGACCCTCATCGAGCTCTCCGAGTTCGTGAAGGCCTTCGAGGAGAAGTTCGACGTCACCGCCGCCGCGGCCGTCGCCGTTGCCGGCCCGGGCGCCCCGGCCGCCGCCGAGGCCGTCGAGGAGCAGGACGAGTTCGACGTCATCCTCGAGGGTGCCGGCGACAAGAAGATCCAGGTCATCAAGGTCGTGCGCGAGCTCACCTCCCTGGGCCTCAAGGAGGCCAAGGACCTCGTCGACGGCACCCCGAAGCCGGTCCTCGAGAAGGTCGCGAAGGAGGCCGCCGAGAAGGCTGCCGAGTCCCTCAAGGCCGCCGGCGCCTCCGTCACGGTCAAGTAAGGCCGTTTCGGCTCGCTGAGCTGACTCCTGCCCCCGTGTAACGCGGGAGCACCGAAAGGCGATCACCCTTGTGGGTGGTCGCCTTTCGGCGTTCCCCGGGAAGGGCGTGGCGGGGGGCCCGAGGGTCGTCGGCGGCGGAGTATGGTGATCTTCGCCGTGCGCCCCGCGGACCGGGGGGCCTTGACGAACCGCACGCAGCGCGCAATTCTCAGGACGCGTCGTCACAACGATCCGTTTCCGAGGCATGGATCGACGACTGAACGGGCAGTATCGAGGTGCGCCACACGGCGCGAGGCACCGCGGAGTTGAGAGCAACGAGGGTCGCGAATTATTCGCCCTGGACATCAGTGAGCCAAGTGGCTACACTGACCCTTTGCGCTGCCTGTTAGCTGCCCCCTGCCCGTCACCAGGGGCATACCTTCGCATCCGCTTCTCGGACCGACCCCGTCTGACCTGGCCCTTCGGTCATCTCAGGAAAAGTCTGCCGTGAAGCATTGCTGGGGACCGGTACGCGCGTAGTGAGTCCGAGCCCTCGGAAGGACCCCCTCTTGGCCGCCTCGCGCAACGCCTCGACCAATACGAACAACGGCGCAAGCACCGCCCCGCTGCGCATCTCTTTTGCAAAGATCAGGGAGCCCCTCGAGGTTCCGAACCTCCTCGCGCTGCAGACCGAGAGCTTTGACTGGCTGCTCGGCAACGCCGCCTGGAAGGCTCGCGTCGAGGCTGCCCTTGAGTCGGGACAGGACGTCCCCAGGAAGTCCGGCCTGGAAGAGATCTTCGAGGAGATCTCACCGATCGAGGACTTCTCCGGGTCGATGTCGCTGACCTTCCGCGACCACCGCTTCGAGCCGCCGAAGAACTCGATCGACGAGTGCAAGGACCGTGACTTCACGTACGGTGCCCCGCTCTTCGTCACCGCCGAGTTCACCAACAACGAGACCGGCGAGATCAAGTCTCAGACCGTCTTCATGGGCGACTTCCCGCTCATGACGAACAAGGGCACCTTCGTCATCAACGGCACCGAGCGTGTCGTGGTGTCGCAGCTGGTCCGTTCGCCGGGTGTCTACTTCGACTCCTCCATCGACAAGACGTCCGACAAGGACATCTTCTCGGCCAAGATCATCCCGTCCCGGGGTGCCTGGCTGGAGATGGAGATCGACAAGCGCGACCTGGTCGGTGTCCGCATCGACCGCAAGCGCAAGCAGTCCGTCACCGTCCTCCTCAAGGCTCTCGGCTGGACCACCGAGCAGATCCTGCAGGAGTTCGGCGAGTACGAGTCCATGCGCGCCACCCTGGAGAAGGACCACACCCAGGGCCAGGACGACGCGCTGCTCGACATCTACCGCAAGCTGCGTCCGGGAGAGCCGCCGACCCGCGAGGCCGCTCAGACGCTGCTCGAGAACCTCTACTTCAACCCCAAGCGCTACGACCTCGCCAAGGTCGGCCGCTACAAGGTGAACAAGAAGCTCGGCGCCGACGAGCCGCTGGACGCCGGCGTGCTCACCACGGACGACGTCATCGCCACGATCAAGTACCTGGTCAAGCTCCACGCGGGCGAGACCGAGACGATCGGCGAGAACGGCAACGAGATCGTCGTCGAGACCGACGACATCGACCACTTCGGCAACCGTCGTCTGCGCAACGTCGGCGAGCTCATCCAGAACCAGGTCCGCACGGGTCTGGCTCGTATGGAGCGCGTCGTGCGTGAGCGCATGACCACCCAGGACGTCGAGGCGATCACGCCCCAGACCCTGATCAACATCCGGCCGGTCGTCGCCTCCATCAAGGAGTTCTTCGGCACCAGCCAGCTGTCGCAGTTCATGGACCAGAACAACCCGCTGTCGGGTCTGACGCACAAGCGTCGTCTCTCGGCGCTGGGCCCTGGTGGTCTCTCCCGTGAGCGGGCCGGCTTCGAGGTCCGAGACGTGCACCCGTCCCACTACGGACGCATGTGCCCGATCGAGACCCCCGAAGGCCCGAACATCGGTCTGATCGGTTCGCTCGCCTCGTACGGCCGCGTCAACGCGTTCGGCTTCATCGAGACGCCGTACCGCAAGGTCATCGACGGTACGGTCACCGACGAGGTCGACTACGTCACCGCCGACGAGGAGGACCGCTTCGTCATCGCGCAGGCCAACGCCGCGCTCGACGACGAACTGCGCCTCACCGAGAACCGCGTCCTGGTCCGCAAGCGTGGTGGCGAGGTCGACTACGTCGAGCCGTCGGACGTGGACTACATGGACGTCTCGCCGCGCCAGATGGTGTCGGTCGCGACCGCCATGATCCCGTTCCTGGAGCACGACGACGCCAACCGTGCCCTCATGGGCGCGAACATGATGCGTCAGGCCGTTCCGCTCATCAAGTCCGAGGCCCCGCTCGTCGGCACCGGCATGGAGTACCGCTGCGCCACCGACGCCGGCGACGTGCTCAAGGCCGAGAAGGACGGTGTCGTCCAGGAGCTCTCCGCGGACTACGTCACCGTCGCCAACGACGACGGCACGTACATCACGTACCGCCTGCACAAGTTCTCGCGCTCGAACCAGGGCACCTCGGTCAACCAGAAGGTCGTCGTCGACGAGGGCGACCGTGTGATCGAGGGCCAGGTCCTCGCCGACGGTCCCGCCACCGAAGACGGCGAGATGGCGCTCGGCAAGAACCTGCTCGTGGCGTTCATGCCGTGGGAGGGTCACAACTACGAGGACGCGATCATCCTGTCGCAGCGCCTCGTGCAGGACGACGTCCTCTCCTCGATCCACATCGAGGAGCACGAGGTCGACGCCCGTGACACCAAGCTCGGCCCGGAGGAGATCACCCGGGACATCCCGAACGTCTCCGAGGAGGTCCTCGCGGACCTCGACGAGCGCGGCATCATCCGTATCGGTGCCGAGGTCGTCGCCGGCGACATCCTCGTCGGCAAGGTCACGCCCAAGGGCGAGACCGAGCTGACGCCGGAGGAGCGCCTGCTCCGCGCGATCTTCGGTGAGAAGGCCCGTGAGGTCCGTGACACCTCGCTGAAGGTGCCGCACGGCGAGATCGGCAAGATCATCGGCGTCCGCGTCTTCGACCGCGAGGAGGGCGACGAGCTTCCTCCGGGCGTGAACCAGCTGGTCCGCGTCTACGTCGCCCAGAAGCGCAAGATCACCGATGGTGACAAGCTCGCCGGCCGTCACGGCAACAAGGGCGTCATCTCGAAGATCCTGCCGATCGAGGACATGCCGTTCCTGGAGGACGGCACCCCGGTCGACATCATCCTCAACCCGCTGGGTGTCCCGTCCCGAATGAACCCGGGACAGGT
The DNA here is from genome assembly GCF_051305195.1 of Streptomyces sp. Qhu_M48. Classification (NCBI taxonomy): domain Bacteria; kingdom Bacillati; phylum Actinomycetota; class Actinomycetes; order Kitasatosporales; family Streptomycetaceae; genus Streptomyces; species Streptomyces sp. Qhu_M48. The sequence continues at coordinate 7,217,275 of NZ_CP195432.1, read as the reverse complement.
CCTGGAGATCCACCTCGGCTGGCTCGCCAGCCGCGGCTGGGACGTCTCCGGTCTCGCGGACGAGTGGGCGCAGCGCCTCCAGGTGATCGGCGCCGACAAGGTCGCCCCCGGCACCAACGTCGCCACCCCGGTCTTCGACGGTGCGCGTGAGGACGAGCTCGCGGGTCTGCTGAACCACACCATCCCGAACCGCGACGGCGAGCGCATGGTGCTCCCGACCGGTAAGGCGAGGCTGTTCGACGGCCGCTCCGGCGAGCCGTTCCCCGACCCGGTCTCGGTCGGTTACATGTACATCCTCAAGCTCCACCACCTGGTCGACGACAAGCTCCACGCCCGTTCGACCGGACCGTACTCGATGATCACCCAGCAGCCGCTGGGTGGTAAGGCCCAGTTCGGTGGCCAGCGCTTCGGTGAGATGGAGGTGTGGGCGCTGGAGGCGTACGGCGCCGCTTACGCCCTCCAGGAGCTGCTGACGATCAAGTCCGACGACGTGACCGGCCGCGTGAAGGTCTACGAGGCCATCGTCAAGGGCGAGAACATCCCTGAGCCCGGCATCCCCGAGTCCTTCAAGGTGCTCATCAAGGAGATGCAGTCCCTGTGCCTCAACGTGGAGGTGCTGTCCTCGGACGGCATGTCCATCGAGATGCGCGACACCGACGAGGACGTCTTCCGCGCAGCGGAGGAGCTCGGCATCGACCTGTCCCGGCGCGAGCCGAGCAGCGTCGAAGAGGTCTGACGGGAGTTCGGTCGGGGACCCGGCGTTTCACCGCTGAGTCCCCGGCCGGCCCCAGGACCCCCGTATCAGACCCCAAGCCTTACAACCCTGAGAGGGATTGACGCATAGTGCTCGACGTCAACTTCTTCGACGAGCTCCGGATCGGTCTGGCCACCGCTGACGACATCCGTCAGTGGAGCCACGGCGAGGTCAAGAAGCCGGAGACCATCAACTACCGCACGCTCAAGCCCGAGAAGGACGGACTCTTCTGCGAGAAGATCTTCGGTCCGACCCGGGACTGGGAGTGCTACTGCGGCAAGTACAAGCGTGTCCGCTTCAAGGGCATCATCTGTGAGCGGTGTGGCGTCGAGGTCACCCGCGCGAAGGTGCGCCGTGAGCGGATGGGCCACATCGAGCTCGCCGCTCCCGTCACCCACATCTGGTACTTCAAGGGCGTTCCGTCGCGTCTTGGCTACCTGCTCGACCTCGCCCCGAAGGACCTCGAGAAGGTCATCTACTTCGCGGCGTACATGATCACGTACGTCGACGACGAGCGTCGTACGCGTGACCTGCCCTCGCTGGAGGCGCACGTCTCCGTCGAGCGTCAGCAGATCGAGAACCGTCGCGACTCCGACCTGGAGGCCCGCGCCAAGAAGCTCGAGAACGACCTCGGCGAGCTCGAGGCCGAGGGCGCCAAGGCCGACGTGCGCCGCAAGGTGCGCGAGGGTGCCGAGCGCGAGATGAAGCAGCTGCGCGACCGTGCGCAGCGCGAGATCGACCGTCTGGACGAGGTCTGGTCGCGCTTCAAGAACCTCAAGGTCCAGGACCTGGAGGGCGACGAGCTCCTCTACCGCGAGCTGCGTGACCGCTTCGGCACGTACTTCGACGGCTCGATGGGTGCCGCGGCGCTGCAGAAGCGCCTGGAGTCCTTCGACCTGGAGGAGGAGGCCGAGCGCCTCCGCGAGATCATCCGTACCGGCAAGGGCCAGAAGAAGACCCGTGCGCTCAAGCGCCTCAAGGTCGTCTCCGCGTTCCTGCAGACCGCGAACAGCCCCAAGGGCATGGTTCTCGACTGCGTGCCGGTCATCCCGCCGGACCTGCGTCCGATGGTGCAGCTGGACGGTGGCCGCTTCGCGACCTCCGACCTGAACGACCTGTACCGCCGCGTGATCAACCGCAACAACCGTCTGAAGCGTCTGCTCGACCTCGGTGCCCCCGAGATCATCGTGAACAACGAGAAGCGGATGCTCCAGGAGGCGGTCGACGCCCTCTTCGACAACGGCCGTCGTGGTCGCCCGGTCACGGGCCCCGGCAACCGTCCGCTGAAGTCCCTCAGCGACATGCTGAAGGGCAAGCAGGGTCGTTTCCGTCAGAACCTGCTCGGCAAGCGTGTGGACTACTCCGCGCGTTCCGTCATCGTCGTCGGTCCGCAGCTGAAGCTGCACCAGTGCGGTCTGCCGAAGGCCATGGCGCTGGAGCTCTTCAAGCCGTTCGTGATGAAGCGCCTGGTCGACCTGAACCACGCGCAGAACATCAAGAGCGCCAAGCGGATGGTCGAGCGCGGCCGCACGGTCGTGTACGACGTCCTCGAAGAGGTCATCGCCGAGCACCCGGTTCTGCTGAACCGCGCGCCCACGCTGCACCGCCTCGGCATCCAGGCCTTCGAGCCCCAGCTGGTCGAGGGCAAGGCCATCCAGATCCACCCGCTCGTCTGCACCGCGTTCAACGCGGACTTCGACGGTGACCAGATGGCCGTGCACCTGCCGCTCTCCGCGGAGGCGCAGGCCGAGGCCCGCATCCTGATGCTGTCCTCGAACAACATCCTGAAGCCCGCCGACGGCCGTCCGGTCACGATGCCGACCCAGGACATGGTCCTCGGTCTGTTCTTCCTGACCACCGACGGTGAGCTCCGTGACACCAAGGGCGAGGGCCGCGCGTTCGGCTCCACGGCCGAGGCGATCATGGCGTTCGACGCCGGCGAGCTCGCGCTGCAGTCGCAGATCGACATCCGCTTCCCCGTCGGCACCGTCGCTCCGCGTGGCTGGGTCCCCCCGGTCACGGAGGAGGGCGAGCCGGAGTGGCAGCAGGGTGACTCGTTCCGCCTGCGCACCTCGCTGGGCCGCGCGCTCTTCAACGAGCTGCTGCCCGAGGACTACCCGTTCGTCGACTACTCCGTCGGCAAGAAGCAGCTCTCCGAGATCGTCAACGACCTCGCCGAGCGCTACCCCAAGGTCATCGTGGCGGCGACGCTCGACAACCTGAAGGCGGCGGGCTTCTACTGGGCGACCCGGTCCGGTGTCACCGTGGCCATCTCCGACGTCGTCGTGCCCGAGGCCAAGAAGGCCATCGTCAAGGGCTACGAGGAGCAGGACGAGAAGGTCCAGAAGCAGTACGAGCGCGGTCTGATCACCAAGGAAGAGCGCACTCAGGAGCTCATCGCGATCTGGACCAAGGCGACCAACGAGGTTGCCGAGGCGATGAACGCGAACTTCCCGAAGACGAACCCCATCTTCATGATGGTCGACTCGGGTGCCCGAGGAAACATGATGCAGATGCGTCAGATCGCGGGTATGCGTGGTCTGGTGTCGAACGCCAAGAACGAGACGATCCCGCGTCCCATCAAGGCGTCCTTCCGTGAGGGCCTCACCGTTCTGGAGTACTTCATCTCCACGCACGGTGCCCGTAAGGGTCTGGCGGACACCGCCCTGCGTACCGCCGACTCGGGTTACCTGACCCGTCGTCTGGTGGACGTCTCGCAGGACGTGATCATCCGCGAGGAGGACTGTGGCACCGAGCGCGGTCTGAAGCTGCGGATCGCCGAGCGCGGCGCCGACAACGTGCTGCGCAAGACGGACGACGTCGAGACCTCCGTGTACGCGCGGATGCTCGCCGAGGACGTCGTCGTCGACGGCAAGGTCATCGCGCCGGCCAACGTCGACCTGGGTGACGTGCTCATCGACGCCCTGGTCAACGCGGGCGTCGAGGAGGTCAAGACCCGTTCGGTCCTGACCTGTGAGTCCGCCGTCGGTACCTGTGCGTTCTGCTACGGCCGTTCGCTCGCCACCGGCAAGCTGGTCGACATCGGTGAGGCGGTCGGCATCATCGCCGCCCAGTCCATCGGTGAGCCCGGTACCCAGCTGACGATGCGTACCTTCCACACCGGTGGTGTGGCCGGTGACGACATCACCCAGGGTCTGCCCCGTGTCGTCGAGCTCTTCGAGGCTCGTCAGCCCAAGGGTGTCGCCCCGATCTCGGAGGCGGCCGGCCGCGTCCGTATCGAGGAGACCGAGAAGACCAAGAAGCTCGTCGTCACCCCGGACGACGGCACCGACGAGACGGCGTTCCCGATCTCGAAGCGTGCCCGTCTGCTCGTGGGCGAGGGCGACCACGTCGAGGTGGGCCAGAAGCTCACCGTGGGTGCCACCAACCCGCACGACGTGCTGCGGATCCTCGGTCAGCGCGCGGTCCAGATCCACCTGGTCGCCGAGGTCCAGAAGGTCTACAACTCGCAGGGCGTGTCGATCCACGACAAGCACATCGAGATCATCATCCGGCAGATGCTGCGCCGCGTGACGATCATCGAGTCCGGCGACGCGGAGTTGCTGCCGGGCGAGCTCGTCGAGCGCTCGAAGTTCGAGACCGAGAACCGTCGTGTGGTCACCGAGGGCGGTCACCCCGCCTCCGGCCGTCCGCAGCTGATGGGTATCACCAAGGCCTCGCTCGCCACCGAGTCGTGGCTGTCGGCGGCGTCCTTCCAGGAGACGACCCGAGTACTGACGGACGCGGCGATCAACGCCAAGTCCGACAGCCTCATCGGCCTCAAGGAGAACGTCATCATCGGTAAGCTCATCCCGGCCGGTACGGGTCTGTCCCGCTACCGCAACATCCGGGTCGAGCCGACCGAGGAGGCCAAGGCCGCGATGTACTCGGCCGTCGGCTACGACGACATCGACTACTCGCCGTTCGGCTCGGGCTCCGGCCAGGCCGTTCCGCTGGAGGACTACGACTACGGTCCGTACAACCAGTAAGTAGTGCGAAACCGAAGGGCGGTCACCCCGTGGGGTGGCCGCCCTTCGGCGTGTCCGGCCGATGGCTCAGCGGGCGGCCAGCTCCCAGACCGCGACGAGCGCCCCGGCGCTGGCGGCGAGCGCGAGGATGCTGGTCAGCGGCCAGCGGGCGCGTTCCAGAGCGTCGAGGCGGGCCTCGTGGTCGGCGAGCTGCCGGTCGGTCTGGTCGTTGCGCTGGACGAGCAGCGCGAGCGCGCCGTCGACGCGGGCGAAGCCGGCCTCCAGGGTGCCGCGGAGCCGTTCCAGTTCGACGGCGACGGCCACGGGGTCGTTCGGGTCAGGCTCGGTCATCGGCACCTGCCTCGGCCGGGGTGCTGCGCAGCCAGGACGGCAGCAGGTTCTGCACCGCGTCGAGGGCCATCACCCGGGTGAGTCCGCCGGCGACGGCCAGGGCCCCGGCGACCCAGGGGAGGGTCTCGGGGAGGCCGGAGGCGTCGACGATCGCGGGGAGCACGACGGCGATGCCGACGGCGGACTGGAGGACGGTGCGGGCCGTGCGCTTGGCGGCATCGGTCATCGGAACCTCTCCCTTCCTGCGGGGTTGCGGGGCCCGGCTCAGGGGGCCTTCGTGTACGGGACCTTCAGGGCGCTCCAGGACGCCGCGCCGGGGACGCCGTCGGCGTCGGAGCCGCGGAAGCCGAGCTTGCGCTGCCACTTCGCGTAGCTGAGCCGGTCGGCCTCGCCCCAGCGGGGGCCGGGGCCGACGGTGTACGCGGAGCAGCCCTCGGCGACGAGCCGGCGGCCCATGGCCGTGATGACCGGGGAGCTCGTCTCCTTGCGGAAGAACGAGGTGCCCGGGAACGGCTGGAGGCGGTGTGCGGCGGGCTTGCCGCTGCCGGGGGTGTTCGTGGCGGGTGCCTTCCCCAGCCGGGCCTGGACCCGGTCGCGGAGGGTCGGCATGCCGAAGCCCTTGGGGTCGCTCTTCCAGTCGGACCACTCCAGGTGGCCGATGACGGACCTGGCGCCCCAGCCGTGGGCCCGGCACAGGGCGGCGGAGACCCGTTCGACGGCGTCGAGCTGGGCGGCCGGCCAGGGGTCGGTGCCGTTGCCGAGGTTGACGCACTCGAAGCCGTAGAAGCGGGAGTTCCCGTCGACGGCGCCGGGGCTGCCCTGGTGGACGCGGGGGGCCGGGGGCCGGCTGCCGTACGTCTCGGTGATCACGGCCTGGAGGACGGACGGGTCACCGGCTCCGGCGTGGTTGGCGCGTCCGTTGGCGACGAGGTGGACGGAGCCGTCCTTGGCGATGACGCCGTGGCAGAGCGGTCCGGGCAGGCCCTGGTAGCCGTTGAAGCAGAGCTCGACGGAGGAGGCGGTGCCGGTGGAGACGGTGTGGTGGATCATCACGCCGGTGACCGGGCCCCAGGCGCCGGTGTGGTTGCGGTTGTGGGAGCGCCAGCCGGGGTGTTCGACGACGGTGACGCCTTCGGCGCGGAGTGCGGCGACGAGCCGGTCCGCGGGGAGGGGAGTGGCCATCTGGTGTCCTCCGGACATGAAAAAGGCCCGCACGAGGGGTGCCGGGCGGGCGTACGGGTGGAGCGGCGGGCGGGGTGGCCGGCCGGGTCGGTCAGGGGGCCGGGGCCGTGTCCGGGTCCTTCGGGGTCGGCTCCGTCTCCGGGGCGGGCGTGGGCTCGGGGGTCGGCTCCGGGGTGGGCTCCGGCTCCGGGGTCGGCTCCGGCGACGGGGGCGGGGCCCACGTGGCGCAGAGCACGGCGTAGGCCGCCCGGCGGGTCTCGAAGTCGGCGAGCGCGGACGCCACGGCGTCGCGTACGGACTCCGGGTCGGGGCCGACCGGGACGCCGCCCCGTGCGTTGAGGATGACGAGCCCGCTGCCGCGCAGCGTGGAGCCGGCCTGGCCGGCCTCGCCGAGCTGGGCGGTGACGTAGACCTGGGGGTACTCGCCGGTCATCGGGTCCACCTCCAGCGCGCCGCCCATCGTGGTGTCGTAGATGCGGACGTCGACGGTGTGGCCGCCGTCGGTGACGGTGGCGCGGCCGGCGTAGTCGATGGCCACGCCCCAGGGCTGGGCCGGGTCGATGATCATGCGTGGTTCCTCTCCGTGGTGGGCGGGGTGGCTCAACTCTGGGTGCCGTACATGAGCATCGGCTGGGCGAACACGGTGCCGGTGCCGATGACCCGGGCCTGGATCTCGATCTTGGCGGTGGTGCCGAAGCGCGTCGTCATGTCGCTGACGAGGGTGTCGGTCACGTCGAAGACGCTGCCCGCGGCGACGGTGGCGCCGAACTGGGTCGCGCTGTCGACGACGACCTTGACCTCGCCGGTCGCGCCCGTCCCCGTCACCCGGGTCTCCATCTGCAGCCGCATCCGCGGCTGCCAGACCGGGTTGTACGAGCGGGCGATCGTCGTCCAGGCCGTGGAGGTGGTCTGCGGCCACCGCACGGGGGTGACGTCCTGCGGCGGCAGCATCGCGAGCCAGGGCCGCGCGAGGCCGCCGGCGGTGATGTCGTCGGAGAAGATCTCGTGGAGGTACGAGTCGTAGAGCCGCAGCACCTGCCGGGTGGTGGCGCTGCCGCTGCCGTTGAAGAGGGCGAGGGCCAGCTCGCCGGTCTGGCGGCGGAGCGCCACCCCGTACTCGTGCTTCTCCTCGTCCTCGTCCCACTTGCCGACCTGGAGGACCGAGGTGCCGTTCGGCAGCTTGACGTTGAGCGCGCCGTCGGTGACCTCGTTCATGGCGGGCCGGGTGTTGACCGCCGTGGACAGCGCCTGGATGCGGCGCTCCATCTGGGTGAGCCGGTCGATGATGTCCTCGGGCAGCTGGGGCATCAGGCCTCCTCAAGGTAGAGCTCGGCGGTGTCGGGGCGGCCGCGCTCCGGGGGCCGTACCTTGACACCGACGATGCGGTAGCGGGCGTCGAGCCCGGAGGGGTGCCACTCGTCGGTGATCCGGATCCGCGCGGAGCGGCCGAGCAGCGCCGGCGGCACCACCCCGCCGAGCCGGATGGTGATCTCGGGGATCACGACGGCGCCGGCGGCCTGGAGGAGTTCGCCGGCGGCCGTCTTCTCCAGGGTGGCCTTGTCGCTGATCTCGTTGTGGTCCGAGGACAGGTCGATCCGCGGCCAGCCGGCCTGGAGGAGCGGGGACTCCTTCTCGCCGGAGAACAGCGGCCGGGACTCGGCGGCGGCGTTGTTGTTGATGGACGCGCCGCGCGCCATGGCGGTGGTGCCGCCGCGGGTCGCGTCGCGCGGGAAGGAGTACGACAGGATCGTGCCGGGCCGGTCGAAGACCAGGTCGGTGGCGCCGGTACGGATCTTGGGGGCGCCGAGCCGGAGCTGGCGGATCCGCTTCCCGCTGACCGGGTCCCGGTAGACCATGATCTGGTGCTCGAAGCCGGTGTCGAGGGCGGCGAGCTGATCGAGGGCCTCCGAGTAGAGGGTCTCGTCCCCCGTGCGCCAGGACGCGGTGCGGTTGACCAGGGAGGGGGGCTCCTCGCCGTACTTGACCAGGATGTTGCCGTCGGCGTTCTTCTGGAGCGTCTTCCAGAGGGTGCGGGCGATCTCCAGCTGGTCGGTCGGCGTGGTGATGCTGATGTTCTCGCGGATACGCCGACGGCCGGCGTACGAGTCGAAGGTGGCGGCCTGGATGGACAGGGTCATCACCCCCTGCTCGTTGCTCTGCAGGGTGCTGGTCCAGATGATGCCGCCCCACCACAGGTCTCCGCCGCGCTCCAGGTAGACCGCGGTGCGGCCCTCCTGGACCTGGTGGACGCGGGCGGCGATCGCCCGGTCGGGGATGGGGATGGTGCCGGAGAGCGAGCCGGCCTTGCCGATGTAGTCGTCGAACTGGACGTCCCGCAGGGGCAGGATGTCGATGGTCTGGTCGGTCAGCAGGTCGCAGAAGATCGCGCGGTAGGGCGTGTCGAGTGCCATGGCGGGCCCCCTTACAGGACGTAGGTGGCGGAGACGTTCAGAACCCTGCCGTTGGGGATGACGGCGTTGCCGGTCCAGTCGCGCAGCATGATCTGCGCGGAGCTGTAGATGGACGCGGTGCCGGAGCCCCAGCTGTCGGAGGCCACGGCCTCGAACGTGGCGCTCGGGGCCCAGCCCGCCGGCAGGGTGCACAGGCTGGTGTCGGAGATGCCGCCGACGGCGGTGGCGGTGATGTCCCCGCCGGTGCGGGTGATGCTCGCGCGTATCGTGACGACGCCGGAGCGGGCACGGCGGCCCGTGAACGACGACAGGGTCCAGCCGGTCGCCGCGGTGGCCCCGGTGGTGATCGTCTCGATGTCGTACGGCGCGTGGTAGTTCAGCCAGCTGCTGCCGTTCCAGCGCTGGAGGACGCCGTTCGCCTCGCGGAACTGTCCGGTGTAACCACCCGTGGAGAGCGCGCCGTTGGGCGCGACGCCGCCGACCTCCCTCGGGTAGGCGACCCAGCCGGTGCCGTTCCAGCGCTGGAGGATGTGCGAGTCGTCGTTGTCCTGGTACTGGCCCGGGTACGCGCCGGCCACGGCCGAGTTGTTGTAGACGGGCAGGATCCCGCCGACACCGGTCGTGGTGACGCGCAGGTCCGTGACGGCGCCGGCCGTCCAGAGGATGCCGCCGGAGCCGGCGGAGGTGCCCGGCGGCACCTTGACGCTGAACAGGGGCAGCGAGAGCGGGGGCGCGGCCGGGGCCACCGCGGTGGCCGCCGGGGTGCCCTTGATGACCTCGACGGCGGCCTCGCTCCGCTGCGAGCTGTCGTACTGGCCGTCGTACACGCGCAGGACCACCAGGTCGACGCGGGGGTTCAGGGGGTCGCCGTCGGCGAAGTTGACGACGGTGTCCTGGTCGAGCACGACGGGGTAGGCGCCCTGGACGGCGGGGCCCTGGACGACGGCCCGGCCGTGGTAGACGGTCGCGGTCATCGGGCCGTTGCCGCTCATCCACAGGCCGCCGACACGGTACTTGCCGTCGTAGGTGCCGGGCAGGATCCCGGACCGGACGTTGAGCGGACCGGCGGGGGTCGTGGCGCCGATCGCGATGTGGCGGGTGCCTTGGCGGGTCTGCCCCTGGGGGGCGAGCCAACCGGTGTGCAGGGTCATGGATTCTCCCGGGGAGGTGGGGTGTCGGCGGCGGTCACGGAAGCGGGTCGACCTTGATGAAGGTGTTGTCGAAACCGGCCTTGAGCCCGAGGGTGTTGGCGAGGATCCGGAAGTGGGCGGTGAGCGTGTACGTCGCGCCCGGCGTCAGGTTGGACAGCCGGCGCGAGGCGGAGGCCGAGAGCAGGGTGGTGCTCGCGGCGGTGACCGCGTACTCGTCGTCCAGGTCGTTGACGACCGTGGCGCCCTGGGTGAGCCGCAGCGCCATGTAGGCGTAGTGGTCGTCGCGCGACTTCATCTTGCAGCCGTAGTGGACGACGATCGCCCGCGACGGCGGGGCGGTGAAGCTGAGCGCCAGGGGGTTGGTGATCCGGCCCGCGAGCGTCGGGGTGTAGGTGGTCGACGTGGTGTCGCCGTAGTCGCCGTTGTCGACGAAGTACGGCCCCGGCACCGCCGGCGTCCACGCCGTACCGCTCCAGCGCTGGAGCTGGCCGCCCGCGGTGTCCCGGTACTGGCCCGTGTAGCTGGCGGTGGTGACCGCGCCGGCCGGGGCGATGCCGCCGAGCGCGGACGGGTACGACACCCAGGCGCCGCCGTCCCAGCGCTGGAGCGCGCCGCCGGAGTCCTGGTACTGGCCCGGGAAGGCGCCCGGGTACACCGGGCCCTCGACCGGGAGGATGCCGCCCAGGGAGACCACCGGGGTGCGCAGGTCCTTGAGCGAGGTGGCCCACGGGATGCCGCCGTTGCCCGCGCTGACGGTGGCCGGGACGGTCACCTCGTACAGCGCGAGGCAGCGGGCCGGGACGGCCGGGGCCTGCGGGGCCTGGGCCGGGACGCCCTTGATGATCTCGACCTTCGCCTCGTTGCGGTTCGAGGAGTCGTAGAGATTGTCGTAGACCCGGATGACGATCAGGTCGATGCGGCCGTACTGGGCGTCGCCCGCGTCGAAGGTGACGTCCTGGGAGGTGGGCAGGGCCACCGGGTAGGCGCCCTGGGAGATCTCGCCCTGGACGACGGCGCGGCCCTCGGCGACGGTCGCCGTCATGGCGGAGGCGCCCTTGGTCCAGAAGCCGGACAGCCGGTGCTGGCCGGTGTACGAGCCCGGCAGGATGCCGGAGCGGACCTGGACGGGGTTGGTCAGCGTCGTCACGCCGGTCTGGGTGAGGCGGGTGTCCTCGCGGGTCTGGCCGGTCTCGGCGACCCAGCTGCTGCGCAGGTTCATGGGGATTTTCTCCGTTCGGATGGGGTGGGGCGAAGGTGCGGAAGGGGCGGAACGGTCAGGCCTTGATCCACTCGGCGGAGAGGTTGCCCGCGTAGCCGGAGCCGCCGAGCGTCCTCAGTGAGGCGCCCGAGGTCTGGTAGCCCATGACCTGGACGGTGTTGCCCTTGGCGAGCTTGATCAGGCCCTGGCCGCCGACCGTCACGGCGCCGTCGGCGGCCGGGGTGAGCCAGGTGCAGCGCGGTACGCCGACGCCGTTGACCGTCAGCCGCGCGCCGCGCATGCCGGCCGCGGAGTCGGGGGCCCAGGCGACATGGGCGGAGATCCGGTACCAGCCGGCGCGCCACGCGGTGTAGGTGGTGGAGCCGTTCCAGCCCGTCGAGTCCTGGACGTCCACGGTCTGGAAGATGACCGTGGTCCAGGTGGCCGTGGGAATGCTCTGCTGCACCGTCTGCGAGGCGCTGAACAGGATCGCCCCCATGCCCTCGGCCTCCTGCCAGACGTACCCGTCCCAGCGCTGGAGCCCGTAGACGCTGTCGCGGTACTGGCCGTAGTACCCGCCGGTGGTCGTCGTCGAGGGGGCGATGCCGCCGATCGGCTTGGGGTACGAGACCCAGGTCGTGCCGTCCCAGCGCTGGAGGAGGCCGGCGGTGTCGCGGTACTGGCCGACGTACGCGCCCTTGAAGCCGCTGGCGGGCAGGATCCCGCCGAGGGCCACGACCGGCCAGTGCAGGGTGGTGACGGCGGCGGTGTTCCACTGGATGCCGCCGGTGCCGGCCGAGGTGCCCTTCGGCACCAGGATCGAGTACAGCGGGATCGTGCTGCCCGGGCCGCTCGCCGGGGCGGTGGGGGAGGCGGCGGGCGTGCCCTTGACCAGGCGTACCACCGCCTCCGTGGCACCGGTGCGGTCGTAGGTGTCGTCCACGACCGCCAGTTCGACGAGGTCGATCCGGTCGAACTGCGGGTCGCCGTCCGCGAGCGTGAGGGTCTCCGGTGAGGTGACGGCGACGAGGTAGGCGCCCTGGGCGGTGTCCTTGCCCTGGACGATCGCCCGGCCGGTGCCGACGATGCCCTGCATGGGGGAGCCGGCGGTCAGGACGAAGCCGCCCGGCACGATGCCCGGCCGCGAGCGCAGCGGGGTCTCCTCGGCGCTCTGGCCACTGGGGGTGAGCAGGGCGGCGAGGGTCAGCCGGGTGTCCTCGCGGGTCTGGCCGGTGGTCTTGAGCCAAGCGGCGCGTACGGTCATGGGTCACCTCTCCGTGAGGGTCGGGGCGGTGGGATCAGGGGTGGAGATCAAGCCCGGCGACGGGGGCGGCGGGGGCGACGCGGGCGGCGTGAGCGGCGTGAGCGGCGTGAGCGACGCGGCCCCCCGGCGGCCGGGGCGGGTGGCTTCCGGCGGGGGTCAGGAGGGACCCGTCACCATTCGGCGCTGCGCCAGTGGATCGTCATCTGGGCTTCCGGGGCGGCCCAGTCGGGCCGGAAGGACAGCTCCGTACGGCCCGGTTCGAGCGCGAACAGCTCCTCCGGGTTGGAGTCGGCCATCGCGGTGTGCCGACGGGACGCGGAGTTGTTGAGCATGACCGTGCCCGCGCCGGTGTCGACGACGAGCTCGTCGCCGGCGGCCAGGTCGATCGCGTACCGCAGACGGCGGCGACTCGTCCGCTCGGTGACGGTGGGGGTGGAGCACGGACCGCGGAAGACGATCACCGGGTGGCAGGGCGCGGAACCCGTGTTGACGGCGACGGCGTCACCGGTGCTCTTCGCCTCGCCCCAGCTGAGCGGGAACGTGAGCGGCCAGACGAGCCCGGACTCGGGCTGCGGGGCCGTGGTGCTCACCGTCTGCTCGTTGACGGCGTACCGGCGCGGGTCCGAGGCCAGCCACTGGACGGACATGCGGGAGCTGCCCTGGGTGGCGAACCCCTGGTCGGCGGGGACGACGCGCTGCGCGATCCGGGCCCGTACGGCGAGCAGCTCGCCGTGCAGCCGGACGGTGAGCCAGCGCTCCTCGTCGAGCAGGGCGAGGGCCTGGCGCAGCGCGCGGATGGCCGCGGGGGCGCCGTCCCACTCCGGCATCAGCACGATCGTGCCGCCGACCTTGCGCGGCTTGGCGAACCGGGAACCCGGCCAGGCTCCGTGCGAGGTCGGCCGGTCGGCGTCGGAGGAGTCGTACTCGGGGAGGTCCTCCCAGCCCGACAGACCGGTCCGGTCGACGGCGAACGGCGTGCCGGGCCCTATGAGGAGCCCGGCCCACTGGATCTGCCCGTCCTGGGTGATCAGTGAGCCGGGCGCGAGGTCGGCGATGTAGGTGTTTCCGGCGTATGCGGTTGTGGTCTCGGCCATGGGGGCCGTCACCTCACTTCTGATGGGAGGTCGGCGGGGGTCAGGGGTGGGCGGCGGCGAGGAAGAGGAGGTCCTCGGCGGTCGACCGGGGTCCGGCACCGGGGACCTCGCGGAACTCCCGTACGCGGTACGGCTGTCGGGGCGGCTCGCTGAGGGCCGGGACGCGGCGGTTCTCCAACTGGGAGAGCGGGTCGATGCGGTACTCGTCCGCGTCGCCGCCGGGGAAGACGATGCCGCCGTCCGCGAGCATCGGGATCTTGTCGAGGTCGACGCCGAACTTCTTGCCCGTGAGCGGGATCTCGAAGCTGAGCTTGTTGAGACCGTCGATGATCCAGTTGATGAAGGCGATGAGGCCGTTGACCGGGCCCTTGACGACCCCGATCACGGTGCTCAGCGCGCCCTCGATGAGGTCGCCGATGCCGCGCAGGGCCCCGGAGACCGCGTCCTTCGCGGTCCGGAAGAAGCCGGGGACGGAGTCGGTGATCCAGGAGACGATCGGCCGCACCCGGTCCTTGATCCCGTTCATGGCGCCCGAGGCGATCGGGCGCAGCGCGATCCAGGACGAGGAGACGGCGGTGCCGAGCTTCGAGATCCCGCCGATGACGGTGCCGATTCCCTTGATCACTTCGGTGATCAGGGTCAGGTACCCCCGGAAGTAGGTCCCGACGGCCGTCCCGATCAGTTCCACGAAGGGGGCGAGGAACGTCCAGATCTCCTGGACGATCCTGAGGGCCTGTTCGAAGACCTGCTTCATGATCCGCTGGCCGGTCTCGGAGTTGAGGGCCAGCTCGATGAGGTACGCCGCGACGGGCACGAGGATGCCGACGACGAAACCGAGCGGGTTGGCCCGCATGGCGACGTTGACGGCGGTCATCGCGACGGAGGCGACGGTCATCACGGTGCCGAAGGTGCCCATCAGGCCGGCGATGACGTCGGTGACGGGGAGCATCGGCAGGAGGAGGCCGAGGATCGCGCCGACGCCGGTGCCGATCCTGGCCGCCGCGGTGCGGGCCTTGCCCGCCGCGGCGCCGATCCGCTTGACGCGGGCGGGCGCGGTGGACCGGCGGATCCTGTCGACGGAGGTGGCGGCGCCGGAGGCGTTGCCGCCGAGGGTACGGAGAGCGGGGCCGACCGTTCGCAGACCGGTGGCGAGGGCGCCGACGCCTTGGGACGCGCGCTGGACGTCCTGCTTGAGTCGTCGCAGCGAGGCGCCCCCCTGGACGGCGCCCTGCCGCAGGGAGACCACCGGCGAGCGGACACCCCTGAAGTTCGGCATGGCTGCGACGGCACTCATCCGCGGGCCTTCGCCAGGTACATGAGGGCGTCGGCCGTGGACTGCGGGTCACTTCCGCGGGCGGCGTGGTAGTGCTCGATGTGCAGTCCGGCGCCGCCCCGTCCGATCTGGGGGCCGGCGGCCGCGCGGGCGCGCTGCGCGGTGAGGGCGAGCAGGCGGTCCAGCTTGGAGAGCGGGAGGACGGCCTCGGCCTCGCCGGCCTCGGCGAGGATCGCCGGGACACCGCCGTGGCGGGGCATGACGACACCACCGGTGGCGAGCATGGGGATGGTCGGCAGGTTGACGCCGAAGGTCTTGCCGCCGACGAGCGGGACCCAGCCGGGGACGCTGACCTTGACGCGGTTGAGGCTGCTGATCATCCCGTTGATCAGGCCGATGACGGAGTTGATCGGGCCCTTCACGCCGCTCTTGATGCCGTCGAACGCCCGGGACGCGATGTCCTTGAGGCCGTTCCAGACGGAGGACATCTTGTCCTTGACGGCGGTGAACGCCTTCGGGATCGCGGTCTTGATCCAGTCGACGACCGGCGTGATGACGGCCTTGATGCCCTTCCAGACCCCGCTGATGACGCTCTTGATCGCGTTCATCACCGTGGTGATGACCGACTTCCAGATGTTCACGTAGGTCTTGATGACCGTCGCTACGGCCTTGACGACGGTGGAGACGGCCTTCTTGATGCCGTTCCAGACCGTCTTGATCAGGTCGCCGGCCTTCTTCATGATCGGCCCGATGGCCTTCATGACGGAGCTGATGACGCTCTTGACGGCGTCGAAGGCCTTCTTCATGACCGTCTGCATCGTCTTCGAGCGCGACGCCATCTCGACGATCTTCTCGATGAGCGGCATGAAGAGTTCGAGCAACCGGGCGAGGATGTTGCCCTTCATGGACTTGTTGAGCTTGTCCTGGCCCTTGGCGGCCTTGCCCGCACCGGACTCGTACTTGCCGAGCTTGGTCCCGGCGGACTGGGCGGTGTCGCCGGCCTTCTTCATGGCGCGTTCGGCCTGCTCCGAGGCGGTCTTGAGCTTCTTGAGCTCGCCTCCGGAGCCCTGGGCGTTGGTACGGAGCGTCTTGAGCTGACCGGACGCCGACTTGCCGGCGTCGCCGACCTTCTTGATCGAGGTGCCGGCGGTGGACGCCTGGGTCCTGATGCCGCCGAGAGCGGTGGACGCGTTCCTCAGGCTTCTTACGAGGGACATGGTTTACCTCCTTTCGGGGTGGGTGGGGATCAGGCTCCGCCGAGCTGCTGGTCGAGGGACTGGACCGTGAGTCTGAGCTCCTGGAGCTTCGAGCGGAGGGTTCCGGTCTCGCCGGCGAGGTTGTTCATCGCCGTGGCCGAGTCCTGCAGGGGGCGCGCCTTGGGGATCATTTCCGGCTTCAGTTCCTTCGCCGCCGAGACGAGCTTTCCGATCGCGTCGGCGACCTTGGTGACGTGCAGGGGGTTGGCCTTGGCCGTCTGGTCGACGATCCGGCCGATGCCGTTGGCGACGGTGGTCAGCGCGGTCAGGTTGATCCGGCCGATGGCGTCGGAGATCTTCTGGAGGACCTCCACCGCCTTCTTGGCCTTGCCCGCGTCGGGCAGCCCGCCGAAGTGGCGGAGGAACTCGGGGGCCCGGTTGTTGAACTTGAGGAGTTCGCCGTTCAGGGGCCCCAGCTCCTTGGTCAGCGCCCTGGCCCTGTCGGCGTTCGTCCCGTCCTGCACGATGTCGGCGACGCTGGTGCCGCCGTTCCAGGTCCGCGCCTCACGCGCTTCGATCGACTTGCGCGACTCCTTGTGGAACCCGCCGTTGCCGTTGCTGGTCCAGATCGGCTTGTCCATGTCGCCGCCGGACTGGACCCGCCGGGACAATTCGATGATCTGGCCCTTGAAGAGGAGGGCGAGGGCGGGGATGAGGACGAGCGGGATGATGCTGAGCAGGCCCGCGGTGAGCCAGTCCCACCACGCGACCTTGTCGTCGAGCTTGGCCTCCTGGTACTTCTCGTGGACGGCGGCGAGCTTGTCGAGGCCGAGCATCTCGAGCATCTCGGTCTTCTTGTGCTTGACGACCTCGATGTGGATCTCTTCGATCTTCTCCTTGAGGTGCGCGAGGCTGTCCTTGATGGTCGACAGGTCGCCCGTGACGGCGCTGTGTTCCAGGATCTGCCGTATGTGCCCCTGGACCACGGTGATCTTGAGGTCGGCGATCAGCGTGGGGATGTCTGGTTCTGCCATGGTTTGCTCCGCTTCCGGCCCGTGAGGGCCAAGCGCCGAAAAGCCCCCGCCGGTTCCGGCGGGGGCTCGTTCGTCTGGGGCGGCGGGGCGGCTAGGCGTCCTCGCCCCGGCGGGCGGCGCGGCGCGTCGTCGCGAGGGCGTCGTTCCAGCCGGCCGCGTACGCGAGGGTCTCGCAGCGGGAGACCTCGGCGTACAGCGTGCCGAGCAGCGCTCTCTTGTCGAGGGCGACGGGTCCGTCGAGGAGCTGGCGGAGGCGGTCCTGAAGTGGGATGTGCGGTCGCGATGCCTCGGCCTGCTGGGTCATGGACGCCTGCCTTCCGGTTGCTTGCCCTTTGCGTGTGTGGCGGCGCCGCGGAGTGAGGAGCGGGGGCACCACGTGTTCGAACAACTGTGCGAACAGAGTGTGGAACATCTGTTCTAGGTTTGTCGAGCGGGAAACGTCTGACGGCGTGTCTTCTGGCGTGTCGTCCGTACGGGTTGGCGTCTGATCGGAGCATCTGTTCGACCGGGTAACCTGGAAGACGCTCTCCGGACCGGACCACCTCGGGGCGCGGGGGCGCGAGGGGCGCGCGGGGACCCCAGGGGGCTGGAAGGCAGTACTGACGCATGGAAACGGAGCCGGGAGCCAACCGGCGCGAGCGAGTCGTCGACTGGCTCGCGTCCCACCCCGATCTGCCCCACCTCTTCGCACGCCTCTCCGAGCTCGTCCTCGTCCACGGGTACGCCACCGAGGACCTCGTCGTGATCCCCCGGACCGAGGTCGACCGACGGGAGACCGCCGCGTTCACCGCGGGCTGGGCCGAAGCGGTTTCGGACGAACTCCCCCGGATACGCAGGGAGTACGAGAAGCGCGTCGCCGACGCCTACACCCAGGGACAGGGTGACGCACGGGGGATCCGACGTCCCGAGCGGCGTGTCGAGGTCGGACAGGACGGCGCCCGGGTCATCCCGCTGCCCTTCGCCCGGCTCCTCGAACCGCCGGCCGCCGTGGTCGAGGCCGAGGAGCGGGTCCGCAGGGAGCGCGAGCTGTTCGAACAGCGCCCCGAGCCCGAACCCGAGCACACCTCGGGCCCCGAACCCGGCACGGAACCGGACGTCCTCCTGACCGCCCAGGAGAGCCGCGCCCGCAGGAGCGCCCAGCCGGTACGGAAGGTGATGCGCGGCAAGGGAGGGCGGCCGATCGTGCCACCGCTCGCCGGGGTACCCGTACAGAACCCGGCCGCCGACCGCCGCGACCAGGAGTCCGACGGTCCGGAGGCGCGATCGGGCAGGGGGCGACGGCTGTCCGACCGGGCCAAGGCCCTGGAGAAGGAGCTGTCCTCCGAGCGAGCACGGGAAGCGCCCCCGGAGCCCGGTCCCTGAGGGGAACGGGCTCCGGGGGCCGCGGGTTCACCCGAAGAAACGGGCGAGGGCCTGGGGAGACACCGTGGCGCTCTCCTCGCCACCCGCGCTCCCGCCGTTCTCGTGGGCGTCCGTGCCTTCCTCCTCGTCTCCGTCCCGCAGGCCCGGGCGAGGGACGGGCTTCGGCGGATCCGGCTGGTCGCCGTCCTCGCCGCTGTTGACGCACATGAACATCCAGTTGGAGACGGCCAGATGGTCCACCGTCGCCGCCAGCAGATGATCGGTGACCGACCACCCGGCGGCCTCGCCGTGGAGCTCCCGCTGGAGGGCGCTGTCCTGCGGCAGGTGCTTGATCAGGGCCAGCACCCGTCGGCTGGAGAGCTCTCCCCGGTGCCAGTCGAGGAGATCGACGGAGTAGTAGCGGAGGAGATCCGCCTCAAGGGCCTCGGCGTGTTCTTCGACGAACTCGACGAGGCTCAGTCTTCCCCCAGGCCGAGCCCGGTCTCCTTGCCGTAGGCCTCCAGGATGGCGGCGATGTCCTGCATGGTGATGTCGTGCTGCTCGAAGCGGCTGAACTGCTCCTCACCCATCAGGAGCGCGAGCAGGCCGTCCACGTCGTTGTCGTCGAGCTTGCGCAGCGCCTTGGCCGTCGCGCGGCTCAGTTCGGTCGGAAGGGTGTAGTTCTCGCCGTCCAGCTCGAAGGACCAGGCGCGGCCGTGGGCCTCCTGGCGCTGGGCGCGGGCTGCGTTGACGTCGAAACCGGCCATGGTGATGCGTACTCCTTGTTCGGGTGAGGTGAAGAGGAGAGGGCGGGGCGGGACGGCGGTCGGCCGTCCCGCCCCGGGTGGAGAGGGATCAGGCGGTGGCGCCGTACTGGCTGTCCTTCATGAGGAAGGTCGCCAGCGGCTTGCCGTCGCCCTTCGACATCGCGCTGAAGGTGATGCCGAGCTGCGACGCCGCCTTGCGGGCCAGCTTGATGTCGTCGGTGGCGGTGACCTGGCCGCGCGGGATGATGAAGCGGTACCGCACCGCGGTCGTGCCGCCGGCCTTGACGTCGGTGAACTCCAGGCCGAGGGCGCGGACGTCCGCGAACGGACGCTCGGCGATCTCGTACCGGTAGGTGTCGACCGCCGGGGTCGGCTCGGCCTTGACGGCGTCACCACCCATGAAGAACGGCAGCGTGTCCTCGTTGAACTGGAGCAGCGAGAACTTCAGCGAGAGGTCACGGGCCGAGTAGATGTAGTGGACCGGGGAGACCGACTGCCACGAGTCGATGGCCTCCAGCTTGTCCTTCTTCGAGAACGTGACGCCGTCGCCGGAGGTGAAGCCGAGGTCCTTCCAGCCCGCGCCGGTCCAGTCGGCCGCGGCGTCGGTGCCGAAGGTGGCCGGGGCCGTGGTGCCGGCCTCGGCGACGTAGAGCTTGCCGGTACCGGCGACGCGGATCTCGGCCGAGTTGTTTCCTGCCATGGTGGATTTCTCCTTGTGATGGGGTGAGGGCGCCGCCCCGGGCGTGAGTCCCGGGTACGGCAAAGGCCCCGCCGGACGGCGAGGCCTGGTCTGTGGGGTGGGCGTCCGGCGGGAGCCGGAGCGGCCCGGTGGACGCCCGGGCGAGCGGCTAGAACACGCTCAGGGAGAGGCGGATGACGCACAGGTAGCGGTTGGCGCCCCGGTAGAGGTAGTCGGGCAGCCAGCGCGGTCCGTCCTGCTCCTCGACGTCGTGGACGACGTTGCCGGCGCCGATCTGCTTGCCGATGGTGGCGAGCAGGGCCCGGCGGGCGCCGTTGGCGAGGACGTGGGCGGCGTTCTTGGTCGGCCCGTACACCTCGAACTCGATCAGCGGCATGTCGACGTGCAGGTCGCCGATCCAGGCGCCGCCGCGGCGGTTCACCAGGACCGCGCTCTGCGTGCCGTCGAAGCCGGCCGGGGCGTTGACCGCGATGGTCGCGCCGGCCAGGGCGGGGTCGGCCTTGAGGACGTCGACGACCAGCTTCTCGACGTCCGGGAACGCACTCGGGGGAGTGGTCATGACGGGTTCTCCTCGGAGAGGGGTACGGGACGGGGCGCCGCCCGGGGGCTCCGGCGGGAGGGCGGGGCGCGGAGCCACGCCCGGACGGCGAACGGCGAAGCCGCCGCCCGTCGTTCGGGCGCAGCTCCGCCGCTGCACCAACTGTGACAGAGAGCGTGCGCGCACGCAACTAGTTCGGAGGGCTTCCGTTCGGGCCCCGTACCCACGGCCGATAAGTTGGCGCCCACCCCGACCCAGGAGCCGCCCCGTGCCCGCCCGCCCCCGCCTTCTGTACGTCACCGACCTCGCCTACCCGGCCCGCGGCCGGCGCTACTGCGACGAGGACATCCACCTCACCACCCGGCTGCGCGAGAGCTTCGACCTGGCGCTCTGTCATCCGCTCGACGCCGCCGCCCTCATGGACGGCTTCGACGCCGTCGTCGTCCGCAACAGCGGCCCGGTCCTCGGCTACCAGAAGGAGTACGAGGCCTTCCGGGAGCGCGCCCTGGCCGAGGGGACCCGCGTCTACAACCCGCTCCACGGCCGCGGCGACATGGCCGGCAAGCAGTACCTCCTCGACCTGACGGCCGACGGGTACCCCGTGATCCCCACCGTCGACCGGCCCGAGGACCTCCACCGGCTGCCCGACGCACCCGAGTACGCGGTCAAGCCCAAGGCGGGCGCCGACTCCATCGGCCTGGTCTTCCTGCCCCGCGAGCAGCTCACCGGACTCGGCCTCGAACACGGCGGACTCCTCGTCCAGCCCCGCGTCGACTTCCGGTACGAGGTCTCCTTCTACTACGTCGACGACCTCTTCCAGTACGCCCTGTACGCCCCCGACCCCGAACGCCGCTGGGTCCTGGAGCCGTACGAGCCCACCGAGGACGACCTCGCCTTCGCCCGCCGCTTCGTCGACTGGAACACCCTCGACCACGGCATCCAGCGGGTGGACGCCTGCCGCGCCCCCGACGGCGGGCTGCTCCTCGTCGAACTGGAGGACCTCAACCCCTACCTCTCCCTGGACCGCGTCCCCGAAAAGACCCAGGGCCGCTTCGTCGCCGCCTTCACGGACTCGCTCCACCGCTTCCTGGCGGCATGAGCGTTCCCGGCGGCGCGAGCGGCGACACGCGAAAGCGCCCCCCGTCCGGAATGGACGCGGGGCGCTGCTCGTACGGCGGAAGGGGCGGGGGCGGGTCAGGCGGTACGGGGACGGCCGCGGGCGGTGCGCTCGGCGGCGAAGACGTCCTCCAGGCGGAAGAGCTGCGCCCGGCCCGCCTTGCCGGCCGCCCGCAGATGGCCCAGCTGGACCCACTTGCGGATGGTCGCGGGGGCGACCCCCGCCTCCTCGGCGGCGAGCGGTCCCGGAATCAGGGCCGGCAGGGCGGGTGAGCTCAGCACGTGGTCTCCTCCGTGTCGTTCGTCGTCGTGTCCGGGGCGGCCGTCCTCGCGCCCGGCGCCCGGTCCGCCACCGCGACCGTGTCAGGCGTCGTCGTGTGCGGGGCCCGGTCCGCCACCGCGACCGTGTCCGGCGGGGTGTCCGGCGCCAGGTCCGCCGCCGTGTTCGTGTCCATCGCGGCCTCGATCTCCTCGGTACGGGATCCGGAGGCCGCCGCGAGCTCCTCCCACTCCCGCTCCGGCCACAGGTGCCGGTAGGCGGGATCGTCCTGGCAGCCGCACACCTCGTCCGCGCACACACACGCCGGGTTCACACAGAGCACCGCGCGCCGGTCCGGGAACGCCCGCAGCGACACCGAGTCGCACCAGGGGCAACGGCCCGACACCCGGACGACCGTCTCCGAGTCGCCGAGCGTCCGGGCGCACCGCCGGGCCATCCGCCGGATCTCGTCCCGTACGTGCCGGGCCAGGTCGGGGTGGGCGGCGATCGCGTCGAGGAGTCCCACCACCCGGCGGAGCCGGTCGATCACCCCGGCGCGGGGCGGCCGGGGCAGCGAGAGCCGGGCGCACACCGCCTCCTCCAGCTCCACCACCCCGTCGGTGATGTCGCGGATGGCGTCGGAGACGTGCAGCCGGATCGGGGCGGCGCCGTGGCCGGGGACGGCGAGCCCGTGGCGCTGCTGGAGGAGCAGCGCCTCGCGGCGCTCCTCGCGGATCTGCTCGTCCCGGCCTGCGGGGGAGGGGGCCGGGGCGCTCCCCGCGGGGCCGCGGCGTCCGGGCGCGAGCTCCTCGGCGAGCTCGGGGAAGTGCCGTACGAGGGACGCGGTCCAGAGGGCGATGTCGCGGAGCACGAGCGCGACGGTGGCGTCGGAGCCCGCGCCCGGGCTGGTGGTGGTGCGCTCGTCCCGGGGGTCCGGGGCGGTGCGCGCGGCCCCGGCGGTGGTCGCGGTGCGGTCAGCCACGGCGGCCGCTCCGGGGGAACGTCGGGGTGAGGGCGACCGCCTTCGCCACGCGCGCCGCGTCCGCCGGGCGCCCGTTGCGCCACAGGCGGCCGGCGCAGACGCCGTCGAAGTAGCTCTCCGCGGGGGCCACCGCCGTCTCGCACTCGCGGCGGACGGGGCAGGCGGCACAGGCGCGCAGCGCCGGGGCCGCCTCCTTGGCGCGGCGGGCGAAGACGACGGACGGGGAGAGGTCGGCGCACGCGGCGACGGCCTGCCAGGGGGTGGGGTCGGTCTGGAGCAAGAGGTTCTCCACGGTCCGGGGCCTCCGGGGCTCCGTGGGGCCGGTGGGGCCGTGGGGGCTCAGGGGGCCGACGAGTGCGGCGGCACGCCAGAGTTACATGTTGCGTGCGAGCGCGCAACAACTTTCAGGGTGCCACCGGGGTCACCTTCACCGATTCGACACGTTGCGTACCCGAAACCAGGTAATTCTGTGCGCGCAAGCACGCTAGAGTTGAGGTCCGGAGGGGTGGAGTGAGGAGCTGTACATGACCACTCGTGGGCTGGACGAGTTCGCAGGCTGGGTCGAAGGCCTGATGAGACAGCGCGGCTACGACATCGACAGCCCGCGCGGCGGCGGCAAGTCCCGGATCGCGGACGAGGCGGGGGTGCACCGCGCCGCCGTGACGCGCCTGCTGCAGCGGCAGAGCATGCCCGACCTGGAGACCATGCGCAGGATCGCCCCGCTGCTGGGCGTCTCGGTCCGCGACATGCTGATCCGCTCCGGGCGCGTGACGCCCGAGGAGCTCCCGATGGCGGCGGATCTGCTGCCGCCGAGCGACTGGCAGCCCTCGATGGAGGACTTCGCCCGCTGGCTCGGGGTGCCCGACGAGCGCATGGGCGTCTTCGTCAAGGTCGTGAACCAGTTCCTGGAGCCCGACGTGGTGGCGGAGGCGCCCGCCGGGGTCGTCGAACCCCGTCGCAGCGCCCGGGACTGACCGCCGACGCCTCCCGATCCCGCCCGGTCCCGGCCCGCACGGGCCGGGACCGGGCGTGCGTGGCCATTTGTTTTGACCGGAGTCCATGCGATAGGTACGCTCAAGCCTTGTGCCTGGGGTGTGCCTGGGCTCGCGTGCGTGTCCTCAACCGCAAGGCGAGTCATATATCGGCCACCGTGATCCGCGCCTTTCCGCCCTGGTGGATGGGTCAGCGCGATTCGACACACCCGACCGCGTGGGTCGGTGACTGTTCCAGGTTAGTTTTACGACGGCACACAGAAACCGGAGAAGTAGTGCCTACGATCCAGCAGCTGGTCCGGAAGGGCCGGCAGGACAAGGTCGAGAAGAACAAGACGCCCGCACTCGAGGGTTCCCCTCAGCGTCGCGGCGTCTGCACGCGTGTGTTCACGACCACCCCGAAGAAGCCGAACTCGGCGCTCCGTAAGGTCGCGCGTGTGCGTCTGACCTCCGGCATCGAGGTCACGGCCTACATCCCGGGTGAGGGTCACAACCTGCAGGAGCACTCGATCGTGCTCGTGCGCGGTGGCCGCGTGAAGGACCTGCCGGGTGTTCGCTACAAGATCATCCGCGGTTCCCTCGACACGCAGGGCGTCAAGAACCGTAAGCAGGCTCGCAGCCGCTACGGCGCCAAGAAGGAGAAGTAAGAATGCCTCGTAAGGGCCCCGCCCCGAAGCGCCCGGTCATCATCGACCCGGTCTACAGCTCTCCTCTTGTCACCTCGCTGATCAACAAGATCCTGCTGGACGGCAAGCGCTCCACCGCCGAGCGCATCGTCTACGGCGCCATGGAAGGCCTCCGCGAGAAGACCGGCGCTGACCCGGTCATCACGCTGAAGCGCGCGCTCGAGAACGTCAAGCCGTCGCTCGAGGTCAAGTCCCGCCGTGTCGGTGGCGCCACCTACCAGGTGCCGATCGAGGTCAAGCCGGGCCGCGCCGCGACCCTGGCCCTCCGCTGGGTCGTGGGTTACTCCCGCGCCCGTCGTGAGAAGACCATGACCGAGCGCCTCATGAACGAGCTCCTCGACGCCTCGAACGGCCTCGGTGCGGCCGTCAAGAAGCGTGAGGACACGCACAAGATGGCCGAGTCCAACAAGGCCTTCGCGCACTACCGCTGGTAGTCGCAACCCACATCGAGACCGAGAGAAGACTGAGCCGATATGGCTACCACTTCGCTTGACCTTGCCAAGGTGCGCAACATCGGCATCATGGCGCACATCGACGCGGGCAAGACGACCACCACCGAGCGGATCCTGTTCTACACCGGCGTCTCGTACAAGATCGGTGAAGTCCACGACGGCGCTGCCACGATGGACTGGATGGAGCAGGAGCAGGAGCGCGGCATCACGATCACGTCTGCCGCGACGACCTGTCACTGGCCGCTCGAGAATGTCGATCACACGATCAACATCATCGACACGCCGGGGCACGTCGACTTCACCGTCGAGGTGGAGCGTTCGCTGCGCGTGCTCGACGGTGCGGTCACCGTGTTCGACGGTGTGGCCGGCGTCGAGCCCCAGTCCGAGACCGTCTGGCGTCAGGCGGACCGCTACGGCGTTCCGCGTATCTGCTTCGTCAACAAGCTCGACCGCACGGGCGCGGACTTCCTCCGCTGCGTCGACATGATCGTGAACCGCCTCGGCGCGGTCCCGATCGTCATGCAGCTGCCCATCGGTGCCGAGATGGACTTCCAGGGTGTCGTGGACCTCGTCCGCATGAAGGCCCTGGTCTGGTCCGCCGAGGCGTCCAAGGGCGAGATGTACGACGTCGTCGACATCCCGGCCGACCTCGTCGAGCTGGCCGAGGAGTACCGGGCCAAGCTGGTCGAGGCCGTCTCCGAGAACGACGAGGAGCTCATGGAGCTCTTCCTCGAGGGCGTCGAGCCCACCGAGGAGCAGCTCTACGCCGCCGTCCGTCGCATCACCATCGCCTCCGGCAAGGGTGGCGGCGAGAAGACGGTCACCCCCGTCTTCTGTGGCACCGCGTTCAAGAACAAGGGCGTCCAGCCCCTGCTCGACGCGGTCGTGCGCTACCTCCCCTCCCCCCTGGACGTCGAGGCCATCGAGGGCCACGACGTCAAGGACGCGGAGCTGGTCGTCAAGCGCAAGCCGTCCGACGACGAGCCGCTGTCGGCCCTCGCGTTCAAGATCGCGAGCGACCCGCACCTCGGCAAGCTCACCTTCGTCCGGATCTACTCCGGTCGCCTGGAGGCCGGCACCGCGGTGCTGAACTCCGTCAAGGGCAAGAAGGAGCGCATCGGCAAGATCTACCGCATGCACGCGAACAAGCGTGAGGAGATCGACTCGGTGGGCGCCGGCGACATCGTCGCCGTCATGGGCCTCAAGCAGACCACCACCGGTGAGACGCTGTGCGACGAGAAGAACCCGGTCATCCTGGAGTCCATGGACTTCCCGGCGCCGGTCATTCAGGTCGCCATCGAGCCCAAGTCCAAGGGTGACCAGGAGAAGCTGGGTGTCGCCATCCAGCGTCTCGCGGAGGAGGACCCCTCCTTCCAGGTGCACTCGGACGAGGAGACCGGCCAGACCATCATCGGTGGTATGGGCGAGCTTCACCTCGACATCCTCGTCGACCGCATGCGTCGCGAGTTCAAGGTCGAGGCGAACGTCGGCAAGCCGCAGGTCGCGTACCGCGAGACGATCCGCAAGGCCGTCGAGCGACTTGACTACACCCACAAGAAGCAGACCGGTGGTACCGGTCAGTTCGCCAAGGTGCAGATCGCGATCGAGCCCATCGAGGGCGGCGACGCCTCGTACGAGTTCGTGAACAAGGTCACCGGTGGCCGCATCCCGAAGGAGTACATCCCTTCGGTCGACGCGGGTGCGCAGGAGGCCATGCAGTTCGGCATCCTGGCCGGCTACGAGATGACCGGCGTCCGCGTCATTCTTCTCGACGGTGGCTACCACGAGGTCGACTCCTCCGAGCTCGCGTTCAAGATCGCCGGTTCGCAGGCCTTCAAGGAGGCCGCGCGCAAGGCTTCGCCGGTCATCCTCGAGCCCATGATGTCCGTCGAGGTCACCACGCCCGAGGACTACATGGGTGAGGTCATCGGCGACATCAACTCCCGCCGTGGTCAGATTCAGGCCATGGAGGAGCGCAGCGGCGCTCGCGTCGTGAAGGGCCTCGTGCCCCTTTCGGAGATGTTCGGCTACGTCGGCGACCTCCGCAGCAAGACCTCGGGTCGCGCAAGCTACTCGATGCAGTTCGACTCCTACGCCGAGGTTCCGCGGAACGTCGCCGAGGAGATCATCGCGAAGGCCAAGGGCGAGTAACTCTCCCAAGTTCACGCTTTAGGCTTGACACCAGTCGCCGGGGTTCCGCCCCGGAACCCCGAGAACGGGCCCCGGCGACCTGGCATCCCAGCAAAGATCACCTGGCGCCGATGAAGCAAGGCGTACAGAACCACTCCGCAGGAGGATCAAGTGGCGAAGGCAAAGTTCGAGCGGACTAAGCCGCACGTCAACATCGGCACCATCGGTCACATTGACCACGGTAAGACGACCCTCACGGCCGCCATTACCAAGGTGCTGCACGACGCGTACCCGGACCTGAACGAGGCCTCGGCCTTCGATCAGATCGACAAGGCTCCCGAGGAGCGCCAGCGCGGTATCACGATCTCGATCGCGCACGTCGAGTACCAGACGGAGTCGCGTCACTACGCGCACGTCGACTGCCCGGGTCACGCCGACTACATCAAGAACATGATCACGGGTGCCGCGCAGATGGACGGCGCCATCCTCGTGGTCGCCGCCACCGACGGCCCGATGCCGCAGACCAAGGAGCACGTGCTCCTGGCCCGCCAGGTCGGCGTTCCGTACATCGTCGTCGCCCTGAACAAGGCCGACATGGTGGACGACGAGGAGATCCTGGAGCTCGTCGAGCTCGAGGTTCGTGAGCTCCTCTCCGAGTACGAGTTCCCGGGCGACGACCTTCCGGTCGTCCGCGTCTCGGCGCTCAAGGCGCTCGAGGGCGACAAGGAGTGGGGCGAGGCTCTCCTCGGTCTCATGAAGGCCGTCGACGAGTCGATCCCGCAGCCCGAGCGTGACGTCGACAAGCCGTTCCTGATGCCGATCGAGGACGTCTTCACGATCACCGGTCGTGGCACCGTCGTCACCGGTCGTATCGAGCGCGGTATCCTCAAGGTCAACGAGACCGTCGACATCATCGGTATCAAGACCGAGAAGACCACCACCACGGTCACCGGTATCGAGATGTTCCGCAAGCTGCTCGACGAGGGCCAGGCCGGTGAGAACGTCGGTCTGCTCCTCCGTGGCATCAAGCGTGAGGACGTCGAGCGCGGCCAGGTCATCATCAAGCCGGGTTCGGTCACGCCGCACACGAACTTCGAGGCCCAGGCCTACATCCTGTCGAAGGACGAGGGTGGCCGTCACACCCCGTTCTTCAACAACTACCGCCCGCAGTTCTACTTCCGTACCACGGACGTGACCGGCGTCGTGACCCTCCCCGAGGGCACCGAGATGGTCATGCCGGGCGACAACACCGCCATGAGCGTTGAGCTGATCCAGCCCATCGCCATGGAGGAGGGCCTCAAGTTCGCCATCCGTGAGGGTGGCCGGACCGTCGGCGCCGGCCAGGTCGTCAAGATCACCGCCTGATCTTCGATCTGACCTGGTAGCTCCAGCGAGCTGCTGAGCAGTGAGGGAAGGCCCCGCACCGAAAGGTGCGGGGCCTTCTCGCGTTCCCGGCCGGTTCTCGCCGGCCACCGTCCGCCAGGGGGCGGCCTGTCGATCGGACCGGATCGACAAGCCCCCCTAGGGCCGCCAGCTCCACGGGTGCCCGTCCGCGCCGAGGCCCACCACGGTCGCCCGGCGCGCCCCCAGGTGCAGCGCCGCCGACACCGCCGCCGTCCCCTCCGTCCGGACACGCGGCCGGCCACCGGCCCGCACCAGCACCCGGCCGTCCGGGTCCGTGCCGAGCAGCACCGTCCCGAGCGCCGCCGAGTGCGCGGCGACCACGCCCCCGTAGCCGTCCAGACCCGCGTCGCCCGCCGGGCCCAGGAGTTCGCCGGCCGCCGGCGGCCGGTAATACAGCTCACCCCCGGCCGCCGCCACCGTGGATCCGGAGAGCGGCAGCCGCTCCGACCGCTCCACCCCGTCCACCCAGTGCCGTACGGACTCCCGTCCCGCCGCGTGGACGTGCACCCGGCCCGCCGCGTCCAGCGAGACGGCGAGACCGTCCTGGACCTCCGCGTCCCCCGGGAGCGTCCGCCACGGGCCCCAGGCCCCGTCCGCCGTCCGCACCCGCGTCGCTACGCCCCGGTCCGCGTTCCGTACGAGGAGATGGACCCGGCCGTCCGGGGCCGCGACCGCCACCGGGGCGCCGACCCGGCGCCCCCGGTCGTCCTCGCGCTCCGGACTCCCCAGCCCGCGCCAGGCGAGGAACGGGCCGCCGGGGGAGCGCTGCTCCAGGAGGACCAGCTCGCGCCAGTTCGGCCCGCCGTGGCCGTCGAGCGCGGCGAACCGGACGCCGAAGAGCAGCACCCGGCCGTCGGCGAGCACGGCCGAACCGAGCGCGGGCGCCAGCGGGCCGCCGCCCAGATCGGCCGGTTCGCTCCACACCCCGGGGGCCGTCTCCCGCCAGCGGACCGCGCGCAGACCGAGCACCCCGTACGCGGTGAGGCGTCCGTCCGGCTCCTCGGCGAGCGCCGGGCCCGCGGACGGCCAGCGGTGGTGGGTGGAGCGCACCCAGCCCTTGCGGTTGGTGAGCGGCCGGTCGCCGCCGACGCCGTAGTCGCCGCAGCCCGAGGGGTTCCCGCACTGCCAGGACGGGTCCCCGCCGTACGGGACGAGCCGCGCGGCCTTCTCCCGCAGCACCCGCGGCGGGAGGTTCTTGGGCCAGTGGCGGTTGTAGTAGCCGCGGAAGGCCGTCGTCGTGAACGCCGGTATCGGGTCGCCGTCCCGGACCGCGTCCGAGACCCAGCGGCTCAGCGCGGCCCAGGTGAAGCAGCCGACCGCCGTGTGGTCCCCGTGGTCCGAGTAGCCGGGCTGCTCGGAGTCCCGCTTCCGGGTGGCCTCGTCGCTGGTCTGGATGTCCGGATCGGGGTCCAGGGTGTGCACCACCGTGGGCCGGTAGCGGCGGAGCAGCCCGACGAGGACGTCTATCAGCCGGTCGTAGTCGTAGGTGTCCGAGCGGGTGAGGGGCGAACCGGCCGGCAGGTGCGTCCGCAGCTCCAGGGCACGGTCGTGCCAGAGCGCGGGCACCGCCATGTAGCGCCGGTTCGTGTGCATCGGCAGGTTGAGGAAGACCAGCTCGATCCGGCGGCCGCCGTGCGTGAGCGTGTCGACCCCCGCCCGACGCCCGCCCGGCAGCGTGAGGACCTCGCGCCGCCAGGGCGTGAACCTCGGCAGGCCGAGCGCCTCGGCGTACGACTGGCGCAGGCCCTGGTGACGGGCGGAGGAGTAGGCGGCCCGGTCCGGGGGAGTGTCGGGCATCCCCGCGATCCGGTTCCGGCCGGTGTGCTCGCCCGCCGTCACGTACACCGAGACCAGCGGGACCCCGGAGTCCAGCAGCCGCTGGGAGTCGGGGTTCATGAAGTACAGGTCGTCGTCCGGGTGCGCGGCCACCTGCAGGAGCAGCGCGCGTCGCGCCCGCGTGGAGGCGATCGGCTTCCCGGGCGCGGGGTCGACGGTCGGCGCGGTCCTGCGCGGCTCCGGGACGGAACACCCGGCGACGGCCGAGGTGACGGCGAGGGCGGCGGCGAGAACCGTCCGGCGACGGGGTGGTGTGGTCACGTACGGGGTCCGTCCCTCGGGGTTCCGCTCTCCGCTGCTGTCCCCGTGCAAGACGGATATCCGGCACTCGGGGTTGTGTTCGAATCGCTCATCGCTGCGAGGATGGGAAGGGAGGAGACCCCGGATGACGTACGTCGTGACGACCCGCGCACCCGCGGCCGCCGCCCGGCCCGACCGGCGCGGTGCGGCCGGGGCGGCGGAAGGGTGAGCCCGCACGAGGTCGAGGACCTGCTGCGGGAGTACGCGCCCCAGGTCCTCGTCGCCCTCGTCCGGCGGCACGGCGACTTCGACGCCTGCGAGGACGCCGTCCAGGAGGCGCTGATCGCCGCCGCGCGGCAGTGGCCCGGGCGGGAGACCGTCCCCGACGACCCGCGCGCGTGGCTGCTGACCGTCGCCCGGCGCAGGTACGTCGACCATGTGCGCGGCGAGGCCGCGCGTCGGCGCCGCGAGGACGCCGTCGCCTTCGCCACCCCCGCCTCCGAACGGGTCGCCCGCGCCGCCGACGCCCCCGCCACCGGCTGGGACGACTCCCTGCCCCTGCTCTTCCTCTGCTGCCACCCGGACCTGTCACCGCCCAGCCGGATCGCGCTCACGCTGCGGGCGGTCGGCGGACTCACCACCGCGCAGATCGCCGCCGCCTTCCTCGTCCCCGAGGCGACGATGGCGCAGCGCGTCAGCCGGGCCAAGCAGACGATCAAGGCGGCGGGCGGATCGCTCGCGCTGCCCGAGGGGGAGGAGCGCACGGCCCGGCTCGCCGAGGTGCGGCACGTGCTCTACCTGATCTTCAACGAGGGCTACACGGCCAGCGCCGGTGACCAGCTCACCGTGCCCGAGCTGTCCATGGAGGCGATCCGGCTCGCGCGGCTGCTGCACCGGCTGCTGCCCGAGGACACCGAGACGGCGGGTCTGCTCGCCCTGATGCTGCTCACCGACGCCCGCCGTCCGGCCCGCACGGGCCCGGACGGAGAGCTGGTGCCGCTCGCGGAGCAGGACCGGGGGAGGTGGGACGGCGGGCTCGTCGCGGAGGGCGTCGAGCTGATCGGCCGCACCCTGCGGCGGGGCCGGGTGGGCCCGTACCAGCTCCAGGCGGCGATCGCGGCCGTCCACGACGAGGCGAAGACGGCCGACGCCACCGACTGGCCGCAGATCCTCGCGCTGTACGAACTCCTGGAGCGGACCGGGCCGAATCCGGTGGTCACCCTCAACCGCGCGGTGGCCGTCGCCATGGTCCACGGGCCCGCGGCCGGGCTCGCGCTCCTGGACGAGTCGGCGAAGGACCGGCGCACGGCCCGGCACCACCGGCTCCTCGCCGCCCGGGCCCACCTGCTCGAACTCCTCGGCGACGACGAGGCGGCCGCCGAGGCCTACCGGGAGGCGGCGCGCCGGACGACCAGCGGGCCGGAACGCCGCCATCTCACAGAACGGGCCAG
Source organism: Streptomyces sp. Qhu_M48 (assembly GCF_051305195.1). Lineage (NCBI taxonomy): Bacteria > Bacillati > Actinomycetota > Actinomycetes > Kitasatosporales > Streptomycetaceae > Streptomyces > Streptomyces sp. Qhu_M48. The sequence continues at coordinate 7,185,505 of NZ_CP195432.1, read as the reverse complement.
CCGCCTGGGGTGAAAGGGAGGGGCGCGGCCGGGCCCGCCGCGTGCGCCCGGCGCATGACCGTACGTGACGTGGGGTACAGTCTTCGCTCCCGATTGGCGGCCGGAAGGTCCCGTATGGCAGACTGTCGGGGTTGCTCGGTTGAGTGCCGATGCTGCGCGCCTCCCGTCGGGAGGACCGGAAGCGAGTCCCACAGTACTCGTCGCCCCACGCCTCTCTGGCGAGAGGAGCGGGGCGGACGTACGGGAATCTTCTGGGAAGCGTCAGCGGGGTGCAGACCAGGCACCCGGTGGGTGTTCTGCCCCCGGCCTGCGGTCATGGCGACCGTGCCCCCTTGGTTGGGAAATCCTTAGGGATTTCTGCGTAGAGGGAGTGCGACACGCCCGACCGCGTGGGTCGGAGACACGGACAACGCTCCTCAGGGGGGCGAAGCCGATCGGGTTCCAGAGCGTTACGAGACAAAGGACTACTAGTAGCCATGGCGGGACAGAAGATCCGCATCCGGCTCAAGGCCTACGACCACGAGGTCATCGACTCCTCGGCGAAGAAGATCGTCGAGACGGTGACGCGCACTGGTGCGTCGGTCGCGGGCCCGGTGCCGCTGCCCACTGAGAAGAACGTGTACTGCGTCATCAAGTCGCCGCACAAGTACAAGGACTCGCGCGAGCACTTCGAGATGCGCACGCACAAGCGCCTCATCGACATCCTCGACCCCACGCCGAAGACGGTTGACTCGCTCATGCGTCTCGACCTCCCGGCGGGCGTTGACATCGAGATCAAGCTCTGAGGGCGCGCGAGATGGCTAAGAACATCAAGGGCATCCTGGGCGAGAAGCTCGGCATGACGCAGGTCTGGGACGAGAACAACCGGGTCGTCCCGGTGACCGTCGTCAAGGCCGGCCCCAATGTCGTGACCCAGGTCCGTACGAACGACGTCGACGGCTACGAGTCGGTCCAGATCGCCTTCGGCGAGATCGACCCTCGCAAGGTGAACAAGCCCCTCAAGGGTCACTTCGCCAAGGCTGACGTCACCCCGCGCCGCCACCTGGTGGAGCTCCGCACCGCTGACGCCTCCGAGTACACGCTCGGCCAGGAGATCACCGCCGAGCTCTTCGAGGCCGGCGTGAAGGTCGACGTCACCGGTAAGAGCAAGGGCAAGGGCTTCGCCGGTGTCATGAAGCGCCACAACTTCCGTGGTGGCAAGGCGTCGCACGGTGCCCACCGCGTGCACCGCAAGCCCGGCTCCATCGGTGGCTGCGCCACCCCGGGTCGTGTCTTCAAGGGCATGAAGATGGCCGGTCGCATGGGCAACGAGCGTGTGACCACCCAGAACCTGACCGTTCACGCCGTTGACGCCGAGAAGGGTCTGCTGCTCATCAAGGGCGCCGTCCCCGGCCCCAACGGTGGCCTCGTCCTGGTCCGCACCGCGGCCAAGGGGGTTTGAGGAACCGATGAGCACCATTGACATCCTTTCGCCGGCAGGCGACAAGACCGGGACCGTCGAGCTCCCCGAGGAGATCTTCGGCGCCAAGGTCAGCGTTCCGCTGATCCACCAGGTCGTCGTCGCTCAGCTGGCCGCGGCCCGTCAGGGCACGCACAAGACCAAGCGTCGTGGCGAGGTCCGTGGTGGTGGCAAGAAGCCTTACCGCCAGAAGGGCACCGGCCGCGCGCGCCAGGGTTCGACCCGCGCCCCGCAGTTCGTCGGCGGTGGCGTCGTCCACGGCCCGCAGCCGCGTGACTACTCGCAGCGGACCCCGAAGAAGATGAAGGTCGCCGCCCTCCGCGGTGCCCTCTCGGACCGGGCCACCCACTCCCGCATCCACGTCGTGACCGGCGTGGTCGAGGGTGACGTCTCCACCAAGGCCGCGAAGACGCTGTTCGGCAAGATCTCGGAGCGCAAGAACCTGCTCCTGGTCGTCGAGCGCTCCGACGAGGCCGCGTGGCTGTCCGCTCGTAACCTGCCCCAGGTGCACATCCTGGAGCCGGGCCAGCTCAACACGTACGACGTGATCGTCTCCGACGACGTGGTCTTCACCAAGGCCGCCCTCGAGTCCTTCGTGTCTGGCCCCCAGACCGCTGAGACCGAAGGGAGCGACGCCTGATGACTGAGGCCGTCGTCACCAGCAAGACCTTCTCGGACCCGCGCGACATCCTGATCAAGCCGGTCGTCTCGGAGAAGAGCTACGCCCTGCTGGACGAGAACAAGTACACGTTCATCGTCGCGCCTGGCTCCAACAAGACCCAGATCAAGCAGGCCGTCGAGGCGGTCTTCTCGGTCAAGGTCACCGGGGTCAACACGATCAACCGCCAGGGCAAGCGCAAGCGCACCAAGGCCGGTTTCGGTAAGCGCAAGGACACCAAGCGCGCCATCGTGACCCTTGCCGAGGGCAACCGTATCGACATCTTCGGCGGTCCGACCGCCTAACGGCGGTCTGGATCGTCCGGAATCGGACGAGGACTGAGAAATGGGAATCCGCAAGTACAAGCCGACAACGCCGGGCCGCCGTGGCTCCTCCGTTGCCGACTTCGTCGAGATCACGCGGTCCACGCCGGAGAAGTCGCTGGTTCGCCCCCTGCACAGCAAGGGCGGCCGTAACAACACCGGTCGGATCACCGTTCGCCACCAGGGTGGCGGACACAAGCGTGCCTACCGTGTGATCGACTTCCGTCGTCACGACAAGGACGGCGTGCCGGCCAAGGTCGCTCACATCGAGTACGACCCCAACCGCACCGCGCGCATCGCGCTGCTCCACTACGTGGACGGCGAGAAGCGCTACATCATCGCCCCCAAGGGTCTGACGCAGGGTGACCGCGTCGAGAACGGCCCCGGCGCTGACATCAAGCCCGGCAACAACCTGGCGCTCCGCAACATCCCGGTCGGTACCACGATCCACGCGATCGAGCTCCGTCCCGGTGGCGGCGCCAAGTTCGCGCGCTCCGCTGGCGCCTCCGTGCAGCTGCTGGCGAAGGAGGGCACGATGGCCCACCTTCGTATGCCGTCCGGTGAGATCCGTCTCGTCGACGCCCGCTGCCGCGCCACGATCGGCGAGGTCGGTAACGCCGAGCAGTCGAACATCAACTGGGGCAAGGCCGGCCGTAAGCGCTGGCTGGGCGTTCGCCCGACCGTTCGCGGTGTGGCGATGAACCCGGTCGACCACCCGCACGGTGGTGGTGAGGGTAAGACCTCCGGTGGTCGCCACCCGGTCTCCCCGTGGGGTCAGAAGGAGGGTCGTACTCGCTCGCCGAAGAAGGCTTCGAGCAAGTACATCGTCCGCCGCCGCAAGACGAACAAGAAGCGCTAGGAGCGGGTTTAGATGCCGCGCAGTCTCAAGAAGGGACCCTTCGTCGACGGACACCTCGTAAAGAAGGTGGACGTACAGAACGAAGCCGGTACCAAGAACGTCATCAAGACCTGGTCCCGTCGCTCGATGATCATCCCGGCCATGCTCGGCCACACGATCGCGGTGCACAACGGCAAGACCCACATTCCGGTGTTTGTCACCGAGTCGATGGTCGGCCACAAGCTCGGCGAGTTCTCGCCGACGCGCACCTTCCGGGGTCACGTGAAGGACGACCGGAAGTCGAAGCGCCGCTAGTAGCGGGGTGGAATGACCATGACAGACACTGGAAGGACAACCATGGAAGCCAGGGCCCAGGCGCGGTACATCCGCGTCACGCCCATGAAGGCCCGCCGCGTGGTGGACCTTATCCGTGGCATGGACGCCACGGAGGCTCAGGCGGTCCTGCGTTTCGCCCCGCAGGCCGCGAGCGTGCCGGTTGGCAAGGTGCTGGACAGCGCCATTGCCAACGCTGCACACAACTACGACCACACGGACGCCTCTTCGCTGGTCATCAGCGAGGCGTTTGTGGATGAGGGCCCGACCCTGAAGCGGTTCCGTCCGCGTGCTCAGGGCCGTGCCTACCGGATCCGTAAGCGGACCAGCCACATCACCGTGGTCGTCAGCAGCAAGGAAGGAACCCGGTAATGGGCCAGAAGGTTAACCCGCATGGGTTCCGGCTCGGCATCACCACGGACTTCAAGTCCCGTTGGTACGCCGACAAGCTGTACAAGGACTACGTCAAGGAAGACGTCGCCATCCGTCGGATGATGACGTCCGGCATGGAGCGCGCCGGCATCTCGAAGGTTGAGATCGAGCGCACCCGTGACCGCGTGCGGGTGGACATCCACACCGCGCGTCCCGGCATCGTCATCGGCCGCCGTGGCGCCGAGGCCGACCGCATCCGCGGCGACCTCGAGAAGCTCACGGGCAAGCAGGTCCAGCTGAACATCCTCGAGGTCAAGAACCCCGAGATGGACGCTCAGCTGGTTGCTCAGGCCGTTGCCGAGCAGCTCTCCTCCCGCGTCTCCTTCCGTCGCGCCATGCGTAAGAGCATGCAGGGCACGATGAAGGCCGGCGCCAAGGGCATCAAGATCCAGTGCGGCGGTCGCCTCGGCGGCGCCGAGATGTCCCGCTCGGAGTTCTACCGCGAGGGCCGTGTGCCCCTGCACACGCTCCGCGCGAACGTCGACTACGGCTTCTTCGAGGCCAAGACGACCTTCGGCCGCATCGGCGTGAAGGTCTGGATCTACAAGGGCGACGTCAAGAACATCGCCGAGGTCCGCGCCGAGAACGCCGCGGCCCGTGCGGGTAACCGCCCGGCCCGTGGTGCGGGTGGCGCTGGCGACCGTCCCGCCGGCCGTGGTGGCCGCGGTGGCGAGCGTGGCGGCCGCGGCCGCAAGCCGCAGCAGCAGTCCGCGCCGGCTGCCGAGGCCCCCAAGGCCGACGCTCCCGCCGCCGCTGCCGCTCCGGCTGAGAGCACCGGAACGGAGGCCTGACCGAAATGCTGATCCCCCGTAGGGTCAAGCACCGCAAGCAGCACCACCCCAAGCGCTCGGGTATGAGCAAGGGTGGTACGCAGGTTGCGTTCGGCGAGTACGGCATTCAGGCCCTCACGCCGGCGTACGTGACCAACCGCCAGATCGAGGCGGCTCGTATCGCGATGACCCGCCACATCAAGCGTGGCGGCAAGGTCTGGATCAACATCTACCCGGACCGCCCCCTCACCAAGAAGCCCGCCGAGACCCGCATGGGTTCCGGTAAGGGTTCTCCCGAGTGGTGGATCGCGAACGTCAAGCCGGGTCGGGTGATGTTCGAACTGTCCTACCCGAACGAGAAGATCGCGCGCGAGGCCCTGACCCGTGCGGCCCACAAGCTGCCGATGAAGTGCAAGATCGTTAAGCGCGAAGCAGGTGAGCTGTGATGTCGGCCGGTACCAAGGCGTCCGAGCTGCGCGAGCTGGGCAACGAGGAGCTTCTCAACAAGCTCCGCGAGGCCAAGGAAGAGCTGTTCAACCTCCGCTTCCAGGCGGCGACCGGCCAGCTCGAGAACCACGGGCGGCTCAAGTCCGTCCGTAAGGACATCGCGCGGATCTACACCCTGATGCGTGAGCGCGAGCTGGGCATCGAGACGGTGGAGAGCGCCTGATGAGCGAGAGCAACGTGACTGAGAAGACCGAGCGCAACGCCCGCAAGGTCCGCGAGGGCCTGGTCGTCAGCGACAAGATGGACAAGACCGTCGTCGTCGCTGTCGAGGACCGCGTCAAGCACGCGCTGTACGGCAAGGTCATCCGCCGTACGAACAAGCTCAAGGCTCACGACGAGCAGAACGCTGCCGGCATCGGCGACCGCGTCCTCCTGATGGAGACCCGGAAGCTGTCGTCGACGAAGCACTGGCGCGTCATCGAGATCCTCGAGAAGGCCAAGTAATTCTTGAAGGGGTAACCCTTCGAGTTCGTTCCGCCAGGCTCGGCCGGGGCTTCCTCGTGAAGCCCCGGCCGGGAACCGGCAGACAAATCAGGAGATAGACGTGATCCAGCAGGAGTCGCGACTGCGTGTCGCCGACAACACTGGTGCCAAGGAGATCCTTTGCATCCGTGTTCTCGGTGGCTCGGGTCGCCGCTACGCGGGCATCGGTGACGTCATCGTCGCCACCGTCAAGGACGCGATCCCCGGTGGCAACGTGAAGAAGGGTGACGTCGTCAAGGCGGTCATCGTTCGCACCGTCAAGGAGCGCCGCCGCCAGGACGGCTCGTACATCCGCTTCGACGAGAACGCCGCTGTCATTCTCAAGAACGACGGCGACCCTCGTGGCACCCGTATCTTCGGCCCGGTCGGCCGTGAGCTGCGCGAGAAGAAGTTCATGAAGATCATCTCGCTCGCGCCGGAGGTGCTGTAAGCATGAAGATCAAGAAGGGCGACCTGGTCCAGGTCATCACCGGTAAGGACAAGGGCAAGCAGGGCAAGGTCATCACGGCCTTCCCCCGCGAGAACCGCGTCCTCGTCGAGGGTGTCAACCGGGTCAAGAAGCACACGAAGGCCGGCCCCTCGCAGGCCGGCGGCATCGTGACGACCGAGGCCCCTGTCCACGTGAGCAACGTTCAGCTCGTCGTGGAGAAGGACGGCAAGAAGGTCGTCACGCGTGTCGGTTTCCGCTTCGACGACGAGGGCAACAAGATCCGCGTTGCCAAGCGGACGGGTGAGGACATCTGATGGCTACCACCACTCCGCGTCTCAAGACGAAGTACCGCGAGGAGATCGCGGGCAAGCTGCGTGAGGAGTTCTCCTACGAGAACGTCATGCAGGTTCCCGGCCTCGTGAAGATCGTGGTCAACATGGGTGTCGGCGACGCCGCCCGTGACTCGAAGCTCATGGACGGTGCCGTCCGTGACCTGACCACGATCACCGGCCAGAAGCCGGCGATCACCAAGGCTCGCAAGTCCATCGCGCAGTTCAAGCTGCGTGAGGGTCAGCCGATCGGCGCGCACGTCACCCTCCGTGGCGACCGCATGTGGGAGTTCCTGGACCGCACCCTGTCGCTCGCGCTTCCGCGCATCCGCGACTTCCGTGGTCTGTCCCCCAAGCAGTTCGACGGGCGTGGCAACTACACCTTCGGTCTCACGGAGCAGGTCATGTTCCACGAGATCGACCAGGACAAGATCGACCGTGTCCGGGGTATGGACATCACCGTGGTGACCACGGCGACCAACGACGACGAGGGCCGTGCCCTTCTGCGTCACCTCGGCTTCCCGTTCAAGGAGGCGTAAGCGAGATGGCGAAGAAGGCTCTCATCGCGAAGGCTGCCCGCAAGCCCAAGTTCGGCGTGCGCGGCTACACGCGCTGCCAGCGCTGTGGTCGTCCCCACTCCGTGTACCGCAAGTTCGGCCTGTGCCGCGTGTGCCTTCGTGAGATGGCTCACCGTGGCGAGCTGCCGGGCGTGACCAAGAGCTCCTGGTAGTCCCTTAGTTGGGATGACCGGAGTCTCTCGGTAAGCACTGGGTTGTCGGATGCCCAGCCCTCCATGGCTTAGGCTAGGAGGGTTGGGCGTCCGCCGCCCGTACGACTTACTACGCCGTAGGTCCCCGCGCCGCACCCGTCCCGCCCCTGTGTGGGGAGAGGGATGGCGCATACAGGAAACCCCGGCGAGAGAGGCCGAAGGCCAATTCATGACCATGACTGATCCGATCGCGGACATGCTGACTCGTCTGCGTAACGCGAACTCGGCATACCACGACTCCGTGACGATGCCGCACAGCAAGATCAAGTCTCACATCGCGGAAATCCTCCAGCAGGAGGGCTTCATCACGGGCTGGAAGGTCGAGGACGCCGAGGTCGGCAAGAACCTCGTCCTCGAGCTCAAGTTCGGTCCGAACCGTGAGCGCTCCATCGCGGGCATCAAGCGGATCTCGAAGCCCGGTCTCCGGGTTTACGCGAAGTCCACCAACCTGCCGAAGGTCCTCGGCGGCCTGGGCGTGGCGATCATCTCCACGTCGCACGGTCTCCTGACCGGCCAGCAGGCAGGCAAGAAGGGCGTAGGTGGGGAAGTCCTCGCCTACGTCTGGTAGTCGGGAAAGGAAGGAAAGCTCATGTCGCGTATTGGCAAGCTGCCTATCCAGGTTCCCGCCGGCGTGGACGTCACCATCGATGGCCGCACGGTCACGGTCAAGGGTTCCAAGGGAACCCTGAGCCACACCGTCGCCGCTCCGATCGAGATCGTTAAGGGCGAGGATGGCGTGCTCAACGTCAACCGTCCGAACGACGAGCGTCAGAACAAGGCCCTTCACGGCCTGTCCCGCACGCTGGTGGCCAACATGATCACCGGTGTGACCCAGGGTTACGTGAAGGCGCTCGAGATCAGCGGTGTCGGTTACCGCGTCGCCGCGAAGGGCTCCAACCTGGAGTTCCAGCTCGGCTACAGCCACCCGATCCTGGTCGAGGCGCCCGAGGGCATCTCGTTCAAGGTCGAGTCGCCGACGAAGTTCTCGGTCGAGGGCATCGACAAGCAGAAGGTCGGCGAGGTCGCGGCGAACATCCGCAAGCTGCGGAAGCCCGACCCGTACAAGGCCAAGGGCGTCAAGTACGCCGGCGAGGTCATCCGCCGCAAGGTCGGAAAGGCTGGTAAGTAAGCCATGGCATACGGTGTGAAGATCGCCAAGGGCGACGCTTACAAGCGTGCGGCCAAGGCTCGCCGCCACATCCGCATCCGCAAGAACGTGTCGGGTACTGCGGAGCGTCCGCGCCTCGTCGTGACGCGTTCGAACCGCGGCATCACCGCTCAGGTCATCGACGACCTCAAGGGTCACACCCTTGCGTCGGCGTCGAACCTGGACGCGTCGATCCGCGGTGGCGAGGGTGACAAGTCCGCGCAGGCCAAGCAGGTCGGAGCGCTCGTCGCCGAGCGCGCCAAGGCCGCCGGCGTCGAGGCTGTCGTGTTCGACCGTGGTGGCAACAGGTACGCCGGGCGCATTGCCGCTCTGGCTGACGCCGCCCGCGAAGCCGGGCTGAAGTTCTAAGCCCCGGTTCCGGGACTAACGGACGTAACAGAGAGAGGTAAATCCAATGGCTGGACCCCAGCGCCGCGGAAGCGGTGCCGGTGGCGGCGAGCGGCGGGACCGGAAGGGCCGCGACGGTGGCCCTGCCGCCGAGAAGACCGCGTACGTTGAGCGCGTTGTCGCGATCAACCGCGTCGCCAAGGTTGTCAAGGGTGGTCGCCGCTTCAGCTTCACCGCGCTGGTCGTGGTGGGCGACGGTGACGGCACCGTAGGTGTCGGTTACGGCAAGGCCAAGGAAGTTCCCGCGGCCATCGCCAAGGGTGTCGAGGAAGCCAAGAAGAACTTCTTCAAGGTTCCGCGCATCCAGGGCACCATCCCTCACCCGATCACGGGCGAGCGTGCCGCGGGCGTCGTGCTGCTCAAGCCGGCTTCCCCCGGTACCGGTGTTATCGCCGGTGGCCCGGTGCGCGCCGTGCTCGAGTGCGCCGGCGTTCACGACATCCTGTCGAAGTCGCTCGGCTCGTCCAACGCGATCAACATCGTGCACGCGACCGTGGCGGCCCTCAAGGGCCTGCAGCGTCCCGAGGAGATCGCGGCTCGCCGTGGTCTGCCCCTCGAGGACGTCGCCCCCGCGGCTCTGCTCCGTGCGCGTGCTGGGGCGGGTGCGTAATGGCTCGCCTCAAGGTCACGCAGACGAAGTCGTACATCGGCAGCAAGCAGAACCACCGCGACACCCTGCGTTCGCTCGGCCTCAAGAAGGTCAACGACGTGGTTGTCAAGGAGGACCGCCCCGAGTTCCGCGGAATGGTTCACACCGTCCGCCACCTCGTGACGGTCGAGGAGGTTGACTGACATGGCGGAGACCAACCCGCTGAAGGCCCACAACCTCCGTCCCGCCCCCGGTGCCAAGACCGCGAAGACCCGTGTCGGTCGTGGTGAGGCGTCGAAGGGTAAGACGGCCGGTCGTGGTACCAAGGGCACCAAGGCCCGTTACCAGGTTCCGCAGCGCTTCGAGGGTGGGCAGATGCCCCTCCACATGCGTCTGCCGAAGCTCAAGGGCTTCAAGAACCCGTTCCGCACCGAGTACCAGGTCGTGAACCTGGACAAGCTCACCGCGCTCTACCCGCAGGGTGGCGAGGTCACGGTGGCCGATCTGGTCGCCAAGGGTGCGGTTCGCAAGAACCAGCTCGTCAAGGTGCTCGGCACCGGCGAGATCACCGTGGCGCTGCAGGTGACGGTTGACGCCGTCTCCGGCTCCGCCAAGGAGAAGATCGCCGCCGCTGGCGGCACTGTCACCGAGCTCGTCTGAGACGACTCGATGGCTTGAACATCCGACCGGGGATGCCTCCCAAAAGGGGCATCCCCGGTTGGTCGTTCCTAGGGGGGCATGGTCGCCGGTAAGGTGGCGTGCACTGTCTAGACTTCGTGCTGCCATGCCTGCACGGAATCGATGACCGATACCTATTCGTCGAACCTCAAGACCGTCACCCTTGACGCATAGCGCGGGGGTCGCAGGAGGCACCGTGCTCACCGCGTTCGCCCGGGCGTTCAAGACGCCCGACCTGCGCAAGAAGCTGCTCTTCACGCTCGCCATCATCGTGCTGTACCGCCTCGGGGCCCACATCCCGGTCCCCGGCGTCAAGTACGAGGCCGTCCAGCAGTGTGTGAAGCAGGCCAGCGAAGGCAACAACAGCCTGTTCGGCCTGGTCAACATGTTCAGTGGCGGGGCGCTGCTCCAGATCACCATCTTCGCGCTCGGCATCATGCCGTACATCACGGCGAGCATCATCCTGCAGCTGCTGACCGTCGTGATCCCGCGACTCGAAGCCCTCAAGAAGGAGGGCCAGTCCGGTACTGCGAAGATCACGCAGTACACCCGGTACCTGACGGTCGCCCTCGCCGTGCTGCAGGGCACCGGTCTCGTCGCCACCGCCAAGAGCGGCGCGCTCTTCAGTGGTTGCCGCGTCGCCGACCAGGTCGTGCCCGATCCGTCGATCTTCACCATCGCCACGATGGTCATCACGATGACCGCCGGTACCTGCATCGTCATGTGGCTCGGTGAGCTCATCACCGACCGTGGCATCGGCAACGGCATGTCGATCCTGATGTTCATCTCGATCGCCGCCGGCTTCCCGGGTGCCCTGTGGGCCATCAAGGAGAGCGGCAAGCTCGCCAAGGGCTGGATCGAGTTCGGCACCGTCATCCTCATCGGTTTCGTGATGGTGGCCCTCGTGGTCTTCGTCGAGCAGGCCCAGCGCCGCATCCCGGTGCAGTACGCGAAGCGCATGATCGGTCGGCGCTCCTACGGCGGTACGTCCACGTACATCCCGCTGAAGGTGAACCAGGCGGGTGTGATTCCCGTCATCTTCGCTTCGTCGCTGCTCTACATCCCGGCCTTGATCGCCCAGTTCTCGAACTCCACCGCGGGGTGGAAGACCTGGATCGAAGCCCACTTCGTCAAGGGTGACCACCCTTACTACATCGCCACGTACTTCCTCCTGATCGTGTTCTTCGCCTTCTTCTACGTGGCGATCTCGTTCAACCCCGAGGAAGTCGCCGACAACATGAAGAAGTATGGTGGCTTCATCCCGGGTATCCGGGCTGGTCGACCTACTGCCGAGTATCTGAGCTACGTGCTCAACCGGATCACTTGGCCGGGCTCGCTGTACTTGGGTCTGATCGCTCTTGTGCCGACGATGGCGTTGGCAGGCTTCGGTGGCGCCAATGCCAACTTCCCCTTCGGCGGGACGAGCATCCTGATCATCGTGGGTGTGGGGCTGGAGACCGTGAAGCAGATCGAGAGCCAGCTCCAGCAGCGCAATTACGAAGGGTTCCTCCGCTGATGCGAATCGTCCTCGTCGGACCGCCCGGTGCGGGCAAGGGCACGCAGGCCGCGTACCTTGCCAAGAACCTGGACATCCCGCACATCTCCACGGGTGACCTGTTCCGTGCCAACATCTCGCAGGGCACGGCGCTGGGGCTCGAGGCACAGTCGTACATGAAGGCCGGTCAGCTCGTACCGGACTCCGTGACGATCGGGATGGCCAAGGACCGTATGGAGCAGCCGGACGCCGTCAACGGCTTCCTGCTCGACGGTTTCCCCCGCAACGTGGCCCAGGCCGAGGCGCTGGACGAGATCCTCAAGGCGGGTCACGTACAGCTCGACGCGGTCCTGGACCTGGAGGTCCCCGAGGACGAGGTCGTGAAGCGGATCGCGGGTCGCCGCATCTGCCGTAACGACAGTGCGCACGTCTTCCACGTGACGTACAACGCTCCGAAGACCGAGGGCGTCTGCGACGCCTGCGGTGGCGAGCTCTACCAGCGCGACGACGACTCCGAGGAGACCGTCCGCCGGCGCCTGGAGGTCTACCACACGGAGACCGAGCCGATCATCGACTACTACCGGGCGCAGAGCCTGGTGTCGACGATCTCGGCGCTCGGCAAGGTGGACGAGGTCACCGCCAAGGCGATGAGCGCGCTCAAGAAGTAACCCCTGGTTCGTCCGATACGGCCGCGGTGCCCCTCAGGGGCGTCGCGGCCGTATCGTTGTTCTGTTCCCCGTACTCGATGGAAAGGCCGCGGCCACGATGGTGCAGATCAAGACCCCCGAGCAGATCGCGAAGATGCGCGAGGCGGGGCTGGTCGTCGCCGCCATTCACGCGGCGACCCGTGAGGCGGCCGTGCCGGGTGCCACCACGAAGGACCTGGACGAGGTCGCGCGGAAGGTCATCGCCGACCACGGGGCCAAGTCGAACTTCCTCGGGTACGGCGGTTTCCCCGCGACGATCTGCACCTCGGTGAACGAGGTCGTCGTCCACGGCATCCCCGACGACAGGACCGTCCTCAAGGACGGCGACATCATCTCCATCGACGCGGGCGCGATCGTGGACGGCTGGCACGGTGACGCCGCCTACACGGCCTTCGTGGGCACCGGGCACGCGCCCGAGCTCGTCGAGCTCTCCCGCGTCACGGAGGAGTCGATGTGGGCCGGCATCGCGGCCATGAGGCTCGGCAACCGCCTGGTCGACATCTCCAAGGCGATCGAGACCTACATCAAGCGGCAGCCGCGCCCGGCGGTCGGCGACCACAGCCTCGGCCGGTACGGGATCATCGAGGACTACGGCGGCCACGGCATCGGCACCGAGATGCACATGGACCCGCACCTCCTGAACTACGTCTCCCGCAAGCGCGGCAAGGGCCCGAAGCTGGTCCCCGGCCTCTGCCTGGCGATCGAGCCGATGGTCTCCCTCGGCACCCCGCACACGGAGGTCCTGAAGGACGACTGGACGGTCATCACGACCGACGGCACCTGGTCCTCCCACTGGGAGCACAGCATCGCCCTGACCGAGGAGGGCCCGCTGGTCCTCACCGCGGTCGACGGAGGCAAGGCGAAGCTGGCGGAGCTGGGCGTCACGGCGGCGCCGGACCCGCTGGCGTAGGCGGTGGCCGGCTCGGGGAGTCGGCGGACGGAGTTCGCCGCAGCAGGCCGAAGCCTGTGAGGCGCCCCTGGGCGCCGAGCCCGCGAGGGCTGCGTCGGGGAATGGTTCACGGCGGCGCCGGACCCGCTGGCGTAGGGCCTGGTACGGGATTTTCTACGGCGTGGCACCTCGCGTAAGGATCAGTTCGGGTGGGCAGACTTCCCGATTCGTCTTTTCCTGGGGCCTGACGTAGACTGATGCGTCGGCTCTCGTGTACCCGTGTGTCCGCATGCGGCGGCGAGAGTCGATCAAGGTAGCCGATTCGAAAGGCGAAGCGTGGCCAAGAAGCAAGGTGCCATCGAAATCGAGGGCACCGTGATCGAGTCCCTCCCGAACGCCATGTTCAAGGTGGAACTTCAGAACGGTCACAAAGTCCTCGCGCACATCTCCGGCAAGATGCGGATGCACTACATCCGAATCCTTCCGGACGACCGGGTCGTCGTGGAGCTCTCTCCGTACGACCTGACGCGTGGCCGGATCGTCTACCGGTACAAGTAGATCTTGCCCGCACCCCCGCTTCACGGCGCGGGTGGTGGCACTGACCCGGAGAACCTCACATCCCATGAAGGTCAAGCCGAGCGTCAAGAAGATCTGCGACAAGTGCAAGGTGATCCGCCGTCACGGCCGGGTCATGGTCATCTGCGACAACCTGCGCCACAAGCAGCGCCAGGGCTGACGCACGCCGACCGACCTGCATTTCGCAGTTCTTCGCGCGACGCATAGCGAACATACATACGCAGAGCCCGTCGGGCCGTGTTCCACGGTTGACGGCACCTCCGGCGGGGGCCGGGGACCCGGACGTACCACCCTTCGAAGCGTCGAAGGGTCGGCGGTCGGGAGCGGTTCTGCAGCAGACCCCCGAGAACACAGGAGCCATTGAATGGCACGCGTTTCCGGTGTTGACATCCCGCGCGAAAAGCGTGTGGTGGTCGCACTCACCTACGTCTTCGGCATCGGGCGTACCCGGTCCGAGGAGATCCTCGCCGCGACCGGCGTGAACCCGTCCACCCGTGTCCGCGAGCTTGCCGAGGAAGACCTCGTCAAGATCCGCGAGTACGTGGACGCCAACCTCCAGACCGAGGGTGACCTCCGCCGCGAGATCGCCGCCGACATCCGCCGCAAGGTCGAGATCGGCTGCTACCAGGGTCTGCGCCACCGTCGTGGCCTGCCCGTCCGCGGTCAGCGCACCAGCACGAACGCTCGTACCCGCAAGGGCCCGCGTCGCGCCATCGCCGGCAAGAAGAAGCCGGGCAAGAAGTAGTCCTCAGCGGACGCTTTACCAAGCGGTCTTCGCTGTAGGACCGACCACCTCCCGTAGGAGTAATAGATGCCCCCCAAGGGTCGTCAGGGCGCTGCCAAGAAGGTGCGCCGCAAGGAAAAGAAGAACGTCGCTCACGGCCACGCGCACATCAAGAGCACGTTCAACAACACGATCGTCTCGATCACGGACCCCTCGGGCAACGTGATCTCCTGGGCCTCCGCCGGCCACGTCGGCTTCAAGGGCTCGCGCAAGTCGACTCCGTTCGCCGCGCAGATGGCCGCCGAGTCGGCCGCCCGTCGCGCGCAGGAGCACGGCATGCGCAAGGTCGACGTCTTCGTCAAGGGTCCGGGCTCCGGCCGCGAGACCGCGATCCGCTCCCTCCAGGCCACGGGCCTCGAGGTCGGTTCGATCCAGGACGTCACCCCCACGCCGCACAACGGCTGCCGTCCCCCCAAGCGCCGCCGCGTCTGATCCTCCGACGCACGGCTGCTTGACCAGGACTTCGGGCGGTACGGCTCTTCGGGCTGTGCCGCCCGTACCCTTGCAGTACGCACCAACTCCGTCGGACGTCAAATAGTGGGCGTCCACGACTGAAGGAATACAGACATGCTGATCGCTCAGCGTCCTTCGCTGACCGAAGAGGTCGTCGACGAGTTCCGCTCCCGGTTCGTGATCGAGCCGCTGGAGCCGGGCTTCGGCTACACCCTCGGCAACTCCCTCCGCCGTACCCTCCTCTCCTCGATCCCGGGTGCCGCTGTCACCAGCATCCGCATCGACGGTGTCCTGCACGAGTTCACCACCGTGCCGGGCGTCAAGGAGGACGTGACCGACCTCATCCTCAACATCAAGCAGCTGGTCGTCTCCTCGGAGCACGACGAGCCCGTCGTGATGTACCTGCGCAAGCAGGGCCCGGGTCTGGTCACCGCCGCCGACATCGCGCCCCCGGCCGGTGTCGAGGTGCACAACCCCGACCTCGTCCTCGCCACGCTCAACGGCAAGGGCAAGCTGGAGATGGAGCTGACCGTCGAGCGCGGTCGCGGCTACGTCTCCGCCGTGCAGAACAAGCAGGTGGGCCAGGAGATCGGTCGTATCCCGGTCGACTCCATCTACTCCCCGGTGCTCAAGGTCACGTACAAGGTCGAGGCGACCCGTGTCGAGCAGCGCACCGACTTCGACAAGCTGATCGTCGACGTCGAGACCAAGCAGGCCATGCGCCCGCGTGACGCCATGGCGTCCGCCGGTAAGACCCTGGTCGAGCTGTTCGGTCTGGCGCGCGAGCTCAACATCGACGCCGAGGGCATCGACATGGGCCCGTCCCCGACGGACGCCGCGCTCGCCGCCGACCTGGCGCTGCCGATCGAGGAGCTCGAGCTCACCGTTCGTTCGTACAACTGCCTCAAGCGCGAGGGCATCCACTCCGTGGGTGAGCTCGTGGCGCGTTCCGAGGCGGACCTGCTCGACATCCGCAACTTCGGTGCGAAGTCGATCGACGAGGTCAAGGCGAAGCTGGCCGGTATGGGCCTCGCGCTGAAGGACTCGCCGCCCGGATTCGACCCGACGGCCGCCGCCGACGCCTTCGGCGCCGACGACGACGCGGACGCCGGTTTCGTCGAGACCGAGCAGTACTAGCAGATCGTCTGCGCACCGGTTCCGGCCGGTCGCGCAGTTCCCCGCGCCCCTTGGGGGCGCGGGGTCTTCGACGGGCACCTGCCCGCTCGGACACTGACATCGGTACCTCACACGGCCGGTGCAGACATCAAGGAGAAACACCATGCCGCGTCCCGCGAAGGGTGCCCGCCTCGGCGGTTCCGCCGCGCACGAGAAGCTGCTCCTCGCCAACCTGGCGAAGTCGCTCTTCGAGCACGGCCGCATCACCACGACCGAGGCCAAGGCCCGCCGCCTGCGTCCGGTCGCCGAGCGCCTGATCACCAAGGCGAAGAAGGGCGACATCCACAACCGTCGCCTGGTGCTGCAGACGATCACCGACAAGGGCATCGTCCACACCCTCTTTACCGAGATCGCGCCGCGTTACACGGAGCGCCCCGGTGGCTACACCCGCATCACCAAGATCGGCAACCGTCGTGGCGACAACGCCCCGATGGCCGTGATCGAGCTGGTCGAGGGCGAGATCGCCAAGAAGGCGACCGTCGACGAGGCCGAGGCCGCCACCAAGCGTGCCGTCAAGGAGGCCGACGAGGCCACCACGACCGAGGCCGCCGAGGAGTCGAAGGACGCGTAAGCGTTCCGACGTTTCTCGTGTGCGGGCCCGTACCCCCTCCGTGGGGTGCGGGCCCGCACCGCGTTATCCATGGTTTCGAGAGGATTGTTCCGCGTGAGCGATGACGTGCAGGACGGGTTCGTACGGGTTCGCCTCGACCTGTCGTACGACGGCAAGGACTTCTCCGGCTGGGCCAAGCAGGCCGGCGGGCGGCGGACCGTGCAGGGGGACATCGAGGACGCCCTGCGGACCGTGACCCGGTCCACGGAGACGTACGAGCTGACCGTGGCCGGCCGGACCGACTCCGGGGTGCACGCGCGCGGCCAGGTCGCGCACGTCGACCTGCCCGTCGAGCTGTGGGCCGAGCACCGTGACAAGCTGCTCCGGCGGCTCGCGGGGCGCCTCTCCCACGACGTACGGGTGTGGTCCCTCACCGAGGCCCCCAGTGGCTTCAACGCCCGTTTCTCGGCGATCTGGCGGCGCTACGCCTACCGCGTCACCGACAACCCCGGCGGGGTCGACCCGCTGCTGCGCGGCCATGTGCTCTGGCACGACTGGGCCCTCGACATGGACGCCATGAACGAGGCCGCCGCCGCGCTCGTCGGCGAGCACGACTTCGCCGCGTACTGCAAGCGGCGCGAGGGCGCCACCACCATCCGCACCCTCCAGGAGCTGCGCTGGGAGCGGCGGCCCGACGGCGTGATGGAAGCGACCGTGAAGGCCGACGCCTTCTGCCACAACATGGTCCGCTCGCTGGTCGGCGCCCTGCTCTTCGTCGGCGACGGGCACCGGCCGGTGGAGTGGCCCGGCAAGGTGCTGGCCGCCGGGGTCCGGGACTCGGCCGTGCACGTCGTACGGCCGCACGGCCTCACCCTCGAAGAGGTCGGCTACCCGGCCGACGAGCTCCTGGCCGCCCGCAACCGGGAGGCCAGGAACAAGCGGTCACTCCCCGGGAGCGCCGGCTGCTGCTGAGGCCTGGGCGCGGCCGCGGGCGTAGATCTGGTTGAAGGTGAAGGTGCCGAGGTCGTCGCTGGCCAGGAAGACCGGCTTGTCGGCCTTGGTGACCTTCTTGCCGTCGGTGAAGCCGGCCTGGGTGAAGTACGCGTACCGGCCGACCGCGTTCGAGCGGCGCAGGCAGACCGTGGCGCGGCAGAACTCGCGCACGCCCGCGCCGGCCAGCGGGGCGACGCCGCCGGTGGCCTGGCTCTTCGCCTTCAGGGCCGCGGCCTCCGAGGGGAAGACGGCGACGCCGACGGTGATCGCCACGCCGTCCCGCACATAGGTGGCGCGGAGCACCCGCTGGCAGCCGTTCTTCTTCAGGACGGTGCCGAGACCGCCCTGGGTGACGGCAGCGCAGTTCGTCGTCGCCGAGGTCGCGCCCTTCTTGTACGGGCGCTTGTCCATCGTCAGCTTCCGGCCCGGGAAGAGGCCCTCCGCGGAGAGCGGGGCCTTGTCCTTCCTCGGGTCCGAGATGTAGTCCTTCGGGTTCGGCGGGGGCGGCGGCGCCACCGAGGAGAAGGTCGGCTCGGGGGTCGGCTCCGCGGTGGGGGAGACCGTGCCGGTGGGCACCCCGCCGTTCTTGGCCTCGTCGTTCTTCTTGCCGGTGGCCACCACGGCGGTGGCGACGATCGCGCCGACGACCAGGGCCGCCACCGCCCCGCCGCCGATCATCAGCCAGCGCCTGCGCCGGCCGCGGGAGGCCGAGGCGTCGGCCAGGGCGCCCCAGTCGGGGGTCGCCCCGCCGCCCTGCGCGCCGGGGAAGGGGTTCGGCGACTCCTGTCCGTACCCGGGCTGCTGCCCGTACCCCTGCGGAGCGCCGTACCCCTGCTGCGGCTGCTGTCCGTACCCCTGCTGCCCCTGCTGCTGCGGCTCTTGCGGCCACTGCGGTCCCCCAAAGCTCATGCCGCGCATCCTAAACCGGTTGGGCCCAGGCGACGCGGGCGGTGACAATGCACCTCATGGGACATGTCGAGGCCGCGCATCTTGAGTACTACCTTCCCGACGGGAGGGTCCTGCTCGGGGACGCCTCCTTCCGGGTGGGGGAGGGCGCCGTCGTCGCCCTCGTCGGGGCCAACGGCGCCGGCAAGACCACACTGCTCCGGTTGATCTCCGGGGAGCTCCAGCCGCACGGCGGCTCCGTCACCGTCACCGGCGGCCTCGGCGTGATGCCGCAGTTCGTCGGCTCCGTCCGGGACGGGTCCACCGTGCGTGACCTGCTGGTATCGGTCGCCCAGCCCCGGATCCGGGAGGCCGCGAAGGCCGTCGACGAGGCCGAGCACCTGATCATGACCGTCGACGACGAGGCCGCGCAGATGAAGTACGCGCAGGCCCTCAGCGACTGGGCCGAGGTGCAGGGGTACGAGGCGGAGACCCTCTGGGACATCTGCACCATGGCCGCGCTCGGCATGCCGTACGAGAAGGCGCAGTTCCGGGAGGTGCGGACGCTCTCCGGCGGTGAGCAGAAGCGGCTCGTCCTGGAATCCCTGCTGCGCGGCACCGACGAGGTCCTCCTCCTCGACGAGCCGGACAACTATCTCGACGTCCCCGGCAAGCGCTGGCTGGAGGAGCGGCTGCGGGAGACCCGTAAGACCGTGCTGTTCATCTCGCACGACCGGGAGCTGCTCTCCCGGGGGGCGCAGAAGATCGTCGCGGTCGAGCCCGGCCCGGCCGGCTCGGACGTCTGGGTGCACGGTGGCGGCTTCGACACCTTCCACGAGGCGCGGCGGGACCGTTTCGCGCGCTTCGAGGAGCTGAAGCGGCGCTGGGACGAGAAGCACGCCCAGCTGAAGAAGCTCGTCGTCAACCTGCGGCAGGCGGCGTCGGTCAGCCACGACATGGCCTCGCGGTACGCGGCGGCCCAGACCCGGCTGCGGAAGTTCGAGGAGGCGGGGCCGCCGCCGGAGCCGCCGCGCGAGCAGGACATCAAGATGCGGCTGCGCGGTGGCCGGACCGGTGTGCGTGCCGTGACCTGCGAGAACCTTGAGCTGACCGGGCTGATGAAGCCCTTCTCGCTGGAGATCTTCTATGGCGAGCGGGTCGGCGTCCTCGGCTCCAACGGATCGGGCAAGTCACACTTCCTGCGGCTGCTCGCGGGGGACCCGTCCGTCGCCCACACGGGTACGTGGAAGCTGGGCGCCCGTGTGGTGCCGGGGCACTTCGCGCAGACCCACGCGCACCCGGAGCTGACCGGCCGGCCGCTCGTCGACATTCTGTGGACGGAGCACGCCAAGGACCGGGGCGGGGCGATGTCGATGCTGCGCCGGTACGAGCTGGAGCGGCAGGGCGACCAGTCCTTCGACAAGCTCTCGGGCGGTCAGCAGGCGCGGTTCCAGATCCTGCTCATGGAACTGGCGGGCACCACGGCGCTGCTGCTCGACGAGCCGACGGACAACCTGGACCTGGAGTCGGCGGAGGCCCTTCAGGACGGCCTTGAGGCGTACGACGGGACCGTGCTGGCGGTGACCCACGACCGGTGGTTCGCGAAGAGCTTCGACCGGTTCCTGGTCTTCGGTTCGGACGGGGTCGTACGGGAGTCGACGGAGCCGGTGTGGGACGAGCGGCGGGTGGATCGGGCGCGGTGACCTCGGGCTCGGTGACCTCGGGCGGTCGGCGCCGGGGGTCCGGGCTTCGGCCCGCGGTCGGCGGGGGTCTCGGGCGGCGGGTCGAGCGGGCGCGCTGGGGTCGGCGCGTTTTGACCCGTGCGGGGCGGCACGGGTACTGTTGCGGTTTGTTATGCGTATCGGCTCCGTCGTTCTCACACGACGAGCCCCTGCGCAGGTTCCCTGGAGCAGTTACCAGTGGCTCGCATACGGGCGTTGTCCCGGCAGTGCAGGCCCCAGCTGCATGATCGCTTCAGGTGTGTCTGGACTCCATCCACTGAAGAAGCGAAGGCTACGAAGTGCGTACGTACAGCCCCAAGCCCGGCGATGTCTCTCGCCAGTGGCACATCATCGACGCGCAGGACATCGTCCTGGGCCGTCTCGCGACCACGGCTGCGAACCTCCTGCGAGGCAAGCACAAGCCCGTGTACGCGCCCCACATGGACATGGGCGACTTCGTCATCATCATCAACGCTGACAAGGTCCACCTGTCCGGCAACAAGAAGACCCAGAAGCTGGCTTACCGCCACTCCGGCTTCCCGGGTGGTCTGCGCTCCGTCCGTTACGACGAGCTGCTGGCCAAGAACCCCGAGAAGGCCGTCGAGAAGGCCATCAAGGGCATGATCCCCAAGAACACCCTGGGCCGTCAGATGCTCTCGAAGCTGAAGGTCTACGCGGGCGAGAACCACCCGCACGCTGCCCAGCAGCCGGTCCCGTTCGAGATCACCCAGGTCGCGCAGTAGTTCCGGCCACACCCCCTAAGAACGAAAGAAATCTGAGGAGCATCGTGGCCGAGACCACCCCCGAGACCCCCGTCGACGAGTTCGAGGGCGTCGAGGAGTACACCACCGAGACCGAGCTCGTCGAGGGTGAGTACACCTCCGAGTCGCTCGCGTCCCGCTTCGGCGACCCGCAGCCGGCCGCCGGCCTGGGCCGTCGCAAGAACGCCATCGCCCGCGTCCGGATCGTTCCGGGCACCGGCAAGTGGAAGATCAACGGTCGCACCCTTGAGGACTACTTCCCCAACAAGGTGCACCAGCAGGAAGTCAACGAGCCCTTCAAGGTGCTCGAGCTCGACAACCGCTACGACGTCATCGCCCGCATCGCGGGTGGCGGTGTCTCCGGTCAGGCCGGCGCCCTGCGCCTCGGCGTGGCCCGTGCGCTGAACGAGGCGGACGTCGAGAACAACCGCCCGGCGCTGAAGAAGGCCGGCTTCCTCTCCCGCGACGACCGTGCGGTCGAGCGCAAGAAGGCCGGTCTCAAGAAGGCCCGTAAGGCCCCGCAGTACAGCAAGCGTTAATCGCCTGCTCGGTCTGCTTTCGTACGCCCCGGCGGCACTGCCCGTGCCGTCGGGGCGTACGTTTTTTCATCACCTCTTTCATCAGCTTGGGCACGTATTTCTCGGAGGACAGCTGTGGGACGACTCTTCGGCACGGACGGCGTACGCGGCGTCGCCAACGCGGACCTGACGGCGGAGCTGGCGCTCGGCCTCTCGGTCGCCGCGGCGCACGTTCTCGCCGAGGCGGGCACCTTCGAGGGCCATCGGCCCACCGCCGTGGTCGGCCGTGACCCCCGCGCCTCCGGAGAGTTCCTCGAAGCCGCCGTCGTGGCAGGCCTCGCCAGCGCCGGCGTCGACGTCCTGCGCGTCGGCGTCCTGCCCACCCCGGCCGTGGCCCACCTCACCGGCGTCCTCGGCGCCGACCTCGGCGTGATGCTCTCCGCCAGCCACAACGCCATGCCCGACAACGGCATCAAGTTCTTCGCGCGCGGCGGCCACAAGCTCGCCGACGAGCTCGAGGACAGGATCGAGTCCGTCTACGAGGAGCACCGCACCGGCGCCCCCTGGGAGCGCCCGACCGGTGCCGGCGTCGGCCGTGTCCGCGACTACGACGAGGGCTTCGACACGTACGTCGCCCACCTCATCGCCGTCCTCCCCAACCGTCTCGACGGACTGAAGGTCGTCCTCGACGAGGCACACGGCGCCGCCGCCCGCGTCTCGCCCGAGGCCTTCTCCCGGGCCGGTGCCGAGGTCGTCACCATCGGCGCCGAGCCGGACGGCCTCAACATCAACGACGGCTGCGGCTCCACCCACCTCGGCCTGCTCAAGGCCGCCGTCGTCGAGCACGGCGCCGACCTGGGCATCGCCCACGACGGCGACGCCGACCGCTGCCTCGCGGTGGACGCCGCGGGCAACGAGGTCGACGGCGACCAGATCCTCGCCGTGCTCGCCCTCGCCATGCGCGAGGCCGGGGCGCTGCGCGGCGACACCGTCGTCGCCACCGTCATGTCCAACCTGGGCTTCAAGCTGGCCATGGAGCGCGAGGGCCTGAACCTGGTCCAGACGGCGGTCGGCGACCGCTACGTCCTGGAGTCCATGAAGGAGCACGGCTACGCCCTCGGCGGCGAGCAGTCGGGGCACGTCATCGTCCTCGACCACGCCACCACCGGCGACGGCACCCTCACCGGTCTCATGCTGGGCGCCCGGGTCGCCGCCACCGGCAAGTCCCTCGCGGAGCTGGCCGGCGTGATGGAGCGGCTGCCGCAGATCCTCATCAACGTCCCGGACGTCGACAGGTCCCGGGTGAAGACCTCCGGCGACCTCGCCGCCGCCGTCACCGCCGCCGAGGCCGAGCTCGGTTCCACCGGCCGCGTCCTGCTGCGCCCCTCCGGCACCGAGCCGCTGGTCCGCGTCATGGTCGAGGCCGCGGACATCGAGCAGGCGCGCGCGGTGGCGCAGCGGCTCGCGGACGTCGTGAAGTCGGCGCTGGGCTAACCTCTCTGAGGCACCGTCATGCTTGAAGGGCCCCGCCGCACCCGTACCGGGTGCGGCGGGGCCCTTCTCAGACGTCGTTCCGGGCGCCCGCCCTGCGGCGCCAGCGGCCGCGCTGGGTGCGCCAGAGCAGCTTCTGGCCGTACAGCGTCAGCACTCCGGCCAGCATGATCCCGAACAGGTTCAGGGCGAGCTGCTCGATCGAGCCCCACATCTGGCCCAGGTCGCCGTAGCTGAGCGCCACGGCCGCGTTCGCGCCCGCCGGGACCGTCGTCACCGAGATCGCCACGCCCACCAGGGCCCCGGACTTGGCCGAGGTCAGGGAGAGTATGCCCGCCACGCCCGCGAGCAGGGCGACGACGAACGAGAACGGGTCGGGCTGCCAGATGAAGCTGGTGTTGGGGCGGTCCCCGTCGAGGCGGCTCTCGCTGAACAGGTCGAGCGCGTCCATCCCCAGGCTGAACACCGTCGTCGCCGCGATCGCCGTCGCGAAGCCGACGACCAGGGCGATCAGCGAACGTGCCGCCAGCCTCGGCTCGCGCCGCACCATCGCCGTACAGACGCCGGCGAGCGGGCCGAACTCCGGGCCGACCGCCATCGCGCCCACGATCAGGATCGCGTTGTCCAGGACGACGCCGCAGGCCGCGATCATCGTCGCCAGGATCATGAACGCGCAGTACGTGACCGAGAGCGTCGACTCCTCGTGCGTCGCCCCCTCCAACTGCTCCCAGAGCACCGCGTCCGCCGGTTCGCCCGGGGCCTCCTTGTCGGCTGTGTCCGCGCGCGTGGAGAGGGAGAAGTCGATGTTCTCGACGGCGATCGAGCCGTCCTGATCGATCCTCAGGCCGCACAGCTCCTTGAGGAGTTCGTCGCCCGCCTCGCGGGCCACGTCGCACATGACCACGTCACCGGCCGGGTCCCGGGCCGCGCCGGGCAGCACCACGAGGTGGGCGGTGCCGACCGTCGACTCGATCACCCCGACCGCTGCCGTGGTGCGGTCGGGCGGGACGATCATCCGGAGATGCAGCATCCTCAGAGCTTACGGAGACTCAGCCGCTGAACCTTGTGATCGGAGCCCTTGCGGACCACGAGCGTCGCCCGGCCGCGCGTCGGGGCCACGTTCTCCAGGAGGTTCACCTTGTTGATGGTTCGCCACATGGTGCGGGCGTAGTCGAGGGCCTCCTCCTCGGAGACCTGCGTGTACCGCTGGAAGTACGAGGAGGGGTTCTGGAATGCGGTGTCGCGGAGCTTGCGGAAGCGGTTGAGGTACCAGCGCTCGATGTCCTCCGCGCGCGCGTCCACGTACACCGAGAAGTCGAAGTAGTCGGCGAGGCCGACGCGGGTGCGGCCGTCCTTGCCGGGCAGCGCGGGCTGGAGGACGTTCAGCCCCTCCACGATGAGGATGTCCGGGCGGCGGACGACGAGCCGCTCGCCGGGCACGCGGTCGTAGATGAGGTGTGAGTAGACCGGGGCCGTGACCTCGTCCTTACCCGCCTTGATGTCCGCGACGAACCGGGTCAGGGCCCGGCGGTCGTACGACTCGGGGAAACCCTTGCGGGACATGAGCCCGCGCGCCCTCAGCTCCTCCATCGGATAGAGGAAGGCGTCCGTGGTCACCAGCTCCACGCGCGGGTGCTCCGGCCAGCGGGCCAGGAGCGCCTGGAGGAGGCGGGAGACGGTCGACTTGCCGACGGCGACCGAACCGGCGACCCCTATGACGAAGGGGGTGCCGCGCTGCTCGGCGCTCTCGCCGAGGAAGGTGTTGAGGGCGCCGCGCAGACCGCTGGTGGCCTGCACGTACAGGTTGAGCAGCCGGGAGAGCGGGAGGTAGATGTCCCGTACCTCGTCGAGGTCGATGACGTCACCGAAGCCGCGCAGCCGCTCGACCTCGTCGGCCGTCAGGGGCAGCGGCGTCTTGTCGCGCAGGTCGCTCCACTCGGCGCGGGTGAGGTCGACGTACGGGGTCGCCTCGCCGGTCCGGCGGTGGCCGGTGCCGATTCTGGGGCCGTGCCCGGCGGCGGGGCCGTCCCCGGGGGGGCGGTCTCCGTTGGCGGGGCCGTCCCCGTTGGCGCTTCGTGGCGGCGAAGTGATCACCCCGCCATTGTCGGGGGTCCGGGGCCTTCGTGGGTCGTGGGGTCGGTCACGCTGCAAAAGGCGTTGTGATACCCAGCTCCCGGGGTGATCATGCTGATGCCGCGTGGGCTTTCGGACTTCACGCGGGGGGAGCCGCCGTCGGGCGGCACGAAGTCACCACGTGGAGAACTGTGAGTCACCTGATGCGTACCTCCGTGCGAAGCGCCGCCGTCGCCGCCACCGCCGTCTCCCTCGCCCTGCTCGTCACCGGGTGCGGCGGCGGCGACTCGGGCAAGGACGCCGGCAAGGACGCGGGCAAGGAGTCCGCGCCCGCCGCCTCCGCCACGGGCGCCGCTCCCGCCGCCGAGGCGCTGTCCGCCGCCGAGCTGGAGAAGCTGATCGTCGAGCAGGCCGACCTGCCCGGCCACCAGGTGCAGAAGGCCACGGCCGCGGACATCGTCCCGGCCGACGCCGTCTCCACCGACAAGGCGTCCTGCAAGCCGCTCGCCGACGCCATGTCGTTCATCGCCACGGGCAAGCCCGCGGTGAGCGCGCAGCGCAAGGCCATCGAGGTGCCGAAGACCGACGGGGCGACGGCCTCGCCGGAGGAGGCCCTCGGGGCGCTGTCCGCCCCGGTGACGAGCGTGACGCTCGGCTCGTACCAGGGCCAGGGGGCCCAGGAGGCCTTCGCCTCGCTGAAGACGGCCGGCACCGACTGCGCGGCCGGCTTCACCCTGATCGGCGGCGGCGAGAAGACGAAGATCACCAAGGTCGCCCCGGAGACCGTCTCCGCCGGTGAGGAGGCGCTCGCCTACACGGTCACGACCGACATGGACGGCGAGCCGTTCGTCAGCAAGCTGGTCGCCTTCCGCCAGGGCAACACGCTCGCCACGTTCTCCAGCATCAGCCTCGGCGGCACGGTCAAGACGCTGCCGAAGGCCATCGTCGACGCGCAGGCGAAGAAGCTGGGCTGACCGCCCCGGGCCCGTCGCGGCGGTGGGGGAGCGGGAGTGTTGCGATCGGGTACCGGTCGCGGTCCCGGTGATCACATGGGGGTGGGCGGTGCCTAACGTGCGGGTGGAAACATCTGTTCGATCAGGAGTCGTGTCATGAGATCCGCCCGTCTGCGCCGCCCCGTCCTCGCCGCCTTCCTGGCCCTGCTCGCCACCGGGTGCGGGGGGAGCGACGCGGGAAAGGGGGAGGCGGCGGCCGGCGGGGAGAAGGCCACCGCCACCGCGGCGGCGGCCGGCCGGGAGACGGCCTCCGCCACTCCGGCGGCCGGCGAGACCATGAGCTCGGACCGGCACCTTGAGTCGCTGCTCACGGAAGAGGACCTCCCGGGGTACCGGGGGTTCCGCGACGTGGACTCCGAGGGCCTGCCCGCCTCCGCGCTCGCCGCCGACAAGCCCGTGTGCAAGCCGCTCGCCGACGCCCTGGACTCCGTCCCGAGCGGCGCGACGTACGTCGTACGGCAGCTGCTGACGCCCCCGTCGGGCAAGGTCAGGACCGTGGTGGCCGTCAGCACGTACCAGGGGACGGCGGCCGAACGGTGGCTCACCGACCTGAAGGCGGCCGTCGCCCCGTGCGCGGCTGGGTTCAAGGCCACCGAGGGCACGGACCGGACCACGTACACCGACGTCGTGGCGGAGCCGCTCGACGCCGGGGACGAGGCCCTCGCCTGGAGTGCCACCGTCACGAAGGGGGGCGTCTCCGTGCCCGTCAGGCTCGCGGTCGTCCGCAAGAAGAACAACGTCGCTCTCTTCTTCACGTACGACGCCGAGGGCCGAGCGGTCGGCCGGCAGCCGAAGGACCTCGTCGACGCGCAGGTGGTCAAGCTCCCGTGAGTCCGGGATCCCGGACGGCTTCCGCCGTACGCTGCCGTCATGTGCGGAATCGTGGGATACGTCGGCGGGCAGTCGGCGCTTGATGTGGTGGTCGCGGGCCTCAAGAGGCTCGAATACCGGGGCTACGACTCGGCCGGTGTCGCGGTGCTCTCCGACGGGGGGCTGGCCGCGGCCAAGAAGGCGGGCAAGCTCGTCAACCTGGAGAAGGAGCTCAAGGACCGGCCGCTGGCCGACGGGGCCGTGGGCATCGGGCACACCCGGTGGGCCACCCACGGCGGCCCGACCGACGTCAACGCGCACCCCCATCTGGACAACGCCGGGCGCGTCGCCGTCGTCCACAACGGCATCATCGAGAACTTCGCCGCCCTGCGCGGGGAGCTCGCCGAGCGCGGCCACGACCTGGCCTCCGAGACGGACACCGAGGTCGTGGCCCACCTCCTGGCCGAGGAGTTCTCCTCCGCCGGGGACCTGGCGGAGGCCATGCGGCTCGTGTGCCGGCGGCTCGACGGGGCCTTCACCCTTGTCGCCGTGCACGCCGACCAGCCCGACGTGGTCGTCGGCGCCCGCCGCAACTCGCCCCTCGTCGTCGGCGTCGGCGAGGGCGAGAACTTCCTCGCCTCCGACGTCTCCGCGTTCATCGCCCACACCCGCTCGGCGATCGAACTCGGCCAGGACCAGGTCGTCGAGCTGACCAGGGACGGCGTCACCGTCACCGACTTCGACGGGGTACCCGCCGACGTCCGCGCCTTCCACGTCGACTGGGACGCCTCCGCCGCCGAGAAGGGCGGCTACGCCTCCTTCATGCTCAAGGAGATCGCCGAGCAGCCCAAGGCCGTCGCCGACACCCTCCTCGGCCGGATCGACGGCTCGGGCCGTCTCGCCCTCGACGAGGTGCGCATCCCCGACGCCGTGCTCCGCGAGGCCGACAAGGTCGTCATCATCGCCTGCGGCACCGCCTTCCACGCCGGCCTCATCGCCAAGTACGCCATCGAGCACTGGACCCGGATCCCCTGCGAGGTCGAGCTCGCCAGCGAGTTCCGCTACCGCGATCCGATCCTCGGCCCGAAGACCCTGGTCATCGCGATCTCGCAGTCCGGCGAGACCATGGACACCCTGATGGCGCTCCGGCACGCCCGTGAACAGGGCGCGAAGGTGCTCGCCGTCTGCAACACCAACGGCTCCACCATCCCCAGGGAGTCGGACGCCGTCCTCTACACCCACGCCGGGCCCGAGGTCGCCGTCGCCTCCACCAAGGCCTTCCTGACGCAGCTCGTCGCCTGCTACCTCCTCGCGCTCTACCTCGGCCAGGTGCGCGGCACCAAGTGGGGCGACGAGATCCACGCCGTCGTCCGCGAGCTGGCGAGGATCGGCGACGAGGTCGAGCGGGTCCTGGAGACCATGGAGCCGGTCCGGGCCCTCGCCCGCTCCCTCGCCCACAGGAACACCGTCCTCTTCCTCGGCCGGCACGTCGGCTACCCCGTCGCCCTCGAAGGCGCCCTGAAGCTCAAGGAACTGGCGTACATGCACGCCGAGGGCTTCGCCGCCGGAGAGCTCAAGCACGGCCCGATCGCGCTCATCGAGGAGGGCCTGCCGGTCGTCGTCGTGGTGCCCTCGCCGAAGGGCCGCTCCGTCCTCCACGACAAGATCGTCTCCAACATCCAGGAGATCCGGGCGCGCGGAGCCCTCACGATCGTGATCGCGGAGGAGGGCGACGAGGCCGTCGTCCCGTACGCCGACCACCTCGTCCGGATCCCGGCCACGCCTACGCTGCTCCAGCCGCTGGTCTCCACGGTGCCGCTCCAGGTCTTCGCCTGCGAGCTCGCCACCGCGCGGGGCAACGAGGTCGACCAGCCGCGCAACCTGGCCAAATCCGTGACCGTGGAGTGAGTGGGAAATGATCATTGGGGTGGGGATCGACGTGGCGGAGATCGACCGCTTCGCCGCGTCGATCGAACGGACGCCGGGGCTGCTCCGGCGCCTCTTCGTCGAGAGCGAGCTGCTGCTGCCCAGCGGCGACCGGCGGGGACCCGCCTCGCTCGCGGTGCGGTTCGCCGCGAAGGAGGCCCTGGCGAAGGCGCTCGGCGCGCCGGGAGGACTGCACTGGACGGACGCCGAGGTGTACGTCGAGGGCACCGGCCGGCCACGGCTGCGGGTGCGCGGGACGGTGGCGGCTCGGGCGACGGAGCTGGGCGTGAAGCACTGGCACGTGTCGTTGAGCCATGACGCCGGGGTGGCTTCGGCGGTGGTGATCGCGGAGGGGTGAGCCCCGGCCAGGTGGTCCCGGCACCACGGCGCGCGGGCCGCAGGACTGCGGGGATGCGCCCCGGGGGTCCCGGCACCACGGCGCGCGGGCCGCAGGACTGCGGCAGACTGCGGGCATGCGTACCGCTCACCGCGTCGAGACCGTCCGGGCCGCCGAAGCCGCCCTCATGGCCCGCCTGCCCGACGGCGCCCTCATGGCGCGGGCCGCCGCCGGACTCGCCGCCGCCTGCTGCTCGCTCCTCGGCAAGGGGCGGGTGTACGGCTCCCGGGTCGTCCTCCTCGTCGGCAGCGGCGACAACGGCGGCGACGCCCTCCTCGCCGGCGCCCGGCTCGCCCGGCGCGGCGCCGGAGTCACCGCCGTCCTGCTCGGCACCCACGCCCACGAGGGCGGCCTCGCGGCCCTCCGGGCGGCGGGAGGCCGGATCGCAGACGACCCGTTCGCCCCCCTCGCCACCGCCGACCTCGTCCTCGACGGCATCACCGGCATCGGCGGCCGGGGCGGACTCCGGCCCGACGCCGTGCCCGTCGCCCGGGCCGCGCGCGGCTCCGACGCCGTCGTCGTCGCCGTCGACCTGCCGAGCGGCGTCGACGCGGACACCGGCGAGGTGACGGGGGAGGCGCTGCGGGCCGACGTGACCGTGACCTTCGGGACGTACAAGCCCGGGCTGCTCGTCGACCCCGCGCGCGCGTACGCGGGCGCGCTGCGGCTCGTCGACATCGGGCTCGCCGACGAACTGCCGGGCGTCCCCGACCTGGAGGCGCTCCAGCACCAGGACGTGGCGCGGCTGCTGCCCGTCCCCGGCGCCGAGAGCGACAAGTACCGCCGCGGGGTCCTCGGCGTGGTCGCCGGCTCCGGCCGCTACCCCGGAGCGGCGGTCCTCACCGTCGCCGGGGCGCTGCACGGCGGCGCGGGGGCGGTGCGGTACGTCGGGCCCGCGGCCGACGCGGTGATCGCCCGGCACCCCGAGACCCTCGTCCACGCGGGACCGCCGGACCGGGCGGGGCGCGTCCAGGCCTGGGTGGTCGGACCCGGGCTAGGCGACGAACCCGGCGTCGCCGAGGTCCTCGCCTCGGAGGTCCCGGTCCTCGTGGACGCCGACGGACTCCGGGGCCTGGACCCGGCGCTGGTACGGGCCCGCAGCGCGCCGACCCTGCTCACCCCGCACGCCGGGGAGGCGGCGGCGCTGCTCGGCGTGGCCCGGGAGGACGTGGAGGCCGGGCGGCTCGCGGCGGTCCGGGAACTGGCCGGGCGGTTCGGGGCGACCGTGCTGCTCAAGGGCTCGACGACGCTGGTGTACGGGGCGGAGGGCGGCCCCGTACGGGTGAACCCGACCGGGACCGGCTGGCTGGCCACGGCCGGCAGCGGCGACGTCCTCTCCGGCCTGGCGGGCTCGCTGCTCGCGGCGGGCCTGCGGGCGGTGGACGCGGCGTCGTGCGCGGCGTACCTCCACGGCCTGGCGGCCCGCCGGGTGTCGGAGGGCCGGGGACCGGTGACGGCGGGAGAGGTGGCGGGGGCGCTGGGGGGCGCGTGGCGGGATGTGACGGCGGGGGCGTGACGCGGAGCCAGGACGGCCGGGGGCCTGACGCGGACGCAGGACGGCGGGGAGCGTGGGGCGGAGCCAGGACGGCGGGGGCGGGACGCGGAGCCGGCCCGGCCGGGGCGCTCTCCCCCACCGTCCGTCCCACACCGTTCCACCCCTCCCCGTCGCCCGGCCGCCCCCGCGCTCCTCCCGGTGAGTTCGAGCCAGCGCTTCCCGACCCGGTGAGCCCGCCGCTACCGCTTCCCGACCCGGTGGGCCCGCCCTACGGCTTCCCGACGTCGGCCCCGGTCGTCTCCGGCACGGCCCCCGCCCGTACGAGCAGGTCGGCGAGGCGGTCGGTGACGGCCTCGGGGTGCTCCAGCATCACCAGATGGCCGCCGTCGGGAACGATGACGAGTTCCGCGTCCGGGAGCAGGTCGGCGATGGCCTCGGTGTGGGAACTGGGGGTCACCAGGTCGTTGTCCCCGGCCAGCGCCAGCACCGGCAGCTCGTGGAGGACGGGCAGGGCGGCGGCCTTGTCGTGCTCGGCGAAGGCCGGGTAGAAGGCGGCGACCACGTCGATCGGGGTCGACTCGATCATCCGCTCCGCGAACCGGGCGACCGCCGGGTCCACGTCCTTCGACGCGAACGAGTACTTCTTGATCAGCCCGGCGAACAGGTCCGCGGTCGCCCGGCGGCCCCGCTCGACCAGCTCCGCCTGCGAGCCGAGGGCCCGCAGCACCCCCGGCAGCACCCGCCGGACCGCGTTGACACCGGCGATCGGCAGCCCGTACGACACCTCGGCCAGCTTCCCGGCGGACGTACCGACGAAGGCGACGCCGACGACCCGCTCGCGGACGAACTCCGGGAACCGTTCGGCGAGCGCCATGATCGTCATGCCGCCCATCGAGTGCCCGACGAGGACGAGCGGGCCCTCGGGGGCGGCGACGTCGAGGACGGCCCTGAGGTCACGGCCCAGCTGGTCCATGGAGACGGGCACGCCGTCGGGGCCCGTCTGGTCGACTCCCTGGCCCGAGCGGCCGTGGCCGCGCTGGTCCCAGTGGACGGTACGGACGAGACCGCGCAGCGCGGCCCGCTGGAAGTGCCAGGAGTCCTGGTTGAGGCAGTAGCCGTGACTGAAGACGACGGTGACGGGGGCGGGCTCCTTGCGGCCGAAGAGCCGGCGGCGACGGGCCGGCGGGGTGTCCGCCTCGACCTCGTCCACCTCGTAGTACAGGACGGTCGAGTCGTCGGCGAGCGCCCGGCCGGGGGTCCCGCGCAGCCCGCCGTACGGGCCGGTGGCGTCGAGGGCGAGCCGCGCCTTCTGTCGTACGGAACGGCCGACGGTGAGCCGCTCGACGGCGACGCCCGCGGCCGCTCCGGCCGCGAGCACACCTATCGCGGCGCCGGCGAATCCGGCGCGCCGCCAGGTACCGGTGCTGCTGGACTCGCCCACGGGGCCCCCTCTACTCGCCCAGGTACACGCGCGGGACGCGCGCGCCGATCCGGGTGACGATCTCGTACGCGATGGTGTCGGCGGCCACCGCCCAGTCCTCGGCGGTGGGTTCGCCCCGGTCGCCGGGGCCGAAGAGCACGGCCTCGGTGCCCGGCTCGGGCTCGTCGCCGCCGAGGTCGACGACGAACTGGTCCATGGCGACCCGGCCGGCGACCGTACGGACGGTGCCGTCGACGAGGACGGGGCCACGGCCCGAGGCGTGCCGGGGAACGCCGTCGGCGTAGCCGAGCGGGACGAGACCGAGGGTCGTCTCCGCGTCGGTGACGTAGTGGTGGCCGTAGCTGACGCCGTGGCCGGCCGGCACCCGCTTGACGAGCGCGATGCTCCCCTTGAGCGACATGACGGGCCGCAGGCCCAGCTCGGCGGAGGTGCCGAGCTCGGGGCTGGGCGACACGCCGTAGACGGCGATGCCCGGCCGGACCAGGTCGAAGTGGGCCTCGGGGAGGGTGAGGGTGGCGGGCGAGTTGGCGATGTGCCGGACCTCGGGCCGGATCCCGGCCTCCTCCGCGTGGGCGAGCATCGACCGGAAGACGTCGAGCTGCGCGGCGGTGGAGGGGTGGTGGGGTTCGTCGGCGCACGCGAGGTGCGACCAGAGCCCGGTGACCTTGACGAGCCCGTCGGCCTCGGCCTTGAGCGCCTCGCCGACCAACTCGGGCCAGTCGGCGGGCTGACAGCCGTTCCGGCCGAGGCCGGTGTCGGCCTTGAGCTGCACCCGCGCGGTCTTCCCGGTGGCCCGCGCGGCCTCGCGGACCTCTTCCAGGGCCCACATCCCGCTCACCGACATGTCCAGACCGGCCTCGATGCCCTGGTCCCACGGGTCGCCCGGGGTCCAGAGCCAGCACATGACCGGAACGTCGGTGATCCCGGCGGCTCGCAGCGCGAGCGCCTCGTGCGGGGTGGCCGTTCCGAGCCAGTCCGCGCCCGCGTCCAGGGCGGCGCGGGCGCAGCGCAGGGCGCCGTGTCCGTACGCGTCGGCCTTGACCACGGCCATGATCCGGACGTGGGGGGCGACGCGGGCGCGCAGCGTGCGGACGTTCGCACGCAGCGCGCCGAGGTCGATCTCGGCGCGGGCTCTGCGGGGCGGCGGTGTCTCAGTCATCGCGCCCAGTCTCTCAGGTGCCGGCTCCCGGACCGCCGCCCCCGGCTGTAGACCCGGTCACCCCACCCCGAACGCCCCCCGGGTTCCGGCATCCTGGGCACCCGAGCCCGCTCCGCCCGTCGCCCCACGCGGGCGTCGCGGTCGGCGTGTCGGCCAGCAGGGCCATGTCGTCGCCCCTGACGCCGTTCGCGTGCCGGTGGACGTCGGCGAGGAGCGAGGCGACGAGCCTGTCGGGCGTGGTGAACGACCTGCCCTCCAGCCTCCGGGCGGGTTCGTAGAAGGCCCCCGCCACGTCGCGGCTCTCGGAGAGGCCGTCGGTGTACAGCAGCAGGGTCGACGCGGGCGGGAACGGCCACTCGTCCGGCCGCGCGACGTGCGGGCCGAGGTCGCCGAGGCCCAGGGGCAGGGAGAACTCCCCGGGGCGGAGCGCGGTGACCGTCCCGGCGGGGCCCAGGAGCAGCGGCTCCGGATGCCCCCGGTTGAGGACGCGCAGGCTGCCGTGGCCGGGCGGGATCTCCACGAGCACGCAGGTGGTGAAGCCCTCGGAGGTGTCCATTCCCTCGCGCCGGGCCCCCTCGCGGACCAGCGCGTTCTCCAGGCGGTTCGCGAGGTCCGGCAGTGACGGCTCGCTGTCCGCGGCCTCCCAGAAGGCGCCGAGGATGACGGAGACGGCCTCGATCGCCCCGAGCCCCTTCCCCCGGACGTCGCCCACGATCAGCCGGACGCCGTACGGGGTCGGCAGGGCCGCGTAGAGGTCCCCGCCGATCAGGGTGTCCGACTGCGCGGCGTCGTAGCGCGCCGCAAGGCGCAGGCCGTCGATCCGTCCCGACGGGGTGGGAAGGACGGCTCTCTGCGCCGCCTCGGCGACCCCTCGGGCCGTGGCGAGCCGGCCGCGGGCACGCTCCACGACGCCGTTGATCAGCACGGCGAGCGCGGTGGCGAACGTGATGGTCGCGGCCTCCATCGCCAGGTTGTGGACGACGGCGGTCCCCCCGGCCACGAAGTGGAGCAGCGCCGCCGCCAGGATCCCCAGCGCGCCGAAGACCGCCGCCACCCCCCAGGCGAACAGGGGGGCCGCGACGAGGGGCGCGGCCACGAAGAAGGGGGTGCCGGTGAGCTCCGGCGGGGTGAGGAACTGGAAGCCGCAGCCGACGGCCACGAGGAGTGGGGGGAGCGTGCGGGCCAGGGTCCGGGTGAGGTCGGCGCGCGCGCCACCCGCGTATTCGTCGGAGATGCGGTGCAACCGGTCGCGCACGTCACCCTCCCGCAGGGACGCCTTCCAGCATCAGGATGACGGCCCCGGGCCCCGGCGGCGACCGGGAGGCGGTCCGGCGCGGTCCGGACCGGGGAGGGTCCGGCCGGGTGCGGTCCGGTGCCGGTGGGGGCGATCTCCGCGCGGGCCGGTTCGGCGAGCCCGCGCGGGCGGGGGCGCGGCAGGGCGCCGGTCTCGGTGCGGGCCGGTTCAGGGTGGCCGCGCGGGCGGGGGCGCGGCGGAGCGCCGGTCTCCGCGCGGGCCGGGTCCCCGTACGAGCTAAGTTGGCGGGTATGGAAGCAGCGCACCCGCCCGTCTCCGGCGCCACCCTCTCCGTCGACTCCCCGCAGCGGATGCAGGAGCTCGGCCGCAGTCTCGCGAAGATCCTCCGCCCCGGCGACCTCGTCATGCTCACCGGTGAGCTCGGCGCCGGGAAGACCACCCTGACCCGGGGCCTCGGTGAGGGCCTCGGGGTGCGCGGGGCCGTCACCTCGCCGACCTTCGTCATCGCCCGTGTCCACCCGTCCCTGGTCGGCGGCCCGGCCCTGGTGCACGTCGACGCGTACCGCCTCGGCGGCGGTCTGGACGAGATGGAAGACCTCGATCTGGACGTCTCGCTGCCCGAGTCGGTGGTGGTCGTCGAGTGGGGTGACGGCAAGGTCGAGGAGCTGACCGACGACCGGCTGCACCTCCTGATCCACCGGGTGACCGGCGACACCGAGGACGACCGGCGCACGGTCGTGCTGCGCGGGATCGGATCGCGCTGGGCCGACGAGGACCTGGCGGTGCTCTGACCGGCGTACGCCGCCCCGCACGGGGTACGTACTTTCCGACAACGTGTCGGGAAGGTGTTGCGTCGTTCGTACGTGACGTGGTGACATGGACGCACGAGCTGGTTAGGTGAACCTAACCTACGGGAGGCACACATGGCCACGCCGAAGCGCGCGGAGCCCGTCCGGCACCACGTCCCGATGAATGAGCTGCTGGCGTCCTGCGCGGCCGCCCGCGCCGTGTCGACCCCGCCCGGCGTCCGCCAGGACCGGGCGGACGAGGAGCACGGGGCGAGGGCCGGACAGGTCGAGCGGATCGTGCGGGTCGTCCGCGGCAGAGCCGCGTAGCCGTCGTCGCGCGGGCCGCGCGCGGCGACGCCGGACCCGGCCCGGGTCGGGTCCCGAAGGTCCCGCCCGGCCCGCGACTAGGCGACGACGACGACCTTCGCGCCGATCACCGCGAACGTCCACATCGCGTTCCCGTCGGCCCGCTTCATGCGGATGCCGCCGGTCTTCTTCGTCGGGTCCGGGCTCGGCGTCGAGCCGTCGACCGCCGCGCTGAAGCCGATCGCCACGTCCTGCGCCGTCGCGAACCGCACCACGTGCTCGATCTGCACGCCGTCCGAGCCGCGGACCGAGCCGGAGCGGGAGGTCACCGCGTACGCCCCGGGCGCCGGGTCGACCGTGCTCGGCATCACCGTGAACGTCCGCGTGGCCTTGCCCTTGCCGTCCACCAGCCACACCCGGCGGTCGCCGATCGCGTACACGACCCGCTCTCCGCTGCCGGAGTCCGCCGGGACGGCGAGAGGGTCCGCGGCCGGCTTCCTCGGGCCGCCGCTCGGCGAGGTCGAGGGGGCGGTCGTGCCCGGCGTGCGGGGCTTGACCGAGAGATCGGCGGGCGCGTTCGCCGAGGCCTGGTACGCGAGGAAGCAGACCGCCGCGACGGCCGCCGCCGTGAGCCCGGCCACGAATCCCGAGCTGCTCCGTGCCACCGTGCCCACCTCTCGTACGAACGTATCGAAGGGTGACGGTAGCAGCAGGGGGAGCGAGGGGCGGGGCACCGTGCCCGGGAGCCGTAGGCTGTTCGCGTGCTGTTGCTCGCCATGGATACCGCCACCCCCGCCGTCACCGTCGCCCTCCACGACGGCGAGGCCGTCGTCGCCTCGTCGAGCCAGGTCGACGCCCGCCGCCACGGGGAGCTGCTGCTGCCCGCCGTCGACCGGGTCCTCAAGGAGGCCGGTCTCGCGCTCGACGCGGTCACCGGCATCGTCGTCGGCGTCGGCCCCGGGCCGTACACCGGCCTCCGGGTCGGCCTCGTCACCGCAGCGGC
The DNA here is from genome assembly GCF_051305195.1 of Streptomyces sp. Qhu_M48. NCBI lineage: Bacteria > Bacillati > Actinomycetota > Actinomycetes > Kitasatosporales > Streptomycetaceae > Streptomyces > Streptomyces sp. Qhu_M48. The sequence continues at coordinate 7,148,687 of NZ_CP195432.1, read as the reverse complement.
CTTCTCCTCCGCGCTCGGCGTCCCGGTGCACGGCCTGTGCACCCTCGACGGCCTGGCGTACGCCTCCGGGATCGACGAGCCCTTCGTCGTCGCCACGGACGCGCGCCGCAAGGAGGTCTACTGGGCGCGGTACGAGGACTCCCGTACGCGCGTGACGGACGCCGCCGTCGACCGGCCCGCCGAGATCGCCGAGCGGCTCGCGGGCCTCCCGGTCGTCGGCGCGGGCGCCCGCCTCTACCCGGAGGCCTTCCCCGACGCCCGCGACCCCGAGCACCAGTCGGCGGCGGCGCTCGCCGCGCTCGCCGCGGAGAGGCTGGCGGCCGGCGGGGAGGGATTCCTCGACCCGCTGCCGATGTACCTGCGCCGCCCCGACGCCCAGGTGCCCAAGAACTACAAGGTGGTCACACCCCAGTGACCGGCGCCGTGGAGCTGCGCGAGATGCGCTGGTGGGACATCGCACCGGTGCTGGCCCTGGAGGACGAGCTGTTCCCCGAGGACGCCTGGTCGGCGGGGATGTTCTGGTCCGAGCTCGCGCACGCCCGCGGGCCGCGCGCGACCCGCCGCTATCTCGTCGCGGAGACCTTTTCGGAGAACGGCGAAGGCAGGCTCGTCGGGTACGCCGGGCTCGCCGCGGCCGGCGGACTCGGCGACGTCCAGACCATCGCCGTCGCCCGCGACCAGTGGGGCACGGGCCTCGGCGCCCGCCTCCTCACCGACCTGCTCCACCACGCCACCGCCTTCGAGTGCGACGAGGTCCTCCTCGAAGTGCGCGTGGACAACACCCGGGCCCAGAAGCTCTACGAGCGCTTCGGCTTCGAGCCCATCGGTTTCCGGCGCGGCTACTACCAGCCCGGAAACGTGGACGCGCTCGTGATGCGACTGACCGTTCAAGGAACTGAGACTGATTCTGATGGCTGCTGACGAACCGCTCGTACTCGGCATCGAGACCTCCTGCGACGAGACCGGTGTCGGCATCGTCCACGGGACCACGCTCCTCGCGGACGCCGTCGCCTCCAGCGTCGACACCCACGCCCGCTTCGGCGGCGTCGTGCCCGAGATCGCCTCCCGCGCCCACCTGGAGGCGATGGTCCCGACGATCGAGCGCGCCCTGGAGACGGCCGGGATCTCCGCCAAGGACCTCGACGGCATCGCCGTCACCGCCGGACCCGGCCTCGCGGGCGCGCTGCTCGTCGGCGTCTCGGCGGCCAAGGCCTACGCGTACGCCCTCGGCAAGCCGCTCTACGGCGTGAACCACCTCGCCTCGCACATCTGCGTCGACCAGCTGGAGCACGGCAAGCTGCCCGAGCCGACGATGGCCCTGCTGGTCTCCGGCGGCCACTCCTCGCTGCTGCTCTCCGCCGACATCACCTCCGACGTGCGCCCCCTGGGCGCCACCATCGACGACGCCGCCGGCGAGGCCTTCGACAAGATCGCCCGCGTCCTCGACCTCGGCTTCCCCGGCGGCCCGGTCATCGACCGGCTCGCCAGGGAGGGCGACCCGGCCGCCATCGCCTTCCCGCGCGGCCTGAGCGGCTCGCGGGACCCCGCGTACGACTTCTCCTTCTCCGGCCTCAAGACCGCCGTGGCCCGCTGGATCGAGGCGAAGCGCGCGGCCGGCGAGGACGTGCCGGTGCGGGACGTCGCCGCGTCCTTCCAGGAGGCGGTCGTCGACGTCCTCACCCGCAAGGCCGTCCGGGCCTGCAAGGACGAGGGTGTCGACCACCTGATGATCGGCGGCGGCGTCGCCGCCAACTCGCGGCTGCGGGCCCTCGCGCAGGAGCGCTGCGAGCGGGCCGGCATCCGGCTGCGGGTGCCCCGGCCCGGCCTGTGCACGGACAACGGCGCGATGGTCGCGGCCCTCGGCTCCGAGATGGTCGCCCGCAACCGGCCGGCCTCGGACCTGGAGCTGTCGGCGGACTCGTCGCTGCCGGTGACGGACCCGCACGTGCCGGGCGCGCACGCGCACGACCACGACCACGTGCACGAGGTCAGCAAGGAGAACCTCTACTCATGAGGATCGCCCTGATGTGGGAGGCGAGGGCCGCGCGGGGCCGGGGCGCCGAGCTCCTGGAGTGGGCGAGGGCCCAGGTCCTCGCCCGCGAGCCCGAGCGCCGGGAGATCCTCCGCGCCCCCCAGGAGAGGGTCCTCGTCCTCACCTGGTGGGAGACGGACGCGCTCGACGCCGAGCTGCCCGAGCTGCCCGAGCCGGACGCCGGACTCATCACCCGCCCGGTCCACCGCTGGCGCTTCGAATCGGTCGAATAGGCACCGCCGCCCCCGGGCTGACATTCGACGATCGAGCAACCATTCGACCGGCGCGCGCATCCCACAACGCGTGAAGAAGACGATCGCGCTGTGGGCGGCGCTGACCGCCGCCGCCCTGCTGGTGACGGGCTGCGCGGCGGAGGACCCCGCCGCTCCCGCCCCGGGAAAGCAGACCGCCGACGACGGGGCACCCGCCGGCGACCAGGCGTCCCGGGCCCCGACGCACCCCGACGGGGCCGCCGCGACCGCCGCCGCGTACCGCCGCTACGGGCTCAAGCCCCTCGCGGCCCCGCCCGCCCCGCCCGCGGTCAAGCCGGTGACCCGCGCGCCGGGCGAACCGGTCCCCGTCATCAGCGACGTACCCACCACCGAGAAGATCGTCTTCATCACGATCGACGACGGGGCCGAGAAGGACCCCGAGTTCGTGACCATGATGAGGGACCTCAAGGTCCCGGTCACGATGTTCCTCACCGACTCGGCCATCCGCGCCGACTACGGGTACTTCGCGCCGCTCGTCGCCCAGGGCCACGGGCTCGCCAACCACACCCTCACCCACCCCGACCTGCGCACCCTCTCCCAGGACGCCCAGCGCCGGGAGATATGCGGCCAGCAGGCCAGGCTGAAGGACCGGTACGGCAAGGCCCCGCGCCTCTTCCGGCCGCCCTACGGCAACTGGAACGAGGCCACGCGCGCGGCGGCCGGGGAGTGCGGGGTGGACGCGATCGTGCTGTGGCGCGAGTCCATGCAGATCAAGAACATGCAGTACCAGCGCGGCGACCGGAAGCTGCACCCCGGCGACATCGTCCTCGCCCACTTCCGCGGCCCGTCCGAGCTCAAGGGGCGGACGATGACCGAGATGACGGCGACGATGCTGCGCCGCATACAGGAGCAGGGCTTCACGGTGGCGCGCCTGGAGGACTACGTATAGAAGCCCTCCCAGAAGTTCTCCGCGGCGGCTGTCGATGCGGACGGGTCCCGTTCGACGTATGAAGTGAGAGGCGGGGAGAAGCCCCGCCACCGCAAGAGGAGTCACCATGCCCCGCTACCTGACCCTGGTCCGCATCGAGGAGAACACCATCGACATGGGGGACGCCGACCCCGGCTTCGAGGAGCGCATGGGCGCGCTCTTCGAGGAGATCACCAAGGCCGGCGTCATGCTGGACACGGCGGGGCTCAAGCCGACCGCCGAGGCCACCCGCATCACCTGGTCGGACGGGAAGCTCTCCTACACGGACGGGCCGTTCACCGAGACCAAGGAGGTCGTCGGCGGCTACGCCATGATGCAGTGCAAGGACATGGCCGAGGCGATGGAGTGGTCCAAGCGCTTCCTGGCCGTCCACCCGCCGCACTGGAAGGTGGGCCTGGAGGTCCGCGAGGTCGAGGAGGCGCCGGGGGCCTGAGTCCCGGCCCGTTGCCGGACCCGTTGTCGGTGCCGTGTGCTGTCATGTGAGACGTGAGGGCACACGGCACCGACGGCACCGGCCACGTGGAGAGCGCCGGTGACCCCGGCGGCCCCGGCACGGTGGAGACCACCCTCGACACCGTCTTCCGGATGGAGTCGCCGCGGATCGTCGCCACCGCGGCGCGGATCGTCCGCGACGTCGGCATCGCCGAGGAGATCGCCCAGGACGCGCTCGTCGCCGCCCTCGAGCAGTGGCCCCGCACGGGGGTCCCGGAGCGGCCGGGGGCCTGGCTGACGGCCGCCGCCAAGCACCGCGCGGTCGACCTCGTGCGGCGGCGCGAGACGTACGCCCGGAAGCTCGCCGAGGTGGGCCGCACGCTCAGCGAGGAGTCGTACGACCCGGAGCCCCGGGGCCCCGGGGACATCGACGACGACGTGCTGCGGCTGATCTTCACCGCCTGCCATCCGGTGCTCTCCGCCGAGGCCCGCGCCGCCCTCACGCTGCGGCTCGTCGGCGGGCTCCGCACCGACGAGATCGCCCGCGCCTTCCTCGTACCGGAGGCGACCGTCGCGGCGCGGATCACGCGCGCCAAGCGGACGCTCGCGAGGGCGGGCGTGGAGTTCGAGGTGCCGTACGGGGAGGAGCGGGCGGCCCGGCTCGGGTCCGTCCTGGAGGTCGTCTACCTGATCTTCAACGAGGGGTACGCGGCGACCGCGGGCGACGACCTGCTGCGGCCGGGTCTGTGCGAGGACGCGCTGCGGCTCGCCCGGGTCCTCGCCGCGCTCGTCCCGCGGGAGGGCGAGGCGCAGGGCCTGGTCGCCCTGTTGGAGCTGCAGTCCTCCCGTACGGCGGCCAGGACCGGGCCCGGCGGGGAGCCGGTGCTGCTCGCCGCGCAGGACCGGCGGCGCTGGAGCCGGCTGCTGATCCGGCGCGGGTTCGCCGCCCTCGAACGGGCCGGGGACGGGGGCTCGTTCGGGCCGTACGCCCTCCAGGCCGCCATCGCCGCCTGCCACGCGCGGGCCACGTCGTACGAGGAGACCGACTGGGCGACCATCGCCGCGCTGTACGGGAGGCTGGGCGTCCTCGCGCCCTCCCCGGTCGTCGAGCTGAACCGCGCGGTCGCCGTGTCGATGGCCGCGGGCCCCGCCGCGGCCCTTCCGATCGTCGACGCCCTCGTCGCCGAACCGGCCCTGGCGCGCTACCACTTGCTGCCGAGCGTACGGGGCGACCTGCTGGCCCGGCTCGGCCGGGCGGAGGAGGCGCGCGCGGAGTTCGAGCGGGCGGCGGCCCTCACCCGGAACGAGAGCGAGCGGGCGCTGCTGCGGGGGAAGGCCGAGGACCTGACGGAGGGCGACCGGGGGCGGGCGCCGGAGGCGGAGCCGGGCGCGGTGGAACGGCCGTAGGGCCTTAGGGTCTTGGCATGTCCCCGCGCAACCCGCTTCCGCCGCCGCCCCCGCCCGCCGACGTCCAGAGCTGGCCCGACCGGGACGCGCGGCTCGCCGACCGGGCGCTGGCGCTCGACGAACTCGGCAGGCGGCTGTTCGGCGGCGGCCGGCTGGTGACGTTCCTGCTCTCGTTCCTCCTGCTCCAGCTGGGCTGGGGGCTGGTCGGCGTGCTGCTCGTCTCGCTCGGCGGGCCGGTACTCGACCCGATCATGATGCTGACGGGGCTCGTCACGGCGTTCTTCGGCGTCGGGGTCCTCGTCCCGGCCGTGTGGCTGACCGTCCGGGGTCTGCGGCGCGACCGGACCGCCCGCGAGCGCCTCGTCCGGTGGGCGGCCCTGGACCGGCACGGCCCGACGGACGCCCGGCTGCGCGCCCCGGTCCTCAGCGTCTGCTGGCTGCTGCTGTCCTTCGCGCTGTGCGGCCTCGGCCTCTGGACGGGCTTCGCGGTCCCGGCGGGCGCCACCCGTGACGACGGCTACGGCCTGGTCGCCTACGGCATGGGCGTGGCCCTGATCCTCTGGATCACGGGCCTGACGGGCCTGACGAAGGCCGTCGGGCACTACCGCCTCGCGGTACGGCTCACCGGCCCCCGGCCGCCGGCCGGCCGATCAGCATCGTCGGGGCTCCCGCGACCCGAGTGAGCAGGACGGTCGCCGCGTGGGGGCCCTTCGGCTTCACCTTGCGGCGGATCTCCTCCGGTTCCACCGCCGAGCCGCGCTTCTTCACGGTGAGGGTGCCGACCTCCCGCTCGCGCAGCAGGGCCTTCAACTTCTTGAGGTTGAAGGGGAGTACGTCGGTGATCTCGTACGCGGCGGCGTACGGGGTGGGGACGAGCGCGTCCGCCGTGACGTACGCGATCGTCTCGTCGATCAGGCCGCCGGCCACGTCCTCGGCCACCTCGGCGACCAGGTGCGCGCGGATGACGGCGCCGTCCGGCTCGTAGAGGTAGCGGCCGACCGGGCGGACCGCCGGGTCGGGGAGCCCCCGGCCGGTGAGGGCCGCGCCCGAGGGCAGCAGGGTGGCCCGGCGGGCGCCCGGTTCCGTGCCGAACCAGAGGACGGCCTCCTTCACGTCCCCGCCGTCCGAGATCCACTCGGCCTCGGCCTCCGCGGGAACCGCCTCGTGCGGGATGCCCGAGGCCACCTTCAGGGCCGCGTGCGAGGCCTTGCGGGCCGCCTCGACCGCCCAGGACAGCGGCGGTGAGTACGCCTCCGGGTCGAAGATCCGGCCCCGGCCCCCGCGCCGCGCCGGGTCGACGAAGACCGCGTCGTACGGGGCCGTGTCGATGTCGGTCACGTCCGCGCACCGCACCTGGATCAGCTCCGCGAGACCGAGCGCCTCGGCGTTGGCGCGGGCCACCTCCGCCGTCAGCGGGTCGCGGTCGACGGCGAGGACGGAGATCCCGGCGCGGGCGAGCGCGATCGCGTCGCCGCCGACGCCGGAGCAGAGGTCGGCGACGGAGCGGACGCCGAGCGCCTTCAGCCGGGCCGCCCGGTGGGTGCCGACCGAGGCGCGCGTCGACTGCTCGACCCCGTTCGGCGTGAAGTACATCCGGTACGCGTCCTCCGCGCCGAACTTCGCCACCGCCCGCTGCCGCAGCCGCGCCTGGCCGACGGCCGCGGTGACCAGCTCGGCGGGGTGGTCGCGGCGCAGCCGGGAGACGACCGCCAGCTCCTGGGCGGGGTCGTGGTCGCGCAGGGCGGCGAGCAGCGTCTGGCCCTCGGGGCCGTGCAGGGAGGCGAAGGAGGCGAGGTCGGTCACCCGTCCCATTGTGGGCCCTGCGGTGCTGTGGGCCGGCCGGGGGACGGCGGGCCCGTACGGCGGTGTCGTACCCGGGAAGCGGCCGCCGCGCTGACAGGATGCGGCGCCATACGGTTCGTACGACAAAAGGAATAAATGATGGCAACAGGTGTGCACCGTTCCTCCCGGGTGCTCGGGGCCGCCCTCGTCGTCGCCGCCCTCGCCTCCACCGCCACCGCCTGCTCCGGCGGCTCCGGGGCCGACGGCGGCGCACCCGCCCCCGCCGCCGGCCAGCAGGCCCAGGGCGCGGCCGGCGCCCTCGCCGCGTACGCCGAGAAGGTGCGCGCGCAGCGCGCCGCCCGCGTGGCCGCCGCCAGGAAGTGGGGCCTCGCCCGGCCCCCGCTCGAAGCCCCCGCCCCGCCCGCCGTCAAGCCGAGGATCACCACCCGCAAGGGCTTCGAGACGGACGGCGAAGGGCTGCCGCCCGTCTTCACCACGGTGCCGACCAAGCAGAAGGTCGTCTTCCTCACCATCGACGACGGCTCCGAGAAGGACCCCGAGCTGCTGCGGATGATGAAGGAGCTGCGGATCCCCTACAGCGCCTTCCTCAGCGACTACGTCGTCAAGGACGACTACGGGTACTTCGCCCGCATGCAGAAGTCGCAGGAGGGCGGGGTCTCGCTCCACAACCACACCCTCAACCACCGCTACCTGCCGGGACTCTCGTACAGCCGGCAGAAGAGCGAGATCTGCGGCATGCAGGACGTCATCGAGAAACGATTCGGCAAGCGGCCCGAGCTCTTCCGCCCGCCGTACGGCAACTACAACGAGGACACCCTGCGCGCCGCCAGGAGCTGCGGCGTGAAGGCGGTCCCGCTGTGGGCGTCCGAGGCGTTCCCGGACCGCATGGAGTGGCGCGAGTGGGACCGGGACCTGCACCCCGGCGACATCGTCCTCACCCACTTCCGCGGCAAGGGTGACTGGAAGGGCACGATGCCCGACATGATCCGCCGGGTCATGAACGTGATCACGGCGAAGGGGTACGCGGTCGCGAAGCTGGAGGACTACGTGTGAGCGGGTCGCGCGCGAGCGGACGGGCCCCGGGCGGGCCGGCGGTGACGGGCCGGGCGCGCCGGGCGCTCGCGGGAGCCGTGCTCGCCGGCGCCCTGCTGGCCCTCACCGGCTGCGCCTCGACCGTGGACTCCATCGAACGGCTCGGCCGGAAGGCCGCCGAACGCGTCGGCACGGCGGAGGCGAAGACCCCGCGGGCGGCCGCCCTCACTACCCCGCCCCCGCCGGGCCGGACCCCGCCGAGCATCGCCACGGAGTGAGGAATTGGCACTCCGCTTGACCGAGTGCTAATCGCGGTCATAGTCTCAGGTCTGGCACTCCCCACTGGAGAGTGCCAACACAGCGACGGGCAGGTCCGGCACCCGCGACGACGGATCCACCTGGTTCGCCACCTCAGACAGTTAACCCCGAGATCTCCGAAGGGGGAGGTCGGATCGTGACGACCACCAGCTCCAAGGTTGCCATCAAGCCGCTCGAGGACCGCATTGTGGTCCAGCCGCTCGACGCCGAGCAGACCACCGCCTCTGGCCTGGTCATTCCGGACACCGCCAAGGAGAAGCCCCAGGAGGGCGTCGTCCTGGCCGTGGGCCCGGGCCGGTTCGAGAACGGCGAGCGCCTGCCGCTCGACGTCAAGACCGGCGATGTCGTGCTGTACAGCAAGTACGGCGGCACCGAGGTGAAGTACAACGGCGAGGAGTACCTCGTCCTCTCGGCCCGCGACGTGCTCGCGATCGTCGAGAAGTAGTTCACCGAAGTTCTGAAGTACCGAAGTACCGAGCACTGAAGCAGATGCTCGGAGCTGCGCCCCGAGGCCCCTTCCAGGCGCCCCGGGGCGCGGTTCGTTCCACCCGATTCCGAGAGGGCTGAACCGCTCCCATGGCGAAGATCCTGAAGTTCGACGAGGACGCCCGTCGCGCCCTTGAGCGCGGCGTCAACAAGCTTGCCGACACGGTGAAGGTGACGATCGGCCCCAAGGGCCGCAACGTCGTCATCGACAAGAAGTTCGGCGCCCCCACCATCACCAACGACGGTGTCACGATCGCCCGCGAGGTCGAGCTCGACGACCCGTACGAGAACCTCGGCGCCCAGCTGGTGAAGGAGGTGGCGACCAAGACCAACGACATCGCGGGTGACGGCACCACCACCGCCACCGTGCTCGCCCAGGCCCTGGTCCGCGAGGGTCTGCGCAACGTCGCCGCCGGTGCCTCCCCGGCCGCCCTGAAGAAGGGCATCGACGCCGCCGTCAAGGCCGTCTCCGAGGAGCTGCTCGCCACCGCGCGCCCGATCGAGGACAAGTCCGACATCGCCGCCGTCGCCGCGCTCTCCGCGCAGGACCAGCAGGTCGGCGAGCTCATCGCCGAGGCGATGGACAAGGTCGGCAAGGACGGTGTCATCACCGTCGAGGAGTCCAACACCTTCGGCCTGGAGCTCGACTTCACCGAGGGCATGGCCTTCGACAAGGGCTACCTGTCCCCGTACATGGTGACCGACCAGGAGCGTATGGAGGCCGTCCTCGACGACCCGTACATCCTGATCAACCAGGGCAAGATCTCCTCGATCCAGGACCTGCTGCCCATCCTGGAGAAGGTCATCCAGGCCGGCGCCGGCAAGCCGCTGCTGATCATCGCCGAGGACGTCGAGGGCGAGGCCCTGTCGACCCTGGTGGTCAACAAGATCCGTGGCACCTTCAACGCCGTGGCCGTCAAGGCCCCCGGCTTCGGTGACCGCCGCAAGGCCATGCTCGGCGACATCGCCACCCTCACCGGTGCCACCGTCATCGCCGAGGAGGTCGGCCTCAAGCTCGACCAGGCCGGTCTCGACGTGCTCGGCACCGCCCGCCGCGTCACCATCACCAAGGACGACACCACCATCGTCGACGGTGGCGGCGACTCGTCCGAGGTGCACGGCCGCGTCAACCAGATCAAGGCCGAGATCGAGTCCACGGACTCGGACTGGGACCGCGAGAAGCTGCAGGAGCGCCTGGCGAAGCTCGCCGGCGGCGTCTGCGTCATCAAGGTCGGCGCCGCCACCGAGGTGGAGCTCAAGGAGAAGAAGCACCGCCTCGAGGACGCCATCTCGGCGACCCGCGCCGCGGTCGAGGAGGGCATCGTCTCCGGCGGTGGCTCCGCGCTCGTCCACGCCGTCAAGGTCCTCGACGACAACCTCGGCAAGACCGGCGACGAGGCCACCGGTGTCGCGGTCGTCCGTCGCGCCGCCGTCGAGCCGCTGCGCTGGATCGCCGAGAACGCCGGCCTCGAGGGCTACGTCATCACCTCGAAGGTGGCGGAGCTCGACAAGGGCCAGGGCTTCAACGCCGCGACCGGCGAGTACGGCGACCTGGTCAAGGCCGGCGTCATCGACCCGGTGAAGGTGACGCGCTCCGCCCTGGAGAACGCCGCCTCGATCGCCTCCCTCCTCCTCACCACCGAGACCCTCGTGGTGGAGAAGAAGGAAGAGGAGCCGGCCGACCACGGTCACGGCGGTCACGGCCACTCCCACTGAGGCGTGCCGTAACTGATGATCACTGATCACTGATCACGGCTGATCACCGAGGCCCGGTGCCCCCGTCGCGGGGGCACCGGGCCTCGACGCGTCGCGGGGGAAGCCGGGTCACACCCCCTAGCCCTCGACCGCGCCGAGCTGCCCCATCAGCCCCAGCAGGTCGTACTGCCACCACCCCTCCGCGATCTTCCCGTCGTCCCGGAAGCGGTGGACGACCGTCCCGGTCATCGTCACCTCCATGCCGGAGGGCTGGAGCCCCATGAAGTCCCCGGTGTGGCTGCCCTGCCAGGTCCAGCGGGTGCACACCCGGTCGCCCTCGGCGATCTGGTCGTCGACGGTGAAGGCGAAGTCGAAGCCGCGCCGCCACATCTCCACCTCGCGCCGGACCGCGTCCATCCCGATGACGTCCTGCTCGTTGGTCGGATCGTGGTCGTGGTACCCCTCGGCGAGCACCTCGTCCATCAGCGCGAGCTCCGGCTCGGACGCCATCATCTCCAGGAGCCGACGGGCGTTGGTCTTGTAGAGCGACTCGTCCCGCACCACGTCCAGGTCGGTGAAGGTCGGCATCTCGTCACAGAGCGCGACCATCTCCCGGAAGATCCGGTCGGTCTCGGGGAGCTGCGAGTTCCGCATGGCCACGTCGTACGACGGGAACTCGATGATCTCGACCAGGTGCGTGGAATCGGCCCGGTCCTTGCCGAGGACGCTGTGCGTGGCCGTCCGCTTCCCCTTGGTCTGCTCGATCCACCGGTCCATCAGCCGGTTCATGTCGTCGACCCGGCTGGTCTTGAAGTCGATGATCTGCGTGAACGTCATGACGCCTCCCGACCCAGGTGGGATCTTCCCAGTCTAGGACCGGTGGCGGGCGCGGGGCCGCCTGGCAGCATGGCCCCATGGCGCAGGCGCGGGGGGAGCGACCGGTCACGGTCGACAACGAGGCGGGCGTCGTCGTGATCGGCGACGGCAACCAGGTCGGATTCGGTACGGGGACGGTGGTCCGATCGGCCTACCGGGAGCAGGTCCGGCGCATCGCCCCGCCTGAACTCATCGGCAGGGAAGTCGAGTTGGCCGAGCTCGCCGCCTTCTGCCGTACGGGGGACGGGTACCGCTGGTGGCGGGCGGACGCCTGGGCGGGGAAGACGGCGCTCATGGCCTGGTTCGCGCTCCACCCGCCCGCCGGGGTGCGCGTCGTCCCCTTCTTCGTCACGGCCCGCCTCGGCGCCCAGAACGATGTCGTCGCGTACGTGGACGTGGTCCTGGAACAGCTGACGGAGCTGGCCGGCGAAGGGCTCCCCGCCCTCCTGACGGCCGCCACGCGCGAGGCGCACCTGCTGCGCCTGTACACCTCGGCGGCCGAGGCCTGCGCGCGACGCGGCGAACGGCTCGTCCTCCTCGTCGACGGACTCGACGAGGACCGCGGCGTGACCACGGGACCCGACGCCCGCTCCATCGTGAGCCTGCTCCCGCTCGATCTGCCCGTCATCGTCTCCGGCCGTCTCAACCCGCCGCTCCCGGCCGACGTCCCGGAGGACCACCCGCTCCGGAACCCCGCGACCGTCCGCCTCCTGCCCACGTCCCCGCAGGCGCACGCGATCCGGGCCGAGGCCGAACGCGAACTGAAGCACTTCATGGCGGCGGGCGGCCTTCCGTACGAAGTCCTCGCCCTGCTCACCGCGGCGGGCGGCGGTCTGACGGCGGACGACCTCGCGGAGCTGACCGGCGAAGTGCCCTACCGGGTCAGGGACGTGCTGCGGACGGGGCCGGGCCGGACCTTCGCGGTACGCGGCGAGGCCTACCTGCTCGCCCACGAGGAACTGGTCGTGGGCGCACGCGAGATGCTGGGACCGCGCGAACTGGACCGGCACCGGGACCGGTTGCACACCTGGGCGGACGAGTGGCGGCTGCGCCGCTGGCCCGACGCGTCCCCCGACTACCTCCTGCACGGCTACGCCCCGATGCTGCGCTCGGCGGGGACCCTCGACCGCGCGGTGGAGTGGGCGCTGGACGGCGCCCGGCACGACCGGCTGCTGGAACGGACCGGAGGGGACCTGGCGGCCCTGGGCGAGATCGAGGCGGCGGAGGCCGCGCTCGTCGACGCGGGCGCGCCGGATCTCCTGCGGACCGTGCGTCTGGTGATCGCCCGCGAGGAGGTCGTCGACAGGAGCGACCGCATCCCGCCGACGCTCCCGTGGGCCTGGGCGGTCCTGGGCAGGTACGGCCGGGCCGAGGGGCTCGCCCGCAGCATCCCGAGCCCGGACTGGCGGGCACGGGCCCTGGTGGACGTCGCCCTCATACTCCACGACGCCGGGGAGACGGCCGAGGCCGTGACCCTGCTGGACGCGGCGCACGACGCCGCCGCGCGGTGCGGGAACGTCTTCGACGACGAGGGGGACAGGGCACTGGCCGCGGTGAGCCGCGCCTGGGCGCGGGTGGGCCTGCTCGACCGGGCGGCGGACACCGCCGTCCTGGCGACGGACCCGTGGGCCAGGGCGGGGCTGCTCTGCGAGGTGTCCCGGGCGTGGTGGACGGCGGGTGCGCCCGAGCGGGCCCTCGCCCTCGGCCGCGCCGAGCCGGACGGACCGGCCCGGGCCCGCGTGCTGGCCGTCTCGGCCGCCGCCCACGCCGCCCGCGGGGACGTCGCGGAGGCCGTCCGGCTCGCAGCCGAGGCGGGCCCGGACGGCGAGGTCCTGCCACTCGTCCGCGTCGCGGAGGTCCTCCTGCGGGCCGGCGACGACCGGGCCGCGGCCGTCCTGGACCGGGTCGACTCCCTGGTCGGCGTGGCGCACGTGCTCGGCGGCGTGGCCGAAGCGCTGGCGGAGGCGGGGGAGTACGGGCGGGCCGTCGCGGCGGCCCTGCTCCCCACCACCGCGCAGGCGCGGGGCCGGGCCCTGGCCGACGTGGTCGGCGCCCTCGTGGCGGCGGGGCGGATCGACGCCGCCGACGCGCTGGCCGAGACGATCGAGGACCCGGAGGCGCGCGGGGTCGCCCTGGTGGGGATCGTCGCCGCTCTGGCGGCGACGCACGGCCCCGGGGCGGTCGAGTCGACGGCCGCGCTCATCGAGGACGAGTGGGCGCGGGAGCGTGCCCTGCGCGTGGTCGTGGAGGCGCTGGCGGAGGCGGGGGAGTTCGACCGGGCCGAGGCTCTCGCGCGGGACGGCGCCCCCTGGCGGACGCTGTCGCGCGATCCGCTGGGCTCCGTCGTCGAGGCGCTGGCCCGTTCCGGCCGGGTTGAGCGGGCCCGCGCGCTCGCGCCCGAGGTTCCGGACGGGGACGGCGGGTTCGCACTCGTCCGCGGGGTGGTGACCGCCTGCGCGCGGGACGGTGCCGGGCCCGGGTCCCCGGCGGCCGCGGCCGAGATCGTGGCGGAGGTGGAGGAGCGGGTCAGGGCGGAGTCCAGGGGCGGCACGCTCGACGTGGTCCACACGGCGCGGGCGCTGGCCGAGGCGGGCTTCACCGACCTGGCCCGCGCTCTGCTGCGGGACGTCGAGGACCGGGTGGGCCCGCTGGCGGACCCGCACGGAACCGCGTTGATCGGCCGTCAGGTCCAGGCCGGCACCGCGGTCGAGGCCCTGGCCCGGGCGGGGGAGTACGACCGGGCCGAGGCCCTCCTGCGCGGCATCACCGCGATGACCACCCGGTACATGGCCGTGACCGCGCTGGTGCGGCAGCTGATCGAGGAGGGCCTGTCCGGCCGGGCGGAGGCCCTCGTGGAGGGGGTGGCCGGGCTGGGCCGGGAGGGCCTGTGGGTCGTCCTGGCGGAGGAGGCGGCGACCCGGGGCAGCGGAGCCGTCGCGGAGGGGTACGCCCGACGTGTCTCACGGGCGCGTGACCGGGCACGGGTGTGGGCCGCCGCGGCCGCGGCGCACGCGCGGGCCGGGGACGCGGAGCGGGCCGAGCGCTGCCTGGAGCGGGTCGGGGAGGGGGGCGGCGATTCCCTCCTGGTGGTCCCGGCGACCGTGGGCCTCCTTCTCGCCCGCGGTGACGGCGGGGCGGTCGACGCGCTCCTCGCGGACGCCCTGGACCGCGCCGGGACCGGCACCGTGGAGGATTCCGGCCGCCTTGAGGAGATCGTGCGCACCCTCGTGGCGGCGGGCGACCCCGACCGGGCCACCGCCTTCGTCCGCGCTCTCGCCGCGCGGGACGGGGGAGCGGACCGCGATCCGTGGTTCGCGCTCGTCACGGCTCTCGCGGACGCCGGGGAGCATGCCAGGGCGGCCGCCGAGGTGCGGCGCGTGGGACTCCCCGGCGAGTCGGTGGACGCGGGCACGGCCGTCCGCTGGGGGCGGGTGGCCCGGGTCGTCGAGCCGGCGCGCGGTCGGGTCCTGCTCGCGCGGCTGCTGCGTGTGTACCGGCTGGTGGACCTGCTCCCGGTGCTGCTCCGGCTCGAACCGGCCACCGCCCCGCTCGTCTTCGAGGCGTGCGCCTCCAGGTCCGCGCCCCTGGGGTGAGCCGGGCGCGTGCCTCCGGGTCCGCGCCCCGGGGTGAGTCCGGGGCGCGCCTCCGGGGTGCTCCCGCACCCCTGGGGTGAGCCGGGCGCGTGCCTCCAGGGTGCTCCCGCGCCCGATCGCCGCCCCGGCCCCCGGGACCCGGCTACGCCGAGCGCTGGAGGTCCGAGGCCCGCACCTCCTCCGTGAACGGCTCCCCCTTTCCGTACCGCTCCACCTCGTCCAGCGCCTGATCCGTCATCCGGTGCAGTTCGTTGCCGAGGGAGCCCGCCACATGTGGGGTGAGCAGGACGTTCGGGAGGGTGTAGAGGGGGGAGTCGGGGGGCGGGAGTTCCGGGTCGGTCACGTCCAGGGTCGCGTGGAGGCGGTACGCCAGGAGGTGTGGCAGGAGGGCCTGTTCGTCGATCAGGGAGCCTCGGGACGTGTTGATCAGGGTCGCCCCGTCCGGCATCGCCGCCAGCTGGGGCGCGCCGATCATGCGGTAGGTGGACGGGAGCTGGGGGGCGTGGACCGAGACCACCGTGCTGCGGGCGCACAGGTCGTCGAGGCCGACGAGTTCCACGCCGGGGGGCGGGACGTCCACGTACGGGTCGTACAGCAGGACCTCGAAGTCGAAGGGGCGCAGCAGGTCGATCACCCTGCGGCCGATGCGGGACGCGCCGACGATGCCGACCGTGCGGCGGTAGTTGCCCCAGGTGGCGGACTCGGTGAGCCAGGCGTGGTCGGTGCGGAGTTCCGCGTACCGCTGGGCCGAGCCGAGGACCCGCTTTCCGGCGAAGAGGATCGAGGCGAGCGTGTACTCGGCGACCGGCAGCGCGTTGGCCGCGGCGGCCGAGGTGACGCGCAGGCCCCGGTCCCAGCAGGCCTCGGTGATGTGGTGCTTGACCGAGCCGGCCGCGTGGACGACCGCCCTCAGGCGCGGTGCGCGGTCCAGGATCTCGGCGGTCAGCGGGGTCGCTCCCCAGCAGGTGAGGAGGATCTCGGCCTCCGCGAGGGCCGCGGTGACGCGCGGGCCGGGGGCGGTCAGGTCGTGGGCCACCAGGTGGGGGTCCGTGCGGGTGAGGTGCGCGAGGCGGGTGCGGTGGGCGGCCGTGAGGAGGCGGTCGGCCACGCCCTCGCCCATGGCCAGCAGCAGCGCGGGCCGGTTGTCGGTGGTCGGGTGCATCGTTGTACCTGTGCTCCTCACTTGACGCTGCCGGCGGTCAGACCGGCCTTCCAGTGGCGCTGGAGGGAGACGAAGGCGACGACGAGGGGGACGACGGCGAGCAGGGAGCCGGTGACGACGAGGGGGTAGAAGTCGGGTTCGGCGTGGGCGTTGCTGTTCCACGCGTACAGGCCGAGGCTCAGGGGGTAGAGCTTCTGGTCCGACAGCATCACCAGGGGGAGGAAGAAGTTGTTCCAGACGGCGGTGAACTGGAAGAGGAAGACGGTCACGAAGCCGGGCATGACCATGCGCAGACCGATGGACCAGAAGACGCGCAGTTCGCCGGCTCCGTCGATGCGGGCCGCCTCCAGGGCCTCGTCGGGGATGTAGCCGGCGCAGAAGACCCGGGACAGGTAGACGCCGAAGGGATTGACGAGGACGGGGATCAGGACGGCCCAGTAGGTGTTGACGACGCCGACCTCGCTGGCCAGGAGGTACATCGGCAGGGCCAGCGCGGTGGTGGGGACGAGCACGCCCAGCAGGACGAGGCCGAAGAGCTTCTCCTTGGCCCGGAAGTCGTAGACGTGGAAGGCGTATCCGGCGGCGACGCTGACGAACGAGCAGGCGAGGGCGCCGATTCCGGCGTACAGGAGGCTGTTCAGGTACCAGTGGAAGTAGATGCCGTCGTTGTACTCGGCGAGTCGGGAGAGGTTGCCGCCGAGGTCGAAGCCCTCGAAGGAGAAGGCGTTTCCGGCGAGGAGGCCGCCGGCGTCCTTGGTGGCGGCGGTGAGCAGCCAGACCAGCGGGAAGAGCATGTAGACGACGGCGAGGACGAGGGCGCCGTTGACGGCGGCCTGCGAGAGCCAGCGGTGGGCGGTACGGGGCTTGCTCATGCCGTCCGCTCCCCGCGTGCCGTTCCGGCCTTGCGGCGGCCGGTCAGCCGGGTCACCGCGAAGGAGAGCAGGGCCGCCGTCAGCGCGAGGAGCACGGAGGCCGCCGCGGCGAGTCCGTAGTCGTTGCGGTCGAAGGCCGCGGTGTAGGCGTACATGTTCGGCGTCCAGGTGGAGGTGACGGCGGAGCCGGTGCCCTTGTTGAGGATCAGCGGCTCGGTGAAGAGCTGGAGGGAGCCGATGATCGTGAAGAGGCCGACCATCGCGAGCGAGGCCTTGACGAGCGGGATCTTGACGGAGAAGGCGATGCGCCAGGCGCCGGCTCCGTCGACGGTGGCCGCTTCGAGGACGGAGCGGTCGATGGCCTGGAGGGCCGCGTAGAAGATGACCATGTTGTAGCCGAGCCACTCCCACAGCGCGATGTTGACGACGGAGGGCAGGGCGCCTTCGGGGGAGAAGAAGTCGAAGCCGATGCCTCCGGCCTCCATGGCCTGGACGACCGGGCTGAGCTGGGGCGTGTAGAGGTAGACCCAGATCAGGGCGGCGATGATGCCGGGGACGGCGTGCGGCAGGAAGAGCGCGAGCTGGAAGAAGCGGCGGGCGCGGGCGAGCGCCGAGTCGAGCAGGAGGGCGAGGCCGAGGGCTCCGGCGAGCAGCAGCGGGATGTACAGCAGGCAGTATCCGAGCAGGACGCCGAAGCCCTCGCGGAAGGCCCGGTCACCCAGCGCCGCCGTGTAGTTGTCGAGGCCGGTGAAGACGGTCTCGGTGCCGCCGAAGCCCAGTCCGGACTGCTTCTCGGTGAAGAGGCTGAGCCAGACCGCGTATCCGATCGGCACCACCATCACCAGGGTGAACAGCAGGAAGAAGGGGGTCAGCAGGACCGTGGCGGCGCGGGTGCGGGCCTTCATCCGGTCAGCCCTCGACCTTCAGGCCGCGCTTGGTGAGTTCGGCGACGGTGGCGTCGTGACCGGCCTTGACGGCGTCGGCGATGCCGGGGCCGCCCCGGGTGATCTTGCCGAAGTGGTCCTTGATGGTGGTGTTGGTGGTGCCGGTGGTGGGGCCCCAGGCCCAGTTCGGGCTGATGGAGGCGCCGGAGGCCTCGAAGAGGGCGTAGATGTCCTGCCCTCCGTAGTAGCTCGCGTCGAAGGCCTTCTTGGCGACGGGGCGCAGCGCGGTGGCGGCTGGGAAGGCGGAGGAGGTGCCGGAGGCGATCCGGGCCTTCACGCCGTCCTCGGTGGTGGACATCCACTCGGCGAAGGTGACGGCCGCCGCCTTCTGTCCGCTGTCCTTGGTCACGGCGAAGGAGGTGCCGCCGAGCATGCCGCTGGCGGGCTTGCCGTCCCAGCTGGGCATGGGGGCGACGGCCCATTTGCCGTCCTGCTCGGGCAGGGTGCCCTTGAGGACGCCGGCGCCCCAGGAGGCGCCGAGGTAGCCGATGGTGGTGCCGTTCTTGAGGGAGCCGGTCCACTCGGGGCTGAAGGAGGCGTTCTTGTGGACGAGTCCGGCGTCGAGGAGGCCCTGCCAGTATCCGGCGACCTTGGTGGTGGCGGCGTCGGTGGTGTCGATCTTCCAGGTGTCGTTCTCGGCCTTGAACCACTGGGCGCCGGCCTGCCAGGCCATGGCCTCGAAGGTGGTGGGGTCGTCGGGGAAGAAGGTGGCGATACGGGCCTTGGCGTCGGCCTTCCTGACCTGCTCGGCGGCCTTCCTGAACGCGTCCCAGGTGGTGGGGACCTCGACCTTGTACTTCTCGAAGAGGTCCTTGCGGTAGAAGAAGGCCTGCGGTGCGGCGTCGAAGGGGACGGCCCAGGACTTGCCGCCGAGGGTGGTGAGTTCGACGGTCTGGGGGAGCAGCTTGGCGCGGTCGGCCTCGGTGAACTCGCCGCCGATGTCCTGGAGGGCTCCGGAGCTCACGAACTCGGGGAGCGAGGAGTACTCGATGGAGACGAGGTCGGGGGCGTTGCCGGCCTTCACGGCGTTGGAGATCTTGGCGTAGCCGCCGGCGGTGCCGGAGGGGATCTCCTCGAACTTCACCTGGATGTCGGTGTGGGAGGCGTTGAAGGCGTCCACGACGTCCTTGGAGCCCTTGGCCCATCCCCAGAAGGTGATGGTCACGGGCCCGTCGGGCTTGTTCGCGGTGTCGTCACCGCCGCCGCCGCAGGCCGTGAGGACGGCGAGGGCGGTGGCGGTGCCGGCTATGACACGGGACGTTCTGCTCCAACTACGGGTCACGGCACGACTCCTGAAGGCGGGCGGCGGGGGAGGTTGTGGCCGTGATCCTGTGACCGTTCATGACCGAAGTCAAGAGCGAAAGATTGATTGATCGAAAAAAGATCAACCGGAGGTCGTTCGCCCCGCCCCCGCGAAACGCCGGGCCGTGGCCGCGCGGCGCACCCCGCGAAGGGTCGAGCGGTGGCCGCACGCCCCGTCCCGCCGACCACCGTCGGAAGGCGCGTCCCGCGCGGCGTCAGTCGGGGCCCGTCCCTCGCGACGTCAGTCGGAAGGCGCGGCGTGCGCCCCGCACGAGTCCCGTACGCGCAGCCGCGGTAGGAGTCCCAGATGGCGCCGGGCCGCGTCCTCGTCGGGACCCTCGGTGAGCCGCTCCACCAGGAGTTCGGTGGCGTGCCGCCCCACCTGCCGCTTGGGCGGCGCGACCGCCGTCAGCGGGGTGTCGGCGAGTGCGGCGACCTCGTCGTCGTACGCGATCAGGGCCAGGTCCTGCGGCACCCGTACGCCCAGCCCGGCGAGGCGCTGCACGATCTCGATCGCGTCCACGTCGTTGTGGACCAGGGCCGCGCTCGCCAGGCCCGAGCCGACCGCCTCGTGCAGCGCCTTCACCGCCCGCTCGAACCCCTCCGGGTCCGCCTCCGCCGGTACGGAGTCGATGACGGGCCGCGGCTCCGTCAGGCCCAGCGTCCCCAGCGCCTCGGCGTAGCCGGTGCGTACCGCGAGCGCGGTGGGGGAGTCCCGGCGGGCGACGAGCAGCGGGGTCGCGTGGCCGAGGGCGAGCAGGTGGCGCAGGGCGAGCAGGACGCCGTGGCCGTGGTCGGAGGCGACCCGGTCGAGGCCGTCGAGCGGGCTGCCGGGCTCGGCGCGGCGCTCCAGGAGCACCGCGGGCACGGGGAGTTCGGCCAGCCAGTCGCCGTACGCGAGCCGGTCCTCGGGCCCCCGCCAGCCGGGCGCGACGAGCACGCCCTCGGCGCCGGCCGCGAGCAGTCCCTCGGTGCGGGCCCGGTCCTCCTCCGGCCGGTAGTCCGAGACGCGCAGGACGAGGCGGGCGCCTGCGCGGGCGGCCGCCTCGTGCGCGCCCCGGATGACCTCGGCGAAGTAGTACGTGGCGGAGGGTGCGAGCAGGCCGATGACCAGGCCCTCGCCGGGGCGTCCGCCGGCCTGGCCGCCCTGTCGCCGGGGCCAGGACACCTGTCCGTGGACCCGGTCGAGCAGGCCCCGGCCGGCCAGGAGCTCGACGTCGCGGCGGGCGGTGACGGGGGAGACCCCGAGCCGTTCGGCCAGTTCGGCGACGCGGGCGGTGCCGCGCTCGCGCACCAGGGCCAGCAGTCGGTCGTGTCGTTCGGCAGCACTCTCGCGCACGGCGCAGTTCCCCCTCGCGGTGGTGGTGGTTCCCCGACCTTAGTTCAATCCCGGCCCCGAATGATCGAACGCTAAGGATTTCGATCATTCGCTCCGATTCTCTTGACGTTCGATCGGAGCCTGTTCAGGATTCCCGGCGACGCAGTCGTCACCGCAGGGAGCCTCAGGGAGCATCATGCCCACGCCGCCCGAGAACCGTGAGCTCAGCCCGTACACCGGCTGGACCCGTGCCCACTGGGAGGCCACGGCCGACCGACTCCTGCTCGCGGTACGGCCGTTCGCCTCGTCCCGCCACGGGCTGATCGACCTGCCCGGACCCCGGCCCAGCTGGTCAGGGGCCCGTTCCGACGGCTTGGAGGGCTGGGCCCGCACCTTTTTCCTCGCCGCACTCCGCGTCGCGGGCGCCCGGGGGGCGGACCCGCACGGCCACCTCGACCGGTACGCCGAGGGGCTCGCAGCGGGAACGGCGAAGCCCGGCACCGGCGACCCCGGCACCGGCGACCCCGACTCCTGGCCCCGCACGACCGACACCCGGCAGGCGATCGTCGAGGCCGCCTCCGTAGCCCTCGGCCTCCGCCTCACCCGGCCCTGGCTCTGGGACCGGCTCGACGACCGCACCCGCGCCCAGGTCGTCGACTGGCTCCGCCCCGCCCTCGGACCGTCCCCCGTCGACAACAACTGGTGGCTCTTCGGCCTCACCGTCGCCGGCTTCCTCCAGGACGCCGGCGCCGAGACCGACCGGGCCGCCGCCACGATCGACCGTTCCCTCGCCCGCGTGGAGGAGTGGTACCTCGGCGACGGCTGGTACAGCGACGGCGACAACCGCGCCTTCGACCACTACAACGCCTGGGCCCTGCACCTCTACCCCGTCCTCCACGCCCACCTCGCCGGCGACCGGGAGCTCCTCGACCGGTACGGGCCCCGCCTCCGCGCCCACCTCGACGACTACGTCCACCTCTTCGACGCGTCCGGAGCGCCCCTCCCGTACGGGCGCTCCCTGATCTACCGCTTCGCCGCCGCCGCCGCGCCCTGGCTCGGCACCCTCACCGGGCACACCCCGCTCACCCCCGGCGCCACCCGCCGCCTCGCCTCGGGGACGGTGCGGTACTTCCTCGACCGCGGCGCCACCGACCCGGACGGGCTCCTCACCCTCGGCTGGCACGGCCCGTACCCGCCCTTCGTCCAGGAGTACTCCGGCCCCGGCTCCCCCTACTGGGCGTCCAAGGGTTTCCTCGGCCTCCTCCTGCCCGCGGACCACCCCGTCTGGACCGACCCCGAGGAACCCCTGCCCGCCGAACGCGCCGACACCGTCCGCCTCTTCGGCCCGACCGGGCTGCTCGTCCAGACCACCGCCGCCGACGGGCTCGTACGCCTCCACAACCACGGCAGCAACCACGTCCACAGCGCCGATCAGGGCGAGGACGATCCCGGCTACGCCCGCCACGCCTACGCGACCCGGACGGGACCCACCACCGGACCGGCTCCCGCCGACAACCACTTCGCGCTGCTCACGCGGGACGGGAGGCCCACCACCCGGGGCGCCGCCACCCCCGCCGGCACCGGCCCCGGCTGGGCCGCCTCCCGGCACACCCCGTACCCCGGCGTCCGGGTCCTCTCCGCCACCCTCGTCCACGGCCGCGCCGAGGTCCGCGCCCACCTCGTCCTCGGCGCCCCGGAAGGGACCCCCGTACGGCAGACCGGCTGGGCCACCACTCCCCAGGGGCCGCACGCCCAGCTCCACCCGGTCCACGGCTATCCGGCGGACCGCGAGGCGGACGAACTCCCCACCGGGGAGACCCTTCAGGGGCCGGGCAGCCGCACCCTCACCCTGCACGGCGTCACGAGCGGGCCGGCCGCGCTCTTCGTCGCCCTCGCCTCGCTCACCGCCGAACCCGCCCCGGTCCCCGTCGCCGCGCTCGGGGACGTCCGGGTCGTCGGCCACGCCCTGCACGTGACCTGGCGGAACGGCACCACTGCCGGACTCGACCTCGCCGCCCTGGTCGAGCGCGTGTGAAGGCCGTCGTGACGGACGTCGTGAAGGCCGTCGTGAAGGTCGTCGTGAAGAGGGGTGCGCGGGGCGGTGCGACGGACCGTGCGAAGGGCCGTCACTTCGGCCCGTACTTGCGCCCCGCCCTGGAGGACACCCCGCCGAGCAGACCGCGCGGCGCCAGCTTCACCACACCCATGAGGGCCTTGTAGCGGGGGTCGGGGATCGACAGCGTCCTGCCCCGCTCCAGGTCCGCGAGGGCCGCCGTCACCAGTTTGTCCGCGTCGAGCCACATCCAGCCGGGGATGTTGTCCGTCCCCATCCCGGCCCGCTCGTGGAACTCGGTCCGCACGAAGCCGGGGCAGAGCGCCATCAGCCGGACCCCGCTGCCCGCCAGATCCCGCGCCGCGCCCTGGGTGAACTGCACGACCCAGGCCTTGGACGCCCCGTACGTGCCCCGGGGCAGGAAGGCCGCGACCGAGGCGACGTTCACCACGGCGCCCCGGCGGCGCTCCCTCATCGACGCGGAGGCGGCCGAGGTCAGCCGCAGCACCGCCTCGCAGTGCACCGTGAGCATCTTCAGCTCGTCGGCCATGGGGACGTCGAGGAAGCGGCCCTTGTTGCCGAAGCCGGCGTTGTTCACGAGCATGTCCACCGGCTGCTTGCGGTCCGAGAGCCGGGCCTCGACGGCGGCGATGCCCTTCTCCTCGGCGAGGTCCGCCGCGAGCACCTCGGCCTCGATGCCGTGCCGGTCGTGCAGCTCGGTCGCCTGCTCCCGGAGCCGTTTCACGTCCCGGGCCACGAGCACGACATCGTGACCGTCGGCGGCCAGCCTCCGTGCGAAGGCGGCCCCGATGCCCGCGGTGGCGCCCGTAATCAGTGCAGTCGTCATACGGGCACGGTAGTGCCCCGACCGGCGCCTTCCGCCCGGGCGTCCTCCTCCGCCACCGGTCCGCCACCGTCCGTCCACGGGCGACTACGCGCGGGCGTACTTCTCCGCGTACTGGCGTGCGAGCGCGAGGAGTCCCGACTCCATCCACTCGGCGGCGGCCAAGGTGCGGGGCAGCAGGGCCCGTTCGACGGTCGCGGCGCGGTGGAGCAGCGCGACGGTGATGTCGTGGTCGGGCCGGTGGACGACGGTGATCGGGTCGCCCGCGCGGATCTCGCCCGGCACGATCACCCGCAGCAGCGCGCCGGGTCCGGCCTCGGACCCGGTGAACCGGCGGACCCAGCCCTTCTCCTCCAGGAAGCCCGCGAACGTACGGCAGGGGATGCGGCCGCCGGTGACCTCCAGGACGACCTCCTCGCCGATCCGCCACCGCTCGCCGATCAGGGCCCCGTTCACGTCGAGGCCGCGGGTGGTGAGGTTCTCGCCGAAGGAGCCGTTGGCGAGCTCACGGTCGAGCTCCCGCTCCCACAGGTCCAGGTCCTCGCGGGCGAAGGCGTACGCGGCGCGGTCGTCGCCGCCGTGGAAGCGCAGGTCGCAGACCGTGTCCCCGGCCAGCCCGCTCTTCCCGACCCCGGGCGCGCCGGGGGCCTCGATCCGTACCGGCCCGTCGACCGGCCGCTTGTCGATGGCGGTCAGTCCGGAGGCGGCTTCGGTGTAGTCCGCGGCCTGGGCGCGGCCCACATTCACACTCAGCAAGGTCATGAGGGCACTTTACGGGCACCGATCTCAAAGCCAAGGGTGAGATTGTGCGACTTCACCCAAGATTCGCTTATGCTGAGACGCATGATCGAGGCACGCCATCTCCGCGTCCTGCGCGCCGTCGCCGCCACCGGCTCCTTCTCGGCCGCCGCGCGCGAACTCGGCTGCACCCAGCCCGCCGTCAGCCAGCAGATGAAGGCCCTCGAAGCCTCCGCCGGCACGCCGCTGCTGATCCGCACGGGCCGCGAGATGCGCCTCACCCAGGCCGGTGAGGTCCTGGTCCGCCACGCCTCCGGCATCCTCGCCGGGCTCACCGCCGCCGAGGAGGAAGTCGCCGCCATCGCCGGGCTCCGGGCGGGCCGGGTCCGTCTGGTGTCCTTCCCGAGCGGCAGCTCCACGCTCGTCCCCACCGCGCTCGCCGCGCTGCGGGCCGCGCACCCCGGCACCCGCGTCTCGCTCGTCGAGGCCGAACCGCCGCGCTCGATCGAGATGCTCCGCGAGGGCGACTGCGACGTGGCCCTCGCCTTCCGGTACGGGGCGGGGCGGGCCGAGTGGGACGACCTGGTGGTCCGGCCGATCCTCGCCGACCGGCTGGTGGGTCTGGTCCCCGAGGGGCACCGGCTCGCCGGGGCCGGATCGGTGGGCATCGCCGAACTCGCGGAGGAGTCCTGGATCGCGGGCTGCCCGCGCTGCCGCCGGCAGCTCGTGGACGTCTGCGAGGAGGCGGGCTTCACCCCCCGTATCGACTTCGCCACCGACGACTACCCGGCCGTGGTGGGCCTGGTGGGCGCGGGGCTCGGCGTGGCCGTCCTGCCGGAGCTGGCCATCGAGTCCGTACGGCCGAAGGGGGCGCGGACCGTGACCGTGGAGCCGGCGGTGGAGCGGGAGATCGTGGCGCTGACACTGCCCGACCTGGCGCTGGTCCCGGCGGTCGCCGCCACCCTCGACGAGCTGACCCGCGCCGCCACGCGCGCGTAGACGCGGTCGCGCGACGCGCGCGTGGGCGCGGTTCCGGCTCGGTACTGGTTCCTGGTGCTGCGCGGTGCTGGTCGGGCGGTACTAGTTGAGGAAACGTTCCTTCACATGCGCTCCACAATCGGTCGGCCCGCTGCCGACGCCGATGTCGTCATCGATGTCACGGATGCCCCGGACGCGCCCGACGCGGCCGTCGGCGCCGCGGTGATCAGGCGATTGCGCGCGCGTCCCATGAGCTCTTCGCGTTCGTCCTCGGTGAGGCCGCCCCATACGCCGTAGGGCTCCCGCACGGCGAGTGCGTGTGCCGCGCACTCCGCGCGCACGGGGCACCGCATGCAGACCTCTTTCGCCGAGTTCTCACGCGCACTCCGTGCCGCGCCGCGCTCTCCCTCGGGGTGGAAGAACAGGGAGCTGTCGACGCCGCGGCAGGCCGCGAGCAGTTGCCAGTCCCACAGATCGGCGTTGGGTCCGGGAAGGCGGGAGAAATCTGCCATTGCGCTTGTCCCCTTGAAACCGTGTCGAACGGATAGGTGGGCGGGTGGATGGCTGATGGCCGGGGCTCCTCGGGCTCCGACAGATCTGGGGTCGGTACACCTACTGTCTAAGTAGATGTAAATATGACTCATTGCGAATCTAGCCACAGACACTGCGAAAAGGGAAGAAAAGCCGCTAAATGGGGCATAGCTTTCGCCGATGGGCAGAAGGCGCGCGTCGCTCTCCTCCGCGCACGACCCCTCACGTAGAGTGCCGAAGCCTGCCGTCCGACCCGTAACTCTTTCGAGTGACCATCGTTGAGAGTGCGGTGGCGGTTGAAGGAACAAGCGATCGGGCAGGTGTCCGAGAGCGTCAATCGCACAGGTGACGATTACGTACAGCCCTGGAGGCTCAAGGTGACGCGCTACAGCTGCGAGAGCCGCGGAGGTCAGGCATGACATCCGTCCTCGTCTGCGACGACTCCCCGCTTGCCCGAGAGGCGCTCCGCCGCGCGGTCGCGACCGTGCCCGGTGTCGAGCGCGTGACCACCGCGGCCAACGGCGAGGAAGTCCTCCGCCGCTGGGGCGCGGACCGCTCGGACCTGATTCTGATGGACGTGCGCATGCCCGGTCTGGGCGGCGTGGAGACCGTCCGCCGGCTGCTCTCCGCGGACCCCGGCGCCCGCATCATCATGCTCACGGTCGCCGAGGACCTCGACGGCGTCGCCCTCGCGGTCGCCGCCGGCGCCCGCGGCTATCTGCACAAGGACGCCTCGCGCGCCGAGCTGCGGGCCACCGTCACCCAGGCGCTGGCCGACCCGACCTGGCGGCTCGCCCCGCGCCGGCTCCGTTCGGCCGAGATGGGCGCCGCGCCCACCCTCACCGCGCGCGAGATCCAGGTCCTCGAAGGCATGAGCCACGGCCGGTCCAACGCGGAGATCGGGCGCGAGCTCTTCCTCTCCGAGGACACGGTCAAGACCCACGCCCGGCGGCTCTTCAAGAAGCTGGGCGCCTCCGACCGGGCGCACGCCGTCGCCCTCGGGTTCCGCTGGGGCCTGGTCCGCTGAATCGCAGGTCACCCGCCATATCCCCGTCCTCACCCACGTCCGTCGTGGGGTGGACGGGGTGGGCTTGTGTCACTTCCCCGCCGGATGACGCATCCTTGAGGTGTGGAGTTCCTCGGGGACGAGTCGATCGAGCGGGAGGGGAGGGCGCGGGAGATGAGTTCCGGCGCACCTGCTCATAACGCTTCGGTGCACAACTACGGACGCGGTGCCACGAACGCGGAAGCGTCGGGGCACCATGGAGCGATGCGCGACGACGAGACCGCGGGGTCCCCCATGCCTGCCGGGCAGGGGGAGATCGGCGCGCTCGTCCACCGCGCGGTCGAGGGCGACGCCCAGGCCACCCACGACCTGCTCGCGCGGGTCCACCCGCTCGCCCTGCGGTACTGCCGCACCCGCCTCAACCGGCTCCCGGGCGACGCCCGGCACTTCGTCGAGGACCTGGCCCAGGAGGTCTGCGTCGCCGTCCTGATGGCGCTGCCGCGCTACAAGGACACCGGCAGGCCCTTCGAGGCCTTCGTCTTCGCCATCGCCGGACACAAGGTCGCCGACCTCCAGCGGGCCGCCATGCGGCACCCGGGATCCACGGCCGTGCCCTCCGACGAGATGCCCGAGCGGCCCGACGACTCCCTCGGCCCCGAGGAGCGCGCGCTCCTCAGCGACGACGCCGAGTGGGCCAAGAAGCTGCTTGCCAACCTCCCGGAGAACCAGCGCGAACTGCTCGTGCTCCGCGTCGCGGTCGGACTGACCGCCGAGGAGACCGGACAGATGCTCGGCATGTCCCCCGGCGCCGTCCGGGTCGCGCAGCACCGCGCGCTCAGTCGGCTCAGGGCACTGGCCGAGCAGTAAGTCTCACCGGGGCTTGTCGTCCCTTTCGTACACGTGGGAACGTCCAAAGCTTTCCGCTGATCTTGATCGTGGAATGAGACACCGCTCCAGCCCGTTAGCATGGACATCCCGCACCGATCAAGGCCATTTGGGAAGGTGTCATGACTGCCAACGTCGACGGAGTGC
Organism: Streptomyces sp. Qhu_M48; assembly: GCF_051305195.1. Classification (NCBI taxonomy): domain Bacteria; kingdom Bacillati; phylum Actinomycetota; class Actinomycetes; order Kitasatosporales; family Streptomycetaceae; genus Streptomyces; species Streptomyces sp. Qhu_M48. The sequence goes on along the minus strand of NZ_CP195432.1, from coordinate 7,121,033 downwards.
CCGAGAAATTCGCGACACTCGGGCTGACCTACGACGACGTGCTGCTCCTGCCGGGCGCGTCCGAGGTCCTCCCGAACGCGGTCGACACCTCGTCCCGCATCTCCCGCAACGTCCGCGTGAACATCCCGCTGCTCTCGGCGGCGATGGACAAGGTCACCGAGTCCCGCATGGCCATCGCCATGGCGCGGCAGGGTGGCGTGGGCGTGCTGCACCGCAACCTGTCGATCGAGGACCAGGTCAACCAGGTCGACCTCGTGAAGCGCTCCGAGTCCGGCATGGTGACCGACCCGATCACCGTCCACCCGGACGCGACGCTCGCGGAGGCCGACGCGCTCTGCGCCAAGTTCCGCATCAGCGGCGTCCCGGTCACCGACCAGGGCGGCCGGCTCCTCGGCATCGTCACCAACCGCGACATGGCCTTCGAGTCGGACCGCAGCCGCCAGGTGCGCGAGGTCATGACCCCGATGCCGCTGGTCACCGGCAAGGTCGGCATCTCCGGCGTGGACGCGATGGAGCTGCTCCGCCGCCACAAGATCGAGAAGCTGCCGCTGGTCGACGAGGCGGGCATCCTCAAGGGCCTCATCACGGTCAAGGACTTCGTCAAGGCCGAGAAGTACCCGCACGCCGCCAAGGACAAGGAAGGCCGGCTGCTCGTCGGCGCGGCCGTCGGCGCCAGCCCGGAGGCGCTGGAGCGCGCCCAGGGCCTGGCCGAGGCGGGCGTGGACTTCCTCATCGTCGACACGTCCCACGGGCACAACAGCAACGCCCTGAACTGGATGGCGAAGATCAAGTCCAGTGTCGGCGTCGACGTCATCGGCGGCAACGTCGCGACGCGTGACGGCGCGCAGGCCCTGATCGACGCCGGTGTCGACGGCGTCAAGGTCGGCGTCGGCCCCGGCTCCATCTGCACCACCCGTGTGGTCGCCGGCATCGGCGTCCCGCAGGTCACCGCCATCTACGAGGCGGCGCTCGCCGCCCGCGCGGCCGGCGTCCCGGTCATCGGCGACGGCGGTCTGCAGTACTCCGGCGACATCGGCAAGGCGCTCGCCGCCGGCGCCGACACCGTGATGCTGGGCAGCCTGCTCGCCGGGTGCGAGGAGTCCCCGGGCGAGCTGCAGTTCATCAACGGCAAGCAGTTCAAGTCGTACCGCGGCATGGGCTCGCTCGGCGCGATGCAGTCCCGCGGCCAGGGCCGGTCCTACTCCAAGGACCGCTACTTCCAGGCCGAGGTGGCATCGGACGACAAGCTCGTGCCCGAGGGCATCGAGGGCCAGGTGCCCTACCGCGGCCCCCTGGCCAACGTGCTGCACCAGCTCGTCGGCGGCCTGCGCCAGACGATGGGCTACGTGGGCGCGGCCACCATCGACGAGATGGAGTCGAAGGGCCGGTTCGTCCGGATCACCTCCGCGGGCCTCAAGGAGAGCCACCCGCACGACATCCAGATGACGGTCGAGGCGCCGAACTACAGCAGGAAGTAACACAGCGCGACGCGTGGGGGCGGTTCCGGCATGTGGCCGGAGCCGCCCCCCACGCTTGTGTCGGGGATACTGGTAGGCGCAGACGTAGAGGGAAAGGCCACACATCGTGACTGAGATCGAGATCGGGCGCGGCAAGCGCGGCCGCAGGGCGTACGCGTTCGACGACATCGCCGTCGTCCCGAGCCGGCGCACCCGGGACCCGAAGGAGGTCTCGATCGCCTGGCAGATCGACGCCTACCGTTTTGAGCTGCCGTTCCTGGCCGCTCCCATGGACTCGGTCGTCTCACCGCAGACCGCCATCCGCATCGGCGAGCTGGGCGGCCTGGGCGTCCTGAACCTCGAAGGTCTCTGGACCCGGTACGAGGACCCGCAGCCGCTGCTGGACGAGATCGCCGAGCTGGACGAGGCGACCGCGACCCGGCGTCTGCAGGAGATCTACGCCGCCCCGATCAAGGAAGAGCTGATCGGGCAGCGCATCAAGGAGGTGCGCGACTCCGGTGTCGTCACCGCCGCCGCGCTCTCACCGCAGCGCACCGCGCAGTTCTCCAAGGCCGTCGTCGACGCCGGTGTGGACATCTTCGTCATCCGCGGCACGACGGTCTCCGCCGAGCACGTCTCCGGCGCGTTCGAGCCGCTGAACCTGAAGCAGTTCATCTACGAGCTGGACGTCCCGGTCATCGTCGGCGGCTGCGCCACGTACACCGCGGCGCTCCACCTGATGCGCACCGGCGCGGCGGGCGTCCTCGTCGGCTTCGGCGGCGGCGCGGCGCACACCACGCGCAACGTGCTGGGTATCCAGGTCCCGATGGCGACCGCCGTCGCCGACGTGGCCGCGGCCCGCCGCGACTACATGGACGAGTCCGGCGGCCGGTACGTGCACGTCATCGCCGATGGCGGTGTCGGCTGGTCCGGCGACCTGCCGAAGGCGATCGCCTGCGGCGCCGACTCGGTCATGATCGGCTCCCCGCTGGCCCGTGCCACGGACGCGCCCGGCAAGGGCCACCACTGGGGCATGGAGGCCGTTCACGAGGACGTGCCGCGCGGCAAGCTGGTCGACCTGGGCATCGTCGGCACCATCGAGGAGATCCTCGCGGGTCCGTCGCACATCCCGGACGGCTCGATGAACTTCTTCGGCGCCCTGCGCCGCGCGATGGCCACCACGGGCTACAGCGAGCTCAAGGAGTTCCAGCGCGTCGAGGTCACGGTCGCGGACTCCCAGCACAAGCGCTGATCCTCCGTACGTACGCCGAGGGGCCCCGCACCGGGTGGTGCGGGGCCCCTCGGCGTACGTACGGTCCGGCTACGCGGAGGCCTTCCTGGCGCCGGAGAAGGCGGCGAAGGCGCCGAGACCGAAGAAGAGGAAGGTCAGGGCGTCCTTGTTCTCGCTCCAGGCGTCGGTGATCAGGCCGAACTCCTCCAGGAAGAGGTCCAGGGCGGAGGCGTCCAGCTGCTTCGCGACGAGGATCGCGATGCCCACGAGCTGGCCGAGGTAGATGGCCCCCAGGGTCAGCACCGCACTGGCGACCGGCAGGACGGGGTTGCGGCCGCCGACCTTGCCTGCGGCGAGGCCCACGAGGAAGCCGACGCCGACGGCGGCCCAGCCGATCTCGCGCTCGATGCCGCCGATCAGGGCGCCGTACACACCGGCGGTGACGAGCGCCGCGACCAGGGCGGCGACCAGACCGAGCGCCACGTTGTCACGGGCGGGGGCGGGCGGCGGCGCGACCGGGTAGGGCTGGGGCGCGGCGCCGTCGGCGAACGGGTTGCCGGGCGGCGGAACGGGCTGGCTCATGCTGTGGATCCCCCAGGGACGTAGTCGCACGGATGTGCGTGCGAGAAGCCCGGAGGCTAGCAGTCGGGTGTGACAGCGGAACAGGGGGTTTCGGCCGGTGGCCGTGCGGCTCAGAGCCGGTGGGCGGTGCCGGTCGGGGTGGCGCCCCGGGTGTCGAGGAGGAGCTGTGCCTTCACCGCGAGGCCCTGGAGGTCGTACGTGCGGTGGTGCTGGAGCAGGACGGTGAGGTCGGCGTGGGCGGCGGCCTCGTAGAGGGAGTCCGCGCGGGGGACGGGGAGCTCGCGGACGCGCCAGTCCGGGACGTGCGGGTCGTGGTAGCTGACGGCCGCGCCGAGGTCCATGAGGCGGCGGGCGATCTCGTCGGCGGGGGACCCCTGGCGGTCGGGGAGGTCGGGCTTGTACGTGATCCCGAGCAGCAGGATCCGGGCGCCGCGGGCCGACTTGCCGTGCTCGTTGAGGAGGGTGGCGGCGCGCTGGACGACGTACCCCGGCATGCGTTCGTTGACCTGGCCGGCGAGTTCCACGAGGCGCAGCGGGCGGTGGGCGCCGACGGTGTCGACGGGGGCGCCGTGACCGCCGACCCCCGGGCCGGGGCGGAAGGCCTGGAAGCCGAAGGGCTTGGTCTCGGCGCAGCGGATGACGTCCCACAGGTCGACGCCGAGTTCGTGGCAGAGGACCGCCATCTCGTTGACGAGGGCGATGTTGACGTGGCGGAAGTTGGTCTCCAGGAGCTTGACCGTCTCCGCCTCGCGGGGGCCACGCGCGCGTACCACCTTGTCGGTGAGCCGGCCGTAGAAGGCGGCCGCCGATTCGGTGCAGGCCGGGGTGAGGCCGCCGATGACCTTGGGGGTGCCGGCGAAGCCGTGGGTACGGCTGCCGGGGTCGAGCCGGCCGGGGGAGTACGCGAGATGGAAGTCGCGTCCGGCGCGGAGGCCGGAGCCCGTTTCGAGGACCTCGCGGAGCAGGCCCTCGGTGGTGCCCGGCGGGACCGGGGACTCCAGGAGGACGGTGGTGTGCGGGCGCAGCCGGGCGGCGAGCACGCGGGCCGCGTCGGTGACGGCGGTGAGGTCGAGGGCGCGGTCCGGGCCGAGGGGGGTCGGGGCGCACAGGACGGCGGTGCGGACCCGGCCGAGCTCGGCGGGGTCGGCGGTGGGCCGGAAGCCCCCCGAGAGCATCCGGCGGATCTCCGGGACGGTGAGGGAGCCGTCGACCGGGGACCGGCCGGCGGTGAGTTCGGCGGCGGGGCGTGGGTCGGTGTCGTAGCCGATGGTGTCGATGCCCGCGGCGGTGGCGGCCTGGGCCAGGGGGAGTCCGTGGTGGCCGAGGCCGATGACGGCGAGATCAGCGGGCATGGGGTGGGCCGTCCTTCCCAGTAGCCGGAGGGGACTCGACGCACAAGCCCGGTGGACAGAACGGGTCGAGCGCAATGTCAGACTAGGCGTAAATATGACCGATATGTGGCATTGCGTAGCCGCAGGTCGCCGAGTGTTATCCACAGGTCGGTGGCGAGGCGGTGGCTGAAGTCGCCCGGGAGGGACAGAATCGAGCTGTGAGCCGGACCGCGTGGCCCGGTTCGCGTGCTGGAACGACCGGAGTACGACGGGGGACGACGGGAGGCGACAGCCGTGAGGACAGCGACACTGGGACCCGCCGAGCGCGTCGAAGCGCTCGCGGCCATGGCCGAGCGAGAACTCGACGTGCTGGTCGTCGGCGCCGGAGTGGTCGGCGCCGGGACGGCCCTCGACGCCGTCACGAGAGGGCTCTCCACCGGCCTCGTCGAGGCCCGCGACTGGGCGTCCGGCACCTCCAGCCGGTCCAGCAAGCTCATCCACGGCGGCCTGCGCTACCTGGAGATGCTGGACTTCGCCCTGGTCAGGGAGGCGCTCAAGGAGCGCGGACTCCTCCTGGAGCGGCTCGCACCCCACCTGGTGAAGCCGGTCCCCTTCCTCTACCCGCTGCGGCACAAGGGCTGGGAGCGGTTCTACGCGGGCTCCGGCGTCGCGCTGTACGACGCGATGTCGTTCTCCTCGGGCCACGGCCGAGGCCTCCCCGTCCACCGGCACCTCTCCCGGCGGGGCGCCCTGCGCGTCGCCCCCTGCCTCAAGAAGGACGCCCTCGTCGGCGCCATGCAGTACTACGACGCCCAGATGGACGACGCCCGCTTCGTCACGACCCTCGTGCGCACGGCCGCGTCCTACGGCGCCCTGGCCGCGAGCCGGGCCCGCGTCATCGGCTTCCTGCGCGAGGGCGAGCGGGTCGTCGGGGCCCGCGTCCAGGACGTCGAGGCCGGGGTGGCGTACGAGATCCGGGCCAGGCAGATCGTCAACGCCACCGGGGTGTGGACCGACGACACCCAGGCCCTCATCGGCGAGCGCGGCCAGTTCCACGTCCGCGCCTCCAAGGGCATCCACCTCGTCGTCCCCAAGGACCGCATCCACTCCTCCACCGGGCTCATCCTGCGCACCGAGAAGTCCGTGCTCTTCGTGATCCCCTGGGGCCGGCACTGGATCGTCGGCACCACCGACACCGAGTGGGACCTCGACAAGGCCCACCCGGCCGCGTCCAGCGCCGACATCGACTACCTCCTGGAGCACGTGAACACCGTGCTCGCCACCCCGCTCACCCGCGACGACGTCGAGGGGGTCTACGCGGGCCTGCGCCCCCTGCTCGCCGGCGAGTCGGACGCCACGAGCAAGCTCTCGCGCGAACACACCGTCGCCCACCCGGTCCCGGGCCTGGTCGTGGTGGCCGGCGGCAAGTACACGACGTACCGCGTCATGGCCAAGGACGCCGTCGACGAGGCGGTGCACGGCCTCGACCAGCGCGTCGCCCCCTGCGTCACCGAGGACACCCCGCTCCTCGGCGCCGAAGGCTACCGGGCCCTGTGGAACGCGCGGGCGAGGATCGCCGCGCGGACCGGCCTCCACGTCGTCCGCGTCGAGCATCTCCTCAACCGGTACGGCTCCCTGACGGAGCAGATCCTCGACCTCATCGCCGAGGACCCCGCACTCGGCCGGCCGCTCGCGGCCGCCGACGACTACCTGCGCGCCGAAATCGTCTACGCCGCCTCCCACGAGGGCGCCCGCCACCTCGACGACGTCCTCACCCGGCGGACCAGGATCTCCATCGAGACCTTCGACCGGGGAACGCTCAGCGCCCGCGAGTGCGCGGAGCTGATGGCGCCGGTCCTCGGCTGGGACGAGCTCCAGATCGAGAAGGAGGTCGAGCACTACGACAAGCGGGTCGAGGCGGAACGGGAGTCGCAGCGGCAGCCCGACGACCTGACGGCGGACGCCGCCCGGCTCGGGGCGCCGGACATCGTGCCGATCTGACAGGACGGCGGCGCCGCACGCGTCGGGTGGGAACCTGGGGGGTGTGCGGGGGCGTCGTCATCCCGGAGTACGGACCCGGGGGCGCCACCCGTCCCGAGGTGAGGGACAATGGCCTCTCTTCCAGGGCGGGTTACCGCATCGCGCGGGAAGCGTCAGACGCGGCGAAGATCAGGGATCGCAGAGGGGACGCATGTCGGAGGCGGAGCAGTCGCGGGACACGGCGAAGGACCCCAGGCGGGACGCCGCCGCGGGGGCCTCGGCCGACGGCGACGGAGGGGCGATCCCGGCCGCGCGCAAGCCGGCGCGGGACGCGGAGAACACGCAGGTCAAGCAGGGTTCGGGCGCTGCGGGTGACGGCAGGGACACGGGGGACGCGAGTGATGTGCAGGGGGCACAGGGCTCGGCGGAACCGGTGGATCGGGTGGCGCCCGTGAGCCCCGGCGACGCCGCGGGTGCGGCGGACCCCCGGGACACCGGGGGTGACCGGAACGTGAAGGACGCTCAGGACGCGCGGGATCCCCGGGCGGTGAAGGACGTTCAGGACGCCTCCGCCGCCGGGCGGCTGCGCGGGACCGAGCCGTCGACCGGGCGGGCCGGATTCGGCGCGGGCGACGGCGACGGCGAGAGCGACCGCCGGCCGACGGCGAGCGGCGCGCGCGGCACCGGCGGCGACCGGGGGCGCAAGGCCCCGGTCAACGAAGGCCGCCTCCTCGCGGGGCGCTACCGGCTCGGCGCGATCCTCGGCCGCGGCGGCATGGGCACCGTATGGCGCGCGGTCGACGAGACCCTCGGCCGTACCGTCGCCGTCAAGGAACTCCGCTTCCCCACCAGCATCGACGAGGACGAGAAGCGGCGCCTCATCACCCGGACCCTGCGCGAGGCGAAGGCCATCGCCCGGATCCGCAACAACGGCGCCGTGACCGTGTACGACGTCGTCGACGAGGACGACCGTCCCTGGATCGTCATGGAGCTCATCGAGGGCAAGTCCCTCGCCGACGCCGTGCGCGAGGACGGGACGCTGACGCCCCGGCGCGCCGCCGAGGTCGGCCTCGCCATCCTCGACGTGCTGCGTTCGGCGCACCGCGAGGGCATCCTGCACCGCGACGTGAAGCCGTCCAACGTGCTGATCGCCGAGGACGGCCGGGTCGTCCTCACCGACTTCGGCATCGCCCAGGTGGAGGGCGACCCCTCCATCACCTCCACCGGCATGCTCGTCGGCGCCCCCTCGTACATCTCCCCGGAGCGCGCCCGCGGACACAAGCCCGGCCCCGCAGCCGACATGTGGTCGCTCGGCGGACTGCTGTACGCGGCGGTCGAGGGCAGCCCGCCGTACGACAAGGGTTCCGCCATCGCCACCCTCACGGCGGTGATGACCGAGCCGGTCGACCCGCCGAAGAACTCCGGACCCGAGCTGGAGAAGGTCATCTACGGCCTCCTCGCCAAGGACCCGGCCCAGCGGCTCGACGACGCCCGCGCCCGCGTCCTGCTCCTCGCCGTGCTCGACGCGCCCGAGGCGGCGCCCCCGGTCTCCCCCGAGGTCACCAGGGTCGTACCGCTGCCGCCGCGTCCCGAGCGGGTGCCCGAGGCCCCGCCGGCCGACAAGGCGCCCGACGCGACGGCCGACCGCATGCGGGGCGCCCTGAAGTCCGTACGCAACGCGGCGGCCTCCGTGAAGGCCGACCCGAAGCCGACGCGCTCCCGGACGGCCGCGACGGCGGGCGCGAGCACCGCGCCGGCGCACGGCGGCGGCAGGCCGACTCCGGCCCGCGCGTCGCTGACCGATGTCGTACCGCGCCGCACGCTCGTGATCATCGCGGCGGTCGCCGTCCTCGCCCTGCTCGGGACGATCCTCGCGGTCTCCCTCGGCGGTGGCGACGAGGGCAACCAGGGCAAGGACAACGGGGGCACCACGGCCTCGGCAGGCGCCACGGCCGGCGGCGACGGCTCCAGCGGTTCCGGCGGCTCCGACGGGGGCAAGGGGCAGACGCCCGGCGGCCCCGGCCAGCAGGGCGGCGCACAGCCCGGTGACACCGGCACCAACGGGACCACGGGCGCCGGAGGCACGGGCACCACCGGCACCACCGAAGGGTCGAACGGCAGCGGCGTCACGCCGTCCGGCAAGCCCGGCGGCGGCACGGGCGCCCAGCTGCCCGCCGGATACACCCTCGTCACCAACGACCGCTTCCACTTCTCCATGGCGATGCCCTCGACCTTCAAGGTGCGCTCGATCCCGGGCTACAGCGGAGGCGGGATATTCAGCGAGAGCGGCGGCTTCCCGCGCGTCCAGGTCGACTTCAACGCCAGCCCGAAGGACGACGCGGCGGCCGCCTGGGAGCTGGGCAGGATAGGCGTCGCCGCCACCAGCAAGGGCTACCGGCACTTCGGCATCAGGACGGTCTCGTACAAGGGCTACCCGACCGTCGCCGACTGGGAGTTCGAGCGCGTCCAGCAGGGCAAGCGCGTCCACGTGCTCAACCGCGGCTTCAAGGTGGACGCCAAGCGCGGCTACTCCATCATGATCAGCTGCGAGGCGGACGAGTGGAACGGCGCGGAGTGCAGGACGCTGCGCGAGACGGCGTTCGCCACGTTCAGCCCCAAGGACTGACCGGCGCCCCGTATCGTGAGGGTTCGAGGACCGTACACAGTCGAACAGAGCCGATAACTGCACGGTGCCGGACCGGAATTGTCGGACTCGTGTGACCCCGCCCGATCACGGGGGTCCGCGGGTCCACGGGGGACAGCGTGCGCGCGTGGGGAGGCGTCGTGGACGACTACGCGGGAAGGGTGCTGGCGGACCGCTACCGCCTGCCACTGCCGCCGGCGGACGCCGACGCGTACGACCTGGCGGAGACGCGCGCCTTCGACACGTACAGCGGGCAGGAGGTCCTGGTCCGCCAGGTGCCCCTGCCGGAGTTCGTCGACGCCGAGGTGCTCGACGGGGAGGACGGCCACGCAGGTCCGTACGGCAGCGCCGGGCGGGCGACCCGGCGCCCGGCCGAGCCCGTCGTGCGCCGGGCCATCGAGGCTGCCCAGGCCGCCGCGCAGATCCCCGACCATCCCCTCCTCGACCAGGTCTTCGACGTCTTCGCCGAGGCCGGTTCGCTGTGGATAGTGAGCGAACGCGTCGCCGCCCGGCCGCTGGCCGCCCTCCTCGCCGAAGGGCCGCTCAACCCGTACCGGGCGGCCGAGATCGGCGCCGACGTCCTCACCGCCCTGCGCGCGCTCCACGCCCACGGCTGGGTGCACCGGAACATCACCGCCCGGACCGTACTCGTCTGCGACGACGGCCGGGTGGTCCTCACCGGCCTCGCGGTGGGCGCCGCGGAGGAGGCCCTCTGCGGGTACGCGCCGGTACCGGAGCCGGAGTCGCCCGCACCGGCGTGGTCGGCGCCGGTGGAGGAGTACGGGGCGGAGGAGTACGACGCGGAGGAGTACGACGCGGAGGAGTACGACCCCGAGGGGTACGGCTCGGAGCGGGACGGGTCCGGGGAGTACGGGTCCGGGGAGTACGGCTCCGACCTGTACGAGGTGGAGGTCTACGAGGAGGCCCACGAGGCCGTCCACGAGGGCGCCTACGCCGACGCGCTGGTCCCGTACGGGACGGACCCGGCCCCGGACCCGGATCCGGACTCGGAAGAGGAGCCGGTCGCGGGGACGGCGCCGGAGTACGGCTACGGCTACGGTGCCGAGCCCTCCACCGAGGGACCCGGCCCGTACGAGACCGACTACGGACCCGACTACGGACCCGACTACGGAACCGGTTACGAGACCGGCTACGGAACCGGTTACGACACTGACGCCGCCCCGGATTCCGGCGTCGCCCCGAACACCGACACCGACGACGAATCCGGATTCGGTCCCGACGCCGACGCCGGCGCCGGCGCCGACCCCGACCCCGACGCCGACCGCGATGCCGACACCACCGACGGCACCGGCTCCCCCTACGGAACCGCCCCCGGCGCGTACGGGGTCGACCCCTACGGCCGGTCGACGGAGCGGCCCGCCGCCGAGACACGGCCCGTGGCCGCGCCGCCCACCGCGGACGTGCGGGCCGCGCGGGCCGGGGCCATCGCCGCCTACCGCGCCGGTGCCCGCGCCGCCGCCCGGCTCAGCGAGACCGGGGCGCTCCCCGCCCAGCGCCCCGCGCCGGCGGATCCGCCCGAGCCGCCCCCGGCGCCGACGGCGCAGGCGGCCGGTGCGCCCGAGCCGCAGTGGTGGGCGCGCGTGGCGGACGACGAGGACGACGAGGACGAGGGCGACGAGCCGTACGGCGACTCCGGACCGCGCTCCGGCCCACCGCCGCGCGTGATGCTCAAGGGCAGTTGGAGCGACGGTCCGCACGCCTCGCGGGACAGTTCCGCGCCGATCCCGGCCGGTGGCGGTCCGGGCCCCGGCCGCGGCCCCGTGCTGCCCGGTTCGGGACGCCCGGCCCTGCCCGCCGGCTACACGGCCGCGACCCCGGACCCCGCCCTGCTCCCGGCCCCCGCCGGCAGCCGGGCGGAGGTGCCGGTCGCCGTCCCCGCGCAGGCGGACCGCGGCCCCACCACCCGGCTGGCGGCCGAGCGGGCCCGGCAGACCCGGATCGCGGTCGTCGGCGCCGTCACCGAGCGCTGGGCGCCCGAACAGGCCGGCCCCGTGCACGAGAACTGGCGCCTGGCCCCGCCCATCGGCCCCGCCACGGACCTGTGGGCGCTCGGCGCGCTCCTCTACCGGGCCGTGCAGGGGCACGCCCCCTACCCGGAGGACAGCGCCGCCGAGCTCGTCCAGCTGGTCTGCGCCGAGCCGCCCGCCTTCGCCGAGGAGTGCGGGCCGCTGCGCCCGGTCGTGGAGTCCCTGCTGCGTCAGGACCCCACCGAGCGGCCCGACTTCGAGGAGCTGCGCGGCTGGCTGCGTTCCCTCGTGCGCTCGGCTCCCGAGCCGGACGCCGGCGTCGGGGTCGTGCCGCTGCCGTCCTTCGACGAGGCGCGGCTGCCGATCGTGCGCCGGCGCGGCGAGCTGGTGCGCCGGCGGCGCGGGGGAGCGGGCGCCGGGCGCCACCGCCACAAGCGCGGCAAGGACCCGCGGCCGCCCGCCCGCCGGGAGGACCCGCACCCGCGGGAACGCGAGCCCGACCCCGTACGGGCCGACGTGCGGGGGGACTTCCGTGAGGAGTTCCACGACGCGTACCACGACGAGATCCCGCAGCGGGCTGCCAGGGCGCCGCGCGCCGCGCGCCCCTCGACCTCCCGCCCGCCCGGCTCCCCGCGCGCCCTCGGCCGTACGCTCCTGATCCTGGTCTTCCTCCTGCTCGGCGGGGTCGTCGCGTACGCCGTCCTGTTCATGCCCGGGGAGGGGGAGACGCCCGCCGGGCCGGCCACTCCCACCGCCGGTCAGACCCCGCGTACCACCCCGCCCGCGAGCCGTCCCCCCACGACGGCGCCGCCGTCCACGGGGCGGCCCACCGCCCCGCGCACCACCGCGCCCGCCGGAGATCCCCCGGCTCCGCCGCTCGCCGCCGGGTACACGCTGCGCCAGGACGCCGAGGGGTTCAGGATCGGAGTGCCGAACGGGTGGCGGCGCAGTCCGATCAACGACGCCGGGCAAGTGCGCTACACCGGAGGCGACTTCACGATGATCGTCGTCCCCGGCCGGGACAGCGTCCGGGACAACGGTTCCGATCCGCTGGAGTACCAGAACTCCAGGGAGCGCGAACTGGATCCGTGGCGGACGTCGAGCTGGGCGGACGTGGACGAGGTGCGCCGGGTCGACATCGGCCGGACGGCGACGGCCACGGGGAGTTACTGGTGGCTGGACAGTACGGGCCGCGAGGTGTTCGTCCGCAATCTCGCCCTGATCGACGGCGGTCGCTACCACGTCGTGCAGGTCATCGGCCCGAAGGACCGGCGCGACAAGGTCTCGGAGATCTTCGACGAGGCCACGAAGGCGTTCCGGCCGGGCCGCTGAACCGGGGGAGGGACGGCGGGAGCGCCCGGATCGGCCACCGGCCCCCGGTCACAGTGCTGTTCCTTTGACCGCCCCGAGGTTCCGTCACCCCGTCCCCCCTCCGTAACCTGGCATCCGAAGGAACAGGCGGGGGCACGTGGAACATTCTCAGAGCACAGGGTCGGGGCTGTTGCTCGCCGGTCGCTACCGGCTGGGCGAGTCCATCGGGCGCGGCGGCATGGGCAAGGTCTGGCGCGCGCATGACGAGGTACTGCACCGCGTGGTGGCGGTGAAGGAGTTGACGGCGGGCCGGTTCGTGGCCGAGGCCGACCGGCTCGTGCTGCACGCCCGGACGCAGAAGGAGGCGCGGGCCGCCGCGCGGATCACGCACCCGGGTGTGGTGACCGTCCACGACGTCCTGGAACACGACGACCGGCCGTGGATCGTGATGCAGTACGTCGACGGTCCGTCGCTCGCCGACGCCGCCAAGGAGAAGGGCGCGATCGATCCCCACGAGGCGGCCAGGATCGGGCTGCACGTGCTGGGCGCGCTGCGTGCCGCGCACGCCGCCGGCGTGCTGCACCGCGACGTCAAGCCGGGCAACGTCCTGCTGGCGCGCGACGGGCGCGTCCTGATCACCGACTTCGGGATCGCGGCGATCGAGGGGGACGCGACGATCACCCGGACCGGTGAACTCGTCGGTTCCATCGACTATCTGGCGCCCGAGCGGGTACGGGGCGGCGACCCCGGCCCCGCCTCCGACCTCTGGTCCCTCGGCGCCACGCTGTACACGGCGGTGGAGGGCAGCTCGCCGTTCCGCCGCACCTCCCCGATCAGCACCATGCAGGCCGTGGTGGCCGAGGAGCCGCCGTACCCGGAGAAGGCGGGCCCGCTGGCCCCCGTCATCGTGGCCCTGCTGCGCAAGGACCCGGAGCAGCGGCCGCGGGCGGACGAGGCCGGGCGGATGCTGCTCGACGCGATGGAGGGGCGGACCCCGGCGGCGGCGCAGGCGTACGTGCCGACCCAGCGGGTGGCCAGGGAGGACCTGGAGCCCTCGGGGGACGGTTCCGCCTTCGGTCTCGACCTGGTGGAGCTGAGCGAGGAGGACGACGGAGCGGGCGCGCGGGACGCCACGGGTCCGACGGGTGCCTCCCGCACCTCCGGACCCGCCCGTACCGCCCAGTGGCCCCACCCGGCCCAGGGACTCCAGGGTGCTCAAGCACCCCACCCGGCCCAGCGGCCGCACGGTGCCCAGGGGCCCGAGTCCCGCCCGCACCACCCCGCCGCCGCTTCCCCGCCCACGGGGGTGCCGCCGTCCGCCGTCCCGGCGGCGGCCTCCGGACGCGGCCGCTGGCGCACCGTCGTCCTGGCGGCCGTGCTCGCCGGGCTCGTCGCCGGCGGCGCCGTCTTCGCCGCCATGAACTACGCGGGCGGCGACCGGAACGGCAACGCCGGACGCCCCACGGCCACCGGCTCCGCGCCCTCCACCGCCGCCCAGGGAGCCGGGAACGACATCCCGGACGGCTGGCAGCGCGTCGACGACCCCAAGGGCTTCAGCCTGCTCGTACCGAAGGGCTGGAAGCGGCAGACTGAGGGCGACCAGGTCGACTACACCCCGGACAACGGCAACCACCGGATCCGGATCAGCATCGACGAGAGCCCCGACTTCGAGAACCCGTACATGCACTCCCTGGACCTCGAACGGGTCCTGGAGAAGCGGATGGACTACAAGCGGATCAAGCTCAACCAGACCACCTACCGCGACCAGGTCCGCTCGTGTCTGTGGGAGTTCAGCTGGACCGAGCGGAAGGACTTCCCCGGGCCGCGGCGGGCGATCGACCTGATGTACTACGAGGACGACGGCACGGAGTACGCCATCTACATGTCCGCCCCCGAGTCGAGCTGGGAGACCACCCGGCAGCAGTTCGACGTCGTCCTCCAGCACTGGCGGGCGCCGGGCGACTAGGGGGGTGTCGGTGCCGGACGCCGCGAGCCAGGCCTGATCGACAGGACACCCCCCTGGGACCGGCGGGGCCGAACCATCCCTCGGCGACGTCCTGGACCCCTCGGGGAAATCTCCGCCGACGGCCTCTCCTCAGCCGTAAGGCCCTGATCAGGGCTTATGTGCCAGTGATCGCTGGCGTGATGTGCGTACCCGGTGAAAACGCGTTACCGACGGGTACCCAAAGGCCGGAACGCCGCCTACGCTCGCCCTCATGACGGACTCGCAGGCCCCCGCCGCCCCTTCGGTTCCCGCCGCGCCCGCCGCGGCGACCAATCCGGTCGCGCCCGCGCCCGCCGGCGCCCGCACGGCCGCCGACGTCGTGACGCCCGACGTGGTCGCCCGGCTCACCCGCGGCGTCGTCGGCTCCGGCCGCACCGCCAACCACACCCCCTTCACCGGGGCGAAGCTGGCGGACCTGCCCGAGTCCACCCCCGAGGACGTCGCCGAGGCCTTCACGCGCGCGCGTACCGCCCAGGAAGCCTGGGCCGCCACCCCGGTCAAGGCCCGCGCCGCCGTCCTGCTCCGCTTCCACGACCTCGTCCTCCAGCGTCAGTCCGAGGTCCTCGACCTCATCCAGCTGGAGACGGGCAAGGCGCGCCTGCACGCCCACGAGGAGGTGCAGGCGGTGGCCGTCGCCGCCCGCCACTACGGCCGCAAGGCCTCCTCCTACCTGCGTCCCCGCCACCACACCGGCGTCGTACCGACCCTCACCAAGGTCACCGAGCTGCGCCAGCCGCGCGGGGTCGTCGGTCAGATCGCGCCCTGGAACTACCCGCTCGAACTCTCCGTCGGCGACGCGCTCCCCGCCTTCGTCTCGGGCAACGCCGTCGTCATGAAGCCCGACACGGAGACCGCGCTCACCGCGCTGTGGGCCCGCGACCTGCTCATCGAGGCCGGACTGCCCGCCGAGGTCTTCCAGGTCGTCCTCGGCGACGGCCCCGTCGTCGGCCCCGAGGTCGTCAAGCACGCCGACTACGTCTCCTTCACCGGCTCCACCCGCACCGGCCGCGAGGTCGCCCAGGGCGCCGCCGCCCGGCTCGTCGGCGTCTCCCTCGAACTCGGCGGCAAGAACGCGATGCTCGTCCTGAAGGACGCCGACGTCGAGAAGGCCGCCGCCGGCGCCGTCCGCGCCTGCTTCTCCTCCGCCGGACAGCTCTGCATCTCCATCGAGCGCCTGTACGTGCACGAGTCGGTCGCCGACGTCTTCCTCGACCGCTTCGCCGCCCGCACCAAGGCCATGCGGCTCGGCAACTCCCTCGCGTACGGGGCCGACATGGGCTCCCTCGTCGGCGAGCGGCAGCTGGAGACGGTCACGAAGCACGTGGAGGAGGCCGTCGCCAAGGGTGCCACGCTCGTCGCCGGCGGCGTCGCGCGCCCCGACATCGGCCCGCTCTTCTACGAGCCGACCATCCTCGACGGCGTCGAGGCCCCGATGGCCGTCTGCGGCGAGGAGACCTTCGGACCGGTCGTCTCGATCTACCGCTTCAGCGACGAGGACGAGGTGATCGCCCTCGCCAACGCCACCCCGTACGGCCTGAACTCCTCCGTCTGGACGAAGGACTCCCGCCGCGGCCACGCCGTCGCGGCCCGGCTCCGCACCGGCACCGTCAACATCAACGAGGGGTACGCCCCCGCCTACGGCAGCGTGCAGTCCCCGATGGGCGGCATGAAGGACTCCGGCCTCGGCCGCCGCCACGGCTCCGAGGGCATCCTCAAGTACACCGAGGCCCAGACCGTCGCCCAGCAGCGGCTGATCCCGCTCGCGCCCTCCTTCGGGATGGACGACGAGAAGTACGCCGCGTTCATGAGCGCGTCCCTGAAGGCGATGAAGGCCCTGCGCCTGCGCTGACGCCGGATCCCCCGACCGTTTCCGCCCCTTTCCGTACGAGGAGAGCCATGACCGCGGTACCCCCTACCCAAAATCAGGAGCAGGTGGAGGACGGCGTGTACGACTACGACGTCCTTGTCGTCGGCTCCGGCTTCGGCGGTTCGGTCACCGCCCTGCGGCTCACCGAGAAGGGCTACCGGGTCGGCGTCCTGGAGGCCGGACGCCGCTTCACCCGCGCGACCCTGCCGAAGAACTCCTGGGACCTGAAGAACTTCCTGTGGGCCCCCGCCCTAGGCCTCTACGGCATCCAGCGCATCCACCTGCTCGGCAACGTCATGGTGCTCGCGGGCGCCGGCGTGGGCGGCGGCTCCCTCAACTACGCCAACACCCTCTACGTACCGCTCAAGGCGTTCTTCGACGACCCGCAGTGGAAGGACATCACGGACTGGGAGGACGAGCTGAGGCCGTACTACGACCAGGCCCGACGGATGCTCGGTGTCCGGCTCAACCCCACGACGACCCCCTCGGACGTACACCTCAAGGCGGCCGCCCAGGCGATGGGCATCGGCGACACCTTCCACATGGCACCCGTCGGAGTCTTCTTCGGGGACGGCGACGACGGCGACGGTACGGCGAAGGCGAAGCCCGGCGGGGAGGTCGCCGACCCGTACTTCGGCGGCGCGGGCCCGTCCCGGCGCGCCTGCACCGAGTGCGGCGAGTGCATGACCGGCTGCCGTCACGGCGCCAAGAACACCCTCAACGAGAACTACCTCCACCTCGCCGAGAAGGCGGGCGCCACCGTCCACCCCATGACCACGGTCGTCACCGTCACCGAGGACTCGCGGGGCGGCTTCGCGGTGAAGACCCTCCCCACCGATCAGCGGAGGAAGGGGAAGGGGCGCACGTTCACCGCCCGCCGGGTGGTGATCGCGGCCGGCACGTACGGCACCCAGACCCTGCTGCACCGGATGAGGGACACCGGACTGCTGCCCGGGATCTCCCAGCGGCTCGGCGAGCTGACCCGCACCAATTCCGAGGGCCTTGTCGGCGCGCAGACCACCGACCGCCGCTACCGCAGGAAGCACGGCAAGGAGAAGGCCGACTTCACCAGGGGCGTCGCCATCACCTCCTCCGTCCACCCCGACGCCCACACCCACATCGAGCCGGTGCGGTACGGCAAGGGCTCCAACTCGATGGGCAGCCTGACCGTCCTCCAGGTGCCCTACGGAGCCCACCGGGTACGCAACTGGTTCCTCAACCTCCTCAAGCACCCCACACAGGCAGCCCGCTCGCTCTCCAACTGGCACTGGTCGGAGCGGACCATCATCGGCCTGGTCATGCAGTCCCTCGACAACTCCCTGACGACCTACCGCAAGCCCGGCGGTCTCGGAAAGGGCCTGCTCACGGCCCGCCAGGGGCACGGAGCCCCGAACCCGGTCCAGATCCCGGCGGCCACCCGGGCCGCCACCCTCCTCGCCGAGGAGATCAACGGCTTCGCCGGCTCCAACGTCGGCGAGCTGATGGGCACCCCGCTCACCGCCCACTTCCTCGGCGGCTGCCCGATCGGCGCCGACGCCGAGTCCGGCGTCATCGACCCGTACCACCGGCTCTTCGGCCACCCGGGGATCTCCGTCGTCGACGGGGCGGCGGTCTCCGCCAACCTCGGGGTGAACCCGTCCCTGACGATCACCGCTCAGGCGGAGCGGGCCATGTCCTTCTGGCCGAACAAGGGCGAGGAGGACACGCGACCGCGACAGGGCGAGGCGTACGTACGGCTCACGGCGGTCGAGCCGAAGTCCCCCGCGGTCCCGGCCGAGGCCTTCGGCGCCCTGCGGCTGCCGTTCCTGGGCATGCCCGCGGTCCCGCCGAAGAAGGCATGACGCCGGTCGGGCCCGGCACGGCCTGACGCCGTTCCGGGCTCAGAACACAGGAAAGGGCGCTGCACCCCCCTCCGAGTGCAGCGCCCCCACCAGCTTTGGTGTTGCTGCATAGATGACCCGCCATCGGCGGAGAAGGTTGTAGCGGTTGCACGAGATCTTCATGTGACGCGTGTCACATATGAGGCGGGCGCGGGCAAGGGCCCCGTGGCGCGATTCCGGTCGCGGCACGGGGCCCTTGAGGTCGGCACCGGTGTCAGGGCAGCGGCGGTGCCGAGCGGGGGCGGCGCCGGGGGGTTGCGCCGCGAGGAGGGGTGGGAGCGGTGCCGGGGGACTGCGCCGCGGGAGGAGATGGGAGCGGGAGGGTGGGGGACGTCTTCGGAGAAGTGCACTGTCTGAGCCGGTTGCGGCCGGCCCCGGGCGTCCCCGGGACCGACCGCTCCTTCTGGGCGACCGGGCTGCTGTCCCCTGCTGCCCGGTCACAAGCGCTGGTGCGAGGTCCCACGACGTACCGGAGGTACGCCACACGCCCCAGCGAAGCCACGCGTGGTTTCTTAACGGCCCGCCCCTGGCTGGCACGGACACCTGGACCAACGAAGACAGGTCGGAGCCGGTCACGCGCCGTACGGGTGAGAGCGAGCCCGAACTCAGATCCGGGCACCCACTCAGATGCGCCCCCGGCACAACTCCAGCATCGTCATCGCGAGCGCCGTACCCGGCTTGCCCAGCGCGTCCCGGTAGTGGCCGAGGACCTCCATTTCGCGGTTGAGGTTCACCCGGCGGCCGCCGGAGGAGATCCGCGCCTCCTGGATGACGGCCGAGACGGCCATCCGTTCCTGGATGAGACCGATGATCCGATCGTCGAGCGCGTCGATCCGCTCACGGGAGTCACCGATCAGCGCCGCCGCCTCGTCGGTGCGGGCGCCGGTCTTCTCGGGGGTGGCGGTGTTCGTCGTCATGGTGGGGCTCCTGAGGTGTCGGATGCCCTGGAGCGAACCGGCCCGGGAACGACAGAACGCCCCGGGCCTGTCGGCCCGGGGCGCCTGGGAAGTCGCTTGTCAGTTGCTCAAGCAGCACGACCATGGCAGCCGGTGGGCCGGTTGCCATAGGTAAAGACGAAGGTCGTGAGCTCGCGCATGGCGACAGTATGGACCCCGCCGCCGGGCAGGGGCCAACCCGGGTTCGGATGGTGAGACGAAAAACGTCACCGGCGCGCCGGTAGAATCGACAAATAGCACCCCCCTTCGGGGGACCCTCCTCCTACCGCCGGAAGGCCGCCGTAGTGTCATCAGCGACCCCCGCTGCCGCGCCCGACGTCACCAACCCGGACGTAGTCCTCGTTGTCGACTTCGGCGCCCAGTACGCCCAGCTCATCGCCCGCCGCGTCCGTGAGGCCCGGGTCTACAGCGAGATCGTCCCGTCCACCATGCCGGTGGCCGAGATGCTGGCCAAGAACCCGAAGGCGATCATCCTCTCCGGCGGCCCGTCCTCCGTGTACGCGGAAGGCGCCCCCCGCCTCGACCGCGCGATCTTCGAGGCGGGCGTCCCCGTCTTCGGCATGTGCTACGGCTTCCAGCTGATGGCGACGACCCTCGGTGGCACCGTCGACAACACCGGTGCCCGCGAGTACGGCCGCACCGAGCTGCACGTCTCCAGGGCCGGCTCCACCCTCTTCGAGGGCACCCCGGTCGAGCAGTCCGTGTGGATGTCGCACGGCGACGCCTGCTCCGCCGCCCCCGAGGGCTTCTCCGTCACCGCGTCCACGGACGTCGTGCCGGTCGCCGCCTTCGAGAACGACGAGAAGAAGCTCTACGGCGTCCAGTACCACCCCGAGGTGCTGCACTCCACGCACGGCCAGCAGATCCTGGAGCACTTCCTCTACCGCGGCGCCGGCATCGAGCCCAGCTGGACCACGGGCAACGTGATCGAGGAGCAGGTCGCGGCCATCCGCGCCCAGGTCGGCACCAAGCGCGCCGTCTGCGGTCTCTCCGGCGGTGTCGACTCCGCCGTGGCGGCCGCCCTCGTGCAGAAGGCCATCGGCTCGCAGCTCACCTGCGTGTACGTCGACCACGGCCTCATGCGCAAGGGCGAGACCGAGCAGGTCGAGAAGGACTTCGTCGCCTCCACCGGCGTCAACCTGAAGGTCGTCGACGCGCAGGACCGCTTCCTCACCGCTCTCGCCGGCGTCTCCGACCCGGAGACCAAGCGCAAGATCATCGGCCGTGAGTTCATCCGCGTCTTCGAGCAGGCGCAGGCCGACATCGTCGCCGAGGGCGCCGCCGACGGCGAGGAAGTGGCCTTCCTCGTCCAGGGCACGCTCTACCCGGACATCGTCGAGTCCGGCGGCGGCACCGGCACCGCCAACATCAAGTCCCACCACAACGTGGGCGGCCTCCCCGAGGACCTGGAGTTCGAGCTCGTCGAGCCGCTGCGCCAGCTCTTCAAGGACGAGGTCCGCATGGTCGGCCAGGAACTCGGCCTGCCCGAGGAGATCGTCCAGCGCCAGCCCTTCCCCGGCCCCGGCCTCGGCATCCGCATCGTCGGCGAGGTCACCAAGGAGCGCCTGGACCTGCTGCGCGAGGCCGACGCCATCGCCCGCGAGGAGCTCACCGCGGCCGGCCTCGACCGCGAGATCTGGCAGTGCCCGGTCGTCCTGCTCGCCGACGTCCGCTCCGTGGGCGTCCAGGGCGACGGCCGCACCTACGGTCACCCGATCGTGCTGCGCCCCGTCTCCTCCGAGGACGCCATGACGGCCGACTGGTCGCGTCTGCCGTACGACGTGCTCGCCAAGATCTCGACCCGCATCACCAACGAGGTCGCGGACGTCAACCGGGTCGTCCTCGACGTCACCAGCAAGCCGCCGGGCACCATCGAGTGGGAGTAGCCGCTCCCGCAGCCCTCTGAAGCCGCCGCCCCGGGCCACCGGGACGGCGGCTTCGTCGCGCCGGGGCCGGGGCCGGGGCGCGGCCGGGACGGGGCCGGGGCGGGCACGATCGGGCTCGTGGGGTCGGGGTTCGGCGCGTCCGGTCCCGGCGCGTTCGGGCTCGTCGTGTCCGGGCTCTGGTGACTTGCCCGGCCGGGCGTTACCTTCCGGCGCATGAGCGTGATACCCGACCCCGTACCCGTCGAGCGGCTCCACTTCGCCATGCCGCCCGTCCACGCGACGGCCGACGAGGAACGCGTCCACCGCAAACAGCGACTCGCGGGAGCGCTCCGGGTCTTCGGACGGTTCGGGTACGAGGAGGGCGTCTCGGGCCACATCACCGCACGCGACCCCGAGTACCCCGACTGTTTCTGGGTGAACCCCTTCGGAGCGCCCTTCGAGGAGGTGACCGCGAGCGACCTCATCCTGGTCGACGGCGACGGCCAGGTCCTCCGGGGCGGCCAGCACGTCAACCAGGCGGCGTTCACCGTCCACGCCCAGGTCCATCGGGCCCGGCCCGACGCCGTCGCCGTCGCCCACACCCACTCCCTCCACGGCCGGGCGCTCGCCGCGCTCGGCGAACTCCTCGACCCGATCACCCAGGAGGCCTGCGCCTTCTACCAGGACCACGCCCTCTACGACGCCTACACCGGCGTCACCGTGGACACCGAGGAGGGGCGCCGGATCGCCGTCGCCCTCGGCACGTTCAAGGCGATCGTGCTCCGCAACCACGGACTGCTCACCGTCGGCACCTCCGTCGACGCGGCCGCCTGGTGGTTCATCGCCCTGGAGCGCTGCGCCCAGGTCCAGCTGACCGCGCGGGCGGCCGGGAAACCGGTCCTGATCGACCACCGCGAGGCCGTCGCCACCCGCGAACAGCTCGGCAGCGACCTCGTCGCCTGGATCAACTACCAGCCGCTCTGGCGCAGGATCAGCCGAGCGGAGCCCGAACTCCTGTCGTAACACCATCGCTTCACCCTTCTGTACGTCAATGAGATGGCGCGCCAATCACTCTCCGGCGGGGCGCACGCGGCAGGCGCGGAAGCCGCCGGTGCGACACAATTCCGTGGAATAAAAGGCTGGTTGACCCTTCGGGACGCACCGGTGTCGTGAAGCGAGCTCGGGAAGTGAGCACCGTGGCGGTTCAAGAGGCGAGACAGTACGGCGAGCACGCGACGGCCTGTGCCGGTTGCGCCCACTGCGGGCAGGCCGGCCACCGGCGCGCGGTCGCCGCCTTCCTCGCCCGGCGAGACGAACTCGCCGCCGGACACGGCGTCCCCGCAGCCGTCGCCCACTCCCCGGTCGCCGCCCGGCAGTGGGTCTCCGACGAACTCGCCCAGTCCGCCCGCGCCGTGGCCGTCCACGGCCGGGAGGCCGGGGTGGCCTGGCTCGACCGGGTCCGGCGAGGCGGCCTCGTGGCCGTCTGGGGCGCCACGCTCGCCCTCCTCCTCGGCCAGGCACTCACCGCGATCGGCGGCGCCTGGACCGGCGCCCGTACGGCCGGCCTCTGCACCGCCCTGGTCCTCGCCGCCCTCCTCAGCGCGGCCGCCCACACCCACCGCTCCCGGGGCGGTCTCCTCGCCCCGCTGATCGGCGAGGACCACCGGCTCTCCACCACCCGTGCCGTCGCCGCCGGCTGGCTCCTGTTCCTCGGCTACACCCTCCTCTTCCTGGCATTCCTGTCGCCGGGCGCGACGGCCTTCGGCCTGGCCCGCGGCGCGAGGCTGCTGACCGTCCTCGCCCTGGTGTCCACCGTCACCGTCACCGCCCGTCTCGTCGTCACCGCGGGGATCGCGGCCGGCCGCCTCCAGAAGGTCCGCGCCGACCGTCCCCGCGCCGCCGACCTGCTCTGCGACGACAGCGGCCGAGCGAGCCTCGCCGACGTCCAGTACCTCCTCGTCTCCGGCTGCGTCCTCGCCCTGGCGGCCGCCGGCCTCGCCCGCACCCCCGCCGGGCTTCCCGAGGTGCCCTGGTCCCTGGTGCTCCTCCTCGCCGTCTCGGCGGCCTGGCACCTCGCTGCCAAGTGCGCCGAGGGGGTCCGCCCCACGATCCACTCCGTGGTCCGCTCCCGGGAGGCCGGCGACCTCGACGCCCCGATCCGCACGGGCGACGACATCGAGATCCGCGGCTGCGGTCTCGTCCCGCCCGGTGCCGGCGCCCCCGACCCGCTGACCCGTCTGGTCGTCCGCATCGGAGCCGTCCACGCCCACGTCCCCCTGGTCCCCGTCCCCGGCGGCTTCGCCAACCCCACGGACGCCGCCCTGACCGTTCCCCTCCCGGCGGACGTGGAACCCGGACGGGTGGAGGTCTCGGTCGTCACGGCGGCCGGCGTCGAGACCAATCGGGTCACGATCGACGTCGTGGACTGATCGTCCGGCCCCCTTCCCGTATCCCCCGGGCGCAGGTGCGAGGAGAATCGTTCCGCGAACAGTCGTACGGGGCGAGGAGAGGTGGCCGGCGATGACGGGACACGCGAGCCGGGCGGACGGCACGGCCGACGGGGCCGATGACCCGGACCGCGTGACCGGCGGCGGCGCGGACGCCGAGGACGGTACCGGCGGCGTGGCCGGCACGCCTCGCGACGGTACGGGCGGCGTGGCCGGTGCTGGCGGCACGGGCGCCGTGGCCGGTACGCATGGCGACGGTACGGGCACCGCGGCGGGTACGGGCGGCGTGGCCGGTGCGGGCCGTGCGGGTGGATCCGGAGAGGCGGGCCGCCGTGCCGGGGGGCGGGCCACCCTCGACCGGTGGAAGGCGACCGGCTCCCGCTACGCGCTCCTTCCGCTCCGGATCTTCCTCGGCGTCACGTTCGTCTACGCCGGGCTCGACAAGCTCACCGACTCGGCCTTCTTCTCCGACACCGGCAGCGGCTCCATCGGCGAGACGATGCGCGGTGTCCGGGACACCTCGGCCGTCCCCGCCCTGGTCGACCTCGCCCTCAACAACCCGACCGGCTTCGGGTACGCCATCGCCTTCGGTGAGCTCGCCGTCGGGATCGGGACCCTGCTCGGTCTCTTCGCCCGCCTGGCGGCCCTCGGAGGCGCGCTGCTGTCTCTGAGTCTCTGGCTGACGGTGAGCTGGCAGGTGGACCCGTACTACCTCGGCAACGACCTCGCCTACTTGATGGCCTGGCTCCCGCTGGTACTGGCCGGGGCGGCCGTGCTGTCGCTGGACAGGCTCCTCGCCGACCGGCGCCGTATTCGATAGGCGACCCAGCTCGCGAGGCCGGCCAGCCCCAGACCGCCGCAGAGCAGCGGGATCACCGCGTACCACGGGGTCGTCCAGGCGCCTGCGGCGTCGCCCGCGTAGACCGCGGCCAGCGCCAGGGCCGTGAGGCCCGCGAGCAGCCGGCCGGGACGGAACTCATGAAGCAGCACGGGTGACCTCCACCTGTCCGATACCGACCTCGAGAGAGAGGTCCAGGGTGCCCGCCGGGGTGGTCCCGGTCGGCGGGTCGAGCGTCCGGGTCACGTCGCGATCCGGTGAGACGTCGATGTCGTTGGGCGGCTCGCCGGGCAGCTGCATATCGCCGAGTCCCACCTGGGCGCGGAGCTTCACGACCGCGTCTCTGGGGACGATCACCTTGAGCTGTCCCGCGCCCACCTCCGCCGTCGTCGAGACGGTC
This sequence comes from Streptomyces sp. Qhu_M48, assembly GCF_051305195.1. NCBI lineage: Bacteria > Bacillati > Actinomycetota > Actinomycetes > Kitasatosporales > Streptomycetaceae > Streptomyces > Streptomyces sp. Qhu_M48. The sequence goes on along the minus strand of NZ_CP195432.1, from coordinate 7,096,251 downwards.
GTACCGGCCGGGACCGGGAGCTTCGACAGGTCGAGGGTGCCGACCCCGGTGCCCACCTCGTAGTGCGGCTGCACGGCGGCGACGGACGCCGGCTTCCACGTCTCCCGCATCCACTCCGTGCTGATCTGATGGGGCAGCGCCGTCGCCAGCGCGAGCAGGCCCGCCGTGATCACGGTGTGGAAGACCGTGCCGAACCCGGTCCGGCCGAGGAAGCTGCTGACGACCAGGCCGAGGCCGAACACCGCGAGGGCGGCGACCAGTCCTGTCTGCAGGCTCGTGCCCAGCGGCTCGGTCTCCCAGGTGAGAGCGGTACCGAGCACGGCCGCGACCGTGGCGAGCAGATGGACGAGACCGGCGATGGACCGCGGGCTTCGCCGGACCGAGGGCTTGGGGCGTCCGGGGGGCGTGGGGTCGGGACCCCACTGGTCGCCGGGCTTCGGCACCTTGCCGCCCACCCGTCCCTTCTCGTCCAGGACGCCGTGCGGCCCCCACAGGTAGCCCACGGCCACCTTGCCCGTCGAGCCGTCCTTGACTATCGGGTCCTTCCACCAGGAGGTGAACTCGACCAGCGGCGGGGCCTTGGTCTCCGGCGGGGCCTCGGCGCCCGTCTTGCCGATGGGCGCCGATTCCGGCCGGCCCTCGGGCTCCGCGACACCGGTCCGCCGACGCCGCGACCAGGCGGCCGCCGTGGAGACCACGAGCGCCACCAGGAGGGCGGAGCCCAGCATCGTGCCGCTGTGCAGCATCGACAGGAAGATTCCGCAGCCCACCAGGGCCATCAATATGGCGGCCAGCGTGGCACCGGAGACCCGGCCGGTCAGCAGCCTGCGCCCCTCGTTCTCCTCCTCGCCCACGAGCGGGATCAGCAGCCAGGCGAAGCCGTAGAGGATCAGACCGAGGCCCCCCGGCACCGCCAGCACACCGACCGCGACGCGGAAGATCACCGGGTCGATGTCGAAGTACCGGCCGAGACCGCCGCAGACCCCGCCCACGACCTTGCTGCCGCGCGAACGCCGCAGGGGCGGGGCGGGAACGGCCTCCGCCGTCGGCGGGGCCTCGTGCTGCGAAGGCATCGAACTCGTCATGTGTCCATGGTGACGGCCCGTGACGCCGAGCGGCACCGGGGCCGACCCTGGCCCGACCCTGATATTCGGCGCCCCGTCCTCCCCGAGGCGGTACCAGGGAAGATCTCAGGGCCGACCCTGATGTCCCGGGCGGGCCGAACGTGTGACGATCGGTGCATGTCCGCAACCGCTCGCGTCACCGACACCGACGAACTGCCCGTGCGCCGGCTCTACCGCAGCGCCGACGGGCGGTGGCTCGGTGGTGTCGCCCGCGGTCTCGCGGGACACCTCGGCCTCCCGGTCGTCTGGGTGCGAGTGATCTTCGTGGTCCTCTTCTTCATGGACGGCCTCGGTCTCCTGCTCTACGCGGCCTTCTGGATCGTCGTCCCTCTCGGCGTCGGCGGGAAGAACGTCCCGCGCCCCGTGTTCGAGACCACCCCGGACGGTCGGCGCAGACTGCGCACGCCCGACCGGGGACAGATACTCGCCCTGATAACCCTCGCGGTGGGCGTCGCACTCCTGGTGCAGAGCATCAGCCTGGACAGCCAGTCCTGGCGGTACATCTGGCCCTTGCTCCTCATCTCCGTCGGCGCCGCCGTGGTCTGGCGCCAGGCGGACAACGCGCGCCGGGCCACCTGGACCGACGCGGGCCGGCACAGCCGCGCCTTCCGCATCACCCGCGGTCTCGTCGGCGTCGCCCTGGTCGGTACCGGCCTCGCCGTCTTCGTGGTGGTCCGCGGCTCGGTCGCCCAGCTGGGCACGGCCCTCACCGCGGCCCTGGCGGTCCTCACCGGCATAGCCCTGCTCGCCGGCCCCTGGCTGGTCCGGATGTCGCAGGACCTCACGGAGGAGCGGACCATGCGCATCCGCGCCCAGGAGCGTGCCGAGGTCGCGGCCCACGTCCACGACTCCGTGCTGCACACCCTGACCCTGATCCAGCGCAACGCCGAGGACGCCGGCGAGGTCCGCCGCCTCGCCCGCGCCCAGGAGAGGGAGCTGCGGAACTGGCTCTACAAGCCCGAGGGCACTGGCAAGGACGAGGAGCCCGAGACCCTCGCCGAGGCGGTGAAGAAGGCCGCGGCCGAGGTCGAGGACAACCACGGGGTCCCGCTGGAGGTGGTCGTCGTCGGCGACTGCCCGCTCGACGACGGACTGGTCGCGCAGATGCAGGCCGCGCGCGAGGCGATGGTCAACGCCGCCAAGTACGGTGGCGAGGGTGGGGCCGTGCAGGTGTACGCCGAGGTGGAGGGACGCACGGTCTTCGTCTCGGTGCGCGACCGGGGGCCGGGATTCGACCTGGACGCGGTGCCCGAGGACAGGATGGGCGTACGAGAATCGATCATCGGTCGGATGCAGCGCAACGGCGGCACGGCCCGGCTGCGGTCCGTGCCGGGCGGGGGCACCGAAGTGGAGCTTGAGATGGAGAGGGCGGACGGATGAGCGACGAGACCGGGGCAGTGACCGAAGCGGGGGCGGCGGGTACGGAGCGCCGGGTGCGGGTGGTGCTCGTCGACGACCACCGGATGTTCCGTACGGGAGTCCAGGCCGAGATCGGCCGGACCGAGGTCACCGGCGTCGAGGTGGTCGGTGAGGCCGCCGACGTCGACCAGGCGGTCACCGTCATCACGGCGACCCGCCCCGAGGTCGTCCTCCTCGACGTGCATCTCCCGGGCGGCGGCGGGGTGGAGGTGCTGCGTCGCTGCACCAGCCTGATGGGCGCGACGGAGGATCCGGTCCGCTTCCTCGCCCTGTCGGTCTCGGACGCGGCCGAGGACGTGATCGGAGTGATCCGTGGCGGTGCCCGTGGCTATGTCACGAAGACGATCACCGGCACGGATCTGGTCGACTCGATCTTCCGGGTCCAGGAGGGCGACGCCGTGTTCTCCCCGAGGCTCGCCGGGTTCGTCCTGGACGCCTTCGCCTCGACGGACGCGCCTCCGGTGGACGAGGACATGGACCGGCTGACCCAGCGGGAGCGCGAGGTGCTGCGCCTGATCGCCCGTGGGTACGCGTACAAGGAGATCGCCAAGCAGCTCTACATCTCGGTGAAGACGGTCGAGTCGCACGTCTCGGCGGTGCTGCGGAAGCTCCAGCTCTCCAACCGCCACGAGCTGACCCGCTGGGCCACCGCCCGCCGCCTGGTCTGAGGCCCGCCGACCGCCCGTACGCGCGGGCGGTGGCCGGACCGAGCGGAGGGGAGCCCTCAGCCGACGCGGGTCGCTCCCGCGAAGGGCATCTCGTCGATCGGGGCGACCCGTACCGGGGCGCCCGGTCGGGGGGCGTGGATCATCTGGCCGCCGCCGATGTAGAGCCCGACGTGGCTGATGCCGGAGTAGAAGAAGATCAGGTCACCTGGGGCGAGCTGGGCTCGGGAGACGCGCCGGCCGGCGTTGATCTGGGTGTACGTGGTGCGGGGCAGGGTGACGCCGGCGGCGCGCCAGGCCGCCTGTGTGAGGCCCGAGCAGTCGTACCCGGAGGGGCCCGTCGCCCCCCACACATAGGGCTTGCCGAGCTGGGCGCGGGCGAAGGAGATGGCCTGGGCGGCCCGCGTGCCGGGGGCGGTCACCGGTCCGCGCTCGCCACCCGAGGAACGGTCGGCCCGCTCCGTCGTGGAGCCGCCGGACGTGGCCGCGGGAGTCGTATCGCTGTTGCCGACAGAGGTGGCGGTGCCACCGCGGCTCGCGGCGGCCGCCTCGTACCGGGCCCGTTCCTCCGCGGTCAGCCGGGCGAGCTGGGTCCGGGCCGCCCGGAGCTTGTCGAGCACGGCCGCCTTCTGCCGCCGTAGCTCCGTCTCGTGCTCGCGCAGCGTGTCCAGGTGCCCCGTGGACTCGCCCCGCAGCTGCCGGATCGCGGCGAGCTCACGTCGTACGGCGCTCACCACGGCCGCCTGCCGGTCCCCGGCCTTCTCGGCGAGCGCGGCCCGCTCCAGGTAGTCGTCGGGGTGGGAGGTGAGGGCGAGCTGTACGGCGGGGTCGAGGCCGCCGGAGCGGTACTGGGCGGCGGCCATGGCCCCGAGCCGCTCCCGCGCGGTGTTGAGGCGCTGGGTCCTGCGGGCGGCCTCGTCACGAAGTCGCTCGAAGCCGGCGCGGGCCTCGTCCGCCTTCTCCTTGGCCCCGTTGTACCGCTCGGTCGCGACCCCGGCCTCCTCGTAGAGCCGGTCGACCTTCGCCTTGACCTGGGCGGTGGTGGGCCGGGGCTCCGCGTGGCCCGATCCGTCGAAGAGGGTGGCGGTGGCGGCGGAGGCGAGGGCGAGGGTGGCGGCGGTGCGGACCGCCTGGCCACCGAGGGGCGACTGCTTGGGTTTTCGGTGTGCTGCCACGAGGGCGGGTCACATCCTCTGCCTGGGGGACGGGCCCGCCGGGCCGGCGGCGGCCCGCACAGGGGAGCGGGCCGCCGCCGGGTTTTCTCGGCGGGGGTGACCGACAGCCGCCGGATCGCCGGCGGTGGTGGGGAGCCGGCCACCTGGTGGAGGACGCTAAACCTGGGGTCACGCCCGGGCGGCGAGTTGACCGCTATTGGCGACAGTTGACGATCGGGGACCGGTCTCTTTCGCCCGAGGTGCGGGCCGGAGGGCATTCCTGCGGCCGACCGACCGAAGTGCCGGAGCCGGTGGCCCCGGCCGGGGGACGGTGCTACGGCCCTGATGGTCCCGGCCGGGGGACGGTGCTACGGCCCCGGTGGACCCGGCCGGGGGACGCTGCCGGGGCCCCGGTTAGGCTCCGCCCCATGGACGTACTCATCAATGTCTTCGTCGCCCTGCACATCATCGGTATCGCTTCCCTGCTCGGAGGCTTCCTCACCCAGATGAAGGCGATGGGGGCCGGTACGGCACGCTTCACCCCCGCGATGCTGCACGGCGCGCTGACCATGCTGGTGACGGGCGTCGCGCTCGTCGGACTCAACCAGGCCGACGACCAGACCGTGAACAACCTCAAGGTCGGCATCAAGCTCGCGATCCTCGTCGTCGTCCTCGGCCTCGTCTACGTCAAGCGGGACGAGGAGAGGGTCGGCAAGGGTCTCTTCGCCGCCGTCGGCGCCCTGACCACGGCGAACATCTTCATCGCCACCCTCTGGACCTGAGCCGCGCCACCCTCTGGACCTGGGCCGCCACCCCCTGGACCTGAGCCGCGCCACCCTCCGGAGCTGAGCCGCGGCCCCGTCGGGGCCGCCGCACGACCTCGTGGAGGTGACCGGTTCCGCAGGCGGGTGACGAAGGCGGCTGCCGAAGGCGGGCCCGGATGTCGGTGGGGCGTCCTAGACTCGTGAGGCGATGAGCAGCCTCTTTGACGACAGCTTCCTGGCCGGTCTCCAGATGAACCACTCCTCGGAGGAGCCCCCGCCCCACCCCGAGGACGACCACCATGGCTCCCCGGCCGTGGAGGAGGTCCCTCACGACCTCTTCGGGGAGCACTTCGACGTGCCCCCGCCCGCCCGGGACTCCCACTACCGTGACGGCCACCCCCGCCCCGTCGTGGACCCCGCCGCGCTCCTGGAGGGGCTGAACGAGGAGCAGCGCGCCGCCGTCGTCCACACCGACACCCCGCTGCTCATCGTCGCCGGCGCCGGTTCCGGCAAGACCCGGGTGCTGACCCACCGCATCGCCCACCTGCTGGGCACGCGGCACGTCCACCCCGGCCAGATACTGGCGATCACCTTCACCAACAAGGCCGCCGGCGAGATGAAGGAGCGCGTCGAGCAGCTCGTCGGCCCGCGGGCCAACGCGATGTGGGTGATGACCTTCCACAGCGCCTGTGTCCGCATCCTGCGCCGTGAGTCGAAGCGCCTCGGCTTCACCTCCTCCTTCTCGATCTACGACGCCGCCGACTCCAAGCGGCTGATGTCCCTGGTCTGCCGCGACCTGGACCTCGACCCGAAGAAGTTCCCGCCGAAGTCCTTCAGCGCCAAGATCTCGAACCTCAAGAACGAGCTGATCGACGAGGAGACCTTCGCCGACCAGGCCGTCGACGGCTTCGAGAAGACGCTCGCCGAGGCGTACCGGATGTACCAGGCGCGGCTGCGCGAGGCCAACGCCCTGGACTTCGACGACATCATCATGACGACGGTCCACCTGCTCCAGGCGTTCCCCGACGTCGCCGAGCACTACCGCCGCCGCTTCCGCCACGTGCTCGTCGACGAGTACCAGGACACCAACCACGCCCAGTACACCCTCGTACGGGAGCTCGTCGGCACGGGCTACGAGGATCTCGGCCCGGCCGAACTCTGCGTCGTCGGTGACGCCGACCAGTCGATCTACGCCTTCCGCGGCGCGACCATCCGCAACATCCTCCAGTTCGAGGAGGACTACCCGGACGCGACGACGATCCTCCTGGAGCAGAACTACCGCTCCACGCAGACGATCCTCTCCGCGGCCAACGCCGTCATCGAGCGCAACGAGTCCCGTCGCCCCAAGAACCTCTGGACCAACGCGGGCGCGGGATCGCAGATCACCGGCTACGTCGCCGACACCGAGCACGACGAGGCCCAGTTCGTCGCCGACGAGATCGACCGGCTCACGGACGCGGGCGAGGCCAAGGCCGGGGACGTCGCCGTCTTCTACCGGACCAACGCCCAGTCCCGTGTCTTCGAAGAGATCTTCATCCGGGTCGGACTGCCTTACAAGGTCGTCGGCGGGGTGCGCTTCTACGAGCGCAAGGAGGTCCGTGACGTCCTCGCCTACCTGCGCGTCCTCGCCAACCCCGAGGACAACGTTCCGCTGCGCCGTATTCTCAACGTCCCCAAGCGGGGCATCGGCGAGCGCGCCGAGGCGATGATCGACGCCCTCTCCCTGCGCGAGAGGATCACCTTCCCGCAGGCGCTCAAGCGGGTCGACGAGGCGTACGGCATGGCCGCGCGCTCGGCGAACGCGGTCAAGCGGTTCAACGCGCTCATGGACGAGCTGCGCACCGTCGTCGAGTCCGGCGCCGGCCCCGCCGTCGTCCTGGAGGCGGTCCTGGAGCGCACGGGCTATCTGGCCGAGCTCCAGGCCTCGACCGATCCGCAGGACGAGACCCGGATCGAGAACCTCCAGGAACTCGCCGCCGTGGCGCTGGAGTTCGAGCAGGAGCGCGGCGAGGAGCCCGCCACCCTCGCCGAGTTCCTGGAGAAGGTCGCGCTCGTCGCGGACTCCGACCAGATCCCGGACGAGGACGAGGAGGGCCGGGGCGTCATCACGCTGATGACGCTGCACACCGCCAAGGGCCTCGAGTTCCCGGTGGTGTTCCTCACCGGCATGGAGGACGGCGTCTTCCCGCACATGCGCGCCCTCGGCCAGGCCAAGGAGCTGGAGGAGGAGCGGCGCCTCGCGTATGTCGGCATCACGCGCGCGCGTGAGCGGCTCTACCTCACCCGCTCGTCGATGCGCAGCGCGTGGGGCCAGCCCTCGTACAACCCGGCGTCGCGTTTCCTGGAGGAGATCCCGCCCGCGTACCTGGAGTGGAAGCGGACCGGTCCGATGGCGAAGCCCGCCGGGCCGACCTCGGGGATCACCTCCTCGCTCTCCTCCTCGCGTTCGCGCTCGGGTCCCTCGGGCTTCGCGACCCGGCGCGCCGGGGAGAAGCCGGTGATCTCCCTGCAGATCGGTGACCGGGTCACGCACGACCAGTTCGGGCTCGGCACGGTCATGACGGTGACCGGTGCGGGCGCGGACGCCCAGGCCACGATCGACTTCGGCGACGAGAAGCCGAAGCGGCTGCTCCTGCGGTACGCGCCGGTCGAGAAGTTGTAGGACAGGCGACGACGAGAGCGGGCCCCGGCTTCGGCCGGGGCCCGCTCTCGTACGCGCGAAAGGGGTGGGGCGGGAGGTCAGCTGGTCGGGTCGAGGCCGTGGCTGCGCAGCCAGGCCAGCGGGTCGATCGCGTAGCCGCCGCCCGGCCGGACCTCGAAGTGGAGGTGCGGGCCGGTGGAGTTGCCGGAGTCGCCGGAGTACGCGATGACCTCGCCGGCCTTCACATGGCCGGAGCGGACCTTGGCGCTGCTGAGGTGGCAGTACCAGGTCTCGGTGCCGTCGGGGGCGGTCACGATCACCATGTTGCCGTAGGCGCTGTTGAGCTGGGTGCGGACGGTGCCGTCGGTCGCGGCCATCACGGGCGTGCCGGTCATCACGGGGAAGTCGATGCCGGTGTGTACGGACATCCAGTTGACGCCCGACTGCCCGAAGCGCGCGCTGAGCTGGTGGAGCTTGACCGGCAGGCTGAACTTGGGGCGCGCGGCCTCCTTGCGGGCCGCCTCCTCCTCGCGCTTCTTCTTCTCGGCCGCCTGGCGGGCCTTGAGGTCGATGCGTTCCTGGGTGCGGCTGGCGCGGTCGCCGAAGTCGCGGGCGTCGGCGCTGAGCGCGGCGAGCTGGGTGTCGAGCGCGTTATTGGCGGCGACCTGCTTGACGGAGGCCGAGTCGGCCGCGGCGAGCGAGGTGGTGTCGTCCTTCTGCCCGCCGTCGGCGGTCCCGGTGAGTCCGCCGACGGAGGCGGCGGCGATGCCGGCGACCCCCATGACGCAGGCGGAGGGGACGGCGACGGTCAGCAGCGCGGAGCGCTTGGTGGGGGTGCGGCGACGGCCGCGGCTGCCGCCGGAGGAGCGGCGCACGGGGCGCCCGGCGACGGAGGGGTCCGTGCGGACCTCGACGGCGGGCTGATCGTCAGCGTCGGCGTCGCCGTCACGGTCGTCGATGTCGCCGAACGACGGGTCGCGGTCGTCGCCGAGGTCGTGGGCGGCCTGGACGTCGTCGAGGTCCGCGGCGGCCTCGGCGGAGTCCGCCTCGGTCTCGGGGACGTACTCGAACGCGAACTCCGCGGTGTGCTCGGCCTGCGGGGTGTACTCCTGCTCGGCCTGCGGCGTGTACTGGTGGGGGACGACCGGCCCGTCCTCGGCGGCCGCCTGGTTCCACGCGGTCGCGTCGTAGGCTCCGGTGTCGGTCGCGAAGGCGGGGGCGGCCCACTGGCCGGTGGCGTCGTAGGCCTCGTAGCCGTACGCGCCCTGGGCGGCGTAGGCCCCGGAGTGGAGGGTCTCGTACTGGCCGGTGTGCTGGGCCTCGGTCCAGGCTGAGGCGTCCCACTGGCCGGTGGTGTCGTACGAGGGGGCGGCGTCGTACGCGGCGGCCGTCTCGTACCGCGCGGTGGCGTCGTACGAGGGGGGCGTGTCCTGCTGCGCGGTCGCCGTGGCGTACGCGCCGGTGGTGTTCCACTGCCCGGTCGTGTCCCACTGGCCGGTCGTGTCGTACTGGCCCGTGGCGGCGTACTGCCCTGTGGTGTCGTACTGCGTGGTGTCGTACTGCCCCCTGGTTCCGTACGCGCCGGTGGCGTCGTACCCGCCGAGATTCCACTGGCCGCTCTGGTCCGCCTGACCGTCGGCGTAGGCGCCGAAGAGCGGGTCGATGGCGAAACTGCCGGTGGTGTGGGCGCCGTCTCCGGCGTACCCGGCGTGGGGGTGCTGGTCGTTCACCAACGTCTCTCTCGCCTCGGCAACAGGACCAGTCCGGGGCGGGCCCGTCGAGGGTGTCCCGGGGGTAAGCAGTGGCGCGACTGTACCCGGCGGTATGCGCAGCCGACAATCTTCGAAGGGGTCGGGGCCCACAGGAAACGGGCAATCGGCTGTGTTTCGCCAGCTCACGGAGAGAGCTTTGGCCTTGTGTTCGATGAGCGTTCGAAGGGCGGTCCCGGAGTGTCACGCGACGGACGTGGCGCCCGGCTCCTCCTCCCGCCGGCCCGAGGCCTCCGGCCCGCCCGCGTCCAGGGCCTCCCGGACCCCGGTGGCCACCGTCGGGTGCACGGGCAGCGCGAGATGGCCGATCCCGCTGACGCGGACGTTGTGCACGAGCAGGTCGGGGTGGTCGAGGCGCGCGGTCTCCGCCGGCACCATCACCTGGTCGAGATCGCTCCAGAAGCTCACGAACCGGGTCCGGCAGCCGGGCGACGGTCCCGCCAGCTCCCGCAGCACCGCCGAGCCGGGGCGCATCTGCCGCACCAGCGGATGGGCGTCGGCGAGCGGGGCCACAGTGGTGCCGGAGTGCGGGGTGCCGAGCATGACCAGGGTCCGTACCCGGCTGTCACCGCCGAGCCGCTGTACGTAATAGCGGGCGATGAGCCCGCCCAGACTGTGCCCGACGATGTCGACCTCGGCGTGTCCGGTGCGGGCGCGGATCTCGTCCACCCGGCGGCCGAGCAGCTCGGCGGCGGTCCGCAGGTCGCAGGTGAGCGGTGAGTAGTTGAGTGACTCGACGGAGTGACGTCCGTTCCGGGTGAGGGAGCGGCGCAGCAGGACGAAGACCGAACGGTTGTCCACGAAGCCGTGCAGCAGGAGGACCGGGCGCCGGCCCGGGGTGAGCGCCGCCGGGGGAGTGGCGGGCGAGAGGCGCTCGGCCACGATTCCGGACGGGTACAGGACGAGGTGTCCGGTGAGGATCGCGAGCTCCAGGGCGGTGGCCTTCATCAGGGCAGTGACCTTGGTGAGCTCCATGGCCTGACCTCCCGAACGGCACGCGGGGCCGAACGGTACGCCGGTACGCCGTGTCTCCGCGCCGCGGAACGGCGGCGCGGAGACACGGCGACCTCGTCTCGGCTCCCTGTGCGCCGGGCCCCGCTTGCGGCTGGTGGGCCCAGGAGGAGGGCCCGAAAGCGGGGAACGGCGCAGAGCGAACATGTCCCACGTGTGATTTCCCCCATGGTCGCCACCGCGAAACGGGCGCTTGCGGGATGCTGGCGATAACGTTCGTTCACCTCCCCGGCCGCCAGGCGCGGGGGTCGCATGTGGAGGCAGTGATGGGTGTGACCGGTCCGATCCGCGTGGTGGTTGCCAAGCCGGGTCTCGACGGCCACGATCGCGGGGCCAAGGTGATCGCGCGGGCACTCCGCGACGCCGGTATGGAGGTCATCTACACCGGTCTCCACCAGACGCCCGAGCAGATCGTCGACACGGCGATCCAGGAGGACGCCGACGCCATCGGCCTCTCGATCCTCTCGGGCGCGCACAACACACTGTTCGTGAAGGTCCTGGAGCTGCTCAAGGACCGCGACGCGGAGGACATCAAGGTCTTCGGCGGCGGCATCATCCCGGAGGCGGACATCGCGCCGCTGAAGGAGAAGGGCGTGGCGGAGATCTTCACGCCGGGCGCGACGACGACGTCCATCGTCGACTGGGTGAACGCGAACGTCCGCGCGGCGGCGTAACCCCTCCCGACGGTTCCGCGCCTCACGCTTCCGCGTTCCTTCTCGGGCCCTCCCCTACGGGAGGGCCCTTCTGCCGTGAGGGCGCTGTCTGCCTCGGCGGTGACAGGGGTGCCCCTGGTGTGAGAGGGACGGTGTGGGTCAGGGTGTCGGCGGCGGCGCCGACGGCGATGGCAGTGGCAGGGGCGCCGGGTCCGTGAGTTCGGCCCGTAGTGCCGCCCGCAGGCGGAGTGTGGAGACCAGGCGCTGGAACGCCTCGGACCAGTAGCCGCCCGCGCCGGGGGAGGAGTCCTCCGCCTCGTCCGGTCGGGCCGTCAGCGATTCCAGCTGCGCCGCCGCCTCGGGGGCGAGACAGCGCTCCGCGAGCCCCATCACCCCGCTGAAGCTCCAGGGGTAACTGCCCGCCTCCCGCGCGATGTCGAGGGCGTCGATCACCGCCCCGCCGAGCGGCTCCGCCCACGGCACCTCGCAGACGCCGAGCAGCTGGAAGGCCTCCGACAGACCGTGGGCGGCGATGAACGAGGCGACCCAGCGGGCCCGTTCCTCCGGGGAGAGCGTCGACAGGAGCTGGGCCCGCTCGGCCAGCGAGGACGTGCCGGGGCCCGTCGCCGGCGGTGTCGCGGGGGAGCCGAGCAGCGCGCGCGACCAGTCCGCGTCCCGCTGCCGCACGGCCGCGCGGCACCACGCCGCGTGCAGTTCGGCCTGCCAGTCGTCGGCGACCGGCAGCGCCACTATCTCCTCCGGGCCGCGCCCCCCGAACCTGCGCGGCCAGCAGGAGAGCGGTGCGGCCTCGACGAGCTGGCCCAGCCACCAGGACCGCTCGCCCCGCCCCGCGGGCGGCGTCGCCGAGAGGCCGTCCCGCTGCATCGCCGTGTCGCACTCGTGCGGGGCCTCCACGGCGATCGTCGGCGACTCCGCCGTCCGGTCGAGGCCGACGCAGGTGACGGCCCGGCCTGCCATCCGTCCCGCGAGCGCCGAGGCGGGCAGGGCGGAGAGCAGCTCGGCGGCGGTGGCGCGGACGTTGCGGCTGCGGTCGCCGAGGGCCGCCTCCAGGAACTCCTCGTCCGCGCCGGAGAGTCCGCCGCGCAGCGAGTCCAGGAACATCAGCCGGTCCTCCGCCCGCTCGACGGACCAGGTCGACGCGAGGAGGGCGAGTCCGGCCGCCGGGTCCTCCGCGCGTACGGCGGCGAGCAGGGCGACCCGCTCGGCGAACAGGCCCTCGTCCCACAGGGCCCGCACACCCTCCCGGTCCCCGGGGGCCGGGAGGGAGGCGCCCGCGCCCGCACCCCGGAGGGCGAACCTCCACTCGGGGTTGAGCCGGGCCAGCCACAGGCCGCGCGGGCCGGCCAGCCGAAGCGCCAGGGGCCGCAGATCGGTGCGGGCCCGGGCGGCGTCGAGGAGGGCGGGCAGGGTGGCGGGCGGAGCCTTGTACCCGTGCTGGTTGGCCAGGGCCAGCCACTGCGGGAGCAGTTCGGCGAGGTCGGGAGCGGCGCCGCGCCGCCCGGCGGGCGAGGGCGCTGCGCGGCCGGCGAGGAGTTGGTCGAGCCGCCGCCGCGCCGCCTCGGGCAGCGGTGTGCGCGGGTCCTCGGGCGCGGGCTCCGGCGGCGGCGCGGCGGGGCCGGGCCGCAGCCCCGCCCTGCGTCGTACGGTGTGCAGCGCGGCGGCGTCGAGCAGGGCGCCCGGCACGTCCGCGCCGGGCGTCCCGGCGAGAGCGGCGGGCGTCCGCCGGTCCGTACCGAGCAGCGCCGAGGTGACGAGCTCCTCCCAGAGGCGTGTCTCCCGGCTGTCGTTGTCCCGGGCGGCGTCCTCCCGGGTGTGGCCATCCCGGGTGTCGTGCTCCCGGAGGTCGTCCGCGCCGTCCTCGGCGGCCGTCCCGGAGACGGCCTTCAGCGTGGTGCCGGCCTTCAGCGTGGTGCCGGCCTTCAGCGTGGTGCCGGTCGCCGGCGCGGTGCCGGTCGGCGTCGTCATGTCCGTCTCCATCGAGGTCCTCCGGGCGGGCGGTGGGCGGTCGGCGGGTGTCATACGAGTGGGACGGTCTCTCCCGGTGTCTCCGGGGACCAGGCGGCGAGCGGGGTGAAGCCCCGGTGCCCGCACTCCCCGAAGACCGTCACCGGCGTCCCGCCGGACAGGGCGACGAGGCGCCAGAGTCCGGGCCGCGACTGGGCGGCGGGCGTCAGCGGCAGGGCCTCCCGGCCGTCCGCGTCGGCGAGCTGCCAGCCGTACTCCGCGCGCGTGGGGACGACGCCGCTCAGCGTCACGGGCCAGGAGTCCAGCCACGGATCCTCGCCGAGCGCCCGGCCGTACGCGTCGAGGGCCGCGCCCACCGGTCCGCCCGGTGGCGGGGCGGCGGGACCGGCGACCGGGACGAACCGCTCGCCCGGCTCGGCCCGCAGCCGGCCGGAGCCCGCGTGCGGGGTCAGCTCGCCGTCGAGCACCGCGCCGACGGGGAGCGCCAGTTGGGGAGCGCGCCCCGCCGCGCCGTAGGACAGCACGAGCGCCGTGCGCCCGCTCGTCGTGCCGTGCAGCCAGATGCGCCGGGTGGTCAGCCGGGCGTCGGCCGCGTCGTACTGGGCGAGGACGAGCCAGTGGTCGCGCACCGGGACGCCGTCGACCGGGACGGTGAGGCCGACCCGGCTCCGTACGGTCGTGGCGAAGGGCAGGGGCAGCCGGTCGGCGGTGAGCCAGGCACGGTCGAGGAGGTGGGTGAGCGCGCACTCCTCCAGGAGCCGCACCGGCCAGCCGGGCCCCGAGCCCGGTATCGCCCCCAACTCCCGCACCCGGCCCGCGAGTCCCGGCGCCTGGGCGTCGACCATGCGGGCCGCCGTCTCCTCCCACAGCCCGTATCCCGACCGCTCGGCCGACGCCAGGCCGCCGCGCAGCAGGTCGGCGAGCCGCTGCTCCAGCTCCTCCGCGCCCGAGGTGATCCGGGCGGCTCTCCGCTCGGCCCTGCGGCGCGCCGCCTCGGGGTCCGCCGGGCTCCCGGCGGAGGCGCTCTCGGCCGTCGGGGCCGTACTCCCGGCGCGAGCGCGTCGCGCGGTGAGCCACGATCCGGCCCAGTCGGGCACGGCGGACTCCTCGATCGCCGCTCCGTCGGAAGCCTGGAGCAGCAGCAGGCCGAGCGCGTGCTTGCAGGGGAACTTCCGGCTGGGGCAGTCGCACGAGTACGCCGGACCGGTGGTGTCGACGACCGTCCGGTACGGCCGGGTGCCGCTGCCCTTGCACAGCCCCCAGACGGCTCCGTCGCCGCGGCCCGTGCCCGACCACGGCCCGGCGGCGCCGAGCCTGCTCCCCGCTCTGCGTGAGGCCTCGTCAGGAGCCAGTGCCAGCACCTGCTCAGCCGTCCCGAGGACCCCCATGGCATTCATGTCACCGACGGTAGACGCCGCCACTGACAACGCCCCTGGCCTGGGGAGTTGGGGGGTGCGGGTGGTCGGAGGAGATTTGACTTTACCATCTCTTTACGATTGCCTGCCGGGACCAATCGATCCGCATCACGCGTCCAGGGGGAACCCCATGAAGCGCACCGTCCGCACCGCCGTCTCGGCCCTCGCCGTCGCCGGCCTCGCGCTCGGCCTCGGCGCCTGCTCGGAGGCCGCCGAGAAGGCCGTCGACCAGGTCGACAAGTCCGTGACCGAGTCCTACGAGGTCACCTACGAAGTCACCGGCACGGGAGTCGAGTCCATCGGCTACCACGCCGGTGACGGCACCGCGATGGCGCCGAAGGTCGAGTCGGAGGAGAAGCCGGCCACGCCGTGGAAGAAGACGGTGAAGCTGAAGGGCATCATGCCGCCGGCCGTCATGCCCGTCTCCCTCACCCCCGCCGACCTCACGTGCAAGGTCATCTACCAGGGCAAGGTCATCAAGGAGGCCAAGGCCGAGCAGGCGATGGCGGGCGGCTGCGTCGCCGTCTCCCCGGTCGTCGGCTGACCTCCGATCCCCCGGGGCGAGGACCGACCGCCCTCGCCCCATCCGGTGGGCTGACCCCTCCTCAGGTCTCCAACCGGCCCTGACCAGCGGTGACATCCGGTTGTCAGTGGCATGGTGCACCGTGGATCGCACAGCAGGTCGAA
Source organism: Streptomyces sp. Qhu_M48 (assembly GCF_051305195.1). Classification (NCBI taxonomy): domain Bacteria; kingdom Bacillati; phylum Actinomycetota; class Actinomycetes; order Kitasatosporales; family Streptomycetaceae; genus Streptomyces; species Streptomyces sp. Qhu_M48. Next base: position 7,080,963 of record NZ_CP195432.1, on the reverse strand, counting down.
CGATCTGGAGGGGGATCCATGCCCGTGCCCGAAACCATCGCGCAGCCCGGCTCCGGTGTCGAGACGGACACCGGACCGGGGCGGCCGCAGGCCGCCACCGAGGTCCTGCGGCCGCACGCGGAGCACGCCTTCGCCGACGAACTCGCCGCGCTCGCCGCCGCCGACGACCGGCCCCGACCCGCCCGCTGGCGCCTCTCGCCGTGGGCCGTCGCCACCTACCTCCTCGGCGGCACCCTCCCCGACGGGACGGTGATCACCCCCAAGTACGTGGGACCGCGCCGCATCGTGGAGGTCGCCGTCACCACCCTCGCCACCGACCGGGCGCTGCTGCTCCTCGGCGTGCCCGGCACCGCCAAGACCTGGGTCTCCGAGCACCTCGCCGCCGCCGTCAGCGGAGACTCCACCCTCCTCGTCCAGGGCACCGCGGGAACCCCCGAGGAGGCCGTCCGGTACGGCTGGAACTACGCCCGGCTCCTCGCACACGGCCCCAGCAGGGACGCCCTCGTGCCCAGCCCCGTGATGCGGGCGATGTCGCAGGGCCTGACGGCCCGGGTGGAGGAGCTCACCCGCATCCCCGCCGACGTCCAGGACACGCTCATCACGATCCTGTCCGAGAAGACCCTCCCCGTCCCCGAGCTGGGCCAGGAGGTGCAGGCCGTCCCCGGCTTCAACCTGATCGCCACGGCCAACGACCGCGACCGCGGTGTCAACGAACTCTCCAGCGCGCTGCGCCGCCGCTTCAACACGGTGGTCCTGCCCCTGCCCGCGAGCCCCGAGGCCGAGGTGGACATCGTCACCCGCCGCGTCGAGCAGCTCGGACGCTCCCTCGAACTGCCGGCCGTCCCGGACGGGGCCGACGAGATCCGGCGGGTCGTCACCGTCTTCCGCGAGCTGCGGGACGGGGTCACCACCGACGGACGGACGAGGGTCAAGTCCCCCTCGGGGACGCTCTCCACGGCCGAGGCGATCTCCGTCGTCACGGGCGGGCTCGCCCTCGCCGCCCACTTCGGCGACGGCGTCCTGCGCCCCGGGGACATCGCGGCGGGCATCCTCGGCGCGGTCGTCCGCGACCCGGCGGCCGACCGGGTCGTCTGGCAGGAGTACCTGGAGACGGTGGTCAGGGAGAGAGACGGCTGGAAGGACTTCTACCGCGCCTGCCGCGAGGTGAGTGCATGACGCCCACGCCCGTGGCCATGTCCCCCTGCCCGTCCCCTTCCACCCCTTCCACCGCCGCGTCCACGAGCCCCGCCGCGCGGACCGGCTCACCCGCCGACGCCCGCCCCGAAGCGCGCACCGCCGGGCACACCGCCGCGCACACGGGGGCGGGGCGTGCGCCGCGTACCGGTGGCGGGCCGCTCCTGCTCGGGGTGCGGCACCACGGGCCCGGGTCGGCGCGCGGGGTGCGGGCCGCGCTGGAAGCGGCGCGGCCCGCCGCCGTCCTCGTCGAAGGACCCGCCGAGGCCGACGCCCTCGTGGCGCTCGCCGGGGACCCCGACATGCGGCCGCCGGTCGCGCTGCTCGCCCATGCCGTGGACGACCCCGGGCGGGCCGCGTTCTGGCCGATGGCGGAGTTCTCGCCCGAGTGGGTCGCGATCCGCTGGGCCCTCGACCGGGGCGCCGCCGTCCGGTTCGTCGACCTGCCCGCCGCCCACACCCTCGCCGCCTCCGACCCCACCTGGGACGACGGAGAGGAAGCGGCCCCCGGGGACGGGCTCCGGATCGACCCGGTCGCCGAACTCGCCAGGGCCGCCGGTTACGACGACGCCGAGCGCTGGTGGGAGGACGCCGTCGAACTGCGCGGTGACGGCGACCCCACCGCCCCCTTCGAGGCCCTCGCCGAGGCCATGGGCGCCCTCCGCGAGGCGTACGGGCACGGCGGCCACCCCCGCGACCTCGTCCGCGAGGCGTACATGCGGCTCCGGCTGCGCGCCGCCCGCAAGGAGTTCGGCGACGCCGTCGCCGTCGTCTGCGGCGCCTGGCACGTCCCCGCCCTCACCCGGAAGACGACCGTCGCCGCCGACCGGGCCCTCCTCAAGGGCCTGCCCAAGGTGAAGACCGAGATGACCTGGGTCCCGTGGACCCACCGCAGGCTCGCCCGCCGCTCGGGATACGGGGCCGGAATCGACGCGCCCGGCTGGTACGGACACCTCTTCGCCGCCCCCGACCGGCCCGTCGAGCGCTGGATGACCAAGGTCGCCGGACTCCTCAGGGCGGAGGACCACCTCGTCTCCCCCGCCCACGTCATCGAGGCCGTGCGGCTCGCCGAGACCCTGGCCGCCCTGCGCGGCAGGCCGCTCCCCGGCCTCGACGAGACGACCGACGCCGTCCGCGCCGTCCTCTGCGAGGGCTCCGACGTGCCGCTCGACCTCGTCCGCGACCGGCTCGTCGTCGGCGACGTGCTCGGCGAGGTGCCGGCCGACGCCCCCGCCGTACCCCTCCAACGCGATCTGAGCCGCCGCCGGCGCACCCTCCGCCTCAAACCCGAGGCCACGGAGCGCGTTCTCGAACTCGACCTCCGCAAGGAGACGGACGGTGAGCGCAGCCGGCTCCTGCACCGGCTGCGGCTCCTCGGCGTCCACTGGGGCGAACCGGCCGCCGGCCGCGCCGGCACCGGCACCTTCCGCGAGACCTGGCGGCTGCGCTGGGAGCCCGAGCTGCACGTCCAGGTGGCCGAGGCCGGTGTCTGGGGCACCACCGTCGAGGCCGCCGCCACCGCCAAGGCCCGCTCCCGGGCGCTGGGGGCCACGGCCCTCGCCGACATCACCACGCTCGCCGAGCAGTGCCTCCTCGCCGGGCTCGGCGAGGCGCTCCCCGTCGTGATGCGGGCGCTCGCCGACCGCGCCGCGCTCGACACCGACGTCGGCCACCTCGCCCAGGCCCTTCCGGCCCTCGCCCGCTCCCTGCGTTACGGCGACGTCCGCGGCACCGACACGGCGGCGCTCGCCGAGGTCGCCGCGGGCCTCGCCGAACGGATCTGCGTCGGCCTGCCGCCCGCCTGCGCCGGCCTCGCCACCGAGGCGGCCGCCGCCATGCGCGAGCGGATCGACGAGGTGCACCGGGCGATCGGCCTGCTGCCCGGAGCCGCCGGGCCGACCGAGCGCTGGGCGGGCGTCCTGCGCCGGCTCGCCGACCGCGACCGGATACCGGGCGTCCTCAGGGGCCGGGCCGCCCGGCTCCTCCTGGACGAGGGCCGGATCCCCGACGACGAGGCCGCCCTCCTCATGAGCCGCGCGCTCTCGCCGGGCACCCCGCCGCCCGACGCCGCCGCCTGGATCGACGGCTTCGTCGGCGGGGCCTCCGGTGGCGGACTGCTCCTGGTCCACGACGAGCGGCTCCTCGGCCTGGTCGACGGCTGGCTCACCAGCGTTCCGGCCGAGGCGTTCAGCGATGTCCTGCCGCTGCTGCGCCGCACCTTCTCCGGTTACGAGCCGGGCGTACGCCGCACCCTGGGCGAGCTGCTCGCCCGAGGGCCCGGGGCGGGCGGCCCCCCGGACTCCTCCGCGGGCGTCCCCGGCTTCGCCGCCACGCTCGACCGGGAGCGGGCGGACGCCGTGCTTCCGCTCCTCCACATCGTCCTCGGCACGGAGGCCACGGCATGACCACGGACACGAGCGCCGCCGCACGGAGCACCCGCGTGACCACCGACGCGAGCACCCGCGCGAGTGCTGACCCGAGCCCCCGAGCGACCGCCGGAGCGAGCGCCCGAGCCACCGCCGACCCGAGCACGGACAGGAGCGCTGGTACGAGCACCGACACCCTCACCGACCGGAGCCCCCGCGCGACCGCCCGAGCGAGCCCCCGCGCGACCGCCCGAGCGAGCGTCCGCGCCACCGCCGACACCGGCTCCCGTGCGCGTGGTGACGAGCGGATGCGGCGGTGGCGGCTCGTCCTGGGCGGCGGGGAGGCCGACGGCACCGGCCGTGTGCTCACCGGCACCGACGCCGGCATGGACGGGGCCCTCACCGCGCTCTACGGCGGCTCGGGCCGGGACGGCGACCGCACCGGCCGGGACCGCTCGGCCGGGCTCGGCGCCTCGGCGCCCTCCGTCGCCCGTTGGCTCGGCGACATCCGCACGTACTTCCCCAGCTCCGTCGTCCAGGTCATGCAGCGCGACGCGATCGACCGCCTCGGTCTCGCCACGCTCCTCCTGGAGCCGGAGATGCTGGAGGCCGTCGAGGCCGACGTGCATCTCGTCGGCACCCTGCTCTCCCTCCACAAGGCGATGCCCGAGACGACCAGGGAGACCGCGCGGGCCGTGGTGCGCAAGGTCGTCGACGACCTGGAGAAGCGCCTCGCCACCCGCACCCGCGCCACCCTCACCGGCGCGCTCGACCGCTCCGCCCGGATCAGCAGGCCCCGCCACCGGGACATCGACTGGGACCGCACGATCCGCGCCAACCTCAAGAACTACCTGCCCGAGCACCGCACGGTCGTCCCCGAGCGGCTGATCGGCCACGGGCGAGCCTCGCGGGCGGTACGGAAGGAGGTGGTGCTCTGCGTCGACCAGTCCGGCTCCATGGCCGCGTCCGTCGTATACGCCTCCGTGTTCGGCGCGGTGCTCGCCTCCATGCGGTCGATCGCCACCCGGCTCGTCGTCTTCGACACCGCCGTCGTGGATCTGACCGACCGGATCGACGACCCCGTCGACGTCCTCTTCGGCACCCAGCTCGGCGGCGGCACCGACATCAACCGCGCCCTCGCGTACTGCCAGGCGAGGATCACCCGGCCCGCGGACACCGTCGTCGTGCTCGTCAGCGACCTGTACGAGGGGGGCATCCGCGACGAGATGCTGAAGCGGGTCGCGGCGATGAAGGCCTCCGGCGTCCAGTTCGTGGCGCTCCTGGCCCTCTCCGACGAGGGCACGCCGGCCTACGACCGTGACCACGCGGCAGCGCTCGCCGCGCTCGGCGCGCCGGCCTTCGCCTGCACGCCCGACCTGTTTCCGGAGGTCATGGCGGCCGCCCTGGAGAAGCGCCCCCTGCCGATACCCGCGGAGTGACCGCGACCGGCCGCCCCTCCCGACGGCCCGACCCCGCCCGACGGCCCGACCCGCCCCACGGCCCGACCCCGCCCGACGGCCCGACCCGCCCCACGGCCCGACCCCGCCCCACCTGACGCCCCACACCGCCCCCACCGCCCCATCTGGCCGCCCGCCCGACGGCCCGGCCCCGACCGACGGCCCGCCCGCAGGTACGGAATCCGTCGTCGCGGGGCCACTCTCACGGGTGTCCGGGGCCGACTGAGTTCCATGTCACACACGTGTCCGAGCGCCCCTCACCTGCGCGTCCAGCGCGCCGTGAGGAGGCGGGAGGCCAAGCCCCGCCTGTCGTGAACGCCGCACGCCCCCACCCCCACACCCCTACGGACGGCCTCCTCGCCCCTACGATCTGTGACCTGTATCACCGCTCCGTTGTGATCTGCGATTTAGGGACCCACGTCCCTCGGCGATAACCTGCGAGACGGACATGCCGCGTCACGGTCTCCGTGTACGCCTCCCTTGTGACAGAGCAGTCACGTTGCCCTTCGCGGCACGCCCACGCAGACAACGAACCGCGATCATCAGAAAAGGGACGGACGCGCGTGGACCTGTTCGAGTACCAGGCGAGGGATCTCTTCGCCAAGCACGGAGTACCGGTGCTGGCCGGTGAAGTCATCGACACGCCTGAGGCCGCGCGCGCCGCGACCGAGCGCCTCGGCGGCAAGTCCGTCGTCAAGGCCCAGGTGAAGGTCGGTGGCCGTGGCAAGGCCGGCGGCGTCAAGCTGGCCGGCGACGCGGACGAGGCCGTCGCCCGCGCGACGGACATCCTCGGGATGGACATCAAGGGCCACACGGTCCACAAGGTGATGATCGCCGAGCTGTCCCCGGAGATCGAGGCGGAGTACTACGTCTCGTACCTCCTCGACCGCACCAACCGCACCTTCCTGGCCATGGCCTCGGTGCAGGGCGGCATGGACATCGAGGAGGTCGCGGAGAAGACCCCCGAGGCCCTCGCGAAGGTCCCGGTCAACGCCGTCGACGGCGTGGGCATCGAGAAGGCCCGCGAGATCGTGGCCCTGGCGAAGTTCCCGGCCGACGTGGCCGAGGGTGTCGCCGAGGCCCTGGTGACCCTGTGGAAGACCTTCGTCGCCGAGGACGCGCTCCTCGTCGAGGTCAACCCGCTGGTGAAGACCAAGGACGGCCGCATCCTGGCCCTCGACGGCAAGGTGTCTCTCGACGAGAACGCCGACTTCCGTCAGCCCGACCACGAGGCTCTCGAGGACAAGGCCGCAGCCAACCCGCTCGAGGCTGCCGCCAAGGCCAAGAACCTCAACTACGTCAAGCTCGAGGGCGAGGTCGGCATCATCGGTAACGGTGCCGGTCTGGTCATGTCGACCCTGGACGTCGTCGCGTACGCCGGTGAGAACCACGGCGGCGTGAAGCCGGCCAACTTCCTCGACATCGGTGGCGGCGCCTCCGCCGAGGTCATGGCGAACGGCCTGGAGATCATCCTGGGCGACCCGGACGTCAAGTCCGTGTTCGTCAACGTCTTCGGTGGCATCACCGCCTGTGACGAGGTCGCCAACGGCATCGTCCAGGCCCTGGAGCTCCTCGCCTCGAAGGGCGAAGAGGTCACCAAGCCGCTGGTCGTGCGCCTCGACGGCAACAACGCGGAGCTGGGTCGCAAGATCCTGTCGGACGCGAACCACCCGCTCGTGCAGCGCGTGGACACCATGGACGGCGCGGCCGACAAGGCCGCCGAGCTCGCGGCTGCGAAGTAAGGGACGAGGTCAGAACACCATGGCTATCTTCCTGACCAAGGACAGCAAGGTCATCGTCCAGGGCATGACCGGTGCCACGGGCATGAAGCACACCAAGCTCATGCTGGGTGACGGCACCAACATCGTCGGTGGCGTGAACCCGCGCAAGGCCGGCACGACCGTCGACTTCGACGGCACCGAGGTCCCGGTCTTCGGCTCCGTCGCCGAGGCGATGAAGGAGACCGGCGCCGACGTCTCGGTCCTCTTCGTGCCGCCGGCCTTCGCGAAGGCCGCCGTGGTCGAGGCGATCGACGCCGAGATCCCGCTGGCCGTCGTCATCACCGAGGGCATCGCCGTCCACGACTCCGCCGCCTTCTGGGCGTACGCGCAGGCGAAGGGCAACAAGACCCGGATCATCGGCCCGAACTGCCCCGGTCTCATCACGCCGGGCCAGTCCAACGCCGGCATCATCCCGGGCGACATCACGAAGCCGGGCCGCATCGGCCTGGTCTCGAAGTCCGGCACGCTGACGTACCAGATGATGTACGAGCTCCGTGACATCGGCTTCTCGTCCGCCGTCGGCATCGGTGGCGACCCGGTCATCGGCACCACGCACATCGACGCCCTCGCGGCGTTCGAGGCGGACCCCGACACCGACCTGATCGTCATGATCGGTGAGATCGGTGGCGACGCCGAGGAGCGTGCGGCCGACTTCATCAAGGCCAACGTCACCAAGCCGGTCGTCGGCTACGTCGCGGGCTTCACCGCGCCCGAGGGCAAGACCATGGGCCACGCCGGCGCCATCGTCTCCGGTTCCTCCGGCACCGCCCAGGCGAAGAAGGAGGCCCTTGAGGCCGCGGGCGTCAAGGTCGGCAAGACGCCGACCGAGACGGCCAAGCTGGCGCGCGCCATCCTGGCCGGCTGACACCCCACCTCGTGGGCTCACCGCCCAGGTCGTGACACGAGTGGGCCCCGCCCCCTCCCGGGAAACCGGGCGGGGGCGGGGCCCACTCGCGTGCGCGGGTCACTCGGCGGCCGGGACCAGCCGTTCCGGGCCCGGGTTCGGCTCGGAGCGCAGTCTGTCGCGGAGCTCCAGGTCCTCCGGGCGGAGCTTCTGCGGGCCGCCGCGCACCGGGACGCCGTTGACGGTCTCGCCGGGGGCGTTCACCGGGATGTACCGGGTCGGGGCGGTCGCCGCCGTGAAGCCCGTGACGACGAGGAGGCCCGCCGTGACGCCGAGGACCGCGCGGGTCCACTTGCGGGTCCGGCGTTCGCTCCCGGCCCGGACCGTACGGGCCGCCGGGAGGGTCGCCGTCGGCGCCTCCGCGACCAGCTCGCCCAGGCGCTGGTGCAGTACCTCCGGTTCGGCGAGTTCGGGCACCCGCTGCCCGAGGAAGGTGCGGGCGTGCAGCAGCCGGTTGGCGGCGGCGGGGGTGCTCGCCTCCGTCTCCGCCGCCGTCTCCGGCAGGTCGAGGCCGAGCCCGTCGTAGAGCAGGACGGTGCGGCGGTACGGCGCGGGCAGGTCGAGGAGCGCGGCGAGCAGGGCCCGCCGGTGCGCCTCCGTGGGAGGGGCGTCGGGGTGCTTGTGGGCGCGGCGCAGCCGGTGCCAGGGCGAGAGCGCGTACTCGTACGCGGCCGCCCGCACCCAGCCCACCGGGTCCGCGTCGACGGCCACCTCGGGCCAGTGCTCCCAGGCGTGGTGGAAGGCGTGCTCGACGGCCTCGCGGGAGAGCCGCCGGCGACCCGTCAGCAGATACGTCTGGTGGACGAGGCCGGGCGCGGCGTGCGCGTACAGCGCGTCGAAGGCCTCCTCCGGGGTGAGGCCGGGGACCGCCACCGGTTCCGGGGTCTCGGCCGTCACCGGTTTCAGCCGCTCCTGGGGCCTCGGGGAGCCCCTGCGGGCGGGGCCGGACGCGATGGCCGGCGCCGGGGTGGGCGCCTTGGGCGGCTTGGCGGCCCGCTTGACGGCCGCCCGGGGCCGGACGCTCGCCGCCTGCGGCTGCGCCTGCGTCCGAACGGGTGATGGCGCCGACGGCTGCGCCGGTGCCGGTGACGGTGACGGTGACGGTGACGGTGAGAGCGCCACGGGCTGGGACCGCTCCCGCTCCTCCTCCCGCGCCCCGACCGGTGGCTGCGCCTGTCCCTGCGCCTGTGGCCGGGCCTGTGCCTCCGGCCGTACGGGCGGAGGCGCGTCGCCGGCGGCCCGCTCGTACAGGCCGAGCAGCCTCGCGTACGCCTCGCGTTTGCGGCCCCGGGGCGCCGAGCGCCCGGTCTCCCACGACTTGACCGTGGCCTTCGTGACGCCCATGGCCTCGGCGACCTGCTCCTCGCTCAGGGCGAGGGCCTCACGCAACCTGCGCCGCTCCTTCGGGGTCGGCAGGGTGACGGAGGATGCGGAATCCGCGGTGCTCCGGCTCATCGGTGTCGACCTCCCGCAGAGCTGCTCTGGGCGGAAAAGTACATAAACGTATCTTGAGCGACACAACGGAGGTTTGCCTGTTACGCGGCGAAAGCGCGTGTCGTTGGGAGCATGGCCCCGTGACCCATGTGACCGAGCACTTCCTGGTCCAGGGCGGCCGGACCGCCGCGCTCGCCACCGCCTGCGTCCGCGGCGGGGTCGCCGCCGGACTCGGTCTCGGCGCCCTCGCGGTCCTGGTGATCGTGGTCTGGATCAGCTCCCCGTACCCCGACAGCGGACCGGCCGGCGCCTTCCACCTGGCCGCCGGGCTCTGGCTCCTCGCCCACGGCGTGGACCTCGTCCGTACCGACACCCTGTCCGGCCTGCCCGCCCCCCTCGGCATCGTCCCGCTGCTCCTCGTCGCCCTGCCCGCCTGGCTCGTCCACCGGGCCGCCCGCGACACCCTCGACCCGGGCGACGACAACGACCGGCCGCGCCCCTCCGCGGGCGGTGCCGTCGCCGCGGTGGCCGGGGGGTATCTGCTGGTCGCGGCGGCGGTCGTGGTCTACAGCAGGAGCGGCCCGCTGCCCGCCGACCTCCTCGCCGCCGGACTCTGGCTGCCCGCCGTCGTCGCGGGCGCGGCCGGGGCCGGGGTCTGGACGGCGCTCGGCCGCCCGCTGCCCGGACAGCGCCAGGCGGCCGCCGCCCTGCGCGCGGCGGGGCTCGGCCTCGGCACGCTGCTCGGCGGCGGCGCGGTCGCCGCGGCGGTCTCGCTGGCCTGGCACGCGACCGAGGCGCAGGCCGCGTACACGGGTCTCGCGGGGGAGTGGTCCGGACGGGTGACGGTGCTGCTCCTCGTCCTGGCCCTGCTGCCGAACGCGGCCGTCTGGGGAGCGGCGTACGGGCTGGGGCCGGGTCTCACCCTCGGTACGGGTGCGCTCGCGACGCCCCTCGGTCTCGCCGGCGACCCGGCCGTGCCGCCCTTCCCGCTGCTCGCCGCGCTGCCCGCCGAAGGGCGCGGCACCTGGGTCCAGTGGGCGGTCGTGGCGGTCCCGCTGGCCGCCGCCGTGCTCCAGGGAGGGCGGGTGGGCCGTTCGGCGCGGACCTGGACGGCCCGGGACACGGCGCTCACGGCGCTCGGCGCGGCCTGGGGGTGCGGGGCGGCGGTCGCGGTCCTCGCGGGCGCGGCGGGCGGCCCGCTCGGCACCGGCCGACTCTCCGCGTTCGGCCCGGTGTGGTGGCAGACGGGCGCGGCGACGGTCCTGTGGGGCGCGTGTGTGGGGGTGCCGGTGTCCCTGGGTGTACGGGCCTGGGGCCGGCGTGTCCCTCGCTCGAAGCGGGTGTCGGCGCCGGCGGCCGGGGCCGCCTCCCGCAAGGGCTCGGCGTGCGCGCCCGGGGCCGGGCCGACGCCCAGGACGGGGCCGGGGGCCGGGCCGGGGACGGGGCGCGGGACCGGAGCCGCCTCAGGACGCGCACCCGCCTCGGGGCCCGCGCCCGGGGCCGGTGCCGCGCCCGCGACCGGGCTCGTCGCCCCGCCCGGCCGCAATGCCCCGAACCCGTCCGGCCGCGTGACCCCGAACCCGTCCGGGCTCGTCGCCCCGTCCTCTCCGGACGCCTCGACGCCCGGGGAGCCGGTGCACGACGACCCGTACGACGACTCAGCCTTCGAGCCGTACGACTACCTCCCGGCCGCCTGGGAGCCGCAACCGCCGCCCCGCGACTAGACCGGTTCCGCGGGTGCGGCTACTCCCGGACCCCGAATCCCGCGCGGAGCGGCTTCGGCAGCAGGTCGTTGCAGGCCAGCTGGCCCGCGTGGGTGAGGGCGTCGTCGCGGCACTCGTAGAAGTCGCTGTAGACAAGCCGCATGGTGAAGCCCACCGCGACGATCAGCAGGGCGACGCTCGCCGCGACCAGACCGCTGATCGCGGCCGTCCGCATCGAGCGGAGCGGGGCCGCCGTGGCGCCCTGGCCCGAGGGCCGGCCGGTGGGCTGTCCGGCGGGCTGTCCCGAGGGCTGAGACGCCGCGGGGGCCGCCGGCTGTGATGTCGACGACAGCTCCGCCGCGGGCTTCGGCTTGGCGCGCAGCGAGCTGATCGCCCAGTAGAGGCCCAGGGCGCCGAGCAGCAGCGCCAGCTCCGGGAGCTCGAAGATGGCGAAGAAGAAGGCCCACATGCCGGCGAGGATCGCGTAGCGCGCCCGCCGCTGCGCCGGGTCCGTCGGGTCCCAGCGGAGCCCTTGGCGGCCGGGGCCGCCCTGGCCGCCGCCCTCCGGCTTGCCCTGGCGCTCGGGCCCCCGGCCGAAGCCGTCGTTCGAGGGGCCCGGCTGGCGTGGGCTCCAGCGGCCGTCGGACGAGTCCGGGGTCCCGGACGGTTCGTCGTCCGAGCCCTCCGGTCGCCGCGGCTGCCACGGCTGGTCCGGCCTGCCCTCGGGCGGCGGCGCGAACGGGTTGTTGTCGTCCGTGGACTGGCGTTCCGGCATCTGCTGAACGTCTTCCCTCTGTCGTCACGACCACGGCCGCACCCGTGGTCTCCGCTGCTGTCTCGTCCGCCGCTGTCGCTGATCGTCTGCTGATCGTCAGGCGTCGGACCCTGACGCTACCGCCCTGCTCCGCCCCCGTCCCGTGGGGGCCGTCCGGTGTGCCGGTATCGTTGCTGACGGTCGAGCCATTCGTAGGGTTCCCCGTATCGAGCGGCACGATTCGTTCGTACGACCGTACAAACACCACGGAAAGAGTGACCCAGTGGCTGCCGCCCGCCTCGTCGTCCTGGTCTCCGGTTCCGGTACCAACCTGCAGGCCCTCCTCGACGGCATCGCCGCGGACCCCGAGGGGTACGGCGCGGAGATCGTCGCCGTCGGCGCCGACCGCGACGGGATCGCCGGTCTGGAGCGCGCCGAGCGCGCCGGGCTGCCGACCTTCGTGTGCAGGGTGAAGGACCACGCGAGCCGCGAGGAGTGGGACCGCGCGCTGGCCGAAGCCACCGCCGCGTACGAGCCGGACCTCGTCGTCTCGGCCGGTTTCATGAAGATCGTCGGCAAGGAGTTCCTCGCCCGCTTCGGCGGCCGGGTCGTGAACACCCACCCGGCGCTGCTGCCCAGTTTTCCCGGTGCCCACGGGGTGCGTGACGCCCTCGCCTACGGCGCGAAGGTCACCGGGTGCACCGTCCACTTCGTCGACGACGGTGTCGACACCGGCCCGATCATCGCCCAGGGCGTGGTCGAGGTGCGGGACGAGGACGATGAAGCCGCTCTCCACGAGCGCATCAAGGAAGTCGAGCGCTCGCTGCTCGTCGACGTCGTGGGGCGCCTCGCCCGGCACGGCTATCGCATTGAGGGACGAAAGGTTCATGTCGGTGAACACGGACACCGTTAAGCCCATCCGCCGCGCGCTGGTCAGCGTCTACGACAAGACGGGTCTGGAGGAGCTGGCCCGCGGTCTGCACGAGGCCGGTGTCGAGCTCGTCTCCACCGGCTCCACGGCCGGGAGGATCGCCGCCGCCGGGGTGCCGGTCAGCAAGGTCGAGGAGCTGACCGGCTTCCCCGAGTGCCTGGACGGCCGCGTCAAGACCCTCCACCCGCGCGTGCACGCCGGCATCCTCGCCGACCTGCGCCTGGAGTCGCACCGCGAGCAGCTCGCCGAGCTGGGCGTGGAGCCCTTCGACCTGGTCGTCGTGAACCTCTACCCGTTCCGCGAGACGGTCGCCTCCGGCGCCACCCCCGACGAGTGCGTCGAGCAGATCGACATCGGTGGCCCGTCGATGGTCCGTGCCGCCGCCAAGAACCACCCGTCCGTGGCGATCGTCACCAGCCCCGAGCGGTACGCCGACGTGCTCGCCGCCGTCCAGGCCGGCGGCTTCGACCTGACCGCCCGCAAGCGGCTCGCCGCCGAGGCCTTCCAGCACACCGCCGCGTACGACGTGGCCGTGGCCTCCTGGTTCGCCGACGAGTACGCGGCGGGCGACGACAGCGGCTTCCCGGACTTCCTGGGCGCCACGTACGAGCGGAACAACGTCCTGCGCTACGGCGAGAACCCCCACCAGGGTGCCGCGCTGTACGTCGACGGCACGGGCGGCCTCGCCGAGGCCGAGCAGCTGCACGGCAAGGAGATGTCCTACAACAACTACACGGACACCGACGCCGCGCGCCGGGCCGCGTACGACCACACCGAGCCCTGCGTCGCGATCATCAAGCACGCCAACCCGTGCGGCATCGCGATCGGCGCCGACGTCGCCGAGGCCCACCGCAAGGCCCACGCCTGCGACCCGCTGTCCGCGTTCGGCGGCGTCATCGCCGTCAACCGCCCGGTCTCGGTCGAGCTGGCCGAGCAGGTCGCGGAGATCTTCACCGAGGTCATCGTCGCCCCGGCGTACGAGGACGGTGCCGTCGAGGTCCTCGCCAAGAAGAAGAACATCCGTGTGCTGCGCGCCGAGGGCGCCCCGGCCAACCCGGTCGAGGTCAAGCCGATCGACGGCGGAGCGCTCCTCCAGGTCACCGACCGCCTCCAGGCCGAGGGCGACGACCCGGCGAACTGGACCCTGGCGACCGGAGACGCCCTGTCCGCGGAGGAGCTCGCCGAGCTCGCCTTCGCCTGGAAGGCCTGCCGCGCGGTCAAGTCCAACGCGATCCTGCTCTCCAAGGACGGCGCCTCGGTCGGCGTCGGCATGGGCCAGGTCAACCGCGTCGACTCCGCGAAGCTCGCCGTCGAGCGGGCGGGCGAGGAGCGGGCGCGCGGCGCCTACGCGGCCTCGGACGCCTTCTTCCCCTTCCCGGACGGCCTGGAGATCCTCACCGCGGCCGGTGTGAAGGCGGTCGTGCAGCCGGGCGGCTCGATGCGCGACGAGCTGGTGGTCGAGGCCGCGAAGAAGGCGGGCGTGACGATGTACTTCACGGGGACGCGCCACTTCTTCCACTGAGCGGTGTGAACAGAGGGCGGTCCGCCGGAAGCGGCGGGCCGCCCCTTTTTTCCTGTCCCGTCCCGCTGAGGTTCCCTGTCCCGTCCCACTCAGGGGCCCGCGAGGCGCCGGTCCGTGACCGATCCGCCGATCGGGTGGTCTCTGGTCTAATGGGTTGCTCTTTTGTCGACCACTGGTAGTGGGGGCGTGGTGTTGGACGTACAGAACCGGTCCGCCGAGGAGGCCGCGACCGGCGCTCCGGGCGCGGCCGGCACCGAGTCGCCGGACGGTCTCCCGCCGGCCCCGCTCCGCCCGTACCTGATCCTCGCCGCCGTCCTGTGCGGCCTGTACTTCCTCTACTCCTGGGTGCAGTACACCCAGTTCCGCACCCCGTCCTGGGACCTCGGGATCTTCGGGCAGTCGGTCAGGGCGTACGCGGAGTTCCGGGCCCCCGTCGTCGACATCAAGGGTCCCGGCTTCCACATACTCGGCGACCACTTCAGTCCGGTGACCGCGCTCCTCGCGCCGCTGTACTGGATCTGGTCCTCGCCGGTCTCCCTGCTCTTCGCCCAGGCCGCGCTCTTCGCCTCCGGCGCCGTCGTCGTCGGCCGCACCACCCAGCAGATCCTCGGCAGCCGGGCCGCCGGCCTCGGCCTCGCCGTCGCGTACGGGCTCTCCTGGGGGCTCCAGGAGGCGGTCAAGTCCGACTTCCACGAGATCGCCTTCGCCGTCCCGCTGCTCGCCCTGACCTGCCGGGCCCTCCTCCTCGGGCGCTGGACCGCGGCCGTCGCCTGGTCCGCCCCGCTGGTCCTGGTCAAGGAGGACATGGGCCTGACCGTCTCCATGGTCGGCGTGGTCCTCTTCCTGAAGGGGCAGAAGCAGCTCGGCGCCGCCCTGGCCGCGTTCGGCGCGGCGGCCTTCGCCCTGACGGTCCTCGTCCTGATCCCGGCGGCGAGCCGGGTCGGCCAGTACGACTACTGGTCCAAGATAGAGAAGACCGGCCAGGGCGCCGAGACCTCCTTCGGGCAGGTCATCGGCGACGCCCTCGCCTCGGGCGAGCGGTGGGAGATGGTGTTCTACCTGCTCGCCATCACCGGCTTCCTCGCCCTGCGCTCCCCGCTGATCCTGCTCGTCCTGCCCACCCTCGGCTGGCGCTTCCTCTCCCAGGACCCCAACCACTGGGGCATGCACTGGCACTACAGCGCGATCCTGATGCCGGTGGTCTTCCTCGCGCTCGTGGACGGCGTCCGCGCCGTGCGCACCTCGCCGCACGCCTGGCTCGCCTCGTACGGGAAGGTCGTCGTGCCGGTCGCGACGGCGGTCGCGCTGGTCCTCGCCGCGAACCTGCCGCTGCGGGAGCTGACGAAGCCGGAGACGTACCGGACGGACGCCCGGACCGCGCAGGCGCGGGCGGCGGTGGACGCGGTGCCGGAGGGCGTCAGCGTGGAGGCCGACGTCTCGCTCCTCGCCCACCTCACGGCGGACCACCGGGTCTACTGGGTGGGCACCTCGAAGGGTGCCACCCCGGACTACCTCGCCTTCGACCTGCGCGGCTGGTCGCAGCAGGTCACGGACCCGGCGCAGCTGGCTTCGCAACTGCATCCGGAGGCGCGGTACGAGATCACCCACCGCTCGGAGGGGTTCGCCGTCCTCAGGCGGGTGTGACGCGGCGCGTACGGCGAAGGGCCCGGTTCCCCCTGGAACCGGGCCCTTCGCCGTACGTGGATCAGTACTGCTGCTTGTTGCGGTTGAACCAGGCCGAGCCGTCCGACTTCGCCACGAAGACCGCGATCAGGATGGCCAGTACCGTGTGGGCAAGGCCGATGATCAGGAACGGGTAGAGACCCAGGATCGCGGTGATGATGCCGAACACGAGCGCCGTGACGCGGACGCCGTTGCCGCCGCTGCGGAACTTGGCGCCGAGGACGATCGCGAGGACACCCCAGGCCAGGATGAGTGCGGTGATGCCCCAGACGGCGCCGACTGACATGTCGGCGATCTGCTGGAATTGGACGTCTTCCTTCAGCTGCGGGTCGTCTTTCGCGGCGGCGAGGCCCATCGCACCGAGTACACCGAAGACCACGCCGATCATCTGCAGACCGCCGATGACGAAGAGCATGACGCGCGCGGCCTTCACACTGCCGGGCATCTCCGTGACCCCGCCCGGGTAGCCGCCGCCACCGTACGGCGAGACCGGCGGGGCTGCGGGGTAGCCGTAGCCCTGCTGCGGCGGCACGCCCTGGGGGGCCTGCTGCGGGTAGCCGTAACCGGGCTGCTGGCCCTGGCCCTGGCCCTGCGGCTGGCCGTAGGGGTTGTTCGGGTCACCGAAGCTCATCGCGGGTTTCCTCCGTGAATTTCTCTGTGCGGGGACGACGCGGCCCGCGCGGAGGACTCTCTTCACGGTGAATGAGCGGACTCCCCCCGGCACTTTCCGCGGTACTTCGCCGATCATCGTGGTCGCAACGTCGACTTTTTGTCCAGTCGATACGCGTCGGAGTTGTGCAAGTGCAACCTGTTGTCCGGCGCGATCGGCCGCCCGGCACGAGCGAATTGGAACAAGGCGGGGGTCATCCGGGAGGATGTCTCCATGAGCGCCCAGATTCTCGATGGCAAGGCCACCGCAGCCGCGATCAAGTCCGATCTGACCGTCCGTGTGGCGGCCCTCAAGGAGCGGGGCGTCACGCCCGGACTCGGCACCCTCCTGGTCGGCGAGGACCCGGCCAGCCAGAAGTACGTGGCCGGCAAGCACCGCGACTGCGCGGAGGTCGGCCTCGCCTCGATCCAGCGCACGCTGCCCGCCACCGCCACCCAGGAGGAGATCGAGGCGGTCGTACGGGAGCTCAACGAGGACGCCGCCTGCACCGGGTACATCGTCCAGCTCCCGCTGCCCAAGGGCATCGACGAGAACCGCATCCTGGAGCTGATGGACCCGGCCAAGGACGCGGACGGTCTGCACCCGACCAACCTCGGCCGGCTCGTCCTGAACGAGCCCGCCCCGCTGCCCTGCACGCCGAACGGCGTCATCACGCTGCTCCGCCGCCACGGCGTCGAGATCAACGGCGCCGAGGTCGTGGTCGTCGGACGCGGTGTCACCATCGGGCGCACGATGCCGCTGCTGCTCACCCGCCGCTCCGAGAACGCGACCGTGACCCAGTGCCACACCGGCACCCGCGACCTCTCCGCGCACCTGCGCAACGCCGACATCATCGTCGCGGCGGCCGGTGTGCCGCACCTGATCAAGCCCGAGGACGTGAAGCCGGGCGCGGCCGTTCTCGACGTCGGCGTCTCGCGCAACGGCGAGGGCAAGATCGTCGGCGACGTGCACCCCGGTGTCGCCGAGGTGGCCGGCTGGATCTCCCCGAACCCCGGCGGCGTCGGCCCGATGACCCGCGCCCAGCTCCTCGTCAACGTCGTCGAGGCCGCCGAGCGCGCGGCCGCGGCGCTCTGACGTGACCTCCGGGACCCCTGGGACTTCCGGGACCTCCGAGACCCCTGGGACCTCCGGGACCCTTGGGACGTCCGGAGAGTCGGACGGGGTGGAGAGGGCCGACGTGACGGACGCGACGGACGTGAAGGATGGGGCGGACGTGACGGAGGCGAAGAACGCGGAGGCCGGCGAGCGCGCCGAGGACGCGGTGGCCGCCGAGCACGGGGACGCTGCGGCGGCCACCTCGGCCGGCGCCACCGACGGCTCCACCGGTACCTCGGTCGGCGGTCCCCGGCGGCGCCGGCCGCCCACCGTCACGACCGGCACCGCGCGCCCCGAGGGCGGTGGTCGGGCGGCCCCCGGCGACGCCCCCGCGCCCGCCCGCCAGTGGCCGCTGCTCACCGTGCTCGGACTCGCCGGGCTCGGCCTGCTCGTGGTGGGGACGGATCCGTTCCCGCAGGCCTTCCGGATCGGGGTCGTCCTGGTCGGGGTCGCGCTCCTCGTGGGGGCCGTCATGCGCCGGGTGCTGCCCTCCGTGGGCATGCTGGCCGTCCGCTCCCGCTTCACGGACATGATCACGTACGGGGTCATGGGTGGCCTGATCGTGCTGCTCGCGCTCATGGTGCAGCCGGGACCCTGGCTGAAGATCCCGTTCCTGGAGGACGTACTCCACCTCACGGTGACCTAGACCGCCTCGCACGAGGCACGGCGCCCGCCCTCTCCCCCGTGGGAGGGCGGGCGCCGCTGCGATCAAGGGTCATGTACGTGCCAACGCGGGGACAAGGTCCGTCGGTGCGCTGTGGCACGGAAGTGACCATTCCGGTACCTCGGCTCCGCATCCGGGGCGCGCATCGCCCCCGGACCTGCCATCCTTCGGGGAAGCAGGGGATCCGCGGGAGACACGGGCGCCGCGGGAGGCACGGGACAAGGGGGGCCGCACATGCCTGGCTGGAAGGCGCTGCCGGACGAACTCGACCCGGACGTCCGCGCGTTCACGGAGCGCCTCCGTCGTCTCGTCGACCGCAGCGGCCTCGGCGTCACGGCCGTCGCCGAACGCACCGGACACGAACGGGCCGCGTGGGACCGGTATCTGAACGCGCGCCTCCCCGCCCCCCGTGGCGCCGTCGTGGCCCTCGCGGAGGTGACCGGAAGCGACCCCGCGGCCCTCGCGACCGACTGGGAGCGCGCGGAGCGCGCCTGGGCCCGCTCCACCGCGCCGGTGGAGGGGGCGGGGGGCGACGCTGCGCCGGGGAACGGTGGCCCTGTTCCCGGGAACGATGCCACCGCCTCGGGGGAGGGCGGCACTGCTGCTCCCGCCCTCGGTCCCGGCCTGGGTGACGACCGCACCATGGAGATCCGGCGCCTCGACCGGCCCCGGCCGGAGGTGCCTCCGGCCTCCGACTCCGCCGTGCCCGCGCCCCGTACCCCTGCCCCCGCCCCGTCCCGTACCTCCGCCGGGTCCCCGTCCCGTACCCCCGACTCGCGGCGCAAGTCGGTCCTGCTCTACGCCGCCGGCGTCCTCGGTGCCCTGCTCGTCGTCACCGCTGCCCTGCTCCTGGTCGATCTGGGCGGCTCGGACGGTGAGGGCGACCCCGTGGCCGCCCCGCCCACCACCGCCGCCCCGCCCTCCACGCCGCGCACCAGCCTTCCCGCGGGGGTGAAATGCGCGGGAGCCGACTGCGCCGGCCAGGACCCGGAGGCGATGGGGTGCGGTGGCGCCCTCGCGACCACCGTCGCCCTCGCCCGCGTGGGCACCGCCCAGGTCGAGGTCCGCTACAGCGACACCTGCGCGGCCGCCTGGGCCCGGATCACCGGGGCGGCCCCCGGGGACACCGTGACCGTGGAGGCCGGGGAGACGGTGCGGCGCGCCACCGTCGCCCCGGACGCCGACACGACGGCGGAGACCGACGCGTACACCCCGATGGTCGCCGTCGGCTCCGGCGCGGCCGCGAAGGCCTGCGGCCTGCTCGCGAACGGTGACGACGGCTGCACCGCGAACCCTTAGCGCCGGTCCGTGGTCGGGCCATCGGCCCTTTGGTCGCCGGACCGATAGGTCGATGGGTGGGTGGCGGTCGGTGGGCCACGGTCGGTCGGTGGGCCCGGGCGGCCGGCCCGAGGGGCATGACGAGGAACATGACGCGGACGGGCGGTCGACCGGACACGGACGGGCGGCAGTGAGCCGGACCACAAGGGGTTGGGGATTCACCGGGGCCCGGGTCGGATAGCCTGACCGCTGGATATCTCTTCATGTCGAGACACCGATCGATCAAGAGAGCTATCCCGCACCAGGGGCAGGGACCCCCACCGCCAGCTGTCTTACGGAGATCGCCATGACCCGCACTCCCGTGAATGTCACCGTGACCGGCGCGGCCGGCCAGATCGGCTACGCGCTGCTCTTCCGCATCGCCTCCGGCCACCTGCTCGGCGCGGACGTGCCGGTCAAGCTGCGCCTCCTCGAGATCCCGCAGGGCGTGAAGGCCGCCGAGGGCACCGCCATGGAGCTCGACGACTGCGCGTTCCCGCTGCTCAAGGGCATCGACATCTTCGACGACCCGAACCAGGGCTTCGAGGGTGCGAACGTCGCGCTGCTCGTCGGCGCCCGCCCGCGTACCAAGGGCATGGAGCGCGGTGACCTGCTCGCCGCCAACGGCGGCATCTTCAAGCCGCAGGGCAAGGCCATCAACGACCACGCCGCGGACGACATCAAGGTCCTCGTCGTCGGCAACCCGGCCAACACCAACGCCCTGATCGCCCAGGCCGCCGCCCCGGACGTGCCGGCCGAGCGCTTCACCGCGATGACCCGCCTGGACCACAACCGCGCGCTGTCGCAGCTCGCCGCCAAGACCGGCGCCTCGGTCGAGGACATCAAGCGCCTCACCATCTGGGGCAACCACTCGGCGACCCAGTACCCGGACATCTTCCACGCGGAGATCGCCGGCAAGAACGCCGCCGAGCTCGTCGACGACCAGGTGTGGCTGGCCGACACCTTCATCCCGACCGTCGCCAAGCGCGGCGCCGCGATCATCGAGGCCCGTGGCGCGTCCTCCGCCGCCTCGGCCGCGAACGCCGCCATCGACCACGTCCACACCTGGGTCAACGGCACCGCCGAGGGCGACTGGACCTCCATGGGCATCCCGTCGGACGGCTCCTACGGCGTCCCCGAGGGCCTCATCTCCTCCTTCCCCGTCACCACCAAGGACGGCACGTACGAGATCGTCCAGGGCCTGGAGATCAACGACTTCTCGCGCGGCCGTATCGACGCCTCCGTGGCGGAGCTCGCCGAGGAGCGCGACGCGGTGCGCGAGCTCGGCCTCATCTGAGTCCCGGCTCCACCGGGTCCGGGCGCTCCTGAGTCCCGGCTCCACCCCGCCAGGGCTCTCCGGAGCCCCGGCACAGGGCTCTCCCGAGCCCCGGCACAGAGGGCTCTCCCGAGCCAAGGCACACCGAGTCAGGCGCCCTCAGGGCCCCGGCTCCACATTCCCGGCGCCCCCGGGCCGTACGACCGACCGTACGGCCCGGGGGCGCCGTTCTACTGCCGACGCGGAACCCCCCACCTCCCCTATGCTGACCCACCGGTTCGCGGTCAAGTGAGCCGTGAACGAGGGAAGTTACACACCATCGGGGGAGTTTTGTCGCAGTCGTCCATTCCGCAGCAGCCCGACGGGCCACCCCACACGCCACCGAGCACGCCACCGGACGTCCCGGCGCACGTGCCACCGGCCGTCGACCCGCGGCGGTTACCGGCCTCCAGCGAGGCGACCCGGCTGCTCTGCGCCGGCACGTACCTCGACGACGGCTTCCGTGACGCGGTCATCGACCAGCTGTACGTCCACGAGGAGCGCTTCGCCGCCCCCTCCCTCGGCCACGACGCCAGCCGCGTCCTCGCCCACGCGCTGCGCGCCCGCCGCGTCGAGCTCGGCTGGGCCGCCGGCATCCTCACGCTCTGGATCATCGCGATCCCGCTCACCAAGGGCCTGGTCGCCCTTCTGATCGTGCCCTTCCTCGTCCTCGGCCTCGCCCGCTGGATCCGCGGCCGGTCGGCCGCCGCCCCGGTCTACCGCGTCGTCGCCGCCTTCGTGGTGCGCTGGTACGGGCGGCTCATGCTGCTCCAGTCCGCCCTGCTGCTCTTCTTCCTCGCCGTCGGTGACGACGAGTCCGGCGGCGAGTTCCTCGGCGACTCCGACACGGGCGAGTTCCTCGACCTCGCGGTGAGCCTCGCGGCCCAGGAGATGTGGGGCATCGGCAGCCTTGAGGTGTGGATCACCATCGCCGTGCCGCTCCTGGTGGCCTGGGCGGTGGCCACCCAGCGCGGCCAGTTCGCCCGCGCGCTCACCCAGGAGCTGTCCCGCGAGCGCTTCGCCGACCAGCGCTCCGACCCGGCCGAGCTGGCCGAGGGAGCCCGCTCCCGCCGCCTGCGCGACCGGATCCGGGTCGAACAGCACGCCCGGCTGATCATGTACGGGGCCGACGACCCGTTCTGCGGCGCGGGCGAGCCGTACGAGCCCTGGTCGCTCTCCGTCGAACTGCGCCCCCGCAAGAACCTCGACGGCAAGGCGCCCGAACCGCTCGACAACAGCGCCGTCATGCGGCACGTCGTCCCGCTCGTGGAGGCGCTCCGCGTGCCCTCCCCGCACGGTTCGCCGCAGCTCCAGGCCGCCGTACGGGACCGGCTGCGCGAGCTGGAGATCGACGAGGTCGTCTTCCTGCCGGTCGACGGGCTGCCGGCCCGCACCGCCGCGCCGTACAGCCCCGAGGGCTTCGAGGCGCACCGGTCCGGCTCCATCGAGGAGGGCGGCGAGACCCGGCGCCACTTCCTGCGCATCAGGGTCGGCGGCTGGGGCGAGGAGATCGTCACCACCGTCTTCGTCCGCGTCCACACGCAGGGCGGCATGCTGATGCTGGAGGTCGCCCCGCACGTCCTGCGTCCGGTGAAGCCGCTCTACCGGTACGCCGACCGGATCGCCCACCGCTACCGCCACAACCACCACTTCGGCAAGGCCGTCTGGGCGCTGGGCCAGACCCCGCGCTCCGCCGGACAGGCCCTCGTCACACTCGGGCGCTCGCTCGGCCACGGCTGGCGGCTGCTCACCGCGGGCCACGCCCACGCGCTGCCCGAGGGGCCCGCGGTCTCGGTCCGTGAGCTCGGCTCCGACGACGAGGCCTCGCTCTTCCAGGAGATGGACATCAGCCGCTACCTGAAGAGCGTGCAGGACCGGGTCGCCAACGGCGTGACGGCCGCGCTCCGCGAAGCGGGGTACGAGACCGCCGAGTTCGAGCAGAAGATCGTCCATGTCGCCGAGGGCGGCACGTTCATCGAGAACACCAGGGGCAACGTCACCCTCGGCAACAACAACACCGTCACCAGCAGGAACTTCACCACCGCGACCACCGGAGGCAACCGTGGCTGAGACCGGCAACACCACCGCGAACGGCGCCGCCGACGACCGGACCGCCCGGAGCGGCATCAACGTCACCAACACCTCGGGCAACGTCACCATCGGAGACCACAACACCGTCACCAGCACGGTGAACGGCACCGGACCGAGCCGCGACCCGCGGCAGGAGGCGCTGCTCCAGGCCATCCGCCGGCTCCGGGCCGACCTCGGCGGCGTCGTGCCCTCCGAGCAGACGACCGCCCTGGACGCCGAACTCTCCGACGCCGAGGAGGAGATCGAGGGCACGGGCCGGGCGGGCGCCGGCCGACTGGCCCGGCTGCGCCAGGCCCTCACGGACGCGGGCGCGGTGTCCGGCATCCTCGCCTCGGGCGTGGCCGTCGGCCAGGCCGTCGGCACCCTGCTCGGAGGGTGAGATGAGCGGTCACGGGGGCGGCGGGGCCCGCTGGAACGACGAGACGCAGAGCTGGGAGTCCGACGGGGCCGCGCCCGGTCCCGTCGGAGGGGCCGGGGACGGCCCCGCCGGGGGAGTCGGAGGCGTGCCCGGTGGCGTAGCGGGAGGTCACGTCGGGGGAGCCGGGGACGGCCCCGTCGTACTTCCGCCGCCTCCGCCGCAGTACACGCCCGAGCCGGCACCCGGGTACGCCCCCGAGTACGCCGTGCCGGGGCACGCGCCCGCGTACGTACCGGAGACCGGCGGCTGGCGGTACCCGGTGCCCGGCAGCGCCCCCGCGACGGACGCCCGGCCGCGCTCGCGGGCGGCCGTCGCGGCGGGGGTCGCCGTGGCCGTCCTCGCCGCGGGCTCCGTGGGCGGCTGGCTGCTCTGGGGCAGGGACGGCGGGACCCCGGCGGCGGGCGGTGGTCCCGCGGTCTCCGTCTCGGACGCGCCGGAGACCACCGACACGAGCGGCACGGGCGATCCGACCGACAGCGGCGAGCCCACCGGCACCACCGGCCCGACCTCCGGCTCGCCGACGCCCTCCGGTCCGTCAGCCACCCCCACGGCCGGCGCGCCCCCGGCCGGCTACCGGGTCCAGAAGGACCTCAGGGGCTTCACGATCGCCGCACCCGAGGGCTGGAACCGCACCGAGTCCGACGAGGGCGGCGTCTTCTTCAACGCGCCGGACGGCCGGAGCCTCCTCCAGGTCTTCATCGTCACCGAGGCCGGTATGACGCCGTACGAGGCCCTGCGCGCGGTCTCCGAGGACGGGCGGGCCAACAAACCCGGCTACGAGGAGCTCAGCCTCGAAAGGGTCACCGGGGACCCGGGCGCCCCGGCCGACGCCGCCGAACTGGTCTACCAATACGCGCGCGAGGAGGGCCGCCGCAAGGTCGTCGACCGGGCCTTCACGGCCCCGGACGGCAACCACTACGCGATCCTGGCCGCCGGCCCGGTGACGGACTGGCCGAAGCAGCGCGAGGTGCTCCGGGTGGCCCTGCAGTTCTTCCAGCCGGGCGCGTACTGACCGGACGACGGAGAGCCGGACCCGCCTACCCGGCGGACCCGGAGCCTCGGCGGACCCGCCTACCCGCCGGACCTGGAGCCCCAGCGGGCCCGGAGCCCCGGCCCGCTGGGGAGGCGGGCACGGGTCCGAGGCCTCAGAGCGTGCCCGTCTTGCGGAGGTTCTTCGCGAGGGCCGAGACGTCGGCCCCCACCCGCAGGAGCAGCCCGTCGCCGAAGGTGATCCGGGTCGCGCCCAGCTCGCCGAGCTCGGCGAAGGTCGGACCGCCCTGGGCGGCCAAGGTGTTGACGGGGAGGTCGCCGAGGGCGGCGCGGAGCGCCGGGAGGTCGGCGGGCGGGGCCGCGATCGGGTAGACGCAGTCCGCGCCCGCCTCCGCGTAGAGCAGGGCGCGGGCGACGACGGCCTCCACCGGCTCGGGGGCCCGGCGGAGGTACACGTCCACGCGCGCGTTGACGAACAGTCCGGGTCCCGCGGCGGCGCGTACCTCCGCGAGCCACTCCGCGTGCGCCCGCGGGTCCTTGAGGCCGCCGGCCGGGCCGGTGTCCTCCAGGTTCACGCCGACGGCGCCCGACTCCCTTACGCGCTCCACCAGTTCCGCCGCGGCGAGGCCGTAACCGCCCTCCAGGTCCGCCGTCACGGGCACCGAGACGGCGCGGACGATCCGTGCCACGGCGGCGAACATCTCCGCCGCCGGTGTCGCCCCGTCCTCGTACCCGAGGGAGGCGGCGATCCCGGCGCTCGGCGTGGCGAGGGCCGGGAATCCGGCCGCCTCGAAGGCCCGGGCGCTCACCGCGTCCCACGGGCCGGGCAGGACGAGCGGATCGCCCGCCGCCCGGCCGCGGTGGAGGCCGCGCAGGGTCTCGGCGGCCGCGCCCCAGCTCCGGCCCACCTCCACGTCCCCGCTCATGTTCACGCTCCCGCTCATGTTCACGCGGAGCGCGGGGTGTAGTGGCCGGGCGTCATCCGGGTGGTGACGGCGATCCGGTTCCAGGCGTTGATGACGACGATCGCGGAGATGACCCGGGCGAGCTCGGTCTCGTCGAAGTGCGCTGCGGCGCGGGCGTACACCTCGTCGGGGACGAAGCCGTCGGTGAGGACGGTGACGGACTCGGTGAGTTCGAGGGCGGCCAGCTCCCGCTCGGTGTAGAAGTGCCGGGACTCCCGCCAGGCGGAGAGCTGCACGATCCGCTCGACGGTCTCGCCCTCCGCGAGCGCGTCCTTGGTGTGCATGTCGATGCAGAACGCGCAGTGGTTGACCTGGGAGGCCCGGATCTTGATCAGGTGGTAGAGGGTCGGGTCGACGTCCTTCGCCGCCGCCGTCTCCAGGCGGAGCATCGCCCGGTAGAACTCGGGGACGCGCTCGGCGAGGGGGAGCCGGGGGGCGTGCTCGTGGGCGTACTCGGTCCTCGCGGCGGCAGCGGGACCGGCGGTCCCCGCGCTCTCGACGGTGTGCGTGGTCATGTCCTTCACCGTACGAGCGAGGTGGCTCAGGAGTATGGTCCATTGACATGGCAGACGAGTGGGCCACTTTTGGAGCCGACCTCCACCTGGAACTCCGCGGTCCGCGCCTGCGGGCCGGCCTCATGGACGCCCTGCGGGAGGCGGTGCGCAGCGGCCGCCTGGAGGCGGGCACCCGGCTCCCGTCCTCCCGGTCGCTCGCCGCCGACCTCGGCATGGCCCGCAACACCGTCGCCGACGCCTACGCCGAACTCGTCGCCGAAGGCTGGCTCACGGCCCGGCAGGGCTCCGGCACCCGGGTCGCCCGCCGCGCCGACCCCCGCCCGGCGGTCCGGCCGACCCCCGCGTCCGCCCCCGCGCCCTTCCTGTCCCGGCCCGCCAGGCCCGCGCACGACCTCAAGGCCGGCACCCCCGACCTGGCGTCCTTCCCGCGCGCCGAGTGGCTCAAGGCGTACCGGCGGGCGCTCACCGCCGCCCCGAACGAGGCCTTCGGGTACGGCGACCCGCGCGGCCGGATCGAACTCCGCACGGTCCTGGCCGAGTACCTCGCCCGCGCGCGGGGCGTGCACGCCCGGCCCGAGCGCATCGTCGTCTGCGCGGGCTTCGTGCACGGCCTGATGCTGATCGGCGAGGTGTTGCGGAGCCGGGGCGTCCGGGACGTGGCGGTCGAGTCGTACGGCCTCGGCCTCCACGCGGGACTGCTCACCGGGGCGGGCCTCGGCACCCCGGCTCTGCCCTTCGACGAACGGGGTACGAGGGTCGAGGAACTGTCGGCGCCTACGGGCCCGGGGGAGCCGAGAGGGCTCGGGGAGTCGGGAGCGCCGGGTGGGTCGGGGGAGCCGGGTGGGTCGGGGGAGCCGGGTGGGTCGGGGAAGCCGGGTGGGTTCGGGAGGCTCGGCTCGGCCGGGGCCGTCCTGATGACGCCCGCCCACCAGTTCCCGCTGGGCGGCGCCCTGCCCCCGGACCGGCGGGCGGCGGTCGTCGACTGGGCGCGCGCCTCGGGCGGTTTCGTCCTGGAGGACGACTACGACGGGGAGTTCCGCTACGACCGGCAGCCGGTCGGCGCGCTCCAGGGACTCGACCCCGAGCGGGTCGTCTACCTCGGCACCGCGAGCAAGTCCCTGGCCCCGGCGCTCCGGCTGGGGTGGATGGTGCTGCCGGAGAACCTCGTCGGCGAGGTGGTGGCGGCGAAGGGGGCCGTGGACTGGGTCTCCGGGGCGCCGGATCAGCTGGCGTTCGCGGAGTTCCTGGGCTCGGGGGCGTACGACCGGCACGTACGGGCGATGCGGCTGCGCTACCGGCGGCGCCGCGACCAGCTGGTCGCGGCGGTGGCCGCGCACTCGCCGGAGACCCGGGTCAGCGGGATCGCGGCCGGCCTCCACGCCGTCCTGGCCCTCCCGCCCGGGACGGAACAGGCCGTCCTGCGGGCCGCCGCCTGGAACGGCCTGGCCGTCCAGGGCGTCAACCAGTTCCGCCGCCCCACGGTCCCGGCGACCCTGGACGGGCTGGTCGTCGGCTACGCGACACCACCGGACAGCGCCTGGCAGGGCGCCCTCCAGAGCCTGTGCCGGGTGCTGCCCTAGGCGGGCCCGCCTTTCGGATCGGGCA
This sequence comes from Streptomyces sp. Qhu_M48, assembly GCF_051305195.1. Taxonomy (NCBI): domain Bacteria; kingdom Bacillati; phylum Actinomycetota; class Actinomycetes; order Kitasatosporales; family Streptomycetaceae; genus Streptomyces; species Streptomyces sp. Qhu_M48. The sequence goes on along the minus strand of NZ_CP195432.1, from coordinate 7,053,589 downwards.
GGGCTCCCCGGTCGGGCAGAGCTCCCCGGCCAGGCCCGGCTCCCCGGTCAGTCCGGGCTCCCTGTGCCTGGGCCCGCCGGTCAGGCCGGGCTCGCCGCGGCCCCGGCGGGCGCCGGCTCCGGCGGTTCGCCGAAGCGGGCCAGGGCCAGGGAGCCCGCCACCGCCACCGCGAAGCCGAGGACGGCGAGCCATCCGTACCCCTCCCTCGTACGGTCCCCGAGCCAGACCACCCCGACGATCGCCGGCCCGATCGTCTCGCCGAGCACCGAACCCGCCGTCGCCGTGGTCACCGAGCCGCGCTGGAGCGCCGAGGTCAGGAGGAGGAACGCGGCCCCGCCGCCGACCAGCAGCGCGTACCAGGACGGGTCGGTGAAGTCGATGCCGTCGATCAGCCGGACCGCCACCTCCACCACCCCGAAGCCGAAGCCCGCGCCGAGGCCGAGGACGAGGGCGCGGGGCTTCTCCGGCAGCCGACCGCCCACCACGCCGAGCAGCAGGACGCCGAACGCGGCGGCGAGCAGAGCCCAGGGCAGCCACTCCGGACCGCTCCGGTGGCCCTCCTTCCCGGAGCTCAGGGCGAGAAGGGCGAGCCCCGCGCAGACCACGGCCACGGCCGTCCACTCCACCCGGCGCAGCCTCACCCGCAGCACCCGGGAGGCGATGACCGCGGTGACCGCCAGGCTCGCGGCGAGGGCCGCGCCCACCACGTAGACGGGCAGCGTCCGCAGGGCGACGATCTGCAGGACGAAGCCCAGTCCGTCCATCCCGAGCCCGGCGACGTACCGCCACTGCCGCAGCGCCCGCCACATCAGCGCGACGTCGACGCCACCGCCGGTCCCGGGTGTCGTGGAGCGGGCCGCCATCGCCTGGAAGACCGAGGCCGCGCCGAAGCAGACGGACGAGGCGAGCGCACAAATCATCCCGAGGAGCACGAAACGACTCTAGGGGGTGACGGCGGAATCGACCGGCCTACACTGTGCGGTCGCGACAGACGTGAACGCGACAAGCGTGCACGTGACCGAGCGGACGCGATCAGTCGTGATCGCGACGGTCGCGACCGCGAAGGGGAGGGCGACGGACATGCGGAGGCTGAGGTCGAGCACGGTGGTGCTCGGCGGGATGGGTGTGCTCGCGGCGACGATCACCGCGTGCGGCTCCGAGCCGGACAGGCGGTGTGTGGACCCGCTGACCCGCGAGGAGCTGCCGAGCTACCGGTGCGAGAGCGGCGGTGGCGATGACGACGACGACAACGGCTCCACCACCCGGGGCTCGTACTACTACGGCGGTTCCCTCCGGGACAGCAAGGTGAGCGGCGGCAGCTTCGACAAGAAGGCCGTCGACACCGGGGGCTTCGGCTGCTCCGGTTCCGGCGGCGGCTGAGAGGGGCCAGGCACATGCGACGCCACACGATCGAGCCCCGGCCCGGCTGGCAGGAGACGGTGGAGGAGCAGGGGCTCGTCTACCCCCTGACCCGCCACCCGGACGGTTCGCTCCGTCCGTACTGGGACGAGAGCGCGTACTACTCCTTCACCCTGCCCGAGGTCGAGGCCCTGGAGGAGGTCGTCGAGGAGCTGCACACGATGTGCCTGGCGGCGGCCGCCCACATCGTCGAGCACGACCGGTTCGCCGAGCTCGGGATCACCGATCCGAAGCTCGTCTCCCTGGTCGCCGAGTCCTGGCGGCGCCGCGCCGAACTACCCTCCCTCTACGGGCGGTTCGACCTCTGCTACGACGGCACGGGTCCGGCCAAGATGCTGGAGTACAACGCCGACACCCCCACCTCCCTGGTGGAGGCCGCGAGTCCGCAGTGGTTCTGGATGGAGGAGCGGTTCCCCGGCGCCGACCAGTGGAACTCCCTCCACGAACGGCTCGTCGACGCCTGGAAGCGGCAGGCCCACCTGCTGCCCCCGGGGCCTCTCCACTTCGCGCACTCGGACGGCGACGAACTCGGCGAGGACCTGATGACGGTCGCGTACCTGCGCGAGACCGCCCAGCAGGCCGGACTCGACACCGAGGCGCTCTCCGTCGAACGGATCGGCTGGGACCGGCTCTCGCGCCGCTTCGTCGACGACCGGCTCCGCTTCATCCGCAGCTGCTTCAAGCTCTACCCGTGGGAGTGGCTCACCACCGACCGCTTCGGCCGGCACGTCCTGGAGACCCTCGACAACGGCGGCGGCACCGGCACCACCTGCTGGATCGAGCCCGCCTGGAAGATGCTGCTCTCCAACAAGGCGCTCCTCGCGATCCTGTGGGAGCTCTACCCCGGTCACCCCAACCTGCTCGCCGCCCACCTCGACGGGCCGCGCGAACTCGCCACGACCACCGGCTGGGTCGCCAAGCCGCTGCTCGGCCGGGAGGGCGCGGGGGTCACCCTGCACGAGGCCGGCACGGAGCCGTTCGTACGGGACGGGGAGCCCTGCTGCTACCAGGAGCTGTCCCCGCTGCCCGACTTCGACGGCAACCGGGTGGTGCTCGGCGCGTGGGTCGTCGAGGACGAGGCGGCGGGGCTCGGGATACGGGAGTCGGCGGGTCCCGTCACCGACGAGTACGCCCGCTTCCTCCCGCACGTCATCCTGTAGCGCCCCCGGGAGCTACTCCGCGACGTACTCCCGCAGCGGCGCGGGCCTCAGGCCGGCCGCCTCGGCCGCGTCGAGGGCTCGCCGCAGGTCCTGCTCCAGGGTCTCGTTGAAGTGCAGCAGGATGATGTCGCCGGCCTTGAGGGCCGGCGTCGGCGGGGTCCACTGGCCCCAGGTGGTGAGGTCGTACGTCCACGTCACCAGCGCCTTCGCCCCGCAGGCGCGGGCCGCGGTCCGGGTGGTCGCGTCGAACACCCCGTACGGCGGGCGCAGCAGCCGCGGGCCGTCCCCGAACCGGGCGAGGTGCCGGTCGCGCGCCCCGCACACCTCCGCCTTCTGGCCGGCGGCGTCGAGGGTGGTCAGGTCCGGGTGGCCGACGGTGTGGTTCTCGACGCGGGAACGCCCCTGGTTCAGCAGGGTGTGGAAGTAGCCGGAGTCGTACGAGTAGGCGCCGGGCAGCAGGAAGAGCGAGGCGGGCACCCGGCGGTCGAGCAGCAGTTTCGCCGCGGCGGGGTCGTGGAACCAGCCGTCGTCGATGGTGATGAAGACGACCGGGTCGGTGGTCTCGACGTGCGAGACCACCGGGACGGGCTCGGGCCAGGCCGCCTTCGGGGCGGCGTGCGCGGGCCCCGTGACCGCGCCGAGGAGCGCGAGCGGGACGAGGGCGGCGAGCGCGGCACGCGCGGCGTGACGCAGACGGAGTCTCGGCATGGCCGCATCATTGGCCTAGACCAACTACCGTGTCAATGGTCCGAGTTGCCCCGACCGGACCCCCGACCTGCCCCGGCCCGACCGGACCCGGCCCGCCCCCGCCAGACCCGGCCCGACCGGACCCGGCCCGCCCCCGCCAGACCCGGCCCGACCGGACCGGACCGGACCAGACCCGGCCCGACCGGACCCGACCCGGCCCGGCGCGGCCCGCGTCCGTCGCCCCCGGGAACGGAGTTCGTCACTCCGCCGACAGCACCCCCCGCAGCTGCTCCAGACCCCAGTCCAGGTCCTCCTTCGAGATGACCAGCGGCGGCGCGATCCGGATCGTCGAGCCGTGCGTGTCCTTCACCAGGACACCCCGCTCCATCAGCTTCTCCGAGATCTCCCGGCCCGTGCCGCGCGAGGGCGCGATGTCCACGCCGGCCCACAGGCCGCGCCCGCGCACCGCCTCCACCGCCCCACCGCCGACGAGGAGCCCCAGCTCCGCGTGGAGGTGCTCGCCCAGCTCCGCCGCCCGCTCCTGGTACTCGCCCGTCCGCAGCATCGCGACCACTTCGAGGGCCACCGCGCAGGCCAGCGGGTTCCCGCCGAACGTCGACCCGTGCTCACCCGGCCGGAACACCCCGAGCACCGAACGGTCGGCCACCACCGCCGACACCGGCACCACCCCGCCGCCCAGCGCCTTCCCCAGGATGTACACGTCCGGCACCACACCCTCGTGCTCGCACGCGAACGTCCGGCCCGTCCGGCCCAGACCCGACTGGATCTCGTCCGCCATGAACAGCACGTTCCGCCGGTGCGTCAGCTCCCGCACCCCCGCCAGATAACCGGCCGGCGGCACCAGGACCCCCGCCTCGCCCTGGATCGGTTCCAGCAGCACCGCCACCGTGTTCTCGGTGACCGCCGCCTCCATCGCCGTCAGGTCCCCGTACGGCACGATCTCGAACCCCGGCGTGTACGGACCGAAGTGGTCCCGCGCCTCGTGGTCCGTGGAGAAGCTGACGATCGTCGTCGTCCTGCCGTGGAAGTTGTTCGCCGCGACCACGATCTTCGCGTGCCCGTCCGGCACGCCCTTCACCTCGTACCCCCACTTCCGGGCGGTCTTCACGGCCGTCTCGACCGCCTCCGCGCCGGTGTTCATCGGCAGCACCGCCTCCTTGCCGCACAGCTCCGCGAGCCGTGCGCAGAACTCGGCGAACCGGTCGTGGTGGAAGGCGCGCGAGGTCAGCGTCACCCGCTCCAGCTGGGCCTTCGCCGCGTCGATCAGACGCCGGTTGCCGTGCCCGAAGTTGAGCGCCGAGTACCCGGCGAGCATGTCGAGGTAGCGGCGCCCCTCGACATCGGTCATCCAGGCGCCGTCCGCCGAGGCGACGACGACCGGCAGGGGGTGGTAGTTGTGAGCGCTGTGCGCCTCCGCCGAAGCGATCGCGTCTTGTGTGCTCGACACGGGATCTCCGTTCGTCCTGCGGCTCGGGGGGTGACCCCGACGAGGGGGTGTGGCCCCTGTTTCTATCGTCGCTCGGATGCCGGGCGGGGAAACCTCGCGTACGGCGCGCCCTTCGCCGGTGTCCCGCCGGTCGGCCCCCGCTCCCCGGTCGGCCCCGACCGACCGGCCACCCGCTACGCTGAGAACACGCACGGCGACTGGCGAACGGGGAAGCGACCCCGGGGGAGCCGTGCGCGGCAGACCACACGAGACGCCGCCCGCCTGGGCGTCACGGGACCAGAGTCCCGCGTGGCGCCGCGCCTCTCACGCAGTGTCCCGGGACCCGCCGACGCCCGGAGGACACCACCATGACCGCACCGCAGCACCCCGCACTCGCCGCCGCCGATCCCGAGCTCGCCGCCCTCGTCGGCGCCGAGGAGAGCCTCCAGGCGGAGACCCTGCGCCTCATCCCCAGCGAGAACTACGTCTCCGCCGCCGTCCTCGAGGCCTCCGGCACCGTCCTCCAGAACAAGTACAGCGAGGGCTACCCCGGCCGCCGCTACTACGAGGGCCAGCAGAACATCGACCAGGTCGAGACCCTCGCCGTCGAGCGCGCCAAGGCCGTCTTCGGCGTCGACCACGCCAACGTCCAGCCCTACTCCGGCTCCCCGGCCAACCTCGCCGTCTACCTCGCCTTCGCGGAGCCCGGCGACACCGTGATGGGCATGGCCCTGCCCATGGGCGGCCACCTCACCCACGGCTGGGGCGTCTCCGCCACCGGCAGGTGGTTCCGCGGCGTCCAGTACGGCGTCCGCCACGACACCGGCCTCGTCGACTTCGACGAGGTCCGGGAGCTCGCCCTCAAGGAGCGCCCGAAGGTGATCTTCTGCGGCGGCACCGCGCTGCCCCGCACGATCGACTTCGCCGCCTTCGGCGAGATCGCCCGCGAGGCCGGTGCCGTGCTCGTCGCCGACGTCGCCCACATCGCCGGCCTCATCGCGGGCGGCGCCCACCCGTCCCCGGTCCCGCACGTGGACGTGATCTCCACGACCACCCACAAGACCCTGCGGGGCCCGCGCGGCGCCATGCTCATGTCCCGCCAGGAGCACGCCAAGGCCCTCGACAAGGCCGTCTTCCCCGGCCTCCAGGGCGGCCCGCACAACCAGACCACCGCCGCCATCGCCGTCGCCCTCCGCGAGGCCTCCCTGCCCTCCTTCCATGACTACGCGCACGCCGTCGTCGCCAACGCCAAGGCCCTCGCCGAGGCGCTCCTCGCCCGAGGCTTCGACCTGGTCTCCGGCGGCACCGACAACCACCTGATCCTGATGGACCTCACCCCCAAGCAGGTCCCCGGCAAGATCGCCGCCAAGGCCCTCGACCGGGCGGGCATCGTCGTCAACTACAACACCGTCCCCTACGACCCCCGGAAGCCCTTCGACCCCTCCGGCATCCGCATCGGCACCCCCTCCCTCACCTCCCGTGGCCTCACCACCGCGCACATGGCGCAGGTCGCCGAGTGGATCGACCGCGGTGTCGCGGCCGCCGGCACGGGCGACGAGGAGGCCCTCCGCGCGATCCGCGCCGAGGTCGCCGACCTGATGTCCGCCCACCCGGCCCCGGGCCTCCCGGTCTGACCCTCTGACCCGGCGGCCCAGCCCGGACCCGGCGGCCCAGCCCGGACGGCGGCCCAGCCCAGCCCGAACCGGGCGGCCCCGCCCGGACCGGGCCGCCCAGCCCCGCCCCGCCTAGCCCTGTCCAGTCCCCCGGAAATGGGCGGGGCAGCTGAGCGCGGCCCCGCCCCGCCCCGGGCGTCAGCCCGTGGACTCCGCCGCTCTCCGGGCCTCCTCGCGGTCCGGTATGCCCTCCAGCCGGAAGGTGAGCGCGCCCCCGTTCCTCGTCCAGAGGAGCGTGGGGCCCGCCGTGCGGACCTCATGGGTCCAGGGCGCGCCCGTCCCGTCCGTCATCGGGAAGGTCAGCAGGTGCGGGGCCGCGAACCAGTAGCCCTGGGCGCCGTCCGGCAGGTCGACCCACTGCGGCCGCGTCCTGACCTGCTTGGCGAAGCCGATGTCGAGGCGGGCCGGGAACTCGTCGAGCCGGACCGTCCGCTCTCCCTCCCGCCAGCACAGGCTGATCACCGCCCGTCCCCGCTCCGCCGACCCCGTCACCGCGACCGCGTCCGGCGCGCCCAGCGCCCGGGGTATCAGCGGCTCGAAGCCCGCCAGACGCCCGGCCTCCGCCGGCGGCACCGGCTCCGGGCAGCCCGGGACCGCGCCACCCTCCGGAACAGGGCGCCCGCCGGGCACGTACCGCACGGACACCCCGCCGAAGCCGAACCACTCCGCCACCGCCGCCCGCACCGGCGGAGTGAGCGCGAGCACGATCAGCACCCCGGTGAGCCCCGCCACCAGAGCCCGCCACCGCGCACGCGCCCAGCCTCGTGCCGATGCCCACCACCGGCGCCCCGCCGGCGGCGGCTCGGGCACCGGGGTCGGCACCTGCTCGGCGAGGAGCTGCGCCAGGACCCGCTCGGCCATCGACCCGCCGTCCACGTCCGGCACCCGCAGGCGCCGTCCCAGCTCCCTCAGCTCGTCCGGCAGACCCTCGTCAGCCACGCTCCCCACCTCCCTCCAGGCCTTCTCCCAGCACGCGTCCCAGCTTCTTCAGAGCCCGGCTCAGCCGGGACTTCACCGTCCCCTTCGGCCAGCCCAGCGCCTGTGCGGTCTCCGTCTCGTCCAGCTCCAGCAGATAACGGTGGATCACCACCTGCCGGTGGTCCTCGGTGAGACCGTCGAGCGCGTCGAACAGCCGCCGGCTCCGCTCCCGCGCCTCGGCCGCGACCGCCGGGTCCGCCGACTCGGGTATCCGCGGCTCGCCCCCGAGCAGGTCCGCCTCCCGGTCGGCGACGGCCCGCTGCCGACCCGCCGAGCGCACTGTGTTCCTGGTCTCATTGACGACGATCCGCACCAGCCACGGCCGGAACGCCGCGCCCTCCTGGAAGCGCCCGAGCGAGCGGTACGCCTTGAAGAAGGCCTGCTGCACCACGTCCTCGGCCTCCGCGCCCGCGCCGCACGCCACCGCCGCTCTCAGCGCGACCGCCGTGTGCGCGCGCACCAGCTCCGCGTACGCCTCCGGCTCCCCGGCGCGTACGCGTGCGATCACCGCGGCCTCGTCGTCGACCAGGCCCCCCTCCCGCGTCCTCACACTCTTGATACACCGGCAGTCCGGGATCGGTTCCCACACCTGAGAGAATGATGTGCATGGCCTCTGACAGCCCGCCCGTCGCCCACCACCACCCTCAGGGGAATGGCTTCGCCATGCAGCATCGCCCGCGAGTGCTCTCCGGAATCCAGCCCACGGCAGGCTCGTTCCACCTCGGCAACTACCTCGGCGCCGTCCGCCAGTGGGTCGCCCTCCAGGAGACCCACGACGCCTTCTACATGGTCGTCGACCTGCACGCGATCACGGTCCCGCAGGACCCCGCCGAGCTGCGCGCCAACACCCGGCTCGCCGCGGCCCAGCTGCTCGCCGCCGGTCTCGACCCGGAGCGCTGCACCCTGTTCGTCCAGAGCCACGTCCCCGAGCACGCCCAGCTCGGCTGGGTCATGAACTGCCTCACCGGCTTCGGCGAGGCCTCCCGCATGACCCAGTTCAAGGACAAGTCCGCCAAGCAGGGCGCCGACCGCGCCACCGTCGGCCTCTTCACGTACCCCATCCTCCAGGTCGCGGACATCCTGCTCTACCAGGCGGACCAGGTCCCGGTCGGCGAGGACCAGCGCCAGCACATCGAGCTGACCCGCGACCTCGCGGAGCGTTTCAACGGGCGCTTCGGCGAGACGTTCACGATCCCGGCGCCGTACATCCTCAAGGAGACGGGCAAGATCTACGACCTCCAGGACCCGGCGATCAAGATGAGCAAGTCGGCGTCGACGCCGAAGGGCCTCATCAACCTCCTGGACGACCCGAAGACCAGCGCGAAGAAGGTCAAGAGCGCGGTCACCGACACCGACACGGTAATCCGTTTCGACCCGGCGAACAAGGCCGGCGTCTCCAACCTGCTCACGATCATGTCCACGCTCACCTCCACGTCCGTCGCCGACCTGGAGAAGAGCTACGAGGGCAAGATGTACGGCGCGCTGAAGACGGATCTCGCGGAGGTCATGGTGGACTTCGTCACGCCGTTCCGGACCCGCACCCAGGAATACCTGGACGACCCGGAGACGCTGGACTCGATTCTGGCCAAGGGAGCGGAGAAGGCCCGCGCCGTCGCCGCCGAGACGCTGGCGCAGACGTACGAGCGCATCGGCTTCCTGCCCGCCAAGCACTGAGTCCAAGGACCCTGGCCCAAAGGGTGGTGCAGGCCGCACACTGGCGGCTGCACCACCACCACACACAAGTCGACCGACGACGGAGGAGAACGACGTGGGGACCGTAACGCTCGGCGTTTCGATCGCGGTCCCGGAGCCCTACGGCAGCCTGCTCCAGGAGCGGCGCGCCGGCTTCGGGGACCCGGCCGCTCACGGCATCCCCACGCACATCACGCTCGTCCCGCCGACGGAGGTCCCGGAGGAGCGGCTGCCGGAGATCGAGGCGCACCTCGCCGGTGTCGCCGCCGACTACGAGCCCTTCCCCGTCCGACTGAAGGGCACCGGGACCTTCCGTCCGCTCTCGCCGGTGGTCTTCGTGAAGCTGCGGGAGGGCGTGCCCCTCTGCAACCGGCTCCAGCACCAGATCCGCGACGAGACGGGCCCGCTCGCGCGCGAGCTGCAGTTCCCGTACCACCCGCACGTCACCGTGGCGCACGCCATCTCCGAGGAGGGGATGGACCGGGCGTTCGAGGAGCTCGCCGGGTACGAGGCGGCCTGGACCTGCCGTTCCTTCGCCCTGTACGAGCAGGGCCCGGACGGGGTGTGGCGGAAGCTGTACGACTACGAGTTCGGCAGCGGCCGCCCGATCTCGGCCGTCCCGGCGCAGGGCGGCAGCCCGGTCGACACGCCGACGGGCACGCCGACCGCCTGACGGCACACCGACGGGTGCGCCGACCGGCTGCACGGCCCCCGTCCGGCCCGACCGGCCGACGGAGCCCCGCCCCGGGCAACCGGCCGGCCGACGGAGCCCCGCCCCGCGCAACCGGCCGACCGACGGAGCCGCGCCCCCGCGCCCCCGTGTCACACCGGCAGCCGCCGGAACAGCGGCCGCGGGACGTGCCGTACCGCCGCCATCACCATCCGCAGCGCCCCCGGCACCCACACCGTCTCCGAGCGGCGCCGCAGCCCGAGTTCGATCGCGCTCGCGACCGCCTCCGGCGTGGTCGCGAGCGGTGCCTCCGCGCGCCCGGCCGTCATCTTCGAGCGGACGAACCCGGGCCGTACGACCATCACGTGCACCCCGGTTCCGTGCAGCGCGTCCCCGAGCCCCTGGGCGAAGGCGTCGAGCCCCGCCTTCGAGGAGCCGTAGATGAAGTCGGCGCGCCGGGCCCGCTCGCCCGCCACCGAGGAGAGCACCACGAGCGAGCCGTGGCCCTGCGCCTGGAGCGCGGCCGCGCACACCAGGCCGGCCGAGACGGCGCCGGTGTAGTTGGTCTGCGCGACGCGGACGGCGGCGACCGGGTCGGACTCGTCGCGCGCCTGGTCGCCGAGGACCCCGAAGGCGAGGAGGACCATGTCGATGTCGCCCTCGGTGAAGATCTTGCCGAGCCGTTCCTCGTGGGACTCGGTGTCGAGCGCGTCGAACGGGACGGTCCGCACGTCCGCGCCGAGCGCGCGCAGCGAGTCGGCGGCGGCCGTGAGCGCGGGGGAGGGGCGTCCGGCCAGCCAGACGGTACGGGTGCGGCGGGCGATCAGTCGGCGGGCGGTGGCGAGCCCGATCTCGGAGGTGCCGCCGAGGACGAGCAGGGACCGGGGGGCACCGAAGGCGTCCTTCAATGTGAACTCCTGGAGATCGAGACGGGCCCGAGGCGGAGACGGGCCCGAGGCGGATGCGGGCCGGCGGCCGAGGAGACCGCCCGGCGGGCGCGGCGGCGGTGCGGTGCGCCGTACGGGGCGTGGTCGCCGCGCGTGGGGACGGCGCGGCCGGTGGCGGCGCCCCCGGCGTGCGGGTCGTCCGGGGCGCGGGTCTCGACAGCCATGGAGGGACCGTATAGCCGCCTCCGCGGCTTATGCCGGTATTGGCGGCGCGCGGGATGTCGCTCGCGGCTCCCGGGGCTCCGCCGGGGGATTCTCGTACTGCGCGCGGCGCGCACCGCACGGATCGAGGGGTAGGCGTACGACATGGACTGGCTGACCAAACTCCCCGTCATCGGCCCATGGGTCGTCCGGCTCATGCGGACGCATGCCTGGCGCTCGTACGAGACCCTCGACGAGGCCCATTGGACCCGGCTCGCCGCCGCGATCACCTTCGTCTCGTTCCTGGCGCTGTTCCCGCTGATCACCGTCGCCGCGGCGGTGGGGGCGGCGCTCCTCAGCAAGGACCAGCTGGACCGGATCGAGGAGAAGATCAGCGACCAGGTGCCCGGCATCTCCGACCAGCTCAACATCAGCGGGCTCGTCGACAACGCCGGCACCGTCGGGCTCGTCGCCGGCGCGCTGCTGCTCGTCACCGGCGTCAGCTGGGTCGGCTCGATGCGGGACTGTCTGCGCGCGGTGTGGGGGCTCGACGACATCGAGGGCAACCCGGTCCTGCTCAAGGGCAAGGACGGGCTCATCCTCATCGGTCTCGGCGGCGTCGCCCTCGCCTCGCTCGCCGCGTCCTGGCTCGGCTCCACCGCCGTCGGTTGGTCCGCCGACCGGCTCGGCATCTCGGGCGAGGGGGCGGGGGGCTACCTCCTCCAGACCGCCGCCGTCCTGGTCGCGGTCGTCGCCGACTTCCTGATCCTGCTGTACGTCCTGACGCTGCTGCCGGGCGTGGAGCCGCCACGCCGCCGGCTCGTCGTGGCGGCGCTCATGGGCGCGGTCGGCTTCGAGCTGCTCAAACTGCTGCTCGGCGGCTACATGCGGGGCGTCGCGGCGAAGTCGATGTACGGGGCGTTCGGCGTGCCGGTCGCCCTGCTGCTGTGGATCAACTTCACCGCGAAGCTGCTGCTGTTCTGTGCCGCGTGGACGGCTACGGGTTCACGTCGGGATCCTGCCGCGAGCGACGACGGCGTGCCGCCGCCGAGGCCAGTGGCCAGCGGCGGTTGACCAGGAAGACGGCGCCGGCGAGGAGCACGAGCGCGCCGCCCGTCACGCCGAGCGCGATGCCGACGCCGCCGGACCTCTCCTCGGTGGCCGTCCGGACGGTGCCGCCCGGGGCGTCCTTGCCGGGGCCGGGCAGCGAGCCGTCGGCGGGGGCGGTCGTCTCGGTACGGGCCGACCTCGGCGGCACCAGTTCGCCGACCGGGGTCACCTTCCCGGCCGCGGCGAAGCCCCAGTCGAGCAGCCGGGCGGCCTCGCGGTAGACCGCGTGCTGTTCCTTCGAGGAGGGGTTCATCACGGTCACGAGGAGGACCTTGCCGTTGCGCTCCGCGACCCCGGTGAAGGTGGCACCCGCGTGCGTGGTGTTGCCGTTCTTGACCCCCGCGATGCCCTGGTACGGGGCGACGCCCAGGTCGCCCGTGAGCAGCCGGTTGGTGTTCTGGATCTCGAAGGTCTCGCGCTTCTTGCCCGGCTTGGTCTCGCCGGGGAAGGCGGCGCGGGGCGTGGCGGCGTACGCGCGGAAGTCGGGATTCTGCATGCCGCTGCGGGCGATGAGTGTCAGGTCGTACGCGGAGGAGACCTGGCCCGGGGCGTCGTAGCCGTCCGGGGAGACCACGTAGGTGTCGAGCGCCTGGAGTTCGGCCGCGCGGTCGTTCATGTCCTTCACGGTCTGGGGGAGGCCGTTGTTCATCTGGGTGAGGACGTGCACGGCGTCGTTGCCGGAGCGGAGGAAGACGCCGAGCCACAGGTCGTGGACGCTGTAGGTCTGCTTCTCCTTGATGCCGACCAGGCTGGAGCCCGCTCCTATCCCGGCCAGGTCCGCCGTGGTGACCAGGTGGTTCATCTTCTTGTCGAACTTCGGCAGGAGGGCGTCCGCGAAGAGCATCTTGAGGGTGGACGCGGGGGCGAGCGGCCAGTGCGCGTTGTGCGAGGCGAGGATCTCGCCGCTCTCCGCGTCCGCGACGATCCAGGAACGGCCGGACAGCTCCTTCGGCAGCACCGGGGCGCCGGGTCCCAGCTTCACCTGCGTGCCGGGGTTGCCGAGCAGCGGTCCGCCGAGCGAGGACATCGCGTTGGGGGGCTTGGGCTGCTTGTCCTTGTCGTCCTTCGGCTCCGCGTGGGCGGGCACGGCGGTGAGGAGCGGCAGGAGCACAGCAGCGGTGACCGCCCAAGCGGTCTTCTTCGAAGCAGACACGGTCGTGAACGTACAGGTACGGAAGAAGGATCCGAACCCCGGCTGGCGCTTCGGTCGGGCCCGTCCACCCGGACGCGGGGCCCCGGGGACGGGCGGTGATACTGGGGACATGAAGCTCAGCCGCCGCGTCTCCTGGTTCCTGCTCGCGTTCGGGGTGTGGAGCTGGGTCATCTGGATCACTTTCGTCAAGAACCTGTGGAACGACGGGAGCGGCCTCGCCTTCGACGACGCGGGCGACCCGACGGCCTACTTCTGGGTTCATCTGCTGCTTGCCGTCACGTCCTTTGTCCTGGGGACGGTGATCGGGGTGCTCGGGTTGCGTGGGGTGCGCGCCGCGCGCCACGAAAAGGGCGGCATCCGTGAGGACGATCGGATCCGCGAGAACGGCGAGATCCGCGGCTAGCGGTCGGTAGCAGCGCGAGCGGTACGTAGAAGAGGGGTTCCGGGGCGTGGTCGTCTTCCTGCTGGTTCTGGTCGTGGTCCTGGCGCTGCTCGGCGCGGTCCACTGGTACGTGTGGCGGCGCCTCGTGCGCGACGTCACGACGCGCGGGAGCCTGCCGCGCCGCCTGGGCACGGCCGCCGTCGTGGCGCTGCCGCTGCTCTCGTTCGCCGCCCTGGGCTCCTCCCGCGCCGGAGCCCCCTTCGTGCTCCAGCAGGTGGTCGCCTGGCCGGGCTTCCTGTGGCTCGCGCTGCTCCTGTACGTGGTCCTCGCCCTGGTCGTCGGCGAGGCCGTCCGGCCGGTCCTGTACGCGTGGCTCGGCCGCCGTGCGAAGGCGGCGGCCCCGGAGCCCGTCGCCCTCCCGGTCCCGGCCCCCCAGCCCGTACCGGCGAACGCGGAGAACCCGGCGGCGGAGACGACGGGCCCGGCCGCGCCGTCGGCACCGGCCACCCTGGCCACCCCGACGGAACCGGCCGCCCCGGCCTCGCCGGCCGAGACCGTGGAGCCGAAGGAGGCCGCCCCGACGGCCGACCGGCCGTCGGACCACGCGTCCCCCGCCGAGGTCTCCCGCCGGCTGTTCGTCTCCCGGGTCGTCGGCGGCGCCGCGGCCGCCGCCGCGGTCGGGACCGTCGGATACGGCGCCTACGGCGTGCTGCGCGGCCCCCGGATCAAGCGGGTCACCGTCCCGCTCGCCAGGCTTCCGCGCGCCGCGCACGGCTACCGGATCGCCGTCGTCTCCGACATCCACATCGGACCGATCCTGGGCCGCGCCCACACCCAGCGGATCGTGGACACGATCAACTCCGCCCAGCCCGACCTGGTCGCGGTCGTCGGCGACCTCGTCGACGGCACCGTCGAGAACCTGGGCCCCGCCGCCGAGCCGCTCGCCCGGCTCCGCGCCCGGCACGGCTCCTTCTTCGTGACCGGCAACCACGAGTACTTCTCGGGCGCCGACGCCTGGGTCGACCACGTCCGCGAACTCGGCCTGCGCCCGCTGCGCAACGACCGCGTGGAGATCGCGGCCGGCTTCGACCTCGCGGGCGTCGACGACATCGCGGGCGAGAGCGAGGGCCAGGGCCCCGACTTCGCCCGGGCCCTCGGCGACCGCGACCGGGCCCGGGCCGCGGTCCTCATGGCGCACCAGCCGGTCGTCATCCACGACGCCGTACGCCACGGCGTGGACCTCCAGCTCTCCGGCCACACCCACGGCGGCCAGCTCTGGCCCGGCAACCACCTCGCCGAACTGGCCAACCCGACCGTCGCCGGGCTGGAGAGGTACGGGGACACCCAGCTGTACGTCTCGCGGGGCGCGGGCGCCTGGGGGCCGCCGGTCCGGGTCGGGGCGCCGTCCGACATCACGATCGTCGAACTCGCCTCGAAACAGGCGTAACCGGGGTGGGGTGACTCCCTGCTCCGAGAGCGATACGTGCTGCTCATCGACTTAAATTCGCATTTCACGGACATATACCTGTGGTGTGCAAGTTTCCCCTTCCACTTGTGAATTCCGTGTGATGGGATGACGCCATCGCGACGTTTCCGGGGGGTCGTCGCAGCTGGGGTGGACGAAAAAAGGAAGCACGGCAATGCGGTCGACGGTCCGTCTGCGGATCCTCATCACTTGTGGAGTACTGGTGGCCGCCGGAGTAGGGGGCTGGCAACTCCTGCCCTCCGACGGTGGCCGAACCGATCCCATCAGCGTCGGCACAACCGACGCGATCACTTCACTGGACCCGGCCGGCGCGTACGACGCCGGATCCTGGGCCCTCTACAGCAACGTCTTCCAGTCGTTGCTGACGTTCAAGCCGGGGTTCACGACCCCCGTCCCGGACGCGGCGGAGAGCTGCAAGTTCTCGGACACCAAGCTCACGACGTACCAGTGCACGCTCCGCGACGACCTCTCCTTCGCCAACGGGCGGAAGATCACGGCCGAGGACGTCACCTACTCCTTCGAGCGGATGCTGCGGATCAAGACGGACGTAGGCCCCCAGGCCCTCTTCCCGACCCTGAAGAGCGTCACGTCCGAGGGCCGTACCGTCACCTTCCACCTGAGCGGCCGGGACGCCACGTTCCCGCTGAAGGTGGCCACGGGTGCCGGCTCGATCGTCGACAAGGACCAGTACCCGGCGAACAAGCTGCGGACGGGCTCCGGGGTCGACGGGTCGGGGCCGTACGTCCTCAAGGAGTACAAGGAGGGCGAGTCCGCGCTCCTGGAGCCCAACCCGAACTACCGGGGCGCCATCACCAAGAGCGGCGGCCCGGTCCTCGTGCGGTACTTCGGCCAGTCCGAGGAGCTCGCCACCGCCTGGAAGACGAAGGACGTCCAGGTGACGCACCGGCAGCTCCCGCCGGACTTCATCTCGACCCTGGACACCAAGGACGGGACGCGGGTCACCGAGGCGGAGAGCGCCGAGATCCGCAACCTCAACTTCAACGTCCGGCCGGGCTCGCCCATGGCCGACAAGGCCGTACGGCAGGCGGTCGCCGCCGTCCTCGACCGTCCGGCGATCACCACCGGCGCCTACAAGGGCACGGTCGAGCCGCTGTACTCCCTCATCCCGCAGGGCTTCGTCGGGCACAGCACCGCCTTCTACGACATCACGCCGGAACCGAGCGCCAGGAAGGCCAGGGAGCTCCTGAAGGACGCCGACGTGAAGACCCCGGTGAAGTTCACCTTCGGCTACCGCAAGGACGCCACCTACGGCGCCGAGACCGCCGAGATCAAGCGGCAGCTGGAGGAGACCGGTCTCTTCGAGGTCGAGGCCGTCGAGGTCAAGTGGACGGAGTTCCAGAAGGCGTACGCGAAGGGCACCTACGACGCGTACACCGTCGGCTGGCTCCCCGACTTCCCCGACTCCGACAGCTTCACGGCGCCGCTCGTCGGCACCGGGAACACCCTGCACAACGGGTTCTCCAGCAAGCGGATCGACACCCTGATCTCCTCGACGCAGCAGTTCAGCGACCGCTCCCGGGCGACCTCCGACTTCAGGGAGATCCAGGACGAGGTCGCGACCGACGTCCCGCTCGTCCCGCTGTGGCAGAAGAAGGACTACGTCCTCTCCACGGAGGGGGTCGCCGGCTCCCAGTACCTGACGGACGGTACGGGCATCTGGCGTCTGTGGGAACTCGGCTGGATCTAGGGGGCGTCCTGTCGATCAGGCCGGGCTCGCGGCGTGACCGGCGGGCCACCCCGTGGTGGACCGGGGGCCGGTCCTCGCCACGAGGCGGGCCCCGTCCCTCACGAGGTCTCCGGCGGCTTCGCGGCGGCCCGCTTCTTGGGCTTGCCCGAGGCCGCCATTCCCGCCGCCGTCGGCATGAAGTCGGAGAGCAGCTCGTGCGTCTCCTTGACCAGTGGACGCAGGATCCGGAACCGGGAGAGCGAGATCGCGCGGGCCGTGACCGGCGCGAGCCGCTCCACCAGTCGGCGGCTGTTGGCGGCGCCCTCCGAACGGTCGTACACCCAGAAGAGCACCAGGCCCATCTGCTGGAGCCACAGCAACTGCGGCAGGGCCTCGGCCAGTTCGGGGTCGACCTTCACCGAGGCGCCGGAGATGACCCGTCGGTGGACCTCGATGGCCGCCTCGCGCGGGCCCTCCGACTCGGGGGAGAAGGGGCTGAGCGGGCTGTCGGGGTCGGCGGCGTTCTTGAAGAACTGGGCCGCGAACTCGTGGTACGGCTCCGCGATGTCCAGCCAGCCGAGGTAGACCCCCCGGATCCGGGCCGTCAGGTCCCTCTCGCCGCCGGTCAGGATGGGCTCGACGGCCGCCTGGTGCTCCTCGGCGATCCGGTCGTAGAACCCCTGGACGAGGTGTTCCTTGGAGGAGAAGTAGTAGTACGCGTTCCCGACGGAGACCCCGGCCTCCTGGGCGATGGCCCGCATCGTCGTCTTGTCGTAACCGCGCTCCCGGAACAGCCGGAGCGCGGTTTCGAGGATGAGCGTGCGGGTCTGCTCGCTCTTCGGGGCCTTCTTCTCTTCCTTCACGTCGTTCACAGGGCCGAGCCTAGCCGGGCGGACCTGGCACCTCGCAGTGCCCGTCCTCGCAGGCTCCGCCCCCGCCGCCGGGCCCCTTGAGGGCCGCCCGCCACTTCGCCGCCGCGAGCACGGTCATCCGGGCGAAGGGCTGCCCGGCGGGGGTGGCGAGCCAGTGGGCCTTGGGCCGGTACTCGGCCAGGGCCCAGAGGCAGACGATCCAGGCGGAGGTCTCCCGGTAGACCTGGCCCCGGTCCCCGACGACGGTGATCTCCCGCAGGGTGGCGGCGTGGTCGAGCTCCGGGAACCGGCGCCTGGCCTCCCGCGACCCGGCCGGCACGAGGTCGAGCGGGACGAGCTGCCGCTGGCGCAGCAGCCAGTGCCTGAGGTGCACGCAGAGCGGGCACTCGGCGTCGTACAGCACGGTCAGGCGTCCCACGGGGGTCGGCACGGCGGTTCAGCCCTGGGGTGCCGGCGGGGCCCACGGACCGGCCTTGGGCGCGTTGGTCCATCCCTGCGGGCCGACCGGCGGCACCTGCTCGCGCTCCATGACCCCGCGGCGCCGGATCTTGTTGAGGACGTACACGTTCCCGAGGTGCATCACGCCGAGGACGAGCAGGACGACCCCGAGCTTCACGGAGAGCGCCTCGAAGAGCGCGCGGGCGTCGAGGACGGCGTCGTCCTGGCTCAGGTAGAGGGCGACGAAGCCGAAGTTGACGAGGTAGAAGCCGACCACGAGGAGGTGGTTGACCGCCTCGGCGAGCTTCTCGTTGCCGTGCAGGACGTCCGCGAGGAAGATCCTTCCGTTGCGGCTGAGCGTGCGCGCGACCCAGATGGTGAGGGCCACGCTGATCAGCAGGTAGACGATGTACGCGACGACAGTGAGGTCCATGCCCCACGCTCCCTTGAACGCGTTCAAAAGCTGGCGTACATGACTGTAGACCTCTCTTTGAACGTGTTCAAGTGGGGAGGGTAAACCTGCTGGACCGCACCGGTGCCACCCCCTAGGGTCACCCGGGTGACGCTCTCTCATGACCTGGCCGGACAAGGCCCCTCGACCGTTCTCCTACTGCACTCCGGGGTCTGTGACCGCCGGATGTGGGAGGGGCAGTTCCACGCGCTCGCCGAGGCGGGCCACCGCGTCGTCCGCTGCGACCTCCGCGGCTTCGGGGAGACCCCCGTCGAAGCCGCCCACACCCACGCCGACGACGTGCGCGACCTCCTCGACCACCTCGGGATCGACCGTGCCGCCGTCGTCGGCTCCTCCTTCGGCGGCAAGGTCGCCCTGGAGTTCGCCGTCCGCCACCCCGGCCACGTCTCCGCCCTCGCCCTGCTCAACTCCGGCATCCCCGGCTTCGCGCCCAGCGAGGAGCTGGCCGCCTGGGGCGCCCGCGAGGACGAGCTGATCGAGGCGGGCGACCTCGACGCCGCCGTCGAGCTCAACGTCGAGACCTGGCTCGGCCCCGAGGCCGGGCCCGAGGTCCGCGCCCTCGTCCGGGAGATGCAGCGGCACGCCTTCGAGGTCCAGCTCGCCGTCCCCGACGAGTTCTCCCCCGTCCGGCTCGACATCACCCCCGACGACCTCGCCGGCATCAAGGTCCCCGCCCTCGTGGTCGCCGGGGCCCACGACGTGCCCGACTTCCGGGCGGTCGCCGACGAGCTCACCCGCCTCCTGCCCGGCGCCCGCCGCGTCGACCTCGACTGGGCCGGCCACCTGCCCGCCCTGGAGCGCCCGGCCGAGACGGCCCGCCTGCTCACCGACTTCCTCGCGGAGACCGCGGCGCTCTAGGGGGCGTCACACCGACGAGCCGGGCCCGCACCTCACGGTGCGGGCCCGTTTCCGTGTGCGCCCACCGGCGCCCCGGGCCTCAGTTTCCGGTTCCGAACCTCCGTACCCCGGGGACGAGCGCCGTGCCCAGGCAGCAGCCGCCGACCACCACCGCGGCGGCGAGCAGCGGCACCTCGGGTCCCCAGGCGGCGGCCGCGAGCGGGGCGAGGGCGTACCCGAGGGGCATCGCGGCCAGGGAGAGGAGCCAGTCGTACGAGGTGACGCGGGCCAGCGCGTGGGCGGGCACCGCCCGCTGGACGGCGGTCTCCCAGACGGGGGAGAGGAAGCCGAGCCCGGCCTGCGCGAGCCCGTAGGCGGCGATCGTCAGCGGCGCGGGCGCGGCGACCGCGAGCAGGACCAGCGGCAGGGCGTACGTGGCGAGCCCGAGGTTGGCCGCCAGGACCGGGCGCCGGGGGCGGGCCCGGCCGGCGAGCAGCGCGCCGAGGAGGAATCCGACGGCGCCGACCTGGAGCAGAAGGACCCAGGTGGCGCCGCCGCCGAGCCGCTGCACGGCGACGGCGGGGCCGAGGGTCATCAGGACGGCCGCGGCGCCGTTCCAGGCGCTGTGGCCGATCAGGCTGGTCCAGTACCAGTCGCGGGTGCGGACCTCCTGCCAGCCCTCCGCGAGGTCGGCGCGGAGCGAGCGGCGGGGGATCGGTACCCGCTTCACCCGTACCGCCGCCAGGAGCAGGGCGCTGAGAGCGAAGGTGGCCGCGTCCAGGACGAAGGCCCAGCCCGGCCCCACGGTCAGGACCAGCGTGCCCGCGAGTGCCGGGCCGCCGAGGCGGGTGGCGCTCTTGGCGATGCCCAGGGCGGCGTTGGCGCGGTGCAGGGCCTCGGGCGCGACCGTTCCCTTCACCAGGGGGGAGCCGGTCGGCATGGCGAAGGCGCCGGCCGCGCCGCCGAGCGCCTCGGCGACGGCGAGGACGGCGAGGCTGGGGGCGCCGCCGAGGAGTTGGACGGCGACGACGAGCTGGGTGACGCAGCGTACGAGATCCGTGGTGAGCGCGACCGTGCGGGCGTCGAAGCGGTCGCCGACGACGCCGCCGAGGGGCAGCAGGAGCAGCTTGGGGACCATCGCGCAGCCGAGGACCAGGGCGAGCGCCGACGTGGAGCCGGTGGCCTCCAGGACGGCCAGGGCGAGGGCGGCGGGGATCGCGGCGTCGCCCAGGAGGGAGAGGGTGCGGCCGGCGAGGAGCAGCCGGAAGGGGCGGGTGCGCAGCGGGTGCGGGACGGGCGGCGGGGCAGGCGGGAGCGTCGTACCGGTGGCAGCGGTCATGACCCCAAGAGTATTTCGGTTCCGAATAATTCGTCAACGAAATACTTCTCGTGAGCTTCCTCGCCCGCCGACGTACGATCACCTCATGGCGCACTCCGAGGAACCGCGTACCCCGAGCGAGCGGCATACGCCCGGCGGACAGGGTGTGCCCGGCGAACCGCGCATCCCGAGCGGTCCCCTCGACTGGACCGACGAGCACGTCGCCCGCTGGCAGCCCGTCCTGCCCGGCCTCGACCCGGTCGTCGAGGGCGCCGTCACCCGGATGAAGAAACTCTCCGTCCACTTCCGCCGGGTCAGGGAACAGTCGCTCGTCGACTTCGACCTGGAGCGGCACGAGTTCGACACCCTGCACAAGATCGCCGGCCGTGGCGGCAGCGCCGCCCCCTCCGAGCTCGCCCAGGACCTCGACCTGGCCCCGGCCTCCGTCTCCGGCCGCCTCGACGCCCTGGAGAAGCGCGGCTTCGTCCGCCGTACCCAGTCCACCGTCGACCGGCGCCGGGTCGTCGTCGAGCTCACCGCCGCCGGGCACGAGACCTGGCTCGGCGCGATGGACGTCCTCGGCCACGAGGAGTACCGCCTCCTCGGCGTCCTCACCCCCGAGGAACGCGCCCTCCTCAACGACATGCTCCGCCGCGTCATGGTCGAGGCGGAGGCGACGGAGACGACCCGCTCCTGGCACGGCTGAAGGACCCGGAGGCGATGCCTCGGGGTCCCTCGGGGTGGCGGCCGGTCACATGCTCAGGGACCGCGCGTAGTTGAGCTGGCCCATCACCCAGTGGATGGTGTCCGGGCCGCGCGCCGGGATCATCGTCGAGTGGTGCCTGCCGCCGCTGGTCACCGTGACCTGGATGAAGCCGGTCGTCTGCTTCTCCTTCATCAGCAGGAACAACAGGCCCAGCAGGCAGAAGACGAAGAAGATGACCGCGAGGACGATCGCGACCGTGGGCATCTTCTCCTCGGTCCGCGACATGTCCATCGCGTTCCACACGGCGCCCTTCAGGGGCATCGGCCCGGCGGGCGTGATGATCTGGTCGCCCACCACGGTGATGTCACCCAGGCTCAGCACCGGGGTTCCCGCCCCCGCGACGCCCTGCGGCACCGGGGCGTGCCGCGGCTGAACGGGCACGCCTTCCGGCAGGGTCGGCTGGTACGACGGGGACTGCGGGTACGGGTACCCGTAGGCCGGCGTCCCCGGCTGCTGCTGCCCGGGACCCCACTCGTACTCCTCCGGCCGGTAAGGGTTCGGCTCGCTCATCAGTCCCCGTCCTCAGTAGGAAAAAGCCCGCTCCTGCACGCCGCAGCGTACAGAAGCGGGCCGAAGCACCGAACCGTCCGGTCAGAAGCGACGCGTGATCAGCGCGCGCTTGACCTCCTGGATCGCCTTCGTGACCTCGATGCCACGCGGGCAGGCGTCCGTGCAGTTGAACGTCGTGCGGCAACGCCACACGCCGTCCTTGTCGTTCAGGATCTCCAGGCGCTGCTCGCCCGCCTCGTCACGCGAGTCGAAGATGAAGCGGTGCGCGTTGACGATCGCGGCCGGACCGAAGTACTGGCCGTCGTTCCAGAAGACCGGGCAGGACGACGTGCACGCGGCGCACAGGATGCACTTGGTGGTGTCGTCGAAGCGCTCGCGGTCCTCGGCGGACTGCAGACGCTCGCGCGTCGGCTCGTTGCCCTTGGTGACCAGGAACGGCATGACGTCCCGGTACGCCTGGAAGAAGGGCTCCATGTCGACGACGAGGTCCTTCAGCACCGTGAGGCCCTTGATGGCCTCGACGGTGATCGGCTTCTCGGGGTTGAGGTCCTTGATCAGCGTCTTGCAGGCGAGCCTGTTCTTGCCGTTGATCCGCATCGCGTCCGAGCCGCAGATGCCGTGCGCGCACGAGCGACGGAAGGTCAGCGTGCCGTCGACGTCCCACTTGATCTTGTGGAGGGCGTCGAGCACACGCTCCTTCGGGTCGATCTCGATCTGGAAGTCCTCCCAGACCGACGCGTCCGACACCTCGGGGTTGAAGCGGCGGATCCGCATCGTGACCGTGATGTACGGCGAGGCGGCGGAGTCCTTCTCCACCTTGTCCAGTACGGGGGTAGCCATCAGTACTTACGCTCCATCGGCTGGTAGCGGGTCTGGACGACCGGCTTGTAGTCGAGACGGACGGTCTCGGAGCCGTCCTCGCCGACCTCGCGGTACGCCATGGTGTGACGCATGAAGTTGACGTCGTCGCGGTTGGGGTAGTCCTCGCGGTAGTGACCGCCGCGGGACTCCTTGCGCGCCAGGGCCGAGACGGCCATGACCTCGGCCAGTTCGAGCAGGTTGCCCAGCTCGATGGCCTCCAGGAGGTCCGTGTTGAAGCGCTTGCCCTTGTCCTGGATGGACACGTTCTCGTAGCGCTCGCGCAGCTCGGCGATCTTCTCGACGGCCGTCTTGATCGTCTGCTCGGTGCGGAACACCATGACGTTGGCGTCCATGGTCTCCTGCAGTTCGCGACGGATGTCCGCGACCCGCTCGTGACCGGTGGAGTTGCGCAGCCTCTCGATCGTCGAGACGACGAGGGACTCCGGGTTCTCCGGCAGCTCGACGTAGTCGTGCTTGGCGGAGTACTCGGCCGCGGCGATGCCGGAGCGCTTGCCGAAGACGTTGATGTCGAGCAGCGAGTTGGTGCCCAGGCGGTTGGCGCCGTGCACCGACACGCAGGCGACCTCGCCGGCCGCGTACAGGCCCGGGACGACGGTGGTGTTGTCCGACAGGACCTCACCCTCGACGTTGGTCGGGATGCCGCCCATGGCGTAGTGCGCGGTGGGCTGGATCGGGATCGGGTCCGTGTACGGCTCGATGCCGAGGTACGTACGGGCGAACTCGGTGATGTCCGGGAGCTTGGCGTCCAGCTGCTCCGGCGGGAGGTGCGTCAGGTCCAGGTAGACGTGGTCGCCCTCGGGACCGCAGCCGCGGCCCTCGCGGATCTCCGTGTAGATGGAGCGGGAGACGACGTCACGGGACGCGAGGTCCTTCATGACCGGCGCGTACTTCTCCATGAAGCGCTCGCCGTCCTTGTTGCGGAGGATGCCGCCCTCACCGCGGGCGCCCTCCGTCAGCAGGATGCCCATGCGCCAGATGCCCGTCGGGTGGAACTGGAAGAACTCCATGTCCTCCAGGGGCAGACCGCGGCGGTAGCAGGCGGCCTGGCCGTCACCGGTCAGGGTGTGCGCGTTGGAGGTCACCTTGAAGAACTTGCCGGTGCCGCCGGAGGCGTAGATCACGGCCTTGGCCTGGAAGACGTGGATCTCGCCGGTGGCCAGCTCGTAGGCGACCACACCGGCGGACTTCTTGACGCCGTCCTCCTCGACCAGCAGCTGGTCCAGGACGTAGAACTCGTTGAAGAACTCCACGCCCTCCTTGACGCAGTTCTGGTACAGCGTCTGGAGGATCATGTGGCCGGTGCGGTCCGCGGCGTAGCAGGACCGGCGGACCGGGGCCTCGCCGTGGTTGCGGGAGTGACCGCCGAAGCGGCGCTGGTCGATGGTGCCGTTCGGGGTGCGGTTGAACGGCAGGCCCATCTTCTCCAGGTCGAGGACGGCGTCGATGGCCTCCTTCGCCAGGATCTCGGCGGCGTCCTGGTCGACCAGGTAGTCACCGCCCTTGACCGTGTCGAAGGTGTGCCACTCCCAGTTGTCCTCCTCCACGTTGGCGAGCGCGGCGGCCATGCCGCCCTGCGCCGCGCCCGTGTGGGAGCGGGTGGGGTAGAGCTTCGTCAGGACGGCGGTGCGGCTGCGCTTCGTCGACTCGATGGCGGCGCGCATGCCCGCGCCACCGGCGCCGACGATGACGGTGTCGTACTTGTGGATCTTCATGACGTGGATTACCTCAGCCCCGTGCCTAGCGGATGTTCGGGTCGAAGGTGAAGATCACCAGCGTGCCCAGAAGGATGGTGAACACCGTGGCGGTGTACAGCAGGCCCTTGAGCCACAGGCGCGTGTTGGCCCGCTCCGCGTAGTCGTTGATGACGGTACGGAGGCCGTTGGCGCCGTGCAGCATGGCCAGCCAGAGCATCAGCAGGTCCCAGACCTGCCAGAACGGGGACGCCCAGCGGCCGGCCACGAAGGCGAAGCCGATCTTGGAGACGCCGCCGTCCAGGAAGAGCTGGATCAGCAGGTGACCGAGGACCAGGACGACGAGGACCACGCCCGAGAGGCGCATGAAGAGCCATGCGGCCATCTCGAAGTTGCCGCGGGTCGCGCGCGGGGTCTTGCCCGTGCGCTTGCGGGGGGCCTCGATGTACGGCGCGGGGTTCTCCACGTCGTAGGGGGCGCCACCCTCGACGGGGCCGATGGTGGCGGAGGTGGTGTCAGCAGACATGTCTGGCGTCAGCTCCCGAACAGTTCACGTGCGGCGTGACCAAGGATGGGGTACAGCGAGCCCGCCATCAGCACGACCCAGATGCCCACGACGGTCCAGAGCATCTGCTTCTGGTAGCGCGGGCCCTTGGACCAGAAGTCCACGGCGATGACCCTGAGGCCGTTCAGCGCGTGGAAGAGGATGGCGGCGACGAGGCCGTACTCAAGGAGAGCGACGATCGGCGTCTTGTAGGTCGCGACGACCTCGTCGTACGCCTCGGGGGAGACGCGGACGAGAGCGGTGTCCAGCACGTGTACGAACAGGAAGAAGAAGATGAGGACGCCGGTGACTCGATGAGCCACCCAGCTCCACATTCCTTCCCGGCCGCGGTACAGCGTTCCAGCCGGCACGGAAAAACCCTCCGGGAGCGGGGATCAGGGTCGGCCGGCTTCAGTGTCGGTCTGACCCGGCCGGGTACGGTCCACCGGCCCCGGTCATCGTAGCGACGACTTGTCGGTTCGTTTGCGCGGGGTCCATAGGTGTGATCAAACAGGCACGGACGGCCTATGACACAGCCCGGAATCGCCGCATTCCGGACGGAATCACGGTGCGGAGTGTCGGGGGGTGAGGGGCTCGGCGAGCCGGAACGCGAGCCGGGCGCGCGCGAGCCGCCTCAGCTCGTCGGCGGCGACCACCCGCTCCTCCTCCGCTTCGTTGCCGAGACGTGACCGGATGCCTGCCAGGACCCGGTCGAGCCGCTCCCCGGGGCGCACGCCGTCGAGGCTGATCACGAACGCGTGTCCGAAGCCGCTCTCGTACGCGGCGTGGGCGGCCCGCAGCGCGGTGCGTGCCGCGGGCGGCGCGTCGGGGTGCGGCAGGGCCGAGGACTCGGCGGCCAGGGCCTCGTCGAGATCCGCGCGGGACAGGTCGTACCCGGCCTCGTCGGCGGCGGCGAGCAGGGCGTCCACGGTGGGGTAGGGGCGGTGCGCCGCCACCCGTTCGGCCCAGCGGCGGCTGTGGCAGCAGGAGAGGAGCACGGCCTCGGCCTCGGCGGGCGTGGCGGCGTTGAAGCCCGCGAGCCCGCGCGGGGACGGGCCCAGGTTCTGGGCGGGCAGGGCAGGCGTGTCCGTGGAGCCCGGCGTACGGCAGGGGACATGGATGTCGCTGGTCAGCGTGGGCTCCGGTACTCCGGGACGGGTGGGGCGGGTCGCGCGGGGACGGGCGCGAGGTGATGGGGCGCGAGGTGTGGAGCGCGATGAGGTGAGGCGCGATGGGGTGGGTGTGACGCAACGTTATCGACGGGACGAGGGAAGTGTCCGACGGATGCGCGAATTTCACCCGGAAGGGAGAGTTTCGGAACAGAAGATGGACGAAAGGGTTCCGGTCCGTCCCTTCCCCGGGGCGCAACGTCCCCCCGATTGGCCTGACCGTCCGCCGTAAGGGAGGATTCCGAATGATGCGGTACTCCATACGGGGGCCCCGCCGGGGCTCCGCACTTCTGGCGACCGCGGTGGCACTGGCCACCGTGGCGGCCTGTTCCGGCGGTTCTCCGTCCGGGTCCGGCCCGTCCGCCTCCTCCTCTTCCGGTACGTCCGCGGGCGCCGCGCCCACCAGCGCGCCGCCGCCCAGCCCGACACCGACCAGGACCTACCCGCTCTCCACCGCGCCCCTCACGGTCCCCGCCGTCTCCGCCCACGAGGCCGCGCGCGGACCGGGCTGGAAGCCCGTGCCCACCGCCGGGATCGTCATCGCCGCGGGCAGCGAGGGGCTCGCCGACGAAGCGCGACTGCTCGCGGGCGAGCTCAAGATCGCCTACCGGGGCGCCGTCGCCGCCCGCGCGGGCGACGTCGAGCTGGCCCTCGGCGGCAAGGGCGCCCCGGAGTCGTACACGCTGACCACCCGCGACGACCGGGTCAGGATCACCGGCCCCGACCAGGCGGGCGTCTTCTACGGGACCCGCACCCTCAAGCAGTCGGTGAAGGGCTCGGGCGCGATGCCCGAGGGCACCGTCACCGACGCCCCGGCCAAGCCCCAGCGCGGACTGAACCTCGACATCGCCCGCAAGTTCTTCACCGCGGAGTGGATCGAGGCCCGGCTCCGGGAGATGGCCGACCTCAAGCTCAACCAGTTCGGACTGCACTTCTCCGACGACCAGGGCTTCCGGATCGCCTCGGACACCCACCCCGAGATCGTCTCGGCCCAGCACCTCACCAAGGCCGAGGTGCGCCGGATCCTCGCCCTCGCGCAGACCCTGCACATCACCGTCGTGCCCGAGATCGACTCGCCCGGACACCTCGGCGCCGTCCTGCGCGCCCACCCCGACCTGCAGCTGCGCAACGTCCAGGGGGTCCCGCGCCAGGGGGCCATCGACATCTCGAAGCCCGCCTCCGCGCGGCTCGTCGACGAGCTGCTGCGCGAGTACGCCGCGCTCTTCCCCGGCGGCTGGTTCCACGTCGGCGCGGACGAGTACCAGGCGCTGACCGTCCGCTCGCCCGAGGCCTCCTATCCGCAGCTCGCCACGGCGGCCCGCCAGAAGTACGGAGCGCAGGCGCGCGTCCAGGACCTGGCGGAGGGGTGGCTGAACGACCGCGCCGCGGTGGTCCGTGACACCGGCAAGGTGCCGAAGGCCTGGAACGACGGCTTCTTCCGGGGCGGTGTCGTCCACGCCGACCAGGGCATCGAGGTCGAGTACTGGACCGGGAAGGAGATCGGCGCCCGGCCGCCGGCCGAGTACCTGGCCGAGGGCCGCAAGGTCGTGAACCTCAACGACGAGTTCCTCTACTACGTGCTCGGCGAGCCCAACGACTTCACCTACCCCACCGGCCGCCGCATCTACGAGCAGTGGACCCCGCTGGTGCTCCGGGGCACGACCCCGGTCCCGGCGCGGTACGACTCCCAGATCCTGGGCGGCCGGTTCGCCGTCTGGTGCGACCTGTCCCGGTCGCAGACCCCGGCGCAGGTGGCCGACGGGATCCGGATGCCGCTGACGGCGACGGCCCAGAAGCTGTGGGACGAACGCGCGCCGACGGCGACCTGGGACCAGTTCCGGGCGCTGGCGCAGCGGGTGCGGTGAGCACGTCCGCCGGCGGAGCGCGTACGGCCGACCTCCTCCGCCGGTCCGAGCGCGGACCCTATGCAGGACGTGAGGCCACTGGCATGATTCCGGCCGCGCAGTGACGAAAACGCGCCCCTCGGCGCAGTAGTGGAAGTACTGCGTCCGTATCGGGTGGCGAGGAGGCGTCCATGACGTCGGTGACGGGCCGGAGCCTGCTGGAACTGATCGACGGGGCCGACGAACGAGGTCTGGCCGCGGCCGGTCTCGCCTGCCTCGACCGCTGCCTCCCGCTGCTCGCCGGTGACCGGGGCGACGCCCTGCGACCTGTCTGGGCGGCCGTCGCGCGCGGTGACGGACAGGCCTGGGGCGAGGCCGTCGCCAAGGCTCGGGTCGAACTGGACGCGGACGCCGGAGGCGACCCGGGCGGTGGCTCCGGCGCTTCGCCGGACGCCGGGGCCGTGCGCGGCATGCTGGCCGGAGCCCCGGCCGACTGGACGGCCGAGGCCCTGCGCGTCTGGTCGGGCGCGTGCTCCGTCACCGCCCTCGCCCTGCACGGACGGTACGACGCGGCCGAGGTGCCCGACGGTCTCGTCGAACGCTGCCGGGCCGGGGACGGCGAGGGCGCGGGCCCGCTGCTCGCCGGGGAGCTCCGCCGTCAGCAGGCCGTCCTCGAATCGGCCGCCCACGGCCCGACCGGTCTGCGCCGGGCCCGTGAACTCTCCGTCGAGGGCGGCCGGGTGCTCCGCGCGGTCGTCTCGCGCCGGGCCCGCACCGCCTGAGGGCTCAGGCCTGCTCCTCCGGGGCGGGGGCCGAGATCGCCACCGAGGCGATCGTCTCGGAGATCTCCCGCTCCGCCGTGGCCTTGTCGAGGCCGAGTCCGGTCAGCACACCCGTACCGTCCTCGTGCTCCAGGAGGGCGAGCAGGATGTGCTCGGTGCCGACGTAGTTGTGGCCGAGACGCAGGGCCTCGCGGAACGTCAGCTCCAGGACCTTCTTCGCCGCCGCGTCGTACGGGACGAGCGCCGGCACCTCGGCGGCGGCCGGCGGCAGGGTCGCCGTGACGGCCTCGCGGATCTGCTCCGGGGTCACGCCCTGGGTACCCGTCCAGAACACCGCGAGCCCCTCGGGCTCGGCGAGCAGCCCGAGCGCCAGGTGGGCGGGGAGGATCTCGTCGTGCCCGGCGGCCTTGGCCTCGTTCTGGGAGGCGACCACCACGTTCCGCGCCCGGGGGGTGAAGCGGTTGAACCCCGCGCTCGGGTCCATCTTCTCCGCGTCCGGGTCCTTGGGCACGAACCGCTTCTGGGCCGCCTGGCGGGTGACGCCCATGCTGCGGCCGATGTCGGTCCAGGAGGCGCCGGAGCGCCGGGCCTGGTCCACGAAGTGGCCGATGAGGTGGTCGGCGACATCGCCGAGGTGGTCCGCCGCGATGACGGCACCGGAGAGCTGCTCCAGGGCGTCGGGGTGGACCTTCTTGATCGCTTCGATGAGCTCGTCGAGACGGACGGGGATGTTCGGACCGGCTGGATTCGTCATGAGGCAACCCTAGGTTGACACCCTCGCACTGTCAACCGTCAGTTGACAGCGGGAGGGTGCGCCCCACCCCCGGCCGGTGCGGAACACGGAAGAAGAGGGCGCGCGGAGCGAAGAGGGAAGCGCGGAAGAGGAGGGGAAAGGGAGACGACCGGGGCCGCCACCCCCCACAGGAGAGGCCCCGGTCGCCGTCCACGGAGCCGCAGCACGGCTCCGTACTCCTATCAGCGTCGAGGGTGCGCTTTCTGTCACACCGCGCCCGGGCCGGAGGGCCCCGGGCCGGGCGCCGCATGCCGCCGCCCGAAGGTTGCAAGTTGTACAAAGACCCCGGACCGCGTGGACGCGCGGCCGCGACACGACGTAGCGTGCAGGTGCGCGAGGCAGTGTGGCGGTGGTGACCAGCCGCGACGGAGCGACGACGCGACCGATGAACAGGGTTTGGGGAGTGCTGGGGGACGACGCGGAGCTGACGGCCGCGGTGCTCGCTGCGCGGGACGGGGACGAGAACGCCTTCCGTACTGTGTATCGCGCCGTGCATCCACGGTTGCTCGGCTACATACGCACGCTGGTGGGGGACATCGAGGCCGAGGACGTCGCCTCGGAGGCCTGGCTCCAGATCGCCCGCGACCTCGACCGCTTCGACGGCGACGCGGACCGCTTCCGCGGCTGGGCCGCCCGCATCGCCCGCAACCGCGCCCTCGACCACATACGGATGCGCGGCAGGCGACCCGCCGTCGGCGCCGACGAGACCGAACTCACCGACAAGCCCGCCGCCTCCGACACGGCGGGCGAAGCCCTGGAGGCGCTGGCCACCGGCCACACCATGCAGCTCATCGCCCAGCTTCCGCAGGACCAGGCCGAGGCCGTCGTCCTGCGCGTCGTCGTCGGCCTGGACGCCAAGAGCGCCGCCGACACCCTGGGCAAACGCCCCGGAGCCGTCCGCACCGCCGCCCACCGAGGCCTCAAGAGGCTGGCCGAACTCCTCGGCGTCGACGGCGAGACCATCGGGCCGGACGGAGCGGGAGAGGCCGTCGTCCCGCTGGACGGTGTGCCTCCGCAACGCGGACGCGGGCCGGGGCCCGTGGCCCCCGGCGGTGTGACGCAATCACGTCCGCGTACGCAGAAGGACATGTGATGGCCGACGAGCGGTACCAGTGGCTCGACCAGGAGGCCGCGGAGCGGCTGCTCCGCGGCGAGCCCGTCGACGCCGTCGACGACCGCGTGCGCTCCGGGGCCGAGCGACTCGCCGAAGCCCTCGACGCCGCCCGCACCCCGGCCGCGCGCACCGAACTGCCGGGAGAGGCCGCCGCGCTCGTCGCCTTCCGGCAGGCCACCGCCGCGCGCGCCGGCGTGACGCCCGCGACGGCCCCCGGACCCACCGCGCACGCCGACCTCGGCCGGGTGCGGCTCGCCCCCGTCGCGGCCCCCCGCCGCTGGGGGCGCTCCGTCCGGTACGGCCTCGCCGCCGCGGTCGCCGCCGTCACCGTCGGAGGGGTCGCCGTCGCCGCCGGAACAGGTGTGCTGCCGATGGTGGGCCCCGCCCCCGCCAGCTCCGTCACGGCGGGCGGGACCGCCGACCCGCTCGTCTCGGTGGACCCCGGGATACGCGAGGACCCCGAGGCGCCGCCGGCGGAACCGGGCGGCAGCGGTGCCCCCACGCCCGGCGTGTCCCCGTCGGCCGGTACCGGCACCACGGCGCCGGCCACCGGAGGCACCGACGGGCCCGGCGAGGCCACTCCGGGACAGGGCACCCCCGAGCCGGGCGGGAGTGCGGCGGGCCCGCACACGGGCCCGGGTCCCAGCGGTACGGGTGGGGCGGGCGGTTCGGGGGAGGACTCCGGCGCCACGGGGAAGCCGGGCGCCACGACGCTCCGGGAGAAGGCCGTCCAGGCCTGCCGGGAGTACCGGTCGGGGAAGCTCGACGCCACCGGCCGCAAGCGGCTCACGGGCACCCTGCGCGACGGCGAGACGCTGCGCCGCTACTGCGACCGGCTCCTCGACGGCGGTACGGGCCCGTCCGAGGGCGACGGCAAGGGCGACGGCAAGGACGACGGCACGGGCGGCGCGAAGGACGACTCCGACGGGGACGGCGCGAGCGACGGCCGGTACGGGAACGGGCCCGGCGACAGCCGGGACGACCGGCGCGACGGCTCCGGGAACAGCCCGGTCGGGGCCGGGCGTCCCGGCGACGGGCGGGATGGCGCCGGAGGCGGGGACCGCCGCGGGAGCGACCGTCGCGAGAGCCTCCGCCACGCCGACGACCGCCGTACCGAGGACCGCCGTGCCGACGACCGCCGTGGCACCGCCCGGTCCGCCGCCGAGCCGGGAGAATCCGTTCTCCTCGCCGCCGCACCGCCTGTGATCGCCGTCACCGCACGCGTCCCGCTGCCGGTGTAACACTTCTCGACCCGTCGGCGCAGTACTGAATGAGCCGACTGGTCATCGGCCGCGCGTGAGCCGGGGTTCCCCCCGTACCTACGGCTCCGCGCACCCGGCGCGGGTGGGACACGTTCCCCCGGTCCCACCCGCGCCCTCTCTCCCCGCCCATCGGGTCACCAGTGGACGACGACCTTGTCGCCGACCTTCACCTGGTCGAAGAGGGTCGTGAGCTTGGCCCGGTCCCGGACGTTGACGCAGCCGTGCGAGCCACCGCTGTAGCCGCGGGCCGCGAAGTCCGACGAGTAGTGCACCGCCTGGCCCCGGCTGAAGTACATCGAGAGCGGCATCGGCGTGTGGTAGAGCCGCGACCAGTCCTGACGGACCTTGCGCTCGACCGTGAACGTGCCCTCACGGGTCGGGGTGTTCTCCGAGCCGAAGCGGACGTCCATCGACGAGACGACCTTGCCGTCGATCATCCAGGCGAGGGTTCGGCTCTCCTTGCTGATGCACAGCACCCGGCCGGTCAGGCAGCGCGCGTCGGGCGTGTCCAGCTCGTTGGTGGTCGACGGCTTCAGCTCGTCGGCGGTCGGCTTCCGGCTCGCACCGAGCAGCTGCTCCCAGGTCGCCGTGTCGACCGAACCCGTCCGCGGCAGCCCCCGCTTCTTCTGGAAGGCCTTGACCGAACCGGCCGTCATCGTCCCGTAGAACCCGGTGGGCGCCCGGTCGAAGTGACCCAGCTGCCGCAGCCGCGCCTGGAGTTCGCGGACCTGCTCGCTCTCGTCCCCGTCGCCCATCAGGGCCCCGGGCCCCGCGCTCTCGGTGGCGTCGTCGGAGGGCGTCTCCGTCGGAGCGCTGGGGGAGGAGGACTCGGGGTCCTCGGTCGGCGTCTCGGTCGGAGCGTCGGTCGCGGACCCGCTCGGCTCGGGAGCGGACGTCGTCGGCGCCGCCGTCGGACCGGCAGAACCGTTTCCGCCGTCGGCCGCCTGGGCCGTACAACCGGCGGCGAGCGCCACCGCCGCCGCTGCCAGTACCGCTCTGCGTATGACGGAAGAAGTCCGCTTCATCGTTGCCCCCCGAGGCGTGTCGTGTGTACGTAGGGATGCGTCTCGCGCGTGTGCGGTTGCGCGGGTGGGCCGCGAACCGCGCATGCTGTGAGGAAAGGTCCCAGCGCGCCGCCCTCCACCGTCCGGACACCCGCCGACACCGTCCGCCGCGAGGAGCCGTACCGCTGGGCGACGAGCTATCCGGGAGGCGCAACGCATGGCGCGCGAGTCTGAGTCGGGACTGCCCATCGAGCCGGTCTACGGACCGGACGCCCTGGACGGGTGGGACCCCGGGGAGAAGCTGGGAGAGCCCGGCGCCTACCCCTTCACGCGCGGTGTGTACCCGTCGATGTACACCGGCCGGCCCTGGACCATGCGCCAGTACGCGGGCTTCGGCACCGCCGTCGAGTCCAACGCCCGCTACAAGCAGCTCATCGCCAACGGCACGACCGGGCTCTCCGTCGCCTTCGACCTGCCGACGCAGATGGGCCACGACTCGGACGCGCCGATCGCCTCCGGCGAGGTCGGCAAGGTCGGCGTCGCCGTCGACTCGATCGACGACATGCGGATCCTGTTCGACGGCATCCCGCTGGACGAGGTCTCCACCTCGATGACGATCAACGCTCCCGGCGCGCTCCTGCTGCTGCTCTACCAGCTCGTCGGTGAGGAGCAGGGCGTCCCTGCCGACCGGCTGACCGGCACGATCCAGAACGACGTGCTGAAGGAGTACATCGCCCGCGGCACGTACATCTTCCCGCCGAAGCCCTCGCTGCGGCTGATCGCGGACACCTTCAAGTACTGCGGGGCCGAGATCCCGAAGTGGAACACCATCTCGATCTCCGGCTACCACATGGCCGAGGCCGGGGCCTCGCCCGCGCAGGAGATCGCGTTCACCCTCGCCGACGGCATCGAGTACGTCCGGACCGCCGTCGCCGCCGGCATGGACGTGGACGACTTCGCGCCCCGCCTCTCCTTCTTCTTCGTGGCCCGTACGACGATCCTGGAGGAGGTCGCCAAGTTCCGGGCGGCCCGCCGGATCTGGGCCCGGGTCATGAGGGAGGAGTTCGGCGCGGAGAACCCCAGGTCGCTGATGCTCCGCTTCCACACCCAGACCGCGGGCGTCCAGCTCACCGCCCAGCAGCCCGAGGTCAACCTGGTACGCGTCGCCGTCCAGGGCCTCGCCGCCGTCCTCGGCGGCACCCAGTCGCTGCACACCAACTCCTTCGACGAGGCGATCGCCCTGCCGACGGCCACGTCCGCCCGCCTCGCCCTGCGCACCCAGCAGGTCCTCGCGTACGAGACGGACGTCACCGCCACCGTCGACCCCTTCGCCGGCTCGTACGTCGTCGAGAGCATGACCGACGACGTCGAGGCCGCCGCCCTGGACCTGATGACCCGGGTCGAGGACATGGGCGGGGCGGTCGGGGCCATCGAGCGCGGCTTCCAGAAGGCCGAGATCGAGCGTTCCGCCTACCGGATCGCGCAGGAGACCGACAGCGGAGAGCGGGTCGTCGTCGGCGTCAACCGCTACACGATCGACGTCGAGGAACCGTACGAGCCGCTCCGCGTCGACCCGGCGATCGAGGCCCAGCAGGCGGCCCGCCTCGCGAGGCTCCGGGCCGAACGCGATCAGCCGGCGGTCGACGCGGCGCTCGCCGAGCTGAGGACCGCGGCGGCGGGCACGGCGAACGTCCTGTACCCGATGAAGGCCGCCCTCAAGGCCCGGGCCACGGTCGGCGAGGTCTGCGGCGCGCTGCGGGAGGTCTGGGGCACCTACGTCCCGACCGACGCGTTCTGACCCGCCCCGAGCCTCCCGGTCTTCCGCGATACGAAACACCCGGGCGGAGTGTCGTACCCACGTGCGACACTCCGCTCCATGCTGGGTGTCACCGATCTTCCGACCTATCTCGTGGGTCTCGTCCTCATCATCCTCCTGCCGGGGCCGAACTCGCTGTACGTGCTGTCCGTCGCCGCCCGCAAGGGCACCCGGACCGGTTACAAGGCCGCCGCCGGCGTCTTCACCGGCGACGCCGTCCTGATGACGCTGGCCGCGCTCGGCGCCGCCTCGCTCCTCCAGACCACCCCCCTGCTCTTCACCGTCGTGAAGTACGCGGGCGCGGGCTACCTGGCCTGGATGGCGTACGGGATGCTGCGGGCGGCCCGGTCGATGTGGCGCGACCGGGGCGAGGAACGCGCCGAGGAGACCGCGCAGACCCCGACGGCACCGGGAGAGCACCCCTACCGCCGGGCGCTGATCATCAGCCTCTTCAACCCGAAGGCGATCCTCTTCCTGATCTCCTTCTTCGTGCAGTTCGTGGACCCGGGATACGCCTACCCGGCGCTGTCCTTCCTCGTCCTCGGCACACTGCTCCAGATCAGCAGCTTCCTCTACCTGACCATGCTCATCTTCGGCGGCACCCGCCTCGCCTCCGCCTTCCGCCGCCGCAGGCGCCTCTCGGCCGGCGCGACCTCCGCCGCCGGCGCCCTCTTCCTCGGCTTCGCCGCGAAGCTCTCCCTCAGCAGCGCCGCTTGACCCTCACACCGTGTGAGGCCGTGTCGTAGGGGTCGTCATGTTCACCATCGGAGACTTCGCCCGGCACGGGCGGGTGTCGGTCCGGATGCTGCGCCACTACGACGCCATCGGACTGCTGCGCCCGGCCCGGGTCGACCCGCACACGGGCTACCGCTTCTACACGGCGGACCAGCTCGCGCTGCTCAACCGTGTCATCGCGCTCAAGGACCTCGGCTTCACCCTCGAACAGGTGGGGGCCATCCTCGACGAGAAGTTCGACGCGGACGAGCTGCGGGGCATGCTGCGTCTGCGCCAGGCCGAGCTGGAAGCGGCCCTCGCGGAGGCACGGGCCCGGCTCGCCCAGGTCGGCGCGCGGCTCCGAGCCATCGAGAGTGA
Organism: Streptomyces sp. Qhu_M48; assembly: GCF_051305195.1. Classification (NCBI taxonomy): domain Bacteria; kingdom Bacillati; phylum Actinomycetota; class Actinomycetes; order Kitasatosporales; family Streptomycetaceae; genus Streptomyces; species Streptomyces sp. Qhu_M48. The sequence continues at coordinate 7,017,751 of NZ_CP195432.1, read as the reverse complement.
GGGACGCATGTCCACCCAGGACGTCGTCGTCAAGAAGATCCCCGCCGTCCGTGTCGCCGAGCTGAGCGCGACCGCCGCGAGCTTCGGCCCGCACGACATCGGCCCGGTCATCGGCCCCCTGTACGACGAGCTGTGCGGCCGCCTCGAAGCCGCCGGGGTCACCGGCTTCGGCCCGGGGATCGCGTACTACGAGGACGCGGGGAAGGGCGACGGCTCGGTCGTCGTGCACGCCGCCATGACGGTGCCCGAGGGGACGGTCGTGGAGGGCGTCGAGGTGCTCGTGCTGCCCGGCATCGAGGAGGCGGCGACCGTCGTCCACCGGGGCTCGATGGACACCATCCTGCCGACCGCGCAGACCCTGGCCCTCTGGATCGAGGCCAACGGCTACCGGTCGCGGCGCTTCGCCCGCGAGCTGTACCTGGAGTGCCCCGAGGACCGCTCGCGGTGGGTGACGGAGATCCAGGAGGCGATCGACCGCGCCTGAGGGCTGAGGGCTGACGGTTCAGGCCTGACGGCTGAGGTCTGAGATCTGAGGGCTGGGAGCCGAGGGCCGGCGGCCGAGGCTGCCCGGGCTGTCCGCGGGCCCGGATCCCCCGCACGGGGTCCGGGCCCGCCGTTCTCGACGGCCGCCACCTCTTCGGCCACCTCCTCAGCCACCCCTTCCGGCTACCTCTTCAGCGCCTTCCGCAGCCGCAGCGCGCGCCGCGCCAGGCGGCGGACCCTCGGGTGGCGGGGGAGCGGGATGCCACCGGGCAGGTTCAGGACGGTGAGGCGGCGGCGGGTGAAGTGGTGCCGGGTGTGCTCGGCGAGCGGCCCCGACAGGTGCCGTACCGCCGGCTCGCGGAGTTCCGGCCGGATCTTCGGCTGCATCGCGAAGCCGACGGCCGCGACGAGGTCGTTCAGCTCCGCCGTACCGACCGCGCCACTGTTCCGCCCGCCGTCCTCCCCGCTGTCCTCCAGAGGCGGGACGACCGCGTCCACGACCGTGAGCGGGATGCGGTTGCTGTTCTGGAACGGGGTGAGCCGTTCCAGCAGGGTGCGCGTCCCGACCCGGGCGACCGGCAGCCCGTAGAAGGTCCGCGCGGTGAGCAGCGCCGTCGAGAAGCAGCCGACGACCAGGGCGGGCCGCAGCTCGCGGTAGAGCACCTCGGCGAGTACGGGCCGGTCCTCGACGGTCAGTTCGGCACCGAGGGCCTCCGCCTCGCGCGCCAGCGCCTTCGACCAGGAGTCGGGGGCCGTCGGGTGCGGTTTGAAGACGAGCCGCCGGTGGCCGTGGGCGACCGCGCCCCGGACCATCCGCAGGTGCAGCTCCTCCTCCTCGGCCGCGGTCAGCAGGTCGAGCGCGGCCAGGTACTGGCCGAGGAGCAGCGCGGGCCCGTCCTCCGTGCCCGCCGCGGCGGCGGGCCCGGCCAGTTCGTCGACGCACCGGGTGAACGCCTCGGTCGGTACGGCCTCGGGCACCGCCCCGAACTCGGCGAGCAGCAGCGGCGCGAGACCGGGGACGAGGTCCAGGTGGAGCAGCCGGCCGACGCGTCCGCCGATCAGGGGGTCGATCTTGTTCCGGGTCGGCCCGTAGCTCATGAGCCCGTCGGCGTACGCGGTGATCGGCGCGTCGGGCAGCAGCTGGGCGATGGCGAGCGCGGGCGTCACCTGGAGCGATTCCAGGGCGAGTTCGACGCGGTCGTCGCCGAGGTTCCAGAGCTTGCGGAGATGGCGCTGGAGCATCGGCAGGTCGCTCGGCCGGGGGGTCCAGCCGCCCGGGTGGAGCGGGGAGATCGTCTCGTTCCAGGACAGCACGGAGTCGAAGCGGCCGCGCAGCCGGTCGAAGCCCTCGGCCTCGTCCAGGGCGGGGGTCGTCTCCGGGACGGCGGCGTTGTTGGTGACGAGCAGGATCCGGCGGTCGGCGGGACCGAAGGCGCCGCTGTCCAGGGCGGCGGCGAGCGTCACGGCCCCGTAGAGGGTGGAGGCGCAGAAGATCTGGGTGGTGCGGCGGGGGCTCACGCGGCCACCTCCGAGGAGGCGGAGGCGGGGGCAGAGGTGGCGCTGGTACCCGCGCGGGAGCCCGCACCCGGGCCAGGCCCCGCCCCCGAGCCGCCGGAGCCCGGACCCGGATCCGACCCCGTACCCGGTCCCGGCGGTGGTGCCGGGCGGCGTCGCCGCAGCCTGCGCAGCATCGTCGCGCGGTCCCCGCCCATCGCCCCCAGGGCCTCGTCGAGGACTCCCTGGGGCATCCGCCGCAGGGCGCCCGCGCTCATCGCCTTCAGCCGGCGCGCCACCTCGGGTTCGAATCGTTCGATCGAACCGACGTGATGGGAAATCACCGCGCAATAGGTACGGACGGCCTTGGGAAGAAGAAGATCGGCTTCAGGGTCCTTCGCCGTTTCCTCGATCACCTGGTCGAATGCGCGGATGAAATCCAATTGCCGTACATCGCCGATCTGGGTGAGCGACGTGGCCACTCCGCGCCGGTAGAAGACACCGAGTTCACCGATCGCGGCGAACGATTCCGCCTCGCGGTGCAGTTTCCAGATCCACGGCCGGTCCTCGGCCGTCCGCAACCCGTGCGTGAAGTGCAGCAGACCCCGGTCCAGGAGCCGCCGGTGGTAGATCCCGGCCCAGGCGTACGGGTAGTCGACCGAGGTCGTCCGGTGCGCCGGCAGGATCGCGTCCCGCGGGTTCAGCACCTCGCCCCGCCGGGGGACGGGCGCGCGGCGGATCCCGCGGTTCCTGCCGGTGACGGAGACGTGGTCGGTGCGCAGGAAGTCGCAGCCGAGGTCCTCGGCGGCGGCGACCAGGCGGGAGTAGTAGCCGGGGGCGAGCCAGTCGTCCCCGTCGAGGAAGGTGAGGTACTCGCCGCGGGCCGCGTCGAGACCGGTGTTGCGGGCCGTGGCGAGACCCTCGTTGTGCTCGTGCCTGATCAGGACGGCACCCGGGATCTCGCGCGCGGCCCGTTCGAGGAGCTCCGGGGTCCCGTCCGACGAGCAGTCGTCGACAAGCAGGAACTCGAAGTCCTCGCGGGCGTTGGCCCGCAGGCTCGTGAGGGTGTCGGGGGCGTATGTCTGCACGTTGAAGAACGGCACGACGACGGAGAGCTTGACCACCCGGCCGACGCTAGGCGTCGCCCCGGCATTCCCACCGACCGGCGGGCAGCCTTTCGGTGAACACCAAGCGGCGGGCCGATTAACCACCTTTCCGCGCAGGGGAAATCGGCCTCGGTACGTCCTGATCGCGACCCACTTCAGCGGGCGGAGAGGCTCTGTTCACCGTTTGTTGTGGCCCAGTTGGGCCGGAAAGCGGAATGCCCTTCTAGCGTCCTCGACGTGCCAGCAAGTACCAGAGAAGCGGTACGGGTCGCCGTACTCGCCGACTCCGACACCCGGTGGAAATGGGGCGCCCTCACGGCGCGCCGCATCACCACGGCGACCGCCGAACCCACCGGATTCGTCCTACGGGGACGGGCCACGCCCACCGAACGCCAGCTCGCCGAGACCGGGGTGTCCACGACCACCCCGCGTGAGGTGACGGGCGCGGAGTTCCTGCGCGCGGTCCGGGACGCGGAGGCGCGCGGCGAGGGATTCGACGTCGTCGTGCTCGCCCTCGTCGGCGGCACCGTCCGCGCCGTCCTCCAGGGCCTGGCCGACCTGGGCCTCGAACGGCGCCCCGTGATCGTCACCGGCTACGTCGGCGTCGTCTACGAGAAGCTCACCGACGGACTCCTCCTGCGGCACGGCGCCGACGTCGTCCTCGCCAACTCCCGCCACGACGCGGAGCGTTTCCGCGCCGTGTACGAAGGAGTGGGCGCCGGAGCCGACTCGGTCGTGGAGGCGGCGCTGCCCTTCCTCGGTGGCGCCCTGCACAGCCCCGAGGCCGGCCGCGACACCCTGGTCTTCGCCGCCCAGCCGTCCGTGCCCGCCACCCGGACCGAACGCGCCTACGTCCTGCGGCGCCTGATCGGGCACGCCCGCCTCCACCCGGGCCGCGAGGTGCTCCTCAAGCTCCGCTCCAAGCCGGGCGAGCACACCACGCACCTGGAGGAGTTCCCCTTCCAGAAGCTGGTCCGCGAGTTGGACCCGCCGCCCAACTTCCGTCTCGTGTACGGGCACATGGGCGAGGTCCTGGACCGGACCGACCTGCTGGTCACCGTCTCCTCCACGGCCGCCCTCGAAGCCCTCCACCGGCGGATCCCCACCGCGATCCTCACCGATCTCGGGGTCCGTGAGGCGCTCGGCAACCACCACTTCGTGGGCTCGGGCCTCCTCGCCTCGTTCGACCGGCTCGACAAGGGGCTCGCCCCGACGCCCGACGAGACCTGGCTCGCCCGGCAGGGCGTCGCCTCCGACAGCCCCTACGAGGCCGCCTTCGACACGGCCCGCGACCGGGTCGCCGGGCTCCTGGCGCTCCCCGCGCTGCCCCCGATCACCCCCTACTACACCGCGGAGACGGCCCCCGGCTACCTGCCCGGCATCCTCGCCCGCCACCGCCTGGACGTCACCGCCCCGGAGCCCCGCGAGAGCGGCCTCCGCCGGGTCGTCCGGGAGGCCGCGCGGGGTGCGTACCGCCACGGCGTGCAACGCGTCGCCCCCGTCATCCGCCGCCTGGGAGAACTCTGATGACCGCCACCCCGCAGACCCCGGCGACCGTCCTCGCCGTCATCCCCGCGAGGGGCGGTTCCAAGGGCGTCCCCGCCAAGAACCTCGCCCCGGTGGCGGGGGTCCCCCTGGTGGTCCGCGCCGTCCGCGCCTGCCTGGGCGCCCGCGCCGTCACCCACGTGGTGGTCTCCACCGACGACGCCGGCATCGCGGCGGCGGCCCGTACCGCCGGGGCCGAGGCCGTGCGCCGCCCCGCCGCGATCGCGGGCGACACCGCCACCAGCGAGGCGGCCGTCCTGCACGCGATGGACGCCTTCGAGGCCACCCACGGCCGCCCGGCCGACGTGGTCCTCCTCGTCCAGTGCACGAGCCCCTTCCTGACCTCCGCCGAGATCGCCGAGACCGCCGAGCGCGTCACCTCGGGCGCGGCCGACACGGCCTTCACCGCCGCCCCGTCGCACGGCTTCCTCTGGCGCGACACGGCCGAGGACGGTGCCACCGGCGTCAACCACGACAAGGCGCACCGCCCCCGCCGCCAGGACCGGGAGGCCGAGTACCTGGAGACCGGCGCCGTCTACGCGATGGACGCGGCCGGCTTCCGTACCCACGAGCACCGCTTCTTCGGCCGTACCGCGCTCGTCGTCGCCGACCCCGCCCGGGTCCTGGAGATCGACGACCCGCACGACCTGGCCCGGGCCCGCGCCCTCGCGCCGCTCCTCGACACCCCGGTCACCCCCGGCTTCGCCGACGTCGACGCCGTCGTCCTCGACTTCGACGGCACGCAGACCGACGACCGGGTCCACCTGGACGCCGAGGGACGCGAGTTCGTCTCCGCGCACCGCGGCGACGGCCTCGGCATCGCCGCCCTGCGCCGCGCGGGACTGCCCGTCCTCATCCTCTCCACCGAACAGAACGCCGTCGTCGCCGCCCGCGCCCGCAAGCTCAAGATCCCCGTCCTGCACGGCATCGACCGCAAGGACCGGGCGCTCAAGGAGTGGTGCGACGCCGAGGGCATCGATCCCCAGCGCGTCCTCTACGCCGGAAACGACGTCAACGACCTGCCCTGCTTCCACCTCGTCGGCTGGCCCGTCGCGGTGAGCAGCGCCCACGACTCCGTACGGGCCGCGGCCCGCGCGGTCACCGTCACCCCGGGTGGCTCGGGAGCGATCCGCGAGATCGCCGCCTGGCTCCTCGGACCCGAGCTCAACACCCCCGACTCCTAAGGAACAGCACCATGAGCACTCGTCTGCGCACCTTCGGCGAGAAGACCGCCGGCCCGGGCCGTCCCGTCTACATCACCGGCGAGATCGGCATCAACCACAACGGCGAGCTCGAGAACGCTCTCGCGCTCGTCGACGTCGCCGCCGAGGCCGGCTGTGACGCCGTCAAGTTCCAGAAGCGCACCCCGGAGATCTGCACCCCGCGCGACCAGTGGGACATCGAGCGCGACACCCCCTGGGGCCGGATGACGTACATCGACTACCGCCACCGCGTGGAGTTCGGCGAGGACGAGTACCGCGCCATCGACGAGCACTGCCGCAAGCGCGGCATCGACTGGTTCGCCTCCCCGTGGGACACCGAGGCCGTCGCCTTCCTGGAGAAGTTCGACGTCCCCGCCCACAAGGTCGCCTCCGCCTCCCTCACCGACGACGAGCTGCTCCGCGCCCTGCGCGCCACCGGCCGCACGGTCATCCTCTCCACGGGCATGTCCACCCCGAAGCAGATCCGCCACGCGGTCGAGGTCCTCGGCTCCGACAACATCCTGCTCTGCCACGCCACCTCGACGTACCCGGCCAAGGCCGAGGAGCTCAACCTCCGCGTGATCAACACGCTGAAGGAGGAGTACCCGAACGTCCCGATCGGCTACTCCGGCCACGAGACCGGCCTCCAGACCACGCTGGCCGCCGTCGCCCTCGGCGCCACCTTCGTCGAGCGCCACATCACCCTCGACCGCGCCATGTGGGGCTCCGACCAGGCCGCCTCCGTCGAGCCGCAGGGCCTCCAGCGCCTGGTCCGCGACATCCGCACCATCGAGACCGCCCTCGGTGACGGCGTCAAGAAGGTCTACGAGTCGGAGCTCGGCCCGATGAAGAAGCTCCGCCGGGTCCAGGGGCTCGTCGCCGCATGACCGGGCAGCTGGCGTTCGTCGAGAGCCCGGTCCAGCTCCTCAACGTCCTGGAATGGGCGCACGCCCAGGCTCCCGCCACGGGAGCGCCCGCCGACGCCGGGGGCGACACGGCCCCCGGCGGCCGGGGGGCCGCCCTTCCGGGCGCCACCCTCGCCGAGCCCGGGCTCCCGGTCCCCGGTCCACCCGCGGGTACGGCGCCGCCGGAGGGCCGCGCCCACCCGTCCCGCCCCGGGGGGCACGGGCCCACGACGGGTCCGGGGCGGTCCGCACCCGACCTGACGGTCGTCGTCCTCTCGCCGACCGACCCCATGTCGCGCGGCCAGCTGCGCCGGATGGCCCAGCTGGCCCGCGACGAGGGCGTCACCGTCCGCTGGCAGGAGGCCCGCGGCGGCCGGGGCGCGCTCGCCCGCACCCTGCGGGAGCTCGCCCGGCCGCTGCGGTCGGCGGAGCGGGTGATCATCGGTGACCCGTTCTCCCGGTACGTCCAGCTGCTCCTGACCCTCTTCGGCCCCCGGCACCTGACGGTGGTCGACGACGGCACCGCCACGATGGAGTTCGCCGCCCAGATCGGCCGGGGCGAGCGGCTGGTGCGCTGGCACCGCAAGGGCAGCCTGGGCCCGCGCGAGCTGCTCCTCGCCCCGGTGAGCTCGCTCGCCAGGCGGCGTCTCGCCCCGACCGGGAACCGTACGGTCGAGATCTTCACCTCGCTGCCCGTCGAGGCCCCCGAGGGCATCACGGTCACCGAGAACGCGTTCGCCTGGACCCGGACCCGCTTCGGCCCGCCGCTGCTCACCGGCGGTGCGGACCTGGTCGGTACCTCGCTGGTCGAGACGGGGGTGGTCGACGCGGCCCACTACGACCGGGTGGTGGGCGAGCTGGCCCGTACCCACGGCGCCACCCGCTACTTCGCGCACCGCAGGGAGAGCGCCGAGAAGCTGCACCGGATCGCGGTCGAGACGGGCCTGCAGGTGGTCCGGCCCGAACTGCCCCTGGAGCTGATCGCCCGGCGCGGGCCCATCGGCCGTACGGTCGTCAGCTTCCCCTCCACGGTCGTGCACACCCTGCCGCTGGCCCTGGCCGGCACCGGGGTGAAGGTCGCGGTCTGCGAGATCGCGCCCGAGTGGCTGCGGGAGAGCGCCTCACCGCGCGCGCAGGGTTTCCTGTCGGGGGTGGCGGGCACGGCGGCCCACGAGGTGGACCGGCTCACCGCGCGGGCGGCGGCCCCGGCCGACCGGCTCGAATTCGGCTGAGCGTACCCATATGGAGTGGCCTTCATGCCTGACAAACCGAGATTCTTTCCCCTAACGGGCTGAACTTTTTGTGATCAACGGGCAGTTGACCACTCCGGAGGCCTACCCTTCAAAGGGTGAACCAGTTGAAGTCCCGTGAGCCAGGCTCCGTCACCCTGCCCGGAACGCTGTCCGAACCCCTGCGCGTCGAACTGATCGCCTTCCGCAGGGACTTGCACATGCACCCGGAGCTGGGGAACCAGGAGTTCCGTACGACCGCCGCGCTCAAGGCCCGCCTGGAGGCGGCCGGCCTCGTGCCGAAGGTCCTGCCGGGCGGCACCGGACTCATCTGTGACATCGGCACCCCGGACCGCGACCGGCCCATGCTCGCCCTCCGCGCCGACCTCGACGCGCTGCCCATCCCCGACGTCAAGACCGTCGCCTACCGCTCCACCGTGGCCAACCGCGCCCACGCCTGCGGACACGACGTCCACACCACCGCGGTCCTCGGCGCCGGACTCGTCCTCGCCGATCTCGACCGGCGGGGCCTCCTTCCGAACGCCGTACGGCTCCTCTTCCAGCCCGCCGAGGAAGTCCTCCCCGGCGGAGCCGCCGACGCCATCGAGGCCGGAGTCCTGGACGGGGTCGGGCGGATCATCGCCGTCCACTGCGACCCCAGGGTGGACGCGGGGAGGATCGGGCTCCGCGCCGGGCCCATCACCTCCGCCTGCGACCGCCTCGAGATCACCCTGGACGGCCCCGGCGGTCACACCGCCCGCCCGCACCTCACGACGGACCTCGTCACCGCCGCCGCCCGGGTCGCCACCGACGTCCCCGCCGTCCTGGCCCGGCGCGTCGACGCCCGCTCGGGACTCTCGGTCACCTGGGGCCGTATCGAGGCGGGCCACGCCTGCAACGTCATCCCGCAGCACGCCGAGCTCTCCGGCACCGTCCGCTGCCTCGACCTGCCGACCTGGCGGGAGGCGCCCGACCTGGTGCACGCGGCCGTCGACGAGATCGCGGCCCTGCACCGGGCCAAGTCGACCGTCACCTACGTCCGCGGCGTCCCCCCGGTCGTCAACGACCCCGGCGTCACCGAACTGCTCGCGGCCGCGATGACCGCCCGCCGCGGACCGTATGCGATCGAGGACACGGAGCAGAGCCTCGGCGGCGAGGACTTCTCCTGGTACCTGGAGCACGTCCCCGGCGCCATGGCCCGCCTCGGCGTCCGCACCCCCGGCGACACCCGGATCCGTGACCTGCACGCCGGGGACTTCGACGTGGACGAGCGGAGCATCGAGGCGGCCGTCGAGCTCTTCACGGCGGCGGCGCTGATCGACGGCACACCGGGGCGCTGACCCCCCCGGGCCCCGGGCCCCGCCCCCCCGCCCCCCGGGCCCCGGGCCCCCCCGGACCACCGTCCCGTCCCCGGCCCGCCACGGCACCGGCCTCCGGCCGGACGGATCCCTCATCCGTCCGGCCGATCGCCTTCCCTCCTTCGGCCCACAGGCCCGGCGCGGCGCGCCCCGCCCCCTGTCCCGGCCACTCCGCCCGGCGATATAACCGGCGGTACCGGGCGGAACGCCCCGGTCGCCTCGGCTGGCCGGTTCGCGACGATCCGATAACGACTCATGAACGGGTCTTTAACTGACATCTACGCGCGTTACGATCGCCGCGAAACCAGCGCCGGAAGAGGCGCTTTCGGTCAGTGTTGAAGGGACCCTCCTCTTGCGCCGGATCACCAGGATCACGACCGTGGGCATCGCCTCCGCGGCGCTCGCCCTCTCCGCCACCGCGTGTGGCAAGTCTTCGACGGACTCCGGCTCCAGCCCGAGCTCGGACACGAAGGCGATGAAGGCCGCCATCGCGTACGACATCGGCGGCCGTGGCGACCAGTCCTTCAACGACGCCGCCTACGCGGGCCTGAAGAAGGCCGAGGACGAGCTCGGCGTCAAGGGCTCCGAGGCCGAGCCCTCCGAGGGCGAGGGCGACGCCGACAAGGTGCAGCGCCTCACCGCGCTCGCCCGCGCCGGTAACAACCCGGTCATCGGTGTCGGCTTCGCCTACGCGCCGGCCATCGAGAAGGTCGCCAAGGCCTACCCGAAGACCACCTTCGGCCTCATCGACGACACGTCGAAGACCGGCCCGAACATCGCCAACCTCGTCTTCAACGAGGAGCAGGGCTCCTACCTGGCCGGCGTCGCCGCCGCCAAGGCGTCCAAGACCGGCACGGTCGGCTTCATCGGCGGTGTCGAGGTTCCGCTGATCAAGAAGTTCGAGGCGGGCTTCGCGCAGGGCGTCAAGGACACCAACCCCAAGGCGAAGGTGCTCGTCCAGTACCTGACCCAGCCGCCGAACTTCGACGGCTTCTCCAAGCCCGACCTCGGCAAGGCCGCCGCGGAGGGCCAGCTCGACAAGGGCGCCGACGTGATCTACGCGGCCGCCGGTCTGGCCGGTTCCGGCTCGATCGAGGCCGCCTCGGCCGCCGGCAAGTGGGCGATCGGTGTCGACTCCGACCAGTACAACCAGCCGGGTCTGGCCGCGTACAAGGACAGCATCCTGACCTCGGTCACCAAGGACGTCTCGGACTCCGTCTTCAACCTGATCAAGTCGGTCAAGGACGGCAAGCCGCAGACCGGTGAGGTCCGCTACGGCCTCGCCACCGACGGTGTCGCCCTGGCGGACTCCAACCCGAAGTTCAAGGAGATGACGGACCTCATCGCCGCGGTGGACAAGGCGAAGAAGGACATCATCGACGGCAAGATCACGGTCAAGACCGCTCCGTAAGGAGCAGAGGTCGACGACCCAAGGCCCGGCAACGGTGGGACCTCCCACCGGGGCCGGGCCCCATTCCCGTACGGGTTTTCATTTTTCGGCAGCGCTACGCGTGTAGATGTCTCCCTGGCACGATAACTTCGCCCCGCCCTGCCCTCCCCCGCTCCCACTCCTTCCGGCCAAGGAGAGTGCGTCATCAACGCGTCCAGCCCCCCCGCCGTAGAACTGCGCGGCATCACCAAGCGATTCCCTGGCGTCGTCGCCAACAAGGACATCGCCATCACGGTCCGCAAGGGCACCGTGCACGCCCTCATCGGCGAGAACGGCGCCGGTAAGTCGACCCTCATGAAGATCCTCTACGGCATGCAGAAGCCGGACGAGGGCACCATCGCGATCGACGGTGAGCAGGTCACCTTCTCCAGCCCCGGTGACGCCATCGCGCGCGGCATCGGCATGGTGCACCAGCACTTCATGCTCGCCGACAACCTCACCGTCCTGGAGAACGTCGTCCTCGGCGGCGAGAAGCTCCACGGCATCGGCGCCAAGGCGCGGCGGAGGATCCAGGAGATCTCCGACGCCTACGGCCTCGGGGTCCGCCCGGACGCCCTCGTCGAGGACCTCGGCGTCGCCGACCGTCAGCGCGTGGAGATCCTCAAGGTCCTCTACCGCGGTGCCAGGATCCTCATCCTCGACGAGCCGACCGCCGTGCTCGTCCCGCAGGAGGTCGACGCGCTCTTCGACAACCTGCGCGAGCTCAAGTCCGAGGGCCTGACCGTCATCTTCATCTCGCACAAGCTGGGCGAGGTCCTGAAGGTCGCCGACGACATCACCGTCATCCGCCGGGGCACCACCGTCGGCACCGCCGACCCCAGGACCGCCACCACCAAGCAGCTCGCCGAGCTGATGGTCGGCAGCGAGCTGCCCTCGCCGGAGACCCGCGAGTCGACGGTCACCGACGTCCCGATGCTCTCCGTGCGGAACCTGACCCTGGTCGACAGCGGCGCCTCCGGCGCTCCGCTGACCAGCGCCGCCCCGCCGGACCCGGCCAGGACGGTCGTCGTCCTGGAGGAGACGGCCGTCGGCCGCAAGCTCCTCGACGACATCTCCCTCACGATCCACAAGGGCGAGATCCTCGGGATCGCGGGCGTCGAGGGCAACGGACAGACCGAGCTGATCGAGGCCCTGATGGGCATGGCCACCCCGGACTCCGGCGTGATCACCCTCGACGGCCAGGACATCTCCAAGGTCTCGGTGCGCAAGCGCCGCGAGGGCGGCATCGGCTACATCCCCGAGGACCGCCACCGCCACGGCCTGCTCCTGGAGGCCCCCCTCTGGGAGAACCGGATCCTCGGCCACGTCTCCGAGGCGCCCAACTCCAAGCGCGGCATCCTCGACCCGAAGGCGGCCCGCAAGGACACCGAGCGGATCGTGCGCGAGTACGACGTGCGTACGCCCGGCATCGACGTCACCGCGGCCTCCCTCTCCGGCGGCAACCAGCAGAAGCTGATCGTCGGCCGCGAGATGAGCCACGCCCCCAAGTTCCTGATCGCCGCCCACCCCACCCGTGGTGTGGACGTCGGCGCGCAGGCGCAGATCTGGGACGCGATCCGGGACGCGCGCCGCGAGGGCCTGGCGGTGCTGCTGATCTCCGCCGACCTCGACGAGCTGATCGGTCTCTCCGACACCCTCCGGGTCATGTACCGCGGCAGGCTCGTCGCGGACGCCGACCCCGCCACCATCACGCCCGAGGAGCTGGGCTCCGCCATGACCGGCGCGGCCAGCGGTCGCCTCGAGGGCAACGAAGAGCAGTCCGAAGACGGTGACGCCCGATGATGAAGATCGACAAGGACAAGCTGATCCTGGGCGCGGCGGGACCGGTGCTCGCCCTGGTCTCCTCGTTCGTGCTCACCGTGCTGGTGCTGCTCGCGACGGGCCTGGACCCGATCGAGCCGATCCGGCTGATGATCGAGAACGCCGGGTTCGCCGACATCCAGGTCCTGATCGTCAACCAGACCGGGATCTACTACCTGGCAGCCCTGGCCGTGGCCATCGGCTTCCGGATGAACCTGTTCAACATCGGCGTCGACGGCCAGTACCGGCTCGCCGCGATGGTCTCGGCGCTCGTCGGCGCCTCGATCGAGCTGCCCGGCCCGCTGCACATCTTCGTGATCGTCGTCGTCGCGATGCTGACCGGCGCCTTCTGGTCCGGCATCGCCGGCATCCTGAAGACCACCCGCGGTGTCTCCGAGGTCGTCTCGACGATCATGCTGAACGCCATCGCGACCTCGCTGGTGGCCTGGCTGATCCTGCCGAAGAACTTCGGCGTCCAGCCGGAGGGCTCGAACAACCTCACCACCGGTGAGATCTCCGAGTCCGGCTGGTTCCCGGGCATCGACATGGGCGAGGGCAACGGAGTCATCTACGGCTTCACGTTCGTCGCGCTCGCCCTCGGCGTCGTCTACTGGTTCACCCTCAACCGCACCCGGTTCGGCTTCGACCTGCGCGCCACCGGCGCCAGCGAGTCCGCGGCCCAGGCCAGCGGCGTCGACGCCAAGAAGATGATCCTCACCTCGATGCTGCTCTCGGGCGCGCTGGCCGGCCTCGCCGGCATGCCGACGCTGCTCGGCGAGTCCCACACGTACAGCCTCGACTTCCCCGTCGGCGTGGGGTTCACCGCCATCACCATCGCGCTGCTCGGCCGCAACCACCCGGTCGGCATCCTCTTCGCGGCGCTGCTCTTCGCGTTCCTCGACAAGGCGTCCAGCTCCCTCGACACCTACGGGTATCCGAAGGAGATCACCAAGATCATGCAGGGCATCATCGTGATCGCCGTGGTCGTCTCCTACGAGCTCGTCCGCCGTTACGGCCTCCGCCGCCAGCAGCAGAAGGTCGGCGAGGAACTCGCCGCCGGCGGCGCCATCAAGACCGACAAGGAGGTCTCGGCATGAGCACCGGCACTGTCACCAAGCCGAGCGCCGCGCCCAAGGGCGGCGGACGCCGCAAGCTCACCTGGCCGTGGATCATGCTGATCGTCGCGGCCGGTCTCCTGCTCTTCTCGTTCGTCCGGGCCGTCTCCGGGGCCAACGACCTCACCTCGGTGGGTCAGGTCTCCGGCGCGCTCCAGCTCGCCGTGCCGATCGGCCTCGCCGGTCTCGGCGGTCTGTGGGCCGAGCGCGCGGGCGTCGTCAACATCGGCCTCGAAGGCATGATGGTGCTCGGCACCTGGTTCGGTGCCTGGGCCGGATACCAGTGGGGCCCCTGGGTGGGTGTCCTCTTCGGTCTCCTCGGTGGCGCGATCGGCGGTCTGCTGCACGCGATCATCACCGTCACGTTCAACGTGAACCACATCGTCTCCGGTGTGGCGATCAACATCCTCGCGGTCGGCTTCACCCAGTACCTGTCGAACTTCACGTTCGCCGAGGCGGAGGGCGGCTCCTCCAAGCAGTCGCCGCGCATCGATCAGATCACCAAGATCACCATCCCAGGGTTGTCCGACTGGCTGGCCGACCTCCAGGGCAAGCACTGGTTCTTCATCTCGGACCTGGCGGGCATCCTCGGCGGCCTGGTCACCAACCTGTCGCTGCTGACCGTCGTCGCCCTGCTGCTGATCCCGGCCACCTGGTGGCTGCTGTGGCGCACCGCCTTCGGCCTGCGGCTGCGCTCCTGCGGTGAGAACCCGGTCGCCGCCGAGTCGCTCGGCGTCAACGTCTACAAGTACAAGTACATCGCCGTCACCGTCTCCGGCGCCCTCGCGGGCCTCGGCGGCGCGTTCCTCGCGATCGTCGCCACCGGCATCTACCAGGAGGGCCAGACCGGCGGCCGAGGCTACATCGGTCTCGCCGCGATGATCTTCGGCAACTGGATGCCCGGCGGCATGGCGCTCGGCGCGGGCCTCTTCGGCTTCACCGACAGCCTCAAGCTGCGCGGCGGCGCCGAGAACGTCCACGCGCTGCTGCTGCTCGTCGCGGTGCTCCTGCTGATCGCCGCCGTGTGGCAGCTGTACAAGAAGAAGTACGTGGTCGGCGTGGTCTCCGCGGCCTTCGCCGGCGGCTTCTTCCTCTGGTACGCGCTGACCGACGAGGTCCCGAGCCAGTTCGTCGACGCTGCCCCGTACGTCACCACCCTGCTGGTGCTCGCCCTGTCGGCGCAGCGCCTGCGGATGCCGAAGGCGGACGGTCTGCCGTACCGGAAGGGCCAGGGCAAGTGACGGCCGCCCTTCCGGGGACCACCCTCTCCGAGGCGGACTGGGAGCGGCTCCGGGTCACGGCCCGCGAGGCGATGGCCCGCGCGTACGCCCCGTACTCGGGTTTCCCGGTCGGTGCCGCGGCCCTCGTGGACGACGGGCGGGTGGTCTCCGGCTGCAACGTCGAGAACGCCTCCTTCGGGCTCGGCCTCTGTGCCGAGTGCGGTCTCGTCTCGCAGCTCCAGGCGACCGGCGGCGGCCGTCTGACCCACTTCGTCTGCGTGGACGGCCGGGGCGAGTCCCTGGTGCCGTGCGGCCGGTGCCGGCAGCTCCTGCACGAGTTCGGCGGTCCCGAACTCGTCCTGGAGACGCCCGCCGGGTTCCTCACGCTGGCCGAGATGCTGCCGCAGGCATTCGGCCCGGACCACCTCGCGAAGTAGTACTTCGGAGCGGCCCTTCCGGCACGATGGGAGGGCCGCTCCTCCTTTCCCCCTCTATGCGCGTAGAAAGAGGCACCACCATGGACGTCATCTCCGTCATCCGCACGAAGCGGGACAAGGGTGAGCTGAGCCCGGAGCAGATCGACTGGGTCATCGACGCCTACACCCGCGGCGCGGTCGCCGACGAGCAGATGTCCGCCCTGGCCATGGCCATCCTGCTGAACGGCATGAACCGCGCCGAGATCGCCCGCTGGACGGCGGCCATGATCGCCTCCGGCGAGCGCATGAACTTCGACGCGCTCTCCCGCCCGACCGCCGACAAGCACTCCACCGGCGGCGTCGGCGACAAGATCACCCTCCCGCTCGCCCCGCTCGTCGCCGCCTGCGGCGCGGCCGTGCCGCAGCTCTCCGGCCGCGGCCTCGGCCACACCGGCGGCACGCTCGACAAGCTGGAGTCCATCCCCGGCTGGCGGGCGCTGCTCTCCAACGAGGAGATGCTGCACGTCCTCGACACCACCGGCGCGGTCATCTGCGCGGCCGGCGACGGTCTGGCCCCGGCCGACAAGAAGCTGTACGCGCTCCGCGACGTCACCGGCACCGTCGAGGCCATCCCGCTGATCGCCTCCTCGATCATGTCGAAGAAGATCGCCGAGGGCACCGGCTCCCTGGTCCTCGACGTCAAGGTCGGCACCGGCGCCTTCATGAAGAACATCGAGGACGCCCGCGAACTCGCCTCCACCATGGTCGGCCTCGGCACCGACAGCGGCGTGAAGACGGTCGCGCTGCTCACCGACATGTCGACCCCGCTCGGCCTCACCGCGGGCAACGCCCTGGAGGTCCGTGAGTCGGTCGAGGTCCTCGCGGGCGGCGGCCCGGCGGACGTCGTCG
This sequence comes from Streptomyces sp. Qhu_M48, assembly GCF_051305195.1. Taxonomy (NCBI): domain Bacteria; kingdom Bacillati; phylum Actinomycetota; class Actinomycetes; order Kitasatosporales; family Streptomycetaceae; genus Streptomyces; species Streptomyces sp. Qhu_M48. The sequence continues at coordinate 7,001,519 of NZ_CP195432.1, read as the reverse complement.
AGCTGACGATCGCGCTGGCCCGCGAGATGCTGGCAGCGGCCGGCATCAAGGACGCGGACCCGGCGAAGGCGCTGGCCGACGGCTCGGCGATGGACCACTGGCGCCGGATGATCGCGGCCCAGGGCGGCGACCCGGACGCCGCCCTCCCGGTCGCCCGCGAGCAGCACGTCGTCACGGCCCCGTCCTCCGGTGTCCTCACCCGTCTCGACGCGTACGACATCGGCATCGCCGCCTGGCGTCTGGGCGCGGGCCGCGCCCGCAAGGAGGACCCGGTGCAGGCCGGCGCGGGCGTCGAGCTCCACGCCAAGCCGGGCGACACGGTGACGGCGGGCCAGCCCCTCGTCACCCTCCACACGGACACCCCGGAGAAGTTCGACTACGCGCTGAAGTCCCTGGGCTCGGCCTGGGACATCGCGGCGCCGGGCACGGAGTTCACCCCGAACCCGATCGTGCTGGACCGCATCGCCTGAGCTCAGTCGTGGGCATATGCCTCTGACACCTTCGGGTGAACGGGACCGGTGGACCCCCGCCGGTCCCGTTCGGCATGCTGGGATCGGTGACGACCGAATGAGGAGCACACCATGAGCGCACTCGCTGCCGAGTCCCGGAACGGCCAGGGAAACGGCTGGGAAGACCTGGTCCGTCGCTGGGAGTCGATGGACTGGCCCGAGGGCTGCAAGGTGGAGATCATCGAGGGGATCATCACCGTGGCACCGTCACCCACTGTCCGGCACAATGCCACGGCGTCGAAGGTGCAACGACGTCTGTACTCCGTGATCCCGGACGACTGGGCGATCTTCCAGACCCAGTCCCTCGCCGTCCCTTCCCGCTCGGGCATGTTCATCCCGGACCTCGTGGTCGTCCCGGAGGATGCCCTCACCGAAGCCGGTGTCTACATCCCGGCCGAGGCATCCCTACTGGTCGCCGAGGTCACCTCGCCCTCGAACGCGAACCACGACCGCATCACGAAGGCGGCGGCCTACGCGCGAGCGGGAGTGCCGCTCTACCTGCTGATCGACGCGTACGCCCCCGGCGGCCCCACCGTCACCCTCTACGGTGAGCCGAAGGACGACGTTTACCGCGTCCTGGGCGCGGCCCCGTTCGGCGGGGGGATCCACCTCCCCGCCCCCTTCGGCCTCACCCTCGACACCGCCGAGTTCCCCGTCAGCTGAGCGTCGCCCCCAGCAGTCCCGGCAGCGTCCGCATGTCCTCGAAGACCACCGTTCCCGGGCCCGCCAGCCGTTCCGCCCGGGTCAGCCCGCCGCTGTAGCCGAAGGCGCGCATGCCCGCGGCGCGGGCGGCCTGGACGCCGTACGGGCTGTCCTCGACCACCGCGCAGCGCCGGGGCGGGACGCCCATGGTGGCCGCCGCGTGCAGGAAGAGGTCCGGGGCCGGCTTGCCCCGGCTGACGTCGCGCGCGCTGAACATCCGGCCCTCGAAGCGGTCGAGCAGGCCCGCGCGCGTGAGGTTCCTGCGGATGGTGGGGTGGCTGCCGTTGGAGGCCAGGCAGTACGGGACGGACAGCGCGTCCAGCACCTCGGTGACCCCCTCCACCGCGGTCAGTTCGGCGTCCAGGGCGTCCTCGTACCGCTGCCGGTAGGGCGCGTTCCAGCCGGGCTCCAGGGGGCGGCCGATGCGCTCCTCCAGGATCGAGGTGAGGAGTTCGTGGGAGGAGCCGACGAAGTGCTCCACCACCTCCTCCTCGGTGAACTCCGCCCCGAGGGTGGCGAAGACCTCCCGGTCCACGCGGCAGTAGATCCGCTCGCTGTCCACCAGAACGCCGTCACAGTCGAAGATCACCAGTTCGACAGGCTCGTGAGTCATGATCGAGAGCCTAGCGACCGGGCCCGCGATGAGTTCTCGTCCGTCCCCGGGTCTCAAGGGATGTGGACACCAGCAGACCCCTCGTCGTGACCCTGCCCGCCCGCCCCACGAGGGACGAGGTGGCACGGCTCTGCGCCGAGCTCGGGACCGGGCCGCCCGGGGTGGTGGTCTGCGACGTGGCCGCCCTCGCGCCCGCCGACCTCACCGCCGTCGACGCCCTCGCCCGGCTGAAGCTCGCCGCCGGGCGGGGCGGTCACCGGATCCGGTTCGACGGAGCGGGGCCCGAACTGCGGGCCCTGCTCCTGCTGACCGGACTCGACGGGACCCTAGGCCTCTAGCCGGGCCGGCAGGTCGAAGAGCGGGAACCAGCGCTCGGTGTCCAGGAAGAAGTCCATCCCGGCGACCTTGCCGTCGCGCAGCTCCAGGACGATCAGCGCCCACGGGCTGTATCCGCCCGCCGGGTCCGGGTGGTACTGGGCGAAGGCCGGCGAGCCGTTCGCCACGGTCGGCACCAGCTTCGAGCCCGCGCAGACCTCGCCGACGCCCAGCATCCAGCCGACGATGTCGTCGTGCCCCCGGAGCCAGAGGTCGTACGGCGGCATGGACATGGTCGCGTCCTCGTGGAGGAGCGCGGTCAGCGCCTTCATGTCGTAGCCCTCGAATGCGGCGACGTACCGCTCCAGGAGCGCCTTCTGCTCCTCGTCCAGCGGGTTCGCCGGGTCCGAGGTGGCCGGTGCCTGCTCGGCCAGGGTCGCGCGGGCCCGCTGGAGGGCGCTGTTGACCGAGGCGACGGTGGTGTCGAGGAGCTCCGCGACCTCGCTCGCCTTCCAGGCGAGCACCTCGCGCAGGATGAGTACCGCCCGCTGTTTGGGCGGCAGGTGCTGGAGCGCGGCCACGAAGGCGAGCCGCACGGTCTCGCGGGAGACGGCCGTCTCCGCCGGGTCGCCGGCCGACGGCAGGACCCGCCCGTCGGGGACCGGCTCCAGCCAGGTGATCTCGGGCTGCTTCACGAGCTGGGCCTGGGCGACCGGCGTGGGTGAGGTCAGGTCCATCGGGCGCGCCCTCCGGTTGCCGGCGTTCAGCGCGTCGAGGCAGACGTTGGTGGCGATCCGGTACAGCCAGGACCGCAGCGAGGAGCGGCCCTCGAAGGAGTCGATGGCCTTCCAGGCCCGCACCATCGTGTCCTGCACCGCGTCCTCCGCCTCGAAGGACGATCCGAGCATCCGGTAGCAGTAACCGGTCAGCTCCCTGCGGTACTTGTCGAGTTCGTCGGTCGTCGCGGTCGCGGCGTCACTCATCGGGTCCACACCCCACTCACCCTCACCGGCACCCGTTCGGTACCGGTGAGGGGAAGCTACCGCAGCGGACTGACAGTCGGGGTCAGGTTCCCGGCTTGCGCCCGTAGACGAACACGTCGTCGCCGTTCTTGAGCAGGCCCCAGTACGCCTTGGCGTCCTTCGACGTCATGTTGACGCAGCCGCCCGAACCCGGCGGGTTCCACATGGACTTGGTGGTCGAGTGGAAGGCCTGGCCGCCGTCGAAGAACTGCGAGTACGGCATGGAGACGTGGTAGAGCGTCGACCAGTGGTTGATGTTCCGCATGTAGATCTTCTTGGCGCCGGTACGGGTCTCCGTGCCGTCCTTGCCGGTACGGACCGGCACGGGGCCGTACTTGAGGCGGGCGCCGTCCTGGATCCAGGTCAGCTGGCGGGTGAGGTCGACGCAGGCGATCCGGCCCTTGTTGGTCGGACACCTGCGGTCCTTGTTGGGGTTGGACCCCGCCGCCTTCTGCTGGTTCATCGTGTTCATGGTGCGCCAGGTGATCGCTCCGGCGTACCCCGCGGACGGGGTGATGCCGTGCTTCTTCTGGAAGGCCTGGATGGCCTTGCAGTCGGCGAGCGACTGACGTCCGTCGGCCGTCCGGCCGAGGAACTTCTCCACCTGCTTCTGGTACGGGCCCGTCGTCACGTTGCAGGACGCCGCCTGCGCCGGAGCCGCACCGAGCGCGATCGTCATCGGCACCACCAGTGAGGTGAGGCCGGCCGCGATTCCCGCTCTTCTGCCTATCCGACCCGCGATTCTCTTCATGATCGTCAACTCCCCCTTGAGTCCTATCGTTCAGGACGTCCGGGGGAGCGACTCAGTTGCAGTGGAACCGGGCGGAATCAGCAGGGCGCCGCGAGCTGGAGCCGCCGCGCCTCGACGCGGGCGCTGTGGCTCCCGTACAGGGTGACGGAGACGACGCCGAGGACGGCGACGAGACCGATCAGGACGGTGCCGGCCCACCCGCCCGCGTGGAAGGCGATCGCGCCGAGCGTGCCGCCCGCGCTGCTGCCGAGGTAGTACGCGGACTGGTAGAGGGCCGAGGCCTGCGCGCGGCCCGTCCTCGCCGTACGGCTCACCGAGGAGGAGGCGACCGCGTGGCCCGCGAAGAAGCCGGCCGTGATGAGGACGAGGCCCGCCAGGACCGCCGCCAGCGCGTCCGAGAGCGAGAGCAGCAGACCCGCGGCGGTGGTGGAGACCGCCAGGTAGAGCGCGCCGCGCCGGCCGAGCCGGCCGACGAGGCGGCCCGCGGCGGCGGAGGAGACCGTACCGACCAGGTAGATCAGGAAGATCGAGCCGATCACGCCCTGCGGCAGCGAGAACGGGGCCTCCACCAGGCGGTAGCCGATCACGGTGTACACCGCGCCGAACACCGTCATGAACAGGGCGCCGATCACGTAGAGCCGCATGAGGAGCGGGTCCGTCAGATGCGTCCGCACCGTCCGGGCGAGCGCCTTCGGGTTGAGCGTGCCGGGCGTGAAGTGCCGTGCCTTCGGCAGCAGCGCCCGGAAGGCCAGCGCGCACAGCAGGGAGGTCAGGCCGACGGCGGCCAGCCCCGCCCGCCAGCCCCACATCTGGGCCACCCAGCCGGTCACCAGGCGGCCGCTCATGCCACCGATCGAGTTGCCCGCCACGAACAGGCCGATCGCGGCGATCAGCGCCTTGGGGCGGACCTCCTCGGCGAGGAAGGCCATCGCGGAGGCGGGGAGCCCGGCGAGCGCGGCGCCTTGGAGCGCGCGCAGCGCGATCAGGGACTCCAGGTTCGGGGCGAGCGGCACGAGGAGGGCGAGGCCGACCGCGGCCGTCAGGGAGGCGGTCATCATCGCGCGCCGTCCGAAGCGCTCCGAGAGGGCGCTGAGCGGCAGGACACACAGGGCGAGGGCGCCGGTCGCGGCCGAGACCGTCCAGGAGGCGGCGGAGGCCGTGGCGCCGAACTCGGCCGAGACGGCCGGGAGGAGTGCCTGGGTGGAGTAGAGGAGGGCGAAGGTGGCGAGGCCCGCGGCGAAGAGCGCGAGGCTCAGTCGGCGGTAGCCGGGGGAGCCGGGGGCGAGGCGGGTGTCGGCGGACGCGGTGGTGGCGGCCGCCTTGGTACTGGCGGAAGGCATGTCACGAACGTAGGACGCCCGGTTTCATGCGTCCAATGCACGGAACTGCTGTAATCGTTCCCATGGTGCATGAGTACAGGTCACAGCCTCGGCTGTCACCGAACAGTAACGAAGAAGACATGGGACTGCTGCTCGCGCCGCGGCTCGCGTACTTCGCCGCCGTCGCCCGGCACGAGCACGTGACCCGGGCCGCGGCCGAGATGGGCGTCCCCCAGTCCACGCTCTCCCGGGCCATGGTCCGGCTCGAACAGGACCTCGGCGTCACCCTCTTCGCCCGCCGCGGCCGCACGGTCTCGCTGACCCCGGCCGGGCGCCGCTTCCTCACCGCCGCCGAGCGGGCGCTCGCCGAGGTGGAACGGGCCGCCGACACCGTACGCGCCGACGCCGATCCCACCGCGGGACGCGTCGCCTTCGGCTTCCTCCACACCATGGGCTCCGAGACCGTCCCCGGCCTCATCCGCGCCTTCCGCGTCGACCATCCGCGGATCCGCTTCACCCTGGTCCAGAACTACGGCGAGGCCATGATCGAACGGCTCCGCGCCGGCGACCTCGACCTCTGCCTGACCTCCCCGGTGCCCGACGCCCCCGACCTGGTCGCCCGGCGCCTCGACGAACAGCGGCTCCGGCTCGTCGTCCCCGACGACCACCGGCTCGCGAGCCGCAAGCGCGTCCGCCTCGCCGAGGCCGCGGACGAGACCTTCGTGACCCTGGAACCGGGGTACGGGCTCCGCCGCATCACCGACGACCTGTGCGCCGAGGCCGGGTTCAGGCCCCGCGTCGCCTTCGAGGGCGAGGAGGCCGAGACGCTGCGCGGCCTGGTCGCCGCGGGACTCGGCGTCGCCCTGCTGCCCCCGCCGGCCGTCCCGCGCCCCGGCGTCGTCGAACTCACCGTCACCGCGCCGCGCGCGGTCCGCGAGATCGGCGTCGCCTGGCTCGACGGCCACCCGGACACGGCCCCGGTGGCCGCCTTCAAGAAGTTCCTGCTGAGCCGCCGGGGACACCTGCTCCCCTAGGGGGTGTCCCGCCGGGGAGCCCTCACCGCCGGAATGGCCCCCCGAAGCCCGCCGCGAGCGGCATCCGCAGGCCCAGCGGCGGGGGAGCGGCCATCGCGTCCGTCACCGGACGGGTGACGGGGTGGTCGAAGAGCGCGCCGAGGACGAAGTCGGCGGCCAGGGCCCGCACCTCGTCCGCGTACTGCCGCAGCGCGTGCCCGTCGGAGTGCACCTCGAAGCGGCAGGTGTCCCGGTTGGCCTTCTTCGCCCGCTCGGCGAACCGGTACGACAGCTCCGGGTCCGTCCGGGCGTCGTTCGTGCCGTGCACGAGCAGCACCCGGCACCCCACCAGCTGCCGTACGGCCTCCGGCTCCGCCGCCACGTCGTCCTCCGGCAGCCACGGGGCGAGCGCAAGGACCGCGCCGACCGCGCCGTGCCCGGCCGCCCGCAGCGCCGCCCGGCCTCCCAGCCCGTGCCCGACGAGGCAGACCGGGACGTCCCCGTAGCGCCGTACGGCCTCCGCGACCGCCCAGGAGGCGTCCGCCGCGAGGTTGGCGTCGGCCCCGTTCCAGCCGCGCCCCCGGTAGCGCACCACATGGGCGACGAGGCCTTCGGCCCGGCCCGCGCGGACGAGACCGCGCCCGAGCGGCAGCATCGCCGCGTGGGCCCGCGCGGAGGCGCGCCGTCCCGACTCCGGCCGGCCGTCCGGCAGCAGCAGCACCACGCCGCCGACCGCCGCCGACGTGCGTGAACCTCCAACAGGCCGACCGAGCCGGGGTCTCCGGCCGTCGGGCGGCCCCACGAGTGCGAAGTGCGCCATGACAGAACAGTCTCAGAAGCGGAGGTGTACGCCAGTCGTACGCGCGGTCTCTGTTACGTATCGCCCGCCGGGTGAACGCCCGCCGTCCCCAAGCCCGTTCGAACCGGGCAGGTGGCCGGGTTCGGTGAACCCCCTCCGGCCGTACCGGCGGTGGTGCCGGTGCGCCGGGTTGGCGGTCAGGCGCGGGCCGGGCGTTCGCCCTCCGGGGCGCACCGGAAACCGCCCGGGACGGGCGGGGCGCCACGGGGCGCGCTCTACGCGCGTAGGGGCTAGAGTGCGAAAATGACGAGCCAGACCCCCAGTGTCCCCACCGCGGACCAGATCCGCCGTGCCCCGAAGGTGCTGCTCCACGACCACCTCGACGGCGGACTGCGCCCCGGCACGATCATCGAACTCGCCCGGGAGCAGGACTACCGGCAGCTCCCCGAGACGGAGCCCGACAAGCTCGGCGTCTGGTTCCGCGAAGCCGCCGACTCCGGGTCCCTGGAGCGGTACCTGGAGACCTTCGCGCACACCTGCGCCGTCATGCAGACCCGTGAGGCGCTCTTCCGCGTCGCCGCCGAGTGCGCCGTCGACCTCGCCGAGGACGGCGTCGTGTACGCGGAGGTGCGGTACGCCCCCGAGCAGCACCTGGAGTCCGGCCTCACCCTCGAAGAGGTCGTGGAGGCCGTCAACGAGGGCTTCCGGGAGGGTGAGCGGCAGGCCAGGGCGGACGGGCACCGCATCCGGGTCGGGGCGCTGCTCACCGCCATGCGGCACGCGGCGCGCGCCCTGGAGATCGCCGAACTCGCCAACCGCTACCGCGACTCCGGCGTCGTCGGCTTCGACATCGCGGGCGCCGAGGCCGGCTACCCGCCCACCCGCCACCTCGACGCCTTCGAGTACCTCAAGCGGGAGAACAACCACTTCACGATCCACGCGGGCGAGGCCTTCGGACTGCCCTCCATCTGGCAGGCGCTGCAGTGGTGCGGTGCCGACCGGCTCGGGCACGGCGTCCGGATCATCGACGACATCGTGGTCGCCGACGACGGCTCGGTGAGCCTCGGCCGGCTCGCCGCCTACGTCCGCGACAAGCGGATCCCGCTGGAGATGTGCCCCTCCTCCAACCTCCAGACCGGTGCCGCCGCCTCGTTCGCCGAGCACCCGATCGGTCTGCTCCGCAGGCTGCACTTCCGGGCCACGGTCAACACCGACAACCGGCTCATGAGCGGGACGAGCATGAGCCGGGAATTCGAGCTGCTGACCGAGGCATTCGATTACACGCTCGACGACATGCAGTGGTTCACTGTCAATGCGATGAAATCAGCGTTCATTCCTTTCGATGAACGCCTCGCCATGATCAACGAGGTCATCAAGCCCGGATACGCCGAGCTGAAGTCCGAATGGCTGTTCCAGCAGACCGCCACGACCAGCGAGTCTTCCCGCACGGCGGGCTGAACAGCACCCCGTCAAGGGGAACGGAGCGGCCGGGAGAGCGCGACACCCGGCCGCTTTCCGGTGTTTGCGGAGGAGTCGATCACTGGTTAGGTTGCAGAGCCGCTCTGCATTCCCAGGATTTCCCCGTCCGGCTTTCCCGGAAGCCCCCGGATTCCCCAAGGAAGATTTTCAGATGAAGCAGTCTGCCGCCAAGAAGCTCGGTGTCGCCGCTCTCGGTGCCGCTTTCGCCGCTGCCGCCGCCGGCACGGCCTCCGCCGCGCCGTCCCTGCCGCTCGGAGCCGACGCTCTGGGCACGGTGACCCAGGCCGTCCCGCTGGGTGACGGCCTCACCGAGCTCCCCGACGGCGCCGCCGAGTCCCTCGGTGCCGGCCAGGGCGCCCTCGGCCAGGGCCTCGACCAGGGTGTGAAGACCCTCCCGGCCGCCGCCGGCCAGGCCACCCAGAGCCTCCCGCTCGACGCCGCCGCCGGCGGCCTCGGCGCCACCCCGCTCGGCGGCCTCCTCGGCGGCCTGCCGCTGGGCGCCGGCGGCCTGCCGATCGGCTGACCCGAGCCGTACGACGCTCCGACCACGCCGCAGGGGCGCGCACCCGGTCTCCCGGGTGCGCGCCCCTGCGGCGTGCGCCGTCGGCGTGCCCTGTCGGCCGCCGGGCCGTGACTACCAGGCCGTCGTGCTCGTGCTCTTCTCCGCCGGCACGAAGATCCACAGGCCCAGGTAGATCAGGAACTGCGGTCCGGGCAGCAGGCACGAGACCAGGAAGATCAGGCGCATCGTCCACGCGGAGAGGCCGAAGCGCCGGGCCAGCGCCGCGCACACTCCGCCGATCACGCGTCCGTCACGGGGGCGGGTCAGTGCGGCCATGGTGGGCTCCTTCGGAGTCGGTCCGGGAGCCGCTCCGTCGGGCTCCCGATGACTCCATACTGCTCCCGGACGGGAGCCCGGGGCGTCGGTCTACCGGGCGATCGGGACCCTGGTAATCGTCGGGGTCACACCCTGAGACCCCTCGTCCCCGAGGAGGGCCGCACCCCGGCCGCGCGCGGTCCCCGCGGAGGAGCCCGGCCGCCCCACGTCCGACCTGCGGCGCAGCCAGCTCCGCCCGGCCGGCACGAGGAGCAGATGGGCGAGCGCCACCCCGGCGGTGTTCAGGAGGACGGAGTCCACGTCCACGACCTGACCCGGCACGGCGGTCTGCAGCAGCTCCACGGCGAGCGACACCAGCGCCCCCGCGGCGGTCGTACGGGCCAGGGAGGCCCACCGGGAGACGTCGAGCCGCCCGTCGGCCATCGGCAGCAGCACCCCGAGCGGGGCGAGGAGGAGCAGGCCCTCGCCGATCAGCCGGGCCGCCTCGGCGGCGCCGAGCGCCAGATCGGCCCGCAGGCCGTTCAGCGGGACGGTGTTCGGCGCGGTCACCCAGGCCACGTCCCGTGGCCGCAGGCTGACCCAGGCGACGAGCAGCAGATGCGCGACGACGAGGACCCACCCCGCCACGCGGACGACCACGGCGGCACTGCCGCCCGAACCTTGACGCTGCACGCCCCCCAAGACGCCCCCCACGGCGGAATCGGTTCCGCCGGACCCGGCTCAGCCCGTGGCGGTGGCCGCCGGAGCGGCCACGGCCGCCGTCGGCGGGGCCGACTCCGGGCGCTCGCGCAGCTCCGTCGTGCAGCGGTAGCGCTTCGGGGCGTACGCGCCCGGGCCGCCGAGCAGCACCGTGTGGTCACCCGCGCCCGCCGAACTCGCGGCGAACGTGCAGACCAGCTGCGAGAGGGCGGTCGGCGCCAGGTCCTCCGGCTGACGGCTCAGCCGCAGCGTCCCCGCCGGATCACCCCGGTGGCCGCCCTCCACCACCAGCGGGCCGCGCACCGCCGTCGTGAAGCCGGCCCGCGTCTCGCTCTCCGACGGCTCGGCGAGCAGCTGCGCCAGCAGCCGCGTCGCGGTGCGCACCGGGCCGCCGTCGGTCTTCTCCTCCGGCAGCGGAGACCGCCGGTCCACCGCCTCCAGCTGCGAACCGCAGACCAGGTACACCCGGACCGGCACGTCCTGCACCGGTGCCGCCGTGCCCTCCTCCGCCACGCTGCACGGGACCCGGGACGGGGCGGCGCCCGCGTCCACCGGGACCGAGGTGGTCCTGATCCCGCAGCCGGTGACCAGCGCGGTGACCGCGGCCGCCACCAGGGCTCCCGTACCGGCCGTACGCCCGAAGGTGCGGCGCCTCACGCTTCCTCCACCTCGCCCTGGCTGCTGCGGGTCTGCACCTCGCGGGTGATCCCCGAGGCGTCCAGGGGCAGTCGCAGCACGAACACCGCGCCGTCCACCGTCCCGTCCTCGCCGACCGAGTTGGAGGCGGTGATCGAACCGCCGTGGATCAGCGCGTTCTCCATGGCGATCGACAGGCCGAGCCCGCTGCCCTCGGACCGCGGCCGGGACGCGCTCGCCTTGTAGAAGCGGTCGAAGACGTGCGGCAGCACCTCCTCGGGGATGCCGGGGCCGTGGTCGCGGACCGCGATGACCAGTTCCTCGTCCTCGGTGCGCACCGAGACCCGCACCGGCGAACCGCCGTGCTTCAGCGCGTTCCCGATCAGGTTCGCCAGGATCACGTCGAGGCGGCGCGGGTCGAGCGGCGCCACGATCCCGCGCTCGGCGTCCAGGTCGACCGCGTCCAGCCACGCGCGCGCGTCGACGCACGCCGTGATCTGGTCGGCGATGTCCACCTCGTCGAGGACGAGCCGGGCGGTGCCCGCGTCGAAGCGGGTCACCTCCATCAGGTTCTCCACCAGGTCGTTGAGGCGCCGGGTCTCGCTCACCACCAGCGCCACGGCCGGGGCGATCATCGGGTCCAGGGTGTCCTGCTCGTCCTCCAGGACCTCCGTGACGGCCGTCAGCGCGGTCAACGGGGTGCGCAGCTCGTGCGACATGTCGGCCACGAAGCGCCGCGAGGACTCCTCCCGGGCGCTCATGTCCGCGACCTTCTTCTGCAGGGACTCGGCCGCCCCGTTGAACGTGCGCGTCAGATCGGCCAGTTCGTCGGCGCCGGTGACCCGCAGCCGGGTGTCGAGCTTGCCCTCGCCGAGCTGCCGGGCCGCCTCGCCGAGCCGGTGCACGGGCCGCAGCACGGTCGTCGCGGCGACCTGCGCGAGCAGCACCGAACCGGCCACCGCGAGCGCGGTGGCGATCCCCAGGGACCAGGCCAGCGAGTTCAGGTCGGCCTTCTCCGCGGCCAGCGACTTGAACATGTAACCGGCGGGCCCGCCGCCGTCGATCCGCGTCCCGCCGACCAGGTACGGCGTCCCGTTCCGCTCCGTACGCTGCCAGAACAGGTGGTACGGATACGGGTTGCCCTCCGTCACCGGCCGCCTGGTGTCCACCGCGTCCCGCAGCGAACGCGGCACGTCGGCCAGGGTGAAGTCGTCCGGGTCCGAGGCGCCGACGATCGGCTTGCCCGCGTCCCGCTCACCGAGCAGCAGCACCTGGTAGTTGGCGCTGCCCGTCGCCATCTGCTCGGCGGTCCGCCGCAGATCGTCCTGGGTGGGCCGCAGCGGCAGCGTCGCCGCCCGGTTCTGCATCTCCTGCCGGAAGTCGTTGAGCGCCCCGTCCTGGGTACGGGTCAGCACCGCCTCCCGGTTCAGCCAGTACGCGATGCCGGAGGCCGCCACGGCGGCGGTCAGCGCGACCAGGGCGAAGACGACGACAAGACGCAGCCGCAGGCTCGAAAGACGCAGCCGCGTGAGGATCCCCTTGCTCACGCAGGGACGTCCAGCCGGTAACCGACCCCGCGCACGGTACGGATGAGCGTCGGCGAGGACGGCACGTCCTCCACCTTGGCGCGCAGCCGCTGCACACAGGCGTCGACCAGCCGCGAGTCGCCCAGGTAGTCGTGCTCCCACACGAGCCGCAGCAACTGCTGCCGGGAGAGCGCCTGTCCGGGCCGCCGGCTCAGCTCCAGGAGCAGCCGCAGCTCGGTCGGGGTGAGCTGGAGGTCCTCGCCGTTCTTGGTGACCGTCATCGCCGACCGGTCGATCACCAGCGAGCCGTACGTCGCCGAATCCGTCGACTCCCGCTCGCCGCGCCGCAGTACGGCCCGGATACGGGCGTCAAGCACACGGCCCTGCACCGGCTTGACGACATAGTCGTCGGCACCGGACTCCAGGCCCACGACCACGTCGATGTCGTCGCTGCGCGCGGTCAGCAGGATGATCGGCAACTGATCCGTGCGGCGGATGCGCCGGCAGACCTCGAAGCCGTCGATGCCGGGCAGCATGACGTCGAGCACGACCAGGTCCGGCCGCTGCTCACGCAGCAGCTGGAGGCCGTCCTCACCGGTCGCGGCGGTGGCCACCCGGTGACCCTGCCGGGACAGGGACAGCTCAAGGGCCGTACGGATGGCGTCGTCGTCCTCGATCAGCAACAGAAAAGGCACGGGCGCCATTCTGTCCCATGGGGCCGTCCGAGTTCGACCGCTGGGAGGCGCGCTTCTCCCGGGACCCCTGTGACACGCCTGTGACAGTCGGCGGACAACGCCATGAAGTCCGGTGGGCAAGCTTCTCGGCAACGGACCGAAAGACACTCCAACCGACGGGGGGCGCGAGATGAACGCACTGCACAGCACCACCTCAAGCGCAGTAGTCACGCGTCTCCACGACGTCGTACGGAGCACGGAGAAGTCCGGCGCGGTGAACGGGCGGGGGTGCGTTCGCGGCGTCGGGCGTCAGCGCAAGGCGCCGTACATGGTGGCCGTTGCTGACGGGGGAGCGGCGTACGGGGAGGTCACGGGGGAGCGCAACTGCTCGGAAGCCGAGTTCACGGCTTACGTCCAGGAGCGTCGTGCCTCCCTGTACGCCACCGCCTACCACCTCACCGGTGACCGTTTCGAGGCCGAGGACCTGCTCCAGAGCGCGCTGTTCTCCACGTACCGCGCCTGGGAGCGGATCAGTGACAAGGCCGCGGTCGGCGGATACCTCCGCCGCACCATGACCAACCTGCACATCAGCGCCTGGCGCCGGCGCAAGCTCAACGAGTACCCGACCGAGGAGCTCCCGGAGACGGTGGGCGAGACGGACGCGATGCGCGGCACGGAGCTGCGCGCGGTGCTGTGGCAGGCCCTCGCCCGGCTGCCCGAGCTCCAGCGGACCATGCTGGTGCTGCGCTACTACGAGGGCCGTACCGATCCGGAGATCGCGGAGATCCTGGACATCAGTGTCGGCACGGTGAAGTCGAGCATCTGGCGGTCGCTGCGGCGACTGCGCGAGGACGAGGTGCTCAGCTTCGGCCGTGACGAGGAGGAGTCCTTCGGCGAGCTGGTGGCCTGAAGGTCGGGGGGAACGGGGGAAAGACCCACGGGGGCCACGGGGGAACGCGGCTCACGGGGGAGTACGGGGGTACGGGGGAAAACGGCGCGGGTCGCACAAGCCGGGGGGCTTGTACGACCCGCGTCGTCTGTATGTCAGCGCGCCGCCGGGGTGCGGTGGCGGCCCGCCGCCGCGGCGGCCAGGCGGCCCAGGGCCTCCGGCCTGGCGCAGGGGTGGGCGCCCAGCTCCGCCTGACGGGCGACGATCGCCCGCTCGGCCCGCATCAGACGCCAGCCGCGGCGCAGCAGCAACGGCACCGACTTGCGGCCCTCGCGGAGGTCGCGGGCGAGCCGGCGGCGGAAGGTCGTCGACGGGCGACCGCGCAGACAGAGCGCGTCGGCGAGGACGTCCAGCTCACGGCAGCGGGTCACGATCTCGGCCGCGAAGATCCCCTCCGCCACGAAGAGCGGCGTCCGCTCGATGTCGAGGCGTTCACGGTCCACCCGCGAGCTGGTGGCGATGTCGTAGACAGGGACCTCGGTGCGTCCCGTACGGCACAGCTCGACGATGGCGGAGACGGCGGCGTCCGCGTCCCAGGACAGCGGGGAGTCCCAGTCGACGTCCGCGCTGCCCTCCACGAGCGGGAGGGACGGATCGCCCGCCTCCTTGTAGAAGTCGTCGAGGCGCAGGACCGGGAGGCCGGTGACGGCGGCGAGGGACGACTTGCCGGAGCCGGAGGGGCCCGCGAGCAGGACGACACGGGTCGGGATCGGTAGGGAACTCACGGGACACCAGTGTGAACCATTCCCCCGTGCAGGGGACCCCCGAGGAAGGCCGTTGGTATCGAGCATCACACCTCAACTACTGTCGGTGTCCGCTCGATCACCCCTCGGAAGGAACGTCATGGCGCGTCACGCAGAACCCCGGACCCCCCGTCGCAGTGCCCTGCTCAAGGCCGGGCTCACCGTCACGGCGGCGGGCGCGGCGATGCTCGGCGCGGGGGCCGGGGCCCAGGCCGCCGCCCCGGTGCCGCTCCCCGTCGACTCACTGACCAGGACCGACGCGGGCGCGGCCGGGGCGGGGGCGCTGTCGGGCGTCACCCACGGCCTGGGCCCGCTGACCCGGCTCCAGCTCGACCCGCTGGCCAACACCGGCGTCGACCCCCTCGACAACGGACTCGGCACCCAGATCTCCGACTTCAAGCCGGTGGGCACGAACCTGGTGACCGACCACCTCACCAAGGGCGGCGCGGTGGCCGATCTCCCGGTGGCGGGGCCGCTGACCCGGGGACTGCTTCCGTAGCTCCGGGACGTGAGGGGACCGGAGGCGCCCCCCGGGTGCGCACACCTGAGGGGCGTCCGATGATTCCGGACTAGTACGCGGAGCCGCTCGCGCCCAGCGAACCCGTCGGGTGCCAGACCGTCTTCGTCTCCAGGAACGCCGTCATGCGGTCCGTGCCCGGGGAGTCCGCGAAGTCCTCCGCCCGCGGGCGCAGGACGCGCTTCAGGTTGTCCGCGGCCGCGATCTCCAGGTCGCGTGCGAGGTCGCCCTCGGTCGCGCCCGTCAGGTCGATCCCGTTGACGTCCTGGTGGGCCGCCAGGTGCGGGCCCATCTCGGAGGCCTTGCCGGAGAGGATGTTGACGACACCGCCCGGCAGGTCCGAGGTGGCGAGCACCTCGCCCAGGGAGAGGGCCGGGAGCGGGTACTTCTCGCTCGCGACCACGACGGCCGTGTTGCCCGTCGCGATCACCGGGGCGATCACCGAGACCAGGCCCAGGAAGGACGACTCCTGGGGGGCGACGACGGTGACGACGCCCGTGGGCTCGGGGGAGGAGAGGTTGAAGTACGGGCCGGCGACCGGGTTGGCGCCGCCCACGACCTGGGCGATCTTGTCCGTCCAGCCCGCGTACCAGACCCAGCGGTCGATCGCCGCGTCGACGACGGCGGCCGCCTTCGACTTCGACAGGCCCTCCGCCTCCGCGACCTCGCGGACGAACTGCTCCCGGCGCCCCTCCAGCATCTCGGCGACGCGGTAGAGGATCTGGCCGCGGTTGTACGCGGTCGCGCCCGCCCAGCCGCCGAAGGCCTTGCGGGCGGCGACGACCGCGTCACGGGCGTCCTTGCGGGAGGAGAGCGGCGCGTTCGCCAGCCACTTGCCCTTGGAGTCCGTCACCTCGTACACCCGGCCGCTCTCGGAGCGGGGGAACTTGCCCCCGACGTACAGCTTGTAGGTCTTGAAGACGTTCAGACGCCCGGCGGCGGAGCCGCCTTTTTCGACACTGCGCTCAGACATCGAGGTAGGCCTCCAGACCGTGACGGCCGCCCTCGCGGCCGAAGCCCGACTCCTTGTATCCGCCGAACGGCGACGTCGGGTCGAACTTGTTGAACGTGTTGGCCCAGACGACACCCGCGCGGAGCTTGCTCGCGACCGCGAGGATGCGGGAGCCCTTCTCCGACCAGATGCCGGCGGACAGGCCGTACTGGCTGTTGTTGGCCTTCGCGACCGCCTCGTCGGGCGTGCGGAAGGTCAGCACCGACAGGACCGGGCCGAAGATCTCGTCGCGGGCGACCGTGTGCGCCTGCGTGACGTTGGTGAAGAGCGTCGGGGCGAACCAGTAACCGGCCGACGGGATGTCGCAGGCGGCGGTCCAGCGCTCGGCGCCCTCCGCCTCGCCCTGGTCCACCAGCGAGGTGATCCGGGCCAGCTGCTCCGAGGAGTTGATGGCACCGATGTCGGTGTTCTTGTCCAGCGGGTCGCCGAGGCGCAGGGTGCTCAGGCGGCGCTTCAGCGAGTCGAGCAGCTCGTCGTGGATCGACTCCTGGACGAGGAGGCGCGAGCCCGCGCAGCAGACCTGGCCCTGGTTGAAGAAGATGCCGTTGACGATGCCCTCGACGGCCTGGTCGATCGGCGCGTCGTCGAAGACGATGTTCGCGCCCTTGCCGCCCAGCTCCAGGGTGACCTTCTTGTCCGTACCGGCGACGGAACGCGCGATGGCCTTGCCGACGGCGGTCGAGCCGGTGAAGGCGACCTTGTTCACGTCCGGGTGCGCGACGATCGCCGCGCCCGTCTCCCCGTACCCGGGAAGGATGTTGACGACGCCCTTCGGCAGCCCGGCCTGACGGCAGATGTCCGCGAAGAACAGGGCGGTGAGCGGGGTCGTCTCGGCCGGCTTCAGGACGACCGTGTTGCCGGTCGCGAGCGCCGGGGCGATCTTCCACGCCAGCATCAGCAGCGGGAAGTTCCACGGGATGACCTGACCGGCCACGCCCAGCGGCCTCGGGTTCGCCCCGTAGCCCGCGTGGTCGAGCTTGTCGGCCCAGCCCGCGTAGTAGAAGAAGTGCGCGGCGACCAGCGGGAGGTCCGCGTCGCGGGTCTCCTTGATCGGCTTGCCGTTGTCCAGGGTCTCCAGGACGGCCAGCTCACGGCTGCGCTCCTGGATGATCCGGGCGATCCGGAAGAGGTACTTGGCGCGCTCGGAGCCGGGCAGCGCCGACCACTTCTCGAAGGCCTTCCGCGCCGCCTTCACCGCACGGTCGACGTCCTCGGTACCCGCCTGGGCGATCTCGGACAGCACCTCCTCGGTGGAGGGGGAGACGGTCTTGAAGACCTTGCCGTCGGCCGCCTCGACGAACTCGCCGTCGATGAAGAGGCCGTAGTTGGGGGCGATGTCGACGACGGACCGGGACTCGGGCGCCGGTGCGTACTCGAATGCAGATGCCATGTTGATCAGTCCACCGTCACGTAGTCGGGGCCGGAGTAACGGCCGGTCGCCAGCTTCTGGCGCTGCATCAGCAGGTCGTTGAGCAGGCTGGAGGCGCCGAAGCGGAACCAGTGGTTGTCCAGCCAGTCCTCACCCACGGTCTCGTTGACGAGAACCAGGAACTTGATGGCTTCCTTGGTGTTGCGGATGCCGCCGGCCGGCTTCACGCCGATCTGCACGCCGGTCTGGGCGCGGAAGTCGCGCACCGCCTCCAGCATGAGCAGGGTGTTGGCCGGGGTGGCGTTGACCGCGACCTTGCCGGTCGAGGTCTTGATGAAGTCCGCGCCGGCCATCATGCCGAGCCAGGAGGCGCGGCGGATGTTGTCGTACGTGGACAGCTCGCCGGTCTCGAAGATCACCTTCAGGCGGGCGCGGTCGCCGCACTCCGCCTTGATCGCGGCGATCTGCTCGAAGACCTGGAGGTAGTGGCCGGCGAGGAAGGCGCCGCGGTCGATGACCATGTCGATCTCGTCGGCGCCCGCGGCGATGGCGTCCGCCGTGTCGGCGAGCTTCACGGGGAGCGCGGCGCGTCCGGCCGGGAAGGCGGTGGCGACCGAGGCGACCTTGACGTCGGAGCCCGCGAGGACGGCCTTGGCGGTGGCCACCATGTCGGGGTAGACGCAGACGGCGGCGGTCGTCGGGGTCGTGCGGTCGGTCGGATCGGGACGGACGGCCTTGGCGGCGAGCGCCCGGACCTTGCCCGGGGTGTCCGCGCCTTCGAGCGTCGTCAGGTCGATCATGGAAATGGCCAGGTCGATGGCGTACGCCTTGGACGTGGTCTTGATCGAGCGGGTACCGAGGGCCGCGGCGCGCGCCTCCAGGCCGACGGCGTCGACGCCGGGCAGCCCGTGGAGGAAGCGGCGCAGCGCACCGTCGGACGCGGTCACGTCGGCGAATGCGGATGCTGCGGATGCAGTGGTGGGCATGGTCACCAGTCGAGCATATCTACGCGCGTAGCGACCTGTACAGGGGACGTGCTTCGCAGAGCCCGAGGTCACAGGCGGGCGGTCGGCGTGGTGCCCGGCTCCGGGCCGTGGTGACGGTGTCGGTGACCCCTGTCACGGCCCCGTGACATGGAGTGGACCACTCCCGAATACAAGATCAATAAATTTCTTCCTGCAGCCAGCCAGACCTCACCGGAACCAGTCGGACCGAGTAAAAGCGGCATGCGACTCTCCCATCCGCCTGCCTGAATTCCAGGAGTCGTTATGCGCACCGCCCTTCGCACCGCCATCGCCACCGTCCTCGTCGCGGGTGCCGCGATCACCACCCCGGCCCTCGCCGCCGGAGCCGCCTTCGCGGCCGACGGCCCGGTCGCCGCGCCGGTCGCCGCGCCGGTCGCCGCGCCGGGCGCCGTCACGCCGACGGAAGCGAAGCCGGGTGCCGAGAAGCCGGGCGAGGCCAAGCCGGGCGAGGCCAAGCCCCTCGGCGAGAAGGCCGCGGGCGCGAAGAACGAGAGCGGTACGGCCGACGCCGCGAAGGGCACCCTCGTCCGGACCGAGACCCTCCTGAACGGCACCGTCGCCAAGATCTACGAGGTCGACGCGCTGCACCACCGCGCCGAGCTCTTCTACGGCACCAACCCGGTCGGCGTCCTCGACGCCGACACCCGCCCGGAGGCCGGCAACGACAACGGCGAGTTCTTCGTCCTCTTCCCGGACGGCCGCTCCCTCAACTGGGACCGCAACTACGTCCCCGGCGCCACGCCCGGCCTCTACGAGCTCGCCGACGGCACCCGCCTGGAGCTCGGCAGGAAGGGGGACCGCTACGGCCTCCAGCTCGTCGAGAACGGCAAGGGCCGCGGCTTCACCTACCTCGACGGCTTCCGACAGGTCTGGGTCCACGGCAAGGCCGTCGTCGTCCTGGAGAGCGACGGCGGGTTCGCCGCGTACATCCAGGGCGGTACGAAGCAGGCCGCCCCGCGCCTCGTCGACAACGCGGCGCCGGCCCCGGCGCCCACCACCGGGCCCGTCGTCACCATCGGCGAGTGCGCCGTCCGGCAGGACATCCCGTCCGTCTTCGCGCTGCTGACCGTGACGCTCACCCACGACCTGGAGAAGGGCCCGAAGGCCGTCCTCAAGGACGAGGCCGGAAAGCCGATCGTCACCCTCGACCGCGCCCACGCCGCCGACCTGGGCATGGGCCTCACGATCAAGGGCGCGAACACCACCACCCCGCAGCTCGGCCAGCGCACCCAGGGCGGCGACACCCCGTACCGCTGGACCGCCTTCCCCAAGCTCCCCAAGGGCTGCGAGAAGGCCACCTCCGCGCCCACCCCGGCGCCGTCGGCCACCACCCAGGCCCCGGCGGGCAACACCGGCACCACCACCAACAACGCCGGGCAGACCTCCGTCGTCCCGAAGGGCGGTGTCGCGGCCGGCGCCGAGACCGGTGCCGGGAGCGACTCCACCGCGCTCGTCGCGGCCGGTGCCGGTGCCGCCTCGCTCGCCGCCGCGGGCCTCGGCTTCGTCGTCCTGCGCCGCCGGGCCGCCGCCCGCGTCTGACCCCCGTCGCGGCCCGGCCGGGAACCCTGACGTCCGCCCGGGCCGCGACGGGCCCTCCGCGCCCCGCGCGCAGGGGGCCTTCACCTCACTGGCGCCACCCACACCGCCAGCGCCACCCACACCGCCGGGCACCACCCACACCGTCGGCACCACCCGCACCACCCGCGCTATACGCACCCACCCGCACCACTCGCCCCACCCGCTCCTCGACCCTGACCCGAGCAGGAGCACACCCACCCCAGGCCGGCCGTCGCACCCACGCGGCGGCCGGTCACACCCCGTCCGGAGCCGTCCCGTGAACCGCCGCCCCGCCCGTACCCGTACCGTCTCCGTCGCCCTCGTGGTGGCCCTCGCCGCGCTCACCGGGTGCTCCGCCGGGGCCGGGCCCGCCGCCACCCCGCCCGCCCGCGTCGGCGAGACCGCCGTTCCCGCGCCGACCGCGAGCGGCGCGCCCGTGAAGCCGCTCGCGCGGTCCCTGCCCGTACGGGTCCGGCTGCCCGCCGCCGGAGTCGACACCGCGCCCACCGGACCCGTCCTGGAACTCGGGCTCGCCGCCGACGGCACCGTCGAGGTCCCCTCGGTCGCGGACGCCGACCGCATCGGCTGGTACGACAAGGGCGTCACGCCCGGGCAGACCGGCCCCGCCGTCCTCATCGGGCACTTCGACACCGCCCGCGGCCCCGCCGTCCTGAAGAACGTCTCCCGCGTCCGGGCCGGCGACGAGATCACCGTGACCCGGGCCGACGGCACCACCGCGGTCTTCCGGGTCCGGGAGCTGGAGCAGGTCGACAAGGACACCTTCCCGACGGCCAAGGTGTACGGCGACACCGAGCGCCCCGAGCTGCGCCTCGTCACCTGTGGCGGCGAGCTGGTCGACGGCCACCGTCCCGACAACATCATTTTGTACGCGGATCTCGTGGCCACGCGGGCCGCCTGAGCCCCCACGGGCCCCCTGAGGCACAATCGGCGGCATGACGACCCCCGAGCCGACCCCCGAGCCCAGCCACGAGCCGAGCCCCGGGTCGACCCCCGAGCAGCCGTCCGCGGAGCAGCCGTCCCCCGACCGTGTCTTCCGGTCGGTCCTCGGGATCGCGAGCGGGGTGTTCCTGCTGGCCCTCGCGGCGCTGTTCGCCGGTGACGTGATGCTCCGCGGCGAGGGCCGGTCGCCCTGGCTCGCGCTCGCGGGCCTGGTCCTGGCGGTCCCGCTGATCGTCGCCTTCACGATCCGGCCCGCGGTGTACGCCAACGACGACCGGCTCAAGATCCGCAACCCGTTCCGGTCGATCACGCTGCCCTGGGCGACCGTCGCCGACTTCCGGGCCGGCTACTCCAGCGAGGTCTTCACCCAGGACGGCGAGAAGTACCAGCTGTGGGCCGTCCCCGTCTCGCTGCGCCAGCGCAAGAAGGCCGCTCGCGCCGCCGCCCGCGCCGCCCAGGGCGACGCGCGCGGCCGTACCCCGGCGACCTCCGGCGCCCGGGGCTCCTCGTCCTCCTCCGGCGCGGCGTTCGCCGACCAGACCCTCGCCGATCTGCGGGAACTCCTCGCGAGCCGGGCGGCGGCACCGGGGTCGCGGGGCGTGGCGAGGGTGCGCTGGGCGTACGAGATCGTCGGCCCCGCGGTGGCCGGGCTGCTGCTCCTGGTCGTCCTGGCGGCGACGGGCTGACCGGACCCGCCTCCCCGGCTCCCGAACGGGCCACCCCGGCTCGTTCCTACGGGGTCGCTCCGGGTGCCGGTGTCCAAGGGGCAACCTCCTGGTGAAGCGTGCAACCTCGGAGATGGTTTAGCGCCCAACTGTCACGTCCGTCTCAATAGATTGCCCCTGCCGAGACTGTGGGGGTGGGGGCGATGACCAAGGACACCGGTGTGTCCGGGACGCGTTGTCTGATCGACATGGGGGCCGACGGACGGTACGGATGGCGACTGGTCGCCCAGAACGGAAGGGTCGTCGCGCGGTCGGGGGGCTGCTACGACGACCACGCCGGGTGCAGGGACGCCTTCACGGCCCTGTGCGCCGGGTACGCCGACATGGCCGGAGGGGTGCAGCACACCGCCGGCGGCAACGGCTGGGTATGGCTGCTGCGGGACCGCGAGGGCCGCACCGCCGCGCTCTCCGGCCGCTCCTACGAGCGGCACTCCACCTGTCGTACCGCCTATGCGCGCTTCCGCGCCCTGCTCGCCGAGGAAGGGCCCAGATGGGCCTCAACAGCCTTACATTGAACGGAAGTTGCCCCGCGCACGCCCCTCGTTCACATCGAGTGGAACACCTGTCCACCGGGCCGGACTTACGTCCTTCCCGTGACGACCGAGACCCTTGACCCGCCGCCCGGTCCGCCGCCCGGCGGACCACCACCCGGCTCACCGGCGGACACCACGCCCGACACGCCGAGACGGCTCCACGCCGACCCCGGCCTTCCCGACCGGGTCTTCCGCGCCGTCGCCCGCACCGGCGGCGGCCTCGTCCTCGCGGTCATGCTCCTCGTCGGCGGCTTCCTGCTCCACCGCGCCTGGCAGGCCCTCGACCGCGCCGGGCCCTCCTTCCTCACCACCGAGGCCTGGGAGCCGGACGCCGGACGCTTCGGGATCGCCGCCGTCCTCCTCGGCACCGTCCTCATCGCCCTCGTCGCGATCGTCGTGGCCGTCCCGCTCGCCACCGGGGCCGCCCTCTACATCTCCGAGTACGCCCCGCCCCAGCTGCGCCGCACCCTGATCTCCACCGTCGACCTGATGGCCGCCGTGCCGTCCGTCGTCTACGGCCTGTGGGGCGTCTTCTGGCTGGAGGAGTCGATCCTCCCGATCGCCCGCTGGATCGCCACCTACCTGGGCTGGATCCCGTTCCTCCGCGTCGACGGCGCCGACCCCGACGATCCGCTGGCCCCGCCGACCGTCTACACCTCGTCCACCTTCGTCGCCGGTCTCGTCGTCGCGATGATGGTCGCGCCGATCATCTGCTCGATCATGCGCGAGGTCTTCTCCCAGGCCCCCGCCGGCGAACGCGAGGGCGCGTACGCGCTCGGCGCCACCCGCTGGGGCATGATCCGCAGCGTCGTCCTGCCCTTCGGCAAGGGCGGCATGATCGGCGGCACCATGCTCGGCCTCGGCCGCGCCCTCGGCGAGACCATCGCCGTCTACATGGTCATCTCGCAGGTCTTCACCATCCAGTGGCACGTCCTGCAGACCGGCACCAGCTCGGTGTCCTCCCTCATCGCCCTGCGCTACGGCGAAGCCACGCCCTTCGGCATGTCCGCCCTCATGGCGGCGGGCTTCGCCCTCTTCGTCATGACCCTGATCGTCAACTTCGCCGCCTCGTCCATCGTCGCCCGCAGCCGCTCCGGCGCCACCAGCGACGCCTGAGACCACGCTCCTCAAGGGGGACCCGAACCCGATGACCATCGCACCGGAGCGGCCGAGGACGCGGCCGCCCGCCGAGCAGGCCCCGCCGCCCGGACCGGAACGCCGCCGCACCACCGGCACCCTGCGCGCCTCCGACGTGTACGCCGTGCTCGGCGCCGCCGTCGCCTCGCTCGCCCTCACCTGGCTGCTCTTCGCCCGCCTGCTGCCCTTCAGCGGCGCCGTCGGCTTCGTGATCGTCGCCTACCTCCTCTTCCTCGGGCTCTACGCGCTGCTCGTCTCCTTCGACGAGGACGGGCCCGCCGTGCGGGACCGGATCGCCGGGGTCGTCGTGCGCACCCTCGGGCTGCTGCTCCTCGCCGTCCTCGTCTTCGTCGTCGCCTTCACGCTCTGGGAGGGCCGAGAGGCCCTGGTCCACCTCAACTTCTTCACCGAGGACATGAGCCTCGCGGGCCCCCTCGAACCGCTCGACGTCGGCGGCATCCTGCACGCCGTCGTCGGCACCCTCGAACAGGTCGGCATCGCGCTCGCGCTCACCGTGCCCACCGGCATCGTCTGCGCCGTCTTCCTCAACGAGGTGCCGGGACCCTTCGCCCGCCTCGTCCGGACCGTCGTCGAGGCGATGACCGCGCTGCCCTCGATCGTCGCGGGACTCTTCATCTACGCGACCGTCATCCTGGCCCTGGGCACCGAGCGTTCCGGGCTCGCCGCCTCGCTCGCCCTCTCCGTGATGATGCTGCCGATCATCATCCGCGCCGCCGACGTCGTCATCCGGCTCGTCCCCGGGACGCTGCGGGAGGCCTCGTACGCCATGGGGTCCTCGCGCTGGCGCACGGTCTGGCACGTCGTCCTGCCGACCGCCCGCTCGGGGCTGACCACGGCCGTGATCCTCGGCACCGCGCGCGGGGTGGGGGAGACCTCGCCCGTCCTGCTGACCGCCGGGTTCACCGCCGAACTGAACGCCCTGCCGACCTCCGGCGCCCAGGTCTCCCTGCCGCTCGCCACCTTCGAGCTCGTCAAGTCGCCCGAACCGAACATGATCGCCCGCGGCTTCGGCACCGCCGCCGTCCTCATGCTGCTCGTCCTGCTCCTCTTCGTCCTCGCCCGGATCGCGGGCGGGCGCGGCCCCGGACAGCTGACGAAGCGCCAGGAGCGCCGCCGCGTCCTGGCGTCCCAGCGTGACGCCGCCCGCCAGAGCGCCGTCCGGCGGGACCCCGCCCGGTCGGCGGCGGCTCCGGACCGATCCGTACCTCCTAGGAGCACGTCGTGAGACCCGTGTCCGTCACCCGCACCCTGCTGGGCCTCGCCGCCGCCCTGTGCGCGCTGCTCGCCCTCCTCGTCACGCCGCCCGCCGCGCAGGCCGCCGGCTACACCAAGATCACCGGCTCCGGCTCGACCTGGAGCTCCAACGCCGTCGAGCAGTGGCGGCGCAACATCGGCGCCAACGTCGGCCTCACCGTCAACTTCAACGCCAACGGCTCCTCCCAGGGCCGCGAGCAGTTCAAGAACGGCACCGTCGACTTCGCCGTCTCCGAGATCCCGTACGGCCTCAAGGACGGCAACGCCACCGACGTACCCCCGCGCCGCGGCTACGCGTACATGCCGATCGTCGCGGGCGGCACCGCCTTCATGTACAACCTGCGGATCAGCGGCCGCCAGGTCACCAACCTGCGCCTCTCCGGACCCGTCCTCGCGAAGATCTTCACCGGGCAGCTGACCATGTGGAACGCGCCCGAGATCAAGGCCGACAACCCGGGCCTGACCCTCCCCGCGCGCCGCATCGTCCCCGTCGTGCGCTCCGACGGCTCCGGAACGACCGCCCAGTTCACCACCTGGCTCGCCAAGGAGCACGGCTCCGTCTGGAACGACTACTGCCGGCGCGCCGGCCGCCAGACGCCCTGCGGCATGACCTCGTACTTCCCGATCGTGCCCGGCACCACCAGCGTCGCCAAGTCCGGCTCGCTCGGCGTCTCCGCGCACGTCCGCCAGCCGCAGGGCGAGGGCGCCATCACCTACGTCGAGTACTCGTACGCGGTCAACGCCCACTTCCCGGTCGCCAAGATCCTCAACTCCGCCGGGTACTACGTCGAACCGACCGCCGCCGGCGTCGCCGTCGCCCTGCTCCGGGCCCGCATCAACGACGACAGGAACTCGACCGACTACCTCACCCAGATCCTCGACGGGGTCTACCGCTCCACCGACCGGCGCGGCTACCCGCTCTCCAGCTACAGCTACATGGTCGTCCCCACCACCGCGACCGCCCCGCACACCACCGAGAAGGGCCGCTCGCTCGGCACCTTCGCCCGCTACTTCCTCTGCGAGGGCCAGCAGCAGGCCGAGGAGCTCGGCTACTCGCCGCTGCCGAAGAACCTCGTCCAGGCGGGCTTCGAGCAGGTCAGGCGGATCCCCGGCGCGCCCACCGGCGCCGTCGACCTGTCCGACTGCCGCAACCCCACCTTCTCGGCGGACGGCACCAACACCCTCGCCAAGAACGCCCCGATGCCGAAGGACTGCGACAAGCGGGGCGCGACCCAGTGCGCCGACGGCACCGGTGGCGCGCGCGGCACGACCACCCCGGTGAACAACGGGGGCCCCTCCTCGGGCGGCTCCACCGGCAGCGACGGCGGCGCGAACGGATCCGGTTCCACCTCCGGCGGCGCCAACGGTGCCGGGAACACCGGCGGTTCCGGTGGCGGCGGTACGGGCGGCGCCACCGGCTCCGGCACCGACGGCGGCTCCACCGGCGGAGGCGCCACGAACGGGACCACCGGCGGCACGGCCTCCGGCGGCGCGGCCGCCACCGGAGCCGCCACCGGCGGCGGGGCCGTCGACCCCGACACCGGCGAGGTGCTCACCGGGGACGCGGGCGGCGGCAACGGCTCGGGCCAGGGCGGCCAGGACGGCGGCGCCGGCATCGTCGGCACCCCCGTCACCCTCGCCGCCGACACCGGCGGAAGCCTCCGCGGCCTCCTCATGGCGCTCTCCGCCGTCCTGCTCCTCGCCACCGTCGTCGGCCCACCGCTCGTCGGGCGCGCCCTCGCGGCCCGCGCCGAACGCCAGGGAGGCGGACGATGAGGCCGCTGTCCACCCGACGGGCCGGCCTCGGGGCCCTCCTCGCCGCCGTCCTGCTCGCCCTCGTTCCGCTGCCGCGGGACACCCCCGCGGTGGCCGCGACGGACCCCGCCGAGAACTCGGCGGTGACCAAGCGCGGCACCAAGGGACCCCACGACGACTTCTCGGCTCTCGAGGTCACCGTCCACCAGACCAAAAACCTGCGGGCCCAGGGCCTCAGGGTGACCTGGAAGGGCGGCAGGCCGACCCAGGGCCGGAACACCGACTACCTCCAGATCATGCAGTGCTGGGGCGACGACCCGGCCGGACCGAAGCGGGAGCAGTGCCAGTTCGGCGCCGGGCTCAGCGGCTCCGAGTTCGGATCGTTCATCGGGAGCCGGCTGATCCCCGTCGGCTCCGACCCGCTGGAGAAGCGGTACGGCGAGCAGATCCCCGACCCCGAGTACCCGGGGCAGAAGACCGATCCGTTCGTCCCCTTCACCCCGGTCTCGGGACCGGCCACGACCAAGCTGACCGACTGGACCTACTTCGCGCCCGGCGACACCAACGAGGAGTTCTTCGCCACCACCCAGCCCGACGGCACGGGCGAGGCCGCGTTCAACCTCCAGACCACCCGGGAGGCCCCCCACCTCGGCTGCGGCGACCCGGCCGGCGCCGGGACCGACGCGCGCGGCCGGAGCTGCTGGCTCGTCGTGGTGCCGCGCGGCTCCCACGACCCCGACGGGGGCACCGGCAGCACCCAGCGCCCGGTCACCTCCGCCCTCACCACCACCAACTGGGACCGGCGGATCGTCTTCCCGCTCGACTTCCTGCCGGTCCGCGAACCCTGCCCCACCGACAAGGAGGAGCGCCGCATGACCGGCTCGGAGCTGGTCACCGACGCCCTCACCTCCTGGCAGTCCGCGCTCTGCGCCGACGGCACCACCCGCTTCACCTTCACCCAGCGCGGTGAGGACCTGGCCCGCGGCAACCTGCTCAACCCGACCTCCACCTCGCCCGGCCTCGCCTTCACCGTCGCACCGGTGGAGGGCGGCGAGAAGGCCGGGTTCGTGCACGCGCCCGTCGCCGTCAACGCGCTGACCGTCGGCCTCTTCTGGGAGGGCGACGCGATGGGACTCGTCCGGGACCTCCGGCTGAACCCGCGGATCCTGGCGAAGCTGCTCACCGCCTCGTACCCCTACGACGTCCGCACGCTCAGCAACACCGCGCCCGTCCCGGACCATCTGAAGGGCAACGCGGAATCCGTCGTCCGCGACCCCGAATTCCTGGACCTGAATCCGGAATTCAAGCGCTTCCCGCAGGCGGTGATGAACTACCCCGGTGGAATCCTGCTCGCCGCCGACCGTTCCGACAGCACCCGGATCATATGGGAGTACCTGCGCTCCGACCGGGACGCCCGCGCTTTCCTGGAAGGAAAGCCGGACCCCTGGGGAATGAAGATCAACCCCCATTTCAAGGATCTCGGACTCGCCTCCTCCGGCGCCGACGAATTCATGAAGGCCGACCCCACGGAGACGGAACTCACCCTCGACGGGAAGACCATCAGGTACGGCCTCGCCGACCGCTCGCCCTACGCCAACGACATGCACGACGCCGCCCGCTGGGTCCGGCGGGGCACCAACAACGCCAAGGACCAGGTCGCGCTCGACTCGATGACCAACGGCCTCAAGCTCGTCGGCACCGACGTCGCCCCCGGCCGCCGCCGCGCCTACGGCATCACCGACGCCGCCTCCGCGGCCCGCTACCAGCTCCAGATCGCCGCCCTGCCGAACGCCGACGGCGTCTACGTCAGGCCCACCACCCCGGCCCTGCTCAAGGCCGTCGGACAGTTCCGGGACTCCGCCGTCCCCGGCGTCCTGGCCCCCGACCCGTCGCGGGCCAGGAACGGCGCCTACCCCCTGACGGTGGTCACCTACGCCGCCGCCTCCACCGCCCTCCCGGCGGACGCCCGCAAGGACTACGCGCGCGTTCTGCGGTACGCGGCCGGACCGGGCCAGAAACAGGGCACCGCGCCCGGCGAACTGCCCCTCGGCTACGCCCCGCTGCCCGCGAGGCTCAAGGCCCTGGCGGAGGCGGCCGCCGGACGCCTGGAGCGCGGCGCGCCCGGCGGGCCGGGCACGACCACCGGCGGCACCACCGGCGCGAACGGCGGCCCGGACTCCGGCGGCGGTCAGGCGGCGGGCGGCGCGACCGGCTCCACGGGCGCCGGATCCGACGCCTCCGGAGGCACCGGCCAGGGGTCGGGCTCCGGCTCCGGCGGCGGCTCCGCGGGCGGCGGCACGGACGCGGGCGCGGCCTCCGGGTCGCCGTCGTCCGCCGCGCCCCCGCCGGCCTCCGGTGGCGGCGGGAACGGCTCCGGCGGCGCCCCGGGGGAGAAGCTGGCCGACACCGGCAGCACCCCCTCCCAGGTCCTCGGGGTGGTCCGCTGGGTCCTCCTCGCGGTCCTCGTCGCCGGCGGTCTCGCCGGTCTCGCCGGACCCGCCGTCCTGGCGGCGGCCGGCCGCCGCCGGATTCCCTCGGATTCACCTAGGACAGGAATTCGTAACCTGAAGAGCGGCTGAACGTGGTGGCCGCAAAGGTCGCCTGTACGGAATTGTTGTCCCCGGCCGGTCGACGGACCGGACGATCGAAGAAGAATCCGGATTCTGCTTGTGCGTCCATTCCATGACATCCGTTTCCACGGAGGAGATCAGAAGTGAACGTCAAGTCCCGCGCTCGTATCGGTGCCGCCCTCGGTGTGGCCGCCCTCGGCCTCGGTGTCGCCCTCGCCCCCGCCGCGCAGGCCGACCCCAACCCGGTCACCCAGTACCGCACGCTGGCCGGTGTCGGCTCCGACACGACCCAGGACGTTCTCAACGGCCTCGGCAACGTCGTCACCAACTCCATCGGCCAGAAGATCATCGCGTCCTGGGACGCCACCGGCACCGCCACCGTCAAGACCAAGGCGACCGGCTGTGTGATCAACCGGCCCAACGGCTCCTCCGCCGGTATCGACGCCCTGCGCAACGCCGTGGACAACAACACCGGCTGCCTCGACTTCGCACGCTCCTCGCGGACCCCGGCCGACACCACCACCACGGACCTGACCTGGATCCCCTTCGCCAAGGACGCGGTGTCCTGGGTGAAGCGCTCCGACAGCGCCCTGCCGACCAACCTGACGGCCGCCCAGCTGAAGGGCGTCTACGAGTGCACGACCACGTCCCTCAACGGCGTGGCCCTCACCCCGATCCTGCCGCAGGCCAGCTCCGGCACGCGTCAGTTCTTCCTCGCCTCCATCGGCGTCACCACCCCGGGCGCCTGCGTCCAGCAGGGCGTCCAGGAGAACGACGGCACCGTCCTCGACAGCGCCGGCGACATCGCGCCCTACTCCGTCGCCCAGTACACGGCCCAGGAGAAGCTCGTCGTCACGGACCGCCGTGGCGCGGCCGTCCTCGGCTCCATCGGCGGCGTCGCCCCGCGCAACGCCGACAAGACGCTCAACCTCTCCTTCCCCTTCGTCCGTGACGTCTACAACGTCGTCCCGACCGCGAAGCTGACCAACGCCACCATCGCCTCGACGTTCGTCGGCTCGACGTCCAAGGTCTGCGCCGCCGGCGCGACGATCTCCAACTACGGCTTCGGCACCCTCGGCGCCGGCTGCGGCACCACCACCCTCAAGGGCGAGCGCTGATCACCACCGCCTCCTGAGCGGCTGATCACCACCTCTTCCCGACCGCGCGCAGGCCGGGCACCCCCCAGGTGCCCGGCCCCACGGCGTACCCACGCCCGGCCACCCGTACCGCCGCCGACCGGAACGGGCGCCCGGGCACTCGTACCCACGCCCGGCCACCCGTACCGCCGCCGACCGGAACGGGCGCCCGGGCACTCGCACCGCCGCCCGGCCACCGGAACCGCCGCCGACCGGAACCGGCGCCCGCCCACGCGCACCGACCCCCGGCCACCTGAACCGGCCTCGACCCGAGCCGCCACCCACCCGCCCGCCCACACCGACGCCCACCCACCCGACGACCTCCGTCCGACTCCTGGGGGACCCCGCATGAACCGCCCCGCACCACTCCGCTCGCCCGTGGCGCTGCTGACCGCGCTCGCCCTGCTCTGCGGCGCCCTCGCCGCCGTCCTCGCGCTGGCCGCTCCCGCCAAGGCCGCCACCGTGCAGGGCGGTCTGACCCTGCGGGGCGGAACCGGCGGCCTCGAAGCCGCCCCGCTCGCCACCGGCGTCACCACCACCGGCGGCTGCCCCGCCCCGGCCGCCGCCGACAAGCCGTACGTCGGCGGACGGCTCGTCGTCGTCAACCCCGAGAGCCGTGACGCCTTCGCCCCGCTCGCCGACCTCGTCGCCGAAGGCCCGCTGAGCGGCGGCGCGTTCACCCGGGCCCTCACCACCCAGGGCCACACCACCCTCAAGGACGCCCTGCTGACCTTCCGTACCGCCGACGCGCTCGACGGCCGCTACGAGCTCCGCCTCTTCTGCCGTACCGACCGCGGGGCCGAGACCGACGCCTACTTCTCCGCGATGATCGAGGTCACCGCCGGCGCCTGGGCCCCCGTCGCCCAGCAGGCCACCGTCGTCGAGGTCGTCTCCGACCCCGAGCTGCCCACCGTCGGCGGCCAGGCCAGGCTCACCGCCACCGTGCAGCCGCGGAACGCCACCGGCACCGTGACCTTCCAGAAGTTCGTCGACGAGGAGCTCGTCGACATCGCCACCGTCGACGTCGCCGACGGCAAGGCCGAGACCACCCTCACCGCGCTCACCGCCGCCCCCGACGGGCTCCCGGTCCTCGCCGCCTACGCCCCGGCCGACCCCGAGGCCTTCACCGTCTCCTTCACGGTCTTCACGCTGTACGTCAACGAGGCCACGACCGGCCCCAGCCCGACGCCCACGGACACCACGCCCACCCCGACCGGCACCCCGACCGGCACCGCCACGCCGACGGACGACCCCACCGGCACCGGGACCCCCGAGCCGACGGACACCCCCAGCGAGACGCCGAGCGACACCACCGGCCCCGGCGACTCCCCGTCGCCGACCGGCACCGGCGACGCCGGCACCGCGGGCGGCTCCGGCGGCACCGGCGTCTCGGGCGGCGACTCCGGCGGCGGCGTCTCCGGCGGCGGCACGAGCGGCGGCGGCTCCACCGGCGGCTCCACCGGCGGCACCACCCCCCAGAGTGGCGGCGGCAGCCTCGCCGCCACCGGCTCCACCGCGGCCTCCGCCGCCCTCGGCTCGCTCGCCCTCTGCCTCCTCGGCGCGGCGGCCGTGATCCAGACCCGCCGCCGCAAGGGCGGCGCCCGCCCGTGACCACCGCACCGCCACCCACCGCCCCCCGCGCCGGGCTCGCCCTGGCCGGGGCGGCGCTGTGCGTCCTCGCCGCGCTCCTCATCGGCTTCGCCGCCAACCTCACCGTCGTCGGGCACCTCCAGCACGCCCGCGAACAGTCCACCGCCTACGACGAGCTGCGCGAGCAACTCGCCCTCGGCACCGCGCCGGTGGGCCAGCTCACCTACGACGGCAAGCCCCTCGAACCCGGCGCTCCCCTCGCCCTGCTCCGCATCCCCGCGCTCGGACTGAGCGAGGTCGTCGCCGAGGGCACCACCTCCGAGGTCCTCATGTCCGGCCCCGGCCACCGGCGCGACACCGCCCTGCCCGGCCAGGCGGGGGCCAGCGTGATCATGGGCCGCAAGTGGGGCTACGGCAGCCCGTTCAACGACGTGGACCGTCTGCCGAACGGCGCGCGCGTCGAGGTGACGACCGGCCAGGGCGAGGCCGTGTACGAGGTGACGGGCGTCCGCCACCCCGGCGACCCCAACCCCGCCCCCCTCGGCCGGGGCGAGGGACGGCTCACCCTGATGACCGCGAGCGGCGGCGCGTACACCCCCGAGGACGTCGTCCGCGTCGACGCCGAACTCGTCGGCGCCGCGCGGCCCAGCCCGCCGCGGCCGCTGCGCCCCGGCTGGATCACGGCCGCGGAGAAGCCCCTCGCGGGCGACCCGGACGCCTGGCCCGCGATCTTCCTCGGCGCCCAGGCGCTGCTGCTCGCGGCCCTCCTGACCGTTCTCGCCCGCCGCCGCTGGGGCAACCGCCAGACCTGGGTCACCGCCGTCCCCGTCCTTGTCGCCCTCGGTGTCCTCGTCTCCGGCGAGCTGGCCCGACTTCTCCCCAACCTCCTCTGAAAGCTGCGGAGTTCACACCGTGACCGATCTCGCCGACACCGTCACCCTGCCGCCCGTGCCGGGCGGCGACCCGAAGGGCCCCTCCCGGGCCGCCGCCCTGGAGGCCGAGGCCGTCTCCGCCTGGTTCGGCGACCGCAAGGTCCTCGACCGGGTCTCGCTCGCCATGCCCGCCCGCGAGGTCACCGCGCTCATCGGCCCGTCCGGCTGCGGCAAGTCGACGTTCCTGCGCATCCTCAACCGGATGCACGAACTCACCGGCACCGCCTCGCTCGCCGGCCGGGTCCTCCTCGACGGGGCCGACATCTACGACCGGGGCCGCCGCATCACCCACGCCCGCCGCGAGATCGGCATGGTCTTCCAGAAGCCCAACCCCTTCCCCGCGATGTCCCTGTACGAGAACGTCCTCGCCGGTCTGAGGCTCGGCGGCATCCGGGCCGCCAAGGACGCCAAGGACGACCTGGTCGAGGAGTGCCTGACCAAGGCCGGGCTATGGAACGAGGTCAGGGACCGGCTGCGGCAGCCCGGCGGGGCGCTCTCCGGCGGCCAGCAGCAGCGCCTCTGCATCGCCCGCTCGCTCGCGGTCCGCCCCCGCGTCCTGCTCATGGACGAGCCCTGCTCGGCGCTCGACCCGACCTCCACCCGGCGCGTCGAGGAGACCATCGCCGAGCTGAAGTCGGAGGTCACCGTCGTCATCGTCACCCACAACATGCAGCAGGCGGCCCGGGTCTCCGACTCCTGCGCCTTCTTCCTCGCCGAGCAGGGCACCCCCGGCGTGATCGTCGAGCACGGGCCCACGGAGCGGGTGTTCGGCTCCCCGAGCGACCCGCGCACCGCCGACTACGTCAACGGCCGCTTCGGCTGACCGGCGCGCGCCTCCGGCGTGCGGACGGCCACCCCGCGCCGGCTGCCGTACCGGGTTCACCCGGACGGCCGAAGGGCCGGTACGGAGCGACTCCGTACCGGCCCTTCACGCGTTCCCGGGGTCAGAGCCCCGCGGCCGCGGACAGGTCCCGCTTGATCGCGACCAGCACCTCGGCGGCGGTCGCGCGGGCCGGGGCGAGGTCCACCGCCGCGGCGACCGGCACCACGACCTCCAGGTAGCACTTGAGCTTGGGCTCCGTGCCGCTCGGGCGGACGATCACCCGGGCCTTGTAGGCGCCCTCCAGGTGGTAGCGCAGCCCGTCCGTCGGGGGCAGTGACTCCGTCCCCTTCGTGAGGTCCTCCGCCGAGACGACCGTCAGACCGGCGAGCGAGACCGGCGGCCGCTCGCGCAGCGCGGCCATCGCGGCCGCGATGATCCCCAGGTCCTCGACGCGCACCGACAGCTGGTCCGTGGCGTGCAGCCCGTGGGCCACCGCCAGGTCGTCGAGCAGGTCCGTCAGCGTCCGGCCCCGCTCCTTGAGCACCGAGGCCAGCTCGGTGACGAGCAGCGCCGCCGTGATGCCGTCCTTGTCGCGGACGCCCTCGGGGTCGACGCAGTAGCCGAGCGCCTCCTCGTAGCCGTACCGCAGGCCGTCGACGCGGGCGATCCACTTGAAGCCGGTCAGCGTCTCCTCGTAGCCGACACCCGCGGCCTCGGCGATCCGGCCGAGCAGCGAGGACGACACGATCGACTCGGCGAAGACGCCCGTGGCGCCCTTGTGCACCAGGTGCGCGGCGAGCAGCGCGCCCACCTCGTCGCCGCGGAGCATCCGCCAGCCGCCCTCGACCGTCGCGTCGGGCACGGCCACGGCGCAGCGGTCGGCGTCCGGGTCGTTGGCGATGACCAGGTCGGGGTCCACGGCCCGGGCCGCCTCGAAGGCGAGGTCCATGGCACCCGGCTCCTCCGGGTTGGGGAAGGCGACCGTCGGGAAGGCCGGGTCCGGCTCGGCCTGCGCGGCGACGAGCGCCGGCGGCGGGAAGCCGGCGCGGGCGAACGCGGCCGTCAGGACGTCCTTGCCGACGCCGTGCATGGCCGTGTAGACGGTCCGGGCGGTACGGGGGGAGCCGGGGCTCAGGACGGCGTCCGTGCGCTCCAGGTAGGCGTTCAGGACCTCGTCGCCGAGGGTCTCCCAGCCCGCGTCCGGGCGGGGCACGTCGTGCAGCGAGCGGATCGCGTCGATCTCGGCGGCGATCTCCGCGTCGGCGGGCGGCACGATCTGGGAGCCGTCGCCCAGGTAGACCTTGTAGCCGTTGTCGCGCGGCGGGTTGTGGCTCGCGGTCACCTCGACACCGGCGACGGCGCCCAGGTGCCTTATGGCGTACGCGAGGACCGGCGTCGGCAGCGGGCGGGGGAGGAGCGCGGCGCGGAGCCCGGCACCGGTCATCACGGCGGCGGTGTCGCGGGCGAAGTCGGCGGACTTGTAGCGGGCGTCGTAGCCGATGACGACGAGCCCGGCCCCTCCTTCCCCCAGGGAGGGCTCCTTGGCCTTGAGGTACGCGGCGAGACCGGCGGCGGCCCGGATGACGACCGAGCGGTTCATCCGCATGGGCCCGGCGCCCAGCTCACCGCGGAGCCCGGCGGTGCCGAACTGCAGCGTGCCGGCGAATCGGGCGGCGAGCTCGTCGCCCGCGCCGCCCTCGATGAGCTTCGCGAGTTCCTCGCGGGTCTCGCTGTCGGGGTCCTCGGCGAGCCATGCCTGGGCCCGGGTGAGGAGGTCGTCCTGCGTCACGGTGTGCCTTTCGAGGAGTCGGCGGGGGTGGGGGCGGGGTGGGGTGGGGAAGAAGCCCCGCGCGGCGGCCCCGGCCGACGGGCGGTCGGGACCACCCCGGCGGTCGGAGGCCGCCACAGCGCCCCGAAGCCCGCTCGGCCCCGGGGGCCGAACGGCGCGAGGGGCGCGGAAAGGACTCAGATCCGGTCGAGGACCCGCGTCAGCAGCTCGCCCATCCGCGCCGCCGAGTCGCGGCCCGACTGGAGGACCTCCTCGTGGTTCAGCGGCTCGCCCGAGAGCCCCGCCGCCAGGTTGGTGACCAGGGAGATGCCCAGGACCTCGGCGCCCGCCTCGCGGGCGGCGATGGCCTCCAGGACGGTGGACATGCCGACGAGGTCGCCGCCCAGCACGCGGACCATGTTGATCTCGGCCGGGGTCTCGTAGTGCGGCCCGGGGAACTGCACGTAGACGCCCTCTTCGAGGGTCTCGTCGACCTCCTTGCACAGCGCGCGCAGCCGCGGCGAGTACAGGTCGGTGAGGTCCACGAAGTTCGCGCCGACGATCGGGGAGGCCGCCGTCAGGTTGAGGTGGTCGCTGATGAGGACCGGCTGGCCGGGGCGCATGCCCTCGCGCAGGCCGCCGCAGCCGTTGGTCAGGATGATCGTCTCGCAGCCGGCGGCGACGGCGGTGCGGACGCCGTGGGCGACGGAGGCGACGCCGCGGCCCTCGTAGAAGTGGGTGCGGCCGAGGAAGACCAGGGCGCGCTTCTCGCCGATCTTGTACGAGCGGATCTTGCCGCCGTGGCCCTCGACGGCGGGCGGCGGGAAGCCGGGGAGGTCGGTGACCGGGAACTCGGCCTCAGGGGCGCCGAGCGCGTCGACGGCGGGCGCCCAGCCCGAGCCCATGACCAGGGCGACGTCGTGGTTCTCGACTCCGGTCAGCTCGCGAAGACGTGCGGCAGCGGCCTCGGCGGCCTCGTACGGGGTGGCAGTTGCGTTCACTGACTCTCTCGCCTCGGGGAGGGGGGTCCGAGGCTGGCCCCGGACGGATTTGATACGCGCAGAAGCGTAGCCGGAGTTTGCCTACGCGCGTAGATGACGATGCCGACGGACATGCGATCGTTGTCTTGTCGTTTCCGACGAAAGCCGCATCCGCACCCCCGTCCCGCCCGTCGGCTGTTCGTACACCCCCCGGCGCGGACCGTCAGCAGGGGCGCTTGCGCAACTCCATCACGTAGTCGTGCGGCGCGCCCGCCGACTCGGCCGCGTCGGCGACCTCGCCCAGGTACCGCGCCGAGGGGAGCCCGCCCTCGTAGGCGTTGAGGACGTACACCCAGGCCGGCTCCTCGCCGTCCAGGGTGTGCACCCGCACCCGCATGCGGCGGTAGATGTCCAGGCCGACGCCCTCCCAGCGGTCCAGGGAGTCCTCGTCCATCGGCGCCACGTCGTACAGCGCCACGAAGACCTGGGAACGGGGGGCCTCCACGATGGTGGCCAGCGCCCCCTCCCACCCCATCTGCTCGCCGCCGAAGGTGAGCCGCCAGCCGTTCAGCCAGCCGGTGCCGCGCAGCGGGGAGTGCGGTGCGCGGCGGCTCATCAGCCGCGCGTCGAGGTTGCCGGCGAAAGCGGCGTAGAGCGACATGGGACCGAGGGTACGGGAGGGGGTGGGGTGTCCGGTGAACTCCGGGGTGGCGGAACCGGGGTGCCCCCGCGGGGGCCGGGAGGGCGGCGGCGGGCGGCCCGGCTGGGCCCGCCGCCGCCTTCGGCGGGCCCCGGCGTGAGGCCGCGCCGGGCGTGCGGGAGAATGGGGTACGCACTTGAAGCGTGCGGGACAATGGCGTACGCACTGCATCCCAGCGGGGGACCCCCCGGCAGCAGAACGAGAGCGCGAGGCGTAGATCCCAGTGACCCGGATCGTGATCATCGGCGGCGGACCCGGCGGATACGAGGCGGCCCTGGTGGGCGCCCAACTCGGCGCGGAGGTGACCGTCGTCGACTGCGACGGCCTCGGCGGCGCGTCCGTCCTGACCGACTGCGTCCCCTCCAAGACCCTGATCGCCACCGCCGAGGTGATGACCACCTTCGACTCCTCCTACGAGGAGCTGGGCATCATCGTCGCGGACGACACCCCGCACGTGGAGCAGGCCGCCCGCGTCGTGGGCGTGGACCTCGGCAAGGTCAACCGACGGGTGAAGCGCCTCGCGCTCGCCCAGTCGCACGACATCACCGCCTCCGTCACCCGGGCCGGCGCCCGGGTGCTGCGCGGCCGCGGCCGGCTCTCCGGCCGGCAGGCGATGGACGGCTCCCGCCAGGTGATCGTCACCGCCGCCGACGGCACGGAGGAGACGCTGACCGCGGACGCCGTGCTCGTGGCGACCGGCGGCCACCCGCGCGAGGTGCCGGACGCCAAGCCCGACGGCGAGCGCATCCTGAACTGGACGCAGGTCTACGACCTCAAGGAGCTCCCGGAGGAGCTCATCGTGGTCGGTTCCGGTGTCACCGGCGCCGAGTTCGCCGGCGCCTACCAGGCCCTCGGCTCGCGGGTCACCCTGGTCTCCTCCCGCGACCGGGTGCTGCCGGGCGAGGACCCCGACGCGGCGGCCGTCCTGGAGGACGTCTTCCGCCGCCGCGGCATGAACGTGATGGCCCGCTCCCGCGCCGAGTCCGCCAAGCGGGTCGGCGACCGCGTCGAGGTGACCCTCGCGGACGGCCGGGTCATCTCCGGCACCCACTGCCTGATGGCGGTCGGCGCGATCCCGAACTCGGCCGGCATGGGTCTGGAGGAGGCGGGCGTCCGGCTGAAGGACTCCGGTCACATCTGGACCGACAAGGTCTCCCGTACGACGGCCCCCGGCGTGTATGCGGCCGGTGACGTCACCGGTGTCTTCGCGCTCGCCTCGGTCGCCGCCATGCAGGGCCGTATCGCGATGTACCACTTCCTCGGCGACGCGGTGGCCCCGCTCAACCTGAAGACGGTCTCGTCGAACGTCTTCACCGACCCCGAGATCGCCACCGTCGGCTACACGCAGGCGGACGTGGACGCGGGCAAGATCGACGCCAGGGTCGTCAAGCTGCCGCTGCTGCGCAACCCGCGCGCGAAGATGCAGGGCATCCGGGACGGCTTCGTCAAGATCTTCGCCCGTCCGGGCACCGGCATCGTGGTCGGCGGCTGTGTCGTCGCCCCGAAGGCGAGCGAACTGATCCATCCGATCTCGATCGCGGTCGACAACAACCTGACGGTCGAACAGATCGCAAACGCTTTCACCGTGTACCCCTCCCTGTCGGGTTCG
Organism: Streptomyces sp. Qhu_M48; assembly: GCF_051305195.1. Lineage (NCBI taxonomy): Bacteria > Bacillati > Actinomycetota > Actinomycetes > Kitasatosporales > Streptomycetaceae > Streptomyces > Streptomyces sp. Qhu_M48. Next base: position 6,962,959 of record NZ_CP195432.1, on the reverse strand, counting down.
ATCGCGGAAGTGGCACGGCAGTTGCACACCCGGAAGTCCGCGGGCGAGGCGTAACGCCCCGCCCGGGCCAGGCTCCCGCCTGCGGGAACGGTTCGCCGACTCGGACAACCCCCGGCAAACAGAGCAACGACGGGGTCTCCCTTACCACTTGGAGACCCCGTCTGTGTGCATCTTCTGCAATTCGGTGCATACTGCTGAAAACCATCCGCCGGTCAGTTACTGTCAGTTTCGTGTTCGCTGCAGAACGTCGCCAGTTGATCCTCGAAATGGTGCGAGCCAATGGGGCCGTGTCGCTCCGCGAGCTCGCCCGCGTCGTCCAGACCTCGGAAGTGACCGTACGGAGAGACGTACGGGCCCTTGAGGCAGAAGGACTCCTCGACCGCCGGCACGGCGGTGCGGTGTTGCCGGGCGGATTCACGCGAGAATCCGGCTTCCCGCAGAAATCCCATCTCGCGACCGCGGAGAAGACGGCCATCGCCGACGTCGCCGCGAGCCTCGTCGAAGAAGGCGAGGCCATCGTCGTCGGCGCCGGGACGACCACGCAGGAGCTGGCCCGCCGGCTCGCCCGCGTGCCCGGTCTGACCGTGGTCACCAACTCGCTCCTGGTCGCCCAGGCCCTCGCCCACGCCAACCGGGTCGAGGTCGTCATGACCGGGGGAACCCTGCGCGGCTCCAACTACGCCCTGGTGGGCAGCGGGGCCGAGCAGTCCCTCCAGGGGCTCCGGGTCTCCCGCGCCTTCCTCTCCGGGAGCGGACTGACCGCCGAACGCGGCCTGTCCACGTCCAACATGCTCTCCGCGAGCGTGGACCGGGCGCTCGTCCAGGCGGCGGCCGAGGTCGTGGTCCTCGCCGACCACACCAAGCTGGGCTCCGACACCATGTTCCAGACGGTGCCCACGGACGTCATCACCCGCCTGGTGACCGACGAGCCGCCCGCCCACGACGAGCGGGCCGCCACCGAGCTCCAGGCCCTCGCCGACCAGGGCGTACAGATCGCCGTCGCCGGCACGGGCGCCGCCGGCGGCCCCACGGGCGGTGACCAGGTCCCCCCGGGCGCCCGGCCCCGCCGTGACCTGCCGCTCCCGGTCCAGCGCGGCCGGTTGGCGGCCGGTCAGTTCCGGGGACCGGGCGGAGGGATGGCCGCCGAGACGATGGAGCGCACGGCGCGGGTCGCGGACATGCGGCGCCGCTGAGGTCCGCGGTCGCGAAGCCGTCGCGCCGCACGACCTCGCAACTCCGAGGGACCCTCCCCCAGGGGTCCCCCGCGCGCCGAACCCGCCGGGCGGGCAGACTCCGGCGCGTGGCTCAGTCCTTGATTCCCCGGAGCGTCAGGGCGAGCAGCCGGTCCGCCAACTCCACGTCCTCCGGGCTCTGCTCCGCCGCCAGCGCGATCGCGTTGGTCAGCTGCATCAGATCGCCGATCGACACGTCGGCGCGGACCTGACCCGCCTCCCGGGCACGCCCGAGCAGCCGCTCACCCGCCGCGCGCAGCGGTTCGCTGCATCCGGCGAGCGCCGAACTCCGGTCGTGCGAGGCGGACATCAGCGCGTGCGCGAGTCCCCGGTACTCGCCCGCGTGGGCGATCAGGGCCCGCAGCCACGCCACGAGCGCCCTGCACGGCTCCTCGGCCTCGGCCAGCTCGCCCGAGCGGTGCAGTAGCTCCGCCAGGGCCTCCTGGAACACGGCGTTCAGCAGCTCGCCCCGGGTGGGGAAATGGCGGTAGAGGGTGCCGATCCCCACGCCCGCGCGGCGCGCGATCTCCTCCAGGGGCGCGTCGGATCCTTGTGCCGCGAAGGTGGCACGGGCTTCGGTGAGCAGCCGTTCGTGGTTGCGGCGTGCGTCGGCTCGCATGGCGTGGAATCGCCCTCCCCTCGGCGAAGGGCCCGCAGGCTGGTGCCTGCGGGCCCTTCGTACCGTACTCGGTGTGCGGGTCAGTCCTTGATGTCGCAGATGGTGGCGCCGGAGGTGATGGACGCGCCGACCTCGGCGTTGAGGCTCTTGACGGTGCCGGAGCGGTGGGCGTTGAGGGGCTGTTCCATCTTCATGGCCTCCAGGACGACGATCAGGTCGCCCTCCTTGACCTCCTGGCCCTCCTCGACCGCGACCTTCACGATCGTGCCCTGCATCGGGGAGGCGAGGGTGTCGCCGGAGGCGGCGGGGCCGGACTTCTTGGCCGCGCGGCGCTTCGGCTTCGCACCGGCCGCGAGACCGGTCCGGGCCAGCGTCATGCCGAGGGAGGACGGGAGCGACACTTCCAGGCGCTTGCCGCCGACCTCGACGACGATGGTCTCGCGGCCCGACTCGTCCTCGTCGGCGTCCGTGCCGGCCGGGGCGAAGGGCTTGATCTCGTTGACGAACTCCGTCTCGATCCACCGGGTGTGGACCCGGAACGGGTCGGCGGTGAAGTCGGGGTCGACGACGACGGCCTGGTGGAAGGGGATGGCGGTGGCCATGCCCTCGACCTTGAACTCGCCCAGGGCACGCGCGGCGCGCTGGAGGGCCTGTTCGCGGGTGGCGCCGGTGACGACCAGCTTGGCCAGGAGGGAGTCCCAGGCCGGGCCGATGACGGAGCCGGACTCGACGCCCGCGTCGAGACGGACCCCCGGACCGGTCGGCGGGGCGAAGAGGGTGACGGTGCCGGGGGCGGGCAGGAAGCCGCGGCCGGGGTCCTCGCCGTTGATACGGAACTCGAAGGAGTGACCGCGGATCTCCGGGTCGCCGTAGCCGAGCTCCTCGCCGTCGGCGATCCGGAACATCTCCCGCACCAGGTCCAGGCCGGTGACCTCCTCGGTGACGGGGTGTTCGACCTGGAGGCGGGTGTTGACCTCGAGGAAGGAGATCGTGCCGTCGGCGGCGACCAGGAACTCCACCGTCCCGGCGCCGACGTAGCCGGCCTCCTTCAGGATCGCCTTCGACGCCGCGTACAGCTCCGCGTTCTGCGCCTCGGTCAGGAAGGGGGCGGGGGCCTCCTCCACCAGCTTCTGGTGCCGGCGCTGCAGCGAGCAGTCACGGGTGGAGACGACGACGACGTTGCCGTGGGTGTCGGCCAGGCACTGCGTCTCCACATGCCGGGGCCGGTCGAGGTAGCGCTCCACGAAGCACTCGCCCCGGCCGAAGGCCGCGACGGCCTCACGCACGGCGGAGTCGTACAGCTCGGGGACCTCCTCCAGGGTGCGGGCGACCTTCAGGCCACGTCCGCCACCACCGAAGGCGGCCTTGATCGCGATCGGCAGCCCGTGCTCCTTCGCGAACGCCACGACCTCCTCCGCACCGGAGACCGGGTCGGGGGTGCCCGCGACCAGGGGGGCGCCGGCGCGCTGGGCGATGTGACGGGCGGCGACCTTGTCACCCAGATCCCGGATGGCCTGCGGCGGCGGCCCGATCCACGTCAGCCCCGCGTCCAGCACCGCCTGGGCGAACTCCGCGTTCTCCGACAGGAACCCGTACCCCGGGTGAACGGCGTCCGCACCCGAGTCCTTCGCCGCCTGGAGCACCTTGCCCATGTCCAGATAACTGGTCGCCGGAGTGTCACCGCCCAGAGCGAACGCCTCGTCGGCCGCCCGGACATGCAGCGCATCCCGGTCCGGCTCGGCGTACACGGCCACGCTGCCGATACCCGCGTCCCGGCACGCCCGGGCCACACGGACAGCGATTTCGCCACGGTTGGCGATGAGCACCTTGCGCACGATGGCTCCCTCCTTGAAACAAGCTGAGTTTAGGGACTGCCGACACGGCCTTTCGACCCGTCCCCAGTGGTGAGCTTGCCCACACGGAGCGTGACCCCGGGCCTGCTCGGGTCGTGAATTCCCTTGTCGCACCACGGTACGCAGGGTTCCTTTACGGCACAGTAGCTCCGAGGTGTGGCGCAGGTCTCTGTTGTCGCGGCCAGTCGCCATTCGGGTTTCTTTGTGGGGTCCCTACGAATGGCCCCATGATTCTTTGCCGAGCCGTCCGCCGTCACCGGTCGTGTCCATGCCCTTGTCCAGGGGTTTACCGGCCAGTAGCCTTCGCGCTGTCGATCGTACTGTCGGTAACAGGCGAATGCAGGGGGTGGCCGAGGTGGCCCGCAGACCGATAGCTCTCGTGACGGCGGCGGTGCTGTTCCTCGAAGCACCCGGGATCGTCGTGATCAACGCCGTGATGGCACGGTTCGTGAAGGCCCAGTCGATGTCGCTCGACGGCATGGACCCCGACGCGATGTACACCGGCACCTGGGCGCTCGGCATCGGCTCCGGCGTCGCCCTCGTCCTCTGCGGCCTCGTCGCGCTCGTCGCGGGCGTCCGTGACCGCCGCCCCGGCCGGGCCGGCCGGGGCCTGCTCATCGGCTGCGCGGTCGTGCACGGCATCCTCGGCGCGGTCACCGTCGGCCTGATCGGCTGGGGCGCGTTCGCCTTCATGGTGCTCGTGCTCGGCCTGCTCGTGCTCACGCTGGTGGCGTACGGCAAGGGCGCCGAACTCCGCGAGGAGGCACCGGCGCCCGCGTAGCCGCGACCGGCCCCCGGGTCTCAGACCCAGAGGTCGGTGATCCGCACGTCCAGCTTCGCGAGCAGCGTCCGCAGCAGCGGCAGGGACAGGCCGATCACATTGCCCGGGTCGCCGTCGATGCCGTCGATGAACGGCGCCGAGCGGCCGTCCAGGGTGAACGCGCCCGCCACGTGGAGCGGTTCGCCGCTCGCCACGTACGCCGCGATCTCCTCGTCCGTCGGCTCGCCGAAGCGGACGACGGTGGAGGCCGTCGCCGACTCGAAGCGCTTGGCGGCGGTGTCGTAGACGCAGTGCCCCGTCTGGAGGATGCCGACCCGGCCGCGCATCGCCTTCCAGCGGGCGGTGGCCTCCTCGGCGTCGGCCGGCTTGCCGAGGGCCTGCTTGTCGAGCTCCAGGACGGAGTCGCAGCCGATGACCAGGGCGCCGAACACCTCGGGCCGGGCGGCCACATGGGCGGCCTTCGCCTCCGCGAGGGTCAGCGCCAGTTCGGCCGGGGTCGGGGCGTGCACCCTGTCCTCGTCGACCCCGCTCACGATCACCTCGGGGGCGAGCCCGGCCTGGCGGAGCAGTCCGAGGCGGGCGGGGGAGGCGGAGGCGAGCACGACACGGCGCGGATCAGCAGTCATGGGATCAGCGTAGTCAGTGCCGGGCCCCCGGAGGGGCGTCTAGCGTGCGCTGACCACGAACATCGCCACCACCATCGCGAGGGCGAGCAGCACGCCCGCACGGCGGAGCATCGCCTGCGTCTCGCGCATGAACTTCGGCGGCTGATTCTTCGGGTCGGACCACAGCATGCCTCCGATCCTGCGGGTGGGGCGGGCGGGGCGCCTGAGTACGGATACTCAGCCGCCCCGGTGCCGAAGGACTATCCGCGGAGGAACGCGCCGTCCCGTGCCGCCGCGAGGGCCGCCGTGACGGCCCGTTCCGCCACGGCCCCGGTGAGCTCCTCGCGGGTGATCGTGAAGCGGTAGTAGAGCGGTGCGGAGACGGCCCGGAGCAGCTCGACGGGGTCGGTCTCCGCCGGGATCTCGCCGCGGGCCGCGCCCTTGGCGACGACGGGGGCCCACTCGCCGAGCCGGGTCCGGTAGAAGTCGGCGAGGGCGCGGGCGCACTCCTCGTCGCAGGCGGCCGCGGCGATGACCGCGCGGAAGACGGCGCCCATGCGGGGGTCGGTGAGGGTGGCCCGTACGAGTTCGGCGTTGGCCCGCAGGTCGCCCGCGAGGCTGCCGGTGTCGGAGGCGGGCAGGGACTGCTCGGCCATGTCGTGCAGGAGGTCGGTGACCAGGCCGACGGGGGAGCCCCAGCGGCGGTAGACGGTGGTCTTGCCGACGCCGGCCTCGGCGGCGATCCGGTCCATGTTCAGGGCGTGGAAGCCGGAGTCGGCGAGGGCCTCCTGGGTGGCGTCGAGGACGGCCCTGCGGACCTTCGCGGTGCGGCCACCGGGGCGCACGGTGCCGGGCGAGGTCGGCTGGCTCTCAGTCAAATGGGTCTCCTGTTCCATTAAAGCCGTCAACTCTGCTACGGTACGGGACATCTTAACGGAACCATTTTCCCATTAAGGGGTCGTACGCATGGTTGCCCTGGATCACCCCACACCCGTGGAGCGGACAAACCCCCGCATGACCGGCCGGATGCGGCTCGTCCTCGTCGTCCTCCTCCTCGCCCAGTTCATGCTGGCCGTCGACTTCTCGATCCTGAACGTCGCCCTCCCCGTCATCGGCCAGGGACTCGGCTTCACCCTCGGCGGCCTCCAGTGGATCGCCACCGCCTTCGCCCTCGCCGCCGCCGGCTTCACCCTCCTCTTCGGGCGCGTCGCCGACCTCGTGGGCCGCCGCCGCCTCTTCCTCGGCGGCATGGCGCTCCTCGGGGTCTCCTCCCTCGCCGGCGGCCTCGCCACCGGCCCCGAGACGCTGATGGCCGCCCGCGTCGCCCAGGGCCTCGCCACCGCCGCCGTCACCCCCGCCGGGCTCTCCCTGCTCACCGCCTCCTTCCCCGAGGGCCCGCTGCGCGCCCGCGCACTCGGCCTCAACGGCGCCCTGATGTCCGCGGGCTTCACCACCGGCGCGATCCTCGGCGGCGTCCTCACCGACCTGCTCTCCTGGCGCTGGGCGTTCCTCGTCAACGTGCCGGTGGCGCTCGCCGTCCTCCTCGTCGCCCCCGCCGTCCTCACCGAGAGCCGTCCGGCCGTCCGGCCCCGCCTCGACGTCCCCGGCGCGATCACCGTCACCGGCGGACTCCTCGCCCTCGTCTACGGCCTGACCGTCAGCGGCGAGCACGGCTGGGCGGACCCGACCGCGCTCACCGCCCTCGCCGTCGGCGCCGCGCTCCTCGCCGCCTTCGTCCTCGTCGAGCGGCGGGCCGCGGCCCCCCTCGTCCCGCTCCACGTCCTGAGGCGCCGCACCGTCGTCTGGGGGAACGTCGCCGGGCTCGTCGCCTTCGTCACCGAGACCTCCCTGGTCTTCCTGATGACGCTCTACCTCCAGGACGTCCTCGACTTCACCCCGCTCGCCGCCGGCCTCTCCTTCGGCGTCCTCGGCGCCGGCACGGTCCTCGGCGGGGTGTTCGCCTCCCGCTTCATCGGCCGCTTCGGCGCCCGCGCGGCCCTCGTCTCCGGAGGCCTCCTCCAGGCCGTGGCGACGCTCTCCCTGTACGGACTCGGCGACGGACCCGGCAGCCTCTGGCTGCTCCTCGCGGCGACCTTCGCGGGCGGCGTCGGCAACATGCTCGCGATCGTCGGCTTCATGGTCACCGCGACCTCCGGCATCCCCGACCGCGACCAGGGCGCGGCCACCGGGCTCGCCACCATGACCCAGCAGATCGGCATCACGATGGGCACGCCGATCATGAGCGCCGTCGTCGTCACCGCGCCCGTGCTCCTCGACGGCATCGGCCTCGCCGTCCTCGTCAACGCCGCGATCGTCGCCGCCGGAGCCGTCCTGGCCGGCCTCTTCCTGCGCCGTACGTGACGGGTGCCGCGCCCGGCCGCGTACGGGACGGGCCGTACCCGGACACGCCGAGAGGCCGGACCCCCCGCACACGGGGTCCGGCCTCCCGGCGCGCGACGCCTACACGGGCCAGTACGACCTGGCCCAGGCCCGGGGGCCGGGACTCTGCCGTACCGTCCGCGCGATGCGGGACGGGTCCGACCAGCCCTCAGGTACCGCCGGGCCGACGGACCGGGCGGACGCCGCCGCCGTCGCCGCGGCCCGCGCCTGAACCACCGCCAGTGCGGCGGCCAACTCCTCCGGGGTCGGGTTTCCTCGTACGACCTTGATCATGACGGCTCCTTGAAGGTCCGGTCCGGGGAGATCTACAGCGGGATGTTGCCGTGCTTCTTCGGAGGCAGGGATTCCCGCTTCGTACGGAGCTGACGCAGCCCCTTCACGATCTGCGGGCGCGTGTCCGACGGCATGACCACACCGTCGATGTAGCCGCGCTCGGCCGCCGTGTACGGGTTGAGCAGGGTGTCCTCGTACTCCCGCATCAGCCGCGCCCGCTCGGCCTCCTGGTCCTCGGCGGCGGCGATCGTCCGCCGGTGCAGGATGTTGACCGCGCCCTGCGCGCCCATCACCGCGATCTGCGCCGTCGGCCACGCCAGGTTCAGGTCCGCGCCCAGGTGCTTGGAGCCCATGACGTCGTACGCGCCGCCGAACGCCTTGCGCGTGATGACCGTGATCAGCGGGACCGTGGCCTCCGCGTACGCGTAGATCAGCTTCGCGCCGCGCCGGATGATCCCGCCGTACTCCTGGTCCACGCCCGGCAGGAAGCCCGGCACGTCCACGAAGGTGAGGACCGGGATGTTGAAGGCGTCGCAGGTACGGACGAACCGCGCGGCCTTCTCCGAGGCGTCGATGTCGAGGCAGCCGGCGAACTGCATCGGCTGGTTGGCGACGACACCGACCGGGAAGCCCTCGACGCGGCCGAAACCGGTCAGGATGTTCGGCGCGAACAGTGCCTGCGTCTCCAGGAACTCGCCGTCGTCCAGGACGTGCTCGATGACCCTGTGCATGTCGTACGGCTGGTTCGCCGAGTCCGGGATCAGCGTGTCCAGCTCGCGGTCCTCGTCGCTCACCTCGGTGTCCGCGACCTCCGGGAAGGCCGGCGGCTCGGAGAGGTTGTTCGACGGAAGGTAGGACAGCAGGGACTTCACGTACTCGATGGCGTCCTTCTCGTCCCCCGCCATGTGGTGCGCCACGCCCGAGGTCGCGTTGTGCGTCCGGGCGCCGCCCAGCTCCTCGAAGCCCACGTCCTCGCCGGTCACCGTCTTGATGACGTCGGGACCCGTGATGAACATGTGCGAGGTCTGGTCCACCATCACCGTGAAGTCGGTGATCGCGGGGGAGTAGACCGCGCCGCCCGCGCACGGGCCGACGACCAGGGAGATCTGCGGGATCACCCCGGAGGCGTGGGTGTTGCGGCGGAAGATCTCGCCGTACATGCCGAGCGCGCTCACACCCTCCTGGATGCGGGCGCCGCCGGAGTCGTTGATGCCGATGACCGGGCAGCCGGTCTTCAGCGCGAAGTCCATCACCTTGATGATCTTCTGGCCGTACGTCTCGCCGAGCGCGCCGCCGAAGACCGTGAAGTCCTGCGAGAACACGGCGACCGGGCGCCCGTCGACCGTGCCGTAGCCGGTGACGACACCGTCTCCGTAGGGCCGGTTGTTCTCCAGGCCGAAGTTGGTCGACCGGTGCCGGGCCAGCTCGTCCAGCTCGACGAACGACCCCTCGTCGAGGAGCAGGTCGATCCGTTCGCGCGCGGTCAGCTTGCCCTTCGCGTGCTGCTTCTCCACCGCACGCTCCGAGCCGGCGTGGGTGGCCTCGTCGATACGGCGCCTGAGGTCCGCGATCTTGCCCGCGGTCGTGTGAATGTCGATCTCGTACTGCTCTGCCGGCTCGGACATCGGGATGCGGCTCCCTGCCTGGTCACGGGGGGTTCGTTGACTACGAATGGGCTACTGCTCAGCTACTGAGCCGTAGCGTATCGACGCCGATCCGGTTCGGCACTGCGGTCTTTGCCACACCTAGTCTGGCTTGCATGACGTCCTCTCAAGGCTCCGGCGGACCCTGGTCCGACCTCGACCGGCCCCCGCTGAACGCCCCCGCACTGCGCCGCGCCCTCGTCCTCCCCGACGGCCTGTGGACCTCGCTCGACGTGGTCACCAGCACCGGATCCACCAACAGCGACCTCGCCGCCCGCGCCGACGAGCTGCCCGAGGGCGCCGTACTCGTCGCCGAGGAGCAGACCACGGGCCGCGGCCGCCTCGACCGCAGCTGGACGGCGCCCGCCCGCTCCGGACTCTTCCTCTCCGTCCTCCTCAAGCCCGAGGTGCCCGTCCACCGCTGGGGATGGCTGCCACTGCTCACCGGCGTCGCCGCGGCGACCGGCCTCGCGAAGGCCGCCGGCGTCGACATGTCCCTCAAGTGGCCCAACGACCTGCTGGTTTCCGTCGGCGGCGAGGAACGCAAGACCGGCGGCATCCTCGCCGAGCGGGCCGGAGCGGACGGCGTCGTCGTCGGCCTCGGCATCAACGTCACCCTCCGCGAGGACGAACTCCCCGTCCCCGCGGCCGGCTCCCTCCTCCTCGCCGGGGCGGTCTCCACCGACCGTGACACCCTCCTGCGGGCCGTCCTGCGCTCCCTCGCCGAGTGGTACGGCGACTGGGTACGGGCCGACGGCGACCCCGCCGCCTCCGGGCTCCAGGCGGCGTACGCGGCCGGCTGCGCGACCCTCGGCCGCCGCGTCCGGGCCGAGCTGCCCGGCGAGCGCGTCCTGGAGGGCGAGGCCGTCGCCCTGGACGGCGACGGACGCCTCGTGGTGGCCACCGAGGGCGGCGGCCAGGAAGCGGTGGGCGCGGGCGACATCGTCCACCTGCGGGCACCCGCCTGACGGCCTCCGAGGGCCGGGGACGAGGTCCCGGGAGGGCCGGGACCCCGGCCGGGGTGTGGAACGGCCCGCCGTCGAGGCGTGAGCCATTCCACACCTGTCGTATCGTGGAGCGCGATCCAGGCGACAGATCGGCAGGGCAAGTGGGCAGGGAACGGGCAGGAGGCGGCCGGTGACCGTCGACGACGAGAGCGAGGGCGGCGCGCCCGAGCCTCCCACGTACCCCACCCCCCATCACGAGGTCGACCACACGGCCGAGCCGAGCGACGACCCCCTCGCCATCCGCCTCGAACAGCTCATCCTCGGCGCCGACCGCCGCTACACCCCGTTCCAGGCCGCCCGTACCGCCGGCGTCTCCATGGAACTGGCCTCCCGCTTCTGGCGCGCCATGGGTTTCGCCGACATCGGCCAGGCCAAGGCGCTCACCGAGGCCGACGTCCTCGCGCTGCGCCGGCTCGCCGGTCTCGTCGAGGCCGGGCTGCTCAGCGAGCCGATGGCCGTCCAGGTCGCCCGGTCCACCGGGCAGACCACCGCCCGGCTGGCCGAATGGCAGATCGACTCCTTCCTGGAGGGCCTCACCGAGCCGCCCGAGCCCGGCATGACCCGCACCGAGGTCACGTACCCGCTGGTCGAGCTGCTCCTGCCCGAGCTGGAGGAGTTCCTCATCTACGTCTGGCGTCGGCAGCTCGCCGCCGCCACCGGCCGGGTCGTGCAGGCCGCCGACGACGAGGAGATGGTCGACCGGCGGCTCGCGGTCGGCTTCGCGGACCTCGTCGGCTTCACCCGGCTCACCCGCCGCCTGGAGGAGGAGGAGCTCGGCGAGCTGGTCGAGGCCTTCGAGACGACCTGCGCCGACCTGGTCGCCGCGCACGGCGGCCGGCTCATCAAGACCCTCGGAGACGAGGTGCTGTACGCGGCCGACGACGCCGGTACGGCCGCCGAGATCGCCCTGCGCCTGATCGAGACCCTCCGCCACGACGAGACGATGCCCGCACTGCGCGTCGGCATCGCCTTCGGCACCGTGACCACCCGCATGGGCGATGTCTTCGGCACCACCGTGAACCTCGCCAGCCGCCTCACGTCGATAGCGCCGAAGGACGCCGTCCTCGTCGACGGCGCGCTCGCGGAGGAGCTGTCCAGGACGGGCGAGGCGCCCGTCTCGGAGACGGAGGCGGCCGAGGAGGCGGCGCGGGCCGAGAAGGAGGGCCGCAAGGCCGCCACGTACCGCTTCGCGCTGCAGCCGATGTGGCAGCGCCCGGTCCGTGGCCTCGGCGTCGTCGAACCCTGGCTCCTGACCCGCCGCCCCACCTAGGATCTCCCGTGCACCCCTGTTAACAGCCGTTAACGGGGGTCCGAGTCGGGAGGGTGGCAGGCGATGTCCGAGCAGCGTTTCGGTGAGTTCGTGGTGGTCCGGAAGGACGGGAGCGGGCACGTCGCCGAGCTCGTCCTCGACCGGCCCAAGGCGATGAACGCCGTCTCCTCCGAGATGGCCCGCTCCCTCGGCGCCGCCTGCGAGGCCCTCGCCGCCGACCCCTCCGTCCGGGTCACCGTGCTCACCTCCTCGAACGACCGGGCCTTCTGCGTCGGCGCCGACCTCAAGGAGCGCAACTCCTTCACCGACGCCGAGCTGGTCCGCCAGCGGCCCACCGCCCGCGCCGCCTACACCGGCGTCCTGGAGCTGCCGATGCCGACCGTCGCCGCCGTGCACGGCTACGCCCTCGGCGGCGGCTTCGAGCTGGCGCTCGCCTGTGACGTCATCGTCGCCGACGCGACCGCCGTGGTCGGTCTCCCCGAGGTCTCCGTGGGCGTCATCCCCGGTGGCGGCGGTACGCAGCTGCTCCCGCGCCGGGTGGGCGCGGCGCGCGCCGCCGAGCTGGTCTTCACCGCGCGCCGGGTGGAGGCGGCCGAGGCGCGCGAGCTGGGCCTCGTCGACCTCCTTGAGGAGGACGCGCGGACGGCCGCCCTGGAGCTCGCCGGGCGGATCGCGGCCCACTCGCCGGTCGGGCTGCGCGCGGCGAAGAGGGCCATGCGGCTGGGCCAGGGCCTGGACCTGCGGGCGGGCCTGGAGGTCGAGGACGCGGCCTGGCGCTCGGTGGCCTTCTCGGGCGACCGGGCGGAGGGCGTGGCGGCGTTCAACGAGAAGCGGAAGCCGAACTGGCCGGGTGAGTGATTCTCACTGTTCCACACCCCATGTCACTTACGGTGACGTCCCGAAGGGGAAAACAGCTCAAACCTCCCTAAGCTGGAGGAATGGGTGAGGACGTGCGGCTGCGGGCCGTAGTGGCACTGGCGCAGGGGATGGCGGCGGCGCACACTCCACGCGAGTTCTGGCGGGCGGCGGCGCTCGGGTCCTGCGAGGGGCTCGACGGCACCTTCGCCGCCCTCTCCGTCTGGCAGCGGGACCACGGCCGTCTGAAGGTGCTGGTGAACGCCGGGGACCGGGCGGTGGGCGAGGAGGAGTTCCCGGACTCGGAGACGTATCCGGTGCACCAGTTCCCCGAGATCACCGAGTTCCTGCACGAGCAGTGGGCGGGCGGTGGTGAGCCGGACGCCTGGGTGGAGACCGCCGACGACCGCGTGCCGACGGGTCGGGTGACCGGCCTGCGGCGGCGCGGCCGGGGCTGCTGCGTGGTGGCCCCGATCGTGCTGCACGGGCGCGCGTGGGGCGAGCTGTACGTGGCCCGCCCGCCGCAGGTGAAACCTTTCACCCGTGCGGACGCCGACTTCGCCACGGTCCTCGCGGCGGTCGTCGCGGCGGGCGTCGCCCAGGCCGAACGCCTGGAGGAGGTCCGCAAGCTCGCCTTCACCGACCCGCTGACCGGCCTCGCCAACCGGCGGGCCGTCGACGCCCGCCTCGACGAGGCCATCGAGCGCTACCGGGCCGACGGCTCCGTCGTCAGCCTCATGGTCTGCGACCTCAACGGCCTCAAGCGCGTCAACGACACCCACGGCCACGCCGTCGGCGACCGGCTCCTCGAACGCTTCGGCTCCGTCCTCTCCCGCTGCGGAGCCATGCTCCCCGGCGCCCTCGCCGCCCGCCTCGGCGGTGACGAGTTCTGCCTCCTGACGGTCGGCCCGGCGGCGGACGCGGTGGTCGCCGTCGCCGAGGAGCTCTGCGTACGGGCGGCGGAACTCGAACTCGGCGAGGGCGTGGCCTGCGGGGTGGCCTCCACCGGCGACCCCATCGGCCCCCTCCGGTCGGCCCGCCGTCTCTTCCGCCTCGCCGACGCGGCCCAGTACCAGGCCAAGGCGGCCCGCTCCTCGAAGCCGGTGGTGGCGGGCCGCGACGGCACGGTCGTCCGCCTCGCCGACGCGCCTCCGGGCGCCCGTGACCGCCGCCGCTTCCGGGACGCGCCCCCGCTGGAGCCGACCCCGGCCGACCGGCCCACGGCGGAGCCGACCCCGCTGGAGCCGCCGTCGGCGACTCCGCCGCCGGTGGACCCGCCTCCGTCGTCCGTGGGTCGGCCGCAAGGCCCCTGAGGTGCCGTCAGGCCGGGGGTGGGGGAGAGATGCCCCGCGCCCCGGCCGCTCGGTCCAGCGTGACCCGGGCGGTGACCGGGAGGTGGTCGCTCCCGGTGGCGGGCAGGGTCCGGGTGCGGCCGACGGTGGCCGAGCGGGCCATGACCTGGTCGATACGGGCCAGGGGGAAGGACGTGGGGAAGCTGAGGGCGAAGCCCCGCGCCGAGACGTTCAGCCGTGAGGTCAGCGGGGCCAGGCCCCGGTCGTCGACCGTGCCGTTCAGGTCGCCCAGCAGGATCACCCGCTCGACCTCCTCGGCGGCGACGGCCCCGGCGAGCAGACCGGCGCTCTCGTCGCGCCGGGCCGAGGCGAGTCCCCTCGCGCCGACGCGGACCGACGGCAGATGGGCGACGTACGCCGCCACGTCGCCGTGCGGGGAGTGGACCACGGACCGCAGCCCGCGACTCCACCCCTCCGTGATCCCCCGCGGCCTGATGTCCACCGTGCGGGTGCCGGACAGCGGGTACTTCGACCAGAGCCCGACCGTGCCCCGGACCTCGTGGAACGGGAACTCCCGGGCGAGGGCCCGCTCGTACGTGGGCAGCGCGGCCGGGACGAGTTCCTCCAGCGCGACGAGGTCGGGCCCCGCGGCGGCCAGGACGCGGGCCGTCCCCGCCGGGTCGGGGTTGACGTCGCTGACGTTGTGCTGCACGACGACCAGGTCGCGCGCGCCGGGCTCCGGCGCGGGGAGCAGCAGCCCGCCGAACGCGTACGCCCACGCCGCCACCGGCAGGAGCAGGGCCGCCGACGTGGTGGCGGAGCGGCGCAGCACGGCCACGGCGAGCAGGGGCACGACGGGCAGGCCCAGCCAGGGCAGGAACGACTCCAGCAGGCTTCCCAGCCGGCCGGGCCGGTTCGGCACGAGGCCGGGGGCGACGAGGAGGAGGGCCGCGGCGAGGGAGGCGCCGACGGAGACGGCGGTGGCCGGTGCGAGCCCGGCGAGCCCCCGCCTCCGGTCCCCGCCCGGCGGGACGCCCTCGACCTCGGCGTCCGCGCCGGTCCCGTCCGGTGGGTCGGTCGGCGTGCGCGTCGGCCCGGTATCGCCGATCCCGTCACGCCCGGTCTCTTGCGGGCCCGCGCCCTCCTCCGTACGAACGGCCTCCTCCGGGACCCCGTCCCCCTCCCTCGTACGCGCGGACCCCTCCGGACCCCTGGCCACTCCCACCCCGACACCCCCGTCCCGGACCCCGCGATCCGACCCCCCAGGGATATCCGCTCCGGCGCCGGATGCCAACCGGCGGCCCTCTCCGGCGTCGCCTCCCGCGTCTTCGGCCTCCCCGGGCGGCAGACTGGCGCCACCGGCGATCTCCGGCCACCCCGCCGATGACCGCCGGCTCGGCGCACCTACACCCGGTAAGGGTCCGTCCCCTGCCGGGCCGGTGACGAAATCACCTAGTGACAGGTCGGTCTTCAATCCGTAGGGTGCTGAATATGGATATGCAGACAGTCGTCCTCGGCACGTCCGGCACGACCCCGCAGGACGTCATCGACGTCGCCCGCCACGGCGCCCGCGTCGAGCTGTCGCCCGAGGCCGTGCGGGCACTGGCCGCCGCCCGGGGCATCGTCGACGCGCTCGCCGCCAAGCCCGAGCCCGTCTACGGGGTCTCGACCGGCTTCGGGGCGCTCGCCACCCGGCACATCGGCCACGAGCTCCGTGCCCAGCTCCAGCGCAACATCGTCCGCTCGCACGCCGCCGGCATGGGCCCCCGCGTCGAGCGCGAGGTCGTACGCGCGCTGATGTTCCTGCGGCTGAAGACCGTCGCCTCCGGCCACACCGGCGTCCGCCCCGAGGTCGCGCAGACCATGGCCGACGTCCTCAACGCCGGCATCACCCCGGTCGTGCACGAGTACGGCTCCCTCGGCTGCTCCGGCGACCTCGCACCGCTCTCCCACTGCGCCCTCGCGCTCATGGGCGAGGGCGACGCCGAGGGCCCCGACGGCCAGCTCAGGCCCGCCGGCGAGCTGCTCGCCGCGCACGGCATCGCGCCCGTCGAACTCAGGGAGAAGGAGGGCCTCGCCCTCCTCAACGGCACCGACGGCATGCTCGGCATGCTGATCATGGCCCTCGCCGACCTCGACACCCTCTACAAGTCGGCCGACATCACCGCCGCGCTCTCCCTCGAAGCCCTCCTCGGCACCGAGAAGGTCCTCGAACCCGAGCTGCACGCCATCCGCCCGCACCCCGGCCAGGCCGCCTCCGCCGCCAACATGCTCGCCGTGCTCAAGGGCTCCGGCCTCACCGGCCACGCCCAGGCGGGCGAGGCCCCCCGCGTCCAGGACGCCTACTCGGTGCGCTGCGCCCCGCAGGTCGCGGGCGCCGGCCGCGACACCATGGCCCACGCCCGGCTCGTCGCCGAACGCGAGCTCGCCGCCGCCGTCGACAACCCGGTGGTCCTCGCGGACGGCCAGGTCCGTTCCAACGGCAACTTCCACGGCGCCCCCGTCGCGTACGTCCTCGACTTCCTCGCGATCGCCGCCGCCGACCTCGGCTCCATCGCCGAGCGCCGCACCGACCGGCTCCTCGACAAGAACCGCTCGCACGGCCTGCCGCCGTTCCTCGCCGACGACGCCGGCGTCGACTCGGGCCTGATGATCGCCCAGTACACGCAGGCCGCCCTGGTCAGCGAGATGAAGCGACTCGCCGTCCCGGCCTCCGCCGACTCCATCCCGTCCTCCGCGATGCAGGAGGACCACGTCTCCATGGGCTGGTCCGCCGCCCGCAAGCTGCGCACCGCGATCGGCAACCTCAACCGGATCATCGCGGTCGAGCTGTACGCCGCCACCCGCGGTGTCGAGCTCCGCG
The DNA here is from genome assembly GCF_051305195.1 of Streptomyces sp. Qhu_M48. Classification (NCBI taxonomy): domain Bacteria; kingdom Bacillati; phylum Actinomycetota; class Actinomycetes; order Kitasatosporales; family Streptomycetaceae; genus Streptomyces; species Streptomyces sp. Qhu_M48. The sequence continues at coordinate 6,946,266 of NZ_CP195432.1, read as the reverse complement.
AGGGCCTCACCCCGGCGCCCGCCTCGCAGGCCGCGATCGACGCCCTGCGCGCGGCCGGTGTCGAGGGCCCCGGCCCGGACCGGTTCCTCGCCCCCGACCTGGCGGCCGCCGACACCTTCGTGCGGGAAGGGAAGCTGCTCGCCGCGGTGGAGCCGGTCACCGGCCCGCTGGCCTAGGCGGGAGCCGGAAAGGAGGGCTCGCCCCGGGACGTCCCAGGGCGGGCCCTCTCCCGTCGTACGGGGCTCAGGAGGCCCGGCCGCGCCGTCGCATCGCCAGCGCCACGAAACCCGCCCCGACGCCCAGGAACCCCGTCCCCCCGAGCAGGTACGGCGTGGTGCCCAGGCCCCCGGTCTCGGCGAGCCGCCCGTCGTCCGAGGCGGGGCCGTCCTGGATCACCCCGATCCGCACCCCGCCCCCCTCGTCGGTGGCGTTCGCGGACGGTACGAACCACAGGGCGCACAGCAGCGTCCCCGCGGCGGTCGCGGTCAGCAGTGGGCGTCGGGCGGCGGACACGGAAATTTCGATCCCCCTTGCGGAAACCGCGAATTGGTCTGTGCGCCGATGCTAATGAACACAGCGGGTCGTGGGAAAGCCGAGGCCCCGCCGCCCCCTACGCTCCGACACATGAGTACTTCTGACACCACACGCTATGTACGTCTTCGGGTCGATGTGGTCCTGGAGATCGACGGACCGGCCGAGTTGGCCGAGGCCGCCGAGGCCCGGATCGGCGCCGACGAGTTCATGCCCGAGGAGGAGCGGGTGCCCGCCCGCGCCGCCGTGCGCGAGGACAGCGCCGAGGCCCTCGCGTACCTCGTCGAGCCCTTCGACCTGATCCGCGAGGTCCCCGGCATCGAGATGGTCCAGGCCTCCTGGAGCAGTGAGGAGATCGAGTACGACCCCGACGCGCTGGAGTGGGACCTCGGCGAGGAGGATGGGGCGGAGGAAGACGACGACGACCGGTCGTAGGACCGGTATCCGCCCTGTTCACAGGCCCCGGGACGGCGTCCCGGGGCCTGTGGTGCGACCGGCGCCCCGATCTGGGAACCGGACGGACCGCCGGTGCGTGTCGAACAGTGGCGTTCCCCACAAACGCTCCGCTCCCGGAACCGGACGGGGTGTCATGGGGTTCATAGAAGACGTTGGCAGGGAATCGGCGACGATGGAGAAGCGTGTGATGACGGACGGCAAGCACCGCAGGAGCCTGGCCGCCGCGGCCGCCGTGCTCGGCGGTGTGCTGGTGCTCTCGGCGTGCAGCGACGGCGACAAGGGCGCGGGCGCCTCCGGTTCCGCGACGCCGCAGTCACAGGCCCAGGTCGACGAGGCGGCAGCGCAGAAGACCTCCAAGGCGCAGATCACCATCTCGCCGAAGAACGGCGCGCAGAACGCCTCCATCAACAACGACGCCAAGGTCACCGTCGCCGAGGGCAAGCTCACCGAGGTCTCCATGACCTCCGCCGAGGGCGAGGAGGTCAAGGGCGAGATAGCGGCCGACGGCCTCAGCTGGAAGCCCAGCGGCCAGCTCGAGCGGGCCACGGTCTACAAGATCGCCGCCACCGCCACGGACGCCGAAGGCCTGGAGGCGCACGAGAACTCCTCGTTCACCACGGTCTCCAAGGCCAACAGCTTCATCGGCAACTTCACGCCGGAGGACGGCTCGACCGTCGGCGTCGGCATGCCGGTCTCGATCAACTTCAACAAGGCGATCACCGACAAGAAGGCCGTCCAGGGCGGTATCACCGTCACCTCCAGCAGCGGTCAGGAGGTCGTCGGGCACTGGTTCAACTCCCAGCGCGTCGACTTCCGCCCGGACGACTACTGGACCGAGGGCTCGACGGTCACCCTGAAGCTGGACCTCGACGGCGTCGAGGGCGCCGACGGTGTCTTCGGCGTCCAGCAGAAGACCGTCACCTTCAAGATCGGCCGCAACCAGGTCTCCACCGTCGACGTCGCCACCAAGACCATGACGGTCACCCAGGACGGCAAGACGATCAAGACCATCCCGATCTCCGCCGGCTCCCCGGAGAACCCGACCTACAACGGTCAGATGGTGATCTCCGAGAAGTTCAAGGAGACCCGGATGAACGGCGCCACCGTCGGCTTCACCGATGACGACGGCAAGGGCGAGTACGACATCAAGGACGTGCCGCACGCGATGCGCCTGTCCACGTCGGGCACCTTCATCCACGGCAACTACTGGGGCCCGGACTCGATCTTCGGCTCGGCCAACACCAGCCACGGCTGCGTCGGCCTGAACGACGCCAAGGGCGCGGGCGACCCCAACCAGCAGGCCGCCTGGCTCTTCGACCACTCGATCGTCGGTGACGTCGTGATCGTCAAGAACTCCAAGGACAAGACGATCGCCCCCGACAACGGCCTCAACGGCTGGAACATGAGCTGGTCGGAGTGGAAGGCCGGCTCCGCGGTCTGATCCACCCCCGGAACACACGGAAGCGGCCCCCTCCTCGCCCGGAGGGGGCCGCTTCCGTCAGCGGGCCGGTGCGTGGCTACTTCCGTACGTCCAGGTCCACGTTCTCGTCCACGCCCCACCGCGCGAGCAGCCGCAGCGCGTCCGCCGAGGCCGTCCCCGGCTCCGCCTGGTACGTCACGAGCACCAGGTCCGGATCGTCGCCGGCCACCTTCATCGACTCGTACGACAGGGTCATCTCACCCACCAGCGGATGCCGCAGCCGCTTCGTGCCGTGCCCCTTGTCGGTCACCGTGTGCGCCGCCCACAGCGAGCGGAACTCCTCGCTCTTCACCGACAGTTCGCCGACGAGCGCCAGCAGCTGCGGATCGTCCGGATAGCAGCCCGCGTACAGCCGCAGCACACTCACGACCTCGACCGCCTTGCACTCCCAGTCGACGTACAGGTCGCGCGCGTTCGGATCCCGGAAGACCATCCGGGCCATGTTCCGCTCCTCCGGCTCCCACGCGGCGAAGTCGCCCATCAGCGCCCGCGCCATCCGGTTCCAGGCCAGCACGTCGAGGCGGCGGCCCAGCAGGAAGGCGGGCACCCCGTCCATCGAGTCCAGCAGATGCGTGAGGCCCGGACGGACCCGCTGCGGACGGGCTATCGCCGCCCGCTGCCGCTTCTTCACCGTCGGCTTCGCGAGGTGCGTCAGATGGGCCCGCTCGGTGTCGCTCAGACGGAGCGCCCGGGCGATGGAGTCGAGCACCTCGGTGGAGACGTTCCGTCCGTTGCCCTGTTCGAGCCGCGTGTAGTACGCCACCGAGACCCCGGCCAGCTGCGCGAGCTCCTCCCGGCGCAACCCCGGCACCCGGCGATGGCGCCCGAAGTCGGGCAGACCCACGTCCTCGGGCTTCAGCCGGGCCCGGCGCGAGCGCAGGAATTCACTGAGTTCGGCACTGGGATCCATGCGTCCCGATTATCCCAGGCCGTACGCCTCGACGGACGGGTGTTCCTGTCCCTGCCAGTGGTAGGCACGCTGGACGTAGGCAGAACAGGTGGCTGGGTGAATGCGGCGCGCTCCCGCAGGCTGGAGCCATGACCACGAACGTGACCACCGTCCCCGCCTACGCCGCACCCGCCGCCAACGCCCCGCTGGAGCGCACCACCGTGCCGCGCCGCCCCGTCGGCGAGCACGACGTCCTCATCGACATCAAGTACGCCGGCATCTGCCACTCCGACATCCACCAGGCGCGCGACGGATGGGGCGAGGGCATCTTCCCGATGGTCCCCGGCCACGAGATCGCCGGAATCGTCGCGGAGGTCGGCCCCGGGGTCACCGGGTTCCAGGTCGGCGACCGGGTCGGCGTCGGCTGCTTCGTCGACTCGTGCCGCGAGTGCGCGTACTGCCTCCAGGGCCTGGAGCAGTACTGCGAGCGGGGCATGACCGGCACGTACAACGCCGTCGACAAGAACGGCGAACCCACCTACGGCGGCTACTCCAGCCACATCGTCGTCGACGAGAACTACACCCTGCGCATCCCCGAGGGCATCGGCCTCGACGAGGCGGCCCCGCTGCTCTGCGCCGGCATCACCCTCTACTCGCCGCTCGCCCACTGGAAGGCCGGCCCGGGCAAGAAGGTCGCGATCGTCGGTCTCGGCGGCCTCGGCCACATGGGCGTCAAGATCGCCCACGCCCTCGGCGCCGAGGTGACCGTCCTCAGCCAGTCGCTGAAGAAGCAGGAGGACGGCCTGAAGCTGGGCGCCGACCACTACTACGCCACCAGCGACCCGGCGACCTTCACCGAGCTCGCCGGCACCTTCGACCTGGTGATCTCCACGGTCTCCGCGCCGCTGGACTTCGACGCCTACCTGGGCCTCGTCAAGACGGACGGCGCCCTGGTGAACGTCGGCGCCCCCGAGGAGCCCGTCTCGGTCAGCCTCTTCTCCCTGATCGGCGGCCGCAGGACCCTCGCCGGCTCGATGATCGGCGGCATCGCCGAGACCCAGGAGATGCTCGACTTCTGCGCGTCGCACGGACTGGGCGCCGAGATCGAGGTGATCGACGCGGACCGGATCAACGAGGCGTACGAGCGGGTCATCGCGAGCGACGTCCGCTACCGCTTCGTGATCGACGCGTCGACGATCTGAGCCCAGGGGCGGCGCGCCACGGGCGGCGCGCCACGGGCCCCGCGCCACGGGCCGCCGGTCCCGACCCCGACCTCGGTCCCGGCTGACGTCGACGGTCGACGGACGCCCGGCACCCGGCTCGACGGCATGCGCGCCGGGGCATGACCTCCGGGGTAATCGACCCCGGACGGCATGCCCCGGCACTCTTGCGTCATGACCGCATACGCCATCGGAAACCTGCACCCGAAGCCCGTCCTCGACGAGGAGGTCTTCGTGTACATCGAGCGCGTCCAGTCCACCCTCGACCCCTTCGGCGGCCGCTTCCTCGTCCACGGCGCACCCGACCGCGAGGTCCTGGAGGGCGACTGGCCCGGCGCCGTCGTGCTCATCGCCTTCCCGACGTACGAGAAGGCCCGCGCCTGGTACGACTCCGCCGCCTACCAGGAGCTGATCCCCCTCCGCACCCGCCACATGGCGGGCGACGTCCTCCTGGTCGACGGGGTCGCCGCCGGGTACGACCCGGCTGCGACGGCCGCGGCCATGCGGGCCGCGTCAGGCGACCCGGCCTGAGCGGAGCTCCAAGCGCCGGCCGCCGAAGCCCGCGCGGAAGCGTTCGTCGTGGGAGACCGCGACCACCGCGCCCGGGAAGGCGGCCAGGGCCGCCTCCAGGTGCTCCACCAGGGAAAGCGCCACATGGTTGGTCGGCTCGTCCAGGACGAGCAGATCGGCCGGCCGGGTCACCAGCCGGGCCAGCTCCAGGCGGCGCTGCTGGCCCACCGAGAGCCGGGCCACCGGCACCGACAGATCCTCCTCCCGGAAGAGCCCGAGGGCGAGCAGCTCCGCCGCGTACTCCTCGGGCGGACCGGGACGCCCGGCCGCGTACTCCGTGAGCAGCGGCTTCGGGGACGCTACGGTGGGCAGCTCCTGGCGCAGCCGGCCGACCCGGCCCGCGCGGCCGACCGTCCCGCTGTCGGGGCGCAGGTCCCCGGCGAGGACCCGGAGCAGGGTCGTCTTGCCGGCGCCGTTGGGCCCGGAGACGAGCAGCCGGTCCCCGGCCGAGACCCGCAGCTTGTCGATCCGCAACCGCTCGCCCACGACGACGTCGACGAGCTCGGCGAGCGTCCCGTCGACGGAGCCTCCTTCGGCGTCCGCGGCCGGCGCCGCGATCCGGGCCGTGAAGCGCAGGGGTTCCGGCGGTGCCGGGACCGGGAACCTCCGCAGCTGCTCCAGCCTGACCCGGGCCGCCCTGACCTGGCCCGACAGCTTGTTCTCGTGCGAGCGGCGGTGCTTGCCGAAGCCCTGCCGGGGGTCCTTCCCCGCCCCGGCGAGCCGCTGCCCGGCCGCCGCCACCAGCTCCTCCGTACGGGCCAGTTCCTCCCGCCACTCCTCGTGCTCCTGCGCTCGGCGGCGGCGGGCCGCGGCCTTCGCCGCGCGGTAGCCGGACCAGCCGTCGCCGTACCGGGTCACCTCGCGGGTGTCACGGTCGACCTCCAGGATCGTGGTCGCCATGCCCTCGAGGAACGCCCGGTCGTGGGTGACCGCGACCACGGTGCCGCGGTGGGTGCGCAGCCGTTCCTCCAGCCAGTCGGTGGCGGCACGGTCGAGGTGGTTCGTCGGTTCGTCGAGGAGCAGCAGCTCGGCGCCCGAGGCGAGGATGCAGGCCAGGGAGAGCCGCGACTGCTCGCCGCCGGAGAGCGTGCCGACGCGGCGCTCGTACGGGACATGGCCGAGGCCGAGCCCGTGCAGGGCGGCGTCCACCCGGGCGTCGGTCTGGTAGCCGCCCCGTTCCTCGTAGCGGGCGGCGAGTTCCCCGTATGCGAGGAGTTCCTCGGGGGTGGCGGAGCCGAGGGTCTCCTCGGCGTCCCGCATCTCCCGTTCCATGGCGCGGAGTTCTGCGAGCGCCGCGTCGACGGCGTCCCGCACGGTGTGCTCGGGCCCGAGGCCGAGGGTCTCGGCGAGCGTCTGGGCGAGCCGAGCGACGCCGCCGGGGAAGCGGACGGTCATCTCTCCGGTGTCGGGCGCCTCGGCCCCGGCCAGGAGCCGGAGCAGGGTGGATTTGCCGGAGCCGTTCTCGCCGATGACAGCGGCCTTCTCGCCGGGGCGGACGGTGAGCGTGAGCTGGTCGAGGACGGAGCGGTCCCCGTAGGACTTGGAGACGTCCTTGAGGGTCAACTGGGCGCGGTCGCGCATGGGATCTTTCCCTGGGTGCTGGGGGGCGTTCGGGCCGGGGAGGGGACACCGGGACCACCACTGCCGCGCCCCGAGGGCGCCGGATCAGCGGGTCGGACCGTGTCCTCGGCCGGAATCAGAGAAAGAAGTAGAACGCACCCATGCCGGCGAGTGTAGCTACCGGGGGTGCGGTGCCGCCGCTGCTTTTACGGCGTAGTCCAGGAGTTCGGCGAAGCGCAGCCAGGGGAGGAGGGCCACGTTCAGCGGAGCGAAGCCGGGGGTGAGGTGCTGACGGATGCCGGCGATGACGTCGCCCGGCCCGTCCCGACCGTCGACCTGCCCGAGCGCGCCGAGATAGGCCGCCGCGCAGGCGTCGAGACGACCGTGGAGGTCCGCCAGCCGGCCCTGGAGGTCGTCTGACGGGTCGGGGGCAGGGCCGCCGAGGAACGCGGCGCGGCGGTTCGCCACGGCGGCGACGAGCCCCAGACGCGAGGGCCCGGCCCCGCCGGGCCAGCGAGGCCGCCAGGGCCGCGCCAGAGGATCGTCGCTCCGGGGCACCCGCACACCCGCGGCCTTCTCCACGCGGCGGCGGGCCGCGAAGACCGCGATCTCCTCGATCCTCGCCGCCCTGCTCGTCTCCAGGATATCGAGCGCGCGCAGCAGCGCGGCCGTGTCCCGCCGGATATCCGGCGAGGGCACGGCCGTCGCGGCCAGATAGGCCCAGGTCGCGTGGAAGCCGAGCGGCCCGTACTCCCCGACGGCACACCGCAGCGCCCGGTACCGCCGCGCGGCCGTCACCCGCTCGTCCCGCACCCGCCGCGCGGAGGTTCCGAAACTCATCCGGCGAAGCCCGGTCCCCGGACCGTCAGCCGTCGGCCTTCGCCACACCGATCGGGCACGAGACGCCCGTGCCGCCGATGCCGCAGTAGCCGCCCGGGTTCTTGTCCAGGTACTGCTGGTGATATCCCTCCGCCGGATAGAAGGTCCGGCCCTCCGCCGGGAGGATCTCCGTGCTGATCGTGCCGTAGCCGGAGCCCGTCAGGACCTTCTGGTAGGCCTCGCGGGAGGACTCCGCCGTCGCCGCCTGGGCGGGGGTGTGGGTGTAGACCGCCGAGCGGTACTGGGTGCCCACGTCGTTGCCCTGGCGGAAGCCCTGGGTCGGGTCGTGGGACTCCCAGAAGAGCTTCAGGAGGGACTCGTACGAGACCTTCGACGGGTCGAAGACGACCCGGACGGCCTCGGTGTGGCCGGTCAGGCCCGAGCAGACCTCCTCGTACGCCGGGTTCGGCGTGTAGCCGCCCTGGTAGCCGACGAGGGTCGTCCAGACGCCGTCGGCCTGCCAGAACTTGCGCTCGGCGCCCCAGAAACAGCCCAGGGCGAAGTCGGCGACCTCCAGGCCCTCCGGGTACGGGCCGAGGAGGGCGTTGCCGAGGACGGTGTGGCGCTCGGGGACCGAGAACTCCGGCTCGGGACGGCCGCGCAGGGCCTGCTCGGGGGTGGGGAGGACGGGGGTGCGGGACAGGAACATGCTGCATCTCTCCTCGACGGTCGGCAGTGGTCACAACGCCGGCGGGCGGTGGGGGATTCCCCACCGCCCGCCGGAGTACCGCCCGCCGGTCCGTCAGCGCGGCAGCGACGCCGGGTTCCCGCCGTTCGCCTCGTACCCCGCCACCGCCAGGTTCCGGAAGACCGTGAACTCCGCCGCCGGGTCCCCGCTCAGCGTCCACGGCACCGCGCCCACGTGCCCGTCGACCCGCACCAGCTGGTGCATGGCCTCCGTCCAGCGCGCGCCCCGCACCAGGAACCAGACCAGCAGGTGCCGCACGTGCGCGAGCATCGGGTCGTCGGGCCGGGCCGAGTGGACCGCGTACAGCGCGCCGTCCATCGCTTTGGACACCACCGCCGTACGGAAGAAGTCCTGTACGAGCACCACGTCCGGCACGTGCTCGTACACCGCGAACAGCGGCAGCGCCGCGAGCAGGGAGCCCCGCGGGGCGCGCGCCGCGGCCGTCGTCGCGAAGTGGTCGGCCTCCTCGCGCGAGCCGTGCCACTTCTCGCACCAGTAGTGCAGGGCCGCCAGGTGCGCGCCCATGTGCTGCGGCGCCCGGTCGATCACCTTCGCCCACACCTGGTCGAACTGCTCGTGCCCGTAGCCGAGTCCGCGCGCCACGGCCAGCCGCGTGATGTACGGGACCGGATCGCCCGGAGCGAGCAGCGCCGCCTCCTCGGTGACCTTCAGCCCCTCCTCCAGGATGATCCGGAAGTCGTCGGTCCCGGCCGCCGAGGAGCGCCAGGCCTGCTGCACAAGGAACTCGGCGTGCACGGCCGCGCCACCCGCGTCCTTCGGGGCCTCCGCCCGCCAGCTCCGCAGCCACGCGCCGCCGACGCCCGGCCGCTCCTGGAGCTCCAGGGACGCGGCGCCCGCGAAGGCCTGGACGCGCTGCCAGCGCACCTCGCCGTCCTTGTCGGTGGCGGCGAGCAGCCGCGAGGCGGCCCGCCAGTCCTGGGTGGCCTGGACGACGTCGAGGACGTGCAGGAGTTCGTCGTCGGCGCCCGGGAGCCGTACGTCCTGGTCCTCCTGTCGGACGAAGCCGTACGCCTCCGGATCCGCCGCGTCCGGTGCGCCGGGCGCGACCTGGCGGATCCCGCCGCCGCGTCGGCGCAGCACGTAGGGGCCGAGGACGGCGAACAGCAGCCCCAGCGCGATCAGGAACCAGAGAATCTCCATGTGTCCATTGTCCAGGACACCCGATGAGACGAACGAGGCGACGGGGGCCGTGCGGCACTACGCTCCTGACCATGAGCGACCAGCACACCCACCAGAGCTTCGAGACCCGTGCGATCCACGCGGGCAACACCGCCGACCCGCTGACCGGCGCGGTCGTCCCGCCCATCTACCAGGTGTCCACCTACAAGCAGGACGGCGTGGGCGGGCTGCGCGGCGGCTACGAGTACAGCCGCAGCGCCAACCCGACCCGTACCGCCCTGGAGGAGAACCTGGCGGCCCTGGAGGGCGGCCGGCGCGGTCTCGCCTTCGCCTCGGGCCTGGCCGCCGAGGACTGCCTGCTGCGCGCGCTCCTCGCGCCGGGCGACCACGTGGTCATCCCGAACGACGCCTACGGCGGCACGTTCCGGCTCTTCGCCAAGGTCGTGCAGCGCTGGGGCGTGGACTTCTCGGTGGCGAACACCTCGGACATCGCCTCGGTGCGGGCGGCCGTCAACGACCGTACGAAGCTGATCTGGGTCGAGACCCCGTCGAACCCGCTCCTCGGCATCACCGACATCGAGGCCGTCGCGGGCGTGGCCCGGGCGGCCGGCGTGAGGCTCGTCGTCGACAACACCTTCGCCTCGCCGTACCTCCAGCAGCCGCTGGCGCTCGGCGCGGACGTCGTCGTGCACTCGCTGACCAAGTACATGGGCGGTCACTCCGACGTCGTCGGCGGCGCGCTGGTGACGGCCGACGAGGCGCTCGGCGAGGAGCTGGCCTACCACCAGAACGCGATGGGCGCGGTCGCCGGTCCCTTCGACTCGTGGATCGTGCTGCGCGGCATCAAGACCCTGGCGGTCCGGATGGACCGGCACAGCGAGAACGCGACGAGGATCGCCGACATGCTGACCCAGCACCCTAAGGTCACCCAGGTCCTCTACCCGGGTCTCCCGGAGCACCCGGGGCACGAGATCGCGGCCAAGCAGATGCGTTCCTTCGGCGGCATGATCTCCTTCCGCGTGAAGGGCGGCGAGGACGCGGCGGTCGAGGTCTGCAACCGCGCGCGGCTCTTCACGCTCGGTGAGTCGCTGGGCGGCGTCGAGTCGCTGATCGAGCACCCGGGCCGGATGACGCACGCGAGCGTCGCGGGCTCGGCCCTGGAGGTCCCCGCCGACCTGGTCCGCCTCTCGGTGGGCATCGAGAACGTCGACGACCTGCTGGCGGACCTGCGCCAGGCGCTGGGCCAGTAGGGCGGTCGGTACGGGGCCGGGCGGACGTTCCCGGCGTACGGGGCGTCCGCCCGGCCCCCGCCGTGTGTGCCGGGCGGACGTGTCGGGCGCGTGTGCCGGGCGCGGGCGTCAGGCGGGGACCTTCTCGTCCACCAGCCCGGCGCGGACCTCGGACCGCAGTTCCAGGGTGTCCGCGTGGCCGTGGACGGAGACGGCGTGATCCACCGCGGCCCGCACCACTTCCTCCTCCTCACCGCTGATGGTGAGGGTGCAGTTCATGACGCTCGGTGTACTGCGGCAGTCGGCGACTTTCCTGGTCATGTCAGCCTCCTCGGCACCTGGAGGTGCCATCGTCCCTCCAGCCTAGGTCCGTTCTCACCAGCCTTCGAGCGGCGGCGTCGTCCCGGCCGGAGGAGCCTCCCAGGGGCGGACCGTCGACGCCCACACCAGGAACGCGAGTGCGGCGATCACGCCCAGGGCCCACAGCGCCCCGCGTACCCTCCGGGCGCGGCGGAGCCGCCGGGCCCCGCGCGCCGCGGCCCGCGACGCGAGGTCGCGGGGGACGGGCGGGTGCGGGGTGTCGAGGAGCCGCCGGACCGCGGCCTCCCTGTCCTCGTGCCGGGTCACGCGGCGGACCCCCGCCCGCCCGAAGGACGCCGGGCGGCCGCCCTGAGCGTGGCGACCGCGCGGGCGTGGACGGCACGGACCCGGACCTCGGAGAGTCCGAGCAGCGCCGCGACCTGCTCCTCGGCGACCCCTTCGTACAGGCGGAGGACGACGACGAGCCGCTCCCGCGGCGTGAGCGCGGAGAGCACGCCGCCGTGGCCGCGGTGATGCCGCCAGGCGGTGCGCGCGAAGCGGGCGGCGAGCTCGCGCCGGGTGAGTTCGTACGGGTCCTCGTGGCGCGTCCGGTCCCAGACCGCGTAGGTGTGCGCGAGGGCGGCGGTCAGGAGGGCCTGGGCGTGCGGGGCGCGGGTGCGGGTCTCGGCGGTCAGGAGGGTCGCGGCGTGCAGCAGCCGGCCCGCCGCCCCGGCCACGAAAGTCTCGAACTCCCGGGTGCGGTAGGCGTGTTGGGTGCCGCGTCCGCTCCGCCGACCTGTCACGTCCTCATCTGAGGGCAGCGCGGGGCCGGGGTCAAGAGGCGGGTACGGACTCGCCCGGTCCCTCGTGCGCGGACGGAGCCGCCGCCGTGTCGTCGGACGCCGCCGGGGACTCCGCCGCCGCGTGACCCGCCTGGCCCGCGTGCGCCGACTGCCGTGCGGACAGCGCGGTGTTGAAGCGGGTCAGCAGGGTGCAGAAGGAGGCGCGCTCGTCCGGCGTCCAGCCCTCGGTGACCTCGACCATCAGCTGACGGCGCGAGGAACGCACCTCCTCCAGCCGGGCCAGGCCGCGCGCCGAGAGCTGCAGCACGACCGCGCGCCCGTCCTCCGGGTGTGAAGTCCGCTTCACCAGGCCGGAGTCGACGAGCGGGGCGACCTGGCGGGTGACGGTCGACGAGTCGATGCCCATGCCCGCCGCCAGCGCCTTGACTCCCATCGGGCCTTCCTGGTCGAGCCGGTTGAGGAGGAGGTAGGCGGCGCGGTCCATCGAGTTGCGGAGCTGGCCGGTGCCGCCGAGGCGGGTCTGCTCCGCACGGCGGGCGAAGACGGCCACCTGGTGCTGGAGGGCATCGAGGAGACCGGGGTCGAGCTCAGTCGTCATGTCCTGAGATGTGGGCATGGCTGGGGTCTCTCTCGTGCGGGGGTGGTCGGTTGGTGGGGGACAGAGTACGCGGCCCCGGGGAGGTCCGTACCGGGGCTGCGCAAACCCGCTGGAGCACCTGTCCGCCGGGCGGCCACCAGGGCCGTGAGCTGCGAGACTTGCTGTCATGAGCTTCCGTACGCCAGACCCCTTGCACCGGCTGATGCTCGACGACGTGCGGGGGGCGCAGAAGATGCTGTCCGGGGTGGCCCGGACGACGGCGATGGAGGGGAGCCGCCATCTGTCGTCGCTGGTGGGGGCGCCCGTGCACCTCAAGTGCGAGAACCTCCAGCGGACCGGCTCCTTCAAACTGCGCGGGGCGTACGTACGGATCGCCGGGCTGCGGCCCGAGGAGCGGGCGGCCGGGGTCGTCGCCGCCTCGGCGGGCAACCACGCGCAGGGTGTGGCGCTCGCCTCGCGACTGCTCGGCGTGCACGCCACCGTCTTCATGCCGGTCGGCGCCCCGCTCCCGAAGGTCGCGGCGACCCGGGAGTACGGCGCCGACGTCCGGATGCACGGCCATGTCGTGGACGAGACGCTCGCGGCGGCGGAGCGGTACGCGCGGGAGACCGGGGCCGTCTTCATCCACCCCTTCGACCACCCCGACATCATCGTCGGGCAGGGCACGGTCGGCCTGGAGATCCTGGAGCAGTGCCCGGAGGTCCGGACGATCCTCGTGGGCGTCGGCGGCGGTGGTCTCGCGGCCGGCGTCGGGCTCGCGGTGAAGTCGGTGCGTCCGGACGTGAAGGTCGTCGGCGTGCAGGCGGAGGGCGCGGCCGCCTACCCGCCCTCCCTGGCGGCCGGACACCCGGTCGCCGTCGAGGCACCGGTGACGATGGCCGACGGCATCAAGGTGGGACGGCCCGGCGACGTGCCGTTCGCGCTGGTCCGGGAGTACGTCGACGAGATCGTCACGGTCTCCGAGGACGCCCTCTCCTCCGCGCTGCTGCTCTGCCTGGAACGGGCCAAGCTACTCGTCGAACCGGCGGGCGCCAGCCCGGTCGCGGCCCTGCTCAGCGACCCGAAGGCCTTCCGGGGGCCGGTGGTCGCGGTGCTGTCCGGCGGGAACGTCGACCCGCTGCTGCTCCAGCGCATCCTCCGGCACGGCATGGCGGCGGGCGGCCGCTACCTGAGCCTGCGGCTGCGGGTCACGGACCGGCCGGGCGCCCTAGCGACCCTGCTCGCGGTCCTCACGGTGTCCGACGCGAACGTCCTGGACGTCAGCCACGTACGGACCGACCCGCGGCTCGGCCTGACCGAGGCGGAGGTCGAACTGCACCTGGAGACGAAGGGCCCGGAGCACTGCCGGGAGGTGGCGGACGCGCTGCGGGACGCCGGGTACACGGTGCTGGACTGATCGACCCGTACCACCCGCCCCCGAGCAAGATCATGTGGCGCGGGTCACAAATTCACTGGGCGAGGTGCGCCCCGCAAACCTAGGATCGGTGGGAAACGCCCCCGTTTCCTGGGAGAACCCACATGCCAGGCGCGATCTACGCCGAGGGTCTGGTGAAGACCTTCGGTGACGTACGAGCTCTGGACGGAGTGGACCTCGACGTGCCCGAAGGCACGGTCCTCGGTCTGCTCGGCCCGAACGGCGCGGGGAAGACGACCGCCGTGCGCGTGCTGACCACCCTCCTCCAGCCCGACAGCGGCCGGGCCGTCGTCGCCGGGATCGACGTCCTCAAGCACCCCAACGAGGTGCGCCGCTCGATCGGGCTCTCCGGCCAGTTCGCGGCCGTCGACGAGTACCTCACCGGCCGCGAGAACCTCCAGATGGTCGGCCAGCTCTACCAGATGAAGGCGAAGGCGGCGAAGCAGCGGGCGGGTGAACTCCTCGACCGCTTCAACCTCGCCGACGCCGCCGACCGCCCCGCCAAGACGTACTCCGGCGGCATGCGCCGCCGCCTCGACCTCGCGGCCGCCCTCGTCGTCTCCCCGCCGGTCATGTTCATGGACGAGCCGACCACCGGCCTCGACCCCCGCAACCGGCAGGGCCTGTGGGAGGTCATCAAGGAACTCGTCGCGGGCGGTACGACCCTGCTGCTCACCACCCAGTACCTGGAGGAGGCCGACCACCTCGCCCACGACATCTGCGTCGTCGACCACGGCAAGGTCATCGCGCGCGGCACCGCCGACCAGCTCAAGGCCCAGACGGGCGGCGAGCGCGTCGAGGTCGTCGTCCACGAACCGGGCATGATCACCGGCGCCCGGGACGTGCTCGCCCGCTACGGCATCGCGGGCACCGGCCGCGGCGAGGTCTCCGTCGAGGACCACACCCGCAGGCTGACCGTCCCCGTCGCCGGCGGCGCCAAGCTGCTCGCCGAGGTCATCAGGGACCTGGACGCCGTCGGCGTCGAGATCGACGACATCGGACTGCGCCGCCCCACCCTCGACGACGTCTTCATCTCCCTCACCGGCCACGCGGCCGAGCGGGCGGAGGAGGAGAACGGCGGGCCCCAGGAGAAGGTCGGCCACGGCCGCAAGCGCGCGAAGGAGACGGCGTGACCACCCTGACCGAGGACCGAAAGGCCCCGCCGGCCCCGAAGCCGCGGGGCGGAATCGCCCAGTCGATCGGCGACTCCCTGGTCGTCGCCAAGCGCAACCTCATCCGGATGACCCGCATCCCCGAGATGGTCATCTTCGGGCTCATCCAGCCCGTCATGTTCGTGGTGCTGTTCAGCTACGTCTTCGGCGGCTCGATGGTCGTCGACGGCAGCACCAGCCCCCAGGAGTACCGCGAGTTCCTCATGGCGGGCATCTTCGCCCAGACGGTCACCTTCGCCACGGCCGGCGCGGGCGCGGGCATCGCCGACGACATGCACAAGGGCCTCATCGACCGGTTCCGCTCCCTGCCGATGGCCCGGGGCGCGGTGCTCACCGGCCGCACCCTCGCCGACCTCGTGCAGACCGCCCTCACCCTGGTGGTCCTCGCGATCGTCGCGCTCCTCGTCGGCTGGCGGATCCACGAGGGCGTCCCCAAGGCGCTGGGCGCCTTCGGCCTGCTGCTCCTCCTCGGCTACGCCTTCTCCTGGATCGGCGCGCTGATCGGCCTCTCCGTCCGCACTCCGGAGGCGGCCACCTCCGGCGGCCTGATCTGGCTCTTCCCGGTCACGTTCATCTCGAACGCGTTCGTGCCCACGGAGGGCATGACCCCGTGGATCCGCCACATCGCCGAGTGGAACCCGTTCAGCGCCACCGTCCAGGCCTGCCGCGTGCTCTTCGGCAACCCGGGCGTGGTCACCTCGGACGCCTGGCCGATGCGGAACTCGATCTGGGCGTCGATCATCTTCTCGCTGACCATCCTGGTGGTCTTCCGGACCCTGGCGGTCCGCAAGTACCGCTCGGCGACGGTGTGAACCGGCGGGGGTGACCCTGCCCGGCGCCGGTCAGGGCAGGTACCCGGAGACGACGAGGCCGTCGGGGAGGGCGAGGAAGACCGCCCCTCCGGCGGCCAGCGCGTCTCCGGTGGCCTGCGGGTCGAAGCCTTCCGGCAGCCTGGCCCGGAAGGTCTCGTAGTCCCCGTCGCCGACGGGGCCCGCCGCGGGGACGGAGGTCACCTCGCCCTTGCCCACCGTGATCACCCGGTCGCCCGCGAAGTAGACGCGCTGCGGATCGCCCGAGGTCACGGGCGCGAGCCAGGTCCAGCGGCGCTGCCCGCTCCGCAGGTCGTAGACGCTCACGGTCTGCCCGTTCGCGACCGCCACCAGGCCGTCCGCGTTCACGGCGGGGCCGGCCGTCACTCCGAGGCCGAGGGAGCGCTGCCGCTTCAGCGACCCGGCGTCGAGCACGCCCACCGAGCCGTCCTGCGTGCCGGAGCAGAGCACGCTGCCGCCGCCCTCGTGCACCGTGATCCTCGGGCAGCCCTCCGTGCCGCGCGCCGTCTCCTTCCCGGTCCGCGCGTCGAGTGCCACGGGTACGGTCCCGAGGGGCACGTACACCCGTCCGTTCGCCGCCACCGGCTGCTCGGGCACCTGGTCGAGCTCGCTCCGCCACAGCTGACGGCCCACCTCGGTCCCGCTCCCACCGAGCTTCACGGCCGTCACGAGACCGTTCAGCCGCGCGTCCGCCATGTTGACGTGGGTGACGTAGAGGACGCCGTCGGCCAGGTCGGAACCCTTCGGCGCCCAGCCGGTGCCCGGTCCGGGCAGCGTGCCCTTCACCTTGCCGTCCCGGAGGCCGTAGGCGACGGTCCCCGCCGCGGTCGTGACGAACACCCGGTCGCCGACGACCGCCGGGTACTGCGCCGTGGCGTACAGCCCTTCGGCGTTGGTGGTCGCCGGGACCGACCACAGCGCGCGGCCGTCCGCCGCGTCGAGCCCGGTGAGCGCGCCGCCGGTGCCCGCGCAGACCAGCACCTTCGGGGAGAGGGAGCAGGCGCCGTCGGTCGCCTCGGTCCTCGTGCTCCAGGGCGCCCACCCCGCCGGGCGGTGGCCCTGGTCCGTGCCCGCCGCGCCGAAGTCGTTGGTGCGGCCCTCCCCGCCGTACGGCGGGACGACCCGGCTCAGCGTGGTGGCACCCGGAGTCCCGGTGGCGCCGGGCGAAGCACCGGTCGAGGCTCCCGCCGAGACGGAGGGTCCCGCGACCCCGCCCGTGGACGCGCCCCCGTCCCCGTCGTTCCGGTTCAGCAGCACCACACCCACGGTCGCCAGGACGGCCACCGCCACCGCGCCCGCCAGGACGGCGCCCCACGGGCGACGGCGCGGCTCCACGGGGGCGCCGGCCGGGGACGCCGGCCGGCCCGTCATCGCGGTGGGGGAGTACGGCACCACCGGGCCGAGCGTCGGCAGGTCCGCCACGCCCGCGCCCGAGGCCGCGGCCTCGCCGACCGTCCGGGCCGCCTCACCGTACTCGGCGAGCAGCGACAGCACTCCGCCCGGCCACGGGAAGACCTCGGGCCCGGCCCCGCCCCCGAGCAGCCCCACCAGCTCCGTCGGCGTCGGCCGCTCCGCCGGGTCGAGCCGCAGACACCGCTCCACGGTCGGCCGCAGCTCCTCCGGCACCCCGTCGAGGTCGGCGTCGGCGCGGATGATCCGGTAGACCACGGCGGCCATCTCGTCGTCCTGGAACGGCCCCCGGCCGCTCGCCGCGAACGCGAGGACCGCGCCCAGACAGAACACGTCCGACGCGGGCACTACCGCCCGGCTGCCGGCCAGGTGCTCCGGCGACATGAAGCCGGGGGAGCCCACCACCAGACCGGTCGAGGTCAGCGCGGTCGCCTCGAAGGCGTGCGCGATGCCGAAGTCGATCAGCTTGGGTCCGGCCGTGCCGAGCAGCACGTTCGCCGGCTTGAGGTCCCGGTGGAGCACCTTCACCCGGTGCACGTCGGCGAGGGCCGTGGCCAGGGCGACGCCCAGCGCCCGCACCGCCGGGGCGGGCAGCGCGCCCGACCGTACGACCGCCTCCGCGAGCGAGGGACCCGGCACGTACTCGGTCGCCAGCCACGGCGAGGGCGCGTCGGCGTCGGCGTCCACGAGCCGCGCCACGCCCGGTCCGTCCACCGTCCGCGCCGCAGCGATCTCCCGCCGGAACCGGGTCCGGAAGTCCCCGTCGACCTCCAGGTCGCTCCGGACGGTCTTCACCGCGACCATCCGGTACGGGTCGGCCGTCGGTGCGTCCGCCCGGCAGGCGAGGTGCACCTCGCCCATGCCGCCCGCGCCGATTCCGGCGAGCAGCCGGTAGGGGCCGACGAGACGCGGGGGCTGTCCGGCGGGAAACGGCTTCAGCACCGGGCTACTCCTTATCGCCGGGGAGCGCGACCGAGACGACGGTCCCCGTGTCGAACACGACGTGGGCCACGCCGCCGATCGGCAGCACCGACGGCGGGCGGATCTCCTGGTCCAGATAGGTCCCGCCCGAGCGGTCGTACGTCGCCTCGGCCCGTGGTCCCGGCGCCCCAGGCAGCGGCAGGACACGCTCCTTGCCGGGCTTGCCGTCCTTGCCCAGCGGCACCACGTGCAGGGCCGAGAAGTCCGCGTACACCAGGGCGTCGCCCGCGATCAGCGGGTCGGAGACGAGCTGCCGCCTGCCGTCCGCGGTGGAGCGCGGGGATGCCGGGTACCGGCCCAGGAGCTCGCCGGTGGCCGGGGCGAGGACGAACACACCACCGGGCTCTCCCGTGCCGCCCCCGTCGGCCCAGCGCATGGGGCCCCGGTCGAGGAGGACGGCCGAGCGCGCGGACGCGGCGGTCGGCCACGCGCTTGTCGCCGCGACGGCGGCGGGCACCGCGAGCGGCCCGCCGCCCACCAGGGCGAGGGTCGTGGCGTCCAGGCGGTGGAGCACCAGCAGGTCCGTGTTGTTCGGGTCGATCGTCGCGCAGTACGCGTACCGCCCCCGGACGAGCAGCCGGTCGCAGGCCTCGGCCGTCGGCGGCACCTGGCCGCGCTGCTGGCTCGTCTTCGCGTCGTACGCCACGAAACCGGCGTCGCTCATCGCGTACACCAGACCGTTCGCGTACGAGACCGGCTCGAAGTCGCGGTACTCCGCTCTCGACAGATCGGCGTTGGTGAGCGCCTTGGCCCACACCTCCTCGCCGTCCGCCAGCGCGTAGGCCGCCATCCTGCCGCTGGTCTCGTCGCCGGTGGGAGCGAAGACCAGGCCGTCGGCCACGATGGGCTGGGTGAGCATCTTGGATCCGGCGTCGATCTTCTTCTCCCAGCGCACGGCGCCGCCGCGGGCGTCCCGGACCTGGAGGCGTCCTCCGGAGAACAGCGCGACGGACGTGTCGTGGACGCTGGGGAGACTGGTGCCGCCCGCCACGAAGATCGCGCCGCTGGGGCCGATGAAGCTCATGTTGTCGCGCGGGTCCTCCACGAGGTCCGCGTCCCACAGCTTCTCCCCGCTCGCCGGGTCCAGCGCCTCGTACCGCCCGTCCGTCATCCGGCACACCAGCACCTTCTCCCCGGCCGAGCAGCCGAACGCCGGGGCGCTCAGCTTCCCCCGCCAGGGCTTCCAGCCGGCCGGCCGCTGGGCCGCGTTCTGCGGGACGACTCCGGAGGCGTCGGCGAGACCCCGGTCGTCGACGCCGGGGATCCGGGGCGCGGCGGGCGGCGCGGCCTTCGCCGGGGCCTGCGGCTTCCTCGTCTCCTCCTCGGGCCACAGGACGTACGCGCCGACCCCGCCCGCCACGACGGCCAGGGCCACGATTCCCGCGACCAGCCGCCCCCGGCGCCGGCCCCGCGCGGGAGCGGCGGGCCCGTCGGCCGACGGGCCCGGCACCTGCGTCGGTACGGAGTGCAGCCCGGGTACGGCGGGTGTGACGACCGGCCCCGGTGCCGCCGGGGCGGCCTCCAGGAGCGGCCCGCCGGAGGCGACGAGCTGCGCCAGCTCCGTCCCGTACTCGCCGATGTGGTCCCGTACGCCCTCCGGCCACGGGAAGAACTTCGGCGTGCCGCCGCCGAGCAGTTCCACGAGCGCCTCAGGGGTGGGCCGCTCCGCCGGGTCCAGGGCCAGACAGGCGGCGACGGTCCCGCGCAGCTCCTCGGGGACCCGGGTGAGGTCGGCCTCGGCCTGGGAGACCCGGTAGAGGACGGCGGCGAGCGGCCCGTCGCCGAAGGGGTCCTCGCCGGTCGCCGCGTAGCAGAGCAGCGAGCCGAGGCAGAAGACGTCGGAGGCGGTGGTCACCCGCCGGGCGCCGGCCACGTGCTCGGGGGACATGAAGGAGGGGGTGCCGACCATGAGGCCGGTGGCGGTCATGGTGGTGGCGGTGTTGCTGCGGGCGATGCCGAAGTCGATGAGGCGGGGGCCGTCGACGGAGAGCATGACGTTGCCGGGCTTGAGGTCCCGGTGCAGGACCCCGGCCCGGTGCAGGTCGGCGAGGGCGCGGGCGACGTCGGCGCCGAGTGCGCGGACGGTCGCGACGGGGAGTGCGCCGCCGCGCCGTACGGCCTGGGAGAGGCTGGGGCCGGGGACGTACGCGGTGGCCAGCCAGGGGGTCGCGGCGTCGGCGTCGCCGCCGAGCGGGGCGGCGGCGTACGGGCTGTCGACGAGCGCGGCGACCCGGATCTCGCGGCGGAACCGGTCGCGGAAGGCGGGGTCTCCGGCGACGTCCCGCCGCACGGTCTTCACGGCGACGAAGGTCCCGCGCGCGGGCCCGCCCTCGGCCCGGCCGCCGGAGGCGCCGTGCCCCGAACCGTCCCCGGCGCCCGCCGACCCGGCCCCCGAACCGTCCCTCGAACCGTGCCCCGAACCGTCCCCCGGCCCCGTCGGCCCGTCCGCGACGACGCCCGGCTCCCCGTCGTCCCGTCCCAGGAACACCTCGCCCATGCCGCCCGCGCCGAGCCGGGCGAGCACCTCGTACGGTCCGATCCTGCGTGGCGCCCCCGCGCCCAGCGGTCCCAGCACTTCGCCCTCCCCCGTGTGACGCGATGTCAGGCCGCATCATTACATGTGCATGCAGTGCGCCCCGTGGGCAGTCGGTGACGGACGGGCAGCGCGAAGGGCCGGTCCCCCGGGGGACCGGCCCTTCGTCGAACGCGGGTGGCTCAGCCGGTGTACGGCTTCGCGCTGAGGATCTTCACCGCGGCCTTCTTGCCGTTCGGCAGCTCGTACTGGGCGTCGTCACCGGCCTTCTTGCCGTTGACCCCGACGCCGAGCGGCGACTGCGGCGAGTAGGTCTCGATGTCACCGCTCGCGTACTCGCGGGAGGCGAGCAGGAAGGTCATGGTGTCGTTCTCGTCGCCGTCGAAGGCGATCGTGACGACCATGCCGGGCTCGACGACGCCGTCGTCCGCCGGGGCCTCGCCGACCTTGGCGTGCTGGAGCAGCTGGGTGAGCTGGCGGATCCGGAGCTCCTGCTTGCCCTGCTCCTCCTTCGCCGCGTGGTACCCGCCGTTCTCGCGCAGATCGCCCTCTTCGCGTGCCGCGGCGATCTTGACGGTGATCTCGGTACGCGCGGGACCAGACAGGTACTCAAGCTCGTCCTTGAGCTTGTTGTACGCCTCCTGGGTGAGCCAGGTGACGTTGTCGCTGGTCTGGGTCACGGGTGCTCCTCGTAGGTACTGGGAATACAAAGCATCGCCCTACACGGGAGAGCGGTGCTGTCCCGGGTGGGCGAAACCACGAGCCTAACAATGAGTGGCGAAAAGCGGGAGGACATAACCATCGGGATGGCGTCACACCAGGTCACCGCGGTGACTCGCCCGGGCTCGACACCCGGTCCCTACCCACCGCTACCGTGCCGTACACCCCACGAGCTCGGCACTCGTCGCGTGGGCGGTCGTACGGAGCGTGAACACGCTGTCGACCCTCGTCGCGGGGTCGTCGATCCGGACGTCCTTGCGAGCCACCTCGACGCCGTCCTCGGCGCGCGAGCGGAGGGTGCAGACACCCTTGACGCCCTCGTCCTTGCGGACCTCCAGGTGCACCTGCACCTCGGTGGGGCTCACCACGTCGAACTTGATCATCTCGGCGCTGATCCTGCTGTCGACGACGTAGTACCAGCCGAACCAGCCGAGGACGCCGAGGAAGAGGACACCGAGCACGGCGCCGATGAACCTGAGCTTGCGGTCGGCGGCCTCGTCCGCGGAGCGCCCGTAGCGCCCTTCGGGCAGCTGCTCTCGCACCGCGCTCATGCTGGATCCTCTCGAAGCCGGGGGTGGCGGAATTTTCACTCCCCCGATTCCGTCACTATAGAGACCACCCTCCGCGTCGAATCACTGAGGATCGAGTCTTGACTGACCAGCTGCGACTGATGGCCGTTCACGCCCACCCCGACGACGAGTCGAGCAAGGGTGCGGCCACGATGGCCAAGTACGTGTCCGAGGGGGTGGACGTCATGGTGGTGACGTGCACGGGCGGCGAGCGCGGCTCGGTCCTCAACCCCCAGCTCCAGGGCGACCCCTACATCGAGGCGAACATCCACGAGGTGCGCCGCAAGGAGATGGACGAGGCCCGCGAGATCCTCGGCGTCTCCCAGGAATGGCTGGGATTCGTCGACTCGGGCCTGCCCGAGGGCGACCCGCTGCCCCCGCTCCCCGAGGGCTGCTTCGCCCTGGAGGACGTCGACAAGGCGGCCGGTGAGCTGGTCCGCAAGATCCGCTCCTTCCGTCCGCAGGTCGTCACGACCTACGACGAGAACGGCGGGTACCCGCACCCCGACCACATCATGACCCACAAGATCACGATGGTGGCCTTCGACGGGGCGAGCGACGCCGCGAAGTTCCCGGAGAGCGAGTTCGGCCCGGTCTGGCAGCCGCTGAAGCTCTACTACAACCAGGGCTTCAACCGTCCCCGCACCACCGCCCTGCACGAGGCGCTGCTCGCCCGCGGCCTGGAGTCGCCGTACGGGGAGTGGCTGGAGCGCTGGAAGGAGTTCGAGCGCAAGGAGCGGACGCTGACCACGTACGTGCCGTGCGCCGAGTTCTTCGAGATCCGCGACAAGGCCCTGATCGCCCACCGCACCCAGATCGACCCCGACGGCGGCTGGTTCCGGGTCCCGATGGAGCTCCAGAAGGAGGTCTGGCCGACGGAGGAGTACGAGCTCAGCAAGGCGCTGGTCCCGACCTCCCTCCCCGAGGAAGATCTCTTCGCGGGCATCCGCGACAATGCCTGACATGAGCGCACACCTGGCACTGACCCAGCTTGTCCCCTTCGCCGCCGAAGAGCTGGACAAGAACAAGGTGACACCCGGCGTCCTCGGCTTCGTCGTCTTCGCGGTGATGGCCCTGGCCGTCTGGCAGCTGATGAAGTCGATGAACCGCCACATGGGCAAGGTCGACTTCGAGGAGGCCCCGGACCCGGAGGCCGCCGCGAAGACCCCGGCTGCCGCGGCCGCCCCCCGCACGTAGCGACGACGCCCCCTGTCCCGTACCCCCGGCGGTACGGGACAGGGGGCGTCCGTACGCCTACCCCGCCGGCACCCCCAGCACCTCCCGGGCGTGCCGGTCCGGCACCATGCCCAGGTCCCAGGCCTGCCACGGCGTCGACGGGCGGACGCCCCGCTCCACGAGCACGCCGTATGCCTCGGCGCAGTCGTCGAGGCGCGGGTCGCGGGCCGGATGCCGGTCCGCGACAAGGGCCGCGAGCTCCTCGCGGGCCGTCACCGTCCCCGGCTCCGGGCTGTCCGGGACCGCGTGCGGCAGCAGGGTGCAGCGCAGGAAGCGGGCCCAGTCGGCGCCGCGCAGGTCGCCGTACCCGCCGAACAGGCTCCGGGCCTCGTCGCACAGCCCCAGCGCCTGCGGCACCCGCCCGTTGCCCGCGTCGATGATCGCCAACTCCAGACAGGTCCAGGCCTCGCCGTGGGCGACCCCGATCCGGTGGAAGTCCGCCCGCGCGTCCACGAGCAGCTGCCGGGCGAAGCCCGAGTTCCGCAGCCCGCCCGTGCGGGCCGCCAGCTGGTCGCGGGTGACCCGCCCCGAGTGGTGCCGGGCGGCCGCCAGGCCGTACACGTCCCGCATCCGCGAGAACATCGTCCGGGCCCGGCCCAGCTCCCGCACCGCCTCGTCCCGGTCGCCCCGCTCCTCCAGGGCGTGCGCCAGGTGGAACAGCGTCCACGCCTCCCCGCGCGCGTCCTCCTGCTCGCGGTGCCGGGCGAGCGCGCCCCGCAGCCCCTCGACGGCGGGCTCCTCGTCCCCGGCGACCAGCCGCGCCCGCGCCAGCTGGGTCAGCGCCCAGGCCTCGCCGCGCCCGTCGTGGACGCTCCCGTACCCGTCGAGCGCGGTACGGAGCTCCGCCTCCGCGCCCGGCACGTCACCGCGGAGCAGCAGCACCTGCCCCCGGTGGAAGTGGGCCCACGCCTCGCCGTGCGGGGACTCGTGCTCCCGGTGCAGGGCGAGCGACCGGTCGAGCAGCGCCGCGGCCTCCGCCAGGTTCGCCCGGTCCCGCTCCACGGCCGCGAGGGCGTGCAGCGTCCAGCCCCGGTCGGCGGCGAGCGCCTCCGGCTCCTGGAGCGCGAGCGCCTCCCGCAGCCGGTCCGCCGCCTCCCCGAGCCGCCCCTGGTGGTGCAGGGTGATGCCGAGCGAGCAGAGCGCGAGCGCCGCCCCCGCGTCCTGATGGGCCTCCTGGTAGAGGGAGACGACCGAGGTCAGCGTCGTCCGCGCCCTGTCGAGCTCGCCGATCTGCCGGGCCGCGATACCGGTCCGCCACTGCACCGACCGCGCCAGCTGCCCCTGCCCGACCGAGACGACCAGTTCGTTGATCTCGCCGAGCCGGTACAGGTCGCCCCGCAGCAGGCAGTAGTCGCAGAGCGCGCCGAGCAGGTCGAGCACGGTCTGCTGGTCGACGCCGGCCGTGTGGCGCAGCGCCGCGGTGATGAAGCTTGACTCCTCGTCGAGCCAGCTCAGGGCCGCCTCCAGGGAGCCGAAGCCGTGCCCGTCGAAGCGGTTCGCGCGCGTCGACATCTTCCCGTCGACCATCCGGATCACCGCGTCCGCGAGCTCCGCGTAGTTCCGGATCAGCCGCTCCTGCGCCGCCGCGACCTCCGCGGCGTCCTCCTCGTCCAGGAGCCGTGCCGCCGCGAAGCCCCGTACCGCGTCGTGCAGCCGGTACCGCTCCCCGCGCACATGGTCGAGGAGTCCGGCACCGGCCAGCTCCCGCAGCAGCCGCGCCCCCTCGGGGCCGTCCCGGCCGAGCAGCGCGCCGGCGGCGGCCGCGCCGAGCGAGGCCCGCCCGGCCAGCGCGAGCCGCCGGAGGAGGCGCCGGGCGTCCCCGTCGAGATCGACCGAGTACCGCAGGTTCAGGGCCCGTTCGAGGGGATCGGGGCCCCAGCCGGGACGGGCGAGCTTCGCCGCCAGCTCGTCCGCCGGCCGCCGCCCGAGCAGAGAACCCGCCGTCCGCAGCGCCAGCGGAAGCCCGCCGCACCCCTCCCGGATCCGCGCGTACGCCTCCGCGTCGTACGGGCCCGGGCCGGCCCCCCGCGCCGCCGCCCGGAGCAGCTCCTCCGCCCCGACCGGGTCCAGCGCCCCCACCGGCAGCGCGTGCACCTCGGCCGGTGCGTCGGCCCCGAGGTCCAGCGGCTCCCGGCAGGTCACCAGGACCAGGCTGTCGGAGCGCTCCGGCAACAGGGCCCGCACCTGCGCCGCGTCCACGGCGTCGTCCAGGATCACCGCCACCGGCACACCGGTCAGGTGCCGCTGGTACAACTCCGTGAGCCGTCGCACCTGCTGGTCCGCCGTGGAGCCCTCCCGGAACAGCAGCCGCTCGCGCGGGGCGCCCAGCCGGTTCAGCAGGTGCAGCAGCGCCTCCCGGATCGAGAGGGGCCGTTCCCCGCCGGCGCCGGGCAGGGCCGTGACGTCTCCCCGCAGGTCCACCACGCACGCCCCGCGGAACTGGTCGCGCAGCGTGTGCGCCGCCCGGATGGCGAGCGCCGTGCGCCCCGACCCCGGCTCGCCGTGCAGCAGGACCACCGTCGGCCGGGTCGCCGCGGACGCCCGCCCGGCCCGCACCCACCGGGTGATCCGGGCCAACTCCTCCCGCCGCCCCGCGAAGTCCCCACCGGGGTCCGGCAGATGTCCGAAGGACCGCTCCAGTACGGCCCGCCGCCGGGCCGCCGCACTCCGGTCGGCCCCGCGCAGCCGCTCGGGCGCCAGGGGCGACCCGCCCGCCGGGGCACCCCGGGGGCGCCCGGCCGGCCGCGACCGCTCGCCACCGCCACCGGCGCGGACGGCCTCCCCGCCGCCACCGGCGGGAGCCGCCGCTCCAGGCTCCCGCTCCCGTTCCCGCGCACGCTCCCGTTCCCGCTCCCGTTCCCGTTCCAGGAAGGGGCGTACCCCCCGGGCCTCCAGGGCGGCCAGCCACCGCGACCGCGCCTCCTCCACGGCGGCCGGCCGGCCCCCGGCCCCCGCCTCCGCTCCCCGCCCGGACGTCACCTTGAGCACGGTCGCCGCCGCACCCGCCACCGCCACCACGGCGCCCGCGCCGAGCGCCGTCCCCGCCGTCGTACCGAGCGCCAGGTCCGCGCCGACCGCGGCGACGGCCGCGACCCCGGCGACCAGCGCGGGTCCGCCGACCAGGGCTCCGCCGCGACGGCCCGCGGCGGGGCGCGGCCCGGTCTCCGCCTCCTCCAGGGCCCGCAGATAGGCCGCGTACTCCCCGGCCGCGCCTGCCGCCACGGAGTCCAGCGAGGCCCGGCCCCGTGCGAGCAGCGTCTCCGCCCCCGCCCGGCCCCCGGAACCCGGCGGTTCCTCCTCCACGACCCGCTCCAACAGCCGCTCAGCCTCGGCCCGGTGGCTGTCCCGCATGTGCGTCCCCCTCCGCGCGTGCCCGACGGTCCCGGTCCCCGGAACCGTGTCGGCCCAGTGTGCTGCGCGGCGCGCGTCGGCGCGAGAGAGCGGAGGAAGGCACGGAGACATGCGCGGAGGAAGGAGGACCCGGCTGTGACACGACGGACACGCGGACGCCGAAGTGGCCCCGCCCCCATGGAGGTTGCCGTCCCGCCCCGCTCCGAGGGGTTCCCGAATCCGCCGCGTCCGGCGGAGATCCGCCTGGACTACGCTGGCGGAGATCCGGCCGGTGGCGCGGATCGCGGGTCGGGAGGGCACGGGCGTGGACGGGTCGTACGGGAAGGGGCGCCGCTCCGCGCGCTCACGCGCGAAGACGGCCGTTCCGGCGCGGCCGTGAGCGGCGTGCCCGCGATCGCCGCGGAGGGCGCCACGGTCGTCCTGGACGGAACCACGCTCCTCGCGCCGACGACGTTCACGGTGATGCCGGGCGAACTCCGGTGCCTCACCGGGAGCAACGGTTCCGGGAAGACGACCCTCCTCCGGGCCTTCCTGGGGAGCCGGAGGCTCACGGGCGGCGCCGTCCTCGTGCGGGGCGAGACCGCCGACATGGCCCGGCCACGGCACCGGCGGCTCGTGGCCTCGCTCGTCGAACCCGTCCCCGTCGCACGGGACATGACCCTCCGCGAGCAGGTGACCCTGGTCGCCGCCTCCTGGTACGGCAACACGACGGCGACCGCCGAGCGCGCCGACGGGATGATCGGACGACTGGGCCTCACCGCCCTGGGCGAGCGGTTTCCCTCACAGCTCTCCTCCGGCCAGCTCCAGCTCCTCGACCTCGCGCTGACCCTGGTCCGCCCTGCCGACGTCGTCCTGCTCGACGAGCCCGAACGGCACCTCGACACCGATCGCGTCGGCCTCGTCGCCGCCCTGCTCGCCGAGCGCGCCGGAGAGGGCACGTCGTTCCTGGTCGCCACCCATGAGGCCGCCGTGATGGAGGCCTGCGACGACGTCACGGAGCTGGGATGACGACGGACACCCTCATCGCGGCGGAGGCCGGTCCCAGGGACCGCGTCCACGCCGTACGCCACCGGTACGCCCACCGCGGCGACCGCGCCACGACGCGGGACCTGGCGTACACCGTCTACCTCACCGTCATCCTCGGCGCCGTCTACGTGGCGCCCGTCGTCCACCTGGCGCGCACCTCGGAGGCGCTCCTCTCGCTGGGGTCGCCCGGGACGGCGGCGCCGGTGGCGTGCCTGGTCGCGGCGGCCGCCGTCTGGGGCGCCCAGCTCACCGGCCGGTTCTGGGGACCGCTCGTGCTCAAGCCGTTCCTGCTGCACGTGTTCATGAGCACCGACCTCTCCCCGACGGAGTACCTCGGCACGATCGCCCGCCGCCGGCTGGCGTACGCGGGGTTCGGCACGCTCCTCGCGGTGTGCACGGCGGCGTTCCTCGCGACCGACCTGTTCGACCACGCGGGGAGCGGGCTCGTCCCCCAGGGCGTGGCCGTCGCGGTGGGCATCGGCGCCGTCGCCTCCGTGGCATGGCTGTGGGGCCAGGTCCGGACGGTCCGCGAGAACGTCCTGCTCGCCTCCGCCGTGGCCGCCGTGGCGGTCGCCGTGGCGCTGCTCGGCCGGTCCGCCCTCCCGGGCGGCGGCCTGTGGCTCGTCACCGGTGTGCTGGCGGTCGCCACGCCCGTGCTCGGCCGCTCCGCCTTCCGGTCCGTCCGTACGGTCGATCTCACCCGGCTCGCACGCGAGTCGGCGCGCGCCGCCGAGGCCCAGACCTTCGCCTGGACCGGCACGCTCCACCACGCGCTCGACCTGTACCGGCCGGAGCCGCGCGGACTCACCACGGCCCTGACGCGTCCGGACGGCCGCCTGCGCGGCCACCTCGCCCAGGGAGCGGTCCGCGCGCTCCGCACCCGGGGTCGCGCGGCCGCGGCCGCGGTGTTCCTGCCGGCCGGCGGCGCCCTGCTGACGCTCGGCGTCGTGGAGCCGGGCGCCGGCCCGGCGACGACGGCCCGCGTGGTCGGCGCCGCCGGTGTGTACTGGGGGTCCGGCTGGGTCGGCGAGACCTGGCGCGGCCTGCGCGACGAGCTGACCCTGGCCCCGCTGCTCGGCGAGGGGTGGGGCGGCACGCTCGCCCGCACCCTGGCCTGGCCGGTCGTCGCGGTGGCGGTCGGCGTGGGGCTGTCGAGCGGTGTCACGGTCCTCGCCCGGTGGCCGCTCCGGGACGCCGGTCCGGCCGACGCGGCGCTGCTCGCGGCGGGGTCGGTGGCGCTCG
This sequence comes from Streptomyces sp. Qhu_M48, assembly GCF_051305195.1. Taxonomy (NCBI): domain Bacteria; kingdom Bacillati; phylum Actinomycetota; class Actinomycetes; order Kitasatosporales; family Streptomycetaceae; genus Streptomyces; species Streptomyces sp. Qhu_M48. Next base: position 6,917,439 of record NZ_CP195432.1, on the reverse strand, counting down.
TGCTCGGCGCCAGGTTCCTGCGCGAGATGAAGACGAACCTGCCCGTCGAACTGCTCCTCCCCGTCATCACGCCGCTGGGCGACCTCTCCGCCCTCCGTGTCTTCGTGTGGCAGTTCGACGGACTCGTCGTCGTCCTGCTCGGCGCTCTCGTGATGAACGAGATCCCGTCCGCCCCGGGCGCGGCCCTGACCGCGCTGTGCCTCGCGATCTGCTGCGTCTGGGCGGGCCTGCGCCGCACGGGCCAAACCCCGCACGCCCTCCTCGGCCGCCTCGGCCGGGTCTAGGTGTGTTGCCCTGTGAGGCCCAGTCCTGTCGGTCTGTCGGCCGCGGCCCCGGCCCGACGGGGGAGGCATCCCGCGTGAGTCCGGGACGGCAGGGCAGGATGGGCACCATGCCGAACCGACTGGCCCATGAGACCTCCCCCTACCTCCTTCAGCACGCCGACAACCCGGTCGACTGGTGGCCGTGGTCGGCCGAGGCCTTCGAGGAGGCCCGACGCAGAAACGTCCCCGTGCTGCTCAGCGTCGGATACAGCTCCTGCCACTGGTGCCACGTCATGGCACACGAGTCCTTCGAGGACGACGCCACCGCGGCCCTGGTCAACGAGCACTTCGTCGCCGTCAAGGTCGACCGCGAGGAGCGCCCCGACGTCGACGCCGTCTACATGGAGGCCGTCCAGGCCGCCACCGGCCAGGGCGGCTGGCCGATGACCGTCTTCCTCACCCCCGACGCCGCCCCTTTCTACTTCGGTACGTACTTCCCGCCCGAGCCCCGCCACGGCATGCCTTCCTTCCCCGAGGTCCTGGAGGGCGTCAAGGACGCCTGGTCCGACCGGCGCGAGGAGGTCGGCGAGGTCGCCGACCGGATCGTCCAGGACCTCGCGGGCCGCTCCCTCGCCTACGGCGGCGACGGCGTCCCCGGCGAGGAGGAGCTCGCGCAGGCCCTCCTCGGTCTCACCCGCGAGTACGACGCGACCCGCGGCGGCTTCGGCGGCGCCCCCAAGTTCCCGCCGTCGATGGTCCTGGAGTTCCTGCTCCGCCACCATGCCCGTACGGGCTCCGAGGGTGCCCTCCAGATGGCCGCCGACACCTGCGAGGCGATGGCCCGCGGCGGCATCTACGACCAGCTCGCCGGCGGCTTCGCCCGCTACGCCGTCGACCGTGACTGGGTCGTGCCCCACTTCGAGAAGATGCTGTACGACAACGCCCTGCTCTGCCGGGTGTACGCCCACCTGTGGAAGGCCACGGGCAGCGACCTGGCCCGCCGGGTCGCCCTGGAGACCGCCGACTTCCTCGTCCGCGAACTGCGCACCCCCGAGGGCGGCTTCGCCTCCGCGCTCGACGCGGACAGCGACGACGGCGACGGCAGGCACGTCGAGGGCGCCTTCTACGTGTGGACCCTGGAGCAGCTCACCGAGGTCCTCGGCCCGGAGGACGCCGCCCTCGCCGCCGCCCACTACGGCGTCACCGAGGACGGCACCTTCGAGCACGGCAGCTCCGTGCTCCAGCTCCCGCAGGACGCGGGAGTGGCGGACGCCGACCGGATCGCCCCGATCGCGGCCCGGCTCCTCGCCGCCCGCGCCGGACGCGAGCGTCCGGGCCGCGACGACAAGGTCGTCGCGGCCTGGAACGGACTCGCGATCGCCGCCCTCGCCGAGACCGGCGCCCTCTTCGACCGCCCCGACCTCGTCGAGCGCGCCACCGAGGCCGCCGACCTGCTCGTCCGGGTCCACATGGACGAGTCCGCCCGCCTCACCCGCACGTCCAAGGACGGCCGGGCCGGTACCAACGCGGGTGTCCTGGAGGACTACGCCGACGTCGCCGAGGGCTTCCTCGCCCTCGCAGCCGTCACCGGCGAGGGCGCCTGGCTGGACTTCGCCGGCTTCCTCCTGGACATCGTCCTCGACCGCTTCACCGCCGAGGGCGGGGCGCTGTACGACACGGCCCACGACGCCGAGGCCCTCATCCGGCGCCCGCAGGACCCCACGGACAACGCCACCCCGTCCGGCTGGACCGCCGCCGCCGGCGCGCTGCTCTCCTACGCCGCGCACACCGGCTCGGACGCCCACCGCGCCGCCGCCGAGGGAGCCCTCGGCGTCGTCAAGGCGCTGGGCCCCCGCGCACCCCGCTTCATCGGCTGGGGCCTGGCCGTCTCCGAGGCCCTCCTCGACGGGCCCAGGGAGATCGCGGTGGTGGGCGCTCCCGGCGACGAGACCTTCCGGGAGCTGCGCCGTACCGCCCTGGCGGCGACCGCCCCCGGGGCGGTGGTCGCGTGCGGCGCCCCCGACAGCGAGGAGTTCCCGCTGCTGAGGGACCGCCCGCTGGTGGCCGGTGGTTCCGCCGCGTACGTGTGCCGTCACTTCACCTGTGACGCGCCGGTCACCGACGCGGCCGAGCTCCGTCGGAGGCTCTGAGGCCTCCGCCGGAACGGGGACGGCCCCGCGACCCCTCCGAGGAGGGGCGGCGGGGCCGCGCCGTGCCGAGCGTCGTCGCTCAGCTGTTGCCGGCGCCGTTGCCGGACAGCACGGGGATGTCGCTGAGGATGTGCGAGAGCGGCTCGTCACCCTTGGCCTGGGTGGAGTTCTCGGTGCACTGCTGGTTCTGCGGGGAGGACAGGACGTTGATGTCCTGGACCGCGATCGGGATGAGCCCGACGAGCGAACCGGCGTTGACCTTGGCCGGCAGACCGACGCACGGCTTGTTCAGGGAGCCCTGGACGAGCGCGAACTGCGGGCTCATGTCGCCGTGAGTGGCCGAGTTGCCGAACTCCTGGTGGGCACCGTTGCCGCTGAGCGAGGTGGTGCCACCGTCGTCGGCGATCGCGAGAGCCTGTCCGGCACCCGCCGCCGTCGCGCCGAGGACCGACGCGGCCACAGCAGCCGTAGCCAACAGCTTCTTCATTGTTCAGGCCTTTCGGATACTGGCCCGCTGAGTGCCGAGCCGTGCTGATCAACTGGTCGGGGAGGCGGAGGTTCCGCGAAGTCCACCGGACGGACTACGGGCAGATGAGCGAAGCCCCCGGTGCGGGCCGGTAGGCGGCGGCGGGGATCTCGCTGGGCGCGACCTCCTCGGCGGCCGGCAGCGGCCGGTCCTCGCGCAGCCGCTCGAAGACCTTCGCCGCCCCTTCCTCGTCCCAGCCGACCGTGGACCCGACGCCCGTGACGGCGGCGTTGAATCCCCGTACGGGCACGGTCGCGAACGTCATGCGGTCCGGGGGAAGGCCCCGCAGCCGCGCGGCGAGCACGAGCAGCTCCCCGGTGGAGATCCCCCGCTCGGTCGCGGCCGTCCCGCGCAGCGTCTCCGCGAGGTCCCGCAGCCGCGTGTGGTCGCCCAGGATCCCCTCGCGGAGCCGTTCCAGGGTGTTCACCACGAACTTCTGCTGCTTCCGGATCCGGCCGAAGTCCATCTGGCCGTCCGCCCGCCGCGACCGTACGTACTGGAGCGCCTCGCCGCCGCCGACCGGCTTGGTCCCGGGCCGCAGGTCGATGCCGGTGACGGTGTCCTTGAGGGGCTTCTCCGTACAGACGGGCACCCCGCCGTCGACGCGGTCCACGGTGTCCATGAAGCGCCGGAAGTCGATCTCCAGGTAGCGGTGGACGGGCAGTCCGGTCATCGACTCGACCGTCTCCACCGTGAAGGAGGAGCCGCCCTCCGCCCAGGCCCCGTTGATCTTCGCCTGGTGGGCGGTGTGCACCTTCCCGGTGCGCCGGTCGCGGTGCTGGTCGGGGAAGGAGGCGAGCGAGTCGCGCGGCAGGCTCACGACGTCGACCCGGTCGTTCTCCGCCGAGACGTGCACGAGCATCATCACGTCGGTGCAGTCGCACTCCTTGCCCCCGAGCCGGAAGCGCGCCTTCTCCTCCGCGGTGACGCCCTTGCGGGTGTCGATGCCGACCACGAGGAGGTTCAGGCCCCCCTCGGGGGTGGGGAAATCGCTGGAGGCGGCGGCGAGGGCGCCGGGAGGAGCGGCGGCGAGGGCACCGGGAGCCAGGGCGGCGAACGCGGCGAGCGCCGCCGGGACGAGCAGCGGACGCCGTGGCCGCCGTGCACGCGGGTATTTCATGCCCGCACGGTAATTCGATCACGCTCGCACACAGGTACGCGACGCGACATGAACAGGACGAATCACTCTCCTGCGGCGCCTGTGGAATGATGCGGGAATCGCAGCGGAAGGAGCGAAGATGGCGCCGGATCCCGGTAAATGGGAACGGATGGCCTTCATTCCGAAGAGCCGATATGTGAGCGACCCGCCCCTGTCGGACCGGACACCATTCCCGGTCTATTCCGCACTGGTCGCTCAGTGGGCGCAGGCGGGCCGGACCGTACCGGGGATGCCGGACCGGGAGTGGGAACGCCTGATGGCGACCCCGGTCTGGCCGACCTGGTAGCGACACGGAGGACCGACACGAAAGGGGCCGCCCCGGAGGGCGGCCCCTGACGTGTGATCGTCGCTACGCGAAGGCGGAACGTCAGTTGTTGCCGACGCCGTTGCCCGACAGGACCGGGATGTCGCTGAGGATGTGCGAGAGCGGCTCGTCACCCTTGGCCTGGGTGGAGTTCTCGGTGCACTGCTGGTTCTGCGGGGAGGACAGGACGTTGACGTCCTGGACGGCGATCGGGATCGCGCCGACGAGCGAACCGGCGTTGAGCTTGGCCGGCAGGCCGATGCAGGGCTTGTTCAGGGAGCCCTGGACGAGCGCGAACTGCGGGCTCATGTTGCCGTACGTGGCGGAGTTGCCGTACTCCTGGTGCGCGCCGTTGCCGCTGAGCGACGTGGTGCCGCCGTCGTTGCTGATGGCGAGCGCGGGGGAGGCCACGGCGGCGGTGGCGCCGACGATGGAGACGGCCGCGGCCGCGGTGGCCATAACCTTCTTGATCACGGGAGTTCCCTTCTAGAACCTGCTCCGTGCAGGGAGCGTCCTGATCAACTGGCTTCGGACGCCGGGGTTCCGCCCAGTCACCCTGTTGGCGGAGCGCACGCGGCAGCGCGAAACGGGGGGCCAGTCGAACGGGTGAAGCGCCGGAACCAAAGCCCCCGCGCGCAGTTGATCCGGTCGCATCAATCAGGTCGATTGGTGGGAACAGGAACGGAATCACCGTGATCAAGAAGATTATGGCGGCTGCGGCTGTTACGGCCTCTGTTGTCGGCGCTTCTGCTGCGGCGGCCTCCCCGGCGCTCGCCATCGCCGACGACGGCGGTACGACCTCGCTCAGCGGCAACGGCGCGCACCAGTCGTTCGGCAACTCGAAGACCAAGGGCGACATGAGCCCGCAGTTCTCGGCCGTCCAGGGCTCGCTGAACAAGCTCTGCCTGGGTGTCCCGGTCAAGGGCAACGTCGGCTCGGTCGTCGGTGTCCTCGTCCCGGTCGCCGTCCAGGACATCAACGTCCTGTCCTCCCCGCAGAACCAGCAGTGCACCGAGAACTCCACCCAGGCCAAGGGTGACGAGCCGCTGTCGCACATCCTGGAGGACATCCCGGTCCTCTCCGGGAACGGCGCCTACAACGGCTGATCCGTATCGCGCGCGGCAGGGCCGGAGGGAACGCCGAGTTTCCTCCGGCCCTGTTCCGTGCGCGCAATGGAGTGAAAGAACGGAACTCGTCGATATCGCGGTTTCCTTCCTGCGGGATGTTCGTTGTGTCTCATGAAATGTCATCCGTCACAGAAAGGATCCAGACGAAATGAACTGTAAGAAGGCTGCGGCCGTCGTCGCCGGAATCGTCATGGCCATGGGTGCGGCGTCGCCCGCCTTCGCGGACGCGGACGCCCACGGTGCGGCGATCGGTTCGCCGGGTGTCCTCTCGGGCAACGTCGTCCAGATCCCGATCCACGTGCCGATCAACGTCTGCGGCAACAGCGTGAACGTCATCGGCCTGCTGAACCCGGCCGTCGGCAACACCTGCGTCAACGCCTGAGTCCACAGCGGCGCGTAGGTACGGGGCCGGCCCCGGAGAGCACCGCTCTCCGGGGCGGGCCCTCCGTCATGCCGAGACCGGCGTCATGCCGAGACCGGCGCCCGCCCGCCCGTACGGGGCCGCCCCACCGCCCCGCCCCGGGCCCCCGACCGCAGCCGCCGCCGCACCCCTCGCACCAGACGGCCCGCCGTGTACCCGGCGCCGAAGACGAACCGCATCGAGGGACCGTACGAGGGAGCCGTGAGCAGCCCGGCGAGGAAGAGGCCCGGCCACGAGGACTCGAAGAGGCCGCCCACCTCCGGGGCGCCCCCGGAGCCGACCGTCCGCAGCGTGCCGCGCAGCTCCGGCGACAGCACCCCGGCCCGGTCCAGGCTCGGCGTGAAACCCGTGGCCGCGACGACGTGGTCGGTCTCCAGGACCGTCGTCCCGTCCGGCCCGGCCACGTCGAGCCGGAGCCGCCCCTCCCCGGTCACCGTCGCCGAGGTGATCCGCTGCCCCAGGCGGACGTCACCGACCGCCGCGAAGCGTTCGCGGAGCCACCAGGCCCCCGCCGGGCCGAGCGCCGAGTCGAAGATCCGCTCGCGGGTGGCGGCCGGAAGACGCCGGAAGACCCCGGGCGTGTCCGCGTAGAGCCTGTTCCGCCAGCCGCAGCCGAGCCCCGTGTGCGGGGCGCGCAGCGCGGGCCACACCCCGCGGTCGAGGGCCGGGGGCAGGGTGTTCCAGCGCAGTCGCTCCGCGCGGGCGAGGATCCGTACCGCCGCCGCGCCCCGCTCGACCAGGAGCGCGGCCGTCTCCAGGGCGGCCTGCCCGGCCCCGACGACGGTGACGTCCCGGCCGGCGAAGCGGTCGAGCTCGCCGTGGTGGCTGGAGTGGGTGACGTACCTCCGGGGCAGTCCGCGCAGCGGCCCGGGGACCTCCATGAAGGGCAGGACTCCCACCGCGAGCGCCACCGTCCGGGTACGGAGGGACTCGCCGTCCTCGGTGAGCACCTCGAATCCCTCGGCGGCGGGCGCGACCGAACCGATCAGGCGCTCGTCGAGCGCGGGCACGGCCTGCCGGGCGAACCAGTCGCCGTACGCGGCGAAGAAGTCGACCGGCAGCGGCACCCCGTGCGTGGCGCGCACGCCGCGCGTGACGGCGTAGGCGTCGAGCCCGTACGCCCCCTCCGGATCGGAGAGATGGGAGGCCCAGGGCTCCGACTTCAGGAACATGCCCGAGGGCATGGCGTGCCAGGACTCCATCGAACGGCCGAAGGTCCGCAGGCGCAGCCCGTGGGCGGCCGCGTGCGCGGCCACGGACAGACCGTAGGGTCCGGCCCCGACGACCACCAGGTCGTACATCGACTTCGACATCGTGCCGTCCGCTTTCATCGTGGGGTGAGCTGGTGGGAGGAGCTGCGGGCCGGGGGCACCCGGGGCGACTGCCGGCGCGACCCGAACAGCCCGCGGAACGCCGTCAGGGCCTTGCGCAGCAGGTGGACGAGCCAGGCGCGGCCCATCGCGAGCGCGGGCCGCGGGTCGTCGGCCGCCCACCACGCCCACTCGGTCCGCCGCTCCCCGGCCCCCTCGGCGGACCGGCGGCGCGGGGAGGCGAGGAACGAGAGGGCCGCGTAGTTCTCGACGACGAACCGGCGGCCGTACGCGGGGGAGTGCGGCGGCACGGCCCGCCCGGTGAGGTCCAGATGGAGCGCCCGCACCACGTCCAGGCCGTCCGGGTCGGTGAAGAGCCGGAACTGCGCGCCGGGCCGGGGGTTGAAGTCGAGCAGGTGGTACGCGCCGGTCGTCGGGTCCAGCCGGAAGTCCAGGTCGCACACGCCCCGGTAGCCGAGTGCCTCGAACAGCTCGCGGGCCGTGCGGTCCACGGCCGGGTTCACCGCCCACCGGCCCACGGCCGTCAGCCCCGCCCCGTCCGGCCAGGACCGCTCCTTGCGGCCGGTCGCCCCCGTCGGACAGCGCCCCTCCGTGTCCACGTACCCGTGGAAGAACCAGTCCAGGTCCCGGCCCGCCGGGAGTAGTTCCTGGAGCAGCAGCCGGCTGCCGGCCTCAGGGGTGCGGGCGTACAGCTCCCGCACCTCGGCGAGCGACCGCACGATCGAGGTGCTGCGCAGTCCGCCGCCGGCCGGGAGGAGCCAGGGGCGGCTCCACTTCGCGACCACCGGAAGGCCGAGCGACCAGGCCATGGCGGCGGCCTCGTCGGTGCCGGCCGGGAGTTCCGTACGGGGGTGGGGCAGGCCCAGGGCCGCGCAGGTCTCGGCGAGTGCCGCCTTGTCCGCGACCCGGAGCAGCTGCTTCTCGGTCTGCGCGGGCAGCAGGAAGCGCGGGGAGAGCTCGGAGCGGCGGCGGGCCAGGGCGAGGGCGCTGACGTCGTCCAGGGGGAGGACGAGAAAGGGAGTTGACGTGCCGTCGGACGCGTCGCCGGTCGCACCGGCCGTCCCGTCCCGGTCCGCGGCCGCGATCTCGTCCGCGACGCGGTTCAGGAGCGCGGCCAGCTCCGCGGCGGAGGCCGTCGGGGGGCTCGCGTGGGTCGAGCGGAGATATCGGGACCGGGCGGCCGGACCGGCCCCGGATTCGACGACGGCGTGGACCGGAATTCCCGCCCTACCGAGCGAGCGCGCGGCGCCGAGCGTGCCGTGATGGAAGGGATTCCGGTCGAGTCGGACGAGGACGGTGGGAACGCTGGCGTCGAAACTCTGACGGCGCGGCACGGCATGCCCCTTCATCTCTGGTGCCCCAACTGGGCGATGAAATCCTCTAATGGACTACCGCTCAGAGGCGAGTCGAGTCCACGGTCGGCTCATTAGGAATACTTTCGGAGTATCGGATTGACGGCCCATCAAAAGGCGTACGACGCGAAGGAGCGGCCATGGCGGCTACACACCGGAGAACTTCGAGCGTGTGGCTGGGGGTGTTCACCGCCGGTCTCCTCGCCTCGGGCTCAGTCGTGCTGTCGTCCCCCGCCCACGCCGCCGAATCCGTGACGACGAGCGAGCCGGGACCGTCCCTCTCCAGCGCCATGGGAGCCTTCCTCGACTCGGGTCACCTCGGGGTCTCCCGCATCGCGCAGCTGGAGCGGTGGCTCGGCGGACGCGAACTCCGCGTCGGCCACACCTACCTCCCCGGCGACCTCTGGAAGAACATCGAGGGCCCGCCCGGCTTCCTCGACGCCTGGGCGAACTGGCGCAACGCCAAGGCCGACCGGCTCTTCGTCCTCAACGTGCCCATGCTGGAACGCAACGAGGCCGGAGTCTCCGACGCCGAGGTCCGCCGCCAGCTCCAGCTCGGCGCCGCCGGGTACTACGACCACCACTTCAAGGCCCTCGCCGAGCGCCTCGTACGGCTCCGCGCGACCGACACCGTCGTCGTCCTCGGCTGGGAGATGAACGGGACCACCTACACCCACCGCTGCGCGCCCGACCCCACCGCGTGGAAGAAATACTGGAACCGGATCGTCACCGCGATGCGCTCCGTTCCCGGCCAGGAGTTCCGCTTCGACTTCAATCCCAGCCGGGGCCGCGACGCCGTTCCGTGGACCGAGTGCTACCCGGGCGACGACGTCGTCGACATCATCGGAATGGACTCGTACGACCAGCCGCCGGGTTCGCGGTTCGATCAGCACGTCAGTGAGCCGTACGGGCTCCAGAAGCAGGTCGATTTCGCGGCCGAACACGGAAAGCTGATCTCCTATCCCGAATGGGGTCTCTTCCGGAACGGCGACAACCCCGAATACATGCGGCGCATGCTGGAGTGGATGAAGCAGCACAAGCCGCTGTATCACACGATCACCGATTACTGCCCGCACGGCGTCTGGCAGTGCGACGACAATCCGAGGTCGTCGCAGATGTTCCGTCAGATGCTGTTCGGCACGGAGCCGGAACTCCCGACGGAGCCGACGGACCCGACGGAGCCGACGGACCCGACCGAGCCGACGGAGCCCACCGAGCCCACCGACCCGACCTCGCCGACGGATCCGGTTGATCCCGTGGACCCGGTGGACCCGGTGGATCCCGTGGATCCCGTGGACCCGGCTGATCCGGTCGACCCTGTGGATCCGACGGATCCGACGGATCCGACGGGGCCCACGGACCCGACCGAGCCCACGGACCCGACCGCACCTCAGCCGAAGCCGGAGCCGAAGCCGGAACCCAAGCCCGAGCCGAAGCCCGAGCCGAAGCCGGAGCCGAAGCCGGAACCCAAGCCCGAGCCGAAGCCCGAGCCCAAGCCCGAGCCCAAGCCGGAACCCAAGCCGGAACCCAAGCCCGAGCCCAAGCCGGAACCCAAGCCGGAACCCAAGCCCGAGCCGAAGCCCGAGCCCAAGCCGGAACCCAAGCCGGAACCCAAGCCCGAGCCGGAACCCGTGCCGCAGCCGGTGCCCCAGCCCGCCTGTTGGACCGTGAACCTCGGCTCATGGGTCGAGAGTTGGATCGGTGGGCCCGTCTGCGTCCCGAAGGACTCCTGGAAGGACGAGGTCGACCTCGACTGGAAGGACGCGCTGAAGGGCGTCTGGCCCTTCTGACCCGTTCGGGCCGGTCGGGCCGGTCGGACCCGTCGGACACGGCGGCGGCGGAGATCATCCGCCGTCGCCGTGCGGCGTCCGCCCCGTGAGCCGGCCGATCGCCCGCCCCACCCAGTCCCGCTCCCGCGCCTGCCGAGCCGCCCAGCGGCGCGCGTCGGCGGCGCCCGCGCGGAGCCAGAGCAGCGGGGCCGTACCCCGGCCGGTCAGCATGAGCCGCTGGTTGCCTACGGTCTCGGGGCGCCAGTGCCGCTTGTACGCCTCGGTGCCCCGCAGCATGCTCAGCGTGGCCCGGCCGCCGGTGCCGGCCTCCCCGGCCCCGTGCCGGAGCAGCATGGTGGCGACGTCGACCTTGCGGGCCCGCAGGGCCGGGTCGGCACCGTACAGATATCCGCCGGCGAGCCGCGGGGACATCAACGTCAGGTCGGCGGCGACCACCTCCCCGGCGAGCCGGAACTCGGTGACCATCGCCTCCCCCCGCTCCACCATGGGCCGTACGGCCCGGGTGAGGTGCTGGGCGAACCGTTCGCTGGTGTGCTCGGCGGTGACCCCGCGCCCCTGCCACTGGAGCCGGTGGAGCCTCAGGAGGCGGTCGAGGGCGGCGGGGACCTCGTCCCCGCCGACGACCCGCGCGTCGATGCCCAGGGCGTCCAGCTTGCGCAGCTTGGCGCGGACCCGCTGGGCCTTCCCGGAGGGGATCCGTTCGAGGAGTCCTTCCATGGGGACGGCGGGCAGCTCCAGGCAGAGCGAGTCGGGAAGCCGGCGGCGCGGACCCCGCCAGAAGGCGAAGACCCGTTCGCCGGCGGCCCCGGGCCGTACCTCCCGCAGGTCGATCACCGCGCCCCGGGCGGCCCGGGCGAGCGCCCCGGCCAGGGCGGGGGCGGCCTCCGGGCAGCCGTCGTCGAGCAGGACGTCCGTGAAGTCGGTGATCGAGCCGCCGAGCGGGGTGAGGACGGGCAGCGGCCCGCCGGCCCGCATCAGGGGCGCGGCGGCGACGAGTTCGCCGTCCGCGCGCCGTACGAGCACCACCCGCAGCGCACCGGGCCTGCCGTACGAGAGCCACCAGGAGTGCAGCCAGGCGTGGGACTGGAAGGGGGTGACGGTGGAGCAGCGTCCGTACAGCGCCGTCCACTCGGCCGCCAGCCGCCCGAACCCCTCCTCGTCACGGCAGATCTCGGTCCGCAGGGCTCGCAGGGCTCGCAGGGCTCGCTGGGGTCCCCTGGGTCGCTGGGTACGCCGGACACGAGGGGTTCTCGGGGCTGTCGAGGCGTGCGCGGTTCTCGTGGTCACACCGCCTCCGGCTGGTGCGCGGCGACCGCCGGCGCGGGCACGGCGGCGGCCGCGGTCGGGGAGGCCTGCCGGGAGTGCCGGGCCTCGCCGCGCGAGGCGGCGCGCTTCGGGCGGACCAGGAGCGCCAGGCCGCCGAGGAGACCGCCCGCGCAGCCGCCGACGAGCGCGGAGAGCGGCGCGGAGGGGGAGACGGGGGCGACCGGCTTGGTGGCGCGGGAGAACTGGACGACCTTCACGCCGGTGCTGCCCGCGACGTGCGCGCTGTTGAGGACGAGCGCGCGGGCCACGCCGTCGGCCATGGACACGGCCTTCGCGGGCTGGTCGGCCTGGGCGGTGATGGAGATCATCGGGGCGTCCGGGGAGGTCGCGGCCTGCACGCTCCCGCGCAGCGTGGCCGCGGAGACGCCGGCCCACACCTGCGCGTCGCCGGTCACCGCGATGTCGGTGGCGACCCGCCCGTACGCCTGCGCGAAGCCGAGCGCGGCCGCCGGGTCGGACTTCTCGGCGGGCACGACGATGACGTAGCTGGTGGCCGCGTACCGCGGGGTCTTCAGGGCCCCGTAACCGCCGCCGAGTACGGCTCCGGCGAGGACGGCGGCGGGCAGGACCGCCCACCGGCCGGGCCTTCGCAGGCCGGCGGGGAGGGAGGCGCGGGGTGGGATGGACTTCATGGGGGCGGGTTCTCTCACTTCGCGGGGGAGGGGGTGCCGTGGACGGCCTGGTCGTAGAGGGACATCAACTGCCCGGCGCTGTGGGCGATGTCGTAGCGGCGGGCGGCCGCGGGCAGGGGCAGCCGGGTGAACCGGGTGTCCCGGGCGCCGCGCAGCGCGGAGATCAGCTCGGGCACGGACTCGCCGATCCGGCGGGCGCCCGGTGCCGCGTCCGGCGCCAGGTCGTCGATCGCCGGACAGGCCACGTACAGCACGGGCAGCCCGGCGGCGAGGGCCTCGACGACGGCGAGCCCGAAGGTCTCGTCGGGCGAGGTGGACACGAAGACGTCCATGGCGGCGAGGAGTCCGGGCAGCGACGGCCCGGGCGAGCCGGCGGCCGGCGGGTCCTGGCAGGCCCCGGCGAGCAGCACCCGGTCGGCGGCCCCGCACGCGCGGGCCAGCCGCAGCAGCTCCGCCCGCTCCTCGCCCTCGCCGACGAGGAGCAGGTGGGCCTCCGGGACCGAGGCCACCGCCCGTACCAGCCGGTCGAACCGCTTCCCGGGCGTCAGCCGCCCCACCCCGCCGACGACATGGGCGTCCTCGGGCAGTCCGAGGACGGCCCGGGCGCGGCGACGGGCGCCGGCGTCGAAGGCGAAGCGGTCGGTCTCGATGCCGTTCGGGACGATCCGGATGCGCTCCTGGGGCACCCCCCAGTCGGCGAGCCGGCGGGCCACGCTGGGCGAGACGGCGACGGTGGAGGTGCCGAGCCGCTCCGACGCCAGATAGAGGGCGCGGGTCCCCGCGGAGAGCGGCCTGCCCTCCATCTGGGTCTCGCCGAGGGAGTGCTCGGTGGCGATGACCCGCCGCACCCCCGCCAGCCGGGCCGCCGCCCGGCCGTACACGCACGCCCGGTAGAGATGGGTGTGGACGAGGTCGTAGCGGCCCTGGCGGACGATCCGGGCGAGGCGGGGGAGCGCGCCGAGATCACGGTTGCCCGCCATGCCCAGATGCGTGACGGGTGTGCCGTCCGCCTCGATGCCCGCGGCGACGGCGCCCGGGTTGGTGAGCGTGACGACCTCGCTCCGCACGGGCAGGTGCCGCAGCAGGAGCCGCAGCTGCTGCTCGGCGCCGCCGATGCCGAGCCCGGTGATGACGTGCAGGACCCTCACGAGGCACCTACCGTGGCCGGGCCGTAACGCGCGGGCACCAGGTCGGCGGGGTGACGGCGGCGCAGCGGGTGCAGGACGCGCTTGGCGGTGAGCCGCCACGAGGTGTCGGCCTCGCCGATGTGGACCCGGGGCAGGGCGTACGTGCCGGTGTGCGGGCCCGGGTCGATCGCGCAGGCGTAGCGGTAGCCCGCCTTGCGGACGGCGCGGATCGCGCGCGCGTCGACCTGCCCGTACGGGTAGCAGAACCCCTCGACGGGACGGCCGGTCATCTCCTCCAGGAGCTCTCGGCTCCGGCGGGTCTCGGCGGCGAGCGTCGCGTCGTCGGCCCCGGTGAGCGAGACGTGCGTCAGCCCGTGCGAACCGATCTCCATGCCGGCCTCGGCGATCCGCAGGATGCCGTCCTCGGTCAGCAGTGACCTGCGCGGCCCCGCCGTGTCCCAGACGTTCTCGGCGCCGAGCCGCCCCGGCAGGACGTACACCGTCGCCGTGAAGCCGTGCCGGCGCAGCAGCGGCAACGCCGAGTCGGCGAAGTCCGCGTACCCGTCGTCGAAGGTGAGCCCCACGAGCCCCTTGGCGCGCCCCTCGGCCGCGGCCGTGAGCAGCTCCCCCACCGAGACCCCGCGCAGCCCCCGGTCGCCCAGCCAGTGCAGTTGCCGGGCGAACCGCACGGGGGAGACCGTCACCCGGTACGGATCGTCAGCGGTGTCGGTGATCGAGTGGTACATCGCCACCCACAGAGGGGGCTTCACCCACAGGGGAGGCTTCGGCAGCAGTCGACGCAGCGCGGTGGCGGCGGGCATGGGGGGTCCTCCGGTAGGCGGAGCGGGGAAGGGGCGGAATCTCGGGCGCCTTGGCGGCGCAGGCGATGAAGAGCAGGAAGACGCCGACGACGACCAGGCCCGACACGGCGACGGCGAGGGCGGCGGGGCCGATCGCGACTGAGGACAGCCAGCCGGCCCCGGTGGCCCACGCGCCCGCGGTGGCGAGCCGGAGCAGCCCCTCGCCCAGCCGGTCGACGCGGACCGGGACGGCCTGGCGGTGCGCGCCGCGCAGCAGCAGCACGGCGGTCAGGGTGATGCCGAGGGCGTTGGCCCCGGCGATGCCGACGGCGCCCCAGTAGTGGGCGCCGGGGACTCCGGCGGCGGCGGTCGTGACCAGCCCGGCACCCATGGCGGCGGCCGGGTACCAGAGGGGGCGGGCGGCGGAGAAGTAGCAGCGGACCAGGGTCCCCACCATCGTCTGGCCGAGCAGGCCGAGGGCGTAGACGCGCATGACGGCGGCGGTCGCGGTGGTGTCGGCGGAGCTGAACTCGCCGCGCTCGAAGAGGAGTTCGACGATCCGGGGCGCGGCGGCGATCACGGTCGACGCGCCGACGAGGACGACGACGGCGGCGAGCAGCAGGTCCCGCTCGACCCGGCGGCGGGCCGCCTCGGTGTCGCCGGCCGCGAGGGCGCGGGCGACCACGGGGAAGCTGACCGTGCAGAGCATCAGGGAGAGGATCATCGGCATCTGCGCGACCTTCTGCGCGTAGTTCAGGTGCGAGATGGCGCCGGCGGGCAGCGGTGAGGCGAGGAAGCGCTCGATCAGGGTCTGGGACTGGCGGCAGAGGGAGAACGCGACGACGGGCGCGATCAGACCGAGGACCAGGATGCGGCCGTCCCCCGTGGACGCGGGCGCGAGCGCCTCGGGCTCCCGCGTCGGTACGGGGCGGGTGCGCAGCTCCCGTACGAGCGAGGGGGCCTGGACGAGGACCATCAGGACCCCGCCGACCGCGACGCCCGCGGCGGCGGAGCGCACGCCCCACGGCTCGCGCAGGACCACCATGGTCCCGATGATGCCCGCGTTGTACGCCACGTAGATCGCGGCCGGGGGCAGGAAGCAGCCGTGGGCGCGCAGCGCCGCCGAGCAGTAGCCGACCAGGGCGAACGACAGCACACAGGTGGCGGTCAGCCGGGTGCAGTCGATCGCGAGCGCGCGATCGGGCAGCCCCGGCGCGAGGGCGGAGACGATCAGCGGCGCGGCGACGACGAGGAGGGCGGCGACCACGCCGACGCCGAGGGTGAGCCGGGGGAGCGTGCCGCGCACGAGCTCCCGCACCGGGTCGCCGAAGAGGGCGCCGGAACGGCGGGTCAGGGCGCGGGAGAAGGCGGGCACCAGGATCAGCGCCATGGCGTCCTCGATGAGCAGCGTCGAGGCGAACTCGGGGACCGTCCACGCCACCAGGAACGCGTCGGTCTCGGCCCCGGCCCCGAAGTACCCGGCGAGGATCTGGTCGCGTACGAGCCCGAGCACCGCGCCGATCGCGGTGAGCCCGGCGGTCACGGCGGCGGCCTTCGCCAGGAAGCCCCCGCCCTGGGGCGCGCCGGTGCGGGGGGCCCGCACGCGGGCGTGGGCGCGGCGGCCGGAGGGACGGGGGACGCGCGGCGGGCCGCCTTCGGCCCCGGGCCCGTCCTTCGTGTCCTCCTTCGCCTTCGCCTCCGACTCCGGAACAGGCCCCTGCGATGGCGATGGCGATGGCGAAGGCACCGGCCCCGCCCCCGTCAGCACGACGGCCTCCGGGGGCCACGGGGAGTCCGTGGGGCCCGGAGGCGCGGTCGGCCAGGGGTCGGTCAGCGGGATGCCGCGGGGCGGGCCGCCCGTGGGGCGCGGTTCACCGGCCCCCGGGGTGTCCGTGGGCTCGGGTTCCCCGGCCCACGGGTCACGCACGCCTCACCTCCGCCAGCGCCCACCAGGCCGCGAGGCCCAGCACGACCGACATCAGGACCGTCGAGGGGCCGCCGATGTCCGCGTAGAAGAAGTCGATGAGCTGCCAGGCCAGCAGGCCCGACGCGACGAGCGCGCAGTCCGCGCCGAGGCGCCGCCGCCGCAGCGCGCCGACGAGCAGCGCCAGCCAGCTGCCCACCAGGGCGAGCAGTCCGAACAGACCCTGCTCACTGAGGACCAGGAGGTACATGTTGTGCGGCGAGAGCAGCGGCTGCCGCTGGAAGGCGGCGCCCGCGCCCGCCGTGTCGCTTCCGGAGGAGAGCGCGAGCGAGGCGTTCGAGTCGCGGTACAGCGGGAAGCCCTTGAGGCCGACGCCCGTGACCGGCTCCGCGCTCCACATCCGCCCGGCCGCCGCCCACATCGTGTACCGGTCCGTCACCGACTGGTCCGGCGCGGCGGCCACCCGCGTGATGCTGGCGACCCGCTCCTCCACCATCGCGGAACCGATGCCGAGGCCGCCGACGAGGACCACCCCGAGCGCGCCCGCCGCGAGTGCCACCAGGGCCGCCCTGCGGGGCCCCGAGAGGAGCAGCTGGATCCCGCAGGCGAGCACGGTCGCGATCCACGCGCCGCGGCTGAACGACAGCACGAGCGGCAGGAAGAGCAGCCCGGCGCAGACGAGCGCCGCCGTCCGCGTCCGGCCGGGGCCGCTGCCGAGCGCGATGCCCGTGACGACGACGAGCCCGTACGACACGACGGTCGCCATGCCCATCACGTCGGTCGGCCCGAAGGTGCCGACGGCCCGGATGTCCTCCCCCATGTACGAGGCGCCCGTACCGGTCAGGTACTGGGCGACGCCGACCGCGCCCTGGAGCAGCGCGAGCACGACCAGGCCCCAGGCGACGACGGCGAAGTCCCGCCGGTCGCGGACCATCAGGAGCACGGCCGCCGGGACGAGGACGAAGATCTGCAGGTAGCGGGCGACGCCCGGCAGGCTCGCCGCCGGGTCGTTCGAGGCGATCGCGGCCAGGCAGATCCCGAGGACCGGCAGACCGAGGACGACGGCCGCCGTCCGGGTCAGCGGCCGGGCGCCGCCGCGCAGCACCCGGACGAGACAGATCAGGACGAGGAGGCCGGAGGCCGCGTCGGCGGCCGTGCCCGTACCGCCGGTGCCCCCCTGCGCGCCGCCGCCGCCCGGGACGAGCAGCAGCGCGATCACGGCGAGGACCGGGGAGAGGGCCCCGGACCTGCGGGCGAGGTCCCGTACGTCGTCCGGGGCGATCACCGGCACCGTCACGGCCGTGGCCATCCTCAGCTCCCCGAGGGCCGGACGAGCCCGGCGGCCGTGCGCAGCAGGATGCAGACGTCCTGCCAGAGCGACCAGTGGTCGATGTAGTGGTTGTCGAAGCGGCAGCGGTCCTCGATCGAGGTGTCGCCGCGCAGCCCGTGCACCTGCGCCAGACCGGTCAGCCCCACCGGCATCCGGTGCCGGGCCGCGTACCCGGTGTGGATCTTGCTGAACTGGGCGACGAAGTAGGGGCGTTCGGGCCTCGGGCCGACCAGGCTCATGTCGCCGCGCAGCACGTTCCACAGCTGCGGCAGCTCGTCGAGCGAGCTCTTCCGCAGGAAGCTCCCGGCCGCGCTCATCCGCCGGTCGCCCGCCACGTTCCAGCGGGTCGCCGACTCGGTGTCGTCGGAGGGTCGGAGCGTACGGAACTTGAGCAGGGTGAAGTGGCGTCCGTGCTGGCCCACCCGCTCCTGCCGGAACAGCACCCCGGGACCGTCCGAGAGCCGTACGGCGAGCGCGCAGAGCAGCAGGAGCGGCAGCGCGACCGCCATGGCGGGGGCGGCCAGGGCGATGTCGAGGGCGCGCTTGGCGGTCAGCCCGCGCCGCTCGTCCAGCGGGACGACGCGGTGCCAGGCGTACCCCCACATGTGCTCGCCCATGGGGCCGGCCTGCTGTCGGCCGCCGACCCGCCAGGTGACGCAGCCGTACTGCTGGAAGAGCGTCACGAGCGCCGGGTCGTCGTCGAGGAACACCGCGTCGCGCACCGCGTTCTGGATGACGGCCCGCTGGATCTCCTCGGTCGTGGTGAGCACCGGAAGCCCGGCCTCCCCGGCCGTCCGGGGAGCGCCGCCCTGCTCGGGTACGCCGACGATGCCGACCGGCCGTACCCCGTACTCGGGGTGCTGGACGGCCGCCGCGGCGAACCGGCGCGCGGCCCCCGCCCCGCCGATGACGAGCGCCGACCTCGGGTGGGCCCGCGCGATCCGGCGCCGCCGGGCGAGCAGCAGGGCGCGGACCAGGCTCACGACGCCGACGTGGGTGGCGTAGGCGGCGCAGATCCGCAGGGGCCCGATCGCGAGCGTCGGGGAGTACGCGGCGACGCCCGCCGCCGCCAGACACCAGGCGACACCGGCGCGGGAGGCCAGCGCGGGCAGCTCGTCGAGGGCCCGGGTGTGCGCGGCCGGCCGGTAGAGGCCGCCGTGCCCGTCGAGGAGCAGGACGAGCGCCACGATCGGCAGCAGGAGCCGGGCGTCGTGGTGCGCCGCGCTCAGCGGCACGGCGGCGGCGAGGACGGCCAGGCAGTCGACGGCCACGAGCGGCAGCACGCCGAAGCGTGGCCGTGCGGGGCGGCGCGGCGGCGCGAGCCGGTCGGTCGTGCCGCGACGCGGCGCGAGGGAGGCGAGGCCGAAGGCCTGGCCGGCCGTGGGCCAGGGGCCCGGCGAGGAGGGGATGCTGGTGCTTTCGGTGGTCACTGCGCAATCGGCTCTCTGTGCTCGGTGCCTCGCACGGCGGCCAGTTCGCGGTAGACGTCCGCGACGGCCGCGCCGGTGCGCCGGACATCGAAACTGCTGAGGACGTGCTCGTGGGCCTCGCGGCCCAGGCGGTGCCGGAGCTCTTGCCTGCCGAGGAGGCGGCCGAGAGCGGTGGCGAGCGCGGCCGGGTCCTCGGGCGGGACCAGGCACAGGGGTTCATGGGCGGGCGGCAGGCTCTCGCGGGCCCCGTCGACGTCGCTGACGACGACGGGCCGGCCGCTGGCCATGGCCTCCAGAGGAGCGAGCGCCATGCCCTCCCAGCGGGACGGCAGGACGACCACGTCGGCGGCCCGGTACCAGGGGACGGTGTCGTCGACGGCCCCGGTGAACCGCACCGAGGGCCCGGCGGCGGCCCGCAGGCGCTCGCCGTCGGGGCCGTCGCCGACCAGGAC
Source organism: Streptomyces sp. Qhu_M48 (assembly GCF_051305195.1). Taxonomy (NCBI): domain Bacteria; kingdom Bacillati; phylum Actinomycetota; class Actinomycetes; order Kitasatosporales; family Streptomycetaceae; genus Streptomyces; species Streptomyces sp. Qhu_M48. The sequence continues at coordinate 6,897,995 of NZ_CP195432.1, read as the reverse complement.
GAGACGGGCCGTCGGCACCTCGGCGAGGACCGCGGGCCAGGCGGCGAGCAGCACGTCCTGTCCCTTCTGCCGGCAGAGCCGACCCACGCAGACGACGGTGGGCGCGGGGTTGCCGGGCGGACCGTCGGTGGCGAACCGGGCCACGTCCACACCGTTGTGGACGACGGACCAGTCCGCCGTGACCCCGGCGGCCTCGCCGGTACGCCGCTCGGCCTCGCTCACGCACAGGATCCGGTCCGTCCAGCGGGCGCCGAACCGCTCCCAGCGGCGGGCGAGCGCGGCGGTCGTTCCCTCGACGGCCTCGAAGGACCAGGCGTGCGGCTGATACACCGTCGGAACCCGGCCGCGCAGGGCGAGCCGGGCGCAGAGCCCGGCCTTGGCGCTGTGCGCGTGGACGAGTCCGGGCCGGACGGTACGGATGACCCGGGCCAGCTCCCTCGTCTCGCGGACGAGTCCGGGCCCGGGGTTCCGGGCGGCCCGCCAGTCGTGGGTCTCGGCCCCCTCGGCGCGGACGGCGGCGGAGAGGACGGTGCCCGGCGGGCACGCGACGGCGACCCGCAGGCCGGCGGCGAGCTGGGCGCGGACGAGGTCGACGACGACGCGGGCGACCCCGCCGTCGCCGGGCTGGACCGCGTGCAGGACGGTGAGAGACGCGAGGTCCGCGTCGATTGATGACAGCACGTCAGCGCCGGACGTCCGCCTGGAAGAAGAGCGCGCCGAGCCAGACGGTGTCCTTCCGGCTCCCGGACCGGACGTGGACACGGTCGGCCCCATCGCGCAGTGCCCCCCGCAGATCGAAGACGTCGGAGTCGTACCCCAGGGTGTTCGTACCATCGGGAGATCGGACCGTACGGTCGGTGCCGAATTCGGTGATGCTGGAGTTCATCACGTCGTTCGCGGAATTGGCGGAATCGGAGAGCCGGGTGCTCTTCCCGCGGCGCGTTTCCACCGCCAGGTAATCACCGGAAGTACCGCGGTCGCCGTCATAGGCGATCACCCCCAGGCGCCCGTCCGTGGCCTTGCCGTAACGGTTCGCGTCGAGCGGGACGCGAAGCTCGCCGGTACCCGGACCGACCGTTTCGAATCCGTCCCAGACACCGATCCTGCGGAGCGGCTCCGAGGCTTTCTCGTACGCGGCGACGAGCGTCCAGCCGCCCCAGCCGCCGACCGCCGAACGGCCCATGGCGACGTTGACCTGAGCGACCGTCCACTGCCCCGAACGGGACGAGCGGACCAGCTCGGTGACGTCGGCCGAGGCCTGGAAGGCGTCGGCGCCCTCGGCCGTGCGGTGCCCGATCAGGGTGTCCGCGAGCAGCGCCTTGTACTGACCGCCGGGCTCGGCGATCAGCACCCGGCCGTTGTCCTCGGGCGGCTTCTGCTCGCCCACCCGCAGGTTGCCGCCCCAGTAGAGACGGGCCCAGCTGACCCGGGCGCCCGCGGGAACGGCGAGCTCGGCGCGGCTGGAGTTGTACGTGTTGGGGTCGCTGTCCACGTCGACGTAGGCGATCGCCGCGCCGTCGTTGACCGACTCGGTGCCCTCCACGCCCCTCGCCGAGGAGTTGGCGGCGCGCACGATCCCACCGTGCTGCACCGCCTGGTGGCGCGCGGCGAAGGGGACACGGCTCGCCTCGCGCGGCTGGGGTGCGGCGGCGGAGGCGACCGGCAGCGCGGCGGACAGAGCCGCACACGACAGGGCGCACAACACGCTGCGACGCACAGCAAGAACCGCTGAATTCCGCATACAGGTTCTCCGCTTTGATGGGAGGAGGAAGGGAAGACCCGTGAAGGCCGGGAGGGGGGAAGATGTCGTCCGCACGAAATGGGTGAACGCGCGGCGGGCCCGGAAGCAACGTTCGGGAACGTTATAACCCCGGCGCGGGGCGATAGTACGCATTAGATGCCCGGAAACGCTAACTCCCGTATCCACGGGCCGGGTTCGTCGTTGTGCGTGTTGCGCCATTCCACGCCCAGTCCCTCCAATGGCCCTCCTATGGCCCAAAGATCGGTTGAACGTCACCCGTTCGGGAGAGCAACCGATGAAAAGCCGGGACGTTGTTGAGAGAGCCGGGCCGAACAGTCCGCGCAGTCCACGTTGAATTTCGATCGAGGAGCACCTCTCCATGTCCCGTATCGCCAAGGCCGTTGTCCTGACCGTGGGTGCCGCCGCCGCCGTCGCCGGTGCCGCCGGTGCCGCCGCCGCCGACTCGATCGCCGAGGGTGCGGCCGTGAAGTCCCCCGGCGTCGGTTCCGGCAACGTCGTCCAGGTCCCGGTCCACATCCCGGTCAACCTCTGCGGCAACACCGTCAGCGTCATCGGTGCGCTCAACCCGACCTTCGGCAACGCCTGCGTCAACGCCTGATCCGGCACGCCTGGTCCGTCCTTCCGAAGCCGGTGCGCCCACTCCCCGGAGTGGGCGCACCGGCTTTTTCCTTGCCGTCATGGGGTCGGTACTCGTTCGGCCGCACCCTCGTGCGCCGTTCGGTGCAACGGCGTACGCCCCTCGGAGGGCGGGCCCGACGGGAGGATTCACTCGAACGGGGGCGTGGCGCTCCGTAGTTCTACGGTTGCGGAGGGCTATACCCGCAGGCACGGTGAGAGAGCAGTTGTCCGACGCATAAGGAAAAGGAACACATATGCGTCCCCTGGCTACACGCCGCATCACCGCCCTGGCGATATCCGCCGTCATCACCCTCGGTACGGCGGGACCCGCCGTCGCCGGCGAACACCATCCGTCCACCGCGGCCGACCGGGCCGCCCGCGCGCCCCTTCCCGACGCCGCCGCCCTGCTGACCCAGGCCGAGGCGCTCGGTGGGCTCGGCTCGGTGACCACCCCCGTGACCGACCTCGTCAAGGCCGCGCTCAAGGCCGACGAGGGTCAGATCCCGGCGACCGACGCCGAGGCCCTCAAGGCCGAGATCGCGGCAGCCGTCGAGCAGGCCAAGGCCACCGCCCCGGCCCCGCTGCCGGACGCACCCGCCACACCGCCCGCCACGGACCTCCCGGTGGCACCGCCCGCCGGCCTCCCGGTGACCCCGCCCGCGGCGGACCTCCCCGTCGAGGCGCCGACCCTGCCCGTGAAGCCGCCCGTGGGTCTGCCCGTCACGGCGGGCGCGAAGGCCGCGTGGGCCGGAGAGGCGGCCGCCCCGGCGGATGTCGTGGACGACGCCCTCGCCACCGTCGAGAAGGCCGTCGCCGCCCTGCTCGCCGCCGTCACCTCCGGCGACGCCGGCGGAGTCGTACCGCAGGTCACGGCGACCCTGACCTCGCTGGTCAACCTGGCCGTCGCCACCGTCCTCGGCAGCGGCCTGCCCGCGCCGGACCTGGCCGGACTGCCCGCGCTGCCGACGCTGCCGGTCACCCCGCCCGAGCTGCCGGTGGAACCGCCCGAGCTGCCCGTCGACCCGCCCCAGCTCCCCGTCGCCCCGCCGGTGGACGCTCCGGTCGACGTGCCCGACCTGCCGGTCGGACTCCCGCTGCCGGTCCGGTAGTCACCCGCAGGCCCTGTACCGGCCCGGCGTTTGCCGGGCCGGTACAGGCGTGCGATCGGCAAATAACACCGGCCCGCATCGATCGGGTGCAGTGTCGAGAAATCCTTCCTCCCGGAGTTTCCGGGGAGCGCACCTCTCGTTACAGAAGCAGAACAAAGTACGGGATTCGCCCAAGGGCCCTGTGCTGTAAGTGACTTGAAGTACAGAGGAAGGATTCACCCCATGAAGCCCACCAAGGTCGCCGCGGTCGTCGCCGGTTCGCTGATGGCGCTGGGTGCCGCCGCGCCCGCCATGGCCACGGAGGCGCTGACCCCCACCAGCCTCAACGGTGGTCTCGAAGCGATCGCCGCCAATGGGCTGAAGTCGGATGTGCTGAGCAGCACCACGGACGGCTCCCCGGTCAAGACCGTCACGGACACCGCGACCAAGCTGAACGACACCACCAAGGGCGCCCCGCTGCTCGGTGGCCTGCCGGTCCCCGGCGGCCTGCCGCTGGGTGGCTGACGCCACCTCAGTACGTCGGCCCTCCGGGGCACTTGCGGCGCGTTCCGTACCGCCGTTTCCCACGGTCGGCTGATCGAATGATTTTCTGATCAGCTGCCGTGTGGCCCCCCTTGCAGGGGGTGTGCCGACCCATACCCTCTGGCCATTCCCACGCGAACGTTGCGTGGACCAGGCCGGTCGGAGCGAGGGGGGATCCTCGCCGGCCTCTCCCTTTATCCAGAGGAAGAGCGGTATGCGGTCCATCATCAGCAGGAAAGTACTCACCGCGGCGGCAGCGACCGGCATCCTGTCGCTGAGCGGCGGATTCGCCCTGGCCGCGAACTCCTACGCCGGTACGGGCGACGGTCCCGGCCCCGTCGGCGGGGGGCACGTCCAGGCCCCCCTGCCGGCGGACGTCTGCGGCCGGACCATGGAACTCGGCGGTTTCGTGGCCGCGGCCGTCGGCGACCTCTGCGCCCAGGCGGAGGAGCCCGGCGGCTACGGCGACGAGCCGGGTGAACCCACGCACCCTCCGACGAAGCCTCCGACGACTCCGCCTACGAAGCCGCCGACGACTCCGCCCACGAAGCCGCCGACCACGCCACCGACGAAGCCGCCGACCACGCCGCCCACGAAGCCGCCCACGACGCCTCCGACGAAGCCGCCGACGACTCCGCCCACGAAGCCGCCGACCACGCCTCCGACGAAGCCGCCGACCACGCCGCCCACGAAGCCGCCCACGACGCCTCCGACGAAGCCGCCGACGACGCCGCCCACGAAGCCGCCGACCACGCCTCCGACGAAGCCGCCGACGACGCCGCCCACGAAGCCGCCGACCACGCCGCCCACGAAGCCGCCGACCACGCCGCCCACGACGCCGCCCACGACGCCTCCGACGAAGCCGCCGACCACGCCGCCCACGACGCCGCCGACCACGCCTCCGACGAAGCCGCCCACGACGCCTCCGACGAAGCCGCCGACGACGCCGCCCACGAAGCCGCCGACCACGCCTCCCACGACGTCTCCGACCGCCTCGCCCAGTACCCCGCCCCAGCTTCCCGAGACGGGTGGTGACCCCGCGCTCATGGGGGCGGCCGCGATCAGTGCCGCGCTGATCATCGGCGGTGTCGTCGTCCACCTCCGGGGTGGCCGGATCGCCCGCCGTCACTGACGCCGTCCTTGCACGGAGCGTCAACCGAGGCCCCCGCCTTCACCGGTGGGGGCCTCTCGCGTTGCTGCACACGGGGGAGTTCCGCGACGTTCCCCCGAAGGTCTCGTTGTCAGAACATGACTCTGCGCTCTCACGCCGGCATGGGACTTCTCATGACCGCGTTCGCCTCCGCCGCCCTGGCCGCCCCGGCCTCGGCCGTCGAGGCGCCGGTGATCATCCCCCTCCAGGGACTCGAGCCGGTACTCCCGATGGACGCCCCCGAGGTGGCCACCGGCGTTCCCGTCCCGATGCCCGGCGCGCCCACCGGATTCCAGAAGGGCCTCGGCTCGCTGCCCGATGTCGCCCTGCCCAGCGTGCCGTTCACCGGCACCCTCCCGAGGACGGTGGTGGACGCTCCGCTGCCCGAGGTCCTGAGGGGCAGCGAGCCCGGCCGGGCCCTCTTCGCGACGCCGCACTCGGAGATGGCGGCGGCGACCCCGGGCGCCGTCCTCGGCAACCCGGTGGTCGCGCCGGAGGGGAACGGTCTCGCGGGCCTTCCGGACCTCGCGGCGCCCCGCGTCGGGCTGCTCCCCCCGATGGTGAGCGGCGCCCTCGACTCCCAGCTCGGCGTCGCCCCCGAGGCGCGCTGACCCGCCTCGCATTCGTTCTTCTGTGCGGGTGGCGACCGGTCGGGTGAAGACACGATTCTTCCCCGCCACCCGAAGGGTTTTCGCTCGTTGCAGAAGAAGGCTTGTCGCATGGCCGCGGCCCGCGGACGAGGCCGTCCCGTCGTATCCGGCGGCGGACGTCCCTCGGCCCGCGGGCCATTTTCCGCTTTTCCTCTTCCCTTTCGGCCCAATGACCGTGACCCGCTCCGGTGACCGGCGTTGAACCGCAAAGACGGCCGTGATTCCTGCGGTCGCTTTCCACGTCCAAGGAGTTCTTGATGTCTCGCATCGCGAAGGCTGCCGCTGTTCTCGCCGGCACGGGTGCCGTTGCCCTCAGCGGAGCCGGCCTGGCCGTCGCCGACTCGGGCGCCGAGGCCGTCGCCGCCCACTCGCCCGGTGTCGCCTCCGGCAACGTCGTCCAGGTCCCGGTCCACATCCCGGTCAACGTCTGCGGCAACACCGTCAGCGTGATCGGCCTGCTGAACCCGGCCTTCGGCAACACCTGCGCCAACGTCGACGGTGGCCACGACAAGGGTGACGGCGGCTACGGCGGCTGATCCCCCCCCGTATCGACACGTGTCCCCCCGACCCGCCGGGCCGGGGGGACACGTGTGTGCGGCCACGGGGACGCGGGGAGTTCAGGCGTACCGGTAGATCCGGCTGTGGTCGAACACCGACGCCGGGGTCACTCCCCAGGGCGCCATCGGCTCGTTCCGGGCGACGACCTTCCGGTACTGCCCGTCCCCGAGCGGCGGCGGCTCCGCCGGCAGGTAGGCGGCCCCCGGGTTGCGCGCCTGCCAGCGCGACCAGACCAGGTCGACGAAGGAGTGGTGCAGCCAGAACACCGGGTCGTTCACGGAACCGCCGCCGAGCATCAGACCGCCGACCCAGCGGTGCACCCGGTTGTGGACGCGGAACCGTTCGTTGCCCCGGCCCGGCGCCCAGCCCTCCAGGCCGTTGCGGAAGCCGGCGGTGCTCGTCGAGTTCCAGGGCGCCACGTCGTACGTCCGCTCCCGCATGACGGCGTCGAGCTGGGCCGGCGTCGGGAGGGCGATCGGGTCGTGCGGGCGGCCCAAGTCCCTGGTCAGGAAGCGTCCCTCGGTCATCGACTGGGTGATCGTCCACCGTCCGGAGGAGTAGGCGAAGGGGCCGGTCATCACCTGGAGGTCGGTCCGGCGCCCGTTGCCGCCCATGAAGTCCTCGCCCCAGAGCGAGGAGGCCGGGGAGTTGTCGCGGGTCCAGTCCCAGTACGGCACGGACACCGTCGGGTCGATCCGGCGCAGGGCCGTCTCGAACTCCAGCAGGAACCTGCGGTGCCAGGGCAGGAAGCTCGGCGTCATGTGGGCGACCCGGAGCCTGCCCTCCCCGTCGGCCGTGTAGTGGTCGATGTGCGTGCGGACGAAGCGGTCGTACGTACCGGTCCGCTTGAGCTCCAGGACGGCGGCGACGAACTTCCGGCGCTCGGCGCCGGTCAGGTCGCGCTGGTTCTTACGCGTGTACACCACGCGGGCTCCCTCCCGTCGGGTCGGTGTGGACGCCGTGGGCGCCGGCGAGCGGGGAGAGCCGGGCGGCGCCCAGCTCGTCCACGGCCGCGCGGGTGGCCGCCAGCGGCGTCGGCCAGGACTCGTAGTGGTCGATCGGGGTGACGTAGCCGCCGTCGGCGCAGCGCATCAGATGCAGCGGCCGGCCGTCGACCAGGGCCGTCGGTCCGCCCTCGGCGCCCGAGAAGCCGAGGATGCGGCGGCCCCTGTACATCTCGTCGAAGGCGTGCGGGTCGACCGGTAGTTCCGAGGGCGACCCGGTGGTCGGGCGGGCCGCGACGCGGCCGAGAGCGCCCCCGGTGAAAGCGGTGACGGCCAGAGCGAAGAGGGACCGCAGGGCGACGCGGCGCGGGACGATCATGCGTGATCTCCTCGGGGTCGGCTGGGGGTCCCCCGCCGCAGGCTGGGGGAGCCCTCAGGGCACAACGATGAAACCCCGGGTTCGTTGCGCCGGAAATGCCAGCGGCGTGAATGTCGGCCGTTCGGGTGAAAGCGGCGCGGGGAAAAGGTGGTTGGAGCATTAGCATCCGGATTCATGACCACTTCCAACGTCGTTTCCTCGGCGCGCAGCGCCTCTCCGCTGGGAACTCTCACGGTTATTCCGTGGTCCAGCGAGCCCACCGCCGATTCGGCGGGCACGCCTTTCCTCCTGGCGTACTCGCTCGGCGACGGCCGGGACGGGCCGGAGGCCGGTCAGCAGGCCATGCGGTCGGCCCTGGAGGCCATGGGCCTCTCCGTCGGCGACCGTCTCTTCGACCTGGACAAGGACGCCGGGATCAACGCCTCCCTGCTCGTCGAGGGCGGCTCCGCCGTCCTCAGCCTGCCCTTCCTGAAGGTGCAGTGCCCGGTGCCCGACGAGTGGCAGGCCGCCGCCCGCGAGTCCGGGAAGGTCTACCTCATCTGCTCCCTGCGCCCGTGGCCCGAGGCGGTCCCCGGGCAGCCGGTGGACGAGGCGCGGCTGCGCTCCTTCGTCTCCGACGAGGAGATGCTCAAGGAGAGCGCCCACGTCCTGATGCCCGTCCGGCGTCTGCAGGGCTGAGCGGGAACGGGGTCGCGTCATGGCGACGGTGAACGTGCGGGGCGGGGTGCCGGGCCAGCGGCAGGAGGAGGAGTCCGCGCGGGAGTCCGCGGGGGCGATCGGCGCGGGCCGGGCCTTCGCCTGGATGCTGATGGTCACCGGGGCGGCGGGCGTGCTGGCCGGCTGGGTGATCACGATCGACAAGTTCCACCTCCTGGAGGACCCCGGCTTCCAGCCCGGGTGCAGCCTGAACCCGGTCGTCTCCTGCGGCAGCATCATGAAGAGCGAGCAGGCGGCGGTCTTCGGCTTCCCCAACCCGATGCTCGGGCTCGTCACGTACGCCGTCGTCGTCGCGCTCGGCGCCGGGCTCCTCGCCGGGGCCCGCTACCGGGGGTGGCTGTGGCTCGGCCTCAACGCCGGGATGCTCTTCGGCGTCGGCTTCTGCACCTGGCTGATGTACCAGTCGCTGTACGAGATCAACGCGCTCTGCCTGTGGTGCTGCCTGGCCTGGACGGCCACGATCGTCATGTTCTGGTACGTCACCGCGCACAACGTCCGGCACGGGGTGATCCCCGCCCCGGCGGGGCTGCGGACCTTCTTCGGCGAGTTCGCCTTCGCCCCGCCCGTCCTGCACATCGGGATCATCGGGATGCTGATCCTGACCCGCTGGTGGGACTTCTGGACGAGCTGACGTGACCTCCCCCCGCCGCCGGCCGCGGGCCGCACTCACCGTGCTGCTCGCGGCCGTTCTCGTGCTCCTGCTGCCGTACGACCGGATCGCGCCCGGCGACCGGCACACCGGCACCCTGGCGCTGCCGGAACCGGAGCCGCTGCCCGGGGTCCCCTCGGGGTTCTTCACCGGCTCCGACGAGGCCGGAGTACGCCGGATCGCCCAGGCGCAGGCCTGGCTCGGCGGGGAGACGCTGACCGTCGGGCACACCTATCTGCCGGGCGACCGCTGGTCCAACATCGAGGGTCATCCGGCGCTCTTCGGCCCCTGGGCGCGCTGGAAGGAGGGGCGGCCGGGGCGGCTCTTCGTGCTGAACGTGCCGATGATGGACCGCAGCGAGGCGGGTCTCCCGGACGCCGAGGTGCGGACGGGGCTGCGGAGCGGCGCGGCGGGCGCCTTCGACCGGCACTTCCGGGTCCTGGGGGAGCGGCTCGTGGAGCACGGGCTCGGGGACGCGGTCCTGGTCCTGGGCTGGGAGATGAACGGCACCACGTACAGCCACCGGTGCGGACCGGACCCGGCGGCCTGGAAGGCGTACTGGCGCCGTGTGGTGGACGTGCTGCGGGGGGTGCCGGGGCAGCGGTTCCGCTTCGACTTCACTCCGAGCCGGGGACGGGACGCCGTGGAGTGGCCGCGCTGCTACCCCGGGGACGACGTCGTCGACATCATCGGCCTCGACGCCTACGACCAGCCCGCGGGTGTCTCCTTCGAGGAGCAGGTGGGCGAGGAGTACGGGCTCGACCACCATGTGCGGTTCGCGGCGGCGCACGGCAAGCCGGTCTCGTACCCGGAGTGGGGGCTCTTCCGGAACGGCGACAACCCGGCGTACGTCCGGGGGATGCTCGACTGGTTCGCGACGCACCGGCCGGTCTACCAGACGGTCACCGACTACTGCCCCCACGGAGTGTGGGGGTGTGCCGACAATCCGGAGTCGGCACGGGTGGTGAGGAAGGCGCTGGGGGCGCCGGCCGGACCCTGAGGGCCGGCTCCGGGCGGTCGGTCGGGGAGCGGCCGGCCAGGAGTGCGGGTACACCACCAGCGAGATGCCGACGTAGTGGACGGTGAAGGCGGCCGGCGTCACGGCCGCCCAGCCCATCGCGGTGTAGCAGGGCGTGTACAGCCAGCGAGGGGCGCCGACCCCGAAGGCCCGGAAGGCGATGCCCGCGGCGGCGTCGGGAGCGACGGGGGACGCTCGATCGGGGGCGGTTCCGGCCCTGCCGCGGTCATGGCGGAAGCGTGCCTACGGGCCCGTACGTCCCGGATATGAGTGGCGATGCTCACGTGGGCGGACCCCTGGACATATGGGCGGAAGCGTCGGATGATCAAATGAGTGCGGTCGGCACCGGATGAGCAGCTACGAAGCATCCGGGTCGCGGCCCCCACGGGGCACACACCTAAAAACCCCTCTACAAGGAGCAATCGTGGCGCGCGACAACGCGGCTCCCCAGACCCTTCCGACCCAGCACCAGGAGCTCGTCTCCTGGGTGAACGAGATCGCCGAGATCACCCAGCCGGACGCCATCGTCTGGTGCGACGGCTCCGAGGCCGAGTACGAGCGCCTGTGCGAGGAGCTCGTCGCCAAGGGGACCTTCACCAAGCTCGACCCGGTGAAGCGTCCGAACTCGTACTACGCCGCCTCCGACCCGACCGACGTCGCGCGCGTCGAGGACCGGACCTTCATCTGCTCCGAGAACGAGGAGGACGCGGGCCCGACCAACCACTGGAAGGCCCCGGCCGAGATGAAGGAGCTCTTCGCGGGCTCCGAGGGCATCTTCCGCGGCTCGATGCGTGGCCGCACCATGTACGTCGTGCCCTTCTGCATGGGCCCCGTCGGCTCCCCGCTCTCCGCCATCGGCGTCGAGATCACCGACTCCGCGTACGTCGCGGTCTCCATGCGCACCATGACCCGGATGGGACAGCCCGTCCTCGACGAGCTCGGCACCGACGGCTTCTTCGTCAAGGCCGTCCACACCCTCGGCGCCCCCCTGGAGGAGGGCCAGGAGGACGTGCCGTGGCCCTGCAACTCCACCAAGTACATCTCGCACTTCCCCGAGAGCCGCGAGATCTGGTCGTACGGCTCGGGCTACGGCGGCAACGCCCTGCTCGGCAAGAAGTGCTACGCGCTCCGCATCGCCTCCGTCATGGCGCGTGACGAGGGCTGGCTCGCCGAGCACATGCTGATCCTCAAGCTCACCCCGCCGCAGGGCGAGCCGAAGTACGTCGCCGCCGCGTTCCCCTCGGCCTGCGGCAAGACGAACCTGGCCATGCTGGAGCCCACGATCTCCGGCTGGACCGTCGAGACCATCGGCGACGACATCGCCTGGATGCGCTTCGGCGAGGACGGTCGCCTGTACGCGATCAACCCCGAGGCCGGCTTCTTCGGTGTCGCGCCCGGCACCGGCGAGCACACCAACGCCAACGCCATGAAGACCCTCTGGGGCAACTCCGTCTTCACCAACGTCGCCCTCACCGACGACGGCGACGTGTGGTGGGAGGGGATGACCGAGACGGCCCCCGCGCACCTCACGGACTGGAAGGGCAACGACTGGACGCCGGAGTCCGAGACGCCGGCCGCCCACCCGAACGCCCGCTTCACCGTCCCGGCCGGGCAGTGCCCGACGATCGCCCCCGAGTGGGAGGACACCAAGGGCGTCCCGATCTCGGCGATCCTCTTCGGTGGCCGCCGCGCCTCCGCCGTCCCGCTGGTCACCGAGTCCTTCGACTGGAACCACGGCGTCTTCCTCGGTGCCAACGTCGCCTCCGAGAAGACCGCCGCCGCCGAGGGCAAGGTCGGCGAGCTGCGCCGCGACCCCTTCGCCATGCTGCCGTTCTGCGGCTACAACATGGGCGACTACATGGCCCACTGGGTCAAGGTCGGTGCGACCGCCGACGCGGCGAAGCTGCCGAAGATCTACTACGTGAACTGGTTCCGCAAGAACGAGGCCGGGAAGTTCGTCTGGCCCGGCTTCGGCGAGAACAGCCGCGTCCTGAAGTGGATCGTCGAGCGCCTGGAGGGCAAGGCCGAGGGCGTCGAGACCCCGATCGGCGTCCTGCCGACCCCGGAGTCCTTCGACACCGAGGGCCTGGACCTGCCGGCCGAGGACCTGGAGTTCCTCCTCAAGGTCGACCGTGACGTGTGGCGCGAGGAGGCCGCCCTCGTCCCCGACCACCTGAACACCTTCGGCGACCACACGCCGAAGGAGCTGTGGGACCAGTACCACGCGCTGGTCGAGCGCCTGGGCTGATCCCGCACCCGAGACTCGTGGTGGGTTGCCCCGAACTACCGCCCTGACCAGTGGGGTCACGACGGCCCATCACGACGCGACCGGCCCCCGGAGCCCCCTCAGGCTCCGGGGGCCGGCGCACGTCCGGAACCGGGCGCCCCCTGATCAGTCGCCCCGCTCCTCCACGTACCGCGTGTGGATCCGCTGGCGGATCGCCTCCTCCTCCCGGAGGGCGGTGGCGATCGCCGCCGCCTCCTCGTGGAGCGCGGCCAGCTGGCGTTCGAGATGGCCCTCCGGCTCCTCGGCGCCCGAGGCGAACCGCGACCACCACCGCGTCCGTACGAACGTGTCGACGGCCTCCGGAACGTCCTGCCGCACCGCGCGGGCCAGCACGCGCAGGTGCTCCGGGTCGCTCACCCAGCCCGGTTCGAGCAGGGCCTCGACGAGGGTGCCGAGCCGGTCGAGGCCCTCGCGCGCGGCGGGCGGCAGCTCCACCTCGGCGAGGTACGCCCGCAGCGTCGCGAAGTCGGTCCGCAACGCGTCCAGCTGCTCGCCCGCGCCCGGGAACTCCGGGGTGTCCGGGCGCTCGGGCGGGGCGATCAGCGCCCCCGCCGCGTACAGGCCCGCGACCACCAGCGGCCAGAGGCCGCCCGCCGCCCCGGTGAGCGCGACGCCGACGCCGGCCAGACCGCACGCGCAGCCCGTCAGGTTCTTGCGGGAGCCGGCGTACCCGAGGAGCCGGTCACTGGTAGCCACGGATCTCCTCGAAGGCGCCGTCGAGCGAACCCCGGGTGGCGTCGAAGAGCCTCCCGCCGGTCAGGTCGGCGATGTGGCCGAGTTCGCCCCGGTCGGAGTCCCCGAAGAGGATCGGGAAGACCGGGGTGCGCCGCTGCCCGGCGGGCAGGGAGCGGTAGAAGGCGTCGAAGGCGGAGGCCGGGTCGCCGTCGGTGTTCTCCCCGTCCGTCATGAGGACGACAGAGGTGAACGTGTCGCCGGGCGCCTTCCCGAGGAAGCGGTACGCCTCCTGGACGCTGGAGTAGATCGCGGTGCCGCCGGAGGCGGAGAGCCTCCCCGCGTCGGCCCTGATCGCGTCGAGCGCCGCCCCCGGCGAGGCCGGGTCGACGGTGTGCGTACGGACCTCGCCGCGCTTCACCGAGGAGCCGAACGGCATCAGCGTGACCTCCTCCCGGTCCCGGAAGTCACCGGTCAGCTCGGCCAGTGCCGCCTTGAGGCGCTCCAGCCGCTCGCCGCTCATGGAACCCGAGGTGTCGAGCACGTAGACCGTGCGGGACGGCCTGCGCAGGGTGTTGTCGTACGCGTCGAGCAGACCGTCCGCCACCGCCCGGCTGCCGGGGAACGGCAGCTCGCGCCGCTGGTCCCGGGCGAGCGCCGACGCCGGACGGACCCCGGCGACCACCGGCCTGCGCAGCGTCGACTCCGTGATGCGGCGCTGGACGTCCGGGGTGCGCAGATACGTCGTCAGCCGGCCGGCCGCCTCCTTCGCCTCCGGGCGGGCGGAGGTCAGCAGCGTCAGCGGATAGTCGGCGGTGACGACGCCGTCGGTCGGCCGGATCACGGTCAGCTCGCCCGACGGGAACGAGGACAGCAGCACCGACTCGTAGTTGACGAGCGCGTCGACGTCGCCACGACGGCCGTAGGCGGTGGCCAGCCAGCCGGAGGAGCCCGACGTCAGCTTCTGGCCGGTGAAGAAGTCCTTGAGCTTCGGGGTGGCCCGGCGTACGTCCGCCTCGGTGAGCGCGGCCTGGGCGCCGGAGAGCCCCGAGGCCACCGAGACGAGGGCGGAGAAACCGGAGTTGGAGCGCACCGGGTCCGTCATGCCGTACGTCAGCTTCCCGTCGGCCACCGCCCGGTGCAGCTGCGACCAGGTGACCTTCGCCGGGTCCCAGCCGAGCCGGGCGACGGCTGCCGGCCGCACACCGAGGGCCACCGGCGAGACCATCACCGGCGTCTCGCCGGTGATCCTCTTCGCGGTGTCGGGGCGGAGCCGCAGGTAGTCGTTGGAGGAGAGCCAGACCGCGTCGTACGCCTTATCCGCCGCGCCGGACGCGATCCGCTCGACGGCGTCGAGGGTGCCCGTGTAGGTGAGGCGGACGTCGACGCCGGTCGCCGTCCTGGCCGACCGCAGGACGGGCTCCATGTCGGAGAGTTCGGAGGACGCGAGGACGCGCAGGGTGCCGGGCGGGACCGGCAGGCGCGGCCCGTCGTCCGGCCCGGTCCGGTCCCCGGCCCCGCAGGACCCGCCGGTGGCGGTGACGAGCAGGGCGAGCGCGAGACCGGCCAGCGTCCGGGTGTGGGTGCGGTGCTTCCGGGCGGCGCCGGCCGCCCCGGGGGCGGTCCTCATGCCGGGCCACCGCCTTCCAGGGCCCCGGTGCGGCGGCCGCGGGCCAGGTGGGCGCTCGCCTCCTGGAGTTCGGCGGTCAGCGACTCGACGGTCGCGGCCATCGACTCCGTCGCCCGCGCCTTGTACGTGTCGATGGCGTCGAGCGTCCGGTAGATCTGCTGGAAGGCCGTGCGGAGCGTCTCCGCGCCCACCGCCGGGTCGGCAGCGATCCGCTGGATCTCGCCCGCCTGGGTGGCGAGCATCTCGGCGTTGCCGCGGATCAGCTCCTCGGTCGTCGAGCGCAACACGTCGACCTGCTCGGCGACCTTCCGCTGGTTCTCCAGCGCCGACGCGAGCATCACCGCGATCCGCAGCGCCGACAGGGTCGTCGTCGCGGCCCGCTCCACACCCTTGATCAGCTCGTCGTTGTTCCGCCGGACCACGTCCATCGCCAGATACCCCTGCGCGCAGACGGCGAGCTGGGTCAGCAGGTCCTGGTGCTTCTGCCGGACCGGGAAGAGGAGGTCGGCGCGGAGCGCGTCCGCCTGCGCCGGGTCGGGCGCGGTGGCGACGCGCCGCTCCACGGCCGCGTCGAGGGCGGCGGTGAGCACCGCGTACTCCTGGAGTTTGCCCATGGTCTCCCAGAGCCGGGCCCGCTCCGTCAGCAACGCGGCGTTGTCGCGGCGCAGTTCGTCCTGGCCGCCGCGCAGGGAGCCGACGATCCGGTTCAGGGTGGTCTGCGAGGAGGCGTACCTGGCCACGTGGTCGCGGAGCCTGTTGCCGCCGGGGAGCTTCGCGAGCAGCCCCTTGAGACCCTTGCCGGGGGTGTCCCGGGGGTCCAGGTCCTCGACGGCGCGCCGGAGTTCGACGAGGGAGGAGCCGACCCGGGACCGGGCGTCGCCGCCGGGCGCGCCGGAGCCGAGCGAGCGCACCGTACGGTCGAGCATGCGGTTCGACTGCTGGGCCGCGGAGCGCATCTCGCCCGCGCCGAGCCCCGCGATCTCGCCGACGCGGCCGGCGAACTCGGGGGAGCGCGGGTCGAGTCCCTCGATCGAGTCCACGTACGCGGCGGCCCGGCGGGACATCTCCGTCCGGGTCGCCTGGTCCAGCGGCACCAGGCCGGAGGCCTGCTCGGCACGGACCGCCGGAACGGGCTCGGGCGGGGTGAGGACGAGCGGTGTGTCGTGCTCGGGCGGTGTCAGGGCCATCGTCCTTCTCGGATCGGCGGGCGGTGTCATGCGGTGTCCCCCTGGTCGCGGGCCCGCAGGGCCATCTCGTGCAGCACCTCGCTGGTGGGCACGGGCGCCTGGCGGACTCCGGTCAGCGTCTGGTTGAGGTACTCGGCGTGCTGATCGGTCGCGGCGTCGAACTCGCTCGCCGCGCCCTGCGGCCGGAACCCGTGACGGACCGCGAGCTCGCGCAACTCGGGATCGGTGGCGAGGAGTTCGCCCAGGGTCCGGCCGTTCTCGGTGAGCGGCACGAGGGTGTGGTCGCTGTTGACCGTGGTGTCCGGGTAGAGGACGACGAGGTCGCCCATCGGGCGCCCGGCGAGCAGCTGGGCGGCGACCTGGGACTCGTACACGAGGACGAGCGGGTTGCCGACGCCGCTGACGAAATCCCGGAAGGGGGCGTCCGAGCCGGACTGCTGGGCGCCCTGGACCTGGACCAGCTTGCGCAGGAGCGGGGCCGTGCGGGTGATGGCCGCCCTGTCGCCCGCGACCCGGCCGCCGTCGGCGACGTAGCTCGCGGCGGCGAGGTAGAGGGCGCCGGAGTTGGAGGCGACCGGGTCGGTGGAGGTGATGAAGAGGGTGCCGCTCAGCTCGGGGTGCCCGGCGGCCCCCTTGAGCTGCTGCCAGGTCCGGTCGGCGCGGGCCGCCGCGAGATAGGCGTCCATCTTCAGGGTGCCGCTGGTCCCGCGCGCGCCCAGGGTCACGAGGCCGTTCCCGGCGAGGACCCGGGCGGCGGTGCTGTGCGCGACGACGACGAGCGGCGAGTAGAAGGGGCGCAGCGGGGCGCTCGCCGCCGCCTGGGCGCCGGTCTTCCTCCCGGCCTTCGCGCGGAGTTCGTCGGCCGGTCCCTTGGAGGACGGGAAGGCGAAGTCGTAGCCGTCGAGGGGCAGTTCGTCCATGTCCCAGGACCCGGAGGTCTCGGTGCGGACGGTGAGGCCCTTCGCGCCCAGGGCCTTCACCACCCGGGGGTCGGCGAAGAACTCCGCCTTCTCCGACCCGATGACTCCTCGCACGGTCTTCGTCGCCGTGCCCGTGTCCTTGTCGCCGCCCGTCACGAGGACGGCGGCCACGCCGCCGAGGAGCAGGACGGCCAGGACGATTCCCAGGATGCGTCTCACGCGGGCAGCGTGCTCGCGGAAACCCACATTCCAGGGGGAGTTGGGTGGACGGGGCGTGAAGGGGCGATCCCGGTACCGAACCGGAGGGCGGGGTGCCGTATGTCCGGAGCCCAGGGCGCGGGGCGCGGTGCCGCGGGCCCGGTGCTCCCGGCGGGGGCCTTCCGGCCGGGTGCTTCCGGCCGGGTGCTTCCGGCGGGGGTCTTCCGGCGGGGGTCTTCCGCCGGGGACGGCGTCGGCCGGGGGTGGGCGGAGGGGGTGCCGGGGTGGGTGGCGCCTGGTCGGCGGCGCCGGGTGGGTGGCGCCGAGCCGGTGGCGTCCGGCGGGCGGCGCCGGGTGGGTGGCGCCCGGTCCGCGCGGTTCGTGCCGCGCGGACCGGGGCCGTCAGGGGGCGGCGACCAGGGTCTCCCCGGCCAGCGCCGCGGTGTGCGCGTCCATCCGCTCGGCGGCGAGGATCGCGGCGGCCGTGTCGGCCCGGGAGGCGGCGACGACCAGGGCGCGGCCCGCGAGGGCGTGGGCCCTGTGGTGCAGGTCCCGCGTGGGCGAGCCGCTCAGACCGGCGTGCCGCGCGGGCGGCGCGCCGCGCAGCCGCGCCACCTGCCGGGCGATCCGCTCGCCGGCCTCGGTGTCGCCGAGCTCGTCGGTGACGGCGAGCAGGGCGGAGAGGTGTCCGGCGAGCTGGATGTCCAGCTCTTCCTCGCGGGAGCGGTGCGGGTACGTGTCGGGGGCGTCGTCGGCCGTCCGGTGGACCGACTTGGTGCGGATCGGTTCGTACATGGGACAGCCTCCTGAGTGCTCTGGAGCCATCCTAGCTTAGATTCAGTCTAAAGTTGAGTCCGGTCCGGAGAGATCGGTCAGGGCTGGCTGTAGCCGTCCAGGAAGCGGCCGATCCGGGTCACCGCGTCCGCCAGGTCCGCCGCCGCCGGCAGCGTGACGATCCGGAAGTGATCGGGCTCGTGCCAGTTGAACCCCGTCCCGTGCACCACCATGATCTTCTCGGCCCGCAGCAGGTCGAGGACCATCTGCCGGTCGTCCTTGATCTTGTAGACGTTCGGGTCGAGGCGCGGGAACAGGTACAGCGCGCCCTTCGGCTTCACACACGTCACGCCCGGGATCCGGGTCAGCAGCTCGTACGCCGTGTCCCGCTGCTCCAGGAGCCGCCCGCCCGGCAGCACCAGGTCCTCGATCGACTGCCGGCCCTGGAGCGCGGCGGCCACCGCGTGCTGCGCCGGCATGTTCGCGCAGAGACGCATGTTCGCGAGGATCGTCAGGCCCTCGATGTACGAGGTCGCGTGGTGCTTCGGGCCGCAGACCGCGAGCCAGCCGGAGCGGAAGCCGGCCACCCGGTAGTTCTTGCTCATCCCGTTGAAGGTGAGACAGAGGAGGTCGGGGGCGATCGCGGCGGTCGGGGTGTGCGTCGCGCCGTCGTAGAGGATCTTGTCGTAGATCTCGTCCGAGCAGACGACCAGACCGTGACGCCGGGCGATCTCCGTCAGGGAGCGCAGCATCTCGTCGTCGTAGACCGCACCCGTCGGATTGTTCGGGTTGATGATCACGATCGCCTTGGTGCGGTCGGTGATCTTCCGCTCGATGTCCGCGAGGTCCGGCATCCAGTCCGCCTGCTCGTCACAGCGGTAGTGCACGGCCGTACCGCCCGCGAGCGAGACCGACGCCGTCCACAGCGGATAGTCCGGAGCCGGTACGAGGACCTCGTCGCCGTCGTCGAGCAGCGCCTGCATCGACATCTGGATCAGCTCCGAGACGCCGTTGCCGAGGTAGATGTCCTCGACGGAGAGCGGAATGCCCTTGGTCTCGTAGTGGCTCATCACCGCGCGGCGGGCCGAGAGCAGCCCCTTCGCGTCGCCGTAGCCGTGCGCCTCGGAGAGGTTGCGCAGCACGTCCTCGAGGATGGCGGGCGGACACTCGAAGCCGAAGGCGGCGGGGTTGCCCGTGTTGAGCTTGAGGATGCGATGACCCGCGGCCTCAAGCCGCATCGCCTCTTCGAGCACCGGACCCCGGATTTCGTAACAGACGTTGGCGAGCTTCGTGGACTGGATCACCTGCATGACGAGAGCTTACGGCCGGGTCGGCCGGGACGCCTCGTGTTTTGGGACACGTCGGACAAGGGGGCGGGCCCCCGGCGGACCCGGCGGCGGAACGCGCCCGCGCTCCCGACCGTGGAATAGCCGCCGTCCCGACCGCGGAATAGGGGTCCTCGGCCCGGCGGGATAGGTTGGCCCGTCATGTGGGATCTCCGTGCTTCCGGATGCCGCCGGCTGGGTGCGGCCGGCTCGCTCGCCGTCGCCGTGGGCGGGTGGGCCGCCGGGACGCTGCCGGTACGCGGCGGCTGGGGACTGTGGGAGCCGCGCGGCTCCGCGCTCACCGTGGCCGGCGCCCTCCTCGCGTACCTCGGCCTGACCCTGCTCGTCGCCGCCTGGTGGCGGTACGGAGTCCTCCTCGCCCGGGGCGTGCGCGACGGGGTGCTCACCACCCTCGCCTGGTGGACCGCGCCGCTGCTCCTCGCCCCTCCCCTGTACAGCGCGGACGTCTACAGCTACATCGCGCAGGGCGCCATGGTCCTCGAAGGGCACGACGTCTACGGCGGCGGGCCCGCCGTCCTGGGCCCCGACGAGCTCGGGTGGGACGCGGCCGCCAGCGTCGGCGGCCACTGGACCGACACCCCCGCGCCGTACGGACCGGTCTTCCTCGTCCTCGCCCAGCTGGTCGTCAAGGTGACCGGCGGCGAGATCGTCCCCGCCGTGCTCGGCATGCGGGTCCTCGCGGTCGGTGCGCTCGCGCTGATCGTCTGGGCCGTACGGGGGCTCGGCGGCGGGCCCGGCGGCCGTGACGGGGCGGTCTGGCTGGCCGCCCTCAACCCCCTGCTGCTCATCCACGTCGTCGGCGGCATGCACAACGACGGCCTCATGATCGGCCTCATGCTCGGCGGGGTGCTGCTCGCCGTGCGCGGGCGGTGGGTGCTCGGCAGCGTCCTCGTCGGCCTCGCCATGATGGTCAAGTCGCCGGCGGTGGTCGCGCTGCTCTTCGTCGGCGTGATCATCGCCCGGCGTGACGGGGGCGTACGGGGGGTGGTCAGGGGCCTCGTGCTGCCCGGCGTCGTCGCGGGCGCGGTGGCCGCGGGGGCGACGGTCCTCGCCGGAACCGGGTTCGGGTGGGTGCGGACGCAGAGTGTCGCCGGGACGATCCACACGGCGCTCTCCGTGAGCAGTGATCTCGGACTCGGGCTCGGGCTGCTGTTCGGGGACGACCCCGACCCCGTGCGGGGGGTCGTGCGGCAGCTGGGGCTGCTCGTCGCCGTCGTGATCATCCTGGCCCTCGCGTGGCGGGCCTGGCGGGGGCGGCTCGATCCGGTCCTCGGCCTCGGGCTCTCCCTGGTCGCCCTCGTCGCGCTCTCGCCGATGGTGCAGCCCTGGTACCTGCTGTGGGGGACGGCCGTCGTCGCGGCGGCCGCCTGGCGCAGCCGGGCCGGGCAGGTCCTGGTGGTGCTGTCGGCGGCGCTGGTGTACGAGACGGCGCCCTCGGGCCGGACGCCCTGGTACGGGTTCGTGGTCGCGGGGGTCGTGGCCGCGCTGGGCCTCTGGTGGACGAGACGGGAGTCCTGGGGCGGGGCGGAGACCGCGCCCGTCGCCCCCGGGCTAGGCGGTGCGGCGGATCGAGCGGCCCGCTAGGGCGTCGGTGCGCCTGCCGTCCTCCATGACGAACTCGCCGTTGACCAGGACGTGCGGGATCCCCGTCGGGAGGGCGCGGGGGTTGGCGTACGTCGAGCCCGCCGCCACCGTCTCCGGGTCGAAGAGGACCAGGTCCGCCACATGTCCCTCGCGGACCTCGCCCCGGTCCCTGAGGCGCAGGCGGGCCGCCGGGCGGGAGGTCAGGTGGGCCACGCACTCCTCCAGGGAGAGGACGCCGAGCTCGCGCACGTACCGGCCCAGGTACCGCGGGAACGTGCCGTACGCGCGGGGGTGCGGCTTCGTGCCCTGGAGGATGCCGTCCGAGCCGCCCGTGTGCACCCGGTGCCGCATGATCGTCCGGACGTTCTCCTCGTGGCCCACGTGCTGGAGGATCGTCGTGCCGAGCCGGTCCTCCAGGAGGAGCCGGCGGGCCGTGGTCCAGCCGTCCACGCGGCGGCCCACGAACTCCGCGAGCTTCGGTTCCGACACCCCCGAGATCTCGATCGTGTCCCACTCGACCGGCACCCCGTGGCAGCCGTCCGAGCCGATCACCTCCAGGTGGTGGCGGATGCGCTCGGCCGTCTCGTCGTCCCTGAGCCGCGCGAGCACCGCCTCCGGGCCGCCCTCGCCCGCCCAGCTCGGCAGCACGGCGACCAGCGTCGTACAGCCGGGCGTGTACGGGTACGTGTCGAGGCTGATGTCCGCGCCCGCGTCGAGGGCCCCGTCGAGGAGGGCGAGGAGTTCGGGGGCCCTGCCCTCGTTCACGCCGAAGTTCATGGTGGCGTGGGCGAGGTGGAGGGCGCAGCCCGCGTCGCGGGTGAGCCGCACCATCTCCTCGTACGCCTCCAGGGCTCCCGCACCGTACGAGCGGTGGTGCGGGCAGTAGTAGCCGCCGTACTCCGCCACGACCCGGCAGAGTTCCGTGAGCTCGGCGTCCGGCGCGTACATCCCCGGGGTGTAGGTCAGCCCGGAGGACATGCCGACCGCGCCCTGCCGCAGGCCGTCCGCGACGAGGTTTCGCATCCGGTTCAGCTCGGCCTCGGTGGCGGGGCGGTCCTCCCACCCCACGGCGTGCATGCGGACCGTGCCCTGCGGGACGAGATAGGCGGCGTTGACGGCGACGCCCCGGCCGTCGTGCCCCCGGTCCAGGCGGTCCAGGTACTCGCCGACCGTGCGCCAGTCGAAGTCGATGTCGTCGCCGTACCCGTTCCAGCCGGTGATCGCCCGCCGGACCTCCGCGAGCGTGCGGTCGTCGACCGGGGCGTACGACAGTCCGTCCTGCCCGAGCACTTCGAGCGTCACGCCCTGCGCGGCCTTCGCGCTGTGGTCCGGGTCGCGGAGCAGCGCGAGGTCGCTGTGGGCGTGCATGTCGACGAAACCGGGGGAGAGGACGAGCCCCTCGGCGTCCACGACGCGGCGGGCGCTCGGGCGTTGGCAGCCGGCCGCCGCGCCCTCCTTGACGATCGCGGTGATCCGGCCGCCGTCCACCGCCACGTCGGCGCGGTAGGAGGGGGCGCCGGTGCCGTCGACGACCTCCGCGTCGCGGAAGACGAGGTCCATGGGGGCTCCTTCGGAGGATCGGGGGATCGGGGACCGGGGCGACGGTGGTGACCGGGACGACGGGGGTGACCGGGACGACGGGGGCGACCGGAGCGACTGGAGCGACGGGGGTGACCGGGGTGACCGGGGTGACCGTGTCGATCTAGAAGAAGGTGCGGATGTAGTCGACCACCGTGCCGTCCGCCTCGACCAGCGGGATCAGCTGCCACTTGTCGAAGGACGTGCACGGGTGGGACAGGCCCGTGCCCAGCCAGTCGCCGACCTCCAGATCGGCGCCCGCCTCCGTCCGTACCCAGGCGTGCTGGTCGGAGAGACCGGTGACGGTGATGCCCTCGGCGGGGCGGATCTCGCCGGTGCGGCCGTCGCGGACCACCTGCGCCTCGGGCAGGTGCAGGTCGTGGGCGGCGTCGCGCTTGCCCGCGTTGGTGAAGGCCTGCTCAGGGGTGGGGCGGGAGACGACCTGCGACCAGAGGCGGAACGCGGGCTCCAGGGCGCCCTCCTCGGGCACCCGGTTGAAGGGGGTGAGCTTCCGGTAGTGGCCGTCGTCGTGCGACACGTACGCCCCGGAGCGCAGCAGCTTCAGCACGGGCCGGGAGAACGCCGGGAGTTCGGCGAAGACCTCGGCGACCGTGTCGAACCAGGCGCTGCCGCCCGCGCTGACGACGATCTCGTCCGTCTCCGCGAACCGGCCGGCCTTGTCCCACTCGGCGGCGAGCCCCGTCAGGCGGCGCAGCCAGGCCCGGACCCGCTCGCTGTCGGCCCCCGGCACCTCGCCCTCGTACCCGGCGACGCCGACGAGCCGGAGCGTGGTGGTGGCGGCGACCGCGTCGGCGACGGCCGCGCACCCGTCCTCCGTACGGACTCCGGTACGGGCCCCCTCGCCGGCGCCCAGTTCCACGACGACGTCCACGGCTCGGGCCGCTCCGGCGGCGCGCAGGGCCTCGTCCATCAGCTCCACGCCCCGGACCGAGTCGACGTAGCAGACGAAGCGGAAGCCGGGGTCGGCGTCGAGTTCGGCGGCGAGCCAGCGCAGGGCGGCGGTGTCGACGAGTTCGTTGGCGAGGAAGATCCGGGCGATGCCGTGGGCCCGGTAGACGCGGGCCTGGTGGGGCACGGCCGCGGTGATGCCCCAGGCGCCGTGCGCCAGCTGCCGGTCGAACAGCTGGGGGGCCATGGAGGTCTTGCCGTGCGGGGCGAACGCGAGGCCGTGGCGCTCCGCGTACGCCTCCAGGAGACGGAGGTTGTGCTCGACGGACTCGGCGGAGAGGGCGAGGACGGGGGTGGTGAAGCCGCCGGTGAAGAGGTTGCGCCGCTGGGCCGCGAGCTCACCGACGGTCAGGCCCTCGGCGTCCGGGGGCAGGGCCTTGAAGCGGTGGTCGACGCGCTCGTTCGCCAGGTCGGGCATGAGGCCTCCTCATCGAAGCGTTGCGTATTGTGCAACAGTCATTGCGTATGTCGCTCAATGCTGTCTAGCATCCGGGCCAAGGCCGGGTCAATGGACCCCGC
The DNA here is from genome assembly GCF_051305195.1 of Streptomyces sp. Qhu_M48. Lineage (NCBI taxonomy): Bacteria > Bacillati > Actinomycetota > Actinomycetes > Kitasatosporales > Streptomycetaceae > Streptomyces > Streptomyces sp. Qhu_M48. The sequence continues at coordinate 6,874,255 of NZ_CP195432.1, read as the reverse complement.
GAGAGTCGCAAGGGAGCGCGAGAGTGGCCGGAGAACCGCCTGTGGACGTCGTGTGCCTCGGCGAGTCCATGGTCACCTTCCTTCCCTCCCGACCGGGCCGCCTCGCCGACGTACCGGCCTTCGAGCGCGCGATCGGCGGCGCCGAGTCCAACGTCGCCTGCGCCCTGGCCGCCGCGGGACACCGGACCCGCTGGGTCGGCCGGGTCGGCGAGGACGGATTCGGCGACCACCTCGTCGAGACCATCGGCGGCTACGGCGTCGACGTCACCGCCGTCGACCGCGACCCGCGCCGGCCGACCGGCGTCTACTTCCGCACCGCCGCCGACCGGGCCACCGACGCCCACGAGGTCGTCTACTACCGCGCCGGGTCCGCGGCCTCCGCGATGTCACCCGCGACCGTGCCGTACGAGACCCTCGCCGACGCCCGCGTCCTCCACCTCACCGGCATCACCGCGGCCCTCTCCGACGACTGCCTCGCCCTGATGCGCGCCCTCACCGCACCCAGGGACGGCCGCCCCCTCGTCTCCTTCGACGTCAACTGCCGCCCCGGCCTGTGGCGCGACGGCCCCGCCACCGCGGGCCGCGTCCTCCTGGAACTCGCACGCGGCGCCGACCTCGTCTTCGTCGGCGCCGACGAGGCGGAGCAGGCCTGGGGCCTCACCGGCCCGGCCGCGATCCGCGCGGCGCTCCCCGAGCCGGCGGTCCTCGTGGTGAAGGGGGGAGCGGACGGCGCGACGGTCTACGAACGCACCGGGGCCGGGGCCGGGGCCGGGGGCGGGATCGGTGGCGGTGACGGTGACGGTGACGGTGCGAGCGCGGGTACGGGCGTCGGTGCCGACTCCGTCGTGTACGTGCCCGCCCCCCGTGTCGACGTCGTCGCCGCGGTCGGGGCCGGAGACGCCTTCGCCGCCGGATTCCTCTCCGCCACCCTCCGCGGGCTCGACGCCACCGCCCGCCTCCGGCACGGCCACCTCCTGGCCGCCGCCGCCCTCACCGTCCCCGGCGACCTGGCCACGCCGCCCCGCCGCGCCCACGCCGACCGGCTCGCCGCCCTCGACCCGACCGCCTGGGGCACACTTCAGCTCGGCCCCGGCTGGACGGGGGACGACCAGGAGGGACGTACACCATGAGCCAGACCGTCGACCGGGCGCTCAGCATCCTGCCCCTGCTCGCGCAGGGTCCCGCCGACCTCGGGCAGGTCGCCGACCGACTCGGCGTCCACAAGTCCACCGCCCTCCGGCTGTTGCGCACCCTGCACGAGCACGGCCTCGTCTACCGCCAGCAGGACCAGCGCTACCGCCTCGGCGCCCGGCTCTTCGCCCTCGCCCAGGAAGCGGTCGAGAACCTCGACATCCGCGAGATCGCGCACCCCCACCTCGCCGCGCTCAACGAACGCATCGGGCACACGATCCACCTCGCCGTGCACGAGGAGGGCGAGGTCCTCTACATCGACAAGGTCGAGAGCCGCTACCCGGTCCGCATGTACTCGCGCATCGGCAAGCCCGTCGCGATCACCGTCGCCGCCGTCGCCAAGCTCCTCCTCGCCGACCTGCCCGAGCCCGAGCGCCGCGCCATCGCCGCCAAGCTCGACTACCCCCCGTACACGCCCCGTTCGACCCCGAACGCCGCCGCCTTCCTCAAGGAGCTGGCGACCGTACGCGAACAGGGGTGGGCCACCGACCTCGGCGGCCACGAGGAGTCCATCAACTGCGTCGGCGCCCCGATCCGCGGCGCCGACGGGCGCGTCGTCGCCGCGATGTCGGTCTCGGCGCCCAACGTCGTCGTCACGGCCGAGGAACTCCTCACCCTCCTCCCGCAGGTGCGCCGCACCGCGGACGCCATCAGCCGGGAGTACTCCGGCACCTCCCCGAACAAGGACAGCGCATGACCGAGAAGATCGCCCTCACCCCCGCCACCCACACCGCCCCGCCCGCGAAGTTCTCGCACGGCGTGAAGAAGGGCAACATCCTCCAGGTCGCGGGCCAGGTCGGTTTCCTGCCCGCCGTCGAGGGCGAGGCCCCGAAGGTCGCGGGCCCGACCCTGCGCGAGCAGACCCTCCAGACCTTCGCCAACGTCAAGGCGATCCTGGAGGAGGGCGGCGCGAGCTGGGACGACGTGATGATGACGCGCGTCTACCTCACGGACGTGGACCACTTCGCCGAGATGAACGCGATCTACGACCAGTACTTCCAGGAGCAGGGCCTCCAGGCGCCGGCCTCCGCCCGTACCACGGTCTACGTCGGTCTGCCCAAGGGCCTCCTCATCGAGATCGACGCCCTCGCCGTCCTGGGCTGACCCACCCACGGCCGCCCCGGCCGACCGCTGTCGGCCGACCCGAGCGCGTACGGCTTCGTCCGAGCGGCCGGCCCGTGACGCGCGGGCGCCCCGGCGGTGGTCCGCCGGGGCGCCCTGTCACGGACGGCGTGCCCGGGTGTGCGTACGGGACGTCAGGCCGCGCAGTACTGCGCCTGCTTGCCGATCGAGCGGTACATGCAGTCCGCGTTCTCCAGGAGCTGCAGGACGGCGTCGCGGTTGCGGCTCGTCTCACGCTCGATCACCTCGTCGGGCGGGTAGAAGCCGCCGCCCGAGGACGAGGCCGGGTACATCTCGAAGGTGTACCCGAAGATCTTGTGCACGCCCCACAGGTAGTCGTCGATCGAGCCGTCCGTGATGTACAGGTCGCTGGACTGCTCCGGCGTGTAACCGTTGCTCGCGGCCATCTTCCCGCCGACGGTCGCGAAGGCGTCCCGGTCGTCCTGCGTCATGCCGGGCGCGGTGTTGGCCGTGGTCCAGCCGAAGGGCCAGAGCACCAGCTGGCTGTAGGTGTGGAAGTCGATGGCCGCGGTGATCTGCTGCTTGCCGCCGACCACCCGGGAGCGGACGAAGTCGGCGACGACCTTCACCTCGGGGGCGGACTCGGGGGCCGTGCCGCGGTAGGTCTCGGAGCTCTTGGAGCTGGAGGAGCCGCCGCAGCAGCCCCACTTGTAGTCCCAGTTCCGGTTCATGTCCGTGCCGATGTACGAGGAGCCGGAGTTGGGCTGCCGGTTCTTGCGCCAGCTGCGGTAGGAGCCGCTGGCGATGTCGTACTCGCCGCCGTCCGGGTTGAGGTCCGGGACGATCCAGATCTCGCGGCCGTTCACGGCGTTGGTGACGCGGGAGTCGCTGCCGTACCCCGCGCCGAGTTCGCGCAGCAGGTAGAGCGCCATCTCGACGGTGAGGTGCTCACGGGCGTGCTGGTGGTGGGTGAAGAGGACCTCGGGTTCGTTCTCGTCGGTGGCGACGTTGTCGCTGATCTTGATGGCGACGATGTCCCGGCCCTGGTACGTCTTCCCGATGACCCGCTTGCTCATGATGGACGGGTACTGGGCGAGCCGCTGGTCGATCTCCGCGGTCATCTCGGCGAAGTTGTGGTACCTCGCGTCGGCGGACGGGAAGTCGAGCGCGCCGACGCCGTGGCTGTGCCCGTCCCCCTCGGCCGAGCGGTTCGGCGGGCCGGGGAGGGCGACCGGCTTGTAGCCCAGCGCCTTGAGGTTCCGGAGCTGTTCGGTGTTGGCGCTGACGACGACCGAGCGGGCGTCGACCTCGTCGATCGAGACGCCGGTGGCGGCGAGCGCGGTGCGGGCGGCCGGGGTGGAGGGCCCGGCGACCTCGTACTGCCGGATCACCTCCTCGGCGCCCGAGGCGATGCGGGCGGCGGTCGGCGCCGGGTCGGCCCCGGCGGGTGTGGTGAGGGCGGAGAGGGGCGCCGCGAGGGCGAGCGCCACGAGGGCCGCGAGGGTGGCGGACCTTCTGCCGCGGGTGGGACGTCGCATGTCGTCTCCTGGGTGGGGAGTGTGGGGGTGTGCGACAACTCGTGCGGGTGTCCGGACGGGTGTGGGTGTCAGGACGTGTGCGGGTGTCCGGACGGGTGTGGGTGTCAGGACGTGTGCGGGAGTCCGGACGTGTGTGGGTGTCCGGCCACATGGTGGAGCCATGTCATGGACCGGTCAAGATGGCGAGTTCGGCCATACTGTCCCGCGTGGGGACCCTCATCGGCAGATACGTCATCGAGCACAAGCTAGGCGAAGGCGGCATGGGCACCGTCTACCTGGCCCGATCCCGCGGCGGGCGTGCCGTCGCCGTCAAAGTGGCCCGGCCGGAACTCGCCGCCGACCCCTCCTTCCGCGCCCGCTTCCGCGCCGAGGTCGAGGCGGCCCGTCAGGTCGGCGGCTTCCACACCGCGCAGGTCGTCGACGCCGACCCCGACGCCGAGGCGCCCTGGCTCGCCACCGCCTACATCCCCGGCCCCACCCTCTCCGCACTCGTCACCGCCGAGGGCCCGATGGACGAAGGGCGGCTGCGCTCGCTCGGGGCCGCGCTCGCCGAGGCCCTGGAGGCCATCCACGCCTGCGGACTCGTCCACCGCGACCTCAAGCCCGGCAACATCGTGATGGCCCCCGACGGGCCCCGCGTCCTCGACTTCGGGATCGCCCGCGCGGTCGAGTCGACCCGGCTCACCGCCACCGGCGCCGCCTTCGGCACCCCCGGCTACCTCGCCCCCGAACAGGCCCTCGGGGAGGAGGTGACGGGCGCCGCCGACGTCTTCGCCCTCGGCGCGGTGCTCGTCGCCGCGGCGGGCGGACGGCCCTTCGGGGACGGGACGCCGATGGGCCTCATGTACCGGGCGGTGCACGAGGCCCCGGACCTCGCCTCCGTGCCGGAGGCGCTGCGCGGGCTCGTGGGCCGCTGCCTCGCCAAGAACCCGTACGAACGGCCCACGCCGGAGGAGATCCTGGACGCGCTGGGGGAGGTGCGGGACGCGGTGGTACGGACGCCGACGGTGGTCGTACCGGCACGGACCCCCGTACCGCCGCCGACCCCGGTGGACGCGCCTCCCCCGCACCCCGCACCCGTCGCTCCGACTCCCGCTCCCACGCTGTTCGTGCCGCCGCCGCCCGCCGCGCCCCCGCAGCCCGTACCGGAGTTCGTGGCCGCCGACCAGGTCTACGGGATCGTCGTGGACGGCGCCGGGGTCTGCCTCCAGCTCCTCGATGAGGAGGCGGAGTTCACCTGGCCCGAGATCGGAGCCGTACGGTACGAGCGGACCCGGCGCGGCCGGTGGCTGCGCGTCACCGTCCTCCTGTACGACGGGACCACCTACGACTGCGAGATCGACGGGCGGCGGTCGGCGAGGGTCGACGCCTGGGTCCAGGGCCTCGAACGGGTCCTGGCCCGGTTCCTGCCCGTCTGAGACGACAGCCTGGGACGACAGCCTGGGACGACCGCCTGGGACGACCGCCTGGGACGACCGGCTGAGGCGCACCGGCCGAGACGCCGACTGGGACGACCGGCTGACGGAACGGCGCAGCGCCGCCGGGGGAGCGGCGGCGCTGCGGTGGAGCTTCCGTGCTTTCGGAGTGGTTACGGGCTACGGACTACGCGCTACGGATTACGGACTACGGGCTACGGCAGGTTGTGGACGTGCGGGCCCACCGCGTTCGACCAGGCGTTGCCGGCCGTCGCGTCCCAGTTGGTCGACCAGGTCATCGCGCCGCGCAGCGTCGGCCATGCCTGGGCCGGCTTGAAGGTGCCGCAGCCGGTGAGCCTGGTCAGGCAGTCGAGCGCGTTCTTCACGATCTGCGGGTCGACGTAACCGCTGCCCGCGCCCCGCGTGGAGGCGGGGACGCCCAGGCCGACCTGGGACGGCGCGAGGCCGCCCTGGATCTGGATGCAGGCGAGCGCGGTGAGGAAGTCCACCGAGCCCTGGCTGTACACCTTGCCGTCGCAGCCGAGCATCGAACCGCTGTTGTAGTACTGCATGTTGACGACCGTGAGGATGTCCTTCACGGCGAGGGCGGTCTTGAAGTACTCGGTGCCCGTGTTCTGCATGTCGATGGTCTGCGGGGCCATCGTCAGGACCATGGTGGAGCCGGCCTTGGCGGAGAGCTGGCGCAGCGCCTTGGTCAGGTACGTGGAGTTGATGCCGTGTTCGAGGTCGATGTCGATCCCGTTGAAGCCGTACTCCTGCATCAGGGTGTAGGCGCTGTTCGCGAAGGCGGTCGCGGAGGCGTCACTGTTGATCGTGACGTTCCCCTTCTCGCCGCCGACCGAGATGATGACGGACTTGCCGGCCGCCTTCTTGGCCGCGATGTCGGCCTTGAAGTCGGCGACCGAGGCGTAGCCGACGGCCGGGTCGAGGTTGAAGACGATCTGGCCGGGCGTGGCCGTCGAGTCGGCGAACGAGACGGCGATGATGTCGTACTGCGACTGCACGTCCCGCAGCTTCTGGACCGTGGCGCCGTTGTTGAAGTTCTGCCAGTAGCCGGTGAGGGCGTGCTTGGGCACGGCCGGGCCGGGGCCCGGGTCGGTGACCTTGGCGGTCCGCGCCGTCACGGCGGCGGACTTCGCGGACTCGCCCGCGGAGTTCGTCGCGGCGACCTGGAACTGGTACGCGGTGTCGGCGGTGAGTCCGGAGACGGTCGCCGAGGTGCCGCTGACGACCTGCGGGTTCGAGCCGTCCCGGTACACCTTGTAGCCGGTGGCGCCGGAGACGGCGTTCCAGCTCAGGGCGACGGAGGAGGAGGTGACGGTGCCCGCCGCGAGACCGGCCGGGGTGGACGGGACGACCGGGTCGGGGTCCTGGCCGCCGCCCCCGTCGGGGCCGAAGACGGAGACGTCGTCGACGGAGTACGGGGTGGTGCCGTACCAGCCGTGGGTGTAGATCTCGACCGAGGTGGTGCTCGCCCCGGTGGTGAAGGTGGTGGTGAGCTGCTTCCAGGAGGCGCTGTCGGGCGTCCAGGTGGAGACGGTGCCGGTGCCGGTCCCGGTGCCGCTCGCGCCGAGGTAGGCGTAGCCGCCCTGGACCCAGGCGCTCAGCGTGTACGTCGAGTTGGGCTTCACGGTCACGGTCTGCACGCACTTGGCGTTGTCGAGACCGGCCGGCGTGGCTCTGAGGGCGCCCGCGCCGGTACGGACCGGGGAGGAGACGGCGGCACCGCTCCCGGCGGAACAGGCCCAGTTGGCGAGGCCGTTCTCGAATCCGGCGTTCTTGGCGACGTTGACGTCGGCGGCCTGGGCGGTGCCGGCTCCGCCGACGAGGACGAGCCCGGAGCCGACGGCGAGCGCGAGGGCCCCGCCGAGCCAGCGGCGTCCGTGCGGGCGGGTGGTGGTGCGGTCCACGTGCATCCTCCGGTGGGGGAGTTGGGGATGTGGAGGTGCCGTACGTCGTCGTACGGAGGGGCTCGTACGGGGGGTACGAGTGTGTACGGGGGGTACGGGAGTGCGAGGTGTACGGGGAGTGCGGACGGTGGCCACCGTTGTCGGAACAAGCTGGTCCAGACCAATCGCGTTGTCAAGACCTCTGGCAGCGGGGCCTGTTCGCCGGGACGGGTGCCGAGACGGCGGACCGACGGCAAAGGACGGGGTGGGAAGGGTCGAGGGGCCCAAGCTCCGGGCCCAAAGAAATGCGGAGAGCTTGGCGGATTGTGTGTTCACCACCCCGGGGGACGTGGATAAGGTGCAGAGGCGGCAGCACCCTGGGGTGACGCCGTGAACGCGGTAAGTGATCCGCGGCCCCCGGGATGCCGGCGGCCGGAGGGGACGGGGGGTCCGACGTGCCGACAGCGATCGCGGTCACCAGCGCCGACCTGGTGCTGCCGTCGACCGACCCCGGAACCCCGCACGCCGCCGTCCTGCCGGCCCCCGGGACCCAGTCGCTCGACGCCTCGATCGCCGACATGCAGCAACTCATCGCCCGGTTCGGACATGTGGTCGTCGTCTGCCCGACCTCCGCCCCGGCCGCCGTCGAGCAACGGCTCCGCGCCGTCCGCTCCCTGCTCGAAAGCGACCGGATCGCCCTGGTCAGGACCGACCTGCCACCGCTCGGCGCGGCCGTGCTCGCCCGCCAGCTGCGCCAGCTGGCGGGCTGCGACTTCAGCCCCGGCGTCCTCGCCTCGGCCGCCCGCCTCCTGGCCCACTACATCTACGCGGGCGCGGTCCTCGGCTCCGTCTCACGGCTCGACCGCGTCCCCGTCAGCCTCGGCTCCCACCTCAAGGGCTGGCTGCCCGGCGCCCACTTCGCCGTCCTCGCCGGACCCACCCCGCAGATCGTGCGCCTCGGCAAGGGCGAGGAACACCTCGCGGGACCGGAGTTCACCACCGAACTCCTCCTCGCCCGCGGCCAGCTCCAGACCGACTGGCCCACCACCACCCTCGTACCCCGGTGGCGGATCCAGGGCGCCGTCCAGGAGACCGCGCTCCCCGAGGCCTCGCCCGGCTGGTGGGGGACCGGGAAGGTCGTCGAGTTCGCCTCGTACCTGCCGGACCTGCCCGTTCTCTACCAGCTGGTCGCCTCCGTACGGCGCGAGACCTGCCACTGGTGCGCGATGGAACTCATCGGCGACCGCTGCGGCTTCTGCGGCGCCCCGCTGCGCGCGAGCGCACCCCCGGACCCGGTGGCCCGCGCCCTGGCCTCCAGCGAACGCGCCCACGCGGCGAACACCGGCGCCCACGCGGCGGACACCGGCGCCCACGGGACGGACCCCCGTGCGCTCGGCCCGGGTGCCCCGCCCCCCACGGCCCGCGCGCTCGACTTCGGCGCGCATCCGGGCGCCCCCACCGTCCGCGCCCTGCCGTGATCCGCCGCCCGCACCACCCCCGTCCGCCCAGACCACGTCTCCGATCGAGGTAGTACGGTCATGAACTCCCGCCAGCGCCGAGGCGTCATCCTGCTGCTGCTGTCCGTCCTGTGCGCCCTCGGCGCGTTCGCCGGTGTGCTCGCCGTCATCAGCGACGTGAACTCCAAGGTCGGCCCGGAGACCACCGCGTACCGGCTCACGAAGAACGTGGCTCCCTACACCGTCCTGAGTGAGAGCCAGTTCGAGAAGATCTCGATGCCCGAGCGGTGGCTCTCCTCGACGGCCGTCACCGACCTCCGGCAGATCAAGGGCAAGATCGCCGTCACCGAACTCCGCGCCGGCTCCCTCCTGCAGTCCGACATGATCGTCGAACAGCCCGAGCTCCAGCCGGGACAGCAGGAGATCGCCATCATGGTCGACGCGGCCACCGGCGTCGCTGGCAAGATCAACGCCGGTGCCACCGTCAACATCTACGCCACCTTCGCCGGTGAGAAGAAGGGCGAGGCGGCCCAGTCCCGGATGATCGTCGCCGGTGCCCGCGTCCTCGACGTCGGCAAGCTCACCGCGATCCGCGACAGCTCCGACCGCGCCGGACGCACCAACGAGGCCGTGCCCATCTCCTTCGCCCTCTCCACCCTCGACGCCCAGCGCGTCGCGTACGCCGAGTCCTTCGCCGAGCACGTACGCCTCGCCCTCGTCGCCCCCACCACGGGCGGCGCCCCCGCCGACCAGCGCGACCGCACCTACACCCTCGAAGCGGACAAGTGAGGCCGGTATGACCACCAGGATCCTGCCGGCCGTGGGCGACCCCGACGCGGCCCGGGCCGTCACCACCCTGATCGGCCAGCTCCCCGACGCCGAACCCGCACCGCCGGTCACCGACTCCACCCAGCTCGTCGACACCCTCGCGCGCCTCGCCGCCGCCTCCCTCGACGAACTCCCCGAGGTCGTCCTCGTCCACGAGCGGATCGGCCCCGTCCCCGCGCTCGAACTCGTCCGCGAGGTCGCCCTCCGCTTCCCCGCCGTCGGCGTCGTCCTCATCACCGCCGACGCCAGCCCCGTCCTCTTCTCCGCCGCCATGGACTCCGGCGCCCGCGGCCTCGTCACCCTGCCCCTCGGCTACGAGGATCTGGCCAGCCGCGTCCAGGCCGCCGCCCAGTGGTCCGTCGGCGTCCGACGCCACCTCGGCGCGGGAGCCGAACAGATCACCGGCCCCGGCGGCACCGTCGTCACCGTCAGCGGCGCCAAGGGCGGCGTCGGCACCACCGTCACCGCCGTCCACCTCGCCCTCGCCGCCCGCGCCTCCGGCCGGACCGTCGCCCTCGTCGACATGGACCTCCAGAGCGGCGACATCGCCTCCTACCTCGACGTCCAGTTCCGGCGCTCCGTCGCCGACCTCGCCTCCATCGCGGACATCTCGCCCCGCGTCCTCCAGGACGCGGTGTACATCCACGAGACCGGCCTCTCGCTCCTCCTCGCCCCGGCCGAGGGCGAACGCGGCGAGGAGGTCACCGACCGGGCCGCCCGCCAGATCGTCAGCGCCCTGCGCGGCCGCCACGAGGTCGTCGTCGTCGACTGCGGCTCCCAGCTCAACAGCGCCAACGCCGCCGCCATCGAGATGGCCGACACCGCCCTCCTCGTCGCCACCCCCGACGTCGTCGCCGTCCGGGCGGCCAAGCGGACGGTCCGCATGTGGGAACGGCTCCAGGTCCGCAAGGCCGAGGAGACCGTGACCCTGGTCAACCGCCACCACCGCTCCACCGAGATCCAGCCACCCCTCGTCCAGAAGATCACCGGCACCCGCGTCGCGGGCGTCTCCGTCCCCGCCCACTTCAAGGAGCTCCAGGCCGTCGTCGACGCCGGCCGGCTGCACGAACTAGACGCCAAGTCCACGGTCAAGCAGGCCCTGTGGGCCCTCGCGGGCGAACTGGGCCTGGTCGGCGCCCCGGCCGCCGAAGCCCCCGGAAAGCAGCTCGCCCGCGCGGGCGACCGGGGCTCGCTCGGGCTGCGCCGCCGTGCCGGAGGGCGCTGAACCATGCGCGTCCACCGGGACGACGACAGGGGGCAGGTGGCGGTCGAGTTCCTCGGCATGGTGCCGGTCATCCTGCTCACCCTCGCCCTGCTCTGGCAGGTCGTCCTGGTCGGCTACACGTACACCCTGGCGGGGAACGCGGCGGACGAGGCGGCGCGGGCGTGCGCCGTCGGCGAGGACGGGGGAGCGGCCGCGCTGCGGCACCTGGACGGCGCGTGGAAGGACGGGGCGAGGCCGTCCTGCGAGCAGGGCGGCGGCATGGTGACCGCGGTGGTCGAGATCGACGTCCCCGTCCTCGTCCCGGGCGTGGGCGGGCTGTTCACCGTACGGGGGAAGGCGGGCGCGGTGTGGGAGGAGAGGCAGCCATGACCGACCGTACGGAAAAGGCGTCCCGCGACCGCGGCCAGGCCGCCATCGAGTACCTCGGCTTCCTGCCGATCCTGCTCCTCGTCGGACTCGCGGGGTTCCAGCTCGGCGTCGCCGCGTACGCCGCCCAGCAGGCGGGCACGGCGGCGCGCGCTGCCGCCCGGGCGGCGAGCGACGACGATGAGGCCACCACCCCCGGGGCCGCCGCCGACGCCGCCGTGAGCGGCTGGATCGCGAAGCGCTCCACCGTGACCGGGGGCGGCGGAGGCGGCGAGGCCGTCTACACCGTCCGCGTCACGATCCCCTCCGTCGTGCCCTTCTGGAGCGGCTTCGGCACCGTCGAGAAGACCGCCACCATGCCGATGCCCGACGAGGAGGACCTGCCATGAGCCTGCGCGCCCGGATCAACGCCCCCGAGGACCACGGCGGCAACGCGGCCGCCCGGGAGGACGGGCACCTCGTCGCGGCCTTCCGCGCCAAGCTCCTGGAGGAGATCGACCTCACGGAGATGTCCGCGCTCGCGGCCGCCGAGCGGCGCGCCCGCCTGGAGCGCGTCCTCGGGCACATCATCAGCCGCGAGGGCCCGGTCCTCTCCACCGCCGAGCGCGCCCAGCTGATCCGCCGGGTCGTCGACGAGGCCCTCGGGCTCGGCGTACTCGAACCGCTCCTCGAAGACGCGTCGATCACCGAGATCATGGTCAACGGCCCCGACCAGATCTTCATCGAGCGCAACGGCCGCGTCGAACTCCTGCCGCTCCGCTTCGCCTCCCACGACCAGCTGATGCAGACCATCGAGCGGATCGTCTCCACCGTCAACCGCCGCGTCGACGAGTCGAACCCCATGGTCGACGCCCGGCTCCCGTCCGGTGAGCGCGTCAACGTCATCATCCCGCCGCTCTCGCTGACCGGGGCGACCCTCACCATCCGCCGGTTCCCCCGCGCGTACACGCTCCACGAGATGCTCGGCCTCGGCTCCCTCGACGAGCAGATGCTGCTCCTGCTCTCCGGGCTCGTGCAGGCCAAGTTCAACCTGATCGTCTCCGGCGCCACCGGCACCGGGAAGACCACCCTGCTCAACGCCCTCTCCGGGCTCGTCCCGGACGGCGAGCGGATCATCACCATCGAGGACTCGGCGGAGCTCCAGCTCCAGCAGTCGCACGTCATCCGCCTGGAGGCCCGCCCGCCGAACATCGAGGGCCGCGGAGCCATCTCCATCCGCGACCTCGTCCGCAACTCCCTGCGCATGCGTCCCGACCGGATCATCGTCGGAGAGGTCCGCGGCGGCGAGACCCTCGACATGCTGCAGGCGATGTCCACCGGCCACGACGGCTCCCTCGCCACCGTCCACGCCAACTCGGCGGAGGACGCCCTCATGCGGCTCCAGACTCTCGCCTCCATGTCGGAGGTGAAGGTGCCGTTCGAGGCGCTCAGGGACCAGATCAACAGCGCGGTCGACGTCCTCGTCCAGCTCACCCGCCACCCCGACGGCACCCGCCGCATCACCGAGATCTCCGTCCTCGCCTCGCACGGACGGGAACGGTTCCTGCTCGCCACGGTCTGCCGGTTCCACGCGCAGCCGCTCGCCGCCGACGGACGGGTCCGCGGGCGGTTCACCTACCACCCGCTGCCCCGGCGGGTCGCCGAACGCCTCTACCTGGCGGGCCAGCCCATCCCGCAGGCTTTCGGCGTGGCCGTGACCGACGCCCACCTGGCCACCCGAGAGGCGGAATGATGACCGACCCCTTCTGGCTGACCGCGGGCGTGACGCTGCTCGCCTGCGTTCTCGGCATCGCAGGTGTCCAGCTGTACGCGAGCGGGGCGCGCCGGCACGCGGCGCTCGTCGCCCGGCTCGACGAGACGGTCGCGCCCGAGACCGCCGGCCGTCGCAGGCGCCGCTTCCGGGGCGTCGACCGGCGGGTGCGTCGGACCGCGCTCGGCCGGAAGCTGGAGCTGCGGATCGCGGCCACCGGCCTCGACGTCACCCCCGGCGAGTTCACCGTGGCCCTCACGGCCACCGTGGCGGTCCTGTGGGTCGTCGGTCAGGCGGCCCTCTCGCCGTTCTTCGGCCCGATCTGCGGACTCCTCGGCATCTGGGTGGCGATGGGCTTCCTCAACTGGCAGCGCCAGAAACGGATCGAGAAGTTCATCAACCAGCTCCCCGAACTCTCCCGCATCCTGGCCAACGCCACCCAGGCCGGGCTCGCCCTCCGCATGGCCCTCAGCCTCGCCGCCGACGAGCTGGAGGCCCCGGCGGGAGACGAACTGGAGAAGGTCGCCCAGCAGCTGGCCGTCGGCACCTCGCTCGACGACGCCCTCGGGGAACTCGCCGAACGGCTGCCCTCCCGCGAACTCGTCGTCCTCGTCACCACCCTCGTCCTCGCCAACCGGGCCGGCGGCACCGTCGTCTCCTCCCTGCGCAACCTCACCGAGACCCTGGAGGAGCGCAAGGAGACCCGGCGCGAGGTCCGCACCCAGCTCTCCCAGGTGAGCATGACCGCGTACTCCGTCCCCGTCATCGGCATCGGCTCGCTCCTCCTCATCGACAACATGCAGCCCGGCGCCCTCGACCGCATGACCGGCTCGGGCATCGGACAGTTCGCCGTCGTCGCCGCGTTCGCCCTGTACGGGATCGGCTTCGTCGCCATCCGCCGCTTCTCGAAGATCGACGTGTAGGGACCCGCCGCCGTGGACCTCCTCCTCGCCCTCCTCGCCGGCCTCGCCGTCGCGGGCATCGCCTACGGACTCCGGCTCTACCGTGCCGACGCCCGGCTCCCCGACGACCTCAGACTCGCCCTGGAGGTCGGTGCCACCCGCACCGGCGCCGTCGACTCCGCCGTCGACCGGCTCGGCATGCGCTGGTCCCCGGCGGTGCTCCGCCTGATGGGCCCCAAACGCGTCAGCGCCGTCCGCCGCCGCATCGACCTCGCCGGAAACCCCGGCGGACTCACCATCGACCGGTACGGGGCCCGCCGGGCCGTCTACGGTTTCCTGGGCGCCCTGGGCGGCCTGCTGATGCTGAGCAAGGGCTCGTACCTGACCGCGCTGCTCCTGCTGGCCTTCGGCGCGTTCTGGACGGAGGTCGGCATCTGGTCGGCGGTCCGCATCCGCAAGGACCAGATCGAACGCACCCTGCCGGACTTCCTCGACGTCCTCGCCGTCGTGGTCTCGGCGGGCCTGGGCTTCCGCCAGGCCCTCGAACGCGTCGCGGAGAAGTACGAGGGCCCCTGGTCCGACGAACTCCGCATCACCCTGCGCCAGATGGACATGGGCGTCAGCCGACGCCAGGCCTTCGACGAACTGCGCCGACGCAACGACTCCGAACAGGTCGCCCAGTTCGTCACCGCCCTCCAGCAGGGCGAGGAACTGGGCGCGCCGATCGTCGACACCCTCATCCAGATCGCCAACGACATGCGCCGCACGGACGCGCAGAACGCCCGGCGCAAGGCGGCCAAGGCGGTCCCGAAGGCGACGATGGTGATCACGACGCTGATGGTCCCGGCCACGATGATCCTGCTCGGCGCGGGCCTCTTCCTGGGCACGGGAACCGACTTCGGCTCGGTGACGGGCGAGTGAGCACCCGATGAGGCGCCGAGCGCGCGGGACGGGCCGCGGGGGTCCGGGCGGGCGGGAGGGCTCGGTGGGCCAGGTCGGCTCGGTGTGCCCGGTCGGCCCGGTGGCCCCGATCGGACCCGTCGCCCCTCCGGACCACCGCCCGGTGGACCGGGCGGCGGGCGTCGGCGCACGGCTCCGCATCGGCCGGGGTGACGCGGCGGCAAGCACGGAGGTCCGCCTCGAAGTCCCGCTGGGGGTGCGATGACGGCGCTCACGATCCTGGTGGCGGACGACAACCCGGTGGTACGCGCGGGCCTGCGGTCCCTGCTCGGCGACCACCCGGACCTGCGGGTCGTGGCGGAGGCGGCGGACGGGCGGGCGGCCCTCCGCGAGACGCTCCGGACCCGGCCGCAGGTCGTCCTCCTCGACGTCCGCATGCCGCCGTGGGACGGCCTGGCGGCCCTGCCGCACCTGGCGCGCCTGGCCCGTGTCCTGATGCTCACGCACAGCCGCGAGCCGGAGACGGTCGAGGAGGCGCTGCGACTGGGCGCGGGCGGCTACCTGGTGCACGGCGAGTTCACGACGGAGGAGCTGGTGCGGGCGGTACGGGAGGTGGGGGAGGGGCGGGCGCGGTTCACGGCGACGGCGTCGGAGGTGCTGCTGAGATCACTCCGTGCGACTGCACATGATTCGGAGAGCCCAATTGTCTCAATGTCGGCGTACTTTGAGAATGCGTCTTCGCGCATGCAACGGAATGTGGAACAGTGGGGACTGAGTGTGAGGGAGGTGGAAGTGATGGATCTGATCGCCACAGGCCTGAACAACCGGCAGATCGCCGCGACCTGCTTCATCGCCGAGAAGACGGTGAAGAACCACATCAACCGCATCTTCGCCAAACTCCACACGGACACCCGCGCCGAGGCCATAGCCTCCTGGCTGGGCACCAGGCCCACCCGATGACCCGGGCCCACAGATGGGCCCAGGGGCCCTGTGCACCGACCCGAGGGTCGGCGTACCGTGCCCATGCGCAGGCGTCCGAACGCGGAGGGGACCACGATGAACGACGCGATGCTGAAGGCCCTGACCAGGGCCCGTATGCAGCTCGGCGACTGGACGGAACGACGATCGAGGGACCGCGGCCAGACGGCGGTGGAGTACCTGGGGATCATTGTGGTGGTGGTGGCGATTGTTATCGCGATCACCGGCACGGATATCGGGCAGTCGATCAAGAATGCAATCTCTACGAAGATCACCGAACTGACCGGTGGTGGTGGAGAGTAGGGGCCGCAGACCGGTCCGGGGATGCGGGCCAAGCATTCCCCGTCTATATCGCTGCGATAGCAGGCCTACTGTTCTTGGCCTTCGTTTACTTCGCCGTGGGGCAGGCCGCATTCACTCGGAATGGTGCCCAGACTGCGGCTGATGCGGCAGCTCTGGCGGCTGCTCAGCATGCCCGCGAGCAGCTCCGAGAGGATTGGCTCGACGTGATCCTGTTCCCCGAGCAGTGGGACGGCTTCCTGCGCGGTGTGGGGTACGACGGTATTGCCGCGTGTGAGCGGGCAGAGGTGTTCGCGAAGCGGAATGAGGCCAAAATGTCCGGAGACGGTTGCGTGCCACCGGCTTCGGCGGCTGACGGGTTCCGTGTCACGGTGGTCACGACGGGAGGTGAGCCGCGCGATGCCACGGCGTCCGCGCGAGCTGTGATCGTGCCCAAGTGCACCTTTGAGCCGCCGGGAGCGGAGGAGCTCGAGCCGGAAACGGAACCAACGGAACCGGGTGGGGAGCCGGAACCGGAACCGATTGCGGGGCTTACCTGCGATGACGAGGCCTGGACGATCGACCCTGACGACCCGGCATTGCCAAGTGCCTCAGATCTCTTCACTGTTCGACTGGCTGGCGACGAGTAAAGGAAGAAGAGCGCTTCATGAACGTTCGGTACGCACGAAGGGGGGTGGCCTCCCTGGCGCTCGCGGCGATTGCTCTTCTTGCGGTCGGTTGCGGGGCCGAAGAGAAGCCGAAGGCGGACAAGTCAACTACGGCGGCGCCGACACCTCAGAACGACGCACCGGCGCAAGGTACGCAGCCGACTGAGGAGCCCACGGAGACTCTGGCCGTTCTCAGGGGACAGAAGGGCCTGGAGCTCACCCTCAACTCGGCAGACCGGGACCGGGGCGGATTCCTCACTGTCAAGGGGAGACTGAAGAACACTTCGGACACGCCCAGCATCATCCCCGCCCAGATGAGCGGGGACGAGACTGAGGTCGTGAAGCACGGGAACTCCCTGGGCGGAGCCAGCCTCGTCGATTCCGTTGGCAAGAAGCGGTACTACGTTCTCAGGGACACAGATGGGCGGCCCCTTACCACCTCCGCGCTCGACAGCCTGGGCCCCGGAAAGTCCACCGCCGTCTTCATGCAATTCCCCGCCCCTCCCCCCTCCACCACCGACGTCTCCTTCCAGCTCCCCACCTTCGAACCCGCCACCCTCAAGCTCTCCTGAGGCGACGCCATGACGACGACATTCCGCCGCCTTGCCGCCCTCGCCATCGTTTCCGTGGCGTTCGGGCCCCTCGCCGTGCCCATGGCCCATGCCGACGATCCGCCCGGGTCCGCCGGCTCCGCCTCCCCGGCGCCCGTCATCGACGCCGACGCGCCCGGGCTGATGTTGCCCGACGGTGCCACCCTCGCCGCCGCCAAGGTCCTCGACATCAAGCAGATCGTCGAGGAGGAGGGCGGTGAGCAGCGGCGGCAGGACACCAACGTGGACGTGACGTTCGCGCTGCAGGCCGAGGTCCTCTTCCCGAAGAACAGCGCCAAGCTCGGGGCCGCCGCCACCGCCCGGATCGCCGCCGTCGCCGCGGAGATCAACAAGTTGGGGTCCGGGCGCGTCCGGGTCTTCGGTTTCACCGACAACCTGGGGACGTACGAGCACGGGCTGAAGCTGTCGAAGCAGCGTGCCGTGGCCGTACAGCAGGTTCTCGCGCGGAGCCTCGACCCGGGGACGACCTTCGACATCCGCGGCTACAGCGAGGACTACCCGATCGCCGACAACGCGAGCGAGGAGGGGCGGAAGAAGAACCGGCGGGTCGAGATCTCCTTCCCCCGGACCTCCCCGCCCTCCGCACCCGCCCCGCCCTCCGCTCCCTAGCGCGAAGCCAGCGTCACCAGTGCCGCCCGGATCGTGGTCGTCATGCGGTCCGGGTGGTGGAAGACCTCCCCCGCCGTGAAGCGCAGGACGCGGCGGATCTCCGGGCAGGACTGCAGTGCGTTGAAGCGGGCGACGTCCCGTTCGTGGGCGCGGCGGGTGCCGTGGAAGGCGTAGCCCTCGACTTCCACGGCCAGGCCCTCCGCCCGGAAGAGGAAGTCGGGGCGGAGGAGCCGGCCGTCTGTCGTCCGCAGGGGCGGCTGGGATTCGGGGAACAGGTCGGCGTCCCGTATCCGGAGCCGGGCGACCGTCTCCGCCGGTGAGCCCGACGACGCCTCCGCGAGCAGCAACCAGGACCTCGCCCGGCGTGCTCCCCGCCGGGGCGCCGCGAGTTCGGCGGTGAGGTCCTCGTACCGGACGAGTGGCTCGCGCCGTACCCCGCCGACCGCTCGTCGCGCGAGCGCCGAGTCCGCGGCCACGACCGCCTCCTCACGGCTCCCGGCGGCCCGTATGAGGTCGCCGACCGTCCGTGCCGGGGTCGTCGTCCGCAGGCCCCGCCGGGTCGAGCGGTCGCGGGCTGTCAGGAAGGTCGTGGCGTGGACGCGTATCCGCTCGCCGTGGGTCGAGCGGGTCGGTGTCGGGGCCGTGAAGTGGAGGTGGTCGAGGGGGTGGGCCGCTCCGGGGGCTCCCAGGCGTTCGATGCGGTGGAGTCCCGCCGCCGTCCCGTGGCTGCACACCAGTTCGGGGCGGAGCAGTTGCAGGGCCGTCGCTCTGACCTGCCAGTCCACGTCCTTTCCCGGGGCCGCCCACGCGCCCCGGCAGATCCGCTGCCAGCCGTCCCGGCGCAGGCGGCCGGCGAGGCGGCCCGGGGACCAGCCCGCCGCGACCGCCCAGACCGTCAGGAGGACCCCGCCCCTGGCGAGGATCGCCAACTCGTACATACGCCCAACGATCCACGGAAGAGGGGTACTTCGCACCCCCTGTGGAAAACCTAGCGAAAGCCGCCGTCAGGAATGTGCGAAAGCGGCGGGACACGGCCGCCGTGCGGGAGCATTCTGGACGGATGACGACGACGCCGAGCGAGAAGCCGGACGAGACGCCGAGTGTGCAGTTGGTCAGTGACCTCGTCACCCGGATCCCCGAGTTCCGGGACGTGTACGAGAGGCACGTCTTCCATCAGGGCGGTGTACAGCCGCACGTGTTCTTCTGGGACGTCGTGCAGGACACCGTCCGGTCCTTCCTCGGCGAGGCTCCGAGCGCGGCCGACTGGCGCCGCACCCTCGCCTTCCTGGAGGAGCAGAGTCGTCGCGGGGTGCTCGGCGTCGACGAGGTCATCGTCACCTCCTTCCTCGGCGACCTGCCCTCCCCGCAGGAACCCGGGCACGCGATCGTCCATCAGCTCGGTCCCGTCATGGCCGCGAAGTTCGTCCGCATAAGGCCTCTCGGCTGACCGTTCCGGCCGCCCCGGGATAATCGGGCGCATGTCCGCGTCCCGACTCACCGCACCCGGCCGTCTCCGTGGCCTCCGCCGGCCCGACCGCCCCACCCTTCTCGCTCTCGGTGGGTACGCCGCCACCCGGCTGATCGGTCTCGCGGTCCTCGCCGTCGCCTCCGCCGCGACCGGCAAGGACGGGATGCACCGGCTCAACGGTCGCTGGGACTCCGTCTGGTACGTACGGATCGCGGAGAACGGCTACGGGTACGAGACCACCCTGCCGAACGGTGACGTCCACTCCGACCTGGCCTTCTTCCCGCTCTTCCCGGCCCTGGAGCGCGGCCTCTCCGCCGTCCTCTCCGTCGACGCGGCCACCGCCGGACTCCTGGTCTCCTGGACCGCCGGGCTGGTCGCCGCCTGGGGCATCCACCGGTGCGGCGCGCAGGCGTTCGGGCCCCGCGCCGGTGTCCTGCTGGCCGTCCTCTGGGGTGTCTACCCGACGGCGTTCGTCCAGTCGATGGCGTACACGGAGACGCTGTTCACCGCCCTCGCGGCCTGGTCGCTCCACGCCGTCCTGCGCGGGCGCTGGCTCCTGGCCGGCGTCCTGTGCGCGGCCGCCGGCCTGACCCGGCCGACGGCCGTCGCGCTGATCGCCGCCCTCGGGATCACGGCGCTCGTCCTGCTCGTACGGGACCGGCGGCTGCCGCCGCGGACGGTCGCCGGAGTCCTGCTCGCGCCGCTCGGCTGGCTCGCGTACATCGTGTACGTCGGTGTCCGCGAGGGGAGTCCGACCGCCTACTTCGAGGTCCAGGCCGCCTGGGGCAACTCCATCGACGGCGGTGTCGCGCTCGCGAGGTTCATCCTGGGGCTGCCCTGGCCCGCCGCCCTCGGCCTCTGCGCGGCGCTCGCGCTGCTCGGCTGGCTCGTCGCCCTCTGCGTACGGCAGCGGCAACCGCTGCCCCTGCTCGTCTACACGATCGGCGTCGTGTCCGTCTCGCTCGTCGGCGCGGCGTACTTCGGCTCGCGGCCCCGTCTGATGATGCCCGCGTTCGGACTGCTGCTCCCGCCGGCGGTGGCCCTCGCGCGGCTGCGGACCCGTACCGTCGTCCCGGTCCTCACCGGACTCGCCCTCGCCTCCGCCGCGTACGGGGCGTTCACCCTGCTCGGTTCGGGCCCGCCGTGACGTCTGCCCGGTCCGGCCCCGACTCGACGTCCACGCGCACGCGTGCCCCCGGCCGCAGGCCCCAGCCCGCCATCGCGCCCGCCTCCGCCTCCAGGACGTGCCGGCCCCGCGGCCGGATCATGCCGAGCCGTCCGGGTCGCATGGTGACGACGGACAGGACCCTGAACGAGCGGTCGAGGTGGGCCACGTCGATCGCGAACCGCATGCCGAAGGTATGCACGCTGTTCGTCCGGACGATGAGCAGCGCCGCACCCGCGATCCCGTCCCGCCCGAGCAGTCCCCGTCGCCGCGCCCGGTACGACGCCGCGACCTCCAGGGGTACGGCGACCTCCGGCGGTACGACGGCCTCCGGCGGTGCGACGACCTCCGGCGGTGTGGCAGTCGCCCCTTCCGGTGCCTGTGCCGGGACCGTCAGCGTCCCCGTCCCGTCCACCCATTTCCCCATGCGCCAGACCGTAGCGGTCCCGCGAGCCTAGGGTCTGGTCCGTGTACGTCACGATGATCGCCCTCGCCGCCCTCTGGGGCGCCGCCGCCGGGCTGCTCGTGCCGCGTGCCGCGTACCGGCTCTCCGTGGGCCCCGAGGAACCGTGGCGGGACCGCTGCCCCGCCGGGCACGCGCTCGCCGGGCCCGCGAGCGGCTGGCTCGGTGGTCCGGGGCGGCGGGACTGCGCGACGACCGGAAGCCCGCTCGCCGCAGCGCTGGTCACCGCCCTCGTCTGCGCCGCGCTCGCCGCCGCCACCGGCGGGCCCCGGCCCGAGCTGGCGGTCTGGCTGCTCGGCGCGCCCTTCGCCGTCCTCCTCGCCAGCGTCGACGCGCGCGTGCGCCGGCTTCCGGACGGTCTCACCCTGCCGCTGGCCGCCGCCGTCCCGCTGTTCCTCGGGGGCGCCGAGCTCCTCCCGTACGACGCGGGCTCCTGGCTCCACGCCGTGCTGGGCGCGCTCGCCCTGGGCGGCGCCTATCTGGTGCTCTTCCTGGTCAACCCGAGCGGTCTCGGCTTCGGCGACGTGAAGCTGGCGGTACCGCTGGGCGCGGCGCTCGGCTGGTACGGCTGGGGAGTCCTCTTCACCGGGGCCTTCGCCGGCTTCCTGCTCGGCGCGGTCTACGGCCTCGGTCTCATGCTCCTGCGCCGGGCCGACCGGTCCTCGGCGATCCCCTTCGGCCCGTTCATGCTGGGCGGCGGGCTGCTCGGTCTGCTCCTCGGCGCGTTCACCGCCCTGCCGTGAGCCGCCGCGCGGCCCCGGGCGTCAACGGGGGCCCGTCCGACCCGTCCCTCTTCGGAGGGACGGAACTCCGCCGCCACGCCGGGGCGCAAACCCGCCACAGGCCCCCACACCCCTTGTCCCGACTGGGATCCGCCGCATTCGGCGAGGTTCGTTCGGCGTGCGTGACGCGCAACACGACTAACGAAGGGTTATGGTGGAAACCCCCCCTCGGGCCGGTCCGTATCCCCCCCCACGGACCGGCCCGTTTTTCTTTTCCCGCGTCCCTCCAAGGACGTCAGCCCCGGCCGGCCCAGATGTTCGCGCCCTGGGTGTCCACGGCGAACGAGTCGATCTCCGTCAGCTCCTCGGCGGTCAGCGGGGCACCCGCGAGGGCCGCCACGTTCTCCTCCAGCTGGGCCACGCTGGACGCGCCGATCAGCGCCGAGGTCATCCGCTCGTCGCGCAGCACCCACGACAGCGCCAGCTGCGCCAGCGACTGCCCGCGCCGGCCCGCGATGTCCGCGAGGCCGTGGAGGCGCCGCAGCACCTCGTCGGAGAGCAGGTTCGGGTCGAGGGACTTGCCCTGGGTGGCCCGCGAGCCCTCCGGGATGCCCTTCAGGTACTTGTCGGTGAGCAGCCCCTGCGCCAGCGGCACGAAGGAGATGCAGCCCATACCCGCTTCCTCGAGGGTGTCGAGGAGACCGTCCTCCTCGGTCCAGCGGTTGATCATCGAGTACGAGGGCTGGTGGATGAGGGCCGGGACGCCCAGCTCCCTCAGGATCCGCGCGGCCTCGGCGGTCTGCTCGCTGGTGTACGAGGAGACACCGACGTACAGCGCCTTGCCCTGCTGGACGGCGGAGGCCAGGGCCCCCATCGTCTCCTCCAGCGGGGTGTGCGGGTCGAAGCGGTGCGAGTAGAAGATGTCGACGTGGTCGAGGCCCATCCGCTTGAGGGAGGCGTCGAGCGAGGACAGCAGGTACTTGCGGGAGCCCCACTCGCCGTACGGGCCGGGGTGCATCTCGTAGCCGGCCTTCGTGGAGACGATCAGCTCGTCCCGGTACGGCGCGAAGTCCTGGGCGAAGAGCTTGCCGAAGTTCAGCTCGGCGGAGCCGGGCGGCGGCCCGTAGTTGTTCGCCAGGTCGAAGTGGGTCACGCCGAGGTCGAAGGCGCGGCGGAGGATCGCCCGCTGGGTGTCGAGGGCGCGGTCGTCGCCGAAGTTGTGCCAGAGGCCGAGGGAGATCGCGGGGAGCTTGAGGCCGCTGCGGCCCGAGCGGCGGTACTCCATGGCGTCGTAGCGGTCCGCGGAGGCGCGGTACACGGGGGAATCAGTCACGTATCTCTGCTTATCACGGACTTGTGACAGTCCCGGGCTGGGAGCCTGTCGCCCGTGCGCAGTAGTGTGGCCGCTTGCGGACCGCCGATGCAGGGCGGACCGCCGCTGCACGGAGGGGTAAAGAACGGTGAACCTGCGCGACCTGGTGTACGGGCTCTACGCACGCCGGGTGGAAGGCCGCCTCGACCATGACCAGGTGCCCAAGCACATCGGGGTCATCCTCGACGGGAACCGCCGCTGGGCCAAGGCGTCCGGCGGGACCCCCGAGCAGGGGCACAAGGCCGGCGCGGACAAGATCCAGGAGCTGCTCGGCTGGTGCGCCGAGACCGACGTCGAGGTCGTCACGCTCTGGATGCTCTCCACGGACAACCTGAGCCGGCCCGAGGAGCAGCTCGTACCGCTGCTCGGCATCATCGAGAACGCCGTGCGCGCGCTGGCCGCCGACGGCCGCTGGCGGGTCCACCACGTCGGCACGATGGACCTGCTGCCCGCGCGGACGCAGTCCGTGCTCAAGGAGGCCGAGCAGGCCACCCACGACAACACGGGGATACTCGTGAACGTGGCGGTGGGCTACGGCGGCCGGCAGGAGATCGCGGACGCGGTCCGCTCGCTGCTCCTCGAGCACGCGGAGCGCGGGACGAGCTTCGAGGAGCTCGCCGAGATCGTCGACGTCGAGCACATCTCGGAGCACCTCTACACGCGCGGCCAGCCCGACCCGGACCTGGTGATCCGCACCAGCGGCGAGCAGCGGCTGTCCGGATTCATGCTCTGGCAGAGCGCCCATTCCGAGTACTACTTCTGTGAAGTGCACTGGCCGGCCTTCCGTAAGGTCGACTTCCTGCGGGCGCTGCGCGACTACGCCGCGCGCCACCGGCGCTACGGGACCTGAGCCGTAGGAACCCGACCCCTCGCCGTCCCCGGAAGACCCCGGGGACGGCGGTCGGAAGCGATCACCTCGTGTTCATGAACCCGTCGTCATATGCCCTGGCATGGCGAGCCCTGATCGAGGGCATATCCCTGGTGAAGTGAGCGGCACGGAGACCGCCACCCGGGAGGCCCCTTGCACCAGGACGACCGTGCGGGACACGTACGGGATAAGCGGAGGGCCGTGGTTCGGCCCGCGCATGGCGGCCTGAGCCCGGTCCCATTCCGCAGCGACACCGGTTCCGTCGCACCCCGACCTCACAGGGGTCTTCCGAGGGGGTCTGTCCTTCCGTGGTGACAAGCACGAAGCGCCGCCTTTCCGACCGGCGCACCTATGTTCTCGACACCAGCGTCCTGCTGGCCGACCCCAACGCCGTCTCCCGGTTCGAGGAGCACGAGGTCGTGCTCCCGATCGTCGTGGTGACGGAGCTGGAGGCCAAGCGGCACCATCCCGAACTCGGTTACTTCGCCCGGCAGGCCCTGCGCCTCCTGGACGACTTCCGGGTCCGGTACGGACGCCTCGACGCCCCGCTCCCCGTCGGGGACCTGGGCGGCACCCTGCGTGTCGAACTCAACCATTCCGACCCCGGCGTCCTGCCCGCCGGCTACAGGTTGGGGGACAACGACTCACGGATCCTCGCGGTCGCGCGGAACCTCCAGGCGGAGGGGTACGACGTCACCGTCGTCTCCAAGGACCTGCCGCTGCGCATCAAGGCCTCCTCGGTCGGTCTCCTCGCCGAGGAGTACCGGGCCGAACTGGCCATCACGGACGCCAACGGCTGGACGGGGATGACCGAGCTCGGGCTCTCCGCCGACCAGGTCGACCTGCTCTACGACCAGGAGACGCTGTACGTGCCGGAGGCCGCCGGGCTCCCGGTCCACACGGGCCTGGTGCTGCAGTCGGAGCGCGGCAAGGCGCTCGGCCGGGTCACCTCCGAGGGGAACGTGAAGCTGGTCCGCGGCGACCGGGAGGCCTTCGGGCTCCGCGGCCGCAGCGCCGAGCAGCGGATCGCGCTCGACCTGCTGCTCGACCCGGACGTCGGCATCATCTCGATGGGCGGGCGGGCCGGCACCGGCAAGTCCGCGCTCGCGCTCTGCGCGGGCCTGGAGGCGGTCCTGGAGCGCCGTCAGCACCAGAAGGTGATGGTCTTCCGTCCGCTGTACGCGGTCGGCGGCCAGGAGCTCGGGTACCTGCCGGGCAGCGAGTCCGAGAAGATGAGCCCGTGGGCCCAGGCGGTCTTCGACACGCTGTCCTCGGTCGCGAGCCGCGAGGTGATCGAGGAGGTGCTCGGCCGGGGGATGCTGGAGGTCCTGCCGCTCACCCACATCCGGGGCCGCTCGCTCCACGACGCCTTCGTCATCGTGGACGAGGCCCAGTCCCTGGAGCGGAACGTCCTGTTGACCGTTCTGTCCCGTATCGGGGCGAATTCGCGGGTCGTGCTGACCCATGACGTCGCCCAACGGGACAACCTCCGGGTCGGCCGGTACGACGGAGTCGTCGCCGTGGTCGAGAAACTGAAGGGACATCCGCTCTTCGCGCACGTCACCCTCACCCGCTCCGAGCGCTCCCAGATCGCCGCGCTCGTGACGGAGATGCTGGAGGACGGTCAGATCTGACCGGTTCGTACACCTCCGTACGTGTAAGGGAGTTGGCGCCGCCCGGCGAAGCGCAGAAGCTTAGCCGGGCGGCGCCTCCATGTCCGCCACATCTCCCAAACGCCTGTCCCAGTAGAGGTGTGAGCTTTCACACGCAACACAGAATTGCCTTGCGGTGTCGCCGTCCGGCAGAGTCTTGCTTCCGTCAGGCCCCGCATACGGCACACGTGCACCCTCAGGGGTGCGCACAGCACCGCACAACTCAACAGCCGTCCGCCGTATGCCGCCCACAGCACCACGGGCCCGTGTCTTCTGTGACCCCGTACGTCGGAGACCAGTGCCAGGGGCACGATTTCGCCCGCGTGGTCACCTGTGCGGGCGTGCTGGAAGGAAACCGTGTGAGCCGGATCTCGGTCCGGGGATTCGCGGTGGCTTCGGCCACTGCGGTCACCACCGTCGGCGCCGTCGTGGGCGTTGCGTCGGGTAACGCCGTTCAGCCCTCGGACGACAACTTCGAGGCCACCGCGGCCGACACCACGCTGCTCGCGGACATTCCCGCGGGCGATCAGGCCCAGGTACAGGTCTCGTCCCTCTCGGAGCAGGCGGACGTCCAGGCCGCCGCTGCCGACTCGGCCGCGAAGAAGTCCGCGGAGGAAGCGGCTCGTCTCCGGGCCGCCCAGGACGCCGAGGCCAAGAAGGAGGCGGCCGACAAGGCGGCCAAGGCCGAGGAGGAGCGCAAGGAGAAGGAGCGGGAGGAGAAGGAGCGCGCCAGCCGTTCCGCGGTCCGCGACGCCTCGTCGTTCTCCGCTCAGGGCTCGTACTCGATCTCCGAGGTCAAGGCGATGGCCCGCCAGATGATCCCGGCCTCGCAGTTCCAGTGCTTCAGCAACATCGTGGACCACGAGTCCGGCTGGAACTACCGCGCGACGAACCCGTCTTCGGGCGCCTACGGCCTCGTGCAGGCGCTGCCGGGCCACAAGATGTCCTCGGCCGGCTCCGACTGGCAGACCAACCCCGCCACCCAGATCAAGTGGGGCCTCAGCTACATGGACGGCCGCTACGGCAGCCCCTGTGGAGCCTGGTCGTTCTGGCAGGCCAACCGCTGGTACTAGGAGCGGCGTCTCAACCTCGGGAAGCCCCTCACCGTCCTACGGTGAGGGGCTTCCTGCGTGTAGTTTCGAATGCCCACGGTATTCGGGGGAAGCGGTGGTGAAAAGCGAGCGGGGGAAGAGGAAAGCGATGTCGAGAGTGCCAGGGTGGCTGGGACGGCTGGGCGAGAGCCTGAGCCGTATGGGTGAGCGTCTCGACGAGCGCAGGGCCGAGGCGGACCGCGACGATCCGATCGGCCCGCCGTACGAGAACACCGAGAAGCGGTCCGGCCGCACCCGCGGGGACGGGTCCGGCCCCGACCGCTCCGACGCGGACCCCGCCGCGCCCCTCTCGGAGACGGACGCCGAGCCGGAACTCTCCGTGCCCGCGCCCCCGTCGTACGCGCCGGCCGTCGCCGCCCGCCCCGACCCCGTTGCCGCGATCCCCTGGGGCATGCGCGTCGCCGCCGAGGCGAGCTGGCGTCTCCTCGTCTTCGCCGGCACCGTCTGGGTACTGATGAAGGTGATCAGCTCCGTCCGGCTGGTCGTCCTCGCCTTCGTCGCCGCGCTCCTCGTCACCGCCCTCCTCCAGCCCACCGTGACCATGCTGCGCAGGAAGGGCCTGCCCCGCGGCCTCGCCACCGCCGTCACCGCCGTCTCCGGCTTCGTCGTGATGGGCCTGGTCGGCTGGTTCGTGGTCTGGCAGGTCATGGACAACATCGACAACCTGTCCGATCAGGTCAAGGGCGGCATCGAGGAGCTCAAGCGCTGGCTTCTCGACAGCCCCTTCCATGTGACCGAGCAGCAGATCAACGGCATCGCGAAGAACCTCAGCGACTCCGTCGGCGCCAACGCCGAACAGATCACCCAGGTCGGGCTCCAGGGCGTCACCGTCGTCGTCGAGACGATGACCGGCATCCTGCTCGCCATGTTCTCGACGCTCTTCCTGCTCTACGACGGGAAGAAGGTCTGGGAGTGGACGCTCAAGCTCGTCCCCGCCCAGGCCCGGCCCGGCGTCGCGGGCGCCGGACCGCGCGCCTGGCGCACGCTGACCGCCTATGTGCGGGGCACGGTGCTCGTCGCCCTCATCGACGCCGTCTTCATCGGCCTCGGTCTCTGGTTCCTCGACGTGCCGATGGCGGTGCCGCTCGCCGTCTTCATCTTCCTGTTCGCCTTCATCCCGCTCGTCGGCGCCGTCATCTCCGGCGCCCTCGCGGTCGTCGTCGCGCTCGTCACCAACGGGGTGTTCACCGCCCTGATGGTGCTCGTGGTGGTCCTCGCCGTGCAGCAGATCGAGGGGCACGTCCTCCAGCCCTTCATCCTCGGCCGGGCCGTCCGGGTCCACCCGCTCGCCGTCGTCCTCGCGGTCGCGGCGGGCGGTCTGACCGCCGGCATCGGCGGCGCCGTGGTCGCGGTCCCGCTGGTCGCCGTCTCCAACACGGTGGTCGGCTACCTGCGCGCGTACAGCAGGGAACAGGCGCTCCGCAGCGCGCCCGAGCCGCGCGGGGCGACCGCGTTCGAAGTGGCGCCGACCCCGGCCCCGGGTTCCCTGGCGGCGCCGACTCCGGCCCCGGGTTCCCCGGCGGCGCCGACCTCGGCCCCGGGCTCCCCGGGAGCGCCGACTCCGACCCCGGCCCCGGGTTCCCCGGTGGTCAAGGGGGACGACGGGTGATATCGGAGCCGGAGTACGTCGGCGGGACGACGTTCGACACCGTCGAGGTACTGACGGAGGAGAAGCCCCCGCGCCCGCCCCGGACCGGCCGCCCCTGGCTGTGGGCGGTCGGTGGCGCGGTGCTGGCCTCCGCGGTGTGGGGCGGCGGGCTCTACGCGTACGAGCGGAAGACGGAGCCGGGCCCGGACCTGGGCGGGTACCGGGAGGTGGAGAGCGTCTGCGAGGCGGCGGAGCTCAAGGCGCTCTCCGGCGTCCTGGGAAAGCGCGGCTCGGACGGCGCGGGGCCGCGGATGAACGACCCGGCCGTGCACGAGGCCTCGTGCTCGCTGTCCTTCGGATCGCCCGACAGCGGTTACGACGCCCAGCTCACCTACACCCTGCACAAGGTGATCGACCCGGGCCCCGAGTTCGCGGCGCGGTCGCGGTACTACAACCTGACCACGACCCTCGA
Source organism: Streptomyces sp. Qhu_M48 (assembly GCF_051305195.1). Classification (NCBI taxonomy): domain Bacteria; kingdom Bacillati; phylum Actinomycetota; class Actinomycetes; order Kitasatosporales; family Streptomycetaceae; genus Streptomyces; species Streptomyces sp. Qhu_M48. Next base: position 6,845,663 of record NZ_CP195432.1, on the reverse strand, counting down.
CGGCATCGGGGAGATGGCCTTCTTCGACGACCGCGGCGGCGAGGGCGCGGAGATCAGGATCCTCGACGGCCAGGCCGAGCTCGCGCTGAGCCTCTACCGGGGCTACAGCGTCGACGAGGACGGGAACGAGACCGGGAACAAGGACCCCCTCGACCTCTCCGGGATCGAGGTCCCGATGTCCCAGGACATGCTGAGCCTGATGGCGGCGCTCAGGAAGGCGCCGTGACGGCGTGACGGACGCGTGAAGGGCCCCGGGGCAGGAAGCCCCGGGGCCCTTCACGTACCGTGCGGCCCTACTCGGCGGAGGCGAGCACCGCTTCCGCGTCGAGGGTGACGCCGACGGCCTGGATCACCGCGGCGATCTTGACGGCCTCCTGGATCGTGGCGCGGTCGACACCGGCCTGGCGCAGGACCTGCTCGTGCGAGTCCAGGCACTGGCCGCAGCCGTTGATCGCGGAGACGGCCAGCGACCACAGCTCGAAGTCGACCTTCTCGACGCCCGGGTTGCCGATGACGTTCATCCGCAGACCGGCGCGCAGCGTCCCGTACTCGGGGTCCGACAGCAGGTGCCGGGTCCGGTAGAAGACGTTGTTCATCGCCATGATCGCGGCGGCGGACTTGGCCGCCTGGTACGCCTCGGGCTTCAGGTTGGCCTGGGCCTCGGGCTCCAGCTCCTTGAGGACCTTCGGCGAGCGCGAGGCGATCGCGCAGGCCAGGACGGTGCCCCAGAGCTGCTGCTGGGGCAGCTCGCTGTTGCCGATGACCGAACCGAGGTTCAGCTTCAGGTCCTTGGCGAAGTCCGGTATGGCGGACTTCAGTTCGTCGAGAGCCATGTCAGATCACTCGCCCGACAGGAGCGCGGCGGCGTCGAGGGTGCCCTCGCCCTTGTTCCAGTTGCACGGGCACAGCTCGTCGGTCTGCAGGGCGTCCAGCACCCGCAGGACCTCCTTGGGGTTACGGCCGACGGAGCCGGCGGTCACCATGGTGAACTGGATCTCGTTGTTCGGGTCCACGATGAAGACGGCGCGCTGGGCGAAGCCGTCGGCACCCTTGACGCCGCAGTCGCTCATGAGCTCGTGCTTGGAGTCGGCCAGCATCGGGAAGGGCAGGTCACGCAGGTCGGCGTGGTCCTTGCGCCAGGCGTGGTGCACGAACTCGGAGTCGCCGGAGACGCCGAGGATCTGGGCGTCGCGGTCCGCGAACTCGTCGTTCAGCTTGCCGAAGGCGGCGATCTCGGTGGGGCAGACGAAGGTGAAGTCCTTCGGCCAGAAGAACACCACGCGCCACTTGCCCTCGTAGGCCTTGTGGTCGATCTGCTCGAACTCCTTGCCGCTCTCCAGCGACACGCAGGCGGTCAGGTCGTAGGTGGGGAACTTGTCACCGACAGTGAGCACGCGCTCTCCTCGCAAGTGGGAAGGGTCCCTTTTGGGGTCTTCCGTGGGGGTTGGACGGCTCACAGCATGGCACGGAGTGCATTGATCAGTGAAATAGCTAGAGTGGGTCGTGTTGATCGAAGGTGGTTATCAGTGGCGTCCCCGTTCAGTTCCCCGCACGGCCCGAACCGAGGCAAGCAGCCGAGCCTCTCGCAGCTCAGAGCGTTCGTGGCGGTCGCCGAGCATCTGCACTTCCGCGATGCGGCGGCCTCCATCGGCATGAGCCAGCCCGCGCTCTCGGGCGCGGTTTCGGCACTCGAAGAGGCACTCGGTGTCCAGCTCCTTGAGCGTACGACGAGAAAGGTGCTGCTCTCGCCCGCCGGGGAGCGGCTCGCGGCACGCGCGCGTGCCGTCCTCGACGCGGTGTCGGAGCTGATGGAGGAGGCGGAGGCGGCCCAGGCCCCGTTCACCGGGGTCCTGCGGCTCGGCGTGATCCCGACCGTCGCCCCCTACCTGCTGCCGACGGTGCTGCGGCTGGTCCACCGGCGCTACCCCGAGCTCGACCTCCAGGTCCACGAGGAGCAGACCTCCTCCCTCCTGGAGGGGCTCGCCGCCGGGCGGCTCGACCTGCTGCTCCTCGCCGTACCGCTCGGCGTGCCCGGCGTCACCGAACTCCCCCTCTTCGACGAGGACTTCGTCCTGGTCACCCCGGAGGGGCATCCGCTGGCCGGGCGGGACGACATCCCGCGCGAGGCCCTCAAGGAGCTGCGGCTGCTGCTCCTCGACGAAGGGCACTGCCTGCGCGACCAGGCCCTCGACATCTGCCGCGAGGCGGGGCGAACGGGCGGCGCCGAGGTCACCACCACCGCGGCCGGTCTCTCCACGCTGGTCCAGCTGGTGGCCGGCGGGCTCGGGGTGACCCTGCTGCCGCGCACCGCCGTCACGGTCGAGACGGCCCGCAACCACGCGCTGTGGACCGGGCTCTTCACCGAACCGGCCCCCGCCCGGCGGATCGCCCTCGCGATGCGCACGGGGGCGGCCCGGCACGCCGAGTTCGAGGAACTGGCGGAGGCGCTGCGGGGCGCGATGCGGGGGCTTCCGGTACGGGTACTGGACGCGGGGGCCTGAGGCCGTACGCGCGTGGATCTGAGGCCGTACGCGCGCGGGCGCCGGTTCCCGAAACCCCCCGGTGTCAGGAACCGACGCCCACCTCGTACGCGCGTCTCGTACGTACGAGCGACGGGTTACTCGGTGCGCAGCCCGTCCGCACGCATCAGCCGCCACAGCAGCGGCATGCTGAGCAGCGTCACCGCCGCGATCAGCGCGAGCCCGATCCCGACGACCGGCAGGAACACCCACCAGTCCTGGACCCCCTGCCCGGTCATCGCCAGGAGGACGACCCCGAGACCGAGCCCGCCCGCCACGGCGAGTCCGAGCCCGAGGAGCATCGGCACCGCCGTCTGCCACAGCACCGACCAGCTCAGGGTGGAGCGCCGGGTGCCGAAGGCGACGAGCGAGGAGAGCAGCCGCTTGCGGTCCCTGAGCTGCTCCAGGGTGGTCACCAGCAGCGAGGCCGCCACGAGCAGCATCGTCAGGGTGGAGCCGACCAGGATGCCGGTGCGGACGCTGCTGAACTGGGCGTCCTGCTCGGTGTCCGTGAGCGTGCGGACCCAGGACGTCGGATCGATCTCCGCCGCCGTGTTCCGTACGTGCTCGCCTGCGTCGGGCACGGCCGGGTCGAGCCGGACCATCGCCGTCGCGTCGGGCGTGTCGAGCCGGGCGGGGTCGATCGCCGACCGGGTGGCGAGGACCCCGTACTCGTACATGCCGGTCGGGTCCGGCCGGGAGTCCACGAGCCGGGCGTCGGCGGGGATGCGCCACTCGGGCAGCGGCCCCTTCTCGCGGGCCCCGGGGGAGCTCGGGTGGGGGTACGGGTCGCGCAGGACGACCGTGGCGCCCGGCCGGGCGGCCCTGGTGACCCGCTCGTCGGGCGGCGAGCCCTGCGCGCCGTGCGCGAGGACGACGAAGACATCGCCCTCACGGCAGGACGGCAGCGTGGCGAACTCCCGGAGGGAGGCGCAGTCGCCCACCCTGATCGACGCCATCGGGGCGAACTCCTCGCCGTCCTTCAGGGGCCCCGGCCGCCACACGGTCGACTGGACCACGCCGATCACCCCGTCGACGCCCTCGGTGCGCTCGAAGCGGGCGATCATCGCGCGGGCCTCGTCGCCGTTCTCCGCGTGGGTGCCGACGGCTATCTGGGCGCGGGACGAGTCCGAGCCCGTGTCCCGCGTGAACTCGTGCTCCATCGCCTGGAAGAGCATCTGGAGCGCGATCGCCCCGGTCGCCGCGACGACGATGCCGCTGACCGCGCGGGCCGCCGTCCCGCTGCTCAGCTGGAGTCTGCGGACCGCGAGCTGCCAGGCCACGGGACCCGCGTGCAGCCGCTTCACCACCGCTTCGACGAGCCAGGGGAGCAGGGTGGTGAGGCCGATGAGGGCGAGCGTGACGCCGACGCCGATCCGCACGCTGTCGATCCCGGTCCGGGTCATCTCGATCCCGCCGACCACGGAGGCGAGCAGCGCGGCCCCGGCGGCCACGAGCAGCACGCGCCACCACAGCCGGCGACGGCGCGGGGTGGAGGTCCTGACCACGCCGAGCGGCTCGATCGCCACCCCGCGCAGCGCGAAGAGGGTGACGACGACCGACGCGACCGGCACCGTGAGGAGGGCGCACGCGGCGAGCGCGGGGATCGGCACGACGTCGGAGGGGAAGGCGTTGACGTCCCAGATGGTGAAGGTCCCGGCGAACTGGCGCGCCACCGCGAAGAGGCCGAGCCCCACGACGAGTCCGAGGAGCGCGCCCGCGAGGGACTCGCCGGCCGCGATCCGCCGGGTCATGGCGGTGTCGGCGCCGACGAGGCGGAGCGCGGCGAGCCGCCGGTCGCGCTGCTCGCCGCCGAAGCGGACGGCGGTCGCGATGAAGACGAGCACGGGGACGAGCAGGACGACGGAGGCCACGAGGACGAGGAGGATCAGGAAGGCGTTCGTCGGTTCCTCGGGCACCGACCAGCCGTAGCGCACGCCGCGCCCGTCGTAGTTGTCGGTGGTGAGGAAGTCGACGTGGGCGACGTACCGCAGCTCGGCCGGGCCGATGAGTCCGGCCTCGCCGATCGTCCCGCCGACCCGGTAGGGCAGGCGCTTCTTGAGGAGGGCGCCGTCGGGGGAGTCGAGCAGGTCGCGGAGCGCGGGGGAGACGAGCATCTCGCCGCGTGCGGGGAACGCCGAGGCGCCCGGGGGGACCGCGGGCCTGGCGCCCTCCGGCCGTACGAGGAGACCGCTGACGACGTCGCCCCGGTACACCGTGGCCCGTCCGAGGTGGAGGAAGGAGTCCGGCCGGGGGGCGGAGATCGTCTCGCTGCCGTCGACGGCGCGCTGGGACTCCCGTACCTCCCGCTGGAAGAGCATGCTCGGCAGCGCGGCGGCGATCAGCAGCAGGGCCACGCCGAAGCCGACGCCGGTGGCGGTCAGCAGGGTGCGGAGCAGGCCGGGGCGGCCGCCGGTGACGGCGAAGCGGGCACCGAGCGTCAGGTCGCGGGCCCAGGCGCGGAACCTCATGCCGCCCACTCCGCGTCCCGGACCTTGCCGTCGCGTACGACGATCTCGCGGTCGGAGTAGGCGGCGACCCGGGCCTCGTGGGTGACGAGGACGATGGCGGCGCCGGTGTCCCGGGAGGCATCGGTGAACATCCGCATGACCCGCTCGCCGTTGAGGGAGTCGAGGGCGCCGGTCGGCTCGTCGGCGAAGATCACCCGCGGGGCGGTGACGAGGGCGCGGGCGACGGCGACGCGCTGGCCCTGGCCGCCGGAGATCTCGCCGGGGCGCTTGGCCGCGGTGTCGTCGACCTCAAGGCGGGCCAGCCACTCGGCCGCCCTGGCCTCGGCGGCCTTGCGCTTCTCGCCGGCCAGGCGCAGCGGCAGGGCCACGTTCTCGACGCAGGTCAGTTCGGGCACGAGCCGGCCGAACTGGAAGACGAAGCCGAAGTCGGTACGGCGCAGGGAGCTGCGCGCGGTGTCGGAGAGCGCGGTGAGGTCGCGTCCGTCGTAGGTGATGGTGCCCGCGTCGGGGCGGAGGATGCCGGCCAGGCAGTGCAGGAGGGTCGACTTGCCGGAGCCGGAGGGGCCCATGACGGCGACGACCTCGCCGGCGCGGAGCGAGAAGTCGGCGCCCGCGAGCGCGGAGGTGGGGCCGTAGGCCTTGTCGAGGCCGGTGGCCCTCAGGAGCGGTGCGGAGCTCATCGGCGGATCTCCTCGGCGAGCCGGTCGAGGCGGGCGGCCGTCAGTTCCAGCCAGCGCAGGTCCGCCTCCAGGTGGAAGAGGGCGTGGTCGCAGATGAGCTGGTCGGCGAGGTCGCCGTCCTTCTTGCGCCGGGTGAGTTCGCGCATCAGGCGCAGGTGTTCGGAGCGCTGGGTGTCGAGGAGGTCGGCGGCGCCGCGGCCGGTGAGTAGAGCCAGGACGACCTTGGTGTAGAGCGTGGACTGGAGGTACGGCTCCGGCTTCTCGGGCGTGGTGAGCCACTGGGCGACATCGGTGATGCCCGCCTCGGTGATGGCGTACCGCTTCCGTTCCGGGCCGCCGCCGGCCTCGATGCCGTCGACGACGACGAGGCCGTTCTTCAGGAGCCGGGACATGGTCGAGTAGACCTGTCCGTAGTGGAGCGGCCGGTCGTGGCCGAACTTCTCGTCGAAGGCCCGCTTGAGGTCGTAGCCGTGGCGCGGGCCGGACTCCAGGAGTCCCAGGAGGGTGTGACCGATGGACATGCGGATCACTGTACACGGGGTGTATACCTACGATGTATAGCGCTGGGCGGGTAAGCGGAATCGTTCCTTCACGCAACCATCGGCCCCCTCCGAGCGTCGGTTCCTCTGGGAATGGGTGCTGATTCTCACGTCCGGAAAAGACGTGATCGGTTGTCCTTTGTCTGCATCGGCGGTGTTAGCTGGCTAGCTGACCGATCCGGCGCGGGCGGGACACGGACCGAGGCACGCCGGGACACACGACGAGCGGAGCGACAGGACACATGGGCCGACCGGACAAGAGCAAGGCGAAGAAACGGGGCCTGCGCCGCCTCTTCTCCTGGAAGAGGCTCCTGGGCACCTTCTTCGTGTGCTGCCTGCTCGCCATGGGCGCCCTGTACGTCGTCTACCTCATGGTCCCGGTGCCGTCGGCCAACGCCGAGGCGACCATGCAGAGCAACATCTACAAGTACGCCAACGGCAAGATCCTCGCCCGCACCGGCAAGATGAACCGCGAGATCGTCGGCCTGGAGAAGATCCCCGAGCCGGTCCAGAAGGCCTTCGTCGCCGCCGAGAACAAGTCCTTCTACAAGGACAACGGCGTCGACATCAAGGGCACCACCCGCGCCGCCTGGTCCACCCTCACCGGCAAGGGCAAGCAGGGTGGCTCGACCATCACCCAGCAGTACGTCAAGAACTACTACCTGAGCCAGGACCAGACGGCGACGCGCAAGCTCAAGGAAATGGTCATCGCCATCAAGGTGGACCAGAAGGAGAGCAAGAGCGCCATCCTCGCCGGGTACATGAACACGAGCTACTACGGGCGCAGCGCCTACGGCATCCAGGCCGCCGCCCGCTCGTACTACGGCGTCGACGCCACCCAGCTCACCACCGCGCAGGGCGCCTACCTCGCCTCGCTGCTCCAGGCGCCCAACCAGTACGACTGGGCCACCGCGAGCACCACCGGCCGCAAGCTCGTCGAGGAACGCTGGAACTACGTCCTCGACAACATGGTCGGCGAGGACTGGCTCTCGCCCTCCGAGCGGGCCGGCATGAAGTTCCCCGTGCCGCAGAAGCCCAGGCCCGCCCCCGGCATGGAGGGCCAGACCGGCTACATCGTCGAGGCCGCCAACCAGGAGCTGATGCGCCAGGGCGTCAGCGAGGAGGACATCAAGGCCGGCGGCTGGACGATCACCCTCAACATCGACGAGAAGAAGCAGAAGGACCTCGTCAAGGCCGTCGACCGGGAACTGGAGGACAAGCTCGACCGCAAGGGCGACAAGAAGCACGCCACCGTCCAGGCCGGCGCCACCTCCGTCGACCCGAAGACCGGCGCGGTCGTCGCGATGTACGGCGGCGTCGGCGCCACCGAGCACTGGATGTCCAACGCGACCCGCCGCGACTACCAGCCCGCCTCCACCTTCAAGCCGATCGTCCTCGCCTCGGCCCTCGACAACCACGCGGTCACCCAGGACGGGCGGAGGATCGACCTCGCCACGGTCTACGACGGCACCAGCAAGCGCAAGGTCGTCGGCGGCGACATCCCCTTCTCTCCGGAGAACGAGGACGACCGCAGCTACGGCCCCGTCACCGTCCAGAAGGCCACCAACAGCTCCATCAACTCGGTCTTCGCCCAGATGATCGTCGACGTCGGCCCCGACAAGACCAAGCGGACCGCCCTCGCCCTCGGCATGAAGGACGGCGCCGACTTCGGCGAGACCCCCGCCATGTCCCTCGGCACCATGGGCGCCTCCACCCTGGACATGGCCGGCGTGTACGCCACGCTCGACAACCACGGCAAGAAGGTCACCCCGACCCTCGTGAAGGCCGCCTCGCACAAGGACCGCAAGGTCGAGCCCGTGAAGGCGATCGGCGACCAGGTCATCACGCGTACGGCCGCCGACACCGTCACCAAGGCCATGACGGGCGTCGTGCGGACCGGCTCCGGCTTCCGCGCGGCCGGTGACTACGAGGCCGCCGGCAAGACCGGCACCTCCGAGAACAACCGATCCGCCTGGTTCGTGGGCTACACCCCCGAACTCGTCACCGCCGTCGGCCTCTTCGGCGAGGACACCAAGGGCAACCAGGTCACCCTCACCGACACCATCAACCCCGGCCGCGCCAACGGCGGCCGCACCCCGGCCCAGATCTGGGGCGCCTACACCACCAGCGCCCTCGACGGCGGATCCGACGCCTCCTTCGACCTGGACACCGACACCTCCTACCCGATCGAGCCAGACCCGGAGCCCACCCGGACCACCGAGGCGCCCGAGGAGCCGACGGAGGAGCCGACCACGGCGTCCCCGGACCCGTCGGACCCGCCGACCACGCCGGCCACCACGCCGCCGACCCCCACGCGGGACCCGGTCACCACGCCGCCGACCCCGACCGAGGAGCCGCCGCCGGTGACCGAGGAACCGTCCTCGCCGCCGTCGATCGAGCCGCCGAACCCGGACACGGGCCCGGACGGCGACGACACCGGCCGCCCGCAGAGGTAGCGACATGACGGAGGCCGGACCCCTCGGGGTCCGGCCTCCGTCATGTCCGCGCGGCGGGCGGGGGACCGGCCTCGCCGGGACCGGCCGGTCCGCGGGGCGAACGGCGCCGGTCCAGCCCGGTGTCAGCTGCGGGGCGGGGCGAGCGGCGCCGGTCCAGCCCGGTGTCAGCTGCGGGTGGCCAGCTCGAACCAGACCACCTTGCCGCCCGAGAGCCGCGTCGCCCCCCACCGCCTCGCCAGCCGGTTCACCAGGAAGAGACCGCGCCCGCCCTCGTCGGTGTCGCGCGCCCGCCGCTGCCGGGGCAGCTGCGGCGAGTCGTCGCCGACCTCGCAGCGCAGCACGTCCGTGCGCAGCAGCCGCAGCGTCACCGGCCGCTCCGCGTACCGCACGGCGTTCGTCACGACCTCGCTGATCAGCAGCTCGACCGAGTCCGTCAGCTCCTCCAGGTCCCAACGGGCCAGTGCCCGCCGGGCAAGGCGCCGGGCCCGGCCCGGCGCCGCGTCCTCCGGCTCCAGGAACCAGTACGCCACGTCGCTCGGCGCGATCCCGTCGAAACGGGCCGCGAGCAGCGCGATGTCGTCGTCCCGGTCGCCCGGACCCAGCATGTCCAGGACGTCGTCGCAGAGCGCTTCCAGGGGCGGTGAGTGGTCCGGGCCCGTCAGCTGCGCGGTCGCCGCCAGACGCTCCCGCAGCTGCTCGATGCCGGTCCACACGTCCCGCAGCCGGGACTCGACCAGACCGTCCGTGTACAGCAGGAGCGTGGCACCGGCCGGGGCGTCCAGCTCGACCGCCTCGAAGTCCACCCCGCCCACCCCGATCGGGGCGCCCGGCGGCACCCGCAGCACCTCGGCACGGCCGCCGAGGTGGAGCAGTATCGGCGGCGGATGGCCCGCGTTGGCGATCGTGATCCGGTGCGAGACCGGGTCGTACACCGCGTACATACAGGTCGCCATGCGGTTCTCGCCGAGCCGCTGCGCCTGCTCGTCCAGATGGTGCAGAACCTCCTGCGGCGGCAGGTCCAGCCCGGCCAGAGTCTGCGCGGTGGTGCGCAGCTGGCCCATGATCGCCGCCGAGGTCATCGAGTGGCCCATGACGTCGCCGACGACCAGGGCGACCCGGCTTCCGGGCAGCGGGATCGCGTCGTACCAGTCGCCGCCCACCCGGGCCGTCTCGGCCGCCGGCAGGTAGCGCGAGGCGAGCTTGACCCCGGTCGGCTGCGGCAGCGAGTCCGGCAGCATCGTCCGCTGGAGCTCGTCCGCGATGTACGCCTCACGGCCGTACAGCACGGCCTTGTCGATACCGAGCGCGGTGTGCGTGGCCAACTGCGCCGCGACCAGGAGGTCGTTCGGCTCGAAACCGGCCCGCTCGGGACGGCGCAGGAACACGGCGGCGCCGATCACCCGGCGTCGGCCGCGCAGCGGGGCGAGCACCGCCCGCAGCCCGCCGGGCAGCGGATGGTCCGGGCCGAGCAGCTCGGTCAGCGCGGTCTTGGCGGCCGCGGAGTCGCCGAAGACCGGCCGCACCCCGCGCAGCACCTCGGCCAGCGCCCCGCCGGACCGCACCTCGCAGAGTTCGGCCGCGGGGGTCGGATCCGGATCGGGTACGAGGACGAGCTCCTCGCCCTCCAGTTCGCTTAACCGGAGCCGGTCGGTGCGGCGCAGCCGCAGCACGAACGGGGCCACCGGGCGCTCGTCGCCCACCGGCAGCGGGTCGCGGAGGTAGACCAGGATCTCGTCGGAGAAGGTCGGCACGGTGGCCCGGCACAGGCCGAGCACGATCTCGTCCAGGTCGATGCCGCGCGCGATGCGCCGGGTCGCCGCCCCGACGAACCGCAGCCGCTCGCCCTCGCGCCGCGCGGCGGTGTTCTCGCCGCGGGCCGGACCGGGCGGCTGCGGGGAGACGGCGACGGCCACGGCGCCGCCGGGGGAGCCGCCCCCGAGGGGCGCCGCCGGCGCGACGCCGACCCGGGGCGCGTCCGCGCCGGGGGCCGCCGGGCCCGCCGGTCCGCCCGGCTGTGCGGGCACGTCGGAGGGCAGGCCGGCCGCCGCCTCCTGGCGAGGGCGCGCGCGTTCCTGCGGCCGGGCAGCCAGGGGCTGTCGGCCTTCGTGGGAGGTGGGATGCTCCGTCACGCGTGGGATTCCGTCCGTCCGGGCCGGTGGTGCGATGCACTCGCTCTTCTCGCCGATGCCGCGCCTTCGGCAGGGCTAAACCCCTTGTGTGCGGCGGATGTCGAGGCTCCGCGCGTGGCGGCGACGACAGGGGCCGCAACACCCGGGCAGACGTCCGGCACTGCTCTCCCCCTCGTGGATGACTTCTGGTCAGGTCCTGCGCTGTGCTCGGTCGTCGACGTGCTGTCCGATCGGTCTGACGTGGCGTCCGCTCCGCTTCCGCCGTGCGGAGGACGATCCTACGTTTGAACCCCGGGGGCGCATCAAGGGTCTCACGGTGCCGTGTGCGCCGGAGTGCGGTCCCAGTCGACCGGCAGCTCCGGAACCCGCCACGCCGGATCGGGTCTCCACTCCTCCCAGCCGTCCGCGAACGGCGTCCCCCACGCCCTGATCTGCTCGATCGCGAGGCTCCCCGCCTCGTGGACCCGCGCGGCCTGCGCCGGGGACATCAGGCCGGACCGCTGTGCCTGAGCGAACTCGTCCTCGTCCCGCCACAGCCAGCTGCGGTCCGGGTAGACGGAGATGTCGAGGAAGTGGTCCTCGGAGTCGAAGCCGCCGGACCACCGGACCCGCGGCTCCTCCAGGTTCACGTACCAGCTGCGGAAGCGCCAGCCGCGCTCCCAGAACAGCCACACCGACCACGGGTCGCCGGGCCGTGCCAGCTTCAGGACGCCGGTGCCGAACCACCGCGCGCGTTCCGTGGTGCGCGCGGCGGTGTAGCGGGTGGCGAGCGGCTCCTCGTGGACGGGAGTGCCGTCGACGAGCACGGGGCGGACGCACTCGGTGCCGGGCGCCATCCAGACCGCGAGCAGCTCGGGCGTGTCCTGCACGACCGTCACCGGCCGGCAGATGTGCACCTCTCCGGTGCCGTTGCCGCGGTAGCGCCAGAGGATGTGATCCCCGGGCGCCCAGTGCTGGGAGCCGACCGATCCTGTCATGCGCAGATCTTAGGGGCGCGCTCCCGCGACCGCTGCGGCACGGATCACGGATGCGTCGGCTACCGGCCGGTCGCTACCGGCCGGTCACCGGGGCCCGGCCGGCAGCCGCCGGACCCTCGCCCGCGGCCGTGTCACGGGTGGGACGAGGGTGGTGCGAGGGTCTGTCCGCGCCCGCCCTACGGGTGCGTCATGCGGAGTACGTCGAGCGCCTCGTCCAGCTGCTCGACCGTGAGGTCGCCACGCTCCACGTACCCGGAGTCGAGCACCACCTCGCGGATGGTCCTCCGCTCGGCCAGCGACTTCTTCGCGACCTTGGCGGCCTCCTCGTACCCGATGTACTTGTTCAGCGGGGTGACGACGGACGGCGAGGACTCGGCGTACTCGCGGGCCCGTTCGACGTTGGCGGTGATCCCGTCCACCGTGCGGTCCGCGAGCAGCCGGGAGGCGTTGGCGAGCAGCCGTACGGACTCCAGGAGGTTCTTCGCCATGACCGGCAGCATCACGTTGAGCTCGAAGTTCCCGGCCGCGCCCGCCACCGCCACCGTGGTGTCGTTTCCGGTCACCTGCGCGGCGACCATCAGGACCGCCTCGGGGATCACCGGGTTCACCTTGCCCGGCATGATCGACGAGCCGGGCTGGAGGTCGGGGAGGTTGATCTCGGCCAGGCCCGTGCGGGGGCCGCTGGCCATCCAGCGCAGGTCGTTGGAGATCTTGGTGAGGGAGACGGCGATGGTGCGGAGCTGCCCGGACGTCTCCACCAGGGCGTCCCGGGCGCCCTGCGCCTCGAAGTGGTCGCGGGCCTCGGTGAGCGGCAGGCCGGTCGTGCGGGCGACCTCGGCGATGACGGCCGCGGAGAAGCCGGCCGGGGTGTTGATGCCGGTGCCCACCGCCGTACCGCCGAGAGGGAGTTCGGCGAGGCGGGGCAGGGCGGACCGCAGCCGCTCGACGCCGTACCTGACCTGCGCCGCGTAGCCGCCGAACTCCTGGCCGAGGGTGACCGGGGTGGCGTCCATGAGGTGCGTACGGCCCGATTTCACGACCGTCGCGAATTCGGCCGATTTTCGCTCCAGGGCGGCGGCCAGGTGGTCGAGGGCGGGGATCAGGTCGCGGGTGACGGCGCCGGTGGCCGCGATGTGGATGGAGGACGGGAAGACGTCGTTGGAGGACTGCGAGGCGTTCACGTGGTCGTTGGGGTGGACCTCGCGCCCCTCGGGGAGCCGCTCGGTGGCGAGGGTGGCGATCACCTCGTTGGTGTTCATGTTGGACGAGGTGCCCGAACCGGTCTGGAAGACGTCCACCGGGAAGTGCGCGTCCCAGCGCCCGTCGGCGACCTCGGCCGCCGCCGAGACGATGGCCTCCGCGCGGTCCTTGTCGATCACCCCGAGCTCGGCGTTGACCTGGGCGGCGGCGGCCTTGATGCGGGCCAGGGCCTCGATGTGGGCGCGCTCCAGGCGCTGCCCGGAGACGGGGAAGTTCTCCACCGCCCGCTGGGTCTGGGCCCGCCACTTGGCGTGCGCGGGGACCCGCACCTCGCCCATGGAGTCGTGCTCGATCCGGTGGCCCTCGGCCTGGTCTGTCTCGTTCATGTGCTCCAACCTCCCACGCCGTGCCCGTCGGGGGACGCCCCGAACCCCCCGAAAAAGATGAGCACTTGTCTTGTTCGATGTATTCCCATCACGCGTACCGGCCAGTAAAAACCGTGGGTAACCCCACTTCCAGGAGGCGCAATGAGGCGCACCAGGTACAGACTCCGCTGGCCCGTCGCCGCCGTCGCCGCGGCGGCCGCCGCGCTCGGCACGATGACCGCCGCCGCCCCCGCCGGCGCGGCGGTCGGCACCGCCACCGCCACCACGGCGGTGACCGCCGCCGTACCGCTCCCGCCCGAGCTGGAGGCGATCCGCGCCGCCGAGGCCACCAGGATCTACGGCAGCCCCGAGGAGCGCCCGCTCGCGCAGCGCAGGACCGGTCTGATCTCGCTCGGCGACAGTGAGATCTCCGGCGAGGGCGTCGGCACGTACGAGCCCCCCACCAACGGCCCCACCAACTGGTGCCACCGCTCGCCCGACGCCGCCATCCACCGCACCGGGATCCCCGCCGACCTCACGTTCAACGTGTCCTGTTCCGGCGCGTACACCGGCAACATCAGGATCGGCGGCTCCAGGCAGTACGCCGACGAACTCGTCCAGAGCGACAACCTGGCCGTCAAGGCGCGCAACACCCGCATCAAGATGGTCCTGCTCGTCGCCGGCGCCAACGACGACCTGCAGTTCGGTCCCGTCATGACCGACTGCGTCACCCGCTACCTGCTGCTCCAGGGCGCCTGCGAGCCCAAGTACGCCCCCGGCTGGCAGGCCCGTGTCGACGGGCTCGTCCCCAAGGTCGAGCAGACCGTGCGCGACCTCAAGAGCGTCATGCGCGACGCCGGGTACGCCGACGGCGACTACAAGCTCGTCCTCATGGGGTACCCCAGCCCCATCGGCCCCGACTTCCACGACAACCCGAACTTCCCCGGCAAGCTGATCTGCGGCGGACTCGGCTACGACTCCGACACCGTCTGGGGCCGCAACACCGCCGTCCCCGCCTTCGAGCGCGGGATGCGGGCGGCGGCCGCCTCCACCGGCGCCGTCTACCTCGACAACTCGCGGCTCTTCCACGGCCACGAGGTCTGCATGGAGGACTCCTGGGCCCGGGGCCTCTACATCGACCTCTCGAAGCCCGGCACCCCGGACGAGAACTCGGTGCGGCAGTCCTTCCACCCCAACGCGCGCGGGCACGCCGCCTTCGCGTCCTGTCTCACCCAGATCTACAACTCCGGATCGCGTGAGGCGAGTTGCGCCGACGTGAACTCCTCCGGCACACCGACGCTCTTCCCGCTCGCCTGGGACGACGTGTACAGGCCGCTGAAGAACCAGGCGACCGGCGACTGCCTCGACGTCGAGGCGGCCTCCTCGGCCAACGACAGCGGCGTCCTCGGCTGGGACTGCCACGGCGGCCGCAACCAGGGCTGGTGGTACGACTCCACCCGCAGGACCGTCCACACCCAGCTCACCCAGGACCGCTGCCTGGACGTCCCCGCCTCCGGCTACCAGGCCGGCCGGTCCGTCGTCGTCTGGAACTGCCACGGCGGCGCCAATCAGAAGTTCGTCCGTGACGGCGCCACGCTCCGCCCCGCCGAAGCGACGGGGCTCTGCCTCACCCAGGCCGCCGCGAGGCAGCCGGTCCGGCTCCAGAACTGCGACGGATCGGCGAACCAGAAGTTCGCGTAGCCCTCCACGTACGACCGTGGCCGGGGCCAGGCGCCACCGTGGCCGTGTCCACGTACGACCGTGGCCCCCGTCCGATCCGGGACGGGGGCCACGGTCCTGCCCGGGTCCGCCCCGTCGGCCCTCAGAGCACCTTGAGCGTGGTACGGGCCAGTTCGTACGCCGGGAGCATCGCCCGGTGCTCCTCGGTGTCCATCCCGCCGAGGCGCACGATCACGGTCCCCTTCGGGGTGGCGACGGCGAAGGCGCGCGCCTCCTTCGACTCCTCCAGCAGCTCGCTGTAGGTCGTGAACGTCACCTCGGTGACGGGAAGCGTGCCGGTCGCGGTCTCCTTGTAGACGGCCTTCGAGGCGTTCTCCTCGGCCTTCACGAACCCTTCGAGCGCTGCCCGCGCGGACCCCTTCCCGGCCGTCCACACCTGGAGGAAACCGATGTGACCGGCCGGCTTGGCGTCCACCTCGCAGCGCACGGTGGCCGGGCCGCGCCGGGTGAGCTCCGCGAAGTCCGGGTTCTCGGGGTCCTTCACCGCCTTCGGCTCCCACTTCTCCGCGAGCCCGAAGGAGACGGGCAGCGGGCAGGCCGTCCCGGGCCCGCCGAGGGTCGCCTTCGAGGCCGCGGCCGCCGGAGGCGCTTCCGCCCCGGGCGCGGTCGTCGCGGACGGGGCCGAGGGGCGGGCTCCGGTGGCGACCTCGGGCAACGGCTCCGGACCGCCGCAGCCGGCCAGCAGCAGCCCCGCCGTCAGGGCGGCGACCGGGGCCGGGGTCCGTATCGGGTGTCTCATGCGCAGGAGCGTATCCGCGCGCCGGACCCCGGCCCGACGGGCCCCTACGAGAGCTTGCCGCCGTAGTCGGGGAGCTTGAAGGTGCGCTCGGCGTGGCCGCCGACCAGGTCGGTGGTGTTGTTGCCGATGTTCGCGATGATCGTGTAGCCCTTGGCCTCGATCTCCGCGCGCTTCTCCGTCTTGTACGCGCTGACCTCGGCGAACAGGTCGGGCAGGGACCGCACGTACAGACCGTCGACGGGGTACCCGGCCTGCTTCAGGTTCCAGTCGGTGAGGGAGTGGATGATGCCGGGGCGGGCGGTGACGAAGAAGACGTCCACGCCGCGCTCGTGGGCGTCCCGGGCGAGCTCGCGCACGTCCGCGATGGCGGGGGTCGGCAGCTCCCAGAAGGGGTGGAAGTCCGTCTCCAGGGAGCTGTTGTCGATGTCGAGGACGATCGCCTGCTTCTCGCGGCCGGCGTTCTCGGAGCGCTGCTCGATGTACGGCCGGGCCTGGTCGACGACGGCCGCCACGTCACGGAGCCAGGTCCGGTAGTCGACGTCCTTGAAGGCCGCGGTCGAGGTGCTGTGGTGGTCGGGGTCCGAGGCGGAGGCGGTGGGCGCCGGGCCGACGACGAGGAAGGCCGTCAGGGCGAGCGTGGCGGTGGTTCCGGCGGCGGCGCGCCTGCGGAGGGGGGTCACGGGCATGGGGGGCTCCTTGGTCGACCAGCTCAGGACTTTGGCATGCTCGCGCCCAATACTGGACAGTAGGCAACGAGATGGCTACCAGTCGGTAGCGACTTTCTGAGCGGACGTCGACGCCGGAGCCCCGGGCCTACGACGACGCCCCCCGGTCCGGGCGGACCGGGCGCACGACGACGCCCCCCGGTCCGGGCGGACCGAGGGGCGCGAGTCGGCGGTGCGGTTACGCGAGGCCGGGGCCGCGCACCGGGATGTGCGTGAACGTCGGCTCCGGGGCCGGGTTCTGGAAGAAGTCGTTGCCCTTGTCGTCCACGACGATGAACGCCGGGAAGTCCTCGACCTCGATCCGCCAGACCGCCTCCATGCCGAGCTCCTCGTACTCGACGACCTCGACCTTCTTGATGCAGTCCTGCGCGAGACGCGCGGCCGGGCCGCCGATCGAGCCGAGGTAGAAACCGCCGTGGCTGCCGCACGCGTTCGTGACCTGCTGCGAGCGGTTGCCCTTCGCCAGCATCACCTTCGAGCCGCCCGCCGCCTGGAACTGCTCGACGTACGAGTCCATCCGGCCGGCCGTGGTCGGACCGAAGGAACCGGAGGCGTACCCCTCGGGGGTCTTCGCCGGGCCCGCGTAGTAGACCGGGTGGTCCTTCAGGTACTGCGGCATCTCCTCGCCCGCGTCCAGACGCTCCTTGATCTTGGCGTGCGCGATGTCGCGCGCCACGACCAGCGGGCCGTTCAGGGAGAGGCGGGTCTTGACCGGGTACTTGGTCAGCTCGGCGAGGATGTCGTCCATCGGCTGGTTCAGGTCGATGGTGACGACGTCGCTCTCCTCGGAGAGCTGCTCGTCGGTCGTCTCGGGCAGGAAGCGCGCGGGGTCCGTCTCCAGCTGCTCCAGGAAGACGCCCTCGGCGGTGATCTTCGCGACCGCCTGGCGGTCGGCCGAGCAGGAGACGGCGATGGCGACGGGCAGCGAGGCGCCGTGGCGGGGGAGACGGACGACGCGGACGTCGTGGCAGAAGTACTTGCCGCCGAACTGGGCGCCGATGCCGATCTTCTGCGTCAGCTCGAAGACCTTCTCCTCCAGCTCCTTGTCGCGGAAGCCGTGGCCGGTCACGGCCGAGCCCTCGGTGGGCAGCTCGTCCAGGTAGTGCGCGGAGGCGTACTTCGCGGTCTTGAGCGCGAACTCGGCGCTCGTGCCGCCGACGACGATCGCCAGGTGGTACGGCGGGCAGGCGGCCGTGCCGAGCGAACGGATCTTCTCCTCCAGGAACTTCATCATGCTCGCCTCGTTGAGGACGGCCTTCGTCTCCTGGTAGAGGAAGGACTTGTTGGCGGAGCCGCCGCCCTTGGCCATGAAGAGGAACTTGTACGCGCCGCCGTCGGTCGCGTACAGCTCGATCTGCGCGGGCAGGTTCGAGCCGGTGTTCTTCTCCTCCCACATGGTCACCGGGGCCATCTGCGAGTACCGCAGGTTCAGCTTGGTGTAGGCGTCGTAGACGCCCTTCGACAGGGCTTCCTCGTCGCGCCCGGAGGTCAGCACGTTCTGGCCGCGCTTGCCCATGACGATCGCCGTGCCCGTGTCCTGGCACATGGGCAGGACGCCGGCGGCGGCGATGTTCGCGTTCTTGAGGAGGTCGAGCGCGACGAACTTGTCGTTGCTCGACGCCTCCGGGTCGTCGATGATCCGGCGCAGCTGGGCCAGGTGGGCCGGGCGCAGGAAGTGCTGGATGTCGTGGATCGCCTCGGCGGCCAGCGTGCGCAGCGCCTCCGGCTCGACCTTGAGGAACGTACGGCCGTCGGCCTCGAAGGTGGAGACACCTTCGGAGGTCACCAGGCGGTAGGGCGTGGTGTCCTCTCCCAGGGGGAGCAGATCGGAGTACGCAAACTCTGGCATGGGGGCCATTCCTCACTCGGCAAGACGGCGCACCCGCCTCCGTTGGCGAGTGCGCCCTCCAGCGTAGAACGCGGGCGGGGGGCCGGTCCTGTGAGGTAAGGCTCACTTGGGACGGGGACCACGCCGGAGTGGCGTGATCGCGTCTTCGTCCACAGGCACGGCCCCGCCCCCTGGTCGCGATCTATCGCGTTTCGCTAGGCTGGCTCCGTGGACCTCGAAAAGAAGCCCGAACCCGAAGAGCAGCCGCAGCCGCAGCGGTCGGCCCCGCCTGCCGAGAAGGCCTCCGCCGAGACTGTGTTCGCCGACCCGCAGGGCGCGTTGCGGGCCTCGGACGCGGACCGGGACCGGATCGCGGACATCCTCAGGGACGCCCTCGCCGAGGGACGGATCGACCCGGAGGAGCACTCGGACCGGATCGACGCCGTGTACCGGGCGAAGACCGTCGGGGAGCTGGAGCCGATCGTCCGCGACCTGCCGGGCGCGCGGACCCGCCAGGAGCCCGCGCCGGACTACGGGTACGGCCCGGACGACCCCGACGCCACCCCGGAGAACCTCGTCGCGATCTTCTCCAGCACGACCCGCAAGGGCCGCTGGCGGGTGAGCCGCCGGACGAACGCGTTCGCGCTCTTCGGCAACATCGAGATCGACCTGACCGAGGCGATCTTCGCCCAGCGCCTGACCACCATCAACGCGACGTCGATCTTCGGCAACGTGGAGGTCCGCGTCCCGGAGAACATCAGCCTGCGCGGCAACGGCAGCGGGATCTTCGGCAACTTCGAGGTCGTGACCCTGGAGGGCGTCGACCCGCAGGCCCCCGTCGTCGTCATCAACGGCTACTCGGTCTTCGGGAACGTCGAAGCCAGACCCAAGCGCGGCAAGTGGATCACCGACCTTCAGAGCCGGATGAGGAAGCACCTCGGGCACTGAAGGGGGGCGGGTCGGGGATGGACCCGAGGTGGGTCCGGGATGGTCCGGGGCGGGGCCGGGGCGGGGCCGGGGCGGGGCCGGGGCGTGAGGTCCGGGACGGGCCGGTTGGTCCTCGGACGTCGGCTTCGCGCGTCCTGGCCGGATGATCCCGAGGGGTCCGCTCCGTGCGTACGGGCCGGAGATCCTCTGGGGCCCGAGCGGGAACTGACCGGAATTCGTCCTCGGGTATCCGCAGTGCGGAACGGCGCGGTACGCAGTGCATAGGCGCGCGCACAGCGGGTAGGGCTGCTGCATCGCCGCTCGCTCGCGAAGCCGTCGTCAGGAGTAGACCGTGCTGCAACCGCCGCATCAGCCCCTCCAGGTCGCCGCCGTCCCCCCTCAGCGCGCCCCTGCCCGGGAGGACGAGGCCGGTCCATGGCACGCGGAGGCGGTGTGTCGCCGCGACGAGGCCGGACTCTTCTTCGCCCCCTCCAAGGAGCCGACGGCCGCGCGGCTCGCGCGTGAGGCGGCGGCCAAGCGGGTCTGCGGGCGCTGTCCGGTGATGGTCGAGTGCCGGGAGCACGCGCTGCTGCAGCCCGAGCCGTACGGGGTGTGGGGCGGGCTGACCGCGGCGGAGCGCCGCGTCGCCCTGGCCCGGCGCCGGCGGCGCGAGGTGGAGCTGAGGAAGGCCACCGCGACGGAGCGGATCGCCCAGGCGGGCTGATACGGACCGACGGGCGGGCGGACGGACCGACGGACCGACGGACCGACGGACCGGAGAGCGCGGGGAGCCGCGGCGTCGTTCCGCCTCCGCGTTCCGCCGCCGCGTTCCGACGTGCCGTCGTTCCGACCGGCGAGGGCCCCCGTCCCACCCCGTCCCAGCGAGCCGTGTCTTTCCGTTCCCGTACGAGAAGGGGCGCCCCCACCGCACATGGGGGCGCCCCTCTTCGTACCGTCCGACCGGCCGCGTGGGCCGGGGCCGTGGACTCAGTTGGCGCGATCGAAGTCGATCTTGCTGTACGCGCGCAGCTTCGAGAGCCGGTGCGTGGAGTCGATCTGGCGGATCGTGCCGGACTTCGAGCGCATCACCAGCGACGAGGTGGTCGCGGTCTCCGAGCGGTAGCGGACGCCGCGCAGCAGCTCGCCGTCCGTGATGCCGGTGGCGACGAAGAAGACGTTGTCGCCGCTGACCAGGTCGTTCGTGGACAGCACGCGGTCCAGGTCGTGCCCCGCGTCGATCGCCTTCTGGCGCTCGGCCTCGTCCTTGGGCCACAGCTTGCCCTGGATGACACCGCCCAGGCACTTTATGGCGCAGGCCGAGATGATGCCCTCGGGCGTGCCGCCGATGCCGAGGAGCAGGTCCACGCCGGTGCCCTCGCGGACGGCCATGATCGAGCCCGCGACGTCACCGTCCGTGATGAACTTGATGCGGGCGCCGGTCTCGCGGATCTCCTTGACGATGCCCTCGTGACGGGGGCGGTCCAGGATCACGACCGTGACGTCCTCGGGGGCCATGCCCTTGGCCTTGGCGACCCGGCGGATGTTGACCGAGACGGGCGCGTTGATGTCGACGAAGTCGGCGGCCTCGGGGCCGGTCACCAGCTTGTCCATGTAGAAGACCGCGGACGGGTCGAACATGGTGCCGCGGTCGGCGGCGGCCAGGACGGCGATCGCGTTGGGCATGCCCTTGGCGTTGAGCGTGGTGCCGTCGATCGGGTCGACGGCGATGTCGACCTCGGCGCCGGTGCCGTCGCCGACCCGCTCGCCGTTGAACAGCATCGGGGCTTCGTCCTTCTCGCCCTCGCCGATGACGACGACGCCGTTCATCGAGACGGTGGAGATCAGGGTCCGCATCGCGTTGACCGCGGCGCCGTCCGCACCGATCTTGTCGCCGCGGCCGACCCAGCGGCCGGCGGCCATGGCGGCGGCCTCCGTGACGCGGACCAGCTCAAGGGCGAGGTTGCGGTCGGGGGCCTCGGGTGAGACCTCCAGCTCGGACGGCAGGGAGTGCTCGGTCATCGGAGCGCACCTTTCTGTACGGCGACGGCCGGAAGGTAAAGAGGGTGATACGACTCTATCGGTACGTCGACATAATGAGCAGAGGGGCCCACGTATGAGCACGGACCCTTGATGCGACCATGGTGGGCGTGGCAGGTATGCGAGGCAGGCAGACGGTACGCGGGATGATCCAGTCCCTTGGGGTGATCCTGGTCGCCGCGGGAGTGATGTATCTCTTCATCCCGCACGACGAGAGCGCCGAACCGGTCAAGGCGAAGGACTACCGGGTCGAGCTCCTGACGGCTCAGCGGGCGGCGCCGTATCCGGTGATGGCGCCCGAGGGTCTGGGCGAGGGATGGAAGGCGACGGTGGTCTCGTACAAGCGCGAGAAGTCCGACGCCTGGCAGCTCGGTTTCCTCTCCCCGGACACCCAGTACGTGGCGATCCACCAGTCGACGGCGGCGCCGGGCACCTACGTGCCGGACGTGACCCACCGGGCGAAGAACACCGGGAAGACCCAGACGGTGGCGGGCCAGGTCTGGCAGCGCTGGGAGGGCCCCAAGTACGACGCGCTCGTCCGGGTGGACGGCGGCGCGACGACGGTCGTGACCGGCACGGCCTCGTTCGACCAGCTCGCCGAGATGGCGGGCTCGCTCCGGTCGCAGAAGGTCTGAGAATTCGACAGGCGTACGAGAAGGGCCCCGCACTCATGGAGTGCGGGGCCCTTCTCGCGTACGGATCGGATCTCGCCTACGGCCTCGGATCTCGCGTACGGCCTCGGACGGGTCAGACGGTGGTGACGACCTCGTCGAAGGACAGGCGCGGGGAGCGGGGGAACCAGGCGTCCTCGCCGGGCTTGCCGATGTTGACGACCATCAGCGGGGTGTGGTCGGCGTCCAGGAACTCCTTCTGGATGCCGGCGAAGTCCACGCCGGTCATCGGGCCGGCGGCCAGGCCGGCGGCGCGGACGCCGACGATGAAGTAGGCGGCCTGGAGGGCGGCGTTCAGGACGGCGGACTGCTCGCGGACCGGGCGCTCGGCGAAGAACATGTCCTTGGCCTGCGGGAAGTGCGGGAGCAGGGCCGGGAGCTCCTCGTGGAACTCGTTGTCGGCGGAGAGGATCGCGACGAGCGGCGCGGTGGCGGTCTTGGGCCGGTTGCCCTCGGCCATGTGCGCGACCAGGCGCTCGCGGGCCTCGGGGGAGCGGACCAGGGTGATGCGCAGCGGGGTCTGGTTGAAGGCGGTCGGGCCGTACTTCACCAGGTCGTAGATCGCCTGGACCTGCTCGTCGGTCACCGGCTCGTCGGTGAACGTGTTGGCGGTGCGGGCCTCGCGGAAGAGGAGATCCTGAGCGGCGGGGTCAAGGGCGAGAGACATGCTGCGTACCTTCCGGACTGCAAAGGGGGGTCGCTCGTACGGGGTTCAAGCGATGTCTCGACAGTACGGCTCGATTGGTGAAACTTCAACTAATCCATCCGGATAGTGATCCGCTTCACTCGGAAGTCTACGCCAGACCGCCCGCGAACGGGTCGCGGATCGGTGCGGAGGGTGCGCCGGTCACCGTGAACGGGCGGCCGGGCGCCCCTGCGGACGGGTCGCCGGTCCTCTTGGGTAGGGCGCCGGTCCTCACGGGCAGGGCGTCGGTCCTCGCGGACGGGCCGCCGGCCCTCACCGGTGGGTCGGGTCCGCGCGGACGGGTCGCCGGCCCTCACCGGTGGGTCGGGTCCGCGCGGACGGGTCGCCGGCCCTCACCGGTGGGTCGGGTCCGCGCGGACGGGTCGCCGGTCCCCACGGGAGGGTCACCGGTCCTCACCGGCGGGGCGCGTCCCCACGGGCGCGGCGGTTACTCCTCGCTGTCCCCATCCCGCTCGGCGCCACCCGCGCCGTTCTCCTCCGCCGCGCGCTCCGCCGCGAGCGAGGCGTCGAGGCGGGCCCGCGCCCCCTCCAGACGGCGCCGGCAGACCTTCGCCAGCTCCTCGCCCCGCTCCCAGAGCGCCAGGGAATCCTCCAGGGACGTTCCGCCCGCTTCGAGCCGCCGGACGACCTCGATCAGCTCGTCCCGCGCCTGCTCGTAGCCGAGCGCCGCCTCTTCCGTACCGCTTGCCATCTGCCGCTCCACCCTCCGTGTCCGGTTCTCTCGTCTTCTCTCGCGCACGCCTTCGGCGGCCCCGCTCCGCTCAGGCCGGATCGGCCACCCGCCGCACCCCGAACTCGCCCTCCGCGACCCTGGCCCGCAGCTCCTCGCCCTCCGCGACCTCCTCCGGGGAGCGGACCACCGTGCCGTCCGCCCGCTGGAGCACCGCGTACCCCCGCTCCATCGTCGCGGCGGGCGACAGCGCCCGGACCCGCGCCCGCGTGTGGGACAGCTCCGAGTCCGCGCGGTCCAGGAGGTGCCCGAGGACGCGCCGGCTCCGGGCGAGGAGCGCCACCAGCTCGTCCTCGCGGACCTCCACCATCCGCTGCGGATGCTCCATGACGGGGCGCGCGAGCGCGTGCGCGAGGCCGCGCTCCTCCCGGTCGAGGAGGCCCCGTACGGTCCGCAGGGCCCGGTCGCGCAGCCCGCGCACCCGGTCCAGCTCCTCCCCGACGTCCGGGACGACCTTCTTGGCCGCGTCGGTCGGGGTCGAGGCGCGCAGGTCGGCCACCAGGTCGAGCAGGGGAGCGTCGGGTTCGTGCCCGATGGCCGAGACCACCGGCGTACGGCACTCGGCGACGGCCCTGATGAGCTGCTCGTCCGAGAACGGCAGCAGGTCCTCGACGCTGCCGCCGCCCCGGGCGACGATGATCACGTCGACGTCCTCGTGGGCGTCGAGCTCCTTGACCGCCTGCACGACCTGCGGGACCGCCTTCACGCCCTGCACCGCCACGTTCCGCACCTCGAAGGCGACGGCGGGCCAGCGGCGCCGCGCGTTCTCCAGGACGTCCCGCTCCGCCGCCGACGCGCGGCCGCAGACGAGCCCGATCCGGTGCGGCAGGAACGGCAGCGGCTTCTTCCGGTCGAGGGCGAAGAGCCCCTCGGAGGCCAGGCTCCGCTTCAGCTGTTCGAGCCGGGCGAGCAGCTCGCCGATCCCGACCGGCTTGATCTCCACCGCCCGCAGCGACAGCTGCCCGCGCGGCGCGTACCACTCGGGCTTGGCGCGCACGACGACCCGGGCGCCCTCGGACACGACGTCCGCGACGGCGTCGAAGACCTGGCGGTAGCAGGTGACGCCGATGGAGATGTCGTACGAGGGGTCCCGAAGGGTCAGGAAGACGACCCCGGCGCCGGGGCGCCGGGACAGCTGGGTGATCTGCCCCTCGACCCAGATCGGCCCGAGCCGGTCGATCCACCCCCCGATCAGCCGGGAGACCTCACCGACGGGAAGCGGTGCTTCGGCGGACGTAGTCAGAGCCATGGACCGAGCGTAACCGCGCGGTACGACAACGTCAGGGGCGCACGCGGCACCGACCTCGGTGCCGTCCTCCACGACGACGTCGGCGCCCCGCCCCGCGACAGCCCCGGCACCCGGCCGAGCGACAGCCCCGGCACCCGGCCGAGCGACAGCCTCGGCGCCCCGCCCCCCGACAGCCCCGACAACCCCAACACCCCGCCGAGCGACGACCCCAGCTCGCCGACCGGCAACCCCAGCGCCTCACCCCGCGACAAGCTCAGCGCCCCGCCGGGGTCCGCGTCGCGCCCTGGACGGCGAGGACCACCAGGCCCACGCCCAGCCACACCACGCCCACCACCTGCGCCGCCACCGAGGCCTCGACGATGACCGCGATCAGGATCGCCGCCCCGACGACCGGCAGGACGACGTGCTTGAGGAGGTGCGGCGGCCCCTCGGCCCGCCGTACCGCGAACCAGCCCACCACGCTCGCGTGCAGCAGCACGAAGGCCGTCAGCGCGCCGACGTCCACCACCGACACCAGGTGGTCGAGGCCGTCGTCCCGCCGGGCCGCCCACACCGCCGCGATCATCGTCACCGTCGCCGCCACGAGCAGCGCCACCCGCGGTACGCCGCCGTCCGTCCGGGCGAGCAGGTGCGGCAGGCGCCGGTCGCGGCCCATCGCGAAGAGGAGCCGGGCGCCGGCCGCCTGTCCGGCGAGCGCCGCGAAGGCCGCGCCGATCGCCTTCGAGACGGCCACCAGGTCGTGCAGCCAGCCGCCGACCGAGACGTCCACGGCGTCGTAGAAGGCCGAGCCCTGCTTCCCCGGGTCCGCCGCGAGCTCGGCGGAGGAGACCGGTTCGAGGAGCGCGACCAGCCAGGACTGCGCCACGAAGAGGACGCCCGCGAGGGCCAGGCAGAACAGCACCGCCCGCGCCACCTTCGCCGAGCCGCCCGTGACCTCCTCGGCGAAGGAGGCGATGGCGTCGAAGCCCAGGTAGGAGAGGACGGCCACCGACACGGCGCCGAGGACCGCGGTGAGCGAGAAGGAGGCGTCGCCGGTGAGTGGCGACCACCAGTCGCGTTCCGCCCCGTCCCGTACGAGCACCACGACCGCGGAGACGACGAAGACCAGCAGGACGACGATCTCCATCGCGAGCACCGCGAAGCCGACCCGGGCCGCGGCCCGTACGCCCCAGAGGTTGAGCAGCGTGGTCACGACGACGGCGATCCCGGTCCACACCCACCGGTCCACCTCCGGGACGAGCGCCTCCATCGCGATGCCCGCGAAGAGGTAGGCGACGGCCGGGATCAGCAGGTAGTCGAGCATCGCCATCCAGCCGGCGATGAATCCCGGCCCTTCGCCGAGGCCCTTGCGCGCGTACGTGAAGACCGAGCCGGCCTGCGGCGCGACCCGCACCATCTGCGCGTAACTGAACGCCGTGAACGCCATGGCGACGGTGGCCACGACGTACACCAGTGCGACCGCGCCGCCCGACTTGGCGTCGAGCGTGCCGAAGACGCCGACGGGCGCCATGGGCGCGATGAAGAGCAGCCCGTAGACGACGAGGTCACGGAACCCGAGGTTCCGTCGAAGCTCCGTGTGTTCCTCGCGCGCCGCCACCTGCGGTTCCTCGGCCATGGCCACAGTTTCGGCCACGACGCCGATCAAACCGCTCACCGACGCGGCCTTACGATGGGACGCATGACTGCAACGCCCGCGTCGACGCCCGATTCCGCCCCCGCGACGAACCGCCCGAAGCGTGTCCTGCTCGCCGCTCCCCGCGGCTACTGCGCGGGCGTGGACCGTGCCGTGATCGCGGTGGAGAAGGCCCTGGAGCAGTACGGGGCGCCGATCTACGTCCGGCACGAGATCGTCCACAACAAGTACGTCGTCCAGACCCTGGAGCGGAAGGGCGCGATCTTCGTCGATCAGGCGACCGAGGTGCCGCCGGGCAACATCGTGATGTTCTCCGCGCACGGCGTCGCCCCGACCGTCCACGAGGAGGCCCGCCAGGGCCGGCTCGCGACCATCGACGCCACCTGCCCGCTGGTCACCAAGGTCCACAAGGAAGCCGTCCGCTTCGCCAACGACGACTTCGACATCCTCCTCATCGGCCACGAGGGCCACGAGGAGGTCATCGGCACCTCCGGCGAGGCCCCCGACCACATCCAGCTGGTCGACGGCCCCGACGACGTGGCCAAGATCGAGGTCCGCGACCCGTCCCGGGTGGTCTGGCTCTCGCAGACCACGCTCTCGGTCGACGAGACGATGGAGACGGTCGACGCGCTGAAGGAGAAGTTCCCGCAGCTGATCTCCCCCCCGTCCGACGACATCTGCTACGCCACGCAGAACCGCCAGATCGCGATCAAGGAGCTGGCCGGCCAGGCCGAGCTGGTGATCGTCGTCGGCTCCAGGAACTCCTCCAACTCGATCCGCATGGTCGAGGTCGCCAAGCAGGCCGGCGTCCCCGCCGCGTACCTGGTCGACTTCGCGAGCGAGATCGACGAGGCCTGGCTGGAGGGCGTGACCAGCGTCGGCCTCTCCTCCGGCGCCTCCGTTCCGGACATCCTCGTGCAGGAGGTCCTGGAGTGGCTCTCCGAGCGCGGCTACGCGGACGTGGAGATCGTCAAGACGGCCGACGAGTCGCTCACCTTCTCGCTGCCCAAGGAGCTCCGCAACAAGGACCTGCGGGCCGTGGCGGAGAAGCTCGGCGCGGGCGCGCCCGCCCCGTCCGTCACGGAGTAACCGGCCCCACAGCCCTTACCGTGGGTTCCATGAACGTCTTCGGAGTGGACATCGGCGGCTCGGGCATCAAGGGTGCCCCCGTGGACCTGGAGCGCGGGGCGCTCACCGAGGAGCGCCACAAGGTACTGACTCCGCAGCCCGCCACACCCGACGGTGTGGCGGGCTGCGTCGTGGAGGTCGTGGAGCACTTCGGCTGGACCGGACCGGTGGGGGTGACCTTCCCGGGCGTGGTCACGGGCTCCACCATCAGGACGGCGGCGAACGTCGACCCGTCGTGGATCGACGTGGACGCGGGCACGCTCATCAGCGACCGTCTGGGCGGCCGCCCGGTGACCGTCCTGAACGACGCCGACGCGGCCGGCATCGCGGAGATGACCTTCGGCGCGGGCCGGGGCCGCAAGGGCACGGTCATCATGCTGACGCTGGGCACGGGCATCGGCTCGGCCCTCTTCGTCGACGGCCGCCTCGTCCCGAACACGGAGCTGGGCCACCTGGAGCTCAAGGGCCACGACGCGGAGACCAGGGCGTCGACGAAGGCCAAGGAGGACGAGGACCTCAGCTGGGAACACTGGGCCACGCGCCGCGTACGGAAGTACCTCGCGCACGTGGAGATGCTGTTCTCGCCGGAGCTCTTCATCATCGGCGGCGGGGTCAGCCGCAAGGCGGACAAGTTCCTCCCGCTGATCGAGGGCATCCGCGCGGAGATCGTCCCGGCGGAGCTCCAGAACAACGCGGGGATCGTGGGAGCGGGGATGGCGGCGGGGGCGGCGTGAGGCCGGCATGGAGGCGGCGCCGGCACCGCTGACGTACGGGGCGGCGGGCAGGACGGGCGCGGGTACGGGGCCCGGTCACGGGTCCCGTACGGGCCGGGCGGCCGATCTCGTACGGGCCGGGCGCTCGTTCTCGTACGGGGCGGGCGCTCGTTCTCGTACGGGGCGGGTGCCCGTTCTCGTACGGGGCGGGTTACAGGCTCGTCCTTGGCGCGCCGGGCGTTCGGCCCGGCCTTGGCGCGGCCCCCTACGGGTAAGCCCACCGGGCGGCCGTTCGCCCCTACGGGTCCGGCGGCCCACCGGGCGGCCTCTACGGGTCAGCCCACCGGGCGGCGGCGGGGGGTTCCGCCCCTCCCGCCGGCGCCGGGTGCCTCACCGGCCATCGGGGCCGTGGCGCGGGTGTGCTGCCGCCGCCCCATCTCCCGGACCTTCCGCACGCTCGCGATGAGCCCGGCGACGAGGGTGCCGCCGTACAGCCAGCCGGCGTGCACGGCGAGGGCGGTCAC
The DNA here is from genome assembly GCF_051305195.1 of Streptomyces sp. Qhu_M48. Lineage (NCBI taxonomy): Bacteria > Bacillati > Actinomycetota > Actinomycetes > Kitasatosporales > Streptomycetaceae > Streptomyces > Streptomyces sp. Qhu_M48. The sequence continues at coordinate 6,816,977 of NZ_CP195432.1, read as the reverse complement.
GACGGCCATGGCCTGGCCGCCGAAGCCGCCCGAGCCGCCCGCGACGGGGATGACGCCGACGGCGAAGGCGATGGGGACGCCGATCGGGGCGGTGACGAGGTCGGCGGTGCGGACCCAGAGCGCGGTCAGGGCACTGACCGGCAGGAACAGCAGTCCGTAGACGACGGGGGAGCCGTCGAGGAGCAGCAGGTCGAGGAAGCCCAGCGTCAGCATGACGGCGGAGGCGAAGAGCCCGGCGCCGAGCCCGGTGAGCCGGGGCTGGGGGAGCCGCCGGAGGGCGAGGACGACGGGTGGCACGGGCCGGCCGCCGGGTGCCCGCCCGCCGGCCTTGCCAGCGGGTCCCACCGCCCCGGCGCGTTCGACACGGGCGGCGCCCGGGGTCCGCCGGGTGCGGCCCGTCACGCGGTAGACGGCAGCGCCCTCCACGAGCGCGCCGGGGGGTGCGACCGGCGGCGTGGCGGGGGTTTGCGGCCGTCGGCGGCCTTGCGGCTGACTTGTCCTGTGCTGCTCCACCCCACCAACGTAGGTCGGGAAGGGGCGGGAACGGGGTCCGGGACACGCCCTTTGGGTGACCTTGCCCCCGAGAACGACCGAAGGTCGGCGTCACTGGCCGGTTCGGCCCGCCCGTAAACTGGGGGATCGGCCCCCCGTCCACACTTCAGGAAGTCGCCACCGTGTCGCTCACGATCGGAATCGTCGGTCTGCCGAATGTCGGCAAGTCGACCCTGTTCAACGCCCTGACCAAGAACGACGTGCTGGCGGCCAACTACCCGTTCGCCACGATCGAGCCCAACGTCGGCGTCGTCGGTGTCCCCGACGCCCGGCTGACCAAGCTCGCGGAGATCTTCAGCTCCCAGCGCGTCCTCCCGGCGACGGTCGACTTCGTCGACATCGCGGGCATCGTGCGCGGCGCGAGCGAGGGCGAGGGTCTCGGCAACAAGTTCCTGGCGAACATCCGCGAGTCGGACGCGATCTGCCAGGTCATCCGCGCCTTCAAGGACGAGAACGTCGTCCACGTCGACGGCAAGGTCTCGCCGAAGGACGACATCGAGACGATCAACACGGAGCTGATCCTCGCGGACCTCCAGACGATCGAGAAGGTCCTGCCGCGTCTCCAGAAGGAGATGCGGATCAAGAAGGACACGGCGCCGAAGGTCGCGGCGGTCGAGGCCGCCCAGGCGATCCTGGAGAAGGGCGACACCCTCTTCTCGCAGGGCATCGTCCAGGGTTCGGAGAAGGCGGAGCTCCTCCACGACCTGCACCTGCTCACGACGAAGCCGTTCCTCTACGTGTTCAACGTGGACGAGGACGAGCTGACGGACGACGCCTTCAAGGCGGAGCAGAGCGCGCTCGTGGCCCCGGCGGAGGCGATCTTCCTCAACGCCAAGCTGGAGCAGGACCTGGCCGAGCTGGACGAGGAGGACGCCATGGAGCTCCTGCAGTCCGTCGGCGCCGAGGAGCCCGGCCTGGCCACCCTCGCCCGCGTCGGCTTCGCCACCCTCGGCCTCCAGACCTACCTGACGGCCGGCCCGAAGGAATCCCGCGCCTGGACGATCAAGCAGGGCGCGACGGCCCCCGAGGCGGCCGGTGTCATCCACACCGACTTCCAGAAGGGCTTCATCAAGGCCGAGGTCATCTCCTTCGCCGACCTCGTCGAGACCGGCTCGGTCGCCGAGGCCCGCGCGAAGGGCAAGGCCCGCATGGAGGGCAAGGAGTACGTCATGCAGGACGGCGACGTGGTGGAGTTCCGCTTCAACGTCTGACGGTCTGTGACGTCTGTGCCCGATCCGCCGGTCCGCGGGTCGGGCACAGGCGTGTAATGGGACGGGTGCCGGACCGTTTCGGGTGATCGACACAGGTACGACAGCTCCATCAGGGAAAGGGAAGGCCCGCTACAGAGGATTGACAGGGGGTGGGGGACTTCCTTGCCCGGGGTCGAATCCGCGAAATACATTCGTCCCAGTCGAGACGGGGGCAACATGGCACGCGGATACGACACGGTACGAGCGCCCTACGCGGGGGTGGACCTCGTGGAATGCGAGGGGGTCGGGTGCCGTGGGGGGAGTGGGGTGTCCGGGCGGCGTCCCGGAATCGCCGGGGTGGGGAGTCGGCTCTGTGGTGAGTGTGTGCGCGGGCTCACCGGCGGGCTGGCCGCGATGCCCCGCCTGTACGACGAGTGCGGGCTGCTCCTCGGGGGATCCGACCGGCCGCGTGAGCGGACGTCCGGCGGTGGCTCGGCGCCCGGGCTGCCGTTCAACACCGCGGCGGCCGAGGCCCGTTCCATGATCCTCGGCGTGCTGCGTTCCTGGGCCGGGCTCGTCGTGGGGGAGCGGGTCGTCGCCGCGCCCCGGGACACCGTGGCCGGTGTCGTCGGGTTCCTGATCCGGCACGCCGGGTGGCTCGCCGCCCACGAAGCCGCGGGCGAGTTGTCCGCGGAGGTGGCGCGCGCGGTGCGCCGGGCGCGTTGCGTCATCGACCCCGCCCCCGGCCGGGGCATGCGGGTCGGGACGTGCGTCGTCGCCGGCTGCGAGGGTGTGCTGACGGCCGTGGCCCGTGTCGGCCGGGCCGATTCACCGGTCGAGGTGGGCTGCGCCGCGGTCCCCTCCCACCGGTGGTCCGCGCAGGAGTGGATGGCGCTGAGCGGCGGCGCGGCGGCGGAGCGGGGTGAGGGGGCGGCCGGTGCGGTGGGGTCCCCCGCCGGTCCCGAGGTGGCGGTGCCGGCGCCGGTGGTGCGGTGGCTCGGCGCCCGGGACATCGCGCTGTTGTGGGGGGTTCCCTCCGGCAGCGTGTACCGCCATGCCAGTGAGCAGCGGTGGCGGAGGCGTACCGGCAAGGGCCGCACGTTCTACCACGAGGAGGACGTTCTGCGGTGTCTCGGGGCGCGTGCGGGGGGTCGCTCCTGACGGGGCTTCCCGCGAGGAGCGGGAGTGGGCGGGTACGGCGTCGGCGCCGTGCCCGCTTTCGTGTTTCCGTGGGCGGGCGGACCGGCGGGCGGCGTGAATGCCCGGTGTTCTTACCAGGCGCTTAACCGTTCTCTGACTCATTCCTGTCGCGGCTTTGAGAAAGCGCCATTGACATTCTTCGGTCCGTCGAAGAAGCTGTTCACTAACTTCCTCAGTACTGTGTCGATTCGCCGGTCGAGGTAATTGACGGGCCTTTCTGGGTTTTGTTTTCCGGGCTCGGGTCAACGGTTTATTTTATTTTGCGTGCGTCGACATCCACGACAGCCAGAGGCATTCACATGCGGATTCTTTTCGCGGTCGCACCGCTGACCGCCCATCTCTACCCCAGCGTCCCGCTGGCCTGGGCGCTGCAGAGCGCCGGGCACGACGTGCGGGTGGCCGGCAACACCGGTCTGGTCGGGGAGATCACCGCGGCCGGGCTCACGGCGGTCGGGATCGGTGAGCCCGCCTCGCCGCTCGCGCCGATCACCGACGAGGAGCTGGACCGTTTCAGCGACGCCCTCGGGTTCGAGCCCGGTTCCGACTTCGACCGGCTCTGGCGGGCGACCCGCTACTACCTGGTGGCCGCGTACAAGCGGTACCACCCGGACGCGGAGGGCCGGCAGGAGCCCGCCGACAACCTGGTCGAGGCCGCCCGGAGCTGGCGGCCGGACGTGGTGGTCTGGGATCCGGCGTGTCCGGTGGGCGCGGTCGCGGCCAGGGAGTGCGGGGCCGCGTCCGTGCGGATGCTGTGGGGGCCCGACTACTTCGGCTGGATCCGTCGGACCCTGACCGGGAGGAAGGGCGACGCGGTGTCCGCGGAGAGCGATCCGCTGGCCGCGCTCCTGGCGCCGGTGTTCGGGCGGTTCGGTCACGACTTCTCCGACGACCTGCTGTTCGGCGACGTCACCGTGGACCCGATCCCCGCGCAGCTGCCCGGGCCGGAGGGGCTGCGCCGGATCCCGATGCGCTGGGTGCCGTACACCGGGGCGGGGCCGGTGCCCGAGTGGCTGGCGCGGCCGCCGGCGCGGCCGCGGGTCTGTCTCTCGCTGGGCGTCACGGGGCGCACGGTCCACGACGGCCGGGACGAGCGGGTCGCGGCCGTGCTCGAAGCGGTGGCGGACCTGGACGTCGAGGTGGTCGCCACGGTCAACACGGCCCAGCTGGGGCCGGATCCCTCCGTCCCCGACAACGTGAGGATCGTGGACTACCTCCCGCTGACCCAGGTGATGCCGACCTGCTCGGCGGTCGTCCACCACGGCGGCTTCGGCACGTTCTTCGCCGCCGCGGCCCACCGGGTGCCCCAGCTGATCGTGGGGGAGGACCTGGGGAGCGCGCTGAACAGCACCCGCTACCTGGAGTCCAGGGGCGCGGGCGTGACCCTCCACGCCGACGGCCTCTCCGCGGCCCAGGTGGGCGAGCAGCTCTCCAGGCTGTTGACGGAGCCGTCGTTCCAGGAGGGGGCGGCCGCCGTCCACGCGGATCTCACGGCGGCCCCCGGGCCGGGTGAGCTCGTCCCGGTCCTGGAGCGGCTCGCCGCGCGGCGCCGGGACCGGGGCTGACGGCGATGCGGGTGGTCGAGACGCGGGTCCCCGGCGCGTACGTGTTCACCCCGGACCGGATCCCCGACGCGCGGGGCGTGTTCTTCGAGTCCTTCCGTCACGACCTCGTCGAGGACGTGACCGGTCGCCCGTTCAGGCCCGCGCAGATCAACTACTCGACGTCCGTGCGCAACACGCTGCGCGGTATCCACGGGGTGGCGGTGCCGCCCGGGCAGGCCAAGTACGTGTCCTGTGTGCGGGGTGCGGCCCGCGACATCGTGGTCGACCTGCGGGTGGGCTCGCCGACCTTCGGCGAGCACCACGAGACCCTGCTGGACGCCGGCTCGGGGCGGTGCGTGTACGTGCCGGAGGGGGTCGGGCACGGATTCCTGACGCTCACCGACGACGCCTGCGTCAGCTACGTGGTCTCCACCCTGTACGTACCCGGGACCCAGATCGACATCGATCCGCTCGATCCGGAGCTGGCGCTCCCGTGGGGGTTCGACGAGCCGCCGCTGATGTCGGAGAAGGACGCGAAGGCGCCCGGGGTGCGCGAGGCGCTCGCCTCGGGGCTGCTCGCGGAGTGGAGTGACGTACACCGGTCCTGACGGATCACCAGCGCGGCCCTTGACCTCAAGTCGACTTGAGGTTCTACGGTTTTCGCCGTCCAGTGACAACGCAAGGAGATTCCCTTTGAGTACCGACGTGGACACGGGGTTACCGCCCCGGGCGACCCGTAGAGAGTGGCTGGGGCTGGCGGTCCTCGGACTCCCCACGATGCTCATCGCCATGGACCTGACCGTCCTGCACCTGGCCCTGCCCACGCTCACCGCCGACCTGCGGCCCGGCAACACCGAGCTGCTGTGGATCGTGGACGTCTACGGCTTCCTCATCGCCGGCTTCCTCATCCCCATGGGCGCGATCGGCGACAGGATCGGCCGCCGGCGGCTGCTCCTGATCGGCGCGGTCGCCTTCGGCGTGGCCTCGGTGCTGTCGGCCTTCGCCACCAGCCCGACGATGCTCATCGGCGCCCGCGCGCTGCTCGGCATCGCGGGCGCCACGCTGATGCCCTCCACGCTCTCCCTGATCCGGGTCATGTTCCAGGACCCCAAGCAGCAGGGAGCCGCCATCGGGGCGTGGACCGGCTTCTTCGGCCTCGGCACCGTGATCGGCCCGCTGGTCGGCGGAGCCTTCCTGGAGCTCTTCTGGTGGGGCGCGGTCTTCCTGATCGGCGTTCCCGTGATGGCGCTGCTGCTCGTCCTCGGACCGGTCCTGCTCCCCGAGTTCCGCGACCGCTCCGTCGCCCGTCCCGACCTCGTCAGCGCCGTCATGTCCGTCCTCGGCATGCTCGCCCTGATCTTCGGTCTCAAGCGGATCGTCGAGGACGGCCTCGCCCTGGAGTCGGTCCTCCCGATCGTGGCCGGCCTGGCGCTCGCCGTGCTGTTCGTCCACCGCCAGGGCCGTCTGACCCAGCCCCTGGTGGACCTCAGGCTGTTCCACAACAGCCTGTTCGGCACCGCGCTCGGCATGCTGGTCCTCGCCACCCTGCTCTCCGCCGGGCTGCAGTTCCTCGTCATGCAGTACCTGCAGCTCGTACGGGGCCTGGCCCCGGTCCAGGCCGGGCTCTGGTCCCTGCCGATCACCCTCGGCGTCATGGTCGGCGCCATGGGAGGACCGGCGCTCGCCGGGCGGGTGAAGCTCAGCAACCTGCTCGCCGGCGGCCTGGTGGTCTCCGCGTTCGGCATGCTGCTGCTCTCCCGCGTCAGCGGCCCCTCCGACCTGTTCCTCGCGGTGGGCGGCACGGCCGTCCTCGGTCTCGGGCTCGGCCCGATGATCTCGCTCGGCACCGGACTGATCGTGGGAGCGGCCCCGCCCGAGCGCGCCGGTGCCGCGTCCGCGCTCGCCTCGACCGGCCCCGAGCTCGGCAGCGCGCTCGGAGTCGCGCTGATCGGCAGCATCGGCTTCGCCGTCTACCGATCCGACCTGGCCGGTCGGCTCCCCGAGGGGCTGTCCGCACCGGACGCCGACGCGGCGAAGGACACCCTCGGCGGCGCGGTGGACACCGCCCGCGGACTCCCCGCCGACCTCGCCGACAGCCTGCTCGCGGTGGCCCGCGACTCCTTCGTCCAGGGCCTCCGGACGACCGCGGTCGTCGGCGCGGTGCTCGCCCTGCTGCTCGCGGCGGCTGCCGCGGTCCTGCTGCGGAACGCCCGGATGCCCGGACCCCCGCCGGCCGACGAGGCGGACGGGGACGCGGCCGGAGAAGCGGGCGGGGAGGCGGACGGCGAGGCCAAGCCCCTGGAGAAGGTGGACAACTGACATGGCGGGTACACACCCCGCGCCCGAACCGGTCCACACCCCCGTGGGGGTGTGGACCGGTTCGGTGCGTCACGACGAGCGGACCGACCCCTACGTCATCTCCTTCGCGCCCGACGGGACGATCGCGCTGCGCACGCCCGTCACGGTCGGCACCGGGACCTGGACCGAGGGGGAGGCGGGACGGTTCTCGTACGAACTCACCGAGACCTTCACGCCGGCCGCCGGCCACCCGGGGCGGCTGGAGGTCCACGTCGAGGCCCACCTCCGGGGGGACACGCACGAGGGAATCGGCGCCGCCCGGATCCTCACCCCCGACGACGTCCTGGTGCGCACCACCAGGGGCGAGTTCGCCGGTGCCCGCGTCGCCGCGGAACCGGCCGGCTGGCACCACCTGGTGACCCTGGGCGCCACGATCCGCGGCCGCGCACTCCACCCCGGGGACGACGGCTTCGAGGAGGCCACCTCCGGCTGGCTGCTCGACGTCGCACACCGGCCCGCCGCGGTCGTGGTCGCCGCCGACGCCGACGACGTGGCCGCCGCCGTACGGTTCGCCGCCGCGGAGAACCGGCCGGTCGCGGTGGAGTCGACCGGCCACGGCAGATCGGTGCCCGCCGACGGCGCGGTGTTCGTCTCCACCGGGGAACTGCGCGAACTCTCGGTCGATCCCCGGGCCGGAACGGCCCGCGTCGGTGCGGGACTGCGCTGGGGCGAGGTCGTCGCCGCCACCGCCGCACACGGCCTCGCGCCCCTGTGCGGCTCCTCGGCCGACGTCGGCGTGATGGGCTTCCTGACCGGCGGCGGACTGCCGCTGACCTGCCGTACGCACGGCTTCGCCGCGGACCGGGTCCGCTCCCTGGACCTCGTCACCGCCGACGGCCGGGCCCGCACCGTCTCGCCCACCCGGGAACCCGACCTGTTCTGGGCGGTACGGGGCGGCAAGAGCAACTTCGGCGTGGTGACCGCCGCCGAGATCGACCTGGTGCCGCTGCGGTCCGTCTACGCCGGGGAGCTCTACTACCCCGGCGAGGACCCCGCGCACGCGGCGCACGTGGTGCGGTCCTACCTGGCCTGGGCCAAGGACCAGCCGGACGAGATGTCGTCCTCGGTGACCCTCCTCGGGTTCCCGGACGAGCCGCAGGTGGCCGAGGAGTACCGCGGCCGCTCGTTCGTGCTCGTGCACGTCGTCTGCACCCTCGACGAGGAGCGCGGCGGCCGGCTGGTGGAGCCGCTGCGCGCGCTCGCCCCCGAGCGGGACACCTGCGCCACCCTGCCGTACACCCGGCTCAGCGGGATCCACCACGGCCCGAGGCACCCGGTCCACGTGCACTTCCGCAGCGCCCTGCTGGGCGAGCTGGACGACACGGCCGTCGAGACGCTGGTCTCCCTCATCGACCGGGAGCGGCCCGGGGGGCCGGTGCCCGGCATCGAACTGCGCCACCTGGGCGGGGCGGTGAGCCGACCGCCCGAGCGGCCGCACGCGGTGGGCGCCCGGGACGCGGCCTTCCACCTGTGGACGCGGTCGCCCGCCCCCGCCGAGGAGGCGCGCCGGACCCTGGACGAGGTGCTGGAGCGGCTGCGGCCCTGGGACACCGGCGAACTGCTGCCGGGATTCCTGTTCGACCACGACTCCGGCCCCGAGCGGGTCCGGCGGGCCTACGCGGAGCCCGACCACCGGCGGTTGACCCGGCTGAAGGCCGTGTACGACCCGCACAACCTGTTCCGCATCAACCACAACATCCCGCCCGTCCTCGACGGCGCGTGAAAGGGGGAACCACCGGAATGTCACTCTCACCGGAGACACAGGTGACGTTGGCCGAGGTCGCCAAGCTGGCCGGGGCGCAGGCCGCGCAGGCCGACGCCGAACGCCGGGTGAGCCCGGAGGTCGTACGGGCCGTGGTGGACGCCGGCTTCGCCCGGTGGCTGGTTCCGGCCCGCTGGGGCGGGGCCGAGCGCGGCTACACCGAACTGACCGCCGCCGTGGCGAAGCTGGGCGAGGAGTGCTCCTCGACGGCGTGGCTCGCCTGCCTCGCCGCCCACGCCGCCCGGTACGTGGCCTGCCTGCCCGAGCAGGGCCAGGCCGACATCTGGGGGGACGGCCCCGACACGCTGGTGGCGGCCGTCATCAAGCCGCTGGGTTCGGCGGTCACGGTGGAGGGCGGCTTCCGCCTCACCGGCTCCTGGACCTACGTCAGCGGAGTCGAGCACGCCGACTGGGCGCTGCTGACCGGCCCCGCGCCCGGCCCCAAGTCCGGCGGGCAGCCGATGCGGCTCTTCGCGGTGCCGCGCCGGGACTACACCTTCGAGGACACCTGGTCCTCCCTCGGCATGCGGGGCACCGGCAGCCACACGCTCGTCCTGGACGACATGTTCGTGCCCGAGCACAGGGTCTGCCTGCGCGAGGACGCGTTCCGGGGCGCGACGGTGGGCCTGCCGAAGCGCCCCCCGGTGCCGAACCCCGCCGTGAGCGGGCTGACGTTCGTCGCTCCCGTACTGGGTGCCGCGCGGGGCGCGCTCGCGGTCGCCGCGCAGCTCGTGGCGGTCGCCCCGACGGGCCCCCGGGCCGCCGCCGGCCAGGCCTACCAGGTGGAGTTCGCCCGGGCCGCCGGAGAGATCGACGCGGCCGAACTGCTCCTCGGGCGGGCCTCCGCCGTCGTGGACGGCGGCGCGCTGACGCCGGAGCTCGCGCGCCGCAACCGCAGGGACTTCGCGCTGGCGCTGCGGATGCTGGCCGACGCGACCGACCGGCTGCTGGGGATCGGCGGCACCCGGGCCCAGGAGGACGGGCATCCGCTGCAGCGGCACTGGCGGGACGTGCGCTCGGTCGCGAGCCACGCGGTCATGCAGTTCGAGCCCGCCGCGCTCGACTACACCCAGGGCCTCGCCGGTCCGGCCTGAAGGAGACAACGATGATCTTGGTATCCGGAGCCACCGGACACGTCGGCAGGCCGCTCGTGGACGCGTTGCTCGCCGCCGGCCGGAAGGTGCGGGCGCTCAGCCGCGACCCGGCCGGGGCCGACCTGCCCGCCGGCGTCGAGGTGGCCGCCACCGCCGATCTGCCCCTGTCCGGCATCACGTCGGCCTTCTTCGTCATGGCCGCGTTCCCGGGGGGCTCCGCCGAGCCGATCGCCCGGCTGAAGGAGGCGGGCGTCAGCCGTATCGTCGCCCTGTCGTCGTACTCGGTCCTCGACGACGACCCCAAGAACATGATCGCCGTGAAGCACCGGGAGCTGGAGCGCCAGATCCTGGAGACCGGCGCGGAGTGGACGTTCCTGCGCCCCGCCGGAGGGCTCGCGGCGACCGCCCTGGAGTGGGCCGGGACGATCCGTACCGACGGCGTCGCCCGGTTCCCCTTCGGGGACGCCCGGACCGCCCCGGTGCACGAGCGGGACATCGCCGCGGTGGCCGCGCGAGCCCTGCTGACCGACGAACTCGTCGGTCAGGCACCGCTGTTCAGCGGGCCCGAGTCGCTCAGCTACGCCGACCGCGCACGGATCATCGGCGAGGTGACGGGCGAGCCGGTCCGCTTCGCGGAGCTCGGCCACGACGAGGCCCGGCAGGAGTGGCTCGCGGCCGGCATTCCGCCGCACGCCGTGGAGGCGCGGCTGCGGATGTTCGCGACCATGGTCGGCCGTCCGCACGAGATCTCACCGGTCGACCCCTACCTGGGGAGGCCCGGGCTGAGCTTCGCCCAGTGGGTCGCCGACCACGCCGACACGTTCCGGAAGGGGACGAAATGATTCTGGTAGCCGGTGCCACGGGCAACGTGGGGGGCGAGCTGCTGCGGCAGCTGCGGGACGAGGAGGTCCCCGTCCGGGCGCTCAGCCGCGACCCGGGACGGGCCGCGCTCCCGGCCGGCGTGGAGGTGGTCGGCGGGGACTTCGCCTCACCGGAGTCGCTGGGCAAGGCCTTCTCCGGGGTGGACGCGCTCTTCCTCATGATGTCCGGGAACGAGGTCGCGGTCGTCGAGGAGGCGGTCCGCGCCGGGATACGGCGGATCGTGCTGCTCTCCAGCGTCGCCGTGGAGACCCGCCCGGACTCCCTGATCGGCAGGGTGCACCGGGACGCCGAGCGCGCCGTCGAGGCGTCGGGTCTGGAGTGGACGTTCCTGCGTCCGGGCCAGTTCGCCTCCAACACCCGGGCCTGGGCCTCCCAGATCGCCCAGGGCGACGTCGTCCGCACACCGTTCGCGCGGGTGGGCCTGCCCGCCGTCCACCCCGGTGACATCGCGGCGGTGGCCAGGACCGCGCTCACCCGGGACGGGCACGCCGGCGAGGTCTATCCGCTGAGCGGCCCCCGGCCGGTGACGCCGGTCGAGCAGGTGGCGGCGATCGGCGAGGCGATCGGACGGAGGCTGCGGCACGAGGAGATCACCGCGGAACGGGCCGGCGAGGAGATGGCCGCGTTCATGCCGGCCGAGATCGTGGCCGCGACCCTGGACTTCCTCGGCAACCCCACCGTGGCGGAGACCGAGGCCCTGCCCACGGTCGAGAAGGTGACGGGGCGGCCGGCGCGGACGTTCGCGCGGTGGGCGCGCGACAACGCCGACGGCTTCCGCTGAAGCCCCGGAGAGAGCAGGGGGCGCGAACAGTGTTGACCCAGCGCGGTTTCCGCGACGTCCTGGGGCGTTTCGGCACCGGAGTGGTGCTGGTGACGGCGGAGTCGGACGGCGGTCCGGTCGGCATGGCGGTGAACTCCTTCACCTCCGTGTCGCTGGAGCCGCCCCTGATCGCCTTCTGCGCCGCGCTGACCTCGACCACGTGGCCGACGGTCCGAGCCGCGGGCGGCTTCGCCGTCACGATCCTCAGCGACGCGCAGGAGGAGGTCTGCCGGACCTTCGCGACACGCGGCACGGACCGCTTCGGCGGCGGGGAGTGGGCCAGGACCGCCGCCGGGCACCCGGTGGCGGCGGGCGGACTCGGCTGGCTGGACTGCCGGATCAGGACGGTCCAGGTCGCGGGGGACCACGAACTGGTCGTCGCCGAAGCGGTGGACTGGTCCCTCGGGCCCGACGCACGGCCGTTGATCTTCCACTCCGGCCGCTTCGCCGGCCTGGCGGAGCGATCACGTGCGGAGTGACGCGGCCGGGCGCCACCGCGATGCCGCGGCCGGGCGCCATCGGAGCCACGCGGCCGGGCGCCACCCGAACAACGCGACTGAGAACCACCCGGAATTGCCCGAGCTGTGGAGGGGCCTGTGTTTTTGGTGACCGGAGCGACCGGGAACGTCGGTCGTCATGTCGTCGGTCGACTGCTCGCCGCCGGAGCGGCCGTACGCGCGCTGACCCGTCGTCCCGAGGAGGCCCGCCTGCCGGCGGCGGCCGAGGTGGTGGGGGGCGACCTCACCCGGCCGGAGACGGTGGAGCCCGCGCTGAAGGGCGTGTCCGCGCTGTTCCTCTTCCCCTCGCCGGGTACGGCGGGGCCGGTCCTGCGGGCCGCGCGGGAGCACGGGGTGCGCCGGGTCGTCCTGCTCTCCTCGTCGGCCGTCGAGTACAGCGGCGAGCACGCCGACAACGAGATCGTGGCCTTCCACAAGGAGGTCGAGCGCGAGGTCGAGGCGTCCGGCCTCGACTGGACCTTCGTCCGGCCCGGCGCGTTCGCCGTCAACACCCTGCAGTGGGCGCCGCAGATCAGCGCGGGCGACGTGGTGCGCGGCCCCTTCGCGGGGGCCGAGATGGCGCTCGTCCACGAGCGGGACATCGCGGACGTCGCCGCCCGCGCGCTCCTCACGGACGGGCACGTGGGCGCGAAGTACGTGCTGACCGGGCCGGAGTCGCTCACCCAGGCCGAGCAGGTCCGGCGGATCGGCCTGGCCCTCGGACGGCCGGTGCGGTACGAGGAGTCGGCACCGGAGGTCGCGCGCGAGCAGATGATCAGGAACAACGTCCCGGCCGCCTTCGTGGACATGCTCCTCACCTTCCAGGCCGGGCTCGTCGGCGTCCCGGCGGAGGTCACGCGGACCGTCGAGGAGGTCACCGGCAGCCCCGCCCGCACCTTCGACCAGTGGGCCGCCGAGCACGCGGCCGACTTCCGGTAGCGGCGTCCGGGAGCCACCGGCGGTCGGTGGCTCCCGCCCCCCCCGAACGGTCGCCGTGGAGATCCTCGGCGCCCGGCCCGGCTCCGGCCGGCCCACCACCCGTGAACGAACCGCCCGCGCGCAGGCCCGAGGCGGCAGGAGAGAGGTGTCCTCATGGCAGATGTGATCATCGCCGGCGGTGGCCCGACCGGGCTGATGCTCGCCTGCGAGCTGCGGCTCGCCGGAGTGGACGTGCTGGTGCTCGAACGGCTCGCGCGGCGGACCGGTGAGTCGCGGGCCGGCGGCCTCCACGCCCGGAGCGTGGAGCTCCTCGACCAGCGCGGGATCGTGGACCGGTTCCTCGCGGAGGGCAGCGCGCAACCGCTCGCCCACTTCGCCTTCATGCACCTGGACATCGAGGGCTTCCCGACGCGGCACCCGTACGCGGTCGCCATCCACCAGTCCCGGATCGAGCAGCTCCTGGAGGACCGCGCGATCGAGCTGGGCGTGCGGCTGAGGCGGCCCGCCGAGGTGATCGGTCTGCACCAGGACGGCACCGGGGTCGAGGTGGAGATCGCCGGGGAGGAGGGGACCGAGCGGCTGCGGGCCGACTACCTGGTGGGCTGTGACGGCGGCCGGAGCACCGTACGCAAGCTGACCGGCATCGCCTTCCCCGGCACCGACGCCACGCTGACCGCGCAACTGGGCGACGTCGAGCTCACCGACCCGCCCGCCGAGGTCGTCTTCGGACCCGAGGGCCGACGGGACAACGGGTTCTACATGAACTTCAAGTCCGAGTACCCCGGCATGTTCCGGATCATCACCGTGGAGTTCGACAAGGTCACGGACCGGGACGAGCCGGTGACCCTGGAGACGCTCAGCGAGGCGTGCACCGACATCGCCGGCACCGACTGGGGCATGCACAGCCCCCGCCGGCTCGACCGGTTCAGCGACGCCTGCCGCCTGGTCGACCAGTTCCGCGTGGGACGGGTCCTGCTGGCCGGGGACGCCGCGCACGTCCACTTCCCCTCCAGCGGACAGGGACTGAACCTCGGTCTCCAGGACGCCGTCAACCTCGGCTGGAAGCTCGCCGCGGTCGTCCGCGGACAGGCCCCCGACACGCTGCTCGACAGCTACCACGACGAGCGGCACCTGCACACCACGCACATGCTCAACAACATCCGCGCGCAGACCTCCCTCTGGCGCGCGGGCCAGCACGCCGACGCGCTCCGCGAGGTGTTCCACGACCTCATCGAGTTCGAGGACGGCAACCGGTACCTGGGCGGAGTCATCAGCCAGCTCGACACCCGCTACCCGGTGGGCGACGGTCATCCGGCCCTCGGCCGCCGGATGACCGACCTCGACATCAAGTCGCCGACCGGACAGATACGCGTCTTCGAGCTGCTGCACGGCGCGCGACCCGTGCTGCTCGACTACACCGGCCGGTCCGAGCTGCGTACCGCCGTCGAAGGCTGGGCGGACCGGGTGGACCTCGTCGAGGCGGAGCCCCAGGACGACCACTGGGCGTTCCCGGTGCTCGGCGAGGTCCCGGCTCCCGCGGCGGCCCTGATCCGCCCCGACGGCCATGTCGCCTGGGTCGCGTCCACCGGCCCCGCCGACCCGGACCTGCCGGAGACCGACACCGAGGCCCTCGTCGCGGCGCTCACCCGGTGGTTCGGACCCGCCCGCGGATAACACCGGATGAATTCCGGCGGAGCCCACCGCGAACGTGATTCGGCGAGAAACCGGATGACTGGCCGAATGTGAGCGGTAGTTCCGTCGTGTGTTTGACAGAAAAAATGCCCGGATGGCAGGGTGCGAACTCTTCGATATCGGGCTGAATTCACTGAAGAACCATATGAAGGAGTCACTCTGTGACAGCGCCTCTCGGCCGCACCCCCCTGTCGATCGGGGAACTCACCGACGAGCGGTACGGGCAGGTCATCGCGCCCGGCGATGCCGAGTACGAGGCGGCGCGCACCGTCTACGTGGGCGACGTCGACCGCAGGCCCGCCGTCATCCTGCGGCCCCGCGACGCCGAGCAGGTGGCACGCGTCGTGGCGCTGGCGCGGGAGACCGGGCTCGAACTGGCCGTCCGCAGCGGCGGTCACAGCGGAGCCGGGCACGGGGTCTGCGAGGGCGGCATCGTCCTGGACCTGGCCCATATGCGCGCCCTGGAGATCGACGTGGCGGCCCGTACGGCCTGGGCCGAGACCGGCATCTCCGCCGGTGAGTACACCGAGGCCGCCGCGGCGCACGGGCTCGCGACCGGGTTCGGCGACAGCACCATGGTCGGGGTCGGCGGCATCACCCTGGGCGGCGGCATCGGGTTCCTGTCCCGCAAGCACGGCATGACCATCGACGACCTGCTGGCGGCGGAGATCGTCACCGCTGACGGCGAACTCCTGACGGTGGACGAGCACCACCACCCCGACCTGTTCTGGGCCGTCCGCGGCGGCGGCGGGAACTTCGGGGTCGCGACCCGCTTCAAGTTCAGGCTGCACGAGCTCGACGGCGTGTACGGCGGAATCATGGTCCTCCCGGTGACCCCCGAGATCCTGGAGGCCTTCGTCGCCGAGGCCGAGGCCGCCCCCGAGGAGCTCTCCGTCATCGTGAACGTGTGGACGGCGCCCCCGTTCCCGTTCGTGCCCGCCGAGTACCACGGCAAGCCGATCATCCTCGCGGTGCTGTGCTACGCCGGTCCCGCCGAGACCGGCGAGAAGGTCGTCGACCGGTTCCGGGCGATCGCCCCGCCGCTGGCCGACATGGTGCGGGCCGTCCCCTACCCCGGGATCTTCGGTCCGGCGGACCCCTCGCAGCACCCCGTCTCCGCCGTGCGCAACATGTTCATCGACCGGGTCGACCGCGCCACCGCCGAGACCATCCTGGAGCGCGTCACCGCCTCCGGCGCGCAGGTCGCCGGGGCGCAGCTGCGGGTGCTCGGCGGGGCCATCGCGCGGGTCCCGTCCGACGCCACCGCCTTCGTCCACCGGCAGAGCCGGATCATGGCGCACCTGACCGCCGTCTACGCCGATCCGGCCGAGGCCGAGGTGCACGAGACCTGGGCCGAGGAGTTCATGGCCGCCATCCGGCAGTCCGACTCCGGCGCCTACGTCAACTTCGTGGCGCACGCGGGGCCGGAGGAGATCCGGGACGTCCTCTACCCCGGGGCCACCGGGGAGCGGCTCGCCCAGATCAAGGCGAAGTACGACCCGACCAACCTGTTCCGCTCGAATCACAACATCGCGCCCGCCGTGTCGTGAGAATCCGATCCGATTGACCTCCGGGGCGACACCCCGGGTGGTCGGTGAAAGGGACGCCGTATTCCGGCGTCCCTTTCTTGTTTTCCGTCAGCAGCCCACCCGCGACGCAGCCGGCCGCGGGCCGTACTCCTCCGAAGGAAAGCCATGACACAGGAAGCGGAAATACGCCAGCGGCCGGCGGCGCCCCGGGAGGGGGCGCCGCCGGCCAGGCTCGACTCGCTGACCGGGCTGCGTTTTTTCGCGGCGCTCGCGGTCTTCGTATGCCACTCGTCCTTCCTCCTCATAGGCTCCGCGAGCCTGGTCCTGCCCACCTTCACCGACCAGGAGCGCAACGCCGCCGTCCAGGCCGTCACCGGTCAGCTGGGCGGCCTCGGAGTGGGCTTCTTCTTCATCCTCAGCGGCTTCGTCCTCACCTGGTCCGCGCGCACCACCGACCGCACCGGCGCTTTCTACCGCCGCCGGTTCGTCAAGATCCTGCCGCTGTACTACGTGTCCGGCGCCGCCGCGACGGTGCTGCTGTGGGACCTGGGCGTCCGGTGGCAGGACCTGCTCGCCTACGCGACCTTCCTCCAGGTGTGGGTGCCGAACCCGGAGGTCTCCTTCAGCGTCCTGACGCCGGGCTGGTCCCTCGCCGTGGAGGCCGTGTTCTACCTGGTCTTCCCGCTCGTCATCGGGAGGTTCCGCCGCCTGGGCCGTCGCGCGGCCTGGACGGGCCTGGCCGTCTGCGTGGCCGTCGCCTTCCTCGTCCCGGTCCTCGCCTACGTCCTGCCCGCCGGAGCCGGTGAACTCGTCGGAGCGCCGGACCAGATGGGCTTCCAGACGTGGTTCGCGTACGTGCTCCCGCTCGGCCGGCTGTGTGACTTCTTCGCGGGCGTGTTCGCCGCGCTCCTGGTGACCTCCGGCCGCTTCCCCCGGGTGGGCATGGGATGGGCGCTGGCCTCGTTCGTGCCCTGCTACGTCGTGGCGAGCAACACCCCGTACCTCTTCGGCCAGCGGGCGCCCCTGCTGATCCCCTGCGTGCTGCTCATCGTCGCCGCCGCGCAGGGGGACGCCGCACGGCGCCCGACGTTCCTGTCCTCGCCCACGATGGTGCTGCTCGGGAACGTGTCGTTCGCCTTCTACCTCTGCCACCACCTGGTGCTCTACGCCTTCCACAGCAAGGTGCTCCACGGCCCGTTCGACTCGGTGGCGATGGTGGCCGTCTACGTCGTGTCGACCCTCGCCGTCTCCCTCGCCCTGGCCTGGCTGCTGCACCGGTACGTGGAGATGCCGATCGTCCGGCGCTTCAGCACGGCCAGGGAGCCCCGATGAGGATCCTGGTCACCGGAGCGGCCGGGTTCATCGGCTCCCACTTCGCCCGCACCCTGCTGGCCGACGGGTACGCCGGCTGGGAGGGCGCCCGGGTCACCGCCCTGGACAAGCTGACGTACGCGGGCGACCGGGCCAACCTGCCCGCCGCGCACGAGCGGCTGGAGTTCGTCCACGGCGACGTCTGCGACCGCGACCTGATGCGCGAACTGGTGCCGGGCCACGACGCCGTGGTCCACTTCGCGGCCGAGTCGCACGTCGACCGCTCCCTGGAGGGCGCCGACGCGTTCTTCCGTACCAACGTCCTGGGCACCCAGACCCTGCTGGACGCCGTACGCGAGAGCGGCGTGGAACGGGTCGTGCACGTCTCCACGGACGAGGTGTACGGCTCGATCGACAAGGGCTCCTGGACCGAGGAGTGGCCCCTGGCGCCCAACTCCCCGTACGCCGCCTCGAAGGCAGGATCGGACCTGGTCGCCCGGGCGTACTGGCGCACCCACGGCGTGGACCTGTCGATCACGCGCTGCTCCAACAACTACGGGCCCCACCAGCACCCCGAGAAGCTCATCCCGCTGTTCGTCACGAACCTGCTGGAGGGCCGCCGGGTCCCGCTGTACGGAGACGGGCGCAACGTCCGCGAGTGGCTGCACGTCGACGACCACTGCCGCGGCATCCACCTGGTCCTGGGCGGCGGGAAGCCCGGCGAGATCTACCACATCGGCGGCGGCGACGAGTTCACGAACCTCGCCCTCACCGAGAAGCTGCTCGCGCTGACCGGCGCGGGACCGGAGATGATCCGCCGGGTCCCGGACCGCAAGGGCCACGACCTGCGGTACTCGCTCGACGAGTCCAAGATCCGCGAGCAGCTCGGCTACACCCCGCTGACCGGATTCGACGAGGGTCTGGC
Organism: Streptomyces sp. Qhu_M48; assembly: GCF_051305195.1. Taxonomy (NCBI): domain Bacteria; kingdom Bacillati; phylum Actinomycetota; class Actinomycetes; order Kitasatosporales; family Streptomycetaceae; genus Streptomyces; species Streptomyces sp. Qhu_M48. Next base: position 6,798,685 of record NZ_CP195432.1, on the reverse strand, counting down.
CGCCACGGTCGCCTGGTACCGGGACAACCCCGACCGGTGGAAGGGCGTCACGGGGGAGGCGCGCCATGAGGCCTGACGCCCGCCCGGTGACCGGTCTCTCGGTCGTCGTCCTCGGCGGCACCGGCTTCCTGGGCCGCCACCTCGTCCGGGCCCTCGCCGCGGGCGGCGCCCGGGTCCATCCCGTGTCCCGCACCGGCGGGGACACGCGGGACCGCACGGCAGGCCGGCCCGGTCCGCCCGCGGCGACGCCGGAGGAGACCGTCCGCCTCGATCTGCTGGCGGCGACGCCCGGGGAGATCGCCGCTCTCCTCGACGCCACCGCCGCCGACGTGGTGGTCAACGCGGCCGGCCGGGCCTGGCGGGCCGACGAGGAGGAGATGGCCGCGGGCAACGCCGAACTGGTCGAGCGCCTCGTCGCGGTGCTCGCCGGGCGGTCCGGCCCGCCGGTCCGGCTGGTCCAGCTCGGCAGCGTCCACGAGTACGGGGCCGGCGCGCCGGACGCCGCCACCGGCGAGGACCACGCGCCGGACCCGGTCACCCCGTACGGACGTACCAAGCTCGCGGGCACCCGGGCCGTCCTGCGCGGCGCCGAGGAGCGGGGCGTCGACGGCGTGGTGCTCCGGCTCGCCAACGTCATCGGCGCCGGAGTGCCCGAGGGCAGCCTCTTCGGCCGGGTCGCGGCCCACCTCGGGACGGCCGCGCACGCCGTCGCGCGCGGCGGGAAGGCCGCCGAACTGCGGCTCCCGCCGCTGCGCGCGGCCCGCGACCTGGTGGACGCCGGTGACACCGTCGCCGCGGTGCTCGCCGCGGCCACGGCACCGGCGGCCGCCGTCTCGGGCCGTGTGATCAACATCGGCCGGGGCGAGGCGGTCCCGATGCGGGGCCTGATCCACCGCATGGTCTCGCTCAGCGGTGTCGAGGTCCCGGTCACCGAGGACGCCGAAGGCCCGCCCTCGCGCACCGACGTCGCCTCCCAGCGGCTGGACGTCGCCCGCGCCGGGCGACTCCTCGACTGGCGCCCGCGCCGGTCCCTCGACGACTCCCTGCGCGATGTGCTCGCGCCCGTACTGCCGCCGGGGCACCCGCTCGGCGCCACGCCCCACGCATCCGACATGGAAGAGGAATCACCGTGAGCGACCGCAAGGAACAGGTTCTCGAAGAGGTCCGCAAGTACCACCAGGAGGTCTCCCCGCAGCGGGAGTTCGTCCCCGGTACGACGGAGATCTGGCCGTCCGGCGCGGTGCTGGACGAGGCGGACCGGACCGCCCTGGTGGAGGCCGCGCTGGAGATGCGCATCGCCGCCGGGCGGAGCTCCCGGAAGTTCGAGTCGGCCTTCGCCCGCAAGCTCAAGCGCCGCAAGGCCCACCTCACCAACTCCGGCTCCTCGGCGAACCTGCTCGCCGTGTCGGCGCTCACCTCGCACGTCCTGGAGGACCGGCGGCTGAAGCCGGGCGACGAGGTGATCACCGTGGCGGCGGGCTTCCCGACCACGGTCAATCCGATCCTGCAGAACGGTCTCGTCCCGGTCTTCGTGGACGTCGACCTGACCACCTGCAACGCGACGGCCGACCGGGTGGCGGCGGCGATCGGCCCGAAGACGCGGGCGATCATCATCGCGCACGCGCTGGGCAACCCGTTCCCCGTCACGGAGATCGCCCAACTCGCGGAGGAACACGACCTGTTCCTGATCGAGGACAACTGCGACGCCGTCGGCTCGCTGTACGACGGGAAGCTCACCGGCACCTTCGGTGACATGACCACCGTCAGCTTCTATCCGGCCCACCACCTCACCATGGGGGAGGGCGGCTGCGTGCTGACGTCGAACCTGGGCCTCGCCCGGATCGTGGAGTCGCTGCGGGACTGGGGCCGGGACTGCTGGTGCGAGCCCGGCGAGAACGACAAGTGCCTCAAGCGCTTCCAGTACCAGATGGGCACCCTGCCCGCCGGGTACGACCACAAGTACATCTTCTCGCACGTCGGCTACAACCTGAAGGCGACCGACATCCAGGCGGCCCTGGGGCTGACGCAGCTGGCCAAGCTGGACGACTTCATCGACGCCAGGAAGCGCAACTGGCGGCGGCTGCGGGACGGCCTGGACGGTGTCCCGGGTCTTCTCCTCCCGGAGGCCACCCCCCGCTCCGACCCGAGCTGGTTCGGATTCGTGCTCACGGTGGACCCCGAGGCGGCGTACACCCGCGCCGAACTCGTCGCCTTCCTGGAGGACCGGAAGATCGGCACCCGCCGGCTGTTCGCCGGAAACCTGACCCGGCACCCGGCCTACATCGGCCGGCCGCACCGGGTCGTCGGCGAGCTGACGAACAGCGACATCATCACCGAGCACACCTTCTGGATCGGGGTGTACCCGGGGCTCACCGACGAGATGCTGGATTACGTCATCTCCTCGGTCAAGGAGTTCGTGGCCGCGCGCGGCTGAGCTTCCGGACATTCCGAATCGGAAACCGACACCGCGCACCGTGGTGATCCACCGGTTGCGGCCGAGTTTTCCGCGCAGGCTGCTGATGTGCGTGTCGACGGTCCGGCCGGGTTTCGCCCGCGGGTCGCTCCACACCTGGGTCATGATCTCTCGGCGCGAGAGAACACCGCCGGGCCGCGACGCGAGCAGACGGAGCAGATCGAATTCCTTTCTGGTCACCTCTACGCACCGGCCGTCGAGACGTATTTCCGGGTGCGCTGGTCGATGCGCGGCGAGCCCACCGTGATGACATCGGCGGGAAGGGAGGGCTGCGGTCGTACCCGGCGCGTCACGGCCTCGATCCGGGCCGTCAATTCGGCGAGGCCGCAGGGCTTGACCACGTAGTCGTCCGCCCCCACGCTTCCCCGTCCCGGTAGATCAGAAATGAATATTCAGGCCGTTGTTTCGCTGCGCAAACCTTCTGCACACGCCTGAACTTCGGTGCGGATGAATTATGGGCCGGTCGATCCTTTCCGGCCGTTCGGTGAGCCCCCGCCGAAAGCGGTGAAATGAACGGTATTTCTCGCCCGTGTCCCGGCGGACAGTCTTCCGCGCCTGTCGGTTGGCTCAGTTTCGGCCGAAATCACCGAGGCGGAGGCACGGGCCCGGCGCGGGCGGCCCCTCCACCCCACGTATCCTCGACAGCCGGGGAACGGGGGAAGGGAAGGCGGAGGTATACAGGTGGAGTTCCGGCTGCTGGGCTCCGTCGCGCTGGTGACGGAGGACGGGGACGTAGCCTTGGGGCCCGCCAAGCGGTCCAGCCTGCTCGTCATGCTCCTGCTGCGACCCAACGGCGCGGTGAACGTGGGCCAGTTGATCGACGCGCTGTGGGAGGAGGAACCGCCCACCCACGCCAAGACCGTGCTCCAGGGGCACGTCTCGCGGCTCCGGGCGCTCCTCGCCGAACACGGTGCGGAGGCCTACGGCGTCGAACTCGCCACCCAGGGCTCGGCCTATGTCCTGCGCATGCCGGAGTCGCTGGTCGACGCGCACCGCTTTGAAGAGCTCGTGACCCTCGCCGGCGTACAGCGCCACCCCGCCGACGCGGTACGGATGCTCCGCGAGGCACTCTCGTACTGGCAGGGCCCGGCCCTCACAGGAACCGTGCACAGCCGCCCCCTGGAGGCGGCGGCCGGCGGCCTGGAGGAGCTGCGGCTGGCCTCCGTGGAGGCGCTGGCGGAGGCGTACGGGAAACTCGGCGAGCACGGCAGGGCCGCCGCCGTCCTGCGCACCGAGGCCGTCGCGCATCCGCTGCGGGAATCCCTCGCGGCCGCGCTGATGCTGGCGCTCGGCCGCTCCGGACGCCAGTCCGACGCGATCGACTGGTACCACCGCACCCGGCGGCTGCTCGCCGAGGAGCTGGGCGTCGACCCGGGCGAGGCGCTCAGCGAGGCGTACGCGACACTGCTCCGCTCCGGCGGACCCGTCTCCCCGCCCCGCCCCGCCGCACCGGCGGCCGACGTCCCGGCGCCGGAAGGGCTGCCCCGGGCCCCGCGCGGCTTCACCGGGCGCGGCGCCGAACTGGCCGCGCTCGACCGGGCGGTCCGCCTCGGCGACGGACCCGTCTGCCTCGTCACCGGACCGGCCGGCGTCGGCAAGACCGCCTTCGCCGTGCACTGGGCGTACGAGCGCCGCACCGACTTCCCCGACGGGCGGCTCTTCGCCGACCTGCGCGGCTTCAGCGACACCCCGGCGCCCGAGACCGCCGCCGTCCTGCGCGAGTTCCTGCTCGCGCTCGGCGTACCGCCCCAGCGGATCCCGGAGGCCGTCGAGGCGCGGGGCGCGCTCTTCCGCTCCCTGACCGGGACCCGCAGACTGCTCGTCGTCCTCGACAACGCCCGCTCCTCCGAACAGGTCAGGCCCCTGCTGCCCGGCGGCGACCACTGCACCACCCTGGTCACCAGCCGCGACCGGCTCGGCGGCCTCGTCGCCTCCGACGCGGCCCGGCCGGTGCCGCTCGGGCTCCTCCCGCCCGCCGACTCGGCGGCCCTGCTCACCACCGTCCTCGGCGAGACGCGGGTCGCCGCCGAACCCGCCGCCGCCGCACGGCTCGCCGGACTCTGCGACGGACTCCCGCTCGCGCTGCGCGTGACGGCCGCCCGGCTGGCCGAACGCCCCCAGTGGACGCTCGACGCGATGGTCGGCGAACTCGCCGACGAGCAGGGCAGGCTGACGCTGCTCGACGTCGAGGACCGGGGCGTCTCCGCCGCGCTGCACCTCACCGTGCAGCAGCTGCCCGAGTCCGCGGCCCGGCTGTTCCGCGCGATCGGCCTGCACACCGGCTCCGACCTGGACCGGTTCGCGGCGGGCGCGCTCGCCGGGACGACCCCCACGCAGGCCTCCGCCGACCTGGACCGGCTCGCCGCCGCCCATCTGCTCACCGAGTCCGTCCCCGGCCGCTGGACGCCGCACGACCTGGTGCGCCTCTACGCCCGCCATCTCGCCCCGCAGGCCGATCCCGAGGGCCTGCACCGGCTCTTCGACCACTACCTCTACACGGGGCTCGCGGCCGACGCCGCGGCCGAGCCCGGCTCCCAGCCCTGCTACGCGCTGCCCGCCGACGCCCGGCGGCCCGCCTCGACGCGTGAGTTCGAGGACCGTACGGCGGCCCTCGACTGGTACGTGGCCGAACGCGCTGCCCTGGAGGGCGCCGTCACCACCGCGGCCGCCCTCGGCCTGCACGACCGGGCCTGGAGGCTCGCTCTGGTGCAGTGGCCCCTGATGCTCATGCGGATCGGGGACGGCTGGACGCCGCTCCTGGAGGCCGGGCTCGCCTCGGCCGAGCACGTCGGCGACCTCGACGCGCAGTCGCGCGCGAGGGCCCTGCTCGGCTGGATCCTGCACGAGGAGGGCCGGAACGCCGAGGCCCTCGTCCACCTGGAGAAGGCCCCCCGCCTCGCCGCCCGGGCGGGCGACACGATCAGCGAGGCGATCGCCTACGTCAACTACGCCGCCGTCCTGGACGCGACCGGGGAGCACGAGCGGGCCGGCCTGCTCATGGTCCACGCGGTCTCGCTCGCCGACCGGACGGGCCACCCCTCCACCCAGGCCCTGACCCTCCAGCACCTCGCGGGGCACTGCCTGAAGGCGGGGGACCACGAGGCGGCGCTCACGCACACCCTTCGCGCCGGGGAACTCGTCGCCCCCGACGCGGTGGTCGTGCACGCCCAGCTGCAGATCGTCCGGGGTGAGGCGCTGGCCGGCATCGGTCGCCTCGACGAGGCCGCCGACCAGCTGGAACGCGCGATCGTCGCCTCCGAGGCCGCCGGCTTCACCGAGGGTTCGGCGCGGGCGGCGGCAGGCCTTTCGCGCCTGTCAGCGGATCGTTAGCGGTACGCAAGCGGGACGGCAGCGCGGCACCGGAAGCTGGTCACAGCACGGATTGCGTGCATCGACCATCCGCGTTTACGGGGGAACCACCATGCGTCACCACCACCGCAAGACCACCGTCCTGGCCGCCGCCGCGGTCGCCGCCCTCTCGCTCGGCCTGACCGCCTGCGGCGGCGGTGACGGCGCCACCGGCGCGAAGGACGCGGGCAGCGCGAGCAGCGCGCCGCAGACCACCGGGGCCACCGCCGACGGCGCGCCCGCCACCGACGGCACCGCCGACCGGACCGCCGCCCAGAGCGGCTCGGGTTCCGGCTCCACCGGGGGCTCCACCGCCACCGGCGGCACCGCCACGAAGGGGTCCACGACCGGCACCACGGCCGGCGGCGGCACCGGCGGCGGTACGTCCTCCGCCAAGGCGCCCGCCTGCGCCCACGGCGACGTCAAGGTCACGGCGGCCAAGGCGGACGAGGTCCCGACCGAGCACATCGTCCTCACCGCCACCAACACCTCCGGCCGCGCCTGCACCCTGCTCGAGTACCCGTTGATCGCCTTCGGTCCGATCCAGACCGCCAAGGACGTCCCGGCCGTCGCGAAGAGCAAGCCGGCCGCCCCGATCGTCCTGAAGGCCGGCGCGCCCGCGTACGCCAACGTGCGGATCGCGCTCGGCGGCGTCGACGAGGACACCGAGGTCGTGAAGAGCTTCAACGTGAACCTCTTCGCAGCCGACGGCCCGGCCGAGGGCAGCGTCGTCGTCCAGGCGCCCGCGGGCGGCCTGGCCGTCGGCGAGGCCGCCGCGAAGACCGGCTACTGGACGTACGAACTCCGCAACGGCGCCGACGAGTTCTGATCCGGCCGACGCGGGGGCGGGGCGTGCCGTGACGGGCGCCCCCCCGGGTCCGTGGGGCCCCGGGTCCGTGACGGGCGCCCCCCCCGGGTCCGTAAGGGGGGCGAGGGGCGTGCGGCCGCTCCCCGAGGCGCACCTCCGGCGCGTACGGCACCGGCGGGAGCGCCTCCTCGTCACGGCGCCATGAATTTCGGCGTGACGCGAGTGACGGGAGGGAATCCGGCCCACCCGCGAACTCCGGGTCCCAGGGGCCACGACACGTCGGACAACACCAGGTGAGCGCGTCCGCGGGGGACTGAAACCGGCACCGGGGACACCTGCGGGCGGTCCCGTGGGGCAGCATGTCAGCCGTGTGGCACGGGTGTTGCGGGATGTCGGTAGCCCTTGTGAGATTCCTATGGATCAGTCAACCTTTCGCTCGGTAGCCGGATGTTCGAGACGGCGCGACCCTCGCGTCGTCTTGTCATGTCCCTGCCTTCCCCCACAGCAGCGCACCACCAATGAGGAGGACCCCTCACATGTCAGTGATGCGTGATTCGCGCCGCAGAATCGCCACCGCGTCGGCCATAGCCGTCGCCGCCCTCGCCCTCGGATCCCTCTCCGCCTTCCCGGCCGTCGCCTCACCGGTGGCCCCGGAGGGCGTCATCGAGAACGCCGGAGCCGAAGGCGCCATCGCGGGCAGCTACATCGTCACCCTGGAGGAGTCGGCGCAGGCCGAGACCGCCGAGGGCCGCGCGGTCGCCGCCGAGTACGGCGCGAAGATCAAGAAGACGTACACCTCCGCGCTCAACGGCTACAACGTCGAGCTCTCCGAGGCCCAGGCGAAGAAGCTCGCGGCCGACCCCGCGGTGAAGTCCGTGGCGCAGAACCGGGTCTTCACGATCAGCGCCACGCAGCCCTCCCCGCCGTCCTGGGGTCTGGACCGGATCGACCAGCGGGCCCTTCCGCTGAACCAGAGCTACACCTACCCGGACACCGCCGGCTCGGGCGTCACGGCGTACATCATCGACACCGGCGTGCGGATCTCCCACAGCGACTTCGGCGGTCGCGCCTTCAACGGCTTCGACGCCGTCGACAACGACAACGTCGCCCAGGACGGCAACGGCCACGGCACCCACGTCGCCGGCACCGTCGCGGGCACCGCCCACGGCGTCGCCAAGAAGGCCAAGATCGTCGGCGTCCGCGTGCTCGACAACAACGGCTCCGGCACCACGGCCGGCGTCGTCGCGGGCATCGACTGGGTGACCCGGAACGCCGTCAAGCCGGCCGTCGCCAACATGAGCCTCGGCGGAGGCGCCGACGCCACCCTCGACACGGCCGTCCGCAACTCGATCGCGTCCGGTGTCACGTACGCCGTCGCCGCCGGCAACAGCAACGCCAACGCCTCGGGCTACTCCCCGGCGCGCGTGACCGAGGCGCTCACGGTCGGCTCCACGACCAACACCGACGCCCGCTCCAGCTTCTCGAACTACGGCACCGTCCTGGACATCTTCGCCCCGGGCTCGAACATCACCTCGGCGTGGAACACCGGCGACTCCGCCACCAACACGATCTCCGGCACGTCGATGGCGGCCCCGCACGTCGCCGGCGCGGCCGCGCTGTACCTCGGGGACAACCCGACGGCCACCCCGGCCCAGGTGGGCACCGCGCTGGTGAACGCCGCCACGCCGAACGTGGTGACCAACCCGGGCACCGGCTCCCCGAACCGCCTGCTGTACGTCGGTGGCGGCGGCACCACCCCGCCGCCCGGCCCGAAGTTCGAGAACACGGCGGACTACGCCATCGCCGACAACGCGACCGTCGAGTCCCCGGTCACCGTCAGCGGTGTCACCGGCAACGCCCCGGCCACCCTCCAGGTGCCGGTGAACATCGTCCACACCTACATCGGTGACCTCCAGGTCCAGCTGATCGCCCCCGACGGCTCGGCGTACACGCTGAAGGCCTTCGGCACCGGCGGCAGCGCGGACAACATCAACACCACGTACACGGTGAACGCCTCCTCGGAGGTCGCCAACGGCGCGTGGAAGCTGCGGGTCACGGACAACGCGAACGCCGACACCGGGAAGATCGACTCCTGGGGTCTGCAGTTCTGATCCCGGCCGTGCGTGAGTGACGCCCGGATCACGGGGGGCGGTCGCCTTGAAGGCGACCGCCCCTTCCGGCGTGCCCGTCCCCGCCGGCACCGTCCCCCGCCCGTCCGGCGTCTCCACCGGCCACGTACGATGCGCGACCGATCGTTTGTTCGTGTATCCGCCCCGAAAGCAGGAGCACCGCACCCGTGGAGCCGACCCGGCCGACCCCGCCTCCTCCGCCCCCGCAAGGCGGTCCGCAGCAGGGGGGATGGCCCGCTCCGGGGCCGTACACCTCCCCGGGGATGCCGTACACGGCCGGCCCCTATGTCGGCCCCGCCGGCGGACCCGGCGGACCCGGTGCCGGCCCGTACGGGCAGCCCCGGCGTACCACCAACGGGCTCGCCATCGGCTCCCTCGTCTCCGGCATCGTCTGCTGTCTGCCACCCCTCGGCCTGGTCCTGGGAGTCGTCGCCCTCCCGCAGATCAGGAAGAGGGACCAGGCGGGCAAGGGCCTCGCCGTCGCGGGCATCGTCCTCTCCGCCCTCAGCTGTCTGCTGCTCGTGATCGGCCTCGCCACCGGGGGCATCGGATCGGTCTGGAGCGACTTCAAGGGCGGGATGGACGAGGCGGCCCGCTCGAAGTCGCCGTTCTCGCTGCGGACCGGGCAGTGCTTCATCGACGACGGCAAGCTGGAGGAGTACACGACGGACGTCACCGTCGTCGACTGCGAGCGCCCGCACGACGGCGAGGTGACCGGCGGCTTCAAGGTCACCGGCTTCGACACGTGGCCCGGCGAGGAGGCGATCGACAAGATCGCGGTGAAGCGCTGCGAGACGGTCAACGCCGCGTACGCGATGGACACCTGGGCCGTGCCGCAGGACGTCTGGGTGTACTACTACCTGCCCAGCAGCCAGAGCTGGCGCTACGGGGACCGGACCGTGACCTGCTCGTACGCCGGCGAGAAGAAGCCCTTCTCGGGCTCGGTGCGGGCCGACGCGACCACCCTGGACGCGGACCAGACCCGGCTCCTGAAGAACCTCAACCCGATCGAGGCCCTCGGCTACCAGGAGCCGGAGGAGGACCCGGACGAGGACTTCCCGGTCAACAGGGCCTGGGCGGGGAAGGTCGTGGCGGCGATCGACGCGGCCCGCGCAGGTCTCGGCCGGGCCTCCTGGTCCGGCGCGGCCGCGGCCCCGGTCGCGGAGCTCGGCAAGGAGCTCGACGCGGCCTCGAAGCAGTGGGCCAGGCTGGCGGCGGCGGCCGACGCGGACGCGTACTGGGAGGAGTACGACGCGTCCTGGGAGACCCTGCCGGAGGACCTCGGCGCGAAGGCGCGGACCGCGCTCGGCCTGACCGGCACACCGCCGGTGGACGTGGGCAGCCCGGTCTGAGCCCCGGACGGGCGGACGATCGAACGGGGCCGGGCCTCCCGAGGGAGACCCGGCCCCGTCGTGTGCGGACCGGAGCGGTGGACCGGGTGGCGGCGGCCCGTGACCGACCGCCGCCCCCGGCCCGCCGCGGGGCGGGAAGCCGGTCCGCGGTTCGGGGGCCCCGGCCGCCGCGCGGGCGGCCGGGGCGGGGGTGTCAGCGCCGGGACAGACCCCGGTCGATGGCGGTGATCAGCTCACCGTCCGGGGTGTCCCCGTCGAGGGACCAGACCATCGCGCCGCCGAGTCCGTTCCGCCGGACGTAGGAGGCCTTGGTGCGCAGCACGGTCGGGTCGTCGTAGGTCCACAGGGTGGTGCCGTCGAAGAGCCAGGCGTGGCCGTTCTTCTCGCCCCGGTGGAGCTTGTACGTCCCCGAGTCCGCCAGCGCCTTCAGGAACTTGTAGTCCTCCGAGCCTGCCGTCCAGGTCGCGGGAGCCGGTCCGGTGGCCGGCTGCCCGAGGCCGTCGCCGCCGCCGGTGACACCGGTCCAGCCTTGGCCGTAGAACGGCATGCCGACCACGAGCTTGTGGGCGGGGGCCCCGCGCCGCAGCCAGGCCTTGACGGTCTGGTCGACGCTGAAGTCGTTCCCGGCGAAGAGCGCGGACTGCTGGGCGGTCGTCTTCTCGCCGGAGACGTGGAAGTCGTAGCCCTGGAGGTTCACGAAGTCGAAGTCCCGCATGATCCTGGGGACCTCGAAGCCCGCGTCGATCTTGGCGGGCGCCGTGGGCACGTAGGCGCTGAGGTCGAAGTGCTTGCGCTTCTTCAGCGAGCGCCCGTAGCTGTCGAGCTGGGTGCGGAACTCCCTTACCAGCTTGGTGAAGTTGGGCTTGTCCTCGGGGCGGATGACGTTCCCGGGCGCGCCGTCCGAGCCGGGCCACTCCCAGTCCAGGTCGATCCCGTCGAAGATCCCGGCGGCCGCGCCGACGCCACCGCGGGCGCCGTCGACGGGCAGGTCGCCCTTGATGTACGTGTCGATGCAGGAGGCGACGAGGGTCTTGCGGCCGGCGTCGGTGCGCACCGCGTCGGAGAAGTGCGCGGAGCCGCTCCAGCCGCCCAGCGAGATCATGACCTTGAGGCCGGGGTTCGCGGCCTTCAGCTCGCGCAGCTCGTTGAAGTTCCCGGCCAGCCGCTGGTCGGCGGTGTCACCCACGCCGTCCACCGAGGTGGCGGCGTCGACGGGGCGCACGTAGTCGGCCCAGGGGTCGGAGCCGGGAGCGTTGCCCATGAGGCACTTGCCGTCCGAACCGACCACGCCGAAGGCGTAGTTGACGTGGCTGAGCTTGGCGGCGGTGCCGCTCGTCTCCAGGTCCTTGACCTGGAAGTTCCTTCCGTAGATGCCCCATTGGGTGAAGTAGCCGATCCGCTTCAGCTCGGGCTCGTGCCCGGAGGGCTGGTGCGCGTCGGCGGTGGGGGCCAGGGTGGCGAGGAGGCCGAGGGTGGCCGCGGCGGCCGCACCGAAGGTCAGCTTGGTCATGGCTCTGGGACGCATGGGCTCGTTCCTGTGCGAGGCGGGATGGAGCGTGCGGTGTGGAGCGTGCAGGCAGGAAGGTATTGGTCTGGACCAATGCGGGTCAAGGGGTTCGACGGCATCTACCCGGGGTGACCGCGGGTAGCAAGACCCCTGATCGTGGCGTCATCACTTCGGGTGAAACTTTGGCCCATGCTTGCGGATCGCGACCGAGGGTTGTCAGGCTGTAGCTGTAAGTCAACCTGAGGGGAGTGTCCAGTGACGTTCGGTGAGCAGCCCGCCTATCTGCGCGTGGCGAGCGATCTGCGGGAGAAGATCGCCAACGGCTCGCTTCCGCCGCATACCCGCCTCCCCTCGCAGGCACGCATCCGCGAGGAGTACGGGGTGTCGGACACCGTCGCGCTGGAGGCCCGCAAGGTACTCATGGCCGAGGGGCTCGTGGAAGGGCGCTCGGGCTCGGGCACCTACGTGCGTGAGCGCCCGGTGCCGCGCAGGATCGCCCGCTCCGGCTACCGCCCCGCGGCCGGCGCGAGCCCCTTCCGGCAGGAGCAGGCGGCCGAAGGGGCCCGCGGCACCTGGGAGTCGAGCAGCGAGCAGGAGCCGGTGAGCGGCGAGGTGGCCGAGCGGCTCGGCATCGAGCCGGGGGAGCGGGTCATGCGCACGCGGTACGTGTACCGGGACGGGGGCGAGCCCATGATGGTCGCCACCTCCTGGGAGCCGCTGGCCGTCACCGGCCGGACCCCGGTGATGCTGCCCGAGGAGGGGCCGCTGGGCGGCTGTGGTGTCGTCGAGCGCATGGCCGCCATCGACGTCGTCGTGGACAACGTGGTGGAGGAGGTCGGCGCCCGTCCCGGACTCGCCGAGGAACTCCTGGCGCTCGGCGGGGTGCCGGGGCACGTGGTGATGGTCGTGGAGCGCACGTACTACGCGTCGGGGCGGGCCGTCGAGACGGCGGACGTCGTGGTCCCCGCCGACCGCTACCGCCTCTCGTACCACCTGCCGGTGAGATGAGCCTCCGGCGGCGGGGCCGCGGCCGCCCCTGTGACCGGTCAGCGGGGACGGCCGTCCGGGCGGTGTGACCGCGAGTTAACGGGGCGTCAGCCCGCTTAACCGCGCGGCAACCGCGTGCCGCGGCCGTCCGTCACGCCCGGCTCCTACCTTCCTCGTCCGTACCCGCGAACCGGTCGGACGACAGGAACCCTCATGACGGACACGATGACCACCCCTGCCCCGGAGCCGGGCGGGGGCACCTCCCGGGCCCCCGAGGCACCGGGGGAGGCCGCGCCGCCTCCCGGCCCCCGCCGCAGCTACGCCAGACTGGCGGCGGACGAGAGCCGCGAGGACTACTCGCTGCGCTACGCCCCGCACTCCTTCCGCCGCTGGTCTCCCGCGACCGTGGCCGGCACCGCCCTCGGCGGCATCGCCTATCTCGCCGACTTCGCGATCGGCGCCTCGATCGTCTTCACCTACGGCTTCGGCAGCGGACTCGCCTCGATCCTCACCGCCGCCACCCTCATCTTCCTCACCGGCATCCCCATCGCCCGCGCCTGCGCCACGTACGGCCTGGACATGGACCTCATCACCCGCGGCGCCGGCTTCGGCTACTTCGGCTCCACGCTCACCTCGCTCATCTACGCCTCCTTCACCTTCATCTTCTTCGCCCTCGAAGGCTCGATCATGGCCCAGGCCATGCACCAGGCCGTCGGACTGCCGGTCGAGATCGGGTATCTGATCACGACGCTGATCGTCATCCCGATCGTCTTCCGCGGCATGGGCGCCCTGGCCAAGGTGCAGGCCTGGACGCAGCCGATCTGGCTCGTCGGCATGGTGCTGCCCTTCGTCGTCCTGGCCTTCGAGGCCCCCGACGCCTGGGGCGCCTTCGCCTCCTTCGGCGGCACGGAGGGCGCCGGCGCGGGCTTCTCGTGGATCGGCTTCGGCCTCGGCACGGGCGTCGCGCTCTCCCTGATCGCCCAGATCGGCGAACAGGCCGACTACCTGCGCTTCATGCCCGCCAGGACGGAGGCCACCAAGCGCCGCTGGAACCTCGCCGTCCTCGCCGCCGGACCCGGCTGGGTCGTCATCGGCGCGGCCAAGCAGCTCGGCGGAGCCTTCCTCGCCTTCGTCGCCCTGGAGGCCGTCGGCAAGACCCACGCCCTGGAGCCGATCGCCCCCCAGATCGAGGCGCTCAAGCCCTGGCTCGGGACGTTCGCCCTGCCCGCCGCCGCCCTCTTCGTCATCGTCTCCCAGGTCAAGATCAACGTCACCAACGCCTACAGCGGCTCGTTGTCCTGGTCGAACTTCTTCTCTCGCATCACCCACCGGCACCCCGGCCGCGTCTGGTACATCTTCCTCAACCTCGCCATCGCGCTGACGCTGATGGAGATGAACATGTTCGCGGCCCTGAACAAGCTGCTCGGGTTCTACTCCAACGTCGGCATCGCCTGGATCACGGCCGTCGCCGCCGACCTCGTCATCAACAAGCGGGCCGGCTGGAGCCCCCCGTACATCGAGTTCAAGCGCGCCTATCTGTACGCCGTGAACCCGGCGGGCTTCGGCGCCATGGTCATCGCCTCCGTCGTCTCGATCCTCGCCTTCTTCGGCCTCTTCGGTACGTACGCGCAGGCCTTCTCCACCTTCATCGCCGCCGGACTCGCCCTCGTCCTCTGTCCGCTGATCGCCTGGGCGACGAAGGGCCGCTACTACCTGGCCCGCCCGAACCTGGTGAACGGCCCGGCGGCGGGGGCCGTCGACGAGCGCGCGACCCACACCTGCGCGGAGTGCGAGACGGCCTACGAGCTGCCCGACATCGCCGACTGCCCGGTGCGGTCCGGCCCCGTCTGCTCCCTCTGCTGCTCGCTCGACGCCGAGTGCGGGGACGTCTGCCGCAAGGACCCCGCGGGTGCGGGCGGCCCGGTCCTGATGCCCGTGCCGACCGTTCCCCCCAAGGGTTCCGGGGAGGCACCGGGGGCGTGAGGGTTCGGCCTCCCTCCGTCGGTTCCCGGCCGATCCGTATCTCTTTGTGCAATTCCGTATCCGCTGTGTGAAGGTCAGGCGTAAGCTCCGGCATATGCGGATTGCGGTTTCCCGGAGATCCTTGACGGCGTCCGGACCGGTGGAGGGAGAAGCCTGATGACCGAGAGCGGCCCCGTCCTCGCCTGGCTCGTCATTCGGCAGGACGACAACGGCAACCGCTACCGGGTGGGGCGGTACGCGACCAAGGACGAAGCGCAGAAGATCGCCGACAGTCTCGACGACCGCGGCCACAAGCAGCTCTACTGGGTCGAACCGATCGGCAGCCCCGCCCTCTGAGGCCGGCGGACGCCCGCCGGGCCGGGCTACGCTCGCGCCCATGACCGAACGCGCCACCGATCCCGCCGCACCCCTCGAACCCACCGTGGTCGTCGTCGCGGGAGCCCTGTACGACCGGGGACGGCTCCTCGCCGCGCGCCGCAGCGCCCCCGTCGAGCTCGCCGGCCGCTGGGAACTGCCCGGCGGCAAGCTCGAACCGGGCGAGAGTCCCGAGGCGGCCCTCGTGCGAGAGCTGCGGGAGGAGCTCGGCGTCGAGGTCGAACCGGGCGAGCGCATCCCCGGCGAGTGGCCGCTGAAGCCCGGATACGTCCTCAGGGTGTGGACCGCGCGCCTGCTCTCCGGCGAACCGCGTCCCCTGGAGGACCACGACGCCCTGCGCTGGCTCTCGCGCTCCGAGCTGGACTCGGTCGACTGGCTCGACCAGGACCGCCCCGCCGTCGCCGAGGCCGCCCTGAGACTCCCGGGGGCGCCCGGCACCGGAGCACACGGCTGACTTTCTACGCCGTTCGTGCCACCGTGCGCCCGCTGCTGCGCCCAGCGCGATATCCCGCCCCGAATATCGGGTATGTCCTGATTGACCCGTTGAAAGAGGACGTGGGCCTTCCTGCTGACGCACGGCTGGGGAAGTGATCGGGTGTGATCGACACCGACGGCGACCGCGCCGAGTGGTACTTCCCCGCGGAAGCGAACGCCGTGCGCACGGCCCGGCACGCCGTGCGCGAGACCCTGAGGGCCTGGGAGCTCGACTCGACCCTCGGCGATGTGACCGTCCTGCTGGTCAGCGAACTGGTGACCAACTCCCTGCGGTACGCCTCCGGACCGATCGGAGTCCGGCTGGTCCGCCCCCGACTCGACGGCGGTGACCCGAACCACCCGCCCGCGCTGCTCGTGGAAGTTTCCGATCCGCTTCCGGATCCGCCCACCGAACGCGCCCCCGGACCCGAGGACGAGGGGGGCCGCGGGCTCGGTCTGGTGGCCTGCTCCGCCCGCCGCTGGGGAACCCGTAAGGGAAGGTCCGGCAAAACCGTATGGTTCGAGCTGGCTCTCCCTGGTGAGTAAACAGGGAGGGACAACGATCACCGGTACCCGGGGCGAGACGACCGAGACCACCCTGTGATCGTGAACGTCGTGCCGTCGGGGCCTGCCGCATTGAATACTGCGGGCATGGCCGGTCCGGTGCGGTGAGCTGGAGGGGACGGTCGCGTGAGCGAGATACCTGAGACGGCGAGTGGCGGCGTCGTGTGGCAGAGCAGCCCGCCCGGCTCGATCTATGACTACATCCGGGTGGCCTCCTTCTCGATCGGGCCCGACGGCCTCGTCGAGCAGTGGAGCCGACGGGCCGTGGACCTCTTCGGGGTCACCGCCGAGGAGGCCAGGGGCAAGGACCCCGTCGAGGCCTTCATGCCTGCCGACCTGCGGGAGCGCGGCCATCGACGGGTCAGGGAGATCCTCGACGGCAAGGAGTGGACAGGTCTCGTCCCCTTCCGGATCCCGGGCGAGGAGCGGCCCCACGGCATCGCCGAGATGTACGTCATGCCGAGCGAGACCCAGTCCGGGGAACGGGCCGCGCTGTGCATCGTCGTCGACGTCCGCGCCCTGCGCCGCATCGAGACCGACCTCGCCGCCTCCCAGGCCATATTCGGCCAATCCCCCTTCGGCTTCCTCCTCTTCGGCACCGACCTGACCGTGAAGCGGGCCAACCGGCGCTTCGCCACCGTCTTCGGCGGCTCCGCCGACGACCACCGCGGCCGGACCGTCCACGACTACCTCAACCGGTCCGAGGCCGACCGGATGACCGCCGCCCTCCGGAGCGTCCTGGAGACCGGGGAGTCCGTCACCGACTTCGAGATCGTCGGCGCCGCCCCCGGCGCCCGGGACCGCCGCCACTGGTCCATCAACCTCTACCGGGTGCACAGCGGCTCCGGCCGACCGATCGGCGTCGCGGGCCTCGGCATCGACGTCACCCGCCGCCACAACGCGGCCAGGGAGGCGGCCAGCGCCCGCCGCAACCTCGCCCTCCTCAACGAGGCAGGCGCCCGCATCGGCAACTCCCTCGACCTGGAGGCCACCGCGCGCGAGCTGCTCGCCGTCGCCGTCCCCGGCTTCTGCGACCTCGCCTCCGTCGACCTCTACCAGGCCCTGCTCACCGGCGACGAGGCCCCGCCCGGCCGGTGGGGCGGCTCCCACGACGTCGGCTACGGCGGCAGCGCCGAACTCCGCCGGGTCGCCGTCGCCAGCGCCGTCTCCGACACCCCCCTCAGAGCCGGCGAGGGCCGTGAACCGGGCGGCGACTGTTGCGGACCCGAACCGATCGAGGTCGGAGCCGTCCACCGCTACCCCTTCAACTCGCCGTCCGCCGGAGCCCTGCGCACCGGCCGTCTGCGGACCGTGCCGGGCGTCGACGGCGACCTCGTCCAGTCCACCCTGGTCGTCCCGATGGTCGCCCACGACATCGTCGTCGGCCTCGCCCAGTTCTCCCGCACCAAGGGCAGCGAGCCCTTCGGCGAGCGCGACCGGGCCCTCGCCGTCGAACTCGCCGCCCGCGCCGCCGTCTGCATCGACAACGCGCGCCTCTACCGCCGCGAGCACGAGCGGGCGCTGATCCTCCAGCGCAGCCTGCTCCCGCCCGGCGACCCGGAGGCGGCCGGCCTCGACATCGCCTGCCGCTACCTCCCCGGCACCGCCGCCACCGAGGTGGGCGGCGACTGGTTCGACGTCATCGAACTCCCCGGCCACCGCACCGCCCTCGTCATCGGGGACGTCATGGGCCGCGGCCTGCGCGCCGCCGTCGCCATGGGAGAACTGCGCACCGCCGTCCGCACCCTCGCCCAGCTCGACCTGGAGCCGGCCGAGGTCCTCTCCCACCTCGACGAGATCGCCCGCGGCCTCGGCGCCCCCATCGGCGCCCAGCAGTCCCGCGGCCACAAGTCCCGCGGCCCCGAACTCTCCGAGGTCTACCTCGCCACCTGCGTCTACGCCGTCTACGACCCGGTCACCCGCCGCTGCACCTTCGCCAACGCCGGGCACCTCCCGCCGGTGCTCGTCGAACCCGGCGAGGAGGCCCTGCTGCTCGACGTACCGCCCGGGATGCCGCTCGGAGTCGGTGGCGAGCCCTTCGAGGAGGTCGAGGTCGAACTCCCGGAAGGCGCCCTCCTCGCCCTCTACACCGACGGACTCGTCGAGTCCCGCGACCATCCCCTCGACGAGGGCCTGACCGCCTTCCGGCGGGCCCTCACCGACCCGGCCCGTCCCCTGGAGGACGTCTGCGACCGGGTCCTGAACAGCCTGGACACCGGGCACGGCGAGGACGACATCGCCCTCCTCATGGCCAGGATCCAGGGCCTGCCCAGCGAGGCGGTCGGCGACTGGCGGCTGCCCAGGGAGCCCCGCTCGGTCGGCCGGGCCCGGGAGCTGGCCCGCGCCCAGCTCAAGGCCTGGGACCTCGAACCGCTCGTCGACACCGTCGAACTCCTCGTCAGCGAACTCGTCACCAACGCGCTGCGCTACGGCGAGGGGGAGATCCGGCTGCGGCTGCTCCGCGACCGCACCCTCGTCTGCGAGGTCTGGGACGCGGGTCTGGTCCAGCCGAGGCGCCGCCGGGCCAAGGACACCGACGAGGGCGGTCGGGGCCTCCAGCTCGTCGGGCTGCTCAGCGCGTCCTGGGGATCGCGCCGCACCCCGCGCGGCAAGACCGTCTGGTTCGAACTGGCCCTGCCGGACGGCGAGGGGACGGCGGAACCCACGGTGGAACAGCTCCTGAGCATGTTCTGACCGGCGCCGACCCCACCCGGCCACGCGCCGGAACCAGGACGGGATCAGCCCTTGAGCGCCGCCAGCCGGGCCTCGATCTCCGCACGGTCGCCCACCCCGTCCAACTGCTCGAACTGGGCGTCCAGGGAGGAGGCGGCCAGCTCCTGCTTGCCCATCGCCCGTGCCTCCTCCCGGCGCACCTTCTCCTCGAACCGGCTCAGCTCGCTGGTCGGGTCGAGCACGTCGATGCTCTTCACGGCGTCCATCATCGTGTTCTGCGCCTGCGCCGACCTGGCGCGGGCCACCAGCTCGTCCCGCTTCGCCCGCAGCTCGCCCAGCTTGCCCTTCATCTGGTCGAGGCCGGTCCTGAGCTTCGACACCACCTCGGTCTGCGCGGCGATCGTCGGCTCCGCCGTCCTCGCCTCCTTCTCCGACTGGAGCTGACGGCCGAGGGCCACCTTCGCCAGGTTGTCGAAGCGGTCCGCCTCCGCCGTCTGGCCGCCGCTCCGCAGCTCGTCGGCCTTCCGGCTGGCGGCGAGCGCCTTGCCGCCCCACTCCTTCGCCGCCTCGACGTCCTCCTGGTGGTCCTGCTCCATCAGCCGGAGGTTGCCGATGGTCGCGGCCACCGCCTCCTCCGCCTCCTCGATGTTGTTCGAGTAGTCCCGGATCAGCTGGTCCAGCATCTTCTGCGGATCCTCCGCCTGGTCCAGCAGCGCGTTGATGTTCGCCTTCGCCAGCTGGGTGGCCCGGCCGAGGACGGTCTGCTTGGTCATGGCTCTTCTCCTTGAGAGGGACAGAAAGGGTGAGGACCCGGCTCGCGCCGTCCTCAGAAACGGCCTCCACCGCCCAGCCGGCCGCGCGTGCCGCCGCCGCCGAAGCTGCCGGGCCCGCCGCCGAAGCCTCCGCCCCCGAACCCCCCGCCACCGCCACCCGTCCCCCCATGTCCGCCTCCCCTTCCCCCGCCGAACAGTCCGCCGAGGATGATGCCGCCGAGCACCGCACCGCCGAGCCCGCCGCCGCCTCTTCCTTCCACTCCTGATACACCGCCCAGGCCGTCCGGGTTCCCATAGGTCCGCACGTCCTGCTCGGCGAGGTCCTGGGCGCGCCGGGCCAGGGCGTCCGCCTGCTGGGCCTCCGTGAGGGCGGCCTGCGGGTCGTCGGCGTCGGCGAGCGCCCGCGCCTTCTCCCAGCGGCGCCGGGCCTCGGCCAGTCGGGTACGGGCCTCGCTGCCCACCGCGCCCCGGTGGGTGGTGATGTAGTCCGAGGCCGCGCCGATCGCCGAGCGGGCCGTCAGCATCACCTGGTCGAGGAGCGCGCGGGCGCGTCGGCTGCCCGATTCGCGCTCCCGCGCGCCCTCCAGGGCCTCGTCGAGCGCCGCGTCGGCCTCCTCGATCCGGCGCAGGGCGTCGAGCGGGTCGTACCGTCCGGAGTCCACGGCGCGCCGCACCTCGGCGACCACCGATGCGGCGCGGGCGATCCGGCCCTGGAGATCGGCCGTGGACACCCCTTCGGCGGTCCCCCTCAACAGGCCCTGTGCGTCCGCCAGGTCCGCGTCCGTCTCCGCGAGCGCGCCGGGCAGCCTGCCGACCGCCTCGGCCAGTTCCTTCGCCCGCCGGTCCACGGCCTCGATCAGCCGGGCCGCCTGGTCCACGGCGCCCTCGGCGGCCCGGATGTGGACGGCGGCCCCGCCGTTGTCACCGGCGTCGATCTGCCGGCGGGCCCGGTCGACGTGGGCCGTCGCGAACACGAGCCGGTCCCTGGCCTGTTCGACGTCGCCGGCGACGGGGGCGGCGGCGGTCTCGGCGTACCGCTCGCGCATCGCGGTCAGGGCGGCCTCGGCCGTGCCCATCCGGGCGCTCTGCTCGCGGAAGGCGGCCTCGACGGAGTCCAGTGCCTCGGGCGCGGTCCGCTCCAGGGCCCGCAGCCGGTCGAAGTCCTCGCTCTCGGCGTCGAGGCGGGCGTTCGCCTCCGCGCAGCGGCGCAGGATCTCGTCCAGCATGCCCCGGCGGGTCGAGTCGTCCTCGGGGAAGGCGTCGTCGAGTTTCTGCCGCAGTCGGAACGAGGCCGTCAGCTGCTCCTCGGCGAAGGCGACCGCCTCGGTGAAGGGGTGTACGGCCTCCTCGCCGAACTGGGCGGACGCGAAGCCGAGCTCCTCCTGGCTGGTCCGGACGGCGTCGTCGGTGGCGACCAGCGTCCGCCGGGCCTGTCCGTCGAGGTCGTCGAGGGTCGGCGGCGCGGGTTCCCCGGGGGTGCCCCAGCCCTGCCCGCCCTGCGGCGTGGTGCGGGTCTCGTTCCGCCGGCGCCGTTTGGTGTACGCGTACGCCGCCACGGCTCCGGCGCCACCGATCAGGACCACGGGGAGGACCAGATCGGTCGCGGAGGTACCGTCGTCGGCCGCTCCGCCCGGGTCGGCGGGCCCGGGGGTGAGGGCCGGAGTGGGAACGGGCCGTCCGGCGAGGACGGCGGCGTACCCGTCGGCGGCGCCGATCGCGGCGCCCGCCCAGTCGTTCTGCCGCAGCGCCGGTTCGATCGCGGTCCGGGCCACGTCGTCGAGCTGGGCCCGGGTGAAGCGCGAGTCCGGGTCGGCGGAGTAGCCGTACAAGCGGTCGTGGGTGGCGACGGCGAGCAGGAGGTCGTCGGGTCCGAGGCCGTTGCGCTCGGCCGTGGCGTCGGCCCAGGACTGCCCCGAGCGGCCGGAGAAGTCCCTCACGTAGACGACGAAGAGCTGGATCCGCCGGTCGTCGTAGAGCCTGTCGAGGGCCTGGGCCACGGAGGCGCGGCGGTCGCCGAGGGCGTTCACCCGGTCGGTGATCTGTCCGTCGCGGGACAGCTCGACGGGGTCGTCGGCGTGGGCACCGTGAACGGCGGGCACCAGGAGCCACCACGCCGCCACCAGTACCGCGAGAAGGGCTCGGGTGGCTATTCGCGTCACAGAAGGGAGGCTATGTCCGGGTATGTCGCCGCGCGAGCGGGCCGGGGCCGGATGGAAACCGCCCCGCGCAGCCCTGCGGCACTGTCAGGAGCCGCCGTTGCGGCGCGAAGCGCTCGTGGAGGTGCCGGCCGGGGTGGAACCGCCGGTGGCCCTCGACCGGAACCCGCCGGGCCCGCGCCAGCCCGGCGGCGATCCGCTCCCGTGCCCGCCCGGAGGTGATCCGCTCCCGCGTCTCGGCCTCGCCAGGAGCGCCCGGTCCCGGGCGGGTTGGGCCGCACGAGTGGCGTTTCCGGACGTGTCGCCGTGTCGCCATGGCCGGATCTGTTCCGTCCTTTTCAGTGGATGAGCAATAGGTGTGATCATCTCCAAATGGAATGAATCTGGACGAAGGGGTACATGTCATGTCCCAGATCGGCGCCCCTCGCGGGAGGACATGCTCCAGGAGCCCCCGCTCCCGCACGCTCCGCTCCGTCGCCACCCTCACCAGTGCCGTCCTGGCCGTCGCCGTCCTCGCCGGATGCAGCTCCGGCGACGAGGCCGACGAGGTCGCCGCCGCGGCCCAGGACAACGCGCCCGCCGCACGCGAGAAGGTCGCCGACGGCGGCACCCTGCGCTGGGCGGTCGACACGCTGCCCACCACCCTCAACACCTTCCAGGCCGACGCCGACGGCACCACCTCCCGGATCGCCGGGGCGGTGCTCCCCTCCCTCTACACGATCGACGGCCGGGGCAGGCCCCAGCGGAACGCCGACTACCTGGAGTCCGCGCAGGTCGTCGAGACGGAGCCCAAGCAGGTCGTCCTGTACAAGCTCAACCAGCAGGCGGTGTGGAGCGACGGACGCGAGATCGGGGCGCCCGACTTCGTCGCCCAGTGGCGGGCCCTGAGCGGCCGGGACACCGCGTACTGGACCGCCCGGAACTCCGGGTACGAGCGGATCGAGAAGATCGAGCGGGGCAAGAACGACCTGGAGGTACGGGTCACCTTCGCCAAGCCCTACGCCGACTGGCAGTCCCTCTTCACCCCGCTCTACCCCAAGCAGGTGATGGGCTCCCCGAACTCCTTCAACGACGGGGCCCGCACCACCCTCAAGGCCACCGCGGGACCGTTCCTGCTGAAGGCGATCGACCGCGAGGGCGGCGCCGTCACCCTCGCCCGCAACCCCCGCTGGTGGGGACAGCAGGCCAAGCTCGACAGCCTCGTCCTCAAGGCCGTCCCCCGGGCCGACCGGGCGGACGCGCTCGCCGCGGGCACCCTCGACCTGGCCGAGATCGACCGGTCCACCGCCGAACGGATCGCCCTCGCGCTCCGGGACGCCCGCGCGGGACGCAGCGGCGCCCAGGCCGCCCTCGCCCACGGCCCCGGCTCCTCGACCCCCCCGTCCAAGGCCCTGGAGTCCTGGGCTCTCGCGAACGGCTCCGACGAGGAGAAGGCGGAGGAGGTCCAGGCCGCCCGTGCGAAGAACCAGGAGGCGATCGCCCGGTACGCGACCGCGCAGGACACCCTCGCGAAGTACGTGGTCCGCAAGTCCCTGGAGCCCGCCTACACCCAGCTCTCGCTGAACGGCGAGTCCGGTCCGCTCGCCGACGAGCGGGTACGGCGCGCGGTGGCCCGTGCCCTCGACCGCCGGGAACTGGCCGAATCCGTACTCAAGCCGCTCGGCCTCCCGGCCGACCCTCCCGGCAGCCACCTGGCCCTCGCCGGCCAGGCCGCGTACGCGGACAGCAGCGAAACCCTCGGCAGCCAGGACACCAAGGAGGCGCGGGCGCTCCTCGCCGACGCGGGCTGGGTCCCGGGCGGCGCGGCCAGGAAGCCCGCGGAGGCGGGCACCAAGGCCGGCAGCGAGGCGGAGAAGGACGCCGCCGAGAAGAAGGCCGGCGAGAAGACAGGGGAGAAAGCGGGGGAGAAGACAGGGGAGAAGGCCGGCGAGAAGAACGCGGGCTCCTCCGACGCCAGGAAGGCGGCCGACACCGCCTCCGACGAGGGCCTCTACATCGTCGGCGACGACAAGCCCGGGGAGCGCCCGGCCGCCCCCGCCCCCGTCGTCGGCGGCCCCGAGAACGGCACCGCCGTCCTCGCCCCGGCCCCCGCGGCCGCCCGCCAGAGCGCCGCCCTCCTGGCCTGGGCCGAGGCACTCGACACCGGTACGGGCTCCGCCGCCCGCGCCGCCCAGACGGTGCCCAGGACCGACAAGGGCGTCGCCGGGGCCTACGCCCCGCGCGGCACCGCGGCCCCCGTGACCGCCCCCGAGGCCGCCAAGGCCCTCGGCAAGGACGGCAAGGCCCTCAGCCTCCGCTTCGTCC
The DNA here is from genome assembly GCF_051305195.1 of Streptomyces sp. Qhu_M48. Taxonomy (NCBI): domain Bacteria; kingdom Bacillati; phylum Actinomycetota; class Actinomycetes; order Kitasatosporales; family Streptomycetaceae; genus Streptomyces; species Streptomyces sp. Qhu_M48. The sequence continues at coordinate 6,774,779 of NZ_CP195432.1, read as the reverse complement.
TGCCGTCCGGCCCCGGCTCCGAGTCGCTGCGGACGGTCGGCGACCGCATCGTCCTGATGCTCGACGCCGTCGGCATCCGCACCGAGGTCACCAAGGTCTCCGACGACAGCTTCTTCAAGGACCACGTGGCCTCGGGCGACTACGACCTCGCCCTCTACTCCTGGCCCGCCTCCGCCTTCCCGGCGACCGACGCCCGGCCGATCTTCGCCAAGCCCGAGCCTGCCTCGGACGGCTCCCTCCTGGTCGAGCAGAACTACTCGCGGGTCGGCACCGACCGCATCGACCAGCTCTTCGACCAGGCGGCCGGGACGCTCGACGAGGAGGAGGCCCGCGAGCTCGTCCGTCAGGCCGACGCCCGGATCTGGGCCGCCGCGGGCTCCATCCCCCTCTATCAGCGCCCCCAGCTCGTCGCGGCCCGGGCCGACCTCGTGAACGCCGGGGCCTGGGGCCTCGGCGGCCCCCGCTACCAGGACATCGGTTTCAAGAAGCCGGAGACGGCCAAGGGCGCCGAACGAAACCGCTGAAAGCCCTGAAAGCCCTGAAACCGCAGGTCACAACCTCAGAAGGTGCTCAACTTCCTTGCCCGCCGGCAACCCCGGCGGGCAGGATCGCGTCGGCCCCTTGACCCGGCCCGTCCCGTTGTCACCCAGCCGCCACTCCGCAGACGCACCGCCGCAGCCGTACCGCCGTCACAGCGCGCCCCCACCGCGCCCCGGCGGAACCGAAACCCCCTAGTAGACCCTCTCGGATCCGGGCGGGGAAGCCCCTTGCGCGGCAGCCCCGTACCATGGACATAGCCGTGGCGCGTCCGCCCGGCGGGCGTACGAGGAACTGACGCCGCATCCCACGAGCCGAGAGAAGCGCAAGCACCCATGCCCACGCGCCACGACATCCGTAACGTCGCCATCGTCGCCCACGTCGACCACGGCAAGACGACCATCGTCGACGCCATGCTCAAGCAGGCCGGTGCCTTCGCCGCCCACCAGCAGCTCGACGACCGCATGATGGACTCGAACGACCTGGAGCGTGAGAAGGGCATCACGATCCTCGCCAAGAACACGGCGGTGAAATATCACCCCAAGGACGGCGGGGCCCCGATCACGATCAACATCATCGACACCCCCGGCCACGCCGACTTCGGTGGCGAGGTCGAGCGCGGTCTGTCGATGGTGGACGCGGTCGTCCTCCTCGTGGACGCCTCCGAGGGTCCGCTCCCGCAGACCCGCTTCGTGCTGCGCAAGGCCCTCCAGCAGCGTCTGCCCGTCATCCTCTGCATCAACAAGACGGACCGCCCGGACTCCCGGATCGACGAGGTCGTCAACGAGACCTACGACCTGTTCCTGGACCTGGACGCGGACGAGGACCAGATCGAGTTCCCGATCGTCTACGCCTGTGGCCGTGACGGCGTCGCCTCGCTGACCAAGCCGGCGGACGGCACCGTCCCCGCCGACAGCGACAGCCTTGAGCCGTTCTTCTCCACCATCCTGGAGCACGTCCCGGCCCCGTCGTTCGACGAGGAGGCCCCGCTCCAGGCCCACGTCACCAACCTCGACGCCGACAACTTCCTCGGCCGCATCGCGCTGCTCCGCGTCGAGCAGGGCGAGCTGCGCAAGGGCCAGACGGTCGCGTGGATCAAGCGGGACGGCTCGATCTCCAACGTCCGCATCACCGAGCTGATGATGACCGAGGCGCTCACCCGCAAGCCCGCCGAGGTGGCCGGCCCCGGTGACATCTGCGCCGTCGCCGGTATCCCCGACATCATGATCGGCGAGACCCTGGCCGACCCGGAGAACCCGATCGCGCTTCCGCTGATCACGGTCGACCAGCCGGCCATCTCCATGACCATCGGCACCAACACCTCGCCGCTCGTCGGCCGCGGTGGCACGGGCAAGGGCGCGGACGCCAAGTCCGCGGTCAAGCAGCGCAAGGTCACCGCCCGCCAGGTCAAGGACCGTCTGGACCGCGAGCTGATCGGTAACGTCTCGCTCCGCGTCCTCGACACCGAGCGTCCCGACGCCTGGGAGGTCCAGGGCCGTGGTGAGCTCGCGCTCGCCATCCTGGTCGAGCAGATGCGCCGCGAGGGCTTCGAGCTCACCATCGGCAAGCCGCAGGTCGTCACCAAGGAGGTCGACGGCAAGACGCACGAGCCCGTCGAGCGCCTCACGGTCGACGTCCCCGAGGAGCACATGGGCGCCGTCACGCAGCTCATGGGCGTCCGCAAGGGCCGCATGGACAACATGTCGAACCACGGCTCCGGCTGGGTCCGCATGGAGTTCGTCGTTCCGTCCCGTGGCCTCATCGGCTTCCGTACGGAGTTCCTCACCAACACCCGCGGTACGGGCATCGCCCACTCGATCCACGAGGGCCACGAGCCGTGGTTCGGCACCCTGACGACCCGTAACAACGGTTCGCTCGTCGCCGACCGCGCCGGTGCCGTCACCGCCTTCGCGATGACGAACCTCCAGGAGCGCGGTGTCCTGTTCACCGACCCCGGCACCGAGGTGTACGAGGGCATGATCGTCGGCGAGAACTCCCGCTCCGACGACATGGACGTGAACATCACCAAGGAGAAGAAGCTCACCAACATGCGCTCCGCCTCCGCCGACTCCTTCGAGGCGATCGTCCCGCCGCGGAAGCTCTCCCTGGAGCAGTCCCTGGAGTTCTGCCGCGACGACGAGTGCGTCGAGGTCACCCCGGAGGCCGTGCGCATCCGCAAGGTCATCCTGGACCAGAACGCGCGTGGGCGTGCGTCCTCCCGCGCCAAGAACAGCTGAAGTCGATCCGTTCGCGACGGAGTTGGGGACACCTGACCTCGGATCTCCGTCAAGTCGCGCCACGGCGCGGGTGAGCGCTCGCTAATGTGACTGGGCCCCGGCGACACCGCCGGGGCCCAGTCGCGTCTCCGGACGCCAGGAGCCGCTCCCGGGTCCGCACTTCGGGGGCCCGGTCGAGGGTGTGAACAAGGTCACCGCCCCCTCCCCGGCGGGGCCGGTCGGAGGGGGATCGCGCCAGCGGTTTCGGCTCCGCCGTCAAGCCGAATTCGATGACGGTGCGTCCGGATTCCGGTCATCGCTCTCCGGTACGTGTGTTAACAGTCCGTTTCGGGCGTGTCTGTCTGTGCTCGCTTTGTCCGGATTTCGGTCATCCATGCCGAGGTGATGTTGTCAAACCGAGACCACTTAAGTGTGGTTTACAGCCCGGACGTACTTAATAGTTGGCTCCATTGAGCTCGGGTCAATGGGTCACGCACTGTGGGGAGTGCCGACTCACGAGCACACTCGGGGCGCTGGAGTCCTGGGCCGTCAGGGGTGTCGGCCGTCTCCAGGAGCCCCTCTCGCAGTGACAAGTGGACTCATGAGGAGGAACCCATGCGCGGTGCCAAGAGCGCCAAGTGGGTAGCGGGCGCGATCGTCGTCGCCCTGGCAGCAACCGCCTGTGGCGGTAAGGACAACGCGGAGAAGGGGGACGGCAAGGCGAAGGCCGGCGGCGCGGTGAGCGTCGGCATCTCCGAGCCGAAGCGCCTTGTCCCGCAGACGACGACCGAGTCCGAGGGCTCGCAGGTGCTGGACGCGCTGTTCCGACCGCTCGTCAGCTACGACGCCAAGAACCAGCCGGTCGAGGACGCTGCCGAGTCGATCACCACGACCGACAACTCGCTCTGGACCGTCAAGATCAAGCCGGGACAGAAGTTCCACGACGGCACCCCGGTGACCGCCAAGAGCTACGTCCAGGGCTGGAACTGGGGCGCCTACGGCCCGAACGCGGCCGACGGCAACTACTTCTTCGCCACGATCGACGGCTACGACGCCCTCAACCCGGCGGACCCGGACGGCGAGGAGGGCCCGAAGAAGGCCCCCGAGCCGACCGCCAAGGAGCTCTCGGGTCTGAAGGTCGTCGACGAGACCACCTTCACGGTCAAGCTGGCGAAGCCCTTCGCCGACTACAAGACCGTCCTCGGCTACACGGTGTTCTACCCGCTGCCGGACGCCGCGATCAAGGACATCAAGGCCTACGAGCAGGCCCCGATCGGCCAGGGCGCCTTCAAGATCGAGGGCAAGTGGGACCACAACAAGTCGATCAAGGTCGTCAAGAACCCTGACTACACGGGCAACAACAAGCCCAACGTGGACACGGTGACGTACAAGATCTACCAGAAGCAGGAGACGATGTATAAGGACGTCGTCGCCGGCGCCCTGGACGTCATCCCGCAGGTCCCGAGCTCCGAGCTCGCGAACGCCCCGAAGCAGTTCGGTGAGCGCTTCAAGTCCTCCCCGGCCTCGACCTTCCAGTTCGTGTCGTTCCCGACGTACGACAAGAAGTACTCGAAGCCCGAGGTCCGCAAGGCGATCTCCATGGCGATCGACCGCGAGGAGATCACCAAGGTCATCCTCAACGACTCGCAGACCCCGGCGCGTTCCTTCGTGTCCCCGGTCGTCGGCGGCTACCGCGACAACACCTGCGGTGACTCCTGCAAGTTCGACCCGACCGCGGCCAAGGCCCTTCTCGCGAAGGCCGGCGGCGTCGAGGGCAACAAGATCAACATCGGCTACAACGGCGATGGTGCTCACAAGGAGTGGGTGGACGCCACCTGCAACCAGATCAAGAAGAACCTCGGCGTCGACTGCGTCGGCACGGCCGTCCCGCAGTTCGCCGAGCTGCTGACCCAGGTCGAGCAGAAGAAGTTCTCCGGCATGTTCCGCATGGGCTGGATCATGGACTACCCGTCCATGGAGAACTACCTGGGCCCGCTGTTCACCACCGGTGGTTCCTCGAACTACTACGGCTACAGCAACAAGAAGTTCGACAAGCTGGTCGAGGACGGCCGCGCCGCGAAGACCTCCGCCGAGGCCATCAAGCTGTGGCAGCAGGCCGAGGACATCCTCGTCCAGGACATGCCGGTGATCCCGCTCCGCTTCGGCAAGAACGTGTTCGCGCACAGCAAGAACGTGTCGAACGTCGAGATGGACCTCTTCAACCGGGTCGACGTCACCAAGATCTCCAAGGCCTAACGGCCTCAGGCATCTGACCCACATTTAAGAGTCGAGAACGGCGGCGGGGGCCGGCACACCAGCCCCCGCCGCTTCTCGCGAGGAGGATCCATGGGCCGGTTCGTCATTCGACGAATCCTTCAGATGGTGCCCGTCTTCATCGGCACCACGTTGATCGTCTACTTTCTCGTCACGCAGATGGGTGGCGACCCCATCCAGAACCTGTACGGCGAGAAGCCCGTACCCGACAACATCAGAGCGACGCTCACCGCTCAGTACCACCTGGACGACCCGTTCTTCGTCCGTTACTGGTACTACTTCACCGGGCTGCTCCAGGGCGACTTCGGCGAGTCCATCGCCCAGGGCCGGCCCATCGCCGAGCTCCTCGCCGAGGCCTGGCCCGAGACGCTGAAGGTCGCCGGTGTGGCCTTCGCCTTCGAGCTCGTCATCGGCGTCGTCGCCGGTGTGCTCGCCGGTATGCGCCGCGGCAGCTTCATCGACAACCTGGTGCTCGTCTCCACCCTGTTCGTCATCGCCGTCCCGATCTTCGTGCTCGGTAACGTCAGCCAGACCTTCCTGGGTCAGGAGTGGGGACTGTTCCCCGTCGCCGGAACCGACGACGGATTCATCAGCTATCTGCTGCCAGGTATGGTGCTCGGCTCGGTGTCGCTCGCCTACATCGCACGCCTCGCGCGGGCGTCGGTCGCGGAGAACCTCCGCGCCGACTACATCCGCACCGCGAAGGCGAAGGGCCTGCCGAAGAGCCGTGTCATCGGCATCCACGTGCTGCGCAACTCGCTGATCCCCGTCGTCACCTACCTGGGCGCCGACCTCGGCTCCCTCATGGGCGGTGCGATCGTCACCGAGGGCATCTTCAACATCCCCGGCGTGGGCTTCCAGCTGTTCAGCTCGCTGAACGTGGAGGACGGTCCGGCGGTCGTCGGATTCGTCAGCCTGCTGGTGCTCGTCTATCTGATCACCGCGCTGGTCGTGGACATGCTGTACGCCGTGCTTGACCCGAGGATTCGCTATGAGTGACACGACCCAGAAGACCGACACGGTCGTCGAGGACCTTGCCGGGCCCACCGCGCCCGCCCCGGCCTCGCAGAAGCAGGAGAAGACGCGCAGTCTCGCGCAGGACGCCTTCCGGGACCTTGTCCGCCGCCCGATGTTCCTCGTCTCGGCGGTCCTCATCTTCGCGATCCTGGTCATCGCGGCCTTCCCGGGCCTCTTCACCAGTGTCGACCCGGGTTCCTGCGACCTGAAGCACTCGATGGAGGGCCCCAGCGGGAGCGCCTGGTTCGGCTACAACTTCCAGGGCTGCGACGTCTACTCGCAGACCATCTACGGCACCCGCAACTCGATCATCGTGGGTGTGCTGACGACCGTCTTCTCCCTGATCATCGGCGGCCTCGTCGGTGTTCTCGGCGGCTTCTTCGGCAAGTGGACGGACGCCCTCCTCTCGTTCGTCACCAACGTCTTCTTCGGACTGCCGCTGCTGCTCGCCGCGATCGTCATCCTGAACAACTTCCGTGACGAGAAGGGCATGCGCAACGCCGGCGTCATGGCCGTGGTCCTGACGCTGACCGTGGTCGGCTGGATGTCCATGGCCCGCGTCATGCGAGGCGCCGTCATGCAGGTCAAGCAGGCCGACTACGTGGCCGCCGCGCGCTCGCTCGGTGCCTCCACCTCGCGGATGATGTTCCGTCACGTACTGCCGAACTCGATCACCCCGCTCATCGTGGTCGCCACGATCTCGCTGGGTGCCGTCATCGGCGCAGAAGCGACACTGAGCTTCCTGGGTATCGGCATCAGGCCCCCGGCCATCTCGTGGGGCGTGATGATCTCCGAGGCGCAGGGGCGTATCTCGCAGGGACTGCACCCGCTGCTGTTCCCGTCCGGAATGCTCACCATCACGGTCCTCGCCTTCATCATGCTCGGCGACGCGGTCCGTGACGCCTTCGACCCGAAGCTGCGCTGAGAGTAAGGACGAACGCAGTGACCACCATCGACAAGACCGCGAGCGTTCCCGCGCCGCGCGACGGCGCGACCTTCGACGGTCCGCTCCTCGACGTGCGGGACCTCCATGTGGAGTTCCGCACCCGCGAGGGCGTCGCGAAGGCCGTGAACGGTGTCTCGTACTCCGTGAAGGCCGGCGAGACCCTCGCCGTCCTCGGCGAGTCCGGTTCCGGCAAGTCCGTGACCGCGCAGGCCATCATGGGCATCCTCGACACCCCGCCCGGGTTCGTGACCAAGGGAGAGATCCTCTTCCGCGGTCAGGACATGCTCAAGATGTCCGAGGAAGAGCACCGCAAGGTGCGCGGCAGCAAGATCGCGATGATCTTCCAGGACGCGCTCTCCTCGCTCAACCCCGTGCTCAGCGTCGGCTACCAGCTCGGCGAGATGTTCCGGGTGCACCAGGGCCTCTCCAAGAAGGAGGCCAAGGGCAAGGCGATCGAGCTGATGGACCGGGTCAAGATTCCGGCCGCCGCGGCTCGCGTCAACGACTACCCGCACCAGTTCTCCGGCGGTATGCGCCAGCGCATCATGATCGCGATGGCGCTCGCCCTGGAGCCGGACCTGATCATCGCGGACGAGCCCACCACGGCGCTCGACGTGACCGTCCAGGCCCAGGTGATGGACCTCCTCGCGGAGCTCCAGCGCGAGTACAACATGGGTCTGATCCTGATCACCCACGACCTCGGCGTCGTCGCCGACGTGGCGGACAAGATCGCCGTGATGTACGCGGGCCGGATCGTGGAGCAGGCGCCGGTGCACGAGCTGTACAAGCGCCCGGCCCACCCCTACACCAAGGGGCTCCTCGACTCGATCCCGCGCCTGGACCAGAAGGGCCAGGAGCTCTACGCGATCAAGGGCCTGCCGCCCAACCTGCTGAAGATCCCGTCCGGCTGCGCCTTCAACCCGCGCTGCCCGAAGGCGGACGACGTCTGCCGTACGGACGTGCCGGCGCTCGTGCCGGTCACCGAGCAGGACGGCGCGGAACTTCCGGGTCGCGGCAGCGCCTGCCACTTCTGGAAGGAGACGATCCATGGCTGACCTCAGCAAGAACGACGAGGCCGTGGCCGCCGCTGTCGAGGCCCCCGTCGGCCGTGGCGAGCCGATCCTCCAGGTGCGCGACCTGAAGAAGCACTTCCCGCTGACGCAGGGCATCCTGTTCAAGCGTCAGGTCGGCGCGGTCAAGGCCGTGGACGGGGTCTCCTTCGACCTCCACCAGGGCGAGACCCTCGGCATCGTGGGCGAGTCCGGCTGTGGCAAGTCCACGGTCGCCAAGCTCCTGATGAACCTGGAGCGGGCCACCGCCGGCGAGGTCTTCTACAAGGGCCAGGACATCACCAAGCTGTCCGGGCGCGCGCTGAAGGCCGTCCGCCGCAACATCCAGATGGTGTTCCAGGACCCGTACACCTCGCTCAACCCGCGCATGACGGTCGGCGACATCATCGGCGAGCCCTTCGACATCCACCCCGAGGTGGCCCCGAAGGGCGACCGGCGCCGCAAGGTGCAGGAGCTCCTCGACGTCGTCGGTCTCAACCCCGAGTACATCAACCGCTACCCGCACCAGTTCTCCGGCGGTCAGCGCCAGCGCATCGGCATCGCCCGCGGCCTCGCGCTCAACCCGGAGATCATCATCTGCGACGAGCCGGTCTCGGCCCTGGACGTCTCCGTCCAGGCGCAGGTCATCAACCTGATGGAGAAGCTCCAGGACGAGTACAACCTGTCCTACCTCTTCATCGCGCACGACCTGTCGATCGTCCGGCACATCTCCGACCGTGTCGGCGTCATGTACCTCGGCAAGATGGCCGAGATCGGTACGGACGAGCAGATCTACGAGCACCCGACGCACCCCTACACCCAGGCGCTGCTCTCCGCCGTGCCGGTGCCGGACCCGGAGGCCCGCGCGCACCGCGAGCGGATCATCCTCACCGGTGACGTCCCCTCGCCGGCGAACCCGCCGTCGGGCTGCAGCTTCCGCACCCGTTGCTGGAAGGCGCAGGACAAGTGCGCGCAGGAGGCCCCCCTCCTCGCGATCCCGGAGCGTTTCCAGGGTCTGGACACCCCGGCCGCGCACCTCTCGGCGTGCCACTTCGCCGAGGAGAAGCAGGTCGTTCCGGTGCACTGACACCGCTCGATCCTCACGGCCGGCCCCCGGCGCCCACAGGCGCCGGGGGCCGGCCGTTTCGCCGTGTCCGGAACCCCGCGCCTCCCGCCCGTGCTGACTGCCCGTCGGGCGCCCTCGCCCCGATGGGTGCCGACAACATGCAGGCCTTCCGATTTCGGGTGATATTGAGCTCTAAGTCATGCTTAGGGACATATGGGAGGCACTCCATGCGCGGAGCCACACACGCCAAGTGGGCCGCTCTGGCCACCGCCGTCGCCCTCACGGCGACCGCCTGCGGTGGCGGCGACGACAGTGGCGGTGGCGGAGGGGCCGACGGAGTCGTGACCTCCTCGTGGGGCGACCCGCAGAACCCGCTGGAGCCCGCCAACACCAACGAGGTCCAGGGCGGCAAGGTCCTCTCCATGATCTTCCGGGGGCTCAAGCAGTACGACCCGAAGACCGGCGAGGCCAAGGACATGCTCGCCGAGAAGATCGAGACCACCGACTCGACCAACTTCACCATCACCGTCAAGGACGGCTGGACCTTCTCCAACGGCGAGAAGGTCACCGCCAAGTCCTTCGTCGACGCCTGGAACTACGGCGCCCACCTGAAGAACAACCAGAAGAACGCCTACTTCTTCGGCCAGATCGAGGGGTACGACAAGGTCCACCCCGAGAAGGGCGAGCCGACGGCCGAGACCCTGTCCGGCCTCAAGGTCACCGGCCCCCAGACCTTCACGGTCAAGCTCACCCAGAAGTTCTCCACCTGGCCCATCACCCTGGGCTACGCGGCCTTCTCACCGCTCCCGCAGGCCTTCTACGACGACCACGCGGCCTGGCTCTCGAAGCCCGTCGGCAACGGCCCGTACACCGTCGACTCGTACTCCAAGGGCTCCCAGATGGCCCTCAAGCGCTGGGACGCCTACCCCGGCACCGACAAGGCCCAGAACGGCGGCGTGACCCTCAAGGTCTACACCGACAACAACACCGCCTACACCGACCTGACGGCCGGCAACCTCGACCTCGTCGACGACATCCCCGCCACCCAGCTCAAGAACGTCGAGGCCGACCTCGGCGACCGGTACATCAACGTCCCCGCCGGCATCATCCAGACCCTGTCCTTCCCGTTCTACGACCCGGCCTGGAACAAGCCCGGACAGGAGAAGCTCCGCCAGGGCATCTCCCGGGCCATCGACCGCAACCAGATCACCGAGACGATCTTCCAGAAGACCCGCACCCCCGCCGTCGACTGGACCTCCCCGGTCCTCGGCGAGGACGGCGGCTTCAAGGACATCTGCGGCGACTTCTGCACGTACGACGCGGCCGAGGCGAAGAAGCTCGTCGCCGAGGGCGGCGGCATCCCCGGCGGCACGATGCGGATCTCGTACAACGCCGACACCGGCTCCCACAAGCAGTGGGTCGACGCGGTCTGCAACTCCATCAACCGCGCCCTCGGCAACAACACCGCCTGCGTCGGCAACCCCGTCGGCACCTTCGCCGACTACCGCAACCAGGTCACCACGCAGAAGCTCAACGGACCCTTCCGGGCCGGCTGGCAGATGGACTACCCGCTCATCCAGAACTTCCTCCAGCCGCTGTACTACACCAACGCCTCGTCCAACGACGGCAAGTGGACCAGCCCGGAGTTCGACAAGCTCGTGAACGAGGCCAACGCCGAGGCCGACACCGCGAAGGCCGTCGGCCTCTTCCAGCAGGCCGAGGAAGTCCTCCGCGACGACATGGGCGCCATCCCGCTCTGGTACCAGAACGGCAGCGCCGGCTACTCGGAGCGCCTCGGCAACGTGTCCCTGAACCCGTTCAGCGTCCCGGTCTACGACCAGATCAAGGTCAACTGACGTCGGATCCGCCCGTCGGCCGGCGCGACGCCGCCGGCCGACAGGCGGATCCCGCGCTCCAACGAGACACCAGACGTCCAAGGACGGAGGAGATGTGGGCCGGTATGTGATTCGACGCCTGCTACAGATGATCCCCGTGTTCTTCGGGGCGACGCTGCTGCTGTTCCTGATGGTCAACGTGATGGGCGACCCGATCGCCGGCCTCTGCGGCGACCGGGCGTGCGACCCCGCGACCGCCGCCCAGCTGCGACAGGAGTACGGCCTCGACAAGCCGGTCTGGCAGCAGTACCTCACCTACATGGGGAACGTGTTCACCGGCGACTTCGGCACCGCGTTCAACGGCCAGCCGGTCACCGAACTCCTCATCGAGGCCTACCCGGTCACCCTCCGCCTGACGATCGTGGCGATCCTCTTCGAGATCGTCGTGGGCATCACCCTCGGCGTGCTCAGCGGCCTCCGCCGCGGCCGCTCGGTGGACACCGGCGTGCTCATCGGCACGCTCGTCGTGATCTCCATCCCGACCTTCGTCACGGGATACGTGCTCCAGTACCTGTTCGGCGTCAAATGGGGCTGGGTCTCCCCGACCGTCTCCTCCGACGCCCCGTTCAACGAACTGATCCTGCCCGGCATCGTGCTCGCGTCCGTCTCACTGGCCTACGTCACCCGGCTGACCCGCACCTCGGTCGGCGAGAACGCCCGCGCCGACTACGTGCGCACGGCCGTCGCCAAGGGACTCCCGCGCCACCGCGTCATCTCCCGGCACCTGCTGCGCAACTCGCTGATCCCCGTCGTCACCTTCATCGGCACCGACATCGGCGCGCTCATGGGCGGCGCCATCGTCACCGAGCGGATCTTCAACATCCACGGCGTGGGATACCAGCTCTACCAGGGCATCCTCCGGCAGAACACCCAGACGGTGGTCGGCTTCGCCACCGTCCTCGTGCTGGTCTTCCTGCTGGCGAACCTGATCGTCGACCTTCTCTACTCCGTCCTCGACCCCAGGATCCGCTATGCCTGACCGCGACCCCTATGAGAACGAGGGCGCCATCGCGTCGACCGGCGCCGGCGGCACGATGGACCTCGCCACGGACGAGGCGATCGAGGTCGGCCACGAACCCGACGACGAGGGCCGCGGCGGCCAGGGCCCCGGGGAGAAGCCCCGCAGCCTCTGGTCGGACGCCTGGCGGGACCTCCGGCGCAATCCGATCTTCATCATCTCCGCACTGATCATCGCCTTCCTCGTGGTCATCTCCCTCTGGCCCTCCCTGATCGCCTCGGGGGACCCGCTCGACTGCGACCTCTCCAAGGCCCAGGAGGGATCCCAGCCGGGCCACCCGTTCGGCTACGACTCACAGGGCTGCGACGTCTACACCCGTACCGTCTACGGCGCGCGGACCTCCATCACCGTCGGCGTCCTCTCCACCCTCGGCGTGGCCCTCCTCGGCGGCCTCCTCGGCGGCCTCGCCGGCTTCTTCGGTGGCGCCTGGGACGCGACCCTGTCCCGCCTCACCGACATCTTCTTCGCCATCCCCGTCATCCTCGGCGGCCTGGTGCTGCTGTCCGTCATCACCAGCAACACCGTCTGGCCCGTCATCGGCTTCATGGTCCTGCTCGGCTGGCCACAGATCTCCCGCATCGCGCGCGGCTCCGTCATCACGGCCAAACAGCACGACTACGTCCAGGCGGCCCGCGCCCTCGGCGCCTCCAACACCCGGATGATGCTGCGGCACGTCACCCCCAACGCCGTCGCGCCCGTCATCGTCGTGGCCACGATCGCCCTCGGCACCTACATCTCCCTGGAGGCGACGCTCTCGTACCTCGGTGTCGGGCTCAAACCCCCGACCGTCAGCTGGGGCATCGACATCTCGGCGGCCTCGCAGAACATCCGCAACGCCCCCCACATGCTGCTCTGGCCGGCGGGCGCGCTCGCCGTCACGGTGCTCGCCTTCATCATGCTCGGCGACGCCGTCCGCGACGCCCTCGACCCCAAGCTGAGGTAGGGACCCATGCTGCTCGAAGTGCGCGACCTGCACGTGGAGTTCCACACCCGGGACGGGGTCGCCAAGGCGGTCAACGGCGTCGACTACTCCGTCGACGCGGGGGAGACCCTCGCCGTGCTCGGCGAGTCGGGTTCCGGCAAGTCCGTCACCGCCCAGGCCGTCATGGGCATCCTCGACATCCCCCCGGGGAAGATCACCCAGGGCGAGATCCTCTTCCAGGGCCAGGACCTCCTGAAGCTCAAGGAGGACGAGCGGCGCAAGATCCGCGGCGCCAAGATGGCGATGATCTTCCAGGACGCGCTGTCCTCCCTCAACCCCGTCGTCAGCGTCGGCGACCAGCTCGGCGAGATGTTCCAGGTCCACCGGGGCATGTCGCGGAAGGACTCCCGGGCCAAGGCCGTCGAGCTGATGGACCGGGTCCGCATCCCCGCCGCCAAGGAACGCGTCGGCCAGTACCCCCACCAGTTCTCCGGCGGCATGCGCCAGCGCATCATGATCGCGATGGCGCTCGCCCTGGAGCCGGACCTGATCATCGCGGACGAGCCCACCACCGCCCTCGACGTCACCGTCCAGGCCCAGGTCATGGACCTGCTCGCCGAGCTCCAGCGCGAACTCCACATGGGCCTCATCCTCATCACCCACGACCTCGGCGTCGTCGCCGACGTCGCGGACAAGATCGCCGTCATGTACGCGGGCCGGATCGTCGAACGCGCCCCCGTCCACGAGATCTACAAGGCCCCCGCCCACCCGTACACCAAGGGCCTCCTCGAATCGATCCCGCGCCTGGACCAGAAGGGCCAGGAGCTCTACGCGATCAAGGGCCTGCCGCCCAACCTCCTGCACATCCCGCCCGGCTGCGCGTTCAACCCGCGCTGCCCCATGGCCCAGGACGTCTGCCGGACCGACGTGCCCCCGCTGTACGACGTGACCGAGTCCCCGGTGCCGCGCTCCAGCGCCTGCCACTTCTGGAAGGAGTGCCTCCATGGCTGAGGCGATTCTCGAAGTACGGGACCTGCACAAGCACTACCCGCTCACCCGGGGCATCGTCTTCAAGAAGCACGTGGGCGCCGTCAAGGCCGTCGACGGCGTCGACTTCGACCTCGCCGCCGGCGAGACCCTCGGCATCGTCGGCGAATCGGGCTGCGGCAAGTCGACCGTCGCGAAGATGCTGGTCAACCTGGAGCGCCCCACCTCGGGGACCATCCGCTACAAGGGCGAGGACATCACCAAGCTCTCGCCACGCGCCCTGAAGGCCGTACGCCGCAACATCCAGATGGTGTTCCAGGACCCGTACACCTCGCTCAACCCGCGCATGACCGTCGGCGACATCATCGGCGAGCCGTACGAGATCCACCCCGAGGTCGCCCCCAAGGGCTCGCGTCGGCAGAAGGTCCAGGACCTCCTCGACGTCGTCGGCCTCAACCCCGAGTACATCAACCGCTACCCGCACCAGTTCTCCGGCGGCCAGCGCCAGCGCATCGGCATCGCCCGCGGCCTCGCCCTCCAGCCCGAGATCATCGTCGCCGACGAACCGGTCTCGGCCCTCGACGTCTCCGTCCAGGCCCAGGTCGTCAACCTCCTGGACAAGCTCCAGTCCGAGTTCTCCCTGTCGTACGTCTTCATCGCCCACGACCTCTCGATCGTGCGGCACATCTCCGACCGGGTCGGCGTCATGTACCTCGGCCGGATCGTCGAGATCGGCACCGACACCCAGATCTACGACCACCCCACCCACCCCTACACCCAGGCGCTGCTCTCCGCCGTCCCCGTCCCCGACCCGGACGCCCGCGCCCACCGCGAACGCATCATCCTCACCGGCGACGTCCCCTCCCCGGCCAACATCCCCTCCGGCTGCCGCTTCCGCACCCGCTGCTGGAAGGCCCAGGAACGCTGCGCCCTGGAGATCCCCGAACTGGCCGTCCCGGCGGTCTTCCGCCTCACGGACAGCCCCGCCGGACACGACTCGGCCTGCCACTTCGCGGAGGAGAAGCAGGTCGTCCCCCCGGAGACCGGGACCGACGAACCCGGCCCGCCTCCGGACGACCGCCTCCGCAAGCCCGATACGCCTTAACGCGCGGGCAACTTCACGGAATCGGTTCCGATATACGAACACGACAGGCTGCACCACGTACGGCCGTGCGGGTGCCGTGGACCGGGCCGGGCGCGTCATGGCGCCCCGGCCCGGTCGCACCCGCCCCCCTTTTTTTAGGGCTCGGTTCGCCTCCGGGGCGCTGGAGTCGGGCTCACGGTCCCGGTCGTGCTCGACCCGCTCGTTCCTCACGGGCCTCCGCGCGCCCGGGCCCGTTCCCCCGACGCGCCCCTTCGGCTCACGCACCCCTCTTTTTGGGCTCGGTTCGCCTCCGGGGCGCTGGAGTCGGGCTCACGGTCCCGGTCGTGCTCGACCCGCTCGTTCCTCACGGGCCTCCGCGCGCCCGGGCGGCCCGTTCCCCCGACGCGCCCCTTCGGCTCACTCGCCGGCCCTGCCGAGGAGGGGCCCGGAAGCGGTGGCCGGAGGATCCGCGGAATCGCTTGTTTCGGTCGGTGGCGACCGTGAGTATCGGGACCGTGACTGTGACACGACCGGCACGACTCACGGGCGCCGCGCTCTGCGCCGCGCTCGCCCTCATCGCCGCCGTGTGGATCCTCAAGGATCTCGCCGCGCTCGGCTCGCCCTCCGACCTCGCCTGGTACTGGGCCGGGGACCACCACTTCCTCATCCGGGGCCGGTCCACCACCTCGCTGACCGACCCGGTGCTCCTCGCCGTCTCCGTGGTCACCGCCGTCGCCGCGCTCCGCTCCCGGCACGCCGCCTCCGCGCTCGCCGCCACCGGCACCGTCACCCTCGCCGTGCGCCTGCCCGGCCTCTGGGCCTCCGACAGCGGGCCCCTCGTCACCGCGCTCCTCGAACTGGGCCTCGCCGCCGCTCTGATCGTCACCGTCGCCGTCGGCCGCCGCCCCGCCGCCGCGTACGGGCCGACGCCCACCCGGCCCCGTACCGGCCCCGCCGTCGCCGCCGGAGTCCTCCTCGCGGTCGGCGCTCTCGTCCTCGCCCTGTGGGAGCTGTACTGGGCCACCGAACTGCCCCTGGAGATCACCGTCGACCGGTTCACCGGCGGCCGGTCCGTCATCAAGGCGGCCCTCGCGCCCCCGCCCGGCTGGCTGTCGCTGGTCCTCCTCTCCCTGTACGGCACGGCCGCCGTCTCCGCCTTCGTACGGGCCCGCCACAGCCGGGCCTTCGGGCTGCTCGCCGGGACCTTCCTGGCGCTCGGCGGCCTCGCCGAGGTCGCGCGGACCATCCGGTACGAACTCGTCGGCCACTTCGGCGACATCCCGACCCCCGACCGGCTGGGCGTCCTCACCGCCTTCCTCGGACTGCTCTCCGGCGCCGCCGTCCTCGTCCTCCTCGCCGGGCGCGGCGCCCCCGCCGCCGCGCCCAGCCCCCACCCGGCGGCCGGGACGCCGCCCCCGGCCCCGCCGTACCCGCCGCCGCCCGGCTGGTGACTCAGCCCCGGTCCAGGCCCAGGGAGCGCCTGAGGAAGTCCACCTGGAGCAGGAGCAGGTTCTCCGCGACCTGCTCCTGCGGCGTCATGTGCGTGACCCCGGACAGCGGCAGCACCTCGTGCGGCCGGCCCGCCGCGAGCAGCGCGGAGGAGAGCCGAAGGGCGTGCGCGACCACCACGTTGTCGTCCGCGAGACCGTGGACGATCATCATCGGCCGCACGGGCACCTCCGGCGCGGACAGCCCGTCGTCGGTGAGCAGCGACTGCGCCGCGTACACCTCGGGGTGGTCCTGCGGGGTGCCGAGGTAGCGCTCCGTGTAGTGGGTGTCGTACAGCCGCCAGTCCGTCACCGGCGCCCCCACGACGGCCGCGTGGAAGACGTCGGGCCGCCGCAGCACCGCCCGCGCCGCCAGGTACCCGCCGTACGACCAGCCCCGGATCGCCACCCGCTCCAGATCCAGCGGGAAGCGGTCGGCGAGGCCCTGGAGCGCGTCCACCTGGTCGTCGAGGGTCGGCGACAGGTCCCGCGCGATCGCCTTCTCCCAGGCCGGGGAGCGGCCCGGCGTGCCCCGCCCGTCCGCCACGACCACCGCGAAGCCCTGGTCGGCGAACCACTGGGACGTCAGATGCGGATTGTGGGCGGCGACCACCCGCGGCCCGTGCGGCCCGCCGTACGGGTCCATCAGGACCGGCAGCGGCCCGTCCCCCTCCTCGTACCCCGAGGGCAGCAGCACCGCGCAGGGGATGCGCCGGACCCCCGCCTCCGTGAACCGCACCCGGGCGCCGATCACCGGCCGCTGGGCGTACGAGGCCACCACCGCGACCTGCTCGCCGTCCCGCAGCACCCGCGCCACGCTCCCCGGCTCCTCCGGCCGCGCCGACACGAGGACGGTCACCTCCCCGGAGCGCACCGCGCCGTGCGTCCCGACGCCCTCGGAGAGCCGCTCGGCGCCCTGACCGGTCACCCGGTACACATGGACCTCACCGGTCTCCGGCCGGGCGGCGCCCGCGCCCGCCGACGCCGACACCAGGACGTCCTCGTCCCCGACGGAGAGGACGGCGCGGACGTGCAGCGCGTCGTCGGTGAGCACCTCGTCCCCGACGGCCAGGGCGCGGGCCCCGCTCTCGTCGGTGAGCCGCACGAGCCGCCCGTCCGGCGCCCACGCCGGCACCCCCGGCAGCAGGTCCAGCCACACCGGGTCCCGCTCCGCCCGCACGGTCGTGGTCTCCCCGGACTCCGGGTCCACCGTCAGGAACAGCTGCTCGCGCTGGTCCCGTGCCTGCACGAGGAGCAGCGGCGCCCCGGCCGCCGACCAGTGGACCCGCGCCAGGTACGGGTACCGCTCCCGGTCCCACCCGACCTCCGTACGCGCCCCGTCGAGGCCCAGGACGAAGAGCCGGACCTCCGCGTTGGCCGTACCCGCCGCCGGGTACGCCACCCGCTGCGGCTCCCGGTCCGGGTGCGCCGGGTCGGCGATCCACCAGCGCCGCACCGCACGGTCGTCCGCGCGCGCGACGAGCAGCCGGTCCGAGGCGGGGGACCACCAGAACCCCCGGTCCCGGGCCATCTCCTCGGAGGCGATGAATTCGGCCAATCCGTAGGAGACGTGTCCGTCCTCCGGAGCGGCCAGCTCCCGGTCGCCCGAACCGTCCGCGCCGACCACCCGCAGCGCGCCCCCCGTCACGTACGCCACGAAGCGTCCGTCCGGCGACGGCCGGGGGTCGATCACCGGGCCGGGCACCGGCAGCTCACGCGCCGTCCCCGCCCGCAGCTCCGCCGTGAACAGCCGCCCCGACAGGGCGAAGGCGGCCAACTCCACGGCCCCGTCCACCGCGTACGCCACCACACCGGCCGAGCCCTCCCGGCTCCGCTCCCGGCGCGCCCGCTCCTGCGGCGAGAGCTCCTCGTCCGCCCCCGCGAGCAGGACCTCCGGGTCGGCCGCCACCCGCTCCACCGGCGGGCCGCCGTCGCGGGGCAGGTCGAGGACCCAGAGCCGGTGCGAACGGTCCGTGCCCGAGGCGGATCTGACGAACACCACGCGTTCCCCGTCCGGGGAGACCGAGAAGCCACGCGGAACCCCCAGGGTGAACCGCTGGGTCCGGGCGTGCTGGCGAGGGAAGGAGAGCCCGGCCGAGGGTGTGGCCGGCTGCTGTCGAGACAAGGTCATGCGGCTGAAACTAGCGCCGTGCGCCCCCCTCGTGCCTCCGTCCGCCGATCGATGCGGCCGCACGGATAGTTATGATCCGTAGCGCTAGGTGGGTATGCATCCGACGGGCCTGCCCTCTGGCACATGCTGATCGACCGAACCACTCGAATATCCGACCGAAGAAGTGTGGAGGTGAACCGCCGTGGCACTCTCGATCTCCGTGGTGGTGCTGCTGGCGATCGTCGTCTTCCTTCTGATCCGGAAATCCGGGTTGAAGGCTGGACATGCGGCGGTCTGCGCGCTCCTGGGCTTCTACCTGGCGAGTTCGTCCATCGCCCCGTCCATCAGCACCCTCACCACGAACGTGGCGAACATGGTCGGCGGCCTCAAGTTCTGAGCCCGCTGTCCTGAGCCCATGTGCCGGGCTCGCCGTCGGCCGGACCTCGTAGGGTGGGGACATGTCCGATCTCCCCGCCCGCCGTCTGCTGCTCGTGCACGCGCACCCGGACGACGAGTCGATCAACAACGGCGTCACCATGGCCAGGTACGCGGCCGAGGGCGCCCTCGTCACCCTGGTCACCTGCACGCTCGGCGAGGAGGGCGAGGTCATCCCGCCCGGCCTCGCCCACCTGGCCCCCGACCGGGAGGACCGGCTCGGCCCCCATCGCGTCGGCGAACTCGCCGCCGCGATGACCGAGCTGGGCGTCACCGACCACCGTTTCCTCGGCGGCCCCGGGCGCTTCCGCGACTCCGGGATGATGGGCGTCGAACAGAACAAGCGTGAGAACGCCTTCTGGAACACGGACGTCGACACCGCCGCCCCGTACCTCGTCGAGGTGATCAGGGAGACCCGCCCGCAGGTCCTGGTCACCTACGACCCCGACGGCGGCTACGGACACCCGGACCACATCCAGGCCCACCGGGTCGCCATGCGCGCCGCCGAACTCGCCGCCGACCCGGCCCACCGCCCCGACCTGGGGCCGGCCCACGCGATCGCGAAGATCTACTGGAACCGGGTCCCGCGCCCGGTCGTCGAGGCCGGTTTCGCCCGGCTCCGCGCCGAGGGCTCCGTCTTCCCGGCCGTCGCGGCCGTCGACGACGTCCCCGGCGTCGTGGACGAGGACCGGATCACCGCGGAGATCGAGGCGGGCCCGGAACAGGCGGCCCGCAAGAGCGCGGCGATGGCCGCGCACGCCACCCAAGTCGCGGTCGACGGTCCGTTCTTCGCCCTCTCCAACGACCTGGGCCAGCCGATCCTGACCACCGAGTACTACGAGTTGGTGCGGGGCGTCCACGGCGCTCCCGCCGGCGTCCGCGAGACGGACCTCTTCGCGGGAGTGAAGGCATGAACCCTGTGAGCCCCTCCTCGTCGGGCCCCTTCCCCGCCTCCCGCAACGTCCGTATCGCCTGGTACGCGGGCCTGGCCGTCCTCGGCGTCCTCGTCGGCACCGCGGGCGCCCTCGTCCAAGCCGCCTGGCTCCCCGGCGGCTTGGTCCTCGCCCTCCTCGCCACCGCCGCCCTCTTCTACGGAGGGCTGCGCGCGACCGGCACCCAGATCGGCGTCGCCGCGGGCGGAGGCGGCTGGCTCGTCGCCGTCATCCTGCTCAGCTTCGGACGTCCCGAGGGGGACGGGGTGTTCGGCGGAGGCGTCGGTGAGCTGCTCTTCCTCTTCGGGGGCATGGGCATCGCTGTGATGTGCACCACGCTGGCCCGGCTGCCGCGACCGACCCCGTGAACAGGACGACTTGAGTCCGGGGACGCCCTGACTTCGGCCGGATTGCCCGTCGTCCGTCACCCGAGGGTCAGGTATGAGACGGCGGCGGCCAGTATGGTGGTGCGCGCCGCCGAACCGCCCGGGTTACACGAGGCTCAGCAAGAGCGGGCGGTGGAGCCAACCGGGAGATCCTGCTTTGAGTCGTGAAACTGGTCGAGAGACTGACAGTTCGTCCTCCGGCGCCCAGAGGCGCGGTGGAGCCGCGTACCCCTCGGGTACACCGCCGTACGGATCCCGCCAGTATCCGTCGCTCCACCCCTCGCAGGACGCGCCGGAGGAGACCGCCGCCGCGTCCGCACCGCCGGAGGAGCCCAAGACCGAGACGACGCTGACGACCCGGATCCGGATCAACATCCCGGGTTCGCGTCCGATCCCGCCGGTCGTGGTCCGCCAGACGGTCAACGAGACGCCCGCGCCGGAGCCCGCCCCCGTCGTGGAGCCCGAGCCCGCGCCCCAGCCGGTGCCGGCCCCCGAGCCGCCGCGGGCGGAGGAGGAGCCGAGGGCGAAGGAGACGAGCGACTGGTTCGCGCCCCGCAAGGCGGCGCCCCAGGGCCCGGCTCCCACACCCGCGCTGCCCCCGGCGCCCGCTCCGGCGCCGAAGCCCGCCCAGGGCCTCGCCGGACCGGACGCCCAGGGCACGGGCTTCGCGGGCTCCGCGACGTCCGGTGTGCCGACGGTCGGCAACAGCCCGTCGAGCCGCCCGGTGAGCGCCGGCCGGCCCGCCCCCGGCAACCCGCTGTACGAGAGCGGCATCCCGGCGGGCGGCACGCCCCGCTACGACGGGACCCCGGCGGGGGGTACGCCGATGTACCCGGGCACGCCGGCGGGCGGAACCCCGATGTTCGACGGCGCTCCCGGCGCCGGGACCCCGGAATACGACGGCACGCCGGGCGCCGGGACCCCGACGTACGACGGCACCCCCGCCGGCGGAACCCCGATGTACACCGGGACGCCGGACGGCGGTACGCCCGCGTACCGTGGCCCGGCCGCACCGGCCGGCCCCACGACGGGCCCGGTCACCGGCACCGCCTCACTGGGCGGCCCGGCCGCGGGAAACCCCTTCCAGGGCCAGGGGCCGGGCCAGGGCCAGGGGCCGGGCGGCCAGGGCGCGGGCTCCCCGTTCCCCGGCGGCGCTCCCCGCCTGTCCGACGACACCGCCGTGCTGACCCCGCAGGCGCCCGCGCCGACTTCCGGCCCCGGCGGCGGCCCGGCCGGTCACGGACAGCAGGCCGACGGCCACATCTCCGGGGACACGCTCACCAGCGGCATCCCGGTCGTCCCGCCGAAGGCGGCCCGCCCGAACCTCACCCCGCGCATCGAGGAGCAGGCGAGCCCGGCCCCCGCGCCCGCCCCGCGCCAGGCCGCGGCCCCCGGTCGCGCCCCGGCGAAGAAGGGCCGCTCCAAGCTGGTCCTCCTCGCCGTCGGAGTCATCGGCGCCGCCGGCATCGCCTACGGCGCCGGACTGCTCCTCAACCACTCCGACGTCCCCAAGGGCACCACGGTGCTCGGCGTGGACATCGGCGGCGGTACGAAGGAGGAGGCCGTCAACAAGCTGGACGCGGCCCTCGGCAAGCGCGCCGCCGCCCCGATCCAGCTCGGCATCGGCGGCAAGAAGGTCGAGCTGGCGCCCGAGAAGGCGGGCCTCGCGCTCGACAGCCAGGAGACCGTCCGCGCCGCCGCGGGCAGCGACTACAACCCGGTCTCGGTGATCGGCTCCCTCTTCGGCGGCGAGCGGGTCGCCAAGCCGCTCTTCCCGGTCGACGAGGAGAAGCTCGCCGTCGCCCTGACCGACATCGCGGGCGCCTCCGCGTCGGCGACCGAGGGCACCATCCTGTTCACCCCGAACAAGGTGACGCCCGTCGAGGGCAAGCCCGGCAAGGCCATCGACATCCAGCGTTCGATGATCTCCGTCCGGGACGCCTTCCGTGCCCAGGTCGAGACGGGCCAGAGCAGGCTGGTCGACCTGCCGGTCGCCACCCGCCAGCCGACCGTCACCAAGGCCGAGCTGGACCGGGCGATGAAGGAGTTCGCCACCCCCGCCATGTCCGGCCTGATCAGGATCTACGCGGGCGGCAGGCACATCGACTTCGGCCCGGCGCGGTCGCTGCCGCAGATCCTCTCCATGAAGGCCGTCGACGGCCGGCTGGTCGAGGTCTACGACAAGAAGGCGATCGAGCGGCTCCTCGACGGCGCCTTCGACGGCATCATGATCACCAAGGGTGACGGCACCAAGCACGAGGTCTCCGCCGACGACGTGGCCTTCGTGATGCGCGACGCGCTGATGGGCAAGAACCTGGCCGAACGCACCAAGACGATCGACCTGTCGGGCGAGGGCTGACCGTCCCGTCCACCACGCCCCGAGCCCCCGCCCGACCCACGTCGGCCGGGGGCTCGGCGCGTGGCGCTCACCACGAGCCCCCGTACCGCTCCCGCCGGTCCCGCAGCCAGGCCCGGACCTCCCGGGCCTCGGCGGGCGAGGCGGCCCGGAGGTCGTCCGCGCGGATCGTCGCCACGAAGCGCGTGAACCGCACCCGCCGATGGACGCCGTCCACGCCGATGACCTTGCCGGGTCCGTAGACGTCGGTACCCGTGTGCGCGACGAACGCGCCGGGGCCGTGAGGGGTCCGCATCGAAGGCCTTTCGCTCGGTGTGCTGCTCAGTAGTGGGCGACGAGGACGGCCGAGAGGGCGAGCGCGCCGGGCAGGGCCTGGGCGAAGAGGATGCGGCGGTTGGCGGTGGCGGCGCCGTAGAGGCCGGCGATCACGACGCACGACAGGAAGAACACCTGCGCCCGGAACCCGGTCGGGTCGTCGGCGATCAGCCCCCAGACGAGCCCGGCGGCGAGGAAGCCGTTGTAGAGCCCCTGGTTGGCGGCCATCGCGGCGGTGTCACGCGCCGTCCTGGCGTCGAAGCCGGAGAAGCGACGACCGGTCTCCTTCTCCCACAGGAACATCTCCATCACCAGGATGTAGGCGTGCAGCAGGGCGACGAGGGCGACGAGGATGTCAGCGGTCAGCGGCATGGCCCGCATTCTGCCGCCGCGCGCACGGGGTCCGGCCGCGACGCGACCGTGCCGCCGGCAACTCCGTCCTCCGGCCGGTCGGCCCGCGGCCCCCGCGCGAAATCCGCTCGCGCGCCCGCCGCCCGAACGCCTAGCATCCGGGGCAAGGGCGGGGTCGTAGCACAGAGGTAGTGCGCCGCGACAGCATCTCGGAGGACGCCGGTTCGAATCCGGCCGCCCCGCCCCCTCTCCGTTCCCCCGGGCGTCGCTAGTTCAGCCGCGCCCGTGCCGCCCGCGCCCGTCGCCGGATCGTCGTCGCCGAGTCCGGGTCCACCGCGTCCATCACCTGCGCGTACGCCTCCATCTCGGCCGCACCCGTGAGGAAGTCGCCGCGCTGGACGAGCAGCTCGGCGCGTTCGTAACGGAGCCGGGCCGGATGGGACGGGAGGAGGAGCGAGAGTTCCACCGCCCACAGGGCCACGTCGGAGCGCTCCGGGCGGGGGGCCGCCCAGGCGCGGATGTTGTTGAGGACGCGCAGCACGATCGCGCCGGGCTCGGCGGGCCGCAGCATCGAGCGGTCGAGGGCCTCGCCCGTCGCGCTCGTCACCAGGAGTTCGGCGTCCGCGCCGGTCATGGCGCGGCCGCCCGCGAAGGGGTCGGCGAGGTTCAGGTCGGCGGGGTCGCCGAAGCCGACGACGAAGTGGCCGGGCAGCCCGAGTCCGTACACGGGGGCGCCGGCCCTGCGCGCGACCTCCATCCAGACGACGGAGAGCAGGATGGGCAGGCCCCGGCGACGGCGGAGCACCTCGTGCAGGAGCGAGGACTCCAGACGCTGGTAGTCGGCGGGCACGCCCTCGAAGCCCTCGTGCCGGCCCAGGAGCTCGGCGAGCGCGCCGGTCCAGTCGCCGGTGACCCGGGTGGCGTACGGGACGAGCCCGGCGAGGCGGTCGAGTTCGATCTCGGCCTCGTCCAGGGCGTGCCGGGTCACGGTGGGGTCGGCCACCGCGCCGATCAGCAGGCAGAGCCTGGCCAGGTCGGGCCGCTCGGACCGTGCCTCCTCCGCGAACTCCCGCCGCCAGTCGGCCGGGTCCGCCCCCTCGCACGCGTCCCCGGCTCCGTCCGGTGGTGGTACGTCCTCCGTCACGCCTCCGCCCATCGGTAGTGGTGGTAGTGGTGGTGGGGCGCGAAGCCCATCCCGTCGTACAGGGCCCGCGCGCCGTCGTTGTCCGCCTCCACCTGCAGCCAGGCCGCCGACGCGCCCTCGTCCAGCGCCTGTCGGGCGAGCGCCGTCATGACGGACGTCGCCAGACCGCGGCGTCGCCGGTCGGGGGCGACCTCGACGGCCATGAAGCCGGCCCAGCGTCCGTCGACGACGCACCGCCCGATCGCCGCGGGTACCTCTCCCGTGCCCGCCACGGACGCGAACCACACCCGGGGGCCGGAGGTGAGCACCGGCACCACCGCCGGGTTCGGCTCGCCGAAGCGCTGGTAGCGGCGCAGCCAGGCCTCGTCGACCGTCGGGGAGAGGCGTACGGCGGAGATGTCGGCGTCCAGGTCGCCGATCGGGGCGAGCGCTCCGACGCGTACCTCGGCGGAGACCTCGCGCCGCCAGCCGTGCCGGTCGAGCGCGGCACAGAGCAGCTCCTGGGTGCCCTCGGCGCCGGTGGCGGTCTGCACGTACGCGGGGAGCCCCCGGGCCGCGTACCACGCGCGCACGTGTGTCAGGGCCTCGCCGACCGGCATGCCGGGATCACCGAGCGGGAGCGCGGAGTTGGCGCGCCGCGTGAAGCCGTCGGCGGCCCGCAGGGTCCACTCGCCGAGCTGCTCGCTCTCGACGGGCTGCCACGCGCGCGCGGTGGCCCGCGCCAGCTCGGGGAAGGTGGCCGAGGGGCCGCGACGGCGGGCCGGGGCGGCGGGCACGGTCTTCCCCGCGACCAGCGCGGATTCCGCGATGCGGACGCTCTCGCCGCTCTTTCGTGTGATCAGCAGCACAGAGTCGTCCCATGATGTGAGAACTCCGACCGCGTCGGTGAATCTCCCACTCGCCGCCGGCGCCTCCGTCACGTACCGAACGGAGACACGTTTTCCCACGTCAGCGCTGGTAATTCGGACCTCAAGGCGCCCTCCGCCGGTGAATTCCACAGCTTCTCCGCCCCTCCTGTTCGGATCGCCCTCAAGAACGGAGATACTAGGTGCGGGCATCGACGACGCCGCGCTCCCGCGCAGACCAGCCCTATCGAGGAGGAACGACAGCGTGACCTACGTCATCGCGCAGCCTTGTGTCGACGTGAAGGACAAGGCGTGCATCGAGGAGTGCCCCGTCGACTGCATCTACGAGGGCAAGCGGTCCTTGTACATCCACCCGGACGAATGCGTCGACTGCGGGGCCTGTGAGCCGGTCTGCCCGGTCGAGGCGATCTTCTACGAGGACGACACCCCGGAGGAGTGGAAGGACTACTACAAGGCGAACGTCGAGTTCTTCGACGAGCTCGGTTCGCCCGGTGGTGCCTCCAAGCTCGGCGAGATCGAGCGTGACCACCCCTTCATCGCCGCCCTGCCGCCGCAGAACGGCTGATCGACCGCATCCGGTCCCGTACGGCGTCGGCCGCCGTGCGGGGCCGAGGCGTTTCCCCGTACGTACAGGAAGTGAGAGCCAACCCGTGAGCGCAGTCTCTTCGCGCCTGCCCGTCTTCCCGTGGGACAAGCTGGAGCCGTACAAGAAGACGGCCCTGGCCCACCCCGACGGGATCGTGGACCTCTCGGTCGGCACGCCCGTCGACCCGGTCCCCGCGCTGATCCAGGAGGCCCTGGTCGCGGCGGCGGACTCGCCGGGCTATCCCACGGTGTGGGGGACGAAGGAGCTGCGGGACGCGCTCACCGGCTGGTGCGGGCGGCGGCTGGGCGCGGTGGGCCTCGCCCACGAGAACGTGCTGCCGGTGGTGGGCTCCAAGGAGCTGGTGGCGTGGCTGCCGACGCAGCTGGGTCTCGGCGCGGGCGACAGGGTCGCGTACCCGCGGCTCGCCTACCCGACGTACGAGGTCGGCGCGCGGCTCTGCGGCGCGGAGGCGGTCGTCTACGACGACCCGACCGAACTCGACCCGGCCGGTCTGAAGCTGCTCTGGCTCAACTCCCCGTCCAATCCGACCGGCAGGGTCCTCTCCCCGGAGGAGCTGACCCGGATCGTGGCCTGGGCGCGGGAACACGGTGTCCTCGTCTTCTCCGACGAGTGCTACCTGGAGCTGGGCTGGGAGGCCGATCCGGTCTCCGTCCTGCACCCGGACGTCTGCGGCGGTTCGTACGAGGGGATCGTCGCCGTCCACTCGCTCTCCAAGCGCTCCAACCTGGCCGGCTACCGGGCCGCGTTCATCGCGGGCGACGCGGCCGTGCTCGGTGAGCTGCTCCAGATCCGCAAGCACGGCGGCATGATGACCGCGGCGCCGGTCCAGGCGGCGACGGTGGCGGCGCTCGGCGACGACGCGCACGTGGCCGGACAGCGGGAGCGGTACGCGGCCCGCCGGGCGGCGCTGCGGGCGGCGCTGGAGGCCCACGGCTTCCGGATCGAGCACAGCGAGGCGAGCCTGTACCTGTGGGCGACCCGGGACGAGCCGTGCTGGGAGACCGTGGCGTACCTGGCGGAGAAGGGCGTCCTGGTGGCGCCGGGCGACTTCTACGGCGAGGCGGGCGAGCGGTTCGTGCGGGTCGCGTTCACGGCGACGGACGAGCGTGTCGAGGCGGCGGTCAAGCGCCTGGGCTGACCGCCGGACGAGACGGGCAGCACAGCGGGCGAGGGCCCGGGGAGCGGATGCTCCCCGGGCCCTCGCCCGCTGTGGTGCGTGCGGTCAGCCGATCGGCAGGCCGCCGAGCGTCTGCCCGGTCGGCAGGCCGCCGAGGCCGCCGCCCAGGGCGCCGCCGGTCGGGCCCTCCGCGCTCTCGGCGGCGGCGCCGGCGGTCTTGCCGACGACCTCGCCCGCGCTGCCGGCGGTGTCACCGGCGACCTTCTGGGCGGCCGGGGTGGCGGTCTTGCCCGCCGCGCCGACGGTCTTGCCCGTGGCGGGGACGGCCGTGCCGACGGCCTTGCTGCCGGTGGCGCCGACGACGCCGGTGGCGGTCTGCGAGGCGCTGTCGACGGCGGTGCCCGCACCGGCGGCGTCCAGGGCGGAGACGCCGCCGAGGGCGCCGGTCGGCGCGAGGTTGTGGTCCAGGGCGCTCGCGGAGCCGGCCGCACCGACCACGGGGGCTGCTCCGGCCGCGAGGATGAGGGCGGCGCGGGCGATCCGACGGGTCAGGGGGAGGGTCATGGTGCTCCTTCGACGAGGTGCGAGGTGTGGTTCGGACGCAGTGACAACCGGCCCTGGGGCGGGTGAGGTTGCGGAGGTCGAAGGTAAAGAATTGGCAATGCGTCGTATTGTCGGGTGGGGAGGAAAACGGACGAACGCGTCATTGTCCCGGCCCCTGGCGAACCGTCACTTCCCTTGCCCGGCAAGGGGATTGGGCGGGTGGGGCGCAGGGTGCGAAAAGCGGCGCGGAAGGGTCGCGAATTTCTCCGGACGCGAACCGGGTCCATGCCACGGGCGAGTGAATCGCCGTACGGGTGACCGGCTACTGAGCGAGTCGCATACGGACGGTCTCCCCGCCCGCGGCAGCCGCGTCCGCGGCCTCGGACGCCCCCTTCGAGGAGTCCGGGGCCTCGGCCGCCGGAAGCTTCGACCAGCCCCCGAGCGCCTCGCCCGCGCGCCACACCCGGTCCCCGTAGACGACCTCGGTGATGCGCAGCGTCTCCGACCGCGCCACCGCCCACTGCGCCAGCTCCCAGCCGCGCCGGCCGTCCGCCCCGGCCCCCGCCGTCCCCGACCCGGCCACACCCCGTACCGGCACCACGAGCACCGGAGCCCCGGCCGCCGAACGGTCCGCGCTCGGACCAGCCGTCACCGCCTCCGGCGCCGCCTTCTCGCCGAACGCCCGGACCAGCTCCGCGCGGACCCGCTCGGGGTCGCCCGGCCGCCCCTCCGTCTCGTTCGCCGTACAGGTCAGCGCCGCCGGGGACCGGCCCGTCAGGGCGGCCGCGAGGAGCGTGGCGTCCGGCTCGTGCTTCGCGTACGCCTGCGGGAAACCGCTCTTCTGCACCTTCTGCGCCGCCACCGTCAGCGGCAGCCGCGAATACCCCGGAACCTTCTCCAGGCCCTCGTAGAACCGGGTCGCCGAGTACACCGGGTCCATGATCTGCGCCGGCGTCCCCCAGCCCATCGAGGGCCGCTGCTGGAAGAGGCCGAGCGAGTCCCGGTCGCCGTGCTCGATGTTCCGCAGCGCCGACTCCTGGAGCGCGGTCGCGAGCGCGATCGTCACCGCGCGCTCCGGCAGACCCCGGGTCGTACCGACCGCGGAGATCGTCGCGGCGTTCGACGCCTGCTCCGGCGTGAACTCGTAGCGGTTGTCGCCACTGCCCACACCGCACCGGGGGGTGCCCTTGCTCCCCGTCATCTGGTGCAGGGCCACGTACGAGGCGAGGCCGAGGAGCACGGCGAAGGCGGCCGCGGAACGGGCGAGGCGGCCGCGACGGGCGGGGCGGGTGGGCTCGGACACGGGGCCCACCGTACTGGAGGCCGCGTTAGGGTCGGCACATGGCTGACATCACCCCGCTCGACGCGCCCCTCGACCTGACCCAGGACGGGGCCGCGCTCACCGCGGCCCTCGTCGACTTCCCGTCCGTCAGCGGGACCGAGCGGCCGCTCGCGGACGCCGTCGAGCAGGCGCTGCGCACCCTGCCGCACCTCACCGTCGACCGGTACGGCAACAACGTCGTCGCCCGCACCCGGCTCGGCCGCGCCGAGCGGGTCGTCCTCGCCGGCCACATCGACACCGTGCCGATCGCCGACAACGTGCCCTCGCGGCTCGACGAGGACGGCATCCTGTGGGGCTGCGGCACCTCCGACATGAAGTCCGGGGTCGCCGTCCAGCTGCGGATCGCCGCCACCGTCCCCGAGCCCAACCGCGACCTCACCTTCGTCTTCTACGACAACGAGGAGGTCGCCGCCGACCTCAACGGCCTCGGGAAGATCGCCGCCGCGCACCCCGACTGGCTGGAGGGCGACTTCGCCGTCCTTCTGGAGCCCTCCGACGCCCAGGTCGAGGGCGGCTGCCAGGGCACCCTGCGCGTCATCCTGCACACCGCGGGCGAGCGGGCCCACTCCGCGCGCTCCTGGATGGGATCCAACGCCATCCACACCGCCGCCCCGATCCTCGCCCGCCTCGCCGCGTACGAGCCGCGCAAGCCGGTCATCGACGGCCTGGAGTACCACGAGGGCCTCAACGCCGTGGCGATCCAGGGCGGCGTCGCCACCAACGTCATCCCCGACGCCTGCACGGTCACGGTCAACTACCGGTACGCCCCCGACCGCTCCCCGGCCGAGGCCCTGGAGTACGTCCGCGCGTTCTTCGACGGCTGCGACATCGCCGATCTCGTCGTCGACGACGAGAGCCCCGGCGCCCTGCCCGGCCTCTCCCACCCGGCGGCGGAGGCCTTCATGAAGGCCGTCGGCGGCAGCGCCCAGCCCAAGTTCGGCTGGACCGACGTGTCCCGCTTCAGCGCCCTCGGCGTGCCCGCGGTCAACTACGGACCCGGCGACCCCATCTACGCGCACAAGCGGGACGAGCACGTTCCCGTCGAGCGGATCCACCACTGCGAGGCACGCCTCCGCGACTGGCTGACCGCCTGACTTCCGTAATTTCGCGTTTCGTCACCTCTGTGGTCCTACGCTGACCGGACCAGAAGATCAGTTGGCGGCCGGAAACGGGCCGCCGATCGGCGGAGGGAGCAGGCCATGGGCATTCCCGAGGGAATGGCGAAGCCCGAGGAGCAGCGACTCGGTCCGGTGCTCAGGCGGCGGGACCAGGTCCAGTCCGGCACCACGGACCAGCGGCTGCTCGACACGGAGGGTGACTCGGAGTGGGTGCACACCGACCCCTGGCGGGTCATGCGCATCCAGTCCGAGTTCGTCGAGGGCTTCGGCGCCCTCGCCGAACTGCCGAGCGCGATCAGCGTCTTCGGCTCGGCCCGGACGAAGCCCGACTCGCCGGAGTACGAGGCGGGCGTGCGGATCGGCCGGGCGCTCGTCGAGGCCGGGTTCGCGGTCATCACGGGCGGCGGCCCCGGCGCGATGGAGGCGGCCAACAAGGGGGCCAGGGAGGCCAAGGGCGTCTCCGTGGGCCTCGGCATCGAGCTCCCCTTCGAGCAGGGTCTCAACCCGCACGTCGACATCGGCGTGAACTTCCGCTACTTCTTCGTCCGCAAGACGATGTTCGTGAAGTACGCGCAGGGCTTCGTCGTCCTGCCGGGCGGCCTCGGCACCCTCGACGAGCTCTTCGAGGCGCTGACCCTGGTCCAGACGCGCAAGGTCACCCGCTTCCCGATCGTCCTCTTCGGCACGGAGTACTGGAAGGGCCTCGTCGACTGGCTCCGCGACTCGGTCGTCGCGGGCGGCAAGGCCTCCGAGCACGACCTGCTCCTCTTCCACGTCACGGACGACGTGGAAGAGGCGGTCGCGCTGGTGACGAAGGAGACGGGCAAGTAGCGGCCCGCGGGGCGGGAACGGCGGTCCTCCGCCGCCCCGCCCCGCCCGGGGTTCCTACGCCAGCCCGCGCCGGGCGACGGCCGGCGGCCGGTGCCCGGCGATCGACGCCACCATGTCCAGGACCTGCTTCGTCTCGGCCACCTCGTGCACCCGGTACACCTGGGCGCCCAGCCACGCGGAGACGGCGGTCGTCGCCAGCGTCCCGAGCACCCGCTCCTTCACCGGCCGGTCCAGCGTCTCCCCGACGAAGTCCTTGTTCGACAGGGACACCAGGACCGGCCACCCCGTCTCCGCCATCTCCCCGAGCCGACGCGTCGCCTCCAGGCTGTGCCGGGTGTTCTTCCCGAAGTCGTGGCCGGGGTCGATCATGATCGCGTCCCGGCGCACCCCCAGCGAGACCGCCCGCTCCGCGAGCCCCACGGTCACCCGCAGGATGTCGGCCATCACGTCCTCGTACGCGATCCGGTGCGGCCGGGTCCGCGGTTCGGCGCCCCCCGCGTGCGTGCACACGAGCCCGGCGCCGTACTTCGCGGCCACCTCGGCGAGTCCGGGGTCGACCCCGCCCCACGCGTCGTTCAGGACGTCCGCCCCGGCCTCGCAGACCGCCTCGCCGACCTCCGCCCGCCAGGTGTCCACGCTGATCACCACGTCGGGGTGGCGCCTGCGGACCTCGGCGACGAAGCCGACCGTGCGTCGCGCCTCCTCCTCGGCCGTCACCTCCTCGCCCGGGCCCGCCTTCACCCCGCCGATGTCGATGATCGCCGCCCCCTCCGCCACGGCCCGCTCGACCCGGGCGAGGGCGGGCTCGTCCCGGAAGGTGGCGCCCTGGTCGTAGAAGGAGTCCGGCGTCCGGTTCACGATCGCCATGATCACCGGCTCGTGCGACCCGAATTCACGCCGTCCCAAGCGCAGCATCCCTTTTGTCCTCCCTCGCGTCCGTTCGCCTGCGACCCTAGCTGTCGGTGACGCATGGCACGATCGGCACGGGACGTATTCCACTCCGGGGAGAGGCGCGCAGGTGTTCTGGTTTCTGCTCATCACGATGGTCGTGGTCGTGGCCGCGGTGACGCTCGCCGTGGTCGGCGGCGGCGACAGCGAGGTGCTGCCCGACGTGGCGCCCGAGCAGCTCGTCGACCCCCTCCCGGTCGCCCGCCCCGTCGACCGCGCCGACGTCGAGGCGCTCCGCCTTCCCGTCGCGGTCCGCGGCTACCGCATGGAGGACGTCGACGACGTCCTGGTCCGCCTCGGCGCCGAACTCGCCGAGCGGGACGCGCGGATCGCCGAGCTGGAGGACGCGCTCGCGGGAGCGGCGGGCCCCGGCCTCGGTGGAGGTCCCGCGGCCGGACCCGGCCCCGTCGACTTCACCAAGGACGTCGCCGGTGACCCAGAGGACGGCCGGGCATGACGGCCGGCGGGGCGGTACCGGGCCCCGACGGGCTGCCGCGCTGCCCCTGGGGCCTGTCGGCCGAGGACTACGTGGCGTACCACGACGAGGAGTGGGGCCGCCCGGTCCACGGCGACGACGCGCTCTTCGAGAGGCTCTGCCTGGAGGCCTTCCAGTCGGGCCTGTCCTGGATCACGATCCTGCGCCGCCGGGAGACCTTCCGGACCGCCTTCGCCGGCTTCGAGATCGCCTCCGTGGCCGGTTTCGGCGAGGCCGACCGCGAGCGGCTCCTCCTGGACGAGGGCATCATCCGCAACCGCGCCAAGGTCGACGCGACCCTCGCCAACGCGAGACTGCTCGCCACCTGGTCCCCGGGCGAACTCGACACCCTGATCTGGTCGTACGCCCCCGATCCGGCGGACCGCCCCGTGCCGCGTACGGTCGCGGACGTCCCGGCGGTCACGGACGAGTCCACGGCCCTCTCGAAGGCCCTCAAGAAGCGCGGCCTCCGCTTCATCGGCCCCACGACGGCCTACGCCCTGATGCAGGCGTGCGGGCTGGTCGACGACCACGTGGAGGGGTGCCTGGCCCGGGGCGGCGGAGCGGCCCCGCGCCGGTGATCCCGGTGGATCGGAAGACGTGCACGGCGCCGCCGCGGTCGTCATCGATCCCGAAACGCGTCGCGTGGAGGTCGGCCGAGCCGTTGTCCGCGGAGACGCGCGGCCACCAGGACCCGACGGTGCGCGGGATGCCGCCCCCGGTCATGTGCGTCCGCGTGGTGAGTGGATCTCACGTCCACCCACCACGCGTACGAACGCGTTCCGTCCCGGCTCAGCGGCCCAGGTACTTCGGCTTCTCCTTGGCGACGAACGCGCGGACCGCGATCGTGTGGTCCTCCGAGGAGCCCGCCAGGCTCTGGAGTTCCTCCTCCTTCTCCAGGGCCTCGGCGAGCGAGTGGTCGGCGCCGTAGGCGAGGGACTCCTTGAGGGCCGCGTACGCGACCGTCGGACCCTCCGCCAGCTCGCGGGCCACCTTCTCGGCCTCGGCGGCCAGGTCGGCGGAGGGGACCAGACGGTTCGCGATGCCGAGTTCGTACGCCTCCCGCGCGCCGATCGAGCGCGGGAAGAGCAGCAGGTCGGACGCGCGGCTCGCGCCGATCAGCCGGGGCAGCGTCCAGGACACGCCCGAGTCGGCGGTGAGCGCGACCCCCGCGAACGAGGTGTTGAACGAGGCGGTCTCCGCGACCACCCGGTAGTCCGCCGCGAGCGCGAAGCCGAGGCCGGCCCCGGCCGCGACGCCGTTCACGCCCGCCACCACCGGCTTCCGCATGCCGGCGAGCGCCTTGGTGATCGGGTTGTAGTGGTCGCGGACCGTGTTCATGGTCTCGCGGGTGCCGTTCTCCTGGTCCGCCATGAGCAGACCCACGTGCTCCTTGAGGTCCTGGCCTACGCAGAACGCCCGCTCGCCCGCCGCGGTGAGCAGCACCGCCCGTACGGCGGGGTCCGCGGCGGCCGTCTCCGCCGCGTCCCGGAGGGCGATCTTCGTCGCCACATTCATGGCGTTCATGGCCTCGGGCCGGTTGAGGGTGATGGTGGCGAGTCCGTCGCTCACCTCGTACAGCACCGTGTCGGCCATGGGGTTCCCTTCGCCTCATTGCGTGGTTGACCAGCACAGCATGGCGGAGATCACCCTCCCCGCACATGTGAGCTGTGTCAAAGACCGAAGGGGCCCCGGGGGACGCGAAGCGGCGAAGTATCGCAGGCGGATCGCCGAAATGTGGGGTTTTGAGAGAGCGCGTTGCGCAAGCGATGCCATTCGATGTTGGTCATCGGGTCCTGCCATGCGGGATAATGACCTGGAAGCAATGTGTTCGAAGCCGGCGACGCGTGCTCCATATCATGGAGCTGCCCGGCTGACAAAGAGCTGGTTTCAGGAAGGGGAACAAGCATGGCGGCCATGAAGCCGCGGACGGGTGACGGCCCGCTCGAGGTGACCAAGGAGGGGCGGGGCATCGTCATGCGCGTTCCGCTCGAAGGCGGCGGTCGGCTTGTCGTCGAGCTGACTCCCGACGAGGCCGAGGCACTGGGCGACGCCCTGAAGAAGGTCGTCGGCTGACCCCTTCCCTCGCATCCTGACCACTGCCCCGGTACGGCTCGCCGTACCGGGGCAGTGGTGTGTCCGCGGGGTGTACGGGAGGCGGCGCGGGGCCCCGGCCCCGGCCCGGTGCGGTTCCGGCCCGGCGAGACCGGCGGTACGGCGGCTCCGGGCGCGGTGGTGCCACGGCTCCGGACCCGGCCGTGCCACGGCTTCAGCCCCGGCGGACCGCGCACAGCAGGCCGTCGCCCACCGGCAGCAGGGAGGGGATGAGCTCCTGGCTCTCCCGCACCGTACGCAGCAGCTCGCGGATCCGCTGGACCTCGGCCGGCTGGGCCGCCGAGTCGACCGTGCGGCCGTCCGCGAAGACGCCCTCGAAGCAGACGAGACCGCCGGGCCGCAGCAGGCGCAACGATTCAGCGAGGTAGTCCAGGTACTCCAGCCGGTCGCCGTCGCAGAACACCAGGTCGTATCCGCCGTCCGCCAGCCGCGGCAGGACGTCCAGGGCCCGGCCGGGGATGAAGCGGGCCCGGTTGCCCGTGAAGCCGGCCTCGCGGAACGCCGTCTTGGCGAGCTGCTGCCGCTCCGGCTGGAGGTCCACCGTCGTCAGGACGCCGTCAGGGCGCATCCCGAGCAGTAGATAGATGCCCGACACGCCCGTGCCGGTGCCGATCTCCGCCACCGCTTTCGCGTCCGCCGTCGCGGCGAGCAGGCGCAGCGCGCCACCGGTGCCCGGGGACACCGAGGGCAGCCCTGCCTCCCGGGCCCGCTCCCGGGCCCAGCGCAGAGCGTCGTTCTCGGCGACAAAGGCGTCGGCGAACGACCAGCTCGTCTGCCGGTTGGCGGTAATGGCCCTCTCCTGTCCCCGTAGTTGACGCAACGGTGACTGTATCCGCTGTGAGCGGGAACCCGCAGATGGGACCGGGCGTTCACCAGGGGAAGGACGCGGCAGGAGGAAGCCGGGGGACCCGGTTCCAAATTCGCGTAAAGATTCTTATCCGGAGCTAACGGGCGAGGTGGCTATGGTAGGGGCTCCGCTGGACACCACCAGAGCCGACAGGGGAGGTGCGGCTGCGCCTGTGGATCGGGGAGGAGTGCTTCGGCGTCTTCTCAGGTCGGCTGGTGAGCCGAAATCCGTGACCGACACCGCTGACCGATTCCGCTCCACCGACTCCGCTCCCACCACCGCGACCTTCGCATCGGATGCGGAATCGCAGGCGTGGACTCCGCCCACCTGGGAGGAGATCGTCAGCACGCACAGTAGCCGGGTCTATCGCCTCGCCTACCGCCTCACCGGCAATCAGCACGACGCCGAGGACCTGACCCAGGAGGTCTTCGTCCGCGTCTTCCGCTCGCTGTCGACGTACACGCCGGGCACCTTCGAGGGCTGGCTCCACCGCATCACCACCAACCTCTTCCTCGACATGGTCCGGCGCAAGCAGCGCATCCGGTTCGACGCGCTCGCCGACGACGCCGCCGAGCGGCTGCCCAGCCGTGAGCCCTCGCCGCAGCAGGTGTTCAACGACACCCACTTCGACGCCGACGTGCAGCACGCCCTCGACACCCTCGCGCCCGAGTTCCGTGCCGCGGTCGTCCTCTGCGACATCGAAGGACTGTCGTACGAGGAGATCGCCGCGACCCTCGGCGTGAAGCTCGGCACCGTCCGCAGCCGGATCCACCGCGGGCGCTCCCACCTGCGCAAGGCCCTCAAGCACCGCTCCCCCGAGGCCCGGGCGGAGCGCGCCCTGGCCTCCGTCGGATGGGAGGCAGGGACAGCGTGAGCGGCACACGTCCCACGTCACCGGCCTCCGCTGAGCACCACCTCGGGGACCGGCTGGCCGCGCTCGTCGACGGCGAACTCGGTCACGACACCCGTGAGCGGGTCCTCGCCCACCTCGCGACCTGCGCCCGATGCAAGGCGGAGGCGGACGCCCAGCGCACCCTCAAGAGCGTCTTCGCCTCCGCGGCGCCCCCACCCCTTTCGGAGGGATTCCTCGCCCGGCTCCAGGGGCTACCCGGGGGCCCCGGTGAGCCGGGAGGCCCCGGTGGACCGAGAGGCCCCGGTGGACCGAGAGGCCCCCTGGAGGAACTCCTCGGCACGGGCGGAGTGAAGTCCGACGGCTTCGCCACGGCGGCCGTCGTCAGCCCGCACCCGCCGCACACCGGCTTCCGCATCCACGACGTCGGTGACCGCGCGTCCGGCGGCTCCGGCCGCGGGCGACGCTTCGCCTTCGCCGCGGCCAGCGCGGTCTCGTTCGCGGCCATCGCCCTCGGCGGCGCCCTGCCGATCGAGGCCTCGGTGAACGCGGGCACGCGCGGCGGCCAGGGCACGGGCACCGCGGTCACCCCGTTGCGCGCCACCGCGACGGGTCCCGGCGGCGGCACGGCCGTCACCCGGGGCACGCGCTCCGGCGAGCGGGGCGCCCAGTCCTTCGACGGCAACCGGGCGACCCCGGGGGCCCCGCTGTCCCCCGGGACCCCGTCGGCGGTGCCGCACGGGCCGGTGGCACCGGTCGGCCAGGGCATCGTCCCGGTGGGCGCGGTGCCGTCGGGCGCGGCGCGTCCCCTGATCGAGCCGCTGGTGGCGGTGCACCTCCAGAACCAGGCCCCCCAGTCGCTGTTCGCCCTCTCACCGTTCATACGACCGACGGCTCCGGCGCTTCCCCTGGCCTTCGGCCCCGGGCCCAGCCCGGCGCCGAGCCCGACGACCACACCGCTCGGCTCCCACCGCTGACCCGCGACCTGGTTGAATCCAGGGACAGGGGCGCCCGACCCAAGGGGCGCGGACGGGTCAGCGGGCTGCGGGGAGAGCATGAGCAACGGGAAGCCGAACTGGTGGAGCCGGCCTTCGAGCACACCGGAGGCGGGGCGGATACCCTCGCCGCCCCCGGCCGACGACGTCACCGGGGCCGGCAGCGGGGTCGGCCCCGTCGTCGAGGACGGCGACGGTGACTTCCCGCTGCCCGCGCCCCGGCCTCCGGGCGGGAGTCCGGCCGGCGCCGACGTGACGGACACGGGGGATGCCGTGGGCGTCGGGCCCGCGGCGGACGAGGCGTACGAGGCGTACGTGGCGGACCCGGCGGACCCGGCGGTGACGCCCCAGGCCGGCGCACCCGCCGAGATTCCCGCGCCCGCGCCCGTTCCCGAGGCCGCGCCCGCGCCCTCCGTCCTGCTGACCAAGAGCGAGCCTCCCGCCCCGGCGGACGCGGCTCCGACCGCGGGCCTCCCCGTCGTGGACGCCCCGGGGGCCCCGGCCGAACCGGCCTCCGCGCAGACCGCTCCACAGCCCCTGCACGCGCCCGACGAGTACCGGACGCCGCCCTACGGCGAGCCCGGGCCCTGGGCGCCCGCGCCGCCCGTACAGCGCCCCCCGGCGCCCGTACCGCCGCAGCAGGCCCATGTGCCCCCCGTACCGCCCCAGGGGCAGCCCCAGCCGCAGCCCCTCGTGCACGCGCGGGGCGGGGCCGTGCCGCCGCAGAGCGGCGCCCCCTGGGTGCAGTACGACCCCTGGGGAGCCGGCGGGGCCGGACTCCCGCCCGCGCCCGCGAAGAAGTCCCGCAAGGGGCTCGCGGTCGCGGGAGCCCTCGTCTTCGCGCTCGTCACCGGCGTCATCGGCGGCGGGATCGGCGCGTACGTCGAGCGGAACGGCGGACTCACCACCGTCGAGCTGCCGCAGGCGGACGGCGGGGACACCGACCGGGCCCCCGACAGCGTGGCCGGGATCGCGGCCAGCGCCCTGCCCGGCGTGGTCACCCTGCACGTCAGGGGCGGCGGTTCGTCCGGCACCGGCACCGGCTTCGTCCTGGACACCAAGGGCCACATCCTCACCAACAACCACGTCGTCGACGCGGCCCGGTCCTCCGAGGACATCTCGGTGACCTTCTCCAGCGGCGAGACCGCCCGCGCCAAGCTCGTCGGCAAGGACACCGGCTACGACCTGGCCGTCGTCCAGGTCACCGGCGTCTCCGGCCTCAAGCCGCTGCCGCTCGGCAACTCCGACAACGTGCGCGTCGGCGACCCGGTCGTCGCCATCGGCGCCCCCTTCGACCTCTCCAACACAGTCACCTCGGGCATCATCAGCGCCAAGGAGCGCCCGATCACCGCGGGTGGCGAGAAGGGCGACGGCACCGACATCAGCTACGTCGACGCCCTCCAGACCGACGCCCCCATCAACCCCGGCAACTCCGGCGGTCCGCTCCTCGACTCCAAGGCCCGGGTCATCGGCATCAACAGCGCGATCCGCGCCGCCGGCGGCTCCGGCGAGGGCGAGAACGCCTCCCAGCCCGGCTCCATCGGCCTCGGCTTCGCCATACCGATCAACCAGGGCAAGCGCGTCGCCGAGGAGCTCATCAACACCGGCAAGGCCACCCACCCCGTCATCGGGGTGAGCCTCGACATGCAGTTCAGCGGCGACGGCGCCCGCGTCGGCGAGAAGGGCAAGGACGGTGCCGCCTCCGTCACGCCCGACGGCCCGGCCGCGAAGGCGGGACTCCGCCCCGGGGACGTCATCACCAAGGTCGACGGACAGCGGGTGCACAACGGCGAGGAGCTGATCGTGAAGATCCGCGCCCACCGCCCCGGCGACAGGCTGGAGCTCACCCTGACCCGTGACGGCAAAGAGCTGACAAAGACGTTGACGCTCGGCTCCTCGCAGGGCACCTGAGTGCCATGTGGGGGACACCGCAAGGTACCCGTCCGGCAGTTTCGGCGGGTACCTTGGACCGGGCCCTTGACCGGCATGAAGGAGCTACTAGGTGTTCAGCGACATAGGCGCACTCGAGCTGGTGACGCTCGTCGTCCTCGCCGTGCTCGTCTTCGGGCCGGACAAGCTCCCGAAGGTCATCCAGGACGTCTCGCGTTTCGTCCGGAAGGTACGTGACTTCTCGGACAGCGCGAAGGAGGACATCCGCAGCGAGCTGGGCCCGGACTTCAAGGACTTCGAGTTCGAGGACCTCAACCCGAAGACGTTCCTGCGCAAGCAGATGGAGCAGAACGAGGACCTCAGGGAACTCAAGGAGCTGCGCGGCACCTTCGACCTCAAGAAGGAGATGAACGACGTCGCCGACGCGGTCCACGGCCGTGAGCCGCAGCCCTCGGCCGTCAACGGCTCCGGCTCCCCGGCGAACGGCTCCTCCACCGGCACCCCGGACCTGCTGAAGAAGCAGGACAAGCCGGACACCGGAGAGCGTCCGCCGTACGACTCCGACGCGACCTGACGACGGGCTGTCACCGACTCGACGCGTCCCGGTGGCTATCCTCCCTCTGTTGACGGAACGAGGAGGCGGCCTTGATGGAGACCACGAGTCGGGTGGAGGGCGTACCCACGGCCCGGCGTACCGCCGAGGGCTATCTGCGCGCGCCCTTCGCCTGGTACGGCCTCGACGAGGCGTTCACCGGGCCCCGCTGGCTGATGCAGGTCGGCACGGCGGCGGACGGAAGTGTGCAGCACGGGTCGACCGGGCACGGTGACACGCCGACCATAAAGTCGGACGCGACCGCCGCGGAGAAGGAGCGGTTCGCGGTCGTCGTGACCGTGGCCGCGAGCCCCGTACGGCGGACCGGGGACGGGACGGGCGTCCTCGATGCCACCACCGTCTCCTCGGCCGCCTGGCTGGCCGGCTCGGGGCTGCTCGTCCACACCTGGCCCGCCTCGCTGGACCACGCGACGCGGGACAACTGGCTGGACCAGCAGACGGAGACGGCGTTCGAACTCGCCGACGACCTCGACGGAGCGGAGTGGTCGACGCTGTCGCTCCCCGTGGACGGGGTGCCGGTGCCGTTTCACTACCGCGAGTCCGAGTTCGGGTGGGTCCTCGCCGGTTCCGCCGCGGGGGTGCACCTCGGGGCCTACGGGCGGGGGATGAGCGCGTACGGGCTGGGGTTCTCGCAGATCAAGGACCTCGACGCGTACGCGTGACGGCACGACGAAGGGGCACCCCGGATTCGGGGTGCCCCTTCACGCTGCGCGGCCGCCGCCGGCCGCTGGTCGGGCTGGGCCGTCGTTCCGCCCGCGGAACGACGGCCCACGACCTCCGTCAGAACTTGTTGCGCGGCGTGATGCCCAGGCTCATGCCCGACAGGCCGCGCTGACGGCCGCCGAGCTTGCCGGCGATGGCGCGGAGGGCCGCGCCCGCCGGGGAGTCCGGGTCGGACAGGACGACCGGCCTGCCCTCGTCACCGCCCTCACGGAGCCGTACGTCGATCGGGATCGAGCCGAGGACCGGGACGGTCGCGCCGGTGGTCTGCGTCAGACCGTCGGCGACCCGCTGGCCGCCGCCCGTGCCGAACACGTCGACCATCTCGTCGCAGTGCGGACACGGCAGGCCCGCCATGTTCTCCACGACACCGACGATCTTCTGGTGGGTCTGGACGGCGATCGAGCCGGCCCGCTCGGCGACCTCGGCCGCCGCCTGCTGCGGGGTGGTGACGACCAGGATCTCCGCGTTCGGGACGAGCTGCGCGACCGAGATCGCGATGTCGCCGGTGCCCGGGGGCAGGTCGAGCAGGAGGACGTCCAGGTCGCCCCAGTACACGTCCGCGAGGAACTGCTGCAGCGCGCGGTGCAGCATCGGGCCGCGCCACACGACGGGCGCGTTGCCCGGGGTGAACATGCCGATGGAGATGACCTTCACGCCGTGCGCCGACGGCGGCATGATCATGTTCTCGACCTGGGTCGGACGTCCGTCCGCGCCCAGCATCCGCGGCACGCTGTGGCCGTAGATGTCGGCGTCGACGACACCGACCTTCAGGCCGTCGGCGGCCATCGCCGCGGCCAGGTTCACGGTGACGGAGGACTTGCCGACGCCACCCTTGCCGGACGCCACCGCGTACACCCGGGTCAGCGAGCCGGGCTTCGCGAACGGCACCTCGCGCTCGGCGCTCGTGCCGCGCAGCGCCGCCGCCAGCTCCTTGCGCTGCTCGTCGCTCATCACGTCCAGCGAGACGTCGACGCCGGTGACGCCCTCGACCCGGGAGACGGCCTCGGTCACGCGCTGCGTGATGGTGTCGCGCATGGGGCACCCGGAGACCGTCAGGTAGACCGTCACGGCGACCCTGCCGTCCGGTTCGATCTCCACCGACTTGACCATGCCGAGCTCAGTGATCGGTTTGTTGATCTCGGGGTCGTTCACCGTCGCCAGTGCTTCGCGCACCGCGTCTTCCATAGCCATACCGACGATGGTACGGCGCCGACC
Organism: Streptomyces sp. Qhu_M48; assembly: GCF_051305195.1. Lineage (NCBI taxonomy): Bacteria > Bacillati > Actinomycetota > Actinomycetes > Kitasatosporales > Streptomycetaceae > Streptomyces > Streptomyces sp. Qhu_M48. The sequence goes on along the minus strand of NZ_CP195432.1, from coordinate 6,733,157 downwards.
ACCGGCCCATGAAAGGCCTGTCAACGGTCGGCTACGTCACTTCCACGGGTGTCGCCGGACGGGAATAGATCCCGGCGCTCCTCCAGCTCCCTGATCAGGTCCTGGAGTTCCGAGCGGATCCAGTCACGGGTGGCGACCTCGCCGAGGCCCATCCGCAGCGCCGCGATCTCCCGCGTCAGGTACTCGGTGTCCGCGATCGACCGCTCGTTCTGCTTCCGGTCCTGTTCGAGGTTGACCCGGTCGCGGTCGTCCTGCCGGTTCTGGGCGAGCAGGATCAGCGGCGCCGCGTACGAGGCCTGGAGGGACAGCGCGAGCGTCAGGAAGATGAACGGGTACTCGTCGAACTTGAGCGACGCGGGCGCGAAGATGTTCCACACCACCCAGACGATGATCGTCAGGGTCATCCAGACGAGGAACCGGCCCGTCCCCAGGAACCGGGCGATCCGCTCCGAGAGCCGCCCGAAAGCCTCCGGGTCGTACTCGGGAAGCAGCCTGGCCCGCCGCTCGCGGGGCAGGTCGAGCCGGATGCGAGGACCCGGCCGCTCCCGCTCCCTCTCCCGCTCCCGGTCCTGCGTGCGCTCAGCCGCCATGCCCGGCCCCCTCCTCGTGGAACTCGGTCTCCCGCCAGTCCTCCGGCAGCAGGTGGTCGAGCACGTCGTCGACGGTGACCGCGCCGAGCAGCGAACCGCTCTCGTCCACCACGGGCGCCGCGACCATGTTGTACGCGGCGAGATAGCTGGTCACGGCGGGCAACGGGGTGTCCGGGCCGAGCGGCGGCAGATCGCTGTCCACGAGCGAGCTGACGAGCGTGAACGGCGGATCGCGCAGCAGCCGCTGGAAGTGCACCGTGCCCAGGTACTTGCCCGTCGGCGTCTCGTCCGGCGGCCGGCACACGTACACCTGCGCGGCGAGCGCCGGGGACAGGTCCTGCTGCCGGACCCGGGCGAGCGCGTCCGCGACCGTGGCGTCCGGCCGCAGCACGATCGGCTCCGTCGTCATCAGACCGCCGGCGGTGCGCTCCTCGTACGCCAGGAGCCGGCGCACGTCGGCCGCGTCGTCCGGCTGCATCAGGGTCAGCAGCCGCTCCTGGTCCTCCTCGGGCAGCTCGGACAGCAGGTCGGCCGCGTCGTCCGGGTCCATCGCCTCCAGGACGTCGGCCGCCCGCTCATCCTTCAGCTTGCCGAGGATCTCGATCTGGTCGTCCTCCGGCAGCTCCTCCAGGACGTCGGCGAGCCGGTCGTCGTCGAGCGCCGCGGCCACCTCGGCGCGCCGCTTGGGGGAGAGGTGGTGCAGCGCGTTGGCGAGGTCGGCGGGGCGCAGCTTCTCGAAGGTGGCGAGCAGGCTCTCGGCGCCCTGCCCGTGCTCCTCCAGGGAGAAGCCGGTGACCGCCGACCACTCGACGGTCAGCGTCTCGCCCTTGCGGCTCAGCACCCCGCCCTTCCCCTTGCGGACGAAGACCTTGTCGATCTCCCAGTCGCGGCGGGCGGGCAGCTGCTGGATGGCGACGTCGAGGACGGTGACCTCCTCGCCCTCCTGCCCGCCGGGCCCGACGAGGCGGACGCGCCGGTCGAGGAGCTCGCCGAGGACGAGCCGCTCGGTGGGGCGCCGTTCGAAGCGGCGCATGTTGACCACGCCGGTGGTGATGACCTGGCCGGACTCGACACCCGTGATGCGGGTCATGGGGACGAAGACGCGGCGGCGGCTGAGGACCTCCACGACCATGCCGAGCAGCCGCGGGGGCCTGCGGCCGACCCGCAACATGGCCACCAGGTCGCTGACCCGGCCGACCTGGTCACCGACGGGGTCGAAGACCGGGACCCCCGCGAGGTGGGAGACGAAGATCCGGGGGGCGCCTGCCGCCATGCCACGCGCCTCCTCGGTGCCGGACGATTCGAGTCCATGCGGTGCTTTGCCGGGTTCAGGCTAGCCCGTGCCGTTCCGGCCCGCCCCGGCAGCGCCTCCGTACGGCTGCCGCCGGGTCCGCCGACCGTGCCGGGTACGCTGCGGTCTTGCCGTCCCCCACCGGCACGCCGGCCCTCCCGCCCGGCAGAACAGAGGGCCGCCGCCCCGGCATCCGGTACGGGCGTGGCCCGGCAGCCCCCACGATCCCGAGAGGCAGCGCAGGTGACCGTTCGCACCCCGTCATCGCGTACCCCGTCAGCAGCGGTACGAGTCGTCCCGGCCGGGCGCCTCCGCAGAGCCGCCGTGCCGTTCGCGCTGTGCGCCGGCCTCACGGTGGGACTCGCGGCCTGCGCCGCGGACCCGGACGAGGGGACCAACGGGGTCGGGCGGCTCTCCGCCCCCGAGATCGAGGGCAAGGCGCGCTCCGTCGCGGACACGGCGAAGGCGGTACGGCTCGCCGGGACGCTGGTCAGCAAGGGCGACACCTTCAAGCTGAACATGCGGCTCAAGCAGGACGGCGCCACCGGCTCCGTGACGACGAAGAACAGCACCTTCGAGCTGCTGCGGGTCGGCGAGGCGCTCTACCTGAAGGCCGACGCGGACTTCTGGACCCACGACAGCCAGGGCGGCGACAGCCCGACGGACGCGGACGCCGAGGCCGCCGACAAGCTCGACGACATGTACGTGAAGGTGCCGCAGGGCGACCCCGCGTACAAGCAGCTGCGCGGCTTCACCGACATGGACCTGCTTCTGAAGGGGCTGATCGGGTTGCACGGCGAGCAGGTCAAGGGCGACCGGGACCAGATCGGCGGGGTCCGCACGATCAAGGTCAAGGGCGGCCCCGCGGGCGAGGGCGGCACCCTCGACGTGGCCCTGGACGGCTCTCCGTACCCGCTGCGGTTCGCGCGGGGCGGGGGAGCGGGTGTCGTGGTGCTCTCCGAGTGGAACACGGACTTCCCGCTCGCCGCGCCGTCCAGGGAGGAGACCCTCGACTACGGCAAGCAGCTGCCGCGGACCTGATTCCGGGGGTGAGGTCCGACCCGGTTCCGATTCCGGGGTCAGCGCCGCTTGCGGCGCTTGAACAGCAGCTTCGGGAGCCCGGACGGGACGCGGTCGAGGGTCGTGGCCCCCGAGGGCAGCGGTACGGCGGCCAGGGAGCCGTCGGGCAGCTCCGTGGTCGAGGAACGGGGGTCGAGCCGCAGGACCCGGCACTCGCGCGCCCAGCGGCCCGTCATCGCCTCGCCGTCGGGCGCGTTGAGCCGCTTGCCCTTGAGCTCGGCGACCGCGGCGTCCCACTCCTCGGTGCCGTGGGCGAGCTCGCGCACGGCCGCCGTCCAGACGACCAGCCGGCCGCCCTTGTCCTTGCTGCGGACGGTCACCTCGGCCGTCCCGCCGTCGGCCAGTCCCGGCAGCGGCTGCTCGCCGGGGCCGTCGCCGACGACGAACGCGGCGCCGTCGTGCCACACGTGCCAGAGCGCGCGGGCCGGCCCGGTGCCGCGGACCCACACCAGGCCGGACTTCTTGGTGGCCTCCTCGACGAGGGCGGGCCCGAGCAGCTCTTCAGTCATGGCCCGAAGCCTAGGGGATGCCGGTCAGAGCCAGCCGTTGCGCTTCAGCGTGCGGTGGATGGTGAAGCAGACCGCGATGATGCCGGTCAGCACCATCGGGTAGCCGTACTTCCAGTGCAGCTCGGGCATGTGGTCGAAGTTCATGCCGTAGACGCCGCAGACCGCCGTGGGGACCGCGACGATCGCCGCCCACGAGGTGATCTTGCGCATGTCCTCGTTCTGCGCGACGGTCGCCTGCGCCAGGTTGGCCTGGAGGATCGAGTTGAGGAGTTCGTCGAACCCGACGACCTGCTCCTGGACGCGGGCGAGGTGGTCGGCGACGTCCCGGAAGTACTTCTGGATGTCGGGGTCGACGAGCCGCATCGGCCGCTCGCTCAGCAGCTGCATCGGGCGGAGCAGCGGCGTGACGGCCCGCTTGAACTCCAGCACCTCACGCTTCAGCTGGTAGATCCGCCCGGTGTCCGTACCGCGCGAGGAGCCCTTCGTCGCCGGCGAGAAGACGTCGATCTCCAGCTGGTCGATGTCGAGTTCGACGGCGTCCGCCACCGCGATGTAGCCGTCGACGACATGGTCGGAGAGGGCGTGCAGCACGGCCGAGGGACCTTTGGCGAGCAGTTCCGGCTCGCCCTGGAGGCGGTGCCGGAGGTTGCGCAGGGAGCCCTGGCCGCCGTGCCGGACCGTGATGACGAAGTCCGGGCCGGTGAAGCACATGACCTCACCGGTCTCGACGACCTCGCTGGTCGCGGTGAGCGCGGTGTGCTCGACGTAGTGGATGGTCTTGAAGACGGTGAAGAGGGTGTCGTCGTACCGCTCCAGCTTGGGCCGCTGGTGGGCGTGGACGGCGTCCTCGACGGCGAGCGGGTGCAGTCCGAACTCGGCGGCGATACCGGCGAATTCGGCCTCGGTCGGCTCGTGCAGGCCGATCCAGGCGAAGCCGCCGCTCTCCCGCACCTGGCTCATGGCGCCACGCGGCGTGAGGCATTCGCGGTCGTCGACGCGGCTTCCGTCGCGGTAGACGGCGCAGTCGACCACGGCGCTGGAGGCCGTGTGGTCGCGGGTCGGGTCGTACGAGGTGTAGGTGGTGGGTGTCTTGCGCAGGGGGTGCCGCAGGCTCGGGCGGACGGCGGCGCGCAGGTCACGGATCATCGACATGGGCATGCTCCTTCACGGAGAGGCCGTCGGCGAGCGTGGCACAGCCCGGAATGGGGACGTGGAGCTACGTCGTCCACAAAGCGGGCGGCACCGAGGGATCGCGGTGACGGCGTTCGCTACAGACAGGCAAAGGCGAGATGCTCTTCCGTCGTGCGAGATGCCGGGGAGCGGGCCCGTACGGTCACGGGCCGGGAATCACCGGAGGTACGTACGCACCGGGCTCGGGTGCGGGTCGGAAGAGCGGCTTGTACTGCCCGATCGACTTCGGTCCATCGCAGCCCCACCTCCTCCGGCCGGTCCCTCGTGAGGGATGACGTGTGACGAGTAGTCGGGAGTCCCGACCAGCGGCCAAGACTATCAGCCGACTGAGGGTCAATCCCTTACTTTGCCCGTTCCATACGCGCTTTATGCTCAACCCATGGGAGAAGTTCTTGCTCTGGTCGAGGCCCGGCTGCGGACGGCGCTCGGAGAACCGGACGCGCGGGCCGCGGTGACGTTCCTCGGCACGGACCGGATCGAGGTACTCCGTTTCATCGACGGCGATCTCGTGCGGTACGCCACCCTCGGCATGTCCGCCCAGCCGATGGCCGACCCGACCGCCGCGCTCGCCGACCCCGTCAAGGGACCCCGCGCGGAACTCGTGCTGACCGTGCGGGCCGGACTTGCCGACACCGACAAGGTGCTGCGCCCGCTCGCCGTCCTCGCCGCGACCCCCCAGGTCGAGGGCGTGATCGTGGCGGCGGGCGCCTCGCTCGACGTCGGCGACCCGCTCTGGCCGGGCGCCGCCTTCAGCTCCGTCCTGGTCGCGGAGTCGGGCGGGCTCGTGGAGGACCTGGAGCTCGACGAGCCGATGGACCCGGTGCGGTTCCTGCCGCTGCTCCCGATGACCTCGAACGAGGCCGCGTGGAAGCGGGTGCACGGGGCGCAGGCCCTGGAGGAGCGCTGGCTCGCGCAGGGCACGGACCTGCGCGACCCGCTGCGCCGCTCCGTGAACCTGGACTGACGCACCCCGGCGGTCGGGGCGCGTCAGCGGTCTCCGGAGGGCTCGACCGGGTGGGGGCGCCGGTGGGCCGGGAGCTCGCCGCCCCCGCCCGGTCGAGCCCTCCGGTTCGGGTCACCGGGCGGTGGCGACCCGGCCGGCGACGAGGTTGGCGATCACCACGTAGACGACGGCGGGGATGCCGTAGTCGAGCAGGACCTGGAAGGTGTGCTGGGAGACGCTGAACAGCCCGATCGACCAGCCGGCGAGCCAGTCCGCGGCGCTGTGGAACCAGCCGACCACGGTGTTCCCCCTGTTGGCGTCCAGCAGGTCCAGGGCGATCCAGACGATCAGGATGCCGGCGAGGACGTGGGCCACGGTTCTTATGACGGAGTCGATGCCTCTCATGGGTTCCGTCTAGCCCGAGCCCGCCGAAGCAAACCGGCCACGACGGTCCCGGACCCCCGCCGCCCGCCGGATTACGGGCCGCGGCGCCCACCGAGGGTGAACGCCACGGGCCGGACGGGTGATCGTCGGTGATCGTCCTTGACGCGGGGCCCCGGGGGTAGGACCGTTGAGCCCTATGAGGGGCGAACCCAGTTGTCCGAAGTGCGGTGGCCGGGTCAGGGCGCCCGGGCTCTTCGCCGACTCCTGGCAGTGCGACGCGCACGGCTCGGTGCACCCGCTCCAACCCGTGATCCCACCCAGTGTCGAGGCCCTCGGCGTCGTGGTGCACCGGTCCCGGGTACCGGTGTGGATGCCGTGGCCCCTGCCCGTCGGCTGGCTGTTCACCGGAGTCGCGTACGCCGGTGACGACCGCAGCGGCGGACGCGCGACCGCCGTCGCCTGCTCGGGCCCCGGACCGCTCGGCGGGATCGGCGAGCTGCTCCTGATCGCCGAGGAGCTCGGAGTCGGCCTCGGCGCCCGGTACGCCGGCATCGACGGCCCCGATCCCGGCGCCGGCATGGCCATCGACAAGCCCCCGCAGACCAAGGTCCTCGCCGCCGGACGGCCCACCGCGCTCTGGCACGTCAACGGAGCCCCGCACGACCGCGCGGTCTTCGCCGGTGAGGCGCGCGGCCTCTGGCTGTGGGCGATCGTCTGGCCCGAGCAGTCCGGCCTGCTGATGTACGACGAACTCGTCCTGACGGACCTGCGGGACGCGGGTGCCGAGGTCGAACTGCTGCCGTGCGGCGCGCTGACACCGAGGCTGCTGAACTAGCCGGATCACCCCCGGCCGCTCCCGTCGACCGGAGCGCTCGCGGCCCCGGCGGCGCCGTCGCTTCCGTACGGGCGTGTTCGATTCGCCCGTTATGCTGGAGCGTCCCTCGTCCGTGCCGAGTTCCTGGAGTACCGCGTCGTGCGCATCGACCTGCACACCCACTCCACGGCCTCCGACGGTACGGACTCCCCGGCCGAACTCGTCCGCAACGCGGCGGCCGCGGGACTCGACGTCGTCGCGCTCACGGACCACGACACCACCCGCGGCCACGCCGAGGCGATCGCCGCGCTCCCCGAGGGCCTGACCCTCGTCACCGGCGCGGAGCTGTCCTGCCGGGTCGACGGCATCGGCCTGCACATGCTGGCGTACCTCTTCGACCCCGCGGAGCCCGCGCTCCTCGCCGAGCGCGAGCTCGTCCGGGACGACCGGGTGCCGCGCGCGCGGGCCATGGTCGGCAAGCTCCGGGAGCTGGGCGTCCCCGTCACCTGGGAGCAGGTCGCCCGGATCGCCGGCGACGGCTCCGTGGGCCGGCCGCACGTCGCCGAGGCGCTCGTCGAACTCGGCGTCGTACCGGACGTGTCGGGGGCGTTCACACCCGAGTGGCTCGCCGACGGCGGCCGCGCGTACGTCGGGAAGCACGAGCTGGACCCGGTCGACGCGATCCGCCTCGTCAAGGCGGCCGGCGGGGTCACCGTCTTCGCGCACCCGCTCGCCGTCAAGCGCGGCCAGGTGCTGTCCGACGCCTCGATAGCCCGGCTCGCCGAGGCGGGGCTCGACGGCGTCGAGGTCGACCACATGGACCACGACGAGGCGACGCGCGCGCGGCTGCGAGGGCTCGCGAAGGAGCTCGGTCTGCTGACCACGGGCTCCAGCGACTACCACGGCAGCCGCAAGACCTGCCGCCTCGGCGAGTACACGACCGACCCCGAGATCTACGGCGAGATCACCCGCCGTGCCGCGGGGGCCTTCCCGGTCCCCGGCGCGGGGGGACCCGCCGCCTAGGCCCTGCCCGGGCCCGGCTCGGGGGCGACGGTCCGCTTCGGGACCCGCCTCCGGCCGGTCGCCTCGGGGAGCGGGTCAGGTCCGGTCCGCTTCGGGCCGGTCGTCTCAGGGAGCAGGTCCGCTTCGGTCCGGTCCTCTGCGGTGCGGTTCTCTGCGGTGCGGTGCGGTTCGATCCGGTCCGCTTCGGTCCGGTCGTCGGTCCGCCCCGAGTGCGTCCGGGACGTGGTTCCGCCGGCCCGGCCCGTCGGGCACGTCCTGGCGGGATCCGTTCCGTCGGGACGGTTCCGTCCGGTCCGACGGAACGGATCCCGCCCTGTCCGACCCGCCCGCCCGTACCGCGTCCCGCCCGTCGCCGCCCCCGCGGTGACGTCCGCGTGCGCTCCGGGCTCCTGCCGGACGCTCCCAGGCCTCCTCAGGGCTCCTTCCGCCTCCTGGTCCGCCCCCGTACGGCTCCGTGCCGTGCGCGGGGCGGCGCTCCTCCTGCCCCGCGCACGGAATCCCGCATTCCGTCGCGCCGGGTCACACCCCACCGTTCGACCTCTCCCGCAAGGCACCCCACCGTGTTCGACGTCGCCGTCTTCGGCTCGCTGTTCCTGACCCTCTTCGTGATCATGGATCCCCCCGGGATCACCCCGATCTTCCTCGCCCTCACCTCCGGCCGCGCGGCCAAGGTGCAGCGCCGGATGGCCTGGCAGGCCGTCGCCGTGGCGTTCGGCGTCATCACCGTCTTCGGCATCATGGGGCAGCAGATCCTCGCGTATCTGCACGTCTCCGTCCCCGCGCTGATGATCGCGGGCGGTCTCCTGCTGCTGCTCATCGCGCTGGACCTGCTCACCGGCAAGACCGACGAGCCCCAGCAGACCAAGGACGTGAACGTCGCCCTCGTCCCGCTCGGCATGCCGCTGCTCGCCGGGCCCGGCGCGATCGTCTCGGTCATCCTCGCCGTGCAGAACGCCGACGGCGCCGCCGCGCGGGTCTCCGTCTGGGCCGCCATCGTCGCCATGCACGTCGTGCTCTGGCTCACCATGCGGTACTCGCTGCTGATCATCCGGGTCATCAAGGACGGCGGCGTGGTCCTGGTGACCCGTCTCGCCGGCATGATGCTCTCCGCGATCGCGGTGCAGCAGATCATCAACGGCGTCACACAGGTGATCCAGAACTCCTGACCCGCCGGGGGACCCCGGACACCACTGCGCCCCCGTACGGATTCCGCTCTTGCGAAGTCCGTGCGGGGGCGCGGTGCGTGGTGTGGACCTGACCTGCTACGAGGCCGAGGTCTCGGCGGGGCGGATCCAGATGCGCTGGCCGATCGAGGCGGCCTGCTGCACGATCCGGTTGACGGAGGCGGCGTCCACGACGGTCCGGTCGACGGGCGTGCCGTCGATGTCGTCGAGTCGCAGGATTTCGAAGCGCACAGGCTTCTCCCTTCGTCTGAGTTGATCCTCCTGGTGGAGAACTGCGTTACGTATGGGTCCAACGACATGCATCCTGCAAACATTCCTTACGCTAAGGAAAATTTTCGGATGACTAACTACCCGCTGGTAGGAGGGTGTGGCGGCCGGGCCTCCCACGGCGGACAATGAGCCCCGTATGAACGACGCAGACACCCCACAGGTGACCGAGACCGACGCCCGCCTTCGCGCGCTGGACGCGCGCCTGGAGCGCACCAACGAGCTCCTCCAGCGGATGCTGGCCGAGGTCGCCAAGACGCCCTCCACCCACGCCATCTTCGTCGACGCAGGTTACGTCCATGCTGCGGCCGGGTTGCTGGTGGCGGGCACCGAGGACCGGCGCTCCTTCGACCTCGACGCGGAGGGCCTCATCGAGGCCTTCATCGACAAGGCCCGCACGATCTTCGCCGACAGCCGGCTCCTCCGCGTCTACTGGTACGACGGGGCCAGACGGCGCATCCACACCCCCGAGCAGCAGGCCATCGCCGAGCTGCCCGACGTCAAGGTGCGCCTCGGCAACCTCAACGCCAACAACCAGCAGAAGGGCGTCGACTCCCTCATCCGCACGGACCTGGAGTCCCTCGCCCGCCACCGCGCCATCAGCGACGCCGCCCTCGTCGGCGGCGACGAGGACCTCGTCTCGGCCGTCGAGGCCGCCCAGGGCTACGGGGCCCGTGTCCACCTCTGGGGCATCGAGGCCGCCGAGGGGCGCAACCAGGCCGAGGCGCTCCTCTGGGAGGTCGACAGCCAGCGCACCTTCGAGCTCGACTTCTGCCGCCCCTACGTCACCCGCCGCCCCGTCACCACGTACGAGAACGAGGGCGAGCCGCCGCCCTCCCGCGAGGAGGTGCGGTTCGTCGGCGCACAGATCGCGGCGACCTGGCTCGGCGAGCGCGGCCGGGACCGGCTGGCCGAGCTGCTGCCGAGCGCGCCCTATCTGCCCGGGCCCGTCGACCAGGACCTGCTCGTCGAGGCCGAACGCCTGCTCAGCCGCTCGCTGCGCGGCCACGCCTCGCTCCGGCGTGCCCTGAGGGACGGCTTCTGGCAGCACCTCAAGGCGCAGTTCTGACGGCTTCCAGGCTCTGGGGCGCCGCTCCGGCCCCTATCGCGCCGCGCCGGCTCCGGCGGGGGCGGCCGTCCGCTCCCAGAAGCCGGTGAGCCGGTCCGTCAGCTCGCGCGGGTGCGACACGTTGGGGGAGTGGCCCGCGCCCGCCACCACCGTGTGGTGCGCGCCGGTGCGGGCCGCCGCCGCGGCGAGGTCCGCGACGGGCCAGACCATCTCCTCCGCCCCGTACGCGATGTGCAGCGGCGTCCGCAGCGCGGCCAGCTCCGCCGTACCGTCCCGGCGGCTGAGCAACAGCCGCCCCGCCCCAGCCAGTTGGGCGATCCTGGTGCGCATCCAGCGCCGCCTCAGGAAGCCCGCGAGCTCCGGGGCGTCGTCCGTGTCCGGCTCCTCGCCGCGGCTGTCCAGCCAGCACATCGCCTGCCACACCCGCTCCTTCGGCAGCAGCGCGAGCGCGCCGCGCAGCACCCTGATCCGGATCCGCTGCGGCCGGGCGACCCGGCCGGGGCCCGAGGAGAGCAGGGTGAGGGACCGGAAGGCGGCCGGGGCGAGCGCCACCGCCGCACGGGCCACCAGGCCGCCGAACGAGTGGCCGAGCAGATGGACCGGGCCGTCGCCGAGCGCGGCGGCCTGCGCCACCGCGTCGAGCGCCAGCGCCCTGCGTCGGTAGCCGGCCCGGCCCCGGGAGCCCGGGGACTGGTACTGCCCGCGCCCGTCCACCGCCACGGACCGGTACCCGGCCTCGCTCAGCGGCCCGAGCAGGGCCAGGAAGTCCTCCTTGCTGCCGGTGTACCCGGGCAGCAGCAGCACCGTTCCGCGCCGCGCGCCCAGCGGTTCCGTGTCGAGGACGGCGAAGTCGCCCCGCGCCGTCGTGAGGTGGCGGGCGCGGGTACCGGGCGGCAGGACGAGGGACCGGGGCTTGCTCATGTCTGGACTGTAACCGCGCGGCATGCGGGCCCGCGCCGTGGGAAGACGACCGCGGCCCGGCCTCTGGGGAGGGGCCGGGCCGCGGTCATGAGGGTCGGACGGGATCAGCTCTCCGGCTGAGCCGCCGCCTTCTTGGTGGTGCGACGGCGCGGTGCCTTCGGGGCCTCGGCCTCGGCGGCCTCGGCGACCGGCTCGGCGACGGCCTTCTTCGTCGTACGGCGACGGGTCGGCGTCTTCGGCTCCGAGGCGTCGGGCGCCTCGGCGGCGACGGCCTTCTTGGCCGTACGGCGACGAGGGGCCTTCTTCGGCTCCTCGGCAGGCGCCTCGGCGGCAGGCGCCTCGACGGTCTCGGCGACCGGTTCCGCGACGGCCTTCTTGGCCGTACGGCGGCGGGGAGCCTTCTTCGGCTCCTCGACCGGGGCCTCGACCGGGGCCTCGGCGGCGGGGGCCGGAGCGGCCTCCACGACCGGAGCGGTCTCCACGACCGGGGCCGTCGCGACGATCACGGTCTCGGCCGGGGCGGACGACGCCGGCGAACCGGCGGCCTTGCGGACCACACGGCGACGCGCGGGCTTCTTCGGCTCCTCCTCGACGACCGGCGCGGGCGCCGGCTCGACGACGGCCTCGACGACCGGGGTGGAGGTCACCGGCGAGCCGGCGGCCTTGCGCACCACACGGCGACGACGCGGCGCGGGAACCTCGGCCGTGACCGTGACCGCGGGTGCGGCCTCGACGACCGGCGCGACGGGCTCGGCCACCACCGGGGCGGCGACGACGGTCTCGGCGACCGGCTCCGCGACGGTCTTCCTGGCCGTACGGCGGCGGGGAGCCTTCTTCGGCTCCTCGACCGGGGCCTCGGCGGCGGGGGCCGGAGCGGCCTCAACGACCGGGGCGGCCGACGCGGCGCGCAGGGCGGCCGCGGCCGTCTCGACCGTCTGGAACGAACCGGTGTCCTCGACCGGCCGGGCCACCCGGGCACGGCGACGACGCGGCGCCGGGGCGAGCTCCTGGGCCACGGGGGCCGGAGTCGCGGGCTTCACGGCCTCCGGGCGGGCGGCGGTGCGGCTGCGGCGGCGGGGGGCCTTCGGCTCGGCCGCCGGGGCCTCGGCGACGGGCGCCGGAGCCTCCTCGACCAGGACCGGGGCGGCGACCGGAGCGGCCTGGGCGACGGGGGCCGCCTGGGTCACGGGTGCGGCGGCCTGGGCGACGGGGGCCGCCTGGGTCACGGGTGCGGCGGCCTGGGCGACCGGGGCCGCCTGGGTCACGGATGCGACGGTCTGGGCCACCGGCGCGGAGCCCGGGGCGCCGACGCGGGTACGGCGACGACGGCGCGGGGTGCGCGGGCCGGACTCGGCCTGCGCCTCGTCCGCCACCGTCTCGACGGCCGGGGCCGCCGATGCTGCCGGGGCCGCCGACGCCGGAGCGCCGTCGAGGTCGCCGCCACGGGTCCGTCGGCGCTGACGCGGGGTCCGCGGCCGCTCCGGGCGCTCCTCGGTCCGCTCGGCCTTGTCGGTCTTCGGCCCGCGCGCACGGCGTCCGCCGGGCTCGCCCAGGTCCTCCAGCTCCTCCGCGCCCAGACCCGCGCGGGTCCGCTCGGCGCGGGGCAGGGTGCCCTTGGTGCCCGTCGGGATGTCCAGCTCCTCGAAGAGGTGCGGGGAGCTGGAGTACGTCTCGACCGGGTCGTGGAAGTCGAGGCCGAGCGCCTTGTTGATGAGCTGCCAGCGCGGGATGTCGTCCCAGTCGACCAGCGTCACGGCCGTGCCCTTGTTGCCCGCGCGGCCGGTGCGGCCCACGCGGTGGAGGAAGGTCTTCTCGTCCTCCGGGGACTGGTAGTTGATGACGTGGGTGACGCCCTCGACGTCGATGCCGCGGGCGGCGACGTCGGTGCAGACGAGCACGTCGACCTTGCCGTTGCGGAAGGCGCGCAGCGCCTGCTCGCGGGCGCCCTGGCCGAGGTCGCCGTGGACCGCGCCGGAGGCGAAGCCGCGACGCTCCAGCTGCTCGGCGATGTCGGCCGCGGTGCGCTTCGTACGGCAGAAGACCATCGCGAGCCCGCGGCCGTTGGCCTGCAGGATGCGGGAGACCAGCTCCGGCTTGTCCATGTTGTGCGCGCGGAACACGTGCTGCTTGATGTTGGCGACGGTCACGCCCTCGCCGTCGGACGAGGTCGCCCGGATGTGCGTCGGCTGCGACATGTAGCGGCGGGCCAGACCGATGACGGCGCCGGGCATGGTCGCCGAGAACAGCATGGTCTGCCGCTTCGGCGGCAGCATGTTCATGATCTTCTCTACGTCGGGCAGGAAGCCCAGGTCGAGCATCTCGTCGGCCTCGTCCAGGACGAGGACCTTGACGTGCGAGAGGTCGAGCTTGCGCTGGCCGGCCAGGTCGAGCAGGCGGCCGGGGGTGCCGACGATGACGTCGACGCCCTTCTTCAGCGCCTCGACCTGGGGCTCGTACGCGCGGCCGCCGTAGATGGCGAGCACACGGACGTTGCGCACCTTGCCGGCGGTCAGGAGGTCGTTGGTGACCTGCTGGCACAGCTCGCGGGTCGGGACGACGACGAGCGCCTGCGGGGCGTCGGTCAGCTGCTCGGGCCTGGCCCGGCCGGCCTCGACGTCCAGGGGGACGGTGACGCGCTCCAGGATGGGCAGACCGAAACCGAGGGTCTTGCCGGTGCCGGTCTTGGCCTGGCCGATGACATCGGTGCCGGTGAGGGCGACCGGAAGGGTCATCTCCTGGATGGGGAAGGGGGTGACGATGCCGACCGCCTCAAGGGCTTCGGCCGTCTCGGGAAGGATTCCGAGGTCTCGGAAAGTCGTAGTCAGGGTGCTGCCTCTTCTGTGAGACGCGGTGCGAGGCGAACGAAGGGGGTCGTACCGTGCCGGGAACTTCCGGCGCGATCGGGAAGATCGCTGCCGGGTGGCGCGGGACCACTGCCGTCGCTCGAGCGTCGTACCGCTGAGGGTGACCCTTCCGCGGGTCCGCCGGAAGGGCTGTCGGGCCGGAGCCGATCGGGCCACCGACCGGGCATCCTCATTCATGCGTCGGCCCACCGGATACGTCCGAACGTGCGAAAGCATGTCCGCATACTCAGCAGGCGCCTTATCACTGTACCCCGGAATCGTGCATGTGTGTTGGGGGAAATGGCGATGAGGGCACCGTCACACTGACTGACCAGCGCCTTACCCCGGTGCGCGAGCGGGCTATTGTGCGCTCCATGGAGACGCCTGACAACGCCACACCCACCGGGATCGCCGCCAAGGACTGGGCGACGGCTTCCGAGGAGCCGCAGTACCGCGCCGCCGTGATCGACCTCCTCGGCGCCCTCGCCTACGGAGAGCTCGCGGCCTTCGAGCGGCTCGCCGAGGACGCCAAGCTGGCGCCGACCCTCGCGGACAAGGCGGAGCTGGCGAAGATGGCCTCCGCCGAGTTCCACCACTTCGAGCGGCTGCGGAACCGCCTCACCGCCGTGGACGCCGAGCCGACCGCCGCCATGGAGCCCTTCGCCAAGGCGCTCGACGACTTCCACCGCCAGACCGCGCCCTCGGACTGGCTGGAGGGCCTGGTCAAGGCGTACGTCGGCGACTCGATCGCCAGCGACTTCTACCGCGAGGTCGCGGCCCGCCTCGACTCGGACACGCGGGACCTCGTCCTCGCCGTGCTCGACGACACCGGCCACGGCAACTTCGCCGTGGAGAAGGTCCGCGCGGCGATCGACGCCGACCCGCGGGTCGGCGGCCGCCTCGCGCTCTGGGCGCGCCGTCTGATGGGCGAGGCGCTCTCGCAGGCCCAGCGTGTGGTCGCCGAGCGCGACGCGCTCTCGACCATGCTGGTCGGCGGTGTCGCGGACGGCTTCGACCTCGCGGAGGTCGGCCGGATGTTCTCCCGGATCACCGAGGCGCACACCAAGCGCATGGCGGCGCTCGGTCTGGCCGCCTGAGGGCTACCGGAGCGGGTGGGGGGCGGGCGGTGTCGTCACGCCGCGGCTGATCGGCGCAGTCGGCGACGCGAGGCCGGCCGGATCAGCAGCGAGAGCAGCACCGCCGCCACCGCCACCGCACCGATCAGGGTGGCGAGGAAGTGGCCGGGGCCGAGGGCCCCGTGGGTGACGAGCGCGCCGAAGACCCCACCGAGCGTGCCGGTGGCGAGGACGAGCACCCGGACGGGGAGGCGGTCGGACAGCCGGTGCGCGGCGGCCCAGGCCAGGGCGAAGCCGAGCAGGGCGGAACCGAGGGCTTCCAGGAACACGGAGAATCACCTCGCGAGGGGTGCGGGGCGGGTGGTGCGGTCGAGGACCCTCCTACCCATGGCGTCCGGAACGCAATCCTCCCGTACCCCCGACGTGGCCGTCCGCCCCGCCCGGATGGGGTGTCCGCTCCCGCCCCGACGACCCCGTCCGCCCCAGCCCCGACGTGCTCGTCCGCGCCGCCCCGCGCCGGGGCCGTCCGCGCAGACGAGAGGCCCGGTGGACCGAAGACGGTCCACCGGGCCTCTCGCGCGGATCCTGGGCTCAGAGCGCGCCGAAACCCACGCGGCGAACGGCGGGCTCGCCGAGCTCCACGTACGCGATCTTCTCGGCCGGGATCAGGATCTTGCGGCCCTTCTCGTCCGAGAGGCTGAGCAGCTGCGCCTTGCCGGCCAGCGCGTCGGCGACGGCGCGCTCCACCTCCTCGGCGGACTGCCCGCTCTCCAGAACGATCTCCCGGGGTGCGTGCTGCACGCCGATCTTGACCTCCACGGCTATGTCCCTCCGAACGGTCAGCGTTGCGCGAATACCCGCGCCGTACGCTGCACACATTAGCCCGGTGAGGGGACGCGTACGGCTCAGCCGCCGCACGCCAGGAGCGAACAGCCCGCGGGAATGCCCCGCGGGGACGCTCAGTGACCCTCGGCGCTCAGCTGGCCCTCCACCGCGTGCAGCGGGAAGCCGGCGATGCCGCGCCAGGCGAGCGAGGTCAGCAGACCGACCGCCTTGTCGCGGGGGATGGCGGATCCGCTCGACAGCCAGTAGCGGGCGACGACCTGCGAGACGCCGCCGAGGCCGACGGCGAGCAGCATGGACTCGTCCTTGGACAGGCCCGTGTCCTCGGCGATCACGTCGGAGATCGCCTCGGCGCACTGCAGGCTGACGCGGTCCACGCGCTCGCGCACGGCCGGCTCGTTGGTGAGGTCGGACTCGAAGACCAGCCGGAAGGCGCCGCCCTCGTCCTCGACGTAGGCGAAGTACGCGTCCATGGTGGCCGCGAC
The DNA here is from genome assembly GCF_051305195.1 of Streptomyces sp. Qhu_M48. Classification (NCBI taxonomy): domain Bacteria; kingdom Bacillati; phylum Actinomycetota; class Actinomycetes; order Kitasatosporales; family Streptomycetaceae; genus Streptomyces; species Streptomyces sp. Qhu_M48. Next base: position 6,716,644 of record NZ_CP195432.1, on the reverse strand, counting down.
CCGCAGCTTGTTGTCGGTGGTGGAGGCCAGGGCCGTGCGCACCGCCAGGAGGAGGGACTCGCAGTGCTGGTCGAGCAGCGCCAGGTAGAGCTCCAGCTTCCCGGGGAAGTGCTGGTAGAGCACCGGCTTGCTGACGCCCGCGCGCTCGGCGATGTCGTCCATCGCGGCGGAGTGGTACCCCTGGGCGACGAAGACCTCCTGGGCCGCGCCGAGGAGCTGGTTCCGTCGGGCACGTCGCGGCAGGCGCGTGCCCCGAGGGCGTGCTGCCTCTGTCTGCTCGATGGCGCTCACGCGGCCTCCCAAAAATCGATCCATGCGCGCTGTCGCACGCGCCGCCATCGTACTTTTGGGTAACCCGGCTGTGCGCGGTGCGAACGCAGAATTTCACGGACCGGACGCCCGGGGCGACAGTCGATTCAAGATTAAACCGAACAAATCAGCGATAGTCGTCTTCGTCCAGGGCGACCACACGGGCCTGTTCGGACGAATCCGCCTCGTTCGCCGAGTCGCGTTCGACCGTGGTCAGCGGATCGTCCTCGCGCTGCCGCAGTTCGGCGTGCTGCTCCGCGGCGTCGGCCTCCGGGATTTCCTCGTCCAGCACGACGTCCTCTTCCTCGGCGAATGTGTCCGGTTCGGTCGGATCGACAGTCATGAGGTTCCTTCCGGAGCATGCGGGTCGCGGTCCTCTCCGATGGCCCTCTCTTCGAGCCTAGGAGCACACGCGGCTCGCCGCACACGCACCTGTGACCGCACCCACACGTCCGGGCGCGTGATCGTCTCGTAATATTGCGGCCATGTCGTCGACCGAGCTGCCGGAAACACGGACCGCCGCCGCACCACCCGCGTCGCGCACGACCCGCGCCGTGCGGGTCGCCGACGGCGAGGAGCTCCGCTCCGTCTCGCTGCCCGGACTCACCCTCACCGTGCGGGCCCGGCCGGGTGAGACCCCCGGCCTGCCGCCCGCGCTGTACGTCCACGGCCTCGGCGGTTCCTCGCAGAACTGGTCCGCCCTGATGCCGCTCCTCGCCGACCTGGTCGACGGCGAGGCCGTCGACCTGCCCGGCTTCGGCGACTCGCCGCCGCCCGACGACGGCGACTACTCGGTCAGGGGCCACGCCCGCGCCGTCATCCGGCTCCTGGACTCCACGGGGCGCGGCCCGGTCCACCTCTTCGGCAACTCGCTGGGCGGCGCCGTCGCCACCCGCGTCGCCGCGGCCCGGCCCGACCTGGTCCGCACCCTCACCCTCGTCTCGCCCGCCCTCCCCGAGCTGCGCGCCCAGCGCACGGCCTGGCCCACGGTGCTGCTCGCGGTGCCCGGAGTCGCCTCCGCCTTCGCCCGGCTCACCAGGGACTGGACGCCCGAGCAGCGGGTCCGGGGCGTCCTCTCGCTCTGTTACGGGGACCCCGGCCAGGTCACCGACGAGGGCCTCCGGCACGCCGTCGAGGAGATGGAGCGCCGCCTGGAGCTCCCCTACTTCTGGGACGCGATGGCCCGTTCCTCGCGCGGCATCGTCGACGCGTACACGCTCGGCGGCCAGCACGGACTGTGGCGGCAGGCCGAACGGGTTCTCGCGCCGACGCTGCTCGTCTACGGTGGGCGCGACCAACTCGTCTCGTACCGGATGGCCCGGCGGGCGGCCGCCACCTTCCGCGGTTCGCGCCTGCTGACCCTCCCCGAGGCGGGGCACGTGGCGATGATGGAGTACCCCGAGACGGTCGCCCAGGCCGCTCGGGACCTGATCGCCGATCACGGCGGGAGCTGATCCGGGGCGTGGGACGTCACAGTCGCAAGGGCTCCGCGCCCTCGGTGGCCGACACCGGGCAACAGCGGCAACAACAACAGACGGCGGCGGCCGGGCAGCCGGCCGGGGCGGGACCGGGGGCGCCGGGTACGGCCGCCGGGCGCGCGCCCGGCACCGGACGCCGCCGCAGGACCGCCGGAGCCGGCCAGGACGCGGCCGGCGCTCCGACGTACGGGACCCCGGCACACGGCACTCCGGCTCACGGAACCCCCGTCCAGGGCACCCCCGCGCACGGCACCCCCGCGCACGGCACCCCTTCCTACGGCACCTCCGGACACGGCGGCGGGGCCCACGACACTCCGGCGCACGGCACCCCCGGCACGCCCGCCCACGGCATCCCCGTCTACGGCGGCACCGCCGTCCGGGGCGGCCACCCGCAGCACGAGGAGGGCACGGCGCCCCGCCCCGGTGGCTACGGTCCCCGGCGCGCGGACCGGCGCGCCGCTCCCACCAACGACGAGGCCGAACAGGCCTCTCCCCAGGGCCCGTTCATTCCCGGCCAGCGCCGCGAGGGCGGGGCCGGGGACGAGGAACCGGCCGGCCGGGGCGGGCTCGGCCGCACCCTCTCCGGAGTCGCGGCCGCCGCCGTCGCCACCGTCCTCGCCGTGGTCGTCACCGGGCAGGTCGCCGACCGGGAGGAGGCGTCGGCCACCACCAGCGCCGCCGAGCAGCCGGCCGACCGGTCCGTGGACGACTCCTCCGCCTCCCGTTCCGACGAGCGGGACACCCCGGCGAGCCCGGCGCCCGTCGCCCTCCCGCCGCCGCCCACGTACGCGCAGCTGATCGCCCGGCAGTACCCGATCGACCCGAAGCTGAAGGGCTCGGGCGCCTTCAAGGCCGTTCCGGGCTTCCAGAAGGCGCCCGGCAAGGGCCGCCTGGTCCGCTACCGGATCGACGTCGAGGAGGGGCTCGGTCTCGACCAGGACCTCTTCAGCTCGACCGTCTTCAAGACCCTCAACGACCCGCGCAGCTGGGCCGGCCGGGGGGCGATGACCTTCGAGCGCGTCTCCAGCGGCGAGGCCGAGTTCGTCATCACGCTCGCCAGCCCCGGCACCACGGGCGTCTGGTGCGACAAGTCCGGGCTCGACACCACGGTCGAGAACGTCTCCTGCGACTCGGCCTCCACCGACCGCGTGATGATCAACGCGTACCGCTGGGCGCAGGGTTCGGCGACCTACGGGCCCAAGGCGATGCTCGCGTACCGCCAGATGCTCATCAACCACGAGGTCGGACACCGGCTCGGACACGACCATGTGAACTGCGGCACTCCCGGTGCGCTCGCTCCCGTGATGCAGCAGCAGACGAAGTCCCTGAACATCGGCGGAATCAAGTGCCGCCCCAACCCCTGGGTGTATCCGGGCAGTTGATGTTCCTTCACTACGCGATTCGGCCACATGGTGAGACGGGTGTCTCACCGAATCCCCGAATCGCGTTGACATCGTTCGCGTGTTCGTCCATATTTCTCGGCATGTCGAACCGTCACGTCGTCTCCGATCGCGCCGCCTTTGAGCTGGCGCTCATCGGCGTGGCCGGACATTCCGTCGCCGACGTTCTCTGTAGCTGACCCGCCCCGGGCCCAGCGCCCCGGGCGGAACCCCCGGCCCGAGTGCGCCCGTCGGCCCCGCTTTCCCTCTTTCGCCGACGATCTTCCGCGCCCGGGTGTTCCCTCCCGCAGGCGCGGCTTTTCTCTGTGAATCCCCGATCCCGGCCATTCCTCATCGACGGCACCGATCGCCGCTGCCTGCGCGGAATTCCCTTTTCCGTGCCCGCAGTTCTTCGAGAGGTTCCTTCCGATGCGCCAATCGTCCGTCATTTCCCGCCGCGTGGCAGCGGCCGCCGTCAGTCTCGTCCTGGCCTCCGGCGCCGTCGCCTGCGCCGGACCCGAGGACACCGGCGCCAAGAGCGGCACCTCCGGCAAGGCCGCGGGCACCCCGCAGAAGGGCGGCACGCTCACCGTCCTCAACGCCGAGGCCCAGACCGACTTCGACCCCGCCCGCCTCTACACCTCCGGCGGCGGCAACGTCCCCTCCCTCGTCTTCCGTACGCTCACCACCCGCAACCGCGAGGCGGGCGCCGCCGGCACCCAGGTGGTCCCCGACCTCGCCACCGACATCGGCCGGCCCAACAAGGACGCCACGGAGTGGACGTACACGCTGAAGGAGGGCCTGAAGTTCGAGGACGGCACGCCCATCACCAGCGCCGACATCAAGTACGGCATCGAGCGCTCCTTCGCCGCCGAACTCTCCGGCGGAGCCCCGTACCTGCGTGACTGGCTGGTCGGCGGCGACACCTACCAGGGCCCGTACAAGGACAAGAAGGGCCTCGCGTCCCTCGTCACCCCCGACGCCCGGACGATCGTCTTCAAGCTGAGGAAGCCCGAGGGCGAGTTCCCCTTCGTCGCCACCCAGACCCAGTTCACCCCCGTCCCGAAGGCCAAGGACACCGGTGCGAAGTACGAGGAGCACCCCGTCTCCTCCGGCCCGTACAAGGTCGTCAGGAACGAGAACGACGGCGAGCGCCTCGTCCTGGAGCGCAACGAGCACTGGGACCCCAAGACCGACGAGGAGCGCAAGGCCTACCCGGACAGGATCGACGTCAGGTCCGGGCTCGACGAGGCCGTCATCAACCAGCGCCTCGCCACCTCCTCCGGCGCCGACTCCGCCGCCGTCACCACCGACACCAACCTCGGCCCGGCCGAACTCGCGCAGGTCGGCTCCGACAAGGCCCTCGCCGCCCGCGTCGGCACCGGCCACTTCGGCTTCACCAACTACATCGCGTTCAACCCCAAGGTGAAGCCCTTCGACAACCCCAAGGTGCGCCAGGCGATCTCGTACGCGATCAACCGCACCAGCGTCGTCAACGCGGCCGGCGGCTCCTCGCTCGCCGAGCCGGCCACCACCTTCCTGCCCGAGCAGAAGGCCTTCGGCTTCACGCCGTACGACCACTTCCCGGCCGGGAGGACGGGCGACCCGGAGAAGGCCAGGCAGCTCCTCAAGGAGGCCGGACACCCCGACGGCCTCAAGATCACCCTGCTGCACTCCACCGCCCAGAACCGCGCCACCAGCCCCGAGATCGCCACCGCCGTCCAGGAGGCCCTCGGCAAGGCCGGCATCACCGTCGAGCTCGACGGGCAGGAGCCCAACTCCTTCAACGAGAAGCGCTGGAGCGTCAAGGACGCCCCCGGCTTCTTCCTCTCCCGCTGGGGCGCCGACTGGCCGGCCGGCGGCCCGTTCCTCGCGCCGATCTTCGACGGACGCCAGATCGTCGCCAACGGCTCCAACTACAACCACGCCCAGCTGAACGACCCCGCGGTCAACAAGGAGATCGACGAGATCAACAAGCTGACCGACCTCAAGGCCGCCGCCGCCCGCTGGGGCGCCCTCGACAAGAAGATCGGCGAGCAGGCGCTCGACGTGCCCCTCTTCCACCCGGTCTACAAGCGACTCGTCGGCAAGGACATCAAGAACGTCGTCATCAGCGACTGGACCGGCGTCCTCGACATCTCGCAGGTCGCCGTCAAGTGACCGCGTCGATCGGCACGACGGCGCCCGTGGCGGGCATCCCCGCCACGGGCGCCGCCCGGCAGGTGTGGCGACGGCTCCGCACCCGCCCCGCCGCCCTCGTCTCCGCCACCGTCCTCCTCCTGCTCGTCCTCCTCGCCCTCGCCGCGCCGCTGCTCGCCGCCCTGGAGGGCCAGGACCCGAACACGTACCACGACGACCTCGTCGACTCGGCCCGCGGCGGCGTCCCGTACGGCGCCTTCGGCGGGGCGAGCGCCGACCACTGGCTCGGCGTCGAACCCGGCACCGGCCGTGACCTGTTCGTCCGGCTCCTCCACGGCGCCCGGGTCTCCCTCCTCGTCGCCGTCGGCGCCACCGCCGTCCAGGTCGTCATCGGCGTCCTCGTCGGACTCGTCGCCGGGCTCGGCAGCCGCTGGATCGACGGCGTCCTCGGCCGGATCACCGACGTGCTCGTCGCCCTGCCGATGCTGGTCCTCGCCGTGGCGCTGACCGCCGTCGTCCCGCGCGACTTCCCCCGGCCCCTGCTGCTGATCCTCGTCATCGGCTTCCTCGGCTGGGCCGGGACCTCCCGGATCGTCCGCGCCCAGACCCTCACCCTCAGAAGCCTCGACTTCGTCGCGGCCTCCCGGCTGGCGGGCTCGGGGCCGTGGCGGACCGCGCGCCGCGAGCTCCTGCCCTCCCTCGCCGCCCCCGTCATCACGTACGCGGCGATCCTCGTCCCCACCAACATCGTCGTCGAGGCGTCCCTCTCCTTCCTCGGGGTGGGCGTCACCCCGCCCACCCCTTCTTGGGGACAGATGCTGTCGACCGCCCAGACCTGGTTCCGGGCCGACCCCGCGTACGTCCTGCTGCCCGCCGGACTGCTCTTCGTCACCGTGCTCGCCTTCACCGTCCTCGGCGACGCGGTCCGCGCGGCCCTCGACCCGCGCGAGGCGAGCCGGCTCGGCGTGGGCACCCGTAAGGAGACCTCCCGATGACCCGCTTCGTCCTCAAGCGGCTCGCGGGTGCCGCGCTCGTCCTCCTGGCGCTCTCGGTCCTGGTGTACTCGCTCTTCTACCTGGCCCCGGGCGACCCCGCCCGGCTCGCCTGCGGAGAGCGCTGCAACCCCCAGCAGATCGCCCAGGTCCGCGAACAACTCGGCCTGAACGACAGCATGGTCACCCAGTACCTGCACTTCCTCCAGGGCGTCTTCGCCGGCCGCGACTACTCCACCGGCACCTCCCTCGTCCACTGCGACGCACCCTGCCTCGGCCTCTCCTACCAGAGCGACCAGCAGGTCACCCAGCTCGTCCTGGAACGGCTGCCCGCCACCGCCTCCCTCACCCTCGGCGCCATGGTCATCTGGCTCGTCATCGGCGTCGGCACCGGACTGGTCTCCGCACTGCGCCGGGGCGGCCCCACCGAGCGGATCCTGACCCTGCTCACCCTCGCCGGCACCGGCACCCCCGTCTTCATCCTCGGGCTGCTGCTCCTGATGGCCGTCTGCGCCTACCTCCGGTGGCTGCCCTTCCCCAGCTACGTACCGCTCGGCGAGAACCCCGAGCAGTGGGCCTGGAACATGCTGCTCCCCTGGCTCACCCTCGGCTTCTTCGAATCCGCCAAGTACGCGCGCCTCACCCGGAGTTCCACCCTGGAGACGCTCGCCGAGGACCACATCCGCACCTTCCGCGCCTACGGGGTGGGAGAGCGGTCCGTCGTCACCCGCCACGCGCTGCGCGGCGCCGTCCCGCCGGTCATCGCGGTCAGCGCCGTCGACCTCGGGTCGATGTTCGGCGGGGCCGTCCTCACCGAGTCCCTCTTCGGCATCCCCGGCCTCGGCAAGACCCTCCTCGACGGGGTCCGCGCGATCGACCTGCCCGTGGTGGTGGGCGTGGTCATGGTGACGGGCACGTTCGTCGTCCTCGCCAACGTCCTCGCGGACCTGCTCTACGCCGCCGCCGACCGAAGGGTGGTCCTGACGTGACCCCGATCGTCGAAGTACGGGACCTGACCGTCGAGTTCGCCCGTGAGGGGGAGCCCGTGCGGGCCGTCGACAGCCTCTCCTTCACCCTCGACGAGGGCCGCGCCCTCGCCCTCGTCGGCGAGTCCGGCAGCGGCAAGTCCACCGTCGCCGCGGCCCTCCTCGGACTCCACCGGGGGACCGGCGCGAAGGTCGGCGGCACCGTGCGCGTCGGCGGCGTCGACGTCGCCGCCGCCGGGACCGGCGAGCTGCGGAGACTGCGCGGCGGAGTCGCCGCCATGGTCTTCCAGGACCCGCTCTCCGCCCTCGACCCCTACTACGCCGTCGGCGACCAGATCGCCGAGGTGTACCGCATCCACGCCGGAGGCTCCCGGCGCGCCGCCCGCGCCCGCGCCGTCGAGGTCCTCGACCGGGTCGGCATCGCCGACGCGGCCCGCCGCTCCCGCTCGCGCCCGCACGAGTTCAGCGGCGGCATGCGGCAGCGGGCCCTGCTCGCGATGGCCCTCGCCTGCGCGCCCCGGCTCCTCGTCGCAGACGAGCCCACCACCGCCCTGGACGTCACCGTGCAGGCCCAGATCCTCGACCTGCTGCACGAGCTGCGGCGCGAGACGGGCACCGCGCTGCTCCTCGTCACCCACGACGTGGGCGTCGCCGCCGAGAGCGTCGACGAGGTACTCGTCATGCAGGGCGGCCGGGAGATCGAACGCGGCCCCGTGGAAGGGGTGCTGGGCGCGCCGTCGGAGCCGTACACACGCCGGCTGCTCGCCGCCGTGCCCCGGCTCGACGGCCCGGTGCGCGCACCCCTGGCCAAGGGCGAGCCGCTGCTCGAAGCGCGCGACCTCCGAAGGGAGTTCGGGCGCGGCGTGAAGACCGTGACCGCCGTCGAGGGAGCCTCCCTCACCGTCCACGCGGGGGAGACCCTCGGCGTCGTCGGCGAGTCCGGCAGCGGCAAGACCACCCTCGGCCGCATGCTGGTCCGGCTCCTCGACCCGACCGGCGGCGAACTCCGTTACCGGGGTGCGGAGATCGGCGCCCTCCCGGAGCGGGAACTGCGCCCGTACCGCCACGAACTCCAGATGGTCTTCCAGGACCCCGTCGCCTCCCTCAACCCGCGCCGCTCCGTCGGCGAGTCGATCGCCGACCCCCTGCGCGTGGCCGGGGAGCGCGACGAGACCCGGATACGCGGCCGGGTGCGGGAGCTGCTCGACCGGGTGGGGCTCGACCCCGACCGGTACGGGGCGTACCCGCACGAGTTCAGCGGCGGGCAGCGCCAGCGCGTCGGCATCGCCCGCGCGCTCGCCGCCGAGCCCCGGCTGATCGTCTGCGACGAACCCGTCTCCGCGCTCGACGTCACCACCCAGGCCCAGGTGACCGCGCTGCTCGCCGAACTCCAGGCCGAACTCGGCCTCGGGCTCGTCTTCATCGCCCACGACCTCGCGGTCGTCCGGCAGGTCAGCGACCGGGTCGCCGTCATGCGCACCGGGCGGATCGTCGAACAGGGCACGGTCGAGGAGGTGTACGGCGCGCCCCGGCACCCGTACACCCGGCAACTGCTCGCCGCCGTCCCCTCGCTCGATCCGGTCCGCGCGGCCGAACGCCGGGAGCGACGCCAGGAGCTGGCCGCCGCTTGACCCTCCGTGACCGTTCTGCCGCTTAGCGCGACAGAACGCGACCGGGGTGGGAAAGTTACGTGCATTCACCCCTTCCGGTGGTGCGACGGACAACCGTCCGTCGCTCCACCGGTATCTCCGCTTACGTTCTTCCCGCTGCGAGTCGCCGGACCGACGGTGACCGGCGTCAAGGGAGAACGGGGGTGCACTCGTGCGGATCGGACTGCTCACGGAGGGCGGCTACCCGTACGCCACCGGCGAGTCCGGACTCTGGTGCGACCGGCTCGTACGCGGACTCGGGCAGCACCAGTTCGACCTGTACGCCCTCGGCGGGTCCGGCACCCCGCGCCCGCTCCCCCCGAACACCCGCGTCGCGCGAGCCGCGGACCCGGGGAGCCCCGACGCGGCCCCCGCGGGCAGGAACCTCCTCGAACGGAGCGCCTTCGGCGACCGCGCCGCCCGCCGCGCCTACGGCCGCCGCGAGCGCCGCCGCTTCACCGAGGCCTTCCACCAGCTGGCCGTGGGGCTGTGCGCGGAGCCGGGCGCCGGTGACCTCGCCGTCGACCCCTCCTCCGCCGCCGAAGCCTCTTCCGCCGTCGCTCCCTCCCTCGCCTCCGGCCCCTCCTTCGCCACCGGGCTCTACGCCCTCGCCGAACTCGCCCGCGAGCGCGGCGGACTGCCCGGCGCGCTCCGCTCCGACGACGCCGTCCGCACCCTCGAATCCGCCTGCCGCGCGCCCGGCGCACGCCGGGGCGCGGCCGCCGCCGGACTCCCCGACCACCTCGCCCTCGTCGAACACCTGGAGCGGGCCCTGCGCCCCCTCTCCCTCGACTGGTACGCGGAGGACGCCCTCGGCGCGGCCGACCTCTGCCACGCCGCCGCCGGAGGCACCACCGCGCTCCCCGGCCTGCTGGCCAAACGCTTCTTCGGCACCCCGCTCCTCGTCACCGAGTACGGCGTCCAGCTCCGCTCCCACTACCTCTCCGCCGCCGGCGCCGACCGCTCCGCCCCCCTGCGCACCCTGCTCGCCGCCCTGCACGGTGGACTCGCCGCCGAGGTCTACCGGCAGGCCGCGCTCCTCACCCCCGGCAACGCCCACACCCGCCGCTGGCAGGAGAAGTGCGGCGCCGACCGGGCCCGCATCCGGACCGTCCACCCCGGCATGGCGGCCGACCGCTTCGCCGAGGTCGGCGAGGACGAGGAGAGCGGCGACCCCGCCACCCTGGTCTGGGTCGGCCGCGTCGAGCCCGCCAAGGACCTCATCGCCCTGCTGCACGCCTTCGCCGAGATCCGGGCCCGTCGGCCCGACGCCCGGCTGAGGATCGTCGCCGTACCCGTACGGGAACCCGGAGCCGGCGCCTACCTCGCCCACTGCAAGGGCCTCGCCGCCCAGCTCTTCCCCGACGAGGCCGCCGGGGCGCACGCCGTCGGCGAGAACCCGGTCACCTTCGAGGAGCTCGGCGGCCCCGAGGCACCCACCCTGGAGGACACCTACGCCTCCGGCGCTGTCGTCGTCCTCTCCAGCGTCGTCGAGGGCTTCCCCGCCGGCCTCGTCGAGGCCATGCTCTGCGCCCGGGCCACCGTCTCCACCGACGTCGGCGCGGTCGTCGAGATCATCGGCGGCACCGGCCTCGTCGTCCCCCCGCGCAACCCCCGGGCGCTCGCCGACGCCTGCCTCGCGCTGCTGCGCGACCCCGAGCGCCGTCACCGCCTGGGCGCCGCCGCCCGCGCCCGCGCGCTCGAACTCTTCTCCGTCGAACAGAACCTCGCCGCGTTCCGCGGCATCTACCTCGAACTCCTCTCCCACGCGCCGGTGCGCCGCCGCCCCGGCGACGGCGTGCCCTTCGCCCACCCCGCCGAGGCGCACGTGCGGGGCAGCTGGGCGCAGAAGGCCGTGACCGCCGGGACAGGAGGCCCCGATGCCTGAAGGAGACACCCCCATGCGCGGCTCCGCCGCCCCGACGAGCCCCGGAGCCTGGGACGCCCGCTCCGAGGCCCTCCTCGGCGCCCCCACGCCGACCCTCCGAGCCGGGGTGGGCCTCGACCCCCGCACCCCCGCCGACACCGCCGACCCCGCCGACCCCGCATCGTCCGGGATAGCCCCGGCCCCGGGGGAGGCCGCCGCGATGCCCCCACGACCGGAGACGACGGGGGAGCCGACCGCCCTGGTCCCCGCCCCCCTCGCACCCGCGCCGGTCCCCGTCGCACCCGAGCCGGCTGTCCCGGTCCCCGCCGCTCCCGTCGCACCCGAGCCGGCTGTCCCGGTCCCCGCCGCTCCCGTCGCACCCGAGCCGGCTGTCCCGGTCCCCGCCGCTCCCGGCGCACCCGCGTCGACCGCCCCGGTCCCCGCCGCTCCCGTCGCACCCGAGCCGGCCCCGGCCGCACCCCCGGCCGGCCGGGAGGGGAGCGCAGCCGCCCCCCGTGCCCGGCGCGGGAACGCCGACCCCGTGAAAGTCCTCATGCACCGTCACCGGGAGCTCTGCGAACGGGCCGTCGACCCGCTGGAGATCGCCGCCGGCCTCGAAGCCCAGGGATTCACCGACCGGACCGCCGCACGGTTCCGGCACCGGGACGTCTTCTCGCTGGCCGAGGAGCTGTACGTACGCGTGCCCCGCGGTACCGGTACCGGTACCGGCACCGCCACGGCTCCGGCGTCCACGGCACCCCGCACCGACGCGTGGCTGCTCGCCGCCCTCACCCCCGGCGCCGCCGCCGCCCTCACCGGCATCGGGCTCGCCGTCACCCACGGGCCCGTGCGCCTCGCCGTCGGCGCGACCGGGGCCCTGCTGCTCGCCGGGTCGCTCCTGTTCGCCGTCCGGCGCGGGCCCTTCCGCGCCCCCGACGGCCGGGCCGTGCCCGCCGCCCGCCTCTGGACCCTCTGGCTCCTGGCGTACGCGGTCGGCGGCGACGGACTCCTGACCCAGGTGCTCGGCGGCGGCCCCGACGGCCCCTGGGAGCTGACCCCCGGCCCCCTCCTGGGCCTCGCCCTCGCCGTCGCCCCCGCCGCCTGGTGCGCCCGGCTCTTCGCCACCCGGGCACGCCGCCGGATCGCCGACAGCCGCGACCTCGCCGACTTCGCCGCCGCCGCCAGGCCGCTGCTCCTGGGCACCGTGACCCTCCAACTCCTCGCCCTGACCGCCCTGCTCGGGCTCACCGGGTTCAGCCCCGGAGCCCTCGCCCTCGGCGCCCTCCTGCTGTTCGCCCGGCTCCTCACCGTCCACGGCTTCCTCGAGACGGCCGCCGCCGCCCTCGCCGCCGCCAGCGCCGCCGAGGCGCTCGCCCTCGCGAGCGTCCTCGCCGCCCGAGTCCCCCTCCCCGGCTTCGACGCGCTCGCCGCCCCCGTACGGGCCGTCGTCGACGCCGGGGGCCCCGGAGCCGTACCCACCCTCGTCTGCGGCGCCGCCGCGCTCGGCCTGCTGGCCCACGCGACCGGCTCCCTCGCCCGGGCCTCGGCCCACGCCACCCCGTGAGAACCCGCCGCGACCCCCGGCGGAGGCCGGGCGACCACAGCACCACCCACCCCGCCGAGCCTCCCGTCCGGAAACCTTCTCGCACCCGCGGAGCCGACGCTGCGGGCGCGCCCCGTCACCTCTCCCACCACCCCGCAAGGAGCTCGAAGACCATGACCCCGCAACCCCAAGGAACGGCCGGTCGGCACGAAGGGGCCGCGCGATGAGGGTGCTACTGCTCGGAGCCAACGGCTTCATCGGCCGGTTCGTCGCCGACCGACTGCTCGCCGACCCGGCCGTCCACCTCACCGCGCTCGGCCGGGGCGACGACGCCGACGTGCGTTTCGACCTCGCCTCCGGCAGCCCGGGAGCGCTGACCCGCTTCCTCGACGCCGTCCACCCCGGGGTCGTCGTCAACTGCGCGGGCGCCACCCGCGGCGGCGCCCGCGACCTGACCCGGCACAACACCGTGGCCGTCGCCACCGTCTGCGAGGCGCTGCGGCGCAGCGGCTGCGGCGCCCGGCTCGTCCAGGTCGGCTGCGCCTCGGAGTACGGGCCGAGCCAGCCCGGCTCCTCCACCGCCGAGGACGCCGTCCCCCGCCCCGGCGGCCCGTACGGGGTGTCGAAGCTGGCGGCGACCGAACTGGTCCTCGGCTCGGGACTCGACGCCGTCGTCCTCCGGGTGTTCTCGCCCGTGGGCCCCGGCACCCCGGCCGGCTCGCCGCTCGGCCGCCTCGCCGAGGCGATGCGCCGGGCCATGCAGGCCGGGGACGGGGAGCTCAAGCTCAGCGGCCTCGGCGTGCAGCGGGACTTCGTCGACGTACGGGACGTCGCGCGGGCCGTCCACGCGGCCTCGCTCTCCGCCGCCCAGGGCGTCGTCAACATCGGCACCGGCCGCGCGGTCCGGCTCCGGGACGCCGCCGCCGTCCTGGCCAGGGTCGCCGGCTACTCCGGCAACCTGCACGAGCTGGACGCCCCGCACGGCATGCCGCAGCGCCCGATGATCGGCGCCCCCCGCACCGAGGGAACCATCGCCGACCAGCTGGCCTCCGCCCCCTACCCGTACCCCGACGGCTGTGGACCCTGGCAGCAGGCCGACGTCCGGACCGCCCGCGACCGCCTCGGCTGGCGGCCCCGGATCAACCTGGAGGAGTCCCTCGCCGACATCTGGATGGAGGCGGCGTGTCGCATCTGACGGCGACCGGGGCGGTCCAGGCGCTCGGGGTGGGCGTGCCCGGCTACGCCCACCCGCTGCTCGCCCCTGTCGAGTGGGGCGAGCTGACCCGCCCCGGGACCCCGCTGCACTGGGCGGTGCTCAATGTGGCGGAGGGGCCGGGCAGCCGTCCCGACCCGCACTGTCTGGAGGCGGCGGGCAGGCTCCGCGACGCCGGGGTACGGGTCCTCGGGCACCTGGACGCGGCCCACGGCTCCCGGCCGTTCGGGGAGCTCGTCACGGACGCCCACCGCTTCCTCGACTGGTACAAGGTGGACGGCTACTACCTGGACCGCTGCCCCGCGGACCGGGCGGACCTGGCCGGGGTGCGGCGGGTCACGGCGACCCTGGAGGCGATCCTCGGCGGCGAGGCCCATCTCGTCCTCGGCCACGGCACCCACCCCCACCCGGGGTACGCCGAGACCGCCGACCAGCTGGTCACGTTCTCCGGCTCCTGGGTGGACTACCGCTGGTCGCAGGTGGCGGAGTGGACCGCCGAGTACACGGAGGCGAAGTTCGTCCACCTCGTGCACGGGGTGCCGCGCACCCACCTGGAGGAGGCGCTGCGGATCGCCCGCTGGCAGGGGGCCGGGACGATCTTCTTCACGGACCGGACGGGGGCTTCGGGACAGACCGCCGCATTCCACTCGCTGCCCGGCTACTGGGACGAAATCGTCTCGCGGATCGGACCGGGTGTCTCGGAATGAGGAGGGGCGTGGCAGTGTTACGGGGAGAACAACCGTACTGACATACCGACCACCGGAGTCCCCGTGTCGCTGCCACCCCTGGTCGAGCCGGCTGCCGAGCTCACCGTAGACGAGGTCCGCAGGTACTCCCGCCACCTGATCATCCCGGACGTCGGGATGGACGGGCAGAAGCGGCTGAAGAACGCCAAGGTGCTGTGTGTCGGCGCCGGTGGCCTCGGCTCGCCGGCGCTGATGTACCTGGCCGCCGCCGGCGTGGGCACGCTCGGCATCGTGGAGTTCGACGAGGTCGACGAGTCGAACCTCCAGCGCCAGATCATCCACAGCCAGGCCGACATCGGCCGCTCCAAGGCGGCGTCGGCGCGCGACAGCGTGCTCGGCATCAACCCGTACGTGAACGTGGTCCTTCACGAGGAGCGGCTCGAAGCCGAGAACGTGATGGAGATCTTCGGTCAGTACGACCTGATCGTCGACGGCACGGACAACTTCGCCACCCGCTACCTGGTGAACGACGCCTGCGTGCTGCTGAACAAGCCGTACGTGTGGGGCTCGATCTACCGTTTCGACGGCCAGGCGTCCGTCTTCTGGTCCGAGTACGGCCCCTGCTACCGCTGCCTCTACCCGGAGCCCCCGCCGCCGGGCATGGTCCCGTCCTGCGCCGAGGGCGGCGTCCTGGGCGTGCTGTGCGCGTCCATCGGCTCCATCCAGGTCACCGAGGCCATCAAGGTGCTCGCCGGCGTGGGCGACCCGCTGGTCGGCCGCCTGATGATCTACGACGCCCTGGAGATGCAGTACCGCCAGGTCAAGGTCCGCAAGGACCCCGGCTGCGCGGTCTGCGGCGAGAACCCGACCGTCACCGAGCTCATCGACTACGAGGCCTTCTGCGGCGTCGTGTCCGAGGAGGCCCAGGAGGCGGCGCTCGGCTCCACGATCACTCCGAAGCAGCTCAAGGAGTGGATCGACGAAGGCGAGAACCTCGACATCATCGACGTCCGCGAGCCGAACGAGTACGAGATCGTCTCGATCCCGGGCGCGCGTCTGATCCCGAAGAACGAGTTCCTGATGGGCACCGCCCTCCAGGACCTCCCGCAGGACAAGCGGATCGTCCTGCACTGCAAGACGGGTGTCCGCAGTGCGGAGGTCCTCGCGGTGCTCAAGTCCGCGGGCTTCGCGGACGCGGTCCACGTCGGCGGCGGCGTGATCGGCTGGGTCCACCAGATCGAGCCCGAGAAGCCGGTCTACTAGTCGGCCGAACGAAGGGGCCCGGATCTCGTCACGAGATCCGGGCCCCTTCTCATGCCCCGCTGCCTCTCATGCCCCGCTGCGAGCCGCCCCGCTGGAGCAGGTCTTGCCGTACGCGGGGACCTCGCCGTCCAGGAGGTACGCGTCGACGGTCGCCGTCACGCACGACGACGTGCCGTACGCGCCGTGGCCCTCGCCCTCGTTGGTGACCAGGACGCCGACGCCCCCGCCGAGCTCCTTCGCCATCTTCTCCGCGCCCTCGTACGGGGTCGCCGGGTCGCCCGTCGTCCCGACGACCAGGATCGGCGCCGCCCCCGAGGCGCTCGCCTCCGGCGTCGCCCGCTCGCCCTTCACCGGCCACTCGGCGCACCAGCCGGCCGTGTCCCAGGCGAGGAACGCGCCGAACACGGGGGAGAGCCGGCGGAACTCCGGGATCAGCGCCTTCGCCTCCGCGGCGGTCGCCCGCGCGCTGGTGTCGGCGCAGGAGATCGCCCGCTGGGAGTGCGACTGGGTGGAGTAGTGGCCCTCGGCGTCACGGTCGTTGTAGTAGTCGGCGAGTTCGAGCAGGGCGCCGCCGCGACCCTTCTCGGCGTCCGCCAGGGCCTCGGTCAGGAGGGGCCAGTTGGACTGTCCGTACAGCGTCACCGCGATGCCGGTGAGCGCCAGGCCCTCGGTGAGCTTCCGCTCGCCGACGGTCAGCGGCGCCCGGTCGAGCTTCCGCAGCAGACGCGCGATCCGCTCGCTCCCGGCCTTCGCGTCCTCGCCGGTGCTCTTCAGGTAGTTGTCCAGGGCCCGCTGGAAACCGATCGTCTGGTGGCGGGCGTGCCCGACGGTGTCGGCGGTCGGGTCGACGACGGCGTCGAGGACGAGACGGCCCACGTTCTTCGGGAAGAGGTGGGCGTAGGTGCCGCCGAGCTGCGTCCCGTACGAGATGCCGAAGTAGTGGAGCTTCGCGTCCCCGAGGACCTGCCGGATCAGGTCCAGGTCGCGGGCGGTGGCGGTGGTCGTGGTGTGCGGGAGGAGCGCGGCGGAGCGGCGGGCGCAGCCGGCGGCGAAGTCGGCGTTGTCCTTGAGGTACGTGGCCTCCTCGGCGGCCGAGTCCGGGGTGAGGTCCACGGTCGCCTCGGCGGCGGCCTGTTCGGCGTCGCTCCGGCAGACGACACCGGAGCTGCGGCTCACCCCGCGCGGGTCGAAGCCCACCAGGTCGTAGCGCTTGCCGAGCGTGTCGTAGTCCTGTGCCGCCTGCGGCAGGATGTCGACGCCGGAGCCGCCGGGGCCGCCGAAGTTGAAGAGCAGGGAGCCGATGCGGTCGGCCTTCCGGCCGGCCTCCTTGCGGATCAGCGCGATCGGGATCGTCGCGCCCTCGGGCTTCGCGTGGTCGAGCGGCACCGCGACGGTGGCGCAGCGCCACTCCGCACCGGGCTTCTCCCCGCCCTCGGGAGCCGCGCACCGCTTCCAGTCGGGGCGCTGGCCGGTCAGGGAGGCGGGCAGCGGGGGAGTGGTGGCGGCACCGTCCGACGGCTTCGCGTCGGTGGTGCGCGGCGGGGCCGTGGTGGGGGTGGCGGACGGCGCCCCGCCGCCGGTGCTCGTACAGCCCGCGACGAGCAGACCGGTGACGGCCAGGACGGCCGCGCGGATGCGTATGGACATGTGTTCCCCCCAGGAGCCGGCAAGGCGGCCCATCCTAGGGGGAGCTCCGGCCGGAGTTACTTGCAGACCGTGCCGGAGGCCGGGACCCTGCCGTCCAGGAGGTACGCGTCGACCGCCTTCTTCACGCACGCGTTGCCGCTGGTGTAGGCACCGTGGCCCTCGCCCTCGTACGTCAGCTCCACGCCGACACCCGGGCCGAGCGCCTTCACCATCGACCGCGCGCCCTCGTACGGGGTGGCGGGGTCGCCGGTGTTGCCGACGACCAGGATCGGCGCCGAGCCGGGCGCGGAGACGTCCGGGTTCTCCCAGGTGCCGGGCACCGGCCACTGCGAGCAGCTGGAGAGGGCCCAGCCCATGAAGTCGCCGAAGACGGGGGAGGCCTCGCGGAACTGGCCGAGGCGCTCCTTCGCCTGGCCGAGGGTGTAGCGCTCCTTGAAGTCCACGCAGTTGATGGCGGCGTTGGCGGCCTGGATGTTGCTGTAGGAGCCGTTCGGGCCGCGGCCGTTCATCGAGTCGGAGAGGTTGAGGAGCAGCGCCCCGTCGCCGCCGTCGGCGTCGTCGAGCCCCTGCTCCAGATAGGTCCAGTACTCCTTGGAGTACAGGGCCTGCGCGATGCCGTTGGTGGCCTGTGTCTGGGTGAGCTCGCGCTCGCCGATGCCCGCGATCGGCTTCTTGTCGAGGGCGGCGAGGAGGTCGGTGATGAAGGACTCGATCTCGGCGACGCTCGTCCCGGGCAGGGTGCACTCGTCGCCCCGGTCCACACAGTCCTGGGCGAAGTTGTCGAGGGCGAGCTGGAAGCCCTTCGCCTGGCCGAGTGCGCCCTCCTCGACGCCCGCGTCCGGGTCGACTACGGCGTCGAAGACGGCCCGGCCGACGTTCGAGGGGAACTGGTGGGCGTAGACGCCGCCGAGTTCGGTGCCGTACGAGATGCCGAAGTAGTGGAGCTTGTCGTCGCCGAGGACCTGGCGCATCAGGTCCAGGTCCCGGGCGGCGTTCTCCGTGCCGACGTGCGGGAGCGACGGCCCCGCGTTCTTCTCGCAGCCGCCCGCGTACCTCTTCTGCGCGTCCGAGAGGGTCCGTTCCTCCGCCTCGTCGTCGGGCGTGAAGTCCAGGGCGTAGTAGGCGTCGAGCTCCTTGTCGGTGAGGCACTCGACGGGGTCGCTGCGGCCCACCCCGCGCGGGTCGAAGGAGACCAGGTCGTAGCGGCCGCGCAGCCCCTCGTACTCGTTGGCGAAGGCGGGCAGCCCGGTGACGCCGGAGCCGCCGGGCCCGCCGAAGTTGAAGACGAGCGAACCGATCCGCCGCTCCTGGTCACGGGCGCGGGCCCGGATGAGCGCGAGCTCGATCGTCTCGCCCTCCGGAACCGCCCAGTCCAGCGGGGCCTGGAGGAAGGAGCACTCCCAGGCGGCGCCGCCGGGCAGCGCCGAGGGCGCGGTCCCACCGCCCTCGGCGGCGGACGGCGGCGGGCACGGCGCCCAGGACAGCTTCTGCGACGCCAGCGTCGAGAGCCCGGCCGAACCGCTCGGCGACGCCGGAGCCGCCGCCTCGTCTCCCCCGTCCGAGCACCCGGCGGCGAGCAGCACGGTGGTGGCGGTCAGCAGAGCGGCGCGCTGGGCGGCGGAGATCGGCATACGCCCATGGTGGGTCGCGGGCCCGGCCGCCGCGCGGGACGGAGGTCCAAGTGGGTGGGCCGGCACCGGCGCCGCCGCGCGGGACGGTGGTCCAAGTGGGTGGGCCGGCACCGGCGCCGCCGCGCGGGACGGTGGTCCGGGTGGGCGGGCCCGGCCCGGTGCCCCGCCCCACGGCCTCGTCCTACAGCGCTTCGCGTTTCGTCAGCCAGTTGAAGCAGATCCACCCCGGCAGCACCGGGATCCACAGGGTCAGCAGGCGGTAGAGGAGCACCGCCGGGGTCGCGACCTCCAGGGGGAGGCCCACCGCGACCAGGCCGAAGGTGAGCGCGCCCTCGACCGCGCCGACACCGCCGGGCGTCGGCGCCGCCGAGCCGAGGGCGTTGCCCGCGAGGAAGACCACCGCCACGCTCGCGTAGCTGATCGACTGGTGGCCGTGGCCGAAGGCCCGGATCGAGGCGTCCAGGCAGAGCACGAACGCGCCGGTGAGCAGCAGCATCCCGCCGATGCCGGTCAGCAGCTTCATCGGCCGCTGGAGCACGTCCAGCATGCGCGGGACCACGCCCGCGAAGAGCGACCGCAGCCGGGTCGACACGAACTTGCGCATGAACGGGATCGCCGTCACCACGAGCACGAGCACCGCGACCGTGAGCAGACCGGCGATGACCGTCCTCGACGGGGTGAAGGACTGCGACTTCTCCGTGCCCGTGAGATAGCCGAAGGCGAGCAGCAGCAGGATGTGCGCGCCGAGACCGAAGAGCTGGGAGGCGCCGACGCTCGCCACCGCGAGCCCCGGCCGGACCCCCGCGCGCTGGAGGAAGCGGGTGTTCAGGGCGACGCCGCCGACCGCCGCCGGAGCGACGATCTTCACGAACGAGCCGGCGACCTGCGCCACCACCGTCCGCCAGAACCCGACCCGCTCCGGCACGAAGCCCAGCAGGCTCATCGCCGCCGCCAGATAGCTGACCGCGGAGAACAGCACCGCGGCCGTCACCCACCGCCAGTCCGCCTGGCTGATCGTCGACAGCGGCGTCCGGGCGATCTGCGACAGCAGGAAGTACGCGGCGACCGCGCCCGCGATCAGGCTGACCAGGGTCCGCGGCTTGATCCGCTCCAGCCGGACCGGCTCCACGGGGGCCTGCGGGCGGATCAGCAGCACCTGCTGGCGGATCTGGGCCAGCAGGTCCTCCTCGCGGGCCTCGTCCAGCGCCGTGTCGAGAGCCCGCTTCTCGGCCTTCTTGTCCGCCTTCTTCTCGGCCTTCGTCTCCGCCCGTACGACGGTCGGGTCCGCGGCGGCCTCCGCCGCCTCGGCCTTCGCCAGCTCCCGCTC
This sequence comes from Streptomyces sp. Qhu_M48, assembly GCF_051305195.1. Lineage (NCBI taxonomy): Bacteria > Bacillati > Actinomycetota > Actinomycetes > Kitasatosporales > Streptomycetaceae > Streptomyces > Streptomyces sp. Qhu_M48. Next base: position 6,696,535 of record NZ_CP195432.1, on the reverse strand, counting down.
GTGCTTGGCCGCCTCCGACGCGGCGAGCACGGCCTCGCGCTCGCGCGCCGACCGTTCGCGGGCCAGTCTCCGCAGCGTCGCGCGCGTGGAGCGGCTCAGCGCGATCGGCTGGAGCAGCGGCAGACAGTCGGCGACCGTGTCCGGGCCGAGCACCTCGACGGCCGCGGCGACCGCCCGCTCGGCCCCGACCCGCAGGCCGAGGGTGGTGAGCAGCTGGGCGATGTCCATCCGCAGGATCAGGTCGCCGGCGGCGATCTCGCCGCCCCGCAGATCGGTGAGGATCACCCTGCCGGAACGATCCACCAGAATCGCGTCGCCCGTGAGCCTGCGGTGCGCGATCCGGCGCGACTGGAGCGCCCGCACCTGCCGGAAGGCGCTGCGGACCAGCTCGTCGTTGATGTCGTCGTCGTCCAGCGAGTCCAGGCTCCGGCCGCCGATGTGCTCGTACACGAGCATCACGGCGTCCGGGCCGAGCTCCGAGGTGGCGATCAGTTTCGGCGCGTTCGCCCCGGCGGCGATCGCGGCGTACGCGAGGAGCGCCTCCTGCTCCAGGGCCTGCCGCAGCGAGACGATCGAGCGGCGGGTGGTGATCGTCCGCAGGGTGATCCGCCGCCACGCGCGGTAGAAGAAGCCGTGCGCCTGCTGTTCCCGGTCGACGACGGTGACGTCGAGCGGTGGCCCGTCCTCCAGGGTCACGATGTACCGGCGGCCCCGGTCCCCGCTGTCCGCCGAGTCGGGGACGCCCTCGGCGCGCAGCGCCGTCACCGGCCGGAAGCCGACCCGGCGCAGCCCGGCGAGGAGGGTCTGGCCGGTGGGCCGCACGTTGGGGGAACCCACCGCGTAGAGGGTGCCGTACGCCACCGTCCAGCCGATGAGGACGGTCAGGATGATCGAGAGCGCGGTGGTGTAGCCGGCCACCAGCATGGTGAAGGCGTCGAGCAGCAGCACCACCCAGAGCGACACCCGCCAGCGCGGTCTGCGGGCCATGCCGACGGCGGTCATGTACGCGATCACCGGGGCGAGGTAGTTGTGCACCGGGTCGGTCAGCCCGCCGCCGGACTGCGGCTGGGTCAGCGCGTCCTGGATCGTGCCGGGCGCGGCCTGGGCGACCCAGAGGTCGGTGGCGAGGGTGACGCCGTGGGCGAGGACGGCGGCGAGGACGCCGTCCGCGATCCGCAGCCCGTCCCGTTTGATCAGGCGCTCGATGGCGAAGGCGACGGGGACGAGCAGGACGGCGATGGAGGAGACGAGACCGGCGATCTTGACGAAGACATCGGGTGCGCCGACGGCACCCTTGTTGATGTCCTCCTCCAGGCCCGAGGTCGTCGCGTGGGCGAACGCGGCGACGGCGATGACGAGCCCGATGGCGAGCAGACCGGCGAGCAGTCGCATCAGGTCGGAGGGCCGGTGGACGCGGGCGGCGAGCAGCGGCTCGTCGCCGGAGACCCGCTCGGGCACGTCGGGCTGGGCCTCCTCCGGAGGCTGCGTGTCCTGCCCCATCACCATGTCCGTCTCTGCGTGCGCGTCGTGTCGTTCCCGTGCCCGTACGTCTGCTCGTACGCCGTCTGGAACGTGCTCTTGTTCTTGTCCCGGTTCTTGTACTTGTCGCTCTTGATCTCGTATCACCAGTCACCGCCCGCACGATGGTGGCACGAAGAGCCACCGCGCGGAGGCATCAGGGCCATGTCGGTGGGGTGAGGCAGGATGGGGCGGATGAGCGTGGAGAAGCCCGTGGGGGAGACCGGAGAACTGCCCGAGTACGCGGAGCGGGTGCTCGACGTCGCCGACGGGATCCCGCCCGGCCGGGTGATGACCTACGGCGACGTCGCCGAATGGCTGGGCGAGGGCGGGCCGCGCCAAGTCGGCCGCGTCATGGCCCTGTACGGCGGGACGGCACCCTGGTGGCGGGTGGTCCGGGCGGACGGCACGCTGCTCCCCGGGCACGAGCCGAGGGCCCTCGGCCACTACCGCGAGGAGGGCACCCCGCTGCGCGAGGCGGGCCGGGCGGCCGAGGGACACGTACCGAGGATCGACATGCGGCGGGCCCGCTGGGACGGAACTCACACCTGACGGCTCCGGCCGGGAGGGCACGGGCCGGGCCGGGCGCGAGCGGCGCCCGGCGGGGCACCCGGGGGACGGAACGGGGTACGGAGTACGGCTCGGCGACGGTCCGTTTCGCGTAACGTCGACGTTCGCGTCTCCCGAGGCGACGGCGGGCCGACGAGCCCGCCGGCCGTCCGCGGCGGACGGCCGCCTCACCCGCACCACCACTCCCACCAGGACCGGCGACCCACGTGAGTACCTCCTCGACCACCCGGCGTACGCCGCCGCACCAGGGACAGCCGTACCCGGGTCCGGGACGGCAGCGGACCCCGGGCGCGTACCGACTGGTGCGTACCACGCCGGCCCCGATGGATCCCCCTCAGCTGGACGCAGCCCAGCGGGAAGTGGTTGACCACACCGCGGGACCGCTTCTCGTCCTCGCCGGACCCGGCACCGGAAAGACGACCACCCTCGTCGAGGCCGTCGCCGCCCGCATGGAGAACGGCGCCGACCCCGAACGCCTCCTCGTCCTCACCTTCAGCCGCAAGGCCGCCGTCGAACTCCGCGACCGCATGGCCGCCCGGCTCGGCGGCCGCCGCCCGCCCCAGGCCACCACCTTCCACTCGTACTGCTACGCCCTGATCCGCGCCCACCAGGACGCCGAACTCTTCGCCGAACCCCTGCGGCTGCTCTCCGGACCCGAGCAGGACCTCGCCGTGCGCGAACTGCTCGCCGGCCACATCGACCTGGAGAAGGCCGGCCTCGGGAGCATCCGCTGGCCCGACGAACTCCGCGCCTGCCTCACCACCCGCGGCTTCGCCGACGAGGTACGCGCCGTCCTCGCCCGCTCCCGCGAACTGGGCCTCGGACCCGACGCGCTCGCCCGCTTCGCCGAACGGGTCGGCCGCCCCGACTGGAAGGCGGCGGCCGGCTTCCTCGCCGAGTACCTCGACGTCCTCGACCTCCAGGGCGTCCTCGACTACACCGAACTCGTCCACCGGGCCGTACCGCTCGCCGGGAACGCCGGCCTGCCCGCGTACGACGCCGTCTACGTCGACGAGTACCAGGACACCGACCCGGCACAGGTCCGGCTGCTCCACGCGCTCGCCGGCACCGGACCCCGCACGGTGGTCGCCTTCGGCGATCCGGACCAGTCCATCTACGCCTTCCGGGGCGCCGACGTGAACGGCATCCTCGACTTCCCCGCCGCCTTCGGCGGCGCCGACGTCCGGGTCCTGCGCACCGCACGCCGCTCCGGCGCGGAGCTGCTCGGGGCGACCCGGTTCCTCGCCCGCCGGATGCCGATGCCCCGGCTCCCCGCCGACAAGGTCCGCGCCCACCGCGACCTCACGGCCGCCCGGGACGGCGGCCGGGCGGAGGCGTACACCTACCCCACCGCCTCGGCGGAGGCCGAGAACATCGCCGACCTCCTGCGCCGCGCCCACCTGGAGGACGGCGTCCCCTGGCAGGACATGGCCGTCCTCACCCGCGCCGCCGCCTCCCTCCCGTCCCTCCGCCGCGCCCTCACGTCCGCCGGCGTCCCGGTGGAGACGGACGCGGCGGACACCCCCCTGCGCCACGAACCGGCGGTCGCGCCGCTGCTCCTCGCGCTGCGCGCGGTGTCGACGGCGGGCCCCGTCACGGACGAGCCCGACGCCACCCCCGACTGGCTCCCCACCGAGACCGCCCTGGAACTGCTCGCCTCCCCCCTCGCCGGCGTCGACCCCGCCGACCTCCGGCGCCTCGGCCGCGCCCTCCGCGACGAGGAGCGGGCCGCCGGGAACAAGGTCCCGCCCCCCTCCGACGTCCTCCTCGCCCGCGCGCTCGCCGAGCCCGAGCGGCTCGTCGCGCACGACCCCGCCCACGCGCGCGGCGCGAAACGGCTCGGCGACCTGCTCCGCGACACCCGCACCCTCCTCGCCGACGGCGGCACCGCCGAGGAGGCCCTCTGGGTGCTCTGGAACGGCACACCCTGGCCCGGCCGCCTGGAGCGCGCCGCCCTGCGCGGCGGCCCCGCCGGACGGAACGCCGACCGCGACCTCGACGCCGTCTGCGCCCTCTTCGAGACCGCCGCCCGCGCCGAGGAGCGCGTCGGCGGCCGCGGCGCCCTCAACTTCCTCGAAGAGGTCGACGCCCAGGACATCGCCGCCGACACCCTCACCCGCCGCCACACCCGCCCCGACGCCGTCCGCCTCATGACCGCCCACCGGTCCAAGGGCCTCGAATGGGACCTCGTCGTCGTCGCGGGCGTCCAGGAGGGCCTCTGGCCCGACCTGCGCCGCCGCGGCTCCCTCCTGGAGGCCGACCGCATCGGCCGCGACGGCCTCGCCGAACCCCTCACCCCCGGCGCCCTCCTCGCCGAGGAACGCCGGCTGTTCTACGTGGCCGCCACGCGCGCGCGTGAACGGCTCGTCGTCACCGCCGTCAAGGCCCCCGCCGAGGACGGCGACCAGCCCTCCCGTTTCCTCACCGAACTCGGCGTCGAGCCCAGGGACGTCCCCGGCCGCCCCCGCCGCCCCCTCGCCGTCTCCGCCCTCGTCGCCGAACTCCGCGCCACCACCGTCGACCCCGCCGCCTCGCCCGCGCTCCGCGACGCGGCCGCCCACCGCCTCGCCCGGCTCGCCGCGCTCACCGACGAGGACGGCCAGCCGCTCGTCCCGGCCGCCCACCCGGACCGCTGGTGGGGCCTGTTCGAGCCGACGCACAGCACGGTGCCGCTGCGCGAGCGCGACCGGCCCGTCGCCCTCTCGCCCAGCTCCCTGGAGAACCTCGTCGGCACCTGCTCCCTCCAGTGGTTCCTGGGCCGCGAGGTCAAGGCCGCCGCCCCGGCCACCGCCGCCCAGGGCTTCGGCAACGTCGTCCACGTCCTCGCCGACGAGGTCGCCTCCGGCCGTACCCCCGCCGACCTCGACGTCCTCATGGCCCGCCTGGACTCCGTGTGGGACGCCCTCGCCTTCGACGCGCCCTGGAAGTCGGCCCAGGAGAAGGCCCACGCGCGCGTGGCCCTGGAACGCTTCCTGAGCTGGCACGTCATGGACCGGGGCGGCCGCACCCCCGCCGCCTCCGAACACGGCTTCGACGTGACCCTGGAGGCCGGCGCGTACGAGGTCCGCATCCGCGGCTCCATGGACCGCGTCGAGACCGACGAGCAGGGCCGCGCGTACGTCGTCGACTTCAAGACCGGCAAGTCCGCCCCCACCAAGGACGAGGTCGCCCAGCACCCGCAGCTCGCCGTCTACCAGCTCGCCGTCCGGGAGGGCGCCCTCGACGAGGTCTTCGACGGACGCCGGCCCGAGCCCGGCGGCGCCGAACTCGTCCAGCTGCGGCAGGCCGCCCCCCAGAAGGAGGGCGGCGACGCCCTCCCGAAGGTCCAGGCACAGCAGCCGCTCGCCGGGGAGTGGGTCGGCGAGCTGCTCGCCCACGCCGCCGGCCGGGTCCTCGACGAACGCTTCACCCCCTCCACCGGCCAGCACTGCACGACCTGCTCCTTCCGGGCCTCGTGCAGCGCCCAGGCGGAGGGCCGCCAGGTCGTCGACTGAGCACCCCGGCACCGACTGTGCGGCGCGTCACGTCCCCATCCGCACATCCTTCGCACTCCCTCGCAGGTCACTCTCCTCGCACCGCCCGGTAAGGGCGGCGTGAGGAAACGCTGTGAACGATCGCTGTTGAGGAGTACGGGCATGAGGGCGAACAAGAGGTTCTGGGTGGCGGCGACGGTCTGCGCGGCCGTGGTCGCGGGTGCCACGGGCTGCACCCAGGGCGACGACAAGGCCGCCGACCCCTTCGCCGGGCTCACGGCGGACGCCATCGCCGAGAAGGGCGTCCAGACCACCAAGGCGGCGACCGCCCTGCGCATGTCCGGCACCGGCAAGACCGAGGGCAAGGACATGACCACCGACTTCACCCTCGACGCCAAGGGCTCCTGCAAGGGCACCATGGCCGCGAGCGCGGGCAAGGACGGCAAGGCCGAGATCCTGCGGACCGGCGGCTTCACCTACATGAAGGGCGACGACGCCTTCTGGCGTTCCACCGGCGGCGAGGAGGGCGCCTCCGCCGACGAGGCCGGGGCCATGGCCACGCTCCTCAAGGGCCGCTGGATGAAGATGCCGTCCCAGGGCGACGACAACGACCTCGGCTCGCTCTGCGACCTCAAGACCATGATCAAGGAGATGGACGACGAGAAGAAGAGCGACCGCACGGGCCTGACCCGGGGCGAGGACGCCGACGTCGACGGCACCCCCGCGGTCGCCCTCACCAAGAAGAAGGGCGCCGAGACCACCACGTTCTACGTCGCCAAGGAGGGCAAGCCGTACCTCCTCCGGGTCGTCGCCACCGGCGGCAAGGAGCCGGGCACGGTCACGTTCAGCGAGTTCGACAAGGCCCTCACCGTCGCCGCGCCGCCCGCCGACCAGGTCGTCGACATGGCGCAGCTCGCGGAGCTCTCCGGCTCCTGACCCGCGCGGAGGAGGGGCCACGCGCGCGCGGCGGCTCTGGTGGACGGGGACCCGGAGCCCGGGAACGGTCCGGGAATCCGCGAGGAGGCCCGCACGACGTCCCACCGAAGGCTCCGCGCCGCGGCCCGTCGGCTGCGCCGTCGCGTCGTCGCGGGCCCCGCGGCGGCGCGCACCTCCCCGCACGGGGCCCGCGGGCGTCCGGCGGGACCGCACTGTCGGCGGTCCGCGTTAGCCTCTTTGAGGTGACCGCACGAATCACCGACCCCGAGCAGCTCAAGGAGCTCCTCGGCATCCCCTTCACCCCGGAGCAGACGGCCTGCATCACCGCGCCGCTCGCCCCGCAGGTCGTCGTGGCCGGAGCCGGCTCCGGCAAGACGACGGTGATGGCCGCCCGCGTGGTCTGGCTGGTCGGCACGGGCCAGGTCGCCCCCGAGCAGGTCCTCGGTCTCACCTTCACCAACAAGGCCGCCGGCGAGCTCGCCGAGCGCGTCCGCACCGCCCTCGTCCGCGCCGGGGTCACCGACCCCGACGTCATCGACCCGGACAACCCCCCGGGCGAACCCCGCATCTCGACGTACCACGCCTTCGCCGGTCAGCTCCTCACCGACCACGGCCTCCGCATCGGCCTCGAACCCACCTCCCGGCTCCTCGCCGACGCCACCCGCTACCAGCTCGCCGCCCGCGTCCTGCGCGAGGCCCCCGGCCCGTACCCGGCCCTCACCCGGTCCTTCCCGACCCTCGTCACCGACCTGCTCGCCCTCGACGCCGAGCTCGCCGAACACCTCGTACGGCCCGAACAGCTCCACGCGTACGACTCCGAGCTGCTCACCGCCCTCGCGGACACCAGGCTCAGCAACGCCGAGCTGCGCAAGATCCCCGAGGCCGCCACCGCCCGCCGCGAACTCCTCGACCTCGTCGTCCGCTACCGCGCCGCCAAGCGCTCCCGCGACCTCCTCGACTTCGGCGACCAGATCGCCCGCTCCGCCGAGCTGGCCACCACCCGCCCCGAGGTCGGCGAGATCCTCCGCGAGGAGTTCCGCGTCGTCCTCCTCGACGAGTACCAGGACACCTCCGTCGCCCAGCGGCTGCTGCTCTCCGGCCTCTTCGGCCAGGCCACCGGCGGCCGGGCCACCGGACACGCGGTGACCGCCGTCGGCGACCCCTGCCAGGCCATCTACGGCTGGCGCGGCGCCTCCGTCGCCAACCTGGACGACTTCCCCGAGCACTTCCCGCACCGGGACGGCACCCCCGCCGACCGCTACTCGCTCTCCGAGAACCGGCGCAGCGGCGGCCGCCTCCTCGACCTCGCCAACGGCCTCGCCGCCCCCCTGCGCGCCATGCACGCGGGCGTGGAGGCGCTGCGCCCCGCTCCGGGCGCCGAGGCCGACGGCAGCGTCCGCATCGCGCTCCTCCCCACCCACGCCGAGGAGATCGACTGGCTCGCCGACTCCCTCGCCCACCTCGTCCGCACCGGCCGCGAACCCGGCGAGATCGCCGTCCTGTGCCGCACGGCCACCGACTTCCCCGCCCTCCACGCCGCCCTCGTCGCCCGCGACGTGCCCGTCGAGGTCGTCGGCCTCTCCGGCCTCCTCCACCTGCCCGAGATCGCCGACCTCGTCGCCGTCTGCGAAGTCCTCCAGGACCCCGGGGCCAACGCCGCCCTGGTCCGCCTCCTCACCGGCCCCCGCTGGCGGATCGGCCCCCGCGACCTCGCCCTCCTCGGGCGCCGCGCCCGCCTCCTGGTCCACCGGGGCGGCGACGACCCCGACCCCGAACAGCGGCTCGCCGCCGCCGTGGAGGGCGTCGACCCGGCCGAGGTCGTCTCCCTCGCCGACGCGCTCGACACCTTCCTCGACTCCGGCGGCGCCGCCGACGACGGGCTCGCCTTCTCCGCCGAGGCCCGGGTCCGCTTCGCCCGCCTCGCCGCCGAGCTGCGCTCCCTGCGCGGCTCGCTCGCCGACCCCCTCATGGACGTCCTGCACCGGGTGCTCTCCGCCACCGGCCTCGAAGTCGAACTGTCGGCCTCCCCGCACGCGCTCGCCGCCCGCCGCCGCGAGACCCTGGGCCACTTCCTCGACATCGCCGCCGGCTTCGCCTCCCTCGACGGCGAGGCGAGCCTGCTCGCCTTCCTCGGCTTCCTGCGCACGGCCGTCCAGTTCGAGAAGGGTCTCGACAACGCCCTGCCGGGCGGCGAGAACACCGTCAAGGTCCTCACCGCCCACAAGTCCAAGGGCCTGGAATGGGACGTCGTCGCCGTCCCCGGCCTGGTCACCGGCCAGTTCCCCAGCGCCCGCGCCCGGGAGTCGTGGACCTCCCAGCCGCAGGTCCTCCCGCACGCCCTGCGCGGCGACGCGGACACGCTGCCGGGGATCGACACCTGGAACGCCAAGTCCCTCGCGGCCTTCAAGAACGAGATGCGGGACCACCAGCACACCGAGGAACTCCGCCTCGGCTACGTCACCTTCACCCGGCCCCGCTCCCTGCTGCTCGGCTCCGCCCACTGGTGGGGCCCGTCCCAGAAGAAGCCCCGCGGGCCGTCGGACTTCCTCCAGGCCCTGTACGACCACTGCGCGGCGGGCCACGGTGACATCGAGACCTGGGCGGAGGAACCGGAGGAGGACGCCCGGAACCCGACGCTGGCCGCGGCGGACCACGACCGGGCCTGGCCCCTGCCCCTGGACGCGGAGTCGTTCGAGCGCCGCCGGAAGGCGGCGGAACAGGTGATGACCCGGCTGTGGGCCCTCGCCCCGCAGGAGGGCGCACACCACCCCGCCGCCACGGCGCCCACCACCACGGCACCCGCCCCCCAGGACCCGCACGGCCAGGACCCGCACGGCCAGGACCCCTGGCCGGACGAGGAGGAACCCGTCTGGGACGAGGACGAAGAGGCCCTCCCCGAGGACATCCACGCGGACGCCGTCCCGGCACCCCGCCAGGAGTCCGAGCCCCCGCCCCCGGAGCCGGACGAGGACCTCGCCCCCGAGGACGCCAGAACCATCGCCTCCTGGGACCGCGACCTCACCGCCCTCACCACCGAACTCCGCCGCGCCCGCGCCACCACCCGCGACGTCCTGCTCCCCGCGTACCTCTCCGCCTCCCAGGTCCTGCGGCTCGCCGCCGACCCCGACGGCTTCGCACAGGAGCTGGCCCGGCCCATGCCCAAGGCGCCGCAGCCCGCCGCGCGCCGCGGCACCCGCTTCCACGCGTGGGTGGAGTCCCGCTTCGAGGAACTGCCGCTGCCCTTCCTCGGCCCGGACGAGCTGCCCGGCGGAGAGGAGTTCGCGGGCGAGCCGGAGATCCTCGACGAGCGGGACCTCGACGAGCTCAAGGAGGCCTTCGCCCGCACCCCGTACGCCCACCGCACCCCCTACCGCGTCGAGGTCCCCGTCCACCTCTCGCTCGCGGGCCGGGTCGTCCGGGGCCGGATCGACGCCGTCTACCGGGACCCGGAGTCCGGCGCGTACGAGATCGTCGACTGGAAGACCAGCCGGGTGCGCACCGCCGACCCCCTCCAGCTCGCGATCTACCGCCTCGCCTGGGCCGAGCGGCACGGCCTCGCGCCCGAGGACGTGGCAGCCGCCTTCGTGTACGTCCGAACGGGTGAGGTCGCCCGCCCCGCCCGCCTGCCCGGCCGAGCCGAGCTGGAGGCCCTCCTGCTGGGAGGGGCACCCCCGGACGCCGGATAGGCTCGGGGGCATGAGCGAGACCCCGGACAGCGTCGTCCACGCCGTGCGTACGTACATCGAGCAGCACCGTGCCGCCTTCCTCGGCGACCTCTCCGAGTGGCTGCGCATCCCGTCCGTGTCGGCCCAGCCGGAGCGGGCCGGGGACGTACGGCGCAGCGCCGAGTGGCTCGCCGCCAAGCTCACCGCGACCGGCTTCACCACGGTCGAGGTCTGGGAGACCGACGGCGCTCCCGCCGTCTTCGCCGAGTGGCCCTCCGACGACCCGGACGCCCCGACGGTCCTCGTCTACGGCCACCACGACGTGCAGCCCGCCGCCCGCGAGGACGGCTGGCGCACGGACCCGTTCGAGCCGACCGTGATCGACGGCCGGATGTACGCGCGCGGGGCGGCGGACGACAAGGGCCAGGTGTTCTTCCACACCCTCGGAGTCCGGGCCCACCTCGCCGCCACCGGCCGCACCGCGCCCGCCGTGCACCTCAAGCTGATCGTCGAGGGCGAGGAGGAGTCCGGCTCCCCGCACTTCCGCGCACTCGTCGAGACCCACGCCGCCCGCCTCGCCGCCGACGCCGTGATCGTCTCCGACACCGGCATGTGGTCCGAGACCACCCCCACCGTGTGCACCGGCATGCGCGGGGTCGCCGACTGCGAGATCGAGCTCTACGGCCCCGACCAGGACATCCACTCCGGCTCCTTCGGAGGCGCCGTGCCGAACCCGGCCACCGTCGCCGGCCGGATCGTCGCCGCCCTCCACGACGAGCGGGAGCGCGTCGCCATCCCCGGCTTCTACGAGGGAGTGACCGAGCTGACCGACGCCGAGCGCGCCCTCGTCGCCGAACTGCCCTTCGACGAGGCGGCCTGGCTGCGTACGGCGAAGTCCCACGGCACCCTCGGCGAGGCCGGCTTCTCCACCCTGGAGCGGGTCTGGGCCCGCCCCACCGCCGAGGTCAACGGCATCGGCGGCGGCTACCAGGGCCCCGGCGGCAAGACGATCGTCCCCGCCTCCGCCCAGCTCAAGCTGTCGTTCCGACTGGTCGCCGGCCAGGACCCGGCCACGATCGAACGGGCCGTACGGGACTGGCTCGCCGGCCTCGTCCCCGCCGGCGTCCGGTACGAGATCGTCTTCGGCGCCCCGACCCGCCCCTGCCTCACCCCCCTCGACCACCCCGCCCTCAAGGCGGTCGCCGGGGCCATGAGCCGGGCCTTCGACGGCGCCAAGGTCCGCTACACCCGCGAGGGCGGCTCGGGACCGGCCGCCGACCTCCAGGACGTCCTGGAGGCGCCCGTCCTGTTCCTCGGCATCTCCGTCCCGTCCGACGGCTGGCACGCCCCCGACGAGAAGATCGAACTGGATCTCCTCATGAAGGGCGTCGAGACGACCGCGCACCTGTGGGGCGACCTGCCCGCCGCCCTGCACGCCGCCGCGCGCTGAACCCACACACCGATCCGGGGGAGTTGGAAGCACCTGTGAGCACCTTGAAGAACGCGTCAGCGGACCGCCCGATCTCGCTCACCGCCCCGAGCGGCATCGACCGGGCCGCTCACCACCGCCTCGACGAGGCCTGGCTGGCGGCCGCCTGGAGCCACCCCACGACCCGGGTCTTCGTGGTCTCCGGCGGCCAGGTGCTGATCGACGACCTGGCCGACGGCACCACCGCGCTCGTCATGACCCCGGCGTTCGAGGCCCCGGTCACCGAGACCCACCGCTACTTCCTGGGCACCGACACCGACGGGGTCTCCTACTTCGCGCTCCAGAAGGACTCCCTGCCCGGTCGCATGGACCAGTCCGCCCGCCCCGCCGGGCTCCGCGAGGCGGGGCTGCTGCTCTCCGACCGCGACGCGGGCCTCATGGTGCACGCCGTGGCCCTGGAGAACTGGCAGCGGCTCCACCGCTTCTGTTCGCGCTGCGGCGAGCGCACGGTCATCGCCGCCGCCGGCCACATCCGCCGCTGCCAGGCCTGCGGCGCCGAGCACTACCCCCGCACCGACCCCGCGGTGATCATGCTGGTCACGGACGAGAAGGACCGGGCGCTCCTCGGCCGGCAGGTCCACTGGCCGGAGGGCCGCTTCTCGACCCTCGCCGGCTTCGTCGAGCCCGGCGAGTCCATCGAGCAGTCGGTGGCCCGCGAGGTCTTCGAGGAGGCCGGAGTCACGGTCGGCGAGGTCGAGTACATCGCCAGCCAGCCCTGGCCGTTCCCGTCCAGCCTGATGCTGGGCTTCTTCGCCCGCGCCACCTCCTCGGAGATCACCGTCGACGGCGAGGAGATCCACGAGGCCCGCTGGTTCTCCCGCGAGGACCTGGCCGCCGCCTTCGAGTCCGGCGAGGTACTGCCCCCGTACGGCATATCGATCGCCTCCCGCCTGATCGAGCGCTGGTACGGCAAGCCGCTCCCGAAGCCGGGCGACGTGATCTGAGACATCCGCCACCCCGCGCGACACGGCTCCGCCCGGACGCGCGACCCCGCGGAAACGAAAGAACCCCCGACCGGTCGGGGGTTCTTTTCCGTGTTCCAGGGTGCCCGGAGCGGCACTCCTCAGACGCCGAGGGCCTGCTTCACCTGGGCGAGGCTCGGGTTCGTCAGCGTCGAACCGTCCGGGAAGAGCACGGTCGGAACGGTCTGGTTGCCGCCGTTGGCCTTCTCCACGAACGCCGCCGAATCCGGGTCCTGCTCGATGTTGATCTCGGTGTACGCGATGCCCTCACGGTCCATCTGGCTCTTCAGCCGACGGCAGTAGCCGCACCACGTGGTGCTGTACATCGTCACAGTGCCCTGCATGGCGAGGCGCTCCTCTAGTTCGCTGACGGGTGCCAGTGGAAGAACGTACGCCCCGGCCCGCCCATTCCCGGAATTCGTATGACCGGCAGGTCACCCTGTGGACAAGCCTCCGCGTCGACCTCGGCCGACCTGGCAGCATTGGGGGGTGACAGCAGCAACGCACTCCACTCTCTTCCCTCAGGTCCCTGAGACGGCCGACGCGGTGCTCGACGGGCTCGACCCCGAGCAGCGCGAGGTCGCCAGGGCACTGACCGGTCCGGTGTGCGTGCTGGCGGGAGCCGGCACGGGCAAGACACGGGCCATCACCCACCGGATCGCGTACGGGGTGCGGGCGGGCATACTCCAGCCCGCCAGCGTGCTGGCCGTCACGTTCACCCAGCGCGCCGCCGGCGAGATGCGCGGCCGGCTCCGCCAGCTCGGCGCGGGAGGCGTCCAGGCCCGCACCTTCCACTCCGCCGCCCTCCGCCAGCTCCAGTTCTTCTGGCCGAAAGCAGTCGGTGGCGACCTGCCCAGGCTCCTTGAGCGCAAGGTCCAGCTGGTCGCCGAGGCCGCGGCCCGCTGCCGGATCCGGCTCGACCGCAACGAGCTCAGGGACGTCACGGGCGAGATCGAATGGGCCAAGGTCACCCAGACCGTCCCCGCCGACTACCCCGCCGTCGTCGCCAAGTCCGCCAGGGACGCCCCCCGGGACCCGGCCGAGATCGGCCAGATCTACGCCATGTACGAACAGCTGAAGCGCGACCGCTCGGTGATCGACTTCGAGGACGTGCTGCTGCTCACCGTCGGCATCCTCCAGGACCGGCACGACATCGCCGACCAGATCCGCCGCCAGTACCAGCACTTCGTCGTGGACGAGTACCAGGACGTCTCGCCGCTCCAGCAGCGGCTGCTCGACCTCTGGCTCGGCGACCGCGACAACCTCTGCGTCGTCGGCGACGCCAGCCAGACGATCTACTCGTTCACCGGCGCCACCCCCGACCACCTGCTGAACTTCCGCGCCCGGCACCCGGGCGCCACCGTCGTCAAGCTCGTCCGCGACTACCGCTCCACCCCGCAGGTCGTCCACCTCGCCAACGGACTGCTCAGCCAGGCACGCGGCCGGGCCGCCGAGCACCGCCTGGAACTGATCTCCCAGCGCGACCCGGGCCCCGAACCCGCCTACACCGAGTACGCCGACGAACCGACCGAGGCCGAGGGCACCGCCCGTCGCATCCGCGACCTCATCGCCGCCGGGGTCCCGGCCGGCGAGATCGCCGTCCTCTACCGCATCAACGCCCAGTCCGAGGTGTACGAACAGGCCCTGGCCGACGCCGGAGTCCCCTACCAGCTCCGCGGCGCCGAGCGCTTCTTCGAGCGCCAGGAGGTACGGGAGGCGGGCATCGCCCTGCGCGGCGCCGCCCGCGCCGGGGGCAACGACTCCCTCCTCGACGACGCCGACGACCTCCCCTCACAGGTCAGGGCCGTCCTCTCCACCAAAGGCTGGACGAGCAAGCCGCCGGCCGGCTCCGGCGCCGTCCGCGACCGCTGGGAGTCCCTCGCGGCCCTCGTCCGGCTCGCCGAGGACTTCGCCCGGGCCAAGCCCGGCGCCACCCTCTCCGACCTGGTCGCCGAACTCGACGAGCGGGCCGCCGCCCAGCACGCCCCGACCGTCCAGGGCGTCACCCTCGCCTCGCTGCACGCGGCCAAGGGCCTCGAATGGGACGCCGTCTTCCTCGTCGGCCTCACCGAGGGCATGATGCCGATCACCTACGCCAAGACCGACGAACAGGTCGAGGAGGAGCGGCGCCTGCTGTACGTCGGCGTCACCCGCGCCCGGCTCCACCTCACCCTCTCCTGGGCGCTCTCCCGCTCCCCGGGCGGCCGCGCCTCCCGACGGCCCAGCCGGTTCCTCAAGGGGCTGCGCCCCGGCTCCGGCGGCCTCGGCACGGTGAGCGGCGGCGGATCCGGCTCCTTCGAGCGGCCCGTCGGCGCGGCCGGCCGGCGCAAGCCGCGCGGCCCCGTTCTCTGCCGGGTCTGCGGAGCGACCCTCACCGAGGCGGGCGCCATGAAGCTCACGCGCTGTGAGGACTGCCCCTCGGACATGGACGAGGCCCTCTACGAGCGGCTCCGGGACTGGCGATCGGAACAGGCCGCCGAGCTCGGCCAGCCCGCCTATTGCGTGTTCACCGACAAGACGCTCATGGCCATCGCCGAGCGCGTCCCCACGACCGGCGGGGAGCTCTCCTCGATCTCCGGCGTCGGCGCCCGCAAGCTGGACCGCTTCGGGGACGACGTCCTGGCCATCTGCGCAGGTGGGGAGGGCGGGGCAGGAGACGACGAGAGCTGAGGAAAACTCGTCGGAAAAATAGTTTGCGCCTGCCCCGTCAAGCCCCATAGGTTCTTAACCACGACAACAGCGGCTTCTTCGAAGCCCTGTCTTCGTGCTGTACTTGTCCAAATAAACATGAGGGTCCGGCTCGCACCCGAGCCCTCCGAGACGCCGAGAGGAGGCGATTTCCAGTGATCAGCAACATCATTCAGGCCAGCTCCGTCACCACCGCCAGCTTCGTCAGCACCGCCAAAATGACCGATCGCTCGGTTGTCTCCGCCTGCGCCCTCGGCCTCTCCGCCTCGGTGTTCGTTGGCACCGGTCTGCCCGTCTCCGGTCTTTCCGGTCTCGGCGTGCGGCCCGTGGAGCTGCGCGATGAGCGACCGACCAAGGCACTGGAAGCAGGAGCAGCCGGCAAGGCCAAGGCCTATGCCTTTGCGGCGACCGGTGCCGGCACCCAGCAGCAGACGACGACGCACCACCACATGATGTGGGCCTTCCGTGGGCTCGAACCCTGGAGTGATCCAGTCTGATCCGATGATCGGACCGGCGCCTTCAGGGCCGCGGAACCCCACCCGGGATCCGCGGCCCTTCTGTTTGTCCCCGAACGGGGACGACGGCCCGAAGGCGCCTCGGGACAGACACACCCGGTACCAGCCGAAAACCCGGTCAACAGGCCGGAACGACCAGACGAGGAAAGACCACCGTGCAACTCGAAGCGCACGCCCCGTCCGTACCGCCTTCCGAATCGATCCCCCAGCCCGGCCTCACGGAGGACCCCGCTTTGACCCCCCTCGCTCCCCTCACGTCGCTCACCGCGCTCGACGACGCCATCGAGAACCTCGGCGTCCCCGTCCCCTGTCGCGCCTACGACCCCGAGGTCTTCTTCGCGGAGTCCCCGGCCGATGTCGAGTACGCGAAGTCCCTCTGCCGGACCTGCCCGCTCGTGGCCGCCTGCCTCGCCGGCGCCCAGGAGCGGCGCGAGCCGTGGGGCGTCTGGGGCGGCGAGCTCTTCGTCCAGGGCGTGGTCGTCGCCCGCAAGCGGCCCCGTGGCCGCCCGCGCAAGAACCCGGTCGCGGCATGAGCGCCACCGGAACCATCGACCGCCCCCTCACGCACGATCCCCAGAAGCAGGCCCCGATGACCTCTTCCGCAGCCGAGCCCGCCGGCTCCGCGACCCCAGTCTTCTTCCCCTCCGCCGCGCCCACCGCGCGTCAGAACAGGACCCGTGAAATGCAACTCATCCCAGAAGCCCTGGCCCGTGCCCATATGCACGAGCGACAGCGTGAGGCCGACGCGGAACGCCAGGCCCTGCGCCTGGTCGCCGCCCGCCGCATGCAGCGGCGCGCCGAGCGTGCCTCGCTGCGCGCCCGCCGCGCGCTGGCCATGGCCGTCATGCACTAGTCGATCCCGCGCCCCCAGGGGCGCGCCCACGGGGGCCGGTCCGCGACGGACCGGCCCCCGCGGTGCGTTGCCGGGGCCACCGGCCGTCCGGCGGGTTATCGTCACGAGGGTGAACGACGCCCGTACCCCCGAGGGGCCCCTCGCCTGCGCGCGCTGCGGCAAGACCGCCGACACCCTGCCGCTGACCTGGACCTGTTCGGTGGAGAACGGCCGGCGCACCTACTTCTGCGAGGACTGCGCCCGCGCCAACCTCCGCGCGATCGAGGGCCGCCTCGACTCGTCCTGGTGGTGAGTCCCGGCACCGGGGGCCTCCCCCTCCCCGCCCCCTCCCCCCGCCCCTCCCCTCCGTCCCCCGTTCTTCGGTCTAGTCGGCCGGGGGCGTCACGAAGCCCGGTAGCCATTCCTCCAGTTCGGCCCGCAGGTTCACCGTCGCGTTGAGCTGGCAGAGGACCCCGATGGTGCTCAGCGTCACCCGGTGTATCAGCAGGTACGAGGGCGGCAGGTTGAGCTGCTTGCCCAACTGGTGTGCGGGGGAGCGGGGGTCGGCGATGCGGGCCGCCTGGCCGCGCATCCAGCCGCGGGTGAAGAGGAAGGACTCCGCCTCGGCCGGTTCGATGATCGGCTGCAGGTACTCCAGGACCGTGTCCGGGTCGAGCGCGACGGACTCCTTGACGAAGCCGTCCGCGCGCAGCAGTTCGTAGACCGTCTCGGCCTCACCGTCGAGCGCCATCCGCAGACAGGTGCCGATCGTCTCCGGCAACCCGCCCGGCAGCCGGTCCACGGTGCCGAAGTCCAGCACCCCGAGCCGCCAGGCCTCCGGCCCCGCGTCCTCGTCGGCACCCGGCATCAGCCGGAAGTTCCCCGGGTGCGGATCGGCGTGCAGCAGACCGGTCCGCGCCGGGCCCGAGAAGAGGAACCGGGCCAGCAGCTGGCCAGCGCGGTCCCGTTGCGCCTCCGTGCCGTCCGCGATCACCTCCGCGAGCGGAATGCCGTCCAGCCACTCGCTCACCAACACCTGCTCGGCCCGGTGGACCACCGCGGGAACCAGCACATCGGGATCGTCCGCGAACTCCTCCGCGTGCTTCTGCTGGGCCGCCGCCTCCAGGGCGTAGTCCAGCTCCTCGGCGACCCGGTCCCTCATCTCGGCGATCAGCGGCTTGATGTCCATGCCCGGGATCAGCGGGCCGAGCAGCCGGGCGAAGCGGCTCAGCTGCGTCAGGTCGGAGAGCAGCGCCTCCCCGGCGCCGGGGTACTGCACCTTCACCGCGACCTCGCGGCCGTCGTGCCAGACGGCCCGGTGCACCTGCCCGATCGAGGCCGCCGCCGCCGGCTTGTCCTCGAACTCCAGGAACAGCTCGCGCCACTCCGCGCCCAGCCGTTCCTCCAGGACCGCGTGCACGGTCCGCGTCGGCATCGGCGGCGCCGCGTCCTGGAGCTTGGTGAGCGCCGCCCGGTACGGTCCGGCGATCTCCTCGGGGAGGGCCGACTCGAAGACGGACAGCGCCTGCCCGAACTTCATGGCCCCGCCCTTGAGCTCGCCGAGCACCTTGAACAGCTGCTCGGCCGTGCGCTGCTGGAGCTCGCGGGCGACCAGCTCCGCCGATCTGCCGCCGATCCGCTTGCCCAGGCCCCAGGTGGCCCGGCCCGCGAAGCCGAGCGGCAACGCGGCCAACTTGGCGGTCCGGGTGACCGCCTTCCGGGGAAGATCAGACATACGCCCCTCCAAAACCCAGACTGCCGTGCCGCGCAGGGCCGTTACCCCGCCATTGTGTCCTGCGTGCCTCCGGCTGCCGAGACGCGCTCCCCCTCTTCCGCGCGTGCCGCCCCGCAGGGGCAGGCCGGATGGGGTCTCAGCCGCTCCGCCCGCCACTCCGAGAGCGGCAGCGACGCCTCCCAGCGGGTGCCCGTGCTCGCCGGGAGATCACCGTCGAGGAAGGCCAGCGCGTGCGCGGCGGCGAGGCCCGCCACCGCGGTCGCGAGGCCCAGGTCGCACGCGGGCAGGGGGTGCGGGGCGCCGGAGCGCCACTGGGCGAGCAGCCGGGGCCGGTCCGGCTCCCGGTCCGTCCGCGTCTCCTGGAGGCACCGCGCGCAGGCCGTGCCGCCCGGCAGGACGAGCGGCCCGACCGTTCCCGTCGCTTCGAGGACCCCCGCGTACAGGTGGGGGGTGCCGGTGGCGATCCACGGTTCGGTCGGGACCGGGTCCGGGACGTACGCGCCGAGGCCGTCCCTCGGAGTCACCACGACGAGTGACAGTCCCGGCGGACCGTGGCCGTCACCCGACCTGGAGACTCCCGGGGCCCCGGAAGTCCCCGACGCCCGTGCGCTTCCCGTCCGTTCCGCCGCTCCGGCCGTCGCGCCCGTTCCTCCGGCCGTCCCGTCCGGCGGGGCGGGGCGTCCGGCGCTCCGTGCCCAGCGGCGCACCAGACGGCGGGCCGCCGTCGCCCGGCGCTCGCCGACCGCCTCGGACGGCAGGCCGCCCGGGGCGGTCTCCCACGGCTCGACCCGGCCGGAGTCGAGGACCTCGACCGTGCCCACGCCCGCCGCGGAGAGCAGGGCCGCCACCATCGTCCCCACCCGTCCCGCGCCCCGGACCTGGACGCGCTGGGCGCGCCGGGCGTCCAGGATCCTCGCCGCACCGTCCGGTTCGCGGTGGACGACGGAGAGGGAGGCCAGGTCGGCGCGGAGCGGATCGAGCGTCGTGTCCACCGCGCCGGCGGAGGGCCCCGCCTTCCCCGGCCGTCCGGTGGAGGCGTCCACGAGGAGTCCGGCCGCCGCCAGTCGGCCGAGGAACGCCTCCAGGCGTCCGTCCGGCAGGCCCAGCGCCCGGGCCTCGGCCCGCAGCAGCTCCGTCCCCCGCGTGCCGTCGAGCAGCCCGAGCAGGGTCCCGGTCGCCGTGTCGACCGGGCTCATCACCACCGCGTGCGCGGGAGTGATCCCGAACTGGACGCACTGGAGACTCCGCCATGCGCGTCGCAGCGCAGGTTTCACCATCGGATGCATTTCCCCGCCCCCGCCCTCACCACATTCATGATCGACAACGGCGCTTTCGCCGTCACGAGGTGAGAATGCCCCGCCGCCGTGACGGGTGCCGAAAGTTGTCCACAGGCGAGGGGATTAGTCATTCGAATGGTGCGGGGTGTACTCGGATCGTTGTCGAAACCACCCCGGAGGCGGGACTTCCCCCGCTGACAGCGGGTAACGTCGGGGCCGTGCCCGCCGACCCCCAGCGCAGCGTGACCGACACCCCGCACCGCGGTGCGGGGACGAGTGCGGTCGAGGTCCGCAGAAGCCCACGGCGGAGCAGAACGGTCTCGGCCTACCGCGAGGGCGACCGGACCGTGGTGCTCATCCCGGCCCGGATGTCCGAGGCGGAGGAGCGCCGCTGGGTCGGCGTGATGCTGGACAAACTCGCCGCGCAGGAGAGTCGGAGCGTCCTCGGGGACCGCGAGCTGACCGAGCGGGCGCTGCGCCTCTCCGAGCAGTACTTCGGCGGCCGGGCCCGACCCGGCTCCGTGCGCTGGGTCACCAACCAGAACACCCGCTGGGGCTCCTGCACCCCCTCCGAGGGCAGCATCCGCCTCTCCCACCGGCTCCAGGGCATGCCCGAGTACGTCGTCGACTACGTCCTCCTGCACGAGCTGGCCCATCTGCTCGTCCCCGGGCACGGTCCCCGGTTCTGGCGGCTCCTCGAGGCGTATCCGCGCACCGAGCGGGCCCGCGGCTATCTGGAGGGCGTGGTCGCGGCCGCGCGGCTTCCGCACCTTCCCACCGCTCGCGCGGAGTGACGTCGCGGGTACCCGCGCGTGAGCGGGTTTCCCGATTCCGTACCGAAAACGACCTGCCCTGTCTCAATGTCGCACTCAGCGGTTAGCCTGGCGCGAGCAAATCGCCATTCGGGATGGGGGACGGTCGTAACGCATGGCCAGGGAATTCCAACGCGGCCACAAGGCCAAGATCAGTGATCTCACCGCGGGTACCGATCTGTACGTCGGTGTGCACATCGCGGCGCCCGGACTGAGCTTCGACATCAGCTGCTTCGGGCTCGACGCGGAGGAGCGGCTCTCCGACGACCGTTACTTCGTCTTCTTCAACCAGCCGAAGACGCCGGAGGAGTCCGTCCAGCTGCTCGGGGCGCAGTCCGGTGACACCGAGTCCTTCCGCGTCACTCTCGACCGCGTCCCGGCGAACATCCACAAGCTGTCGTTCACCGCGACCATCGACGGCGCCGGCCAGATGTCCCAGGTCGGCCCCGGTCACCTGCGGATCGTCGCGGGCGGCGAGGAGGTCGCCCGGTACGCCTTCACGGGCGCGGAGTTCACCACCGAGCGTGCCGTGATGCTCGGCGACTTCTACCTGAAGGACGTGTGGCGGTTCGCCGCCGTCGGCCAGGGCTTCGACGGCGGACTGGACGCGCTCCTGCGCAACTTCGGCGGCGAGGTCGCCGAGGAGGAACCCGCCGCGCAGCAGGCCGCTCCCGGTTTCGCCCCGCCGCAGCAGGCCGCGGCGCCCCCGGCCTTCGGTGCCCCCGCGGCCCCGGCTCCCGCGCCGGTCTTCGGCGCGCCCCCGGCGCCCGCACCGGCCCCGGCGCCCGCGTTCGGCGCTCCGCCGGCCGCGCCCGCGCCGCCGGCTCCCGTGCACACGGCGCCCACGATGGTGGCGCCGCTGGCGCCCGCCCCCGTACCGCCGCCCGCTCCGGCCCCCGCCCCCTACGGGCAGCCGCCGCAGCAGCCCCAGTACGGCCAGGTCCCGGGGCAGCCTCCGGGCCAGTACCCCGGGCAGGTCCCCGGCCAGTACGGCCAGGGGCAGCCCCCGCAGGCGCCGCCCTACGGGCAGGCCGCCCCCGCCCCGTACGGGCAGCAGCCCCCGTACGGCCAGCAGTCCGGCGTCCCGCAGGGCGTCCCGGCCGCCGGAGCGGGGCTCGCCGCCGCGCTCGCGCCGTACAAGGAGACCGCGACCGGCGCCCGCTGGACCCCGCAGAACCAGCAGCTCATGCGGGTCGACCTCGCCATGGGCGGCACCCCCGTCCTCGCCCGCCAGGGCTCCATGGTCATGTACCAGGGCAAGGTCGACTTCTCCCACAAGGGCGCCGGCTTCACCGGCCGGATCGTCGGCAACGCCACCGGCCAGGAGATGCAGCTGATGCGCTGCTCCGGCCGCGGCCAGGTCTTCCTCGCCGAGGAGGGCGCCCACCTGCACCCGATCGAGCTGCAGGGCGACGGGATCTGCGTCTCCGCCGAGAGCGTCCTCGCCTTCGACGAGTCCCTCCAGTACGAGGTGCGGCGCATCGAGGGCCACGGCATCCCCGGCGGCGCCCTGTTCACCATGCAGTTCCAGGGCACCGGCACCGTCATCGTGAAGACCCACGGCGTCCCCGTGGTGCTGCCCGTCACGCCGACGACCTTCGCCGACTGCAACGCCGTCGTCGCCTGGTCGTCCGCGTCCCAGGTCATCCTCTCCAGCCAGGTGAGGCTCCGCCGCAACGCCTACCCGGGCCACAGCGGGGAGACCGTGAACCTCCAGTTCCGGGGAGCACCCGGCAACTTCATCGTCGTCCAGCCCTACGAGGTCTGAGGGAGCCCGAAGTCATGAACCAGCAACTCGCGGGCTACGCCCCGACCCCCGTCGCGGCCCGGATGGAGAACCACGGCCGCACCATGCTCAAGGTGGCCATGGCATCCGGCCAGGACCTCTACGCCCGGACCGGCTCGATGGTCTCCTACGAGGGGTACATCACCTACGAGCCCAACCCGCCCGCCGTCCGCCAGGTCGGCAGGGAGTGGGCCACCGGCGAGGGCACGCCGATCATGAAGTGCTCCGGCGACGGACTGCTCTACCTCGCCGACTACGGCGCCGACGTCGTCGTGATCAACCTCCAGAACGACTCCCTCTCGGTCAACGGCACCAACCTGCTCGCCTTCGACGCCCACCTCCAGTGGGGCGTCGAGCGGGTCAAGGGACTCGCCAAGTTCGCCGGCCAGGGCCTGTTCAACGTGGAGATCTCC
Organism: Streptomyces sp. Qhu_M48; assembly: GCF_051305195.1. Classification (NCBI taxonomy): domain Bacteria; kingdom Bacillati; phylum Actinomycetota; class Actinomycetes; order Kitasatosporales; family Streptomycetaceae; genus Streptomyces; species Streptomyces sp. Qhu_M48. Next base: position 6,673,864 of record NZ_CP195432.1, on the reverse strand, counting down.
GGCACCGGCTGGGTCGCCCTGACCTCGCGCGGCACGCCGATCGTCGTCGACTGCGGCCGCGGCGACGACGAGACCTACGTCGACCCCGACGCGCTCGTCGCCTGGTCGCCGGCGCTCAAGGTCAAGGGCAAGCGCAGCTTCAAGGCGTCCTCGCTCATCGGGCGGGGCAGCGGCGAGGCCTTCCAGATGGCCTTCTCGGGCCAGGGCATCGTCGTCGTACAGCCGAGTGAGGACAGCACCGACCGCCTGCGGGTCCGGGGCTGAGGGGGAGCGAGAACACCATGCAGAGCCCGCTTTTCAACCACGCGGAACAGCAGAGCCAGGAGCGGTACGTCCTCCAGAACCCGCAGCTCCTGCGGGTCAGCCTCACCGGGCAGGACGACATCCTCGCTCGCAAGGGCGCCATGGTGGCGTACCAGGGGCTCGTCGACTTCGACGGCGAGTACAAGACCCCGAGCCAGCGGCGGTCCCAGGCCCGCACCGGCGAGGGCCTCGACCTGATGCGCTGCTCCGGCCAGGGCACGGTCTACTTCGCCAACCTCGCCCAGTACGTCCACGTCGTGGAGGTCGAGCAGGAGGGCCTCACCGTCGACAGCGCCTACGTCCTGGCGCTCGACTCGTCCCTCCACACCGAGGTCATCGCCGTCGACAGCCAGTACGGCGTCTCCGGCTCCGGCAAGTACCAGCTCAACATCTCAGGCCGCGGCAAGGTCGCCCTCATGACCTCGGGCCAGCCGCTGATGATGCAGGTCACGCCCGACAAGTACGTGAGCGTCGACGCGGACGCGATCGTCGCCTGGTCCACCGGGCTGCGCGTCCAGATGCAGGCGCAGACGCACAACTCCAGCATCCGCAGCCGCCGCGGCAGCACCGGCGAGGGCTGGGAGCTCAGCTTCCTCGGGCAGGGCTTCGCGCTCGTCCAGCCGAGCGAGGTCATGCCCCCGCAGAACGCGGCCATCGGCCAGGGCATCGCCGCCCAGTTCGGCGCGGGCCAGCACGGCTCCCACGCGCAGAACCAGAACAACGCCTGGAACTAGACGCGGGCAGGGACAGGGGGCGGTCGCCGCACGGCGACCGCCCCCTTCCGTATCCGGCCACGGGCCCGGCGTCCCGCTACAGGCGCGCCAGCGTGTTCTCCAGGAGACGGACCACCGACGTGTCCGCCACGCCCGCCACCTCCTCGTACGCGAACCAGCGCAGGTCCAGCGACTCCTCGCTGAGCTGCTCCACCGCACCGGCCGGGGCCAGCGCCGCGTACTGCACGTCGAGGTGCCAGTGACAGGGCGCCGGGATCGGATGCCGGTCGAGCCGCACCGGACCGCCCGGCAGCAGGGCCAGCCCCGTGATCCCCGACTCCTCCGTCGCCTCCCGCAGCGCGGCCGCCTCGACCGTCGCGTCGCCCGGCTCGCAGTGACCGCCCATCTGCAGCCACATGCCCAGTTTCTTGTGCAGCGTCAGCAGCACCCGCCCGCGCGTGGGGTCGACCACCAGCGCGCTGGAGGTCAGATGCCCGGCCCCGCAGGGCTTGTACATGCCGTCCGGATGCGCCGCGAGGTGGTCCAGGTACAGGTCACGCAGGTCCGCCTGGTCCCCGTACTCCTTGAGCACGAGGACCGCGTCGTCGTACAGGGTCACTTGGCGCCGTCGTCCTTGCCGTCGTTCCCGGCCTCGTCCTCGCCCTTGCCCCCGGAGCGGCCCTCGGCCGCCTCGCCGAGCATCTTGTCCAGCTCGGAGAAGTCGAGGTGCTCGCGGTGCACGAAGCCGTCCGGGTCGTCCAGGTCGGTCGCCGTCGGCAGCATGTCCGGGTGCTCCCACAGACCGTCCCGGCCGTCGACCCCGCGCGCGTCCGTGAGCGAGGCCCACAGGCGCGCCGCGTCCCGCAGCCGCCGCGGACGCAGCTCCAGACCGATCAGCGTCGCGAAGGTCTGCTCGGCGGGACCGCCCGAGGCCCGGCGTCGGCGCAGCGTCTCGCGCAGCGCGTCCGCCGAGGTCAGACGGGACTTGGCGGCCTCGTGGACCACCGCGTCCACCCAGCCCTCGACGAGCGCGAGCGCCGTCTCCAGACGGGCCAGGGCCGCCTTCTGCTCCGGAGTGTCCTCCGGCTGGAACATGCCCTGCTGGAGCGCCTCCTGCAGCTGCTCGGGGTGCGTCGGGTCGAGCTGGCCCACCGCCTCCTCCAGCTTCGAGGTGTCGACCTTGATGCCCCGCGCGTACCCCTCGACCGCGCCGAACAGGTGCGCGCGCAGCCACGGCACGTGCGCGAAGAGCCGCTGGTGGGCGGCCTCGCGCAGGGCCAGGTAGAGCCGCACCTCGTCGGAGGGCACGCCCAGGTCCTTGCCGAAGGCCTCGATGTTCAGCGGCAGCAGCGCGGCACGCCCGGCGGGGCCGAGCGGCAGACCGACGTCGGTCGAGCCGACGACCTCGCCGGCGAGCGCGCCGACGGCCTGCCCGATCTGCTGGCCGAACATGGCGCCGCCCATGGAGCGCATCATGCCGATCAGCGGCCCGGCCATGGCCTGCATCTCCTCCGGCAGGACGTCACCCATCGCGGCGCCGACCCGCTCGGCGACCGGGTCCACGAGCCGCTGCCACGCCGGGAGCGTCGCCTCGACCCACTCCGCGCGGCTCCACGCCACCGCCGTGCTCGCGCCCGAGGGCAGCGAGGTCACGCCGTCCAGCCACAGGTCGGCCAGGCGCACGGCCTCCTGGACGGCGGCCTTCTCCGCCGGGCCCACGCTGGCGTCCTTCGTGCCGTCGGCGGTGCCCTGGGCCACCACCTGGCGCGCGATCTGCTTGGCCATGTCCCAGTTCACGGGACCGCCCTCGTAGCTCAGCATCTGCCCGAGCTGCTGGAAGGCCGCGCCGAGGTCGTTGGGGTTCAGCGAGCCGAACATCGCCGCGAACGGGTTGTCCGCGCCGCCGGGGCCGCCCATGCCGGGGATCCCGCCGAAGCCGAACGGGTTCGCCCCGAAGGGGTTGCCGCCCTGGCCACCGGACCCCTGGCCACCTCCGGCGGGGTCCTTCTTCTTGCCCTCGTCGCCGTTCTCCGGCTCCTCCGGCGGAAGGCCGAATCCGAATGGGGTGTCACTCACAGGTTTCCTCGGCTCGTAGGGCCGCCGGCCTCCTGCCGACGGCGACTGCCCGACCAGGGCCTGTTCCGACAGGCCCCGCACACCACCAGCGTAGACATCCGGGCCGGAAATGGGCTCGGTGCTCCGCCGGGCCGTGCCCTGCGGCAGGATGGACGCCACCTGGTCCGTACGCGTCATCCGTGTACGTACTGAAGACAACCGCTGGAGACGCCCGGTGAGTTCCCCAGATCCACAGGTTCGCGGAGCGCGAAACCACTCGACCCGGTCCGCCGGGCGCGGCCCCGTCGTCGCGGTCACCGGCGCCGCTTCCGGCGTCGGCGACCTGCTGACCAGGCGCCTCGCCGCGTCCGAAGAGATCAAGAAGGTCGTCGCCATCGACGAGCGCCGGGGCGAGGTCCCCGAGGCGCAGTGGCACATCCTCGACGTGCGCGATCCGGCCATCGCCGAGAAGCTGCGCGGCGCGGACGTCGTCGTGCACCTCGCCGTCGATCTCGACCTGGAGACCGACCCCGCCGCCCGGACGGCCTACAACGTGCGCGGCACGCAGACCGTGCTGACCGCGGCGGCCGCCGCCGGCGTGCACCGGGTGGTGCTCTGCACCTCCGCGATGGTCTACGGAGCCCTGCCCGACAACGACATCCCGCTCTCCGAGGACGCCGAGCTCCGGGCCACGGCCGAGGCCACCGGCGTGGGCGACATGCTGGAGATCGAGCGCCTCGGCCGCCGCGCGCCCCGGGCACACCCCGGCCTCCAGGTGACCGTCGTCCGCCCGGCCGTCCTCGTCGGCGGTACGGACACGGCGCTGACCCGCTACTTCGAGTCGCCCCGGCTGCTCGTCGTCGCCGGTTCCCGGCCCACCTGGCAGTTCTGCCACGTCGACGACCTGGTGAGCGCCCTGGAGTACGCGGCCCTGGAGAAGGTCGAGGGGGAGTTCGCCGTCGGCTGCGAGGGCTGGCTGGAGCAGGAGGAGGTCGAGGAGCTCTCCGGGATCCGGCGCATGGAGCTGCCCTCCGCCGTCGCCCTCGGCGCCGCGGCCCGCCTCCACCGGATCGGGCTGACCCCGTCCCCGGCGGGTGATCTCGCGTACACCATGCACCCGTGGGTGGTGAGTGTCGGACGGCTGCACGACGCCGGCTGGCGGCCGAAGTGGACGAACGAGGAGGTCCTCACGGCGCTCCTGGAGGAGGTCGAGGGCCGTCACACGGTCGTCGGCCGCCGTCTGGGCCGCAAGGACGCCACGGCGGCGGGCGCGGCCGGTGCGACGGTGGCGCTGCTCGGTACGGCGGCGCTCGTCCGGCAGATGCGGAAGCGGCGCGGGATCTGACCCGGGCGGTCGCGGGGCTTCCCGGGACCCCGCCGGGCGGCGGCCTGTAGGACCCTCCTACGGGCGGTTCCGACCGCCGGTCGAAACCGCTATTCCGGGATGCCGCGCGCGTGCGGCACGATGGGTCCATGGCACCGACGTTTGACCACCCGGGCGAGCAGGCCGCCGCCGACCCGATCAAGCTCCTCGCGATCCGGGAGACCCCGCTCTCCGTCGACGAGGTCTTCCGGGCGGTCGGCGACGACGCCTCCGGCGGTACGACGCTCTTCGTCGGCACCGTGCGCGACCACGACGGCGGAGCGGACGTCGAGGGCCTCGGCTACTCCTGCCACCCCAGCGCCGACGCGGAGCTGCGGCGGGTCGCGGAGAAGGTCGTCGCCGACTACCCGGTCCGCGCGCTGGCCGCCGTGCACCGCGTGGGCGATCTGCGGGTGGGCGACATCGCGGTCGTCGTGGCGGTCTCCTGCCCGCACCGCGCCGAGGCCTTCGAGGCCTGCCGCAAGCTGATCGACGACCTCAAGCACGAGGTACCCATCTGGAAGCACCAGACCTTCTCGGACGGCACCGAGGAGTGGGTGGGGGCCTGCTGAACCCTCGCCCCTGCCGAGGGTCCCCCGGCCGGAGGCCTAAGGCCGGGGGCCCGCTGAGCCTCCACCCCCTGCCGGCCCGGCGCGCAAGGCGGCGCGCCGACGCCGTGTAGCCGAACGCCCGATTTGCGTAACCGGCCCCCGAGCGCGAGCGTTGATCCCACAGATGACAGAGTCTGCTGATCAACTCACTGGGGATGGGAGGTCGGGATGGCAGCGCTGGCATGGTTGCTGATTCCGCTTTTCGCAGTCGTCGGCGCGGCGATATGGGGAAGCTGGGCTTCGAGGAACAAGACCATAGGTGACGTGGCCGAACTCGCCGGCTACGCCCGTTTCCGGGACGCGATGGAACGCTCCCACCCCACGGCCCCCGATGCCGCCCGTCCGGAGCGCGAACCGGCCACCGCCGCCGGTGGTGTCACCACCTCTCCGTCGAGCTGACGCGGCCCGCCCCGTACGGCCCCGCCCCACAGGTGCACCCACAGACGAGTCCCGTACTGTCGTTCCATGCCACGCCGCACCGCGACGATGCTCGCCTCCACCCTGGTCCTGATCTGTCTGCTCATCGCGGGCGTCCTGATCCCGGTGCCGTACGCGGAGATGAGCCCCGGCCCCACGGTCAACACCCTCGGCGAGGCCCGTGGAGAGCCCGTCCTGCACATCGAGGGACGCAAGACCTACCCGACCGACGGTCACCTCAACATGACGACGGTCCGCGTCACGAGCGCGGACTACAAGATGAACGCCGTCGAGGCCGTGTACGGCTGGCTGGCCCACGACAACGTGGTCGTGCCGCACGACACGCTCTACCCGGACGGCAAGACCGAGGAGCAGTCGAGTCAGGAGAACGCCGAGGAGTTCAGCCAGTCCCAGGAGAGCGCCAAGGTGGCCGCCCTGGAGGAGCTGGACATCCCGGTCGTCTCCCGGGTCGTCGTCGGCACGGTGATCAAGGGCTCCCCCTCCGAGGGCAAGCTGCACGCCGGTGACGTGATCAAGGCCGTCGACGGTGTGCCGATCACCGCGCAGGCCGAGGTGGCCAAGCAGGTCGTGAAGCGCGAGCCCGGCCAGGACGTCGAGTTCACGATCGTCCCCGCCAAGGAGGCCGCCGCAGCCGAGAAGGCGCGCAGGGAGCCGACCGTCACCAGGAAGGTGGTCATCACGACCACCACCTCCGAGGAGGGCGACCGGGCCGTCGTCGGCATCCAGGCCGGCACCGACCACGTCTTCCCGTTCACGATCGACATCAACCTGGCCGACGTCGGCGGCCCCAGCGCCGGTCTCATGTTCGCCCTCGGCATCGTCGACAAGCTCACCCCGGAGAGCCTCACCGGCGGCAGGTTCGTCGCCGGTACCGGCACCATCGACGACCAGGGCGAGGTGGGCCCGATCGGCGGTATCGAGATGAAACTGGTCGGCGCGCGCAACGCCGGCGCCCGGTACTTCCTCACCCCGGCCGACAACTGCGAGACCGCCGCCGCGGACACGCCCGAGGGGCTCACCCTCATCAAGGTGGACACCATCGACGACGCCACGAAGTCCCTGGAGAAGCTCCGCAAGGGCGACACGAAGTCCCTCCCGAGCTGCGCGAAGAGCTGACGCCGCCCGAACGGGCGGCAGCGCCCCCGGGCGGGCGGGAGCGCGGAGACGCCGAAGGGGCGCCCGGTCGACCTGACCGCGCGCCCCTTTTCCGTACCCGGGTCCCGGTACCCGAGGGGACTTCCGTGCCGCCGGGGCTCAGATCTCGAAGGTCGCCGCCAGTGCCTCGGCGAGCCCCGGCACCAGGTCGGGGCCGGTCAGGACCTCGGTCGCGGTGTCCTTCTCGCGCAGCCGGATCGCCGCCTCGCGCGCACCGCCCCGCAGCACCGCCACGGTCATCCGCACCTCCTGCCGGTCCGGGTGGGCGGCCACCCACTTGGCGAGCTGCTTCTCGTTCAGGCCCTGCGGGACCTGGGCCTCGGCCGACGGGGGCAGCATCAGCCGCTCCACCGTCATGGCGCAGCCGGCCACGGCGTCGGGCCAGGCGACGGTGCCGAGGAACTCGTCGAGGGGCTTCCCGCGCGGCAGCTTCTCCTGCTCGATCGGGGTGTAGGCGGTGGCGTCGTCACCCAGGCCCAGCTGGGAGGCGAGCGCGGGTTCCCTGGCGCGCAGCCGCGCGGTGTCGACCAGGGCGAAGAGGCGGGCCGGCTGGTCCCAGCCGAGGCCCGCCGCGTACTCGTCGATCTCGAGCACGGCGCGGGTGAGGGGGCTCGCGGCCATTGCCGGGCCGGAGGGGGAAACGTTGGACATGACCAACATCCTGCCTCCTCTACCCCTGAACACGGGAACTAGGTAAAGCCTCAGTAAGTTGCATCAGTGGGCTCTACGATCGCGGGGCCTGCTTTCAGACGCATCAACATCGAGGGGCGCACGTTGGCTTTCCAGATGCCGGACCGCGGCGGTAGCCCGTCCGGGCCAAGGATGAGAGTCGGCCGGCCGTCCCGGCGGGCCCGAACCCTGCTCATGACACTCGGGGTGCTGGCCGTGCTGGCCATGGCGTTCGTGATGTTCGCCGGGTTCTGGACGGACTGGCTCTGGTACCGCTCGGTCAAGTACTCGTCCGTGTTCACGACCACGCTGTGGACCAAGGTCGGCCTCTTCGCGGTCTTCGGCCTGCTGATGGGGCTCGCCGTGGGCCTGAACATCTGGCTGGCGTACCGGCTGCGGCCGCCGCTCAGCGCGATGTCGCTGGAGCAGCAGAGCCTCGACCGGTACCGGATGGGCCTGGCCCCGTTCAAGAAGTGGGTGCTGCTCGCGGTCACCGCCCTGGTGGCGCTGATCGCCGGCGCCTCCGCCTCCGGCCAGTGGCGGACCTGGCTGATGTGGGTCAACGGCGTGAAGTTCGGCCAGAAGGACCCGCAGTTCGGGCTCGACGTGTCGTTCTACGCCTTCGACCTGCCCTGGTACCGCTTCCTGCTCGCCTTCGGCTTCGCAGCCGCCGTCCTGTCGCTGATCGCCGCCGCGCTCACGCACTACCTGTACGGCGGACTGCGGATCACCAGCCCGGGCGCGCGCGCCACCGCCGCGGCCACCGGTCACCTCTCGGTGCTGCTCGGTGTCTTCGTGTCGCTGAAGGCCGTGGCGTACTGGCTCGACCGGTACGGCCTGGCCGTGAAGTCCAGCGACTTCAAGGCCACCGGCAACTGGACGGGTCTGCGGTACGTCGACGCCAACGCGTACCTGCCGGCGAAGACCATCCTGTTCTGCATCGCCGCGATCTGCGCCGTGCTGTTCTTCGCGACGCTCTGGCGCCGCACCTGGCAGCTGCCGGTGATCGGCTTCGGTCTGATGGTGCTCTCCGCGATCCTGATCGGCGGCCTGTACCCGGCCATCGTGCAGAAGTTCCAGGTCCAGCCGAACGAGCAGGCCAAGGAAGCGCCGTACATCCAGAAGAACATCGACGCGACCCGCAAGGCGTACGCGATCGACGGGACGAAGCCCGAGAACTACTCGGGCAAGTCGACGGTGAAGGCCAAGGACAAGCTGCGCACGGACGCCGACTCGGCGGCCAGCTACCGCGTCCTCGACCCGAACATCGTCTCGCCGACGTTCCAGCAGCTGGAGCAGAAGCGGAAGTACTACCAGTTCCCGACGACCCTGGACGTGGACCGCTACGCGGGCAAGGACACCGTCGTCGGTCTGCGTGAGCTCAACATCAAGGGCATCCCGAAGCGCAACTGGATCAACGACCACTTCACGTACACCCACGGCTACGGCGCGATCATGGCCTCGGGTACGCAGACGGACGCCAACGGCTCCCCGGTCTTCACCGAGGCCGGCCTGCCGACCACGGGGACGCTCGGCCCGTACCAGCAGCGGATCTACTACGGCGAGAAGACCGACCAGTACTCGATCGTGGGCGGCCCGCAGAAGGAGCTGGACTACGAGGAGAACGGCGAGAAGACCACCAGCTACCAGGGCAGGAGCGGGGTCAACCTCTCCAACACGTTCAACCGCGCCGCGTACGCGGTGGCCTTCAGCGAGCCGCAGATCCTCTACTCGGGGGCCATCGGCGAGGGCTCGCGGATCCTCTACAACCGCACGCCCAAGGAGCGCGTCGAGGCGGTCGCCCCCTGGCTGACCATCGACGGCGACGCCTACCCGGCGGTCGTGAACGGCAAGATCCAGTGGATCATCGACGCCTACACGACGACCAACGGCTACCCGTACGCCTCGCGCACCACGCTCGGCGACACCACGGCCGACTCGCTGACCGTCGGCAACCAGCAGCGCGCGGTCGTCGCCCAGCAGAACCAGGTCAACTACATCCGCAACTCGGTGAAGGCCACCGTCGACGCCTACGACGGCACGGTGACCCTCTACCAGTGGGACACCCAGGACCCGGTCCTGAAGACCTGGATGAAGGCCTTCCCGGGCACGGTCAAGGCGAAGGCCGAGATCAACGCCGACCTGATGCAGCACCTGCGCTACCCGCAGGACATGTTCAAGGTCCAGCGCGAGCTGCTGACCCGCTACCACGTCACCGACCCGGCGCAGTTCTACAGCGGCTCGGACGCCTGGCAGGTGCCGGACGACCCGACCAACAAGGACGGCAACGCGGTCCCGCCGTACTACCTGAGCATGAAGATGCCCGGGGACACGGCGCAGCGCTTCTCGCTGACGACGACGTTCACGCCGAGCGGGCGGCCCAACCTGGGCGGCTTCATGGCCGTCGACGCCGACGCCACCAGCAAGGAGTACGGCCGGCTGAGACTGCTCCGGGTCACCGAGGACGTGCCCGGACCGGCCCAGGTGCAGAGCAAGCTGAACGGTCTGCCCTCCGTGGCCACCTTCGTCCGGGACATGAAGGGCGCCGACTCCGACATCCAGTACGGCAACCTGCTGACCGTCCCGCTCGACGGCGGCTTCCTGTACGTGGAGCCGGTGTACGCCCAGGGACGCAACGCGCTCTACCCGCTCCTGAAGAAGGTCGCGGTGTCGTACGTGGACGCGGACCAGCCGGACGGTGACACGACCAAGGACACCACGGTGTTCGAGGACAACCTCACCAAGGCGCTCAACGCGGTCTTCGGGGTGGAGGCGCCCACCACACCGCCGCCCACCTCGCCCACGACCCCGCCGGGCACCACCGACCCGCCGCCCACCAACGACGCCGCGCTCAAGCAGGCGATCGCCGACGCGCAGAAGGCGTACGACGAGGGCGAGGCAGCCCTGGCGAAGGGCGACTGGACCGCGTACGGCAAGGCGCAGGAGGACCTGCAGGCGGCCCTCCAGCGGGCGGCCGAGGCCGGAGCGAAGCTCAAGACGACGGGATCAAGCGGCTGACCTGAGGTTTTCCACCCCGCGACCGTGGTACTGTTGGTTCACCGACGCGGGGTGGAGCAGCTCGGTAGCTCGCTGGGCTCATAACCCAGAGGTCGCAGGTTCAAATCCTGTCCCCGCTACTCAGAGGACGAGGGCCCGGATCCATAAGGATCCGGGCCCTCGTCGTGTGTCGGCGTGCGAGGGGGGCCCGAAGCGCGGTAGGGAAGGGGCGAGTTGGCGTGAGTCGTGTTTGACTTGTCTCTCTGTGGGCATGTCGACAAAACGCTGAGTGACCTCACTGGCTGCGGTATACCAGGTGTGCTCGGGTTGCGGGTGGTGCGACGATGGTATTTATGGGGGACAGGGCAACTCTGTTGGAGACAGGGCGGTTTGTGCAGCGGCACGCCAGGAACGCCGCGGACGAGATCATCGAGGCAGCGGGGGCCGTCGGTGCGGCCCTCGACACCACCGCCGAGACCGATGCCGACACCGAGAACGAGACCGAGACCGAGGCCCGCCACCGGCGAGCCGCCGAGCGTGGTGACCTCGCCTCGATGAGCGCCCTCGGCGCACTGCTCCTGCGCCGCGGCGACCTCGACGGCGCCGAGCCCTACCTGCGCGGCGCCACCGCCGAGGGCGACCGGGCCGCCGCCAACAACCTCGGGGTCCTGCTGCACCAGCGCGGCTACGCCGAAGAGGCCGCCGGCTGGTGGCGGGTCGCCGCCGTCGCCGGCTCCGCGCCCGCCGCCCACGCCCTCGGCCGCCACCACCGTGAGCGCGGCGACGAGCCCGCCGCCGAGTACTGGCTGCGCCAGGCCGCCGAGCAGGGCCACGCCCTCGGCGCGTACGCCCTCGCCGACCTCCTGGAGCACCGCAGCGACGTCGGCGCCGAGCGCTGGCTCCGTGCCGCCGCCGAGCAGGGCCACCGCGAGGCCGCCTACCGGCTCGCCGTCGCCCTGGAGCGCCGTGCCACCGAGACGACCCGGGGCCCGCACGACACCGGCACCCGGCTGCCCGTGCCCGGCGCCGGCGGGGTCGTGCCCACCGGCGCCCCCACGACCGGCACGGGGGCCGCCGCGGGGCGCGCCGCAGGCGAGCCCGGGGGAGAGCCGAACGAGGCCGAGCAGTGGTTCCGGCAGGCCGCCGCGCGCGGCCACCGGCGGGCCGCGCTCCACCTCGGCGCGATCCTGGAGCACCGGGGCGAGCTCAAGGAGGCCGGCCGCTGGTACCTCAGCTCCGCCAAGGAGGGCGAGGCCAAGGCCGCCTGCGCGCTCGGCTTCCTGCTCCGCGACGCGGGCGACGAGGAGAGCGCCGCCGTGTGGTGGCTGCGCGCCGCCCAGGACGGCGACGGCAACGCCGCCAACGCCCTGGGAGCGCTGCACGCGGCCCGGGGCGAGCAGCAGACCGCCGAGCGCTGGTACCGGGCCGCCATGGACGCGGGCGACGTCAACGGCGCCTACAACCTCGGGCTGCTCTGCGCCGCCCAGGACCGCATCCCGCAGGCCGAGCAGTGGTACCGCAGGGCCGCCTACGCGGGCCACCGCGAGGCCGCCAACGCGCTCGCCGTGCTGCTCCTCCAGGCCGGCGACGCCAACGGCGCCGAGCCCTGGTTCTCCAAGGCCGCCGAGGCCGGCAGCGTGGACGCCGCCTTCAACCTGGGCATCCTCCACGCCGGCCGCGACGACGACCGCACGGCCCTCGTCTGGTACGAGCGGGCCGCGGCGGCCGGACACACCGAGGCCGCCCTCCAGGTCGGCATCGCGGCGCTCCGGGACGGCGACGAGCGGACCGCCGAGCGGCACCTGCGCTGCGCGGCGGGCGGCGGCAGCGCCGAGGCCGCCTTCCGGCTCGCCTCGGTGCTCGACGCGCGTCGGCCCGACCCCGGCCCCGCCGTCCTCGGCGTGTCCCGGGAGGAGAAGACGGAGTGCGAGGAGTGGTACGAGCGGGCCGCCCAGCAGGGGCACCGGCGCGCCCAGGTGAGGGTCGGCATGCTCGCCGCCGGGCGCGGCGACCTGGCCGAGGCCGACCGCTGGTACCGAGAGGCGGCGGAGGCGGGCAGCCGCAACGGCGCCTTCAACCTCGGGCTGCTCCTCGCCCGTGAGGGCAGCGAGCGCGAGGCGGCCCTCTGGTGGACCCGGGCGGCCCGGGCCGGGCACGGCCGCGCCGCCCTGCGGCTCGCGCTGCTCGCGGCGCGCCGCGGGGAACTCACCGAGGGGCGCCACTGGTGCGCCCGCGCGGTGGAGCTGGGCCCGGCGGAGGTCGCCGAGCGGGCCTCCCGGCTGAGCGAGGCGCTGCACCAGGAGCTCACCGCTTAACGGATTTGCGCTGGTCGCGGGCGGTCCCGTAGAGTCAGGTCTACCGACGCGGGGTGGAGCAGCTCGGTAGCTCGCTGGGCTCATAACCCAGAGGTCGCAGGTTCAAATCCTGTCCCCGCTACTCAGTAGCAACGAGGCCCGGATCCGATCGCATCGGATCCGGGCCTTCGTCGTGTGCGCCTTCTCCGGAGGGGCGGCGGCACGCACGTGGAAGGCCCCCGCCGTGGCGGGGGCCTTCCACGTGTTCTCTCAGGCGGTGGTGGCGCAGCTCGGGCAGATGCCGCGGTAGGTGACCTCGACGTCGGAGATCGTGAAGCCGAAGCGCTCGGTGTCCGGCAGGTCGGCCAGCGGGTCGCCGCCCGGGTGGACGTCACGGATCGCGCCGCAGCGGCCGCAGACCAGGTGCTGGTGCGGCCGGTGGGCGTTGGGGTCGTACCGCTTGGCGCGTCCGTCGGTCGCGACCTCGAGGACCTCGCCGAGGGTGACCATCTCGCCCAGCGTGTTGTAGACGGTCGCGCGGGAGATCTCGGGCAGGCGCGTCACCGCGCGCGCGTGGACCTCGTCGGCGGTCAGGTGTACGTGGTCCCCGTCGAGGACCTCGGCCACGACGCGCCGCTGCGCGGTCATTCGCCAGCCGCGTCCGCGCAGTCGTTCCAACAGGTCACTCATGGAGGTCAGCGTAACAGTCGCGGGGCCCGGTCCCGAATAGGTGTGACTTTAGATGCCTGCTTGACTTGGACAAGATCCATTGTGGGATCCTGTCAGGTGTAGGTCGGGAGTCCGTACGCGGGCTCCGAGGTCGGCAAGCGGCCGGGGGCCGCGGTCCAGGCCCTGCGCGGCTGAGGACGCTTGCCGTCGGGAGGGCGGGCCGGACTCCGTACGGGGTCCGGCCCGCTTTCGTGTGTCGGGGACGCTCAGCCCGCCACGCTGTGGACCGGGACCCAGCAGCGGATGATGTCGCGTACGGAGACCATGCCGACGGGACCTCGGTCGTCGAGGACCACGAGATGGCGGAAGCCGCCCCGGGTCATCGTCTCGGCCGCCTCCGCCAGGGTCCAGGCGGGCGCGGCGAAGACGACGTCGCGGGTGGTGTGGGAGCCGGCCGTCTCCAGGTCGGGGTCCTGGTCCCTGGCGAGGGAGTTGAGGATGTCGCGCTCGGTGAGGATGCCGAGGCCGCCGGCGTCGGTGTCGAGGACGACGGCCGCGCCGACGCGGCGCGCCGCCATCAGCCGGGCCGCCTGTCGGAGGGTGTGTGCGGGGCCGATGGTGAGGACCACGGTGCTCATGGCGTCACGGACGAGCATGGGCGGAGCCACCTCCTTGGTGAATCGTTCCCGCCTTCAACGAGAAGGGATTCACAAGTTCACAAGTGGGGGGACCCTCAGAGTGACACCGGGGGAGAAGCCCGACAAGGGGGCGCGCGAGGCGCCCACGGGGAGCGACGAGGGCGCTCGGACCGGGCGCCGTCACCTCACCGGCGGGACGCTCAGGCCCGCGCCGGCTCCTGGTTGAGGTAGCTCAGCAGCTCGCCGTGGAGCAGGCCGTTCGACGCCGCCGCGTTCCCGCTGTGCGGACCGTGCCGACCGTCCAGGCCCGTGTACGTCCCGCCCGCCTCCTGCACCACGACCGCCACGGCGGCCATGTCCCACAGGGACAGCTCGGGCTCCGCGCAGATGTCCACGGAACCCTCGGCGACCATCATGTACGGCCAGAAGTCGCCGTACGCCCGGGTCCGCCAGCACGCGCGCGTGAGGTCCAGGAAACCGTCGAGACGGCCCTGCTCCTCCCAGCCGCTCAGCGAGGAGTACGCGAAGGAGGCGTCCTCCAGGGTGGCCACCTTCGAGACCCCGATCCGGGTCGCCGAGGCCAGACTCCGGCCGGTGTACGCGCCGAGGCCCTTCGCCGCCCACCAGCGCCGGCCGAGGGCCGGAGCCGACACCACGCCCACCACCGGCTGGAAGCCGGTCTCCCCGGCCTCCATCAGCGCGATCAGGGTCGCCCAGACGGGCACCCCGCGCACGTAGTTCTTCGTGCCGTCGATCGGGTCGATCACCCAGCGGCGCGGGCCCGAGCCCTCCACGCCGTACTCCTCGCCCAGGATCGCGTCGCGCGGCCTGGCCCGCTGGAGCTGCCCTCGGATCAGCTCCTCGGCCGCCTTGTCGGCCTCGCTCACCGGGGTCATGTCCGGCTTCGTCTCGACCTTGAGGTCGAGCGCCTGGAATCGGTCCATGGTGGCCGCGTCGGCGGCATCCGCGAGGACGTGGGCGAGACGCAGATCATCGTGGTAATCGGCCATGGTCGGCACTCTATCCCCGCGCGATCACCGCACGGCGAACCGTCCACCGGTGCGGGCCGACCCGCCGGGAGCCTTGACAGTGCGTGGTCGTCTGCCGACGCTGGGCACACAGCCCGTCGTCCGCCGTCGCCGGGTCACACAGCCGCACACAGGAACGTCCGGTCCGGGAGGCGCCGTGCCGACTGCCCGCGAGGCCCTGCTCGACGCCGCGCTCGGCGCGCTCGAGCGCCGGCCGTGGTCCGCCGTGCGGATGGCCGACCTCGCCGCCGCCGCCCGGGTCTCCCGGCAGACCCTCTACAACGAGTTCGGCAGCAAGGAGGGGCTCGCCCGCGCCCTGGTGCGGCAGGAGGCCGACACCTATCTCCAGGGCGTCCGGCGGCTGCTCGCCGCCCCGGCCCCGCCCGAGCGGAACCTGCTCGTCCTCGCCGAGTGGATCGTGACCCGGGCCGCCTCCCGGCCCGTGCTGCGGGCCCTGCTCACCGGCGCCTGGGACGAGCGGCTGCCCTCACCCCGGCCGGCCAGGGCGGGCGCCCGTCCGGCGGCCGTCCCCGCCCAGCGCCGGGCCGACGCGGGGCCGCCCGCGCCGGGCGAACTGGTGGCGGCGACCGCGGCCTGCGCGGGGGAGCGGGCGGCGGTCTGCGAACTCGCGGTCCGGCTCGCCCTCAGCCATGTCGTCGCGCCCGTCGTCCCCTCGGTGGAGTGGCCGGGGGACGGTCAGTGCGCGGAGCCGGACAGCTGGAGCCCGATCACCCCGGCGATGACCAGACTGATCGAGACGATCTTGAGTGTGGAGACGACGTCACCGAGGAAGATCATCCCGTAGACGGCCGTCCCGGCCGCCCCGATCCCGGTCCACACCGCGTACGCCGGACCCACGTCGAGCTTCCGCAGGGCCAGCGTGAGGAGGCCGAAGCTGCCCAGGGCGAACGCGGCGAACGCGACCGTCGGCCACAGCCGGGTGAAACCGTGCGAGAGCTTCAGACAGACCGCGAAGCCCGTCTCCAGGAAACCCGCGACCACCACCAGCAGCCACGCCATCGTCAGTGCCTCCCACGCTTCGGTGACTGCTTCGTCGCACTTGGTGCGATTATGCACTTACCGATCGTGGGTGCCCGTAAACGCGGACGGCTCAGTCGCCCTCGCGTCGCTCCCGCGTCGAGAGCAGCCGTCGCAGCGAGACGAGCCGCGCCGGATCGGCGTGCCCGTCCGCCACCCACGCGTCGAGCGCGCATTCCCGCTCGTCGTGGCTGCACGCGCGCGGGCAGTTCTCCGTCCCCGGCACGAGATCGGGGAAGGCGAGGATCACCCGGGACGGATCGACGTGGTGCAGACCGAAGGAGCGCACGCCCGGGGTGTCGATGACCCAGCCGCCCTCCTCGTCGTTCAGGGGCAGGGCGAGCGCCGAGGTGGTGGTGTGCCGGCCGCGGCCGGTGACCGCGTTGACCACACCCGTGGTCCGCCGCCGGTCCGCCGGGACCAGGGCGTTGACCAGTGTCGTCTTGCCGACACCGGAGTGCCCCACGAACGCGGTGGTCCGGCCCTTGAGGTGCTCGTGGACCCGCTCGGCCGCCACCCCGTCCACGAACTCGTCGCGCGTGGTCACCACGTACGGCACACCGAGCGCGCCGTACATGTCCAGGAGCGCGTCCGGCGGCGCCAGGTCCGACTTGGTGAGGACGAGCAGCGGGGTGAGGCCGCCGTCGTACGCCGCGACCAGACAGCGGTCGATCAGGCGGGGACGCGGCTCGGGGTCGGCGAGGGCGGTGACGATCGCCAGCTGGTCGGCGTTGGCGACGACCACCCGCTCGTACGGGTCGTCGTCGTCGGCCGTGCGGCGGAGCACCGAGCTGCGCGCGCCGATCCGGACGATCCGGGCCAGCGTGTCCTTCTCGCCCGACAGGTCGCCGACGATCGAGACCCGGTCGCCGACCACGGCGGCCTTGCGGCCCAGCTCGCGCGCCTTCATCGCGGTCACGAACCGGTCGTCGACCAGACAGGTCAGCCGGCCCCGGTCGACGGTGAGGACCATGCCCTCGACGGCGTCCTCGTGCTTCGGGCGGATCGTCGTACGGGGACGGGTGCCCTTGCGGTTGGGCCGCTGGCGGATGTCGTCCTCGTCGGTGTTCTTGTTGTAGCGCCGCATGGGTCAGGCACCGAGCATTTCGGTCCACATCCTCGGGAAGTCCGGCAGGGTCTTCGCCGTCGTCGCCACGTCCTCGATCTCCACGCCCTCGACCGCGAGGCCGATGATCGCGCCCGCCGTCGCCATGCGGTGGTCGTGGTACGTGTGGAAGACGCCGCCGTGCAGCGGGCGCGGGCGGATGTGCAGACCGTCCTCGGTCTCGGTCACGTCTCCGCCCAGCTCGTTGATCTCCTTGGTGAGCGCCGCGAGCCGGTCCGTCTCGTGCAGCCGCAGATGGGCGACGCCGCGCAGGGTGGACGGGGAGTCGGCGAGCGCGGCGACCGCGGCGATGCCGGGGGTCAGCTCGCCGACCTCGCCGAGGTCCACGTCGATGCCGTGGATCCGGCCCGTGCCGGTGAAGGTCAGACCCGCCTCGGTCAGCTCGCAGACTCCACCCATCTCGGTGAAGATCTCCCGCAGCGCGTCACCGGGCTGGGTGGTTCGCGCGGGCCAGTCCGGGACCGTCACGCGGCCGCCGGTCACCAGGGCGGCCGCCAGGAACGGCTGCGCGTTCGACAGGTCGGGCTCGACGACCAGGTCCCGGCCGCGCAGCGCGGACGGGGCGACCCGCCACACGTTCGGCTCGCCGCCGTGCTCCGGCTCGTCGACCTGGGCGCCCACCGCGCGCAGCATGTCGACCGTCATCCGGATGTGCGGCAGCGAGGGCAGCCGCGCGCCCACGTGCCGTACCTCGACGCCCTGGTTGAAGCGGGGCGCGGACAGCAGCAGGGCGCTGACGAACTGGGAGGACGAGGAGGCGTCGATCTCGACCGTCCCGCCGTCCAGGCCGCCACCGCCGTGCACGGTCATCGGGAGCGCGCCCCGGCCGTCGTCGTCGACGCGGGCGCCGAGCGCGCGCAGCGCGTCGATCACGCCGTGCAGCGGCCGCTCGTGCGAGCGGGGGTCGCCGTCGAAGCGGACCGGGCCGTCGGCGAGCGCCGCGACCGGGGGCAGGAAGCGCATGACCGTACCGGCGTTGCCGACGTCGACGGTCGCGGGGCCGCGCAGCGGGGAGGGGAGGATCCGCCAGGCCTCGCCGGAGCCGTCGGTGCCCCCCGTGACGGAGGAGCTGGACGACACGGTCTCCTCGATGCGGACGCCGAGGGTACGGAGCGCCTCGGCCATCAGGAGGGTGTCGCGGGAGCGCAGCGGGCGGCGGAGCCAGCCGGGTTCCGAGGCGAGCGCGGCCAGGACCAGGGCGCGGTTGGTGACCGACTTCGATCCGGGCACGGTGACGGTCGCGTCGACGGCACCGCGGGCGTACGGGGCGGGCCAGAGATCGGTGGACGGATCGGTGTGCGCGGAAGCTGCTGCGGTCATGGACTCACTGTACGGGGGAGTCAGTGGCCCAGGAGCCAGCGCCCGCCGCCGATCAGGGCACAGATCGCGACCGCGTGGAAGAAGGACAGCCACACCCCGGCGGGCACGTGGGTGAGCCGCGCGAGCTGGTCCGCGTCCGAGTCGGGGGCGCCGCCGTGGCGCCTCTTGGCCTGGAGTTCGAAGGCCGGCCGGACGCCGCCGACGAGCAGGAACCACACCGCCGCGTACGCGAAGGCGCCCTGGACCTCGGGGCCGGCCAGCAGGGAGACGAGGAGGAAGGCGGCGCTCGTCAGGAGGACGGTGAGGATGCCGTACGCGTTGCGGACCATCACGAGCAGCGCGAGGAGCAGGGCGGTGGCGATCCACAGGAGCAGGGTGACGTGCCGGGTGCCGAGCAGGGCGGCGCCGCCGAGGCCGAGCAGCGGGGCCGCGGGGTAGCCGGCGGCCAGCGTGAGGACCACACCGACGCCGGTCGGACGGCCCCGGCTCACGGTCAGTCCGCTGGTGTCCGAGTGCAGCCGGATCGCTTCGAGCCGCCGGCCGGTGGCGAGGGCGACGAGCCCGTGACCGCCCTCGTGGGCGATGGTGATCGCGTTGCGGGCCGGCAGCCAGAGGGTGCGGAGGACGACCAGGGCCAGCGCGCACGCGGCGGTGGCGTAGACGATCCACTCGTCGGGGGCGGGCTGGGTGCCGAGGATCTCTGTCATGGGTCGGACGGCTCCTCGGTCGGGTTCGGGATCGTGGCAGTGTGGCACGCATGTGCGGACGGTATGCGGCGAGTCGGCGGCCCGAGGACCTCGTCGACCTCTTCGGGATCGAGATGAGAGAGCCGGAGGAGACTCTGGCCCCGGACTGGAACGTGGCCCCCACCAAAGAGGTCTGGGCCGTTCTGGAGCGTCCTCTGAAAGACGCAGAGTCCCGGCGTCCGGTTCGCCAGTTGCGCGCGCTGAGATGGGGCCTCGTGCCGTCCTGGGCGAAGTCGCCGGAGGGCGCCGCCCGCATGATCAACGCGCGCGCGGAGACCGTGGACGAGAAGCCCTCCTTCAAACGGGCCTTCGCGGCCCGCCGGTGCATCCTGCCGGCCGACGGCTACTACGAGTGGGTAACCGGGGCGGGGGAGCGGGACCTGGAGGTCGAGGGGAAGCGGAAGCGGGCCCGCAAACAGCCGTACTTCGTGACCCCGGCGGACGGCTCGGTCTTCGCGATGGCCGGGCTCTACGAGTTCTGGCGCGACCCGACGCTTCCCGACGCCCACCCCTCCGCCTGGTGGGTGACCTGCTCGGTGATCACCACCGAGGCCGAGGCCGGGCCGCTCGCCGTGGCCCCGGCCGAGGGCCCGCACTCGCTCGCCGAGATCCACCCCCGGATGCCGCTGATGCTGACGGAGGACCGCTGGGACGCCTGGCTCGACCCGGCGCGCACCGGCCCGGAAGAGCTGCGCGGGCTGCTCGCCGCGCCGCCGGAGGGGCTGATGCGGGCCTACCCGGTGGCGACGGCGGTCAGCAACGTCCGGAACAACGGCCCCGGACTTCTGACGGAACTGGAGGGCCCGGAGGAGGCCACGCTCTTCTGAGCGGCGTTCCTCCCCCGGGCCGGACGGCAGGATGGGGGCGTGACCGACGTGACACAGATCGAGACCGTTCCCACCGACGCCGGTGAGGCCCGCGTCACCTGGCACGAGGCGGCGGCGCCGTACGTCGTGCTCGCCCTCGGCCACGGTGCCGGCGGTGGCATCGAGGCCCGCGACCTCCGGGCCCTGGCCGCCGCGCTGCCCTCCCGGGGCGTGACCGTCGCCCTCGTCGAGCAGCCCTGGCGGGTCGCGGGCAAGAAGGTCGCGCCCGCGCCGAAGACCCTCGACACCGGCTGGCGCGGACTCTGGCCGGTCCTCGCGCGGCCCGGCCTCCCGGTGGTCGCGGGCGGCCGCAGCGCCGGCGCCCGCGTGGCCTGCCGCACCGGCCGTGACCTGGGCGCACCCGCCGTCCTCGCGCTGAGCTTCCCGCTCCACCCGCCGGGCAGGCCGGAGAGGTCCCGCGCCGATGAACTCCTCGGCACCGGACTGCCGACCCTCGTGGTGCAGGGCGGCAACGACCCGTTCGGACGCCCCGACGAGTTCCCGGACGGCCCGTACGACCTGGTCGAGATCCCGTTCGGGGACCACGGGTTCGCCCTCCCGAAGCGGGCGCCGCTCGGCCAGGACGAGGCCGTGGAACAGCTCGTCGAGGGGGTCGCCCGATGGATCTCCGGGCTGTTCCCGGAACGGGAATGCTGAGCCGGGGACCACTGTTGTTCCGTGCGTCGGTGTGAGAGCAAGGAAGAGGGAGTCCGTCGCATGGGTTCGACCATCTGCCCGGAGCGTGCGCAGGCCGCTGACCTCGACTGGACAGTCCTGCCCGCCCCCAAGGGCGGCCCGATTCGGGCGGCGGCCGGAGGGGTTCCTCGTCTATCCTCCGAAACGAGCGGGTCCGCCCTCGGGCTCGCCGCGGCGCTGGAGGAGGTGGGTCCGGTCACTGGGACCGACACAGGGACCGACGACGGCCCCGAGGAGACGACCGGGGAGCGCAACGCGCGCTTCGAGCGGGACGCCCTCGGCTACCTCGACCAGATGTACTCGGCCGCGCTGCGCATGACGCGCAACCCCGCGGACGCGGAGGACCTGGTGCAGGAGACCTACGCCAAGGCGTACGGATCCTTCCACCAGTTCCGTGAGGGTACGAACCTCAAGGCCTGGCTGTACCGCATCCTCACCAACACCTTCATCAACTCGTACCGCAAGAAGCAGCGTGAGCCCCAGCGCAGCGCCGCCGAGGAGATCGAGGACTGGCAGCTCGCCCGCGCCGAGTCGCACATGTCGACGGGGCTGCGCTCCGCCGAGTCGCAGGCCCTCGACCACCTGCCCGACTCCGACGTGAAGGAAGCCCTCCAGGCGATTCCGGAGGAGTTCCGCATCGCCGTCTATCTCGCGGATGTCGAGGGCTTTGCGTACAAGGAGATCGCGGACATCATGGGGACACCCATCGGTACGGTGATGTCCCGACTGCACCGGGGACGCCGCCAGCTGCGCGGCATGCTCGAGGACTACGCTCGCGACCGCGGGCTGGTACCCGCGGGCGCCGGAGAGTCGTCGAACGATCTGAAAGGCTCGGGCTCATGAGCTGCGGAGAGCCGCACGAGACGGATTGCTCAGAGGTCCTGGACCATCTCTACGAGTTCCTCGACAAGGAGATGCCCGACAGCGACTGCACCAAGTTCGAGGTGCACTTCGAGGAGTGCTCCCCGTGCCTGGAGAAGTACGGCCTCGAACAGGCGGTGAAGAAGCTCGTCAAGCGCTGCTGCGGCAGTGACGACGTCCCCACCGACCTGCGGTCCAAGGTCATGGGCCGGATCGACCTGATCCGCTCCGGACACCTGGTGCCCGAGCAGGAGATCGCGCCGATCGTGCCGACGACCCCGGCCACCCAGGAGTAACGCCCCCCAGCGGGAACGGAGGCCGTCGCGGCGAGACCGCGGTGGCCTCCTTCGTATATCAGCTTGTATCACCCGATGGTGCGAATCGGCGCCACCGAGCCGCCCCGGGCCGCCCGACTCGCTAGCGTGACGGGGGTGATGGGCGTGAAGGTCATTCCGCGAGCGGCCCGCGTGTACATCGGCTGCGCCCTGCTCGGAGCCGGGGCGTCCGCCCTGCCCGCGCTGCGCCCCGGCGCGGCCACCCCCTGGGGCACCGTCGCGCTCCTCGCCGCCCTGTACGCACTCTGCGAACTGCCCGCCCGCTGCCCCCTCCTGGGCCGGGCGCTCGGCGGCCACGTCCCCATGGGCACCGGCTCCTTCTTCCCCGTCCTCCTCGCCGCCGCCCTCCTCCTGCCCCCCGCGGCGGCCGCGCTCACCGCCCTGCCCGGCAGCCTCCTCGCCCGCGTCGAGGAACCCCCGGCCGCGCCCCGCCGCGCCTGGCGGGCCGCCGCCACGGCCCTCGCCGTCTGGGCCGCCGCCCACGCCGCCGGGGCCCTGAGCTCCTCCGGCGCCCTCGGGCGAGGCCCCGACGCCCCCGACTTCCCGGACGCGCTGCTGCCCGCGGGCGCCGCCGCGCTCACCTTCTGCCTGGTCCTGACCGCCCTCGACGGCGGCATCCGGGCGACGGCCGACGGAGTGCCGCTCCGAGCCGCCTGGCGCGGCCTCCTCGGCCGGGCGCTCGCCCCGCACGTCGTGCACGGGCTCGCCGGGCTGATGATGGCCGTGCTCTGGCGCAGCACGTACGGGCCGGTCGCGGCGCTCTTCGTGCTCCTCCCGATGTACATCTCCTGCTGGGTCTTCGCCCAGTACCACCGCGAGCGGGCCGCCCACCAGGCCACCATCCGCGCCCTCGTCCAGGCCGTCGACATCAAGGACCGCTACACCCGGGGCCACAGCGAACGCGTCGGACACGCCTCCGTCCTGATCGCCCGTGAACTCGGCATGGCCGGGGAACGGCTCGACGTCGTACGGTTCGCCGGCATCCTCCACGACGTCGGCAAGCTGGGCGTACCCACCCGCGTCCTCCGCAAGGACGGACCGCTCACCCCGGAGGAGCGCCGGATCATCGAACTGCACCCGGAGTACGGACACGAGATGGTCCGGGGCATCGGCTTCCTCGGCGAGGCGCGGGCCGCGATCCTCCACCACCACGAACGCATGGACGGCGGCGGCTACCCGTACGGGCTGCGCGGTGAGGAGATCCCCGAGTTCGCCCGGGTGGTGGCCGTCGCCGACGCCTTCGACGCCATGACCTCCACCCGCTCCTACAGCCGGGCCCGGCCGGTGCCGACCGCCGTCGCCGAACTGGAGCGGTGCGCCGGCAGCCACTTCGACCCCCGGATGGTCGCCGCCCTCGTCCGGGCCCTCGACCGGCACGGCTGGCAGCCCGCCGCCACCGCCGACGAGACGTCCCCGCAGCCCGAGCAGGTGCCTTCGCCGCGCGCGCGGGACACCTCGTCGCCCGACCGGTCCAGGGAGCGCGCATGAGAAGACCGGCGCGCCCCCGGCCCGGGGCCGTCACCGTCGGCGCCGTGTACGGAGCCGCGCTGCTGCTGAGCCTCGCCGGCCTCGGCGCCACCCTCTGGTACGGCATCGAGCAGCCGGGCAACGCCCTCGCCTTCGGCGCCCTCGTCGCCCTCGGCGAACTCGCCCGCTGGGGCGCTCCACGAGACATGGGGGCACCTCCCGTGCTCGAAGAGCCACGGGGGAGCGAACCCGCGCCGCTCGCCGCCGCCGGGGCCCTCGCCTACGCCCTGCTCGGGGCGAGCGCCGGGACCGCCACCACCCACGGCGTCCTCCAGATCGTCGCCGTCGTCGTCGCCGCGGGCCTCGCCGGGATCGTCCCCCACCTCGCCCGCGGCCTGGACCCCGGCCTCGACCAGCTCGCCCGCCGCGTCCTCACCGTCGGCTTCGCCGCACTCTGCTTCCAGCCCCTCTACAACGCGGGGGCCGTCGTCGCCCACCTCGGCGAGGGCCCGTTGTACGCCCTCTTCCTGCTCCTCCTCCTCGTCCTGACCGCCCTGTGCGACGCCGTGCTCGCCGCCCTCGTGCTCCGCGCACGCACCGGATTCCCGTACGGCCCCCTCCTCCGCGACGAACTGCGCGCCCTCCTCGGCATCGGCTCCGCCGTCTGCGCCACCGGTGCCGTCATGGCGCTCGGGGTGGCCGCCGCCGGCCTGTGGGCGCTGCCCGTCCTCGCCGTGCCGCTGCTGCTCACCCAGGTCTCCTTCCGGCGGTACGCGGCCGTGCGCACGGTCAACCGGCAGACCATCGCGTCCCTCGCCCGGGCCACCGAGATCGCCGGCTGCACCCCGCCCGGGCACGCCCGCCGGGTCGCCGCCCTCAGCGCCGCCGTCGGGCGGGAGCTGGGCCTCTCCGGGGCCGAGCTGACCGTCCTCGAACACGCGGCGCTCATGCACGACATCGGACAGCTCTCCCTCGTCGACCCGGTCGCGGGCGGCGCCACCGCCCTCCTCCCGGCCGAGGAACAGCGTCGGATCGCCCTCCTGGGCGGCGAGGTCGTCCGCAGGACCGGTGTCCCCGAGGCCGTCGCCGTCGTCGTGGAACGCCAGGCCGACCCGTACCGCGAGCAGCCGCCGGCCGCCCGGGTCGTCCGTGCCGTGAACGCCTACGACGACCTCGCGGGCGGCGAGGGCGCGGGCGCCGCGCTCGCCGCCCTGGAGCGGCTCCGGCTCGGCACCGCCCGCGACTATCACCCGGATGTCGTCGAATGCCTGGCCAGGGTCCTGGCGCGGGGCGGAGCAGCTGGGGTGACCTCTGCCGTCCCTGGGTAACCCATGGGTAATGAGCGCGCGTCCGACCGGGCATGGTTGGATGCGAACAAGAGGGTGAAGCGACCGGCAGGCGGGAATCGTGAAGATCTTCGGGAAGGTACGGCATCGGCCCTCCGCCTCGTGGCGGCAGGCCACCGACCGCGCGTTCACGCTGATCGGCGACGGCCGGTACGAGGACGCGGGTGCGTTGCTGACGCGTGCGGCGGATCTGGAGCCCTGGCTCTCGGAGTCCTGGTTCAACCTGGCGCTGCTGCACAAGTTCCGGCACGACTGGGAGCAGGCGCGGGCCGCCGGGCTCCGCGCGGTCGCGCTGCTCGACAAGGAGACCGGCGCCCCCGACTGGTGGAACGTCGGGATCGCCGCCACCGCGCTGCAGGACTGGCCGCTGGCCCGCCGCGCCTGGCAGGCCTACGGACTGAAGGTGCCGGGCGCCGCCGCCGGCACCGGCGAGCCCGCCGGCATGGAGCTGGGCAGCGCCGCCGTCCGGCTCTCGCCCGAGGGCGAGGCCGAGGTCGTCTGGGGCCGTCGGCTCGACCCGGCCAGGATCGAGGTCCTCTCCATCCCGCTGCCGTCCTCCGGGCGCCGCTGGGGCGAGGTCGTCCTCCACGACGGCGTGCCGAACGGCGAGCGCACCACCACCGCGGGCCCCTCCTACCCGGTCTTCGACGAGATCGAGCTGTGGGCGCCCTCTCCCGTTCCCACCTGGGTGGTCCTCCTGGAGGCGGCCACCGAGGCCGACCGGGACGCCCTGGAGCAGCTCGCCGCCGAGGCCGGTTTCGCCGCCGAGGACTGGTCGTCCTCCGTGCGGCTGCTCTGTCGCGCCTGCTCCGAGTCGACCATGCCGAGCGCCGAGGGCGAGGGCGAGCACTCCGACCCGCACGACCACAGCGAGCCCGGGCACCCCGGGCCGCTCGGCCACCGTTCGCCGGGCGAGCTGTGGGTCCCGGAGCGGGAGTGCGGCCTCGCGGCCCCGGCGGGCCTGGTGCGCGGGCTCCTCGACGGCTGGGTGGCGGACAGCCCCGACAGCCGTGAGTGGCGGGATCTCGAAGAGGTCTGCTGAGCGGGCGCCGGTGGGCCCGTAGGCTGTCCTTCGACGGAATCGGGTTTTCAGGAAGGCGCGGCCGGACATGGCGCAGCAGGAGACGGACGAGCAGACGCAGGTCAACGACGGCTTCGTCGTGGACACGGAGGAGTGCGAGGAGCGCGAGCTCGCCCACCGTGAGCGCGGTACTGCCCGCCCGATCACGGTGGTCGGCAACCCGGTGCTCCACAAGGAGTGCAAGGACGTCACCGAGTTCGACGACTCGCTCGCGGCGCTCATCGACGACATGTTCGCCAGCCAGAAGGCCGCCGAGGGCGTGGGCCTGGCCGCGAACCAGATCGGTGTGGACCTCAAGGTCTTCGTCTACGACTGCCCCGACGACGAGGGCGTCCGGCACACCGGTGTCGTGATCAACCCGGTCCTCCAGGAGCTCCCGGCCGAGCAGCGCGTCCTGGACGAGTCCAACGAGGGCTGCCTGTCCGTGCCGACCGCCTACGCCGAGCTGGCCCGCCCCGACTACGCGGAGGTCCACGGCCAGGACGCCCAGGGCAACCCGATCAAGGTGCGCGGCACCGGCTACTTCGCCCGCTGCCTCCAGCACGAGACGGACCACCTGTACGGCTACCTGTACATCGACCGGCTCTCCAAGCGGGACCGCAAGGACGCCCTGCGCCAGATGGAGGAGGGCACCCCGCGCTACGAGACGGTGCCGAACGCCTGATCCGGTCCGAGCGTGACGACGAAGGGCCCCGCACTCCTCGGAGTGCGGGGCCCTTCTCGTACCGCCGGGTCCTAGAAGTCCTCGTCTAGGTCCACCGAGCCCTCGACCGCCACCTGGTAGGCGGACGGGCGGCGCTCGAAGAAGTTCGTGAGCTCCTGGACGCCCTGGAGCTCCATGAACGCGAACGGGTTCTCGGAGCCGTACACCGGGGCGAAGCCGAGGCGCTGGAGGCGCTGGTCGGCGACGCACTGGAGGTACTCGCGCATCGACTCGGTGTTCATGCCGGGCAGGCCGTCGCCGCACAGGTCGCGGCCGAACTGCAGCTCCGCCTCGACGGCCTCCTTCAGCATGTCGGTGACCTGCTGCTGGAGCGCGTCGTCGAAGAGCTCCGGCTCCTCCTTGCGGACGGTGTCCACGACCTCGAAGGCGAAGTTCATGTGCATCGTCTCGTCGCGGAACACCCAGTTGGTGCCGGTGGCGAGGCCGTGCAGCAGACCGCGGGACCGGAACCAGTACACGTACGCGAAGGCGCCGTAGAAGAACAGGCCCTCGATGCACGCGGCGAAGCAGATCAGGTTCAGCAGGAAGCGGCGCCGGTCGGCCTGGGTCTCCAGGCGGTCGATCTTCTCGACCGAGTCCATCCAGCGGAAGCAGAACTGCGCCTTCTCGCGGATGGAGGGGATCTCCTCGACCGCGTCGAACGCGGCGGCGCGGTCGTCCGGGTCGGGCAGGTAGGTGTCGAGCAGCGTCAGATAGAACTGGACGTGCACGGCCTCCTCGAACAGCTGCCGCGACAGGTAGAGGCGCGCCTCGGGGGAGTTGATGTGCTTGTAGAGCGTCAGCACCAGGTTGTTCGACACGATCGAGTCGCCGGTCGCGAAGAACGCGACCAGACGGCCGATCATGTGCTGCTCACCGGGGGTCAGCTTGGCGAGGTCGGCGACGTCCGAGTGGAGGTCGACCTCCTCGACGGTCCAGGTGTTCTTGATGGCGTCCCGGTAGCGCTCGTAGAAGTCCGGGTAGCGCATCGGACGCAGGGTCAGCTCGAAGCCCGGGTCGAGGAGGTTCTTCTGTTCGGTGGCGTTCATTACTGGCAGGCCTCGCAGGACTCGGGGTTTTCCAGGGAGCAGGCGACCGCGTCGGGGTCGGCGGCCTGCTGGACGGGGATGGTGGCGGCCGCCGTCGACGCCTGGGCGGCGCGGGCGATCCGGGTCGCCGGGCGGGAGCGCAGGTAGTACGTCGTCTTCAGACCCTGCTTCCAGGCGTACGCGTACATCGACGACAGCTTGCCGATCGTCGGCGTCTCCAGGAACAGGTTCAGCGACTGCGACTGGTCCAGGAACGGCGTCCGGGCGGCGGCCATGTCGATCAGACCGCGCTGCGGGATCTCCCACGCCGTGCGGTACAGCTCGCGCACCTCGGCCGGGACCCAGGTGAAGCCGGCCACCGAGCCGTTGGCGTCGCGCAGCGCCTCACGGGTCTGCGCGTCCCACACGCCGAGCCTCTTCAGCTCGTCGACCAGGTACGAGTTGACCTGGAGGAACTCGCCGGAGAGCGTCTCGCGCTTGAAGAGGTTGGAGACCTGCGGCTCGATGCACTCGTACACGCCGGCGATCGAGGCGATCGTCGCGGTCGGCGCGATGGCGAGGAGCAGCGAGTTGCGCATGCCGACGGCGGCGATCCGCTCGCGCAGCGCGGCCCAGCGCTCCGGCCAGTTGAGCTCCACGTCGTAGTGGTCCGGGTGCAGGACACCGCGGGCGGCGCGGGTCTTGTCCCAGGCGGGGACCGGCCCGTTGCGCTCGGCGAGGTCGGCGGAGGCCTCGTACGCGGCGAGCATGACGCGCTCGGCGATCCGGGTGGAGAGCGCGCGCGCCTCGGGGGAGTCGAACGGCAGCTTCAGCTGGAAGAAGACGTCCTGGAGGCCCATCGCGCCCAGGCCCACCGGCCGCCAGCGGGCGTTGGAGTTGCCCGCCTGCTCGGTCGGGTAGAAGTTGATGTCGACGACGCGGTCGAGGAAGGTGACGGCCGTGCGCACGGTGGCGTCGAGCCGCTCCCAGTCGATGTCCGAACCGACCACGAAGGCGCCGAGGTTGACCGAGCCCAGGTTGCAGACCGCGGTCTCGCCGTCGTCGGTGACCTCCAGGATCTCCGTGCAGAGGTTCGAGGAGTGGACGGTGTGGCCGGGCTCGGCGGTCTGGTTGGCCGTCCGGTTCGAGGCGTCCTTGAAGGTCATCCAGCCGTTGCCGGTCTGGGCCAGGGTCCGCATCATCCGGCCGTACAGGTCGCGGGCCGGCATCGTCTTGCGGGCGAGGCCCGCCTCCTCGGCCTTGCGGTAGGCGGCGTCGAACGCGTCGCCCCACAGGTCGACCAGCTCGGGCACGTCCGCCGGGGAGAACAGCGACCACTCGGCGTCCGCGTTGACGCGGCGCATGAACTCGTCCGGGATCCAGTGCGCCAGGTTCAGGTTGTGCGTACGGCGCTGGTCCTCGCCGGTGTTGTCGCGGAGCTCCAGGAACTCCTCGATGTCCGCGTGCCAGGTCTCCAGGTAGACGGCGGCGGCGCCCTTGCGGCGGCCGCCCTGGTTGACCGCGGCGACGGAGGCGTCGAGGGTCTTCAGGAACGGCACGATGCCGTTGGAGTGGCCGTTGGTGCCGCGGATCAGCGAACCGCGGGCGCGGATGCGGGAGTACGAGAGGCCGATGCCGCCCGCGTGCTTCGAGAGCCGCGCCACCTGGTGGTAGCGGTCGTAGATGGAGTCCAGCTCGTCCTGCGGGGAGTCCAGGAGGTAGCAGGAGGACATCTGCGGGTGGCGGGTGCCGGAGTTGAACAGCGTGGGGGAGGACGGCAGGTAGTCGAGCCGGCTCATCAGGCCGTACAGCGCGGCGACCTCGTCGAGCGCGCGGACGCTGTCGTCCTCGGCGAGCCCGCAGGCCACGCGCAGCATGAAGTGCTGCGGGGTCTCGATCACCTTGCGGGTGATCGGGTGGCGCAGCAGGTAGCGCGAGTAGAGGGTGCGCAGACCGAAGTAGCCGAAGCGGTCGTCGCCGGCCGCGTCGATCGTCGCGTCGAGGCGGTCCGCGTGCAGCGTCACGAACGCGGCGGTGCGGTCGGCGATCAGGCCCTCGTGGTGGCCGACGGCGACGGAGGCGGAGAAGGAGAACGAGCCCTGGCTCGCGGCCTCGTCGGCGATGGTGATGGTCAGGAGCCGGGCGGCGAGCCGGGAGTACGCCGGGTCGTCGGCGATCAGGCCGGCGGCGGCCTCGGTGGCCAGCTCGCGCAGTTCCGCCTCGTCCGACGAGGCGCTGCGGCCGCGGAGCGCGGCGGCGGCGACCTTGCCGGGGTCGGTGTCGGGGAGATCGGCGGTGAGGTCGGTCAGGGTCCGCAGCAGCACGGTCCCGGGGCCGTCGCTCTCGACCGCGGAAGCCTCGGCCGAAGCCGGATCGGCGGGCGCGATGGTCACGTGGGGGCTCTCCCTCGCTCGGCTCGGGGCCGCGGCGGGGGGAGGCGGGCACGCGGGGGTCCGGACGCCGGACGCGCTGTGTCCACCGGCCCACTCCGCGGGGCCCGGAAGTCATTGGCACCCGAAACGGACGGACCGGGTGCGCTGGCGGCAGGTCTTCGGACTCACCCCGTACGAAACCGCACGAAGCACACCGTTGCGGGACAGTTCCGGATTCGCGCCGGATTCCCCTGCGTCGACAGCGAGGTCGAGCATACATGTGGGGGGCGTCGCTTGCGGAACCCCCCACATGTTGTGTCGCGCCGTGGACTTAGAACTCCAGGGCGTAGGTGCGCAGAGAGTGGTCGGGGATCGGTTCCCAGTCCCGGTGCGGGGTGCGGACGAAGCCCAGACGTTCGTATACGCGGTGCGCCGAGACCATCGAGGCGTCCGTGGAGAGCACCAGGCGGGCACAGCCGGGAAGCGCCCGGGCGCGCTCGACACAGGCCCTCACAAGGGCCTCTCCGACGCCTCGGCCGCGGGCCTCGCGGGCGACGACGAGCATGCGGAACTCGGCCTCGCCGGCGACGGCGATGTCCGCCCACGGGGTGTCGCCGGTGGCGAAGGTCACGCCGCCGAGGAGCAGCCCGTCACCGTCCTCGGCGACGAGGATCTCGCTCTCGCGGGCCCGCCGCGCGGTGTCCCGCAGCACGTTCAGGTACGAGTCCTCGGCCCCGTACTTCAACAGCCCGTCGTTCAGATAGGTCCCCGCGGTGAGTTCGCCGAGCGCCTCGTACTCCTCGGGCCGTACCGCCCTGATGGTGAAGTCCATGAGGGCAGTGTGCCTGGGGACGGCCGCCTCCTGTCAGCCACCGGCCCCACCCGGGTCGCCGGAACCCCCGGGCCGGAAGCGGTCCCCGGTCCGCGTTCTCGCCGGGGGACGGCGAAGGCCGCCCCGCCTCCGGGAGGAGACGGGGCGGCCTATCGCGGGTCCGGCGGCCGTTTCCGGCCGTCGGGTCAGTGGGTCTCGGCGCCGAGCTTCGGGAGCTTCGTGCTGACCCCGGCGTCGCCGGCGTCGGCCGTGTAGTCCTCCGGGGAGGTCTCGTCGATGCCCTCGGGGGCCTTGACGGCCTTGAGGACGAAGGTGAGGACGACCGTGACGACCAGGTTGAGGACGAAGGCGGTGAGACCGATGTAGCCGATCTCGCCGATGCCCGGGATCTCGGCCGAGGAGCCGCCGAAGTGCTTCTGGGTCGGGCTGGCCACCCCGTACGCGGCGACCGTGCCGTAGAGCATGCCGACGGCCCAGCCGGCGAGCAGCGCCCAGCGGTGGAACCAGCGGGTGAAGAGACCGCCGACGAGGGCCGGGAAGGTCTGCAGGATCCAGATGCCGCCGAGCAACTGGAAGTTGATCGCGACCGTCTTGTCCATGGTGAGGACGAAGGCGAGCGCGCCGACCTTCACCAGGAGCGAGACCAGCTTGGAGACCTTGGTCTCCTGGGCCGGGGTCGCGTCCGGTTTGATGAAGTCCTTGTAGATGTTGCGGGTGAAGAGGTTGGCCGCGGCGATCGACATGATCGCGGCCGGGACGAGTGCGCCGATGCCGATCGCGGCGAAGGCCACGCCCGCGAACCAGTCCGGGAACATCGTCTCGAAGAGCTGCGGGATGGCGAGCTGGCCGTTCTTCACCTGGATGCCGGCGGCGATCGCCATGAAGCCGAGGAGCGCGAGCAGGCCCAGCATCAGCGAGTACAGCGGCAGGATCGTGGTGTTGCGGCGGATGACCTCACGGCTCCGGGACGACAGCGTCGCAGTGATGGAGTGCGGGTACATGAAGAGCGCGAGCGCCGAGCCGAGCGCCAGCGTCGCGTACGTCCACTGGCCGGCCTCGCCGGGGACGAGCGCGCCGCGCGGCTTGTCGGTCGCCGGGTTGGTCTGCGCGTACGCCTCGCCCGCCTTGGCGAAGATCTCGTCGAAGCCGCCGAGCTTGATCGGGATGTAGATGATCGCCACCGCGATGACGATGTAGATCAGGGTGTCCTTGACGAAGGCGATGAGCGCCGGGGCGCGCAGACCCGAGGAGTACGTGTACGCCGCGAGGACACCGAAGGCGATGAGCAGCGGAAGGTCCTTGATGAACCAGTGGGTGGTCTCGCCGCCGCCGACGCCCATCACGTCCAGGACGGCCTGGATGCCGACGAGCTGGAGCGCGATGTACGGCATGGTGGCGAGGATGCCGGTGACCGCCACCGCGAGGGAGAGGCCCTTGGAGCCGAACCGGCCGCGCACGAAGTCCGAGGTGGTGACGTATCCGTGCTTGTGGGAGACCGACCAGAGGCGCGGCAGGAAGGTGAAGATCAGCGGGTACACGAGGATCGTGTACGGCACGGCGAAGAAGCCGGCCGCGCCCGCCGCGTAGATGGCCGCCGGGACGGCGACGAAGGTGTACGCGGTGTAGAGGTCTCCGCCGAGCAGGAACCAGGTCACCCAGGTGCCGAACGACCGGCCGCCCAGGCCCCATTCGTCCAGGCTGTTCTCGTTCTCGGCCCTGCGCCAGCGCGAGGCGAGGAATCCCATGACCGTGACGGCCAGGAAGAAGAAGATGAACACGGCGAGCGCGACGCCGTTCACGCCGTCCTTCATCGCGCGTCACCTCCCTTGCGGCCGCGCTGGTCCAGCTGCCACAGCTTGTACGCGACCATGGTGAGCACGGTCGAGATCAGCACCCAGAGCATCTGGTACCAGTAGAAGAACGGGATGCCCGCGAAGAGCGGTTCGGTCTTCGCGTACGAGCTCACCCAGAGCATCGCCACGAACGGCGCGAACAGACAGAGCGCGATCACCACCCTCAGGGGTGTGATGGTGGGTTGTTTCCCTTGTGTCGCTTCTGACATGGCGATTCCCGTCCCCTTACTGATCACCTCGGTAATGGTGGGGAAATCTAGGGGACGCGTGGGCTCCACGGAACCCCCGTCCGTATAACGGATGGGACTCCGCCCCAGCTGCGGCGGTCCAGGGGCGGCGCGGTGGTCGGGCGATGGCCGGGCGGTGGTCGCGCGATGGTCGGGACCGCCCGTGGAGGGCCGATGGAGGGGTGGTGGAGCGGTGGTGGAGAGGGCGGGGCACGAGGGCGGACGCCGCTCAGGGCCAGCCCTCCAAGGCGGGGCGCGAGGGCGGGCGCCGCTCAGAGCCAGCCCTCCTTGGCGGCCCGCACCCCCGCCTCGAAACGGCTGCGCGCGCCGAGCCGGTTCATCAGCTCCGAGCTCATCCGGCGCACGGTCCGCAGGGAGACGCCGAGCCTCCGGGCGGCGATGTCGTCCGTGCAGCCGATGCCGAGCAGCATGAGCAACTCCCGCTCCTGCGGGGAGAGGGCGTGCTCGTCCCGGCGCGGGGCCTCGCCGAACGGGGTGCCGCCGTCCCACAGCCGGTCGAAGAGCACCACGAGCGCGTGCACCAGGCCGGGACTGCGGACCTCCAGGGCGCCCGCGCGGCCGTCCTCCGGGTCGACCGGGACGAGCGCGGCCTCGCGGTCGACGATCACCATGAGCATCGGCACCACGGGCACCGTCCGGGCCTGGCCGCCGAGATCGCAGTACCACCGCACGTACTCGACGGTCGGCGGGTCGTTGCGGAAGCTCTCCTGGTAGATGGACCGGATCCGTACCCCGCGTTCCAGGGCGAGTTGGTCGAGCGGCTGGCTCGCGTCCATCGTGTCGGGGAGCTGCGCCCCGCCCGGGAGCAGAGAGAGGCACTCCGTACGGGCGTTCGCGGCGAGGTCCTCCAGGCGCTCGCGGACGTTCTCCAGGCCCACGACGCGGTGCACGACGTCGTGCCGCGCCGATCCGTCGGTCCGGTCGGCGTACGTGGCGAGGATGTCGGCCACCGCCCGCTCGGCCCGCTCGACCTCGCGCCGCCGCCGGCTCAACTCGGCCTCGGCCCGGGAGAGGAGGAAGGAGAAGCCCACCTCGGGATCGAACGGGAGGACCTCCCCCGTTCCGTCCTCCATGGAGACGAGGCGGGCCTCCGTGAGTCTGCCCAGTGCCTCGCGGACCTGCTCCTCCGACCAGCCGAGGCGGCCGGCCATGTCCGCCACCCCGTAGTCGGGCCGTTCGAGCATGAGCCGGTACACGGTCTCCGCGGACTGCTCTATTCCCAGCGCATCCAGCAAGACGACTTCCCCCCGCATAGTCCCGTCGTGCCGTTCACTTTGCGTGCCTGACCGTGCGGCCCCTGCGATGGTAGGCCGCGGTCGGCCCGTAGGACTAGACCAATCGAACGGACAGGGGAATCCTCGGAGTTCGGCCACCGCTTGTCCGGCGAAACCCCTGTGCGGCGGGAGGTCTTGATCCAAGATGGTCTAGTCCAACCGTCTTCGAGAAGGACTGTATCCATGGCGATCCCGCAGCGCACCCTGGCACTCGGCGCCCTGCCGTTCGGTACGACGGTCGACGAGGCCACCTCGTTCGCCGTGCTCGACCGCTTCACCGAACTCGGCGGCACCGTGATCGACACCGCCAACAACTACGCCTACTGGGTCGAGGGGGGAACCGGCGACGAGAGCGAGGCGACCCTCGGCCGCTGGCTCGCCGCCCGCGGCAACCGCGACGGCCTCGTCCTCTCCACCAAGTGCGGCGCACGGCCCACCGCCCCCGGGGCCTCCGAGGTCGAGGGACTCTCCGAGAAGGCGATCAGGAGCGCCCTGGACGACAGCCTGCGCCGGCTCGGCGTGGACCGGGTCGACGTCTTCTGGGCCCATGTGGAGGACCGCGCGGTCCCGCTCGCCGAGACCGTGGCCGCCCTCGCCGACCTCGTCGACGAGGGCCGGGCGGGCGAACTCGGCGTCAGCAACCACGCCGTCTGGCGGGTCGAGCGCGCCCGCGCCCTCGCCGGCGACCGCCCGCGCTACACCCACCTCCAGTACCGCCACTCCTACCTCCAGCCCCGCTTCGACAAGGGCCTGCCCTCCACGGCGCACGTCCACGTCACCCGGGAACTCCTGGACTACACGCGCAGCGAGGGCGATCTGACGATCTGGGCCTACAGCGCGCTGCTCTCCGGCGGCTACACCCGCCCCGAGGTCGAGGTCCCCGACGCGTACGACCACCCCGGCACCGCCCCGCGCCTCGCCGCGCTCCGCGAGGTCGCCGGAGAACTCGGCGCGACCGTCAACCAGGTGGTGCTCGCCTGGCTCCTCGACGGCGAACCGTCGATCCTGCCCGTCGTCGGCGCGAGCCGCGTCGAGCAGGTGGAGGAGGTCATGGGCGCGCTCGACCTCACCCTCGACCCCGACCAGCGGCGACGGCTGGACGAGGCCGGTTCCTGACGGAGCAGGGCACGGCGGCGGGCCGGAACCCTTCAGGGGTCCGGCCCGCCCCGCTCAGCCCACCGGGGAGACCAGCAGCTCCTGGCCCTTGTGGTCGGAGAGACCCGCGGCGGAGACCAGCGCGTAGCGGTGCACGCGCAGGGCCTCGTCCGTGAACGTCCAGTCCAGCCGCCACAGCGGGAGACCCCCGACGCCCCAGGTGCCCGGCAGGAACGACGACGAGGCCGGCAGCGCGTCGCGGAACGCCTCCCGCAGCCCCGCCAGATCACCCATGGCCGGGGTCGTGTTGAAGTCCCCCGAGATCAGCAGCGGGTGGGGGTTCGCGCGGGCGTCCCCGAGCAGCGCCGCGTAGTGCTCCTTGCGCACGGGGTCGGTGGCGCGGACCACCCCGTAGAAGCCGGGGCTCAGCCAGCTGCGCTCGATGTCCAGCTGCACCGGGACGTGCACGTTGTAGAACGACACCACCGTGCCGGCCACGTCCACGTCGGTGCGCAGCACCTTGTTCCACTCGAACCGCTCCCGCCAGGACGCGGACGCGCCCGGCGCCCGGCCGGGGCCGACCGGGGGAGCGGCGACCACCGGATACCGCGAGAGGGTGACCAGCTCCCCCCGCGCCACCAGGTGGTAGCCCGGGAACTCCGCCCGCAGCCGGTCGAGCCGGTCGATCTCCTTGTGCTTCCCGTCCTCCCAGGCCAGATGCTCCTGGAGCAGGTAGACATCGGCGTCCTTGGACCGCAGGTAGCGGTGGAAGACGTCCGGGTCGTCGGTCGTGTCCCAGTAGAGCGTGTTCCACGAGAACACTTTGAGGGCCTGCCCGGGCGCCTGGCCGGGACCCGCCCCGGGGACCAGCGCCCCCCAGTGGAGCCCCGCCCTCCCCACCCCCGCCACCAGAAGCACCGCGAGGGCCGGGAGCAGCCACCGCCGGGTACGCCCGCGGGTCACCGCGCACGCCAGGGCGAAGAGCAGGACGGGCACCGCGACGAAGGCCGGCGGCGGCGCCAGGTCCGGCAGCAGCCACAGCCACCACCGCCCGCTCAGCAGCTGCCCGAGGGCGACGAGCAGCGCCCAGGCCGCTGTCACCCCGATGAGGAGCCGGGTGGCGGTGCGGTGCGCGCGTGTCCCGGCGGCGGCGCCGGAGATCGGGGGGAGGTTCACGACCGGGAACGCTAGCAGCGCCCAACTCCCTTTTGTTTCAGCAACGTTGACCGTCTCGGACTGCGAGAAGCCGCGATACGCGATCGATATCCGGTCAATACGCGGACCCAGTGTGCTCTTCCCATGACGCAAACCGTGTCGGTCGTCATACCGGCCTACAACTCCGCACGCACCCTCGACGCCTGCCTCAGATCCGTCCTCGCGCAGACCCACCCCGTCCACGAGGTCATCGTCGTCGACGACGGCAGCACCGACCGGACCGCCGAGATCGCCCGGACCCACCCGGTCGTCCTGATCGGCGGCGAGGGCAACCGCGGTGTCTCCGCCGCCCGGAACGCGGGAATCGCCGCAGCCACCGGCGACGTCCTGTTCTTCCTCGACTCCGACGAGGCGCTCACCCCGGACTCGGTGGCCAACGCGCTGGAGATCCTGCGCGACGACCCCTCCTGCGGCTGTGTGCACGGTGTCATCGCGCCCGAACCGCTCTTCGACGACGGGCCCGTCGAGTGGTACAAGACGCTGCACGCCTACTGGTGGCGCGCCCGGGGCGCCGGGGTCGTGGAGACCGCGTTCTTCGCCCAGGCGGCGGTGCCGCGGGAGGTCTTCGACCGGCTCGGCGGCTTCGACGAGCGGCTGCGCGACTCCGAGGACCTGGAGTTCAGCGACCGACTGGCCCCGCACTACCGGATCATCCTCACCGAACGGGTGATGGCGCGCCATGACGAGGAGCACCGGCTCGGCCCGCTCCTGTCGGAGACCTACCGCCGGGCCCTGCTGCTCGTGCCCGCCCTCCTCTCCGCCCGCGCCGGCGGACGGAGCAACCTGACGGCCAACACCCCCGCGTCCGTCCTCGCCGCCGCCCTCTGCCTCGGCTCCGTGCCGCTGCCGTTCCTCGCGCTCCTCCTGTCCGCGCCGTCGCCGGTCGTGCCGCTCCTCGCGGCCCTGCCCGCGGCCGGACTGCTCGCCTTCTGCCTGGCCAACCTCGGTCTGCTCGGCTTCGCGGCCCGGCGCAGGGGTGCCTCCTTCGTCCCCTTCTTCACCGGCGTGCACCTCGCCAACCACGCCGCACTGCTCGCCGGTGCCGCGCGGGGGGCCCTCGGCGCGCTCACCTCGGCCCGGCCCTCCGCCGGTGACCGGCGGACCCCCGAACGGGCGGCGGCGCGATGACGGTGTGGCTGCGCAGACTTCTCACCCCGGTCGTCGTGGCGGCCGCCCTGATCGGGGTCTACTTCCTCCTGCGGGGCGAGGGACCCAAGGTGGTGGAGGCGTTCGCCCGCGCCGACGCCGTCCCCCTGATCGCCGCCTCGGTGGTCGCCAACGTCGCCGGCCTGGTCCTCGCCGTGCACGCCTGGCGGGTTCTCATCCCCGGCGACCACCCCATCCGGGGCCTGCGCGCGGCGAAGATCTACTTCCTCGGCCAGCTCAGCAAGTACGTGCCCGGCCGGGTCTGGGGGGTCATCACCCATGTGGCGCACGGCCGGGAGGCCGGTGTCCCCGGCGCCCAGATGACCTCCGCCTATGTGCTGAGCCTGGCCCTGACCCTGCTCACCGGCGCCGCCGTCGGCCTGGTCGCGGCCCCCGCCGCGCTCCCGGGGTACTGGGTGTGGCTGTGCCCGCCCGCGCTCCTCTTCCTCGCCGGCGTCGTGCGGCCCGCGCTGATCACCCGGCCCGTCACGGCCCTCGCACGGCTGGTGAAGCGGCCGGTCGTGCCCCCGCCGGACCACGCGGTCCGCAGGGCGGTCCTGCTCGCCGTCGCCTCCTGGACGGCCTCCGGACTCCACCTGTGGTTCCTGCTCCTGGCCGTCGGAGCACCTCCTCTGGCCGGGTTCGGCGCGGCGGTCGGCGGCTTCGCCCTGGCCACCGTGATCAGCAGCCT
Source organism: Streptomyces sp. Qhu_M48 (assembly GCF_051305195.1). Lineage (NCBI taxonomy): Bacteria > Bacillati > Actinomycetota > Actinomycetes > Kitasatosporales > Streptomycetaceae > Streptomyces > Streptomyces sp. Qhu_M48. The sequence goes on along the minus strand of NZ_CP195432.1, from coordinate 6,635,592 downwards.
GGCGCTGATCGTCCCCGACGGCTGGGGCGTGCGCGAGCTGACCCTCACCGCCGCCCTCTCCACCGTCCTGCCCGGTGGCCTGGCCGCCGCCGCGGCGATCGCGAGCCGCCTGGTGTGCGTCGTCGCCGAGCTCGCCAGTTCGGCGGTCGTCCTCGCCTGGTCGCGGGCCAGATCGGCCCGGGAGCCCCGTACGGCCGCCGGCACGAAATCGTCCCCGCCCGCCTCGGCCGCCCCCACGGCCCCGCCCGCCCCGACCGCCCCCACGCACGAGGCCGCCCCCACGAGCACCACGGCCGCCCGCCGCGCCCCGGCCCCCGCCCCCGACCCCCTCTCCTTCCCCGCCCTCCTCGTCGCCCCGATCACCCACACCACCGCCCCGATGGGAGACCAAGCCCGTGTACACCCTTGACGACGCCGAGAAGTTCCAGGTCGACGAGGTCCACGACCTCTACCGCCGCTACGTGAACAAGAGCCAGGTCTCCCTCATGACCTCGTTCGGCTTCGGCCGCGAGCTCGTCCGCAGCGCCGAGGGCGCCTACCTCACCCTTGAGGACGGCAGGCGGATCCTCGACCTGACCGGAGGCGTCGGCGTCCTCAACCACGGCCACAACCACCCCCGCATCCTCGCCGCCCGCGAGCGCTTCGCCCGTGACAAGCGGATGGAGGTCCACAAGACCTACTTCTCGCCCTACCTCGCCGCCCTCGGCCACAACCTGGCCGAGGTCCTGCCCGGCGACCTGAACATGGCGTTCCTGCCGAACTCGGGCGCCGAGGCCGTCGAGGGCGCGGTGAAGCTCGCGTACAAGTTCCACAACGGCAAGCGGAACACGGTGCTGCGCGCGGACTGCGCCTTCCACGGCAAGCTCCTCGGCTCGGGCGGGCTGACCGGCCAGGCCCAGTTCGGCTTCCCCACCATCCCCGGCGTGGACACCTTCCGTTACGGGGACCTCGACTCCGTCCGCAGGGTCGTCGCCGCCCACCGGGGCGACGTCTACGCCCTCCTCATCGAGCCCTTCAGCGCCTCCACCATCCAGGAGTGCTCGGAGGAGTTCCTGCGCGGACTGCGCGAGATCTGCGACCGCGAGAAGATCGTGCTGATCTTCGACGAGATCTACACCGGCTGGGGCAAGACCGGCAGCCTCTTCCACTTCATGCGCTACCCGGGCCTGATCCCCGACGTGCTCACCACGTCCAAGTCCTTCGGCGGCGGCAAGTCGTCCATCTCCGCCTTCGTCGCCCGCGAGCCGATCTTCCGCAAGGCGTACGACAACCTCGGCGACTCGCTGATCAACTCCACCTCCACCACCTACTACGGCTTCGGCGAGGAGTGCGCCACCGCCCTCGAAGCCGTCAACATCGTGGTGGAGGACGACTACCCGGCCCGCGCCCGCGCCCTCGGAGCCGTACTCGAACCCGGCCTCGAACGGCTCGCCAAGCAGTACCCCGACGAGATCGGCCGCGTGGCGGGCGCCGGCGCCCTGTGGGGCGTCTTCATCGAGGGCGGCCCCCGCATCCTCGACCTGGTCGCCAAGCTCGCGCCCGGCGGCATGGCCCGCGACCCGCGCTTCAAGACCAAGCTCGTGACCTGCGCCGTGATCAACGCGCTCTACCAGGACCACGGCATCTTCACGTACTACACGCTCAACGGCGCCAACCCCCTGATCATCGGCCCCTCCCTGGTCACCGAACCCGAGGAGGCCGAGCGCGTGATCGACGCCCTCGACGACGTCCTCGGCCGCGGTCTGACCGGTCTCGTGGCCCGTTTCATCAAGCAGAAGGTGAGCTCCCAGTGGTGATCACGATCACCGGCGCGGCCGGCATGCTCGGTTCCCGCCTGGCCGAACGGCTCCTCTCCGAGGGCCACGAAGTACGCGGCGTCGACCTCAGGCCCGGCCCCGGGGTCGTGCTGACCGGAGACATCCGCGACCGCGAACTCATGGACCAGGCCCTCGAAGGCGCCGACGTCCTCGTCCACGCGGCGGCCGCCCTGCCCAGCTACCCCGACGAGCAGATCCGCTCCATCATCATCGGCGGCACCCGCAACGTCTTCGCGGCGGCCAAGGCCGCCGGCACCCCCCGCGTCGTGCACATCTCCTCGACCGCCGTCTACGGCCTGCCGACGATCGTGCCCACGCCCGAGGAGTACCCCCGCGAGCCGGTGGACACCTACAGCCGCGCGAAGGCCTCGGCCGAGGAGATCGCCGAGAAGTACCGGGCCGAGGGCATGTGCGTCCCCATCCTCCGGCCCAAGACCTTCGTCGGACCCGGCCGCATGGGCCTGTTCTCGATGCTCTTCGAATGGGCCGAGGAAGGACGGAACTTCCCCGTCCTCGGCAAGGGGAACGTCAAGATCCAGATGTTCGCCGTCGACGACCTCGTCGACGCCGTCGTCACCGTCCTCACCGCGCCCGAGGACGTCGCCAACGACACCTACAACCTCGCGGCGGCCGAGTTCGGCACCATCCGCGAGGACTTCCAGGCGGTCCTCGACGCCGCCGGCCACGGCAAGCGGGTCATCGGACTGCCCGCCCGCCCCGCCCTGGGCCTGCTCAACGTCCTCCAGCGGGCCAAGCTCTCGCCGGTCTACGGCCGCCTGCTGCACAAGCTGATGGACGACTCCTACGTGAGCATCGACAAGGCCAAGGCCAAGCTCGGCTTCACCCCGCGCCTGTCGAACGCCGACGCCGTCCTGCGCACCTACGAATGGTGGCGCACGGCCCGTCACACCGCCCCGAAGGCGGGTGCCAACGGCCGTACGAGCCGTGACCCGTGGAGCCAGGGCCTGCTGTCCACCGCGAAGATCTTCTTCTGAGAGGCCGTGCCATGACCCAGACCCAGACCCAGCTCACGGGGCACCCCCCTGCCCCGGCGCCGGTACGGCGGGGACGGCTGCCCGCGCCGATCGCCCTGCTCAGACCCGGCCAGTGGCCCAAGAACCTGCTCGTCGTGCCGCTCGCGCTGCTCGGCGGCCACCTGGACACCACGACCCTGGTCCGGGTCGGCGTGGCCCTCGGCGCCTTCATCCTCGCCTCGTCCCTCGTCTACGTCCTCAACGACATCGCCGACGTCGAGCGGGACAAGCGGCACCCGGTCAAGCGCCACCGGCCGCTGGCCTCGGGGCGGATGAGCATGACCTCCGCCGTCACCACGGCCCTCGTGCTCGCCGCCCTGCTCGTCCCCGCCCTGCTCGCCCTCGGGGCCGGGTCCGCCCTGATCGTCCTGATGTACCTCGCCGTGAACGGCGCGTACAGCTGGAAGCTCAAGCACCTCCCGCTGCTCGACGTCTTCGTCGTCGCCACCGGCTTCGTGCTCCGCCTCCTCGGCGGGTACGAGGCCGCCCACCGCCCGGTCGAGATATGGCTGGTGCTCACCGTGCTCACGTCCTGCCTGGTCCTGATCCTCGGCAAGCGGCGGCACGAGCTGAGCGTCTCCGGCACCGGGCACCGGCCGGCGCTCGTCGGCTACTCCGCCCACTTCCTCGACCTGGTCCTGGTGCTGTGCTCGGCCCTGACCCTGTTCGGCTATCTCCTCTACCTGCGCACCGAGTCGGGCTTCGGGGAGTACGCCCTGCTCACCGTGGTGTGCGCGCTCTTCGCCCTCTTCCGCTATCTCCAGATCGTGATCGTGGACGGCGGCGGGGGAGAGCCCGTCAAGACGCTGATGCGCGACCGGGTGATGCTCGTCAACTCCGCCGTCTGGGGCGCGCTCCTCGTACCGCACCTCGCCACCTGACCGCCCTCCTCCGCGCCCATCACCCCTTTCACCTCCTTCACCACCGAGGAATCCCATGTCCGCACCCCTCGTGTCGGTCGTCGTCCCGATGTACAACGACCGGCCCACCATCGACCTCTGCCTGCGTTCCATAGCCGAGCAGACCTACCCCCACATCGAAGTGATCGTCGTCGACGACGCCAGCACCGACGGCTGCGCGGACATCGCCGCCACCCACCCCGTCCAGCTGGTCCGCGTCCGGGAGAACGGCGGACCCGGCTCCTCCCGCAACGAGGGCGTCCGCCGCTCCCGGGGCGAGATCGTCTTCTTCCTCGACGCCGACCTGACCATGCACCCCGAGGCGGTCGCCCAGGCCGTCGCGCTCTTCGACGAGAACCCCACGTACGGCGCGGTGTTCGGGATACCCGACAAGGAGCCGCTGTTCGAGGAGGGCGCGGTCGGCCAGTACCGCATCCTCCAGTACCACTACTGGCGCAAGAGCGCCGAAGGCCTGGTCAGCGGCGGCTTCTACGCCCTGGGCGCGGTCCGCAGGTCCGCGTTCATGGAGGCCGGCTGGTTCAACACGGCGCTGCGGCAGACCGAGGAGATCGACCACGCGGAGCGGCTGGCCGCCCGGTGGCCCATGCTGCTCACCTCCCGGATCAGGGGCCGGCTCTCCGACGAGAACCGGATGCGGCCCCTGCTGCGCAAGGCGTTCGTCCGCAGCCGTCTCCGGGTGCCGTTCTACTTCGACCGGGGCCGTGCCATGCAGGGCATGGAGACCGGGGGCCGGGCCGTCGCCTCGGGGCTCGGCGGCCTCGCCGTCGCGGCGCTGCCGTTCGGCCTGGTCCACCCGGCCGCGTTCGCGGTCTCGCTGGCCGCGCTCACCGGGTCGGTCCTCGCGGACCTGGGGCAGTACCGCTTCGTGCTCAAGGAGCGGGGACTCCTCTTCGGGGTCTTCTTCACCGGCGCCCAGGCGCTGGTGAACACCGCCGTCATGACCGGTCTCGCGGCCGGGCTCGCCCAGTACGCGGCGAGCGGCCGCTTCCGGCGGATGTACGAGCCGCAGGGGAGCCTCACATGACCACGGCACGGACCCCGGGCACGGCGCCGACGAGTGGGGCCGGGACCGAGAGGGGGGAGGAGACGGCGGGCGCGGCCGGGACAGCGGGGACTGCCGGGACCGCCGGGGCCATGAGCGGGGCCGGAGCCGGCGGGACCGCGAGTGCGGCCGGAGCGGACGGGACCGCGAGTGCGGCCGGAGCCGACGGCGCCGCTCACTCCCCGGCAGGGGAGGAGCCCGGCCGCGGCCGTCGGGTCGCCCGCGCCATCCGCCTCTGGTACGGCCGGACCGTCCTCGGCCTCGCCGCCCTCTGGCTGCTGTTCGCCGCGGTCCGGTGGCTGGTGAGCGGCCGGTGGCACTGGTCCCTCATCCTGGACGTCGCCCCGCCCCTCTTCCTGACCGGCATCCCGCTGGTCCTCCTGGTGGCCGGCGCCGCCGCCTGCGGACGCCGCCGACGGCTCGCCGCCGGCGTCTCGGGACTGGCCCTCGCGCTCGCCCTCACCACCGGCTCCGGCTTCAACTGGCCCGCGCTCTGGCGCGATCCGGGCCCCGTGCCGCCGGAGGCCCTCCGGGTGGTCTCGCTCAACACCCAGTACTGGGCGATGGCGACCAGCACCGACCGGCTGTTCGCCCTGCTCCACGCCCGCGACGCCGACGTCTACCTCCTCCAGGAGCACGTGGGCTGGACCCCCGGCCTGGGCGAGGACGGCTACTGGCGGCTCGACGACGACGCCGAGCTGCGCCGCCAGTTCCCCGGCTACCACATCGCCCGTCGCAGCGAACTGCTCACGATCTCCCGCTTCCCGATCCTGTCCCAGACGACCGTGGGGCCCCGGCCCCGGACCGCGGACGGCGGGAAGCCCGACTTCGGGCAGGAGTTCGCGCGGGAGAAGGTGCTCCGGACCGACCTCGATGTGCGCGGCCGGGTGCTGAGCACGTACAACGTGCACATCACCGTGCCGCTGGCGCTCGACAACCTCAACCTCTTCTCGGACTTCGAGCACGACCCGTACCTGCGGCGCAAGCACGCCTGGCGGCAGGAGGAGTTCCGCGGCCTGGAGCAGGACGTGGCGGCCAACCAGAACCCCGTGCTCATCGCCGGCGACTTCAACGCCACCGACTCCATGCGCTCCCTCGACGGGGTGCGCGAGGTGGCCGAGGACGCCACCCCGGCCAACCCCGACTTCCTGCCGCTGAGCTGGAAGTTCGCGGCCCTGGGGGAGTTCGGCGACAACGTCTTCAACCAGAACCTGCCGTTCTTCCGGATGGACTGGGCCTTCACCAGGAACCTCAGCCGCGTGCACCGCTACGAGTTCCTGCCGACCGACGGGGTCTCCGAGCACCGGCTCCAGGAAATTCGGATCACCGTGTGAGCGAGGGGCGCCACGGCCGTTCAGGCGGAGACGCACTCACCGAGCAGGATGGACCGCTCCATGCCGCTGAGTCCCGGACCGGGCTCGATCCCCAGCTCCTCGACCAGGGTCAGCCGCACGCGCCGGTACGCGGCCAGCGCCTCGGCCGTCCGGCCGGCGCGGTGCAGGGCCAGCATCAGCTGGGCGTGCAACTGCTCGCGGAAGGGGTACATGGCCGTCAGGGCCATCAGCTCGCCGATGACGTCCCCGTGCCGGCCGAGGGCGAGTTCGAGGCCGAGCCGCTCCTCGGTCGCCCGGATCCGCAACTCCTCCAGGCGCCGGATCCCGGGATCCAGGGCCCGGCTCGTCTGTCCGGCGAGCGCGGGGCCGTTCCACAGGGCGAGGGCGTTGCGCAGCTCCAGTACGGCCTCGGCCCTGCGACCGCCCTCGGCGAGGGCGCGGGCGCGCTCCACCCCGCTCTCGAACACGGTGGAGTCCAGGTCATGGCGGCCGAGGCGCAGCCGGTAGCCGTACGAGTGGGTCTCGATCAGCTCCGGGGCGCCGGCGCCGGAGAAGGCGCGGCGCAGCGTGGAGACACAGATACGGATCTGGGTGCGGGCGCTGGCTGGGGGGTGGGGGCCCCAGACGGCTTCGACGAGGCCTTCGACGGAGACGGCCCAGTCGACCTCCAGAGCGAGGGCGGCCAGGACGGTCTGGGTCCGTCTGCCGCCCAGGGGCACCGGGCGGTCGTCGACGGTGGCGCGGAGGGGGCCCAGGATATGGACGAACACGGCTGAATTCCCCGTTCGGGAGGGTTCACAGGAGTCTGCAGTCGGCGATGCCGTAGCCGCCGAGCTCGGGAGAGCGCCCCAGCATGCGCAGGCAGATGCCGAGCGCGCGTCCGACGGCCTCGAGTTCGTCGGGGCAGTCGAGGCAGAGCGCGATCCGGACGGAGTGGTCCGCGACCAGCGCACGAGCGGTCTCGACGGGGTCCGTCGGCTCGACGGCCCGGTACAGGGCGGCCAGTACGCCGCTGGGGGTGGGGCGCTCGGTGTCCGCCGCGGCGGACGCGGACATCGAGATGCCGATGAGGAAGATGGCGGGTCCTGCGGAAGAGAGGGGCGGGCTCGTGGGACGCGGGGGGCGGCGGTCAGCCCCACGAGAAGCCGTCGGAGGAGGCGGCGGACGGCGTGGGCACCACCGTGGGCGCGGCGGTCGGTCCGGCGCCCGGGTCGGCCTCGGGGCCGGTGACCGGGTCGGCGGCGAGGACCCGCGCCGGCGCCGTACCCGGTCCGGTCGTGGCACCGGCGGAGGGTCCGGCGGTGACGAGGATCGCGCCGAGGACGGCGAGCGGGGCGGCGGCGAGGACGAGACGGCGGGCGGAGGAGCGCATGGCGGAGACACCTCTGACGGGTTCGGGATTCGGTGGTTTGTGTCGATTGCCCTTGGGTGGGGCCCTTTCGACACGTTCAAGAATGCTCGAACGAGAGCGAGGTGTCAGCGGTTCACCACTGGCAGCAACCGCCCGGTCGTTTGGCGCCACCCCGCGGGGCACCGTCGGAGACGGCGCTCACCAGCGGGTTCACGGGTGGTGTCACGTTGCTGCCGTGCACAAGGTGCCGAGGCGCGCGGTCGGCGAACCGGCGAAGAGCGGGCCGGGAAACGTGCAAACAGGGGAGCGGCGACGGGGCCCGGCCGGAAGAGGGGAACGGCGGCGGGGCGCGGCCGAAGCGGAAGAGGAGGGGAGAGCGCAGCGGAAAGAGGGGGACGCCGCTGCCGCGGCGTCCCCCTCTTTCAGTGGTTCCGGTGTGCGGACCCGACCGCTCAGCCGTTGGGGCGCTTGAGGCGCGCCACGAACTTGTACCGGTCGCCGCGGTAGACCGACCGTACCCACTCGACCGGCTCGCCCTGGGCGTCCAGCGAGTGCCGGGAGAGCATCAGCATCGGCAGGCCCACGTCCGTGCCGAGCAGTCCGGCCTCGCGCGGGGTGGCGAGGGAGGTCTCGATGGTCTCCTCGGCCTCGGCGAGGTGCACGTCGTACACCTCGGCGAGGGCGGTGTACAACGAGGTGTACTTCACGAGGGAGCGGCGCAGCGCGGGGAAGCGCTTCGCCGACAGGTGGGTCGTCTCGATCGCCATCGGCTCGCCGCTCGCGAGCCGCAGCCGCTCGATGCGGAGCACCCGTCCGCCGGCCGAGATGTCGAGCAGGCCGGCGAGGGTGTCGTCGGCGGTGACGTACCCGATGTCGAGGAGCTGTGAGGCGGGTTCGAGGCCCTGGGCGCGCATGTCCTCCGTGTAGGAGGTGAGTTGCAGGGCCTGCGAGACCTTGGGCTTGGCCACGAAGGTGCCCTTGCCCTGGATGCGCTCCAGGCGGCCCTCGACGACCAGCTCCTGGAGGGCCTGGCGCACGGTGGTGCGCGAGGTGTCGAACTCGGCGGCGAGTGTGCGCTCGGGCGGGACCGGTGTGCCGGGCGGCAGGGTCTCCGTCATGTCGAGCAAATGCCGCTTCAGTCGGTAGTACTTGGGCACGCGCGCGGTACGGGTGGGTGCCCCACCTTCCGTCTCCGCGCTGCCCGCGTCCGTGGCCATGGCCTGCCTTCCCGACTCCTGTGCTGCTGCCGTCACCGGCTCCTCCGTCTGTCGCGGCTCACATGGTGGCACGGACCGGTCACGGGTCGTCGCCCTCCCTCAGGTGTCGGTCCGATAACGGACGCGACTGCCCTTCTTATACACCCTTGACACCCCTAAAGGTCTAGGCCAAGCTCCGGGTACTGGTCTAAACCATTAAAGACCAGGTCCCAGCCCCACGAGCACTACCTGACGTATGTCTTCGCGCGGTGGGCAGGGGTTGCAGGCATCCCTGAGGAGGGTGGCGTGAAGCGCAAGCTCATCGCGGCGATCGGCGTCGCGGGCATGATGGTCTCTATCGCTGCATGTGGTTCGGACAGCGACGGCGACAAGGGCGGCAAGACCGAGGCCGGGGGCAACAAGAACCTGACCGTCTGGGTCATGGACGGTTCGGCGCCCCAGGCGTGGATCGACGGCGTCAACAAGGAGTTCGAGGCCAAGCACCCGGGCGTCAAGGTCAAGGTCGAGACGCAGGCCTGGGGCGGCATCCAGGAGAAGGTCACCACCGCCCTCTCCGAGGACACCCCGCCGGACGTCATCGAACTCGGCAACACCCAGACCACGGGTTACGCCGCCTCCGGTGGTCTCGCCGACCTGACGGCCGACAAGGCCAAGCTCGGCTACGACTCCTGGAACAAGGGCATCCTTCCCTCGGCCGAGCTGGACGGCAAGCTGTTCGCCGCCCCGTGGTGGGCCGCCAACCGTGTCGTCGTCTACGACAAGGCCGCCTTCAAGAAGGCCGGCGTGACCCCGCCGAAGACCCGCGCCGAGTGGGTCGAGGGTCTGAAGAAGCTCAAGGCCTCGGACCCGAAGAGCCAGCCGATCTACCTGCCCGGCCAGAGCTGGTACGTCCTCGCGGGCTTCGTCTGGGACGAGGGCGGCGACCTCGCCGTCAAGGACGGCGACAAGTGGAAGGGCGCCCTCGGCACCCCGCAGGCCGCGGCCGCCATGAACTTCTACAAGGAGCTGCAGTCCTTCTCGACCGCTCCCAAGGACAAGGACGAGGCGACCCCGCAGCAGTCCGTCGACGTCGTCCCCAAGGGTGGCGTCGCGTCCTGGATCGGTCTCGGCTGGGAGGCCGGCGGCGCGATCGCGGAGATCGAGAAGGCCGGCAAGAAGGCCGACTTCGGCTACTTCCCGATCCCGGGCAAGACCGCCGACAAGCCGGGCTCCGTCTTCTTCGGCGGCTCGAACCTCGCCATCTCCGAGCGCTCCAAGAACAAGGACCTCGCCAAGGAGTGGCTGGCCCTCGCGTCCGGTAAGGCGCAGATGGCCGAGTACGGCAAGGCCACCCTCGGCGGCATCATCCCGAACGACCCGGCCGCGCAGTTCAAGCCGGAGGCCGGCTCCTTCGCCGAGGCCATGGTCAAGGCCGCCGACACCGGCAAGATCACGCCGGTGACCGAGGGCTGGGCCAACGTCGAGACCGACCCGAACCCGATCAAGGACTTCATGACCAAGGTCCTGAAGGGCGAGGACCCGCAGAAGGCGGGCGAGGCGGCCGACAAGGTCATCACCGAGCGCATCAACCAGTAGTGAGACCGAGCCCGGGGGCGTGGCCGGACCCTACCGGCCACGCCCCCGGGACATCGCAGTGATCAGCGGCCCGCTCCCCCGGGCCGCGCCCCGGTGGGCGCGGGAGCCCCAGAACCGCGAGGAATAAGACCATGACCGTGGACTCCCAGGGGACGGCGGCCGCCGCTCCTCAGGACGCGCCCGGGAGGGCGGCAGGGAAGTCTCAGACTCCGCCACCCCCTTCCGGCCCGAAGGAAGTCCTTCAGCCCTCGCGTGGGAGACGCTCCCTGCCCAGCGGGCTGCTGCCGTACCTGCTCATCACGCCCGCCCTGCTCTCCATGGCGGTGCTGCTGCTCTACCCGCTCTTCCGCAACGTCGTCCTCTCCTTCCAGGGGGTCAACAAGCGGGAGATGATCCGGCGCGAGACGCCCTGGATCGGCTTCGAGAACTACACCAGCCTGCTGAGCGACCCCGACTTCTGGAACGTCGTCGTCCGCTCCCTCGTCTTCACCGCGGTCAACGTGGCGCTGATCATGCTGATCGGCACCCTGCTCGGCCTGCTGCTCAACCGCCTCGGCAAGAAGATGCGGCTCGTGCTCTCCCTCGCGCTGATGTTCGCCTGGGCCATGCCGATCATCGCCTCCATCACCGTCTTCCGGTGGCTCTTCGACGAGCAGTACGGCGTCGCCAACTGGGTGATGCGCACGCTCGGCTTCTCCGGCTACGAGCAGCACAACTGGTTCGAGACCGGCTTCGACGCCCTCGTCATCATCATGGTGCTCCTCGTCTGGGGCTCGATCCCCTTCGTCGCGCTCAACATGTACGCGGCCCTCACCACCGTCGGGACCGAGCTGTACGAGGCCGCCAAGATGGACGGCGCCAGCGGCTGGCGCACCTTCTGGTCCGTGGTGTTCCCGAGCCTGAAGCCCTTCTTCCTGATCACGACGTTCCTGGAGATCATCTGGATCTTCAAGGCGTTCGCCCAGGTCTACGCGATGAACGCCGGCGGCCCCGACCGCGGCTCCGAGACGCTCCCCGTCTACGCCTACATCGAGGGCCTCGGCCAGCAGCACTACGGCCTCGCGGCGGCCATCTCGATCCTCACGATCGTCATGCTGATCGTGGCCATGTCCTTCTACTTCCGCCTGATCCTGAAGCAGGAGGATGAGCAGTGAGCACCACCACGCAGACCACGCAGACCCCCCAGAAGCTGCGGACCCGCAAGCCGCTCCGGGTGGGCACGGTGGCGAAGAACGTCACGGCCCTCGTCCTCGCCGCGATCTTCGTCTTCCCCGTCTACTGGATGTTCTCGTCCTCGCTGAAGCCGCAGCGGGAGATCCTCACCAAGGACCCCGTCTTCGTCTTCACCCCGACCTTCGAGAACTACACGACGGCGACCGGCGTCGACCTCTTCTGGACGTACGTCACGAACAGCCTCATCGTCACCGTCGGCGCGGTGCTCCTCGCCCTCGTCGTCGCCCTGGCCGCCAGCTTCGCGATCGCCCGGATGAAGTTCAAGGGCCGCAAGGGCATCGTCCTCATCGTGATGATGGCTCAGATGGCCCCCTGGGAGGTCATGGTCATCGCGATGTACATGATCGCCCGCGACGGCGACATGCTGAACAGCATCCCGCTGCTCACGATGATCTACTTCGTGATGGTCCTCCCCTTCACCATCTGGACCCTGCGCGGCTTCATCGCCGCCGTCCCGGTCGAGCTGGAGGAGGCCGCCCAGATCGACGGCTGCACCCGCGGCCAGGCATTCCGCAAGGTGATCTTCCCGCTGCTCGCCCCCGGCCTGATGTCGACCTCGCTCTTCGGCTTCATCACCGCCTGGAACGAGTTCGCTATGGTCCTCGTCCTCAACAAGGACAAGGAAGCGCAGACGCTGACCCTCTGGCTGACGCAGTTCCAGACCGCGTTCGGCAACGACTGGGGCGCCACCATGGCCGCCTCCACGCTCTTCGCTCTCCCCGTGCTCATCGTCTTCCTCTTCCTCCAGCGCAAGGCCGTCGGCGGCATGACCGCCGGCGCGGTGAAGGGATAAGGGCTCCCCATGACCACACTCCTTTTCGGCTCGGACACCCTGACCCGTGACGCGCTCACGGTGCTCCAGCCCGGCTTCGTCGGCACCACCGCGCCCGACTGGCTGCTCCGCCGCATCGGCGAGGGCCTGTCGTCGGTCGGCCTGTTCGGCCGGAACATCGTCAGCCCCGAGCAGCTCACCGCGCTCACCGCGCAGCTGAGGGCCGAGCGGGACGACGTCCTCGTCGCCATCGACGAGGAGGGCGGGGACGTCACCCGCCTCGAGGTCAAGCAGGGTTCGTCCTTCCCCGGCAACTACGCGCTGGGCAGCGTCGACGACGTCGAGCTCACCCGGGCCGTGGCCCGCGAGCTCGGCCGCCGGCTCGCACGCTGCGGGGTCGACCTCAACTGGGCGCCCTCCGCCGACGTCAACTCCAACGCCGAGAACCCGGTCATCGGCGTCCGGTCCTTCGGGCCGGACCCGGACCTGGTCGCGCGCCACACCGTGGCGTACGTCGACGGCCTCCAGGGCGTCGGGGTCGCGGCCTGCACCAAGCACTTCCCCGGACACGGCGACACGAACGTGGACTCCCACGACGCCCTGCCCCGGATCGATGTGGACCTCGCCACACTGCACGCCCGTGAGCTGGTGCCCTTCCGCGCGGCCGTCGCCGCGGGTACCAAAGCCGTCATGAGCGCGCATATCCTTCTCTCCGCGCTCGACCCCCACCACCCGGCCACCCTGAGCCCGCAGATCCTCACCGGTCTGCTCCGCCAGGAGCTGGGCTTCGAGGGGCTGATCGTCACCGACGGCATGGAGATGCAGGCCGTCGCGGCGACGTACGGCATCGAGCGCGGATCGGTCCTCGCGATCGCCGCGGGCGCCGACGCCATCTGCGTCGGCGGCGGGCTGTGCGACGAGGACACCGTGCTGCAGCTGCGCGACGCGCTGGTGAACGCGGTGCGGACCGGTGAACTGCCCGAAGAGCGGCTGGCCGACGCCGCGGCGCGCGTGCGCGCCCTGGCGTCCTGGACCCAGGCGCACCGGGCCAGGGGGGCCGAATCGGTGTCGGGCGCGGCAGTGCAGGAGGGGACCGCGCCCGGCGCCGACATCGGACTCGTGGCGGCCCGCCGGGCGCTCAAGGTGACCCGGGGGGAGCACCCCCACACGCCGATGACCACCGCTCCCTACGTGGCCTCCTTCACCCCCGTCGCCAACTTCGCGGTCGGTGACGAGACCCCCTGGGGCATCGCCGCCGAACTGGAGCGCCTGCTCCCCGGCACCGAGACCGGCTCCTACGCCGACTCCTCGGTGGACGCCGTCCTCGCCGCCGCCGGTGAGCGGCGGGTCGTGGCGGTCGTACGCGACGCCCACCGCCACCCGTGGATGACCGAGGCCCTGGACGCCCTGGTCAAGGCCCGCCCCGACACCGTCGTGGTCGAGATGGGCCTCAACGAGGCGGAGCCGCGCGGGGCCCTGCACATCGCCACGCACGGCGCGGCCCGGGTCTGCGGCCGCGCGGCCGCCGAGGCCGTCGTCGGAACCGGCGCCTGACCGGCGTCCCCGACACCCGTCGTACGCGCAGGGGCCCGGCACCTGAACAGGTGCCGGGCCCCTGCGCGTACGCGGACGCGGCTACGACCGGGGGATCCGGGCGGTTCAGATGCCCTGCCAGGAGGGCTTGCTGGCGAAGGTGTGGCGGAAGTAGTCCGCGAGCTTCAGCTTGGACGCGGCGGCCTCGTCCACCACGACCGTGGCGTGCGGGTGGAGCTGGAGCGCGGAGGCCGGCACGAGCGCCGCCACCGGGCCCTCGACGGTCTGCGCCACGGCCTCGGCCTTGCCCTCGCCGGTGGCCAGCAGCACCAGGTGACGGGCCTCCAGGATGGTGCCGATGCCCTGGGTGATGACGTGGTGCGGCACCTGCTCGATGTCGTTGTCGAAGAAGCGGGCGTTGTCCACGCGGGTCTGCTCGGTGAGCGTCTTGATCCGGGTGCGGGAGGCGAGCGAGGAGCACGGCTCGTTGAAGCCGATGTGCCCGTCCGTGCCGATGCCGAGGATCTGCAGGTCCACGCCACCGGCCTCGGTCAGCGCCTTGTCGTACGCCTCACAGGCAGCCTGGACGTCCTCGGCGGAGCCGTCGGGCCCCATGAAGGCCTCCGCGGAGAGCCCGAGCGGCTCGACGACCTGGCGGAGCACGGTGGAGCGGTACGACTCGGGGTGGCCCGAGGGCAGGCCCACGTACTCGTCCAGCTGGGCGATCCGGGCCCGCGAGGCGTCGACGGAACCGGCCGTGACCTGGGCGATCAGGGCGTCGTAGATGGGCAGCGGAGTCGAGCCCGTGGCCACGCCGAGCAGCGCGTCGGGCTTGCGGCGCAGGAGGTCGGCGATGCCGTCCGCGATGAGCTCGCCGCCCGCCTTGGCGTCCTTGACGATGACAACTTCCACGCTGTGCCTGCCGATCTGGTGAGGGGCTGGTGAGGGACCGTGTGGTATAGACCAATCTAAGGGCAAATCTAGCAGAGGAGGGGCCTTCCCCTCATGCCGTTCCGCCCCCCGGACGCCCCGCCGCCTCCATCGTCGGCCGCCCCGGTCCCCCCAGCCACTCGAACCCCTGCCCCACCTTCCAACCCGCAGCCGCAGCCCCCTCCGACGCGCCCCGCCACGGGCTCCGCACCCTTCGTCCCCCGTGAACCCGGCCCCCTCTTGTGCGCGCCCAGGCCAGGGAGCCGCCCGCGAACCCTGCCTCTCCGACGGCGCCCGGCTCAGGTCAGGGAGCCGCCCGTGGCGTCGATCCAGTGGCCCGTCACCCAGCGCGCGTCCTCGGAGGCGAGGAAGGCCGCCACATCGGCTATGTCCGACGGGGTGCCGACCCCGCCCAGCGCCGACAGGGCCGCCGCCCCCGCCCAGGCCTCGTCGCTCTCCCGCAGCCAGGCCGCGTTGATGTCGGTGTCCACGATCCCCGGCGCCAGCGCGTTGACCGTGATCCGGCGCGGCCCGAGGACCTTCGACAGGTCCCGGGTGAAGACGTCGAGCGCGGCCTTCGACATCGAGTACGCGATCAGCTCCGGCATGAGCGCCGCCTTGGTGAGACCCGTCGAGACGTTGATGACGCGTCCGCCGTCCCGCAGTCGCTCCGCCCCCAGCTGGGCCACGAAGAACGGCGCCCTGGTGTTGATCGCGAAGACCCGGTCGTACTCCTCCTCCGTCAAGGTCGCGAAGGGCTGCGAGGCCCCGATCCCCGCGTTGTTCACCAGGATGTCCAGGCCCCCCTCGCCCCCGACGGCCGTGTCGAACGCCTCCCACAGGGCGGCGGCGTCCCCGGGCACCCCCAGCTCCTGGCCGAGCGCGAACGCCTCGCCGCCGGCCGCCTCGATCGCCGCGACCGTCTCCTTCGCCGCGGTCTCGTTGCTTCCGTAGTGCACCGCGACCCGCGCCCCCTCGCGGCCGAGCCGCTCGGCGATCCCGCGCCCGATGCCCCGGCTGCCGCCCGTCACCAGGGCCGTCTTCCCGACCAGCTTCCCGGTCGACCGCACGGCCGCCCGCTCCGTCGCGTCCGCTGCCGTGTCCCCTGCCGTGTTCTCCGCGGCCGTCGTGCCTTCGAGCACGCCCATGACGACGCCCCCCTCATTTCTGTAGCGGTCGTTATGAAAAGACCGTACCCCACTTTCCGTAGCGGACGCTATAGAATTCACTCCATGGTGACGACACCGCGCGGCCGCCCTCGCTCCTTCGACCGGCTCACGGCCCTGGAGAAGGCGACGATGGCCTTCTGGGAGCACGGCTACGAGACGACCTCCGTCTCCGATCTGACCCGTGCCATGGGCATCAGCGCCCCCAGCCTCTACGCCGCCTTCGGCGACAAGAAGACGCTGTTCGAGGAGGTCGTCGAGGCGTACGCCACCTCGTACGGCGCGTACGGCGGCCGGGCCTTCGAGGAGGAGCCGACCGCCCGCCGGGCCATCGGCCGCCTCCTCGGCGAGGCCGCCTGGCTCTTCACGGAGCCGGGCCACCCCCGGGGCTGCCTGATGATCTCCGCCGCGATCAACTGCTCGACCCCCGAGGTCGAGGAGTCCCTGCGGGTGCGCAGGAACTCCAATCTGGCGTCCATGGAGGCCCGGATCCGCCGGGGTGCCGAGTCCGGCGAGCTGCCGGCCGACACCGACGCCCGAGCGCTGGCCCGCTTCAGCGGCGCCGTCCTCCAGGGCATGTCCCAGCAGGCCCGCGACGGGGCGACGGAGGAGGAGCTGGCGGCCGTCGCCGAGCTGGCGATGCGGGCCTGGCCGACGGGGGAGTGACACGGGGCGGGCCGGGAGCGGCCCACGGGGAGGCTCCCGGAGGTGCCTGCGGGGAGGGGCCCCAGAAGACGCCCGCGGAGAGGTGCCTATGGGGAGGGTCCTGCGGGGAGAGGTCCGGAAAGGGGCCACCGGGAAGGCCCGGGAAGGGGCCGCGGAAGGCTCGGAGAGCGGCCCGCGAGGAGGTCCGGACAGCGGCGCGGAGAGAGCCCGGAGGCCGGTGCGCGGCCCCCGGAAACACCCGCGGGCCGCGGCGCCCGGCGGGACCCTCAGCCCGCCCGGCACCGCAGCCCGGAGTTGCGCCGGCCGGGGGTGTGCGGTCCCTCGGCCGTTGTGGGAGGTCTCGACGCAGTCAGGGCAGAGAGCGTCGGGTACCTCGTTCCATCCTCCTGTGCGGGGAGGATGGAGGCTCTGTTGCGTTCATTGTGGACTAGACCATTCTTGTCTGTCCATCCACAGGAACGCGGTGGTTCATGGCCCATCCTCCAGTACGAACGCCCGGAGATCCAGGTTCACCGCCCGTTTGTTCCGCGGGTACGCTCGCACCGTGCCCTCCATGAACGACCTCGTGCGCCAGCACACCGCCCTGAGCGACTCGGACCTCGAGTGGCTCCACCTGCTGGTGTCGGAGTGGCAGCTGCTCTCCGACCTCTCCTTCGCCGACCTCGTCCTCTGGGTTCCGACCCTCGACGGTACGCGGTACGTCTCCGTCGCGCAGATGCGGCCGAACACCGGCCCCACCTCCTATCAGGACGACATGATCGGCCATCTGGTGCCGCGCGGTCGCCGTCCGCTGCTGGACGCCGCGCTCGACGAGGGCAGGATCGTCCGCGAGGGCGACCCGGAGTGGCGCGAGGAGGTCCCGGTACGGGTCGAGTCCATCCCCGTGCGCCGCGAGGGCCGGGTCCTCGGTGTCATCGCCCGCAACACCAACCTGCTGACCGTCCGTACCCCCTCCCGGCTCGAACTCACCTACCTCCAGTCCGCCTCCGACCTCGCGCAGATGATCGCGGCCGGGACCTTCCCCTTCCCCGGCGAGCAGGTCGACATGGACTCCTCGCCCCGGGCCGGCGACGGACTCGTCCGCCTGGACGCCGAGGGCATCGTCCAGTACGCCTCTCCCAACGCCCTCTCCGCCTACCACCGGCTCGGCCTCGCCGCCGACCTCGTCGGCCAGCACCTCGGCCAGATCACCGCCGAACTCGCGCCCTCCCGCGGCCCGGTGGACGAGGCCCTGGTGACCCTGGCCTCCGGCTACGCGCCGCGCGAGTTCGAGGTCGAGGGCAACGGCGGGGTGATCCAGCTGAGGGCGATCCCGCTCAAGCCCAAGGGCACCCGCATCGGTTCGCTGGTCCTGCTCCGGGACGTCACCGAACTGCGTCGCCGCGAGCGCGAGTTGATCACCAAGGACGCCACCATCCGGGAGATCCACCACCGGGTGAAGAACAACCTCCAGACCGTGGCCGCCCTGTTGCGTCTCCAGGCCCGCCGGATGGACTCCGACCACGGCCGTGAGGCCCTCAACGAGGCCGTGCGGCGCGTCGGTTCGATCGCCATCGTCCATGAGACGCTGTCCCAGAACCTGGACGAACGGGTGGAGTTCGACGAGATCGCCGACCGGGTGATCGCGATGGTGGCCGAGATCTCTCCGGGCAGGGTCACCTGCCGGCGCAACGGCCGCTTCGGCATTCTCGACGCCGAGGTCGCGACCCCGCTCTCCATGGTCCTCACCGAGGTTCTCCAGAACGCCTTGGAGCACGCGTTCGCCCAGGGCGACGAGGGCACCGTCGAGGTCACCGCCGTGCGCGGCGAACCCCGGGCCGACGCCCGGCTCCTGATCACGGTCAAGGACGACGGCCGCGGACTGCCCGAGGGCTTCGACCCCCAGCGGGCCGGCAACCTCGGTCTCCAGATCGTACGGACCCTGGTGGAAGGGGAGTTGGGCGGATCCTTCGACATGCTGCCGGGCGCCGAGCGCGGCACGAAGGTGGTCCTCGACATCCCCGTACAGCCGCAGAAGTAGCCGACCGTGGAAGGGGCCCGCCGCTGAAGCCGGTCCCCCCGCGGAAGGGATCTCGGCGGCGGACGGCAGCGAGCCCCGGACCGAAGGAACTCGGTCCGGGGCTCGAATGCTGTGGGTTACTGCTGCGCGCTGCGGCTCGGGGGCGGTGATTGCATACGCGATGTATGCGCCGCTGGCCTCAGGCTGTCGGTGGGGCGTCAGGCGCTGGCGTTACGCGCCCGGTTGCGAGCGGCACGGCGCTTCATCGCGCGGCGCTCGTCCTCGCTGAGGCCACCCCAGACGCCCGAGTCCTGGCCGGACTCGAGCGCCCACTGCAGGCACTGCTCCATGACGGGGCAGCGGCGGCAGACGGCCTTGGCTTCCTCGATCTGCAGCAGCGCAGGACCGGTGTTGCCGATGGGGAAGAACAGCTCGGGGTCTTCCTCACGACAAACGGCGTTGTGACGCCAGTCCATGGCTGCTACCTCTCTTGGTATTACATGCGGGTTGCTTGTGAATGTGAACGCTTTCACGAATCCCCCCGCAAGGGAAGGGCCGACTGCCAGATGAACTGGTGTGGTCCTAAGACTGAGGAGGGGTTCTGGCTCTCAGTGGAGGCCGGTGTTGCGGGCCGTCCCGATCGCCAAGAAGAGACTCGCAAACCTCGGCAGCGGATACAACCCCTTCCGGAAAGTTTTTTTTGATTCCTCGGTGTCGGCTAGGTCACAGCCGTACTTCTAAGGGGTGGATGCGCGCCTAAACGTTCGAGTGAAAGGACTTTGGGCCCTTCCACTCACACAATCACACGCAGTGCACGGCGTACGCCTGTGAACGCCACGCTCGTACGCAGTCCCAGGTGGTCTCCGTCCATCTGGAGGGGGAGCGGGACCTTCGAATGCAAGGTGAAGTCGGTCAGGTCGTGCAGGGATACCGCATGCTTGCCGCGAGGCCCTCGTTCCGGGGTCGAGGTGAGCAGCTGGGTGGCGTAACGGGCCACCGCCGGAGTGGAGAGACGGCGCAGTCCGAGCACGTCCAGCGCTGTTTCGAAGGAGGCCTCCGGGGACGCGTACACCGGACGATTGCCCAGGTAGGTCCAGGGGGAGGTGTTGCAGATTATGGAGAGGACCAGGTCCTCCACCGGCTCGACGCCGGGGCGCTCCAGGGTGATCGTGCCGTGCCGCCGGTGCGGTTCCTCCAGGAACTGGCGCACCACCTGGCGCAGATAGAGGGCGTGCGTGGATCTCTTCCCGCGCTCCCGCTGCTGTTCGACCCGGCCGATGACACTGGCGTCGAATCCGAGGCCGGCGCAGAAGGTGAACCAGCGGGCCGGAACCGACTCGTCCTCCGTGCCCGGCGCACCCGAGGCCAGACCGAGGCTCACTGTGCGTGTCCGCCGCTCACGCAACGCGTCGAGCAGCGCGCCGGTCGCCTCCACCGCGTCGTTCGGCAGTCCGAGGGCGCGGGCGAAGACGTTGGTCGACCCGCCGGGGACCACGGCGAGGCCCGGAAGCCGCTCGGGATCGGGCCCGTCGTGCAGCAGTCCGTTCACGACCTCGTTGACCGTGCCGTCGCCGCCGAGGGCCACGACGAGGTCGATGTTGCCGGAGTCGGCGGCCCGTCGGCCCACGTCGCGGGCGTGCCCGCGGTACTCGGTGGTGACCGCCTCGATCTTCATCTCGCTCGCGAGCGCGTGGATGAGCACGTCACGGGTGCGGGCACTGGTGGTGGTGGCTGCCGGGTTGACCACGAGAAGTGCGCGCATGAGCGCCAGGGTACCTACCCGGCGGTACCGGGCCCAGTCCAGCCCGATCCGTGGACGGCCTCGCCCGGCTTCCGCCGCCCCGCCCCGCCCCCGCTACCCTGCCCTCTATGAGCAGTACGGAGCAGACCCCCCGACCCGCCCGTCTCGCCGCCGCGGCGGCCGTGGCCGGTATCGAGGCCCTCGGGCTCCTCGCCGGTGGCGTGTACATGCTGGTGCACGCGCTGACCGGGACGTCCGACGACCTCACCGGCGCCGCGACCGGCGCTGTGACGCTCGTCGCACTCGGTCTGATCCCGCTCGCCGCCGCCCGCGGTCTGTGGCTGCGCCGCTCCTGGAGCCGCGGCCCGGCCGTGATCACCCAGATCCTGGCGCTGCCGGTCGCCTGGCAGATGCTCCAGTCGGACAGCGCGATGATCCCGGCCGGCGTCGTCCTCGGCGTCCTGGCCGTCGCCGGGCTCGTCCTCCTGGTGAACCCGGCCACGACCGAGGCGCTCGGCATCCGGCGCCCCGGCCAGGACACCCCCTAGGACCTACTCCTCCACCAGGAGCTTCTCCCGCAGTTGGGCGAGGGTCCTGGCGAGCAGTCGGGAGACGTGCATCTGCGAGATGCCCACCTCCTGCGCGATCTGCGACTGGGTCATGTTCCCGAAGAAGCGGAGCAGCAGGATCCGTTTCTCCCGGGGCGGCAGGTCCTCCAGGAGAGGCTTGAGCGACTCCCGGTACTCGACCCCCTCCAGGGCCTCGTCCTCCGCGCCCAGCGTGTCCGCGACCGCCGGCGACTCGTCGTCGGTGTCGGGAACGTCCAGGGAGAGCGTCGAGTAGGCGTTCGCCGACTCCAGACCCTCCAGGACCTCCTCCTCCGAGATCCCGAGCCGCTCGGCCAGCTCGTGCACCGTCGGCGAGCGGCCGTGCTGCTGGGAGAGCTCCGCCGTCGCCGTGGTCAGCGAGAGACGCAGCTCCTGGAGCCGGCGCGGCACCCGGACCGCCCAGCCCTTGTCGCGGAAGTGGCGCTTGATCTCGCCGACGACCGTGGGGGTCGCGTACGTCGAGAACTCGACGCCCCGCTCCGGGTCGAAGCGGTCGACCGACTTGATCAGGCCGATCGTCGCCACCTGCGTCAGGTCGTCCAGCGGCTCGCCGCGGTTGCGGAAGCGCCGGGCCAGGTGCTCGACCAGCGGCAGGTGCATCCGCACCAGCCGGTTGCGCAGCTCGGCCTTCTCCGGGGAGCCCTCGGGCAGTTCGCGCAGCGTGACGAAGAGGGCACGGGCGCCGCTCCGGTCGTGCGCGGCGGTACGGGGGACCTCCGGGGCCTCGTCGGCCTCGTCGTCGTCCCCCGGTTTCCCCGCCTCCGCGTCCGTCCCGTCGGCCTCGGCCCCGCCCGCCCCGGGCCCCTCCGTCGGGGACTCCGCCGACGTGGGCTCCCCGGACGTCCCGGAGGAGCCTTCCGCACTCGCGGGGCCCCGGGGGGCTTCGGAGACGCCCGGCGTCTCGGGAACCTCAAGGTGCTGCTCGTGCTCGCTCATCTGGTCCGCCTGCTCCGTAGCGACCTCATACGGCCGCGCCTGCTGCTCAGGGATGCCGGCCGTCGCGTCCCCGCTCCTCACGCCGGGCCTGGCCCCGCGCCGCGCTGTTTGTACAGGCTGATCGAGACCGTACGGTCGTCGGCCACCGACGATTCCACCTTCCCGGCCAGCGCCGACAGCACCGTCCAGGCGAACGTGTCGCGCTCGGGTGCCCGGCCGTCCGTGGTCGGGGCGGAGACGGTCACGTCGAGGGAGTCGTCGACCAGCCGGAAGACACAGCTGAGGACGGATCCGGGCACGGCCTGCTGGAGCAGGATGGCGCAGGCCTCGTCGACCGCGATCCGCAAGTCCTCGATCTCGTCGAGGGTGAAGTCCAAGCGCGCCGCGAGGCCGGCCGTGGCCGTACGCAGCACGGACAGATAGGCACCCGCAGCGGGCAGCCGGACTTCCACGAAGTCCTGGGTCCCGGGCTCGCCTGCGATCTGGGACACCCTCACCTCCAAGGTGGCACAAGCTCATTCGGGGTTCGGGGGGAGAGGCCCCCGAACCGGGCGGTACGCAGGGGGCTGCGCAGTCCGCCGTGACGCTATCGCGATCCGTCCCGCCGTGTCGCCGCGAGTCCCCGCCCCCACCGGCCCTCCGGTCACCGCTCGTCACCCATGGTAGGCCCATGGGTGCGGACGGTGGGCGGGAGTCTGCGGGGCCGGGAACGTGCGACCGGCGGAGGGGTGACGTACCCAACCGCGGGGCGGCCGAATCGTCGGACGGCCGAATCGCCGGACGGTCGTACCGTCGGACGACCGCACCGGCCCGCCGTAGCCCGACGTACCGGCCCGCCGTGCCGGACGCCCGGGCCGGCGTCGGGGGCGGGCCCCCTCAGACGATCGAGCCGTCCACGAAGCACCAGCGCCAGGCCTCGCCCGGTTCGAAGGTCCGCATCACCGGGTGCCCGGACGACGAGAAGTGCCCCGTCGCGTGCCGCCCCGCCGAGGAGTCGCAGCAGCCCACGTGCCCGCAGCTCAGACAGAGCCGCAGCTGGACCGGGTGCGTCCCGTCCGCCAGGCACTCGGGGCAGGTGTCGGCCAGCGGCGCCGGTTCGGGGCGCGGCATTTCGGCAACGTGGGGGCACTCGCTCATGATGGCCAGGATACTTTGCGGCAGGAGACGGGGACGGGCATGGATGCACTGCAACTGGTGGCGCTGGTGGCGGCGAGCGCCGCGATCGCGGGGGTCGCCCGGAGGACCCCCGTGCCCGCTCCGCTCCTCCTGGTCGCGGCCGGCCTCGCCGCCTCGTACGTCCCCGGCGTCCCCGACTACACCCTCGACCCGCACATCGTGCTGCCGCTGATCCTGCCTCCGCTCCTCTACACGGCGGCGGTCGACTCCTCGTACCTCGACCTGCGGGCCAACATCCGGCCGGTCGCCCTGCTCTCCGTCGGGTACGTCCTCTTCGCCACGGTGGCCGTGGGGTGGCTCGCGTACGTCCTCGTCCCCGATCTGCCGCTCACCGCGGCCCTGGTGCTCGGCGCCGTGATCGCCCCGCCGGACGCCGTCGCCGCCACGGCCATCGCCCGCAAGCTCGGCCTGCCGAACCGGATCACCACGATCCTCCAGGGCGAGTCCCTCGTGAACGACGCCACCGCCATCACCGCGTTCAAGGTCGCCCTCGCGGCGGCCGTCGGCGAGGGCGTCAGCTGGGCGGGGGGAGTGGGGGAGTTCGCGCTCGCGGCCCTCGGCGGCATCGGGGTGGGCCTGGTCCTCATGGTCCCCATCCACTGGCTGCGCCGCGGCCTGGGCGACTCGCTCCTCCAGAACACCCTCTCCCTCCTCATCCCCTTCGTCGCGTACGCGGCCGCCGAGGAGGTCGGCGCCTCCGGGGTCCTCGCCGTCGTCGTGGTCGGCCTCTTCCTCGGCCACCGTGCCTGGCAGGTCGACTTCGCGACCCGGCTCCAGGAGGAGGCCGTCTGGAAGATGGTCGCCTTCGTCCTGGAGTCCGCCGTCTTCGCCCTGATCGGCCTCCAACTGCCGTACGTCGTGCAGGGCCTCGGGCGGTACGGCATCGGTGAGGCGGTCTGGTACGCGGTCGGGGTCTTCGTCGCCGTGGTCGTCGTCCGCTTCGTCTGGGTCTATCCGGCGACCTTCCTGCCCCGGCTCTCCTCCCGTGTCCGGGAACGGGAACCGGGGGTGGACTGGAGGGCGCCCCTCGTCGTCGGCTGGGCCGGCATGCGCGGGGTGGTCTCCCTCGCCATCGCCTTCTCCATCCCCGTCGTCACCGACGGCGTGGAGTTCCCGGCCCGCAACCTGGTCCTCTTCCTCACCTTCACCACCGTCATCGGCACCCTCGTGGTGCAGGGCCTCACCCTGCCGCCCCTCATCCGCTTCCTGAAGCTCCCCGGCCGGGACCGGTACGCGGAGACCCTGGCCGAGGCGCAGGCCCAGAGCGAGGCCTCACAGGCCGCGGAGGCACGCCTCGAAGCGCTCCTCGCGGACGAGCGCAACGCCCTGCCGCAGCCCCTCGCCGACCGGCTCCGCACCGTCCTGGAGCGCCGCCGCAACGCGGTCTGGGAGCGGCTCGGCGCCGTCAACGAGGTCACCGGGGAGACCGCCGACGACACCTACCGGCGACTGTCGCGCGAGATGATCGGCGCCGAGCGCGAGGTCTTCGTCCAGCTGCGCGACGCACGGCGGATCGACGACGAGATGATGCGGACCCTGCTCCGCCGGCTCGACCTGGAGGAGGCCGCCGCCTACCGCGAGGAGGCCGTGGACTGAGCCCCGTCGGGGGCGCGGGGCGCGTCCGGGGCGCCCGTCACCACCGCCACGAGCCGGCTACCCGCCGGGAACGCGCCCTCCTCCGCCAGGGTGGTGAGGCCGTGCAGCATTTTGGCCACATACAGCCGCTCGATGGCGAGTCCGTGCCGCGCCTCGAAGTCGCGTGCGAACGCGTCGAGCGCCGGGGGCACGCGCGCGTACCTCCCGGAGTGGAACCGCTCGTCCAGGGTCCAGTCGCCGCGCGGGCCGCCGAACGCCGCCTCCTGGAGGGCACGCACCTCGCCGCCCAGGAAGCCGCCCCTGAGGACCGGGACGCCCAGCGCCCGCTGGCCGGGGGAGAGGCCCGCCGCGAGGCCCGCCAGGGTGCCGCCGGTGCCGCAGGCGACGGCGACCGTGTCCGCCGCCCCGGCCAGCTCGCGGCCCAGCTCCACGCACCCCTGGACGGCGAGCGCGTTGCTGCCGCCCTCCGGGACCACGTACGCGCCCGCGGGGGCCCGTTCCAGGAGCGCCGCGCGCGTGGCCGGGTCGTTCTTCGCCCGGTACGTGGCCCGGTCCACGAACTCCAGCCGCATCCCGTCCGCCGCGCACCGCGCGAGCGAGGGGTTGAGCGGGCGCCCGGCCAGCTCGTCGCCGCGCACGATCCCGATCGTCGGGAAGCCGAGCAGCCGGCCCGCCGCCGCCGTCGCCCGCAGGTGGTTGGAGTACGCGCCGCCGAAAGTGAGCACGGGACGCCCGCCCGCCGCGCCCAGGTTGAGCGCGAGCTTGCGCCACTTGTTGCCCGGCAGGTCGGGGTGGATGAGGTCCTCGCGCTTGAGCAGCAGGGTGAGCCCGCGCCGGGTGAAGCGCTCGTCCGCCACCGGCTCCAGGGGCGAGGGGAGCCGGGGCCGCAGGGGGGAGAGGTCGAACGCGTTCACCCGGCCATTGTCCGTGTGCCCGGCGCGGTCAGCCCAGCAGGTCGGCCACCCGCTCCCGCATCGAGGCCATCGTGAAGCCGCGCGGGTCGACCTTCCCCGGCTGCCACTCGCGGTGCCCGATGACCGAGCGCTGCGTCCAGCCGTGCACCCGGCACACCGCGGCCGCCGCCTTGGCGATGGCGTCCAGCTGGACCTTCGGCCACGGGTCCACGCCGTCGCCGAGGTTCTCGCACTCGAAGCCGTAGAAGTACCGGTTGCCGTCCGTGGTGGTCTCGTCGTCGGGCGGCAGCCCCTGCTCGGCGACGACCGCCCGGAGCACCTCGTCGTCGCCGAGGCCCGCATGGTTCGCGCGCCCGTATCCGACGAGGTGGACCGTTCCGTCCTTGGCGATGACGCCGTGGCAGAGCGGCCCCGGCAGGCCGGCGTAGCCGTCCCGGCAGATCCGGACGGTGTGGGCGGTGCCGCGGGTCACGGTGTGGTGGATCATCACGCCGTGCACCGGGCCCCAGGGGCCCTTGTGGTTGCGGTTGTGGGTGGACCAGTGGCCGACCTGGACGACCGCCAGGCCCTCGCCGCGCAGCGCGTCGAGGAACCTGCTCGCGGACATGGGAATGGACATGACCGACTCCCTTCGGAGAACGGGTGGGCTTCCGGAGGACCGGCAGCTTCCGAAGTACCGGAGTACCGGAGTCCGCTCCTCCGTTGCCATCCGTTCGGACCGTGTGCGAGCCGATCAGGACAGGGCGTCGTGCGGCGGTCGGGGCTCCGCTGTTCGGATGGAAATCACGTGACATGCCCCGAAGTTTGTCGAACAGTCCCACTCGAATGTGTAATGGCGCCGACACGTTCCGTGCTGAAAGGCTTCGTCTCGCAACTCAGTCATACGAGAGGGAGTTCCATGTCCGTTGGTTCGGTTGGCGAAGAGGTCCGCGCGGAGCAGCAGGCGCCCCCGCAGCAGAGTCTCGGTACCGCCGCCGCGCGGAACCTCGCCACGACCACCAAGTCGGCGCCGCAGATGCAGGAGATCACCTCACGGTGGCTGCTGCGGGCGCTGCCGTGGGTCCAGGTGCAGGGCGGTACGTACCGGGTGAACCGGAGGCTCAGCTACTCCGTGGGCGACGGTCGCGTCACCTTCGTCCAGACCGGAGAGCGCGTCGCGGTCATCCCCGCCGAACTCGGCGAACTCCCCGTCCTGCGCGGCTACGAGGACGAGGCGGCCCTGGCCGAGCTGGCGTCCCGCTGCCGCCAGCGGGAGTACGCGGCCGGCGAGATCGTCGCCGTCGCGGGCGAGCCGACCGACCGGGTCCACCTCCTCGCGCACGGCAGGATCGAGCAGATCGGCGAGGGGCCGTACGGCGACGAGGCCGTCCTCGGCGTCCTCGCCGACGGCTCCTACTTCGGCGACGCCTCGCTCCTCGACCCGGACGCCACGTGGGAGTGGACCGCCCGCGCGGCCACCTCCTGCACGGTGCTGGAGCTCACCCGGGACGACGTGCGGAACCTCGCGGAGCGGGCCGACTCGCTCGCCGCCCATCTCGCGAGCGTGGCGGCGCTGCCCCGCCAGCGCACCAACAACTACGGCGAGGCCGAGATCGACCTCTCCGCCGGCCACGTCGGCGAGGCCGTCGTCCCGCACACCTACGTCGACTACGACGCCTCGCCCCGCGAGTACGAGCTGAGCGTCGCCCAGACCGTGCTGAAGGTCCACAGCCGCGTCGCCGACCTCTACAACCAGCCGATGAACCAGACCGAGCAGCAGTTGCGGCTCACGGTCGAGGCGCTCCGCGAGCGCCAGGAGTACGAGCTGGTCAACAACAAGGAGTTCGGCCTCCTCTCCAACTGCGACTACGAGCAGCGGATCCAGCCCCACGACGGCGCCCCCAGCCCGGACGACATGGACGAGCTGCTCTCCCGCCGCCGGGGCTCCAAGCTCTTCCTCGCCCATCCGCGCGCCATCTCCGCCTTCGGGCGCGAGCTGAACAAGCGCGGCCTGGTGCCCGAGACCATCGACATCAACGGCAACCGCATCCCGACCTGGCGCGGTGTGCCGATCTACCCGTGCAACAAGATCCCGGTCTCGGACGCCCGGACCACCTCGATCATCTGCATGCGTACCGGCGAGGCCGACCAGGGCGTGATCGGTCTCCACCAGACCGGTCTCCCCGACGAGATCGAGCCCAGCCTCTCGGTCCGCTTCATGGGCATCGACGAGCAGGCGATCATCTCCTACCTGGTCACGGCCTACTACTCGGCGGCGGTCCTCGTCCCGGACGCGCTCGGTGTCCTGGAGAACGTCGAGGTCAGCCGCTGGCACTGAGCCGCCGACGCCCGGGGGCGGGGACCGAACCCTCCCGCCCCCGGGCGTTCCCGGTTCGTCGCACCGCGAGATCGCCCCACCAGGCCGCCGCGCGAGGCCGAACGGTGGGGGCCGACACGCGGGGCCGACACATGAGATCGCCACGGAGGATACGAAGGAAATGACCGTGACCATGGCCAGTGCGGATGCCGTCAGTGACGGTCAGGGGGCCGTGAGGCTCCTGGACCGGACGCGGACAGCCGTCCATCCCCAACTGCGCTCGACCGTCGAGACCCTGCCCGGTTCCATAAGGCGCGTCGCGATGTACCACTTCGGCTGGGAGCACGCCGACGGCAGCCCGGCCGCCGAGCAGGCCGGCAAGGCGATCCGGCCCGCCCTGGTGCTCGCGGCCGCCCGCGCCCTCGGTGCCGAGGAGGCCGTGGCCGTGAAGGCCGCCGCCGCGGTGGAGCTCGCCCACAACTTCACCCTGCTCCACGACGACATCGTCGACGAGGACCCGACCCGGAGACACCGGCCCACCGCCTGGACCGTCTTCGGCATCCCGGACGCGCTGATCGCCGGGGACGCGATGAGCGCGCTCGCCCTGCGCCTGCTCGCCGAGGACCCGCACCCCGCGTCGGCCGCCGCCTCCGCGCGCCTGACCGCCTGCATCATCGAGCTCTGCGCGGGCCAGCAGGCGGACTGCGCCTTCGAGCAGCGCGGGCCCCGCGAGGTCTCCCTCGACGAGTGCATGGCCATGGCCACCGCCAAGACCGGTGCGCTGCTCGGCTGCTCCTGTGCCATCGGCGCGCTCTACGCGGGCGCCGGCGAGGAGGAGGTCGCGGCGATGGACGCCTTCGGCCGGGAGGCCGGCCTCGCCTTCCAGCTGATCGACGACCTCATCGGGATCTGGGGCGACCCTGACCGTACGGGCAAGCCGGCAGGGGCCGATCTGGTCGCCCACAAGAAGTCGCTTCCGGTGGTGGCGGCGCTCGCCTCCGGGACGGCGGCGGGGGAGGAGCTGGCCGAGCTGTACTCCCGTCCGGTCCTCGACGCGGCGGCGGTCCGGGCCGCCGCGGACGCGGTCGAGCGGGCCGGCGGGCGCGACTGGGCCCAGGCCCAGGCGGCCGAGCGGATGGGCCGCGCCGTCGAGTACCTGGCGCAGGCGGTCCCGGACCTGACGGCGGCGGGGGACCTGCTGGCCCTTGCGGAGTTCGTCACGAGGCGTACGCGCTGAGCCCCGGGACGGGCGGTCACACCTCGGGGACGATCCGGCTGACCACCGTCTCGATCAGGTCGTCCAGGTCCCGGTCGCCGTGGAGGCCGGGAACCGTGAAGTGGTCGAACAGCAGCCCGGTGAGGGCGAAGTAGAGCAGCCGGACCGTGTCCGCGTCCCCGGGCATGTCCGAGGAGAGGTGCAGCCGGACGTTCTCGTCGAGGTCGGCGCGGAGCACCTTGGTGAGCTGGGTCCGCAGCTCTGGGCGGCGGGCGGCTTCGAGACGGAGCTCGAAGAGGCCGAGGTAGCAGGTGCGCTCGGCGGCGAGCCGCTGGGCGAGTTGCCGCATGAGCTCGACGACCAGAGCGCGGCTCGGTGTCGGCACCAGCGAGTCCTCGATGACCCCTGGCGCGGGGGTGAGCCGCACGAAGATGCGGTCGGCGACCTGGGAGAGCAGGTGGTCCCGGTCGCGGAAGTAGTTGGACGAGGTGCCCGTGGGGACCCCCGACCCGGCGTCGACCGCCCGGAAGGTGAGCCCGCGGGCGCCCTCGTCCGCCAGGACCTGGATCGCGGCGTCGAGCAGCGCCGTGCGGCGTTCCGGGTTTCTCGCCATGTCGGGCTCCCTCTGTCCGGAGCGATTCTCTCGAAGCCTCCGGTCACGTCGTAACTCAGCGGACCTCTGTGGACCACCGTGGATCTCTCCGGACCTCTCCGGCCCTCTTCGGGATCTCTCCGGGATCTCTCCGGGATCTCTTCGAACATAGGTCTTGCGTAACCACTACAGGTGAAGCACTATAGCCGTCGTGGTTGCGATCGCGGCCACGCTCCGAAGGAGAATGAGGACCGGTTTGCGCAAGCTGACGTACTACATCGCCTGCACCATCGACGGCTTCATCGGTGACCCCGAGGGCGATGCCACGTCGATGTTCAAGTACTCGGAGGGCTCCTACGGGCAGGCCATGGGCGCCGAGTACCCGGAGACCTTCCCGACGCACGCACGGGAGATCCTCGGCGTGGAGGGCGAGAACAGGCACTTCGACACCGTCGTGCAGGGGATGCGGTCGTACCGGCTCGCCCTGGACGTCGGCATCACCAGCCCCTACAGCCACCTGCGGGAGTTCGTCGCCACCCGCTCGCTGGCCGAGTCGCCCCACCCCGACGTCGAGCTGATCGCCGACGACCTCGTCGGGCGCGTCCGCGAGCTCAAGGCCGAGGACGGCCCGCTGGGCGTCTGGCTGTGCGGCGGCTCCACCATCGCGGGTGAGCTCATCGAGGAGATCGACGAGCTGATCATCAAGACGTATCCGCAGGTCTACGGCACCGGCATGCCGATGTTCGGCGCCGGCTTCGAGCCCCGTGACTTCGACCTCGCCGACGTGCGCGTCTTCGACAACGGCGTGATCGTCCGTACGTACACCAGGAAGCGGTAGCGGCGGGAAGCGCTCCCGTGCGAGGCGTCCTACCCTGGAGACATGGTGGACGAGGCGCCTCGCACGACGACGCGGGACCCCCGGGCCGAGTACAGGTGTCCGGCCTGCGGCAACCCGCGTGCCATGGTGGCCACCCGGCACAAGGTCCTCGGGGCCTGGGTGCCGGAGTGGGAGGTCCAGCCCTGTCACAGCCCCGACTGTTCGCCCCACGAGGACCCGGTAGCGGGCACGGAAGCGGGCACCGACGTGGGCACCGACGTGGCCGGGGGCGAGCACACGGACCTGGGTGCGGGCAGGGGCGCGGTCACGGGTGCGGAAGCCGCGAGCCCGCACGTGACCGGCAAGAACGTCGAGAACGGGAGAAGTCCGGCCACGGGGTGACCGGCCGAGCGCTGGAGCCGGTCATACCGCTACAGTCCGCGCATGTCATCGGAGTCGACAGAAGTCTGGACCGGCTGGTACCGGGACCGCAGCGGCGCGGAAGCGATCGTCATCACGGCCGACGGGCGGCACGTCGCCACCCGGATCAGGGGGATCGAGTACACGGGCGAGAGCTTCGCCGCGCTGAGCGCGGCCGAGGAGGGCGGACAGGCCCTCACCGGCTGTGTCCTGGAGTGGGACCTGCCGCTCCCCGTCGTCCTGGACGGTGTCGCCCAGGAGGCCACGCTGGCCTGTCTGCTGACGCTCGGTGAGCGCGCGGACCTCAGCCTAACGCTGCACTACGGCGGCGCCGCCTTCGAGTCGTGCGTCGCCGGGGGTGACTTCGACGGGGCGCTGGAGCGGGTCCGGCGCCAGCTGCCGCCCGGCGCGGATTTCGGCCGCCGACTGCTCCAGGCGGCCTGAACACGAGATCCAGGCGGCCCTGACCAGGAGGCCGCCCGAGCACGAGGACGGCGGCGCCCCGGGGAGAGGGCGCCGCCGTCATGTTCTTCCCGCCCGCTCGGCCCGTGAGGGCGGAGGCGAGCCGCCCGCTCAGCCCTTGAAGGCGGAGGCGAGGCCGTAGCGCCACAACTGGTCGACGCGGGAGCGCTCCTGGGCGTTCGGCTGGGCGTTCTGGCAGGACGTGCCGGGACCGCCGCCCGACATCAGCTCGCTGCACGGCCCGCTGTAGCGGTCCGGCAGGCCCAGGACGTGTCCGGTCTCGTGGGCGGTCACGCGGGTGGAGTTGTACTGCTGGTTCTGCCGGTAGTCGAGGAAGATGTAGCCGCTGCCGTGTCCGTCGGTGCTCGCGTACGAGCCACGGGAGTCGTTGCCCTCGTAGTAGGCGAAGTCCGGGTTGCCGCCCTCGACGAGCCGGACGTTCACCACCGAGCTGTTCCAGATCTGGGTGGAGCGGGCTATCTGGGTGCGGAAGCTCGGCGCGTTGGAGGCGCTGTAGACGACGGTGACGGCGGCCGCGCCGGGGTTGGCGGCCCGCTTCTTCGCCACCGACTTCACGACGGCGTCGAAGAAGGCCTGGTTGGCCTTCGCCTCCTCGGCCGAACCGGCGTAGGCCACGACGGCCTTGCTCGTCGAGTCGGTGCTCGCGGCCGCCGCCGGACCCGCGCCGAGGGAGGCGGCGAGGCCGAGGCCGAGGGTGGTGGCCAGCACGGAGGTGAGGACCTTGGGGTGACGCATGGGGGGCTCCTCCTGTAGGGGACTGGAGAGAGTCTCGGTGGAGCCGGGGCGTACGGGGATGATGTCAACCGCCGATAGCCCCACCGCATCACCGCCCTGTTTCCTCCCAACTGCCTTGAAAATGAAGGTGATTGAGAGGTTCCGGGTGTCTGGTGCGACTCCGGGAGCCGCCCTACCCTCGGGACATGGAGCTGGAGGTGAGACACCTGCGCGCGCTCTGCGCCATCGCGGACACGGGCAGCCTGCACAAGGCGGCCCGGCAACTGGGCATGAGCCAGCCCTCGTTGACCACCCAGCTGCGCCGCATCGAGAACTCCCTGGGCGCCGAACTGTTCTCCCGCGGCCGCACCGGCTGCCGCCCCACCCCGCTCGGCCGCTCCCTGCTCAGCCGCGCCCGCCCCCTCGTCGCCGACATGGCCGCGCTCGTCACCGAGACCCGGGCGGCGGCGGCCCGCACCGCAGGGCCCGGGCTCAGCGTCGGCTCCACCGCGAGCCGGGCGCTCCCCGGCTGGCTGCGCCGGCTCCGCCAGCGGCTGCCCGGCACCGACATCGGCCTGCGGATGGACGTCTCCGCGAACGCGCTGCTGCGGAGCGTCGCCGCCGGGCAGCTGGACGTGGCCTTCGTGCACGAGGTGGAGGGCTGTCCGTTACGGGTCCCCGAGGGCCTCAGGGGGCGGGTCCTGGTCGCCCGCGAACCGCAGTTCGTCTCCCTGGCCCGCGACCATCCGGCCGCCGCCCGGCCCGTCGTGGACCTCGCCGACCTGGCCGCCGACCACTGGATGGTCGACCCGACCGTGGACGGCGAGTGGGACGGCCTCCGACGGGTCCTGGACGCCGCCGGCATCGACCCGCCCCTGCTGCACGGCGACTACCACACGGCCGCCTCCCTCATCGTCCTCGGCGAGGCGGTCGCCCCCTGCCAGCCGACCTCGGTCCCGCGCGAGGACATGGCGGTCCGCCCCCTGCGCGGCGACCCCCTGGCGGTCCGCCTCCTGCTGTACGCGCGCCCCGGGGCGCCCCTGGACACGCTGTACGCGGAACTCGCCGCGGCCTACCGGGAGGTGGCCCTGCGGGCGGCCCCGTACCGTGAGTGGCTCCGCCGCCAGGGGACGGAGGCGGGGCTGTCGGTGGGGCCGTGCATGATGACCGTATGAGCGAACGCGAGGACGGCTCCGGCCGGGCGGTGGTACGGCACGCGCACCCCGAGGACCTGCCGGGGGTGGTGGAACTCATCGCCGAGCACGCGGCGTACGAGAAGGCCGCGCCCCCCGCCGCCGGGCTCGCCGACCGCCTCGGCCGCCTCCTCTTCGGCGCCGAACCGCCCCGCCTGCGCTGCCTGGTCGCCGCCCTCCCCGACGGCACCCTCGCGGGCTATGCCACCTGCGCTCCCGAACTCTCCACCTGGGACGGCGCGGAGTACCTCCACATGGACTGCCTCTACCTCACGGAGACCTCCCGCGGCCACGGCCTGGGCCCCCTCCTGATGGCGGAGATCCGAGCCGAGGCGCGCCGCCTGGGCCTCCGGGAGATCCAGTGGCAGACCCCCGCGTGGAACGAGGACGCGATCCGCTTCTACGACCGCCTGGGCGCAACGTCGAAGGAGAAGCACCGGTACAGCCTGCGCGTGCTGGCCTGAGCCGTCTCAGGGCAGGGCAGTGGGGCCCGGGCGCTCACGTGCGGGGCGCCATCGGCTGCTCGTCGTTCGGGGCGCTCCCGTCGTGCGGCGGCCAGGGCCCGGCGAGGAGCCGCTCGGCCTCCGCGACGATCGGCCCGGCCGACGGCGTGCGCCGGCCCGCGTGGGCGACCGCCCAGGTGTTGTACGCGTCGACCCGGTCGACCAGCGGTTTCAGCCCCCGAGGCCGGCCCAGGCTGCTCCAGCCCTCGTACGTGACGAGATCGCCCCCGGGCCCCGGGTCCAGGTGCCCGGCCACGACCAGCCGGAGCCACCAGCGCACGAGCGTCCAGCGGGCGGTGGCCTCGTCCGGAAGGTCGTCGGAGAGCCCCAGCTCGGCCACCACCCGCTCGAAGAGGCCCTCGGCCCGGTCGTGCTCCGAGCGGGGCAGGCCGGCGAGCAGCGCGAGCGACTCCGTCTCGACATCGAGCACCAGCGCCGTGAGACCCGCCTCGATCAACTGCTCCGGGAAGTGTCGCCGGCCGATCAGCCGCTCCAGGGCGAGCATCCGGAAGCACTCGACGGCCTCCGGCGCGCTGACGGCGTACGGGGTGTACGGCGTGGGCAACGTGACGTCGCTGCTCCCGTCTTCGACGAAGGAGGACCAGAAGTCCGCGGTCGCGTGCGCGGTGAGGCCGCTCGACGCCCCGCCGGTGAACTCGCGCCGGAGGTAGTCGGCGAGGTCGTTGCCGTAGAGGACGACGTCGGTCTGGTGCACGGACAGCACGGGGTGGCCCCACGCGCCGGCCGTACCGGGCAGGTAGCGGTGGCCGAAGACGGGAACGAGCCGTGGCGCGGCCGCCAGCCCGGCCCGCGCGACCCGCAGCGCCTCGTCCGTCCCGGAGGGCCTCGGGCTCCAGGAGGGATGCCAGAAGCCGCTGTGCTCCACGTCGAACAGCACCCCGTCGGCCGGGCCTTCGAGCCACCGGGCCAGCTCCTCGGGGTCACCGTCCCGCCAGTCGGGCCACGAGCCCCCGAGCGGCAGCCCGGTTCCGAGCAGCACCCGGTGGTCGGCCGCGAAGGAGAACCCGAACCGCGCCTCGACGGCGCCGAGTTCCGCCGCCCCGAGGCCGGGCCCGACGTCGACGGGGAGCAGGGCGAGCAGCAGCCGGGCGTCCTCGGGGGTGAGCGGCGAGGGCGACGGCATGATCATCCGATCAGCCTAGTTGCCGCCGGCGCACCACCGCTGACAGCCGGCGCACGGGCGCAGACGACGGCGCAAGGCCGCCGGCCGCCCGACGCGCGGGAACGCCGAAGGGGCACGGCTGTCGCCAGCCGTACCCCTTCGGGCGGGAACGGGAAGGTCAGGCCTTCTTCGTCTCCCAGAAGATGCGGTCGATCTCGGCGATGAGCTCCAGCGCCTTCTCGCCCGTCTTCGGGTCCGTCGACGCCTTGGCGGCCGAGAGGGCCTTCAGGGTGTCGTTGACCAGCTGGTTGAGCTCGGGGTACTTCTCGAAGTGCGGGGCCTTGAAGTAGTCGCTCCAGAGCACCGAGACGTGGTGCTTGGCGAGCTCCGCGCGCTGCTCCTTGATGACCGTGGCGCGGGCACGGAAGTGCGCGTCCTCGTTCGCCAGGTACTTCTCCTGGACAGCCTTGACGGATTCGGCCTCGATGCGGGCCTGGGCCGGGTCGTACACGCCGCACGGGAGGTCGCAGTGGGCGCTGACCTTCACCTTGGGGGCAAACAGGCGGGAGAGCATTGAGCCGTCCTTCCTCGTGATCGTCTTCTCAGGTGGGACATTACTCGGTGAGAAGGGCGATTTCGCGGGCGCCCCTGGGGCTTAGGCCAAAAGTCCAGGGTCGCCATGGGACTCGTGTACGAGTGGACGAGTGGATGAGTGGGTCTGTGCGTGGGCGGATCGGGAGGTGCCGGATGACCGGGTCGGGGCGGGAACGGATGGCGGAGGCCGGGGCTCCGTTCGGGATCGCCGAGGTGACGGGGGTGTCGATGGTGCCCACGCTGCTCCATGGCGATCAGCTGCTCGTGCACTACGGCGGGCGGCTGCGGCCGGGGAACGTGGCCGTGCTCCGGCACCCGCTCCAGCAGGATCTGCTCATCGTGAAGCGGCTGATCGAGCGACGTGACGGCGGCTGGTGGGTACTGGGGGACAACCCGGACGCCGAGGGGGACAGCCGGGTCTTCGGGGCCGTGCCGCCCGAGCTGGTTCTCGGGCGGGTGCGGGCGCGCTACCGGCCGGTGACGCCGGGGCGCCGGCGTTCGCCGGGGGTGACGCTCTCCTGGCTGCTCTCGTCGGTCAGGCCGGTGGGGGCGGGCCGTTCGGCCTCCAGGCGCTTGCGGGCCCGGTAGGCGGCCACGTTGGCGCGGGTCGCGCAGCGGTCCGAGCAGTAGCGGCGGGAGCGGTTGGTGGAGGTGTCGAGGTAGGCGTTGCGGCAGGGCGGTGCCTGGCAGAGGCCGAGCCGGTCGGCGCCGAACTCCGTCAGATGGAAGGCCAGCCCCATCGCGGCGATCGCCGCGTACCCCGCGGTCGCGTTCGAGGGGTGGTCGGCGAGGTGCATGTGCCACCGCGGCCGGCCGTCCTCGTCGAGGATGTCGTGGCCGGAGATCTGCGGACTCACCGGGAACTCCAGGAGCAGGGAGTTCAGCAGGTCCACGGCGCCCGTGTGGTCGCCCTCGTCGGCCGTGGTGAAGACCGCCCGCAGCCGGGCCCGTACCGCGCGGAAGCGGGTCACGTCGGAGTCGGTGGCCCGGCGGGCCATCTGGGTGGCGGGGCCGAAGAGTTCCCTGATGACCTCGACGGAGGTCAGGGCGTCCTTGTTACGGGCCGGCTCCTCGGTGTTGACCAGACGCACGGCGTAATCCGAGTAATAGGCCAGTTCCACTTGTAGTCCTTACTCCGGCGGGCTAGTGTCGCGGTCGGCAGCGGGTAACGGCTGTTACCCCTACGAGGGTATTACGAAGGCGGGGAGGAACGGCGATGACCGGAACCGACTGGGCGGGCTGGCAGCAGAGCTGGGACCGTCAGCAGGAGTGGTACATGCCGGACCGTGAGGAGCGGTTCCGCGTGATGCTCGACATGGTCGAGGCCTTGGTGGGGCCGAAGCCCCGCGTCCTCGACCTCGCGTGCGGTACGGGAAGTATCACGGATCGGCTCCTCAAGAGGTTCCCGGAAGCGAGCAGTACCGGTGTCGATCTCGACCCGGCCCTCCTCGCCATCGCCGAGGGACACTTCGCCGGCGACGGGCGCGTCACCTTCGTGACCGCCGACCTCAAGGACCCCTCGTGGGCCGCGCGGCTGCCCCACGACTCGTACGACGCCGTCCTCACCGCCACCGCGCTCCACTGGCTCCACAGCGAGCCCCTGACGGCCCTCCACGGGCAGGTGGCCGGTCTCGTCCGCGACGGCGGCGTCTTCATGAACGCCGACCACATGATCGACGAGACCACCCCCCGCATCAACGCCGCCGAGCGGGCGCGGCGGCACGCCGTCATGGACCGCGAGAAGACCGGTGGCGCCCTGGACTGGGCCGAGTGGTGGGCCCTCGCGGCCGCGGACCCCGTCCTCGCCGGGCCCACCGCCCGCCGCTTCGAGATCTACGGCGAGCACGCCGACGGCGACATGCCCTCCCCGCGCTGGCACGCCGACACCCTCCGCGCCGCCGGGTTCGGCGAGGCCAGGGCCGTCTGGGCCTCGCCCTCCGACACCCTCCTCCTCGCCGTGAAGTAGCCCGGCCGGGGAACGGAGAACCGGGGACGGGGAAGGGGCGGGACGGGGAAGGGGCGGTACGGGAGAACCCGTACCGCCCCTTCCCCGCTCCGGGTGCCTCGCGGCGCCCTTTCGCCTACAGCACCTTCGACAGGAAGGCCTTCGTGCGGTCGTGCTGCGGGTTGCCCAGGACGTCCCTCGGGTTGCCCGCCTCGACGACCACGCCGCCGTCCATGAAGACCAGCGAGTCGCCGACCTCACGGGCGAAGCCCATCTCGTGCGTGACGACGATCATCGTCATGCCCGACTCGGCCAGGTCCCGCATGACGTCGAGGACGTCACCCACGAGCTCCGGGTCGAGCGCCGAGGTCGGCTCGTCGAAGAGCATCAGCTTCGGCTCCATCGCCAGCGCGCGGGCGATGGCGACGCGCTGCTGCTGGCCGCCGGAGAGCTGGGACGGGTAGTTGCCCATCTTGTCCCGCAGGCCGACCCGGTCGAGCAGGCGCTCGGCGCGCTCGCGCGCCACCGCCCTGGACTCGCCCTTCACCTGGATGGGGGCCTCCATGACATTGCCCAGGGCCGTCATGTGGGGGAAGAGGTTGAAGCGCTGGAAGACCATGCCGATGTCCCGGCGCTGGACCGCGACCTCGCTGTCCTTCAGCTCGTAGAGCTTGTCGCCCTTCTGCCGGTAGCCGACCAGCTGCCCGTCGACCGAGAGCCGGCCGCCGTCCACCCGCTCCAGGTGGTTGATGCACCGCAGGAAGGTCGACTTGCCCGAGCCGGACGGGCCGACGAGGCAGAAGACCTCGCCGTTCTGCACTTCGAGGTCGATGCCGCGGAGGATGTGGGCGGCGCCGTACGACTTGTGGACGCCCTCCGCCTTGACCATGGGCTGGCCGGTCATGCCGATCCCTCCGGTGAGCGCTTGAACGTGGTGAGGTTCGTCTTGACCCGCTGCCACGGGGTGGGCGGCAGGCTGCGGAGCGAACCCCGGGCGAATCGGCGCTCCAGGTAGTACTGGCCGACGCTGAACACGCTGGTGAGCGCCAGGTACCAGATGGAGGCCACGAAGAGCATCTCCATCACGGCACCGGCCGTGCTGCCGATGTTCGACGAGGCCCGCAGCAGTTCGGTGTACTGCACGGCCGAGACCAGCGACGAGGTCTTCAACATGTTGATGAACTCGTTGCCCGTCGGCGGCACGATCACCCGCATGGCCTGCGGGAGGACGATGCGGCCCATCGTCTTCGTCTGGGACATGCCGAGCGCGTGCGCCGCCTCGGTCTGGCCCTCGTCGACCGACTGGATGCCCGCGCGGACGATCTCCGCCATGTAGGCGCCCTCGTTGAGGCCGAGACCGAGCAGCGCCACCATGAACGGCGTCATGACGTCCACGGTCTCGTTCTTGTAGATCGGACCGAGGTCGATGTACTGGAAGATCAGCGACAGGTTGAACCACACCAGCAGCTGGACGTAGACCGGGGTACCGCGGAAGAACCAGATGTAGAGCCAGGCGACCGCGCCCGTCACCGGGTTCTTGGAGAGCCGCATCACGGCGAAGACGACGCCCAGGACGAGGCCCAGCGCCATGGACGCGACGCTGATGATGATCGTGTTCCACAGGCCGCTGATGACCGACGGGTCGAACACCTTGTCCCACACCGTGTCCCAGATGATGTTGCCCTGGGAGAAGGCGTAGACGAGCCATCCGAGCAGTACGACGACCACGACGGCGCTGACCCAGCGCCCGTAGTGCCGCACGGGGATGGCCTTGATCGCCTCGTAGGGGGAACCCGAGGCGCCGGGCCCGGCCGGAGCGGCGGCCGGGTCCTTGCTGATCTTGTCAGTCATGACGACTGCCCTTCAGTGGAGCGGGGAGGTCACTTGCCGGCGTTGACGGTGGCCGACTTGACGGCGCTGTCCTCGACGTCCCACTTCTTCAGGGCCTCGGCGTAGGTGCCGTCCTTGATGATGGCGTCGAGCGCCTCCTTGACGGCGTCGCGCAGCTGGGTGTTCTCCTTCGAGACACCGATGCCGAAGAGGCCGACGTCGCTCTGGCTGCCGACGACCTCGAAGTCGTTGCCGCCGCCCGAGGTCTTCGCGATGTACGCGGCCACCGGGTAGTCGTTCAGGTCGGCCACGGCGCCGCCGGCCTTGACGCGGGTCTGCGCCTCGGCGTCGGTGTCGAAGGCCTGGATCGTCAGCGTCTTGGCGCCGCACTTCGTGGCCTGGGCCTTGAAGGTGTCCTCGTAGATCGTGCCGCGCTGGACGGCCACGGTCTTGCCGCAGAGGTCGTCGAGGGAGTTGATGCCCTGCGGGTTGCCCTTCTTGACCAGCAGGGAGACGCCGGAGCTGAAGTAGTCGACGAAGTCGATGCCCTTGCCGATCTTCTTCCCGCTGTCGTCCAGGCCCTCCTGGCGCTTCTTGTTGTCGGTCATCGAGGACATGATCAGGTCCTGGCGGCCGGTGTAGACCGAGGTGATCAGGCCGTCGAAGGTGCCCGAGGTGAACTTGAACTCGACGCCGAGCTGCTTGCCCAGGGCCGCGGCGATGTCGGGGTCGACACCGACGATCTTGCCGCCCTCGGTGAACTCCATCGGGGCGTACGAGGCGTCCGTGCCGACCTTGATGACACCGGCCTTCTGGATGTCGGCGGGGAGCTTCGAGAAGAGCGGGGCGGCGTTGGCGGACGCGGAGCCGCCGTCCTTCGTGGGGCTCGTGGAGCCGCCCTCGGTCTGGTCACCGCAGGCGGTCAGCAGCATGGAGCCGGCGACCGCGATGGCGGCGACCGCGGCAAGACGGGTGGTGCGGGTCTTGGCGGTCGTACAGCGCGTGGAGCGTGCGGTCATGATCGGGTTCCTCCGGCGTGTGAGGGATGCCAGGTGGGCCACGTACGCATCTTCGAGTGTCGTGACCTCGTGTGATTACGGCATCTTGCCATTCGGACCGCCTCAAACCGACGGCCACGGATGTCAAAATCGGATAACGGGTGACCCCCGAATGCCGACAGGCCGGTACATCAGGGCCGGATCTCTTGCCGTATCCCTTCCCCGTCACCGAATAATTTCCTGTTGATCTCGCCATTCGGACGAGCTGAAAGCCGCCAATCGGGTGGGGAGTGCATCTATCTGGACATCGAGTGACGTGTCGTCCTCCGTCCGTGTCCGGATGCGCTCGGTATGAGTCGCATCACCGAGTGCTTATGGACTCGTCCGCGGTGCCGTCCGTCCGGTAAGAAGGATCCTTACACCCCTCATCCGGGGCTCAGGGCGCGTTGTGCGGCGCGCCCGAGCGGCTGCCAGACAAGGCGGCCGCGGTGCCTCCCCACCCCTCCTCAACCAGGAGTGGACAACCCTCAGATGAAACAGACCTAAGGGGTCAACCCAATGGCAGCGGAGATCGTCAATCCTCGCAATGACAGTGGTACGGAAGGGGCTCCGGTGGAGCCCTTCGATCCTGTCTTCGCCCTCCACCGGGGCGGCAAGATGGCCATCCAGGCCACTGTTCCCATCCGGAACAAGGACGACCTGTCCCTCGCGTACACGCCCGGCGTCGCCAAGGTGTGCACCGCGATCGCCGAGCAGCCCGACCTGGTCAACGACTACACCTGGAAGTCCCAGGTCGTCGCGGTCGTGACCGATGGCACGGCGGTGCTCGGCCTCGGTGACATCGGCCCGGAGGCCTCCCTCCCGGTCATGGAGGGGAAGGCCATCCTCTTCAAGCAGTTCGGCGGCGTGGACGCGGTCCCGATCGCCCTCGCCACCACCGACACCGACGAGATCGTCGAGACCGTCGTCCGGCTGGCCCCGTCCTTCGGCGGCGTCAACCTGGAGGACATCTCGGCCCCGCGATGCTTCGAGATCGAGCGCAAGCTCCAGGAGCGCCTCGACATCCCCGTCTTCCACGACGACCAGCACGGCACCGCCATCGTCACCCTCGCCGCCCTGCGCAACGCGGCGAAGCTGACCGGGCGGGCCCTCGGCGACCTGCGCGCGGTCATCTCCGGCGCCGGTGCGGCCGGGGTCGCCATCGCCAAGTTCCTCCTGGAGGCCGGGCTCGGCGACGTGGCCGTCGCCGACCGCAAGGGCATCGTCAGCCGCGACCGGGACGACCTCAACCCGGTCAAGCGCGAGATCGCCGACCTCACCAACAAGGCGGGGCTCAGCGGCTCCCTGGAGGCCGCCCTCGCCGGCGCCGACGTCTTCATCGGCGTCTCCGGCGGTACGGTCCCCGAGGCGGCCGTCGCGTCCATGGCTCCGAACGCGTTCGTGTTCGCCATGGCCAACCCGAACCCCGAGGTCCACCCCGACGTCGCGCACAAGTACGCGGCCGTCGTGGCGACCGGCCGTTCGGACTACCCGAACCAGATCAACAACGTCCTCGCGTTCCCCGGCATCTTCGCCGGCGCGCTCCAGGTCCGGGCCTCCCGGATCACCGAGGGCATGAAGATCGCCGCGGCGAACGCCATCGCGGACGTGGTCGGCGACCAGCTCGCCGCCGACTGCGTGATCCCGTCGCCGTTCGACGAGCGGGTCGCCCCGGCCGTCGCGGCCGCGGTCGCCGCCGCCGCCCGCGCGGAGGGCGTCGCCCGCCGCTGACGCGCCGCCGGTACGCCGAGGGGGCCCCGTTCCGTACGCCGGAGCGGGGCCCTCTCGCGTACCCGGGGTCCGGTGGGGCCGCGGGCGACACGGGTCACACCGGGGCGTGGTTCCCTGCCCGTCCGCGGCGCCCTAGGGTCGGGTCCATGTTCGCTGCCTACGCCGCCCGAATCGACCGCGACCAGCCCCTGAACGGCCTCGAATTGGGCGAACGCCCCGAACCCGAGGTGCGGTCCGGCTGGACCACCGTCACCGTCAGGGCCGCCTCGCTCAACCACCACGACCTGTGGTCGCTGCGCGGGGTCGGACTGCCCGAGGAGAGGCTGCCGATGATCCTCGGCTGCGACGCCGCGGGCATCGACGAGGACGGAAACGAGGTCGTCCTGCACTCCGTCATCGGCCAGACGGGTCACGGCGTCGGACCGGACGAGCCCCGGTCCATCCTCACCGAGCGCTACCAGGGCACCTTCGCCGAGCGGGTGACCGTGCCCCGCTGGAACGTGCTGCCCAAGCCGAAGGAGCTCTCCTTCGAGGAGGCCGCCTGCCTGCCCACCGCCTGGCTGACCGCGTACCGCATGCTCTTCACCAACGCCGGTGTGCGGCCCGGGGACTCGGTGCTCGTGCAGGGCGCCGGCGGCGGTGTCGCCACCGCCGCGATCGCCCTCGGCAAGGCGGCCGGCCTGCGGGTCTTCGCCACCAGCCGCGACGAGGAGAAGCGCAAGCGGGCCGTCGAGCTCGGCGCCGTCGAGGCCTTCGAGCCCGGCGCCCGGCTCCCGCGGCGGGTCGACGCGGTCATCGAGACCGTCGGTGCCGCCACCTGGTCCCACTCGATCAAGTCGCTGCGGCCCGGCGGCACGCTCGTCATCTCGGGCGCCACGAGCGGCGACCGGCCCGCACACGCCGAGCTGACCCGGATCTTCTTCCTGGAACTGAAAGTCGTCGGCTCCACCATGGGCTCCAAGGACGAGCTGGAGGACCTGCTGTCCTTCTGCGCGGCCACCGGCGTCCGGCCCGTGATCGACGACGTCCTGCCGCTGGACCGGGCGCGGGAGGGCTTCGAGCGGATGGCCTCCGGCGAACTCTTCGGAAAGATCGTCCTGACGACCTCGTGACAACCTCTTGATGACTCGTCAGGAGGACTGATGGGATCACTGGCACGCGAAACGTGAACAACGCTCACCTCGTCGTGCCGGAGGTCCACCTTGATCAGCATCATCCCTGTCTGGCGAACCATCCTCGTCGCGGGCGTCGCCGTCGCCGCGCTGCTCACCCCGACCGCCGCCCACGCGGAGACCGGGCGCACGGGCGGCGACGGCATTCCCGCCCTCACCGACGAACACGGCCGTGTCCTCACCCTGCGCGGCTGGAACGTCGAGGACAAGGCGAACCGCGGCGACGCCGCGCTCTCCGCGATCACCGAGCGGCACTTCCGCGACATGCGGGCCAGGGGGTTCAACCTCGCCCGCCTGCTGGTCTTCTGGGACGACCTGGAGCCCCGCCCCGGCCAGTACAGCCAGGGCTACCTGCGGAAGATCGAACGCATCCTGGGCTGGGCCGAGAAGCACGACGTCAAGGTCCTCATCGACTCCCACCAGGACGTCTTCGGGCCCGCCTTCGGCCACCGGGGAATCCCCGCGTGGGCGACCAGGACCGACGGGCTGCCCTTCACCCCGCACCCGGACGACTGGTTCGCCGAGTACTTCGAGCCCGCCGTCCAGCGGGCCTTCACCCACCTGTACGAGGACGAGGACCTGCGGCGCGCCCAGGCCCGGATGTGGCGGCTGCTCGCCGACCGCTTCGAGGACCACCCGGCCGTCATCGGCTACGACCTGATCAACGAGCCGATGGGTGAGATACGGGAGGGCGAGGACCTGGCCACGGCGGCCCGGCGCATCGAACGGGACCAGCTGACCCCCATGTACAACCGGCTCGCGGACGCGGTCCGTTCGGTCGACCCGTCGACCTGGGTGTTCGTCGAGC
This sequence comes from Streptomyces sp. Qhu_M48, assembly GCF_051305195.1. NCBI lineage: Bacteria > Bacillati > Actinomycetota > Actinomycetes > Kitasatosporales > Streptomycetaceae > Streptomyces > Streptomyces sp. Qhu_M48. The sequence continues at coordinate 6,591,558 of NZ_CP195432.1, read as the reverse complement.
CGACCCCGATCGTGGGCGAGGGCGTGCCGACCGGGCTCGGGCGGATCGACGACCCGAAGACCGTCTACGCCCCGCACTTCTACAACACCGGCATGGAGGCGGGCGCCGACTACGACCCCGCCGCCGGCTGGATCGAGAGCTACGAGCGGGCCGTCACCCTGTACCCCACGGAGTACAAGGTGCCCGTGGTGGTGGGGGAGTGGGGTCCGCTCAACAACTCCCTGCCGAACATGAACCGCTTCTACCGGGAGGCCATGTCCTCGCTCGGCCGCTACAGCTCCGGCTGGGCGGGGTACGTCTGGTGCTACGGCGGCGGCTACTGCGCGGTGGACGGCGCCGGGACCTTCCGTACGAACAAGGAGCTGACCGCCGAGCCCTACGCGGAGGCGGTCGCCGGCACCGTGCGCTCCGCCGCGTACGACCCGGGGGCCGGGAGCTACCGGCTCTCGTACGACGCGGCCGGACGTCGGGGCTCCCGGGTCACCGAACTCTCCCTGCCGCCCGGCGACTGGCGGGTGTCGGCCCGGGGCGGCGCGCTGGTGCTCCGCCCTTCCCAGGGCAGGGCCCGGGTCCTCGCGGCCCCGGGCGCCCGGGTGACGGTGACCGCCACCCGGGGCTGAGCCCCGCTCGGCTATGCGCGCGGGCGCGACCGGAGCAGGCCCGTGATCCGGGTCGCCGCCGTCGACAGCTGTTCGCGGGTCTCGGCCAGCTGGTCCTGGCTCACCCCGTGGTCGCGGGCCGCGTCCCGGATCTCGTCGCGGAAGCGGTCGAGGAGCCGGTCGAGGTCGCGGGCCGGGTCGCCCGAACCCTCCGTGTCCCGCGCCCACTCCGGCACGTCACCGGCCGGGGCCGTCGCGGCCGGCGGCTCCTGGCCGGCGGCCTTCGGATGGGTCGTGCCCGTCACGAGGTCGCCGAGCTGGGCCGTGATGCCGGAGAGGCCCTCCCAGACCCCCTTGGGCCAGTCACCGCGCGAGAAGCGGTCCTGGACCTCCTCCTGCACCTGCTGCGCGATCCGCTGGAACTCCTTCGCCTGGTGGCGGGCGGACCTGGCCTCGGCACGGGCCTGGCGGGCCTGCTCCTTCCACTCCTGGCCGACCCGGCGCAGCTCCTCCTTGGCATCGGCGAACGAGGAGGGCTCGGCCGCGCGGGTCCGGCCCGCCGCCGCGCGCATCTCGCTGCGCACCCGGCCGGCCGCGCCCCGCACGTCGTCGCGGATCTCCGCCGCGAGCTCGGAGACCGACTCGCGGATCTCCCGCTCCAGGTCGTCCAGTTCGGTGCCGCGCCCGGCGAGTTCGGCGCGGCCCGCGTCGGTGATCGAGTACACCTTCCGGCCGCCCTCGCTGGCGTGGGTGACGAGGCCCTCGGCCTCCAGCTTGGCCAGGCGCGGGTACACCGTGCCCGCCGAGGGCGCGTAGAGCCCCTGGAAGCGCTCCTCCAGGAGTCGGATCACCTCGTAGCCGTGGCGCGGGGCCTCGTCGAGCAGCTTGAGCAGGTAGAGGCGGAGGCGGCCGTGCGCGAAGACGGGCGGCATGTCAGAGCACCTTTCCGGTCGCGGAGGGGGCGGGGGAGGGGGTGGAGCCGCTGTCCTCGTCCGGCTCGGGACGGCGGAGCAGCGCGATGGAGCCGGAGACGGTGGTCGCCTTGAGGGTGCCCCGGCCGGCACCGAGGGTGCCGGTGACGGACTTGGTGCCCCACTGGCCGTCCACCCTGAGGTCCTCGAAGGCGTTCGACACGGAGCCGCTGGTGGTGCTCGCCGAGACCCGGGCGTCGGCCGGGTGCGGAAGCCGGATGGCGACCTCGCCGGAGACGCTGGACAGCCTGATGTCGGCGGGCGGCCCGTCCAGGTCGGCCGGGTCCAGGTCGATGACCATGCTGCCGCTGACCGTCTCGGCCTTCACGGAGCCGCCCGCGCCCTCGATCACCGTCACGTCCCCGGTCACGGAGTTGACCCGCAGGGCGCCGGTGACCGACTGGGCCTCCAGGTTGCCCGAGACGCTCTCGGCGCGGACCGGGCCGGAGAGCCCGAGGAGGGTGGTGTCGCCGGTGACTCCGCGCACCTCCGTACGGCCCGTGATGCCGGTGACGACGGCCTCGGCGCCGACCACCCCCACCTCGACGTCGACACCCGCGGGGACCGCGACGGAGACGACGGCCCGGCGGCGGAACTCCTTGCGGTCGAGCCACTTCAGGACGCTCTTCCACTGCAGGTCCTCGTAGCTCACGGTCAGCGTGGAGCCGTCCTGCGACACGATCAGGGGCGGGCCCTCGATCTCGGAGATCTCCACGCGGGCGGAACTCTCGTCCGTCCCCACCACGTTCACCGTGCCGTTGACGATGCGGACGCGCAGGCGGGTCACGGGGTCGGTGGGCGCCAGCTTCGTCGGCTCGGCGACGGACCACTCTGTCATGGTGCTGACCTCCCGGTTCGGCAACGCAACATATCGCGTCTCTTGGGGAACACGATATATCGCGGTGAGGGGAAGTCAACCCTGACTCTCCCCTGACAGGGTGGGGGCAATCTCCCTCGTACACGGACAAATTGGCCTAGCGTAGGGCTCATGAACGCGACATCCGGCCTCCACCCCGTCGGCGCGCTGCTCCTCTGCCGCGCCGATCCCCCGGCGGTCCGGCCGCCGGCCCAACTGCTCAGGGAACAGCTGCTCCTCGCCCCCGCGGGCACCGACTGGAGCGTGCTCGTCCCGGAGGGGAAGCCCTGGCTGCACGGCGGGGAACCCGTCGACCAGGTCGTCACCGGCTGGGCCACCGCCCTCGCCGTCTCCGCCGCGACCTGGCCCGTCGTCGCGCTCTGGTGGGACCGGGACCGGGCAGGGGTCACGCTCGCCGCAGGCTTCCGCCGTACGGTCGGCTACACCTGGCTCGCGGACGGCACCCCCGTCGGCGAGGACGAGGCCATGCGCACCTTCGCCGCCCGGCTCGCCCTCGACCCCGTCCTCGACGTGCAGGCCCTCGAACCGCTCACCCGGCCCGACCCGGACGCCGACGCCCACAGCAGGCTCCTCGGCGTCGTCGCCGTCCTCGGCCGCGTCGGGCTCGCCCTGCCGACCGGACTCCTCCCCGGCGAGAACGCCGACCGGCTCCGCTCCGTCGCCCTGGCGCAGGGCGCCGAGCAGCTCGAAGGGGCCGGCTGGCGGGAGGCCGTACGCGCCGAACTCGACGTGGTGGAGGGCGGTCCCCTCGGCCCGTACCTGCGCGGCCCCAGGGCGCGCCTGCTGGGCGGGGCGCAGCTCGCGGCGGGGGTTCCGCTGCTGCTCTGGGGCCTCGGCCGGCGCAGCGGCGGCTGGGCGACGGCCGGGGCGGTGCTCGTCGCCCACGGCGCGCTCGGCCTCGTCTACGACCGGCTGCGGGAGGGGTGAGCCCGCGCGCGTGGGCGTAGCGCTCAGGCCCGGGCGTCCTGGCCGGTCACTCGTCCTCGTCGTCCTCGTCGTCCAGACGGGCCAGCCAGGTCGCGAGGCGCTCGACCGGCACCTCGAAGTCGGGGTTGAGGTCGACGAACGTCCGCAGCTGCTCGGCGAGCCACTCGAAGGTGACCTCCTCCTCGCCGCGCCGCTTCTCCAGTTCCTCGATGCCACGGTCGGTGAAGTACATGCGATCAGGATAGGCCGTACCCCTCACGTCCCCTGTCGCCCGTCAGTCCCACCGACTAGCCTTCCCCATCATCGTTTCGGGGAGCGGGGGCGCTGTGACTCACGGGATCGCTCGGATTCGGCTCGACGACGGCACACCGGTGTGGGCCCGGGTCAGTGACGTGCAGGAACTCGGCAGGGGCGGGGGGTTCCAGGACACCGGCGTCAGGGACCGGGTGGTCTCGATGGCCGGCGGGCTCACGGACGTGGTGCGCGGGGTGGTCGGTTCGCTGCGGGCCGGGCTCGACCCGCAGGGTCCCGTGGAGGTCGCCGTCAGTTTCGGCATCGAACTGTCGGCCCAGTCCGGCAAGGTCATCGGGGTCCTCGCGGACGGTGCGGGCAAGGCCTCCGTGAACGTCTCCCTCACCTGGACCGAACCGGGCGCGACAGCCGAACCGCCCGGCCCCCGTCCCGCCCCGATGCCAGAACCGCCCGGCCCCCGTCCCGCCCCGACGCCAGAACCGCCCGGCCCCGCCCCCACACCCGGTCCCGCCCCCACGCCCGAACCGCCCCGTCCCGCGCCCGCGTCCGGGCCGCCCGCACCGGACCCGGCGGCCGACGGGCGCGCATGAGCGCCTACGACGCTCTCGTGCGCCCCGCCCTGGTACGCGTCGCCGCTCCCGGCGGCGGGTATGACCCGCACGGCGACCGGTACTGGGGCACCGGCTTCTTCATCGCCCCCGGCTGGGTGCTGACCTGCGCCCATGTCGTGGCCGAGGGGGGAAGCGCGGTGTGGAGGAGCGAGCCGGCCGTCGGCATCACCTGGGAGGACGGCAAGACCACCCGGGAGACCACCGGCTCCGTCGTGCTCGCCCTGCCCCGCCCCGACCGGCCCGACGACCCGCCCGACCGGTGGGCCTTCCCCGACCTCGCCCTCGTCCGGGTGCCCGGCGCGCAGAAGGCGTCCTGCGTGCGCCTCGGCGAGCGCCCGCCCGTCCCGCCGACCGCCGTCGGACTCCACGGCTGGTCCCGGGAGACGGGCGAGCTCGGCATCCGGCACGTCCACGGCACCCTGATCGGCAGCGACGGCAAGGCGCTGATCACGGACTGGGTCATGCCCGTCGAAGGCTGCTCCGGCGGCCCCGTCGTCGACCACCAGCAGGGCGCCGTCGTCGGCCTCAACAAGGGCCGCGGGCGCGACGGCGGCGCCGTCGTCCCCGTCACCGCCCTGCGCGGTCTGCACGACCTGCCCGGTGGCGAGGTGATGGGCGAGGTGCTGCGCGCCCACGACCGGTACCACCTCGCCCGCTACCGCTCGCTGGACGACCGGCCCGACTGGACCCGTGCCCAGCGGCTGCTCCCCGGCGGCCGGGGCGTCAGCCCGGGGACCCGCACCCAGCTGTACGGGCGGTTCGCCGAACTGCCCGCGCCCACCGCGCCCGGCGAGATCATGGACCTGATCGACCAGGTCAAGGCCTGGATCAGGGACGACGACCTGCCCGACGCCCTGGAGCACGATCCGCGCACCTGGAGCGAGGGCGCCGGCCTCCTGCGCGGTCTGCGGGCGCCCCGCCGGGACGGTGTCCTCGACCTCGACCTGGACGCGGTGCTCCTGTACGCGGCCCATGTCGTCCGGCACGTCGGCGGGCGGTACGGAGAGCGCGCCGACACCACGGGACTCACCCGCTGGATCGTCGACGAGTCGGGCGACGCCGACCGGCACCTCAGGCGCGAGATCGACCGGCTCGTCGGCCCCGGCCGGCCCGCGCCCCTCTCCGTACGCGAACCCCGCCCACGCGGCGACGTCCTCCTGGAGATCGACACCCCCCGCTACGACCGGCGGTACCCGTGGCGGGTCAAGCTCCTCCTGGACGGACAGACCGTCAGCCCGCTCCACCTCGACGACCGGGGCGTCGAGCGGTCCCGCCTCAGGGAGACCCTGCGCGAACCGCTCGCGGACGCCCTGCGGCGCGGCGACAGCGGACCGCACCTGGCCGCCGTGGAGGCGGTGCTGCCGCGTGAGCTCTTCGACGAACCCCTCGACACCTGGCGGCTCGAACCGCCCCAGGGTCCCGACGACGCCTGGGCGCCCACGCTCGGCCAGCGCCGGATCGTCGTCATCCGCGACGCCCGCCGCCACGACCGGGAACCGGCCCCCGAATGGCGCGAGCGCTGGGAGGCGGGGGAGCGCGGGCCGCTCCACGCCACCCCGCTGCGCGCCGAGGCGCCCGGCGCGGGCCAGGACGCCCACACCCCCCGCGTACGCCGGGAGACCTGGGCGGAGACGTACGACCGGCTCCGCGAGGCCGAGGGCGGTGCCGTCCCCGTCTACTGCGGTCACGTGGGCAGCGGCGACGGGCTCATGGCGATGAACGCGGCCCTCGCCGCCGGGCATCCGCTCGCCCTCTGGCGGACCGGCGCCCACGACCACGCCGACTGCGCGGAGTTCCACGAGCGGGCCGACCGGCTGCTCGCCACCGCCCTCACCGCCTGGGGCGTGCGGGGGCCCGTCCGCTCCCTGCGCACCCGCGCGACCGACCACTCGGCGGGGCCCGAGTCGCGGGCCGCGCACGCGTGGGCGGAGACCGTCGCCGTCCTGCTCGACCCGCCCGACCGGCCGCCCCACGGCGGCCGTCTGGAGGCCCCGCCCCTGCTCGGGGAGGGAGAGCAGTGACCGGTGCTGCCACCGGGGCGACGCCTTCGCGATCCGTCCGGATACGGCATCGGCAGGCCCCTTCCCGGGGCGGTACCTTCGACGGGCCCGGCATCGACACCACAGCCAGGAGGAGTCCCTCGTGAACGATTGGCGGATCTACCGTGGTGCCGGTCTTCCGCACGACGAGATACAGCGGCTGCCCGCCCCGCCGCCCTGGCGCGACTTCTCGGCGGGCAGTGCCGACGACACCCTGGCCGGCTCCGACCGGCGGCTCGGCGTCAAACGCAGACTCGTCCAGAACCACCACCCCCGGCCCGCCGAGACCGACGCCGTCAACGCCGCCCTGTACCTGCGGCGCCCGCTCCTCGTCACCGGCAACCCCGGCACCGGCAAGTCCACCCTCGCGCACGCTGTCGCCCACGAACTGCGCCTCGGGCGCGTCCTCCGGTGGCCGATCGTCAGCCGGACCACCCTCCAGGACGGCCTCTACCGGTACGACGCCATCGGGCGCCTCCAGGACGTCCAGCTGGAGCGCGCCCAGGCGGGATCGCCCGCCGCCGCGGCCCCGGCGGGCATCGGCTCGTACATCCGGCTCGGCCCGCTCGGCACCGCGCTGCTCCCCTCCGACCAGCCCCGGGTGCTGCTCATCGACGAGCTCGACAAGAGCGACCTCGACCTGCCGAACGACCTCCTGAACGCCCTGGAGGAGGGCGAGTTCGCCATACCCGAGCTGGAGCGGCTCGCCGACCGGGAGCCCGTCGTCGAGGTGCTCAGCGACGACGGCCGCAAGGTGGCGGTCTTCGGCGGCCGGGTCCGCTGCACCACCTTCCCGTTCATCGTGCTCACCTCCAACGGCGAACGGGACTTCCCCGCCGCCCTGTTGCGTCGCTGCATCCGCCTGGAGCTCGAACCGCCCGGCGAGGAGCAGCTCCGCGCGATGATCGAGGCCCACCTGGGGTCCGAGGCCGCCGCGGGCGACGGGGAGCAGGGCCTCCTCCAGCGCTTCCTCAACCGCGAGCCCGGCGAGGTGATCGCCACCGACCAGCTCCTCAACGCCCTCTACCTGACCCAGCACGCCTCCCGCGCCGAGCGGGTCACCAGGGAACGCATCGCCGACATGCTCATGCAACCGCTCGATCAGCCGAGGTGACGGTCGGATGCACCGGATGCATCTGGAAGAGCTCACCCGCAGACTGCGGGCCGGCGGCCAGGACCCCACCGCCGAGGACATCGCGGACGCCCTCTGGCTGGCCCGATGGCTCCCCGGGCCCTCCCCCGAAGGAGCCGAAGGAACCGAGGAGGCGGAGGGGGCGGAGGAGGCGGAGAGGGCCGAGGGGGCGGCGGGCCCCCGGACCGGCCCGCCGCCGGAGACCGTCGAGGACGGCTCCGACGGCCCCGGCCGCTCCACCGGGCACGGAGACCCGCTCAGGGGCGAGGACGGTTCCCTACGCCCGGACGGCGGCGCCGCCGGACCGGGCGCCGGGCCCACGGGCGCACGGGAGTCCGTCTCCCTCCACATGGCCACCACCGGAGCCGCCGGGCGAACGGGAGCCGCCGGTGGCCCGGGGCGTACCGAAAGGGGCGCGACCCTGCCCGTACGCGCGCCCGGCGCCAACGCCCTCCCCGGCCTCCTCGGCCTCCAGAAGGCCCTCCGTCCCCTGCGCGACCACGCCCGCGCGCCGCTCCGCCCCGGCGAGGGGACCCTCGACGAGGAGGCCACCGCCGAACGCAGCGCCGCCGCAGGCATCCTCACCCCCGTCCTGCGCCCCGCCGCCGGCCGCCGCCCCGACATCCAGCTCCTGATGGACACCGGCCCCGCCATGGTCGTCTGGAGCCGGATGGTCGAGGAACTCCGCCAGGCCTGCCAGCAGTCCGGCGCCTTCCGCGACGTCCAGGTGCACCGGCTGTACGACACCGGCGACGGCCCCCCGCTCCTCACCACCACCTCCGGAGCCGACGGCAGACCCCGGCTGCGCCCCGTCGACCAGCTCCACGACCCCACCGGCCGCCGGTTCACCCTCGTCGTCAGCGACTGCGTCGGACCCCTCTGGCAGCGCGGCGCCGCCCAGCGCTTCCTGCGCCAGTGGCCCCGCCACTCCCCGCTCGCCCTCGTCCAGCCCCTGCCGCCGCGCCTGTGGCCCCGCACCGCGCTCCCCGCCGAACCCGGCACCTTCCAGCGCTCCGCGACCCCCGGCGGCCACACCGTCTTCCGCTCCGACGACGAACCCTGGGGCCCCCTCGCCGCCGGCCGCAGGGCCGTCCCCGTCCTCACCCCGACACCCGAGGCCTTCGCCTCCTGGACCCGGCTCCACACCGGGCACGGCGGCAACGCCGTACGCGGCTGGGCCGCCTGGCTCACCCCCGAACCGGTGGAGTCGCGCGCACCCGCCACCCCCCGCGCCCGGCGGAGCAACGAGGACCTCCTGCGGGCCTTCCGGGCCGGTGCCTCACCCGGCGCGCTCCGGCTCGCCGTCCACCTCGCGGCGGCCCCGCTGACGCTGCCCGTCATGCAACTCGTCCAGCGCGCGATGCTGCCCGACACCGGCCCCATGGAACTGGCCGAGGTCCTGCTCAGCGGGCTCCTGCGACGGCTGCCCGGCCCCACCCCGTACCCCTGCTTCAGCTATCCGCCCGGCATCCAGCAGCACTTCCTCGGCTCACTCGACCCCAGCGCCGCCGCCCTCGTCCTCAAACACTGCTCGGCGTACGTGGAGCGCAATTTCGGCCAGGGCATGCGCAACTTCCCCGCGCTCGCCGCCGCCCGTCTCGCGGGCACCGGCACCGGCACCGGCACCGGCACCGGCACCGGGACCGGCGGCGGGGACGACCCTTCCGCCGCCACGGGCCGGTCCCCCGGCGGGGTCGCGGACCTGCCCGAGGAGACCGACGAACCCCTCGGCCCGGAAGGCCCCGAGACCGAACTCTTCGCCCGCATCCCCGCGCGTGTGCTCCGCTTCTACCACCCCGACCTCGTCACCCCCGACCCGCTCACCGAGGCCCGTCGCCTGCTCGCGCAGGGCCGCGGCCAGTCCGACCCGGCCCTCCTCGCCGGCGCCCGCGAGCGCGCCGAGGCGGCGCTCCCCACCGAACCGGTCGAGGCCCGGATCATCCTCGCCCGCGCCCTGTACGCCGAGGCCGGCACCGCCGCCGCCCGCCGCGCCGGCCGCCGCCCCGAACTCCTCAACCAGGCCGCCGACACCCTCGTACGGGCCGGGGAACTCGCCACCACCGGCGAGGAGTCATGGGCCGAGGCCCGGCTCGACCTCGCCGTCGTCCACCACGCGCTCTGGCGCGACACCGACGAGACCGGCCACCTCGACGCGGCCCTCACCGCCCTCGCCGAGCACGCCGACCGCTGGCCCGACACCGCCCGCCACACCCTCCACCTGCGCCGGGGCCGGCTCCTCCTCGCCCGGGGCGACGGCGACGCGGCGGCCGGCGAACTCACCGCCGCCCTCACCCTCCACGAGAGCGCCGCCGCCCTCCTCGACCTCGCCGACGCCCTGCGGCTCGCCGAGGCCGACCCCGGCCGCATCGGCCTCGTGCTCGACCGCGCCGAACCCCTCCTCGGCGACGCCCGCGCCCTGCGGCTCCGCCTCACCACCGCGCGCGCCCGGCTGTACGACACGGAGGGCGACGGGGCCGCCGCCGACGCCGCGTACGAGGAGGCCACCCTGCTCGCCCCCGCCGACAGCGAGCAGCGCGGCCCGCTCCTGCTCACCTGGGGCGGATCCCTGCTCCGGCGCGCCGCGACCGGCACCGGGACCGCCCCCGTCGACCGGGCCGAAGGGGTCCTGCGCGAGGCCCTCACCCGGCTGCCCGCCGGAGCGCCCGAGCGGGCCCGGGCGCGGACCCTGATCGGCAGCGTCCTCGCGCTCCGCTTCCACCGGGCCGGCTTCCTGCCCGACCTGTTCGAGAGCCGCCACCTGCTGGAACAGGCGCTCCGGGGCACCGGGGACCCGGCGGGCCGCGCCGAAGTGTGGCTGCAACTGGGTCGGGTCAGGTTGGAGTTGGCCGAAACCGCACGGGAGGGAGTGATCGGCGATGCCCTCACCGCGTACCGCAACGCCGAGGAGGACTCCCGTGCCGCCCACGGATCCGCCCCGGGCACCGTCACCGGCGCCCGCGCCCTGCACGCCCAGGGCGCCGTCCTGTTGCTGATGGGCCGGCCGGCACGGGCCAGGGCCGCGCTGCTCGCCGCGACCGAGCGGTGGCGAGGGCTGACGGGGGAGCTGGTGGAGGTCGACTGGAACGACGTCGAGCGGACCCGGGCGCTGCTCGCGGGGGTGGAGGGCGCAGGGGGGCGGGAGGGCGTGCCGCTCACGTCCGAGGAGCGCCGCCGCGTCCTTCCCCCGTGGTGGTTCTGGACGGCTGGATAACGGGGGCGCACATGGGGGCAGTTGAATCGAATGGGTTTCCGGTCTCGTGGCGTCGGGAAGAACCGCCGCACCGCTACGACCGTGGGGGACAGCGTCGGTGAGGAGGAGCCGAGAGTGTTCGAGCACACGGGGTGGGCGACCGGTGGCGGCAGGGCCGCCGCCAGGTCTCCGCATCTGTCCGATCTCGCGGCTGTCGACCTGCGGACCCTGCGGGTCATGGACGACGCCGCCCTCGGGGCGGCGGTGGAGAGAGTGCTGCTCCGTCCCTCGGATCTCGTCCAGTCCTGGCAGGAGGACGAGTCCGTTCGGTGACGGCCGCGGGCCCGCGCGGGACGTCCGCGCGAGGAGACGGCCCGGTGTCCTGACGGGGCGGTCGCCCGGAGTCCGTGCGGGGCGATCGTTTCCGGCCGTATCGACGCCCGGCCGCCGCTCGTCGGCGGGGAGCCCCGGGTGATCGCCGCACCGCCGGACCCGGCGGTCCTCGCCGGTCTCGCCACCACGCGCCCCGGACCCGCCGGGGCGTCCTTCCTCCGCTCCGGGCTGCACGCCCGTCGGCTTCTCCTCCTCAAGACCCTTCTGGTGCGGGTCCAGCGCCACCGCGAGGCGGTGGCGCCCGCCGTGCTGCGCGGCTTCGGGGCGGGCTGGCTCCTGCTCGAACGGGCCGAGCGGGTCCGCCCCGACGTCGTCCGCGCCGTCCTGGACTACCCCACCACCGGCGGCTGGCTCGCCACCGCGCTCACCGAGCCGCTCGGGACCGGCCTCGACCGTCACCTCGCCCACCTCGAACTGCTCGCCGCCACCGCCGCCCTGCGCGCCGGGCTCCCCGTGGACCTGGTGGTCGAGACCCCCGGCGGGGTGCTCCCGCTGCCCGGTGTCGGCCGGGTCGACGCGGGCGGCGCGCGGCGGGTCCGGATCGACGCCCGCTCCCGCTCGGTGCGGATCGGGGCCGAGGACGGCGCGGGCTCCCGCGCCGTGCTCCGCCGCCGGGCGGGCGGCCCCGCGGGGACGCTGACCGGCAGCGGTCCCGGCTGGCGGGGGCTGCGCGCCCTGCCCGGCGGCACGACCCGGCTGGAGGACCTCGACCCGTACCGGCTGCCGCCGGCCATGGGCATCCCGGTGCGGGCCGCGGCGGATCACGCCGACACCGACCACGCCGGCTGGGCCGTCCGCTGGACCGCCGCCCGCGTTCTGCTGCGCGGGACCGACCGGGCCAGGGCGGTGGAGGTGAGCCGCTCGGTGGAGGCCGTCGTGCCGCTCGTCCCGCGCGGGACGAGCTCCGCCGGGGCCACCCTGAGCGCCGCCCCCGGCGCCGTCCTCATGACACCCGCCGCCGGTGCCGCGGACATGGCCGAGACCCTCGTCCACGAGCTGCAGCACAGCAAGCTCGCCACGCTCCACGAACTGGTCCCGCTCCACCGGCCCCACCCGCCGGACCGGGCGGCCCCCACCTACCGGGTCGGCTGGCGCTCCGACGCCCGCCCGGTCGCCGGTGTCCTCCAGGGCGCCTACGCCCACCTGGCGCTCACCGACCTGTGGCACCGGGCGGCTCGGGCCCCGCGCGCCGCCGGAGTGTCGGGGGAGTGGCGCGTACGGTCCGCGCAGAGGTTCGACCATGTCCACGATCAGGTGGCCGCAGCCCTGGCGATCCTGCTTGAATCCGATGAACTGACCAATGAGGGAAGGGAGTTCGCCCGGCAAATGCGGAAGCATCATGCGAGCCTCGGCCCCGGCCGGCGAGCCCTTGGGTAACACTGTGCCCACGGCACATGACACTGCGTTGCGCGTGAGCGGGACGGGAGATGCACACATGGCGGAACAGCGGTCGGGCGGCGCTTCGGCGGACGGCGGTGGCAGAGCCGCTCCCGAACACGTCCTCGTCGTCTTTCCGGGCTACCACCGACCCTGGGCGGCCTGGATCAACCAGCGCCTCGACACCCACGGCGTCCGCGCCACCCTGCAACGCTGGGACCCGCCCCGCGAGATCCCCCTGGAGGACTCGCTCGGCGACCTGCTCCTCGCCCGCGGCCGGGTCCTCCTCGTCCTCGACGACTGGTTCTTCGAACTGGGCCCCCGCGCCTCCGGCGAGTGGAACGACGTCCTGCGCAGCTTCGTCGCCAACCACGCCGACCGCTTCGCCGCCGTCAACCTCACCAACCGCACCCTGCTCCCGGCCACCGCCGTCCTCGAACCCGTCAGCCTCTGGGGCGTCGGCGAGGAGGAGGCCGAGGCCCGGCTCCTCGGCAGGCTCGACATCGAACCGCGCCGTTCCCCCGCCCGGCGGATCGCACCGGCCGCCCTCGTGCGCTACCCCGACACCCCGCCGGACATCTGGGGCGAGGTACCCCGCCGCAACCCCCGCTTCACGGGCCGCGACGACCTCCTCACCGAGCTCCAGGAACGGCTCATGGACGCCGAGCGCGGCAACGCCGCGTACACCCTCCTCGGCATGTCCGGCATCGGCAAGACCCAGATCGCCGCCGAGTACGCCCACCGCTTCAGCTCCGACTACGACGTCATCTGGTGGGTCAGCTCCGACGACCGCAACGTCCAGCGCGACCGCCTCGGCGAACTCGCCGTCGCCCTCGAACTCCCCACCGGCAGCGAGCCCGGCGAACGCATCCGCGCCGTTCGTGAAGCCCTCCGCCGCGGCGACCCGCACGGCCGCTGGCTCGTCGTCTTCGACGGCTGGGACGACATCGAGGGCGTCAACGTCATGCTCCCGCACGGCCCCGGACACGTCCTCATCACCTCCCGCAACCACGGCTGGCGCGAACACACCGACGTGCTCCCGGTCCGCAACTTCGACCGCGCCGAATCCACCGGCTACCTCATGCGCCGGGCCCCGCACATCACCGCCGCCGAGGCCGACGAGGTCGCCGCCGAGTTCGGAGACGTACCCCTGCCCCTCGTCCAGGCCGCCGCCTGGCTCGGAGAGTCCGGCATGGAGGCCTCCGAATACCTGCGCATGGTCCGCGAAGGACGGCTCTCCACCGTCGACGAACCCCGCGGCGGCGACGGCATGCCCAACACCTCCCTCACCTCCTGGTCGATACTGATCAACCGGCTCCGGCGCGCCCAGCCCCAGGCCATCGACATCCTCAGCCTCTGCGCCTCCTTCGCCCCCGGCCGCATCCCCCTCGGCATCGTCCGCGCCCACCCGCAGGCCCCGCTCCCCGAGGACCTGCGGTGGATGGCGACCGACCTGCCCGCCTGGTCCCGGGCCCTCGACACCCTCGTCAACTACTCGGTGCTCACCCGGGAGACCCGCGGGCCCGTCAGCGAGGAGGCCGTACCCCAGCAGGAGTCGGTCCACATGCACCGGCTCGTCCACGACATCGTGTCCCGGCTCACCGACGGCGAGCACCGCGAAGCCCACCGCAAGGCCGTCCGCACCCTCCTCGCCGAGGCCGACCCCGGGAACCCGACCGACAGCCGGAACTGGCCCCGCTACTCCGAACTCCTGCCCCACCTGGAGCCCTCCGGGGCGCTGCGGAGCACCGACCCGCGCATCCAGACCACCGTCCTCAACTGCCTGCGCTACTGCGACCGCAGCGGCGAGTACAAGGCCGGCACCCGCCTCGCCGAACGCATCCGCGGCAGCTGGACCGGGTTCATGGACCCGCTCTCCCCGCACATGCAGGAACTCACCACCGTGGAAGGCGACATCCTGCGCCGCAGCGGCGGCTTCCGCGAGGCGTACGAACTCGACCTCACCCGCCGCAACCTGCTCACCGCGGCCGACCACCCCGACGAGCTCGGCGAACTCAAGTCCAAGATCTGCATCGCCCGCGACCTGCGCTTCCTCGGCCAGTACAAGGAGTCCGAACACCTCCAGCGCGAGGTCCTCGCCGAGGCGCGGACCCTCCTCGGCGAGACCCAGCAGCTCACCCTCGCCGCCCGGCACAACGTCGGCGTCGTCCTGCGGATGCTCGGCCGCTACCAGCAGGCGTACGAGCAGGACGCCGACACCCTCGCCCGCTGCGAGAACATCCTGCGCCCCCACCACCCCTCCACCCTCAACTCCAACAACGCCGTCGCCCAGGACCTCCGGCTGCTCGGCCGCTACCGCGAGGCCCTCGGCCGCCAGGAGGCCAACGTCCGCCTCCATGTGAAGATCCTCGGCGCGCAGCACCAGCAGACCCTCTACGCACGCAGCCAGCTCGCCCTCTGCCGGCGCCGCGAAGGCGGCTTCAAGGAGGACATCGGGGCCGTCATGGCCGGGGTCCTCGACCACCTCGAACAAGCCCAGGGGCGCGGCCACTACCTCACGCTCTCCGCCGTCACCAACTACGCCAACTACCTGCGCGAGCACGGCGACCTCGACCGGGCCCGCGCCCTCATCAACGAGGCCGAGGCCGGCTACCGCGCCCTGCTCGGACCCGCCCACCCCGTCTCCACCGGCGTCCTCGCCAACACCGCCCTGGTGATGCAGGCGGCCGGCGAGCGCACCGAGGCCATGACCATGCTGGAGGCGGCGCTCGCCGGACTCACCGCCGCCCTCGGCCCCGACCACCCCTGGGTCCTCGGCTGCGCCCTCAACGCCACCGCCGCCCGCAACTTCAACGGGCGGGTGTCCGAGGCCGCCGAACTCAGCCGGGACACCCTCCGCCGGGCCCGCCACGTCATGGGCCACGAGCACCCGCTGACCCTCTCCTGCCAGGTCGCGCTCGCCACCGACCTGCGCGGACTGCGCGAGACCGAGGAGGCCGGGAAGCTGGAGGAGGACGCCCTGCTCACCCTCACCAGGACCCTGGGCGCCCAGCACCCCCACACCCTCTCGGCGCGCCAGCGCAACCGCCCGTACTGGGACTTCGAGGCGAACCTCTGACCCGGCCGCGCGTACGCCGGAGGCCCGGCACCCCCTCGCGGGGTGCCGGGCCTCCGTACGTGCTCCGAGGGCGACGATCAGGCGTCGAAGACCTCGTTGACCAGCTGCTGCTGCTCCGCCTGGTGGCGCTTGGCCGAGCCGACCGCCGGGGAGGAGGAGTGCGGACGCGAGATCCGGCGCAGGCGCTCGCCCGCCGGGATGTCCGCGCCGACCGCCAGGTCCAGGTGGTCGATCAGGTTGAGCGCGATGAACGGCCAGGCACCCTGGTTCGCCGGCTCCTCCTGCGCCCAGATGTACTTCGCGGCGTTCGGGTACTTGGCGATCTCGGCCTGGAGCTCGGCACCCGGCAGCGGGTACAGACGCTCCAGACGGATGATCGCGGTCTCCGTGTCACCGCGCTTCTGACGCTCGGCCTCCAGGTCGTAGTAGACCTTGCCCGCGCAGAAGACGACCTTGCGGACGTCGGCCGGGTTCACCGTCGAGTCGCCGATCACCGGGCGGAAGCCGCCGGTGGTGAACTCCTCCACCTTGGACGCCGCGGCCTTCAGACGCAGCATCGACTTCGGGGTGAAGACGATGAGCGGCTTGTGGTGCGGGTTGTGCACCTGCCAGCGCAGGAGGTGGAAGTAGTTCGACGGCAGCGTCGGCATGGCGACCGTCATGTTGTCCTGGGCGCACATCTGGAGGAAGCGCTCCGGGCGGGCGGACGAGTGGTCCGGGCCCTGGCCCTCGTAGCCGTGCGGCAGGAGCAACGTGACGCCGGAGGTCTGGCCCCACTTCTGCTCGGCCGAGGAGATGAACTCGTCGACGACGGTCTGCGCGCCGTTGACGAAGTCACCGAACTGGGCCTCCCAGACGACCAGGGCGTCCGGGCGCTCCAGCGAGTAGCCGTACTCGAAGCCCATCGCCGCGTACTCGCTGAGCAGCGAGTCGTAGACGTTGTAGTGGGCCTGCTCCTCGGTCAGGTAGAGCAGCGGGGTGTAGTCCTCGCCGGTCTCCTGGTCGACCAGGACCGCGTGGCGCTGGCCGAAGGTGCCGCGGCGGGAGTCCTGGCCGGAGAGCCGGACCGGGGTGCCCTCCATCAGCAGGGAGCCGATGGCGAGGGTCTCGCCGAAGCCCCAGTCGATGGTGCCGTCGTCGATGGACGCGGCGCGGCGCTGCATCTGCGGCAGCAGACGCGGGTGGACCGTGATCCGCTCCGGGATGGTGACCTGCGACTCGGCGATCCGCTTCACGACCTCCGTGGAGACCGCGGTGGTGACACCGACCGGGAACTCGGCGCGGGCGTCCGGGACATGCGCCGGGGTCGGGGCGGCGGTGGCCTCGCGGACCTCCGCGAACACCTTCTCCAGCTGGCCCTGGAAGTCCTGGAGCGCCTGCTCCGCCTCTTCGAGGGTGATGTCGCCGCGACCGATGAGCGACTCGGTGTACAGCTTGCGCACCGAACGCTTCTTGTCGATCAGGTTGTACATCTGCGGGTTGGTGAACTGCGGGTTGTCGCCCTCGTTGTGACCGCGGCGGCGGTAGCAGATGAGGTCGATCACGACGTCCTTGTTGAACGTCTGGCGGAACTCGAAGGCGAGCCGCGCGACGCGGACCACGGCCTCCGGGTCGTCGCCGTTCACGTGGAAGATCGGCGCCTCGATCATGCGGGCCACGTCGGTCGCGTACATCGAGGAACGCGAGGACTCCGGGGCGGCGGTGAAGCCGACCTGGTTGTTGATGACGATGTGGACCGTGCCGCCGGTGCGGTAGCCGCGCAGCTGCGACATGTTCAGCGTCTCGGCGACGACACCCTGGCCGGCGAAGGCCGCGTCACCGTGCAGGGCGACGGGCAGGACGGTGAAGTCCGTGCCGCCCTTGTTGATGACGTCCTGCTTGGCGCGGACGATGCCTTCCAGGACCGGGTCGACCGCCTCCAGGTGCGAGGGGTTGGCGGCCAGGGAGACCTTGATCTCCTCGCCGTCCAGACCGGTGAAGGTGCCCTCGGCGCCCAGGTGGTACTTGACGTCGCCGGAGCCGTGCATCGACTTCGGGTCGAGGTTGCCCTCGAACTCGCGGAAGATCTGCGCGTACGACTTGCCGACGATGTTCGCCAGGACGTTCAGACGGCCGCGGTGGGCCATGCCGATGACGACCTCGTCGAGGCGCGACTCGGCGGCCGAGTCGATGACCGCGTCGAGCAGCGGGATGACGGACTCGCCGCCCTCCAGGGAGAAGCGCTTCTGGCCGACGTACTTCGTCTGCAGGAAGGTCTCGAAGGCCTCCGCCGCGTTGAGCCGGCGCAGGATCCGCAGCTGCTCCTCGCGCTCCACACGGGAGTGCGGGCGCTCGACGCGGTCCTGGATCCACTTGCGCTGCTTCGGGTCCTGGATGTGCATGAACTCGACGCCGGTGGTGCGGCAGTACGAGTCGCGCAGCACGCCGAGGATGTCGCGGAGCTTCATCATCGACTTGCCGGCGAAGCCGCCGACCGCGAACTCCCGCTCCAGGTCCCACAGGGTGAGGCCGTGCTCGGTGATGTCCAGGTCGGGGTGCTTGCGCTGCTTGTACTCCAGCGGGTCGGTGTCGGCCATGACGTGGCCGCGGACCCGGTAGGAGTGGATGAGCTCGAAGACGCGCGCGGCCTTGGTGACGTCGTCGTCGTGCGAGGCGTCGATGTCCTTGAGCCAGCGGACCGGCTCGTAGGGGATGCGCAGGGCCTTGAAGATGTCGTCGTAGAACCCCTCCTCGCCGAGGAGGAAGTTGGCGACGACGCGCAGGAACTCGCCGGAGGCGGCGCCCTGGATGACCCGGTGGTCGTACGTCGAGGTCAGGGTCATGACCTTCGAGATGCCCAGCTTGTTCAGGGTGTCCTGGGAGGTGCCCTGGAACTCGGCCGGGTAGTCCATCGAGCCGACACCCATGATGACCGACTGTCCGGGCATCAGACGCGGCACGGAGTGGACGGTGCCGAGGCCACCGGGGTTCGTCAGGGAGACCGTGACGCCGGTGAAGTCCTCCATCGTGAGCTTGCCCACGCGGGCGCGCTTGACGATGTCCTCGTACGCCTGCCAGAACTCGAAGAAGTTGAGCGTCTCGGCCTTCTTGATGCCCGCGACGACGAGCTGGCGGTCGCCGTTGGGCTTCACCAGGTCGATCGCGAGACCGAAGTTCACGTGCTCCGGCTTGACCAGGGTCGGCTTGCCGTCCTTCTCCGCGAAGGAGTAGTTCATCGACGGCATGGCCTTGATCGCCTGCACCATCGCGTAGCCGATGAGGTGCGTGAAGGAGATCTTCCCGCCCCGGGCGCGCTTCAGGTGGTTGTTGATCACGATCCGGTTGTCGAAGAGCAGCTTCACCGGGACGGCGCGGACGGACGTGGCCGTCGGCACCTCCAGGGAGGCGTTCATGTTCTTCGCGACCGCGGCGGCGGGGCCGCGCAGCGTGATCAGCTCGGGGCCGGCGGGGGCCTCGGTCGCCGGCGCGGCCTTCGCCGCGGCCGGAGCGGCGGCGGCCGGCTTCGCGGCGACCGGCGCGGCCGGGGCCGCGGCGGGCTTCACGGGAGCCGGAGCGGGCGCGGGGGCCGGGGTCGCGGCCGGAGCGGGCGCGGGGGCCGGAACGGCCGCAGGAGCGGCAGGCGCGGCCTGTGCGGGGCCCGCCTGCTGCGCGGCGGGCGCGCTCTGCGTGGTGGGTGCCGGGGCGGCCGGGGTCTCCGACGTTCCGGGCTTGTAGTCGGCGAAGAAGTCCCACCAGGCACGATCGACCGAATTCGGGTCCTGGAGGTACTGCTGGTAGATCTCGTCGACGAGCCACTCATTGGCACCGAAGGCGGCTGCAGGGTTCTGGCCCTGCCCGTCTTGGTCGGTCGGGGAGCTCGGGGTACTGGGGGACTGAGACGACACGGCGGCAACCGCCCTCTTCCGCTTCACAAGGTGATGGACAGCGGGAATCAAGGCTACGCCTGTCCGGCCGGGAGGTGCAGGCCGGGCGCACCAACGTCGCGCAAGTCACACTTGACGGGGTGTTTCGGGGCCGTGAATGGCGGGAAACAAGCGGGGTTTCACCGCTGTGAGGGTACGGAGAAGCACGAGCACGGCCCGCTTCGGCCGCACCTCTGACCACGTCCCGCTCGTGTACGCCCCGGTGAACAGGGTCCACCGGAGCGCCGCGCCGCGCGGGACCCGGCTCCTCCTGTTCGACCCTACGTCAATCTCTCGGACGGGGACTTCCCGGAAGAGTGACCCTGATGCGGCAGCCGCGTGCGGATTCGGCCACACCGATCCCGCCGCCGTGCAGATCCACCGCCCAACGGGCGATCGCGAGCCCGAGCCCCGTGCCGCCGTCGCTCCCCGGCCCCGACCGGTGCGCCGCCGTACCCCGGTTGAAGCGCTCGAAGACCTTGTGCCGCTCCGACTCGGGGATGCCGGGGCCCTCGTCCTCGACCTCCAGCTCCAGCGAGTCCGGATACCGGCCGCGCCGGGCCCTGACCGTGACCCGGCCGTGCGGCGGCGAGTGCTTCACCGCGTTGTCGATCAGGTTCGCCATCACCTGGTGCAGCCGCTCCGCGTCCGCGTGCGCGACCAGCTCCGGCGGCGACACGTCCAGGTGCAGATGGACGTCCGTGCGGTTGTGCAGGCCCGAGGTGGACGAGAGCCCGCGCTGCGAGGCGGCCAGGTTCGCTTCCCGCAGAACTCCCGAGAGGTACGGCCAGACCTCGAAACGGCTCGCCCGCAGTCCGACGACACCGTTGTCAAGGCGCGACAGGTCCAACAGCGTCTCCACGAGCCGACCCAGCCGCTCGGTCTGCTTGAGCGCCCCCCGCATCGTCTCCGGATCAGCCTCGGAGACCCCGTCCACGACGTTCTCCAGTACGGCCCTGAGCGCGGCGATCGGGGTGCGGAGCTCGTGCGACACGTTGGCCACCAGCTCCTTGCGGTGCCGGTCGACCGCCTCCAGGTCGTCCGCCATCCGGTTGATCGTCGACGCGAGGTCGCCCAGCTCGTCCCGCCGGTCCGCGCCCCGCACCCGGCGGGTGAAGTCCCCGCGCGAGATCGTCCCGGCCACCGTCGTCATCTCGTCGAGCGGAGCCGTCAGGGACTGCGCCACGAACTGGGTGATCAACAGGGTCGCGATCATGGCGAAGATCGTGATGTACCGGAACTCCGTGGACGTGCGGATCGCCACCAGGGCCAGGCAGGAGGTCAGCAGGACCGCCCCGACGACCAGCGTGCCCAGCTTGGTCTTGATCGAGATCACGATCCGACGCCGCCGGCGCACCGCACCGCCGGGCCCCCGCTGCTCCCGCGGCCCTCCGGGCCCCCGCCGGCTCACAGCGCCGGGGTCTCCAGCGCGTAGCCGACGCCGTGGACCGTGCGGATCCGCTCGGCCCCGATCTTCCGGCGCAGCGCCTTGATGTGGCTGTCCACGGTTCTGGTTCCCGAGGCGTCCGCCCAGTCCCAGACCTCGGCGAGCAGCTGCTCGCGGGAGAGGACCGCCCGGGGGGAGCTCGCCAGGCAGACCAGCAGGTCGAACTCGGTCGGGGTCAGGTGCACGTCCTCGGAGCGGACCCGGACCCGGCGCTGGGCGTGGTCGATCTCCAGCTCGCCCAGGCGCAGGATGCCGCTGCGCGGGGTGACCGCCGCGAGCGCGGCCCGCTCCACCCGGCGCAGCAGCACGTGCACCCGGGCGGCCAGTTCACGCATGGAGAACGGCTTGGTCATGTAGTCGTCGGCGCCCACGCCCAGGCCGACCAGCATGTCGGTCTCGTCGTCGCGGGCGGTCAGCATGAGGACCGGGACGGGGCGCTGGGCCTGGACCCGGCGGCACACCTCCAGGCCGTCGAAACCGGGCAGCATCACGTCGAGGACCATCAGGTCCGGCTGCCAGGCCTCGGCCGCGTCGACGGCCGCCGGGCCGTCGGTCGCGGTCTGCACGAGAAAGCCCTCGGCGCGCAACCGGGCGGAGATCGCCTCGACGATCGTCGCGTCGTCCTCGACCACCAGGACGCGCCGCTGGGCCCCCGGAGTGGCCGCCGCACCGTGGTGAGTGGTGTGTGTCTGCTCCATTGCCCCGCCTCGCGTCGCCGATGTCGGCTCAGCAGCCTAGAGGTACCGGCGGCGTCCCGGCTATCCAGGAGCTATCCGGGACGGACGGCGAGGTGGACCACGTCGGGGACGCCCCGGGCAACGGGGATCTCTTCCGTCCGTACCCCGCTGAATCCGGCATTCCGCAAGGACCCTTCGAAATCGGCGGAGGGCTGGGCGGACCACACGGCGAGCACTCCGCCCGGATTGAGCCGGGCCGCGCAGGCCGCCAATCCCTCGGCCGTGTACAGGGATTCGTTGTCCTCGGTGACCGTCCAGTCCGGCCCGTTGTCGATGTCCAGGCAGAGGGCGTCGTACGTGTCGGAGGAGGTGGCGAGGTGGTCCACCAGGTCCGTGTGCAGGATCACGGTGCGGGAATCGGCCAGAGCCGCGCCGGAGATCGACGCGAGCGGTCCCCGCCGGTGCCAGTCGACGATCGCCTCCTCCCGCTCGACGACGGTGATCCGGCTCCAGCGGGGGTCGGCGGCGGCGTGGGCGAGGGAGAAGCCGACGCCGAGGCCGCCGACGAGGACGGAGGCACCGGCGCGGGCGGCGTCGGACAGCGCGGCCTGCGCGGCGTCGATCAGGAGCCGCTCGGAACGCCCGTCGGAGGTGTCCATCAGGAAGGTCCCGTTGGCGATGATCTCGAAGTGCTCGGCACGGCGGCGCAGTACGACCTCTCCGTACGGTCCTTCACGGCGGTCGAGGGTCACAGGTGCCGGCATCTGCGGTCTCCGCTCTCGTCTCGGCGGTCGGTCCCGGCCCATCCTCGCGGGGCGACGCGGCCGGGACAAACCCGTTACGGGGGAGGAGAGATGGGTTCCGGACAGGCGTGGGCACCGGCGGGCACCGCTCCGCACGCGGTGCGCGGCGCCGGACGAAGGCACGCGGTGCGCGGCGCCGGACGAAGGACCGGGTCGGACGGCGCGTGGGGCCACGCCGCACGGGGAGGGCTCCGGCGCCCCGTGCGGGCTTCCGCCGACGGGAGGGGCGCGGATCAGGACTCGGCGGCCGGAACCCGTCGGCCGCCCCGCCACACGTACAGACCGGAACCGGCCACGAACGCGGCGACCGCCACCGTCCACGCCCCGCCCTGCGGACCCGGCTGCATCACCCAGGCCCACCACTGGGCCGTACCGCCCGGCCGGGACGGCGCCGCCAGATAGACCGCGCCGACGGAGAAGGCGGGCGGCAGCCAGCTCAGCCGGGCCCCCACGAGGGCGGCGGCGCCCGCCGTCACCCCCGCGAGCCCCAGCGTGTTGCGTACGGCGGCGGGCGGCCCGAAGGCCTCCGCGTGACCCGGCACGGCGAGGGCCAGCAGGCCGACGGCGAGCGCGGTCGGGGCGAGCAGGTGGGCGAGGCGCCGGGGCCACCACGGGCGGACCGCCGTACGGTCCAGCTCGTCGCTCGGCGTGTGCAGGCCGGTGCCGATCGCGGCCACCGCGAGCAGCGGGCCGAAGACGACGACCGGCAGCCGGGCCGTGTGGTCGAAGCCGGGCAGTGACAGCAGCCAGCGGGCCGCGAGGGCGGCGACCACCGCCGTGCCGACGAGGGCGGCGAGCGTGGCGGGCACCGCGCGGGAGCGCAGGTAGAGCCTCACGGGACCGGCACCTCGTCCGGGTGGCAGCTGTTCGCCCCGAGATAGCGGGCCAGGTAGTCGCGCTGCCCGGCCGGGGTCTTGGCGCGTAGCCGCTCGATGTACGGCAGGGCGGCGGTGGGGTCGGGGCCGTAGTCGGCGGGGGTCGGAGCCAGCCACTCGGAGACGGCGAGGTGGATGTCGCTCGCCCGGCGCGCGTTCGGGCCCGTGCCGTCGCCCGGCTCGCACGTGTCCGAGAACAGCCAGGTCACGGCTGAGTTCAGGTACACGTCGGGGCGGGTGAGCCGACCGCGCGTCGCGTCCTCGGCGGCGTCGGGCAGCTCGACGTCGCCGGGGCGGGTGGGTCCGTACGGGCCGGCCACCCAGCGCACCGGGGCGCCGGGCAGCCCCCTGAGGCGGGCGTTCAGCGGGGCGAGCACCGCCGACACCTCCGGCAGCAGATTCTGGTCCAGGGCCGTCAGGCACACCTGCGGCGTGCCGTCGTCGCAGACCTGCCGGGCCAGGGCCGGGTCCGGGCGCCACGGCCCCTGGTCCGCCGGAAGGCGCAGGATCAGGCCGGCGGCGGCGACCGCCACGGCCAGCGGAACCAGCGCGATCGGCCGCAGCCGGGCCGGACGGAGGCCGTACGCGAGGAGCGCGGTGAGCGCGAGACCCGCCGTCCACGCCATCGACACGGGCCCGAACCACCACACCGGCCGGTCCCAGAAGGACTGGTGCTCGGCGGCGGGTCCCAGCCAGCGCGCGGCGCTCTCCGCGTACGTGGCGACGGCGAGCCCCACGTACCCGACGATGCCCAGGAGCGGGGCCGTGAGCCGCCAGCGGACCACCCGTCCGGCGACATGGCCGAGCGCGCCGAGGGCGCCGACCGCCACCACGTCGGCGGCGAGGAGTTCGAGGAAGGGACGGCCACCGGAGACGTACGGCCAGGTCGCGAGGAGGCAGACGGCGTCGGCCAGGAGCACACCGGCGGCGGGCCAGAGCGCGGACGGGGCCGCCGCGACGAGCACCCGGCGCAGCGGCGGCCGGGGGACGGACTCCCAGAGGTCCACCGTCCGGCGCCGCCGGTCCCGGCCGCCCTGCCAGCAGCCCGCGGCGAGCGCGAGCGGCCCGCCGAGCAGCCCGGCGGCGACGTGCAGCATGTTCGTGGCGTCGCTCCAGCGGGCCTGCCAGCCGGGCGCCTTGCCGTACATCGTCAGGAGCAGGGTGAGGGCGACGGCGGCGCCGGCCCACGGGCCGAGTCCGCGCCGCAGCTCGGTCAGGAGCGGCGAGGGGGCCCGTACGGGCGCGGTCGGCTCGGTGCCCGGCGGGGTGAGGGTGGCGGTCATCGGAGCGCCCCCTTCGTCTCCGTGGACGACCGGTGGGCGCGCAGGGCGGCGGTGTAGCCGCGCTCGACGGCGTGCGTCGTGGAGTCGTCCGCCTCGGCGGACGCGCCGCCGAGTGCCGTCAGTTCGGCCGTCGTGCCCTGGAAGGCGAGCCGGCCCGCCTCGATCAGGGCCACCTCGGTGCACGCGGCGGCCACGTCCTCCACCAGGTGCGTGGAGACCACCACCGTCGCCTCCGTGCCCAACTCCCTCAGCAGCGAGCGGAATTCGACCCGCTGTTCCGGGTCGAGACCGGCGGTCGGTTCGTCGAGCAGCAGCAGCTCGGGTCCGTTCACGATCGCCTGGGCGATCCCGGCGCGCCGGACCATGCCGCCCGAGAGCGTCTTCATCCGCGCGTCGATCCGGTCGCCGAGCCCGACCCGCCGCACCGCGCGCTCCACGGCCGCCGGGACCCGGTCGGCCGGCAGCTCCTTGAGCCAGGCGACGTACGCGACGAACTCCCGCACGGTGAATCCCGGGTAGTAGCCGAACTCCTGGGGCAGATACCCGAGCCGGCGCCGGATGCCGGTCCGGTCGCGGTGGCTCGTGGCGTCGCCGCCGAGCAGCTCCACCCGGCCCGAGGAGGGCGCGGCGACGGTCGCGAGGACCCGGATGAGGGAGGTCTTCCCGGCTCCGTTCGGGCCGAGCAGGCCGTGGACGCCGGGCCCGAGGGAGAGGTCGAGCCGGTCGAGGGCGACGGTACGGCGGTGGCGGACGGTCAGTCCGGTCACCGCGACGGCGGTCGGGATGTTCACCGGGGCTCCAGGTGGTCGAAGGAACGGCGCCGCAGCGCGAGCAGGCCGGCGCAGGCGAGCGCGGCGGCCGCCCACCCCCCTTGAGCTGCGGGGCCGGAGAAGTACGGGGCGAGCGCGGCCATCCCCGGAGCGGCACCCGCGTCCGGCCGGCCGAGCAGAGGGCCCGTGACGGTGAGCAGCCAGCCGCCGCCGAGCGTCGCGGCCGCCGCCCTGCAGCCCACGAACGAACCGAGCGCGAGCGCGCCCAGGGTCAGCGCGAGACCCGGGAGCAGCCACGCGGCCGCGCCCGGGAAGCCGGCCACCGGCGGCAGCAGCGCCCCGGCGGCCGTCAGCAGCGGCACGCACACGGCCAGGACGGCGGCGGTACGGGTGAGCAGCAGCCGCAGTCCGCCGGACGGGGTGGCGGCGGTGATCTCGTACAGCGGATCGGCGTGCCGCCCGTACGAGACGGCGACCCCGGCGAGCGGAAGGAGCGGCGAGACGGCGAGCAGCAGGCTCCGCGCGCCCCGGAAGCCGGCCCCGTGGGCGAGTGCGAAGGCCCCGCCGACGACGAGGAGCACGGCCACCACCCAGGACCCGCGAAGCGCGGGCCCGACAGCCCACCAGAACCGCGCCCAGCGCCCGAGGGGGCTCCCGGCGGCGGGCGCGCGCCGCCGGGAGCCCCCGTTGGCGGCGGCCGGCGCGGGGAGGTGTCCGAGGGAGGTCAGGAGCTCGTCGCGGACGGACGCGAGGACGGGGCCCGCCGCGCCGGAGCGGACGGCGGCCGAGACGCGGGCCGCGCAGCCGCCGCAGGACTCGACGTGCTTCTCCAGGGACCAGGCGTCCGTCTCGGGGGCCGTGCCCCGCGCGTAACGGGCCGCCAGGGTCTCGGTGACGTGCCAGGGGGACGTCATGCGGTGCCTCCCAGGGCGTGGGGTCCCCCGGGGCGGGGCGCCCCGAGAGCCGCGCGCAGTTCGCGGCGGGCGCGCAGGGCGCGGGTCTTGACGGTGCCCTCGGGTATGCCGAGGAGCCGGGCGGTCTCGCGGGTCGTCAGGCCGTCGACGACGGTCGCCCGCAGGACCTCGGCGAGTTCGGGAGAGATCCGGTCGAGGGCGGCGCCCACCTCCCCGTACTCCAGGCCCGCGAGCACCCGTTCCTCGGCGGAGGGCGCGGTCGGGGGCGGTTCCGCCGGGGTGGCGGCGCGCTCCACGCGGGCGCGTGCCCGCTGGGCGTCGACCAGCCGCCGGGCGGCGATCACCCAGAGCCAGCCACCGGCCTCGCCCCGGCCCCGGTGGCCGCCCGCCGAGCGCCAGACCGTGACGAAGGTGTCCTGGAGGACCTCCCGTACGGTCTCCTCGTCCGGGCAGCGCCGGGCGAGGCGCGCGTGCAGCCAGCCGGCGTGCCGGTCGTACAGCACGGCGAGCGCCTCGGTGTCCCCCCGGGCGACCGCGCGCAGCAGCGCGGAGTCGTCCTCGTCGCCCCCGGCGGGGCCTCCCCCTGCGGGGCGCAACAGTCTCACGCCCTCTCTATCGCCCGCGCGGGCCGGTCCGGTTCACGGGATCGCGCGTGTGTGCCGGTTCCGTCCACGGGATCGCGCGCGTGCCCGGCCCGGTGCGTGTCCCTCCGCTCAGGGGTCCGTCGGCGGGCCGCCCTCCGGGAGGGCGGCGAAGACCCGCCGGAGGGCGGGAGGGCGTTCCCCGTCGCCGGCGACGACGAGGCGGTGGCGGTACGTCACGGAGTACCGGAAGCCGTCGGCGACCGGGCTGCCGGTGGGCCGCTCGGGGACCCGGGCGTACGCGGGGTCCTCCAGGGCGGCCCGGAGCTCGGCGGCCTCGGCGGGGGTCTGCCGACCGGTGCGGGGCGGCTCGGTTCCGGAGCGGCTGGTCCAGCCGCCGTCGTAGTGGACGACGAGCCGGTTGCGGACTCCGGCGAGGCCACCGCTCACGACCACCTCGACGAGGACCTCACCCGGCTGCGGGTCGGCCGACGGGGTGCCCGCAGTGCCCGGGGTTCCCGCAGTGCTCGGGGTGCTCGGGGTTCCCGGCGTGGCGGTGGTGGTGCCCGGGCCGGTGTTGCCCGGGCCGGTGGTGGCGCCGGGTGCGGTGGCGGTGGGGCCGGTGGCGCCCGGCGCGGACCCGCCGCCCGACCCGCAGCCGCTCACGCCGCCGACCAGGGCACCCGCCAGCAGCAGGGCCCCGCACCACGTCCGCCGTACGCCTCGCACCATGGACCGAGCATGCCGGGTGACGGGCGCGGCGCGCAGCCGGACGGCCGGGTTCGGTCGGGACGGCCGGGGCCCGGGGCCGTACGTCAGGGGCCGTCCCGGACGATTCCGGTGAGCGGCCCCCGGTACCGCCAGCCCAGCGAGTCGTACAGCGCGAGCCCGTCCGTGGTCGCGGAGAGCACCCCGGTCCCGGCGCCCGCCTGGGCGGCGGCGGCCTCCAGGGTGCGCATGACGTTGGCGCCGAGACCGCGCCGCCGGTGCGCGGTGTCGGTCTCGATCTGGTCGGCGACGGCGGTCGAGCCGGTGGGCGCGATCTGGCCGCGGGCGGCCAGGGTGCCGTCGGGGGCGAGGATCCGGACCCGGATGACGCCGTCCCTGACCTCGGTGGTCCGGGCGTACCCCTCCGGCGGCACGGGCCGGGTCCCGGGGTCGAGCGGCTTGACCATCATGAAGCCGGGGTCGTCGGGGACGGTCCACCCGTCGGTGATCCACGCGGCCGCGTCCTCGGGGCCCGCCATGATCTTGAGCCAGCTGTACGGGGCTGTGAGGCGGGCGCAGAGCGCGCCGACGGAGTCCGCGTCGGGGGCGGGCAGGACATGCCGCACGACGTGCCGGGGGAGACCGACGTCGATCCGGTATCCCCAGGGCTCGGCGACGGCCGCCGGGGTCCCCCGGGAGAGGGTCCAGCCCGCCACCCACGCCGATGTAATAGACGAGATATCCATAGGGTCATTACATCGGCTCGGGCCCGGTCGACGGGAGAGTGATCGCTCAGAGCGAACGGGCGGTCGGGAACATCCTCGGGCTCACATGCATTGAGTCCACATAGCTCAACTTGACTGCCGAAGGGGAGATCATGGCTTCTGACTCCAAGCCGTCCGTGCCGCTCACTCTGCCCGTGCTGCCGCTCGACGACGAGGTCGTGCTGCCCGGCATGGTGGTGCCGCTCGACCTGTCCGACAACGAGGTGCGCGCCGCCGTCGAGGCGGCCCAGGCCGCCGCCCGGCCCGGCGCCGGAAAGCCGCGGGTGCTGCTCGTGCCCCGCGTCGACGGGACCTACGCCGGAACCGGCGTCCTCGGCACCGTCGAGCAGGTCGGACGGCTGTCCGACGGCGACCCCGGAGCCCTGATCCGCGGCATCGGCCGCGTGCGCATCGGCGCCGGTACGACCGGGCCCGGCGCGGCCCTCTGGGTCGAGGGCGGCACCGTCGAGGAGACCCTGCCCGACCCGCTCCCCGGCCAGGTCACCGACCTGATCAAGGAGTACAAGGCGCTGGCCACCAGCTGGCTCAAGAAGCGCGGTGCCTGGCAGGTCGTCGACCGCGTCCAGCAGATCGACGGCGTCGGCGCCCTCGCCGACAACTCCGGCTACTCGCCCTTCCTCACCGTCGAGCAGAAGGTCGCGCTCCTGGAGACCGCCGACCCGGTCGCCCGCCTCAAGCTCGCCACCGCCCAGCTCCGCGAGCACCTCGCCGAGCAGGACGTCGCCGAGACCATCGCCAAGGACGTCCAGGAGGGCGTCGACAAGCAGCAGCGCGAGTTCCTGCTCCGCCGCCAGCTCGAAGCCGTCCGCAAGGAGCTCCGCGACCTCAACGGCGAGTCCAAGGACGCGGCCGACGAGTCCGACGACTACCGCGCCCGCGTGGAGGCCGCCGACCTGCCCGAGAAGGTCCGCGAGGCCGCCCTCAAGGAGGTCGAGAAGCTGGAGCGGTCCAGCGACCAGTCCCCCGAGGGCTCCTGGATCCGCACCTGGCTGGACACCGTCCTCGAACTGCCGTGGAACGAGCGATCCGACGACGGCGCGGCCCGGTACGACATCAGGGGCGCCCGCGCCGTCCTCGACGCCGAGCACGCGGGCCTGGACGACGTGAAGGAGCGCATCACCGAGTACCTGGCCGTGCGCAAGAGGCGTGCCGAGCGCGGCCTCGGCGTGGTCGGCGGCCGCCGCGGCGGAGCCGTACTCGCCCTCGTCGGCCCGCCCGGCGTCGGCAAGACCTCCCTCGGCGAGTCCGTCGCGCACGCGATGGGACGCGAGTTCGTGCGGGTCGCCCTCGGCGGCGTACGGGACGAGGCGGAGATCCGCGGTCACCGCAGGACCTACGTCGGCGCCCTCCCCGGCCGGATCGTCCGCGCGATCAAGGAGGCCGGGTCCATGAACCCGGTGATCCTGCTCGACGAGATCGACAAGGTCGGCTCCGACTTCCGCGGCGACCCCGCGGCGGCCCTCCTCGAAGTCCTCGACCCGGCGCAGAACCACACCTTCCGCGACCACTACCTGGAGGTCGAACTCGACCTCTCCGACGTCGTCTTCCTGGCCACGGCCAATGTCCTCGAAGCCATCCCCGAGGCCCTCCTCGACCGTATGGAGCTGGTCAGGCTCGACGGCTACACGGAGGACGAGAAGGTCGTCATCGCCCGCGACCACCTGCTGCCCCGGCAGCTGGAGCGCGCGGGCCTGGAGCCCGGCGAGGTCGTCCTGGAGGACGCGAGCCTGCGCAGGCTGGCCGGTGAGTACACCCGCGAGGCGGGCGTCCGCACCCTGGAGCGCGCCCTCTCCCGGCTGCTCCGCAAGATCGCGGCCCAGCACGAACTCGGCGAACGCGCACTGCCCTTCACGGTCGGCCCCGACGACCTGCGGGGGCTCATCGGACGGCCGCACCACGTACCGGAGTCGGCCCAGGACCCGGCGGAGCGCCGCACCGCCGTCCCCGGCGTCGCCACCGGGCTCGCGGTGACCGGCGCGGGCGGTGACGTCCTCTTCGTGGAGGCGTCCCTGTCCGATCCGGAGACCGGCGCCTCCGGCCTGACCCTCACCGGTCAGCTCGGCGACGTGATGAAGGAGTCGGCGCAGATCGCGCTCTCCTTCCTCCGTTCGCACGGCGCGGAACTGGAGCTGCCCGTCACCGGTCTGAAGGACCGCGGCGTGCACGTCCACTTCCCGGCGGGCGCCGTCCCCAAGGACGGCCCGAGCGCGGGCGTCACCATGACGACCGCACTGGCCTCGCTGCTGAGCGGCCGGCTCGTCCGCACGGACGTGGCCATGACCGGCGAGGTCTCCCTCACCGGCCGGGTCCTCCCGATCGGCGGCGTCAAGCAGAAGCTGCTCGCCGCGCACCGGGCGGGCATCACGACGGTCGTGATCCCCAAGCGGAACGAGGCCGACCTGGACGACGTCCCGGCCGAGATCCTGGAGAAGCTGGAGGTCCACCCGGTGACGGACGTCCGTCAGGTGCTGGAGATCGCGCTGGCTCCGGCGGCGGTACCGGTGGGCGTGGCGGCGTAGCGGGCCCACGGTGAGCGGGGTGTCCTCGGACGGGGCACCCCGCTCCGCCGTGTCCGGTGGGAGCCGGGGCGCACCGGAGGAAATTCGTCACCTGGATGTCAGCGAGGGGTGTCATGCTCGTACGCATGAACGAAGACGCCTTCTGGGCTCTCATGGACGAGTTGAGCCGCCGCCCCGGTGACCGGGACGAGCGGCTGGAGTGGCTGCGGACGGAGTTGCTCCGCCGGCCGGCCACGGAGAGCGTGGAGTTCCAGGTGCGCCTCGAGGACGCGGGCGAGGCCGCGGC
This sequence comes from Streptomyces sp. Qhu_M48, assembly GCF_051305195.1. Taxonomy (NCBI): domain Bacteria; kingdom Bacillati; phylum Actinomycetota; class Actinomycetes; order Kitasatosporales; family Streptomycetaceae; genus Streptomyces; species Streptomyces sp. Qhu_M48. The sequence goes on along the minus strand of NZ_CP195432.1, from coordinate 6,560,561 downwards.
GACGCACGCGCTGTGGCGGGCGGCGAACCGGATCGAGGGCGGGTCCTGCTCCGACGACGGCTTCGACTACTTCACGCTCTGGCTGGTGGGCCAGGGGCGCAAGGTGTACGAGTCGGTCGTCGCCGACCCGGACGCGCTGGCCGACGTGCCCGAGGTGCGGGCTCTCGTGGGACGCCACCAGGACGAGTGGGACGACGACGAGTGGCCGGAGTGGGAGGAGCTCGACTACGTGGCGCAGGACGCCTACGACGAGCTGACCGGCCAGGAGGACGACGAGGGCGAGGAGTTCCTCGACGCCGTCGAGGAGCTGGCCGAGGAGCTCGCGGACGAACTCGCCGACAGCCGGGGCTGGGAAGAGGACGGCGAACCGCAGGGGGCTCGACCGGAGGGGTTGGCGCTACCCCGGCTCACCGCCCTCTTCCCGCTCGGGAGATCCGGCTCCTAGGAGGCGGACGTGTTCCGGCGCCGGCCCAGGAGCAGGCTGCCCGCCGCGAAGACCGCGAGGCCGCCCGCGCCCGCCAGGGCGAGGGGGAGCGGCGAGGAGGGGGCCGCGGCGGTCTCGGCGGAGAGGGCCGGCGCCTGCTCGTCGCCGCCGTGGCCCGCGTGGCTCACGGTGGACAGGGACGCGCCCGCCGCGATCTTCGCCTCGGTCGGGGCCTTGGCCTGCGCGGGCGCGGCCGCGGCGCCGAAGGTGACGTCCGAGCAGCTGTAGAAGGCCTCGGGGCTGTCGTTGCGCTGCCACACCTTGTAGACGATGTGGCGGCCGGTGCGGGCCGGGAGGGTGCCCGTGAAGTTGTAGAAGCCGTCGGTGGCGGTGCGGGTGGTGTTGTAGACGGCGACGGGGGTCGCGTCCAGGTCCGACCACTTCAGGGGCTGCGTGGGGTCGAAGCCCGGCTTGGTGATGTAGACGGTCATGGTGCCGGCGTGGGCGGCGGTCACCCGGACCTTGAAGCCGAAGGAGCCCGCGGCGACCGCGGTCGCCGGCCAGTCGGTGCGCGCCCAGTCCAGGGCCCGGTACTTCGCGCGGTTCGCCGAGCAGAGCTTGCCGTCCGGGATGACCGTCTGGTGCTGGCCGGCGGCGTTGGCGATGTTGACCTCGTTCCAGTCGTAGAGCGGCTGGGTGCCGGAGTCGGCGACGAGGTCCTTGCACACCTGCGACTTGGGCGTCTCGGGGCCCTCGGCGTAACAGGCGGCCACCCGGCTGACGGGGTTGAAGACGGCACCGTGGGCGCTCGCGGTGGTGGGGGTGAGGCTGACGAGTGCGGCGGCGGCGGACAGGGCGGCCACGCCGGTGGCGGTACGGCGGGAGGACTGCATGCGGGGGCTCTCTCTCGTGCGTGGGGGAGGACGGAACGAGCAACGCGCGCTGAGCGCCGGGAAGTTGAATACCGGGCGATCGGCGTAGAGCGTCGCATTGGTCCATACCAATAGGCAAGAGGGTCGGCCGGAAAAGCCGAAGCGGCCCCCGGGGGTGCCACACACCCGGGGGCCGCCTCGTGAGACGTCGGCGTCAGCCGTTCGCGAGCGCCCGCACCCGCGAGAGATCGCCGTTGAAGTGGTTGTGGTCGCCGACCGTGGGGCCGGAGGACGTGTACTGCCACATCGTGTAGTACTGCCAGCCGGCCGGGAGTTCGCCCACGGTGGCGGCGTACCGCGCGATCCACAGCGGGTTGGTCGCGGCGAAGCCCGCGTAGTTGCCGGTGCACTGGGTCCACCAGCTGGTCGCCGTGTAGATGACGGCGTCCCGGCCGGTCCTCGCCTTGTAGCGATTCACGAAGTCGCGGATCCAGCTCACCATCCCGGCCTGGGTCTTGCCGTAGCAGGTCGCGCCGTACGGGTTCCACTCGATGTCGAGCACCCCCGGCAGGGTCCTGCCGTCCGGCGACCAGCCCCCGCCGTTGTTGACGAAGTAGTCCGCCTGGGCCGCGCCGGTCGTCGTGTCCGGGGTGGCGAAGTGGTACGTGCCCCGGATCATGCCCACGTTGTACGAGCCGTTGTACTGCTGGGCGAAGAAGGTGTTCTTGTAGTAGGTGCCCTCCGTCGCCTTCACGTAGGCCCACCTGACGCCGCTGTTCCACAGCGTGGACCAGGCGACGTTCCCCTGGTGACTGGAGACGTCCACGCCTTCCGTCTGCGCGGCCCGGCCGGAGCCGCCGCCGGGTGCGCCGTCGCGCCCGTCGTGGGCGAGGACGCCCATGCCCATGCTGGCGGAGCCGCGCGCGGGAACCTGCCGGACGCCCGGGTCCTGGGCGGCACCGGCGGATCCGGCGAGGGGGAGGAGGAGGGCCAGGGCCGCGAGCGCGGCGCCGGCGAGGGTCGTTCCGGATCTGTGCACACGCATTGCGTGCCTCCGAAAGGATCGGTGGGGGAGCGATGTCGACAGGTCTGGTGTGGACATGTCAGCGATGACGCCGGTGATGACGCTACGCACGTAGACCCGGCCGACGGAAGGGGGCCCGGACGCCGCCGTTGGTCTACTCCTGCGAAACTCTGAAGGAGCTGCGGCGATGGCCTCGGCCGGAAGAAACTTTCAACGGCCGGAAAGCCGTCGGCGGGCCGTGAGAGAACTCCTGAGAGGTGCTGACGTGCACGGAAGCGGTACGGGAAGCGAACACCGGGCCACCCCGTCCGCGGGCGGTTCGGGAAGCGAACACCGGGCCACCCCGTCCGCGGGCGGTACGAGCCGGGCCACCCCGCCCGTCGCGGTCGACCGGGAGTTCCTCGCGCTCGAACGCGAGCTGGCGGTCTTCCTGCGCCGCGCCCGCGCCCAGTCCGGCGAGATGGCCCGCGAGGTCCACCCCGAGCTGGAGCCCGCCGCCTACGGGCTCTTCGTCCGCCTCGACGACGCCGGCCCCCAGCGGGCCACCGAACTCGCCGGGTACTTCGGGGTCGGCAAGGCCACCATGAGCCGGCAGCTGCGCGCCCTGGAGGACCTCGGGCTCGTCGCCCGCGACCCCGACCCCGCCGACGGCCGCGCCTCGCTCGTCCGTCTCACCGAGGAGGGGCGGAACCGCTTCCGGCGCGTCCGCGACGCCCGTCGCGAGCGGTACGTCCGCAAGCTCGCCGACTGGGACCGCGCCGAGGTCGCCGAACTCGCCCGCCTCCTGAACCACTTCAACGTGCGCGCGGAAGGCTGACCGGGCCGAGCTCCAGGAACGCGGCCGTCGCGTCGTCGTGCAGCTTCCAGCGACGTATCCCGCCCGCCCGCTCGTCCGCCGCCTCCAGGATCCGTACCCGCTGGAGCAGGCCGAGCGCGCCCTCCTCGCGCAGGACGCCGTGGCACTCCGCCCAGTCGCCCTCGGCGAACAGCTCCACCCAGCGGCTCGCCCCGTCCGTGAGCGCGGCCAGGGACCGCACCCGCGCGCGCGGGCTCGTCCCCGTCACCGCCCGTTCCGCCACCGCCGGGTCCGCCGCCGCCGTGAAGAAGCCCCCCTCCCGGTTCCGCAGCCGGTCCGTCGCCGCGAGGGAGCGCAGGATCTCGTCCGGCACCCGGTCGAGCCGGTCGTCGAGCACGGCCCGCACCGCCCCCTCCGGCGACTCCAGGAGGAGGACGGAGTCGGAGAGGACGAGGTGTTCGACCGAGGTGTCGTCCCAGCGGGCGAGCACCACGGTTGCCTGAGGGGTGCGTACGTGAGAAAGGTCACAGGTGTCCCGGTGGGCTTCCGCGGTGCGCCGGATTGCCCGCGACAGGATCTCGGACAAGGACATGTCCGGCCGGGAAGCGGACAGTTCGGTCAAAGCCCCGCCGAGCCGAGCGGTGAACCACGGCACGGTGTGCACACAACCGTCATCACCGGCGGGTGGTGTGACGCCGTCGAGGAGGACGACGGTTCCCCCGCTGCCCGAAGAGGGCAGGGCGGTGGCCACCCAGTCCTCGTTGGGGCGTTCGGGGCTGCCGGGGAGGGAGGCGACATCGCTGCGCATGACGACCAGTGTGCCCGGCTCCGCACACTCCTTCACCGGACCTGCAAATGACCGGAAATGGCCTGTACCAACCCGCGGAGGGCGACGGAAGAGGCGGAGCGGTCACCTCCGCGGAGCTGCGGGCGGGCATCCTGCCAAAGCCCGCCCGGAAGATCCAACCGAGGGCCTTTCGGGGCCCTGCGGCGCCACCCGGAGAAGTTGTTCGCCAACTCATGAGTGTTGTTCACTCGTTCGGGTGGCGGAGCGGCCGATGCGCGCCCCCTTCACAGAAGCGCTGGAATGGTCGGAAGCCGTACCAGGGGTGGGGGTGCTCCATGTGACCGGCCGTCACCTCTGCTTTGTGGGCGGACGAGTCAAGAATGCGAGCACCGGTGCAGATGAAGCGGCCTCGGAGCAAGAACGGCACGCGGAGCCAGACCCCCGGTGCGGCGCCGACCGTGGAGGGCACCGCCACGGCACCCCCCGCGGGGACGCAGCTCCAGGACCCCGCACGGCCCCAGCCCCCCGCCGGCCGCGCCAAGCGCGTCCGGAACCGGCTGGTCGCCGGTGTCGCCCTCGTGGGCATCACGGTCCTCGTCGCCGGAGTCCCCGCGATCCTCACCGCCTCCGCCCAGCTCAACGACGCCCAGAGCCTGCTCACCCTCGCCGAACTCGACCGGCAGGCCGTCACCCTGGCCCACTCCCTCGCCGACGAGCGCGACGAGGTCGTCGCGTACATCGCCGCGGGCCGTGACAACCAGACCGGCGACGCCAAGGACAAGCGGCAGATCACCAGCACCCGGTCCACCCGGGTCGACCGCCAGATCGACGAGATCCGGCCCGCCGCCTCCGTCGAACTCCGCCGCGACCTCGCCGGGGTCCCCTCCGTCCGCCGCACCGCCCTCACCGGCAAGGGCTCGGCCCTGGAGGCCCACCGGGCCTACACGCAGGTCATCGGCAAGCTCCAGGTCCTCGCCGACGAACTGGCCGACCAGACCCCGGCCCGCGCCGCCGACACGGCGCTGACCGAGGCCACCCGCGCCCCCGCGGCCCTCGGCCGCGCCGTCGAGCAGGCCTCCGCCGCACGCGGACTGCTCATCGCCGCGCTCTCCGTGCCGCAGCCCGAGCCCACCGGCGAGGTCCACTACGACCCCGAGACCGGCACCTACGTCCCCGACGTGCCCGCGGGCGCCGCCGAGGCCGACCGCGCCCGCGACAGCCTCACCGCCGCCGCCCAGCAGGCCCGGGTCCGTGAACTCGCCGCCCTCGGCGACTTCGACCAGGCCGCCGGCTCCGCCGCCCGTGACTCCTTCGCCGCGACCGTCGCGGGCCCCGACGTCAAGAGCGCCGAGCGCGCGCTGGCCTCCCTCACCGACCAGCCCCGGCTGACGGAGACCGAGCGCGAGACCGACCCGGCCGGCCTGGAGGCCGCGCTCTCCGCCCGTATCGAGCAGATGCGCGGCGTCGAGTCCGCGCTCGCCGCCGAGCGGGTCGAACGGCTCGGCGCCCTCCGCGACGACGACGTCACCGCCCTCGAACTGCGCGTGGCCTTCCTCGGCGGCTGTCTGCTGGTCGCGATCGGCATCTCCACGTACGTCGCCCGCACCCTCACCCGGCCGCTCGCCGTCCTCCGCATCGGCGCGGCCAGGCTCGCCGGCGCCCCCGCCCCGCAGGCCGAGGAGCCGATCCGCTTCACCGGCCGCAACGACGAGTTCGCGCAGGTCGTCCGCTCCCTGAACACCCTGCACGGCAAGCTCTCCGGACTCGCCGTCCACAGCGAGCGCCTCAGCGGCGGACAGGCCGACCTGACCGCCGCCAAGGAGGCCCTCGGCGCCGAGCTGGCCACCCAGCGCGCCGACCTGCAGGGCCAGGTCGCCCTTCTGACCGCCGACCTCGAACGGCTCAGGAGCACCGTCCACCACACCTTCGTCAACCTCTCGCTGCGCAGCCTCGGGCTCGTCGAGCGGCAGCTCGGCGTCATCGAGAAGCTGGAGGAGCGCGAGCAGGACCCGGACCGCCTCGCGACCCTCTTCAAGCTCGACCACATGGCGACCGTCATGCGCCGCCACAGCGAGAACCTGCTGGTGCTCGCCGGGCACGAGCACGTCCACGGCCACGCCGGGCCCGTCCCGCTCGTCGACGTGCTGCGCGCCGCCGTCAGCGAGATCGAGCGGTACGAGCGGGTCACCATCCAGTCCCTGCCGCCGCACGCCCAGATCGCGGGCTTCGCCGCGGACGACCTGAGCCACCTGATCGCGGAACTCCTGGAGAACGCCACCTCCTTCTCGCCGCCCGACGCCGAGGTCCAGCTCTCCGGCTGGCTCCTGGAGTCCGGTGAGGTGATGCTCTCCGTGCAGGACGCGGGCATCGGCATGACCTCCTCCCGGCTCGCCGAGCTCAACGCGCGCCTGGCCGAGGCCGACCCGGCCGCCTTCGACGGCGAGGGCCTCGGCATGCGGGTGACAGCGCTGCTCGCCGCCCGCCACGGCGTCCGCGTCGAGCTGCGCGAGCAGAAGCCGGGCGGCACGGCGGCCGTCGTGGTCCTGCCCCGGCCGCTGCTCCCCACCGCCCCGCCGGCCGCCGTGACGGAGCCGGTACGGGTGCCGGGCGCGCCGCCCGCGCTCCAGCTGCCCGGTTCGGCCGCGGAGGCGAACTCCAACACCCTGCAGTCCCGGAACCGCGACCCCCTCGTCGAGGCGGCCGAGCGGGCGTTCCTGGCGGCGGAGGTGAACGCGGCGAAGGAGCGGCACGAGCCGGAGCCGACCGCGCCGGTGGATCCGGAGCCGCAGCCGCAGCCGGGGACGCCGTTCGAGCCCGCGTACGACGGGACGCCGTTCGAGCCCGCGTACGACGCGACGACGCCCGCGTACGCCCCCGAACCCGCGTACGAGGAGCCCGTTCCCGACGGGCCCCACGACGGGCCCGTCGCCCCCCGCGAGTCCGTCTCCGAGACCACGCTCCAGGTCCGGCTGCCCGACCCGCCGCCGGAGCCGGACGCCCACGAGCGCGCCGCCGACGCGGCCGCCGACCCCGCACCGCACGCCGGGCCCGCACCGGCGGAGCCCGTACCCGCGGAGCCGGTGCGCACCGAGACCGGACCCACCGGACCCACCGGGCCCCCGGCGCCCTCCGACCCGGAGCCGGTCACCGACCAGCCGGTTCCCGGGCCGCGCAACGCGCAGGGGGAGCGGGTCACCGACAAGGGCCTGCCCAAGCGCACCCCGCAGGTGGTCCGCCCGGCCGGCGCCGCCACCACGCCCCGTCAGGGCGGCGTGGACGCGGAGGCCCTGCGCCGCCGGCTCGGCGGCTTCCACCAGGGCGCCAAGGCAGGGCGCCGCGACGTGGAGGCCGAGATGGACACGCCGGGCGCGGAAGCCGTAAGGACTGCACGTACAGAGGAGATGACGGGGGACACAGTCGAGGAGGCACGCAGTTGACTGCGACGGGAACGTTCGGACTGAGCACGGAAGCCCGCAACCTGCAATGGCTGCTGGGGAATCTGGTGGAGGAGGTACCCGGGGTCCGCTCGGTCGCCGTCGTCTCCTCCGACGGCCTGATGCTGCTCTCGTCCGACCCGGCCGCCCAGCAGAGCACGACGGCCGCCGCCGAAGCCGGCCGTCCCGACGGGCCGCGCGGCTCCAGCGCCGATCTGGCCACCATCGTCTCCGGCATCGGCAGCCTGACCATCGGCGCCGCCCGGCTGATGGACGGTGGCGGGGTCAAGCAGACCATGGTGGCGATGGAGGAGGGCAGCGTCTTCGTGATGTCGATCAGCGACGGTTCGCTGCTCGGCGTGCACGCCACGCCCGACTGCGACATGAGCGTCGTCGCCTACCACATGGCGCTCTTCGTGGGCCGCGCCGGTCACGTACTCACCCCCGAAGTCCGCAGCGAGCTGCGCAAATCGATGGAGAGCACCCAGTGACGTCAGTTTCGTCGGCCTACCCCGGGCCCCACGCCCACCGGCTGCCGGTACGGGGAGACGCGCGCCGCCCGGCGCGCGTACGCCCGTACTCGCTGACCGGCGGTCGTACCCGCTTCGGCCACGTCCTGCTCGTCGAGACCTTCGTGGCGGCGCTCGAAGCGCCCGCCGTGCGCAAGGTCCTGACGGACGGCGGGCCCGGCGCCCGCGGTCTGATGCCGGAGATGCGGGCCATCGTCGAGATCTGCCGCCGGATGCGGACGGTCGCGGAGATCTCGGCGCTGTTGAAGATGCCGTTGGGGGTCGTCCGGGTGCTCCTCAGCGACCTGGCCGACCAGGGAAAGATCCGTGTGTACGGGACCGGTCACGGCACCGGCCAGCCCGACCGCGCGCTCCTCGAAAGGGTGCTGAGTGGACTCCGTCGTCTCTGACGCCTCCGCCGTCTCCGATGCTCCGGCGGTGGCGGGCATTCCCGCGCAGCCCAAGGCGCCCGACACCGATCTGTTCCGACGGGATACCGCCGGCCCGGACACCGAGGACGGCGCCCGGGACTGGCAGCTCGACCACACCCGTGCCCCGATCGCGACGAAGATCGTCGTCGCGGGCGGCTTCGGCGTGGGCAAGACCACCTTCGTCCGGGCGGTCTCGGAGATCACCCCGCTCCAGACCGAGGCGCTGATGACCCGGGCGAGCGAGGACACCGACGACCTCACCGCCACCCCGGACAAGATCACCACCACGGTGGCGATGGACTTCGGCCGGATCACGCTCGACAACGACCTGGTGCTGTACGTCTTCGGCACGCCGGGGCAGCAGCGCTTCTGGTTCATGTGGGACGACCTGGTGCGCGGGGCGATCGGCGCGATCGTGCTCGCCGACACCCGGCGGCTCACGGACTGCTTCCCGGCCCTCGACTACTTCGAGAGCTGCGGACTGCCGTACATCGTGGCCGTCAACCACTTCGAGGGCACCGAGCTGTTCGAGGCGGACGACGTCAGGGAGGCCCTGACCGTGCCCCCGCACGTGCCCGTCGTGATCATGGACGCGCGCAAGCGGTACAGCGTCGTCGAGAGCCTGCTCGCGATGGTCGCGCACGCGCTCGAAGCCACCCCCGAATAGTTCTCCCCGTCACGCCAGGAGCACCACCCATGCGGAAGATACTCATAGTCGGCGCCGGTCAGTCCGGTCTGCAGCTCGCCCTCGGCCTCCAGTCGCAGGGGTACGAGGTCACCCTCATGTCGAACCGGACGGCGGACGAGATCCGGGCCGGCCGGGTCATGTCCACCCAGTGCATGTTCGACACCGCGCTCCAGCACGAGCGGGACCTCGGCCTCAACTTCTGGGAGTCCCAGGCCCCGAGGATCGAGGGCCTCGGCGTCTCCGTGGCCGCCCCCGACTCCAGCCGCGCGATCGACTGGGTCGGCAGGCTCGACGGGCACGCCCAGTCCGTCGACCAGCGGGTGAAGATGGCCGGCTGGATGGAGACCTTCGCCCAGCGCGGCGGCCAGCTGGTGATCCACGGCGCGGCCGTCGGCGACCTGGACTACTTCTCCCGTAGCTACGACCTGGTGCTGGTCGCGGCGGGCAAGGGCGAGCTGGTCTCGATGTTCGGCCGGGACGCGTCCCGCTCGCCGTACGACGCGCCGCAGCGGGCCCTCGCCGTCGCCTACGTCCACGGTCTCGGCCCGCGCCCCGAGCACCCGGAGTTCGACGCGGTCCGCTGCAACCTCGTCCCGGGCGTCGGCGAGCTCTTCGTCATGCCGACCCTGACGACCGGCGGCCGTGCCGACATCCTGTTCTGGGAGGGCGTCCCCGGCGGCCCGCTCGACGTCTTCCAGGGCGTCAAGGACCCGGCGGAGCACCTCTCCCTGACGCTCGAACTGATGGAGAAGTTCACGCCCTGGGAGTACGCGCGGGCCACCCGGGTCGAACTGACCGACGCGGGCGGCACCCTCGCCGGCCGGTACGCGCCCACCGTCCGCAACCCGATCGGCCGCCTCCCCGGCGGCGGTCTGGTCCTCGGCGTCGCCGACGTGGTCGTCGCCAACGACCCGATCACCGGCCAGGGGTCCAACTCGGCGTCCAAGTGCGCCGCCGCGTACCTCGCGTCCATCGTCGAGCACGGCGACAAGCCCTTCGACGAGGAGTGGATGCGGGCCACCTTCGACCGCTACTGGGACACCGCGCGGCACGTCACCAAGTGGACGAACGCGATGCTCGGCGTCCCGCCGGAGCACGTCCTCAACCTGATCGGCGCCGCGGGCCAGCTCCAGCCGGTCGCCGACCGCTTCGCGAACGGCTTCAACGACCCCTCGGACTTCGAGAACTTCTTCTTCGACCCCGAGAAGACGAACGCCTACCTGGCCGAGGTCGCCGGAGCCTGATCCCGGAGAGCGTGGCGGACGGCCGGTGCCCCGAGTGCGGGGTGCCGGCCGTCCGTGTAAAACGGGTCGAGCCGCCCCGCCCCGGTGCTCGATCATGTGGTCATGTCCCCGCTGAACACCCTCGCCCGCGTCGACGCCGATCTCGCCGCCGGCCGGATCCCCATGGCGCGCCAGCGGCTGCGCGGGCTCGTCTCGTCGTTCCCGAACGACCTGACGCTGCGGCGTCGGCTCGCCGAGATGTACCGGCTGTACGGGGACGCGGCGGAGGCCGGGCGCTGGACGTACCTCGAAGAGGACCGGAGCGCCCGGGAGACCGCCGCCTTCGAGGCGCGGTACGCCACTCCCGGGCGGCGGATGAAGGCCCTCGCCTGGCACGGACCCGAGACGCTCGCCGCCTCCGCCTTCGCCCAGGAGCAGCTGGCCGCGGTGCGCGCCGCCTGCGCCGAGCGGCTGGGGCGCCCGGTCGACTGGGACGACCCGGACTCCTACGCGGAGGACCGGGACGAGGCGTACGTACCGGAGGCCGGGGGGTGGTCGGTCCGTGGCGTCCTGGTGGGCGGCGGCTGCCTCGTGGGGGTCGTCGGGCACGTGTGGATCTGGGTGCTCGGGGTCGTCTCGATCGTCGAGTAGCGGCCTCCGCCGGGCGGACGGGCAGGGGCGTCACGAGGCCCGTCACCGCGAACAGCGCGTCGACGACGTACCAGCCGGTGCCGGCACCTCAGTTCCGGTCGTAGCCCTCGTCCCCGCCGTCCCTCGCCCCCGCCGGAAGCGGCGGCGGGGTGTACGCCGACAGGGTCTCGCCCTCGGGGTCGGGGCGAACGGCGCCGAGCAGCGGGTTCGCCGCGATCGGGGAGACCTTCACCTTCCCGCCGGGCCGCGGCGCCTGCACCACCAGGCCCTCGCCGAGATAGACCGCCACATGGGTCGCGCCCGGGAAGTACACCACCAGGTCCCCGGGGCGGAGCTCCGCCAGCTCCACCCGGGGCAGCGTCGCCCACTGCTCCTGGCTGGTGCGCGGCAGCTCCCGGCCCGCCGCCGCCCACGCCCGCTGGGTCAGGCCCGAGCAGTCGTACGTCCCCGGGCCCTCCGCCCCCCACTCGTACGGCTTGCCGATCTGGTCCACCGCGAACCGGAGCGCCTCCGCGCCCGCCCGGGACGGGGTGCGCCGGCCGTCCAGGACACCGGTGTCGAGCAGTTCGCGCTGCGCGCCCGCCGTCTGGACCCGCTCCAGTTCGGTGAGCCGGGCCAGCTGCCCGGGGGAGAGACCGGCCAGCAGCTTCTCGACCTCCGCGAGCCGGGCCCGTACCTCGTCGCGCCGGGTGCGCTGCGCGGCGGCGAGGGTCTGCTGACGGTCGAGCGCCTTCCGGGAGGCGCTCGCCAGGGTGCCGGCCTGCCGCTCGGCCCTTTCGAGCCGGGAGACGGCCGTGGCCCGGTCGCGGGCCGCGCGGGACATCAGGTGCCCCTGGTCCAGGGCCGACTGGGGGTCAGGTGAGAGGAGCAGCCGCAGGTACGAGGAGAACTCGGACCTGCCCTGGTACTGGCCGCGGGCGATCCGGCCGGCCGCGGCGCGGCCCTCGGCCAGGGCGGTACGGGCGGCGGTGAGCCGGGCGGTGACCTTCCGGGTGTCGGTGGTCTGGAGCTTCAGCGCCTCCTCGGCGGCGTTGAACCGCTCGGTGGCCTCCTCCGCCTGCTGGTAGAGGGTGCGCATCCGGGTCAGCAGGGCGGTGACGGAGTCGCCGCCGGGGGGAGGGAGGGCGTCGGCGTCGACGGTGGCGTCGGCAGTGGTCCCGTCGGTGGTCGTGGCGGAGGGAGCGGCCGGGGGCGTGGCCGGAGGCTCGGGGGGTGGGTCGGCCGGGTCGCGTCCCGCCGCCGCCCCGACCGGTGCCGTCTCCGGGTCCGCCTCGGTGTCCGTGTCCGCGTCCGGGTCGGCCTCTCGCTCACCCGGTGCCGTCGTCCCCGCCTCCGGGTCGACCGGCTCCACCGGCTCCGCCGACGGGTCGGCCCAGGCGATGGGCGCCTCCACCGGGGGTTCGGCCGGCGGTTCCGGCGCGCCCGCGCCCGCCGGGCCCGCCCCCAGGAGCGCCACTCCCGTGAGCGTGCTCGCCACGGCGAGCGCCCCCGTGCGGACCGTACGCGGCAGCCTTCGCGACACGTCACCACCTCCACGGGGATGATGACGCGTCACCTCATCCGATTACCGTACGAATGGGGGCGCGTCCGGCGGCCTCACCCGTTCGGCTCCGTGCCCTTCGGCTTCGACCACGGCCACCTCAGCTCCCGCCGCTCCCGGCCCTCGGGCGCGTACTGGTAGACCCAGCCCCGCTGGAGTCCCAGCCGCTTCGTGTACCCCGCGGGCTCGCGCCGGTACGTGTACAGGGTCGGCGGGCGTCCGTCGTGGGCCGGGACCGGGACCTCGTACCACTTCGGCGGGTGACCGGTCGGGCCGAGCAGGATCGGCAGGGCCCGGCCGTCGAGGGGGCCGCCACGGAAGGGGGTGTTCTCGCTTCTCACGCCTCCAGTGTCCCCTCCGGGCCCCGGCCCGCGTTCGCCCCCGTCCCCTCCCGCGGGGTCTCCCCGCCGGTCAGATCAGGTGGGCCGCCGCGCCGACCACCGGCGCCACCCGGCGGGCCAGCCTCGCCACCGGTCCCTCGGACGTCTCCTGGGCGAGGAGCCGTGCGACGACCCCCGCCGTCTCCTCGTCGCTCGCCGTGGTCGCCGCGAGCAGGGCCACGAGATGGTCCACGAGCCAGTCCCGCAGCTCCGGGGCCGGGGGCCGCTTCTCCTCGTCGAGCCAGATGAGCGAGGCCGCCTCCACGGCGGCGATCCACGTCCTGACCATCATGCTCAGCCGGGGCCCGGGCCGCTCCGCCCCGAGGTGGACGAGGATCTGTTCGGCGGCGGCCCGCCGCACCTCGTCGACGATCGCGGTGGTCCGGGAGGTCTCGGCGACGCTGCCGCCGCGCAGCAGGGCGCTGAACCCGGCGTCGTGCTCGTCGACGAAGGTCAGGTAGCGGTCGAGCACCCGGCCCAGCCGCTCGGTGGGCGGCCCGGCCGGCGGCTCGGTGAAGCAGTGGTTCAGCGCGTCGGCGGAGGAGCGCAGGGCCGCCTCGTACAGCTGCTGCTTGCCACCGGGGAAGTACCGGTAGACGAGGGGCCGAGAGACGCCGGCCGCCTCGGCGACGTCGTCGAGGGAGACGTCCTCGGGCGTCCGGTGGGCGAAGAGCCCCTGGGCGGCGTCGAGGAGCTGCCCGCGCCGCTGCTCGACACTGAGTCTGCGGTACGCGGGAGTGGCGGCACTCGTCATGCCCGCAGCGTAACCGCGCGGTGGCTCGCCCGGTCAGGGGGATCCGTCAGGCGAGCAGTCCCGAGGACTTCCAGAGGCGGCGCCCCGGACCGCGCAGGAGGCCGATGTCGTCGAGGAAGTCCGTGAGCCGCCCGGCACCGGACCGCATGATCTCGCGCCGGTGTCCGCTCGCCTTCACCTGGGCGACGGCCTCGCGCCGGTCCAGGCCCACGGCCTCGTACACCTGGGGGTTGACGAAGCAGGTGGAGAAGACCCGGGCGGCCTCGCCGCAGCTGAGCCGGGTGAACTCCCGCTCCCAGCGCGGGGCGGTCGTCATCTGGCGCCGCAGCTCCTCGCGGGCGTACCGCACGTGGCGGGCCTCCTCGACCACGTGGATGCGGGTCACCCCGCGCACCAGGGTCTGCACCCGCTCGTCCGGGAAGGTCAGGCGCTGCATCCAGTCGAGGATCTCCTCGCCGAGGAGGGTCGCGGCGAAGGAGCCGGGGGTGGTGGAGACGGTCTTCAGGACGCGCGCGAGGTTGTGGTAGACCCTCGGCACCGGGTACGCCGGGGTGCCGCCCTGCCGGATCAGCCGGGCGAACATCATCGAGTGCCGGCACTCGTCCGCGATCTCCGTGAGCGCGTATCGGACGTGATGGCTGGTCAGCGACTTGTCGTAGATGTGCCGGACGAGCAGCTGCATCAGGATGATCTCGAACCAGATCCCGAGGGAGGCCAGTGAGGCCGCCTCGTGGCGTGAGAGCGCGATCCGCTGCTCCTCGGACATCCGGTGCCACAGCGGGGTGTCGTAGAGGGAGAGGAGTTCGGGCGGCCAGAACCACTTGCCCTCCTCGAACGGCGCGTCCCAGTCGAGCTCGGTGTCCGGGTCGTAGGAGTGCTTCCGGGAGGACTCCAGCAGACGCCGCGCGACCTGTTCGCGGTCGCGCAGCGGTCCCAGGGCGTCCCGGAGGAGGCTGAAGTCGGGCTCGGTGAAGGGGGTCATGGTCGCGCACCTCGCTGGCTGGCCGTCGTCGCGTTACCGGTGGACACCTCTTATCAGACTGCCCGTCAGTAAGACCGTCAATCCCTCGCGCGCGCCAACTCCCGCTTCTGCGCGACTTGTTGACGTTCCGTCTACCAACGTGTGAGCCTGGGCCGAAGGACCCGCAACGCCCGCACCACCGCAACGCACCACGGGAAAGGCCCGACCCCACCCAAGGAGGCGTCAGTGTCGACGCGCGACCTCTACACCACCGCCCCGCCCTCCCCGGGCTGGCAGGTGCCCGCCACCGGCGCCGCCCGCTTCTCCTGGGAGTACGGCGACGGCCGCGAGCGCCTCCTCGCCCTCTACCAGAAGGGCAAGGACAAGCAGTGGGACGGCGCCACGCGGATCGACTGGGACCTGGCGGTCGACCCGTACGACCCGCTCGGCACCCCCGACGAGGTCCTGACCCTCCACGGCACCCGCCACTGGGCGAAGATGACCGAGAAGGACAAGGGCGACCTGCGCCGGCACTACGCCTCCTGGCAGTTCAGCCAGTTCCTCCACGGTGAGCAGGGCGCCATGATCTGCGCCGCCCGGATCGTCGAGTCCGTGCCCGACCTGGACGCCAAGTTCTACTCGGCCACCCAGACGATGGACGAGGCCCGGCACGCCGAGATCTACGGCCGCTTCCTCCAGGACAAGGTCGGCATGCTCTACCCGATCAACGACAACCTGCGGGGCCTGCTCGACGACACCCTGCGCGACTCCCGCTGGGACATGCCCTACCTCGGCATGCAGGTCCTCATCGAAGGCCTCGCCCTCGCCGCGTTCGGCATGATCCGCGACACCACCGACAAGCCGCTCCCGAAGCAGATCCTCGCGTACGTGATGCAGGACGAGGCCCGGCACGTGGCCTTCGGACGGATGGCCCTGCGCGACTACTACAAGCAGCTGTCGGACGCCGAACTCCGCGAGCGCGAGGAGTTCGTCATCGAGGGCTGTCACCTGATGCGCGACCGGCTGCGCGGTGTCGAGGTCCTGGAGAACTTCGGCATCCCGCGGAAGGAGGCGGAGGAGCTGACCGAGCGGAGCGAGTTCCTGCACCTCTTCCGCAGGCTCCTCTTCAGCCGGATCGTCCCGTGCGTCAAGGACATCGGCCTCTGGGGCGAACGCCTCCAGAAGGCCTACCTCGACATGGGCGTCTTCGACCTCGGCGACTCCAACCTCGACCTGCTGATGACCCAGGACGAGGAGATCGCGGAACGGCTCGACGCGGAACGCTTCGCGCAGGAGGAGCGGGCCAGGGTGACGGAGGTGGCGGACGCGATCGCGGAGGGGGCGGCGGGGGACTGAGCCCGTGCCCGTACCCGGGAGAGCGGCCTGTCACAGGAGTGACGTAGCGTGCCCGTCATGACCATGCCGCCTCCGCCGCACCAGCCGCCCCACAACCCGTACGGCGGACCGGTACCGCCCCCGGGGCAGCCCGGCGCGTTCGGCGCGCCGCAGGGCTACCCGCCACAGGGCTTCCCCCAGCAGGGGGTCCCGCCGCACGGCGTCCCGCCGGGCTACCAGGGGCCCGGCGCCGGAGGCTGGGGACAGCCGCCCGTGGGGCCACCGCCGAAGAAGGGCCTGTCGGCCGGCGCGATCGTCGCCATCGTCATCGGCTCCCTGGTCCTGGTCGGCGGTCTCGGCTACGCGGTCAAGGCAGGGCTCGACGGCGTCGCCGGCGACTTCCCCGAGGCGACGCACCAGCTCGTCGTCCCCAAGACCCTGCTCGGCGGCGAGTACACGCTGGTCTCCGACCTCTCCGACACCCAGGGCAAGGAGATCGAGGAAGCCCCCGATCTCACCGTGAAGGACGCCACGGCGGCGGTCGGGCAGTACAGCGCCGAGGACGAGTCCGTCCTCGTCCTCTCCGGGCTGTACGGACGCATCAGGAGCGGCGAGTCCACCCGTGGCTCCATCCTCAAGGGCGCCGCCACGGAGAAGGGCTCCAAACTGGTGGTCAAGCCCAGGGACTTCACCCCCGCCGGGTACGGCGTGACCATCAGGTGCCAGGTCACCACGTCGCGGAACGGACTCGCCACGACCACGCTCCCCATGTGCGCCTGGGGCGACGGCAACACGGCCGCCGCCGTGGCCCTCGTCGCCCCGGAGTCGGCCACCGCCGACCCGCGTGACATAGACCTGGCCGAGCTCGCCGAGAAGACGGCCAGGATCCGCGCGGAGATCCGCAAGCCGATCGCCTGACCCGGCCGGAGGGCGCGGGAGGCAGGGCTTGCGCCGGGGGAGCGGCGGCCGGGAGAGCGCCGGGGGAGCGGCGGCCGGGGAAACGCCGGGGGAGCCGGCGGCAGGGGGAACGACGGCCGGAGACCGGGCTACCCCCGCGCCTCCGCCTCCAGGCGGAGCGCCTCCTCCATCACCGCCTTCGCGATCGGGGCCGCGCTGCCGCCCCCGCTGATGTCCGTACGGGCGGCCTCCGCGTCCTCCACGACCACCGCCACAGCGACCGCCGGCTGGGCCGCGTCGTCGGCCTGTGCCCAGGCGATGAACCAGGCGTACGGGGTCCCCGTGTTGCCGAAGCCGTGCTGCGCCGTGCCCGTCTTGCCGCCGACACGGGCCCAGGGGATCGCCGCGTTCGTCCCGGTGCCCTCCTCGACCGCCTTCACCATCAGCCGCTGGAGCCGCATCGCCGTCGAGGGGTTCATCGCCTGCCGGTAGCTGCGGCGGCCCGTGCGGTCGACGGTCGTGCCGCCCGAGGTCGTGGTGCGGTCGACGAGGTAGGGCTGGGCGATCTCGCCGTTGTTGGCGACGGCCGCCGCGACCAGGGCCATCTGGAGCGGGGTCGCCGTCGTGTCGAACTGCCCGATGGAGGAGAGCGCCAGCTGGTCCGGGCTCATCTCCCGGTCGAAGTGGGACTCCGCCACCCAGGACGGCACCCTCAGCCCGGTGTCGTTGAAGCCGAACCGTTCCACCGCGTCGACCATCCCGGTCAGCCCCACCTCCACCCCGAGGCCGGCCATCACCGTGTTGCACGACCACTGGATGGCGTACGCGAGGGAGGCGTCGGCGCAGCCCGTCGCCTCGTTCGGCAGCACCTGCCGGGTACCGGGCAGCACGAACGGGTCGGGGGTGTCCGTCGGCGCGTCCACGTCCCGCACCGCCCCGGCGTCCAGCGCCGCCGCGGCCGTCACGATCTTGAACGTGGAGCCCGGCGGGTACGTCTGCCGCAGCGCCCGGTTCAGCATCGGCTGGTTCGGCGAGGTGTTGAGCCGCCTCCAGGCGTCCTTGACCTCCTTGCCCGTCCCGGAGAGGACACCGGGGTCGTACGAGGGCGAGCTGACGAGCGCCAGGACGCGACCGCTGTGCGGCTCCACCGCGACGACGGCGCCGCGCTTCCCCCCGAGCCCCCGGTAGGCGGCCTCCTGCATCGACGAGCGGATCGTCGTCACCACGTCACCGCCGGGCTGCCTGCCCCGGGTGAGGTCGTTCCAGAGCGGCAGTGGTGCCAGCGCGGACGCGGTGCCGGACAGGATCGCGTCCTCGGCGTGCTCGACGAGGGTCGTGCCGTAGGTCTGGGAGGAGTAGCCGGTCAGCGGGGCGTACAACGGGCCCTGCCGGTAGGTCCGTTCCCAGCGCAGCTGCTGCCCGCTGTCCCGTGAGCCCGTCACCGGCTTCCCGTCGACGACGATCTCGCCGCGCGGCTCCGCGTAGCGCTTGATCGCGATCCGCCGGTTGGCGGGGTTGTCGTCGAGCGACTCGGCCTCGAAGACCATCACCCGGGCGGAGTTGACGAGGAGGGCGACGAGGAGGACGAGACAGAGCGCGGCGGCCCGCCGCGCGTAGCGGATCACGAGGCATCCTCCTTGGAGTCGACCGACGGGTTCACGAGGCGCCTCCCTCTCGCGCGTACCACCGGTTCACGAGGCGCCCTCCTCTGGCAGGTACGACCGGTTCACGAGGCGCCCTCCTCTGGCAGGTACGACGGGTTCACGAGGCGCCCTCCTTGACGGGCGCGAGCGTCCCGGTGTCCGCGTCGTCGGGCTGGGGCGCGCGGGCCGAGTCGCTGACGCGGATGAGGAGCGCCACGATCACCCAGTTGGTGACGACCGAGGAGCCTCCCTGCGCCAGGAACGGCATCGCCATGCCGGTGAGCGGGATGAGCCCCATCACCCCGCCCGCGATGACGAAGACCTGGAGGGCCACGATCGAGGCGAGCCCGATCGCGAGGAGCCGTCCGAAGGGGTCGCGCAGCGAGAGGCCGGCACGGTAGCCGCGGGCGACGAGCAGCGCGTACAGCAGGAAGAGCGCCGTGAGGCCGACGAGTCCCAGCTCCTCGCCGGCGGTGGCGAGGATGAAGTCGGACTTGGTGGCGAAGCCGATGAGGACGGAGTGGCCGAGGCCGAGCCCGGAGCCGAGCATTCCGCCGGCGGCGAAGGAGAACAGCGACTGGGCGAGCTGCCCGGGCCCCTCGCCCGCCCGGATCGAGGCGAAGGGGTCGAGCCAGTCCTCCACCCGGCTGTGCACGTGCGGTTCGAGGGAGCCGACGAGGAAGGCCCCGGCCGAGGCCAGGACGAGTCCGACCGCGATCCAGCCGATCCGTCCGGTGGCCACGTACAGCATGATCACGAAGAGTCCGAAGAAGAGCAGCGAGGTGCCCAGGTCCCGTTCGAGGACGAGCACGCCGACGCTCAGCAGCCAGATCGCCACGATGGGCCCCAGCACCCGGCCGGTCGGGAACTGGAACCTCCAGATCGTGCGGCCGGCGTACGCGAGCGCGTTGTGGTTGGCGGCGAGGTACGCGGCGAAGAAGACGGCGAGCAGGATCTTGGCGAACTCGCCCGGCTGGAAGGAGAGGCCTCCGATCCGGATCCAGATCTTCGCGCCGTTCACGGCGGGGAAGAAGATCGGCAGGATCATCAGGGCGAGCGCGGCGGCCACCGACACGTACGCGTACCCCTGGAGCGCGCGATGGTCGCGGAGCAGCAGGACGACCACGATGAAGAGCGCCACCCCGAGCGTCGACCAGACCAGCTGCGTCGCCGCCGCCTGGTCGTTCGGCGTCTCCAGGTCGAGCCGGTAGATCAGGACCAGGCCGAGGCCGTTGAGCAGCACCGCGATCGGCAGGAGCAGCGGATCGGCGTACGGGGCGCGGAACCGGACCGCGAGATGGGCGACGAGCGCGAGCAGGCCGAGCCCGGCTCCGTAGCGGGCGGCGTCCGGCGGTACGGCTCCGCTGCGGGCGAGTCCGACCTCGGCGTAGCCGCAGACGGAGATGAGGACGGCGCAGACGAGGAGGGAGAGTTCCACGCCGCGGCGCTTCGGCAGGCGCACCCCCGGCGGGGGAGCGTCCGTGCGCGGTGCGGTCATGGCCGCAACGTAGCAAGCGGTATGCCCTATGTCCCTTTTGTGTGACGGTGTGCCGTGGGCGGGCTGTCCGCGCCGCCGAGGGTCCGTCCCCGCGACGGGCGGTCCGCCCGTGCCGCGCGGGGTCCGCCCGCGCCGTGCGGCGCCGTCAGTCCTCCCGCGCCGGGTCCGCGAGGGTCACGTACTCGGGCAGCCGCAGCCGGGCCTCGGCTCCGCCGCCCTGCGCGCCGGTGAAGCGCAGCTCGGCGCCGATCACCCCGGCCTGCCCCACCGCGATCGTCAGCCCGAGACCGTGCCCCTTGCCCCCGCTCTCGGTGCGGAACCGCTGCGGCCCCGACTCCAGCAGGTACCCCGGATAGCCGGGCCCGTGGTCCCGTACGGAGAGCACCGGCCCGTCCACCGTCACCACCACGGGCGGGGACCCGTGCTTGTGCGCGTTGGCCACCAGATTGCCGAGCACCCGCTCCAGGCGCCGCCGGTCCGTCTCCACCGTCGTGTCCCGGACGACCCGCACCTCGGTGTCCGTGCCCGACGCGCGCACCACCCGCTCGACGAGCGGACCGAGCTCGTGCACCGCCAGGTCCACGGTCTCGTTGCGGGCGTCGAGCCGCGAGATCTCCAGGAGGTCCTCGGTGAGGGCGCGCATCGCCCGCACCCGGTCCCGTACGAGCTCCGAGGGCCGCCCCTCCGGCAGCAGCTCCGCCGCGGCCGAGAGCCCGGTCAGCGGGGTGCGCAGCTCGTGCGCCACGTCGGCGGTGAACCGCTGCTCGCTCTGCAGCTTGCTCTGGAGCGAGGACGCCATCGTGTCGAGTGCCCCGGAGACCGTGGCCACCTCGTCCTGGGGGCGCGAGGGGTCCTTCGTACGGGGGTCGTCGACGCGCGCGTCGAGATCGCCTGCGCTGATCCGGCGGGCCACCTGGGCGGTGAGGTGCAGCCTCCGGGTCACCCGCGTGACGGCGAAGACGCCCACGAGCAGCGTCGCCCCGATCGCGAGGACGGAGGAGCCGAGGATCGAGCGGTCGAGCGCGTCGATCGTCTCGGCGCTCTGGGTGTAGTCGACGCGTACGGCGAGGGCGCGGCCGTCCGCCGGACCCGCCGCCCACATCGTCGGCCGGCCCCGGTCCTCGGCTACCACCGTGCCGCGCTCGCCCCGGACGGCCAGCGCGCGGAGGGAGGCCGGCAGGCCGGGCGGGTCGATCCCGGCGAACCGGGGGAGCGGCTCGCCCGCCTCGTGGAGACGGGTGACGTCGGTGAGCCGTGCGAGCGCCTTCTCCCGGGAGTCGTTCACGGTCTGGCCGGTCACCGACACGTGGACGAGGACGCCGAGCAGCGCGGCGAGGGCGCAGCACATCACCGCGATGAAGACCGCGGCCTTCCACGTCAGGGTCGCGGTCCAGGCGGGCAGCCGGGGGGCCCTCACGGGCTCGGCTCGTCGGGTACGGGGAGCGGGGCGGGCGCGTCGGCGGCGGGCTCCGGCGGAGTGGGCGTCAAGGTCGGTGTCGGACTCACGAGGCGGGGCGCGGGCACGGTCGAGGGCCCGGTGCCCGAGGGTTTCACCCGGATGATCTCGTCACGGGTCGGCAGCATGCTGTGCTGCTGCTCGTCCCAGGACCAGGCGGTGCGGTACTCGTACCCCGGGATGCCCGCCGAGCCGACCCGCATGATCAGGTCCCGGCCGGCCAGCTCCACGCTGATGACCTGGTCGACGGTGGACATGACGCGGGTGAGCCCGCCGTTCTCGGCGAGGTAGACCCGCACCCCGACCTGCTGGTCCGGCATGCGGATCCCGACGATCAACTCGTCCCGGCCGTTGCCGGTGAGGTCGTGGTAGTACGGCCGCATCACCGGACAGGCGGCGGGCGCGGTGCCACAGGCCTCGATCGCGCGGGCGGTCTCCTCGTACAGCCCGTCGCCGCCGGTGTACGTGTCGGGGTGGGCGCGCACCTCGGCGGCGACGACCGCCACGGCGTCGAGGGAGTGGACGTCGTTGTCGGGGACCTGGACGCCGGGGACGCGCGCGGTGTCGGTCTCCCCGTAGTCGATCGGTGGATTCGTGGCGGGCGGCAGATCGGGCCAGAGCCGCACGGGCCCCACGGCGGTGGGCGTGGCCCCCGCGCTCCGGAGACCGCCCTCGGAGCGCCCGCAGCCGGCGAGGCCGCCGAGCGCGAGGGCGCACAGGACACCGGCGGCGGCGATCTGCACTCCGCGCGGTCTCACACTGCTCCTCGTTCGGTCGGCCGACGGGGCGAGGCCGGTCCGGGCCCGCCGCTCCTTGTAGACCCTATGCGGAATCCGGAGGGAAGTCCCTTTTGTCCGTTCGTAGGGTTGTCCGATACGCAACGGACCCTGTGGGCCTCGCGGACGGGAGCGGGGCGGGCCTCTTGGACGGGGAGCTCGGGAACGGACTTCCTGCACGGGGCGCTCGGGAACGACCTCCGCCGCGCGCGCCGAATCGGTCCCTGCCGAAGGGAGCGGGAGCCGCCCTCCGTCGTCCCCGCGGGCTTCGGAGCAGGCCCCGGAGCCCCTGGGGTAGCTAGAACCCGCCCCGCTCCATCCTCGCCAAGGCCGCCCGGCACACGGTCAGAAGCTTCTCGTCGACGTGGATGTCATGGCTGCCGGAGGCGCCCTCGCGGGCGTTGTGGCGGCGACGGCGGGTCAGCTCGGTCAGGATCACCAGCTGCGCCTCAGAGGCGGCGGGACCCATCTCCGCCAGGCACTCGGCCACGTCCACGCGCGCGTGCCGGTTCTCCTCCCAGGCCGCCAGCAGCACCGGCAGCGTCGCCGCCGTGTCCCCGGACACCCGCCACAGCGCCGCCGCGCTGCGGACCCGCACCCACAGGTCCCGCGAGGTCAGACCGGGCCGCAGGGCCGGGGCCACCGCCGCCGCGGCCGGGCCGATCTCGCCCAGGGCCTGCGCGGCCGCGCACCGGTCCGCGCCCGGGGCGCCCGGCCGCAGCCACCGTTCGAGCGCGGGCAGGACCTCGCCCAGGTCGCCCTCCGCCGCCCACAGGGCGCGCGCCGCCGTCGTGGAGACCGTGGCCGACTCGGCGGCCAGGAGTCTTCGGATGTCCGGCAGGGCGTCCCGGGCGGCGGGGCCGAAGGCCGCCAGCGTCCGCAGGGCCGCCTCGCGCACCCAGTCGCGCCGGTTCGGCGGCGCCCCCCGGAGGACCCGCAGCACCTCCGGCACGGCCTGGTTGCCCCGTACCGCCGCGAGGGCGTACAGCAGCGGGGCCGCCCGGTCGTACAGCCGTTCGTCCAGCTCGACCTCGGCGAGCCGGCGCCGCAGCAGCGGGGCGAGCATCGCCGCCGAGGGACCGAGGCCGTCCATGGCGTACAGCAGCTCCCGCCGCACCTCGGGCTCCTCCAGTGCGTGGGCGAGCAGCGGCACCGCACGGGTGTCCCCGGCGCGGGCCAGCGCGAGGAGCGCCGCGTCCCGCCCGGACCGCCCGACGAAACCGCCCTGACCGCCGCCCTGCCCCCGGCGGGGCGCGGTTCCGCCGCCCCCGGGCCCGCCCGCGCCCGTCGCCAGACGGTCCACCAGCGCGTCGGCGGCGGGCGCGCCCAGCTCGAAGAGCCGCTCCAGGAGAGAGGCCGCGGCCTCCCGCAGCCGGGGCTCGGGATCGTGCAGCTGCGCGCCGACGAGCCGGACGACCTCCTCGTACCGCCCCCGCCAGATCCGTATCAACCCGCCGCACAGCCAGATCGCGTCCGAACGCTGCCCCCAGTCGGGGCTGCGCAGCTGCGCGAGGATCAGCGCGATGCGGTCGTCGACCCGGTCGTCGAGCGCGGCGTGCAGGGTCCGCAGCAGCTCCTCCGTCCACGGGGCCGGGCGCCCGGCCGCGTGCTCCTCCAGGAGCTCCCTGACCTGCCCGATGAGGGTCGGCGTCGCGGACCGCTCCGTGCCGGGGGAGACGGGCCGGTGGGCCATGGTCCGGATCTCCTCCAGGAGCCCCGTCACCCACGGCACGATGTCGTCCGGGATCTCGGCGGGCGCGCACCGGGCCTGCTGCGCGAGGGCCGCGAGCCGCAGCCCGGGGTCCTGCGCGGCGCGGGCGAGCCACCCGAGCCAGTCGACGGTCTCCGTACGCAGCGCGGCGTGCCGCAGAGCGATCCGTCCGACCGCGGCGACCAGGGCGAGCCGTACCTCGGTGTCCCGCTCGACGGTGAGCCGCTCCCGCAGCAGGGTCAGCACCGTGGCGGGCTCGGGGTGCAGCGACGCGAGCGCGCAGGGCGCGGCGAGCCGCACCTCGGGGTCGGCGTCCGACACCAGCCCCAGGAAGACGTCGGCGCCGGCGGCGATGGCCGCGGCGGCCATCGCGTAGTTGGCGGCGGGGATGAACTCCTCGTCGTCTGGGTCGAGTTCGTCGAGAAGCTCCTCGTCGTCGTCGAGTTCGATGCCGCCGATGCTGGTGAGCAGCTCGACGATGCCGCCGCGGTCCTGGACGGCGGGGTCGGCGACGAGTTCGAGGAGGAAGGGGATGCAGGCGAGCGTGGAGTCGTAGACGTCACCCTGGTGGTGCACGGCCCCGTACATGCCGTCGAGGGCCGTCTCCCGCTCCGCGAGGTCGGCCGAGGCGAGCCCGCGGAGCAGCTCCGGCACGTCGTCCGCGGGGCCGTACGCATGCCCCAGCGAGGCCCAGTCGACCTCCTCGATCCCCGTCAGCATTGCCGGCCGCCTTCCCCGTGAGCGCCATACCAGGCAGCAAGTGTGCACCACGGGAAGGACGGCAAGGCCTTACCGGCGACACCGGCCGCGCACGGAGCCCGAGTTGCGGTCTCTTTGCGCCATGTACGGTGCGCAGCAAGGCAGTTGCACTCCGTGCCGACCCGGAGCGGGGGTCCGGCGGCGGTTCAGCCCTCCGACCGCACCCGGACGAACGCCGCGTTCTCCTGCCGCTGCCTCCCCGCGAGCTGCCGCAGCTCCACGGGGACCGGCGGCTCCACCCACCGCACCGGCCCGTGCTCCGGGTCCCGGGCGAGGGGACCCGCGCGGTCGCCGACCAACGAGCCGACCTCGCGCGCCTGCGCCGGGGTGAGCCGGGGCGAGGTGGTCACCGTACGCCCGTCGGGGAGCCGCACGACCAGGGCCCGGGGCCGGTCGGCCGGGCCCACGACACCGAGCAGCACGCCGTCGCTCGTGTCCACGTGCCGGATCTTCCGCCAGGCCCAGGTGGAGCCCGCCCGGTAGGTCGAGCCCAGCGACTTCGTGACGATCCCCTCCACACCCGCCTCCCGCAGGTCCCGGAACCACCCGCGCGCGGTCTCCTCGTCCAGGGTGGCGAGGACGCGCTGGAGCGGCGGCCCGGCCTCCCGAAGAGCCGCGCCCAGCAGCACCCAGCGGTCCCGGAGCGGCAGGCCGCGCACGTCGCGCCCGGGGACGGCGAGCAGGTCGAAGGCGATGTACGAGACCGGCACCCCCGCACGCGCGCGGTCCGCGGGCGAGCGGAGCAGGTCCGTGAAGCTCAGCCGTCCCTCCCGGTAGGCGCACAGCTCCCCGTCGAGCACGATCCCGGGCGGCAGCCGGTCCCGCAGGTGCGCGGCGATCCCGGGGAACTCGGGGGCGAGGTCCCGGCGGGAGCGGGACTGCAGGACGACCCTCCCGTCGTCGAGGACGAAGGCGAGCGCACGGAACCCGTCCAGCTTGAGCGAGTACTGGAGTTCCCGGGGCGGCTCCTTCTGTACGGGGATCTCGTCGGCGGACCGGGGCCGCATGACGTCGACGGGCGGCGTGAGGACCACGGCCCCGGGTCCCGGGGCGCCGCCGCCGGGGGCCGGTCCGCTCGCGGCCGTACGCCCCGGGACGCCGTCCCCGACCCTCCCGCCCCCGGCCTCCCGGCCCCCGCCCCCACGCCCCCCGGCCCCGCGTCCCCCGGTGCCACCCCCGGCGGGCCCGGGGGCCCCGTCGCCGCCCCCGGCCCCGCCCGCGGCCCCCTTCACGGCACCTCCCCCGCCCGCTCGGCCGCGAAAAGAGGGGCCAGGAGCTCCCCGTACCGCTCCAGACGTGGCGCGATGTCGTCCATGAGGAAGACCATGCCCTCGGGGTCCGAGCCGGGGCGGGCGCACTCCTCCACCTCCTCCCAGGTGACGGGGGCGGAGGCGGCGGGCCGGGCCCGCGCCCGCAGGGTGTAGGGGGTGGCGGTGGTCTTGGCGGCGGCGTTCTGGCTGTGGTCGACGAAGACCTTCCCCGGCCGCAGCGCCCTGGCCATCCGGTGCACGACCAGCTTCGGCAGCGCCGCCTCCGCCTCGACGGCGAGCCGGCGCGCGTACGCCGAGACATGCTCGGACGGCGTCGGCACCACCGGGACCAGCAGGTGCAGCCCCTTCGCGCCGGAGGTCTTCGCGAAGGCGTCGAGACCGTCGGCGGCGAGCCGCTCGCGCAGGTGGAGGGCGACCCGGCAGCACTCGACGACCGTCGCGGGCGGCCCCGGGTCGAGGTCGAACACGAGGCGGTCGGCGACGGCGGGTGAGGCGGCCCGCCACTGCGGCGTGTGGAACTCCACGACGAGGTTCGCCGCCCACATCAGCGAGGGCAGGTCCTCGATCACGACCTGCCGCGCCCGGGGGTCCTCGGAACGGGGCACGGGGGTGGTCCTCACCCAGGAGGGTGTGCCGGGCGGCGGATTCTTGGTGAAGAACAGCTGCCCGTCCGGACCGTCGGGGTAGCGCAGGAAGGAGACCGGACGGTCGCGCAGATGCGGCAGGATCGCGGCCCCCACGGTCGCGTAGTAGTGGAGCAGCTCACCCTTGGTGGTGCCGGTGACCGGGTGGAGGACCTTCCCCAGGTTGCTCAGCGTGAGGCGTCGCCCCTCCACCTCCGTGATCGGCGTCATACGATGAGAATCCCACGATTGCCGACAAAGAGTACTGATCCGACCGGAAGGAACGAAACGTGCGATCCATCTGGAACGGCGCCATATCCTTCGGCCTGGTCAGCATCCCGATCAAGCTGGTGAACGCCACCGAGAGCCACTCCGTCTCCTTCCGCCAGATCCACACCGAGGACGGCGGCCGCGTCCGCTACAAGAAGGTGTGCGAGCTCGACGGCGAGGAGGTCCCCCAGGCGGAGATCGGCAAGGCGTACGAGGACGCCGACGGGTCCATGATCCCGATCACCGAGGAGGACCTGTCCGCGCTGCCGCTGCCCACGGCCAGGACCATCGAGATCGTGGCGTTCGTGCCCGCCGGCGAGATCGACCCGCTCCAGATGGACGCCGCCTACTACCTCTCGGCGAACGGCGTCCCCGCGGCGAAGCCGTACACCCTGCTCCGCGAGGCGCTCAAGCGCAGCGACAAGGTGGCCGTCGCCAAGTACGCCCTCCGGGGACGGGAACGGCTCGGCATGCTCAGGGTCGTGGACGACGTGATCGCCATGCACGGCCTGCTCTGGCCCGACGAGATCCGCGCCCCCGAAGGAGTCGCCCCCGAGACCCCGGTCACCGTCCGCGACGCCGAACTCGACCTGGCGGACGCTCTGATGGCCACCCTCGGCGAGGTCGACATCACCACGCTGCACGACGACTACCGCACCGCGGTGGAGGAGCTGATCGCGGCGAAGGCGGAGGGCGGCGAGGGCGTCCCGGCCCCGGCCCAGGGGGAGGAGTCCGGCGGCGGCCAGGTCATCGACCTGATGGCGGCCCTGGAGAACAGCGTGAGGGCGGCGAAGGAGGCCCGCGGTGAGGACGCGGTGGTGACCGAACTCAAACCGCGCGCGACGCCGAAGGCCACGGACACGAAGAAGTCCACGTCCCGCGCGCCGGCGAAGAAGACGGCTGCCCCGGCCCACAAGTCGACGTCGACGAAGAAGACGGCGGCGAAGAAGACCGCGACGAAGTCGACGGCGAAGACCACGGCGAAGAAGACCCAGGCGAAGGCCCCGGCGAAGACGCAGACGAAGAAGTCGACCCCACGCAAGCGGACAGCCTGACACGGGCACGCGAAGGGCCCCGGGTCTCCTACTGGCGGCCTTACACCGCCAGGTGTGGGCCCCGGGTCTCGGGTCTCACCCGGTGGCGGAACGCAACTCCTCATAGGCCGTGTTGATGTCCACGAAGCGCACGGTGGTCAGGTCCTCCCGACTCGGGGCGCTGCTCTCGCCGTGCGTGTCGTACAGGCGCAGATCGCGCGCCGAGGCGGCCTTGCGGCAGAGCTCGCGCGCGAACCGCCCGTTGCCGAGCTGGTCCACCAGGCCCTCCCGTACGACGCGGTGGAAGTGCGCGTCGAGCGCGGTGGCCGCGTCCTCGTCGAGCGCGTCGCCCTGGGACTCCAGCACCCCACGCGCGATCCGCAGGAGCTCCTCCGCCGAGTACGAGGGGAAGTCGACCCGCGTGTTGAAGCGGGAGGTGAGCCCGGGGTTCGCGGCCAGGAGCCGGGTCATCTCCTCCGGGTAGCCGGCCAGGATCACGACGAGCCGGTCGCGGTCGTCCTCGGCGCGCTTGAGCAGCACCTGGAGGGCCTCGTCGCCGAAGGCGTCGCCACCGGAGTAGCCGCTGTTGGAGAGCGCGTACGCCTCGTCGACGAAGAGGACGCCACCGAGGGCGGAGTCGATGACCGCGCTGGTCTTGAGGGCCGTCGAACCGAGGTGCTGCCCCACGAGGTCGACCCGCTGTGTCTCGACCACCTGACCCGTCTCCAGCATGCCGAGCCCGGCGAAGATGTCGCCGATGATGCGGGCCACGGTCGTCTTGCCCGTGCCCGGCGGACCGGCGAAGACGAAGTGCTGCGGCCCGGCGGTCGCCGGAAGGCCCTGCTCCTTGCGCACGGTGGCCATCCGGAGCTGGGCGACGAGGGTCCGCACCTGACGCTTGACGGGGTCGAGGCCGATCATGCGGTCGAGGCGGGCGAGGGCCTCGTCGAGCAGGCTCTCCGTGTCGCCGGCGCCGGCGGCCCCGGACGGAGGTGCCTCGGCCGAGGGCCCCTGCCGAGCCGGCGCCGGTACGGGGGCCGGTGCGGGCGCGGGAGCGGGAGCGGAAGGCGGCTCGGGAACGCGGGCCCGGGCGCGCTGGGCGACATCGAACAGGTGGGGGGAGCAGCGGTAGGCGTACTGGAACTGGCGCAGGGCCTTGTCGTGCTCACCGAGGCCCTCGTGGGCGAGACCGCGCAGATAGGCGACCTCGGCCTCGAACCTCCCGCCGCGCTCCAGGGAACGGGGGAGCGGGGCGACGGTGCTCAGGACCTCGTGGAAGACGTGCTGGTCGGCGAGGGCGTAGCCGACGTACAACAGGGCCTCGTCGCTGAGGAACGTGTCGCCGATCCCGCGCGAGTACTCCAGGACCAGCGGCCAGTTCTTCTTGAGGAAGGCGTAGCGGGTACAGAGGAACCGGGTCTCGTCACAGTCGAGGAGGGCGGTCAGCAGCCTCGGCTCGGCCACGTCGACACGGCCCTCGGTGAGCAGCTTCGCCAGGCCGGCCAACCAGAGGTCACGCGCGGTCTCCAGCCGGAAGGTGACGTAGACGCCCAGGTCGAACCGGGAGTGCAGCGTCAGTCCGGCCCGCGCCCGCAGCGCCCCGAACGACCGCCGGTGCGCCTCCATGGCATCGACCGCCTCGTCCCGCCGTCGACCGGTGGCGTGGAGCCCGAGCCACGCGTCTGCGGCCGTCGGGTCGTACTCCAGGGCCTCGTCGAACCGAAGCGCCGCCCGGTCGAACTGCCCCTGCCGGAGCAGCGCCACCCCTTCGCCCCAGACCCGCTCGCACTTCCTGGCGGACCGCCTGGACACGTCGCCGGCCACGGTTCCTCCTGTACGCACCCTCATGACGTCTCATCAGCACGTCACCCCCGAAAGCGATCCGTCAGAGCGTAGTACCCCTCCACCCGCCCAGACCCTCCACCCAGCCAGGCCTTCCGCCCTACCAGGACTTCAGGCCGAAGCCTCACGGGGCCACGGACCGACGCACGCACGGAGTCCGCGACCTCGCGGGGGTCACCGCCGTCACCGCCGGACCCTCAGCCGGCGCCCGCTCCATCCCGGAGACGGAGCACTCCCGCCGGAGCCCCCCTGTGGCCGCTCTGCTACGTCGTGGTGAGTGCGTCGGCGATGGCGTGCATGTCCTCGGTGATGACGTCGGCCTGTGCCTCGGTGAACTGATCTGACGCATGGGGCTTGTTGGCGTAACCGATCACTGTCGCCCCGGCCGCGTGGGCCGCCTGGATGTCCGTGAGCGAGGCGCCGATCAGAGTGCAGCTCGTGACGTCGATGTGCATCTGCTCGGCTGCCGTGATGAGCGGGAACGGGTTCGGCTTCATCAGGTGTGGCTGCTCCGCGGGCCGACCCACGATCTTCGTGACGTACTCCTCCAGGCCGTGCAGCTTCAGGAAGGCCTGCACGCACTCGGCCGAGTTGTCGCTCACCACCGCTACGCCTCGGCCCGCCGAACGCGCGGCCTGGAAGGCTTCCGCTGCTCCTGGCGTCGGCTGGCCCGCCACCGCGACGGCTCGGACCTCGGCGGCCGTGAGGGCCTGCTCGATCTTCTGGCCCAGGCCGGTGTCGGCCTCGTGCGCGATGCGCAGGACCTCGATCGGGTCGTCCGTCTGGGCGGCCTTCGCGCCCGCGGCTTCGTCCTGGGCGGAGAGCAGGGCGGTCAGCTCCCGCGCGACCTCGGGAGCCGGCAGTCCCGCGAACACGTCGCACACGGGCCCGTCGAAGTCGAAGAGGAGGACGCGGGCGTTCGCCAGGGTCTCGATGAGCGGGTCGGCGTCTGTCACGGTCGAAGTTCCTTCCGATGGTCTCCCGGACGCTGTCGAACCACATCCGGGCTTGCTGGACCTCATGGGCTCCGCCCGAGGATTCGCCGTCGTAGCGAGGGGGAGAGGAGGACGGGTCCTTGCTTACCAGGTCGTAGTCCTCCATCGTCTCGCCCCGGGCGACGACCTTGTCGCGGCGGATCGGGTAGCACCCGAAGAACGCGTCCTCGTCGTCGACCACGGAGAGCCCGACCAACTGCGTGCCGCTGTCTGCGCGAACGCTGAACTGGTCTCCGCGACCACGCCGAGTCCGAGCTCGGTGATGGCGTCCAGGATGCTGCTTGTGTAGCCGACCATGATGTCACGCGTGCGGTCGCGGCCGTCGGCGCCGTGCTCCCCGCGCAGGGGCGCGGTGCGCAGGATCTCGCCGGCGCATCCGGCGAAGTGGTCTCCTCGTCGACGTACTGCCGGGCGCGGCAGGAGGCGCGAGAACTCACGCTCCTGCTCGGCGCCGCGGCCCGCCCGCACATACAACAAGACCCCGTTCTCAGCGTTTCCGCTGATCACGGGGTCTGTGTGGCACTTCTGCGAAGTGCCCCCGGCAGGATTCGAACCTGCGCACACGGCTCCGGAGGCCGTTGCTCTATCCCCTGAGCTACGGGGGCGTCCGCCGCGTTCGGCGGCGACGGGTAGAACCCTACCAGCTCTGCGGGAGTGGCTGTGAACAGGTATTTCCGGGGTGTCACCAGGGGCTCGGTCCCCCGCACGGGTCAGAAGTGGGTAAAACCCGGACGCGGCCGTCGGGGGCGGCCTACTCTCGTTCGTGTGTCAGGCGTGCCCGGCCGGGTGCTCGTTGTCGACGACAACAAGGTGATCCGGCAGTTGATCAGGGTCAATCTCGAACTCGAGGGGTTCGAGGTCGTGACCGCGGCCGATGGTGCCGAGTGTCTGGATGTCGTACATCGGGTTCGTCCTGATGTCGTCACCCTCGACGTCGTCATGCCCCGCCTGGACGGGATCAGGACGGCGGAGCGGCTACGCGCCGATCCGCGGACCAGCCATCTCCCGGTCGCGATCATCAGCGCCTGCGGGGAGCACGAGGTCGCCGGTGGGGCCGCCTCCGGTGTCGACGCGTTCCTCGCCAAGCCCTTCGAGCCCGCCGAGCTCGTGCTCGTCGTACGTCAGTTGATGCACCGCGAGCGGCGCGAGCGGCCGGAGGCGGCCGGGCCCGACGGGGGAGAGGAACCGGCCGCAGTCGACGGCCGGCAGGAGCCCCGACGCGCCGGGAGCGCGCCCCGCCCGCACTGAGCCCGGTCGCATGGGCCGTGCGGCCTCGCCACGGCCGGGGTGCCCGCATGGCGAAACCGGTTCGCTTTCCGCCCCCCCTCCTCCCCTACGCTTGTCCCGTGACCCCCGCGGACCTCTCCCTCACCGTGCTGCACGCCGTGCGCCGCGCGGTCGACGACGGTGCGCTGCGGGTCGACGTACCCCCGGTCGTCAAGGTCGAGCGGGCCCGCCCCGGCGGGGTCGGGGAGTACGCCAGCAACATCGCCCTCACCCTCGCGCGGCCCGCCGGGCGCACCGCCCTCGACGTGGCCGGGATCCTTCGGGAACGCCTCCGTGACGCCCCGGGGCTCCGGGGCGTCGAGATCACCGGGCCCGGATTCCTGAACTTCACCCTCCGCCGCGAGGCCGGTGCCGAGCTCGTGCGCGCGATCCGCGAGGCCGGGAGCGCGTACGGGAGCAGCACCGCCCTCGCCGGGACCGCGCCCGTCCGCTTCGCCGGCCCCGGTGACCTTGCCCGCCCGGGTGGCCTCGGTGAGCAGAGTGACGTCGGTGAGCCGAGTGACCTCAGTGGCCCGGGCGCTCCGGCCGGAACGGCCCGCACGGCCCGAACGGCCCGCACCGCCCGCACCCTCCGCCCAGCCGACCTGACAGAGTCGCGGGCCCTGATCGTCACCGCGACCGTCGTTCGACTGCTTCGGGGGCAGGGGGCCGACGCCGGGTTCGGTGGCGACGAGCGGGTTCATGTGCGGCCGGGGGAGTACCGGCCCGAGGTGCTCGGTGTCGACGCCGCCCGGTGGGCCCTGCTCCGGCCCGCGCCGCAGGACCGGCCCCTCGACGGGGCGCCCCTCCTCGTCCAGCACGAGCGCAACCCGCTCTTCCGCGTCCGGTACGCGCACTCCCGGGTCCGCAGGCTGCTCGCCAACGCGGCGCGGCTCGGCTTCGGTCCCGCGTACGAGACCCCCGTCGACGCACCCGAACTCCTCGGCCTCCTCGGCGACCACCCCCGCGTCCTTCTGGCCGCCGCCCGCCACCGCGCCCCCGACCGGGTCGCCCGGCATCTGGAGGCCACCGCCGACGCGCTGCTCGCGTTCCAGCACACCGTTCTGCCGCTCGGCGACGAGAAACCCTCGGCCGCCCACCGTTCCCGGCTGGCGCTCGCCGAAGCCGCCGGGACGGTGCTCGCCGGTGGCCTCTCCGTGCTCGGCATCAGCGCACCCGACCGGATCTGAGAGAGCAGAAGAACAGACATGAGCCGTTCCGCCCACCCCGCAGGGCCCCGTCACGCCGACGTCCTCCCCGAGGGCCACTACTCGGCGCCGCCCGCCGACCTCAACGTCCTCGACCCCAAGGTGTGGTCCCGGACCGTCGAGAGGGACGAGCGCGGCGTCGTCACCGTCGGCGGGCTGAGCGTGACCGACCTCGCCGAGGAGTTCGGGACCCCCGCCTACTTCCTCGACGAGGCCGACTTCCGCGCCCGCTGCCGCGCCTGGGCCGAGGCCTTCGGCAAGGACGCCGACGTCTTCTACGCGGGGAAGGCGTTCCTCTCGCGTGCCGTCGTGCGGTGGCTCAAGGAAGAGGGGCTGAACCTCGACGTGTGCTCCGGCGGGGAGCTCACCACCGCCCTCTCCGCCGGGATGCCGGCCGAGCGCATCGCCTTCCACGGCAACAACAAGAGCGAGGACGAGATCCGTACGGCCGTCGAGGCCGGGGTCGGGCGCATCGTGCTCGACTCCTTCCAGGAGATCGTCCGCGTCGCCCACGTCGCCGAGTCCCTCGGCCGCCGCCAGCCCGTGCAGATCCGGGTGACCGTCGGCGTCGAGGCCCATACGCACGAGTTCATCGCCACCGCCCACGAGGACCAGAAGTTCGGCGTCGCGCTCGCCGGCGGCCAGGCCGCCGAGGCCGTGCGCAGGGCCCTGAAGCTCGACGGCCTCGAGCTCATCGGCATCCACTCGCACATCGGGTCGCAGATCTTCGACATGGCCGGGTTCGAGGTCTCCGCGCGGCGCGTCGTCCAGCTCCTCGCCGAGGTGCGGGACGAGCACGGCGTCGAGCTGCCCGAGATCGACCTCGGCGGCGGGCTCGGCATCGCGTACACCTCGGACGACGACCCGCGCGAGCCGCACGAGATCGCGAAGGCGCTCCACGAGATCGTGGCGCGGGAGTGCGAGGCCGCCGGGCTCCGTACCCCTCGTATCTCCGTCGAGCCCGGGCGGGCCATCGTCGGGCCCACCGCCTTCACCCTCTACCGGGTCGGCACGATCAAGCCGCTCGAAGGCCTGCGGACGTACGTCAGCGTCGACGGCGGCATGTCGGACAACATCCGCACCGCCCTGTACGACGCCGAGTACAGCGTCAGCCTCGTCTCGCGGACCAGCGACGCCGCGCCCATGCTCTCCCGGGTGGTCGGCAAGCACTGCGAGAGCGGTGACATCGTCGTACGGGACGCGTTCCTCCCCGCCGACCTGGCGCCCGGCGACCTCATCGCCGTGCCGGCCACCGGCGCGTACTGCCGCTCCATGGCCAGCAACTACAACCACGCGCTCCGGCCGCCCGTCGTCGCCGTCCGCGACGGCGAGGCGAGGGTGATCGTGCGGCGCGAGACGGAGGAAGATCTCCTGCGCCTCGACGTCGGATGATGAAATAGTCGAGTGATGAAATAGATGTCTCAGGATCCGGACGAGGGGCGGAAACCCCCGTCCGGTGAGTGAGACTGGTTCCACCGTAGAGATACGACCGTAGAGATACGAAGTAGGACGAGAAAGAGGTCGGATGATGCGTACGCGTCCGCTGAAGGTGGCGCTGCTGGGCTGTGGAGTGGTCGGCTCAGAGGTGGCGCGCATCATGACGACGCACGCCGACGACCTCGCCGCGCGCATCGGCGCCCCGGTCGAGCTCGCCGGCGTGGCGGTCCGCCGCCCGGACAAGGTCCGCGAGGGCATCGCGCCCGAGCTGATCACCACCGACGCCACCGCCCTCGTCAAACGGGGGGACATCGACGTCATCGTCGAGGTCATCGGCGGGGTCGAGCCGGCCCGCACCCTCATCACCACCGCCTTCGAGCACGGCGCCTCCGTCGTCTCGGCGAACAAGGCGCTCCTCGCCCAGGACGGCGCGAGCCTCTACGCCGCCGCCGAGGAGCACGGCCAGGACCTCTACTACGAGGCCGCCGTCGCCGGCGCGATCCCGCTGATCAGGCCGCTGCGCGAGTCCCTCGCCGGCGACAAGATCAACCGCGTGATGGGCATCGTCAACGGAACGACGAACTTCATCCTCGACAAGATGGACAGCTCCGGCGCCGGGTACTCCGAGGCGCTCGACGAGGCCACCGCCCTCGGGTACGCCGAGGCCGACCCGACCGCCGACGTCGAGGGCTTCGACGCCGCCGCCAAGGCCGCCATCCTCGCCGGGATCGCCTTCCACACGCGCGTGCGCCTCGACGACGTCTACCGCGAGGGCATGACCGAGGTCACCGCCGCCGACTTCGCCTCCGCCAAGCGGATGGGCTGCACCATCAAGCTGCTCGCCATCTGCGAGCGCGCCGCCGACGGCGGCTCGGTCACCGCGCGCGTGCACCCCGCGATGATCCCGCTCAGCCACCCGCTCGCCTCCGTCCGCGAGGCGTACAACGCGGTCTTCGTCGAGGCGGACGCGGCCGGGCAGCTCATGTTCTACGGCCCCGGCGCCGGTGGCGCTCCGACCGCCTCGGCCGTCCTCGGCGACCTCGTCGCCGTCTGCCGGAACAAGCTCGACGGGACCACCGGTCCCGGCGAGTCCGCGTACACCCAGCTGCCCGTGAGCTCCATGGGCGAGGTCGTGACGCGGTACCACATCAGCCTCGACGTGGCCGACAAGCCGGGCGTCCTCGCCCAGGTAGCGACGGTCTTCGCCGAGCACGGCGTATCCATCGACACGGTGCGCCAGCAAGGCCGCCAAGACGGATTCGGCGAGGCCTCCCTCGTCGTCGTCACCCACCGCGCGCCCGACGCAGCCCTTTCGGGGACTGTCGAGGCGCTGCGCAAGCTCGACACCGTGCGCGGTGTCGCCAGCATCATGCGTGTTGAAGGGGAGTAAGGACCCATGACCCACAAGGGCACCCACCAGTGGCGCGGCATCATCGAGGAATACCGGGACCGCCTTCCGGTCACGGACACGACGCCGGTCGTCACGCTCCGTGAGGGCGGCACGCCGCTCGTACCCGCTCAGGTCCTCTCCGAGCGCACGGGCTGCGAGGTGCACCTCAAGGTCGAGGGCGCCAACCCCACCGGCTCGTTCAAGGACCGGGGCATGACCATGGCCATCTCCAAGGCCAAGGAGGAGGGGGCGCAGGCCGTCATCTGCGCCTCCACCGGCAACACCTCCGCCTCGGCCGCGGCCTACGCGGTACGCGCCGGAATGGTGTCGGCCGTCCTCGTGCCGCAGGGCAAGATCGCCCTCGGCAAGATGGGCCAGGCCCTCGTGCACGGCGCGAAGATCCTCCAGGTCGACGGCAACTTCGACGACTGCCTGACCCTGGCCCGCAGTCTCTCCGAGAACTACCCGGTGGCGCTGGTCAATTCGGTCAACCCGGTCCGCATCGAGGGCCAGAAGACCGCTGCGTTCGAGATCGTGGACATGCTGGGCGACGCGCCCGACATCCACGTCCTCCCCGTGGGCAACGCCGGCAACATCACGGCGTACTGGAAGGGGTACCGCGAGTACGCCGCCGACAAGCTGGCGAGCCGCACCCCGCGCATGTGGGGCTTCCAGGCCTCCGGTTCCGCCCCGCTGGTACGCGGCGAGATCGTCAAGGACCCGTCGACGATCGCCACCGCGATCCGCATCGGCAACCCGGCCTCGTGGGACTACGCGATCGCCGCGCGCGACGAGTCGGGCGGCTTCATCGACGAGGTGACGGACCGTGAGATCCTGCGCGCCTACCGCCTGTTGGCCGCCCAGGAGGGTGTCTTCGTCGAGCCCGCCTCGGCCGCCTCGGTCGCCGGTCTGCTGAAGGCCGCCGAGCAGGGCAAGGTCGACCCCGGCCAGACGATCGTCTGCACGGTCACCGGCAACGGGCTCAAGGACCCCGACTGGGCCGTCGCCGGCGCGCCGCAGCCGGTCACCGTCCCGGTCGACGCGGCCGCCGCCGCCGAGCGGCTCGGCCTGGCCTGATCCCACCCCCCGCGCGAGGAGCGGCACCCGTTCCCCGCGCGGGGAAGCGCACTGATCGAAACCCGATCAGGAACGTACATAGGCGCACAGGTTGGCTCGCGACACGCATCGTGCGCCTCCTGTGCGCCCTATGTCGCGGCAGAACCTTCCTTCGATAGGCTGTACCGAACCCGCCCCGACGCATATGCGCGGTGTTGTTGCCGTTGTCGCCTCCGTGGCCGAAACGGACCCCGGGTTTCCGAGTACTTCTCTTGAACTACCCGTTGTCGCAATCAAGGAGAGTCATCGAGCGATGGCCGGTCCCGCGTTCCGCGCCGCCGCCGTACGGGTGCGCGTCCCCGCCACCAGCGCCAATCTCGGTCCGGGCTTCGACGCCTTCGGCCTGTCGCTGGGTCTCTACGACGACGTCGTCGTCCGTGTCGCCGACTCCGGGCTGCACGTCGACATCGCCGGCGAGGGGGCCGAGACGCTCCCGCGCGACGAGAGCCACCTGCTCGTACGCTCCCTGCGCACGGCCTTCGACCTGCTCGGCGGGCAGCCGCGCGGCCTCGAGGTCGTCTGCGCCAACCGCATCCCGCACGGCCGCGGCCTCGGCTCCTCCTCCGCCGCCATCTGCGCCGGCATCGTCGCCGCCCGCGCCGTGACCATAGGCGGCGACGCCAGGCTCGACGAGGCCGCCCTCCTGGAGCTGGCCACCGAGATCGAGGGCCACCCCGACAACGTCGCCGCCTGTCTCCTCGGCGGATTCACGCTCGCCTGGACCGAGTCCGGCGCCGCGCGGGCGATCAGGATGGATCCCTCGGACTCCATCGCTCCCGTGGTGTTCGTCCCCGGGAAGCCCGTACTGACCGAGACCGCCCGCGGACTCCTGCCGCGCACCGTCCCCCACGTGGACGCCGCGGCCAACGCCGGGCGCGCCGCCCTCCTCGTCGAGGCCCTGACCCGCCGCCCCGAGCTGCTGCTCGCGGCCACCGAGGACCGGCTGCACCAGGAGTACCGGGCGCCCGCGATGCCGGACAGCATCGCCCTGGTGAATCGGCTGCGGGCGGACGGCGTCCCCGCGGTCATCTCCGGCGCCGGCCCCACCGTGCTCGCGCTGGCCGAACACGGGACGGCCGACAAGGTCACCCGACTGGCGGGCGAGGGCTGGGCCGCGAACCGGCTCGACCTCGACGCGTCCGGAGCGAGCGTCCTTCCGCTCGCGCCCTAGGCGCGCGGCGGCCGGACGCCGGGCAGCGTCCGGGACAGGAGATTGCCGGTGAGGGAGAGGGGGAATGTTTGTCGGAGCCGGTAGTGTTAACCTCAAGACAGCACCCGGCGCCTTTGTGGCGCGGTGCTGAGTGTCCCCCTCAGGGACCACCGATTCTTCCGAGAGCCTCCCCAACTGCCTGAGCAGCCTGCCTGTGCAGTTTCGAGCACGCTCCGGAACCGGCACGACACCCCTCGCTCTTCTTTCCAGTGAGGGCCGAGCAGGGGGCGCTCGGGCCGGACCCAGCACGTTTCTCTCCGCCGTACCCGGCGGGACCACCGCCCCGGACACGGTCCACCCACACGGGACCGCTGCCGGACAGCACAACCGGTCGCCGAGCCAGATGGCCGACGTCCGCTCCAGGGAAGGACCCTTCGTGAGCGACACCACCGATCTGATGGGCGTGACTGCCGACAGCAGTGTCGACGCCGCCGCGCCCGCCGCAGGTGCTGCCACCGGCGGCACCGCACGGCGCCGCCGCTCCGGCACCGGCCTCGAGGGCATGGTCCTGGCCGAGCTGCAGCAGGTCGCGTCGGGCCTCGGCATCAGGGGCACCGCGCGTATGCGCAAGAGCCAGCTGATCGAGGTCATCAAGGAGGCGCAGGCCGGTGGAGGCTCCGCCGCCCCCGCCAAGGCCTCCGACGCCGTCGAGACCAAGCCGAAGCGCCGCGCCACCTCCAAGACCCGTACGGGTGAGACCGCTGCCGAGGCCGCCGAGCCCAAGGCGGAGAAGGCCGAGAAGGCCGTCGCCCAGCAGCAGATCGACATCCCGGGCCAGCCGGCCTCCGACGACCAGCCCGCGGGCGAGCGTCGTCGTCGCCGTGCCACCGCCCCCGCCGGTTCGCCGGAGGGCGAGACCAAGGCCGAGGCCGCGCAGGTCGTCAGGACCGAGGCCCGTACCGAGGTCAAGACCGACGCGGGCACCGACACCAAGGCCGAGGCCGCCGTCGACGGCGCCGAGGGCCGTGGCCGCCGTGACCGCGGCGAGCGGGGCGAGCGTGGGGAGCGCGGCGAGCGCCGTGAGCGCCGGGACCGTCAGCGCGACCGCGGCAAGGGCGACGAGCAGCAGGGCGGTGGCCAGGGCGGCCAGCGCCAGCGCCAGGGCGGCCAGAGCCAGGGCCAGGGCCAGCAGGTCCAGAGCCAGGGCCAGCAGGGCGGCCAGCAGGCCGGTCCGCAGGACGACTACGACGACGAGGCCGGCGGCCGCCGCGGGCGTCGGGGCCGTTACCGCGACCGTCGTGGGCGCCGTGGCCGTGACGACTTCCAGGCCGGCGAGCCGCAGGTGGCCGACGACGACGTCCTGATCCCCGTCGCGGGCATCCTCGACATCCTCGACAACTACGCGTTCATCCGGACCTCGGGCTACCTGCCCGGTCCGAACGACGTGTACGTCTCCCTCGCCCAGGTCCGCAAGAACGGTCTGCGCAAGGGTGACCACGTCACCGGCGCCGTGCGTCAGCCGAAGGACGGCGAGCGCCGCGAGAAGTTCAACGCGCTGGTCCGCCTCGACTCGGCGAACGGCATGGCCGCCGACTCCGGCCGCGGCCGCCCCGAGTTCAACAAGCTGACCCCGCTCTACCCGCAGGACCGGCTCCGACTGGAGACCGACCCGGGCGTCCTGACGACTCGGATCATCGACCTCGTCGCGCCGATCGGCAAGGGCCAGCGCGGTCTGATCGTGGCCCCGCCGAAGACCGGCAAGACCATGATCATGCAGGCGATCGCCAACGCGATCACGGTCAACAACCCCGAGTGCCACCTGATGGTCGTCCTGGTCGACGAGCGTCCGGAAGAGGTCACCGACATGCAGAGGTCGGTCAAGGGCGAGGTCATCTCCTCGACCTTCGACCGTCCGGCCGAGGACCACACCACCGTCGCCGAGCTGGCCATCGAGCGCGCCAAGCGTCTCGTGGAGCTGGGTCACGACGTGGTCGTCCTGCTCGACTCGATCACCCGCCTGGGCCGCGCGTACAACCTCGCGGCGCCGGCCTCCGGCCGCATCCTGTCCGGTGGTG
This sequence comes from Streptomyces sp. Qhu_M48, assembly GCF_051305195.1. NCBI lineage: Bacteria > Bacillati > Actinomycetota > Actinomycetes > Kitasatosporales > Streptomycetaceae > Streptomyces > Streptomyces sp. Qhu_M48. Next base: position 6,520,335 of record NZ_CP195432.1, on the reverse strand, counting down.
TCGACTCGACCGCGCTCTACCCGCCGAAGCGCTTCTTCGGTGCCGCGCGCAACATCGAGGACGGCGGCTCGCTGACCATCCTCGCGACCGCGCTCGTCGACACCGGTTCGCGCATGGACGAGGTGATCTTCGAGGAGTTCAAGGGCACCGGCAACATGGAGCTCAAGCTCGACCGGAAGCTCGCCGACAAGCGCATCTTCCCGGCCGTCGACGTCGACGCCTCGGGTACGCGCAAGGAAGAGATCCTGCTCGGCGCCGACGAGCTCGCCGTCACCTGGAAGCTGCGTCGCGTGCTGCACGCGCTCGACCAGCAGCAGGCGATCGAGCTGCTGCTCGACAAGATGAAGCAGACGAAGTCGAACGGCGAGTTCCTCCTCCAGATCCAGAAGACCACCCCTGGAGGGAACAGCAACGACTGACGCGAGAGCCGCGTCACACGACGGAAGGCGGACCCCGCGTCCGTAACCCTGTCGTGACCTGCGTAAACACCGCGCCCACCGTGCCCCGCACGGTGGGCGCGGTGCTGTGCTCACCCAAACCTCACAGGTCCGTATGCAACCCTTTCGGGTGCTTCGCCGTCACACATGGTGAAACCGAGGGCCGAGGGAAGACGATGACCGAGCAGAGCAAGAGCGGCCGAATAGGCGGCGCGGGAAGCGGCCGCCGCCGCAAGCCCGCCGCCAAGCGCAGCCGCCGAACGGCGATCCTGGCGTCCGGGGCCGCAGCCGTCCTGGTGCTCGGCGGCGCCGGACTCGGATACGTGTACGTCAAGCTCGACGGCAACATCGAGGGCGTCGACATCAACGCCCAGCTGGGCGTTGACCGCCCCGACGACGTCGACGACGGGTCCATGGACATCCTCGTCCTCGGCTCCGACTCCCGCTCCGGCGACAACGGCGCCTACGGACAGGACGAGGGCGGCGCCCGCTCCGACACCGCGATGGTCGTCCACGTCCACGAGGGCCGCAAGAAGGCCAGCGTCGTCTCCGTACCCCGCGACACCCTCGTCGACCGGCCGGCCTGCACCGACCAGCGGGGCACCACCGTCGCCGCCGAGCGACGGGCCATGTTCAACACCGCGTACGAGGCCGGCGGCCCCGCCTGCGCCGTCAAGACCGTCGAGTCGATGTCCGGCATCCGCATGGACCACTACATCGAGGTCGACTTCACCGGCTTCAAGAAGCTCATCGACGAACTCGGCGGTGTGGAGATCACCACCACCGCCGCCATCAAGGACAGCAAGAGCCACCTCGACCTCGCACCGGGCACCCACACCCTCGACGGCGAGCAGTCCCTCGGCCTCGTCCGCACCCGCAAGAGCGTCGGCGACGGCAGCGACCTCGGCCGCATCCAGCTCCAGCAGGCCTTCATGAAGGCCTTCATCGACCAGGTCAAGGACGTCGGCGTCCTCACCAACCCGAAGAAGCTCCTCGGCCTCGCCGACGCCGCCACCAAGGCCATCACCCCCGACTCCGAACTCGACTCGGTCCAGGAGCTCATGGGCTTCGCCAAGGGCCTCTCCGGCATCGGCGCCCAGAGCGTCCACATGGTCACCCTGCCCGTCGAGTACGACCCCCGGGACCCCAACCGCGTCATCCCCCTCGAAGCCCAGTCGCGGCAGGTCTGGACGGCCCTGAGGAAGGACCTGCCGATCCCCGCGTCGGCGACGAAGGACGCGGCCACCGGCAAGGCCGACGGTGTCGTGAAGTAGCCGCCCGGCCACGGTCGCGAACCGTCACGGAACGCCAGGGAATACCTGCGGCCCGACCCCGGTTTTGGGAGATACGGCCGGTCCTGGCAGACTGGTACGTCGGCCCCGGTTCACGTCTGCCGCAATCCGCGGCGGCGACCCGGAGCCCTCCCGAAACTAGGAGACACCTTGAAGCGCGAGATCCACCCCGAGTACGTCGAGACCCAGGTCAGCTGCACCTGTGGCGCGTCGTTCACCACCCGGAGCACCCTGACCGACGGCGCCATCCGTGCCGAGGTCTGCTCCGAGTGCCACCCGTTCTACACGGGCAAGCAGAAGATCCTCGACACCGGCGGCCGCGTCGCCCGCTTCGAGGCCCGCTTCGGCAAGGCCGCCGGCTCCAAGTAGCGAGCCCCTGCGCCGGTCCACGGTCGCCCCGCGCGGGTGACCGGGACCGGCGCTTTGCCGTCCCCGTAGCAACTGACGAAAACCCCAGGAGCCCCCGATGTTCGAGGCGGTCGAGGAACTGGTCGGCGAGCACGCCGACCTGGAGACGAAGCTCGCGGACCCCTCGGTCCACGCCGATCAGGCGAACGCGCGCAAGCTCAGCAAGCGCTACGCCGAGCTGACCCCGATCGTCGCCACCTACCGGGCCTGGAAGCGGACCGGTGACGACATCGAGACCGCCCGCGAGTTCGCGCACGACGACCCCGACTTCGCCGCCGAGGTCAAGCAGCTGGAGAGGGAGCGCGAGGAGCTCACCGACAGGCTCCGCCTGCTGCTCGTCCCGCGCGACCCCAGCGACGACAAGGACGTCATCCTGGAGATCAAGGCGGGCGCGGGCGGCGACGAGTCCGCCCTCTTCGCCGGCGACCTGCTCCGGATGTACCTCCGGTACGCCGAGCGCGTCGGCTGGAAGACCGAGATCATCGACGCCACCGAGTCCGAGCTGGGCGGCTACAAGGACGTCCAGGTCGCCGTGAAGACCAAGGGCGGCAACGGCGCCACCGAGCCCGGCCAGGGCGTCTGGGCCCGCCTCAAGTACGAGGGCGGCGTGCACCGCGTGCAGCGCGTGCCCGCGACCGAGTCGGCCGGCCGCATCCACACCTCCGCCGCCGGCGTGCTCGTCACGCCCGAGGCCGAGGAGGTCGAGGTCGAGGTCCACGCCAACGACCTGCGGATCGACGTCTACCGCTCGTCCGGCCCCGGCGGCCAGTCGGTCAACACCACCGACTCCGCCGTCCGCATCACCCACCTGCCGACCGGCATCGTCGCCTCCTGCCAGAACGAGAAGAGCCAGCTCCAGAACAAGGAGCAGGCCATGCGCATCCTGCGGTCCCGGCTCCTCGCCGCCGCGCAGGAGGAGGCCGAGTCCAAGGCCGCCGACGCCCGCCGCAGCCAGGTCCGAACCGTCGACCGGTCCGAGAAGATCCGTACGTACAACTTCCCGGAGAACCGGATCTCGGACCACCGCGTCGGATTCAAGGCGTACAACCTCGACCAGGTGCTCGACGGTGACCTCGACTCCATGATCCAGGCGTGCGTCGACGCCGACTCGGCCGCGAAGCTCGCCGCGGCGTAAGCGGCCCCAGTGGCGTAAGTTCCCCAAGCCCCACCCCCGCACCACGGAGGACCAGCGTGAACCTGCTGCTTGCCGAGGTGGCCCAGGCCACCCAGCGGCTGGCCGACGCCGGCGTTCCCTCACCGCGTTTCGACGCCGAGGAGCTCGCCGCGTTCGTGCACGGCGTCAAGCGGGGGGAGCTGCACAACGTCAAGGACGCGGACTTCGACGCCCGCTACTGGGAGACGGTCGCCCGCCGCGAGGCCCGCGAACCCCTCCAGCACATCACCGGGCGGGCGTTCTTCCGGTACCTGGAGCTCCAGGTCGGACCCGGGGTCTTCGTGCCCCGGCCGGAGACCGAGTCGGTCGTCGGCTGGGCCATAGACGCCGTCCGCGCCATGGACGTCGTCGAACCCCTCATCGTCGACCTCTGCACCGGCTCCGGCGCCATCGCCCTCGCCATGGCCCAGGAGGTGCCGCGCTCGCGCGTGCACGCCGTGGAGCTCTCCGACGACGCCCTCGTGTGGACCCGGAGGAACGCCGAGGGCTCCCGCGTCACCGTCCACCAGGGGAACGCGCTCAGCGCCCTCCCCGAGCTGGACGGCCAGGTCGACCTGGTCATCTCCAACCCGCCGTACATCCCGCTCACCGAGTGGGAGTACGTCGCCCCCGAGGCCCGCGACCACGACCCGCAGATGGCCCTCTTCTCCGGCGAGGACGGCCTCGACACCATCCGTGGCATCGAGCGCACCGCCCACCGGCTGCTGCGCCCCGGCGGCCTCGTCGTCATCGAGCACGCGGACACCCAGGGCGGGCAGGTGCCGTGGATCTTCAACGAAGAGGCCGGCTGGGCCGACGCCGCCGACCACCCGGACCTGAACAACCGGCCGCGCTTCGCGACCGCCCGCAAGGCAATGCCATGACTGTCATGACCGCCATGACGAACGACGTGTACGAGGAGGCCGGGAACTGATGGCACGGCGATACGACTGCAACGAGGCGACCGACCGTGTGACAGGTCTGCGCGAGGCCGCGTCCGCCGTCCGCCGGGGCGAGCTGGTCGTGCTGCCCACCGACACCGTGTACGGGATCGGGGCGGACGCCTTCAGCAGCGAGGCCGTGGCGGATCTGCTCGCCGCCAAGGGCCGGGGCCGCAACATGCCCACGCCCGTGCTCATCGGCTCCCCGAACACCCTCCACGGCCTGGTCACGGACTTCTCCGAGCAGGCCTGGGAGCTCGTCGACGCCTTCTGGCCCGGCGCCCTCACCCTCGTCGCCAAGCACCAGCCGTCCCTCCAGTGGGACCTCGGCGACACCCGGGGCACCGTCGCCATCCGCATGCCGCTGCACCCGGTCGCGATCGAGCTGCTCACCGAGGTCGGCCCGATGGCCGTCTCCTCGGCCAACCTCACCGGCCACCCGTCGCCGGAGGACTGCGACGCCGCCCAGCAGATGCTCGGCGACTCCGTCTCCGTCTACCTCGACGGCGGCCCGACCCCCGGCATCGTCCCCTCGTCCATCGTCGACGTCACGGGCAAGGTCCCGGTGCTGCTGCGCGAGGGCGCGCTCTCGCCGGAGGAGCTCCGGAAGGTCGTACCCGACCTCGAGGTGGCACATTGACCGCCCCTGAGGGGCGTGGCATAGCGGGGTTCGACGACAGCAGCACCTTCCGCATCCTCCACGTCAGCACCGGCAACGTCTGCCGCTCGCCGATCACCGAGCGGCTGACCCGCCATGCCCTGAGCGACCGCCTCGGCGACCCTCTCGGCGGCGGCCTGATCGTGGAGAGCGCGGGCACCTGGGGCCACGAGGGCGCCCCGATGGAGGCCAACGCGGAACTCGTCCTCGCCGACTTCGGCGCGGACTACAGCGGCTTCGTGGGGCGCGAGCTCCTCGACGAGCACGTCATCCGCGCGGACCTCGTCCTCACCGCGACCCGCGACCACCGCGCGCAGGTCATCTCCATGGGCCACTCGGCGGGTCTGCGCACCTTCACCCTGAAGGAGTTCACCCGCCTGGTCCGCGCGATCGACCCGGCCACCCTCCCGGACGCCCACGACGAGGGCATGGTGGAACGCGCCCGCGCCCTGGTCCGCGCGGCGGCGGCTCTACGCGGGTGGCTCCTGGCCCCCTCGGTGGACGCGGACGAGGTCAACGACCCGTACGGCGCCCCCATCACGTTCTTCCGCTCGATCGGCGACGAGATCAACCAGGCGCTCGACCCCGTGGTGACGGCGCTGACGGGTGTGCGGGCGCGCGACTGACGTCTGCCGGGTGACCCGTCCGGCGGACGGAGTCCGGCGCAGCGGCCCGATGCCCGTGAGGCCCCTCGGGGCCGAGTGGTGCGAGGGGTGCGTCGGGGATCGGGTCCCGTACGGCGCCCCCATCACGTTCTTCCGCTCGATCGGCGACGAGATCAACCAGGCGCTCGACCCCGTGGTGACGGCGCTGACGGATGTGCGGGCGCGCGACTGAGCTTCGACGGGCGGGCCGGGGGGTGGCTGCCTACATTGGGGACATGCCGGTCACCGCGCCCCCCGATGAGGATCTCGACGTCCTGCGCCGACAGGACCCCGAGGTCGCCGACGTGCTGCTCGGTGAGGTGCGGCGGCAGGCCGACAGTCTGCAGCTGATCGCCGCCGAGAACTTCACCTCGGCCGCCGTCCTCGCGGCCCTCGGCTCCCCGCTCGCCAACAAGTACGCCGAGGGCTATCCCGGCGCACGGCACCACGGCGGCTGCGAGTACGTCGACGCCGCCGAGCGGATCGCCGTGGAGCGGGCCACCGCGCTCTTCGGAGCCGACCACGCGAACGTGCAGTCCCACTCGGGCTCCTCGGCCGTCCTGGCGGCGTACGCGGCCCTTCTCAGGCCCGGTGACACGGTCCTGGCCATGGGCCTGGAGCACGGCGGCCACCTCACGCACGGTTCGCCCGCCAACTTCTCCGGTCGCTGGTTCGACTTCGTCCCGTACGGCGTCGACGCCGAGACCGGGCTCGTCGACTACGAGCAGGTCGCCGCGCTCGCCCGCCACCACCGCCCCAAGGCGATCGTCTGCGGCTCGATCTCGTACCCCCGCCACCTCGACTACGCGGTCTTCCGCGAGATCGCCGACGAGGTCGGCGCCTATCTGATCGCCGACGCGGCCCACCCCATCGGCCTGGTCGCCGGGGGAGCGGCCCCCAACCCCGTCCCGTACGCCGACGTGGTCTGCGCGACCACCCACAAGGTGCTGCGCGGTCCGCGCGGCGGGCTGATCCTCTGCGGCGAGGAGCTCGCGGGTCGGATCGACCGGGCGGTGTTCCCGTTCACCCAGGGCGGCGCCCAGATGCACACGATCGCGGCGAAGGCGGTGGCCTTCGGCGAGGCGTCCACCCCGGCCTTCACCGCGTACGCCCATCAGGTGGTAGAGCACGCCCGGGTGCTCGCGGCCGCCCTCGCCGCCGAGGGCTTCGCGCTGACCACCGGCGGCACCGACACCCACCTCATCACCGCCGACCCCGCGCCCCTCGGCGTCGACGGACGGACCGCCCGCGCCCGGCTCGCCGCCGCCGGCATGGTCCTCGACACCTGCGCCCTCCCGTACGGGGAGGGGCGCGGCATCCGGCTCGGTACGGCCGCCGTCACCACCCAGGGCATGGGCGCCCCCGAGATGGCCCGGATCGCCGCGCTGTTCACCGTCGCGCTGCGCGACGACGCCTCGGAGACCGCTCGGGCACGGGCGGAGGTACGGGCGCTGACCGGGCGTTTTCCCCCGTATGGACGCTGAGCGAGAACCGGGGAAAGTCCGCGTGCAACCGTTCTCGGGGTACAGGTGTCTCCAAGCACATGGACGGCACGGCTAGGGTGTGGGGCTGAGATGGCCAGCTATTCCTGTGGGGCAGCCCGTGCGTGATTACCTGCTGACGCTCTGTGTCACGGCCGCTGTGACCTATCTGCTCACCGGTCCGGTGCGGAAGTTCGCCATCGCGACCGGGGCGATGCCGGAGATCCGCGCCCGTGACGTACACCGAGAACCGACACCGCGGCTCGGTGGAATCGCCATGTTCTTCGGGCTGTGCGCGGGACTCCTCGTCGCCGACCACCTGCAGAACCTGAACAGCGTCTTCGAGCTCTCCAACGAGCCCCGGGCGCTGCTCTCCGGGGCCGCCCTGATCTGGCTGATCGGCGTGCTGGACGACAAGTTCGAGCTGGACGCCCTGATCAAGCTGGGCGCGCAGATGATCTCGGCGGGCGTGATGGTCGCGCAGGGTCTGACGATCCTGTGGCTGCCGATCCCGGGTGTCGGCGTGGTCTCGCTGACACCGTGGCAGGGCACGCTCCTGACCGTCGCCCTGGTCGTCCTCACCATCAACGCGGTCAACTTCGTCGACGGTCTCGACGGTCTCGCCGCCGGGATGGTCTGCATCGCCGCCGCCGCCTTCTTCCTGTACGCGTACCGCCTCTGGTACGGCTACACCATCGAGGCCGCCGCCCCCGCGACGCTCTTCACGGTCATCCTCATGGGCATGTGCCTGGGCTTCCTGCCGCACAACATGCACCCGGCGCGGATCTTCATGGGCGACTCGGGCTCCATGCTGATCGGTCTGATCCTGGCGGCCTCGGCCATCTCGATCACCGGTCAGGTCGACCCGGACGCGCTGAAGATCTTCGAGGGTTCGACCCGGCAGGCCACCCACGCCGCCCTGCCCGTCTTCATCCCGCTCCTGCTGCCGCTGACGATCATCGCGATCCCGATGGCGGACCTGGTCCTCGCGATCGTGCGCCGCACCTGGAAGGGCCAGTCGCCGTTCGCGGCCGACCGCGGGCACCTCCACCACCGGCTGCTAGAGATCGGGCACTCGCACAGCCGCGCGGTGCTGATCATGTACTTCTGGTCGGCGCTGATCGCCTTCGGGACGCTGGCCTACTCGGTCCACTCGGCGTCGATGTGGATCGTCCTGTGCGTCGTCGCGCTGAGCGCGATCGGTCTGGTGCTGCTCCTGCTGCCGCGGTTCGCGCCGCGCGCCCCCCGCTGGGCCGAGTCGGTCGTACCGCCCCGTTACCGCCGGCGCAAGAGGGTTCCCGTCGTGGAGGCCGTTCCGGAGCCCGCCGTGGTGCCGGAGGAACGGATTCCGGTGCCCGCGGGCATCAACGGAGCCACCGCCATCGGCAACCGCGCGCGCTTCACCGACCGGCGGAAGGCCGGAACGCCGAGTTGACGAAAGCCGCATCGGCGGCCCTTAGCAGACAAGGCGTCGTCCTGTCGCGCACACACGCGCGGTGTAACTCTCATGTGTGACAGTTGGCACACCTTATGGGTAAAGACCTATTCAAATAGTTTGTGATACGGTTCACGAGACCCGGCGACAGTGCCGAAAGACCGTAGTGCGACGGTCCGTTGGCCCCGAGACCCACCTCGGACCGGGCTTACGCTCGTCCATGACGACACCATCGCCCCTCCATCAAGCGGAGACACCGCCATGCCGTCCAACGACGTCCGCACCCTGCTGCACGCCGCCATCCCCACCGCTGCCGCCGGCGCGATCGCCACGGTCATCAGTGGCGTGATCGCCGGTGGCAAGGGAGCGCTCGGCGCCGTCGCCGGCACTCTGGTCGTGATCCTCTTCATGGGTATCGGGCTCGTGGTGCTGCAGCGGACGGCGAAGAAGTACCCGCAGCTCTTCCAGGCGATGGGGCTCTTGCTCTACACGACCCAGCTGCTGGTCCTCTTCGTCTTCCTCGTCCTGCTGAAGAACACGTCCGTGTTCGACTTCAAGGCGTTCGCCCTCACCCTGCTCGCGGCGACCGTGGTGTGGGTCGCCGCACAGGCCCGGGCCTACATGAAGGCCAAGATCATGTACGTCGACCCCGAGAACACGGGGTCGAAGTCGTGAAGGGTAGGGCCGGGATAAAGCCGCGTTCGGCTTCCTGCTATCGTCCGGTGCCAACTGCGGCACTGCGGGCGCGGGCATCCGAGACGCCTGTCCCAGCGCGAGGCTCGATGCCGAACCGCCGCCCCCTTATCCGTAAGACCAGTCCAGTGCCGACCCGCGGCTGCGTGCCGCGCCGACACAACGAGGTTGCCGTACCTATGCGCCACGCTGAAGGAGCCCGCGGTGAGTGCTGACCAGACGCTTGCCTTCGACCCGGATTGCCACATCTTCACCGGATGTGGCTTCCCGGCGCCGGGCCTGCACACGTTCATGTACGAGCCGATCGCGACGTGGGGTGGCTTCGAGCTGACGAAGCCCATGCTGCTCGCGGTCCTGGGTTCGATCGTGGTCGTCGGGTTCTTCTGGGCCGCCTTCAACAAGCCCAAGCTGATCCCCGGCAAGATGCAGATGGTCGGCGAGGCCGGCTACGACTTCGTGCGCCGCGGCATCGTCTACGAGATCATCGGCAAGAAGGACGGCGAGAAGTACGTCCCCTTCATGGTGTCGCTGTTCTTCTTCGTGTGGATCCTGAACCTCTGGTCGATCATTCCGCTTGCCCAGTTCCCGGTCACCTCGCTGATCGCGTTCCCCGCGGCGCTCGCCCTGATCGTCTACGTGCTCTGGGTCTCCCTGACCTTCAAGAAGCACGGCTTCGTCGGCGGCTGGAAGAACATCGTCGGCTGGGACAAGTCCCTCGGCCCGATCCTGCCGCTCATCGTGGTCCTCGAGTTCTTCTCGAACCTGATCATCCGACCCTTCACGCACGCGGTCCGACTGTTCGCGAACATGTTCGCCGGTCACCTGCTCATCGTGATGTTCTCGCTGGCCTCCTGGTACCTGCTGAACGGCATCGGCATCGTCTACGCCGGTACGTCGTTCGTGATGGTCGTGGTGATGACCGGCTTCGAGCTCTTCATCCAGGCCGTCCAGGCGTACGTCTTCGTGCTCCTGGCCTGCAGCTACGTCCAGGGCGCGCTCGCCGAGCACCACTGAGCCGGCCCCTGACAGGCAGCAGCACCCCCAAACCAACAGTCGTCCGGTGGCCAACCCCCACCGGGTCCTTGAAAGAGAAGGAAGAACCGGCATGTCCCAGACCCTCGCCGCTGTGACCGGCAACGTCGCCTCCATCGGCTACGGCCTCGCGGCCATCGGCCCCGGCGTCGGCGTCGGCATCATCTTCGGTAACGGCACCCAGGCCCTCGCCCGTCAGCCCGAGGCGGCCGGCCTGATCCGTACCAACCAGATCATGGGTTTCGCCTTCTGTGAGGCGCTCGCCCTCATCGGCATCGTCATGGGCTTCGTCTACCCGTCCGCCTAAGACGGAACCGACAGCCCGACTTTTTCACGGAAGGCACTGATGTGAACGCTCTGCTTCTTGCGGCAGCGGAGGAGCCCCAGCCTCCTCTGATCCCGCATCTTGACGAGCTCGTCATCGGCCTGATCGCCTTCGTCATCGTCTTCGGTTTCCTCGCCAAGAAGCTTCTCCCGAACATCAACAAGGTTCTGGAGCAGCGTCGCGAGGCCATCGAGGGTGGCATCGAGAAGGCCGAGTCGGCCCAGATCGAGGCTCAGAGCGTGCTGGAGCAGTACAAGGCCCAGCTCGCCGAGGCCCGCCACGAGGCCGCGCGTCTTCGCCAGGAGGCGACGGAGCAGGGCACCGCGATCATCCAGGAGATGAAGGCGGAAGGCCAGCGCCAGCGCGAGGAGATCATCGCCGCCGGCCACGCGCAGATCGCGGCGGACCGCAAGTCCGCTTCCGCGTCGCTGCGTCAGGACGTGGGCAAGCTCGCGACCGACCTGGCCGGCAAGCTGGTCGGCGAGTCCCTTGAGGACACCGCCCGCCAGAGCCGGACGATCGACCGCTTCCTCGACGAGCTCGAGGAGAAGGCCGAGGCCGTCCGATGAACGGAGCGAGCCGCGAGGCACTGGCCGCCGCACGTGAGTCCCTCGACGCGCTGACCGACAACACGACGGTCGACGCGGCGAAGCTCTCGGACAAGCTGGCCGCCGTCACCGTGCTGCTCGACCGCGAGGTGTCGCTGCGCCGGGTCCTGACCGACCCCGCTCAGTCGGGTGAGGCCAAGGCCGAGCTCGCGCAGCGACTCCTGAGCGGTCAGGTCGACGGCGAGACCGTCGACCTGGTGTCCGGCATGGTGCGTTCCCGCTGGTCGCGCTCGCGTGACCTGGTCGACGCGGCCGAGGAACTGGCGAACATCGCCGACCTCACCGCGGCGCAGAAGGCGGGCGCGCTCGACGACGTCGAGGACGAGCTGTTCCGGTTCGGCCGGATCGTGTCCTCCAGCCCCGAGCTCCGCTCGGCGCTGACGGACAAGGCCGCCACGGCCACCGCCAAGGGCGAGCTGCTCCGCAGCCTGCTCGGCGGCAAGGCCAACGCCACCACCGAGCGCCTGGTCGTCCGTCTGGTGACCCAGCCCCGGGGACGTAGCCTGGAAGCGGGACTCGAGTCCCTGTCCAAGCTCGCCGCGGCGCGCCGGAACCGGATGGTCGCCGTCGTCACCTCGGCGGTGCCGCTGTCCGACCAGCAGAAGCAGCGCCTCGGTGCCGTCCTGGCCAAGCTGTACGGCCGCGAGATGCACCTGAACCTGGACGTGGACCCCTCGGTCCTCGGCGGGATCACCGTGCAGGTCGACGACGAGGTCATCAACGGTTCGATCGCGGAGCGCCTCGACGAGGCGACCCGGCGACTGGCCGGCTGACGGCAGCCACCAGCACAAGGCATCACAGCATCACAGCAACACCAGCGGCCCGGTTGGGCCGTGCAGAGATTGCAGAAGATTCCTGGGGGTCGGCCCCCAGACCCCTTAAGAAACTTCGGGCCCAACAAGGAGAGCAGGGAACCCAGATGGCGGAGCTCACGATCCGGCCGGAGGAGATCCGGGACGCACTGGAGAACTTCGTCCAGTCGTACCAGCCGGACGCGGCCTCGCGCGAGGAGGTCGGCACGGTCAGCCTGGCCGGTGACGGTATCGCGAAGGTCGAGGGTCTTCCCTCGGCCATGGCGAACGAGCTGCTGAAGTTCGAGGACGGGACCCTCGGTCTCGCGCTGAACCTCGAAGAGCGCGAGATCGGTGCGATCGTCCTCGGCGAGTTCAGCGGTATCGAGGAGGGACAGTCGGTGCAGCGCACCGGCGAGGTCCTCTCCGTCGGTGTCGGTGAGGGATACCTGGGTCGCGTCGTCGACCCGCTCGGCAACCCGATCGACGGTCTCGGCGAGATCGCGACCGAGGGCCGCCGCGCCCTCGAGCTGCAGGCCCCGGGCGTTATGGCCCGTAAGTCGGTGCACGAGCCGATGGAGACCGGCTACAAGGCCGTCGACGCCATGACGCCGGTCGGCCGCGGCCAGCGTCAGCTGATCATCGGCGACCGTCAGACCGGCAAGACCGCGCTGTGCGTCGACACGATCATCAACCAGCGTGACAACTGGCGCTCGGGCGACGTGAACAAGCAGGTTCGCTGCATCTACGTCGCCGTCGGCCAGAAGGGCTCGACCATCGCGTCCGTTCGCGGCGCCCTGGAAGAGGCCGGCGCGCTCGAGTACACGACGATCGTCGCCGCCCCGGCGTCCGACCCGGCCGGCTTCAAGTACCTGGCGCCGTACACCGGTTCCGCCATCGGTCAGCACTGGATGTACCAGGGCAAGCACGTCCTGATCGTCTTCGATGACCTGTCGAAGCAGGCCGACGCCTACCGCGCCGTGTCCCTGCTGCTGCGCCGCCCGCCGGGTCGTGAGGCCTACCCGGGTGACGTCTTCTACCTGCACTCGCGTCTCCTCGAGCGCTGCGCGAAGCTCTCGGACGAGCTGGGTGCCGGTTCGATGACCGGTCTCCCGATCGTCGAGACCAAGGCGAACGACGTGTCGGCGTTCATCCCGACCAACGTCATCTCCATCACCGACGGCCAGTGCTTCCTGGAGTCCGACCTGTTCAACGCCGGCCAGCGTCCGGCCCTGAACGTCGGTATCTCGGTCTCGCGTGTCGGTGGCTCCGCCCAGCACAAGGCGATGAAGCAGATCTCCGGTCGCCTCCGTGTGGACCTCGCCCAGTTCCGTGAGCTGGAGGCGTTCGCCGCCTTCGGTTCCGACCTGGACGCGGCCTCCAAGGCGCAGCTGGAGCGTGGACAGCGCATGGTCGAGCTGCTCAAGCAGGCTCAGTACCAGCCGATGCCCACCGAGAACCAGGTCGTCTCCGTCTGGGCCGGCACCACCGGCAAGATGGACGACGTCCCGGTCGCCGACATCCGCCGCTTCGAGGCCGAGCTCCTGGCGTACCTCCGCCAGAGCCACTCCGGCCTCATGACCTCCATCCGTGAGGGCGGCAAGATGTCGGACGACACACTGCAGTCCGTCGCCGACGCGATCGCGGAGTTCAAGAAGCAGTTCGAGACCTCTGACGGCAAGCTGCTGGGCGAGGACGCTCCTGCCGCCGTCAACGTCTCGAAGTGACGACGGAAGGGACCTGACTCATGGGAGCTCAGCTCCGGGTCTACAAGCGTCGCATCAAATCCGTCACCGCGACGAAGAAGATCACCAAGGCGATGGAGATGATCGCCGCCTCGCGTGTCGTCAAGGCGCAGCGCAAGGTACAGGCGTCGACTCCGTACGCGACCGAGCTGACCCGCGCGGTCACGGCGGTGGCCACGGGTGCCAATGACAAGCACCCGCTGACCACCGAGGCGGAGAACCCGATCCGTGCCGCGGTCCTGCTCCTCTCGAGCGACCGCGGTCTGGCCGGCGCCTTCAACTCCAACGCCATCAAGGCGGCGGAAAAGCTGACGGCGAAGCTGGAGGGCGAGGGCCGCGAGGTCACCGTCTACGTCGTCGGCCGTCGTGGCATCGCGCACTACAACTTCCGCGAGCGGAAGCTGGCCGGTACGTGGACCGGGTTCACGGACCAGCCGTCGTACGGCGACGCCAAGACGATCGCGGCACCGCTGATCGAGGCGATCGAGAAGGACACGGCCGAGGGTGGTGTGGACGAGCTCCACATCGTCTACACCGAGTTCGTCTCGATGATGACGCAGACGGCGGTCGAGGCCCGGCTGCTGCCCCTCAGCCTCGACGAGGTGGCGAAGGAAGCCGGCGAGTCGGACACGCTCCGCCCGCTGTACGACTTCGAGCCGTCGGCGGAGGACGTCCTCGACGCCCTGCTGCCCCGGTACGTCGAGAGCCGGATCTACAACGCGCTGCTCCAGTCGGCTGCCTCCAAGCACGCCGCCACGCGCCGCGCGATGAAGTCGGCGACCGATAACGCGGGAGACTTGATCAGCAATCTCTCCCGACTTGCCAACGCGGCCCGCCAGGCCGAAATCACCCAGGAAATCAGCGAGATCGTCGGTGGCACCGCAGCCCTGGCCGACGCGACCGCGGGGAGTGACAAGTAATGACGACCACTGTTGAGACGGCCGCCGCCACGGGCCGCGTCGCCCGGGTCATCGGCCCGGTCGTCGACGTGGAGTTCCCCGTCGACGCGATGCCGGCGATCTACAACGCGCTGCACGTCGAGGTCATGGACCCGACCGAGGAGGGCGCGACCAAGACGCTGACCCTCGAGGTCGCCCAGCACCTCGGTGACGGCGTCGTCCGCGCCATCTCCATGCAGCCCACCGACGGCCTGGTCCGCCAGGCCCCGGTGACCGACACCGGCGAGGGCATCACCGTCCCCGTCGGCGACGTCACCAAGGGCCGTGTGTTCAACACGCTGGGCCAGGTGCTGAACGACGACGCGTCCACCGTCGCCGACGCGCCGCGCTGGACGATCCACCGCAAGGCCCCGGCCTTCGACCAGCTCGAGTCCAAGACCGAGATGTTCGAGACCGGCCTGAAGGTCGTCGACCTTCTCACCCCGTACGTCAAGGGTGGAAAGATCGGTCTGTTCGGTGGTGCCGGTGTCGGCAAGACCGTTCTGATCCAGGAAATGATCGTCCGTGTGGCCAAGCTGCACGACGGTGTGTCGGTCTTCGCGGGCGTCGGCGAGCGCACCCGTGAGGGCAACGACCTCATGGTCGAGATGGAGGAGGCCGGCGTTCTCGACAAGACCGCGCTGGTCTTCGGCCAGATGGACGAGCCCCCGGGCACCCGTCTGCGCGTGGCCCTCGCGGGTCTGACCATGGCGGAGTACTTCCGCGATGTGCAGAAGCAGGACGTGCTGTTCTTCATCGACAACATCTTCCGCTTCACCCAGGCCGGTTCCGAGGTCTCGACCCTGCTCGGCCGTATGCCCTCCGCGGTGGGTTACCAGCCGAACCTGGCCGACGAGATGGGTCTCCTCCAGGAGCGCATCACCTCGACCCGTGGACACTCGATCACCTCGATGCAGGCGATCTACGTCCCCGCGGACGACCTGACCGACCCGGCTCCGGCCACCACCTTCGCCCACCTCGACGCGACGACGGTTCTCTCCCGTCCGATCTCCGAGAAGGGCATCTACCCGGCCGTGGACCCGCTGGACTCCACGTCCCGGATCCTGGACCCGCGCTACATCGCGCAGGACCACTACGACGCCGCCATGCGCGTCAAGGGAATCCTGCAGAAGTACAAGGACCTCCAGGACATCATCGCGATCCTCGGTATCGACGAGCTGAGCGAGGAGGACAAGCTCGTTGTCCACCGCGCCCGGCGTGTCGAGCGCTTCCTGTCCCAGAACACCCACGCGGCGAAGCAGTTCACCGGTGTGGACGGTTCGGACGTTCCGCTCGACGAGTCGATCGCCGCGTTCAACGCGATCTGCGACGGTGAGTACGACCACTTCCCCGAGCAGGCCTTCTTCATGTGCGGTGGCATCGAGGACCTCAAGAAGAACGCCAAGGAGCTTGGCGTCTCCTGAGCCCCGTGCTCGCCCGAGAGGGGCGGGATCCGTCCCGCCCCTCTCACCACGCCCACTAGAATTGACCCCAACACCCGGCACGACCGCCGGGTGGTGACCCGAGGAGCCACCCTTGGCTGCTGAGCTGCACGTCGAGCTGGTCGCCGCGGACCGGAGTGTCTGGTCCGGCGAGGCCACCTTGGTCATCGCGCGTACCACCTCCGGCGACATCGGCGTCATGCCCGGCCACCAGCCGCTGCTCGGTGTGCTGGAGTCGGGCCCGGTGACCATCCGTACCAGCGAGGGCGCGACCGTCGTCGCCGCCGTCCACGGCGGATTCATCTCGTTCGCCGACGACAAGCTGTCTCTGCTCGCGGAGGTCTGCGAGCTGGCGGACGAGATCGACGCCCAGCGCGCCGAGCGCGCGCTGGAGCGTGCGAAGTCGGACTCCGACGCCGCCGCCGAGCGGCGCGCCGATGTCCGGCTGCGCGCGGTGTCGGTCCGCTGACGGACCGCGCCGAGTAGGAGTGCCCTCAGCCGCGGCACGGTCCGGAATCTTCCGGAGCGTGCCGCGGCTGAGGCGATGCAGATGCAGGTTGTATTCGGTTCTGCCGGCGGTGCCGGCTACGGGACGCAGCGAGGAGGTCGGTGAAGATGTTCCTCGCTCTGCTCGTGTGCGGCCTGGTCGTCGCACTGGTGGTGATCGGGCTCTTCGTCTTCGGACTGCGCCGCAGACTGATCCAGCGTGCCGGCGGCACCTTCGACTGCTCCCTGCACTGGAACGTCCCGGACGCGCCGGATCCGAGCGGCAAGGGCTGGGTGTACGGCGTCGCCCGCTACAGCGGTGACGAGATCGCCTGGTTCCGGGTCTTCTCGTACGCGCCCCGCCCGCGCCGTGTCCTGGAGCGCTCGTCCATCGTGGCCCTGGAGCGCCGGATGCCGGAGGGCGAGGAGGAGCTCGCGCTGCTCGCCGACATGGTCGTCCAGCCCTGTATGTACGAGGGCGTCCGCCTGGAGCTCGCGATGAGCGAGGACGCCCGGACGGGTTTCATGGCCTGGCTGGAGGCGGCGCCTCCCGGGCAACGGGTGAATGTGGCCTGAATTCCTTGCCCGTTGGATGGGGGTCCCCCCGGACGAAGTCTGGGGGAGGGTGAACGTGGCCTGAGGTTTCGGGATCGGTGTACGTGAGGAAGCGGGGGACGGCGTGCTGCGCCGTCCCCCGCTTCGTCGTGCGTGCTAGTTCAGACCGGTGTTGATGGCGCCGACGAGCTCGCCGTTGCCGGTGTCACCGCTGAACTCCCAGAAGAACGCGCCACCGAGGCCCTGGTTCTTCGCCCAGGTCATCTTGGACGTGACCGTGGCCGGGGTGTCGTAGCTCCACCAGTTGCTGCCGCACTTGGCGTAGGCCGTGCCCGCGACGGTGCCGGTGGACGGGCAGGAGGTCTTGAGGACCTTGTAGTCCTCGATGCCCGGCTCGTAGGTGCCCGGCGCGGGGCCGGTCGCCGTGCCGCCGGGGGCGGCCTGGGTCACGCCGGTCCAGCCGCGTCCGTAGAAGCCGATGCCGAGCAGCAGCTTGTTGGCGGGGACGCCCTTCGCCTTGAACTTGGCGATCGCCTCGGCGGAGTTGAAGCCCGCCTGCGGGATGCCGGCGTACGAGGTGAGCGGGGAGTGCGGGGCCGTCGGACCCTGCGCCGCCCAGGCGCCGAAGAAGTCGTACGTCATCACGTTGAACCAGTTCATGTACTGCGCGGCGCCCGCGTAGTCGGCGGAGTCGATCTTGCCGCCGGTGGAGGCGTCGGCCGTGACGGCCGCGGTGACCAGGTAGGAGGGGCCGAACTTGGCGCGCATGGCCTGCATCATGTTCTTGAAGGCGGCGGGCCCGCTGGTGTCGCAGGACAGACCGCAGGCGTTCGGGTACTCCCAGTCCAGGTCGATGCCGTCGAAGACGTCGGCCCAGCGCGGGTCCTCGATCAGGTCGTAGCAGGACTGTGCGAAGGCGGTCGGGTTCTGGACGGCCTGGCCGAAGCCGCCGGACCAGGTCCAGCCGCCGAAGGACCACAGGATCTTGATGTTCGGGTAGGCCTTCTTCAGCTTGCGCAGCTGGTTGAAGTTGCCGCGCAGCGGCTGGTCCCAGGTGTCGGCGACGCCGTCGACGGACTGGTCGGCGGTGTAGGCCTTGTCGTAGTCGGCGTAGGCGTCACCGATGGTGCACTTGCCGCCCTGGACGTTGCCGAACGCGTAGTTGATGTGGGTGATCTTGGACGCGGAGCCCGAGGTCACGATGTTCTTCACGTGGTAGTTGCGCCCGTAGACGCCCCAGTTGGTGAAGTAGCCCATCTTCACCGCGTTGGGGAGCGGCTGGCCGCCGCCGCCACCGGTGGTGCGGACGGGGACCGGGCCGGCGGCGGGGCCGGTCTGGTCGATGGTGTCGCGGGCGACGACCGTGTAGCTGTAGTCGGTGCCGGCGGTCAGGCCCTGGTCGGTGTGGGTGAGGCCGGTGACCGTGGCGATCTTGGCGCCGTCGCGCAGGACGTCGTAGTTCTTGACGCCCTTGTCGTCGGTGGCCGCGGTCCAGGTCAGCTTCACCGAGGTGTCGGTGATGTTGGAGGCGACGGGGGCGCCGGGTGCCGAGGGCGGGTTGTCACCGGGCTGGGTGGTGCCGTCGCAGGCGGCGCCGTTGATCTTACAGCCGGTGGGCGCGCCGGCCCCGGTGCCGTTGTAGCCGAAGGAGACGGAGGCGCCGGGGGCGAGGGTTCCGTTCCAGCCGACGTTCTTGGCGGTCCAGTGGGTGCCGGAGCTGGTGACGGTGGCGTCCCAGGCGGAGGTGACGGCGGTGCCGGCGGGGTAGTCCCACTCGACGGTCCAGGAGTTGATGGTGGTGGTACCGGTGTTCTTGACGGTCCAGTTACCGCCGAATCCGGTGCCCCAGTCCTGGGTCTTGGTGTAAGTGGCCGTGGCGGAGGTGGCCGCTTCGGCGGGGGTGGCGAGGCCGACCATGGCGGCCAGGGGCAGGATCAGGGCGGTCAGACCCGCGGCGGCCCGGTGTCTGAACCCTGTTCTGCGCGTCGGTGCTTGAGTGCTCAACGGTGCTCCTCAAGTTGCGGACGGACATGGGTGGGGGTGGTCCGTGAAGATGCGCGCGCCCCGCGAGCGTAGGAAGGTCTGGACCAATCGTCAAGAGGTCCAGACCAACGTCGCCGACGTCCGCTACACCCCCAACTCCTGTGCCAGAACGGCCGCTTGGACTCTGCTCCGCAACTCCAGTTTCCCCAGCACCTTGCTGACGTGCGTCTTCACCGTCGCCTCCGCCATGTCGAGCCGTACCGCGATCTCCGCGTTCGACAGACCCTGGCCCAGCGTCGACAGCACCTCCCGCTCACGTGGAGTCAAAGCCTCCAGAACCGCCGGGTCCGTCCCCGACGGTGCCCGCACCGGACGGCCCGTCACGGCGAACTCCGCGATCAGCCGACGGGTCACCGCCGGCGCGATGAGACCCTCCCCGCGCGCCACCGTCCGCACCGCCTCGATCAGCTCCCGCGCCTCCGCGTTCTTCAGCAGGAAACCCGAGGCCCCCGCCCGCAGCGCCCCGAAGACGTACGCGTCCAGATCGAAGGTCGTCAGGACCAGCACGTCCGCGAGCCCCTCCGACACGACGATCCCGGTCGCCGTCACCCCGTCCATCCGGGGCATCTGCACATCCATCAGGACCAGGTCGGGGCGGAGTTCGCGCGCCAGCTCCACCGCCCGCTCACCGTCCGCCGCCTCCCCGACGACCTCGATGTCCGGCGCGCTGCCCAGGATGAGCACCAGCCCCGCCCGTACCGCCGACTGGTCCTCGGCGACCACCACCCGCACTGTCATGCCCGCTCCTCGTCGCTCGCGTCCACGGGCAGCTCCGCCCGCACCCGCCACAGTTTCCGTCCCCCGCCGTCCGCCGCCGGGCCCGCCTCGAAGACCCCGCCGAGCAGGGCCACCCGCTCCCGCATCCCCACCAGGCCGGCACCGGAACCCGGCGCCGTCGGGCCGGGGCGCTCCCCGTACGGGCTGGTCACCTCGACGACGAGGGCTCCGGGCCCCCGGGCGAGCGTCACCAGGACCTCGCCCGGCGCCGCGTGCTTGAGCGCGTTCGTCAGCGACTCCTGCACGATGCGGTACGCGGCCAGCTCCACCGGAGCCGGCAGTCCCGCCGTACTCTCCCGGGTGTCCTCCAGGACGAGGACGAGTCCGCTCGGCCGGGCGTTCACCCGCGCCTGGTCGACCAGGGCGTCCAGACCGGCGAGCGTGGGCGCGGCGGCCGGCTCCGCGTCCCCGCTGCTGTCCCTGAGGATGCCGATGAGGCGGCGCATCTCCGACAGGCCCGCCACGCTGTTCTCCCGGATCACGGTGAGCGCCTGCCTGGTGGTGGCCGGTTCGTCGAGGGAGAGCGCCGCCGTGGAGTGGATGGCGATCGCCGAGAGGTGGTTCGCCACCATGTCGTGCAGCTCGCGCGCCATCCGGGCCCGCTCGGCGACCACGGCCTGCGCGCGGTCCATCTCGGCCAGCAGGGCCGTCTGTTCGGCCCTCAGCCGGGCGGCGTCCGCCGCCTCGCGGTGGTTGCGTACGACGGCGCCCGTCATGGCGGGCATGAAGGAGATCATGCCGGTGATCACGCCGACGAGCAGGGCGATCGCGTTCTGCCACCAGACGAGGAAGCCGACCGTCACCGCCACCGTGATGAGCCCGGTCGTGTAGGGGACCCGGCGGGCGGTGGAGGGGTTGCCGTAGACGACGGCCGCGTAGACCACGTCCGTGAACATCAGGACGGTGACCAGGTTCCCGTTGGTGAACTGGTCACCGACGATCGCGAGCGTGCCGACGGTCACCGCCGTCTGCGGCATCGTCCGGCGCACGGCCTCAGCCGAGGCCATCACCGCGAGCGGGATCAGCGTCGCCCACCGCTGGTCGAAGAGGCGGTCGCCCGTCGTGTAGAGCCCGAAGGACCACAGGAGCAGTCCGCAGGAGAACCCGAGGAAGCCCATGAGCAGGTCGAAGCGGTGCGGGCGGGGGAGAGTCACGTCCTCATCCAACACGCCCGTACCCGCGCCGACCTCCTCGTCCGGGCCGATCCGTCCCTCCGTCGAAGGATGTAGACGCACTTCGTCACCGGCGACGACGAACCCGGCCGGATCCCGCGGGACGCTGAGGGGGAACCGAAAGGGGAACCGTCGTGATCGTCACGTTGATCATCGTCTGCGAGGTCGGTTTCTGGGTCCTGCTGGCCGCCGGCCTCGCCACCCGTTACCTCCTGAAGATGCCCCGGACGGGCATCGCGCTGCTGCTGTGCGAGCCGCTCCTGGAGGTCCTCCTCCTCGTCGTCACCGCGGTCGACCTGAAGAACGGCGCCGACCCCAGCTGGAAGCACGGCCTCGCCGCCGTCTACATCGGCTACACCGTCGGTCACGGCCACCGCACCGTGAAGTGGCTCGACGGCCACGCCGCCCACCGCTTCGGCGGCGCCCCGCCGCCCCCGAAGCCACCGCGGTACGGCAAGGCCCGCGCCCTCCACGAGGCCAGGGTCTGGTTCGGCTCGGTGGTCGCCGCGTCCGTCGCCTCCGTGCTGCTGCTCCTGGCGATCTGGTACGTCGGTGACGACGGCGACACCGAGGGGCTGCGGAGCTGGATCTTCGGCGCCTGGCGGGCGGCGGGCATCCACGGCCTGATCGCGCTCAGCTACGCGGTCTGGCCGAAGAAGGCCCCGGTGGGTGAGGGATCAGCGGTCCCCGCCCGGGACCCAGAGGACGTCCCCGACCGCCTTGTTGGCCGTACGCGCAAGGATGAAGAGCAGGTCTGACAGCCGGTTGAGGTACGTGGCGGTCAGGGCGTTCATCGACTCGCCGTGCACCTCCAGGGCCGCCCAGGTGGAGCGCTCCGCGCGCCGGACCACCGTGCAGGCCTGGTGCAGCAGCGCCGCGCCGGGCGTGCCGCCCGGCAGGATGAAGGAGCGCAGCTTCTCCAGCTCCTCCAGGAAGCGGTCGCAGTCGGCCTCCAGTCTGTCGACGTAGCTCTGCTCGACGCGCAGCGGCGGGTACTCGGGGTTCTCCACCACCGGCGTACAGAGGTCCGCGCCCACGTCGAAGAGGTCGTTCTGGACCCGGACGAGGACCTTCACGACCTCCTCGTCGAGCTGCCCCAGGGCGACGGCCGTACCGATGGCGGCGTTGGCCTCGTTGGCGTCGGCGTAGGCCGAGATCCGCAGATCGGTCTTGGCGGTCCGGCTCATGTCACCGAGCGCCGTGGTGCCCTGGTCGCCGGTACGGGTGTAGATGCGCGTCAGATTGACCATGGGGCCCAGCCTAGTTACGCACCGGCCCCGCGGAACGTCCGTGTGCCGACCGTCACGGCGAGTGCCGTCAGGGCGAGGGCGACGAGCACCCCGTACAGCAGGGTCGGTGTCGTGTAGTGGCCGATGTACGCCTCCCGGACCGCGTCCACCAGATAGCGGAACGGCATGACGCGCGAGAGGCCGTCGAGCCAGCCGGGGGCGAGGGTCATCGGCAGCATCAGCCCCGAGAGCAGCATCGCCGGCAGGGCGAGCGTGTTGATCGCCGGGCCGAACTCCTGCGGGGTGCGCAGTCTCAGCGCGAGGGCGTACGAGAGCGAGGCCAGCGCCACCGACAGCAGGGCCACGAAGCCGAAGCCGATCAGGATGCCGGCGAGCGGCGCCCTGAGCCCCATCGGCAGGGCCACCAGGACGAGCAGCACCGCCTGGAGGACGAAGAGCGCCGCGTCCCGCAGGACCCGGCCCAGCAGCAGGGCGAGCCGGCTCACCGGCGTGACCCGCATCCGGTCGAAGACGCCCCAGTTCTTCTCCATGATGATCGAGAAGCCGGCGAACGAGGCGCCGAAGAGACCGAGCTGGAGCAGCAGGCCGGGGACGAGGATCTGCCAGGAGTCGCCCTCGCGGCCCAGCGGCAGCCCGGTGAGCAGCGGCCCGAAGAGCAGCAGGTAGAGCAGCGGCATCAGGGCGCCGAAGAAGATCTGGAACGGCGAGCGCAGGGTCTGGCGGGCGTAGCGCCCGAAGAGGAGCGCGGTGTCGCGGAGAGGCATCGGGGGTTCCTAGACGGTTACGGGGGTGGTGTCGACGGGGGCGGGGGCGCGCCCGGTGACGGCGAGGAAGGCGTCCTGGAGGGTGGCGGCGCCGTGGGCGGCCTTGAGGCCGGCGGGTGTGCCCTCGGCGACGACCGCGCCCCTGTCGACGACGACCAGGCGGTCGGCGAGGGCGTCGGCCTCGTCCAGGTAGTGGGTGGTGAGGACGACGGTGGTCCCGTGGTCGTCGCGCAGTCCGCGCACCAGGGCCCACAGGTCGGCGCGGCTGCCGGGGTCGAGGCCGGTCGTCGGCTCGTCGAGGAAGAGGAGCTCGGGCCGGTGGGTGAGGCCCATCGCGAGGTCGAGCCTGCGGCGCTGGCCGCCGGAGAGCGCGGGGGTCGGGCGGTCGAGGAGTTCCGCGAGGCCGAGGTCGGCCGCGAGTTCCTCGGCGCGGGCCGCCGCGCGCGCCTTGTCCATGCCGTGCAGCCGGCCCTGGAGGACGAGCTCGGAGCGGACGGTCTCCTGGGGGTCGAGCCCGCCGGACTGGGCGACGTACCCGATGCGGCGCCGGACGCCGGCGGGGTCCCGTACGAGGTCGTGGCCGGCGACGGTGGCGGCTCCGGCGGTGGGCGGGAGGAGCGTGGTGAGCATCCGGAGGACCGTGGTCTTGCCGGCGCCGTTGGGTCCGAGGAGTCCGAGGATCTCGCCGGGCGGGACGGTGAGGTCGATCCCGCGGACGGCCTCCACGGGGCCGCCCTTGGTCGCGAAGGTCCGGGAGAGCCCGGCCGTGCTGATGATGGGCATGGCGACTACAAAAACAGAGTGGCTCCAATTTTGCAATGTCACCAAAATTTCAGAGCCGCCGAAATTTCAGGGAGCCTAGGATGAGCGCATGGCCGAGGGACTCAGGGAACGCAAGAAGCGCGAGACGAAGCAGCGGATCTCGGACATCGCGACCGGGCTCTTCCTGGAGCGCGGCTTCGTCCACGTGACCGTCGCGGACGTCGCCGAGGCGGCGGACGTCTCCGTCAACACCGTCTACAACTACTTCCCGGCCAAGGAGGACCTCTTCCTCGACCGGATGGACGGCGTCACCCAGCGCCTCGCCCGGATGATCCGCGGCCGCGACCGGGGCGAGTCCGCCGCCGAGGCGGTCCTGCGCGAACTCCGCCAGGACATCGGGGCCGTCTCGCCCGCGTACGGCCTCATGGACGGCTTCGACGCCTTCATGAACGTCATCGAGCACGCCCCCACCCTCAAGGCCCGACTCTTCCACCTCCAGCAGCAGGTCCAGGACGCCGTCGTCGCCACCCTCCGCGAGGAGGCCGGCGCGCCCGCCGACGACCCGCTGCCGCTCCTCGTCGGCGGACAGCTCGCCTGGATCGAGAACACCGTCGTCGGCTACATCACCCGTGAGATGACCACCGGAGGCCGGGCGACCGCCGTCTCCCGCGAGGCCCTCGTGCTCCTCGACGAGATCGAGGAGCTGCTGGGCGAGCGGGTGCTGACCTACGCGGTACGCGAGGGCTGACGGCCGGGGCGCGCGCGGGGGCGCTCAAGACGGCCGCGGTCGTCGGGCTCGGCGCCCTCCCGTGTGACGGCAGCCGGGCGACGCGCTCGACCCGCATACCCCCAGGGGTATGCTGCGGCCGTCGGGGCCCCCGAACGGGGTGCTGTGAGTGTGACGTCCGTCAAAGAGGGCGTGACGCGCATTACTTCACGGTCACATGACGCCTCCCGACCGCTAATCTCCGCCGGAGAGCCAGAAGTGAACAGGCGTTAAGGGGTGGAACATCGTGGCCAGGAAGCTCGCCGTCATCGGGGCCGGACTCATGGGGTCCGGCATCGCGCAGGTCTCGGCACAGGCGGGCTGGGACGTCGTCCTGCGTGACGTCACCGACGCCGCCCTGACCCGCGGCACCGACGGCATCAAGGCGTCGTACGACCGGTTCGTCGCCAAGGGCAAGCTGGACGCCGCCGAGGCGGAGGCCGCCCTCGGCCGCATCACCGCCACCACCGAGCTCGAGGCCGTCGCCGACGCCGACATCGTCGTCGAGGCCGTCTTCGAGAACCTCGACGTCAAGCACGAGATCTTCCGCTCGCTCGACAAGGTCGCCAAGGACGGTGCCGTCCTCGCCTCCAACACCTCCGCGATCCCGATCACCAAGATCGCCGCGGTGACCGAGCGCCCCGAGGCCGTGGTCGGCGCCCACTTCTTCTCGCCGGTCCCGATGATGCAGCTCTGCGAGCTCGTCCGCGGTTACAAGACCAGCGACGAGACCCTCGCCGCCACCAGGGAGTTCGCCGAGTCCGTCGGGAAGACCTGCATCGTCGTCAACCGCGACGTCGCCGGCTTCGTCACCACCCGGCTCATCGCCGCCCTCGTCGTCGAGGCCGCCAAGCTCCAGGAGTCGGGCGTCGCCACCGCCGAGGACATCGACATCGCCTGCAAGCTCGGCTTCGGCCACGCCATGGGCCCCCTCGCCACCGCCGACCTCACCGGCATCGACATCCTGGTGAACGCGGCCAACAACATCTACACGGAGTCCCAGGACGAGAAGTTCGCGCCGCCGGAGCTGATGCGCCGGATGGTGGACGCGGGTGACATCGGCCGCAAGAGCGGGCAGGGCTTCTACAAGTACTGAGCCGTACCCGCCACCCCGCATCACCCCGTGGGGTGAATTTCGGTACCGGTTCGCTGACAAGGCGCAACGCTTCTGCCGGTGCGGCAGTCAGTTGTTGCGAAGACGGAGCACTCTCGGGGAGCGCATATGCACATCAGGGGCGACCATGCCGAGCTGGTCGTCGGGGGCCGCCTCGACGTCCGCAGCGCGGCGGACGCCCGTACGGTCCTGCACTCGGCCGTCGACGACGGAGTCGGCGACCTGGTGCTCGACCTGACCGGCCTCGACTCCTGGGACGCGACCGGGCTCGGCGTCATCATGGGCGCCCACCGGAGGGCCGGCCGCTGCGGCCGGCGTCTCGTCCTGCGCGGGGTGCCGCCCCAGATGCAGCGACTCCTCGTCGCCACCCGGCTGCACCGCATCCTCGCCATCGAGGGCGGCCTCGCGCTGGAGTCCCTGCCCCGGGTGTGACGCACGGTCGTCGTCGACGGGCGTCGGAACCAGGCGTCGGAGCCCGGCACCGCAGGTCGTCGGTCGGCGCCGGCCGGGAGGGTACGGGACGTACGGGCGCGCGGAGCCGGTGGGAGGCGCGAGGCCGCGCGGAGCCGGTGGGACGCGCGAAGGCGCGCGGAGCCGGTGGGAGGCGCGAGGCCGCGCGGAGCCGGTGGGACGCGCGAAGGCGCGCGGACCCGGTGGGGCGAGCGGGACCGGCGAGCGTGTGAAGCAGCTGTGTGAACCTGGCGTCACACCCAATCCTCACAAGACCATGACGTCTTGGTCTCCGGGGCACCCCAGCTGTTCCCGCCCGCCTGACCACGGTCTAGGGTTCGGTCGCCTGCACATTGACGGACCCACCCGGCGGGCACCGGACACCGCTTCTTGGGGGCTTGGACCATGGACCCGATCAACCGGGGGCCGGAGGAGTACGGACACGACGCCGAGGGCGACGACGCCCGCCAGGGACGCGGTACCCCCGCGCCCGCACCCGCGCGTGCCCGCGTCGTCCGGCTCGTCTCCGGCGACCTGCTCGTCACCGTCAACCCCGTCGACGGCAGCGAGATCGAACCCTGCCCGCCCGGCCAGGAACCGCCGGCCCCCCGCCCCCGTACCCCCGAGGAGCGCGCCGAGGCGGCCCAGGCCGCCGCCCCGCCCGTCCCGCCGGGACCGGTCCCGCCCGAGCTGCCCCTCCTCGAACGCCAGGAGCAGCGCGAGCGCCTCGTCGCCATCCTCGGCCGCGGCCGCTCCGCCCGCCTCACCGGACCCGCCGGATCCGGCCGCACCGTCCTCCTCGACGCGGTCGCCGCCGACTGCGCCGGCCTCGCCCCCGACGGCGTCGTCCGGCTCTCCGGCCACCACCGCACCCCGGCCGAACTCCTCCACGAGCTCTTCGCCGCCGTCCGGTACGCCCCCGACCACCGGCCCGGCCGGGCCGTGCTCCTCGACCGGCTCCGCGAGATCGGTGCCGTCGTGGTCGTCGACGACCTGGAGTTCGGCGGCGCCGCCCTCGACGAACTCCTCGCCGCCGCCCCCGAGTGCGCCTTCCTCCTCGCCGCCGGACCCGACGCCCCCGCGCCCTCGCCCGACGCGCACCTCGACGAGCTCCACCTCTCCGGCCTCGGCCGCGGCGCCGCCCTGAAGCTCCTGGAGAGCGCCGTCGGCCGCACCCTCACCGACGACGAGGCCAACTGGGCCGGCGACCTCTGGTTCGAGTCCGAAGGCCTTCCGCTCCGCTTCGTCCAGGCCGGGGCCCTGCTCCGCCAGCGCGACCGGCTCCGCGTCACCCCCGCCGAGTTCGACGCCTTCGGCGCCCTCGAAGAGGCCTTCGAGCCGACCGACCCCGACGCGGCCGCGGCCGTCGCCGCGGCCGCCTTCGACGGGATCGACGACCCCGACGTCGAACTGCGCGAGATACCCCTGCCCAGCCTCGGCGAGGGCGCCGCCCCCGCCGCGCTGCTCGCCTCCCGCCTCAGCCGCTCCGCCCAGACCGCCCTGCGCTTCGCCGTCGCCCTCGGCGGCGAGGTGCCGCACCAGGCGCATCTGCCGGCCCTGGTCGGCGACACCCACGCCGACGCCGCCCTCGGCGAACTCATGGCCTGCGGCCTGCTCTCCCCGGTCGGCCCCCGCTACCGGCTCGCCGCCGGAGTCCTCACCCAGCTCCTCGCCCAGGGGTACGGGGCCGAGGCCGCCGACCGCGCCCACACCGTCGCCCAGCACTACGCCTGGTGGGCCGCCCACCCCTCCGTCACCCCCGAGCGGGCCGCCGCCGAGTCCGACGCGCTCCTCGCCGCCCTGGGCGCCCTCGTCTCCGCCACCGGAGGCGACGAGGCCACCGGCGCCGAACGCCGGGCCACCGCCGTCTCCCTCGCCCGCGCCGCCGCGCCCGCCTTCGCCGCCGGACTGCACTGGGGCGCCTGGGAGCGGGCCCTGCGCGCCGGACAGGAGGCCGCCCGGCTCACCGGGGAGGTCGCGGAGGAGGCCTACTTCCACCACGAGCTCGGCGTCCTCGCCCTGTGTGCCGGAAACCTGGAGCGGGCCCGCGCCGAGCTGGAGGCCTCCATCGGCATGCGCGGGGTGATCGCGGACAAGCGCGGCACCGTCGCCGGCCGCCGGGCGCTCGCCCTCGTCGCCGACCTCGCCGGGGAGCACGCCACCCCGGCCCACGGCGAGGAGCCGGTCTCCCCGCCGCGCGGCACCCCGGTCTCGCGCGGTCCGGCGGCCGCCCGCCCCGCCCCCGAGCCCGCCACGGCCCCGCTGCCGGGCGGAGCCGTACGGCCGGCCCCGCTGCCCGGCGCTCCCGCGGGAGGCCTCACGAAGGCCCCGGTCCCCGGCTTCCCCGACTTCGCCGCCGAGGGTCCCACGCTCATCACCCGCCCCGACACGGAAGGCGGCGGCCGGCCGAGCCTCAAGGGGGGCATCCTCAACGGGGCGCGCCGCAACCTCGCCGCCGTCGGCGCGGGCGCGCTCCTGGTCGCCGTCCTCGGCACCGTGGTGACCCTCGGCGCCACCTCCGGCAACGGCGAGGACCCGGCCACCAACCGCGTCACCTCCGACAGCACGGCGACCGAGGGCGCCCCCGACGACGAGGGCTTCGACGACGGCGAGCAGCCGACCGAGGGCGAGGCGGGGGAGCCGGGCGAGTCCGGCGACCCCACCCGCTCCGGCTCCCCGAGCCCCTCCGACTCCGGGAGCGCCTCCCCGCCGGACCCTTCGGGCTCGGGCACTCCCGGCACCCCGGGCACGTCCGGCACCCCGTCGCCCTCGGACGACCCGACCACCACCACGGCCCCCACGACGACGACGGCCCCGCCGACGGGCCCGTCCACCCGGCCGCCGCGTCCGACCACGACGCGTCCGACGACGACGTCGAGCCCGCCGAAGCCGACCCCGTCGGCCTCGTCCACGTCGCCGACGCCGCCCACGACGCCGCCGACCACGACCCCGCCGACCACCGATCCGGCGGAGGAGGAGAACAGTCCCAGCAACTCCGCCTCCTCGACCCTCGGCGGCCCGCCCGCCCCCGGCGACCCGGCCGGTTCGGAGTCGCCCGCCTGACGGACATGCCGGAGTACGGGAACGGGGACGGCCCCGGGCGCGCTCACCGCACCCGGGGCCGTCCCCGTACCGCCGCCGCGTCTAGAACAGCCGCAGCTTGTCGTCCTCGATGCCGCGCATCGCGTTGTAGTCCAGGACCACGCAGCCGATCCCGCGGTCCGTGGCGAGGACCCGCGCCTGCGGCTTGATCTCCTGCGCCGCGAAGACGCCCCGCACCGGCGCCAGGTGCGGATCGCGGTTGAGCAGCTCCAGGTAGCGCGTCAGCTGCTCGACGCCGTCGATCTCGCCGCGCCGCTTGATCTCCACCGCGACCGTCGCGCCGTCCGAGTCCCGGCACAGGATGTCCACCGGGCCGATGGCGGTCGGGTACTCGCGGCGGATCAGCGTGTATCCCTCGCCGAGGGTCTCGATGCGGTCGGCGAGGAGCTCCTGGAGGTGGGCCTCGACGCCGTCCTTGATGAGACCCGGGTCCACACCCAGTTCGTGCGAGGAGTCGTGGAGGATCTCCTCCATCGTGATGATCAGTTTCTCGCCCGCTTTGTTGATCACCGTCCAGGTGCCGGCCTCGGCGTCGGCACCCTCCTTGAGGGTGCACGGCGGGGACATCCAGTTGAGCGGTTTGTACGCCCTGTCGTCCGCGTGGATCGAGACACTGCCGTCTGCCTTGATCAGGATCAGACGGGGTGCGGAGGGCAGGTGGGCCGTGAGCCGGCCCGCGTAGTCCACGGAGCAACGGGCGATGACGAGACGCATGGTCGGCAACGCTACAAGACGGGCGCTCGTCCGCGCGATTCGGGCATCGGCCGCGCACGCCGGGGGTGTGGTCCTGAGCCGAACACCCGTCGGTTATCAGCCGGTTGTGTTCCCAATCTCCTGGTGCGGTCAGGACTGCACGCTTACCGTGGAAGCTGGAGGTCGTCGTCCGTGCACGCTGCGTGGCGGGCGGCCCGGCCCTCGCCCCTGCCCGCAAGACCCCGTCCGCGGGGTCGCGAGAGGAGAACCCATGTCGCTCGACGTCTCACCGGCACTGTTGGAACAGGCCGAGCGAGGCGAGGTCGACGAAGCCGACTTCGTCGACTGCGTCCGGACCTCCCTGCCCTACGCATGGGAGATGATCAGTTCTCTGGTGGCCCAGCTGAAGGTCGACGGCGGAGAGTTCGCCGACAACCAGACGCCGCCGCCGAATGAGCAGGCACGTGGTCAGCTGCTGCGCGCGCTCGCCAGCGACGCCATCCGTGGTGCGCTGCAGCGGCACTTCGGGGTGCGTCTCGCCTTCCAGAACTGCCACCGGGTGGCGGTGTTCCCGCTGGACCCGTCGGTGGACGAGCGGCTCGCCCGCTTCACGTCCGTCCGGGGGCAGCTGCTGAACCAGTCGCCGGAACTGCGCGACTGCTGAGACATGGTGCTGCCGCTCCGCATCGCGGGAGACGCGATCGATGCGTGTCGACGCGCATCGCCGCGCGGAGGTGCCGGAGCGGCAGCACAGTCCCACGCCCCGCCCGTACGGACCGCTCCCGGTGCCGTACGGTTCGCGTCATCCGCCGTACGGACCCCGCCACCCCCCGTCCGTACGGTTCCGGCTCCACGTCAGACGAGCAGCGGCAGGACCTCCGTGCCGAGCCGCCGTACGTTCTCCTCGGTCGCCGCGAGGTCGCCCGTACCCTCGGCGAGCAGCGCGAAGCGCGTGATGCCCGTGCGCTCCGCGGTCGCCGCGAGCCGGTCCGCCGCGCGCCGGGGAGTCCCCACCGGGTGCAGCCCGCAGAGCAGCTCCGTGTACGCCACGGGGTCCCGCATCGCCCGCTGCCGCCCGTCCACCGTCACGTGCGCGTCGAGCCCCTGCTTCAGCCAGCCCGGCATCGCCTTCACCAGCGCCTCGACCGCGTCCGCCCCCCGGTCCGCGAGCTGGGCCACCCCCGCCGAGACGTGGCGGGCACCGATCCGCGCGATCTCCTCCGGGTCCCGCCCGGCCTCCCGCGCGCACCGCGTCCAGGCCGCGACCATCTCGGCCTTGGCCTCGTCGCCGCAGTGCATGCCGAGCAGCATCGGCAGACCGCGCTCCGCGGCGAGCTTCACGCTCCTCGGCGAGGTGCAGGCCACCACGACCTCGGGGGCGGGGTCGCCGCCGATCAGCTCGTCGGGACGGGGCACCACCGGCACCTCACGGAAGGCGAATCGTTCTCCCTCGGCGCCGACGCTCGACTCGGTGAGCCAGCGCAGCAACAGGTCGAGCGATTCCGGGAAGCCGTTCTCGTACGCGCCGAGGCCCGCGCCGAACACCTCCAGGTCGACCCACGGCCCGCCCCGGCCCACCCCCAGGGTGAATCTGCCGCCCGACGTGAGGTGCAGCAGCGCCGCCTGCTCGCCCAGGGCGACCGGGTGGACGGTCGGCAGCACGCTCACCGCCGTGCCCACCCGCAGCCGTCGCGTGCGCCCCAGGAGCAGCGCGGCCAGTGTCACGGCCGACGGGCAGACCCCGTACGGCACGAAATGGTGCTCGGCCAGCCAGACCGAGTCGAGCCCCGCCTCCTCGGCGACCTCCGCGGTCCGCACCGCCCGGTGCAGGGCCTCACCCTGTCCCTGGCCCGGGAACTGGGCGGCCAGAACGAACGTACCCACGCGCATCGCTTCTGCCTCCTTGCGGCCGACGCGTATCTCCCCTCGCACTGGCAACAACGTCTGACACGTGCCAAAGGCAACGGCCGTTCATGAAGTTCTTGCGATTTTCGGCTAAGCCGGGTCGGAGGGGGCCCGGGGCACCGTGTCGCGGCCCGTAGGCTTGAGAGAACGGTCCGTGTTCCCAGACCCCGTGAGGTGTGCCCGTGTCCCCGCGCCACAACCGCTCCCGAGGCGGCGAGAAGACCTTGCAGCAGCCGGGTGGCTACGACGACCGGTACGGCGGCGTGCAGCGCACCGAGAGCTGGCAGGGCGAGGAGTGGTTCGTCCGCCTCGTCGCCGGGGCGAGCGCACCCGGCAAGCGCTACCGCTGCCCCGGCTGCGACCAGGAGATCCCGGGCGGCGCGCCGCACGTGGTGGCCTGGCCGGAGTACGGCGGAGTGGACGACCGGCGCCACTGGCACAAGGCGTGCTGGAACGCGAAGGACCGCCGCACCAGCAGGGTGCAGCGGTCCCGTAACGCGCCGAAGTACTGAGCCGGTGAACCGGACCGGGAGAGCCCGACCGGTGAACCAGGGTGGTCGACCCGGGCCGCTGGGCCCCGGCCGGCGGACCGGCCCTACACGTCCCGGTTGTTGAGCAGGGCGAACGCGCCGGCCAGCGCGACCCCCGCGACCCCCGTCATGATCAGCAGCGGCTCCCAGCCCGCGGGACCGGCGTCACCGAACGGCGGCTGCGCGGCGTACAGCGCGATCATCTGCGAGGGGATCGCGTACGTGAAGAGCCACTCCTGCACCGACTTCAGCGCCTCGGAGAACATGAACATCGCCGCCACCAGCGGGAGCAGCAGCAGACCGATCATCACCGTGATCGCGCCCGCCGAGTGCCGGATGAGCGTGCCGAGCGCCAGCGAGAGCAGCCCGAGCATGGCCAGGTAGGCGCCCGCGCCGACCGTCGCCCGCAGCCACTCGCCCGCCGTCGGGGCGTCCGCCGAGTCCACCAGGGCGACCTGCCCCGCCCCCACGATCGCGGCGACCACCGTCGTCACCGTGAAGACGAGCAGGAAGAAGACGATCGCCTTCGCCGTGAGCACCCGCGCCCGGCTGGGGCAGGCCGTCAGGGTCGTACGGATCATGCCGGTGCCGTACTCGGAGGCGATGGTCAGCACGCCGAGCGTGATCACGCAGATCGACGCCGGCAGCATCCCGAAGAACCCGAAGCCGAGCGCGGACTCGTCGCCCATCGGGGCCTCGGAGCTCGCGGCGATCGCCGCCACCCCCAGGCCGATGAGAAGCATCAGCAGGACCATGACACCGAGCGTCCACAGCGTCGAACGCACCGAGCGGATCTTCGTCCACTCGGAGGCGAGGGCGTCACCGAGGTTCGCCCTGCGGACCGGGATGGGGGAGACGTAGGAGTGCGGCGCCGGAGCGTGGTGCTGGGCGGGGGCGGTCATCGGGCGTCCTTGGTGGTGTCGCTCGGCTGAGGGGTGCCCGGCTGCGAGGCGGCCGGAGGGGCGTACGGGCCCGGCGCGGGAGCCTGGCCGGGAGCACCGGCGTACGGGTTCTGCCCGGGCGGCGGCGGCGCGTACCAGCCCTGCTGCGGCACGTCCTGGACCGGCTGCCGCGGCGGCATGCCGTAGCCGGGGTGACCGGGCTGGACGGGCGGCTGGAGGTGCGCGAGCCGGTCGTCGGTGGAGCGGTAGTCCACGGCGCCCTGCGTGAGCCGCATGTACGCCTCTTCGAGGGAGGCCTGGTGCGGGGACAGCTCCCAGAGCCGTACGTCCGCGTCGTGCGCCAGGTCGCTGATCCTCGGCAGCGGCAGGCCCGTCACCCGCAGCGCGCCGTCCGGCTCGGAGAGGACCTGGCCGCCGGCCTCCACGAGGGCCGCCGTCAGCTTCTCCCGCTGACCCGGATCGGTCTGGGGGGTCCGCACGCGGGCGAAGTCGGCGGAGTTCGCCGAGATGAAGTCGGTGACGCTCATGTCGGCGAGCAGCTGGCCTCGGCCGATCACGATCAGGTGGTCGGCGGTGAGGGCCATCTCGCTCATGAGGTGGCTGGAGACGAAGACCGTCCGCCCCTCGGAGGCCAGCTTCTTCATCAGGTTGCGGACCCAGAGGATGCCCTCGGGGTCCAGACCGTTGACCGGCTCGTCGAAGAGCAGCACCTGCGGGTCGCCGAGAAGCGCCGCCGCGATGCCGAGCCGCTGGCCCATGCCGAGCGAGAAGCCCTTGGAGCGCCGCTTCGCCACGTCCTGGAGGCCGACCACCCCGAGGACCTCGTCGACGCGCTGCGCCGGGATGCCGGCGAGCTGCGCGAGCGACAGCAGGTGGCTGCGCGCGCTCCGCCCGCCGTGCACGGCCTTGGCGTCGAGGAGCGCGCCGACCTGGCGGGGCGCGTTCGGCAGCTGCCGGAAGGGGTGACCGCCGATCGTCACATGACCCGTGGTGGGCTGGTCGAGCCCCAGGATCATGCGCATCGTGGTCGACTTGCCCGACCCGTTGGGCCCCAGGAACCCGGTGACGACACCGGGCCTCACCTGGAAGGAAAGGTTGTACACGGCCGTTTTGGCGCCGTAGCGCTTCGTCAGGCCGACTGCCTCGATCATTCTCCAGCCCCATCGACAGGTCGATCGCATCCATGTCGGGGCGTGGCGGCCGTCGGCCGGAGCCCCCCGTATGAGCTAGGAGCTTATCCAGCCGTTGACGGTTCCGGCGAAGTGGAGACGGCCTCCGGGCGGTCTTCGGGGGGAACGTCGGGGTTCTCCCCCAGGGGACGGGGTCCCGAGGGCACCGCCCCGGGTCACCGGTCCCGAGGCGCCGTCCCCGGGGCCCCCCCGGGCCGTCAGGCGTCCCGCCGCCCCGGACGGTCAGGCGTCCCGCTTCTTCAGCACCAGGTAGCCGCCGAGGAGCGCGGCCAGCACCCAGAGGACCATGATCCCGAGCCCGCCCCACGGGCCGTACGGAGCCTCCTCCGTGTTCAGGGCGTCCGGCACGACCTGCATGATCTTCGCGCCGGCCTGGTCCGGGAAGTAGCGGGCCACCTCCTTGACCTTCGGCACGGCCGCCAGGATCTGCGAGACCAGGAAGAAGAACGGCATCAGGATGCCGAGCGACAGCATCGACGAGCGCAGCATCGCCGTCACGCCCATGGAGAACAGCGCGATCAGGCCCATGTAGAGACCCCCGCCGATCACCGCCCGCAGCACGTTCTCGTCACCGATCGAGGCCCGGTGTTCGCCGAGCAGCGCCTGTCCCAGGAAGAAGGCGAGGAAGCTCGTCGCCAGCCCCACGGCGAACGCGAGCCCGCCCGCCACCGTGATCTTGGAGAAGAGGAAGGTCGCGCGCTGCGGCACGGCCGCCAGCGAGGTGCGGATCATGCCCGAGGAGTACTCGGTCCCCACCACCAGGACACCGAAGACCACCATCGCCAGCTGCCCCAGGGTCATCCCGAAGAAGCTGACCAGGGTCGGGTCGAAGGTGGCCCGCTCCGCCTCGCTGAGGTCGTCGAAGGTGGAGTTGAACACCGCGGACAGCGCCGCGCCGATCGCCACCGTGACGAGCAGGGCGCTCGCCAGTGTCCAGACGGTCGACGACACCGTCCGGATCTTGGTCCACTCGGACTGCAGGACCGCGGATGCCGCTGCCATCGTTCAGGCTCCCTGGGAGGTCGTGCCCCACTGGGGGCCGGGCGCCGGGGCGCCACCGTGTACATCGGTGCCGTGCGCGTGGTACTCCACCGCACCTGCCGTCATCTGCATGAAGGCCTCTTCGAGCGAGGCCCGCTGGGAGCTCAGCTCGTGCAGCACGAGCCCGTGCTCGGCGGCCAGTTCGCCCAGCTTCTCGGTCGTCGCCCCGTCCACTTCCAGGGTGCCGTTGCCCGCCTCGACCGCCACGAACCCATTGGCGTGCAGCACGTCCCGGAGGCGCTCCTGCTGCGGCGAACGCAGCCGCGCATAACTCCGGGAATTCTGCTGGATGAAATCCGCCATCGACGTGTCGGCCAGCAGCTTTCCCTGGCCGATCACGATCAGATGATCGGCCGTCAGCGCCATTTCACTCATCAGATGACTGGAAACGAAGATCGTCCGGCCCTCGGCCGCCAACGCCTTCATCAGATTGCGGATCCAGTGAATTCCCTCGGGGTCCAGTCCGTTGACGGGCTCGTCGAACATCAGGATCTCGGGGTCGCCCAGCAGCGCGGACGCGATGCCGAGCCGCTGCCCCATGCCGAGGGAGAAACCCTTCGACTTCTTCTTGGCGACCGGCGTCAGACCCACCAGGTCCAGCACCTCGCTCACCCGGCGCTCCGGGATGCGGTTCGACTGCGCGAGACACAGCAGGTTGTTGTACGCGGAGCGGCCGCCGTTCATCGCCTTGGCGTCGAGCAGCGCCCCGATGTACTTCAGCGGCTCCGTCAGCTCCCGGTAGTGCTTGCCGTCGATCCGGACCGTCCCGCTCGTCGGGTTGTCCAGGTCCAGCATCATCCGCATCGTCGTCGACTTGCCCGCCCCGTTGGGCCCGAGGAAGCCGGTGACCACCCCAGGACGCACCTGGAAGGAGAGGTGGTCGACCGCTGTCTTCGCCCCGTAGCGCTTGGTCAGGCCCTCAAGCTCGATCATGCGTCCCAACCTACGGGCGCGCAAAACCCCCCGCCACCGGAATGACGAGGGGTTAGGGGCAACGCTACGTACTTGTTACCGGGCGTGTGTCAGCGGGACTGCTGGGCCGGGACGCCGGCCGGGCGCTCGTCGTCCATCGGGGAGCCGGCGGCCGCCACGGCGGCACCGGTCAGCGTCGCCAGCATCTCGCGGACGTTGGTCAGCTGCGCGTTGATCGAGTCCCGGCGGTTCGTCAGGGCCGCCAGCTCGCGCTCCGATTCGCTGCGGATCCGGTCGGCCTTGGCGTTCGCGTCGGCCACGATGTCCTCGGCCTGGCGCTGCGCGGTCTCCACGGTCTGGCGGGCCCGGCGCTCCGCGTCCGTACGCAGCTTCTCGGCCTCCAGGCGGAGCTGCTCGGCGCGGTGCTCGATCTCCGCGAGGCGCTTCTCGGCCTTCGCCTGACGCGAGGCCAGGTCCCGCTCCGACTGCTCGCGGCGCTTGGCCAGGTTGGTCTCGAAGTCCGCGGCGGCCTGGGCGGCCTTGGCGCGGGTCTCCTCGAAGAGGGCGTCCGCCTCCTCGCGCTTCGACTGCGCGTCCTTCTGCGCCTCGGCGCGCAGCGTGTTCGCCTCGCCCTGCGCCTTCTCGACGATCCGGACGCCCTCGTCCTCGGCCTTCGACTTGCGCTCGGCCGCGAAGGACTCCGCGTCGTTGCGCACCTGCTGGGCGGCCGACTCGGCCAGCTCGCGGTGCTGCTCGGCGGCGCGACGGGCCTCCTCACGCAGGTCCTTCGCCTCCTCCTCGGCGAGCCGGAGGATCTTCTCGACCCGGGCGCCGAGCCCCGCGTACGACGGCTCGGCGTCGGTGACCTGCGCCTGGGCGTTCTGCGTCTCGAGGTGGAGTTCCTCGATTCGCTTCTCCAGAGCGGTGATGCGGGACAGAGCACTGTCGCGGTCGGCCACGAGCTTGGTAATGCGGTCGTCCACCTGACCGCGGTCGTAACCGCGCCGCACGAGCTCGAAGCCGAAGGGGGAGGAAGTGTCGCTCATGGGGTTCCTGTCGAATGAGACCGGTGAGGTGTTAGAGGGAATCCTAGGGGCCGAAGCGGCGTGTCATCGAGCGTATGCCCGTTTGATCTGGAGAATGTCCAGCCTTTTGAGTGGCTAGCCGTCCTGGGACTTGCCACTCGATCGAGTGGACCCTGCCGACGCGCCCGCCTTGGCGCCCATCGCCCCGGCCGACTTCGCCCCGGCCGTTGGAGTCTCGAAAGACTCCAACGCCTCCAGCACGTCCTGGACACGGGAGATCTCGGCATTGATGTCCTTGCGGCGTCGCACCAGCACCTCCAGCTCGCGCTGGCCCTCCTCGACCGTCTTCTCGGCCTCCGCCTCCGCCTCGGCCCTGATCCGCTCGGCCTCCGCCTTGATGGCCTCGGCCTCCGCGACGAGCGAGGCCTTCTTCTGCTCGGCCTCCTTGAGGAGCGCCTCGGCCTTGCGGACGGCGGCGATACGGACCTTGCTCGCCTCGGAACTCGCCTCGGAGATCAGCTCCTTGGCCTTCTCCTCGGCCTCGGCGCGCTGCTCCGTCGCGGCCGTCACCAGCTTGTCGACCCGCTCGCCCGCCGTCTTCATCTGCTCGGCGCTCTCACGGCGCGCCCGCTCGTGCAGCTCCTCGATCTCGCCCTCGACGCGGTTCCGCAGCTCCTCGGCCCGTTCCCGTATGGCCGTCGCGTCGCCGCGCGCCCCGACGAGGAGCTCGTCCGCGTCCGTGCGGGCCTTCTCCACCAGTGAGTTGCCCTCGACGGTGGCCTCGGCGACGATCCGCTCGGCCTCCTTGCGGGCCGCGCCGACCATCGTGTCCGCCTGCGCTTCGGCCTCGGTGGTGGCGCGCAGCGCCTCCTCCTGGGCCTTGGCCATGAGCTGGTCCGCCTGCTCGGCCGCGTCCGAACGCTTCCGGGCACCGGCCTCCCGCGCGTCGTCGAGCGTCCGGTCCGCCTCCTCGCGGGCCTCCGCGCGCATCTGCTCGGCCGCCGCCTCGGCGTCCGCCCTGACCCGCTCCGACTCGGTGCGGATCCGCTCGGCGTCCTGCCGCGCGGAGCCGACCGTCGCCTCGGCCTCGGCGCGCGCCTCCGCGGTGACGGCGTCGGCGAGTTCGCCGGCCTCCCGGGTGACCCGCTCGGATTCGGCGTTCGCCTCCCGGGTGACCCGCTCGGCCTCGGCGTTCGCCTCGCGGGTGATCCGCTCGGCCTCGCTCGTGGCCTCGGCGAGGAGTGCGTCGGCCTGTTCGGCGGCGTCGCCGCGGCGCTTGTCGGCGGCCTTGCGGGCCTCGTCGAGGACCCGCTCGCCGTCGGCCAGGGCCGCGTTCCGCAGGGCCTGGGCGTGCGCCTCTCCGTCGATCTTGACCTGTTCGGCCTCGGTGCGGAGCCGCAGGGCGTCCTGCTCGGTGGTCTCCATGAGTTCGACCGCCTCGGCGGTGAGCCGTTCGGCCTCGGCGTTCGTCTCGCGGGTGATCCGCTCGGCCTCGCTCGTGGCCTCGGCGAGGAGTGCGTCGGCCTGTTCGGCGGCGTCGCCGCGGCGCTTGTCGGCGGCCTTGCGGGCCTCGTCGAGGACCCGCTCGCCGTCGGCGACCGCGGCCGCCCGCAGCGCCTCCGCGTGCGCCTCCCCGTCGGCCCTGACCTGTTCGGCCTCGGTGCGGAGCCGCAGGGCGTCCTGCTCGGTGGTCTCCATGAGTTCGACCGCCTCGGCGGTGAGCCGTTCGGCCTCGGCGTTCGTCTCGCGGGTGATCCGCTCGGCCTCGCTCGTGGCCTCGGCGAGGAGCGCGTCGGCCTGTTCGGCGGCGTCGCCGCGGCGCTTGTCCGCCGCCTGACGCGCCTCGTCCAGGACCCGCTCCGCCTCGGCGCCGATCCGCTCGGCCTCCGTACGGGCCTCGGCGACCAGCGACTCGGCACGCTCGGCGGCCTCCGAACGGATCCGGTTCGCGTCCTCCCGGGCGTCGGCCCGGGTACGGGCCGCGTCCTGCTCGGCCGAAGCCAGCGAGTCCGTCACCTCGGTCCGGATCCGCTGCGCGTACTCGGCCGTGTCCGCCCGCAGCTTCTCGGCCTCGGCGAGCGCGTCCGTGACGGTCCGCTCGGCCAGCGCCTTCGCGGCCTCCGTCTCCTCCTGGGAACGCGCCCGTGCACGGGTCGCGTCCTCGGACGCCCGCTCCCGCTCCTCGTACGCGTCGGCGCGGACCCGGTCCGCCTCCTCCTGCGCCTCGGTGCGGGTCCGCTCGGCCGCGTGCTCGGCGGCGCTGCGCAGCCCGGTGATCTCCTCCTCGGCCTGCTCGCGCAGACCCGCCACCGAGTCCCGTACCTCCTGGGCGGCCCGCGAGGCGGCGGTGACCATCTCGGTCGCCCGCGCGTCCGCCTCCTCGACCAGGCGCTGCGCCTCGGTCTGGGCGTCCTCGACCCGCTTGCGGGCGGCGGCGAGGAGCTCCTCGGACTGCTCGCGGGCGTGCTCGCGCTCCCGGCCGGCCTCGGAACGGGCCGACTCCAGGGTCGACTCGGCCTCCCGGCGGCGCCGGACGGCCTCCTCCTGCGCGGCGGCCAGCGCCTCGGCGGCCTCGGCGGCGACCCGCTCGGCGGCCGCGGCGGCCTCGGCCCGCACCCGGTCGGCGGTCTCCTGGGCCTCCGACCGCAGGCGCTCGGCCTCCTCGGCGGCCTCCTTGCGGAGCCGTACCGACGCGGTCTC
Source organism: Streptomyces sp. Qhu_M48 (assembly GCF_051305195.1). Classification (NCBI taxonomy): domain Bacteria; kingdom Bacillati; phylum Actinomycetota; class Actinomycetes; order Kitasatosporales; family Streptomycetaceae; genus Streptomyces; species Streptomyces sp. Qhu_M48. The sequence continues at coordinate 6,480,173 of NZ_CP195432.1, read as the reverse complement.
GGCCTCGGTACGCGTGGTGGAGGCGTCCGACGCGGCCTCGGCGCGCAGCCGCTCGGCCTCCTGCTCGGCCTGCTCCTGGAGCGTACGGATGCGCTCGGCGGCCTCGGTCCGCAGCCGCTCGGTCTCCTCCGCGGCCTCGCGCCGGATCAGCTCGCCCTCGGCGCGCGCGTCGGTGAGCTCCTCCCCGGCGGCCGCCACCTTCGCCTCGGCGTCGGCGTGCAGCCGGGTCAGCTCGGCGGCGGCCTCCGCGCGGCGGGCCTCGGCGGCCCGCTCGGCGTCCGCGCGCACCCCGGCGGCGGCCTGCTCGGCCGCGGCCTTCACCGCGTCGGCCTGCTCCTCGGCCTCGACGCGCAGCCGCTCGGCCTCGGCGCGGGTGCGCTCCAGCGTCTCCTCGGCCTGGGTCCGCAGCGTCTGGGCGCGCTCGACGGCCTCCGACTTGACCCGCTCGCTCTCGGCGCCGGCCTTGGCGCGCAGCTCCTCGGCGTCCGTACGGGCCTTGGTGAGCAGCCCCTCGGCGGTGCTGGCCGCCTCCTCGATCTGTTGGACGGCCTCGCGGCGGGCCTCGCCGCGGATCCGCTCGCCCTCCGCGATGGCCTCGGCGCGCAGCTGTTCGGCCTCGCCGCGCAGCCGTCGTGCCTCCTCCTGGAGCTCGACCGTCCTGGCGCGGTACTCCTTGGTGTCGTCCTTCGCCGAGCCGAGCAGCTCGTCGGCCTGCTCCTCGGCCTGGGAGCGCAGCCGGTCGATCTCGGCCTCGGCCTCGCGGCGGATCCGCTCGGCCTCCTCGGAGGCCTTGCGGGTGGTCTCGCGGGCGTCGTCGGACGCCTTGGTGAGGATCTCCTCGGCGTTGCGCGCGGCCTGGGCGAGGGCGGCGGCGGAGTCCTCCGCGGCGGCCGTACGGGCCTTGTCCGAGGCCTCCGTGACGAGCTTCTCCGCCTCGGCGGTCGCCTCGCGCAGCTTCTCCTCGGCCTCGGCCTTGAGGGCCTCGGCGTCCTTGGTGGCCTCGCCGACGAGCCGGGCGATCTCCGTCTTGGCGGTACGGGTGCGCTGCTCGTTGACCGACTCGGCGGTGGCGAGCTGCCGGGCGGCGGCGTCCTTGGCCTCGGCGAGGGCCTTCTCGGCCTCGGCGCGGGCGAGCCGGAGCTTCTCCTCGGCCTCCTGCATGCGCTGCTCGGCGGCGCGGGAGAGCTCGGTGGCCTGCCGGCGGGCCTGGTCGGTCTCGGCGGTGGTGGTCGAGCGGAGCTGCTCGGCGTGGCTGGTGACCTCCTGCGCCTGGCTGGAGGCGGCGCCGAGGAGCCGCTCGGCGTCCTTGCGGGCGCGCAGCAGAATCGCTTCGGCCTCGGCACGGGCGGCCTCGGCCTCGCTGCTGACGCGGCGGCTGGTCTCCTCGGCGAGCCGGGTGGCCTCGGCGCGGGCGGCGGCGAGCGACTGCTCGGCCTCCGCGCGGGACTCCTCCATCAGGCGGCGGGCCTGGGACTCGGTGCGGGCGCGGAGCTGCTCGGCCCAGGCGACGTTCTCGTTGACGTGCGCCTCGACGGTCTGCCGGCGCTCGTTGAGTTCCTGGTCGAGCTGCTGGCGGCGCTGGACCGCCTCGTTGTGCAGCTCGGCCTGGAGCCGGGACTGGTGCTCGGCGTGCTCCTGGAGGATGCGCTGGGTCTGGGCGCGGGCCTCGCGCAGCTCGCGCTCGGCGTCCTGGCGCAGCTGCTCGGCCTGCGCCTGTGCGTTCCGCAGCAGCTGCTCGGCCTGGTAGCCGATGTCAGCGCTGTCGTACGCGGGCCGGGACGCGATGGTGCGGCGCGCCTCGTGGAGCTTGGCACGCAAGACCTCGACTTGGTAGCCGAGGTCCTCGGCGTGCTGAACGGCCTTCTCGCGCTCGGTCTTCAGCCGGTCCATCTCGGCTTCGAACCGGGCGAGATGGTCGTCTTCAGCTCGGTGGCTCTCCTGGCGTTCGTAGCCCCGCACTGCGCGGTCCATCCTTCCCCGAGCTCTTCGAGCAGGGGAGACCCCAACCCTGATCGCAACTCCGACGAGCACCGCCCTCACGGTCGAGGACGGACCCCCGGGGAATCGTGGCAGATCGGACGACCCCGACATCCCGACTTCGGTGCCGCACGGAGCGGCCCCGACCGGCCCCGGCCCGGAGTCGCCCACTCTACCGGGCCAGGAATCCGGAGGTCAGTGCTCCGCTGAGGAGTGGTCAGCGGAGGGCTTCGCCGAGGTGACCAGTTCCGTGAGGACGCCGTGGCAGTCCTTGGGGTGGAGGAAGGTGATCCGGGAGCCCATGGAGCCGGTCCTCGGCTCGTCGTAGAGGACCCGGACGCCCTGGGAGCGGATGGACTCGGCGTCCCCGTCGACGTCCGCCGTGCCGAAGGCGATGTGGTGCACGCCCTCGCCGTTCTTGGCGAGCCACTTGCCCACCGCCGAGTCCTCCCGGGTGGGCTCGAGGAGCTGGAGGTACGAGGCCCCGCCGTCCGAGGTGTCGTTGATCTTGAGCATGGCCTCACGGACGCCCTGCTCCTCGTTGACCTCGGAGTGGAAGACCTCGAAACCGTAGGTCGCACGGTAGAACTCGACAGTCCTGTCCAGGTCGAAACAGGCGATCCCGATGTGGTCGATTCGCGTCAGCATGTCTCCAGTGCACTGCCGGGAGGGTGGTTACGCAACGTGCGCGCCGTCACACCGGCTGCCCGGTGACCGGGCGCGGCGCCCCTCAGTACATTGGCGGTAAACCCTCGTTCACTCCTCATCCCTAGGGGCCGTGCCTCATGTCTGGAACGACCGGTACCACCTCAGTGATCGTCGCGGGCGCCCGTACGCCCATGGGTCGCCTGCTCGGCTCGCTCAAGTCCTTCTCGGGCGCGGAGCTCGGCGGCTTCGCGATCAAGGCCGCGCTCGACCGGGCCGGCATCGGCGGCGACCAGGTGCAGTACGTGATCATGGGCCAGGTGCTCCAGGCGGGTGCCGGTCAGATCCCCGCCCGCCAGGCCGCCGTCAAGGCCGGCATCCCCATGAACGTCCCCGCCCTCACCATCAACAAGGTGTGTCTGTCGGGTCTCGACGCCATCGCCCTCGCCGACCAGCTGATCCGCGCCGGCGAGTTCGACGTGGTCGTCGCCGGCGGCCAGGAGTCGATGACCAACGCCCCGCACCTGCTGCCGAAGTCCCGCGAGGGCTTCAAGTACGGCGCCATCGAGATGCTCGACGCCATGGCGTACGACGGTCTCACCGACGCCTTCGAGAACATCGCCATGGGCGAGTCCACCGAGAAGCACAACACCCGCCTCGGCATCCGCCGCCCCGAGCAGGACGAGATCGCCGCCCTCTCGCACCAGCGCGCCGCCGCCGCCCAGAAGAACGGCATCTTCGAGGCCGAGATCACCCCGGTCGAGATCCCGCAGCGCAAGGGCGACCCGGTGATCTTCGCCAAGGACGAGGGCATCCGCGCCGAGACCACCGCCGAGTCCCTCGGCAAGCTCCGCCCGGCCTTCGCCAAGGACGGCACCATCACCGCCGGCACCTCCTCGCAGATCTCCGACGGCGCCGCCGCCGTCGTCGTGATGAGCAAGGCCAAGGCCGAGGAGCTGGGCCTGGAGTGGATCGCCGAGATCGGCGCCCACGGCAACGTGGCAGGACCGGACAACTCGCTCCAGTCGCAGCCGTCCAACGCCATCCTGCACGCCCTCAAGAAGGACGGCCTGACCGTCGACGACCTCGACCTGATCGAGATCAACGAGGCCTTCGCCGCGGTCGCCGTGCAGTCAATGAAGGACCTCGGCGTTACCCCCGAGAAGGTGAACGTCAACGGTGGCGCCATCGCGCTCGGTCACCCCATCGGCATGTCCGGCGCCCGTGTGGTGCTGCACCTGGCCCTGGAGCTCAAGCGGCGCGGCGGCGGCATCGGCGCGGCCGCCCTCTGCGGCGGCGGCGGTCAGGGCGACGCGCTGATCGTCCGCGTCGCCGGCAAGTAAGTCACCTCGGCAAGGTCAGGCAAGGAGCTCTGCACATGGTGGACGTCCCCGCTCTGGTCACCCAGGCACGGGAGGGCAGGCCGCGGGCCGTGGCCCGGCTGATCTCGCTCGTGGAGGGGGCGTCCCCGCAGCTGCGCGAGGTGATGGCGGCGCTCGCGCCGCTCACCGGCGGCGCGTACGTGGTGGGCCTGACGGGCTCGCCCGGCGTCGGCAAGTCCACGTCGACGTCCGCGCTGGTCTCCGCCTACCGGCGGGCGGGCAAGCGGGTCGGCGTGCTCGCCGTCGACCCGTCCTCGCCGTTCAGCGGCGGGGCGCTCCTCGGCGACCGGATCCGGATGGCGGACCACGCCTCCGACCCGGGGGTCTACATCCGCTCCATGGCCACCCGCGGGCACCTGGGCGGTCTCGCCTGGTCCGCCCCGCAGGCCATCCGCGTCCTGGACGCGGCCGGCTGCGAGGTGATCCTCGTGGAGACCGTCGGCGTCGGGCAGTCGGAGGTCGAGATCGCCTCCCAGGCCGACACCTCCGTCGTCCTCCTCGCGCCGGGCATGGGCGACGGGATCCAGGCCGCGAAGGCGGGCATCCTGGAGATCGGCGACGTGTACGTGGTGAACAAGGCCGACCGGGACGGCGCGGACGCCACCGCCCGTGAGCTCAACCACATGCTGGGCCTGGGGGAGGCGCGCGGCCCCGGCGACTGGCGGCCGCCGATCGTGAAGACGGTCGCGGCGCGCGGCGAGGGCATCGACGAGGTCGTGGAGGCCCTGGAGAAGCACCGCGCCTGGATGGAGGAGCACGGGGTCCTGGCGGAGCGCCGACGGGCCCGTGCCGCCCGCGAGGTCGAGACCATCGCGGTCACGGCCCTGCGCGAGCGGATCGGCGACCTGCACGGCGACCGGCGCCTGGACGCGCTCGCGGAGCGGATCGTGGCGGGCGCCCTCGACCCGTACGCGGCCGCGGACGAGCTGGTCGCGAGCATCACGGGCAACTGAGCGACGGTACGCGGCCGTGACCACGTGACGGTACGGAGAAGGGCCTCCCCGGTTCGAACCGGGGAGGCCCTTCTCCGTACCGACGTGTCCGCGGCTACGGCTTGCCGCGCCGTCCGCGCAGCTGCTCGGCGACCGGCTTCAGGGACGCGTGGAGGTCGGAGAGCGCCTCCGGGCCGACCTGGTCGATGAAGTGCTTGCGCACCGACTCGACGTGGTGCGGGGCCACCTTCTGCATGGTCTCCATGCCGTGGTCGGTCAGGACGGCGTACAGCCCGCGCCGGTCGGACTCGCAGTTCTCGCGCCGGACGAGTCCGGCGTTCTCCATGCGGGTGATCTGGTGGGAGAGCCGGCTCTTCGACTGGAGGGTGGCCGCGGCGAGGTCGCTCATGCGCAGCCGCCGTTCCCCCGACTCCGAGAGGTTCACCAGGATCTCGTAGTCGTTCATCGTCAGGCCGAAGGGCTGGAGGTCCCTCTCCAGCTGGTACGTCAGCATCCTCTGCACGTCCAGGAACGTGCGCCAGGCGCACTGCTCGCCGTCGGTGAGCCACGGGGTGGCGGTCTCGGTCTCCATATATGGATTCTACCTAAGAAGTTGAATACTTGACGAAGTCTGCGAGCGCGCGTTCGACGGCGTCACACTCCGCAGACTACCGCTCACAGACCGAAGCGCCGCTGAAGGTCCCCGAGCTGGCCGGGAAGGCGCGGTACCGAGCCCGGCACGCCCTGGCCGGAACCAGGCGCCCCGTGGCCGCCCGGCACACCCGCCTGCGCCGGAGGCGCACCGATCGCGCGGTCCGCCATCAGCAGCTCCGTCGACTGGAGCAGTACCGTACCCGCCCCCACGAACTCGAACTGGTGCTCCTCGCCCGAGGTGCCGCCCATGCCCGTCAGCGCCCGGACGCCGCCCATCACGCCCGTCATGTAGCCGTGGTCGTAATGGTGACAGGGGGACGGGCAGTCCGCCCAGCCGACCAGCGCCTGCGGGTCCACCCGCATCGGCGGCTCCATGAAGACCACCGGGCCGTTCGACGCCGCCACGAACTTGCCCGTGCCGATCAGTGTCACGAAGCCCGGCACGATCGACTGCTTCAGCGCCAGCGTCGGCTGGTAGGCGAGGAGGTTCCCGGAACGGATCGTCAGGTTGCCCTGGTCCAGGTCGAACGAGTTCACGTCGAAGGCCCGGTCCGCGAGCAGCATCTTGCCGCTGCCCTCCGCCACCACCCAGTCGCTCGCGTGCAGCGGCGAGTGGAAGGACGTCCGGACCAGCCGGTCGAGCCGCCCGTGCCCGATCCCGTTGAACTCGATCCGCCCGTAGTAGGCGATCATCTTGCCCTTCTGCAGGAACCACTGGGAGCCCTTGAGCTCCACGCAGAAGGTGTACGGGTTCACGTTGTCTTCCGACGGAAGCGTCGACGGATCGTGGATCACCGGGGTGCTCACAGCTTCTCCTCCGAGGCCTGGACGTACACCGCGCCGCTGCCGCTCAGCTCCAGCTGGAAGCCCTCGCCCGAGCCGCGCCCCACCATGTCGCGCCAGCCCAGCGCGGTGGAGAGCTTGTTCCGTACGTCGCCGTGGTGGGCCACGTACGCCTGCGGGTCGACGTGGACCGGCCGGCCGGGGGTGATCGGCAGCTCGATGACCCCGCCGTGCGCCATGACGGCCACCGCGCCGTGACCCTTCAGGGTGGTGGTGAAGAGGCCCTGGCCGGTCACCTGGCCGCGGACCATGCCCATGACCCCGCCCTGCGAGCCCATGAACATCGTGCCCTGCTCCAGGGTGCCGTCGAAGGCGAGCAGCCGGTCGGCCTCCACGCACAGGGTGTCGCCCGACAGGCCGATCACCTGGATGTGGTGGCCGCCGTGCCCGAACATCACCGTGCCGTTGCCCTCGACGGTCATCAGCGGGGTCGCCTCGCCGGCCACCCGGCGGCCGATCATCGACATCACGCCGCCCTGACCGCCGGCCATGTTCGGCGTGAAAGTGACGTCACCGCGGTACGCGAGCATCGCGCCCCGCTGGCTGAACATCCGCTGCCCGGGGACGACGGTCGCCTCGACCATCTTCGAGTTGATCTCGCGGAACGGCATCAGACGTCGCCCCCGATCGTGTTCCGCTCGCTCGGCTGGACGTACACGAGGCCGTCTCCCTCGAAGCGGATCTGGAAGGCCTCGCCGCCGCCCTCGCCCATGAGGGTGCGGAAGGTCACACCCGACTGGAAGTGCTGCTGGAGGTTGCCCTGGTGGGCGATGTACGCGCCGGGGTCGACCTGGAGCGGGTACTGAGGGGTCACCCGCAGCACGACCGCCGGGCCGTCGGACATGATCGCGGCCTGGCCGGTGCCCTCGACGGTCGTGGTGAAGAGGCCGTTGCCGGTGGCCCCGCCGCGCATGCCCGTGAAGGTGGTGCCGGTGCGCAGCCCCGCGTCGGTGCAGAGCAGATTGCTCGCCTCCACCCACAGCTTGTCGCCGTGCAGGGAGACGAGGTTGATCTCGGAGGCCCGGTCGGCGAACCAGCAGGTCCCCTGGCCGCGTACCTCCATCACCTCCATCTGCTCACCCGTGAGCCGGCGGGCGACCATGCCGCGCAGGCCCTCACCACCGCCACTCATCTTCTTGAACGCCATCTGGCCGTCGTAGGCGACCATCGAGCCGTTCTTCGCCTTGACGGCGTCGCCGGCCATGGAGACGGCGAGCACCTTGCTGCCCTGGAGTCGGAACGTTGCCACCCGCTGAAGGTACTGGGGACCCGGATAAAGAGACAGCAAAGTCGGCGTGCACAATGGACGGGCCCTTGTGCATCCGTTCACAAGATCGAACGAAGGTGACCCCCTCCGTGGACCTCAAGACCGCTTCCTCCCTCCACCGGCTCCGGCTCGTCTCCGCGCCGGAAGCCGTCTCGTTCCTGCTCCTGCTGGTCTGCTCGGTGCTCAAGCGGACGACGGAGTTCAACGCGGTGCCGGTCATGGGCGCGATCCACGGCGTGCTGTTCGTCCTCTACGTCCTCTTCTGGCTCGACGCCTGGAACCGCACCAAGTGGAGCTTCGGGACCGCCGCCCTCTACTTCCTGCTCTCGGTGCTGCCGCTGGGCGGCTTCTACGCCGAGCGGAAGCTGAAGGGCGAGGCCGAGGACGCGGTCATCGCCTCCCGCGCCCGCGCCGAGAGCGCGGTGAAGGCGTGATCGTCGCGTTCTCGGTGACCCCGCTGGGGGTGGGGGAGGAGGTCGGCGAGTACGTCGCCGACGCCGTCCGGGTCGTCCGCGAGTCCGGGCTCCCGAACCGCACCGACGCCATGTTCACCTCGATCGAGGGCGAGTGGGACGAGGTCATGGACGTCGTCAAGCGCGCCGTGGCCGCCGTGGAGGCGCGCGCCCCGCGCGTCTCGGTGGTCATGAAGGCCGACATCCGTCCGGGTGTCACGGACGGGCTGACCTCGAAGGTCGACACGGTCGAACGGCACCTCGGCGCCTGACGGCCCCGACCTCGGCCCAGGCCCCGGCTCCGCTTCGGAGCCGGGGCCTTCGTGTCCGCGCGGCATGCCGGTCGGCACCGTCGCGGGCGAGCTGTTCGCCGGCTCCGCGCCGAGCGCGGCCACCCGTCCGCGGATCGTGTACCCGTTGCCGTCGGCCGGCTTCCCGCCCTTCCCCCGGTCGCGGAGGTGCGGGCGACCGAAAGGCGAGACGGGGCTGACCGGCATATGACCAGTCGGTAAGGTCGACGCGTGCCGAAGCCGCTCAGTCTCCCCTTCGACCCCATCGCCCGCGCCGACGAACTGTGGCAGAAGCGCTGGGGCCCGGTCCCCTCGATGGCCGCGATCACCTCGATCATGCGCGCCCACCAGATCCTCCTCGCGGAGGTCGACGCCGTCGTCAAGCCGTACGGACTGACCTTCGCGCGGTACGAGGCCCTGGTGCTGCTCACCTTCTCGAAGGCGGGCGAGCTGCCGATGTCCAAGATCGGCGAGCGGCTGATGGTGCACCCCACCTCGGTGACGAACACGGTGGACCGGCTGGTGAGGTCCGGCCTCGTCGACAAGCGCCCCAACCCGAACGACGGCCGCGGCACCCTCGCGTCCATCACGGAGAAGGGCCGCGAGGTGGTGGAGGCCGCGACCCGCGACCTGATGGAGATGGAGTTCGGGCTCGGCGCGTACGACGCGGAGGAGTGCGCCGAGATCTTCGCGATGCTCCGCCCGCTGCGGGTCGCGGCCGAGGATTTCGACGAGGCGTAGCCCCCGCCCCGGGTCGGCCCGCTGCTCCCCGCCGACGCGGGGGGTGGTCCGACCGCGCGGGTGCGCGGTACGAGCAGCATCACATGCTCCCCGCGTGAGCGGGGGTTTTCCGGCCGGTTACGCTCGTAGCCATGAAATCCAGCGTGCTGACCCGCTACCGCGTCATGGCGTACGTGACCGCCGTCATGCTCCTGATCCTCTGCGCGTGCATGGTCGCCAAGTACGGTTTCGACACCGGCGAGAGCCTGACCTTCGCGGTCTCCCAGACCCACGGCGTCCTCTACATCATCTACCTGGTCTTCGCCTTCGACCTGGGCTCCAAGGCGCGGTGGCCGTTCGGCAAGCTCCTGTGGGTGCTGGTGTCGGGGACCATTCCGTTCGCCGCTTTCTTCGTCGAGCGCAAGATCGTCGCCGAGACGCTTCCGCTGGTCAGCGGCGCGCGGCCGGAGCCGGTCAAGGCCTGACCCCCCACCTCCGCACACATGTGCGGAGGTTCGCCATCGACATTTACTAGGACGTCCTAGTAAATTCGAAGCATGGACGCTGACGCCATCGAGGAAGGCCGCCGTCGCTGGCAGGCCCGTTACGACAAGGCCCGCAAGCGGGACGCGGACTTCACCACGCTCTCCGGCGACGCCGTCGAGCCCGTCTACGGGCCCCGGCCCGGCGACACCTACGAGGGGTTCGAGCGCATCGGCTGGCCGGGCGAGTACCCCTACACCCGGGGACTCCACCCGACCGGCTACCGGGGCCGGACCTGGACCATCCGCCAGTTCGCCGGCTTCGGCAACGCCGAGCAGACCAACGAGCGGTACAAGATGATCCTGGCCGCCGGCGGCGGCGGCCTCTCCGTCGCCTTCGACATGCCCACCCTCATGGGCCGCGACTCCGACGACCCCCGCTCCCTCGGCGAGGTCGGCCACTGCGGTGTCGCCATCGACTCCGCCGCCGACATGGAGGTCCTCTTCAAGGACATCCCGCTCGGCGACGTCACCACCTCGATGACGATCTCCGGCCCGGCCGTGCCCGTCTTCTGCATGTACCTGGTCGCCGCCGAGCGCCAGGGCATCGACCCCGCCGTGCTCAACGGCACGCTCCAGACGGACATCTTCAAGGAGTACATCGCGCAGAAGGAGTGGCTCTTCGAGCCCGAGCCCCATCTGCGTCTCATCGGCGACCTGATGGAGCACTGCGCGCAGGGCATCCCCGCGTACAAGCCGCTCTCCGTCTCCGGCTACCACATCCGCGAGGCCGGGGCGACGGCCGCGCAGGAGCTCGCCTACACCCTCGCCGACGGCTTCGGCTACGTCGAACTCGGCCTCAGCCGCGGCATGGACGTGGACGTCTTCGCCCCCGGCCTCTCCTTCTTCTTCGACGCGCACCTCGACTTCTTCGAGGAGATCGCCAAGTTCCGCGCCGCCCGCCGGATCTGGGCGCGCTGGATGAAGGAGGTGTACGGCGCCAAGACCGACAAGGCCCAGTGGCTCCGCTTCCACACCCAGACCGCCGGTGTCTCCCTCACCGCCCAGCAGCCCTACAACAACGTCGTCCGCACCGCGGTCGAGGCCCTCTCCGCCGTCCTCGGCGGGACCAACTCCCTCCACACCAACGCCCTCGACGAGACCCTCGCGCTCCCCAGCGAGCAGGCCGCCGAGATCGCGCTCCGCACCCAGCAGGTGCTGATGGAGGAGACCGGCGTCGCCAACGTCGCCGACCCCCTCGGCGGCTCCTGGTACGTCGAGCAGCTCACCGACCGCATCGAGGCGGACGCCGAGAAGATCTTCGACCAGATCAAGGAGCGCGGCCGCCGCGCCCACCCCGACGGCAAGCACCCGATCGGGCCGATCACCTCCGGCATCCTGCGCGGGATCGAGGACGGCTGGTTCACCGGCGAGATCGCCGAGTCCGCCTTCCAGTACCAGCGCTCCCTGGAGAAGGGCGACAAGCGGGTCGTCGGCGTCAACGTCCACCACGGTTCCGTCACCGGCGACCTGGAGATCCTCCGGGTCAGCCACGAGGTCGAGTGGGAGCAGGTCCGCGTCCTCGGCGAGCGCAAGGAGCGCCGCGACGACGCCAAGGTCCGCGCCTCCATCGACGCGATGCTCGCCGCCGCCCGGGACGGCTCGAACATGATCGTCCCGATGCTGGAGGCCGTACGCGCCGAGGCCACCCTCGGCGAGATCTGCGACGCGCTGCGCGACGAGTGGGGCGTCTACACGGAGCCCCCGGGCTTCTGAGCCCTCGCACGAGGCAGGGGCGGTACGGGAGTTCCCGTACCGCCCCTGTCGTGTTCCGCCCTCGTGTCCCGCCGAGTGGCTCCGCGCCCTATCCCGCGACCGCCGCCGCCGCGCCCAGGCCGCCCACCAGGAGCGCCGAGAGGCGGGCCACCCACGGCTCGTCCACCGGCTCCGCGCTGACCAGGGCCCGGTGCACGACCGCGCCCGCGATCACGTCGAAGATCAGGTCGTCGGTGGCGTCCACCGCGACCGGGTCGCGGTCCGCCGGGAGTTCGCCGCGCAGCTGCGCCCGCATCCTGCCCTCCAGGACGAGCCGCTTCTGCCGGTCGACGATCGAGGCGCGTATCCGCTCCCGAAGGGGTTCGTCGCGCGTCGACTCGGCCACCACCGCCATCAGGGCCGTCTTGGTCTCGGGCCGTTCGAGGAGGGCCGCGAACTGCAGGACGACATGTTCGATGTCGGCCTGCAGGGAACCCAGGTCGGGCAGTTCGAGTTCGTCGAAGAGAACGGCGACGGCGTCCACCACGAGCTCGCTCCTGTTGGCCCAGCGGCGGTACAGGGTCGTCTTCGCGACCCCGGCCCGGCCGGCGACGTCCCCCATCGTGAGCTTGGACCAGCCCAGCTCGACCAGGGCCTCGCGGGTCGCCTCCAGGATGGCCGTGTCGGCCTCGGTGGAGCGGGGGCGACCGGTACGGCTGCGGGGGTTGGTGCGGCTACACATGAACGTCGACCATACCCGCCGGTAGGTACGGCGCCAGGGGCCCGGCGTGTGAGGCAGTTCACCGTACGGATCGGGCCCGCGCACTCCCCCCGGCTCCGCCCGGACAGTTACGCTACGACCTGTAGCGAAAGGCATTGAGCGGCCTGAGCGACAACCGCAGTGCCGGGTGGGGACCCGGTGTACGACCACACGTCGGGTGGGGATCCGGCGTGAACCGAAGACGAAGAACCGTGTCGCCCCCACGTCTCGCACACCGGCGGGAGGCCTGGGGACGGCACGGTTCAGCCATGACTTACCGGTTACGCGCGCGGAAGGGGGAGGATGTACCCATGCAGCCCCGAAACATGTCCATGAGCGGCGTCGTCGACCTCGCCGCGGTGAAGGCGGCCGGAGAGGCCAAGGCGAAGGCGGAGCAGACGCGCGCCGAAGTCGCCCGGCAGGGTGGCCCCGCCGCCGTGCCCCCGTCCGCCCTGGTGATCGACGTCGACGAGGCGGGCTTCGAGCGCGATGTGCTCCAGCGCTCCGCCGAGGTCCCGGTCGTCCTCGACTTCTGGGCCGAGTGGTGTGAGCCGTGCAAGCAGCTCGGCCCCCTCCTGGAGCGGCTCGCCGTCGAGTACAACGGCCGCTTCCTGCTCGCGAAGATCGACGTCGACGCCAACCAGATGCTGATGCAGCAGTTCGGCATCCAGGGAATTCCGGCCGTTTTCGCGGTGGTCGCCGGTCAGGCGCTGCCGCTCTTCCAGGGTGCCGTGCCCGAGGCCCAGATCCGCGAGACCCTCGACCAGCTGATCCAGGTCGGCGAGGAGCGCTTCGGCCTCACCGGTATCGCCGTCGACGCGGACGCCGACGGCTCCGGGGGCGGTGCCGACCGGACCGCGCGCCCCGCGGGCCCGTACGACGCGCTCCTCGAAGCGGCCATGTCCGCGCTCGACGCGGGTGACCTGGCCGGCGCCGTCCAGGCGTACAAGAACGTGCTCGCCGACGACCCGGCCCACCCGGAGGCCAAGCTCGGTCTGGCCCAGGCCGAACTCCTCGCCCGGGTGCAGGACCTGGACCCGGCCGCCGTCCGCAAGGCCGCCGCCGACGGCCCGGCCGACGTTGCGGCGCAGATGGCCGCCGCCGACCTCGATCTGGCGGGCGGTCATGTACAGGACGCCTTCGGGCGCCTCGTGGAGACCGTGCGCCGCACGGCGGGCGAGGACCGGGACGCCGCGCGGCTGCGGCTCCTGGAGCTCTTCGAGGTGATCGGCGCCGACGACCCGCGGGTCACGGCGGCCCGCCAGGCCCTGGCCCGGGTGCTTTTCTGATCTTCCAGAAGGGCGCCGGATCGCCTGGCGATTTGGCATCGGGATGACAAAAGGCGGCCGCGCTTTACCAAAACTTGGTAATCGCGGCCGCTGTTACTTGCAGTAAATCGAACCTGCGGTTCTGTCCGCATTCTTCCGGCGATCTGCCGATATCGAACCCCATGCGAAGGCACCCAGCGTGCCCGTTCGATCCCGTCCCGCCATGGTGCGGTTATCCACCCGTTACTAGCCAGTAACGAACCCCCTTGTGCGGGCGACCGGAATGGACCACGATCGGCGACGCCCGGTCCGAACCGCACCACCCCGGCAACCACCCGGGAAAGCGGCGAGGGTCCCCACCGGGCGGACCGGTGTTCCGGCACCGGTCGTGGACAGGGGGGTTCCCGCTCTCACCGAACGGGGCCTGTCCAATCAGGCCGCGTTCAATGGCGCGGCCCATGGTTGTCGCTCGGGGGTGATCGCCGGTGAATCGGACGCGCATCGCGCCGCCGTACGCCTCGGCGCTCTCCTTCCCGAGGACGTAGCTCTTCTCCCATCCCAGGACGGGCCCCTGGCCCTTCCGGAGATGTACGTCCGAGAAGGAGGAATTCTCATGAAGTCCCAGGTTCGTGGCGGGACCAGATGGAAGCGGTTCGCCGTCGTCATGGTCCCGAGTGTGGCCGCGACGGCCGCGATCGGTGTCGGCCTGGCCCAGGGCGCGCTCGCCGCGTCCTTCGCCATCTCCGGCCAGGAGTTCAAGGTCACGGCCGACAGCCTCGTGGGCGATGACTTCGTCCAGTACGGCAGCGTGGACGAAGGCCATGACCTCAAGGGCAAGCCCTTCGCCGCCCCGGTGGCGGTGTCCGGCTTCTCCGAGGCCCGGATCACCAACATGTGCCAGTCGGTCGTGACGCCGGTTCCGGGTCTCGGTGACATCACCCTGCGCCTGTCGGCCGGCACCGACGCCGTCAAGTCCGGCAAGGACGCGGACAAGGTCTACGCGAAGGGCATCTACCTCGATGTCTCGTCGCTGAAGGCCGATGCCGAGTTCGAGAACATCGACATCGGTGTCGCGGCCGGCGACCTCAACAAGTTCGACGGCAAGGAGGTCCCGGGCAAGCCGGGCATCCAGCCGAAGACGCAGGCGAACCCCTTCGGCTTCTCGCAGCGCGCCGAGACGGCCAAGCTCACCAACGTCAGGCAGAAGGCGTGGGCGACCACCGCCGGCACCTTCAAGCTCCCCGACCTGGACCTGTCCCTGAGCCGGGGCACGTCCGCGGAGTGCTACAAGGACTGATCCGGTCCGGAGCGGTGCGGGCCGTGCGTACGGCCCGCACCCCTCCGGCTGTCGGCCCCTTCTTCACCTTTTCTCAGCAACACCGCTTCCAGGGAGCTGTTTCCATGAGCGCCGAGATCCCCGCCTCCCGCGAAGTCCCCCAGGAGAACCGGTTCAAGATCTGGCGACAGACCCGGCCGTTCTGGGCGGGACTGCTCACCATCTTCGGCGGCGTACCGATCGCCTACCTCCCGTACGGGGACATGCGGCTCGGCAATGTCACGCTCGCCATGCAGACGACCGCCGGAGCCGGCGCGCTGATCATCGGCGTCCTGCTCATCACGCTCGGACTGACGATGTGGTTCCAGCCCGTCGTCCGGGTGTTCGCGGGCGTCGCGACGATCGTCCTGGCGCTCGTCTCCATCCCGGTGTCGAACTTCGGTGGCCTGGTCATCGGATTCCTGCTCTCCCTCGTCGGAGGCGGCATGTCCGCCGCATGGGCCCCCGCGCCCCCGGTCGAGGAGACCACCGACGCGGAGCACGACGAGCAGCACGAGGCAGGCGCCGAGACCGAGGTCACGACGGCGGCCGGCGTCCCGGAGCAGCGCGTCCCGGAGCACCACGCGACCGAAACCACGATCGACGCCAACGGCGGGAGGAACAGTGCGGGGTGACGAGACTCAGTCGGCGCTCGCGAAGGGTGGCCCGCGGCACGCGGCCCCGCGCAAGTCGCTGCTGAACAGGATCCAGGGCCCCGCGGGCAAGGCGATGGCGCTGGCCGCCATGCCGACCGCGGTGTTCGTGGGCATGGGCCTCACGCCGAAGATCGCCCTCGCCGACGACAAGGACATCCCCTTCGCGCCCGGCCCGTGCGTGACCCGCTCCGACGAGCCGGTGACCGAGGAGCCGACGAAGCCCGCCGAGACCGCGAAGCCGACCCCGTCGGCGACCGCGACCCCCTCGGCGACGGCCACGCCGACCGCCACCGCCACCCCGACCGCCACCGGGACGCCGACGCCGACCGCGACGGAGACCCAGCAGGCGACCACGCAGCAGACGCAGGAGCGGGCGAAGGCCACCGCCGGCGCGCCGACCGCGACGCCGACGCCGACGGCCACACCCACGCCGACGAAGTCGAAGAACCCGCTGGACCCGCTGGGCGTGGGCGACGCGCTGAAGGACCTGTTCGACGGCCCGGACCCGAAGCCGACGCCCACGACGGCGACGCCCACAACGGCGGCCCCGACCACGCAGGCCCCGGCCAAGCCGGCGACCGCCGACGACCCGACCACCGCGCCGAAGCCGACGACCACTGCGCCGAAGCCGGCCGCCGACGTGAAGCCCGACCCGGCCGCCGAGAAGACGAAGGCCGTGATCGAGAAGGCCGCGGAGGAGGCGGGCGTCAAGGTCGAGGAACTGCCGGAGAGTGCCAAGGGGCTCGATCCCAAGAAGGACGAGTCCATACCCGAGGGCGCCAAGCCCCGCTTCCCGTGCCCCGAGCGCGACGACGCGGCGCTCGCGGCGGCCGAACTGGAGCCCGGCATCCCGCTGCTCCCGGACGCGCCGTGGCGGCTGGAGAGCACCAAGCTCAC
Organism: Streptomyces sp. Qhu_M48; assembly: GCF_051305195.1. Lineage (NCBI taxonomy): Bacteria > Bacillati > Actinomycetota > Actinomycetes > Kitasatosporales > Streptomycetaceae > Streptomyces > Streptomyces sp. Qhu_M48. Next base: position 6,463,878 of record NZ_CP195432.1, on the reverse strand, counting down.
GCTGAGCGGCCTCAAGTACCACGGCATCGTCGAGGTGAAGACCTACGGTGGCAAGATCAAGAAGGTTCTCAAGTTCACCGCGACCACGGTGAAGATCAAGGACCTGCACCAGCTGACGGAACACTCCGAAGGGCTCACCGGCCACGTCCGCTCCGACAAGGGCAAGGAGTCGACCATCACCGAGGGCACGGTGACGATGTACACGGAGGAGCTGAAGGGCAACCTGATCGGCCTCATCCCGATCACCTTCAGCGCCGAGTCCCCGCCCCCGCTGAACCTGCCGGAGATCTTCTTCACCAACGTGAAGCTCAAGCAGGCCGGTCAGTTCGGCGGCACCCTCAGGGTCCCGGGCCTGCGCAACACGATCGAACCCAACTGATCCCGTACCTCGGGGACTCGTACATCTTCTGTGGGCCGCATCCACGTCTTCGGATGCGGCCCACAGAAGTGCGGTCGGGGGAGCCTGAAACAATCTTCACAAAATCAAACTGGTGTTCTAGTTTGGCGGTGTCGAGGCCCACCGCCTCGGTGCTCGGGCGCCGGGGGGTCGCCGTCGCGCGATGAGCCTCCTTGCGTCCGATGCAGGCAAACCCTGTGAGGACCGACCACATTCATGCATCACCAGACCGATCGCCCGCTCGTCAGAGCGGTGATCTCCGTAGCAGCCCTCGGCGGGCTGCTGGCCGCCCTGCTCACAGCTGCGAAACCGTCACTCCCATGGACGGACCGTGCGGACAAGGCCGCCGCAGCGCAGGTCCAGGCTGTTCCCGGACCCGTGATGTTCCCCCTCTTCGGCCGCAAGTCAGGCCGCCTCTACGACTACGAGCCCAAGGGCTCGGGGGGCTTCCAGCCCATGGTCGACATGGGAGGCGGCTGGGCCGAGGCGGACGCCATCGTGCAGGCCAACGTCTCCGAGGGCGGCAAGGGCAACGACCTCTACCACCGTCTCGACGGCACGCTCTTCTACACCGCCGAACGCGGCAACGACACCAAGGTCGTCGGCGGCGGTTGGCAGATATACGACCGGCTGGTCTCCGTCAGCAACATGGGTGGGACGGCCGAACCGGACCTCGTCGCACGGCACACGGACGGCACGCTCTGGCTCTACGCGGGCAAGCCCGACGGCCTGCTCCAGCCCCGTATAAGAATCGGCAGCGGCGGCTGGGGCGCCATGACCGCACTCGCCGGCCGCGGCGACTACACCGGCGACGGCAAGACCGACCTCATCGCCCGGCACTCGGACGGCACGCTCTACCTCTACCCCGGCACCGGCAACTTCGTGGAGGACGGGGTCCTCGGGGCGCGTATCACCGTGAGCACCGGCTGGAACATCCACAAGCTGATCGTCTCCGCGGGCGACAACAACGGCGACGGCAGGACCGACCTGATCGCCGCGGACACGGCCGGCCTGCTCTGGCTCTTCAAAGGCACCGGAAACCCTGGCGCTCCCTTCGCTCCCCGCGTGCAGATCGGCACCGGCGGCTGGGCCGCCTTCGACCACCTCTTCTGAGGCGCGCCCTCTTCCCTTCCGCCACTTCCGTACGAGAACGGTTGATCCACCATGCGTATGTACGCGCCTCCGGGCGGCCGCCGAGCCTCCCGCAGATGGACGCGGCTGTTGAGCGCCACCGCTCTGACCACCGCGCTCGCTGTAGCTCTCACGAGCAATCAACTGCCCCGGATGACGGAGCCCATGGCCCCCGTCGCCGCCCTGACCGACGATCCGGGGAACACGCCATTCGACTTCGACGCCGCCGAAAGGGTGCGCGCCGACCAGTGTCGGCTCAACCTGACGCTCCGCAGGGGCGGCCAGGCGCTGAAGGCCGTGTCGCGGAGCGGTCTGAACGGCACCGACGCCGAGCTGCGCGCCGCAGCCGAAAGCGAAGGGTGGTGGGACGGCAACACCCCTCTCGCCATCGCCTGGGACAAGGACAACGCGTGGAACAACGCCAAGGGCAGTGAACTGGGAGCCCGGGACGAGGTCTGGGAACAGTCCTTGTACATCCCGCCGCAGACCACTCCGCCCGGCTACACGGTGACTGGGTTCGCATGGGTCGATAACGAGGACAACCCCTTCTACACCACCGGAGTTTCAGCCGGGCTAGGTGCCCTGTACTTCGGCACCGAGTCCGACATCTACCTCACGGACCAGACGCCGGTCGCGAGTAAGGAGTCGGTGGACGCGGTCAACGCGATCGCCGCGGCCCGCTACTCCGAGGACCGCTCCGAGGACCGCGCAGCGCTGAACGCGCTGAAGTGGGACATGACCTTCATGCACCCGATGTACGCGGACGACGCGCGCATCTTCCTCCAGCACGGCGGCTTCCCGACGACCGCGCCGGAGCCGGGCACCATGGGGTTCCGCGTCGACGTCGAGGCGCTCAAGGCGCGGTTCGCCTCCTGTACGACGCACAACCCGCTGGACCCGTACGACGTGCTGGACGCCGAGGTCGTCCGGGCCTCCGTCGAGTGGCAGGACGAGCTGGCTGGGCAGAAGCCCCAGCGGGCCGTGATCATGGATGCCGAGGCGAAGGCCTCCCGGCACCTGGGAGTGGCCTCCCAGGCGATGGCCGAGGCGCTGGCCCAGTCCCTCATCGCGAGCCGGCTCACCGACTGGCAGGCCCACTGGATCAGGCAATCCCCGAGCTCGACGATGTTCTACCCGACGACCGCCGAGTTCGCGGAGGTCAAGACGAACATCGCCCGCGCCCGGGAGCGGGCCCAGGGCCGGGTCTTCGTTGCCGGACGCGCTGCGCTCGCCGCGCAGGAGGAGGCGGCACGGGCGGACGAGGCCAAGATCGAGGCGTACGCCCTCGCCGACGCCGCCGGCCTGCCGCGCGGCCGCGGCCTGATGTACGGGCAGCAGGCCGTACAGGTCGCCAAGGCGTCCGCCGCCGCCGCGCAGGCGGCCTTCAAGGCGACCGAGACGGCGGCGAACGCCACTCGCGCGTCCGCGGCGGACAGCAAGACGCTGATGGCGCTCGCCGAGACGCAGGCGCACGCCTCGAAGGCCGAGTTCCGCCGCAAGGCCGCCGAGGAGGCCGAGGCCCAGGCCAAGGCCGCCGCAGATGGAGCGGCATACCAGGCCAAGTTGGCAGCGGACAACGCCACGAAGGCGAAGGCCGCGCAAACGAAGGCGGAAGCCGCAGAGGCGTCGGCCAAGACGGCTGCCGCTGATGCCAAGGCAAAGAGAGAGAAGGCCGAGGCCGAGCGCGGCATCGCCGCCGCCGAGCGGCGGCGTGCGGACTCGGAGCGCGCGAAGGCCGCTGCTGCCGAGGTGCGGGCGGTAGAAGAACGCCAGGCGGCCGCAGACTCCCTCGCGGCCGCTCAGACGGCCGCAACGACGGCTGGCACCAAGAGCGACGAGGCTGTTCAGGCCTCTGTCCGCGCTTTGGAGGCACGTGACGCCGCACTTTTCGCCGAGCAGCAGAAGAAGGCCGCTGAGTCGCGGGCGCAGGCTCTGGAAGCGGCAGCCGCGGCAGCCGCGGGTACTGCCGCAGCCGCGGAGACGCGCCAGGCCGCGACGGAGGCACGCGCTGCTGCCAACGCGGCCACTACGCATGCCTCCTCCGCGCGTTCCGCGGCCAACGAGGCGACGACCGCTTCGGTCAATGCCAGGGCCGCCGCCACGAAGTCCGAAGGAGCCGCAGCCCGGGCGCAGGCCGCCGCAGACGGCGCTGCCGCCGCGGCGGCGTCGACCGGCGCGGCGGTGAAGAGGGCCCATGCTGCGGCCGCCGAGGCGATCGACGCCGCTGAGGCAGCCGCGCGGAACGTCAAAGCCGCGGAGGCACTGGCGAAGGAGGCGGCGAGCAAGGCGGTGAAGGCGCGTCAGGAGGCCGCTTCCGCCCAGGACGAAGCCGTGCTCGCCCAGGCGTCCGCGATTCGTGCTGCAGGATTCGCCTACGCCACCGCTCAGGCGGCCCTTGCGGCACGAGACTCCGCGACGCAGGTCATCAAGCCAGCCAACGACGCGATCGAACTCGGGTCGCCCTATAAGGATACCGACTCTTCTGCTGGTCTGGCGGTACTCGTCGGACAGTCGTCCAAGTCCTTGGCCGAGCAACAGGCGGCTCTGGCCCAGGCCAAGGCCGCCCAAGCCAAGCTCGCGGCTGCCCAGGCGGCCAGGATCGCGGCCGCGGCGAGCGCCGACGCCAAGGCGGCGGCGGAAGCGGCGGCTCGCGCGGCGGACTGGGCATCGAAGGCGGCCGCGTCGTTGGAGCAGGCACGCGCTTCCGCCGCCGAGGCGAAGGTGGCCTCGGAGGCGGCCAAGAAGGCGGAGACGAATACGGTCGAGTATGACCGACAGGCCAACGAGGACGCGCTCTACGCACAGGTCGCGGCCGGGGAAGCCGCAGCCGAGGCGGCCGCCGCTGACGCCTCCGCCACCGAGGCGGAGAAGGACGCCGCCGGCGCCCGGAGCGCCGCCGACGCGGCCGAGGCCGATGCTTCGACAGCACAGGGCGTCGCCGCTGGGGCCGAGGCGGACGCCGTTACTGCCGAGACAGCCGCGAGCAATGCTGAGACCTATGCCACCGACGCCGATCAGGCTGCGGATCGTGCGGAGGAGGAACAGCGCCAGCGTGACGCTGCTGCAAGGGCAGCCAGGCTGAACGCCGGGACGGTGGATACAGGACCTGACCTGGGTGGGGACGAGGAGGCGCTCCTACTGGCCGCATGCGGGCAGGTCTGCGTCGACGAGTTCCGGGCTGCCAAAGCCCTGGCTGGTCAGGACGTTCTGGACTGGGTCGTCGCAAACGGCGGCCAGGTTCTCCTCGATCTCGTCGGCTGGACCGACGCCAAGGCATGCTTTGTCGAAGGCGACATCGAAGGCTGCCTGTGGACGCTGGTCAACGGCGTGAGCTTCGTCGCCCTCGTCGGCAAGATCCCCGCTCTCGCTGGCGCGATCGTCAAGGTCGGCGGTGGGATCGCCAAGTTCCTGGACAAGTCCGTTACCGCCAAGCAGACACTGGAGCGGCTCCGGAAGGTCATCGAGCAGACCAAGACGGCGGGTGCCGGAGGATCGTGTCTGCTCAGTCTCGCCGGTGACCTGATGGGGGTCTTCGCCACGCGTGCGGGGGCCATGACCATGAGCGCCGCGGCGGGCACCAAGCCCTCGGTCTGCATGCGCTCGGCCATCGGGGACGACAAGGGTCTGGTGACGGCCGCAGAGGAAGCCACCCGCAACGAGAGGCTTCAGGTCGACTTTGACAACATGTTCGCGGAACTCGCGAAGGGCAATATGCCGGGCATGGAGTTCAAGAGCCTGACTGGCACGGGAATCATCTACTTCCGTACGAAGAAGGGCGCCCGACTTTTCGTCAAGAAGGCTGAGGATGGTTGGCTGATCGTGGCCAAGGCCGACAAGGGTAACGAGGACAGAGTTATCAAGCGACTGAAGAAGATCTATGGGTGAGCCGCTGCATCTCGTGAGGACGCCGCACTTCGACGCGGTGTTCATGCTGGGCGCCGAGGACGACGAGGCGACCGTCGACAACGTCGACGTGATCGTCACGCTCCGGGACGGGACGCGGTACAGCGCCACGTTCCTCACGCTCGGGGCGATCCAGCGGTGGATGGACAGTGAGCCCGAGGAGTACGAGCGTCTCCAGTTCCAGTGCCCCGACCTGGTGATCACCCGGGACGCGGGAGTGCCTGCCATGGTGCGCATCCTCGAGATGGCCTACGAGCGCGGCGACATGCGGTTCCTGTTGGCCAGGCTGGAGTCGTCGGTCCTCGACGAGGAGGACGACGACTGACCTGAACAGGCTGTGGGCCGCGCCCCCTTCCGGGGCGCGGCCCACAGCCGCGTGTCGGGCGGGACGTCAGCCGCGTTCGGTGCCACCCAGGTGGTGGACGCGGACCATGTTCGTCGTGCCGGGGACGCCGGGGGGCGAGCCGGCGGTGATGATCATGGTGTCGCCCTCGTTGTGGCGCTGGAGCTTCAGGAGCTCGGCGTCCACGAGGTCGACCATCGCGTCCGTGTTGTCCACGTGCGGGACGACGAAGGACTCGACGCCCCAGCTCAGGGTGAGCTGGTTGCGGGTGTTCTCGTCCGTCGTGAAGGCGAGGATCGGCTGCTGGACGCGGTAGCGGGAGAGGCGGCGGGCCGTGTCGCCGGACTGGGTGAAGGCGACGAGCGCCTTGCCGCCCAGGAAGTCGGCGATCTCGCAGGCCGCGCGGGCGACGGAGCCGCCCTGGGTGCGCGGCTTCTTGCCCGGGACCAGGGGCTGGAGGCCCTTGGAGAGCAGTTCCTCCTCGGCCGCGGTGACGATCTTCGACATCGTCTTCACGGTCTCGATCGGGTAGGCGCCGACCGAGGACTCGGCCGACAGCATGACCGCGTCCGCGCCGTCCAGGATGGCGTTGGCGACGTCGCTCGCCTCGGCGCGGGTCGGACGGGAGTTGGTGATCATCGACTCCATCATCTGGGTCGCGACGATGACCGGCTTGGCGTTGCGGCGGCACATCTCCACCAGGCGCTTCTGCACCAGCGGGACCCGCTCCAGCGGGTACTCGACGGCGAGGTCGCCACGGGCCACCATGACCGCGTCGAAGGCCGCGACGACGGCCTCCATGTTCTCGACGGCCTGCGGCTTCTCCACCTTGGCGATGACGGGGACCCGGCGGCCCTCCTCGTCCATCACCTTGTGGACGTCCTTGACGTCGTCGGCGTCGCGGACGAAGGAGAGGGCGACCATGTCGCAGCCCATGCGGAGCGCGAAGCGGAGGTCGTCGACGTCCTTCTCCGAGAGGGCGGGGACGTTGACGGCCGCGCCGGGCAGGTTGATGCCCTTGTGGTCGGAGATGACACCGCCCTCGACGACGATGGTCTTGACCCGGGGGCCCTCGACCTCGACGACCCGCAGTTCGACGTTGCCGTCGTTGATCAGGACCTGGTCGCCCTTGGAGACGTCTCCGGGCAGGCCCTTGTAGGTGGTGCCGCAGATGGACTTGTCGCCGGGGACGTCCTCGGTGGTGATGGTGAACTCGTCACCGCGCACCAGCTCGACGGGGCCCTCGGCGAAGGTCTCGAGGCGGATCTTGGGACCCTGGAGGTCGGCGAGGACGCCGACGGCACGCCCGGTGTCCGCGGAGACCTGCCGGACGCGGTCGTACCGCTCCTGGTGCTCTGCCTGGGATCCGTGGCTGAAGTTGAATCGGGCCACGTTCATGCCGGCCTCGATGAGAGCCTTCAGCTGCTCATACGAGTCGACGGCGGGGCCCAGCGTGCAGACGATTTTGGAACGGCGCATGAGGCGGATCCTATCGGTTTGTTTCACTGCGGAATATTCCGACTGGCGGAAAGTACATATGGGCGAGGGGGCGCTCAAGCGTTCACTCGTTCGAGCCCTCGGTGCTCGAAACGAGCGCGTAGCTCTGGCGCGCGATCTCCAGCTCCTCGTCCGTCGGCACCACGGCGACCGCCACCCGCGCGTACTCCGGCGAGATCAGCCTGGCCTCGTCCGAACGTACGGAGTTGAGGTCCGCGTCCACCGCGAGACCCAGCTCCTCCAGGCCCGCGATCGCAGCCTCCCGCACCGGGGCCGCGTTCTCCCCGACCCCCGCCGTGAACGCCACCGCGTCCACCCGGCCGAGCACCGCGTAGTACGCGCCGATGTACTTCTTCAGGCGGTGGATGTAGATGTCGAAGGCGAGCGCCGCCCGCGCGTCGCCCTCGTCGATCCGGCGGCGGATCTCCCGCATGTCGTTGTCGCCGCAGAGCCCGACCAGGCCGGACCTCTTGTTGAGCAGTTCGTCGATCTCGTCCGCCGACATGCCCGCCACCCGCTTCAGGTGGAAGGTGACCGCCGGGTCGATGTCGCCCGAGCGGGTGCCCATGACGAGACCCTCCAGCGGCGTCAGGCCCATCGAGGTGTCCACGCACCGGCCGCCCCGCACCGCCGAGGCGGAGGCCCCGTTCCCCAGGTGCAGCACGATCACGTTCACCTCCGACGGCTCCCGGCCGAGCAGTCTCGCCGTCTCCCGCGAGACGTACGCGTGCGAGGTGCCGTGGAAGCCGTACCGCCGGATCCGGTGCGCGTCGGCGGTCTCCACGTCGATCGCGTACCGCGCCGCCGACTCCGGCATCGTCGTGTGGAAGGCGGTGTCGAAGACCGCGACCTGCGGCAGGTCGGGGCGGAGCGCCATCGCCGTACGGATGCCCGTGAGGTTCGCCGGGTTGTGCAGCGGCGCCACCGGCACGAGCCGCTCGATCTCCGCGAGCACCTCGTCGTCGATCACCGTCGGCTCGGTGAACCGCAGCCCGCCGTGCACCACCCGGTGCCCGATCGCGGCCAGTTCGGGGGAGTCCAGGCCGAGCCCGTCCGCCGCCAGCTCCTCCGCGACCGCCTTCAGAGCGGCCGCGTGGTCGGCGATGGGGCCGCTCTTCTCGCGCTTCTCCCCGCCGCCGCCCTGGAGCGGGGTGTGCACGAGCCGCGACGTCTCCTCGCCGATGCGCTCCACCAGGCCCTGGGCGAGCCGGCTGTCGTCACGCATGTCGAGCAGCTGGTACTTCACCGACGACGAGCCGGAGTTCAGCACCAGGACCCGGGAGGGGGCGGTGGAGACGGTGGGGGAGGGGGTGGTCATGCGGAGAGCTCCTGACCCTGGGCGGGGACCTGGGACTGGATCGCCGTGATGGCGACCGTGTTGACGATGTCGCTGACGAGCGCGCCGCGCGAGAGGTCGTTCACGGGCTTGCGCAGACCCTGGAGCACCGGGCCGACGGCCACGGCGCCGGCCGAACGCTGCACGGCCTTGTAGGTGTTGTTGCCGGTGTTGAGGTCCGGGAAGATCAGGACGGTCGCCTGCCCCGCCACCTCCGAGTCCGGCAGCTTCGTCGCCGCGACCGAGGGCTCGACGGCCGCGTCGTACTGGATGGGCCCCTCGATCCGCAGCTCCGGGTGCGCCTCGCGGACCAGCTTGGTCGCCTCCCGGACCTTGTCGACGTCGGCGCCGGAGCCCGAGGTGCCGGTGGAGTACGACAGCATCGCGATCCGCGGGTCGACGCCGAACCGGGCCGCGGTGGCCGCCGACTGGGCGGCGATGTCCGCGAGCTGCTCGGCGTTCGGGTCCGGGTTGACCGCGCAGTCGCCGTACACGAGGACCTTGTCGGCGAGGCACATGAAGAAGACCGAGGAGACGATCGAGGCGTCCGGCTTGGTCTTGATGATCTCGAAGGCGGGGCGGATGGTCGCGGCCGTGGAGTGCACGGAGCCGGAGACCATGCCGTCGGCCAGACCCTCCTGGACCATCAGGGTGCCGAAGTAGTTGACGTCCGAGACGACGTCGTACGCGAGCTCGACCGTGACGCCCTTGTGGGCGCGCAGCGCCGCGTACTTCTCGGCGAAGGAGTCCCGCAGCTCCGAGGTCTGCGGGTCGATCAGCTGCGTGTCCCCCAGGTCCACGCTCAGGTCGGCGGCCTTCTTGCGGATGACCTCGACGTCGCCGAGCAGGGTCAGGTCGCAGACGTCGCGGCGGATCAGCACGTCGGCGGCGCGGAGCACCCGCTCCTCGGTGCCCTCGGGGAGCACCACCCGGCGCCGGTCGGCGCGCGCCTGCTCGATGAGCTCGTGCTCGAACATCATCGGGGTGACCCGGCCGCTGCGGGCCACCGAGACCCGCTTGAGCAGGTCGGTGGTGTCCACGTGCCGCTCGAAGAGGCCGAGGGCGGTCTCCGCCTTGCGCGGGGTGGCGGCGTTCAGCTTGCCTTCGAGGGAGAAGAGTTCGGTCGCGGTCGGGAAGCTGTTGCCGGGTACGGAGACGACCGGGGTGCCGGGCGCGAGCTTGGCCGCCAGGGTCAGGATCGCGTCGCTGGGCCGCTCGTCGAGGGTGAGCAGCACGCCGGCGATGGGCGGGGTGCCGGCCGAGTGCGCGGCGAGCGCGCCGACCACCAGGTCGGCCCGGTCCCCGGGGGTCACGACGAGGCAGCCCGGGGTCAGCGCGTTGAGGAAGTTCGGCAGCATCGCCCCGCCGAAGACGAAGTCCAGGGCGTCGCGCGCGAGCCCGGCGTCGTCGCCGAGGATGACGGAGGCGCCGAGCGCGTGGGTGATCTGGGCGACGGTGGGCGCGGCGAGCGCCGGCTCGTCCGGCAGGACGTAGCAGGGCACGGGCAGCCGGGCGGTGAGCCGCTCGGCGATCGCCTCCCGGTCCTCGCCCGCCACCCGGTTGACGACCATCGCGAGCACGTCGCAGCCGAGTCCGTCGTACGCCCGGAAGGCGTTGCGGGCCTCGGCCCGTACGGACTCCGCCGGCTGGCCCTTGCCGCCGACGACGGGGATGACGGAGGCGCCGAACTCGTTGGCGAGCCGGGCGTTGAGCGCCAGCTCGTCGGGGAGCTGGGTGGCGGCGAAGTCGGTGCCCAGGACGAGGACGACCTCGTAGTCGCGGGCGACGGCGTGGAAGCGGTCGACCAGGCGCGAGACCAGCTCGTCGGTGCCCTGCTCGGCCTGGAGCGCCGAGGCCTCGTGGTAGTCCATGCCGTAGACCGTCGAGGCGTCCTGCGAGAGCCGGTAGCGGGCGCGCAGCAGGTCGAAGAGCCGGTCGGGACCGTCGTGCACCAGCGGCCGGAACACTCCCACCCGGTCCACCTGTCGGGTGAGGAGCTCCATGACTCCCAACTCGACGACCTGGCGGCCGTCACCGCGGTCGATCCCGGTCACGTACACGCTGCGCGTCACGCCGTGGTCTCCTGTCCAGTGCTGCGGAAAGGGGCTCGCGGAGCACCGGGGGAGCGTGGCCTCGCGGCACGCTCGCGGTCCCCGCGCGGCCGACACGCTCGTCAACCGACTGTGCTCAGAAAGCCCCGGTAGGGCGGCATTACCCCCTTGACAATACCCCCGCTGATGGTTACGACGCCCGCCGGACGAAGGGACCGGAACCCCGGGACGTAAGGCCTCCGGCAAGGCCCCGGGAGGGACGCGCGGAACGGCCGCGAGCGCGCCGCTCCGGCCGAGCGTGTGAGAATTGCGGTGCTCACCACGGAACGCGACCGAGCAGGAGACACAGCACGATGCGTATCGGAGTTCTCACCGCAGGCGGCGACTGCCCCGGCCTGAACGCAGTGATCCGGTCGGTCGTGCACCGGGCGCTCACCGGGCACGACGACGAGGTCATCGGCTTCGAGGACGGCTTCAAGGGCCTCCTCGACGGCCACTACCGGCCCCTCGACCTCAACGCGGTCAGCGGCATCCTGGCCCGCGGCGGCACCATCCTCGGCTCCGCGCGGCTGGAGCGGAACCGGCTGCGCGAGGCCGCCGAGTCCGCCACCGACCTGGCCCGCGAGTACGGCATCGACGTCCTCATCCCGATCGGCGGCGAAGGCACCCTGACCGCCGCCCGGATGCTCTCCGACGCCGGCATGCCCGTCGTCGGCGTCCCGAAGACGATCGACAACGACATCTCCTCCACGGACCGCACCTTCGGCTTCGACACCGCCGTCGGCGTCGCCACCGAGGCCATGGACCGGCTCAAGACCACCGCCGAGTCCCACCAGCGGGTGATGGTCGTCGAGGTGATGGGCCGCCACGCCGGCTGGATCGCCCTGGAGTCCGGCATGGCGGGCGGCGCGCACGGCATCTGCCTCCCCGAGCGGCCCTTCCAGATCGACGACCTCGTGAAGATGGTCGAGGAGCGTTTCGCCCGCGGCAAGAAGTTCGCCGTCATCTGCGTCGCCGAGGGCGCCCACCCGGCCGAGGGCTCGATGGAGTACGCGAAGGGCGAGATCGACCAGTTCGGTCACGAGCGGTTCCAGGGCATCGGCAACCAGCTCGCCGTCGAACTGGAGCAGCGCCTCGGCAAGGAGGCCCGCCCGGTCATCCTCGGCCACGTCCAGCGCGGCGGCACGCCGACCGCGTACGACCGGGTGCTCGCCACCCGCTTCGGCTGGCACGCGGTCGAGGCGGCGCACCGCGGCGACTTCGGCCGGATGACGGCGCTGCGCGGCACGGACATCGAGATGGTGCCGCTCGCCGAGGCCGTCACCCAGCTCAAGACCGTCCCCGCGGACCGCATCCGCGAGGCCGAGTCGGTCTTCTAGCGGCCGCCGCCGACGGCCCGAGGGCTTTCGGCCCCGCGGTCGGGACCTCCGTGCCGACCTGTCCCGGATCCTGTCCCGACCTGTCCCGGATCCCCGTACCGGACGCGTCCCGGATCCCGTCCGGACCGCGCGCACCCGAGTGGCCCCGATCGTCCCCTGCGGACGGTCGGGGCCACTTCGCCGCGCCCGGCGTCACCCCCGTGAATGCCGGGTTTCCACTCTTGAGCCGGAGCGCGGGATCAACAAGGCTGGGGCTTGTCCCGGACATGTCCCGACCCTGTCCGGGAGAAGGGATGAGGCGCGGATGACACCGGGGCGGCACACCCCTGACCCGCGGGAGGCACACACCCCCGCCGAGTTCCTCGCGCTGCTCCAGGAACTCAAGGAACGCTCGGGCCTCACCTACCGCGAGCTGTCGGCCCGGGCGGAGGCGGCCGGGGACGTCCTGCCCCGGTCCACGGTGGCGAACATGCTGACCCGCGCGACCCTGCCCCGGGAGGAGCTCCTGACCGCCTTCGTCCGCGCCTGCGGGGTCGCCGACCCGGCCGAGCTGGAGGCGTGGCGGACGGCACGGCGGAGGCTCGCGGGCCGGACGTGGCAGACGCCGCAGGGGGAACCGGACGGCGCGGAGGGGTGGGGGGACGCCGGGGGGCGGGGCGATGCCGGGGGTGGGCGCGCGGCTGCGGGGCCGGGTGACGTCTGGCCCCGGGCCGGCGACGTCCCGGACGGCCGGGACGCCGGCCCGGGCGGTCCCTCCGGGGCCCGGCCGGGGGCACCGTCCCGCATACGCCGTGCCCTCGTCGCCTCCGTCGCGGTGGCCGGGCTCGTCCTCGCCGGGGTCAGCGTCGTCGCCTTCCTCCGGGACGGCCGCACCGGACCCGCCGGGCAGCCTCCCCGTACCGCGCCGGCCGTTCCCACCGCCCCGGCCGCCGGCGACGTACGCATACGGGTCGCCGGCACGGACTTCTGCCTCGCGGAGCGGCGCGGCACCCGCAGCGGGCAGGTCCACCAGGTGCCGTGCGCCGACGCCGGCGTCCCGCTCTACTCCCTGGCCGCGCTGGGCCGTGGCCGGTGGAGGATCGTCTCCGACCACCCCGACTTCGGCCCCGGCTGCTCCGGCCTACCCTCCGGCGGCCGCGTACCCGGCTCCGCGTACGAGGACTCCGAGTGCGGCGACCCGAGCCGCGTCGAGGCCTTCGCCCTGGAGCCGTACGGCACACCCGTCCGGGGCCACCGGATCGTCCCGGTCGGCGCCGCGACGCCCGGCGGCTGCGTCACCGTCGTCGGCGACCGCGCCGCCGCCTGGGCACGGCTCGCCCAGGCACCCTGCGCGCCGGACGCGGCCGGCCAGCTCTTCGTCTTCGAGCGGCGCGGCCAGGGGTGACGTGCCGGTCAGGCCGGCGGCGCGACCACCAGCCGGGTCCTGAGCGTCGCCACCACCGACGGGTCGAGCCCGACGTGGCCGGTGACGTACGCGTCCACGGAGCCGTACCGCTCACGCAGGTCCGCCAGGAACAGCCGGATGATGTCGGCCGGTGCCCGGCCGTATCCCGGCCAGCGGAGCTCGCGGCCCGGATGGGCCGCCCGCCAGTCGGCGATCAGCCGCTCCGTGGCCAGTTCGGTGAGGGCGAAGTCCGCGAGGATCTCCTCGTCCGGGACCCCCAGGAGGGCGAGGACGACCGCAGCCAGCAGACCCGTACGGTCCTTCCCGGACGCGCAGTGGAAGACGAGCGGTCCGTCGGCGGAGGCGATGACCTCCAGGGCCGTACGGAGTTCCACCGCGCCGTCCTCGGCGACCTCGGCGAACCGGTCGGCGAGGTAGCGCCACGGGTCGAGGTCCGGGTCGATCTCCGCCTGGTCGTAGGGGCGGTGCTCGATGGAGAGGTTGTGCCAGGAGACGCCCTCGGTCTCCGGCAGGCGGCCCTTGGCGGCGATCTCCCAGGGGTAGCGCAGGTCGATCACGGTGGCCACGCCCAATGCGCGGAAGCGCTCCCGATCGGCCGGATCGGCGTCGGCGAGCTTGGCGAGGGAGTCGGAGCGGTAGAGGGTCCCCCACCGCACGGACCCGCCGTCGGCGGTCCGATATCCGCCCAGGTCACGGAAGTTGTGGAGTCGTTCGAAGGGTATGTGTCGTCTCACGGCGCCAATCTACGGTCGCCGGCTCCGGTGATCCAGGACCTGATGATCAGGTCACGGTCGATGGTCAGCCCCCTGGGCCGGCGGGACTTTCGGACACGACCTAGGAGCCCACGGACGCCCAGAAGTGCCCGGCGATGTCGTCCAGGTACGCGCGGCCCTCGTCGCCCGTGGCCGCCGAGGCGCCCCAGCTGCTCGTCGCCGCCATCCGGGCGTGGTACTCCGTGTGCAGCCGCTGCAGGGCGAACTCCAGGGTCCGCTTGGGCAGCGGCACCATCTTCACCACCGGTTTCACGTACGCCTGCCAGCGGGTGGTGGCGGCGCCGCGCAGCACTTCGGCGAGGCGCTCGTCGCCGCCGGTCGCGGTGATCAGGGCGCGCGGGCCGAGACCGAGGACCTCCGCGAGCGCGGCGGTCTGACGCTCGGTGCCGCGCCAGCTGCTCTCGTCCTCCATCCGCTGGTACGCGGAGGCGGACACGCCCACCCGCCTGGCCAGCTCCTCGGGGGCGAGCCCGCGCGCCACCCGGTGCTCGCGCAGCGTGGTCGCGGCGGCGATCAGGTCGACGGGGGAGCACCAGAGGACACCCGCGAGGGCGGTGAGTTCCTGTTCGCTGGGGACGGCCCGGCCACGTTCCCAGGCGACGACGGTGTCGGGCTCGACGAGGAGGCCGTACTGGGCGCGGAGGCCGTACGCGACGTGGCCGGGGGCCATGCCGAGGGCCTCGCGCAGGCGGCGCGCGGCCAGGGCGTTGAAAGGCGGGGAGGGTTGGTGCACGCGGTCACGGTAGGTGCGGAGGGTGATGGCTGGATACGGTGTGTTCGCCCAAGGCCACGAGTTCGTAGGAACGTGGGAACCGGACGGTAATCGCCGGCGGGCCCTCCGGAAGCGAGCAGTGACCCGGGCCGGTCCTCGTGACCCCGGGCCGTTCCTCGTGACCCTGGGCCTGCCCTCGTTGGCCACGGGCCGGTCCTCAGTGGCCCCGGGCCGGGCCGTCGAGCCAGCGGTACTGGAGTTCGGGCCGCCCGATCTGTCCGTACTGCGGGGCGCGCACCGCCCGGCCCTCGGTCACCAGGTGCTCCAGGTAGCGGCGCGCGGTGATCCGGGAGATCCCGACCGCCGTCCCGGCCTCGGCGGCGGTGAGCCCGGCCGGGGCGGACCGGAGGGTACGGGTGACGGCCTCCAGGGTCGGCGCGCTCAGGCCCTTGGGAAGGGTGGCGGGGTGTGGGGCCCGGAGGGTGGCGAGTGCCCGGTCGACCTCGTCCTGACCGGAGGCCTCGCCGGCGGTGGCCCGGAACTCGGCGTACCGGGCGAGCCGGTCCCGCAGGGTCGCGAAGGCGAAGGGCTTCAGGACGTACTGGACGACGCCGAGGGAGACGCCCTCGCGGACGATCGCCAGGTCGCGAGCGGACGTCACGGCGATGACGTCGGCGGAGTGCCCGGCGGCGCGCAGGGCCCGCAGCAGCTGGAGGCCGTGGCCGTCGGGCAGGTAGAGGTCGAGCAGGATCAGGTCGACCGGCGTCCGGTCGAGGACCCGCACGGCGGCGGCGCGGGAGTGGGCGACGCCGACGACGGTGAAGCCCTCGACCCGGCCCGCGTAGAGCGCGTGGGCGTCGGCGGCGACGGGGTCGTCCTCGACGACGAGGACGCGGAGCGGGGACACGGTCATGACGACACCTCGGCGCCGGGGGTGCCGGGAGCGGGAGAGGAAGTGGGGGAGGGGCAGGGCGCGGGACCGGCGCCGTGGTCGCTTCCGCCTTCGCGCGGCGGCGGCAGTGGTACCGCTACCGGCAGGGGCAGTCGTACGGTGAACTCCGCCCCGCCCTCCTCCGCGTCCGCGACGGCGAGCGTGCCCGCGGCGCGCGAGACCGCCTGGCCGACCAGCGCCAGACCGAGGCCGCGCCCCGGGCCCCGGGTGGTCCAGCCCCGGCCGAGGACCGCGTCTCGGTCGGCCGGGCTCACGCCGGGGCCGCTGTCGCCGACCCGGAGCAGCAGCTCTCCGTCGCCCGACCGGGCGGCGACGGTGACCGTGACCCGCGCGTGAGGGGTCCCGCCCACCGCCTCCACCGCGTTGTCGATGAGGTTGCCCAGGATCGTCACCAGGTCCCGGGACGGCAGGGCCGAGGGCACGAGCCCGTCGTCGATCCGGCTGTCCTCGGTGAGGACGAGCTCCACCCCCCGCTCGTTGGCCTGCGCCGCCTTGCCGAGCAGCAGGGCGGCGAGCACCGGCTCCCCGACGGCGTCGACGACGCGGTCGGTGAGCGCCTGGGCGAGTTCCAGCTCCGCCGTCGCGAACTCCACCGCCTCGGTCACCCGCCCCAGTTCGATGAGCGAGACGACCGTGTGCAGCCGGTTCGCCGCCTCGTGGGCCTGCGAGCGGAGGGCCTCCGTGAAGCCCCGCTCGGAGTCCAACTCACCTGAAAGCGCCTGGAGTTCGGTCCGGTCCCGGAGCGTGGCGACCGTGCCGCGCCGCTCTCCGCCCACCACCGGGCGGGTGTTGACGACGAGAACCCGGTCGGCCGTCAGGTGCGTCTCGTCGACGCGCGGCTCCGAGGACAGCAGCGCGCCGGTCAGCGTCGCCGGCAGGCCGAGCTCGGCCGCCGGCCTGCCGACGACCCCGTCGTCCAGGCCGAGCAGCTCCCGCGCCCCGTCGTTGATGAGGGCGATCCGGCGGCGTCCGTCGAGCATCACGAGCCCCTCGCGGACCGCGTGCAGCGCGGCCTCGTGGTAGTCGTGCATCCGGCTCAGCTCCGTCGCGTTCATGCCGTGCGTATGGCGGCGCAGCCGTGCGTTGACGACGTACGTCCCCGCTCCGCCGAGCGCGAGCGCCGCGCCCGCCATCCCGAGCAGGGCGGTGACCTGCTCCCGTACCTGCTCGCTGATCTTGTCGATCGTGATGCCCGCGCTGACCAGGGCGACGATCCTGTCCCCGTCGAAGACGGGCGTCACCGTCCGCACGGAGGGGCCGAGGATTCCCAGGTGGGTCTCGGAGTACGTCCGGCCCGCCGCGGCCTGCTCGATGTGCCCGAGGTAGGTCCGGCCGATCTGCGCGGGCTCGGGGTGGGTCCAGCGGGTGCCGTCCGGGGCCATGATCACCACGAAGGCGACGCCCGCGTGGCGGCGGAGGGACTCGGTGTAC
The DNA here is from genome assembly GCF_051305195.1 of Streptomyces sp. Qhu_M48. Lineage (NCBI taxonomy): Bacteria > Bacillati > Actinomycetota > Actinomycetes > Kitasatosporales > Streptomycetaceae > Streptomyces > Streptomyces sp. Qhu_M48. The sequence continues at coordinate 6,446,568 of NZ_CP195432.1, read as the reverse complement.
GGCTGGAGGAGCGCCGACGGGTCGGCGGAGCGGGCCGCCGCGACCACGGACGGGGAGTCGGCGACGGCCGCGGCGGTCGCCGTGGCCTGGCGCCGCGCGGTCTCCTCGGCCTGCGCCCGGTCCGTGACGTACGCGAAGACCGCGCACCCCGCCACGACGACGGCCACGAGCACGACCTGCATCGCGAAGAGCTGGCCGGCCAGGCTGCGGGGGCGGGGGAGGCGGAGACGCATGCGGGTAAGTGTGCACGGCGGAGTGTGGCCCGGCGCTTTGCGTTCCCGAATCGTGCCCTACCCGCCGGACCGGGGACCCTTCGGCGGGCGAGAGCCCTGCCCCCGCCCGCGGGGCCCCTGGCCCTCGGTCGTGCGGCCCCGGACCCTCGGGCGTGGGCCCTTCGACCCGTCGGTCGGCCGCCCCTGACCCTTCGGTCGTGAACGAAACGTACGTAAGCGTGACCCCGGTCACAGGCTGATGGATAGTCGCGGAGTCCACCGGGACGTGGACACCCATCAGCACGAGGAGGACCCCGTGGCCGCACGACGGGACCGCACGCACTATCTCTATCTGGCCGTCATCGGAGCCGTACTGCTCGGCATCGTCGTCGGGTTCCTGGCGCCGGGCGTCGCCGTCGAGCTGAAGCCGCTGGGCACCGGTTTCGTCAATCTGATCAAGATGATGATCTCGCCGATCATCTTCTGCACGATCGTGCTCGGCGTCGGCTCGGTCCGGAAGGCCGCGAAGGTCGGCGCCGTCGGCGGTCTCGCCCTCGGCTACTTCATGGTCATGTCGACCGTCGCACTCGCGATCGGCCTCGTCGTCGGCAACCTCCTGGAGCCCGGCTCCGGGCTGCACCTCACCAAGGAGCTGGCCGAGGCCGGCGCCAAGCAGGCCGAGGGGGCGAGCGAGTCCACGCCGGACTTCCTGCTCGGGATCATCCCCACGACCCTCGTCTCCGCCTTCACCGAGGGCGAGGTCCTCCAGACCCTCCTCGTCGCCCTGCTCGCGGGCTTCGCGCTCCAGGCCATGGGCGCGGCCGGAGAACCGGTTCTGCGCGGCATCGGGCACATCCAGCGGCTCGTCTTCCGCGTCCTCGGCATGATCATGTGGGCCGCGCCCGTCGGCGCGTTCGGCGCGATCGCGGCCGTCGTCGGCGCGACCGGCGTCGACGCGCTCAAGTCCCTCGCCGTCATCATGATCGGCTTCTACCTGACCTGCGGACTCTTCGTCTTCGTCGTGCTCGGCGCGCTGCTGCGGCTGGTCGCCGGGATCAACATCTGGGCCCTCCTGAAGTACCTCGGCCGCGAGTTCCTGCTGATCCTGTCCACCTCCTCCTCGGAGTCCGCGCTGCCGCGGCTCATCGCGAAGATGGAGCACCTGGGCGTCAGCAAGCCCGTCGTCGGCATCACCGTCCCGACCGGCTACTCCTTCAACCTCGACGGCACCGCGATCTACCTCACGATGGCCTCGCTCTTCGTCGCCGAGGCGATGGGCGACCCGCTCTCGGTCGGCGAGCAGATCTCGCTCCTCGTCTTCATGATCATCGCGTCGAAGGGGGCGGCGGGCGTCACCGGCGCGGGGCTCGCGACCCTCGCGGGCGGACTCCAGTCGCACCGCCCGGAGCTGGTCGACGGGGTGGGCCTGATCGTCGGCATCGACCGCTTCATGAGCGAGGCGCGCGCCCTCACCAACTTCGCGGGCAACGCCGTCGCGACGGTGCTGGTCGGCACCTGGACGAAGGAGATCGACAAGGCGCGGGTCTCCGAGGTCCTCGCGGGCCGCGTCCCGTTCGACGAGAAGACCCTCGTCGACGACCACGCCCCCACGGAGCTCCCGGACCAGCGCGCCGAGGGCGACGAGGAGAAGGCCCGCGCCGGCGTGTGACGGAGCCGGGGCGGACCCCGCCCCGAGTCCCGGGCCTTGAGCCGGATCCGGGCCTCGGGAGAGGGGCGGGCCCGACCGCACCGCGGCCGGGCCCGCCGCTCTCGCTCTCTCCGTACGGGACCGTCCCCAGCGCTTTCTCCGTCCGAGGCTCGCGCCTCTCGCGCTCCCGTGCCGGGGCCCCTTCCCCGATCCCGGCCGCCGGGAGCCCCGCCGTGGCTACGGGGCTCCGGACAGCTGCTCCAACTCCCCCTCCGAGAGCAGGAGTCCGGTCGCCGCCGCCGAGTCCCGTGCCGACTCCGGCCGGCTCGCGCCCGGGATCGGCAGCACCGCCTCCGACCGGGCGAGCAGCCAGGCGAGCGCCACCCGCTGCGGGCCGACACCGCGCTCCCGAGCCACCCGGTGGAAGGCGCCGAACCGGGGGTCCTCCTCCTGGGCGGACGTACCGTCCAGCGAGCTGCGCGAGATCCCGCCCAGCGGGCTCCACGGCAGGAAGGCGAGGCCGAGCTCCGCGCAGAGCCGCAGTTCCGGCTCGCTCGTGCGCACCGCGGGCGAGTAGCGGTTCTGCACGGAGACCAGCCGGTCACCCAGGATCTCGCGGGCCAGCAGGATCTGCGCCGTGTCCACGTTGGAGACGCCGGCGAGCCTGACCGTCCCCGCGTCCAACAACTCCCGTATCGCGCCCAGGGATTCGGCGTACGGGACGGCCGGATCCGGCTTGTGCAGCTGGTACAGGCCGATCGGGGCGGCCCCGAGGCGCCGCGCCGACGCCTCCGCCGCCCGGCGCAGACGCGCGGGGCGCCCGTCCACGGTCCAGCCGCCGTCCGCCGTACGGCCCCGGCCGCCCTTCGTCGCCACGAGGACGTCGTCCACACCGCCGCCGTACGAGGCGAGGGCCCGGGCCACGAGCAGCTCGCCCTCACCGGGCGCGCCGCCGGGCGGGTGGTAGGAGTCGGCGGTGTCGAGCAGGGTCACCCCGGCGTCGAGGGCGGCGTGCACGGTGGCCACCGCCCGCGCCTCGTCCGGCCGGCCCTCGACGGAGAGCGGCATCGTGCCGAGCCCGACGGCCCCGACCCGTACGTCCCCCAGCATGCGGAACCGCGTCATTCCCCGGACCTCCCGACCGTCTCGTCCACCCCGCCGGACGAACCGGCCGCAGTCTCGGTCACCCCGCCGACCACCCCGACCGTCTCGGCCACCGCCCGTGCGAGCCACTCGCCGGAGTGCGTGAAGGAATAGCCGAGGCCGGTCGCACGGGAGTTGTCCATCGCGTACGAGCGGGCGAAGGAGAACGGCGACACCTCGCCGACCTCCACCTCCTGGAAGACCGTCCGGCCACCCACCTGCCTCTCCATCTCGGCACAGATCTCCGCCGTGGTCAGCGGCCCGTGGGAATGGGCGTTCACCGGCCCGGTGAATTCCGCCTCGACCGTCCACGCGAGGAACGCCGCGATCTCCTCCACGTACACATAGGTGGCGGGACGGTTCACGGCGGGTACGGCGATCGGCTCGCCCGCCCGGACGCGCCGCGCGTAGTGGTCGAGCCGGCCGGTGAAGTCGTCCGCGCCGCCGAGCACATGCGCCACCCGCACCGACGTCCACGCGAACGGCGTGCCGGCCGCGAACACCGCCTCGGCCTGGCGCTTCCCCTCCCCGTAGTGGGCCTCGCGGAACTCCGGGTCGTCCCAGGCCGGGCCCGTGTCGACGACGACCGCGCCCAGGTCGAGGGCGGATTCGGCGACCGGCTCGGCCGAGTCCTCGTACTCGTACACCTCCACCGTCGACGTCATCACGTACCGGCGGGCGCGCGCCCCGAAGACGCGCCGGGCGATCTCCGCCTGGCGGGGGGTGTAGCAGACCTGGTCCACGACGACGTCGAAGGAGCGGCCCGCGAGAACGGATTGCAGCGCGGCCTCGTCGTCGCGGTCGGCGACGAGATGCTCGATTCCCTCCGGGGCGCCGGAGGAACCCCGGTTGAGAATCGTGATCCGATGCCCGGATTCCCGCAGCAGCGCGATCAGCCGCTTTCCGAAATAGCGATTTCCACCGATGACGAGTACGTCCATGAATTCCAACTCCCTTGTTCCCGCGGACAAGTGTTACGTTGATCCGTCGCCGTCTGAAGGGGAGAACATGGGAGTCCCGGCCGCCGCACCGAAGGAACCACGGCATTCGCGCTCCGCCGCCGACGAAACCTCGGCGGTCGCGTACGACCCCATCGACCGGCAGATCCTGGACCTCCTGCAGAGCGACGGCCGCATCAAGCTCAGCGAGCTGGGCCGCCGCGTCCGGCTCAGTCCCGCGGCCGTCACCGAGCGGGTCCGCCGCCTGGAGGCGAGCGGCGCGGTCACCGGCTACGGCGCCCATGTCTCCCCGGCCCGGCTCGGCTACGGCATCCAGGCCTTCATCAGGGTCGACCCGCACGGCGGCTACACGCTCAGGCACCCGCGGACCCTGGAACTGACCGCCCGCCCCGAGGTCCTGGAGGCGCACCACGTGGTGGGCGAGGACTGCTGGATCCTCAAGGTCGCCGTCACCGACACCATCCACCTCGAAGAGGTCCTGGAGCAGACCTCGGCGCTCGGCCGGACCACCACCTCGATCGTCCTGTCGTCCCCGGTGGTCCGCAAACCCCTCCTGCCGCCCGGCGCGGACCGTCCTCGACAGGCGTGAGGGCGCCCGGACGCGATGGGGAGAGACGTTGTGGGGAGAGACGTAGCCCCGCTCTTGCCCTGACGTCGGCGTCAGGGCCTACGGTCGGGGACATGCGCATCGGAGAGCTGGCCGAGCGGGCCGGAACCACCCCCCGGACTCTGCGGTACTACGAGTCCCGGGGTCTCCTGACCGCCCGGCGCACGGAGCAGGGGCACCGCACCTACGACGAGGACGACCTGCGGCTCCTCCAGCAGATCAGGACCCTTCAGGACTTCGGGTTCGAGCTGGAGGAGACGCGGCCGTTCGTCGACTGCCTGCGCGCGGGGCACCCGGCCGGGGACTCCTGCCCCGCGTCGATCGCCGTGTACCGGCGGAAGGTCGCGGAGCTGGACGGTCTGATCGGGCAGCTCCAGGCGGTACGCGCCGAGGTGGGCGCCCAGCTGCTGCGGGCCGAGGCGGAGCTGCCGCTCGGCCCGGAGCCCCGGTGCGAGCTCGGTACGGAGCGGGACACGGAAGGGGAGGGGTGACGGAGATGACGACGTACGCGGAGGGCGTGGCCGAGGTCACGGACGAGGACTTCGGCGCGGAGGTGCTCGGCGCCGGGACGCCGGTCCTGGTGAAGTTCACCGCGGAGTGGTGCGGGCCGTGCCGGCAGCTGAGGCCGGTGCTCGGCGCGATCGCCGCGGAGGAGGAGGCGCGGCTCCGGGTCGTCGAGATCGACGTGGACCGTAACCCGGAGACGACCCTGAGGTACGGGGTGCTCGCGACGCCCACGCTGATGGTGTTCCGGGCGGGCGAGCCGGTGAAGTCGCTCGTCGGGGCCCGCCCCAAGCGCCGCCTCCTGGAGGAGCTGGCGGACGTGCTCGACTGAGCCGGGACAGGGCGGGACTTCCCCAGGGCATACAGAAATACCCCGACTACAATGGACAGTCGGGGTATTTCTTCGCGTATATTGATGGATTCCGTGTCCGGAAACGCCACGGACACAAAGAAGTTCACTAAACGCACTGTATCGCGCCGGGAGTCGAATTGTCAACCGAGGAATTTCGGAACGAGCAGCAATTCATCACCGATCTCTACACACGGCTCGACGATCTGAGGGACGAGGCCGAGGCCGCCGTCGAGCGCGCCCTGCGCACCCCGGGGGTCGGCGGCAACCAGGGGCGGCTCGAACGGGACGTGCTGGTCGCCGAACAGTCCGGGCTGCTGGCCGCGTTCGACGCGGGGGAGAGCGGGCTCTGTTTCGGGCGCCTCGTCTTCAAGGACGGGCGCGACCACCACATCGGCCGGATCGGCATCCGCGAGGACGACCCGAACCGCACCCCGCTCGTCGTCGACTGGCGGGCCGAGGTCGCCCGCCCCTTCTACCTCGCCACCGGGTACGAGCCGATGGGGCTCTCCCGCCGCCGGCACATCAGCACCCTCGGCCGGACCGTCACCGCACTCCACGACGAGGTCCTCGACCTCGCCGACGCCACCCGCACCGGGCACGAGAACCGCGACGCCGACGAGGTGCTGCTCGCCGCGCTCGACGCCGCCCGCACCGGGCGGATGCACGACATCGTGCAGACCATCCAGGCCGAGCAGGACGGCATCATCCGCTCCCCGCACCGCGGGGTCCTCGTCGTCGAGGGCGGCCCCGGCACCGGCAAGACGGCGGTCGCCCTGCACCGGGCCGCGTACCTCCTCTACGCGCACCGCGAGCAGCTGGCCAAGCGGGCCGTCCTCATCGTCGGACCCAACCCGGCGTTCCTCGGCTACATCGCCAACGTGCTGCCCTCCCTCGGCGAGACCGGCGTCCTCCTCGCCACCCCCGCCGAGCTCTTCCCCGGTGTCCGCGCCACCGGCGCCGACACCCCGCGCGCCGCCGCCGTCAAGGGCGCCGCCGCCATGGCCGGGGCGCTCGCCGCGGCCGTACGCGACCGCCAGCGGGTCCCCGAGCGCGGCGAACCGCTGATCGTCCCGCACGACGACGGCGACCTGGTCATCGACTGGGACATGGCGCTCGAGGCCCGCCACAAGGCGCGCGAGACCGCGCTCCCGCACAACCTCGCCCGCCCCTACTTCGTCTTCCGGATCCTGGACGCGCTCGCCGAACAGCTCGCCGACCGGATCGGCGCCGACCCCTACGGCGGCCCCAACTTCCTCGGCCCCGACGACATCGCGCTGCTCGCCAAGGGCATCGCGGGCAACCCCGAGGTGTACGCGGCGATCGACACGCTCTGGCCCGCCCTCACCCCGCAGGAGTTCCTCGCCGACTACCTGACCGAACCCACCCACCTCGACGACGCGGACGCCGGGGAGATCCGGCGTGCCGCCGGCCCCTGGACCCCCGCCGACGTGCCGCTGCTCGACGAGGCCGCCGAACTCCTCGGCGAGGACGACTCCGCCGCCCGCGCCGCCGAGGAGGCCGAACGGCAGAAGCAGATCCAGTACGCGCAGGGGGTCCTCGACGTCTCCTACGCCTCCCGGACCTACGAGTTCGAGGACAAGGAGGAGCAGGACAAGGACGCCTCCGAGGTCCTCTCGGCGCACGACATCATCGACGCCGAGCGCTTCGCCGAGCGCCACGAGGAGGCCGACCACCGCACCGCCGCCGAGCGCGCCGCCGCCGACCGCACCTGGGCCTTCGGCCACATCATCGTCGACGAGGCGCAGGAGCTCTCCGCGATGGCCTGGCGGCTCCTCATGCGCCGCAGCCCCACCCGCTCGATGACCCTGGTCGGCGACCCCGCCCAGAACGGCGACCCGGCCGGCGTCGGCGCCTGGGACCGGATCCTCGCCCCGTACGTGGAGGATCGCTGGGAGCTGGTCAGGCTCGGCGTCAACTACCGCACGCCCGCCGAGATCATGGCGGTCGCGGCGGAGGTGCGACGGGCCGACGACCCGGGGTTCGAGCCGCCGAGCTCGGTGCGCTCCACCGGCGTGGAGCCCTGGGACCGGACGGTCGACGACCCGGTGAAGGAGGCCGCCGACGCGGTGGCGACCGAGCTGCGCGCCGAGGGCCGGATCGCCGTCATCGCCCCGCCGGAACTGCACCCGGGCCTGGTCGCGGCCCTGCCGGACGCCGGGTACGGACCGGCTCCCGACCTCACCCGGCCGGTGGTCCTGCTCGACCCCCGGCAGGCGAAGGGGCTGGAGTTCGACACGGTCCTGGTGGTCGACCCGGAGGGCATCGTGGCGGGCGCCGTGCACGGCACCAACGACCTGTACGTGGCACTGACCCGGGCCACCCAGCGGCTCGGGATCATCCGCTCCGCAGCCCGCAGCTGAAGAGCCGCCGGCCGTCCTGGTACCCGGTGACCTCGAAGGTCCCCGCCGCGCTCCCGGGCTCCGCCCGGATCAGACAGGGGCCGCCGTGGAACTCCGCGTACCGGTCGAAGGCGATCCGCAGGGCGGCCGGCAGGTAGGGGCGGGGCCAGACGGCCGCGGCGGCGGCCTGCCGGGCCGCCTCCAGGAAGATCATCCCCGGTATGTGGTCGGTGGGCCGCTGGAAGAGGGTGGGATGGCCGGTGTCGACGACCAGTTCCCACACGCCCTCCCGCCCGGTGGGGGCCAGCAGGACGTCCTCGGGCCCGGACCTGCCGGTGAGCGGCGCCGGTGCCCTGGGGGTCCCGGCGCCTGGGCGTACGGCACCCGCCTCGACGTGCCCGCCGCGCAGCCTGCGGTAGGCGGCGGGACCGGTCAGCCGGGCGTGGCCGGCGCCCGTCGCGACCACACGGGCCGCACGCCGTACGGTCCACTCCACCCGTGTCTCCATCAACTGCATACCGCGGAAGAGGAGTTCGGCGAACCGGACCTCGATGTCCGCCTCGTCGTCGGTGACCGCGAGCCCGTCCGGGTCGCAGGTGAGGGAGATCTCGCCCAGCAGGATGTGCCGGGTCAGCGGGACCCCGTGGGCGGTGTGCAGCAGGGCCATCGTGGCCTGTCGCAGCGTCTCGGCCACGAGCAACGGGTCGTGACACCGCTCGGCGCCCCGGCGGAGCGGGGCGAAGAACGGGTGGTCGGTGGGCCAGGCGGCCCGTACCGCGAAGCGGTCCTTCCCGCCGAGCGATCGCCACTCGACGGGAAAGGTGTCCTCGCCGCGCACCCGATGGCAGAGCTGCGGCGACAGGCGCCGCTCCATGGTGTCCCGCATGACATCCCCGCTCGTCTGGATCTGTCGGCTCGATCCGGAGAGTGAAGATAGCCGAACAATCCGTACGTTGTCCGAACGGGTGAACGATCAACTGGGTGAGTGTCAGGTATCGGCCACGAAGCGGGTTCCGCCGATCCGTGGCCCCGGACTCACGCGGGCCGCAGCCAGACCGTCGCCAGCGGCGGCAGCGTCATCCGGATGCTGGCCGCGCGTCCGTGGTGCGGCACCGACTCCGTCTTCACCGGGTCGCGCCCCACCACGTCCCCGCCGCCGTAGCGTCCGGCGTCCGTGTTCAGCACCTCCGACCAGGCGACCACCGCCTCCGGGACACCCAGCCGGTAGTCGTGCCGCACGACCGGCGAGAAGTTGCAGACGGCGAGCAGCGGGGAGCCGGACGCGTCGAAACGCAGGAAGGCGAAGACGTTGTCCTCGGCCGCGTCCCCGACCACCCACTGGAAGCCCTCCGGCGCGGTGTCCCGCTCCCAGAGCGAGGGCGTCGCCGCGTACACCGTGTTCAGGTCACGGACGAGGTCCCGCACCCCCCGGTGGTCGGCCTCCGCCCCGTACGCCGGGTCGAGCAGCCACCAGTCGGGGCCGTGGTCCGCCGACCACTCCGCTCCCTGCGCGAACTCCTGCCCCATGTAGAGCAGTTGCTTGCCCGGGTGGGCCCACATGAAGCCCAGGTAGGCGCGGTGGTTGGCGCGCTGCTGCCACCAGTCGCCCGGCATCTTCGACACCAGGGACCGCTTGCCGTGCACCACCTCGTCGTGCGAGATCGGCAGGATGTAGTTCTCGCTGTACGCGTACACCATCGAGAAGGTCATCTCGTGGTGGTGGTACTTGCGGTGCACCGGCTCCTTCTGCACGTACTCCAGCGAGTCGTGCATCCAGCCCATGTTCCACTTCATGCCGAAGCCCAGACCGCCGAAGCCCCCGGGGCCCACCTGGTCCGTCGCCCGCGTCACCCCGTCCCAGGCCGTCGACTCCTCCGCGAAGGTCACGATCCCCGGGCAGCGCCGGTACACCGTGGCGTTCATCTCCTGGAGGAAGGCCACCGCGTCCAGGTTCTCCCGGCCGCCGAACTCGTTCGGCAGCCACTCGCCGTGCTCCCGCGAGTAGTCCAGGTAGAGCATCGACGCCACCGCGTCCACCCGCAGACCGTCGATGTGGAACTCCTGGCACCAGTAGACGGCGTTCGCCACCAGGAAGTTGCGCACCTCCTTGCGGCCGTAGTCGAACTCCAGAGTGCCCCAGTCCGGATGGTGCGAACGGCGCGGGTCCTCGTGCTCGTACAGCGGACGCCCGTCGAACTCGGCCAGCGCCCAGTCGTCCTTCGGGAAGTGCGCCGGGACCCAGTCCATCAGGACCCCGATCCCCGCCCGGTGCAGCGCGTCCACCAGGAACCTGAAGTCGTCGGGGGTGCCCATGCGGGCCGTCGGCGCGTAGAAGCCGGTGACCTGGTAGCCCCACGAGCCGCCGAAGGGGTGCTCCGTGACCGGCATCAGCTCCACGTGCGTGAACCCGAGGTCACGGACGTACGCGGGAAGCTGCTCGGCGAGCTGGCGGTAGGTGAGGCCGGGCCGCCAGGACGGCAGGTGCACCTCGTACACCGAGAGCGGCGCCTCGTGCGGCGGACGCGCCCCCCGCCGCTCCATCCACTCCGCGTCGTCCCACGTGTAGTGCGACGCGGTGACGATCGACGCGGTGTTCGGCGGGCACTCGGTACGGCGCGCCATCGGGTCCGCGCGGACCGTGTGCGTGCCGTCGGGGCGCGTGATGTCGTACTTGTAGAGCGCGCCCTCGCCGATCCCCGGCACGAACAGCTCCCACACGCCGGTCGAACCCAGCGAGCGCATCGGAAGCCCGGTGCCGTCCCAGTGCGTGAAGTCACCGGTCACCCGGACCCCGCGCGCGTTCGGCGCCCAGACCGCGAAGCGGGTGCCGGTCACGCCCCCGTGGGTCATGGGGTGCGAGCCGAGGGCCGTCCACAGCTCCTCGTGCCGGCCCTCCCCGATCAGGTGCAGGTCGAGCTCGCCGAGGGAGGGCAGGAAGCGGTACGGGTCCTCCACGGCCAGCTCGTCGGGCCCGTCGTAGCGGACCCGCAGCTCGTACGCGGGGACCTTGCGGAGCAGGGGCAGCAGCCCCGAGAAGAGGCCGTCGCCGTCGTCGTGCAGCGCCACGCGCTTGCCCTTGGTGACGACGGTGACCTCCTTCGCCCAGGGGCGCAGCACCCGGACCACCACCCCGCCGCGCACCGGGTGCGCGCCGAGCACGCCGTGCGGGTCGTGATGCTCGCCGGCGAGCAGCCGGGCCCGGTCACCCGGATCGAGCGGAGGTGGCGCCTTCCGGGGCGCGGGGGGCTTGGTGGTGCTGCGGGCCGTCTTGCCTGCGGGGCGGGCGGTCACCGGGATGCCTCCTATGGGGTACGGGGGTACTGATGCGCAACGGTGGGGTGAGGGGGCGGGACACTCGGCCGAACGGGTCCCGCCCCCGTCGAGGGCAATCGTTCCTCCGGGGGGAATGCCACCCCCCGGAGGGCGACGGCCCACGCGGGGCGGTCACGGGGAGGCTGCCAGTCGTTCGATCGCCGACATCGGGACCGGGAGCCAGTCCGGGCGGTGGCGGGCCTCGTAGACGACCTCGTAGACCGCCTTGTCGGTCTCGTAGGCGTGGAGCAGGGCCGGATCCGCCCGTGGGTCCGCCCCCGCCGCCTCCGCGTACCCCGCGCAGTACGCCGCCCGGCACCGCGCCGCCCACTCCGCGTTCCAGGGCCGGTGCGTGCGGGCCGCGTAGTCGAAGGAGCGGAGCATTCCGGCGACGTCGCGGACGGTGGGCTGCGGGTTGCGCCGCTCGTCCAGCGGTTTCTCCGGTTCGCCCTCGAAGTCGATGACGGCCCAGCCGCCGTCGGAGCCCCTCAGCGTCTGTCCGAGGTGCAGGTCGCCGTGGATGCGCTGGACCGCCCCGCCGCCGACCGCGCCGCTCGCCGCCGCGAAGACGGCCCGGAGGCCGGGTACGTGCGGCAGCAGCGCGGGGACGGCCTGCGCCGCCGCGTGCAGCCGCCGGTCCATCGCGGCGGCCAGCTGTTCGGTCTCGGCCCGCCCGAGCCGCTTGGTGGGCAGGGCGGAGGCGAGCGCGAGGTGGACCTCGGCCGTGGCGCGGCCGAGGTCCCGCGCCTCGGTGGTGAACTCCCGTCCGTCGGCGAGCGCGTCGAGGGCGAGCCGCCAGCCGTCGCGGGAGTCGCGCAGATAGGGCTGGAGCACGCCGAGCGTGGCGGCTCCGGACTCGAACCAGGCGACCGGGGCCGGGACCCTGGCGCAGCCGGCGCCGGCGAGCGCGAGCGGCAGTTCCAGGTCGGGGTTGGCCCCGGGGCTGACCCGGCGGAAGATCTTGAGGATGTACGAATCTCCGTAGACGAGCGAGGAGTTGGACTGTTCGGCGTCCAGGACGCGTGGTGCGAGCGCGGGCGGCAGCGCGGTGGTGGCGTGGAAGCGCAGGGGGCCGGTCCGGCCCGGGGTGCGCAACCGTTCGTAGAGGAGGCCGGCGAGCCGCGGGTCGCGCAGCCCTTCGTACACGGCGCGTCCGGCGAACGGCCCCTGCCGGATCCGCCCGATCAGGGCGGGGGCGAGGCGGGGTGGGAGCTGGGTCCGTACGCCCAGGAGGATCTGGTAGCAGTCGGAGGATGTTCCGGCCGGGCGTCCTGGCTGTTCCACCCGTACGAGCAGATGGAGGAGACCGGGTCCCGCGCCGTCCAGGGGCAGCAGCTCGGTGGCCGTGTCCAGCGTGAATCCGGTGACCCGGCGGCCCTTGCCCGCGAACCAGCGCTGCCGTGGCAGCCATTCGTGGAGGAGGGGGGCGAGTGACGGGAGGAGGGCGTCCGGGGCCCGGGTGGTGGATGCGGTCTCCGGCATGGCATCGCGTCCTTTCCCCGGGGCGCGCAGATGACTGTCGTATGCGTTCAAATGCGCAGAGTGTCCCGGATGGCGGCTGGGGCTGTCCGGATGTGCGGGACGTGTCGGAGGGGGAAGATCCGTATGGGTCCGGCAAGAAGGCCCATATGGACCTGAATCGTGTGTGGTTCACAGTGCCCGGAGTGGGACGGGAGGAAACCGCCCCACCCGGACGAAACCGAACTGACCGCCGGTCAGCTCTTCTTGAGACGGAACCAGTAGAAGCCGTGTCCCGCAAGGGTCAGGAGGTAGGGGAGCTGGCCGATGGCCGGGAACGACACCCCGCCGATCAGCTCCACGGGGTGGATGCCGTCGAAGCGGCGCAGGTCGAGTTCGGTCGGCTGCGCGAACCGCGAGAAGTTGTTCACGCAGAGCACCAGGTCTTCGCCGTCCTCGCGGAGGAAGGCGAGCACCGCCGGGTTGGAGGCCGGGAGTTCGGTGTACGTCCCCGTGCCGAAGGCGTGGCTCTGCTTGCGGATCTCGATCATCCGCTTCGTCCAGTGCAGCAGGGAGGACGGCGAGGTCATCCCCGCCTCGACGTTGGTCACCTGGTAGCCGTGGACCGGGTCCATGATGGCCGGAAGGTAGAGCCGCCCCGGGTCGCAGGAGGAGAAGCCCGCGTTCCGGTCGGGCGTCCACTGCATCGGGGTCCGTACGCCGTCCCGGTCGCCCAGCCAGATGTTGTCGCCCATGCCGATCTCGTCGCCGTAGTACAGCACCGGCGAACCGGGCAGCGAGAAGAGCAGCGCGGTGAACAGCTCCATCTGCTTGCGGTCGTTGTCGAGGAGCGGGGCGAGCCGGCGACGGATGCCGATGTTGGCCCGCATCCGCGGGTCCTTGGCGTACTCGGCGTACATGTAGTCGCGCTCTTCGTCCGTGACCATCTCGAGGGTGAGCTCGTCGTGGTTGCGCAGGAAGATGCCCCACTGGCAGCCGGAGGGGATCTGGGGGGTCTTCGCCAGGATCTCGGAGACCGGGTAGCGGGACTCGCGCCGGACGGCCATGAAGATCCGCGGCATGACCGGGAAGTGGAAGGCCATGTGGCACTCGTCGCCGCCGGAGCCGAAGTCGCCGAAGTAGTCGACGACGTCCTCCGGCCACTGGTTGGCCTCGGCGAGCAGCACCGTGTCCGGGTAGTGGTCGTCGATCTCCTTGCGGACCCGCTTGAGGAAGGCGTGGGTCGCGGGGAGGTTCTCGCAGTTGGTGCCCTCCTCCTGGTACAGGTACGGCACCGCGTCGAGCCGGAACCCGTCGATCCCCAGGTCCAGCCAGAACTTCAGCGAGGAGAGGATCTCCTCCTGCACCGCCGGGTTCTCGTAGTTGAGGTCGGGCTGGTGCGAGAAGAACCGGTGCCAGTAGTACTGCTTGCGGACCGGGTCGAAGGTCCAGTTCGAGGACTCGGTGTCGACGAAGATGATCCGGGCGTCCGCGTACTGCTTGTCGTCGTCGGCCCAGACGTAGTAGTCGCCGTACGGCCCCTCCGGGTCGCTCCGGGACTCCTGGAACCACGGGTGCTGGTCGCTCGTGTGGTTCATCACGAAGTCGATGACCACGCGCATCCCGCGCTGGTGGGCCGAGTCGACGAACTCGACGAAGTCGGCGAGGTCGCCGAACTCGGGCAGCACCGACGTGTAGTCGGCGACGTCGTAGCCGCCGTCCCGCAGCGGGGACTTGAAGAACGGCGGCAGCCAGAGGCAGTCCACGCCCAGCCACTGGAGGTAGTCCAGTTTGGACGTGATGCCCCTCAGGTCGCCGACGCCGTCCCCGTTGCTGTCCTGGAAGGAACGGACGAGGACCTCGTAGAAGACGGCCCGCTTGAACCAGTCGGGATCGCGGTCCTTGGCGGGGGTGTCCTCGAAGGTGTCGGGGACGGGCTCGTTGACGGTCATGATGTGGGTGACCCTCCGGTCTGCGGGGACGGTCGCAGGACGAGGACGTGCGCGGGCGTGACACCCGGCTCTAGGCGCACGTAGCTGGCCCTGCCCCAGTGATAGGTCTCGCCGGTGAGCTCGTCGCGCACCGGCACGGTCTCGTGCCAGTCCAGGCCGAGTTCCGGCATGTTCAACGAGACCGTCGCCTCCTGGGTGTGGTGCGGGTCGAGGTTGACGACCACCAGAACGGTGTTCGAACCGGAGCGCTTGCTGTACGCGATCACCTGCGGGTTGTCGGTCTCGTGGAACGACAGGTTCCGTAGCCGGCGCAGCGCCGGGTGACGGCGCCTGATCCGGTTCAGGGTGGTGATCAGCGGGGTGATCGTGGCCCCCGACCGCTCGGCCGACTCCCAGTCCCGCGGCCTGAGTTCGTACTTCTCCGAGTCGAGGTACTCCTCGCCGCCCTCCCGCAGCGGGACGTTCTCGCACAGCTCGTACCCGGCGTACATCCCCCAGGACGGCGAGAGCGTGGCCGCGAGCACCGCCCGCGCCTCGAACGCCGGCCGGCCGCCCCCCTGGAGGTAGCCGGGCAGGATGTCCGGGGTGTTCACGAAGAAGTTCGGCCGCATCTGCGCCGCCGTCTCGCCGGAGAGCTCCGTCAGGTACTCCGTGAGCTCCTCCTTGGTGTTGCGCCAGGTGAAGTACGTGTACGACTGCTGGAAGCCGACCGCGCCGAGCGTCCGCATCATCGCCGGCCGCGTGAAGGCCTCCGCCAGGAAGATCACGTCCGGGTCGGCCCGGTTGATCTCGCCGATCACCCGCTCCCAGAACACCACCGGCTTGGTGTGCGGGTTGTCGACGCGGAAGATCCGGATGCCGTGGTCCATCCAGTGCCGCAGCACCCGCACGGTCTCCGCGACGATCCCGTCCATGTCGGTGTCGAACGCGATCGGGTAGATGTCCTGGTACTTCTTCGGCGGGTTCTCCGCGTACGCGATCGAACCGTCCGGGCGGTGGTGGAACCACTCCGGGTGCTTCTCCACCCACGGGTGGTCCGGGGAGCACTGGAGCGCGAAGTCCAGCGCGATCTCCAGACGCAGCTCCCGGGCCCGCGCCACGAAGGCGTCGAAGTCCTCGAAGCTCCCCAGGTCCGGGTGGAGCGCGTCGTGCCCGCCCTCCGGCGAGCCGATCGCCCACGGCACGCCCACGTCGTTCGGCGCGGCCGAGAGCGAGTTGTTGGGTCCCTTGCGGTGGGTCTGGCCGATCGGATGCACCGGCGGCAGGTACACCACGTCGAAGCCCATGGCCGCGATCGCCGGGAGCCGCTCGGCCGCGGTACGGAAGTTCCCCGGGACCGTGCGGCCCTTCACCTTCCGCACACCCTCCGAGCGCGGGAAGAACTCGTACCACGAGCCGAACAGGGCGCGCTCCCGCTCCACCTGGAGCGGCAACGCGGGCGAGGAGGAGAGGAGTTCGCGCAGCGGGTGGCGGTCGAGCGCCTCGACGACCCGGGGGTTCAGGGCGGCCGCGAGCCGGACGGCCGCCGGGCGGGACACGTCGCGCAGCGCGTCCGACGCGGCGAGCACGGCCTCCCGGCCGCCGCCCTTCTTCGGGACGCCCTTCGCGGCCCGCTCGTGCAGTTCGGCGCCCTCGGCGAGCACCAGCTCGGAGTCGATCCCGGCCGGGATCTTGATCTTCGCGGTGTGGCGCCAGGTGGCCACCGGGTCGCTCCACGCCTCGACGGTGTACGTCCACAGGCCTTCGGCGTCGGGGGTGACCTCGGCACCCCAGCGGTCGGTGCCCGGAGCCAGCTCGCGCATCGGCGTCCAGGGGCCGGGGCGGCCCGTGGGGCCGTGCAGCACGACATTGGCGGCGACCGCGTCGTGGCCCTCGCGGAAGACGGTCGCCGTCACCTCGAAGGACTCTCCGGCCACCGCCTTCGCGGGGCGCCGACCGCAGTCGACCAGAGGGCGTACGTCCAGTACGGGAATGCGTCCCATGAGCGGATTCACAGCATCACCTGATGGTTTACGGGGGTGCGGGTGGTGGTTCGCTCTTTCTAGCTCCGTCGACGGCCGGCGGGTTGCGGGCATGGCCGCTCCTGTCCGCGTTCACTCGGATGGCGGGTCCACAGGGATGAACAAGGGTCACGGGGAGACGGGTTCGGGGGGTTACCGGTGAAGCCTTCCCACCGTCCTCGGGTGGGCAATCCCGGCGCTTTGTTAACTACTAGGGCGTAGCCGTCCTAGCAAGCACACAAACAGGCCCCGCCCGAAGCCGGGCGGGGCCTGTTCGTGTGCGTGCCGTCAGCGGCGGCGCGGCGAGGCGTCCGGTTCGTCCGCGTCCGTCGACCAGACCTGCCAGGGCTGACGGGCCACCCACTCCTCCACCGGGGCCGGTTCGAGGGCGAGGACCTCCGTCGACACCCCGTCGTCGTCCGCCATCAGCAGCGGATCGGCGCCGGTCGCCATGTAGTGGTAGATCCCGGCCACCCCCGCCGCCGTCTCCGGGCCGAGGAGCCGCGCGAGCCCGCGCTCGAAAGCGGCCGGATCCAGCTCCTCGTACCGCACCGCCCGGCCGAGACCCCGGCCGAAGGCCGCCGCCAGCTCGCCGCCCGTCAGCGAGCGCTCACCGCCGATGTCGAAGGTCCGCCCCTCCAGGCCGTCCCGGGTCAGCGCGGCGAGCGCCGCCTCCGCCAGGCCCCGGTGCGAGAGCCACGCCGTCCGCGCCGACGCCGGCAGCGGATAGGCGAGCACACCGGCGTCGACCAGCGCCGGACCGTTCCACGGCGAGAACAGGTTGTCCAGGTACACCGGCGGCCGGATCACCACCAGCGGCACCCCGCTGTCCCGCAGCACCCGCTCCGCGAGCCGCCGCGTCTCGAACGCGGCGACGTCCGTCGGGCCCAGCGGAAGACGGGTGTTGGCGTTGAAGACCAGCCGCCGGACCCCCGCCTCCAGGGCCGCCTCCGCGACGTTCCGCGCGTACGCCTCCACCCGTTCGGCCCCGTACACCAGCGGCATCGTGACGAACCCGTGCGTCGTCCCCGCGAAGAGCCGCCGCACGTCCTCCGGGTGCCCCAGGTCGCCGGCGAGGAAGAAGGCACCCGGCAGCGGTGGCCGGTCGGCCGAGGGGCGCCGGGTCAGGGCCCGCACCCCGTGGTGCCGCTCGGCGAGCAGGCGGGCCACCGCGCCCCCCTGGAAGCCGGTCGCGCCCACCACCGCCACCCGCATCGGAATCTCACTGGACATGTCTGTCTGAGGCCCTTCGATAGACTTTCGCTGCTGTCGTCGGCGTCGTCCAAGGCTCGCCGCGACGGCTTCGGCCGTTCAATTAACAAACCGGGGCGGAAGTTGAAGGATCGTCCATGGCAACCGTGGGAACCGACCGTCACGACCACCCCGACCGGCGGGGCACGCGCGAAACGCACGACGAGCACGAGGAACACGACGACCTCCTGAGCGAACTGCTCAAACCCCTCCGGCTCACCGGAGTCTTCGACAGCCGCTGGCACGTCCGCGCCCCCTGGGCCATCGAGGGCGACGCCGAACGCAGCTGCGCCGTCCTCCACTACGTCGTCGAGGGCGACTGCTGGATCACCACCGACGACGAACCCCCGCTCGAACTGCACGCCGGTGACCTCGTCGTCTTCCCCACCGGCACCGCGCACCGCCTCGCCGACCGGCCCGACCGCCAGGGCGTCCCGCTCAAGGCCGTCCTGCCCGAGCGGCAGCCCGGCACCTCCGGCGAGATCGTCATCGAGGGCAGCGGCCCCGAGAGCCGCCTCCTGTGCGCCGGGCTCCACTACGACGCCAGCGCCGCCACCGGCCTCTACACCTCGCTGCCCTGGGCGCTCGTCCTCGACGGCGCCCAGGTCGACCGCGAGCCGCTGCTCCGCGACACCCTGCGGCTGCTCGCCGCCCCCGACCGGCCCGTCGGACCCGGCGACCGGCTCATCACCCTGCGCGCCTTCGAGATGGCCCTCGTCCTCGCGCTCCGCCCGCTCCTGCGCGAACTCGCCGGGAACCCGGCCTCGCTGCCGCTGCTCCGGCACCCCGGGATCAGCCGGGCCGTCGTCATGATGGCCACCCGGTTCGCCGAACCCTGGACCATCGACGCCCTCGCCCGCGAGGTCGGCATGTCCCGCTCCGCGTTCACCGCCGCCTTCCGCGAACTGGTCGGCGACTCCCCGGCCCGGTACCTCGCCGCACGCCGGATGCAGGAGGCCGGCCGGCTGCTCACCGAGACCTCGCTCCCGCAGTCCGCCGTGCCCGACCGCGTCGGCTACCGGAGCGCCGTCGGCTTCCACCTCGCCTTCCGGAAGTGGTTCGGCGTCACCCCGGGGGAGTACCGCGCGGGAGCCGTCCCGGCCGCCTGAGCCGCTCCGGGTCGGCCGACCTGACATCTTCGGAGCCCTCTGGACGGTTCTTAAGGACCCCTGGACGGACGTTCATTGTCCCGGGGGAGTGCGCCGGACAGTCTCGGGACCGGCACAGCCGTGACACCCGAGGAGAGGCGACACACCGGTGACGAGGTCCGGGCAGGAGTATCTGGAGGGACTGCGCGACGGGCGCGAGATCTGGCTCGACGGGGAACGGGTCAAGGACGTCACCGCGCACCCCGCCTTCCGGGCCACCGCGGCCTCCCTCGCCGGGCTCTACGACCTCGCCGACGACCCCGCGCACCGCCCCGTCCTCGTCCGGGACGGGGTGCGCCGGGCCTACGCCGTCCCCCGCTCGTACGAGGACCTCGTCGCCCGCCGCCGCGCCTTCCGGACGACGGCCGAGGCCGGCTACGGCTTCCTCGGCCGCACCCCCGACTACATGGCCGCGGGCGCGGCCGGGTTCGCCGCCGCGCCCGCCGTCTTCACCGGCGGGACCTTCGACGGCGCCGGGCACGCCCTCGCCTTCCACCGCAGGCTCGCCGAGGGCGACCTGCACACCGCGTTCACCCTGACCAACCCGGCCGGCGGCACCGGCGAGGACGACCGCACCCTGCGGGTCGTCGCGGAACGGGACGGCGGGATCGTCGTCCGCGGCGCCAAGACCGTCGGCACCGGCGCGGTCTTCGCCGACGAACTCCTCGTCGGCACCATCGAACCGCTCGCCGCCGACGACACCGAGCACGCCGTCACCTTCTCCGTACGGCTCGACACCCCCGGCCTCAAGCTGATCTCCCGCACCTCCTACGAGGAACGCTCCCGGTCCGTCTTCGACCACCCGCTCTCCTCCCGGTACGACGAGAACGACGCGATGCTGGTCTGCGAGGACGTCTTCGTGCCCTGGGAACGGGTCCTCACCTACCGCGACCCGGTCACCACCGGCGCCGTCTGGTGGCAGACCCCCGCCTACCTGAACCTCGTCCACCAGTCCGCCACCCGCTTCTGGACCAAGCTGGAGTTCCTCACCGGACTCGCCATCCTGATCACCCGCTCCCACGGCACCGAGAAGCTGCCGCCCGTCACCCAGGCCCTCGGCCGGCTCCTCGGCGCGGTCGCCCAGGCCAAGGCCTTCGTCCTCGCCGCCGAGGCCTCGTACGAGCAGGTCGACGGCGGGCGCGGCGGCGTCCGCACCGGGCAGGAGATCTCCTTCGCCCAGCGGATCATGGCCGGCGAGCTCTACCCGCGCGCGATCCAGGACATCAAGCTCCTCGCGGGCGGCGCCCTCGTCCAGCTCCCCGCGAGCGGACAGGACCTCCTCCACCCCGAACTGGGGCCGCTGGTCCGCCGCTACTTCGGCACCCCCGGCCACCCCGCCGAGGACCGGATCAAGCTCCTCAAGCTCGCCTGGGACGCCCTCGGTTCCGAGTTCGCCGGCCGCCACGAACAGTACGAGCGCTTCTACCACGGCGCCCCGCACGTCTACCTGACCATGCAGACCTGGGCGGGCTCCGCGGGCGACTGCGAGAGCCTCGCGCAGGCCTGCCTCGACGGCTACGACCTCGGGACGACCCGGTGACGGCGCCACCACCGGGGCCCCGGCGCGGGGCGCTCGTCCTCCTCGCCTCCACCCAGCTGCTGCTGATCACGGACACCGCGATCGTCAACGTCGCGCTGCCCTCCGTCGGCGAGGACCTCGGCTCCGGCTCCGCCGGACTCTCCTGGGTCGCCAACGCCTACCTCATCACCTTCGGCGGACTCCTCCTCCTCGGCGGGCGCGTCGCCGACCTCCTCGGCCACCGGCGGGTCTTCCTCGGCGGCCTCGGCCTGCTGGCCGTCGCCTCCGCCGCCGGTGGTCTCGCCCCCGGCGCCGACGCCCTCGTCGCCGCCCGCGCCGTCCAGGGGGGCGGCGCCGCCCTCGCCGCGGCCGCCGCCTTCGCCCTGCTGCTCCTGCTCTTCCCCGACGGCCCCGCCCGGCACCGGGCACTCGGCGCGTTCGCCGCGATGGGCGGCCTCGGCGGAGTCCTCGGCACGGTCCTCGGCGGCGTCCTCACCGACCTCCTCGGCTGGCGCTCCACGTTCTGGCTGAACGTCCTGCTCGCGGCGGTGCTCGCCGTCCTCGCCCTCCGCGTCCTCGACCACCGCACCGGCCGCCCCCGCCCGGGCGGCTTCGACCTCGCCGGAGCGCTCACCGCGACCGCCGGACTCGGGCTCCTCGCCTACGCGCTGGTCGGCGCGGCGGAGGCCGGGTGGCTGTCCGTCCGCACCCTCGGCGCCGGAGGAGCGGGGCTCGCGCTGCTCCTCGCCTTCGCCGCCGCCGAGCACCGCGCCGCCGCGCCGCTCGTCCCGCCCGAGTTCCTGACCCGGCCCGCACCGCGCCTCGCCAACGTCCTGGCCGCACTCGCCCAGACGACGTTGTTCCCGATGTTCTTCCTGGTCAGCCTCTACCTGCAGAGCGTCCTCGGGTACCCGCCCCTCGACGGCGGCCTCGGCCTGCTGCCCCTGTCGCTCGTCGTCGTCGCCCTCGCCCCGCAGACCGGCCGGATCATCCACCGGCTCGGCCTGCACCGGACGATGACCCTCGGCTTCGTCCTGCTGTGCGCCGGGTCCCTCTGGCTGGCCCTGGCGCTCACCCCGGACGGCACCTTCGCGAGCACCGTCCTCGCCCCGAGCCTCCTCCTCGGCGCCGCCCTGCCGCTCGTCATGGTCACCACCAACGTGGCGGCCACCGCGGACGCGGCGCCCGAGGAGACCGGACTCGCCTCCGGACTCGTCAACACCTGCCAGCAGTTCGGCTCGGTCCTCGGTCTCGCCGTCCTGGTGGCCGTCGCCACCGGCCGAACCGAGGGCGTCGACGCCGCCCGGACGGTCGCGGAGACCTCCGGCCACCGCGCGGCCCTGCTCACGGGCGCCGGGTTCGCCGCGGTGGCCGCCCTCCTCTCGCTCCGTCTCCACCGGGCGAGACCCACCCACGCCGACGACCCCCACCGCAGGCGAGCGACCCGAAGGGGCGCGCGGCTGTCGTGAGGGAGAGCGTGCGGAGGCCCCGGGCAACGGGGGACCGAGCACGGCCGGCCGTCGGCAACCGCAGCAGCGCCCCGGAGGCGAACGAGCCCACGAAGAGAAGGAGCCCCGTCTTGCTCGGCGACCCGCGTCACCGCACCGAGGACATACGCGCCGCCGACCCGCTCGGCGCCGACGCCCTGCTCGCCGCCGTGCCCGCCATGAACGCGGACGCCGACGTCGCCGCGCTGACCGTCGCACTGCGCACCCTCGTGCCCGATCCCGACCGGGCCGCGCAGTGGAGCGTCGGCCACGCCCTGGCCGCGATGCGCGACCTCGGCATCCTGCTGGGCTCCCTGAAGCGGCACGGCGTACAGCCCCTCGCCGCCGTCCCCGAGGCGCTGCCCGTCCTCGAACTCCTCGGGCTCCGCACCGACATGGTGCCCCGGGACACGGTGCACCACTACACCACCTGGAACCCGCCGGGCCCGCGCCGCCGCTCGTACACCGGCCATCCGACGGAGGCCCGCCTCCAGGAGGCCGTACGGATGGTCTTCCCCGGTCTGGTCCGCGCCCTCGACGACTGCGGCCTGGTCGCCCGCCTCGAACCGTACGACCCCCGCTTCGCGGCCGCCCTCGACCGGGTGGCCCACCACGTCCGGGCGATGGTCGACGCCATCGACCTCACCGTGGCGCAGGTGTCACCCGAGTACTTCGCCCTCACCCTGCGGCCGTACTTCGAGGAGGTCGAGGTGGCCGGCCGCGACTACCTGGGCCCGGCCGCCGCCCAGGTCCCGCTCTGGCTGGTCGATCTGACGCTGTGGCAGTGCGACCGCTCGGACCCCGCCTACGACGCCTTCCTCGCCGAGTCCGTGCCCTACGCGCTGCCCGCCTGGCGCGCGTTCCACGCCCGGCACCGGGGCGGGGTGTCGGCGGTGAGCAAACTGTCGGCCGCGGTGAGCTGGGAGGGCGCCGGCCGGCTGCCGCCCTCGCTCACCGCGTCCGCGCAGGCGCTGGGCCGGGTCCTCCGCCTCCTGAAGACCTTCCGCGCCCGGCACCTCGGCCTCGCCCGCAAGGCGTACAGCGAGGACGTGCGGCTGTACGAGGAGGGCAGCGGCGGGGCCCCGGTCGCGCTGCTGCGCTCGATCCTGGATCTGACCAGGGAGAACGAGACCATGGTGCGCCGCGCGAGCGTGCGGCGCCGTCCCGCAGGGGCCCCAGTCGGGCCGTCGGCCGCGTAGCGGCGTCGAAGGAGCAGTCGAGATGTCCCCCCACACCCCCTCCCGTGCGTACGGACGCGGCTCCGCCGCCCCCTCCTACGGACAGAGCCCGCACATCGTGATCGCCGGCGGCGGCGTCGCCGGGCTCACCGCCGCCCTCGCCCTGCACGCCGCCGGATTCGAACGGGTGACGGTCGTCGAGGCGGCGCCCGCGATCCGCCCGGTGGGTGCCGGGCTCAACCTGATGCCGAACGCGGTCCGCGAACTGGACGCGCTCGGCCTGCTCGACGCCCTGGAGGCGGGCGCCCTGCGCACCCGCGAGCTGCGCTACTACCACCGCTCGGGCGCGCTGATATCCCGGGAACCGCGCGGACTGGGCGCCGGCTACCGCTGGCCCCAGCTCTCGGTCCACCGCGGCCACCTCCAGCAGGTCCTCGCGGGGGCGGTACGGGCCAGGCTCGGGCCCGCCGCCCTGGTCACCGGCGTCCGGGTGACCGGGCTCGAACTGTCGCCGGACGGGCGGCCGCGGCTGCGGCTCGAACACCGGGACGGCGCCGTCCGGGGCCGCGCCTCGCTGGAACCGGACGTCCTCGTCGGCGCGGACGGCATCCGCTCGGCCGTACGGGCCGCGCTGCACCCGGGGGAGGGCGGACCGCCCTGGAACGGGACTCTGGTGTGGCGGGGCGTCTCCCGGATGCCGGCGCGGGCCGTGGGCTCGTTCATGTTCATCGCGGGCGACGACCGGCAGAAGGCCGTCGTGTACCCGATGAGCCGGCCCACCGGACCCGGCCGCGAGGTCCTGGTGAACTGGGCGCTCGCCCGCCCCGCGGAAGGCACCTGCGGGACCCGCGCGTTCACCGGCTCCGGCGAGGAGCGGTTCCACGGCGACTGGAACCGTCCCGTCCCCGTCGAGACCTTCCTCCCCTTCTACGAGGGCTGGGAGTTCGACGGCGTCAGCGTCCCCGACCTCCTGCGCGCCGCCGACTCCGCGCACGAGTACCCCATGGTCGACCGCGAGCCCCTGGACCGCTGGACGCACGGCCGCACCACCCTCATCGGCGACGCCGCCCACGCCATGTACCCGATCGGCTCCAACGGGGCGACCCAGTCCATCGTGGACGCGCGCGCCCTCGCCCACGCCCTCGCCCGGCACCGCGACCCCGCCGAGGGCCTTGCCGCCTACGAACGCGAACGCCGCCCCGTCACCACCGCGCTCCAGCGGGCCAACCGGGAACTCGGCCCCGAGGTCGTCATCAACCTCGCCCACGCGCGCGCCCCGCAGGGCTTCACCGACATCCACGACGTCATCCCCGCCGAGGAACTCGCCGCCATCGCCGGCCGGTACGCCGCCACCGGCGCCTTCGACCCGACGGCCGTGAACCAGGGCTCCCCGTACGAGGTCCCGCTCCCGGCCATCGGCTGACCCGTCCTCCCCGCCGGACGACACGCGCCCCGTCGCTCCCACGCGCCGTGGCCCGGCAGGGCGTCGTGCCCTAACGTCGGAGCGGAACGACGGACGCACAGCGTGGTGCGTCCACTCCGCTCCGTACTCGCCTGCGAAGGTGGAACGCGTGAAGGCAATCCGTCGATTCACCGTGCGTCCCGTCCTCCCCGACACCCTTCGACCCCTCGCCGACCTCGCGCACAACCTGCGCTGGTCCTGGCACGAGCCCACCCGGGCCCTCTTCGACTCCCTGGCGCCCGAGGGCCCCTCCGGAGCCGACCCCGTCCGGATCCTCGGCACCCTCGAAGCCCCCCGGCTCGCCGCGCTCGCCGCCGACCCGGAGTTCCTGGCCCGGCTGCGGTCCGCCGCCGAGGACCTCGACACCTATCTCCACGCCCCCCGCTGGTACCAGCGCCAGCCGGGTGAACCCCCCGCCGCCCTCGCCTACTTCTCGCCCGAGTTCGGTGTCGCCGCCGCGCTGCCCCAGTACTCCGGCGGCCTCGGCATCCTCGCCGGCGACCACCTCAAGTCCGCCAGCGACCTCGGCGTCCCCCTCATCGGCGTCGGCCTGCTCTACCGGCACGGCTACTTCCGCCAGTCCCTCGGCCGCGACGGCTGGCAGCAGGAGCAGTACCCCGTCCTCGACCCCGGCGAGCTGCCCGTCTCCCTGCTCCGCGAGGCCGACGGCACCCCCGCCAGGATCACCCTCGCCCTGCCCGGCGGGCGCAGCCTGCACGCCCACCTCTGGATCGCCCGCGTCGGCCGGGTCCCGCTCCTCATGCTCGACTCCGACGTCGAGGAGAACGCCCCCGGCGAACGGAGCGTCACCGACCGGCTGTACGGCGGCGGCAGCGAGCACCGGCTCCTCCAGGAGATGCTGCTCGGCATCGGCGGCGTCCGCGCCGTCCGTACGTACACCCGGCTCACCGGCACCCCCGCCCCCGAGGTCTTCCACACCAACGAAGGCCACGCCGGCTTCCTGGGCCTCGAACGCATCCGCGAACTCCAGGGGGAGGGGCTCGACTTCGACAGCGCCCTGGAGACCGTCCGCGCCGGGACCGTCTTCACCACCCACACCCCCGTCCCGGCCGGCATCGACCGCTTCGAACGGAGCCTGGTCGCCCGCCACCTCGGCCAGGACGGCGCGCTGCCCGGTGTCGACACCGGACGGGTCCTCGCCCTCGGTGACGAGACCGCGCTCGGCGGCGAACCCGGCGTCTTCAACATGGCCGCCATGGGCCTGCGCCTCGCCCAGCGCGCCAACGGCGTCTCCACCCTCCACGGGGCCGTCAGCCGATCCATGTTCGCCGGGCTCTGGCCGGGCTTCGACGCCGACGAGGTGCCGATCGGCTCCATCACCAACGGCGTCCACGCCCCCACCTGGGTCGCCCCCGAGGTCGGCCGGCTCGGCCCCGATCCCGCCGACGGGGAGCTGTGGGCGCTGCGCCGAACCCTGCGCGAACGGCTCGTGACCGACGTACGGGAGAGGCTGCGGGCCTCCTGGCTCCAGCGCGGGGCCGCAGCCGCCGAACTCGGCTGGACCGACTCCGTCCTCGACCCCGACGTCCTCACCATCGGCTTCGCCCGCCGGGTCCCCTCGTACAAGCGGCTCACCCTCATGCTCCGGGACAAGGACCGGCTGCGGGCCCTGCTGCTCCACCCCGAGCGGCCCGTGCAGCTCGTCGTCGCCGGCAAGGCGCACCCGGCCGACGACGGCGGGAAGCGGCTCGTGCGGGAACTCGTCCGGTTCGCCGACGACCCCCGGGTCCGGCACCGGATCGTCTTCCTGCCCGACTACGGCATGGAGATGGCGCGGGGTCTCTACCCGGGCTGCGACGTCTGGCTCAACAACCCGCTGCGCCCCCTGGAGGCCTGCGGCACCAGCGGGATGAAGGCGGCCCTCAACGGCTGCCTCAACCTCTCCGTCCTCGACGGCTGGTGGGACGAGTGGTTCGAGCCCGACTTCGGCTGGGCCATCCCGACCGCCGACGGGGCGGCCGCCGCCGACGAGGACCGCCGCGACGACCTGGAGGCCTCCGCCCTCTACGAGCTGATCGAACGCCGGGTCGCGCCCCGCTTCTACGACCGCGGCCCCGACGGCGTCCCGGCCGACTGGACGGCGATGGTCCGGCGCACCCTCACCGACCTCGGCCCGAAGGTGCTCGCCGACCGGATGGTCCGCGAGTACGTCGAGCGGCTCTACGTCCCGGCCGCCGCCGCCCGCCGGGCGCTCACCCCGGACCGGGCGCGGGACCTCGCCGCCTGGAAGACGCGGGTACGGGAGGCCTGGCCCCGGGTGACCGTCGACCACGTCGAGGTCGGCGACGGGCTCGTGGACGACCTCGCGGACGCGGAGCTCGGCGCGACCCCGGTCGTCCGGGTCCGGGTCGCGCTCGGCGCGCTCGGCGCCGACGACGTCGAGGTGCAGGCCGTCACCGGCCGGGTCGACGCCGACGACACCCTCGCCGAGCCCCGCGCCGTCCCGCTGAAGCCGGCGGGTGGCCCGGACCTGGACGGCCGGCAGCCGTACGCGGGCACCCTGGAACTCGACCGCACCGGTACCTTCGGCTGCACGGTCCGGGTCCGGCCCACCCATCCGCTCCTCGCCCACCCCTCCGAACTGGGCCTGGTGGCCCTGCCGGAGGAGTCGACGGGGGAGGGGGCGGGGGTCCTGCTGAGGTAGCCCCGCGCCCGGACACGCCCTCCCGGGGCAGTACACGCGGGCAGGCGGAAGCCCCGGGGGCGTGGCCCCCGGGGCTTCCTTCACTTCAGCGCACCGCCGTGCGCCGTCGCTCCCGGGTTACGGGAACGTCAGCTTGAAGTTGTTGATGTAGCCGGTGTCGGCCGCGGCCTTGTCCTGGACGCGGAGCTTCCAGGCGCCGTTCGCGACCTCGGAGGAGGCGTTCACGGTGTAGGCCTGGACGATGTTGTCGGCGCTGCCGCCGGTCCGGTTGTGCAGGTTGTAGACCGAGCCGTCGGGTGCGACGAGGTCCACGACGAGGTCACCCTTGTAGGTGTGGACGATGTCCACGTCCACCTTGAGGGCGGAGGGCGCGTTGCCCGTGACGCCGGTGACGTTGACCGTGGAGGTCACCGCCGCGCCGTTGTCCGGGACGGACACGTCGGCCGCGTTCTCGAAGACCTTGCCGGGCTGCGGCTCCCCGCCGCCGGGGCGGGTTCCGACGTTCACGCCGGCCCAGGCGTGCTGGACCGCGAGCACCTCGGGGCTGTTGGCGCCGTACAGCTCGGTGGCCACCGCGACGGTGCCCGTGCGGGCGCCGGCGTAGTTGGTGGAGGAGTTGAACTTGGTGGTGAGGGCCTTGAACCAGATCAGCGAGGCCTTGTCACGGCCGATGCCGGTGACGGGCAGACCGTCCGAGGTCGGCGAGTCGTAGTTCACGCCGTTGACGGTCTTGACGCCGCTGCCCTCGGAGAGCAGGTAGTACCAGTGGTTCGCCGGACCCGAGGAGTAGTGGACGTCGACGCTGCCGATGCCGGAGTACCAGTAGTCCTTGGACGAGCCGTCCTTGCTGGGCTTGTCCATGTACCGGAGCGGGGTGCCGTTGCCGCGGATGTCGATCTTCTCGCCGACGAGGTAGTCGCCCTGGTCCTGGGCGTTGTTGGCGTAGAACTCGACGGCCGCCGCGAAGATGTCCGAGGTGGCCTCGTTGAGACCGCCGGACTCACCGCTGTAGACCAGGCCGGCGGTGACCGAGGTGAGGCCGTGCGTCATCTCGTGGGCGGCCACGTCGATGGAGGTCAGCGGCTTGGTGTTGCCCGCGCCGTCGCCGTACGTCATGCAGAAGCAGGAGTCCTGCCAGAAGGCGTTGACGTAGGCGTTGCCGTAGTGGACCCGGGAGTACGCGCCGACGCCGTCACCACGGATGCCGGAGCGGCCGTGCACGTTCTTGTAGTAGTCCCAGGTGAGCGCGGCGCCGTAGTGCGCGTCGGCGCCCGCGGTCTCGAGGTTCGCCGGGGTGCCGTTGCCCCAGACGTCGTCGGTCCCGGAGAAGAGCGTTCCGGTGCCGGACGTACCCCGGTTGAGGTTGTACGTCTTGTGGTTGCCACGGGTGGTGTCGGTCAGCGTGTACGAGGGCGCGGTGCCGAGGGTGACCGTGCCGCTGTACTGCGTGTTTCCGGTGCCGTTGTGCACGGCCTGCCACTCGTAGAGCTTCGCGCCGGACTTGGCGTCCGTCACGACGTGCAGCTCGTTCGGGGTGCCGTCGTGCTGGAGGCCGCCGACGACGGTCTCGTACGCGAGGACGGGGGCGCCCGAGGCCAGCCAGACGACCTTGCGCGGCGCGCGGTCGGCCTTGGCCTTCTCGGAGCCGTCCGCCTGGGCGAGGCCGACGGCCTGCTTCTCGGCGGCGGCCGGGGCCAGGGTGGCGGTGGTGGAGATGTTCCCGAGCTCCGCGCGGGAGGACCTGGTGACACCGGTGGTGGTGCCGGCCTTGGTCTCGGCGACGATCAGGTCGCCGCCCAGGACGGGAAGTCCGGCGTAGGTCCGCTCGTAGCGCGTGTGGGTCGTGCCGTCGCGGTCCTGCACGACGTCGCGGACGACCAGCTTCTCCTGGGCGCCGAGGCCGAGGGTCTTGGCCGTGGCCGCCTTGTCGGCGTCCGCCGCCTTGATGAGCGCGGTGCGCTCGGCGGGGGTGAGGTCGGCCGGGAGCTTGCCGGGGTTCGCCGAGGTGCCCTGCTGGGCCTTGGGGGCGATGGTCCAGGGGGCGTCTGCCGCGGTGGCGGCACCCGTCTGGACGCTCACGGCGAGCATGGCGGCGGCTATCAGGGCGCCGGTCGCGGTGGCGCGACGGCTGGGCGTGGATCTCACGCAGACTCCTTCTTGCGAGGGGGGTACCGGCGGACTGGGTGGGGTCCGTCCGGGCGGAGCAAGCAGAGCTGTGGAGCACGTTCAGGTGACGCGGACTCGTTCTGGTGACGCGGACTCGTTCGGGTGAAGAGGTGAACTGTGGTGCGAAGAGCCGGGGAGAGAGTGACAGGAATGACGGGGACCTGTCATGAGTGCGTCGGCAAGTTGGCCGGAAATCGTCCGCTGCCCGTAAGGTCGTGTTCGTTAACCGGACGTTTCGTCGATCATGGACGCGATGCCGTCCAGTGTTCGCCCGAGCCCGAATTCGAAGAGCGTCCGCAGATCGAGACCGTACCCGCCGCCGCTCGCCACCGAGGCCAACTCCGGGTAGGAGCCCGCCGATTGGATCGCGTCGAATCGTGGCTCGTTCTGTTCCATCCACTCGCTGTCGGAGATGCCCGAATCCTGGCGTGCCTGCTCCTCCATGTCGTCCGCCATCGACAGGCCCTGGATGTACGCCAGGATCGCCAGATGGGTGTGGAGCTTCTGGGTGGGAGTCAGGGGCGTGCCGCGCAGCGCCCGTAGCACCCACTCCGTGTACGCCATCGCGTTCGGCGTCGCGACCGGCCTCGTGAACGAGGCCATCGTGTGGGTCAGCCACGGGTGGCGCGCGTACACGTCGCGCAGCCAGCGCGCACCCCGCTCCAGGCCTGTCCGCCAGTGCGCCGGGACGGGGCCGAGGGGGACCTCCCCGCACGCCACGTCCGTCATCAGACGGACCAGCTCCGCCTTGCCCGCGACGTGGCGGTAGAGCGTCATCGTCGAGACGCCCAGGATCGTCGCCACCCGACGCATCGTCAGGGCGTGCAGGCCTTCCGCGTCCGCGAGGCCGAGAGCCGCCGTGACCACCTCCCCCCGGGTGAGGGCGGGCGGCGACCTGGGCGCGTCCGGGGGTGCGGACGGGGCCGGGGCCGGACGGGCCGGCGCCCGCCCGCCCGCCGTCACCACCGTGCCCACCCCCGGCTCCGGGCGCGCCAGGCCCTCCTGGCGCAGCACCGCCAGCGCCTTCGTCGCCGTCGCCATGGCCACGCCCCACTCGCGCGTGATCGCCCGCGTGGACGGCAGTCTGTCCCCGGGCGCCAGCTCGCCCAGCCGGACGCGGCGGCGGAGCTCGGCGGCGATGGCGAGGTAGGGCGGCAGGGTCGTCATGGCCAGAGTGTACTAGTGCGCCCCGGAAGGGGTCCGAGGCTCTGAGCTTCTCTGTTTCGGGGGTTGTCGCGGGTGCACTAGGGCGGGGGTGGCGGTGTACACGTACCGCTGTTTCCCTCCCCTCATGACACTCACCTCAAGCACCGGACCGACGACCGGACCCGGACCCGGACCCGTGCGCGCCGGACGGCGGGAGTGGGGCGCGCTCGGCGTCCTCATGCTGCCGCTGCTCCTCGTCTCCATGGACATCTCCGTCCTCTACTTCGCCGTCCCCGCCATCAGCGCCGACCTGCGGCCCGGAGCCACCGAACAGCTCTGGATCCTCGACACCTACGGCTTCGTCCTCGCCGGGCTCCTCGTCACCATGGGAGCGCTCGGAGACCGGATCGGGCGCCGGCGGGTCCTGCTCGGCGGGGCCGCGCTGTTCGGGGTCGCCTCCGTCGCCGCCGCGTACGCCGGGAGTCCGGGTGCCCTCATCGGCGCCCGTGCGCTGCTCGGGGTCGCCGGGGCCTGTCTCATGCCGGCCACCCTCGCCCTCATCCGGGTCCTGTTCGTGGATCCGGGCCAGCGCGCCAAGGCCGTCACGCTCTGGACGTCGGTGATGGCGAGCGGCATCGCCCTCGGGCCGGTCGTCAGCGGCGCCCTCGTCGAGCACTTCTGGTGGGGGTCGGTGTTCCTCGTCAACCTGCCGGCCATGGCGCTGCTCCTGGTGCTGGGGCCGTTGCTGCTTCCCGAGTCCAGGGGCGAGGGCGGCGGTGGGCGGTTCGACGTGGTCAGCGCCCTGCTCTCGCTCGGGGCCGTGCTGCCGGTGATCCACGGGATCAAGGAGGTCGCCAAGGACGGGTGGGCGCCGCTTCCGGTGGCGGGAGTGGCGGCCGGGGTGCTGCTCGCCGTCGTGTTCGCGCGTCGGCAGGGGCGGGTCGCCCACCCCATGGTGGACCTGGGACTCTTCCGGAACCGGGCCTACGGCGGGGCCGTTCTCGTCAACCTGCTCGCCATGGTGGCGACCGTGGGGTACGCCGTCTTCCTCACCCAGTACCTGCAGTCCGTCCTGGGGCGCAGCCCGTTCGAGGCGGCGCTGTGGAGCCTCGTGCCGACCGCCGGTGTCCTCGTCGCCGCTCCCTTGGCGGCGGGCATCGCCCGGCGGGTGGAGCGGGCGTACGTGATGGGGGCGGGGTTCCTCGTCGCCGCCGGGGGGTTCTCGTGGCTCGTCGGGATCGATCGCGGCACACCGCTCTGGGGCGTCCTCGTGGCCGGAGCCGTGTACGCCGGTGGGCTCGTCTCCGCCATGACCCTCGCCAACGAGCTGGCGCTCGGCGCGGCTCCGCCCGAGCGGGCCGGGTCCGCCGCCGCCGTGCTCGAATCGGGGCAGGAGCTCGGCGGGGCGCTCGGCATGGCCGTTCTCGGATCGGTGGGCGCGGCCGTCTACACCGCCGCGATGCCCGCGTCCGCGCCGGCCGCGGCGCGCGAGACGCTCGGCGGCGCGCTGGCCTTCGGGCCCCCGGTGGTGGACGCCGCGCGCTCCGCCTTCGTCGAGGCCATGGGCGGGGTGGCCCTGGGCGCCGCGGTGGTGATGGTGGGGGCCGCGGTGCTGGCCGTCGTCCTGCTGCGCCCCCGGCGCTGACACCTCGCGGGTGCGCGGCGGGGTATCGACGCGAGCCCCCGGGGTGGTGCGGCGGGCTGTCGACGCCGAGCACCCCCGCGGGGACGGCGGTGGGAGCCGCCCCCGGCTCCCACCGCCGTCGTGCGTCAGCGGCCCCCACCGCCGTCGTGCGTCAGCCCACCAGGCTCTCGCGCCAGGCCCGGTGCAGCCCCGCGTAGTGGCCCTCGTCGGAGACGAGCGCCGAGGGCGTGCCGTCCTCGACGATCCGGCCCGCCTCCATGACGAGGACCCGGTCCGCCACCTCGACCGTGGAGAGGCGGTGGGCGATCACCACGGCCGTACGGCCGGCCAGGACCGTGTCCATCGCCTTCTGCACCGCCCGCTCTCCCGGCACGTCCAGGGAGCTGGTCGCCTCGTCGAGGATCAGGACCGCCGGGTCCGCCAGGAGGGCGCGGGCGAAGGCCACCAGCTGCCGCTGGCCGGCGGAGATGCGGCCGCCGCGCTTGCGGACGTCCGTGTCGTAGCCGTCCGGGAGGCCGGTGATGAACTCGTGCGCGCCGATGGCGCGGGCCGCCCCCTCGATCTCCTCCCGGGTCGCGTCCGGGCGGCCGATCGCGATGTTGTCGGCGATCGTCCCCGAGAAGAGGAACGCCTCCTGCGTGACCATGACGACGCCCCGGCGGAGTTCCGGAGTGGACAGGTCACGGAGGTCCACGCCGTCGAGCCGGACCTCGCCGTCCGTGGGGTCGTAGAAGCGGGCGAGGAGCTTGGCGAGGGTCGACTTGCCCGCGCCCGTCGCGCCCACCACGGCGACCGTCTGGCCCGGGGGGATCGTCAGGTCGAAGGCGGGGAGGATCTCGCCGCCCGTGCGGTAGGCGAAGCGGACCCCGTCGAAGACGACCTCGCGGCCCGGGGCCCCGGTGCGGCCGGGGAGTTCCCTGGGCGCCGTCGTCTCCGGTACGCCCGGTTCCTGGGCCAGCAGGCCCGCGATCTTGGTGAGGGACGCCGCCGCCGACTCGTACGAGTTGAGGAACATGCCGAGGCGGTCGATCGGGTCGTACAGGCGCCGCATGTACAGGACCGCCGCGGCCAGGACGCCCAGTTCCAGGGAGCCCGAGGCCACCCGGTAGGCGCCCCACAGGCACATGCCGGCGACCGCCGTGTTCGCGACGAGCCGTGAGCCGACGACGTAGCGGGCCATCTCCAGGAGCGCGTCGCCGTTGCTGCGCTCGTGGCGGTGGTTGAGCGCGGCGAACTCGGTCTCGTTCACCCGCTCCCGGCGGAACGCCCGGACGGGGCGGATGCCGTTCATCGTCTCCGCGAACTTCACGATCACGCCCGCGATGGCCGTGGAACGTTCGGCGTAGACCGCTCCCGCCCGCTTCCGGTAGAGGCGCACCAGGAGGTACAGCGGGAGGAAGGAGACGACCGCCACCGCGCCGATGCCCAGGTCCAGCCAGAGGAGGATGACGGAGATCGACGCGAAGGAGAGCACCACGCCGATCAGTTCCTGGAGGCCCTCGGAGAGGAGTTCCCGGAGCGACTCGACGTCCGTGGTCGAGCGGGAGATCAGCCGGCCCGAGGTGTAGCGCTCGTGGAAGTCGACGCTGAGTATCTGGGCGTGGCGGAAGATCCGGCCGCGGAGGTCGAGGAGGACGTCCTGGTTGATACGGGCCGCCCCGCGGACGAAGACGTACTGGAGGACGCCCGAGAGCGCCGCGCAGAGGAGGTAGCCGAGCCCCACCGCGACGACCGGTCCGTGGTCGCCGGCGCGGAACGCGGGGACGCCCCGGTCGATCGCGTACGCGACGAGGAGCGGGCCCGCCTGGACCGCCCCCTCCTTGACGAGCAGGACCAGGGCCGCGACGGAGACGCGGGCCCGGTGCGCGGCCAGCAGCGAACGGAGCAGGGCGCCCGTCGCCCCGCGGGGTGCGGGCAGGTCGTCGCGGTCGAAGGGGTCGCCGTCCGTGGCCCGCTGCTGGGGGAGCGTGGTGGTGTCCGTCATCGGTTCCCGTCCTCGGCCTTGCCTTCGCCGGACATCAGCCAGGCGTACTCCTCGCTGCTCCGCAGCAGTTCCTGATGGGTGCCGACGGCCGCGATCCGGCCCTCGGACAGCAGCGCCACCCGGTCGGCCAGCATCACGGTCGACGGGCGGTGCGCCACGACCAGCGCCGTCGTCTCCCGCAGCACCTCCCGCAGGGCCGCTTCGACGCGTGCCTCCGTGTGGACGTCGAGGGCGGAGAGCGGGTCGTCCAGCACCAGGAAGCGGGGGCGGCCGACGACCGCCCGGGCCAGGGCGAGCCGCTGGCGCTGGCCGCCGGAGAGGCTCAGGCCCTGCTCGCCGACCTGGGTCGCGGCGCCCTCGGGCAGCCGGTCGACGAAGCCGTCGGCCTGGGCCACGCCCAGGGCGCGCCGCAGCTCCGGGTCGCCCGCCGTCCCGTCGGCGCCCATGAGGACGTTCTCCCCGACGCTGGCGGAGAAGAGGGTGGGTTCCTCGAAGGCCATCGACACCAGGGACCGCAGCCGTTCGCGCTCCATCCGGGCGATGTCCTCGCCGTCGAGGAGGATGCGGCCGCCGGACGCCTCGTGCAGTCTCGGTACGAGGGCGGTGAGCGTGGTCTTGCCGGAGCCGGTGCCGCCGACCAGGGCCAGCGTCTCGCCGGGGCGGATGTGCAGGTCGATGCCGTCCAGGACGGGCGGGGAGTCCTCCGGGGCGTCCGGGTAGCGGAACGTCACGCCTTCGAAGCGCACACCGGCGGGACCGTCCGCCGTGTCCGTCCCGGCGGGGGTGTCCGGTTCCTCCTCGGCGTCCATCACCTCGAAGTACCGTTCCGTCGCGGTCGCCGCCTCCTGGCTCATCGCGAGCAGGAAGCCGATCGACTCCACCGGCCAGCGCAGCGCCAGGGCCGTGGACAGGAACGCGACGAGTGTGCCCGCCGACAGGTCCCCGTCCGCGACCCGCACGGTGCCGAGCACCAGGGCCGCACCGATGGCCAGCTCGGGGACGACGGTGATGACCGCCCAGATCATGGCGAGCAGGCGGGCCTTGACCAGCTCCGTGCCGCGCAGCCCCTCGGCCAGGTCGCGGAAGGCCTTCGCCTGGCTGCGGTGGCGGCCGAAGCCCTTGACGACGCGGATGCCGAGGACGCTCTCCTCGACGACCGTCGTCAGATCGCCCACCTGGTCCTGCGCGCGGCGCGCCACCGTGCCGTACTTGCCCTCGAAGACCGAGCAGACGATCACCAGGGGGATGACGGGGGTGAGGAGGACGAGCCCGAGGGACCAGTCCTGGGCGAGCAGCAGGACGTAACCCGCGAGGATCGTCACACCGTTGACCAGGAGGAACGTCAGCGGGAAGGCCAGGAACATCCGGACCAGCATCAGGTCGGTCGTGCCGCGCGAGAGCAGCTGCCCGGACGCCCACCGGTCGTGGAAGGCGATCGGCAGCCGCTGCAGCCTGCCGTACAGGTCGGCCCGCATCCGTGCCTCGACGCCGGACAGCGGCCGGGCCACCAGCCAGCGCCGGTACCCGAAGAGCAGCGCCTCGGCGACGCCGAGCAGCAGCAGGTAGAGGGCGCCCAGCCACACCCCGCCCGGGTCCCGGTCCGCGACGGGGCCGTCGACCAGCCACTTCAGGACGAGCGGGATGACCAGCGACAGACAGGAGGCGACGACCGCGACGACCGCGGCGGTGAACAGACGCCCCCGCACGGGCCGCACGTACGGCCAGAGACGGAGCAGCACCCGGACCGCGGAGCGGTCGGGGGCGTCGGGGGCGGGGGGCTCTGGGGCGACAGGTTTCTCGGGCATCAGGCCCGACCATACGGTTCACCACTGACACGTCTCATCCGGTTTTCCGGCCGGCCGCTCCCGGAGTCGTACCCCCGCATCAACCGATCGGCCGATGCCGCTTCGAGCGCGATGGCCGATACCCGGGTTCCCGGCCCGGCGACAGTCTGGGGACATGACAACGATCGAGGTGCGGGGACTGCACAAGTCGTACGGCGGCCGGAAGGTCGTCGACGGGGTTTCCTTCGACGTCGGCGAGGGGGAGATCTTCGGGATCCTCGGCCCCAACGGCGCCGGCAAGACCACCACCGTGGAGTGCGTCGAGGGGTTGCGGACCCCCGACGAGGGGCGGGTGCGGGTCTTCGGCCACGACCCCGCCACGGAGCGCGCCGAGGTCACCCGGATCCTCGGCGTGCAGCTCCAGCGGAGCGAGCTCCAGGCCAAGCTGACCGTCGGTGAGGCGCTCGACCTGTACGCCTCCTTCCACGAGCGGCCCGCCGACCGGGACGCGCTCGCCGAGCGGCTCGGACTGCGGCCGCACCTGCGGACCCGGTTCGCGAAGCTGTCCGGCGGTCAGCAGCAGCGGCTCTTCATCGCCCTCGCGCTCCTCGGCGACCCCCGGGTCGTCGTCCTCGACGAACTCACCACCGGCCTCGATCCGCGCGCCCGCCGCGAGGTGTGGTCGCTCGTCGAGTCCCTCCGGGACAGCGGGGTGACCGTGCTGCTCGTCACCCACTTCATGGAGGAGGCGCGGCGCCTCTGTGACCGGATCGCCGTCCTCGACCACGGCCGGATCGCCGCGCTCGACACTCCCGAAGGGCTGATCGGACGGGCGACGGCCGCCAAGGAGATCTCCTTCGCCGCCGACACCCCGCTCGACCCCGAGGCGCTGCGAGCCCTGCCCGGGACCGTCTCCGTCACGGTGGCGGACGGCCGGACGGTCGTCGCCGGCACGGACGCGACCGTCGCCGCGTTCGTCTCCCTCCTCGCCCGCCAGGGCGTCACGGCCCGGCAGCTCCGGGTCGCCGACGCCACCCTCGACGACGCCTACCTCGACCTGACGGGAGCCGAACTCCGATGAGTACGCCCAGCCCTGCCGTGGCCGTCCTGCGGACCGAGGTCCGCCTCTTCACCCGCGAACCCGGCACCCTGTTCTGGGTGATGGTCTCGCCGACCGTGCTGCTCGTGATCCTCGGTCTGATCCCCTCCTTCCGGGAGGCCTCCGAGGAACTCGGCGGGCGCCGCGTCATCGACCTCTACGTCCCCGTCGCCGTCCTCTTCGCCCTCATCATGGCCGGACTCCAGGCCATGCCCCCGGTCCTCGCCGGCTACCGGGAACGCGGCATCCTGCGCCGCCTGTCCACCACCCCCGTCCGGCCCGCCGCGCTGCTCAACGCGCAGATCGCGCTGCACGCCGGCGCCGCCCTGACCTCCTCGGCGCTGGTGATCGCGGTGGGCCGGCTGGCCTTCGGGGTCGCCCTGCCGGGCAACCCGGTGGGATACGTCCTCGCCCTGCTGCTCGCCGTGGCGGGCGCTCTCGCCGTCGGCGCCGCCGTGTGCTCGGTCTCCCGGACCCAGAAGTCCGCCACCGCCGTCGGCTCGGTCGTCTTCTTCCCCACCATGTTCACGGCCGGTGTATGGCTGCCCGTCCAGGCCATGCCCGATACGCTGCAACTCATCGTCGGGCTCACCCCGTTCGGAGCCGCTTCCGAGGCCCTCGACGCGGCCGCCACGGGAGACTGGCCCGGCTGGGCCGCCCTCGGGGTGATGGCCCTGTGGACGGCCGTGCTGACCGGCGCGTCGGCGCGCTGGTTCCGCTGGGAGTGAGAGGGGGCGGCGGGGTGCCCACCACCGTCGAGGAGCGCTGGCGCCAGTTCTTCCGCTGGGGGCCGTACGGACTGCTCGGCATCGCCCTCGTGATCGCCGGGGCGTCGGCCGACATGCTCATGGACCGTACGGAGATCGTGACGGCCGGCGTCCTCGTGGCGGCGGCGCTCCTCCTCCACCTGGTGTGGGGCCGCCGCTGCGCCCGGCTCAAGGGGGCCGAAGGCTGGGGCCCCGAGCGGCCGGGGACCAGACCCGTGCTCGTCCCGGCGGCGCCCGGGCCCGCCTCCGTCACCTACTACGTCCTGCGCACCGGCCTCGGCTCCGCGCTCACCTGGCTCAACCCCTTCTTCGCGATCTACGCCTGCTTCGGCTACTTCGACGCCACCCACCTGCTGCCCCGCCGCCTCTCCCGGGCCGGACTCCTCGTCACCGCCGTCACCATGGCCGGCTCCCAGTCCGGCGGCCTGCCGCCCGCCTCCCCCATGCACTGGCTCGCCTTCGGCGGCCTCTTCGCGCTGAACTCCTGCCTCGTCGTCGGCTTCTCCCACCTCGACGAGAAGGAGGCGGAGAAGGCCGCCGAGCGCGCCGCCACCATCGCCGCGCTCGGCCGCGCCAACCACCGCCTCGAACAGGCCCTCGCCGAGAACGCGGCCCTCCAGGCCCAACTCCTCCTCCAGGCCCGCGAGGCCGGGGTCGCCGACGAGCGGCGCCGGCTCGCCGCCGAGATCCACGACACCATCGCCCAGGGCCTCACCGGGGTCGTCACCCAG
Organism: Streptomyces sp. Qhu_M48; assembly: GCF_051305195.1. Classification (NCBI taxonomy): domain Bacteria; kingdom Bacillati; phylum Actinomycetota; class Actinomycetes; order Kitasatosporales; family Streptomycetaceae; genus Streptomyces; species Streptomyces sp. Qhu_M48. The sequence goes on along the minus strand of NZ_CP195432.1, from coordinate 6,408,029 downwards.
CTCCAGGCCGCCCACGCCACCCCCGACCGGGAGCGCGCCGACGTCCACCTCCGGCGGGCCGCCGACCTCGCCCGGCACAGCCTCGGGGAGGCCCGCCGCTCGGTGCGGAACCTCGGCCCGGCCGCCCTGGAGCACGACGCCCTCCCGGAAGCCCTCCGCAAGACGGTCGCCGACTGGGCCGAACGCTCCGGAGTCGACACCCGGTTCACCGTCACCGGCACCGAGGAACCACTCCACGACGAGGTCGCCGCCACCCTCCTGAGGATCGCGCAGGAGGCCCTGTCCAACGCCGCGCGGCACTCCGGCGCGGCCCGGGCCGGCGTCACCCTCTCCTACATGGAGGACGAGATCACCCTGGACGTACGGGACGACGGCCGCGGCTTCGACCCGCACGCCCACCCCGAACGGCGCCCCGACGGCGGCGGGTTCGGGCTCGACGGCATGCGGGCCCGCGCCGAACGCCTCGCCGGAACCGTCGTCGTGGAGACCGCCCCGGGCGAGGGCACCGCGATCTCCGCTCGCGTACCGTTGGGCGCGCCATGACAGACATCACCCTGCTGATCGTCGACGACCACCCCGTCGTACGGGACGGCCTGCGCGGCATGTTCGCCGCCGACGGCTCCGGCTTCCGCGTCCTCGGCGAGGCCTCGGGCGGCACCGAGGCCGTCGAACTCGCCCTGCGCCTCGACCCGGACGTCGTCCTCATGGACCTGCGCATGCCCGGCGGCGGAGGGGTCGACGCCATCGCCGAACTCACCCGGCGCGGCGCCCGTTCCCGGATCCTCGTCCTCACCACGTACGACACGGACACCGACACCCTCCCGGCGATCGAGGCCGGTGCCACCGGCTACCTGCTCAAGGACGCGCCGCGCGAGGAGCTGTTCGCGGCCGTACGGGCCGCCGCCGAGGGCCGGACCGTCCTCTCCCCGGCCGTCGCCTCCCGCCTGGTCACCGCCGTCCGCGCCCCCGCCGCCGGCGCCGCCCTCTCCGCCCGCGAGGGCGAGATCCTCACCCTCGTCGCCAAGGGCACCGCCAACCGCGCCATCGCCGCCGAGCTCTTCATCAGCGAGGCCACCGTCAAGACCCACCTCACCCACATCTATGGCAAGTTGGGGGTCAAGGACCGGGCGGCCGCCGTCGCCGCCGGTTACGACCGGGGGATCCTGGGCCGCTCCTGAGAGCGGCCCGGGGGGACGGAGGGCATTCCCGTGCGCGTCCACCGCATCACCACCGAGGACCTGCCGGCCCGCGAACGCTTCGGGTACTGGCACGACATGACGGCCGCCGCCCTCATCCCCACCGTCATGGGCAGCGAGCACGCCGGGGACTTCCGGGCCGAGGCGCACACCCTCGACCTCGGCGCCGCCCAGGTCACCGCCCTGCGCTACCCGCCGCTGACCACCCGCCGCACACCCCGGCTGATCAGCCGCGCCGACCCCGGCTACCACCAGCTCTCGCTCACGCTGAGCGGGGAGATGGCGATCTCCCAGGCCGGACGGGACAACGTCTTCCGCGCGGGGGACCTCACCGTCTACGACTCCTCGCTGCCCTTCGACGGCGCCACCCGCCACCCCGGCGGCCGGCTCGACCACATCGTCGTCCAGTTCCCGAAGGCGCTCCTGCCACTGCCCGCCCGCGAGGCCGAGCGGCTCATCGCGCTCCGGATCCCCGGGGACACCGGGTTCGGCGCCCTGCTCGCCCCGTTCCTCGTGCGGCTCGCCGCCGACCCGGGGGCCTTCGGGCCCGGGGACGGGCCGCGCCTGACGACCGTGCTCCTCGACCTCCTCGCGGGCGCCGCCGCCGCACGGCTGGACGCCGACACCGCGCCCGGACCGGAGAGCCGCCGCCGGGCCCTCTTCCTGCGCACCCAGGACTTCGTACGCCGCCGCCTCGCCGACCCCGACCTCACCCCGGGCGCCGTCGCCGCCGCCCACCACATCTCGGTGCGCTACCTCCACCGGCTCTACCAGGACCACGGCCTCACCGTCGCCGGCTGGATCCGCGACGAGCGGCTCGCCCGCGCGGCCCGCGACCTCGCCGACCCCGCGCAGCACGGCACCCCCGTCCGGGCCGTCGCCGCCCGCTGGGGCTTCCGCCACCACGCCGCCTTCAGCCGGGCCTTCCGCACGGCCCACGGGCACAGCCCCAGCGAGCACCGGGAGTGCGCGCAGGGTCAATGAGCCGTGCGCCGGAGGCCAAAGACACCGCCCGGCGCCCGGCCGAGACTGATCGCACACGCGGTCCGGCGCACGGGGGAGGTCACGGCGGACCGCGGCACGGGTGCCCGTGCGGGCCGCGCCCCGGCCCGCGGGGGAAGCACACCCTCGGCCCCGCCCGGCCACCGCCGTCGCGCCGCGGTGGCCGGGCCGGGGCTCACCCCGCGACCCGCAGCAGGACCATCGACCGCGCCCCCACCGTGAGCGTCCCGCCGCCGCGGTGGAGCGTCCCCGGGGGGTGCGACTGGTCCTCTCGGGCCGTGTCGACGACCAGTTCGTACGTCTGCGCCCACGGAGCTCCCGGGAGACGGAAGCCGAGCTGCCGGTGGCCCGCGTGGAGGACGGCGAGGAAGCTGTCGTCGGTGATCTGCTCGCCCCGCTCGTCCCGGCCCGGTATGTCACGGCCCGACAGGTAGAGGCCGAGCGTGGCCGTGGGCGCGTACCAGTCGGGCTCCGTCATCTCGGTGCCCTCCGCCGTGAACCAGGCCAGGTCCCGCAGGCCGTCCGCGCCCTGGGGGCGGCCGGAGAAGAAGGCGCGGCGGCGCAGGACCGGGTGGCGGTGGCGGAGGGCGAGCAGTCGGCGGGTCAGGGCGAGGAGCTGGGCCCGCCCGGGGGCGTCCGGGAGGGTCCAGTCGATCCAGCCGGTCTCGTTGTCCTGGCAGTAGGCGTTGTTGTTGCCGCCCTGGGTGCGGCCCATCTCGTCTCCGGCGACGAGCATCGGGACCCCGGTGGAGAGGAGGAGGGTGGTGAGGAGGTTGCGCTGCTGGCGCTGGCGCAGCGCGTTCACCTCGGGGTCGTCGGTCTCGCCCTCCACCCCGCAGTTCCAGGAGCGGTTGTCGTGGGTGCCGTCACGGTTGCCCTCGCCGTTGGCCTCGTTGTGCTTGCGCTCGTACGTGACGAGGTCCCGCAGGGTGAAGCCGTCGTGCGCGGTGACGAAGTTGACCGAGGCGTACGGCCGGCGCCCGCCCCAGGCGTACAGGTCGCTGGAGCCGGAGAGCCGGTAGCCGAGGTCCCGCACGTCGGGGAGCGCGCCGCGCCAGAAGTCCCGTACGGCGTCCCGGTAACGGTCGTTCCACTCGGTCCACAGCGGGGGGAAGGCGCCGACCTGGTAGCCGCCGTTGCCCACGTCCCACGGCTCGGCGATGAGCTTGACCCGGCGGAGCACCGGGTCCTGGGCGATCACCGCGAGGAACGGGGAGAGCATGTCGACGTCGTGCATGGAGCGGGCCAGCGCCGCCGCCAGGTCGAAGCGGAAGCCGTCCACGCCCATCTCCGTCACCCAGTACCGCAGGCTGTCGGTGATCAGCCGCAGCACCTGCGGCTGGACGACGTGCAGGGTGTTGCCGCAGCCCGTGTAGTCGGTGTAGCGGCGGGCGTCCGACGGGAGCCGGTAGTAGCCCCGGTTGTCGATGCCCTTCAGGGAGAGGGTGGGGCCGCGCTCGCCCGCCTCCGCCGTGTGGTTGTAGACGACGTCGAGGATGACCTCGATCCCGGCGGCGTGCAGCGCCCGCACCATCCTCTTGAACTCGCCGACCTGCTGTCCCGCCGTCCCCGAGGACGAGTAGCCGGCGTGGGGGGCGAAGTAGCCGATCGAGTTGTAGCCCCAGTGGTTGCGCAGCCCCCGTCGCAGGAGGTGGTCCTCGTGCGCGAACTGGTGCACCGGCAGCAACTCCACCGCCGTCACCCCGAGCCGTACGAGATGGTCGATCGCGGCCGGGTGCGCGAGGCCCGCGTAGGTGCCCCGGAGGTGCTCGGGGATGCCCGGGTGGAGCCGGGTGAAGCCCTTCACGTGCAGCTCGTAGATGACCGAGTCCTGCCAGGGCGTCTTGGGCCTGCGGTCGTCGGACCAGTCGTCGTCGTCCTGGACGACGACCCCCTTCGGGACGTGCGGGGCGGAGTCCCGCTCGTCGCGGACGGTGTCGGCCACGTGCTGCTGCGGCCAGTCCCGCACGTGTCCGTACACCTCGGGCGGCAGCGTGAAATCGCCGTCCACGGCCCGCGCGTACGGGTCGAGGAGCAGCTTCGCCGGGTTCCAGCGGGCGCCCGTCCACGGGTCCCAGCGGCCGTGCACCCGGTAGCCGTACCGCTGTCCGGCCCCGATCCCGGGCACGAAGCCGTGCCAGATCTCGTGCGTCAGCTCGGTCAGCGGCAGCCGTACCTCCGTCCCGTCCCGGTCGAAGAGGCACAGCTCCACGGCCTCCGCCCCGCCCGCCCACAGGGCGAAGTTGGTGCCCGCGACCCCGTCCGGCCCCACCCGGCAGCGCGCGCCGAGCGGCGTCGGCGCCCCCGGCCACACCGGTGGCCCGGCCCGCTCCGGGGCATGCTTCGGTACCGCCTCCTGCTCGGCTGCGCTCGTCACCGTCCCGGCCTCCCGCGGCTCGTCGGGCCCGAACGCGGGGGAGCGGCGGCGTCCCTGCCGCCGCGCCCGCGCGTGGTCCTCCCCCTGTTCTGCCCGCGGGGCCGTCCTCCCAACATGACCCGCACGCACGTTTCCCCTGGAGGGTGGCCGTCGTTGGGCCGGGCGTGACACTTGTATGGAAGCGGGCGAGGTACGCCCTCGCGGTGGCGGGACTGATGGCGGGCCTCGTGGGCTGCACGGCGTCGGACGGTGGTGGCGGCATCGGAGTCGCCCTGCCGGGCAAGGCACGGGCTCCCGGTGACGTCATCCTGGTCAGCCCGGAGGACGGCAGCCGCGGGGTGCCGGCCGAGGGCCCGGTCGAGGTGAAGGTGGACAGCGGCCGGCTCGAACGGGTGACCGTGGTCCAGGTGGAGGACGCCCAGCGGACCGAGGTCGCGGGCGAGATCTCCGCCGACGGGCTGCGCTGGCGGCCCCGGGCGGAGTCCCGGCTCGCGCTCGCCGCGAAGTACAGCGTGGACGCGGTCGCGCTCGACGCCCACGGGCGCCGCTCGGCCCGGCACACCACCTTCACCACCGTGGTGCCCGAGAGCCGCTTCATCGGCTACTTCAAACCGGAGAACCGTTCCACGGTCGGCGTCGGCATGATCGTCTCCTTCGGCTTCAACCTGCCGATCGAGAACCGGGCCGAGGTCGAGCGCGCCATCCGGATCACCTCGGTGCCCCCGGTGGAGGTCGTCGGCCACTGGTTCGGCAAGGAGCGGCTCGACTTCCGCCCCGCCGCCTACTGGCGACCGGGCACCCGGGTCACCGTCGAACTCGGTCTGCGCGACGTCGAGGGCGCGCCCGGCGTCTACGGCATCCAGCGCAAGACGGTCGGCTTCACCGTCGGCCGCTCCCAGGTCTCCCTGGTGGACGCCGCCGCCCACACCATGGAGGTCAGGCGGAACGGCGAACTCCTCACCACGATCCCGATCACCGCGGGAGCGCCGAAGACCACCACGTACAACGGCAGGATGGTCGTCACCGAGCTGTACGACGTGACGCGGATGGACGGCCGGACGGTCGGCTTCGGCGGCGAGTACGACATCAAGGACGTGCCGCACGCCATGCGGCTCACCGAGTCGGGGACCTTCCTCCACGGCAACTACTGGGCCTCGCCGGAGACGTTCGGCTCCGCCAACGTCAGCCACGGCTGCGTCGGACTCCGCGACGACAAGGGCGGCAGCACCGAGTCGCCCGCGGGCTGGTTCTTCGAGCGGACCCTCGTCGGCGACGTGGTGGAGGTGGTCAACTCCCAGGACCGCGAGGTCGCTCCCGACAACGGCCTCGGAGGCTGGAACATGGAGTGGAACCTCTGGAAGGCCGGCTCCGCGCTGCGCTGACCCCTTCGTCTCCCCCGCACCACCCGGCCCTTCCGCCCTCTTACCAGGTCGATCGGGACGGAACGGTGACATTCACGAGGATCTTTCGTGTCCTGCGGTGTGATTATCTAGCGCCGTGTGCGCGAGTGAATGCGCACGGGGGTGGGGCCGTGGCGGTTGCCAGGCCGTGCGAGGGGAGACGACCACAGTGAACGGGCAGCCGATATCGGGGGCATCGGTAGGAGCGACGGGGCGGCGCGGCCGGCGACGCGGGGGCGTCCGGCTGACGGCCCTGGCGACGGGGGCGATGCTCCTGGTGCTCACCGCCTGCGGCGGTGGCGAGACGCCGGGCGGTACGGGGGGCAAGGGACCGGCCGCCGAGGGCGGCGGCCAGCAGGGGAACGCGGCCTCCCAGGCGGTCGTGACGATCCTTCCGAAGGACGGCGCCGACTCGGTCGCCACCAGCGGGGCCCTCAAGGTCACCGCGGCGCAGGGCAAGCTGAGCACGGTCACGGTCGCCGACTCCAAGGGCACCGCGGTCGAGGGGAAGATCGCGGCGGACGGCGCCAGCTGGACGCCCACCGCCCACCTCGCCGGGGGCACCCAGTACAAGGTCCACGCCGTCGCGAAGGACGCCGAGGGCCGCGAGTCGGCGAAGGACACCACCTTCACGACCCTGGTCCCGAAGAACACCTTCATCGGCCACTACACGCCGGAGGACGGTTCGACCGTCGGCGTCGGCATGCCGGTGTCCATCAACTTCACCCGGGGCATCACCGACCCCGAGGCCGTAGAGAAGGCCATCAAGGTGACGGCCGTGCCGTCCGTGCCGATCGAGGGCCACTGGTTCGGCAACGACCGCCTCGACTTCCGCCCCGAGAACTACTGGGCCGCCGGCACCAAGGTGACCGTGCACCTCAACCTGGACGGCGTCGAGGGACGCCCGGGCGTCTACGGCAAGCAGAAGAAGACGGTCACCTTCACCATCGGCCGCCGTCAGGTCTCCACCGTCGACGCGAGCGCCAAGACGATGAGGATCGAGCGCGACGGGAAGATCATCAAGACGATCCCGATCACCGCGGGCGCGCCGTCCACGACCACGTACAACGGTCAGATGGTCATCAGCGAGAAGTACAAGGTGACCCGCATGAACGGGGCCACGGTCGGCTTCGGCGGCGAGTACGACATCAAGGACGTGCCGCACGCGATGCGCCTGTCCACCTCCGGCACCTTCGTGCACGGCAACTACTGGGCCTCGGCCGGCACCTTCGGCTCCTCCAACGTCAGCCACGGCTGCGTCGGTCTCCAGGACGCGCGGGGCGCGGGCGACAGCTCCATGCCGGCCGCCTGGTTCTACGACCGCTCGATCATCGGTGACGTGGTCGTCGTGAAGAACTCGAAGGACAAGCAGATCAAGCCGGACAACGGCCTCAACGGCTGGAACATGGACTGGTCGGAGTGGATCGCCTAGGTCCGCCCGACGCCTGCGCGACAGGGGCCCGGTGCTGTGAGCAACAGCACCGGGCCCCTTGTCGTTAACGGCCACTAACCTTCCTGCCATGACTGTGAACCTCGAAGTCGCCGAAGGCGTCGGCACGATCCGCCTCGACCGCCCCCCGATGAACGCCCTGGACGTCGCCACCCAGGACCGGCTGCGCGAGCTGGCCCAGGAGGCCACCGACCGCGACGACGTACGGGCCGTGATCCTGTACGGCGGCGAGAAGGTGTTCGCGGCCGGCGCGGACATCAAGGAGATGCAGGCCATGGACCACGTGGCCATGGTCAAGCGCTCCCGCGCCCTCCAGGACTCCTTCACCGCCGTCGCCCGCATCCCCAAGCCGGTCGTCGCAGCCGTCACCGGGTACGCGCTCGGCGGCGGCTGCGAGCTCGCGCTCTGCGCCGACTACCGCATCGCCGCCGACAACGCGAAGCTGGGCCAGCCGGAGATCCTGCTCGGCCTGATCCCGGGCGCCGGCGGCACCCAGCGCCTCTCCCGGCTCGTCGGCCCCTCCAAGGCCAAGGACCTCATCTTCACCGGCCGGATGGTCAAGGCGGACGAGGCCCTGGCCCTGGGCCTGGTCGACCGGGTCGTCCCGGCCGCCGAGGTGTACGAGCAGGCGCACGCCTGGGCCGCCAGGCTGGCGCAGGGCCCGGCGGTCGCCCTGCGGGCCGCGAAGGAGGCGATCGACCAGGGTCTCGAGGCCGACATCGACACCGGTCTCGCCATCGAGCGCACCTGGTTCGCGGGTCTGTTCGCGACCGAGGACCGCGAGCGCGGGATGCGCAGCTTCGTCGAGGAGGGGCCGGGCAAGGCGAAGTTCGTCTGAGCCCCCGGCGCGCCGGGGGCGCGCGGACCCGCGCCGTGACAGACGTCCCCTGTGGGGGCCGATTCCATCGGAACGGCCCCCGCGGGCACGTCCGTGCGGCCATGATGGGGGCATGGCGGGCCTGGAGGGTAGGGAACAACCGTGGCAGCGCGCAAGCGCCGCCGCCTCGCGGTGGTCACCGGCCGCGGACGACGAACAGGCCGCCGACACAGTGGAGTTGTACGGCAACCCGGCCGAGGGGGATGTCCGGCTGCCGTCCCGGCCCGAATCCGCGTGGGTGGCCCGCAGGCTCACCCAGCACGTCGTGATGCGGCAGTGGGCGCTGGGCCCGCAGATCGCCGAGCAGGCGGTCCTGCTCGTCTCGGAGCTCGTCGGGAACGCGGTCCGGCACACCGGCGCCCGGGTCTTCGCGCTGCGGCTGCAGCGGCGGCGCGGCTGGATCAGGGTCGAGGTGCGCGACCCCTCCCGCGGGCTTCCCTGTCTGATGCCGGTCCACGAGCTCGACATCAGCGGCCGGGGCATCTTCCTCGTCGACAAGCTCTCGGACCGCTGGGGCGTGGACCTGGCGCCGCGCGGCAAGACGACCTGGTTCGAGATGCGGGTCACCGACCGCCCCTGAGGGCGGCGGCCGGTCTCCGTACGCCCGCCTCGCCCGTGGGCCGGTCTCCGTACGCCCGCCTCGCCCGTGGGCAGGCGTTCCGCATACACGGAAGCCCCCGTGTGCCGTGGTGAGGCGCGTGGGGGCTTCCGTGTGATGCGCCGTGGACGGAGGGGGGTGTATCCACGGCCGCTATGTCGACCTTGCCCGGGTCAATGGGGGTCGTGTCATCGACTATGGCAGACAGGGGGCCCTACCGCCAAAAGTCCCTAGCGGGGCAAAGTGGTGCCAATGCGGACACTTTAATAGTGAATCGTTGGTGACATGTGGCACTCACCTTGTAAACAGTGAATGGCTATGCGGTTAGTCGGGTGTTTCTCCGGCTCGTCCGCATGCTGGACGTTCCATGCGGGTGCGCAAACGTCCTGAATTGGCCTAATCGTGATGAAGTGGGCGCATCCGCCCTTAAATGGTCGCGTGAAGCCGATCGACCGCCGCGGAGCCCTCCGGGCCGGAGCGGCCGCCGCCCTCGCGGGAACCCTCGCCACCGCCTGCGGCACCGACCCCCGCCCCGCCGCGCCCGCCCCCCGGCGGCCCGCCCCCGCGCCCCGCGCGGCCCCCGCCCCGCGGCGCCTCCCCGGACAGCCCGCCGAGATCGACCACGGCCCCCGCGACCGGCCCCGCGTCGCCCTCACCTTCCACGGCCAGGGCGACCCCGCCCTCGCCCGGACCCTCCTCGGCCAGGCGGAGAAGGCCGGCGCGCGCGTCACCGTCCTCGCCGTCGGCAGCTGGCTCGACACCCACCCCGACCTCGCCCGCCGCGTCCTCGACGGCGGACACGACCTCGGCAACCACACCCAGCGCCACATCGACGTCAACGCCATGACCGAGGACGAGGCCCGGGCCGAGATCGAGGCCTGCGCCACCCGGCTGCGCCGGCTCACCGGCTCCATCGGCACCTGGTTCCGGCCCTCCCGCACCCAGCACGCCACCCCCGCCGTCCTGCGCGCCGCCCACCGCGCCGGATACCCGCACGTCCTCTCGTACGACGTCGACTCCCTCGACTTCACCTCGCCCGGCGCCGACGCCGTCGTGCGCAACGTCACCGGGGTCGTCCGCCCCGGCTCCGTCGTCAGCCTGCACTTCGGCTACCCGGACACCGCCGCCGCGCTGCCCCTCCTCCTCGCCGACCTCGACCGCCGCGGACTGCGCGCGGTCACCACCACGGAGCTGCTGACCTGATGGCCCACCCCACGCAGAGACACGCCACGAGCCCCCTCCTGAGCGCCCCCCGCCCGGTCAGGAGGCTCACGGCGAGGACCGGGGCCCTCCTCGCCGCCGCCCTCCTCGCCACCCTCGCCGGCTGCGGCGGCGGGGACCCGGAGGACGGCGCCGCCCCGGTGAGGAAGGCCGCCGCCCCCGCCGTCCCCAAGCCGGCGGCCGCCCCCGCCGGGCTCCCCGGCATGCCGCCGCCGCTCGACCCCGAGGACGTCTACGCCGCCGACCGGCCCGGCAAGCTCTCCCCGGTCGTCAGGAACTTCCCGTCCCGGGTCTACGTCCCCAACACCAACTCCAACACCGTCTCCGTCATCGACCCGGCCACCTACCAGGTCGTCGAGACCATCCCCGTCGGCGTCCAGCCCCAGCACGTCGTGCCCTCCTGGGACCTGAAGACCCTCTGGGTCAACAACAACCGGGGCCACACCCTCACTCCCATCGACCCCGCCACCGGCGTCGCGGGCAAGCCCGTCGAGGTCCACGACCCGTACAACCTCTACTTCACCCCCAACGGCAAGTACGCGATCGTGATGGCCTCCCTCGACCGCGAACTCGTCTTCCGCGACCCGCACACCATGGAGCGGCGCAAGACCGTCCCGGTCAGCTGCTACGGCGTCAACCACGCCGACTTCTCCGCCGACGGACGCTACTTCGTCGTCTCCTGCGAGTTCTCCGGCGAGCTGCTCAAGGTCGACACCGAGAAGATGGAGGTGATCGGCCAGCAGAAACTGCCCTTCGAGGGCGCCATGCCGCAGGACGTGAAGATCTCCCCGGACGGCAAGACCTTCTACGTCGCCGACATGATGGCCCACGGCGTGTGGGTGCTGGACGGCGAGAAGTTCACCACCCCGACGCTGCTGCCCACCGGCAAGGGCTGCCACGGCCTGTACATCAGCCGGGACTCGCGCGAGATGTACATCCCCAACCGCGGCGAGGGCTCGGTCTCCGTCTTCGACTTCGAGAAGAACAGGCTCACCAAGAAGTGGCGGCTGCCGGACGGCGGCTCCCCCGACATGGGAGGCGTCTCCGCCGACGGCAAGGTGCTGTGGCTGTCCGGCCGCTACGACTCCGAGGTCTACGCGATCGACACCACGAACGGGAAGCAGCTGGCCCGCATCCCGGTCGGCGGCGGCCCCCACGGCCTCGCCGTCTACCCCCAGCCGGGCCGCTACTCCCTCGGTCACACGGGCGTCTTCCGGTAGCCCCGACCGGGCCAGCTAATCTGACCCCGTCAGAGAAGCACCATGAAGGGGCGGAAGCAGTGGCGGACATCGAGTCGGCACGCACGGCATTCAACCGGTACGACGTGGACGGGGACGGCTTCATCACCGCCACCGAGTACAAGAGCGTCATGGCGCAGCTGGGCGACTTCCACGTCACCGAGACGGTCGCCGAGGCCCTCATCAAGCAGCGCGACGACAACGGTGACGGCAGGCTGTCCTGGGACGAGTTCTGGTCCCACCTCAGCAAGGCCTGACCCACCCGCCCGGGACGGGTGCCGCAACGCCGAGTTGCCGCCCGTCCGGGGCCCCGGTACCCGAGCCGTCCGGTGACGTCTCCCGGACCTCTTGCCCCGGTGCCGGCCGTTCGGTGACGCCTCCCGGACCTCTTGCCCCGGTGCCGGCCGTCCGGTGACGCCTCCCGGACTCCCCGGTGCCCGAGCCGTCCGGCCGGGGCGGCGCACGGCCCGCGCACCGACGGTGCCCCGGCCCTCCGCCCGCCGGTCCCTCATCCCGCGATGGGCCGCAGATGGGCGGGCGACGAGCGTGCGATGTGCCACCGATGAGTCACCGATGATCCGGCGACGGCCGTCCGATGACCCGTCGATGACCGGTCGGTGACCCTCCTCCGGATCCCCGCCGGCCCCCTCAGTCCCCCCTCCGGCCCCCGGGCCGTCGGCGGCTTCCGACCCCCCGGTCGCCGCCCCGTTCGCCGGGTGCGTCCGGCAACTCGTTCCGGCATGTGCCCGTGGCCGGATTGCGGCTGGAGCGCGGCCGGTCGGGTGCGCGCCCCCGACCTGGCCTTCTGGCCGGAAGAGAAGGGTCCGATCGGAGCGGACCTCCGCTTTTCCCGCAGGTCCTGAGGCAGCTCTTTGCCAGGCAGCTTCCTGGCCTGTCCGGAAGCGGACAGCCGGGTCCCGGCAGTGGTTTCCTCTGGGTGTGCGGGCGGGACGGCCGAAAAGCCACCGGCCGCCAAGGACCTCCTGACACGCACGTACGCCGCACCCGTACCGCATCCGCACCTCGGAATGGAGACCCACATGTCCTGTCGCTCCCGCCGCGCGAGCAGTGTCCTCGCCGCCCTCGCCGCCGCCGTCCTCGGCGGTCTGCTGATGGCCTCCCCGGCCGAGGCCGCGCCCGTGGCCCCGCCGGTCGTCACCGACAGCGCCGACGACTTCGTCTGGGACCTGCCGCCCCGCCCCGGCATGCCGGGCGACCTCCCGGGCATCTGCCTCCCCGGCCTGCCCTGCTTCCCCGACATCCCGGGCGACTTCGTCTGGGACACCACTCCGAGGGACTGACCACCATGCGTGTCACCATCGCCGCCGGACGACGTCAGATCCACTCCCTGCGCGTCGCCTGCACCCCCGCCTCGAACCGGCTGGACGCACCGAGCCGCTCCATCAGGTCGGCCACGATCCGCCGCTCCGTCCGCACCCCGATGCCGAGCGCCCGCGCCACCGCCTCGTCGGTGAGACCGCTGGCCAGGAGCTGCAGGAGCTTGCGCTCCTGCGGCGTCAGCCCACCGGGCAGCAGGGCGTCACCGGGCCCGTCGAGGGGGGTGGAGTGCTCCCAGTACGCCTCGAAGAGGGCCCGCATGGCCATGACCACCGGCTGGCTGCTGAAGAGCAGCGCGGACGGCTGGGCCTGCCCCGGCAGTCCGGCCACGACCGCCGCCGTCGTGTCCACGATGAGGAGACGCATCGGGAGGGTCGGCGAGGTCCGGATCTCGCTGCCGCGCTCCGTCATCCACTGGGCGTGCCCCCGGGTGACCCGGTCGCCCGCGACGCTGTCCAGGTAGATCGTCCGGAAGCGCACGCCGCGCTCCATCGCCCGCTCGTTCAGGGGCCGGCCGGCCTCCACGGACTCCGCCCTGAGCGTCTTGGTCGGATGGAAGGCGAGCGACTCGTGCGTACAGGACTCGGCGAGGGCTTCGAGCCGGATGCGGATGTCGTCGACGTTGTCGAGGTGCTCCGCCCCGTCGAGACCGCCCGAGGGCCCCGAGGCCGTGTACTCGGCCGCGAGGGCGGAGAGGGCGGCATGCTTCTGCTCGATCCGCTGCTGCCGCGAGGCCAGCTCGCGTTCCTCCCGCTGGAGCAGCACCTTCAGTCCGAGCGAGGGGTTCACCGCGCGCATCCGGCCCGGGGTGTCCCGGGACGGCGCGAGCAGCGAGAGGCGCGTCAGCAGGTCGAGCGCCTCCTCCACGCGCTCCGTCGTGCAGGTCAGCAGCTTCGCCAGGCGCTCGGGATCGTGTTCCTTGTGGAACAGGATCGCGCGGTACACGCCCAGTGTGTGCTGATCGAGTGACGAGACCTCGTCCACGTGGTGTCCCCCTTCGGACCACGGTCTTACACCGTCCCCGGCCTGGTCACAGGCGGAGACCTCAGAACCGGTGGCCCTGCTTTTTTCGCGAGCCGCCCGATTCACCCCGTTCACACGATCATCACGCTACCCGTTCGACGATCTCCTCGTAAGGGAGTTCACGTGCTCCAGACCGGATCCTCCCCGCCGCGGCTCGACGGTCTCGTCGCCCTCGTCGTCGACGCCACCACGGGCGTCGGCCGGGAGCTCACGACCCGCCTGTGCGCCGCCGGGGCGGTCGTCGCCGTCGTCGGCGCCGGCCACCCTGACCGCGGCGACGACGCCGCGACCAACGCGGCCTTCCTCTGCAAGGCGCTCACCGACGCCGGCCTGGTGGCCCTGCCGTACCGGATCGACGTCGGCGATCCGGCCGAGGCCGGGCGGCTGCCCGGCCAGATCGCCGCCGACGCCGCACCGGTGGACGCCGCCGTCGTCGTCCTGCCGCCGCCGGACGCCACCGGAGAACTGACACGCGCCTTCCGCGCCGTCTCGGCCGCACTCGCGGCCGCGCTGCCGCCCGGCGCCCGGCACATCGAGCGCACGCCGGCCGCCCAGGCCGGACCGGGCACGACGACGGCGGAGGACCGCGACTGGGTCCACTCCGTCGTCGACGGCCTGGCCGCCGACGCGGCGCGGGCGACCAGTCGCTGACCGGCGGCCCGCGAGGGCCGCCGCCACAGAAGTCACCACGGGGAGAGAGATGTCCATTCGCGTCGTCGTGGCCGGTGACCACCAACTGGTCCTGGAGGCCTTCGCCGAGACCCTGAACGGCACCAACGGCCTGGACGTCGTGGGGCTCGCCACGACGTTCGAGGCGGTGCTGCCCGCCGTCCAACGGCACCGGCCGACCGTCCTGCTGCTCGGCGAGAGCACCATGGGAGGCAAGGCGCTGCACGCGGCGACCGAGGTGCGCTCGCACCATCCGAGCTGCGGCGTGGCGCTGATGGTCGGCTCGGCCACGCCGTCCGTGGTGGACCGGGCGGTGGCCGCCGGGGCGCTCGGCGTCGTCCCCAAGACGGCCCGGCTGCCGCAACTGATCACGACCCTGGTGGGGGTGGCGGGGGGCTGCCTCACCGTCGACCCGGGGCTGCTGCGGACCCCGGCGGCCGGGGAGACGGTGCTCAGCGTCCGTGAGACGGACGTGCTGCGGCTGACCGCCGGCGGGGCGACGGTCAAGGAGATCGCGGGCGAGCTCTACCTCGCGGCGGGGACGGTACGGAACCTCACCTCGGCGGCGATCAAGAAGCTCGGCGGCCGCAACCGGTTCGACGCGGCGCGCATCGCCGCGGAGTGCGGGCTGCTGTGAGGGCCGTCCCGGCGGCGTCGGGGACGGCCGGGACCGGACGCGCGCCGGCCCCGGCACGGGGTGTGCCGGGGCGGGGCTTCACGACGTGGTGGAGCGGGGCGCTCCGTACGCTCCTACTTCTCCAGGCAGAACTCGTTGATCGGGTAGCCCACGTGACGGTCGGCCGTCGGCAGGTGCCCCAGGATGCGGTCGCCCGGCTTGAGTTCGGTGCTGTTGAGCACCGAGGCGCCGGGACCGAGGACCCGCACGTGCCAGTCGTCCTGGAGGATCAGGTTGACCGTCTGACCGCTGGGCGCGACCGCGTCGATGGAGATGAGCGGACGGGTCTCGATCTTCACCCGGCCGACGCTGACCGGTCGGGTGCGGCCGTCGACGTCGACCGCCAGGACGGAGCTGCCGGCGTGCAGCTCGCTCAGGTAGTGGGTGCGGCCGTTCTGACCCACGGTGTACGAGTGGAGGGCGCCCGCGTTCACCCGGAACGGGCGGGTCGGCATGTACGGCAGCGGGTGGGTCTCGCTGACGCACAGGACCATGCCCTTGGAGTGGGAGCCCACCAGGATGCCCTCGTCCTTGCGGAAGTGGGTCGTGGTGTCGACGCAGGCGCGCTCGCCCATCCCGATGTGCGTGGTGGCCGTGACCTCCAGCTCGACCAGGGAGATCTCACCGCCGTGCGCGGTCGCCGCGGTCCGCAGGGCGGTCGCGTCGCCGACCTTGCGGCCCCGCATCAGGACCCCGTCCGAGCCGTGCTCCAGGACGCCGTAGAGGATCTCGGCCTCCTCGGTGTCGGCGGCCGTCGTCACGATCGAACCGGGCGCGCCGGAGGCGGCCGCGATGACGATCTCCAGCGGGATCTTCGTCGGGTCGCGGAAGTCGAGGACGCTCCACGCCTCCAGACGCGCCGCCAGGCACGCGTCCTCCAGGGTGTCGGCGTCGACGATCTCCACGTACCGCCCGAACCGGACCTCCGGGTGGGCCGCTTCGAGCTCGGCCCGCCCGTCGCGCGGGCCGGGCACGATCACCACGTCGGCCTCGCCCAGGTCGGCGGGGACGGTCGGGGCGCCGTTCTCGAAGAGCAGGATCTTGCGCACGGTGGGCGGCAGACCGGCGAAGACCGCCGGGTCGGCGGCGACGATGCCGTCGATCTTCTGGTGCACGGCCTCCTCCAGGACGGCGGCGGTGGCGTCGCCGGCCTCGCGGATGTCAAGCCAGCACAGTTTGGCGTCCGTCATGATGCGGACCTCCTGTCAGGTTGTCGAGAGATGAGTCGTCGAGGTGCGGGGTGTGCGGGTGCGGGTCGTCGAGCGGTGTGCCGTCGAGGTGGTCGGGGGTGAGGCGTTCGCTGTGCAGCCGCTCCCGTCCGCCCGCCTCGCTGAACGGGCCGGTGGTGAAGTGCTGTTCGGGGAAGTGGTGCACGATCCGGGCCACCTTGGCCGCCAGCGCGCGCGGGTCCTTGGCCTGGAAGATGTTGCGGCCCATGGCCACCCCGCCCGCCCCTCCGGCGATGGCGTCCCTGACGTACGCCAGGACCTCCTCCTCCTTCTCCAGGGCGGGTCCGCCGGCGACGAGCACCGGCACCGGGCAGGCCGCGGTCAGGTCGAGCATCTCCGCGGTGGATCCGAGGAAGACGGTCTTGACCAGGTCCGCGCCCAGGTCGGCGGCGATCGTCACGGCGTGCGCGACGACGGCCGGGTCCCGGGGGTCGCTGATCCGCGGCCCGCGCGGGTAGACCATCGCGAGCAGCGGCAGGTTCCAGCGGTCGCAGGCGTCGGCGATCCGGCCGAGGTCGCCGATCTGCTGCCGCTCGTCGTCGGAGCCGAGGTTGACGTGGACGCTGACCGCGTCCGCGCCGAGGCGCAGGGCCTCCTCGACGCCGGCGACGACGTACTTGGCGTCGGGGTCGAGCGCCTGGCTGGTGCTCGCGTTGAGGTGGATGATCAGCGACATCGCGGCGAACCGCTCCGGGCTGATGTGCCGGACGCTGCCCTTGTGCACGACGACGGCGTCCGCACCGCCGGCGGCGATCCGGGCGGCGAGCTGGTCGAGCGTGGTGCCCTTCGGCACCACGGGACCGTCGTGGATCGAATGGTCGAGAGGGGTGATCATCAGGCCGGCCGTGCTGTGGCGGTAGAGCCGCCGTAGCCGCAGCGACCGGGCGAAGTGGCCGAAACCGGTCATGGAACGCCCTTTCTGGTTCGCGAGGAGGCGTGATCGGGCTGGTGACCCGCGCCGCTCACGCGGACGGGGTCGGCCCGCGCGGTGGCTCCGCGCGGGGAGCTGAGGGCCGGTCCGCCGACGCGCGGGGCACCGGGGGTGTCCGTGGCGATGGGGCCAGGTGGCGCGGGGGCCTTCGTGGCGAGGGAGCCCGGCGGTGCGGGCGCTTTGGTGGCGCGGGAGCCCGGTGGCGCGGGGGCCTTGGTGGCGATGGGGCCCGGTGGCGCGGGCGCTTTGGTGGCGAGAGAGCCCGGCGGCGCGGCGGCCTTCGTGGTGGCGGGGTCCGGTGGCGAGACGGAGCGCAGATAGGCGCGGTCCGGTTTGCCCGAGGGGGTGAGGGGGAGCCTGGGCCAGACCGAGACGCGTACCGGGGTGTGTTCCGGAGTCAGCGCCGCGGCCACGTACCCCCGCAGGTCGCAGGAGGTGTGCCCGGCCCCCGAGTACAGCTCGACGGCCGCGTGCACCTGCTCCACCCAGTCGCGGTCGCGCACCCCGAACACCGTGGCCTGACGCACCTGCGGATGGCGCATCAGCGCCTCCTCGATGGCCGCCGGGTCCAGCTTGAGCCCGCCGTGTTTGATCACGTCGCCCACCCGGCCGTCGAGCCGGAGGTAGCCGTACCGGTCCCAGTGCCCCAGGTCGCCGGTGCACAGCCAGCCGTCGCGGAAGACCGTCCCGGTGCGTTCCTCGTCGCCCAGGTAGCCGGCCGTGACGGTGGGCGAGCTGATCCAGATCTCGCCCGACACCCCCCGCTCCACCTGCGGTCCGCCGCCGGGGCCGCGGATCTCCACCCGCACCCAGGGGAAGGGGCGGCCCGCCGAGCCGAGCAGCTCGGGTTCGCGGTGGTCCAGCGGGTTGAGGCTGCTGATGCCGCCCGCCTCCGTCGTCCCGTACACCTGGATGAGCACGTCGCCGAAGAGCTCGACGGCCCGCGCCACCCGCGCCGGGGCCGCCGGGGTGCCGCTGTAGGTGATGCGGCGCAGTGACGACAGCTCGGTGAGCGGGGCGGCCGGGTGGTCCAGGAGCCGGTAGAGGTGCGGGACGGCGAGGTAGACGTCGGTCACCCCGTGCCGCTCGAAGGCGTCGAGGACGCCGCCCGGTTCGAACTCGTCGTGCAGGACGACCCGTCCGCCGCTCGCGAGGACCGCGTCGGCCATCGGAGCGGTCGTGTGGCTGATCGGCGTGACGGACAGCAGCGTCGCGGGTCCCCGGGGATCGAGGCCATGGGCGAGACGGCTGACGAGCTCCTCACGTGTGTCGTACCGCTGGGCGACCATCTTCGGCCGGCCCGTGCTCCCGCTGGTGAACTCGACGGTCGCGAGGTCGTCCGGGCGGGGTTCGGGGAGCCGGGCCGGCAGCGGTGGTGCCGCGGGGCCGGCCGCCGTCCCCCACGGGAGGGTCAGCGCGGTCACGGCCGGTACGCGGCGGGTGAGCCACGCGCCGCGCTCGGCGCTCTCGTCGTCGACGAGCAGTACCGACACCCCGAGGTCCTCAAGGAGCTGGGCCTGGGTGGCGACCGAGAAGGTCTCCGTGTCGGTCCGCGGATTCATCGACCGTACGTACACGGAGGTGGCGCCCAGGAGATGGACGGCGTACCGGGCGCCGAGCATCGACGGCCGGTTGGGGCCGGTGAGCACGGCGACGGTGTCGCCGGGGCGGACGCCGCGGGAGTGCAGCAGGGCGGCGGTGGCCCGCACCGAGCCGGCGAGCCGGCCGGCGGTGACGGCCTCGTCGGCGCGGTGGATCACCACGCGCCCCGGGTCCTTTCCGAGAGCGTCGAGAATGCGGCGTACGTACATGGTTCCTCCTTTCCGAAAGAGAGAGGGGAGAGGTGAGGACAAGGGAATTCCTCAGGAGACGCGCATCTGCGCCATCATTCCCATGGCGCTGTGGTCGATCATGTGGCAGTGGTAGGGAAAGACCCCGCGGTGCGTGTCGAAGGTCAGCTGGAGTTTCGCGGTCTGTCCCGGGAAGAGCAGGACGGTGTCCTTGAGTCCGGCCTCCGCCGGATAGACCGGCATTCCGTCCCGTTCGAGAATCCGGAACTGCACCAGATGGGTGTGGAAGTTGTGCGGGACGGTGGTGCTGGTGTTCTTGACCGTCCACACCTCGGTGGTGCCCCAGGCGATCTCGGTGTCGATCCGGTCGTGGTCGAAGGTCTTCTCGTTGATGTACGCGAGGTGGCCCGTGCCCGGCTCGTCCATCCGCAGCTCGAAGCTCCGCTCGACGGTCGGCGTGGGCAGCGGCGGCAGGGTGGTCAGGACGTCCGGCACCAGGCTGGTGTCGGCGACCTTCTCCTCGACGTCGAAGCGCATGATCTGCCCGACGAGCTCGGTGGGCCCGGGTCCCAGCATGTTCGCCAGGGTGACCTGGGTGCCCGGCGCGTACCGCGAGAAGTCGACGACGAAGTCGGCGCGCTCGCCGGGGGAGAGGACGATCACCGGCGAGGGCGCGGGCGCCGGCAGCAGGCCGCCGTCCGAGCCGACGTGGATGACCGGGCTGCCGTCGGAGAGCGCGAGGACGAAGATGCGCAGGTTGCAGGAGTTGACCATGCGGAAGCGGTACTTGCGGGCCTTGACCTTCAGGTACGGCCAGGGGGCCCCGTTGACCAGCATCGTCGTGCGGTTGAGGGCGTCGTCCATCGTGTAGAGCATCTGACCCGCCGCGTCGAAGTGCGCGTCCCGCAGGATCAGCGGCACCTCGTACGGCCCCGAGGGGAGTCCGAGCCGGTCCTCGGCCTCGTCGCCGAGGAGGTAGAGCCCGGAGAGGCCCCGGTAGACGTGCTCGGACTCCATGTGGTGGGCGTGGTCGTGAGTCCACAGCGTGGCGCCCACCTGGCGGTTGGCGTACACGTACGTCTTCGACCGGCCCGGCTGGATCAGGTCCATCATCCCGCCGTCCTGGTCCTGCGGGTTGTTCCCGCCGTGGAGATGGACCGAGGTCGGCGCGGAGAGCCTGTTGACCTGCTTCACGACCGTCGTGCGGCCGCTGCGGGCCCGGATGGTGGGGCCGGGGAAGGTGCCGTTGTACGTCAGGACCTCGGTCCGCAGGCCGGGCAGGATCTGGACCCTCGCCCGGCGCATGACGACCTCGTAGTAGTCGGCCGACCGGGTCCTCCGGTACGGCGCGAGGACCCGCGGCCGCGGCAGCGGCACGGTGAACGGGGTGACCGCGGGCGGGCCTGCGGGCGGCTCGGCGGCCACCGCCGGGGTCCCGGAGGTGAGGCTCTGGAACACCCCGCCGGCCGCGCCGACAGCGCCGACGGCACCGGCGGTGAGTCCGAGTCGTATCGCATGGCGGCGAGAGAACACAGCGGATTCCTAACGTGACGGTTTTCCGGGAACGGTGGTGAATTCGCTCTCCGAGCATGAGCGCGACCGGGCGGAACTCCGAGCGGGTTCGCGCCGGTACTTGCATGTGTCACGCGATCGATGACCTCGGTCATTTTCCCCGGCGGGGAAGGGAATCGGGCGCTCCGGGATGACGGGAGTCACGGCGCGGAATGCCGCCCGTCACGTGCTTCCCGGGAAATGTCACCGCTTTTGGCAGCCGTGGATCGGGACCGGGTGCCGGGCGCGAGAGTGGGGCCCGGCGTCTGCCCTGCGTACGGCGCCTTCCCGTCCGCCGGCCCCCGGGCCGCACGGCCCCGGCGCCGGACCGTCATCCTCGCGCACCCGGAGGCACCGTGCAGACCACGCAGACAGCTCCAGCCCCCACGGAACCACCCGCCACGGCGCCGTCGGCCACCGAACCGGGGCCGCCCGCCATCGAACCCGCCCCCGCCGTACCGGCGTTCACCGGCGGCGTCCGCGTCCTCTTCACCGAGGGCGAGGGCGAGGGCGAGGGCTCGGACGGGGACACGGCCGACGTCGCCACCTTCGTCGGGCCCGTCACCTCCCTCGCCGTCCGGCCCGTCCGGGGCGGTGTCCGGACCGCCCTGGAGCGGCTCGCCGAAGGGCCCCTGCCCGCAGAGGAGTTGTACGCGGGCCTCCGCCCCGCCGAGCGCGTCCGGTTCGAGCGGGTCCTCGACCGCGCGCGGCACCTGGTGGCCCACGCCGTCCTCGCCAGGGACGGGGGCCGGGAGCTCCTCCGGCTCGAACCGGTGGCCCGCGACGCCACCTACCGCCCCGTCGCCGTCCCCGCCGACGCGACCGTCCGCCTCTCCCGCTTCGCCTTCTGCCGTACCCGCGACGGCGCCCTCGTCCTGGAGTCGCCGCTCGTGAAGTTCCGGGCCGTGCTCACCGCCCCCGCCGCCCGGAGCCTGGCCGCGGCGCTCGGCGAGCCCGGCGCCCCCGGCCGCCTCGGCGCGGACGCCGGGCTCGACGCGGTCGGCACCGCCGACGTCCTCGGGCATCTCGTCGGTGCGGGATTCGCCGAACTCGCCGACGAGAACGGCGTCTTCGCCTCCGACGAGGAACCCGTCCTGCGCCAGTGGGACTTCCACGACCTCCTCTTCCACTCGCGCGTCCGCTCCGGCCGGTACGACGACGTGTTCGGCGCCGTCTACCCCCACCGGGGCGCGGTGGAGCCCCGGCCGGCGGTGCGACCCGTCCCCGAGGGGCCCTCCGTCCCCCTGTACCGGCCGACCCGGGAGGAGGTCGCGGCGCACGACCCGTCCCTCACCACGGCGATCGAGACCCGGCGCTCCATCCGGGGCTACGGAGACCAGGAGATGACCGCGCGCCAGCTCGGCGAGCTCCTCTACCGCGTCGCCCGGGTCCGCGCGCACTACACGCCGGAGCCCGGCAGCGAGCGCGACGAGGTCGTCTCCCGGCCGTACCCGAGCGGCGGCCAGGGGTACGAGCTGGAGCTGTACGTCACCGTGCGGCGCTGCGAGGGCCTGGCCCCCGGCATCTACTACTACGACCCCGTCGGCCACCGGCTCGTCCTGCGCAACGAGGAGGAGGCCGACCGGGAGTCCCTCTTCCACGTCGCCTCCCGCGCCACCGGCATGGAGGCGCGCCCCGACGTCCTGATCACCGTCACCGCCCGCTTCCAGCGCATGGCGTGGAAGTACCGGGCCATCGCCTACGCGACCACGCTCCGGCACACGGGCGTGCTCTACCAGACGATGTACCTGGTCGCGACGGCCCTGGGCCTGGCCCCGTGCGCCCTCGGCAACGGCGACGCCGACATGTCGGCGCGGGTCCTGGGCCTGGACTACCTCCAGGAGTCCTCCGTGGGCGACTTCCTGCTCGGCAGCCGGCGTCCGGACGACTCCGTCGCAGGTGAGCCGGGGGAGGGCTGGCGCATGCTCAACAGCCCCGAGTGGTCCCTGCCGGGAAATCCGTGAGCGCTCCGGCGTGACGCCGGTTATTCCGGGCGTGATAAACGTCAGGCGGCGCTCGGAAAGGCTGGTGCGGGAGAGGGTCGGTCAGCATTATTGGTGTTGCAGCCGAACGGTTGCCGAGAAGAATTCGGAAAGGAATTCAGAATGAGCATCGACGACATCAAGCAGGGCCAGGACGCGGACAAGGCGTTCGAGAACTTCGACGTCGACGAGCTGGAGACCCTCGAGGTCGCCCAGGGCGTCGCCCTCCCGGAGATGGGTGCCTCCAGCGGCTCGATCGGCACCTCCTCCTCCTCGTCCTCCACCTGCTCCGCCTGCTGAACATCCCCTCACCGAAACGCTGAAAGGAAACACACCATGAGCATCGACGACATCAAGAACGGCGACGACGCGGCCTTCGACGACTTCGACGTCGCGGAGCTGGAGACCCTCGAGGTCGCCCAGGGCGTGGCCCTCCCGGAGATGGGTGCCTCCAGCGGCTCGATCGGCACCTCGTCGTCGTCCTCCTCCACCTGCTCGGCCTGCTGACCGGGTAACCGGAGCCGAACGCACGACGCACGAGGATGCGACCGCCCGGCCCAGGCCGGGTGGCGCATCCTCGCGTGCGGTGGAGAGGGGCCCGTCCGGGCGTCAGCCCCGCAGGGCGACGTGGAAGGACGAGGCCCACAGCACGATCGCCGCGCCCAGGCCCACCACCGTACGGATCGTCTCCGCCGTGGTGCCGGCCGCCAGGACGGCGAGCCCCACCAGCGCGACCGCGGTCAGGAGGATCGCGGTCCACTTGTACTGCCCCTGGTCGAAGAGGCGGGCGAGCGGGAAGAAGTGCAGCCCGACGACCAGACAGATCCCGACCGGGATGAACTCCGGGTGGCCCGAGGCGTTCGACGCGGCGATCACCGCGAAGATCGCCACCAGCTCGGCCACGTTGACCAGGCCGACCCCCCGGTTCCACTTCTCCGGCAGCCGTACGAGACGGGTCACCGGACCCGCCGTGCCCCGGAACGCCAGCACCACCGCGCCGGCCGTCACGACGGCCGCGACGACCCCGACCGCGACGGACACGGGCACCGCCGCTATCCCCGAACCACCCGCGAAGGCCCAGACGAGGGCGAAGACGGCGAGGACGATCGCGCCGCGACGGCGCAGATTACGCGTGAGCGCCAGGCACTCGGCGTCGGTGGTTTCCGTAGTCATGGCGCGGACCCTACAGCGGCGGTCCGCGATGATCCGACCGCGTTGTCTATTTTCAGCCAGTCCGACTCGGCCGTGCTCGAACGAAGCCCTGGCCCGAGCGTCACGTAAAGCGTGACACATGTCAGCGCGGACCTCTTTTCCCTGTCGCGCCGCAATTCCGCCGGCACATGATGACGGCCGGAAGTGAAAGTAAATCCCAGGACGTTGTTCTCGAATTCTCGGAAGGTGCGAAAGCATGGGGGTTGATGCGCTGGAGCGCACTGCCGTGAAGCCGGATTCCGACGGCCTGACGGGAGTGCGGCTGCACACACGGATGCCGGTCACACCGGCCTGGCTCGCCCGGTACGTCGTACCGGTCGCCCGCGCGCTGAACGAGGCGGGCGCTCCCGCCGTCCAGCTGCGCCGCGGGTGGCTCCACGGGCCGCACGTCGACATCCTCGCCCGCGACGCCACCGGCGTCCCGGGCGGCGGCCCCGACTGGGAGGCGGTCCTGCGGGGCCTGGACGCCGGCCCGCTCGACCCGCCCCGGGCCCTCACCGAGGAGACCTACCTCGACCAGGCCCGCGAGTTCGGCCGCCTGGAGGCCGTGCAGCCGCCGTACCTGCCGCTGCGCGACCACGGCGCCGTCGAGCGGATCGCGCCCGGCGGCCCGGCCGGCGACGCTGCCCGCGACCCGCGCCTGGACCGCTTCCGCACCGTCGTGCACGGGGCTCTGACGCCCGCGCTGCTCCGGACGATCGACGGTCTCGCCGGCGAACCCGGCTCCGGCACTGTGCGGCTCGCCGAGGCCTTCGTCGCGCTCGCCGACACCCACACCCTCGGTCTCGGCTACGGCGTCTTCTCGCCCCGCTCCCACGTGGAGGCCTTCCTCGCCTGGGCCGCGCCCACCAAGGACGTGCGCCCCGTCTTCCGGCAGCGCCTCGACCGGGACGCGCCCGTGCTCCGCCGGGTCGTCGAGCAGCGGCTGAGCGGCGAGGTCTCCGCGACCGCCGCCGCCTGGCGCACCGGACTCGCCTACGGCGCCGGGGCCCTGGAGAGCGCGGTCGCCGCCGGCACCCTCACCCTCGACCTGCTCGACGGCGTCACCGCCGGGCTCGACCGCTCCGCGATGGGCCCGCCCGGGGCCACCGCGGTCGTGCCCCAGGGCGACCAGCCCGACAGCGACTTCCACCGGACCGTCGGCGAGGCCGGGGTGACCTCGGCCCCGTCCCCCTGGTTCGCCTCCTTCCGTCTCCTCACCAACCTCTTCTACGAGCAGCTGCCGCTGCTGACCGTCTCCCCGATGCAGCGCTACTACACCTGCTTCGCCGTCGCCGAGACGGTCGACGAGGTCCTCGGCGTCTCCTGGCGCGAGCGCGTCGCCGCGAACGCCCCGGCCGGGAAGAAGAGTTCATCCACCCCCGCCCCGAGCCCCGCTCCGGGCACCGCCCCCGAGGGAGCCCTCCGATGACCGCCCCCGTGATCGGCATCCCGACGGAGCCGCGGCGCCCGCCCGGCCCGGCCCGCGGGGCGACGCCGCCCGTAGCGACACCCGACCCGACGCCCGAGCCCGTGACCGTACCGACGCCCGAGCCCGTGACCGTATCGACAGAGGAGGCGGCCACCGGGACCCGCGCCACCGGGACCCGCGCCACCGGGACCCCCGCACCCCCCGAGCCCCTCTGGTTCCTGCGGGTCAACCCGCTGCGCAGGGCCCGGCTCGCCGACGCCGAACTGCGCCGGCACCTCGTCCTCGTCACCGCCGCCGAGCAGACCCTCGCCGAGGCCTCCGCCGCCGCCTCCGACGAGCTGTACGAGCGGATCGGCGCCGCGACCGAGGACGCCGAACGGCGCGAACTGATCGCCCTGCGCCGCGCCGTGAACAGCGGCAAGGCCCCGAAGAAGGCGCCGGAGCCCGCGACCCCCGTGATCGACGCCTGGCTCGAAGCCCGCCGGGAGCGCGACCGGATCCGCGAGGCGCTCGTCGCCGGCTACCCCGACGCGGCCGAACGCGAGCGCGGTGTCCTCGCCGAACTCCTCGGCGACCCGGACCTGCTGCGCTCCCTCGCGCTCGTCGCACCCGAGGTCCACCAGGAGGCCGAGCGCTACCGCGCGGCCGTCCGGGCCCCCGGCAGGGTCCCGTCCAAGTCCCGCAAGTCCGAGCGCGGACTCATCCAGTACGTGACCCGCGCCATGGTCCGTACGAGCCCGCTCGCCCGCTTCACGGCCGTCGGCATCGCCCAGCCCGACCCGGCCGCGCCCGGCCCCGACGAGGCCGGCTTCCCCGGCGCGACCGCCTTCCCCGGCCTCGACCGCGTGATGCTCAACTACGTCCTCGGCGGACTCCCCGACCCCTCGGACCGGCCGGTCGAGGAGATGTGGATCGGCCTTCCGCCCACCTCCGCGCCCGATCCGGCCACCGGGAAGCTGTTCTTCCTGAAACCCGCCCCCGAGGGGATGCGCCGCGCCGCCGTCTCCCTCGACGGCCCGGCCGGCGACCTCCTCGACGCGGTCTCCATGGGCCCCCGCCCCTTCCCGTCCGTCGTCGCCCACGTCGCCGAGCGCTCCGGCCACACCGCCGAGGAGGCCGACCAGAAGGTCCGCGGCGCCGTCGCCCAAGGCCTGCTCTGCACCTTCCACGAGGCCGAGGACGGCTCCACCGACTACGACGTCCTGCTCACCCCCGACGACCCCCGCCCGGAGACCAAGCGGCTCACCGACCGCGTCAGGGCCGGCCTCCCCGCCTTCACCGCCGCGCCCGCCGCCGAACGCGGCGCCGCCCTCGCCGAGCTGCGCGGCGCCCTCGGTGAACTCAGCCACGCCGCGGGCCGACCCGCCCACGTCACGGTCGAGGAGGACTACGTGATGCCGCCGCTCGCGGTGGCCACGGAGCCCTGGAAGGAGTCCCTGAGGGACCTCGGCCCGGCCGTCGAACTCCTCACCGTCTTCGACTGGCTGCACGACGTGCGGGTCCTCATGACCGCCGCGTTCGTCGAGCGGTTCGGCCCCGGCGCGAACGTCCCCCTCGCCGCCCACGCCCCCTTCGTCGTCGGGGAGGTCTCCCGCCGCGCCGCCGCCATGGCCGCCGTGTACGGCCCCGACGGTCCCGGCGACCCGACCGCGCTCAAGGGCATCGGCCCCGCCGACGGCTCCCTGGAGCGCATCTACGAACTGCGCCGCGAGGTCACCGAGACCCTCCACGCCCGCATCGGCGAGGCCGTGGCACAGGGCGACGACACCCTCCGCATCAGCCCGGAACAGGTCGAGGGCCTCACCGGCGACCTGCCGGAACGGTTCCGCCGCGACCCCCTGATCTACGGCATCCTGCTCCAGCGCGGCGACGGACACCTCGTCCTCAACGACGGCCTGCCGGGCCACGGCATGCTCTACGCCCGCTTCCTGGAAGCCGACCGGCGCCTCGGCGGCCGCGCGCTGCCCCGCCTCGCCGAGCACGTACGCCGGGTGTACGGCTACGACGGCGCCCGCGTCACCGAGGACCTGGGCCTGCACCGCCTCAACGTCAACGCGCACACGCCGATCCTGCCCGGCGGCCTCACCCCCGACGACTGGTTCGGACTGCGCCTCGCCCACGACCCCGAGACCGACTCCCTGCGCGTCGAGGACGCCGAGGGCGCCCCGCTGCGTGTCCTGCCGCTCGGCACCGGCCACCCCGGCCTCTTCCCGCCGCCGCTCTCCGTCGCCTCCGGCCTCGCCATCAGCGGCCGCCTCTTCAACGCCCTCCCCAACAGCTGGCACGCCGCCACCCCCTGGGACAGGGCCACCACCCGCACCGCGCCCCGCATGGCCGTCGGCGAGGTCCTCATCGGACGGCGCCGCTGGTACGGGGGAGAGGAGCTGGGCACCGCCCTGGCCGCCGGGCCCGAGGAGCACGAGCGGCTCCTCGCCCTCAACGCCTGGCGCGCCAGGTACGGCGTCCCCGAGGAGGTCGTCGTCAAGACCGTCCCCGAGGACGAGGGTCCCCTCTCCGTCGGCGCCCCCGACATCCAGTCCAAGCGGCTCCAGCAGAAGCCCCAGTACGTGGACCTGAGCAGCGCGCTCGGCGCCCGCGTCCTGCCCCGGATGCTGGAACGGCGCGGTACCGACACCGGCGGCAGCTACCTGGAGGAGGCCCTGCCCGGCGTCGTCGACGGCACCCACGCCACCGAGTGGGTCGTCGAGGTCGGCCGGACCGCCGGCGGCCGCTTCACCTACCACCCCACGACCGAGGGGGAGGAGCGATGACCCTGCTCAAGGCACGTCCCGACCTGCACTTCGCGCCCGTCCCCGGCGGCGTCTACTTCAGCGGCGCCCGCGCCCGGTTCGTGCTGCGCGGCTCCGAGGTCCTGCACGCCGTCGCCCAGGGCTGCGTGCCGCTCCTGGAGGACGGCACCGACGAGGACGCGCTCGTCGCCGAGATCGGCACCGAACGCGCCCGCCCCGCCGTCCGTCTCCTCGTCGACAGGCTCCGCGAGAACGGACTGCTCCTCGACCCGGCCGCGCACACCGCGCCCGAGCCGCCCGCCGACGTACGGCAGCGGCACGCCGAGTCGCTCGCCCGCCTCGAAGGACTCCTCGACGACCCCTACGGGACCTTCGCCCGGCTCCGTGCCGCGACGGTCCTCGTCACCGGCCCGGCGACCGCGACCGGCCCGGCCGTGCGCGGTCTGCGCCGGGCCGGGATCGGCACGGTCCTCACCCCCGACGACGGCCCCGCCGGCCGCCCGGACGCGGTGCTCGACATCCGCGAGGACGACGGGCCGTCCGCCGCCACGGCCGACGCGCCCCTCGTCGTCCCCGTCCTCCTCGGCTCCACCGGCGTCACGCTCGTCGGGCCCGCCCTCACCGGCCCCGGACACCAGGCCGTCCGGGCCGCGTTCCACGACCGGGCCCGCGCCTGGGCCGCCGCCGAGTCCACCGCGCCCGCGCCCCGCCCCGTGGCGGACGCGCTCGCCGGCGCCCTCGGGGCGCAGCTCCTCATCGACACCCTCACCGGTACGGCCGACCCGGGCGAGGCCCATGTCGTGCACGGGACGGACCTGGTCTCCGACCGGGTGACCGTCGAGGGAGCCCACCAGGCGGCCGCGACCGGCCGACCGGGCTCCCTCCCCGAGGACCCCTTCACCCTCGGCGCCGCGCCCACCGACCCCCGGCCCGAACCGGACGAGGCACGCGAGACGGCGACCCCGCTCGCCGCGCGCTGGACCGGACCGCTCGCCCTCACCGAGGGCGCCGACCTCCCCCAGATGCCGCTCGCCCTGCGCGCCGCCGAGCTCCGTGCCGCCGGCCGCCCCACGACCACGGTCCTCGCCTGGGCCGCCCACCAGGAGACCGCCACCGCGGCGGTCACCCTGGCGGCCCTGCGGTCCCTCATCCCCGGGGCTCCCACCCCGGCGGCCGGTCCGCACGCCCAGATCCCCGGGGCTCCCACCCCGGCGGCCGGGCTCACGCGGGAACACTGGCTCCTCGACGGCGCGTTGCGCCTGCTCGCCGAGGAGACGGCGCCCCCGCCGGCGAAGACCGCCACCCCGCACGTGCCGCCCGCGGCCCTCCCGGCGGGCGCTCCCGCCGTGGCCGCGGGCGGCGTGGCGTGCGAGGACCTCGACGCGGAGGGCCAGCGGATCCTCGCCGGACTCCGTGCCCTTCTGCCGCACGAACCGGCGATACGGCTCCACTCCCTGCCCGGGCTCGACTGGCGGCTCGCCGAGGTGACCGCCGACGGCGCCGCCCTCGGGCGCGCCTGGGGCGCCGACGCGGCGGAGGCCGCCCGGAACGCCCTGTGCACCGCGCTGGCCCGGACCCAGACGGCCGACGGGGCCGGCACCGTCGACCCGCTCTCCACCGACGCCCTGCTCCTCGCCGACCGCCCCGCCCTGGACGCCCTCCGCGCCCGGCTGGCCGCCCGCTCCGGCACCACCTACCGGGGCGAGGCCGTCCGCCACGACCCGGTGCTCGGCGAGCTTCCCCTCTGGTACGGCCCCGTGGAGGCCCACGATGCCCACTGACACCCTCACACCGCCCGCCGCCCTGACGTCCGGCCCCGGGCTCGACGCCCACCCCGCCGACGACGCCTGGCGCGCGGCACTCGACGCCCTCGCCGACCTCCTTCCCGAGGGGACGACCGCGGTCGACCGCGGCTGGCACCTCGACTGGGAGCGGGACCGCCTCGACGAGGCCGCCGCCGCAGGCCGGCCCCACCTCTCCGTCCGGCTCCGGGCCGACGAGGTCCTCGTCGGCCCGCTCTGGCGGCCCGGCACCGACGCGGGCTGCGCCGGCTGCGCCGAGGTCCGCGACCGCACCGTCCCCGACCACCCGCTGGCCGGCGACCTCCGGTACGCCACCACCGCCCCCGGGCCGGGCGCGCCGCTCCTTCCCGAACTGCTCCGGGCGACCCTGGAGCACCTGGTGGAGCGGCCGCTCGGCCCCGGCGAGCTCTTCTCGGTCTCGCCGCGCGGTCTGCGCCGTCACCGCATCGCCCGCAGCTTCCACTGCCCGCTCTGCGGACCGGCGTACGAGCGGCTCGACGGTACGGAGACCCCGGCGCCGCTCGCCCTGACCGGCCGGCCCGCGTTCCCGGACGACGTCACCCGCACGGCGGCGAGCCGGCTCGTCGTACGCGGCGTGCTCCAGGACCGTCTGGTCGACGACCGCTTCGGTCCCGTCCGCGCCCTCCTCCGCGAGTCCCGCGCCCCGTTCGCGATGAGCATGGCCGTGGTGCCCGACGCCCCGGCGATGGGCCACGGCCGGGCCCGTACCTTCGCCGAGACCGGACCGGTGGCGATCCTGGAGGCGTACGAGCGGCTCGCGGGCTTCCCGTACGACATCCCGGTCCTCACCG
Organism: Streptomyces sp. Qhu_M48; assembly: GCF_051305195.1. Taxonomy (NCBI): domain Bacteria; kingdom Bacillati; phylum Actinomycetota; class Actinomycetes; order Kitasatosporales; family Streptomycetaceae; genus Streptomyces; species Streptomyces sp. Qhu_M48. The sequence goes on along the minus strand of NZ_CP195432.1, from coordinate 6,377,494 downwards.
ACCGCCCGTACACGGAGGTCGCCGACCACGCCGTCGACCCGGCCGGTCTCGGCCGGTACACGGCCGAGCAGCTCGCCCACCCGACGAGCAGGGCCACGCCGTTCGACGCGGACACCCCGATGGACTGGGTGTGGGGACACGACCTCGACGACGGGCGCGCGCTGCTCGTCCCCGCCGACCACGCCTTCTACCAGTACGAGTACCACCACCGCAGGGACCGCAGGGCCGCCCGCGCCGCCGGAACGCCCGGCCGCAAGCACTACTTCTACGAGTCGTCCAGCGGCTGCGCCGTCGGCGCCAACCTCGAAGAGGCCGCCCTGCACTCGCTGTTCGAGCTGGCGGAGCGGGACGCGTTCCTGCTCTCCTGGCACCGGGCCGCGCCCCTGCCGGCCATCACGAACTCCTCCCTCACCGACCCCACCAGCCGCGCCATGATCGAGCTGATGGAGTCGCGCGGCTTCGACGTCCACCTCCTCGTCGCCACCCAGGACATCGGCCTGCCCGTGGTGTGGGTGCTCGCGGTGAACCGGCTGAACCCCTTCCCCGCCACCTTCTCCTCGGCCGGCTCCGGCGCCGACCCGCGGTCCGCGATCCGCGGCGCCCTGCGCGAGGTCGCCCAGCTCGTCACCAACCCGGTCGACTGGACCCGCGAGGACGTCGAGCCGATGGTCGAGGACCCGTGGCTGGTCCAGGAGCTGGAGGACCACGTCCGCTTCTCCTCGCTGCCCGAGACCGCCGCCCGCGCCACCGCAGCCCTCGGCGGCCCCCGGGTCACCCTCGACGAGGCCTTCCCCGACTGGCCCGGCCGGATGGACCGCGGCTCCGGCGGCGACGTGCGCGGCGCCCTGGACCTCGTCCGCGGACTCTTCGCCGAGGCCGGGCTCGACCGGATCGTCCTCGTCGACCAGACCAGCCGCGAACACGCCGACGCGGGCATCCACGTGGCCCGCGCGGTCGTCCCCGGCATCGTCCCGATGTGCTTCGGCCACGCCCAGCAGCGGCTCGCCGGACTGCCCCGGCTCACCGCCGCGCTGCGCGGCACCGGCCAGGAGCACCGGGCGATCCCCCTCGACCCCCACCCGTTCCCGTGACGGCCCCGCCGGCCCCGCGCGCCGCCGGGGCACCGCCCCGGCGCGGCCCCGTGGACCTGCCGGGCCCCGAGGGCGACAACAGCATCGCCCGCGAGCCCCTCTGGTACGCCTACGGGGCGGGGGACGACGCACCCGAGGCGCCCCCGTGGACCTGGGTGCCGCAACCGCCGCCCGACACGCACGTCCCGCCCCCGCCGCCGCGCGGGGGCGGCCCGCGCCACACCCTGCCCCTCGGCACGCACGAGCGGCTCGCGGCCCTGCCGTACCCGGCGCTGCCGAAGCCGAAGCCGAAGCCGGGGACGGCCCGGGGCGGCGCGGCGGGAGCGGGCGGCCGGGCCGGCGCGGCCGAACCGGTCGGGGTCCGGCTCGGCCGCGCCCTCGTGACCGCCTTCGGACCGCAGCGCCGGGAGCCCGAGAACCCCTACAACGACCACCGGCCGTACGCCTCGCCCCGTTGCCTCTTCCCCGTCCACGCCTTCGTGGACGGGGGTACGGGCGCGCCGTGGCGTCTCCTGGAACCGGACCGGCACGCCCTCACCGGCGCACCGGGGGAGCCCGCCCGGAACGTCGTCCTCACCGGCCGCTACACCACCGTGCCGCCCGCCTACCAGTGGTTCCGCGGCTCGCTCGTCGCCATCGAACTCGGCTTCGTGCTCCGTGCGTTGAGTCTCGGACTCGAACTCTTCGAGGTGCCCGCGCGGCTGCGGCTGCCCGGCGCGGACGCCCACGCCCTGCTGCCCGCCCTCGGCCTCGACGACGCCTGGGCCTGGTCCCTGCCGTTCGTCGTGGAGGTGGACGGCGAGGGGGCGCGGGCCCAGGAGGCGGCATCCGTTCCCGGGCCGCCGGCCCACCTCGGCCGCACCGACCCCGCCCTCGCCGCACTGATCCGCGTCAACCGGGAGCAGACGTACGGCGGCGCGCCCGCCCCCCTCACCACGGCCGTCCCGGCGGGGCTCGGCCCCTCGGCGACCGTGCCGGACTGGGCCGAGCTCCTGTGGCGGCGCCACTCCGGACGCATGCCGCGCGCCCTGCACGGCATGAGCGGCCGACGCCGGAACGTGCCCGCCGAGGCCCTCGACAGCGCGGCACGCTGGCTCTCCGTCCCCCCGCCGGGACCCGAACTGGCCTCCGCCTTCGCGGCGTTGAAGGTCACCGCCGTGGTGCGGGGCGTCGAGGGACGGGAGGACGGGGTCCACCTGCTGCGGGACGGCGCCGCGCACCCGCTGCGCGCCGACGCGACCGCGCCCGAGCGCCTGGAGGAGCGGTACGGCTACGGCGTCTCGCCCGTCAACGGCTGCGGCATCCGCGACGCGCCGCTCACCGTGTTCCTGTCGGTGCGGACCAGGGAGCTCTTCGAGCGCCTCGGGACCGCCGGCTGGGGCGCCGTGCAGCACGCCGCCGGGTGGGCCGCGCACGGGCTCTGCCTGTCCGCCGCCGCCTCCGGCCTCTTCGCCCGCCCCGTGCGGGCCTTCAAGGAGATCCCCACCCAGCGCGTCCTCGGCCTGGACCCCGACGAGATGATCGTCCTGTCCGTGGTCGTGGGAGTGCCGCAGGACACCGGTGGCGCGCTGCTCGACCTCAGACTCTGAAGGAGCGTTCCCGTGACCCCGACCCCGACCCCGACCCCGACCCCGACCCCGACCCCGACCCCGACCCCGACCCCGACCCCGACCCCGACCCTGACGTCGACCCCGGCCCCGGCCCTGACGTCGGCTCCGGCTCCGGCTCCGCCCACCACGACGCGGGCGACCGAATGGACCGCCTGGCACCTCCACCTCGGCACCACGGCCCGGTCGGCACACGACCGGGCCGTAACCGATGTCATCGGCCCCACCGTCCGCGAACTCGCCCCCGGCACACCGTGGTTCTTCATCCGCTACTGGCAGTCCGGCCCGCACCTCCGGCTCCGCGTGGGCGACCTCGACACCGCCGCACGCGCGCGCGTCGAGGCCGCCCTCACCGAGCGCCTCGCCGTCGCCGGCGCGCCGGCCCCGGGCGAGGAGCCGCTCGACCCCGCCGCCTACCGCAGCGGGGCCGAGCGGCTCGCCGCCGCGGGCGAGACCGGCGAGAACACCTCCGTGAAGGCCCTCCTGCCCCCCGGCGTCCACCCGGCCGTCTACGAGCCGGAGTCCGACCGCTACGGCGGGCCGTCGCTCCTGCCCGCCGCCGAGTCCCTCTTCGAACTGTCCAGCACCCTCGTCCTCGCCGCGCTGCCCAAGGTCCGCGGCGAGCGGCAGCGGGCGATGCTGGCCCTGCGCGGCACCGTCGCGGTCGCCGCCGCCCTCGGGGGCCCGGCGGAGCGCGCGTCCTACTACGCCCACGGTCTCGGCGCGTGGCGCGCCTGGGCCGCCGAGGCGGGCCACCCGGCCGGGCTCCTCGACACGATCACCCGGGTCGAGGGGGCGGTGACCCTCGACCCGGGCGCCCACGGCCCCTTCGCCGGCTGGCACGCCCGGATCGCCGCCCACGCGGACGAGATCAGGGAGCGGTCCCCGCTCCACCCGGGCATGGTCCTCTTCTCGCACGCGCACATGCTCCACAACCGGCTCGGCCTGAGCCTCCTGGAGGAGCTGCGCACGTACGCGGTCCTGGCCCACGCCTTCCCCCTGCCGGCGGACGCCGCCGCGCACGCCCCCGTACCGCACGGCACCGGTCCCTCCGCGGTGCCCCTCCCCTGACCCCACCCCCCCCCACGGGGTCACGAAAGGCCCGGCCGGTTCCCCGGCCGGGCCTTTTCGTGGTGCTCGTCGTGCGTGTCGTACCGGCGCGTCCTACTCGGGGCGCGGGTCCCAGCGGAAGCTGCGGACGGCGATCAGGGCGCCGACGACACCCCAGGCGGCGAGGACCGCGAGGTTCCGCCACTGGAAGCCGGCGTCCTGCGTGAAGAGCGCCAGCATCGCGTCGTTGAAGGGCTTCACGGGCAGCAGGCCCGCGATGGTGTTGAGCAGCTCGGCGTGGATCGGGAAGTAGCTGCCCGAGATGAAGACCAGCGGGAACTGGATGAACTGCACGACGGCCGGGGCCGCCTCGGAGTTCTTGATCAGCGAGGCCACACCGACGCCGAGCGCGCAGAAGCTGGCCGCGCCGAGCACCAGGGTCAGCAGCACCGCGCCCCAGTGGGTGGGCAGGTCGACGCCGTAGAGCGCGCCGATGCCGAAGACCAGGGCGACGTCCACGATGCTGACGACGACGCAGTGCACGAGCAGGCCCGCGAAGTAGACCCAGGCGGGCAGCGGGGTGGCGTGCAGTCGCTTCAGCACCCCGGTCTGCCGGCGCATCGCGAGCACGATCGCCAACTGGCCGTAGCAGGCGCCGAGTACGGACACGGCGGCGATCACCGGCGTGTAGTACTGCATGCCGGTCAGGCCGAAGAAGAAGTCCTGGCCCTCGCCGCCGCTGAAGACGGCGCCGAAGATGCCGATGATGACGATCGGCAGCACGAAGGTGAAGACCATCGACTGCGGGTTGCGCCAGAACGACAGCTGCTCGTACCGGATCTGATGGCCGAGCAGGGCCAGCGCGTTGCGCGCGGGCGGTGTGTCCGCGCGCCGCGCCGAGGCCGCCGGGGCGGTCTCGGCGGTCGGGGGGATGAGGGTGGTCATGAGCGGCTCCGTCCGGGTCGGCGTCCTCGCCCGGCGGGCGCCTCGCGCTCCCGCGCGGACGACGGCGAGGAGGCTTCCTGCTGTACGTACTCGCTGGTCAGGCTCAGGTAGACGTCCTCCAGGGTCGGCTGCTCGACGGTCAGCCGGTCCAGCGGCGTGCCCCGGTCGAGCGCCCAGCCGGTGAGCCGGTGCAGCGCGGCGGTCGGCTCGGTCGTCTCGGCCGTCACCAGCCCGTCCTCCACGTCGCTCACCGGCAGGGGTACGTCGGCGAGCGCGGCGCCGGTCGGCAGCGCGAAGCGGATCCGGGTCTGGGCGCTGTCGCGTCCGCCGAGCGTGTCCGGGGTGCCCGAGGCGACGATCCGGCCCTCGGCGATGACCACGACGGAGTCGGCCAGCGCCTGCGCCTCGTCCATGTAGTGGGTGGTGAGGACGATGGTGGTGCCGTCGTCGCGCAGATTGCGCACGACGTCCCAGGCGCCGCGGCGGGCGTTCGGGTCGAAGCCCGTGGTGGGCTCGTCCAGGAAGAGCAGCTTGGGCCGGCCGACGACGCCGAGCGCCAGGTCGAGCCGGCGCTTCTGGCCGCCGGACAGGTCCTTGACCTTGGCGCCCTTCTTCTCGTCCAGGCCGACGAGGTCGAGGAGTTCGTCGACGTTGCGCGGGTCCGGGTAGTAGCCGGCGTTGCGGGCCACGGTCTCCCGTACCGACAGATAGGGCTCCACGGCGATGTCCTGGAGCACCAGGCCGACCTGGCCGCGCAGCCAGTGGCCGTCGGCCTTGATTCCCGGGTCGCGCCCGAGGACCTCGACCCGCCCGCCGTCGCGCTCCCGGAAGCCCTCCAGGATCTCCAACGTGGTGGTCTTGCCCGCGCCGTTCGGCCCGAGCAGGGCGAAGATCTCGCCCTCGGCCACGGTGAAGTCGACGCCGCGCACGGCCTCGTGGTCGCCGTACCGCTTCTGCAGGCCTTCGACGGCCACCGCGGCGGTCACCGCGGTCCCTCGGCTCGTGTCACTGTGTGCCTCCCGGTGTGGTGGTGGGACGTCGTGGGGTCGTCGCCCGCGGACGGACTCCGGGGCGCCGCCTCGACGTTAGGCGCGGGGGAGCGACCCGGAGCGGGCGCGCGGGGGCGGCGGTGACGGACGTCATGGAAGCCGCGACAGTTGTCAGCGCGGGGCGTGACCCGCGTTGCCGGGGGCGGGTGGGCCGCCCATGCTCGGGGTGCGGCGGACGGCCGGGCTGCGGGAGACCGCGGCACGGTGACGCCGACGGTGCCGACACAGCAGCGACGCGGAAGGCGGTCTCAAGGTGCGGTTCGGGGATCTGGACGAGTGGGGAGCGGAGGAGCGGCCGCACGTCTCGGTGGTCGGTGCCGGCATCGGCGGACTGACGCTGGCCGGCGCGCTCTCCTCCATGGGCATTGCGTACACGGTGTACGAACAGACGCGGCGGCTCGCGGAGGTGGGAGCGGGGGTCCAGCTCTCGCCCAACGCGGTGCGGCCGCTGCTGCGGCTCGGCCTAGGCCCGGCCCTGCGCGAGCGGGCGGTGGCGATCGAGGCCATGGAGGTACGGGGGTGGAGCGGGCGGCCGATCGCCCGGACGCCGCTCGGGGCGGAGTGCGAGCGGATGTTCGGCGCCCCGTACTACACGGTGCACCGGGCGCATCTCCACGACGCGCTCCTCACCCTGATCGACGAGGGCAGCCTCAAGCTGGGTGAACGCCTCAGCGAGGCCCGGGAGACGGACGCGTCGGGTGACGGCGTCCGGCTGACCTTCGAGGACGGGACCGTCCGCGGGGCGGAACTGGTCGTGGGCGCCGACGGCATCCACTCCACGGTCCGCGAGGCCTTCCGGCGTGACGAGCCCGAGTTCTCGGGGCTCGGCATCTACCGGGGCCTGGTGCCCATGGACCGGCTCCCGGACGCGGCCCGCGCGCCTCTGGTGCGCCTCTGGCTCGGTCCGGGCGGGCACTTCGTCTGCTACCCGGTCGCGGCGGGGGAGTACCTGAGCTTCGCGGCGACGGTGCCGATGGACCGGTCGCCGGGCGAGTCCTGGTCGGTTCCGGGCGATCCGGAGGCGCTGCGCCGGGTGTTCGGCGGCTGGACCGGTCTGGTCGCGGACGTCGTAGGGGCCGTGGAGACGACCCTCCAGTGGGCGCTGCACGACCGTCCGCCGCTGGACGTGTGGTCCTCGCGGCGGCTGACGCTGCTCGGCGACGCGGCCCACCCGATGCTGCCGTTCATGGCGCAGGGCGCGAACCAGGCGGTGGAGGACGCGATGGACCTGGCGGCCTGTCTGGCCGATCCGGCGGCGGCGACGACCGCGGCCCGGCTCGACCGGTACCAGTCGCTGCGGATTCCCCGTACGGCGGAGATCCAGCGCGGTTCGCGGGGCAACGCGGGCATCCTGCACCTGCCCGACGGTCCGGCGCAGCGGCGCCGGGACGCCCGGATGGCGGTCCACGCGGCGCTGCGGGACCGGGCCATGCTGTACGCGCACGAGACGGGCAGGAGCGTGGTGCCGGCCCCGGCGTGACGGCACGACGGGCCGGGTCGAGGCGCGGCCTCGCGGTCAGACCGTGATGACGCGGACGCCGACGCCGCTGGGGACAGGCCTTCGCAGTCCAGGGCGAGCGTGCCGCTCACGCGGCGTCCGCCGAGCCGGCCGTCTCGCCGCGGAGGATCGCGCGTTTGGCGTCGACGGCCGACCGGTCGACCGGGCCATGCGCGGCTTCCGCGTCCTCGACGAGTTCGCGCAGTCGGTCCCGCTCCAGTTGGCAGGGAAGGCCCTGACAGCGCCGAAAGCCAGAAACGCGCTGTTCAGGGCCTACGGCCTCAGCACTCGATGATGTTCACCGCGAGACCGCCCCGGGCGGTCTCCTTGTACTTCACGCGTATGTCGGCCGCATGTGGTGGTGGGTCTGACCTGCGAATTTGGCGCGGCAAGCGCGCTTTGTGTCATGCCGGGGATTCTTCAGGGAGTTTTCGTGTCGCCGGTTACCTGCAAGGCATCCGACGATGTGTGACATTCCTGAGCGGCGGCAGACGTTTGGCACTCATATGGACTTTCGATCACTTCACCGGGTCGCCGTGTGCGTAACGCCGACGGAGTGTCTACGTTTACTGGAGGGTTTCGCCAGGCTTGGTGCTAGCTACCTGGGGCGGCGGTAGATCCGCGGAAGTCGTGACGAATTCAGCAGTCGCTCAAGCGACGGGACTCCGTCGTGGTAGATGGCTGGGCCTGATGCGCGGGGCATGAGCCGGCGTAGCGCACGCGTTGCGATGTCGGCGAGGCTTGCGCCGACCTCGCCGTCTATCGCGAGATTCATCGTCCCGACGAGATGAATCTCGCGATCGTCCCACTCGTCAATGTGCTCCGTGAGGAAGTCCACCGCCACAGACTGCCGACGGGTAAGAAGTAGCAGCTCGCATGCGTGCACCGCGTCGCGGAGGTTGAAGCGGAGGCAGGCTGTGAGGCCTGACGGTCCAGGCCCCGGTCCCCAGCAGGTGATGAGGAGCTCGTCAGCGTCGTGGTTCTTGGCGGTGAAGCTCAGCTGCATGCCGCCGCGCTTGAGGAGTGCTTCCGCTGCCCTCTGTTCGTGTTCGTCGTGAAGGGCGATTGCCCACCAGGGAAGTGGCCCCCATGTGCCGTGTGTTGTTTCGTGCTCATAGAAGGGGGAGGAGATCTGGTACCGCTGCAGCAGATGCTCTTGGAAGGTGGTGAGGCAACCGTCTTGGAAGTGCTCGTCCCGGCTGCGCTCGCGTAGCAGGTCGTACTCGATGGCGCTCATGCCCTCGACGGCCAGGCTGATGTGGTCCAACTGTTCCTGGATGACTTTTGTGGCCCGCTTGAGAACCCCACGGAAGTCATCGCCCGGCGGAGTCTGATCGAGGAGGCGGCTGAGAGCGCGCTGTGCGGCCTGACAACGGACCAGATCTCCGCCGAGGCCCACCAGGTGGCCAGCCTTGAGGATGCTCCAGGGGCGAGTGGATATCCATCGCTCCCAGGCCTGGTCGCCGCCACCACGCTGGGTGAGCACCATGGCTCCGGCGTTGCCGACGCGGAAGTCCGGCTCGGCCTTCAGCCTCTCCCACAGATCGGGGTACGCCTCCAACGGGAAGGACGGCAGCGAGGAGTGCGCTGCAAGGACACGTGAGTCCATGGTGTCCCAAAGCTCGCTGAGCTCTTGTTCCACACGTGTACGAGGCACCGTACGACCTCGCTGCGCAGCCCAGTATTCGATGAGCAGCATGTACGTGCTCTCCGGACTCCAGGGGAGCAGGCCCAGGCCGCCAAGCACAATGGTGTTGATCAGCCCGTCGTGCTCGAATCCGAACTGAACCTTGTCGATGAGCTCGTTGAGCTCGTCAACTTTGGGGCCGGGCACGGCGAAAACCGGGCTGGAGGTCAGCATGTCAGGTCACGGTCGTACCGTCGCGGTCGAAGGTCACGGTCCCCTGCGGCGAAGGGCGGGCTGCTCGCCAGGCGACCACGATGTTCACCAGCAAGCTTGCGGCGGCAAGGCCATTGCTGACGAACATGTTGATGGTCTCGCCCGCGTTCATGCGATCAGAAGCTTCAGAGGCTTGTGTCAGGTCTGCCTTCGCGTGACGCCGGAGCTCGCGATCCTGCCTGAGCCAGTAATAGAGATCGTGCGCCGCTGCGTCGTCACCCTCTGTGTCGACCTGTAGTAGCCGGTCCAACGCTCCTGCCGCAGCTATCAACCCAGGCAGAAGAGTACTTCCCTAACAGGCCTGCTTCTGCGTCGTGTTGGCCGGAGTGGTGAGGAGCTGCGTACCGGCTGCGCACTGGCCTGCCGTGCAGCGCTCTGATCCGCGCAAGGGGTGGGTCGAGGCGCGGCCTCACGGTCAGACCTTGATGATGCGTACGCTGGGGCCGCAGAGCATCAGGAGGTCTTCGGGGTCCGATGTCAGGACGGTCACTGGGGACGGCGAGGTGAGCGCGGTGGCGGCCACGATGGCGTCGAGGGCGTACTTGTGACCGTGCAGTCCGGCCGTGGCCAGGAGCTTGCTCGCATGGCGGGCGATGGCTTCGTTGGGCGGGATGATGTTCACTCGGGAGACGGCATAGTCGAAGCGGGCCTGGTTGACCTTGGGGTCGCGTGCTTCGACGAGGGTGACGGAGCTGGTGACGACGCGGATGTCTTCGGCTTCGGCTGCCGTCAGCCACTCGGTGATCTCGGGTGTGCGTCGTACCAGTTTGGACAGGCCTTCGCAGTCCAGGACGAGCGTGCCGCTCACGCGGCGTCCGCCGAGCTGGCAGTCTCGCCGCGGAGGATCGCACGTTTGGCGTCGACGGCCGATTGGTCGACCGGGCCATGGTCGGCTTCCGCATCCTCGATGAGTTCGCGCAGTCGGTCCCGCTCCAGTTGGCGCTGGATGAGGGACTCGACGTAGGCGGACATGCCTCGCTTGCCTGTACGTGCTTTGAGGGCAGCGATGGTGCCTTCGTGGAGCGAGACCGATACGGGTCGGACGGGTCCTTCGCCGGGCGCCGGGGAGGTAGCCATGGGGCCTAGTTTAACAATACTTTTGTTATTGAGTGGGGCGATTGTTCGATCCGCTGTGCCCGAGGGACATCATCGCTGCGCGGATGCCGCGAACTCCCAGGTCACACGCCCATCAGCGGGGGGTCCGCCTGGGACTTCTCAGGGACTTTCCCGTCTGTCCCAGGGGGATTCCAGGGCCTTTCCGCCGTGCAAGCAAGGAAGGCCCTGACAGCGCCGAAAGCCAGAAACGCGCTGTTCAGGGCCTACAACCTCAGCACTCGATGATGTTCACCGCGAGACCGCCCCGGGCGGTCTCCTTGTACTTCACGCTCATGTCCGCGCCCGTCTCCTTCATGGTCTTGATGACCTTGTCGAGGGAGACCAGGTGGCTGCCGTCGCCGCGCATCGACATCTTCGCCGCGGTGACGGCCTTCACCGCCGCCATGCCGTTGCGCTCGATGCACGGGATCTGGACGAGGCCGCCGACCGGGTCGCAGGTCAGGCCCAGGTTGTGCTCCATGCCGATCTCGGCCGCGTTCTCCACCTGCTCCGGGGTGCCGCCCAGGACCTCGGCGAGCGCGCCCGCCGCCATCGAGCAGGCCGAGCCGACCTCGCCCTGGCAGCCGACCTCCGCGCCGGAGATGGAGGCGTTCTCCTTGAAGAGCATGCCGATCGCGCCCGCCGCCAGCATGAAGCGCACGATGCCGTCGTCGTCCGCGCCGGGCACGAAGTTCATGTAGTAGTGCAGGACGGCCGGGATGATGCCGGCCGCGCCGTTCGTCGGGGCGGTGACCACCCGGCCGCCCGCCGCGTTCTCCTCGTTCACGGCCATCGCGTAGAGGGTGATCCACTCCATGGAGTGGGCCGCCGGGTTGCCCTCGGAGCGCAGCTTGCGCGCGGAGTTCGCGGCGCGCCGGCGCACCTTCAGACCGCCGGGCAGGATGCCCTCGCGGGACATGCCGCGCGAGACGCAGGACTGCATGACCCGCCAGATCTCCAGCAGGCCCTCGCGGATCTCGTCCTCGGTCCGCCAGGCCTTCTCGTTCTCCAGCATCAGCGAGGAGATCGACAGGCCCGTCTCCTTCGCGAGGCGCAGCAGCTCGTCGCCGGTGCGGAAGGGGTACTTCAGGACGGTGTCGTCGGGCACGATCGGGTTCTCGCCCGCCACGGCGTCCTCGTCGACGACGAAGCCGCCGCCGACCGAGTAGTACGTCTTCTCCAGTATCAGCGCGCCCTCCGCGTCGTACGCGAAGATCGTCATGCCGTTGGCGTGGTACGGCAGCGCCTTGCGCCGGTGCAGGATCAGGTCGGCGTCGAAGTCGAAGGGGATCTCGTGCGCGCCGAGCAGGTTGATCCGGCCGGTCGACCTGATCCGCTCGACCTCGTCGTCCGCCGTCTCCACGTTCACCGTGCGCGGCGAGCTGCCCTCCAGGCCGAGGAGGACCGCCTTCGGGGTGCCGTGGCCGTGGCCGGTCGCGCCGAGCGAGCCGTACAGCTCCGCCCGGACCTTCGCGGTGTGGGCGAGCAGGCCCTCGTTCTTCAGGCGGCGGGCGAACATCCGGGCCGCGCGCATCGGCCCCACCGTGTGGGAGCTCGACGGGCCGATGCCGATCGAGAAGAGGTCGAAGACCGAGATGGCCACGGGTGGACTCCTTGTGGGGGCTAGACGCCGTTGTCTGCCGGGGTGGAGCAGAGAAGCGCATACGTGAGGACATGGCGTGGGGCACCGCGCTCACTGTCCAGTGTGCGCGGTGCCCCGGAGGTTCGTACGAACAAAAGCGTACGAAATTACTTCAGGCCGGGGTACAGCGGGTGCTTGTCGGCGAGCGCCGTCACCCGGGCCTTCAGCGATTCGGCGTCGAAGCCGGGCTTCAGGGTCTCCGCGATGATGTCGGCGACCTCGGTGAAGTCCTCGGCCTGGAAACCGCGGGTGGCCAGCGCCGGCGTACCGATGCGCAGGCCCGAGGTGACCATCGGCGGGCGCGGGTCGTTCGGAACGGCGTTCCGGTTGACCGTGATGCCGACCTCGTGGAGACGGTCCTCGGCCTGCTGGCCGTCCAGCTCGCTGTCGCGCAGGTCGACGAGGAGCAGGTGCACGTCCGTACCGCCGGACAGGACCGAGACGCCGTGCGCGGTGACGTCGTCCTGGACCAGACGCTCGGCGATGATGCGGGCGCCGTCCAGCGTGCGCTGCTGGCGCTCCTTGAACTCCTCCGTGGCCGCGACCTTGAAGGAGACGGCCTTGGCCGCGATCACGTGCTCCAGCGGGCCACCCTGGAAACCGGGGAAGACGGAGGAGTTCAGCTTCTTGGCGAACTCCTTCTTCGCCAGGATGATGCCGCCGCGCGGACCGCCGAGGGTCTTGTGCGTCGTGGAGGTGACCACGTCCGCGTACTCGACCGGGTTCGGGTGCAGACCGGCCGCGACGAGGCCAGCGAAGTGGGCCATGTCGACCCACAGGAAGGCCTCGACCTCGTCGGCGATCCGGCGGAACTCGGCGAAGTCCAGCTGACGCGGGTAGGCGGACCAGCCCGCGATGATCACCTTGGGGCGGTGCTCCTTGGCGAGGCGCTCGACCTCGGCCATGTCGACCAGACCGGCCTCGTCCACGTGGTACGCGACCACGTTGAACTGCTTGCCGGAGAAGTTCAGGCGCATGCCGTGGGTGAGGTGACCGCCGTGCGCCAGGTCCAGACCCAGGATCGTGTCGCCGGGCTGGGCGATCGCGAAGAGGGCGGCCTGGTTCGCGGAGGCGCCGGAGTGCGGCTGGACGTTGGCGTACTCGGCGCCGAACAGGTCCTTGATCCGGTCGATGGCGATCTGCTCGGCGACGTCGACGTGCTCGCAGCCACCGTAGTAGCGGCGGCCCGGGTAGCCCTCGGCGTACTTGTTGGTGAGGACGGAGCCCTGCGCCTCCATGACGGCGACCGGAGCGAAGTTCTCCGAGGCGATCATCTCGAGGGTGGACTGCTGACGGCGGAGCTCGGCGTCGACGGCGGCGGCGACGTCGGGGTCCAGCTCGTGGAGGGGAGTGTTCAGAAGCGACATGAATCGATCCCTAAGGGGTCTCGGGCCCGGTCTCAGTTCCCGGCGGAGAACGCGGTGTACTCGTCGGCGGAGAGCAGCTCGTCCGGCTCACCCGCGACGCGCACCTTGAACAGCCAGCCACCCTCGAACGGAGCCGTGTTCACCAGGGACGGGTCGTCCACCACGTCCTGGTTGGCGGCGACGACCTCACCCGTGACGGGGGAGTACAGGTCGCTCACGGACTTCGTCGACTCCAGCTCGCCGCAGGTCTCGCCCGCGGTGACCGTGGAGCCGACCTCGGGGAGCTGGGCGTAGACGACGTCACCGAGCGCGTTCGCGGCGAACTCCGTGATGCCGACGGTCGAGACGCCTTCCTCGGCGTCCGACAGCCACTCGTGCTCCTTGGTGTAGCGCAGCTGCTGGGGGTTGCTCATGGCCTGATTCTCCTGGATCGGGGGAGTGCTGATGCACGTGGGTCTTGCGGGGTGAGACGCGAAGTGAGACGGATACGTCACTTCTGGCGCTTGTAGAACGGCAGCGCCACGACCTCGTACGCCTCGTGGGTGCCACGGATGTCCACACCTACACCCTGGGTGCCGGGCGCGGCGTGCGCCGCGTCCACGTACGCGATGGCGATCGGCTTTCCGAGGGTCGGCGACGGGGCGCCGGAGGTGACCTCGCCGATCACCACGCCGTCCTTGACGACGGAGAAGCCGGCGCGCGGGACCCGGCGGCCCTCGGCGACCAGGCCGACGAGCTTGCGCGGCGGGGCGGTCTCGGCGCGCTCGGCGGCCTTCTCCAGCGCCTCACGGCCGACGAAGCGACCCTCGTTGGTCGTCTTCTCGAACTTCACGACCCGGCCGAGGCCCGCGTCGAAGGGGGTCAGCGCGGTGGTCAGCTCGTGGCCGTACAGCGGCATGCCCGCCTCCAGGCGGAGCGTGTCGCGGCAGGACAGGCCGCAGGGGATCAGACCGACCGGGGCGCCCGCCTCGGTCAGCGCCCTCCACACGCCCTCCGCGTGCTCGGGCTTCAGGAACAGCTCGAAGCCGTCCTCGCCGGTGTAACCGGTGCGGGCGATCAGGGCGGGCACGCCCGCGACCGTGCCGGGCAGACCGGCGTAGTACTTCAGACCGTCCAGGTCGGCGTCGGTCAGCGACTTCAGGATGCCGGGGGACTCCGGGCCCTGGACCGCGATCAGGGCGTACGCGTCGCGGTCGTCCCGGACCTCGGCGTCGAAGCCCGCCGCGCGCTCGGTCAGCGCGTCCAGGACGGTCTGCGCGTTGGAGGCGTTGGCGACGACCATGTACTCCGTGTCCTGGAGCCGGTACACGATCAGGTCGTCGAGGATGCCGCCGTCCTCCTGGCAGATCATCGTGTAACGGGCGCGGCCGACGCCGACCGTGGAGATGTTGCCGACCAGGGCGTGGTCGAGGAGCTCCACGGCCTGCGGCCCCGTGACGGTGATCTCGCCCATGTGGGAGAGGTCGAAGAGACCCGCCTTGGTGCGGACGGCGATGTGCTCGTCCCGCTCGCTGGCGTAGCGGAGCGGCATGTCCCAGCCCGCGAAGTCGGTCATGGTCGCGCCCAGCGAACGATGCAGGGCATCGAGGGCGGTCAGACGGGCAGTGCTCATGGGGTGGCTCCCGGGTCCCAAGGGCGGTTCGGTGACGAAACACATGACGGGCGAGGACGTCCTCCCCATCTGTCATGGAACCTGAGAGGTTCACCGAGAGCATCTCGTCGCCGTGAGAGCGGCACCGAGAGATCGGCTTGCACCTTGGGTGGGGACACGGCTGGGTGTCCCGCTTTTCAGATCTGCCTCATCCACGCGGTACGGGGCCTGAGAGATTCAAGGGAGGGTCTTGCTCCTTCGGCGTCCGGACACGTACGGCGTCCGGAACTCTCCCGCGCGGATTCGAGCGGCCGGTATGCGATTGTGTGGCGACTGTGCGCGCCTGGCGCGCACATCATTGCACGCGAGCCCGGCGGGGCATATCGCTTGTGTCTCATTACCGTTTCTTTACACTTTGTGGGCAAGGGTCTTCTCAGGCCCGGCAGGGGGAGAAGCGATGAGGTTCCAGCACACCGGCGCGTACGCGCCGAGTACCGGCATACCGTCCCAACGGGCCCGCGCCAGGACCCGCCGCCGCGGCCGGCTCCTGCGCGACCTGCGCGAGCGCGGCGGCCGGGGACCCCGCGCCCTCACCTTCGCCGCCGGGGACCTCGTGGTCGTCTCCGGACTGCCCGGCAGCGGCAAGTCCACCCTCATGAAGCGCGCCGCCGAGGGCACCGGCATCGACTCCCAGGACACCCGCGAGCGCTGGGAGGCCCGGATGCCCCGCCTCCTGCCGTACGCCGTCTACCGCCCCCTGGTCCGGCTCGCGCACTACGCCGGACTGCGCCGCGCCCTGCGCTCCGGCGCGAGCGTGGTCGTGCACGACTGCGGCACCCAGTCCTGGGTGCGCGGCTGGCTCGGCCGCGCGGCCCGCCGCCGGGGCAGATCCCTCCACCTGGTCCTGCTCGACGTCGCCCCCGACACCGCCCGCGAGGGCCAGCGCTCCCGCGGCCGGGGGGTCTCCTCCTATGCCTTCGCCCGGCACCGGCGGGCCGTCGGCCGGCTCGTCGCGGCCGCCGAGTCCGGCCGCCTGCCGCACGGCTGCGCCTCGGCGACCCTCCTCGACCGGGACGCGGCGGACTCCCTGCGGAGGATCGGCTTCCGCGACGCGGTCTGAGGAGGTTCCCGGCCCGCGAGGTGCCGGTCCTCCCGCCCCCGGAAGCGCTCGTACCCTTGTCTTCTGGCCACAGCGGCTCCGGGGCGGCGTTAGGGTGCTGCCCGGGGCGGCCGGTGCGGCAGGCCGTGCGAGAGGGGACGAGGGGACCGTGGACGTGACGTGGCCGGGCAACGAGCTCGAAGAGGTCCTTGCCGCCTCGCTCGGCAACCCCGAGGCGGGCGGACGCCTGGTCGAGGTGCTCGGCCGCAGCCCCGTCTGGGTGCCCCTGCCCAACGGCGGCGGACCCGACAGCCGTGACCTCGACCTCGCGACCATGGAGATAGACGGCGCGGCCTACGTCCCCGTCTTCAGCTCCGAACAGCAGTTCCTCGCCTGCGTCGGCGGCCACATGTCCTTCACCGTCGCCCCCGCCCGCGACTTCGCCCGAGGCCTGCCCCCGCAGCTCGGCATCGCCGTGAACCCGGGCGGCACCGTCGGCGTCCCGCTGCCGCCGCCCGCCGTGGCGGAACTCTGCCGCTCCGGACGCACCCCGCTCGACGGACCCGCCACCGGCGGCCGCGTCCGCCTCTTCGAGCCCGACTGGCAGGACGACCCCGTCGACTTCCTCGCCGCCGCCTCCGCCGAGTTCGAGGCCGCCGGCGTCGTCACCACCGCCCGGCGCGCCCTCGCCAGCGTCGAGGGCACCGAACCCGCCCTCTTCATCGGCGTCCAGCTCGCCGCCTGGGACGGCGTCGACCGCAACGCGCCCCTGGACGCCCTCGGCCGCGCCCTGGGCCGGGTCGAGGTCGCCTGGCCGGTCAGCCTCATCCTGCTCGACATGGCACAGGACCCGGTCGGCGACTGGATGCTGGAGCGCGTGCGCCCCTTCTACCAGCGCGCCGCCGTGTGACCGGCCCCATGTTTAAGCTGAACTGACTCGGTGGACGGAAGAGGGGCGGAACCCAGGGTGAGCGCGTCAGGCACCGCTGCGGCCGGAACGGTCGAGCACATGCTGCGCCAGGTGGCACCCGGACGCTACGACGCGTACGAGCAGCTGCTGCACGCCCTCGCCGACGGCGAGCTCTGGATGCTGCTCTGGCAGGGCTCGCCCGGCTCGTCCGACGCCCAGTACGGGAACATGGAGGTCGACGGCTTCGGCTACGCGCCCTGCGTCACCTCCGCCCAGGAACTGGCCGCCTCCGGCTGGCACCGCGCCCACGAGCTCGTCACCGGCCGCGAGATCGCCCGCGCCCTCTACCCCGACCGCTGGGGCGTCTGGCTCAATCCGCACGCCCCCGGCGGCGGCGTCGGCATCCCCTGGGCCGACCTGCGCCGGATCGCCACCGGCCTCGACCGGATGCCCGCGGGACCGCTGCGGGTCACCGAGCCCACCCTGGAGCTCCCGCAGTTCTACGCCCTGCTCACGCAGAACGCGCACCGCACCCCCGCCGTCCGCGCCCTGCGCCGCGGCTGGGTGCAGCCCGCGCTGGGCTCCCCGTACCTGGTCATCGGCCTCGACCTGTACGACACCTCCGCCGCGGCCGTCGACAACGTCCGCGCGATGATGCGCCAGTCGATCGGCGCCGTACCCGACGGGCTGCCCGTCTCGACGGTCGCCCTCTCCGACGCCTACGACCCGGTGGCGCACTGGCTGCGCGCGAACGGGCGCCCCTTCTACGACCGCGAGGCGCACGCGGGGCGCGGCTCCGCGCCCGCCCCGGGGTACGGATACCCGCCACCGGCTCCGTCCGGATACTGAGACGTACGCCTTCTCACGCCCTTCCCACCGGCCTCCGGAGTTCGCTCCGGAGGCCGTCTTTCGCCCCAATTCGGCACGCCGAACGCCCGGTTGAGCGACATGTCCGATTGAGGGGAAGAGGCCCCGAGATGGTCCGCTCAGGTGATCACGACGTCCGGATAACGGAAGTCACAGCACCGCATCACGTTTGAGCAAACATTCCCCGTCAGGGCTGGCGGGTGATCACAAGCGCATTGAAGACTCCCCGGAACACCGGGCGTTCGGCTCCTTTAGAGCAAGTGCCCAGCAGGTTGTTCCACCAAGCCGCTACCCGCGGCGGGCAAGGGCCGGCTACCGGCGGCCGAGAGGGGTCCTCACCACGATGACGGCACCACTGCACGAGACGAGTGCGGGCGAGTCGACCGCCACCGCTGACGCCGCTCCCGACGCTCCCGGCACTCCGGACCACTCCGGCTCCGGCAAGGCGATCGAGGGCCGCTCGCCCTGGCAGATCGCCTGGACCCGCCTCAAGCGCGACAAACTGGCCCTCGCGGGTGCCTTCGTCGTCCTCTTCCTGGTCCTGGTCGCGATCTTCGCTCCGGTCATCGTCGGCCTCCTCGGCCACCCGCCGGACGAGTTCCACGAGGACCAGATCGACCCGCTGTTCGGCACCCCGATCGGCTCCTGGGGCGGCGTCAGCTCCGACTTCCTCTTCGGCGTCGAGCCCGTCAACGGCCGCGACGTCTTCAGCCGCATCGTCTACGGCGCCCGGATCTCGCTGCTCGTGGCCTTCCTCGCCGCGGTCTTCGCCGTCGTCCTCGGCACGATCCTCGGCATCATCGCGGGCTACTTCGGCGGCTGGATCGACGCCGCCCTCAGCCGCGTCATGGACGTGATGCTGGCCTTCCCGCAGCTGCTCTTCACCATCGCCCTGGTCTCCGTCCTGCCGAACTCACTCCTCGGCCTCGACGGCTCCGGCGTCCGCATCGCCGCCCTGGTGCTGGTGATCGGCTTCTTCGGCTGGCCCTACGTGGGCCGCATCGTCCGCGGCCAGACCCTCTCGCTGCGCAACCGCGAGTACGTCGAGGCCGCCCAGAGCCTCGGCGCCGGCCGCCTCTACATCCTCCGCCGTGAGCTGCTGCCCAACCTGATCGCCCCGATCACGGTCTACGCGACCCTCATGATCCCCACCAACATCCTCACCGAGGCCGCGCTCAGCTTCCTCGGCGCGGGCGTGAAGCCCCCCACCGCTTCGTGGGGGCAGATGCTGTCGACGGCCATCACCACCTATGAGGCGGATCCCCTGTTCATGGTGATCCCCGGCCTCGCGATCTTCATCACCGTTCTGGCGTTCAACCTCTTCGGCGACGGCGTGCGTGACGCGCTCGACCCGAAGGGCTCCCGCTGACCGTTCGCCGACGACCCGCAAGACCGCCCCTGCCGCAGGCGTCAGGAGGCTGATCCACCCTCGGCGGACCGCCGTATCGGCCGCCACTATCCCGGAGGTTGCGAGACCCATGACTCTGATGAGCTCTCAGAGGCGCAGAATCGCCGCGGGCGCGCTGCTCGCGGCGGCCACGATGGTCGTCACCACCGCGTGCGGCGGCGACACCGGCGGCAGCGGCGACAAGGCCAAGGGCGGTGCGCCCGGCTTCAACGCCGGCGTGAACAAGATCGCCAACCCCTCCGACAAGAAGGGCGGCGAGCTGAAGTTCATCGGCTCGCAGGAGGCCGACTCGTGGGACCCGCAGCGCGGCTACTACGGCTTCGTGTGGGACTTCGCCCGCTACTACACGCGCCAGCTGGTCACCTTCAAGGCGGAGCCCGGCGCGGCCTCCACGGAGCTCGTCTCCGACCTCGCCACCGACACCGGCAAGGTCTCGGCCGACGGTCTCACCTACACCTTCACGCTGAAGGACGGGGTGACCTGGGAGGACGGCAAGCCGATCACCTCCAAGGACATCAAGTACGGCATCGAGCGCATCTGGGCCCAGGACGTCATCTCCGGCGGCCCGATCTACCTCCAGCAGGTCCTCGACCCCAAGGGCGAGTACAAGGGCCCGTACAAGGACACCTCCGCGGACAAGCTCGGCCTCAAGGCGATCGAGACCCCGGACGACAAGACCATCGTCTTCAAGCTGCCGGTCGCCAACGGTGACTTCCTGCAGATGCTGGCCATGCCGGCCGCCTCCCCGGTCCGCCAGGACAAGGACACCAAGGCCAAGTACGGCCTGAAGCCCTTCTCCTCGGGTCCGTACAAGTGGGAGTCGTACACCCCCAACAAGTCCATCAAGCTCGTCCGCAACGACAAGTGGGACGCGAAGACGGACACCGTCCGCAAGGCGCTTCCGGACAAGGTCAGCGTCACGTTCACCACGAACGCCGACGACATGGACAACCGTCTGGTCGAGGGCGAGTACGACCTCGACATCAACGCGACCGGTGTCGGCGCCGCCGCCCGCCAGAAGGTGCTCCAGCAGCACAAGGGCAACATCGACAACCCGCAGACGGGCTTCATCCGCTACGCGGTCTTCCCGCAGACGGTCATCCCCAACGTCGAGTGCCGCAAGGCCATCATCTACGCGGCCGACTCCAAGTCCCTCCAGACCGCGCGTGGCGGCCCGCAGGCCGGTGGCGACATCGCCTCCAACATGCTGCCGCCGGCGATCAAGGGTGCCGACCCGAAGGCCGACCCGTACGGCAAGCTCGCCGGCGCGCCGGACCTCACCAAGGCGAAGGAGGCCCTGAAGAAGTGCGGTAAGCCGGACGGCTTCAAGACCACCATCGCGGTCCGCAACAACAAGAAGATCGAGATCGCGACCGCCGAGTCCCTCCAGCAGTCGCTGAAGGCCGTCGGCATCGACGCCCAGATCGACCAGTTCGACGGCGCCCAGACCTCCGGCATCATCGGTTCGCCGAAGGTCGTCAAGGACAAGAACTACGGCATCATCATCATGGGCTGGGGCGCCGACTTCCCGTCCGGGCAGGGCTTCCTCCAGCCGCTCGTCGACGGTCGCTTCATCCTCCAGAGCGGCAACAACAACTTCTCGGAGCTGAACGACAAGGCCATCAACGGCCTGTTCGACCAGGCGCTGAAGGAGACCGACCCGGCCAAGGCCGGCGAGCTCTACAAGCAGATCAACACCAAGGTCTCCGAGGCCGCGGTCTACCTGCCCTTCACCCACGAGAAGAACATCATCTGGCGCAGCTCCCGGCTGACCAACGTCTACACGGCCGACGCCTACAACGGCCGTTACGACTACGCGTCGCTCGGCGTCGTCAAGTAATCCGACCCGCTCCACCGGCGCACCACCCGCCGCCAGGTCCGAAGGGCAGGTGATGGCCGAGGGCGGCGGCCGGGGAACCCTCCCCCGTGGCCTCCAGGGCACGGGGGGACCCCCTTGGGTTCCCCGGCCGCCGACCGGCCGACCCGCATGCTTGCATACATAGTCCGGCGCCTCTTCGCAGTCGCCGTGATGCTGCTCGTCGTCACCCTGGTGACGCTCAGCATCTTCTTCCTCATCCCCAAGATGACCGGCAGCGACCCTGCCGCGATGTTCGTCGGCAAGCAGGCGGATCCGGCTTCCATCGAGGCCGTCCGGCAGAAGCTGGGTCTGGACGAGCCGCTCCTGGTGCAGTTCTGGCACTTCGTCTCCGGCATCTTCGTCGGTCGTGACTACACCGGCGGTGGCGACACCATCCACTGCGCGATGCCCTGCTTCGGGTACTCGTTCCGCAGTGAGCAGGACGTCTTCTCGATGCTGGTCGACGCCTTCCCCGTCACCCTCTCCATGGTGCTCGGCGCCGCCGTGCTGTGGCTGATCCTGGGCATCTCCACGGGTGTCGTCTCCGCGCTCAAGCGGGGCACGATCATCGACCGCGTGGCGATGATCACCGCGCTCTCCGGTGTCTCGCTGCCCATCTTCTTCACCGCCATGCTGGCCATGCTGGTGTTCCGCACCCACCTGGGCTGGGTCAACGCCTCGTACGTGCCGATCTCCGAGTCCTTCGGAGGCTGGTTCGGCGGCCTGCTGCTGCCCTGGGTGACCCTCGCCTTCCTGTACGCGGCGATGTACGCGCGGCTCACCCGCGCCACCATGCTGGAGGTCCTCGGCGAGGACTACATCCGTACCGCCCGGGCCAAGGGCCTGCCGGAGTCGGTCGTGCTCGGCAAGCACGCCATGCGCTCCACCATGACCCCCATCCTGACCATCTTCGGCATGGACCTCGGCGCCCTCGTCGGCGGCGCGATCCTGACCGAGACCGCCTTCAGCCTCCACGGCCTCGGCGCCCTGGCCATCCGGGGCGTGAGCGAGCGCGACCTGCCGCTGATCATGGCCGTCACGCTCATCACCGCCGCGTGCGTCGTCATCGCGAACCTCGTCGTGGACCTGCTGTACGCGGTGATCGACCCCCGAGTGAGGCTCGCATGACGGACAAGCTGACGAAGACCGGCGCGGCGGTCGCGGAACCCGCCCGCACCGGGTCCGCGCCCTCCGACGCCTTCCTCGACGTACGCGACCTGAAGATCCACTTCCCGACCGACGACGGTCTGGTCAAGTCGGTCGACGGTCTCAGCTTCCAGCTGGAGAAGGGCAAGACCCTCGGGATCGTGGGCGAGTCCGGCTCCGGCAAGTCGGTCACCTCGCTCGGCATCATGGGCCTCCACACCGTCGGCCAGTACGGACGGCAGAAGGCCCGCATCTCCGGCGAGATCTGGCTGAACGGGCGCGAGCTGCTCTCGGCCGACCCGGACGAGGTCCGCAGGCTGCGCGGCCGCGAGATGGCGATGATCTTCCAGGACCCGCTGTCCGCGATGCACCCGTACTACACGGTCGGCAACCAGATCGTGGAGGCGTACCGCGTCCACCACGACGTCGACAAGAAGACGGCACGCAAGCGGGCCGTCGAACTCCTCGACCGCGTCGGCATCCCCGAGCCGGCCAAGCGGTTCGAGAGCTACCCGCACGAGTTCTCCGGCGGCATGCGCCAGCGCGCGATGATCGCCATGGCGCTCGTCAACAACCCCGCGCTGCTCATCGCCGACGAGCCGACCACCGCGCTCGACGTGACCGTGCAGGCCCAGATCCTCGACCTGATGCGGGACCTCCAGAAGGAGTTCGGCTCCGCGGTCGTCATCATCACCCACGACCTCGGTGTCGTCGCCGAGCTCGCCGACGACATCCTCGTCATGTACGGCGGGCGCTGCGTCGAGCGCGGACCGGCCGAGTCCGTCTTCTACGAGCCGCAGCACCCCTACACCTGGGGCCTGCTCGGCTCGATGCCGAGGATCGACCGGGACCAGACCGACCGGCTCATCCCGGTCAAGGGCAACCCGCCCAGCCTCATCAACATCCCGAGCGGCTGTGCCTTCAACCCCCGCTGCCCGTACGCGGACGTCCCCAAGGGCGGCATCACGCGCACCCAGCGGCCGGAGCTGGCCCTCGCCGGCGAACGGCACCACTCGGCCTGCCACATGCCGCAGGAGGAGCGGACCCGTATCTGGACCGAAGAGATTGCGCCGAAACTGTGAGCGAGACCATGGAACCCCTCCTCAAGGTCACCGGCCTGAAGAAGCACTTCCCCATCAGGAAGGGGCTCCTCCAGCGCCAGACCGGCGCCGTCAAGGCGGTCGACGGGATCGACTTCGAGGTCCTGCCCGGTGAGACCCTCGGCGTCGTCGGCGAGTCCGGCTGCGGCAAGTCCACGATGGGCCGGCTCATCACCCGGCTCCTCGAACCGACCGACGGCACGGTCGAGTTCCAGGGCACCGACATCTCCCACCTCGGGGTGGCGGGGATGCGGCCGCTGCGCCGGGACATCCAGATGATCTTCCAGGACCCGTACGGCTCGCTGAACCCGCGCCACACGGTCGGCACGATCGTCTCGGCCCCCTTCAAGCTGCAGGGCGTCGAGCCCGAGGGCGGCGTGAAGAAGGAGGTCCAGCGTCTCCTGGGCCTGGTGGGTCTCAACCCCGAGCACTACAACCGCTACCCGCACGAGTTCTCCGGAGGGCAGCGCCAGCGCATCGGCATCGCCCGCGCCCTGGCCCTGAAGCCGAAGCTGGTGGTGGCGGACGAGCCCGTGTCGGCCCTGGACGTCTCCATCCAGGCCCAGGTGGTCAACCTGCTGGACGACCTCCAGCAGGAGCTCGGCCTCACGTACGTGATCATCGCGCACGACCTGTCGGTCATCCGGCACGTCTCGGACCGCATCGCCGTGATGTACCTCGGCAAGATCGTCGAGCTCGCGGACCGCAAGTCGCTGTACGAGAACCCGATGCACCCGTACACCCGGGCCCTGATGTCCGCGGTCCCGATCCCGGACCCGCGCCGCCGGGGCGCCAAGAGCGACCGCATCCTGCTCACCGGCGACGTCCCGTCCCCGATCGCCCCGCCGCCGGGCTGCCGCTTCCACACCCGCTGCTGGAAGGCGACGGACCTCTGCAAGACGCAGGAGCCCCCGCTCGTGGAGCTCCGCCCGGGCCAGCGCGTGGCCTGCCACCACCCGGAGAACGCGGAATCGCTGACGATCCCCGGGGCGAGGGAGTCGGTGGAGATCACGAAGACCCCGCAGCCCACGGAGCCGACGAAGCCGGAGCCGACGAAGCCGGAGGCGACCGAGGCGCAGGCCTCCGGGCCGGAGCCGGCCGAGCCCGGGGCGGGCGCCGTCGAAGGCGGCGCGGCCAAGGAGTGACCCGAGGAGGCCCCCGCCCACGGCGACGGGGGCCTCCTCGCGTACCCCCCGCCCCGGGGTCGGCCGGGGGCTCGGGAGTCCCCGGCGGCCCCCGAGGGAACTACCGGGACAATGGGGCGGTGCTCCACGATCTGTTCAGCCCCGATGTCCAGCACGCCCTGGACCTCGTCGGCATCTTCGTCTTCGCCATCTCCGGCGCCCTCCTCGCCGTCCGGAAGAACTTCGACGTCTTCGGCATCGCCGTCCTCGCCGAGGTGACCGCCCTGGGCGGCGGTCTCTTCCGTGACCTGGTCATCGGCGCCGTGCCCCCCGCCGCCTTCACCGACCTCGGTTACTTCCTCATGCCGCTGATCGCCGCGGGTCTCGTCTTCTTCCTCCATCCGGAGGTCGAGCGCACCCAGACCGCCGTCAACGTCTTCGACGCCGCCGGCCTGGGCCTCTTCTGTGTGACCGGTACGACGAAGGCGTACGACTACGGCCTCGGCCTCACCTCCTCCGCCGTGCTCGGTCTCGCGACCGCCGTCGGCGGCGGTGTCCTGCGGGACGTGCTCGCCAACGAGGTCCCGTCGCTGCTGCGCTGGGACCGGGACCTGTATGCCGTCCCGGCCATCGTCGGCGCGGGGATGGTCGCGCTCTGCATCCGCTTCGACATGCTCAACCCCTTCACGAGCGGCGCCGCCGTCCTCACCGCCTTCGCGCTCCGGCTGCTCGCGATGCGCTACCACTGGCGCGCGCCCCGCGCCTGGAACCGGCGCTCCTCCGCCCGCGAGGCTCCCGAAAAAGCTACCGCTCAGTAGCCTTCTGGGGTACCGTCGGATCCATGAGCACGAGCACCGAGACCACCGCGGCGACGAGCGAGTTCGACCGCGACACCGCAGTCATCCTCCGGGAGCCCGGGGTCTACGACGCGGACCTCTCCGCCGGCTGGACGATCATCCACGCGGTCAACGGCGGCTACCTCCTCGCTCTGCTCGGCCGCGCCCTCGGTGAGCACCTTCCGCACCCCGACCCGTTCACGATCTCGGCGCACTACCTGACGCCGTCCGTGCCGGGCCCCGCGGTGATCAGGACGGAGACGGTCCGGACCGGCCGGACGCTCTCCACCGGCCAGGCCTCCCTCTTCCAGTACGCCGAGGACGGCACCGAGGTCGAGCGCATCCGGGTCCTCGCCTCGTACGGCGACCTCGACGCGCTCCCCGACGACGTCCGCACCACCGCGACGCCCCCGGCGATGGCCGCCATCGAGAACTGCTTCGGCGCCTCCGACGGCCCGACGACGGTGATCCCCGGCTCCTCCGCGATCACTGACCGGCTCGACATCCGGCTCGACCCGGCCTGCGTCGGCTGGGCGGTCGGCGCGCCGTCGGGTAAGGGCGAGATGCGGGCCTGGTTCGGTCTTGCCGACGGCCGTGAGCCCGACGCGCTGTCCCTGCTCCTGACGGTCGACGCGCTGCCGCCGACCTCCTTCGAGCTGGGTCTCAAGGGCTGGACCCCGACCGTCGAGCTCACCACCCACGTCCGCTGCCGCCCGGCCCCCGGCCCGCTGCGCGTCTCCATCACCACCCGCAACCTGGCGGGCGGCTTCCTGGAGGAGGACGCCGAGGTCTGGGACAGCGCCGACCGCCTGGTCGCCCAGTCCCGCCAGCTGGCCCGCGCCCCGCGCGGCTGACCCGAGGCCGCACCCGGCGTCCCGCGCATCCGGCGCCCCGCGCCGTGCGCACCCGGCGCGGGACCCGGCCCCGGGCGCCGTGGTCGACGTCGTGAACCGGCCACCCGCCGGGGCTGCCGTCATGGGCTCGTAGAATCGACGCACCATGGCATACCTCGACCACGCCGCGACCACTCCCATGCTGCCCGAGGCGATCGAGGCGATGACCGCCCACCTCGCCGTCACGGGCAACGCCTCCTCCCTGCACGCCGCCGGACGGCGGGCCCGGCGGACCGTCGAGGAGGGGCGCGAGACGCTTGCCGCCGCGCTCGGCGCCCGGCCGAGCGAGGTCGTCTTCACCTCGGGCGGCACCGAGGCCGACAACCTCGCGGTGAAGGGCCTCTACTGGGCCCGTCGCGACGCCGACCCCCGCCGCACCCGCGTCCTGGCCAGCCCCGTCGAGCACCACGCCGTCCTCGACGCCGTCGACTGGCTCGCCACCCACGAGGGCGCCGACGTCGAGTACCTCCGGGTCGACCGGTACGGCCGGGTGCACCCCGAGTCCCTGCGCGAGGCGATCGCCCGGGACCCCGACTCCGTCGCCCTCGCCACCGTCATGTGGGCCAACAACGAGATCGGCACCGTCATGCCGGTGCGTGAACTCGCCGACGTGGCGGCCGAGTCCGGCGTGCCGCTGCACGCCGACGCGGTCCAGGCCGTCGGTCAGGTCCCGGTCGACTTCGCCGCCTCCGGACTCGCCGCCATGACCGTTTCCGGCCACAAGATCGGCGGGCCCTACGGCATCGGCGCCCTGCTCCTGGGCCGCGAGCACACCCCCGTACCCGTGCTGCACGGCGGCGGGCAGGAGCGGCACGTCCGCTCCGGAACCCTCGACGTGCCGGCCGTCGCCGCGTTCGCCGTCGCCGCCCGGCTCGCCACCGAGCGGACCGAGGAGTATGCCCGGGAGGTCGGCGCGCTCCGCGACAGCCTCGTGACCGCCGTCCGGACGGCCGTCCCCGACGCGATCCTCGGCGGCGACCCCGTCGAGCGGCTCCCCGCCAACGCCCACTTCACCTTCCCCGGCTGCGAGGGCGACTCCCTCCTCCTGCTGCTCGACGCCGCCGGGATCGCCTGCTCCACCGGCTCCGCCTGCACCGCCGGCATCGCCCAGCCGAGCCACGTCCTGCTCGCCACCGGAACCGATCCGGACCTGGCCCGGGGCACCCTGCGCTTCTCGCTCGGCCACACCTCCACCGAGGAGGACGTGGCGGCGGTGGCGAAGGCGATCGGCCCGGCCGTGGAGCGGGCCCGGACCGCGGGCCTCACCTGAGGACCGCCGACGGGGCTCAGGCGGGCGTCGCGGGCTTCCGCGACGCCTCCCGCACCAGCTTCAGATAGCGGTCCCAGTCCCAGTGCGGACCGGGATCGGTGTGGTCGGTGCCCTCGACCTCCACGTGCCCGATGATGTGCTCCCGGTCCACGGGTATCCCGTGCCGGGCGCAGATGTCGGCCGTCAGCCGCGCCGACCCCGCGTACATCGCCGCCGTGAAGTCCTGCGGCCGGTCGACGAAGCCCTCGTGCTCGATGCCGACGCTCCGCTCGTTCATGTCGCGGTTCCCCGCGTGGAACGCGACGTCGAGCTCCCGGATCATCTGCGCCACATGACCGTCCTTCCGGACCACGTAGTGCGTGGCGGCCCCGTGCCCCGGGTTCCTGAAGACCTTCAGGGCGGTCGCGTAACTGCCCTGGACGACGTGGATCACGACCCGGTCGATCCGGTAGTCGTCGGGCCGGTCGGCCCGGCGCCAGTTCGCCCGCGCCGCCGAGGCCCACTCGGCGGCCTTGTGGTCCAGCTCGCCCTCGACCCGCTTCCGCTCCATCCCCGGCAGCCGCCACCAGACGCGCGCCAGCTCCTCCCTGGCCAGCGCGGCCGTGCCCAGCACGGCGACCCCGCCGCCGAGCAGCACCGCGCGCCGCCCCACCCGCCTGTCCGAACCGCTCGCGCCGGACCCGCCCGTACCGTTGTCCTTGCTCCCCATGCCACCGAGAACGCTTACTACCGCGACGGTGGTTCCCGGCGCCCCGTACCCTGGTGGGGCTATGACTCAGACTCCGCCCCCGCGCCCCCTTCGTGTCCTCGCCGCCATGTCGGGCGGAGTGGACTCCGCCGTCGCCGCCGCCCGTGCCGCAGAGGCGGGCCACGACGTCACCGGCGTGCACCTCGCCCTCTCCGCGAACCCGCAGTCGTTCCGTACCGGAGCGCGAGGCTGTTGCACCATCGAGGACTCCCGTGACGCGCGCCGGGCGGCCGACGTCATCGGCATCCCCTTCTACGTGTGGGACCTCGCCGAGCGCTTCCGCGAGGACGTCGTGGACGACTTCGTCGCGGAGTACGAGGCCGGCCGCACCCCCAACCCGTGCCTGCGCTGCAACGAGAAGATCAAGTTCGCGGCGCTGCTCGACAAGGCGCTCGCCCTCGGCTTCGACGCGGTCTGCACCGGCCACTACGCGACGGTCGTCCTGAACGAGGACGGCACCCGCGAGCTGCACCGGGCCTCCGACATGGCGAAGGACCAGTCGTACGTGCTCGGGGTGCTCGACGAGAAGCAGCTCGCGCACGCGATGTTCCCGCTGGGCGACACCCTCACCACCAAGGACGAGATCCGGGCGGAGGCCGAGCGGCGCGGGCTCGCGGTGGCGAAGAAGCCCGACAGCCACGACATCTGCTTCATCGCCGACGGCGACACCCAGGGCTTCCTCGCCTCCCGTCTGGGCAAGGCGGAGGGCGACATCGTCGACGAGGCCGGCGCGAAGGTCGGCAGCCACGACGGCGCGTACGGCTTCACCATCGGCCAGCGCAAGGGCCTGCGGATCGGGCACCCGGCCGCCGACGGCAAGCCCCGCTACGTCCTGGACATCTCGCCGGTGAACAACACGGTCACGGTCGGCCCCGTCGAGGCGCTCGACGTCACCGCCCTGACCGCGATCAAGCCGCGCTGGTGCGGCGCCGCCCCGGAGGGCGAGGGCCGCTACACCGCCCAGCTCCGCGCCCACGGCGGCGAGACCGAGGTGACGGCGTCCCTGGTCGACGGCGAGCTCACGGTCGGCTTCGACGAGCCGGTCCGCGGCGTGGCCCCCGGCCAGGCGATCGTGCTGTACGACGGCACGCGTGTGGTGGGCTCGGCCACGATCGCGACGACGACCCGCCGCACGACGGCCCCGGCCCCGGCGTAGTCCCCACGACCCGGGCCCCCGCCCGGGCCGCACGCGGCGCCCCGCCCGGGCCGTGCCGCCCAGCCCGGCCGCTCCACCGCAGGGCCGGGCCGCCGCCCGGGCCACCCCACCCGGCCCCCGCTCCACCCGGCCCCACCCCGAGCCCTCCCGGGCAGGGCTACGCCGCCCCCACCGTCTCCACGTCCTCGGCGAGGAATCCCGTGAGGACCGGGGCGAGGGCGTGCGGCGCCACGTCGGGCGTCTGACCCGTCAGGGTGCGGTGCCTGGCCCGGGGGAGGGCCGCCGTCAGGGCGCGGGCGGCCCGCCGGGTCCCGGCCGGGCTCGCGCCCCCGTCGACCACCAGCACGCGCGCGTGGACCCCGGCGAGCAGCCGCTCCGGCACCGTCCCGTCGCCGAGGACGGCGAGGTCGTACGCGAGGGTGCCCGCCAGCTCCCTCGCACCGGCCCACGGGGCCGTCGGCACCGCCGGGTCCGCCAGGAAGAGTTCGAGCGCGGCGGCCGGCCGCCCCCGGCCGAGCAGCTCCGCCACCCGCAGCCGCCGCTCCACGGCCTCCGCGTCCTCGACCGAGTAGGGCGGCTCGTACACCGACACCGTCCCCACCCCGACTCCGGCGGCCACCGCGGCGAGGGCGAGGGCGCCTCCCGTGCCCGTTCCGTGCAGCGCCGCCCCGGCCCCTGCCTCGCCGACCACCGCCGCCAGGTCCTCGATCTCCCGCTCCACCGCGTACGGCCCCGTGTCACCGCTCCCGCCGCGCCCCCTCCGGTCGTACGCGACGACCGAGAAGCGCCGGGCGAGGAGCGCGCCGAGCGGCCGCTCGGCCGCGGCCGTCCCCAGGGCCCCGCTCACCAGGACGAGCGGCGGCCCGCCCCCGTACCGCTCGTACGCGATCGGCGTCCCGTCCCGCGACGTGACCCGTCCCCTGACCCCGCTGACCTCGTCCATGCCACCTCAGACCGGGGCCGCCACCGGAACTCATCGCCGCCGGGCGGAAAGTTCCGGAGAATCTCGGAAGGCGCTGGTCAGGGCTACGGTGGTGGCCATGAACATCTGTGTCTTCCTCTCCGCCGCCGACCTCGACGAGCGGTACACGGCCCCCGCCCGCGAGTTCGCCGGGCTGCTCGGCAAGGCCGGTCACACCCTCGTCTGGGGCGGCTCCGACACCGGCCTGATGAAGGTCGTCGCCGACGGCGTCCAGGAGGCGGGCGGCCGGCTCGTCGGCGTCTCCGTCGACTTCCTCGCCCACAAGGCCCGCGCGGACGCCGACCAGATGGTCGTCGCGAAGGACCTCGCCGAACGCAAGGCGCTGCTCCTCGCCAAGTCCGACGCCGTCGTCGTCATGGTCGGCGGCACGGGCACCCTCGACGAGGCCACCGAGATCCTGGAGCTGAAGAAGCACGGCAAGCACCGCAAGCCGGTGGTCCTCCTCAACACGGCGGGCTTCTACGACGGACTGAAGTCCCAGTTCCAGCGCATGGAGGAGGAGGGCTTCCTCCCGCTCCCCCTCGCCGACCTCGTCCTCTTCGCGGACGACGGCCCGACGGCCCTCGCCCACCTGGAGGAGGGCATCGCCGCCCGCTGATGCGAGCATGGTGCCCATGGCTACACATGTGATCACCGGGGCCGGTTCCGGCATCGGCGCGGCCGTCGCGCGCCGCCTCCACGCGCGCGGGGACGAACTCGTGCTGCACGCGCGCGACGCGGGGCGGGCGAAGGAGCTCGCCGGGCAGTTCCCCGGCGCCCGGACGCTCGTCGGGGACCTCGCCGACCCGGACCGGCTCTCCTGGGCGTTCTCGCACCAGACCATGCCCGGGCAGGTGGACAGCCTGCTGCACATCGCGGGCGTCGTCGACCTCGGGCCGATCGGGGACCTCACCCCGAAGACCTGGCACCACCAGCTCAACGTCAACCTGGTCGCCCCCGCCGAGCTGACCCGGCACCTCCTGCCCCAACTGCGGGTCTCCCAGGGGCACGTCGTCTTCGTGAACTCGGGCGCCGGACTCAACGCGCACGCCGAGTGGGGCGCGTACGCCGCCTCCAAGCACGGTCTCAAGGCACTCGCCGACGCCCTGCGCCACGAGGAGCACGCCAACGGTGTGCGGGTCACCTCGGTCTACCCGGGCCGCACGGCGAGCCCCATGCAGGCGAAGGTCCACGCACAGGAGGGCAAGGAGTACGACGCGTCGCGGTGGATCGACCCCGAGTCGGTCGCGACGGCGATCCTCACCGCGATCGACCTGCCGCGCGACGCGGAGATCAACGACCTCACCGTCCGTCCGGGGCGCTGACATGAGCGAGAGCAACGAATTCCCCTGGGCCGCCGCCACCGGCGTCGGGTCCCTGCCCGGCGGTGACGCACGGGAGGCGGCGAAGACCGTCACCGGGTCCTTCGAGGACTTCCCGTTCCTCGCGGAGCTGCCCGCCCGGGGCCCCGGCGCCGACATGATCGGCCGGACCCTCGGGATGCTCGTCGACCTGTACGCGCACGTGGAGCCGAGCGGCTGGCGGATCAGCGACCGGCCGGGCCGGGACACCAGGCGGGCCCGCGCCTGGATGGGCGAGGACCTGGACGCCCTGGAGGAGTTCACCCAGGGGTACGAGGGCGCGCTCAAGGTGCAGGCCGTGGGCCCGTTGACGCTCGCCGCCGCCCTGGAACTGCGCGGCGGGGAGGCTGCCCTCGGGGACGCCGGCGCCCGCCGGGACCTGGTCGGCTCGCTTTCCGAGGGGCTCCGTGACCACCTCGCCGAGCTGCGCAGGCGGATCCCGGGAGCCCGGGTCGTCCTCCAGCTCGACGAGCCCTCGCTCACCGCCGTCCTGCGCGGCCACGTCCGTACCGCGAGCGGCTACCGCACCTACCGGGCCGTCGACCGGCAGGTCGTGGAGAGCGCCCTCCGGGAGGTGGCCGCGGTCCACGACGGGCCGGTCGTCGTCCACTCCTGCGCCCCCGACGTCCCGTTCGCGCTGCTGCGCAGGGCGGGCGTCGAGGGGATCTCGTTCGACTTCGGTCTGCTCACCGAGCGTGACGAGGAGTCGATCGGCGAGGCCGTGGAGGCCGGGACCAAGCTCTTCGCCGGTGTGGTGGCGTCCACCGACGCCCCGTTGTCGGACCCGGGCGGTAGCGTCATGGGTGTCAGGACGCTGTGGCGCAGGCTGGGGCTGAATCCGGGGACTCTCGCCGAGTCCGTGGTGGTCACTCCCACGTGCGGGCTCGCGGGTGCTTCGCCCGCCTACGCCCGGGCGGCGCTCGCCCACTGCGCCCGGGCGGCGAGATCGCTCGCGGACAACCCAGAGTGACCGGGTTCAGAGGCACGGGAGGACGGACGAAGGTGGCAGTCGAACAGGGGGCCCTGCCCGCCGAGGCACGGGAGAAGCACGCCGACCTGGCCGAGCGGGTCGAGGAGCACCGCTTCCGGTACTACGTGAAGGACCAGCCGGTCGTCAGCGACGGCGAGTTCGACCGGCTCCTGCGCGCCCTGGAGGCGCTGGAGGAGGAGTACCCGGAGCTGCGCACGCCGGACTCGCCGACCCAGAAGGTCGCGGGGCAGTACGAGACCGACTTCACCGCGGTGGAGCACCGCGAGCGCATGCTCTCCCTGGACAACGCCTTCGACGACGAGGAGCTGGCCACCTGGGCCGAGCGGGTCGGGCGGGACGTCGGCACCCCCGACTTCCACTACCTGTGCGAGCTCAAGGTCGACGGCCTCGCGGTCAACCTGACGTACGAGCACGGGCGGCTGACCCGGGCCGCGACCCGCGGCGACGGCCGCACCGGCGAGGACATCACGCCCAACGTGCGGACGATCGCCGACATCCCGGAGCGGCTGCACGGCGAGCGGATCCCGGACCTGGTGGAGATCCGCGGCGAGGTCTACTTCCCCATGGAGGCCTTCCAGGGGCTCAACGCCCGTCTGGTGGAGGCCGGTGACAAGCCCTTCGCCAACCCGCGCAACGCGGCGGCGGGTTCGCTCCGCCAGAAGGACCCGAAGGTCACCGCCTCCCGCCCGCTCCACATGGTGGTGCACGGCATCGGCGCCCGCGAGGGCTTCGACATCGACTGCCTCTCCCACGCGTACGAGCTGCTGCGCGAGTGGGGCCTGCCCACCGCCCGGCACAACAAGGTGGTCGACTCGCTCGACGGCGTACGGGAGTTCATCGCGTACTTCGGTGAGAACCGGCACTCCGTGGAGCACGAGATCGACGGGGTCGTCGTCAAGCTCGACGAGATCCCGCTCCAGGGCCGGCTCGGCTCCACCGCGCGCGCCCCGCGCTGGGCGATCGCCTGGAAGTACGCGCCGGAGGAGGTCAACACCAAGCTGATCGACATCAAGGTCGGCGTCGGCAGGACCGGCCGCGTGACCCCGTACGCGCAGGTGGAGCCGGTGACCGTGGCCGGGTCCGAGGTCGAGTTCGCCACCCTCCACAACCAGGAGGTGGTGAAGGCCAAGGGCGTGCTGATCGGCGACACCGTCGTGCTGCGCAAGGCCGGCGACGTCATCCCGGAGATCCTCGGGCCGGTCGCCGACCTGCGGGACGGCAGCGAGCGGGAGTTCGTGATGCCCGCCGAGTGCCCGGAGTGCGGGACGCCGCTGAAGGCGATGAAGGAGGGCGACATCGACCTCCGCTGCCCGAACGCCCGGACCTGCCCGGCCCAGCTGCGCGAGCGGCTCTTCTTCCTGGCTGGGCGTCAGTGCCTGGACATCGAGAACTTCGGCGCGGTGGCCGCGGCGGCGCTGACCCGCCCTCTGGAGCCGGCCGAGCCGCCGCTGGCGGACGAGGGCGACCTCTTCGACCTGACCATCGAGCAGCTGCTGCCGATCAAGGCGTACGTCCTCGACCCGGACAGCGGGCTGCCCCGGCGGGACCCGAAGACCGGCGAGGAGAAGATCGTCACCGTCTTCGCCAACCAGAAGGGCGAACCGAAGAAGAACGCCCTGGCGATGCTGGAGAACATCGCGGCCGCGAAGGCGCGCCCGCTGGCCCGCTTCATCAACGGGCTCTCCATCCGGCACGTGGGGCCGGTCGCGGCCGAGGCGCTGGCCCGCGAGTTCCGCTCCCTGGAGCGGATCGAGCAGGCGAGCGAGGAGGAGCTGGCGGCCGTCGACGGCGTCGGCGGGATCATCGCGACCGCGGTGAAGCAGTGGTTCGCCGAGGAGTGGCACCGCGAGATCGTGCGCAAGTGGCGCGCGGCCGGGGTCAGTCTGGAGGACGAGGGCGCCGGGGAGGACCAGGGGCCGCGGCCGCTCGAAGGCCTCACGGTCGTGGTG
Organism: Streptomyces sp. Qhu_M48; assembly: GCF_051305195.1. Classification (NCBI taxonomy): domain Bacteria; kingdom Bacillati; phylum Actinomycetota; class Actinomycetes; order Kitasatosporales; family Streptomycetaceae; genus Streptomyces; species Streptomyces sp. Qhu_M48. The sequence continues at coordinate 6,342,982 of NZ_CP195432.1, read as the reverse complement.
ACCGGCACCCTGGAGAAGTTCACCAGGGATGGCGCAAAAGAGTCCCTCCAGAGCCTCGGAGCGAAGGTGGCCGGTTCCGTTTCGAAGAAGACCGCCTTCGTCGTCGTCGGTGAAAACCCTGGTTCGAAGTACGACAAAGCGATGCAGCTCAAAGTTCCGGTTCTGAACGAGGACGGCTTCGCGATCCTGCTCGAACAGGGTCCCGAAGCCGCTCGGGAGGCCGCCGTCCCCGTCGCGGAGTAGCCTCCGCCGGGCCCTCGCGACGGCGCCGCGAGGGCCCGGCGGCGACTCCCCGAGGGCCCGTCACCGCCCCCGCGCGGGTCACCCGTTCGGCGCATACCAGATCGTTACGGGTGGCCGGGTCGCATTCGGGCAAGAGAAGGAGAGCGCTGCCCGTCGGGGCCCTCGGCGGCCTACTGTGGTGACCGTGCGTCTCGTCCTGCACCGCCGCGCGAGGGCCTCACCGGTCGTGGCGTCAGGACATCGGCCCCCGTGGCACGTGTAACGGCCGTCCGACAGCGGCCGCACGACGGACGGCCGCGGGCACGCGGCCCATGGCACACCGACGGCACCGCCGCCTGTGAGAGGGACGGGAATGGAACCGACCGAGAGCGCCGCCCCGGTCCCACGGCCGGACGGCCGTGTGGTCCTCCTGGGCTCCACCTCACGGCTGCCCGCAGCCGTGGTGGGCATCGCCGCCGTCGTGCTCGTCGTCGGGCTCCAGCAAGCCCTGGGCGGCGGCCGGCGACTCTTCCCCGACGGGGCCACCGGCTGGTCCCTCGCCGTCCTCACCGGCCTCATCGTCGGCCACCTGGTCGCCCTCGGCCGCGACCGCTGGTGGGGCGGCACCGGCTCCGGCGCCGCCCTCACCCTCGCCGTCCTCCTCCTGTACGGCTGGGTGCCCGCCGGACTCGTCTCGATGACCGTCGTCGCCCTGGTCGGCGCCGCCCGCCGGCACCGCTGGCGGCAGGGCCTGCTGCACGGCGCCGCCGACGTCCTCGGGGTCGCCGCCGCAGCCCTCGTCCTCGCGCTCTTCGGAGACGTACCCACGGTCGAACAGCCCTGGCAGCCCCTCGACTGGACGATCGGGGACCTTCCGGAAGTCGTCCTCGCCGCCGCCACCTACCTCGTGGTGACCCGGCTGCTCCTGTGGTACACGCTCGCCCCCCAGGGCCGCGGACTGCCCACCGTCGCCCGCACCGCCCTCCTGAGGCAGGGCCTCGTCGCCGTCGCCCTGCTCGGCATCGCCCCGCTGATCTGCGTCGTCGCCGCCACCCGGCCCGTCCTGCTGCCGCTCTTCGCCGTCCCCCTCATCGCCCTCGACTCCACCCTGTGGATCGCCCGCGCCCGCGCCGAGGAGCAGCTGCGCGACCCGCTCACCGGCCTCCCCAACCGCCAGTGGCTCCTGGAGCGGGCCTGGACCGCCCTGGAGGAGGCCGAGGGCGAAGGGGCCCGCGCCGCCCTCGTCCTGATCGACCTCGACCGCTTCCGGTCGGTCAACGACACCCTCGGCCACCTCGCGGGCGACCGGCTGCTGCTCCAGATCGCCGAGCGGCTCCGCCTCGCCCTGCCCCGCGGCGCCGAGGCCGCCCGCCTCGGCGGCGACGAGTTCGCCGTCCTGCTGCCCACCGCCGACTCCACCACCAGCGCCCAGCGGGTCGCCCGCCACCTCGTCGCGGAACTCTCCTCCCCGCTCGACCTCGACGGACTCACCCTCGTCCTGGAGGCCAGCGCCGGCGTCGCCGTCTTCCCCGACCACGCCCTCGACGCCGAGGGCCTCCTGCGCCGCGCCGACGTCGCCATGTACCAGGCCAAGCGGGACCGCACCGGCGTCGAGGTCTACGAGTCCAAGCGCGACTCCAACACGCCCGACCGGCTCGGCCTCCTCGGCGACCTGCGCCGCGCCCTCGACGCCGGCGAGGTCGAACTCCACTATCAGCCCAAGGTCCAGTTCGACGGCCAGGTCGCCGGTCTGGAGGCCCTCGTCCGCTGGGTCCACCCCGAGCGCGGCAAGGTTCCCCCGGACGAGTTCATCGCCATCGCCGAATCCTCCGGCCTGATGCCGCACCTCACCGAGTACGTCCTGGAGACCGCCCTCGCCCAGGTCGCCCGCTGGCGTGCCCAGGGCCTGAACGTCCCGGTCGCGGTCAACGTCTCGCCGCGCGACGTCCACACCCCCGGCTTCGCGGGCGCCGTCGCCGCCCGGCTCGCCCGCCACGGCGTCCCGGCCGGCGCGCTCCAGCTGGAGATAACGGAGCACGTGCTCCTGGAGGACCCCCAGCGGGCCGCCGACACGCTCAACGGCCTCACCGGCCACGGCGTCAAGATGTCGCTCGACGACTTCGGCACCGGCTACTCCTCCCTCGTCCATCTGCGCCGGCTCCCCGTCAGCGAACTGAAGATCGACCGCTCCTTCGTCGCCCGGCTGGCCGTCGACACCGAGGACGCCGAGATCGTCCGCTGCACCGTCGACCTCGCCCACTCGCTCGGCCTCCTCGTCGTCGCCGAGGGCGTGGAGGACGACGAGACCTGGGAGCGCCTGCGCGACCTGGGCTGCGACGCCGTCCAGGGCTGGCTGGTGGCCGCCGCGATGCCGCCCGGCGAGGCCACCGCCTGGCTGCTGGCGCGGGGCGAGCACGGCTGGCGCCGCCCCGCCGACATCGCCGCCCAGGTCGAGCTGGACCAGCCCTCGGGCCAGGTCGTTCCGTAGGGGGTGTCCGCCTCGCGCCGGGGCGGCGGGCAAACCGTTTCACGGGCAGCGTCACCGGCCCCATAGGATGGGCCCACACCATCAAGCTCACCCCGTGAGGATCCGCATGCCTGGCATCACGCGCGAGGAGGTCGCCCACCTCGCACGGCTGGCGCGTCTGGAGCTGAAGGGCGAAGAACTCGACCACTTCGCCGGCCAGCTCGACGACATCATCGGCGCGGTCGCCCGCGTCTCCGAGGTCGCCGACCAAGACGTACCGCCGACCTCCCACCCGCTGCCGCTGACGAACGTCATGCGCGCGGACGAGGTCCGTCCGTCGCTCACCCCCGAGCAGGCGCTCTCCGGCGCCCCGGCCCAGGAGCAGCAGCGTTTCAAGGTGCCGCAGATCCTGGGGGAGGACTAACAGTCATGACGGACAACATCATCATCAAGCTCACCGCGGCCGAGATCGCCGGGAAGATCGCCGCCGGCGAGCTGACCGCCGTCGAGGTCACCGAGGCCCACCTCGCCCGCATCGAGGCCGTCGACGAGAAGGTCCACGCCTTCCTGCACGTCGACCGTGAGGGCGCGCTCGCCCAGGCCCGTGCCGTGGACGAGAAGCGCGCCCGGGGCGAGAAGCTCGGCCCGCTCGCCGGTGTGCCGCTCGCGCTCAAGGACATCTTCACCACGGCCGGCATGCCGACCACCGTGGGTTCGAAGATCCTGGAGGGCTGGATCCCGCCGTACGACGCGACCCTGGTCAAGAACCTGAAGGCCGCCGACGTCGTCATCCTCGGCAAGACCAACATGGACGAGTTCGCCATGGGCTCCTCGACGGAGAACAGCGCGTACGGTCCGACCGGCAACCCCTGGGACCTGACCCGGATCCCCGGCGGCTCCGGCGGTGGCTCGTCCGCCGCCCTCGCCGCGTACGAGGCGCCCCTCGCCATCGGCACGGACACCGGCGGTTCCATCCGCCAGCCCGCCGCCGTCACCGGCACCGTCGGCGTCAAGCCGACCTACGGCGGCGTCTCCCGCTATGGCATGGTGGCCTTCTCCTCCTCCCTCGACCAGGGCGGCCCCTGCGCCCGTACGGTCCTGGACGCGGCCCTCCTCCACGAGGCGATCGCCGGGCACGACCCGCTCGACTCGACCTCCATCGACGCGCCGGTCCCGCAGGTCGTCGAGGCCGCCCGCAACGGCTCGGTCGCCGGCATGCGCGTCGGCGTCGTCAAGCAGTTCCGCGGCGAGGGCTACCAGGCCGGTGTCGTGCAGCGCTTCGACGAGTCCGTCGAGCTCCTCAAGGAGCTGGGTGCCGAGATCGTCGAGCTGGACTGCCCGACCTTCGACCTCGCCCTTTCGGCGTACTACCTGATCGCGCCGTCCGAGTGCTCCTCGAACCTGGCCCGCTTCGACGCCATGCGCTACGGCCTGCGGGTCGGCGACGACGGCACCCGTTCGGCCGAGGACGTCACCGCCCTCACCCGTGAGGCCGGCTTCGGCGACGAGGTCAAGCGCCGCATCATCCTGGGTACGTACGCGCTGAGCTCCGGCTACTACGACGCGTACTACGGATCGGCCCAGAAGGTCCGTACCCTCATCACCCGCGAGTTCGAGAAGGCCTTCGAGGAGGTGGACGTGATCGTCTCCCCGACGACCCCCACCACCGCCTTCCCGATCGGCGAGCGCGCCGACGACCCGATGGCCATGTACCTCGCGGACCTGTGCACCATCCCGACCAACCTGGCCGGCAACGCCGCCATGTCGCTCCCGTGCGGCCTGGCGCCCGAGGACGGTCTGCCGGTCGGCCTGCAGATCATCGCTCCCGCCATGAAGGACGACCGGCTGTACAAGGTCGGCGCCGCCGTCGAGGCCGCCTTCGTGGAAAAGTGGGGGCACCCGCTGCTTGAGGAGGCTCCGTCGCTGTGAGTGCCATGGCAAAGAAGGCCAAGAACTTCAAGAAGTCCAAGACCGGCGTCTACGTCTCGCTGGCGACCACCGCGTTCGGTGCCGTCAGCGTCGCGAAGCAGGCCAAGCTGGCCCGCAGCGACAACGACATGCTGCGGCTGATCGACTCCGCCGTGTCCGCCGCCGCCATCGTTACCGGCCTGGCGATCCTCTACCGGGAGCTCAAGCGCCTGGGCGACGACGACGTCCTGCTGGGCTGAGAGGGAAAGTCTCACCGTGACTGTCACTGAACTGCTGTCGTACGAAGCGGCGCTCGCCGAGTACGACCCCGTCATGGGCCTGGAGGTCCATGTCGAGCTCGGCACCAAGACGAAGATGTTCTGCGGCTGCTCGACCGAGCTGGGCGCGGAGCCGAACTCGCAGACCTGCCCGACCTGCCTCGGCCTGCCCGGCTCGCTGCCGGTGGTCAACGCGATCGGCGTCGAGTCCGCCATCAAGATCGGCCTCGCGCTGCACTGCGAGATCGCCGAGTGGTGCCGCTTCGCCCGGAAGAACTACTTCTATCCGGACATGCCGAAGAACTTCCAGACCTCCCAGTACGACGAGCCGATCGCCTTCAACGGCTACCTGGACGTCCAGCTGGAGGACGGCGAGATCTTCCGCGTGGAGATCGAGCGCGCCCACATGGAGGAGGACACCGGCAAGTCGCTGCACGTCGGCGGCGCCACCGGCCGCATCCACGGCGCCTCGCACTCGCTGCTCGACTACAACCGGGCCGGCATCCCGCTCATCGAGATCGTCACCAAGCCCATCGAGGGCGCGGGCGAGCGGGCCCCCGAGGTCGCCAAGGCGTACGTCGCCGAGCTGCGCGAGCTGATCCGCGCCCTCGACGTCTCCGAGGCACGCATGGACAAGGGCCAGATGCGCTGCGACGTGAACCTGTCGCTGCGCCCGCACGGCACCGAGAAGTTCGGCACCCGCTCGGAGACGAAGAACGTCAACTCGCTCCGTTCGGTGGAGCGCGCGGCCCGGTTCGAGATCCAGCGCCACGCCGCGGTGCTGTCCTCCGGCGGCACGATCGTGCAGGAGACCCGTCACTTCCACGAGGACGACGGCTCCACCACCTCCGGCCGCATCAAGGACAACGCCGAGGACTACCGGTACTTCCCGGAGCCCGACCTCGTCCCCGTCGCCCCGGCCCGCGCCTGGGTGGAGGAGCTTCGGGGCACGCTGCCCGAGCTGCCCCGGGTGCGCCGCAACCGGCTGCGCGAGGAGTGGGGCGTGTCCGAGCTGGACATGCAGTCCATCCTCAACGCGGGCGCGGTCGACGCGATCGTCGCCACCATCGAGGCGGGCGCTGACGCGGCCTCGGCCCGCAAGTGGTGGATGGGCGAGCTCGCCCGCAGCTCCAACGAGCAGGGCGTCTCCCTGGAGGAGCTGGCGATCACGCCGGCGGACGTGGCCCGGGTCTCCGCCCTGGTCGCCTCCGGCGACCTCAACGACAAGCTGGCCCGTCAGGTCATCGAGGGCGTCCTCGCCGGCGAGGGCACCCCGGACGAGGTCGTCGAGAAGCGCGGTCTGAAGGTCGTCTCCGACGACGGCGCGCTCGGCACGGCGGTCGACGAGGCCATCGCGGGCAACGCGGCCATCGCGGACAAGATCCGCGGCGGCAAGGTCGCGGCGGTCGGCGCCCTGGTCGGCGCGGTCATGAAGGCCACCCGTGGCCAGGCGGACGCGGCGAAGGTCAAGGACCTGATCCTGGAGCGGCTGGGCGTCGGCGAGGGCTGATCCCCTTCTCGTACGCGTACGGCGGCGGCCCCGCACCGGAGTTCCGGTGCGGGGCCGCTCGCGCCTCCGGGGAGGTCACCGGCGCTAGGGTGAGAGTTCGTACGCCGTACGGAGACCCGAGGAGCAGAGCCCAGGATGATCACCCAGATCCGGATCGACGGGTTCAAGTCGTTCCGCCACTTCAGCCTCGACGTGCCGCCGACGCTGATCATGCTGGGTGCGAACGGGGCGGGGAAGTCGAACCTGTTCGATGCCCTCCGGCTCGTCGCCGGGACCGCGGACCGCGGCTTCGAGGAGACGGTCCGCTCGGACCCCCGGCTGGCCCCGGCCCGGTTCTTCCACAAGGGAGCGGGGGAACCCGCCCGGGAGCTGACGATCACGGTGGGCGCCCTGGCCGCCTCGCGGTACGGGCCGCTGCCGATCCGCGTCCGGCTGCGCGTGGCCCGCGCCGCCTCGCACCGGGTCGCCGCCGCGCGGGGGAGTGGGGTGTGGGTCAGCAGCCTGAAGGACGACGGCTGGCTGGGCCGGGTCGGGCTCACGGACGAGGACCGGAAGGCCGTCCGGCGGGCGCGGAAGGAGTTCGTGGCTGCCCATGGGGAGTACGTGCCGTTCCACGGGCCCCTCGGAGCGCCCCTCACTCCCGACGAGGAGGCCGCCGCCCGGGAGGAGGGCGCGGAGGAGCTCTTCGGCGAGCCCGAGGTGGAACTCCGCACGCTCGCTGCCCGGGAGTGCGCCTCCTGGCCCCCCTTCGTCCTGGAACCGGCCGCCCTGCGGCAGCCCACCCCCGCCTTCGTCGGCGGACGCCTCACTCCGGACGGCCGCAACCTCGCGGAGGTTCTCCAGCGCGTCGAGGGGCGGCCCGTCTCGTGGCGGCGGTTCGTCGCCGACCTCGCCGCGCTCGTCGACGGGGTCGAGGACGTGCGGACCGTTTTCGACGAGCGGCGGGAGGAGATCGACTTCGAGGTCGCCTTCACCCACACGGGGTGGATCTCGGCCCCCGCGCTGTCGGACGGCACCCTCCGCATGATCGGCCTCCTCGCCGCCGCGCAGGACCCGCTGTGGGCGGGAACCCTGTGCGTCGAGGAGATCGAGAACGGGATGAACCCCGACCACGTCGCGGACCTCGTCCGGAGGTTGCGGCGCGGGACCGGGGTCGCCCCGGACGCGTCCGTGTACCGGCAGCTCGTCGCCACCACCCACTCCCCGGCCCTGCTCGCCGCCCTGCGCGAGGACCTCTCCGGCAGCCTGGTCTTCCTGGAACAGGCGGACCGTGTCGACTCCGAGGACGGAACGGTCTCCCGTACGACGGTCGCCCGCCCGCTGCGGGCCTTCGACCCGGACCGGGAGCCCGGCGAGACGGTCTCGCCGGAGCAGGTGGAGCGGCTGCTGCGCAGGCTGAACAGGGGTGGGGAATGAGGACGTTGCTGCCGGGGCTGCTGGTCGAAGGCAGCGACGGTCCGTATCTGCGGAACCTGGTCAAGCGGCAGCTCGACGCGATGGTCCTGGAGCATGGTTCCCGGACGATCGACGTGCTCCGCTGCGAGGTGTCGGACGTTCGGTCCAACGACAAGCCCGAGCGCGTCCTCGACGCGGCCGCCGAGCTGGCCCGCGACTGCGACATCGTCTTCGTCCACGGCGACCAGGACGCGCTCGACGCCCGGCTCAAGCTCGTCGCCGAGCTGGACACGCGCCGCGCGCTCGCCCCGCGCGCGGGTGTCTCCGTCCCCCTGGTCCCGGTGCTGGAGACCGAGTCCTGGATGCTGGCGGACCGCACCGCGCTCGAATCCGTGGTCGGGCCGCTCGCCGACTACCCGTACGGGAAGCCGTCCGCCGTCGAGGGGCGGGTGACGTTCAAGGGCGGGAAGACCAAGCTGGATCCCAAGCAGGTCTGGAAGAGGCTGACCGGGCCCGAGGGGGCCGAGGTGCTGCGCGACTCCGCCGAACTGCTCGTACGGCGGACGGATCTCGCGGTACTCGCGCGGCTCCCCTCGTACCGGACGTGGTGCGAGGACACCGAGCGGGCGCTGAGGGGGCTCTCCTACCTGTAGCAGGCTCGCGCCCGGCCGGACGACGGCCGGAAACCGCTTGGACTCCCGTCACGTCCTCTTGGACGTTCACCGCGGCGCCCCCGTCGGGTCTTCTCGCCGTCACCCCGTCTCACTACCGTCCCCGGCGTACCAACCAATGGCTCGAAGGCGAACCATTGGCCGTCGACTGGAGGTCGGTCTTGTCATCCGAGATGTCCCGCAGAAGGCTCCTCGCGCTGGGCGGAGGCGCCCTCGGCGTCGCCGCCGCCGGCTCGTTGCTGCCGCCGTCGTTGCAGGCCGCGATGGCCGCGGAGCCCCCGGCCGGGGGGTTGTCGGCGGTCCGGCACGTGGTGATCCTGATGCAGGAGAACCGTTCCTTCGACCACTACTTCGGCACCCTCCGTGGCGTCCGCGGATTCGGCGACCGCAATGCCATTGAACTTCCCTCCGGCAAGCCGGTGTTCGAACAGCCCGCCGCCCTCGGCCGCACCGTACTGCCCTTCCCGATCCGCGGCGCCGCCGAGACCCAGAAGAAGAACCTCCAGTACATCGGGGACCTCGACCACTCCTGGGGCGGCGGCGGCAAGGCCTGGCACGAGGGCTGGATGGACGGCTGGGTCTCGGCCAAGACCGCCGCCACCATGGCGTACTACGACCGGCAGGACATCCCCCTGCACTACGAGCTCGCCGACACCTTCACCGTCTGCGACGCCTACCACTCGTCCGTGCACACCTCGACGAGCCCCAACCGCAACCACCTCTGGTCCGGCTGGACCGGCTTCGAGGCCGACGGCAGCCGGGCGGTCACCAACGCCGCCTACGCCGAGGGCACCCACCCCGGCTACGGCTGGTCCACCTACGCCGAGCGGCTCGAAGCCGCCGGGCGCAGCTGGAAGACGTACACCGAGTGGGAGAACTTCACCGACAACAACATCGAGTTCTTCACCAGCTTCAAGAAGATCGCCCGCAAGGCGCTCGCCCACACCGGCGGGCACACCTTCATGGAGTCCTTCTACGCCGCCGTCCGCGACGCCGACGCCGACGGGGACACGGCCGGGCGCACCCGGCTCCTCGATCTCCTGGAGCAGGGCGTCGCCGAACTCACGAAGGCCGAGCGCTCCCTCTTCGAGCGCGGACTGCGCCGTGTCGAGACCGGCACCCTCGCCGACGCCTTCCGCGCCGACGTCGCCGCCGGCACCCTGCCCGAGGTCTCCTACCTCGTGCCCTCCGCGATCGACTCCGAGCACCCCGGCTCCTCGTCGCCGATCGCCTCCGCGACCCTCGTCTACAAGGTGCTCGACGCCCTCGGCGCGCACCCGGACGTCTGGCGCCACACCGTCGTCCTCATCAACTACGACGAGAACGACGGCTTCTTCGACCACGTGCCGCCGCCGGTCCCGCCCGCGGACGACACGGACGAGCGCTGGAAGGGCCAGCCCACCGGGCTCGGCATCCGGGTCCCGCTGCTCGTCGTCTCCCCCTGGTCGGTCGGCGGGTACGTCTGCTCCGAGACCTTCGACCACACCTCGGTGATCCGCTTCCTGGAGCGGCTCACGGGCATCCGGGAGCCCAACATCACCCCCTGGCGCCGGGCCGTCACCGGCGACCTCACCTCCGCCTTCGACTTCGAGCGGGGCCGCAGACGGCCCGACGTCGAGCAGCCGGGCCCGATCCCGCCCTTCTCCGGCCGCTGGCGGCCGCAGCCCCCGGCCGTGCAGCGGATGCCGGTCCAGGAGCCGGGGGTCCGCCGCGCCCGCCCGCTGCCGTACCAGCCGGACGCCGACGCGACCGTCCGCGCCGGCTCCGTGCGGGTCGGGCTGAGCAACCGGGGGAAGGCGAGCGCGCACTTCGCCCTCTACCCGTACGCGGGCGAGTTCGCCGTCCCGCAGCACCGGGACGTCAGGGGGGCGGGGGAGTGGACCGTCCCCGTTCCGGGTGATCGTTACTGCTTCACGATCACCGGCCCCAACGGATTCCGCCGCGAGTTCGAGGGGCCCGCGACGGGCGGTGCCGAGCTGGCCTCGCGGATCGACCACCACGACCGTGACCTGCACCTCACCGTACGGAATACCGGCCGGAGCCCGGTCTCCTTCACGGTGCGCCCGCTCGGGTACGTGGAGGAGGACGACCTCGCCGACTGGACCCGCACCGTCACCGTGAAGCCCGGGAGGACCCGTACCGTCGTCCACTCGGCCGCCGACGCGCACGGCTGGTACGACGTCGAGGTGACCGCACCCGGTGGCTTCCGCCGCCGGCTCATGGGCCACATCGAGAACGGCCGGGCCAGCGTCTCCGGCTGAGCACCCACGGTGAGCCGTTCCGCCCGGGCGTTCAGGACCTCGGTCCCGAACCCCCGGGCACGCCTGTGAGCATCGCCACGAAACGGACAAACGATCACGTTTGGCTGCCACAGTGGGCGCACGTAGCTCATGCGTTCTTCTCGCGTCGTCCTCCCGCGAAAGATCCACGAACCACCCAGGGAGCACGTCCTTTGGCAGCCATCGCCCGGTGGTGCATCAGGCACCGCCTCGTCGCCGTCCTCCTGTGGCTCCTCGCCCTCGGCGGGGCCGGCACCGCGGCGGTCGTCGCCGGCAGCGCGTACTCCAACGACTACGAGGTGCCCGGCACCGAGTCCGGCCGTGCCACCGCCCTCCTCGAACGCGGCTTCCACGACCTCGGCGGCGACAGCGACACCATCGTCTGGCACACCGACCGGGGCAGCGTCCGCGCCGACGCCGTCGAGCGGCGCATGACGGCGATGCTCGACGAGGTCGCCGACCTGCCCGGCGTCGCGGCCGTCACCTCCCCCTACGGCGACACCCGGGGACAGGTCGGCGAGGACGGACACACCGCCTACGCCACCGTCACCTTCCACGAGCAGGCCGACGACATCCCCGAGGCGCAGGCCCGCGCCCTCGTCGACACGGCGAAGGCCGCCGCCGACGACTCCCTCGCCGTCGAACTCGGCGGCAGCGCCGTCGCCCTCACCGAGGCCCCCGGCGGGCACATCGCCGAAGTCGTCGGCGTCGCCGTCGCCGCCGTCGTCCTCTTCCTCGCCTTCGGCTCCCTCGCCGCCTCCGCGCTCCCCATCGCGACCGCGCTCGTCAGCGTCGGCATCGCCTACTCCGGGATCGTGCTCCTCGGTCATCTGATGACCGTCGCCGACTTCGCCCCCATGCTGGGCATGCTCGTCGGCCTGGGCGTCGGCATCGACTACGCCCTCTTCATCGTCACCAGACACCGCCGAGGCCTCAAACGCGGTCTGTCCGTCGCCGAGGCCGCCGAGACGGCCGTCGCCACCACCGGCCGGGCCGTCGTCTTCGCCGGGGCCACCGTCTGCATCGCACTGCTCGGCATGCTGATCCTGCGGCTCGGCTTCCTCAACGGCGTCGCCATCGCCGCCTCCCTCACCGTGGTCCTCACGGTGGCCGCCTCCGTCACCCTCCTCCCGGCGCTCCTCTCCCTCATCGGCACCCGGGCGCTGTCCCGGCGCGAACGCCGGACCCTCGCCGAGCACGGTCCGCGGCCCGAACCGCCCACCGGATTCGCCGCCCGCTGGTCCGCCTTCGTCGAACGGCACCCCAAGCTCCTCGGGGCGGTCGCCGCCGTCGTCATGGGCGTCCTCGCCCTGCCCACGTTCTCGCTCCACCTCGGCACCTCCGACCAGGGCAACGGCCCGGCCGTCGCGACCACGCGCAAGGCGTACGACCTGATCGCCGACGGCTTCGGGCCCGGCGTCAACGGCCCCCTCACCCTCGTCGCCGACCTCGACGGCGCCGACGACCGGCTCGCCCTCGACCGGCTGCCGGACGTCCTCTCCGCCACCCGCGGGGTCGCGTCCGTCTCCCCGGTCACCTACAACAGCTCCGGCGACACCGCCGTCCTCACCGTCGTCCCCGACTCCTCGCCCCAGTCCAAGGCCACCAGCGAGCTCGTCGACCGGCTCCGCGCGGACGTCCTCCCCGGGGCCGAGGCCGGCACCTCCCTCGACGTCCACGTCGGCGGCGTCACCGCCACGTACGACGACTTCGCCGAGATCATCGTCGGCAAGCTGCCGCTCTTCGTCGGCGTCGTCATCGCGCTCGGCTGTCTGCTGCTCCTGCTCGCCTTCCGCTCGATCGGCATCCCGCTCAAGGCCGCCGCCATGAACGTCGCCGCCGTCGCCGGAGCCTTCGGCGTCGTCGTGGCGGTCTTCCAGTGGGGCTGGGGGAGTGAACTCCTCGGCCTCGGCAGCGCCGGGCCGATCGAACCCTTCCTCCCCGTGATCATGGTCTCCGTCCTCTTCGGACTCTCCATGGACTACCAGGTCTTCCTGGTCAGCCGGATGTACGAGGAGTGGCTGGAGACCGGTGACAACCGGCGGGCGGTCCGGGTCGGTCTCGCCGAGACCAGCCGCGTGATCAACTCCGCGGCCGTGATCATGATCGCGGTCTTCCTCGCCTTCGTGCTCTCCGGGGACCGGGTCATCGCGATGTTCGGCATCGCGCTCGCGGCGGCCGTCGCCCTGGACGCCTTCGTCCTGCGGACGCTCCTCGTCCCCGCCCTCATGCACATGCTCGGCGGGGCGAACTGGTGGCTGCCGAAGTGGCTCGACCGCCTGCTGCCCCGGATCAGCATCGAACCCCCCGAGTGCCGGGAGGCCGCCGACACGCGTGCGAAGATCCCCGCACAACGCGTGACGGCCCCGGCCGTGGAGGAGAGGAACGACGATGTTCGCGATATCGCTGGGTGACGACGGTGCCGAGCTGCGGCCTCTGGAGCCCTGGCAGGCCGGGGAGTTCCTGGCCCACATGGACCGGGGCCGCGAGTTCATCGGGCAGCACATCGCCCTCCCGGACTTCGTCGCCGACCTCGACTCCTCCCGCTCCTTCCTCCGCTCGTACGCCGAGAAGGCCGCGAACGACGCCGGACGCATCTACGGCATCTGGACCGGGGGCACGCTCGTCGGCGGTGTCCTCTTCCGGACCATGGACGTGACGTACGGGACCGCCGAGGCGGGCTGCTGGCTGGAGCCCGCCGCCGTCGGGAAGGGCCTGATCACCCGGGCCTGCCGGGTCATCATCGACTGGGCGATCGAGGAGCGCGGCATCCACCGCGTCGAATGGCACGCCTCGTCGAAGAACGGGGCGAGCACCGCCGTGGCCGGCCGCCTCGGCATGACGCGCGAGGGCGTGCTGCGGGAGAACTACCCGCACCGCGGCACCCGCACCGACACCGAGGTCTGGGCCGTGCTGGCCCCCGAGTGGCGCGCGGCGAAGGCGGCCCGGACCAGCTGAGGGCGCGGGGCGAAGGCGGCCCGGACCAGATCCCGATCCGGTTCCACGGCTCGTTAAGACAGCTCTCATGAGGGCCCCCTACCGTGCGCCGCATGGACATCAAGACGACCGAGAAGACCGACGGGGCCCAGACGGCGGAGAACGCCGAGAAGGTGGAGCGGACCGAGAGCGCCGAGAAGGCCGAGAAGAGCGGGAGGGCCGACGCGCGCGCGGAGGGCGCGGACCCGCTGGACGCGCCGGAGGGCGAGCCCTCCGAGGGCCTCGTCGAGGACGAAGAGGACGACGAGGACGACGAGGAGCTGTCCTCGGAGTCGGCCCCCGCCTCCGCCGGCCTCGGCGGCGCCGCCGCGGCCGTCGTCTCCGCCGCCCTCGGGGCCGTGGCGCTCACCGGCACCTGGACCGGCAAGATCGTCTCCGAGCGCGAGACCCTCATCGGGCAGATCAAGACCTCCGGAGCCGGCACCCCGACCCAGCAGATCTCCGAGATCTACGGCGACGCCTGGCACAGCACCGCCCTGGTGAACGGCGTCTTCGCGTTCGTCGCCCTGTTCGTCGCCGTCCTCGTGCTCGTCCTTCCCGGGCGTCCCACCTGGGTCCGCGCGGTCGCCGTCGCCGGTGCCGTCCTGGGCGCCCTCGGCCTGCTCCTGTCGGTCGTCACCTACTTCGACCTGTTCCTGAGCCTCCCGACCGCCGGATCCTGACGCCTAAGGCCCCCCTGGGGCCCGCCTAAGGACCCCCGTACCCCGAACATGCGGCACTCGCCCGATGTGGCCGCACCCCCTGGGAAACGACAGTGGAGGCATCGCGGAAAGCGATACCGAAGCCGAAAGAACCAGGGAGCACCCCGATGTTCGCGTACGAACTCCACCGTATGAACCACGCCCAGCTCGTCCGTGAGGCCGCCGCCCAGCGACTGTCCCGCGAGGCCGCCAGGGCGGCCGGCTCCGCCCGGGGGCTGCGCCGCCTCGGCCGCCGGAGCGGGGGCCAGGACGCCGAGGGGCGGGTGAGTGGCGACGGCCGTGGCCGCTTCGTCCGGGCCGCGTGAGCCCTTATGGGCGATGACGTGGACGCCTGTGCGATGCTCGGCGCCGTGGAGACCAGGTCAGTCAGCCCCGTGTTCGTCGGCCGCGCCGGCGAACTCACCGCCCTCGCCGAGGCGCTCTCCCGCGCGACCGCGGGAGAGCCCCAGGCCCTGCTCATCGGCGGTGAGGCGGGGGTCGGCAAGACCCGGCTCATCGAGGAGTTCCTCGACACGGCCCGCGGACAGGGCGCCGTCGTCGCGCTCGGCGGCTGCGTCGAACTCGGCGCCGACGGACTCCCCTTCGCCCCCTTCGCCACCGCGTTGCGCTCCCTGCGCCGCCGCCTCCCCGGCGAGCTCACCGCCGCCGTCGACGGCCAGGAGAGCGAACTCGCCCGACTGCTGCCCGAACTGGGCGACCCCGGCGGCCACGACTCCTCCGACGAGGACTCCACCGCCCGTCTCTTCGAACTGACCGTACGGCTCCTGGAACGGCTCGCCACCGACCACACGATCGTGCTCGTCCTGGAGGACCTGCACTGGGCCGACGCCTCCACCCGGCACCTCCTCACCTACCTCCTCCGCACCCTGCGCCGCGGCCGGATCGTGGTCGTCGCCAGCTACCGCGCCGACGACATCCACCGCCGCCACCCGCTGCGCCCCCTCCTCGCCGAACTCGACCGGCTCCGGACCATCCGCCGCATCGAACTCGCCCGCTTCACCCGCACCGAGGTGCACCGCCAGCTCACCGGCATCCTCGCCGCCGAACCCGCCCCCGGCCTCGTCGAGGAAGTCTTCGAACGCTCCGACGGCAACGCCTTCTTCGTCGAGGAACTCGTCGTCTCCCACGAGGCCGGCTGCGCCCTCGGCCAGCTCAGCGACTCCCTGCGAGACCTCCTGCTCGTCCGGGTCGAGACGCTCCCCGAAGACGCCCAGCGGGTCGCCAGGATCGTCGCCGAGGGCGGCTCCACCGTCGAGTACGGACTGCTCGCCGCCGTCGCCCGTCTCACCGAGGACGAACTCATCGAGGCGCTCCGGGCGGCCGTCGGCGCCAACCTCCTGCTCGCCGTCCCCGACGGCGACGGCTACCGCTTCCGCCACTCCCTGGTCCGCGAGGCCGTCAGCGACGACCTGCTGCCCGGCGAACGCTCCCGCCTCAACCGGCGCTACGCCGAAGCCCTGGAGGCCGACCCGACGCTCGTCCGGGCCGACGAGCGCGCCAACCGGCTCGCCACCTACTGGTACCAGGCGCGCGACCCGGCCAAGGCCCTGCCCGCCGTCCTCCGCGCCTCCGTCGCGACCCGCAAGCGCCACGCCTACGCCGAGCAGCTCCGCCTCCTCGAACGGGCCATGGAACTCTGGGACGAGGCCCCCGCCGAGATCCGCGGCTCGCTCCGGCCCATCGACTACGCCGAGGCCTACCCGCCCTGCGGCTGCGACCCCGAGACCACCGCGCTCGGCTACCTCGACCTGCTCGCCGAGGCCGCCGTCGCCGCCCGTCTCAGCGGCGACCGCGAACGCGCCCTCAAGATAGGCAAGACGGCGCTCCGCCTCCTCGACGGCACGGGTGCCGAGGACCCCCTCCGCGCCGCCTGGTTCTGGACCGAGAGGGCCCGCCTCCAGTCCAACCTCGGCCGGGGCGACGGCTGGGAGGAGATCGCCCGCGCCCAGGAACTCGTCAAGGGCCTCCCGCCCTCCGCCGTCCACGCCGTGGTCCTCGTCGGCGCCGCCGGCTGGGGCATGCTCCGCAACCCCGGACCCGACGCCCTCACCGCCGCCGAACGCGCCGTCGAGTACGCCCGGCACGTCAAGGCCGAGTCGATCGAACTCAACGCCCGCCTCACCCTCGGCACCCTCATGGCCGCGGCCGGGGACGTCGAGGCAGGCCTCGCCGAGATGCACGAGGTACGGGAACGGACCCACGCGCTGGGCCAGTTCACCGAGACCGCCCGCGCCCACATCAACATCTCCTCCTCCCTGGAGTCGCTCGGCCGCTCCCGTGAGGCCGTCGAACTCGCCGACACCGGCACCCGGCTCGCCCGCGCCTACGGACTCGTCGACAGCATCGGCTGGATCGAGGCCAACCGGGCCGAGTCCCTCTTCTCCCTCGGCCGGTGGGACGAGGCCCAGGAGACCGCCGAACGGCTCCTCCTCCGCTCCGGGACCAGCACCAAGCCCCGCGGCTCGGCCTCCCTGCGCCTCGCCCAGCTCGCCACCGCCCGGGGTGAACTCGACGCGGCCTCCCGCCACCTCGCCGACGCCCGCGCCGTCTACGGCACCCGCGACCCGATCCCGCAGTACACCCTGCCCATGGCCCAGATCGAGATCGCCATGGCCGCCGCCGAGGGACGCGTCGCGGACGTCCGGGCCCAGCTCGCCGCCGCCGAACAGGCCGGCTTCCCGCCCGGCACCCACCGCTACGGCTGGCCGCTCGTCCTCACCGCCGCCACCGCCGAAGCCGACAGCCGGGGGCTGCCCGCCGCCGACGAGGGCCGCGCGGAGGCACTCGACGTGATCAGCCGCTGCGTCCGCGCCCTCGCCGCCCCGGCCCCCGTCTGGGCCGCCCACGCCCAGCAGGTCTCCGAGGAGCGCGCCCGCGCCGAGGGCCGCGAGTCCGCCGCCCGCTGGGCCGAGGTAGCCGCCGCCTACGAACCGCTGGAACGTCCCCTCCTGCTGGCCCGCGCCCGCCACCGCCTCGCCGACGCCCTGCTCGTCGAGGGCGGCCGCCGCGAGGAGGCCACCGCGCTGCTCCGCGAGGCCCGTGCCGCCGCCGTCCGCCTCGGCGTCCGCCCGCTCCGCGAGGACGTGGAACTCCTGGCCGCCCGCGCCCGTCTCTCCCTGACGCCGCAGAAGCGGGCCCCGGTGGCGGAGACCGGGGACGACTCCTTCGGCCTGACCCCCCGCGAGCAGGACGTCCTGCGGCTGGTCGCGGCCGGCCGCACCAACCGTCAGATCGCCGAGGAGCTGTTCATCTCACCCAAGACGGCCAGCGTCCACGTCTCCCACATCCTCGCCAAGCTCGGTGTCGCCGGCCGCGGCGAGGCCGCCGCCCTGGCCCACCGCCTCCACCTCCTCGACACCGCCCACTGACCCCCGGGAGACACCCGCCCCCGGTCCACCGGTCACGGGAACCCCCGGTCCACCGGTGACGCGCACCTCCGGCCCTCCGGGCTCCCCGGCGTCGCCCGAGGCCTCGCTCCCCGACGCCCGGCGGGTGGCCCGTATGGTCACCCGGCCCGAAGTGAGGTCTATCGGCCCGCGCGACGGATCGGCGTCGCCCGGATCCTCCCTGGTCAGAGCCTGCCTGCGCAGCTCCTCCTCGGTGTGCCTGCGGCCGGGCGCGAACAGCTCCGCGATCGGGTCGAACACGGTCACCAGCTCCTTCAGCTCACCTCCAGCCGGAGGATCCTGTCGTCCCCGGCCCCGGGGGTGCCCCGGGTGTCGGTTTCGCTCGTCACCAGCCAGAGTCGCCCGCCGTCCCCCGCGAGGACCGTGCGCAGACGTCCGTACTCCTCCGTCAGGAACGCCCCGGGGTCCCCCGAGCGTTCCGCGCCGGAGAGCGGGACCCGCCACAGCCGCTCGCCTCTGAGCCCCGCCATCCAGATCGCGCCCCGTGCGTAGGCGATCCCGCTGGGGGAGGCCTCCGAGGTCGGCCACTGGGCCACCGGGTCCACGAACCCGGCCTGCCCGGTCCGTCCCTCGGCCTCCGGCCAGCCGTAGTTCTTCCCGGCCTCGACCAGATTCAGCTCGTCCCAGGTGTTCTGCCCGAACTCGGCCGCCCACAGGCGACCCTCCGCGTCCCAGGCGATTCCCTGCACGTTCCGGTGGCCGTACGAGTAGACGACCGAACCGGCGAAGGGATTGCCCGGTGCCGGCCTGCCCTCCGGGGTCATCCGCAGGATCTTCCCGCCGAGCGACTCCCGGTCCTGGGCGAGCCCCGTCCGGCCCGTCTCGCCCGTCCCCGCGTAGAGCATGCCGTCCGGTCCGAACGCGATCCGTCCGCCGTTGTGCGTGAACCCTTTCGGGATGCCCGTCAGCACCGGCTGCGGCACGCCGAGCCGGTCCCCGTCCCCGCCCCCGTACCGCATGCGCACGATGCGGTTGTCCGACTCCGCCGTCAGATACGCGTAGACCCAGCCGTCCCGGACCGCGAGGCCCATGAGCCCGCCCTCACCGCCCGGAACCACCCCCGGCACCTCGCCGAGCGAGGTCTTCGCCCCGGTCCGCCCGTCGACCCGGGTGATCGTCCGCTCGTCCCGCGAGGAGACCAGCAGATCCCCGCCGGACAGCTCCGCGAGCCCCCAGGGCGACTTCAGCCCCTCGGCGAGCGCGCCCGTCACCGTCACCCGGCCGGCGGCGGCCGGCGCCCCGGACGCGGAACCGGACGGGCTCGCGGACGCGGACCCCGAGGCGGACGCGGACCCCGAGGCCGACGTCGGCGGAGCCGCACCCGGCCGGTCCTCGGTACCTCCCGAGGAGCACCCCGCCACCAGGACCAGCACGGCGGCGCCCCACAGGGCCTTCACAACAACAGGACGGCTCATGGCGCGGTCCCCTTCGACCAGTCGAACGGCATCCCTACACCCTTGATACACCGCTCGTCGCGATCAGGTTCCCGCCCCACCGCCGAAGATCCCCGCGAACCGCTCAGTCCCAGGACCCCCGGGGCGCCGGAAGCGCCGCGATCTCCGCCAGATCGGCCGCCGTCAGCCGCACTCCGGCCGCCCGCGCGTTCTCCACGGCCCACCGCTCCCGCTTCGCCCCCGGCACCGGCACGACGTGCGGCCCCCGGCCGAGCACCCACGCGAGCGCCACCTGTGCCGGGGTGACCTCGGCCCCGTGCCGTGCGGCCACCCGCCGCAGCCCCGCCACGATGGGCTGGTTCGCCGCCATCATCTCCGCCGTGAAGCGGGGGTGGCGGGCCCGCGGGTCGTCCCGCTCGAATCCGCCGCCCGGGGTCAGCGTCCCGGTCAGGTAGCCGTTCCCCAGCGGCATCGCCGCCAGGAAGCCCACGCCCCGCGCCGCACACCACGGAAGCAGCCGCACCAGCGCCTCCTGCGACCAGACCGACAGTTCGGCCTCCACGGCCGCCACCGGGAACACCTGCTGGACCCGCTCCAGTTGGCGGATCGTTCCCTCGTACCCGTCGCGGTTGACGCCCGTCGCGCCCCTGCGGGCCGACCGCGTACCGACCGCGCACAGCCCGAGCGCCCGCACCTTGCCCGCCGAGACCAGGTCCGCCATCGCGCCCCAGGTCTCCTCGACCGGCACCTCCGGGTCGGCGCGGTGCAATTGGTACAGGTCGATCACATCGGTCTGGAGCCGTCGCAGGGAGGCGTCGCAGGCCCGGCGCACGTACCCCGGCCTGCCGTTGGCGACCACGTGCTGGTCGCCGACGAGCAGCCCGCACTTCGTCGAGACGAAGGCCTCCGCCCGCCGCTCCTTCAACACCCGCCCCACCAGCAGCTCGTTGGTGAACGGTCCGTACATGTCGGCGGTGTCGAGCAGACTCACCCCGGCGTCCAGCGCCGCGTGCACGGTCCGCAGTGAGCGGTCCCCCCGTTGTTCCGAACGGCTGTACGCCCAGTTCATCGGCATGCACCCCAGGCCGATCGCACCCACGTCGAGCGCCGTCGCCCCGATAGTCCTGCGCTCCACCTGCCGGTACCCCTCCCTCTGCCGTCCCCCAAAGTAACCAATGCCGCACGGGGTTCTTCGCATAGCCTCCCGGTCATGAGATACGAGGACGCGACCGCTGACGTGTGGCTTCCGATTCCCGCGGAGGAGATCGAAGGACTCCCCGACCCGGAGGGGTCGGGCCTGAACTACCGTTTCTGGGACGGCGGACCGGAGTTCCCGGCCGACCCGGCGCGCTGCGCCTTCTACGTCGTCCCGTACATGAAGGGCTCCGAGATCGCCGTCCGGCCGCTGGCCGCGATGACCTCGCTGCGGGCCGTGCAGACGCTCTCCGCGGGGATCGACCACGTCACCCCCGGCATCGACTCGCTGGCCCCCGGCGTGGCCCTCTGCAACGCGAAGGGCGTCCACGAGGCCAGCACCGCCGAGCTGACGCTCGCGCTGATCCTGGCCTCGCTGCGCGGCATCCCCGGCTTCGTGCGCGGCCAGGACGCCGAGGAGTGGCGGGCCGGCTTCTACCCGGCCCTCGCCGACAAGTCCGTCCTGATCGTCGGGTACGGGTCGATCGGCGCCGCCATCGAGGACCGGCTCGCGCCCTTCGAGTGCGCGCGGGTGGCGCGCGTCGCACGCTCCGCGCGCACCACAGCGCGCGGCCCGGTGCATCCCCTGACGGAGCTGCCCGCGCTGCTTCCGGATGCGGACGTGGTCGTGCTCTCCACGCCCCTCACCCCCGCCACCAGGCATCTCGCCGACGCCGGATTCCTGGGCCGGATGAAGGACGGGGCCCTCCTCGTCAACGTCGCCCGCGGGCCGGTCGTGGACACGACCGCGCTGCTCAAGGAGGTCGAGAGCGGCAGGATCACGGCGGCGCTCGACGTCACCGACCCGGAACCGCTGCCGGCCGGGCATCCGTTGTGGCACGCTCCCGGTGTCCTGATCAGTCCCCATGTGGGAGGTTCCACTTCGGCCTTCATGCCGCGGGCGAAGCGGCTGATCGCCGGACAGCTGCGGCGGTTCGCGGCGGGTGAGGAGCTCGCCAACGTCCTCCTCGCCACCGGCTGAGCAGGTCGTGCTGGGCCGGTCGGGTGGTACGCGCCCCCGACACGCCCCGCGTACAAGCCCTGGGCCGTCACGGAGAGTACTGCGACCCTGTCCCTGAGTGACCATCCTGGTGTATCGTCCCGGATCGGGGAACTGCGTCGAGTACGGGCTGACGCTGGGGAGCGAAGTGACGGGTCATCAGGTTCCGAGGGGGGCGACGGGTGAAGCACGGCCGGAGGAGCGACGATCCGACGCGGCGACGCCGCCGACAGGCCTTCCGTGCCTCGCCACCGGCCTCGCACGTTCCGTGCCGGACCAGGCGGCGGCCCATCGGACCCCCCGCACCACCGATCCACCGGACGGCTCCGACGTGGAACCGGGCACCGGGCCACGCACAGGACCGGACGCCGGGCCCCCCGCGGGATCACCTGGCGGTCCGGACGGCGGACCGGACACCGGACCGGACACCGGACCAGGCGTCGGGTCCGACGCGGGGCCGGACGCGGGGCCGGACGGCGAGTGCCGTACCGGGCCGGGTCACGCGCCCGACGGCGCCGCCCCGTTCGCGTCGCACCCCGCCAGTGAGGCCTGTGGCGGCGCCGTACCCGAGCCGGTCCCCCCGGAGGTGCGGGACCCCGCCGGTCCCCACGACTGCGACGGGCACGCCCCCGGGCGCGTCGACGAGCCGCCGGCGCGCCCGCACGACGCGGCCGGGTGCGGTGGCGCGGCGCCGGAGGGTCCGGTGACCGCGCCCGGGGCCGTCCTCGCGCGCCGCTCCGTCGGTGGCGGTGGCGGCGACCCCGGACATCCGGACCCCGGACGCCCCGGCATCGGCGGGATCCTCGCGCAGATCACCCTCGGGCTGATCTGCGCGGGCTACACCACCGGCGCCTCGCTCGGCTGGGGCTCGCCGGAACTCGCGCTCTTCATGGGCGACTTCGGACTCAGTGCCGCAGCCCTCACGGCCGCGGTCTCCTGCTTCCTCTACGCCCGGACCCACCGCGGCAGCGCCCGCCCCGCCTGGCTGCTCTTCGCCTTCTCCTCGTTCATGGCCTCCGCGGGCAACGCCGTGTGGGGGTGGTACGAGGTCGTGCTCCGCACGGAGGTGCCGGACTCCTCCGTCGCCGACCTGTTCTTCTTACTCTTCGCGCCGCCCGCCATCGTCGGCCTCCTCGTCCTGGCCAAGAAGCCCGTCACCCGGGCCGGCTGGGTCTGCCTGGGCCTCGACGCCTGGCTCATCGGCGGGTCCCTGCTCACGCTCTCCTGGAGCCTCGCCCTCGCGCGCACGGCCCACTTCCAGGAGGAGTCCGTCTCCCAGGCCGCGCTGTCGCTCGCGTACCCGCTGCTCGACATCGTGCTCGTGAGCATGGTCCTGGTCCTGCACTTCCGGCGCTCCCAGGCGAACCGCTCGGCGACCAACACCGCCATCGCGGCCCTCGCCCTGACCGTCCTGTGCGACGCCCTGTTCACCTCGCCGCTGCTCCGCGAGAACTACGCCTCGGGCCAGCTGCTCGACGCCGGCTGGTTCGCCGGCTCCCTGCTGCTCGCCTACGCGCCCTGGGGGGTGCGCCGTCTCCCGGAGAGCGTGACCACGGCACGCGGGCCGTGGCTGCACAGCCGCCCGGTCGCCGGCTCGCTCGCCGCCCTGACCCCGTACCTCGCCGCCGCCGTCTGCACCCTCGGCATCCTCTACAACGTCGTCGAGGGACGCAGGGTCGACCGCGTCGTCGTCCTCACCGGCTGCGCGGTGGTCCTGGCCCTGGTCGTACGGCAGGGCATCATGCTCCTCGACAACATCGCCCTCACCCACGAACTGGCCCAGAAGGAGAACCACTTCAGGTCGCTCGTCCAGGGCTCCAGCGACGTCATCATGATCGCCGCGCCGAGCGGGGTGCTGCGCTACGTCAGCCCGGCCGCCTCCGGGGTGTACGGACGCGACGCCGAGGACCTGATCGGCTCCGAGCTGGCCTCGCTCATCCATCCCGAGGACCTCGGCGGCGTCGTCCACGAGGTACGCCGCTTCCTGGCCGTCTCGCCCGCCGAGGAGCCCACCACCCGGATCGAGTGCCGCTTCCGCTCGGGCCGCGGCGACTGGCTCAACGTCGAGTCGACGGTCAACCGGCACCAGGGCGGCCTGATCTTCAACAGCCGGGACGTCACCGAACGCGTCCGGCTCCAGGCCCAGCTGCAGCACAACGCCGAGCACGACCCGCTCACCGACCTGCCCAACCGGGCGCTCTTCACCCGGCGGGTCCGGCAGGCGCTCAGCGGCCGCCGCGCCTCCGACCCCGGCACCGCCGTGCTCTTCATCGACCTCGACGGCTTCAAGGGCGTCAACGACCGCCTCGGCCACCAGGCGGGCGACGACCTCCTCGTCCAGGCCGCCCGCCGTCTCCACGACTCCGTACGGGCCGGGGACACGGCCGCCCGGCTCGGCGGCGACGAGTTCGCCGCGCTGATCCTCGGCGACGGCGGACGCGACCAGGCGGCCCGCCGCAGCCAGGTCCAGGAGATCGCCGACCGCCTCCGGCTCACGCTCTCCCAGCCGTACCGCGTCGACGGCGGCAACGAGGTGCGGGTCGCCGCCTCCATCGGCGTCGCCTTCGCCGAGCCCGGCATGGAGGCCGGCGACCTCCTGCGCAACGCCGACCTCGCCATGTACCGGGCCAAGGCCGCCGGCAAGGACCGCGTCGAGCTCTACGCGCCCCAGATGCAGGCCGAGGTGGTACGGAGGACGGAGCTGGCCGCGCGGCTGCGCACCGCGCTCCACGACGGCGAGTTCGCCCTGCTCCACCAGCCGGTCGTCGACCTCGCCACCGGCCGGATCTCCGCCGTCAGCGCCCAGGCGCGCTGGCGGTCGACCCAGGGCATCCTCTTCACCCCCGCCGAGTACCTCCGGGTCACCGACGACAGCGAGCGCACCGCGGAGCTCGGCCGCTGGCTGCTGGAGGAAGCGGTGGAGCAGGCCGCCGAGAGGGCGGGAATCGGCCATCGCGCGCCGGTCTCCATCCGGCTCTCGGCCCGCCGCCTCCTGGACCGCTCGCTGCCGCTCGGCTCGGTCGAGTCCCTGCTGACCCGGCACGGGCTGCCGTCCGGCTCCCTGATCGTCGAACTCGCCGACAGCGACCCCCGGATCCCGCTCGACGAGCTGGAGCAGCGCCTGGTCACCCTGCGGCGCCTCGGGGTGCGGATCGCGCTCGACGGATTCGGCAGCGGACATGTGGCGATCAACGCCCTCCGGCGGCTTCCCGTCGACATACTGAAGCTGGACCGGGGGCTCGTCGAGGGCGTGGTCGAGTCGGCCCGGCTCCGCAAGATCACCCGGGGGGTGCTCCGTATCGCCGGCGAGCTCGGGATGCAGACCGTGGCCGAGGGGGTCGACGTGCCGGAGCAGGTCGTCGCCCTGCGGGCGATGGGGTGCGGCCACGCCCAGGGCATGGCCTTCTCGGGCCCGCTGGACGAGTACCGGCTGCGCAGGGCGCTGGTGCGGGACGAGTACCCGCTGCCGGGCGCGGTCCCCGTACGTGTCGGAAACCGTCCCCCGTTCCGCTCAAATAATGAGACGCCCGTCCCACCCACTTGACAGTCGTGAGGGCTGAGAGGGAGGGTCAGTGCCATGCGCACCCGAATTCTCGTACTTGGAAAGCGCGTCGGCTGAAGCAGGACCCCGCTGGGTCCCGCTGAGAATGCACCCGACGCGCTCCCCTCGCTTGCCTCACGGCACGAGGGGTTTTTTGTTGCACCGGCTCACCCCCAAAGCGACGCGAACCCCCGTAAAACACCTCTCAAAAACCCTCTGCTTCGAGAAGAGATGCTGATGACCGACCAGGCCACCGGGCACCATCCGCAGCCGCGGCCCCGTAGCGGCGCGCAGCCCGCCACCGCCGTCGAGCACGTCACGGGTGCGCAGTCCCTGATCCGCTCTCTCGAGGAAGTGGGCGCCGACACCGTCTTCGGCATCCCCGGCGGCTGCATCCTGCCGGCCTACGACCCCCTGATGGACTCCACCCGGGTCCGGCACATCCTGGTCCGCCACGAGCAGGGCGCGGGCCACGCGGCCACCGGCTACGCCCAGGCGACCGGCAAGGTCGGCGTCTGTATGGCGACCTCGGGGCCCGGTGCGACCAACCTCGTCACCCCGATCGCCGACGCCCACATGGACTCGGTCCCGCTCGTCGCGATCACCGGCCAGGTCGCCTCGAAGGCCATCGGCACGGACGCCTTCCAGGAGGCGGACATCTGCGGCATCACGATGCCGATCACCAAGCACAACTTCCTCGTCACCAAGGCCGAGGACATCCCGCGGACGATCGCCGAGGCCTTCCACATCGCCTCCACCGGCCGTCCCGGCCCGGTCCTGGTCGACATCGCCAAGGACGCCCTGCAGGCGAAGACCACCTTCAGCTGGCCGCCGCAGACGGACCTGCCCGGCTACCGCCCGGTGACCAAGCCGCACGCCAAGCAGATCCGCGAGGCCGCCAAGCTGATCAGCGCCGCCAAGCGCCCCGTCCTGTACGTCGGCGGCGGCGTCATCAAGGCCGGCGCGACCGCCGAGCTGAAGATCCTCGCCGAGCTCACCGGCGCCCCGGTCACCACGACCCTGATGGCGCTCGGCGCGTTCCCCGACAACCACCCGCTGCACGTCGGCATGCCCGGCATGCACGGTGCCGTCACCGCCGTCACCGCGCTGCAGAAGGCCGACCTGATCGTCGCGCTCGGCGCCCGCTTCGACGACCGCGTCACCGGCAAGCTGGACAGCTTCGCCCCGTACGCCAAGATCGTCCACGCGGACATCGACCCGGCCGAGATCGGCAAGAACCGCGCCGCCGACGTCCCGATCGTCGGGGACGCCCGCGAGGTCATCGCCGACCTGGTCCAGGCCGTCCAGGCCGAGCACAGCGAGGGCAACAAGGGCGACTACGCCGCCTGGTGGAGCGACCTGAGCCGCTGGCGCGAGACCTACCCGCTCGGCTACGACCTGCCGGAGGACGGCAGCCTCTCGCCGCAGCAGGTCATCCAGCGCATCGGACAGCTCGCCCCCGAGGGCACGATCTTCACCGCGGGCGTCGGCCAGCACCAGATGTGGGCCGCCCACTTCATCGACTACCAGCAGCCGGCCACCTGGCTGAACTCCGGCGGCCTCGGGACGATGGGGTACGCGGTCCCCGCCGCGATGGGCGCCAAGGCCGGCATGCCCGACCGCCCGGTCTGGGCGATCGACGGCGACGGCTGCTTCCAGATGACCAATCAGGAGCTCACCACCTGCGCCCTGAACAACATCCCGATCAAGGTCGCCATCATCAACAACGGCGCCCTCGGGATGGTCCGTCAGTGGCAGAGCCTCTTCTACAACCAGCGCTACTCCAACACGGTCCTTCACTCCGGCCCGGACGACGTCCAGGCGAACAAGGGCACGCGCGTCCCCGACTTCGTCAAGCTCTCCGAGGCCATGGGCTGTGTCGCCCTGCGCTGTGAGGACCCGGCGGACCTGGACAAGGTCATCGCCGAGGCCAACGCGATCAACGACCGTCCGGTCGTGGTGGACTTCATCGTCCACGAGGACGCCCAGGTCTGGCCGATGGTCGCCGCCGGCACCTCGAACGACGAGGTCATGGCCGCGCGGGGCGTCCGCCCCGACTTCGGCGACGGCGAAGACGACTGAAGCGCGGAACGAAGCAGAGCGAAAAGGAAGAGACCCAGACCATGTCCACCAAGCACACGCTCTCCGTTCTCGTCGAGAACACGCCCGGCATCCTCGCCCGGATCGCCGCGCTGTTCTCCCGCCGCGGCTTCAACATCGACTCCCTCGCCGTCGGCATCACCGAGCACCCCGACATCTCCCGCATCACCATCGTGGTCAATGTCGAGGGCCTGCCCCTGGAGCAGGTGACCAAGCAGCTCAACAAGCTGGTCAACGTCCTGAAGATCGTCGAACTCGAGCCCAGCGCCGCGATCCAGCGTGAGCTCGTCCTGGTGAAGGTCCGCGCCGACAACGAGACCCGCTCCCAGATCGTCGAGATCGTGCAGCTGTTCCGCGCCAAGACCGTGGACGTCTCGCCCGAGGCGGTCACCATCGAGGCCACCGGTTCGAGTGACAAGCTCGACGCCATGCTCAAGATGCTGGAGCAGTTCGGCGTCAAGGAGCTCGTGCAGTCCGGCACGATCGCCATAGGGCGTGGTTCCCGGTCCATCACGGACCGGTCCCTGCGGGCTCTCGACCGCAGCGCCTGAGAGTCATCGGCGGTCGACCGGCGGTCCACCCGCCGGTCCGACTGACGAGACCCGAAAACCTTCCTCCCGCTCCCCGCCGTACGGTGGGACGCAACACCAGCACCTCAAGGAGATTCCCAGTGGCCGAGCTGTTCTACGACGACGACGCCGACCTGTCCATCATCCAGGGCCGCAAGGTCGCGGTGATCGGTTACGGCAGCCAGGGTCACGCCCACGCGCTGTCGCTCCGTGACTCCGGTGTCGACGTCCGCGTCGGTCTGCAGGAGGGCTCGAAGTCCAAGGCCAAGGCCGAGGAGCAGGGCCTGCGCGTCGTCTCCGTCGCCGAGGCCGCGGCCGAGGCCGACCTCATCATGATCCTGACCCCGGACCCGATCCAGGCCCAGGTCTACGAGGAGTCCATCAAGGACAACCTGAAGGAGGGCGACGCGCTCTTCTTCGGTCACGGCCTCAACGTCCGCTACGGCTTCATCAAGGTGCCCGAGGGCATCGACGTCGCCCTGGTCGCCCCGAAGGGCCCGGGCCACCTGGTCCGTCGTCAGTACGAGGAGGGCCGCGGCGTCCCGTGCATCGCGGCCGTCGAGCAGGACGCCACCGGCAAGGCCTTCGCGCTGGCGCTCTCGTACGCCAAGGGCATCGGCGGCACCCGCGCCGGCGTCATCAAGACGACCTTCACCGAGGAGACCGAGACCGACCTGTTCGGTGAGCAGGCCGTCCTCTGCGGTGGTACCGCGGCGCTGGTCAAGGCGGGCTTCGAGGTCCTGACCGAGGCCGGCTACCAGCCGGAGATCGCGTACTTCGAGTGCCTCCACGAGCTGAAGCTCATCGTCGACCTCATGTACGAGGGCGGCCTGGAGAAGATGCGCTGGTCGGTCTCCGAGACCGCCGAGTGGGGCGACTACGTCACCGGCCCGCGGATCATCACCGACGCCACCAAGGCGGAGATGAAGAAGGTCCTCGCGGAGATCCAGGACGGCACCTTCGCCAAGGAGTGGATGGCCGAGTACCACGGCGGTCTGAAGAAGTACAACGAGTACAAGACCCAGGACGAGAACCACCTCCTGGAGACCACCGGCAAGGAGCTGCGCAAGCTCATGAGCTGGGTGAACGACGAGGAGGCGTAAGCCTTCCCGGGCTGGGGGTCCCCCCACGCCCCCTGGGGCGTGGGGGAGGGCCGGACACCGTGTCCGGCCCCTGCCCGCATCGTTGGACACCCCGTCCAACCACGGACGGGTGATCCTTCCAACGAGGCGCATGAACGGCGCCGACACAGCACTACACTGCTCAACAACATTCGCGTTCAGGCCCACAGCGTCGTGCGCTTTCACGCGGCTAGCCCCTCCACCGCCTGCGGCCGTCGGGACGGCCGTCCGCACTGGATCTGTGAGGACTCACGTGAGCTCGAAACCTGTCGTACTCATCGCTGAAGAGCTGTCGCCCGCCACCGTCGACGCGCTGGGCCCGGACTTCGAGATCCGGCACTGCAACGGCGCCGACCGCGCCGAGCTGATCCCCGCGATCGCCGATGTGGACGCGATCCTGGTCCGTTCCGCGACCAAGGTCGACGCCGAGGCCCTCGCCGCCGCGAACAAGCTCCGGGTCGTCGCCCGGGCCGGTGTCGGTCTGGACAACGTCGACGTCTCCGCCGCCACCAAGGCCGGCGTGATGGTCGTCAACGCTCCGACCTCGAACATCGTCACCGCCGCCGAGCTCGCGTGCGGTCTGCTCGTCGCCACCGCGCGCAACATCCCGCAGGCCAACACCGCGCTGAAGAACGGCGAGTGGAAGCGCAACAAGTACACGGGCGTCGAGCTGAGCGAGAAGACCCTCGGTGTCGTCGGCCTCGGCCGCATCGGCGTCCTGGTCGCCCAGCGCATGTCGGCGTTCGGCATGAAGATCGTCGCGTACGACCCCTACGTGCAGCCCGCCCGCGCCGCCCAGATGGGGGTGAAGCTGCTGGCCCTGGACGAGCTCCTGGAGGTCGCCGACTTCATCACCGTCCACCTGCCGAAGACCCCGGAGACCCTCGGTCTCATCGGTGACGAGGCGCTGCACAAGGTCAAGCCCTCGGTCCGCATCGTCAACGCCGCGCGGGGCGGGATCGTCGACGAGGCCGCGCTCTACACCGCCCTCAAGGAGGGCCGGGTCGCCGGCGCCGGCCTCGACGTGTACGCGAAGGAGCCCTGCACGGACTCCCCGCTCTTCGAGCTCGACCAGGTCGTCTGCACCCCGCACCTCGGCGCGTCCACGGACGAGGCACAGGAGAAGGCCGGCATCGCCGTCGCCCGCTCGGTGCGTCTGGCGCTCGCCGGTGAGCTGGTCCCGGACGCGGTCAACGTCCAGGGCGGTGTCATCGCGGAGGACGTCAAGCCGGGTCTGCCGCTGGCCGAGAAGCTCGGCCGGATCTTCACCGCGCTCGCGGGCGAGGTCGCTGCCCGGCTCGACGTCGAGGTGTACGGCGAGATCACCCAGCACGACGTGAAGGTGCTCGAACTCTCCGCGCTCAAGGGCGTGTTCGAGGACGTGGTCGACGAGACCGTGTCGTACGTCAACGCCCCGCTGTTCGCGCAGGAGCGCGGTGTCGAGGTCCGTCTGACCACGAGCTCCGAGTCGCCCGACCACCGCAACGTGGTCACCGTGCGCGGCACCCTGTCGAGCGGCGAGGAGGTCGCGGTCTCCGGCACGCTGGCCGGCCCCAAGCACCTCCAGAAGATCGTCGCGGTCGGCGACTACGACGTGGACCTGGCTCTCGCCGACCATATGGTCGTGCTCCGCTACGAGGACCGCCCGGGTGTCGTCGGCACCGTCGGCCGGATCCTCGGCGAGGCCGGTCTGAACATCGCCGGCATGCAGGTCTCCCGCGCGGAGGAGGGCGGCGAGGCGCTCGTCGTGCTCACCGTGGACGACACGCTCCCGGCGCCGGTGCTCGCGGAGATCGCGGAGGACATCGGCGCCACCTCGGCCCGTTCGGTCAACCTGATCTGACGCGCGGCCCGGCGGCACCCCGCAGTACCCCTCAGCACCCGTGCCCGGCTGCTAGACGATCGTCTTATACGAGCGTCTAGCAGCCGGGTACAGTGCTGTCATGGGACACAGGGAAGACCTGCTCGAAGGCGCCAAGCGCTGCCTGCTGGAGAAGGGGTACGGGCGGACCACGGCCCGTGACATCGTCGCCGCGTCGGGCACCAACCTCGCCTCGATCGGCTACCACTACGGCTCCAAGGACGCTCTGCTCCAGCAGGCCTTCCTGGCCCTCACCGAGGAGTGGGGCGACCGGGTCGGCCCCGCCGGCGCCGACGAGGTGAAGCGGGAGCTGCCGGCCGACCCGTACCGGCGCTTCCACGCCGTCTGGGAACAGGTCATCGCGGCGGCGGAGGAGAGCCGCCCCCTCTGGAGGCTCCAGACCGAGGTCGTCACCCGGCTCGACGACGACGAGAAGCTGCGCGAGGCGATCAGGGAGCCGCAGCGGGAGGGCCGGCTCGGCATGGCCGAGGGCTTCCTCGGCATCGACCCCGAGACGGAGCCGGAGAAGGCCCGGGTGGCCGGACTGCTCTGCCAGGCCCTTGCCACCGGCGTGATGATCCAGTGGATGGTCGACCCCGGCACGGCGCCGAGCGCGGAGGACCTCACGGAGGGACTCAAGGTCCTGATGGAGAGGACCGACTGACGGTCCGCCGGCCCCGTTCACCGCGCTCAGCGTCAGGGGAGGTTCCGCCAGGTGCCGCCGGCCCCTCCCGCTCGGTGATGCCCCAGGGGTCGCGGAGGCTTTCGAGCCCGTCCGGGTACTCCGTGCAGGCCGAGCCGACGTCGTTCCACGGCACACCGTCGCCGAACGGAGTCGTACGCGCGCCGGACGGCTTCGAGGACGCTCACCGGGCTCCTCGGGGGCGGCCGCTCAGAGCCGGGCCGACTTCAGGGACATGTGGAGCAGCAGCCGGTCCTCGCCATCGTCCAGGTCGAGCCCCGTGAGCTGTTCGACCCGGGACAGCCGGTAGTAGAGGGTCTGCCGGTGGATGCCCAGGGCCGCCGCCGTGCGGCCCGCCTGGCCCGCGTTGTCGAGGAACACCTCGGCGGTGCGGGCCAGTTCGGCGTGGGCGGGGGCGAGCAGCGGCGCGACGGCCGGGTCGATCTCCGGGTGGTAGAGCGCCGCGAGGAGGCGGTAGGGGCCGATCCGGGCCCACTCCGCGACCGGGCCGAGCGTCGGCTGCGCGGTGGCCGCGCGGGCCGCCGTGCTGGCCTCGCGCCAGGCCGCCGGAAGCTCCGTGAGGCCCCGGCGTGGGGTCGCGATCCCGGCCGGGACGGCGCCGCGCAGCCGCTCGGCGGCCTGGTGGGCGGGGGAGAGGTCCTCCGCGGTGCGCAGCCGCACGAGGGCGGCGAGGGAGTCGCCCTCCGGGAGCGTGGCGATCGCCGCCGCGCCGGGAACGGCCCGGACCGAGGGGGCGTCGCCCTGCCAGGGGGTCACGCAGACGACGGCGTGCAGCCCGTCCGCGCTGGGCCCGAGGGCCGCCCGGAGCGCCGCGACGGCCATGTCGCTCTGCCAGCCCCGGCCGGCGGTCAGGACGGCGGCGAACTCGCGGGAGAGGTCCGATCCCGCGCGCTCCTCGTCGGCGAGGAGCCCGCCGATCCGGGTGGCCACCTCCATCGCCGCCGTCAGCTGGTCGGGCGTGGGGCCTGGCTCGGCGTCCAGGAGCCAGACGTAGCCGAGGACGACGCCCCGATGGCGCACGGGAAGGCAGACGCGGTCCCGGAACACCCCGGCGTCCGGGGCGGCCGGGATGCGGACCGGGCCGGTCGCCCGGGTGATGCCGAAGCCCTCGAACCAGGCGCGGACCGCGGGCGTCGACTTCCGGGTGAGGATCGACCGGGTCCGCACGGGGTCCATGGCGGTGTCGTCGTCGCTGTCGTGCGCCCCGAAGGCGATCAGGCCGAAGTCGCGGTTCTCCAGCGTCGCGGGGGCGCCGAGCAGCGCCGAGATCTCGTCCACCAGTTCCTGGTAATCGCCCTTCACGGGGCCATTCTCGCACCCTCTCAGACATATGTATGAGATGCCGCGCACGGATGCGTGACAGCTGTAGATGGCGGACGATCGGAGTGATCCATAGGTTTCACGGTGGTTCTCCGTGCTGTTCCCGCATTCTTACGAAAGAACGGGTATGGCACTCTTCGTCACCCTGTGCTCTCTGGAGGTGCCCCGTGCTGGGTCCCGTGATCCTCGCCGCGTCGCGCAGCGACAAGATGCGCCGTTTCGTGTCGGCCGCCCCCGGGACCAAGCAGGTCGTCGCCCGCTTCATCGCCGGTGAGTCGGTCGACGACGTCGTCCCGATCGTCCAGGAGCTGAGCGAGCGCGGCCTGGAGGTCACCCTCGACGTCGTCGGTGAGGACATCACCACCGTCGAGCAGTCCCACGCCGCCCGGGACGCCTACCTGGAGCTCATCGGCCGCCTCAAGGAGCTGGGCCTCGGCGAGCGCGCCGAGATGTCCGTCAAGCTCTCCATGTTCGGCCAGGCCCTGGAAGGGGGCCACGAGCTGGCCCTCGCCAACGTCCGTCCGGTCGTCGAGGCCGCCGCCGAGATCGGCACCACGGTCACCCTGGACGCCGAGGACCACACCACCCTCGACTCGATGTTCGCCATCCACGAGGAGCTGCGGAAGGACTTCCCGCAGACCGGCTGCGTCATCCAGGCCTACCTCTTCCGCACCGAGGACGACGCCCGCCGCCTCGCCGCGAACGGCTCCCGCGTCCGGATCGTGAAGGGCGCCTACAAGGAGCCCGCCTCCGTCGCCATCCAGGACAAGCGCGAGATCGACAAGGCGTACGTCCGGATCATGAGGATCCTGATGGACGGCGAGGGCTACCCGATGATCGGCTCCCACGACCCGCGCCTCATCTCCGTCGCCCAGGAGCTGGCGCGCCGCGCCGGGCGCAAGCTGGACGAGTACGAGTTCCAGATGCTGTACGGCATCCGGGGCGAGGAGCAGCACCGCCTCGCCGCCGAGGGACACCGCATGCGCGTGTACACCGCCTACGGCACCGACTGGTACGGCTACTTCATGCGGCGCCTCGCCGAGAAGCCGGCCAACCTCCTCTTCTTCGTCCGCTCCATCCTCACCAAGGGCTGAGCCCCCACCCCTCAGAAGGAGTAACGCGACTCATGGACGCTGTCACCCAGGTCCCCGCTCCGGTCAACGAGCCGGTGCGCAGCTACGCCCCCGGCTCCCCCGAGCGCGCCCGTCTCGAGATCAAGCTCAAGGAGCTGGCCGAGAACCCGCGCGAGCTGCCGATGACCATCGGCGGTGTGAAGCGCCTCGGCGGCGGCGAGGAGTTCAAGGTCGTCCAGCCGCACAACCACCGGGCCGTCATCGGCACCTTCCGCGGCGCCACCACGCAGGACGCCCAGGACGCGATCGACGCGGCCCTGGCCGCGGCCCCGGCCTGGCGCGCGATGTCCTTCGACGACCGTGCCGCGATCATCCTGCGCGCCGCCGAGCTGCTGGCCGGCCCGTGGCGCGAGACGCTGGCCGCGTCGACGATGCTCGGCCAGTCGAAGACCGCCCAGCAGGCCGAGATCGACACCCCGTGCGAGCTCGTCGACTTCTGGCGCTTCAACGTGGCGTACGCCCGCCAGATCCTGGCCGAGCAGCCGCCGGCGAACTCCCCGGGCGTCTGGAACCGTCTGGACCACCGCCCGCTCGAAGGCTTCGTCTACGCGATCACGCCGTTCAACTTCACGGCCATCGCGGGCAACCTGCCCACCGCCCCCGCCCTCATGGGCAACGTGGTGGTCTGGAAGCCGTCCCCGACGCAGACCCACTCCGCCGTGCTCCTCATGGAGCTCCTGGAGGAGGCCGGCCTGCCCAAGGGCGTCATCAACCTGGTGACCGGCGACGGCATCGCGGTCTCCGAGGTGGCCCTGAACCACCGCGACCTGGCCGGCATCCACTTCACCGGCTCGACCAAGACCTTCCAGCACCTGTGGAAGACGGTCGGCAACAACATCGAGAACTACCGCTCGTACCCGCGGATCGTCGGCGAGACCGGTGGCAAGGACTTCGTCGTCGCCCACCCCAGCGCCGACCGTGCCGTCCTGAAGACCGCGCTGACCCGCGGCTCCTTCGAGTTCCAGGGCCAGAAGTGCTCCGCGTCCTCCCGCGCCTACGTTCCGGCCTCCATCTGGAACGACGGCTTCAAGGAGGAGTTCGCGGCCGAGGTCGACGGCATCACCATGGGTGACGTCACCGACCTGTCGAACTTCATCGGCGCCGTCATCGACGAGCGTTCGTTCGCCAAGAACAAGGCCGCGATCGACCGTGCGGCGGCCGACCCGACCTGCACGATCGTCGCCGGTGGCACGTACGACGACTCGGTGGGCTACTTCGTCCGCCCGACCGTCATCGCCTGCACCGACCCGGAGAACGAGGTCTTCAAGGCCGAGTACTTCGGCCCGATCCTGGCGATCCACGTCTACGAGGACGACCAGTACGACGCGATGCTGACCCAGATGGAGTCGGTCTCGGACTACGCGCTCACCGGCTCGGTCATCTCCAACGACCGCGCCGCCGCCGCGTACACGATGGAGAAGCTCCGCTACGCCGCGGGCAACTTCTACATCAACGACAAGTCGACCGGCGCCGTCGTCGGCCAGCAGCCCTTCGGCGGCGGCCGCGCCTCCGGCACCGACGACAAGGCCGGCGCCCCGCAGAACCTGATGCGCTGGACGCTGACCCGCGCCATCAAGGAGACGCTGGTCCCGCCGACCGAGTACGGCTACCCGCACATGGGCTGACCCCCACCCGCCGCGCGAGCGGCCCCTGATCACCGCCCCCCTCCCCGGTCCCCCAACCGAGGACGGGGGCGGTTCTCATTCCCCCGTCACGACACGCCGCCGGAGGAAGTCGGCGATCAGTCCGGCGATCGCCGGGGCGTGGGTCTCCAGGGCGAAGTGGCCGGTGGGCAGGAGGTGGATCTCGGCGTCCGGGAGGTCGCGGCGGAAGGCCTCGGCGCCCGCCGGGACGAAGACCTGGTCGCCCTCGCCCCAGACGGCGAGGAGCGGGACGCGGGAGGCGCGGAAGTACTCCTGGAAGGCGGGGTAGAGGGCGAAGTTGGAGCCGTAGTCGGCGATCAGGCCGAGCTGGATGCCGTCCTGGCCCTCGCGGGCCATGAGGCCGGCGTCGTGGTGCCAGGCGTCGGGGCTGAGGAGGTCGCGGTACTCCGCCGGGACGCCGGTCTCGTACTGCCACCTGATGCCTTCGAGGGAGCGGATCGCGCGGACCGGCTCCTCGGTCTCGGGGGTGCGTTCGGCGATCAGGGCGAGGACCGGGGCCCAGGCCTCGGCGCCGAGGCCCTCCTCGTAGGCGTTGCCGTTCTGGCTGATGATCGCGGTGACGCGCTCGGGGTGGGCGAGGGCGAGGCGCAGGCCGATGGGGGAGCCGTAGTCCTGGATGTAGAGCGCGAACCGGTCCAGGCCGATGGCCTCGGTGAACTCGGCGGTGAGCGCGGCAAGTTCGGCGAAGGTGTAGTCGAAGTCGGCGGCTGAGGGGGCGGCGCTGCGGCCGAAGCCCAGGTGGTCGGGGGCGATCAGCCGGTACTCGTCGGCGAGCAGCGGGATCAGGTCGCGGAACATGTGCGAGCTGGTGGGGAAGCCGTGCAGCAGCAGGAGGACGGGGGCGCCGACCGCTCCCGCCTCGCGGTAGGCGATCTCGTGACCGCGGACGGTGACGGTGCGGTGGCGGGTCGGCAGCACGGACATCGTTCTAACCCCTTAGGTGGGCATCACTGGTTATGGCTCGACTCAATCAGGACAGGGCTAACCTGTCAATGTCGCTTAAGGGGTTAGGTGCGCGTGGCAGGGTGGGCGCATGACCGTGCGGACCGCGCCCACCCATGAACTCGGCACCGACCGGCTCCGCTCCGTGCGCGAGCTGCTCGGCGCCGCCTTCGACGGCGACTTCTCCGACGACGACTGGGACCACACCCTCGGCGGCGTCCACGCCTGGATCGAGGACGGGCGGGGCATCACCGCCCACGGCGCCGTCGTGATGCGCCGCGCCCTGCACCGCGGCCGCTCGTACCGCGTCGGATACGTCGAAGGGGTCGCCGTCCGCGCCGACCTCAGGCGCCGGGGACTCGGCGGGGCCGTCATGGCCGAACTGGAGCGGGTCATCGACGGCGCGTTCGCCTTCGGGGCGCTCGGCGCCTCCGACGACGGGGCCGCGCTCTACCGGGCGCGCGGCTGGCAGGTGTGGCGGGGACGCTTGGAGGCCATGGGGCCCGAGGGGATCGTCCGGCTCCCGGAGGAGGAGGGGTACGTCCACCTCCGCCCCGCGGCCGGCCGCGCGCTGCCCGACCCGGCCGCCGCGCTCGTCTTCGACTGGCGCGACGGCGACGTGATGTGAGAGCCCTCGCGTGAGGGCGTGTCGGGCCCCGTCGCTCCGGGCCGCCGCCGCGCGGTCCGCGTGGACGTCCCCTCCTCCGTCTGCGGCTTCGACGTGTACGCCCTGCCGATCGCGTGACCGACGCCGAGCGGGATCGCGGATCCGGCCGGCCCAAGGGGGTCCTCGATCTGCTCGTCGGCGATGCGGGATCGACGGTCGAAGGTGACGCGCCGTTCCGCGCCGTCTCAGATAGTAGGAAGTCCGAGTAATTGTGGAGACAGATGCGGTGCGCTGCCCTAGCTTTGTAGGAGCCGAACGTCTCGCTACATCAGCGAATGGCGGTCGAGAGCGCGACGCCCCTGTGCAGGCAACCCCTGCGGCGGCGCTCCCCGCCCCTGCCGGCACCTTCGATCACCACTGAT
This sequence comes from Streptomyces sp. Qhu_M48, assembly GCF_051305195.1. Lineage (NCBI taxonomy): Bacteria > Bacillati > Actinomycetota > Actinomycetes > Kitasatosporales > Streptomycetaceae > Streptomyces > Streptomyces sp. Qhu_M48. Next base: position 6,305,576 of record NZ_CP195432.1, on the reverse strand, counting down.
CTCCGCACGTCGGATCACCACTGATCTCAAGGAGTCGATCCCTCATGGCCACTCAGACCGCCCCCCGCGTCCGCCACTCCGCCGGCCGTTCCGGTGACGAGGCCCGTCAGAACGCCGCCGCCGCCCTCCAGCGCGCCCTCGACCGCCGTGACAACGGCGGATCCACCGGCCACTGACGTCCGCCCGGACCGTCCGCCGAGCCCTGTCCCGACTCGTCCGTTCGTCCACATGATGGACGTGACGTGTCAGTCGATGGGACGAAGAGTAGGGTGCCGACATGTCTCACAGCATCAATCTCGCAGTCATTCCCGGCGACGGCATCGGCCAGGAGGTCGTGGCCCAGGGCCTCAAGATCCTCGCGGCCGTCCTTCCCCAGGACGTGAAGCTGGAGACCGAGGAGTACGACTTCGGCGCCAAGCGCTACCACGCCACCGGTGAGACCCTCACCGACGCCGACCTCGACGCCCTCAAGAAGCACGACGCCATCCTGCTCGGCGCCATCGGCGACCCGTCGGTGCCCTCCGGTGTCCTGGAGCGAGGCTTCCTCCTGAAGCTCCGCTTCGCCTTCGACCACCACGTGAACCTGCGTCCCTCGAAGCTGCTCCCCGGCGTCGCCACCCCGCTCGCCGGGCAGCCCGAGATCGACTTCGTCGTGGTCCGCGAGGGCACCGAGGGCCCGTACACGGGCAACGGCGGCACCATCCGCAAGGGCACCCCGCACGAGGTCGCCACCGAGGTCTCGGTCAACACCGCCTTCGGTGTCGAGCGGGTCGTCCGGGACGCCTTCGCCCGCGCCCAGGCACGCCCGCGCAAGAAGCTCACGCTCGTCCACAAGAACAACGTGCTGACCTTCGCCGGTCACCTCTGGACGGACACCTTCCACAAGGTCGCCGCCGAGTTCCCCGAGGTCACCACCGACTACCTGCACGTCGACGCCGCGACGATCTTCCTCGTCACCGACCCGGCCCGTTTCGACGTGATCGTCACCGACAACCTCTTCGGCGACATCATCACCGACCTCGCCGCGGCCGTCTCCGGCGGCATCGGCGTCGCCGCCTCGGGCAACATCAACCCGAGCGGCGAGTTCCCGTCCATGTTCGAGCCGGTCCACGGCTCCGCGCCGGACATCGCGGGCCAGGGCAAGGCCGACCCGTCGGCCACCGTCCTCTCCGTCGCGCTCCTGCTGCGCCACCTCGGCTACGAGACCGAGGCCGTGCGGGTCGAGGAGGCCGTCGCCGCCGACCTCACCGAGCGCGGCGACACCGTCCGCACGACGGACGAGATCGGCGACGCGCTCGCCGCGCGAGTAGCGAGCTGACCCGCGCCGACTGACACACGACAGCAGCCGCCGGGTCGCACAGCGCCCGGCGGCTGTCCCTTGCGCGGCCCCGGGTGACCCCCCTTGAACCCAGGACCGCGCCCACCCGTTTTCCGCACCGGCCCCCGCGAGCGATAATCGAACGTGGGGCCGCGGCATACGGGCATGCTCGGACGCCACCTCGTCAGGGACGCCAGTCCCCGGCCATGGCGTGCGCGCGCGGTCCTCCCCACACAACCGGTGAAGGACACGCACTCATGACGACGCCCACGATCGAGCTCAAGCCCTCCTCCAGCCCGCTGTCCGCCGCTGAGCGCGAGGCGATCCTGGCCAACCCCGGATTCGGCCGCCACTTCACCGACCACATGGTCACCATCCGGTGGACCGAGGGCCGCGGCTGGCACGACGCCCAGCTCGTGCCGTACGGCCCGCTCGCGCTCGACCCGGCCACGAACGTCCTGCACTACGCGCAGGAGATCTTCGAGGGCCTGAAGGCCTACCGCCGCCCCGACGGCTCGGTCGCCAGCTTCCGCCCCGACGCCAACGCGCGCCGCTTCCAGGCCTCCGCCCGGCGCCTGGCCATGCCGGAGCTGCCCGTCGAGACCTTCGTCGAGGCCTGTGACGTCCTCGTCCAGCACGACAAGGCGTGGGTCCCGGAGCACGGCGGCGAGGCCTCGCTCTACCTGCGCCCGTTCATGATCGCGACCGAGGTCGGCCTGGGGGTCCGCCCGGCCAACGAGTACCTCTTCGTCGTCATCGCCTCCCCGGCCGGCCCGTACTTCCCCGGAGGCGTGAAGCCCGTCTCCATCTGGCTCTCGGAGAACCGCGTCCGCGCCGTCCCCGGCGGCGTCGGCGACGCCAAGACCGGCGGCAACTACGCGGCCTCCCTGCTCGCCCAGGCCGAGGCCGCCCAGAAGGGCTGCGACCAGGTCGCCTACCTGGACGCCGTCGAGCACAAGTGGGTCGAGGAGCTCGGCGGCATGAACCTGTACTTCGTGTACGGGAACAGGCTGGTCACCCCCACCCTCACCGGTTCCCTGCTCGCCGGCATCACCCGTGACTCGCTGCTCAAGCTGGCGGCGGACCTCGGCCTGGAGCCGGAGGAGGGCCGCGTCTCCATCGACCAGTGGCAGACCGACTCCGCCAACGGCACCCTGACCGAGGTCTTCGCCTGCGGCACCGCCGCCGTGATCACCCCGGTCGGCACGGTCAAGTCCGAGCGGGGCGAGTGGCAGCAGTCCGGCGGTGAGCCGGGCGAGGTCACGATGAGGCTGCGCGACGCGCTCCTGGCCGTCCAGACCGGCAGGGCCGAGGACAGGCACGGCTGGATGCACGAGCTCGGCTAGTCGTCACTCCGATCCCACCAGGGCTTCCGGGGCCGTGACGGCCCCGGAGGCCCTGTTCGGCGTCAGGACGGCGTACAGCGTCCCGCCCACGATCCCCGACAGGACGAAGCTGCCGTCGATCCCGCCCGTCAGGGCGAGCAGCGGCCCCTCGTAGAGCGGCGTCGACACCGAGGCCAGGCCGACGGCCCCGCCGATCGCCCAGGAGGCGGTGGCGCGCGGGTGCCAGCCCGCCGAGAACCAGTAGATCCCGCCGCGTGAGCGCCGGTTGTAGACCTGGAGCGCCTCAGGGTCGTACGCGCCCCGGCAGCGCGCGTGACCGATCAGGGTGATCACCGCCCACGGGGTGCCGATCGCCGTGAGCAGCAGGACGAACGAGGTCATCGCCGTCTGCGCGTCCGAGGCGAAGTGGCCGAGGAAGACGAAGGCCGTCGCCACCGCCGCGACCACGAGCGTGGCGTGCGCCCGGGTGGCCCGGGGCAGGATCGCGTCCAGGTCGAGCCCCATGGAGTACAGCATCAGCCCGGCGTTGCCGACGGATCCGGCGGTGGCCGCGATCAGCAGCGGGACCAGGTACCAGGCGGGGGAGGCGGCGACGAGCGGCCCCGCGTAGTCGAGCGATCCACGGGCGGCGAGCGCGGTGACCGTGCCGAAGAGCTGGGGGATCAGCAGACCGACGAGCAGGCCGAGACAGGTGGCCCGCCACACGGTCCGGGAGCTGTGCCGCGCGGGAGAGACGTACCGGGTGTAGTCGCCGAGCAGGGTGATGAAGGCGACCGGTCCGCTGAGGCCCGCCGCCACCGCGGAGAACAGCCAGGTCGGCCAGAACGAGCCGAGCAGGTACGGGGTGTCCGGGACGGCGGCCGTCGTGAAGTCCCCGGCGTAGGCGAGGAGTCCGAGGCCGAGGAGCAGGGTCATGCCGACGGCGAGGGCCCTGCTGAGCCTGAGCAGCGGCCGGTAGCCGTACACCGCGCCGACCACGGTGCAGGCGGCGAGCAGCGCGTAGACGACGGTGTGCGTGGCGCCGCCGGTGGGCAGGCCGGTCAGCCGGGCGAGCGTCCCCACCATGACGTCGCCGCCGATCCAGAGGGTCAGCGCGGTGTAGCCGAGGGAGAGCAGCAGCCCGACCACCGAGCCGACGAGCCGGCCGCGTACGCCGAAGAAGGCGCCGGAGGAGGTGGAGAGGTTGGTCGCGGTACGGAGCGACACGAGCGCCAGCGGGGCGGTGACGGCGACGCCGACGAGGGTGCCGGTGACGACGGAGGTCACGGAGGCCCACAGGCCGAGGCCGAAGGAGACGGGGAGCCAGCCGAAGACGATCACCCCCAGACAGAGGTTGGACCCGAGGAGGATCGCGACGAGGTCGCGGGGGCCGCTGGTGCGCTCGGCCTCGGGGACGGTGTCGACTCCGCGCTGTTCTATCGGCATGGGGACTCCTGGGGACGGGAGCGGGGGGCTTCGGGTACGTATCGGGGTCACGGCGGGGTCCGACGGGCCGCGAGTGGCCGGGACGGACCACGGGTGGCCGTGCCGGACCACGGCGGCACTTTTAGAGTGGCGCTCAATGTGACCTGTGGGCGTACCTCGCGTCAATGCTTGGAACCGCGCGTCCCAACATTTAGAGTGTCGCTCAAACAGGAGGTGTTTCGGACGTGCGACTGACCCCCACGGAACGCGACCGGCTGCTGCTCTTCGGCGCCGCCGAGCTCGCCCGCGCCCGCCGGGCCCGGGGCCTGCGGCTCAATGTCCCCGAGGCGACCGCGCTCATCGCGGACACGGTCTGCGAGGCGGCCCGGGACGGCCGGCGACTCGCCGAGGCGATCGAGGCCGCCCGCGCGGTCCTCGGCCCCGACGACGTCCTGCCCGGCGTCGCCGACGTGGTGACCGAGGTCCACGTCGAGGCCGTCTTCGACGACGGCTCCCGGCTCGCCGTCGTCACCGCCCCGATCGGCGGCGGCGGACTCGGCGAGGCCGCCCCCGGCGCGCTGCTGCCCGGCCCCGGACACCCGGAGTCCACGCCCGCGCTCACCCTTCCCGTACGGAACACGGCGAGCGTCCCCGTGAGCGTCACCTCCCACTTCCACTTCTTCGAGGCCAACCCGCGCCTCGACTTCGACCGTGCCGCCGCCTACGGCATGCGGCTCGCCATCCCGGCCGGCGCCTCCTTCCGCTTCGATCCGGGCGGCGCGGCCGAGGTCGGACTCGTCCCGATCGGCGGCGCGCGCGTCGCCATCGGCTTCGCGGGCCTGGTCGACGGCCCGCTGGACGCGCCCGGCGCGAGGGAAGAGGCGCTGCGCCGCGCGGCGGCCTGCGGCTACCTGGGAGTCCGCTCGGACGAGGAGGGCAACTGATGGACCCGTACGAGTACGCGTCCGTGCACGGCCCGCGCGCCGGCGACCGGGTCGTCCTGGGCGACTCCGGGCTCGTCGTCCGGGTCGAGTCGGACTCCCAGAGGCCGGGCGACGAGTTCCTGGCCGGATTCGGCAAGACGGCGCGCGACGGTCTGCACCTGAAGGCCGCCGCCGTCCGCGAGACCTGCGACGTCGTCATCAGCAACGTCCTGGTGCTCGACGCGGTCCTCGGCATCCGCAAGGTGTCCATCGGCATCCGCGAGGGCCGGATCCACGCGATCGGCCGGGCCGGCAACCCCGACACCCTCGACGGCGTCGACGTCGTCGTCGGCACCGGCACCTCGATCGTCTCCGGCGAGGGCCTCATCGCCACGGCGGGGGCGATCGACACCCATGTCCACCTGCTCTCGCCCCGGATCATGGAGGCCTCGCTCGCGAGCGGCGTCACCACGGTCATCGGTCAGGAGTTCGGCCCCGTGTGGGGGGTCGGGGTGAACTCGCCGTGGGCGCTGCGTCACGCGTTCAACGCCTTCGACGCGTGGCCGGTCAACATCGGCTTCCTGGCCCGGGGTTCGTCCTCGGACCCGGCGCCCCTGGTGGAGGCGCTCGCCGAGGGCGGGGCGTCCGGCTTCAAGGTCCACGAGGACATGGGCGCCCACACCAGGGCCCTCGACACCGCGCTCAGGGTGGCGGAGGAGCACGACGTGCAGGTCGCGCTGCACAGCGACGGCCTGAACGAGTGCCTGTCGGTCGAGGACACCCTGCGGGTCCTGGACGGGCGCACCATCCACGCCTTCCACATCGAGGGCTGCGGCGGCGGGCACGTACCCAACGTCCTGAAGATGGCGGGCGTGCCGAACGTCATCGGCTCCTCCACCAACCCCACGCTCCCCTTCGGCCGCGACGCCGTCGCCGAGCACTACGGGATGATCGTCTCCGTCCACGACCTGAAGACCGACCTCCCGGGCGACGCCGCCATGGCGCGCGACCGGATCCGGGCCGGGACCATGGGCGCCGAGGACGTCCTCCACGACCTCGGCGCGATCGGGATCACCTCCTCCGACGCGCAGGGGATGGGAAGGGCCGGCGAGACCGTACGCCGGACCTTCGCCATGGCCGGGAAGATGAAGGCCGAGCTCGGACCCATGGAGGGCGACGGCGCGCACGACGACAACGCGCGTGTCCTGCGCTACCTGGCCAAGCTCACCATCAACCCGGCGATCGCCCACGGCCTCGCACACGAGATCGGCTCGATCGAGGTCGGCAAGCTGGCCGACATCGTGCTGTGGCGGCCGCAGTTCTTCGGCGCCAAGCCCCAGATGGTGCTGAAGTCCGGCTTCCCCGCGTGGGGGGTCGTGGGCGATCCGAACGCCGCCACCGACACCTGCGAACCCCTCGTCCTCGGACCGTTGTTCGGCGGTCACGGCGCCACGCCCGCGGACCTCTCGGTCGCCTTCGTGGCCCAGGCCGCCGTCGGCCTCGGCGCCGACAGGATGCCGACCCGCCGCCGCCGCGTCGCCGTGCGCGGCACCCGCGGCATCGGCCCCGCCGACCTGCGGCTCAACTCCCGCACCGGAGACGTCCAGGTCGACGGCCACACCGGCCTCGTCTCGCTCGACGGCGCGCCGATCCGCTCGGAGGCGGCCGAGTCCGTCTCGCTCAACCGCCTCTACTTCCTCTGAACCCTCCTAGGACTCCCCGATGACCTACCGCATGCCCGCCGAGTGGATGCCGCACGAGCGCACCTGGATGGCCTGGCCCAGCCCCAACCCCACCTTCACCGACGAGGACGAGCTCGCCGCGGCCCGCGCGGCCTGGGCGTCCGTGGCCCGCGCCGTCCGCCGGTTCGAGCCGGTGACGCTGGTGGTCGCCCCCGGCGACGCCGAGTCGGCGCGCGCCCTCGTCGGCGAGGACGTCGACCTCGTCGAGCGCGACCTCGACGACGCCTGGATGCGGGACATCGGCCCGACCTTCGTCACCGACGGCACCGAACTGGCCGCCGTCGACTGGGTGTTCAACGGCTGGGGCGCCCAGGACTGGGCCCGCTGGGAGCACGACTCCAAGATCGCCCGCCATGTCGCGGACCTCGCCGGGGTCCGCGTGCGGTCCTCGCCCCTCGTCAACGAGGGCGGCGCGATCCACGTCGACGGCGAGGGCACGGTCCTGCTGACCGACACCGTCCAGCTCGGCTCCGGCCGCAACCCCGAGTGGACCCGCGAGCAGGTCGAGCACGAGATCCACGCCCGGCTCGGCACCACGAAGGCGATCTGGCTCCCCCACGGCCTCGCCGGCGACTACGGCCTCTACGGCACCCAGGGTCACGTCGACATCGTCGCCGCCTTCGCCCGCCCCGGCACGGTCCTCGTCCACAGCCAGCAGGACCCGGCCCACCCCGACTACGAGCGCTCCAAGACGTACGTGAACATCCTGCGCGGGCAGACCGACGCCCAGGGCCGCCCGCTGGAGGTCGTCGAGATCCCCGCCCCGACCGTCCTCAAGGACGAGGAGGGGGAGTGGGTCGACTACTCGTACATCAACCACTACCTCTGCAACGACGGCGTGGTCCTCTGCGCCTTCGACGACCCCCACGACGAACTCGCCGCCGAGATCTTCCGCCGCCTCTTCCCCGGGCGCGAGGTCGTCCTGGTCGACGCGCGGCAGATCTTCGCGGCCGGCGGCGGCATCCACTGCGTCACCCAGCAGCAGCCGAGGGTCTGAAACCGGTTGGCGACGGCCGCGGGCTCCGTGGCAGCCTGCGGCCATGCCGACACCGCACCCCGAGGGCGACTACGCGATCACCACGACGTACTCCGTGCCCGACGACGCCTGGTACCTGGAGCTGGACGAGATGTCCGGGAACCGGACCCTGGTGACGGCGATCGTGCCCGACGAGGACCCCGCGCGGCAGCCGATCGTCTGCTATGACCCGGTCAGCGGGCACGCGCGGGTCCCGTACGCCGTCATGCGCTGGTTCATGGACCACGTGGACGCCGAGGTCCGCGCCGGCCGGGCCTGGATGGAGCTGCGCCCCGACCTCGTCGCGGTGATCCACCGGCTGCGCCAGGAGCACCTCGGCGTCATCGGCGACGACGACGTGCCCCCGGTCCTGGCCGAGGTGCGCGCCGAGGTGCCCGAGGAGGATCTGGCCGCCGTCATGGAGGCCGCCTTCGGACGCGGGCCCGACGGGGCCATCCTGTAGAACATACGGGTGAGTCAGAGCAGCAACCCGCCCCGCCGCCGCAACCAGGCCGCCCCTCCCCGTGAGGAGCTGCTCGCCGCCGCCATGGACACCATCGCCGAGCGCGGGCTCGACGGTCTCACCATGGCCGGGCTCGGCCGGCAGGTCGGGATGAGCAGCGGGCACCTGCTCTACTACTTCCGCACCAAGGACGAGCTGCTGCTCCAGACCCTGGAGTGGAGCGAGGGACGGCTCGGCGCCGAGCGGAGCGCCCTGCTGTCCCGGCCGGGGACCGCGCGCGAGCGGCTCGACGGCTACGTCGACGTGTACGTGCCCGACGGGCCCCGCGACCCGCACTGGACCCTGTGGCTGGAGGTCTGGAACCGCTCGCAGAACGCCGACGACGACGCCCGCGCCCGGCAGGCCGCCATCGAGGGGGCCTGGCACCGGGACCTCGTCGCGATCCTGGCCGAGGGGGTCTCGCGGGGCGAGTTCCGGGCGGTCGACCCCGACCGGTCCGCCACCCGGATGCGGGCCCTCCTGGACGGTTTCAGCGTGCACGTCGCCGTCGGGATCCCCGGCACCGGACGCGAGCAAGTCCTGACCCACGTGCGGGAGTTCATCGAGCAGGACCTGCTGGCGCGTCCCTGACGGCAGCGGCCCGCACCCGGTGCCGCGACCACAACGCACGTAAGTACACCCGATCGTTGCGGCCTGCACCCTTGTTGCCCGTGCGTGATCTCCGGCACGGTTCCTGCCCATGGGACGAGAGCACTGGAAGAAGATCTGGGTCGGTTCCGCGGGCAACATGGTCGAGTGGTTCGACTGGTTCGTCTACGCGAGCTTCGCCACCTACTTCGCGGGGGCGTTCTTCCCCGAGGGCAACGACACCGCCAAACTCATGAACACCGCCGGCATCTTCGCCGTCGGCTTCTTCATGCGGCCCGTCGGCGGCTGGCTCCTCGGCCGGGTCGGCGACCGCAAGGGGCGCAAGGCCGCCCTCACCCTCACCGTCACCCTGATGTCGGCCTCCGCGCTCCTCATCGCCGTCGCGCCCACCTACGCCGTCGCCGGATACGGCGGCGCCGCCGTCCTCCTGGTCGCCCGGCTCCTCCAGGGCCTCTCCGTCGGCGGCGAGTACGCGGCCAGCGCCACCTACCTCACCGAGGCCTCCGCGCCGCAGCACCGCGGCTTCGCCTCCAGCTTCCAGTACGTCTCCATGACCGCGGGCCAGGTCCTCGGCCTCGGCCTGCTGCTCGTCCTCCAGCACACCCTCAGCGACGAGGCCCTGCACAGCTGGGGCTGGCGCGTCCCGTTCGTCATCGGCGCCCTCGGCGCGGCCGTCGTCTTCTACCTGCGCCGCACCATGCTGGAGACGGAGGTGTACGAGGAGTCCGCCGACGCCGGAGTCGCGAGCGGCCAGAAGGGCACCCTCAAGGCCCTGTGGGCGCACCGCCGCGAGGCCTTCCTCGTCGTCGCGCTCACCATGGGCGGGACCGTGGCTTACTACACGTACACCACCTACCTGACCAAGTACCTCGCCAACTCCGCCGGGCTGCCCAAGCAGACCGCGACCCTCGTCTCCTTCTGCGCCCTCATCGTCTTCGCCTGCCTCCAGCCGCTGGCCGGCCGGCTCTCCGACCGCATCGGCCGCCGCCCGCTCCTCATCACCTTCGCGGTCGGCTCCACCCTCCTCACCGTGCCGATCATGACGATGCTGAAGCACGCGGGCTCCTTCTGGCCCGCGCTCGGGCTCTCGCTCCTGGCGCTCGTGGTCATCACCGGCTACACCTCCATCAACGCCTGCGTGAAGGCCGAGCTCTTCCCCACCGGCATCCGCGCCCTCGGGGTCGCCCTGCCGTACGCCGTCGCCAACGCCCTCTTCGGCGGAACCGCCGAGTACGTCGCCCTGTGGTTCAAGGACGCCGGGATCGAGTCGGGCTTCTTCTGGTACGTGGCGGGCTGCGCGGCCGTCTCCCTGGTCGTCTACCTCACGATGCGGGAGACCCGCGACATCGACCTGGGCCGGGTCGGGACGGGCGGCGCCGGAACGCCCGAGCGGAAGCGGGACGAGCTGCCCGTATCGTGAGACCGGCGTCCCGCCGGTCCCTCTCCTGTGTCAGACTTCCGGCGTGCCTGCTACCACGATGATTATCGGCAGCGGCGCGCCGGTCCGCAGTGGCCACTGAATCGCGGCACGACCCCCGCGGCAGTGGACACCGTGCCCCAGACCCGCGCGCAGACCTCTCGCACCCGCGAGGGGTTTTTTCGTTTTCCGGCCCCACCCCCGCCGGAAACGGACGACGCGTGAGAATGGGGGCAAGTGGATCCAGACCTTCCGGAGCCACATCCGACAGGAGCCATCACAGTCATGACCACGGAGAACGCCGAAGGCTCGCCCCTCGACGACAGCTTCCATGTCTTCGACACGACGCTGCGCGACGGGGCGCAGCGTGAAGGCATCAACCTCACCGTCGCGGACAAGCTGACCATCGCCCGACACCTCGACGACTTCGGCGTGGGCTTCATCGAGGGCGGCTGGCCCGGCGCCAACCCGCGTGACACGGAGTTCTTCGCCCGCGCCCGGCAGGAGATCGCGTTCAAGAACGCGCAGCTCGTCGCCTTCGGCGCGACCCGCAGGGCCGGCGGCAACGCGGCCGAGGACCCGCAGGTCAAGGCACTCCTGGACTCCGGCGCCCCGGTCATCACCCTGGTCGCCAAGTCGCACGACCGGCACGTCGAGCTCGCCCTGCGCACCACCCTCGACGAGAACCTGGAGATGGTCCGCGACACCGTCTCCCACCTGACCTCCCAGGGCCGCCGCGTCTTCGTCGACTGCGAGCACTTCTTCGACGGCTACAAGGCCAACCCCGACTACGCCAAGGCCGTCGTCCGGGCCGCGCACGAGGCCGGCGCCGACGTCGTCGTCCTCTGCGACACCAACGGCGGCATGCTCCCCGCCCAGGTCCAGGCCGTCGTCGCCACGGTCCTCGCCGACACCGGCGCCCGCCTCGGCATCCACGCCCAGGACGACACCGGCTGCGCCGTCGCCAACACCCTGGCCGCCGTCGACGCGGGCGCCACCCACGTCCAGTGCACCGCCAACGGCTACGGCGAGCGGGTCGGCAACTCCAACCTCTTCCCCGTCGTCGCCGCCCTGGAGCTCAAGTACGGCAAGCGGGTGCTGCCCGAGGGCGCCCTCGCCGAGATGACCCGGATCTCGCACGCCATCGCCGAGGTCGTCAACCTCACCCCCTCCACCCACCAGCCGTACGTCGGTGTCTCCGCCTTCGCCCACAAGGCCGGACTCCACGCCTCCGCGATCAAGGTCGACCCCGACCTCTACCAGCACATCGACCCCGAGCTGGTCGGCAACACCATGCGGATGCTCGTCTCCGACATGGCCGGCCGCGCCTCCATCGAGCTCAAGGGCAAGGAGCTCGGCGTCGACCTCGGCGACGACCGCGCCCTCGTCGCCCGCGTCGTCGAGCGGGTCAAGGAGCGCGAGCTCCAGGGCTACACGTACGAGGCCGCCGACGCCTCCTTCGAGCTGCTGCTCCGCGAGGAGGCCGAGGGCCGGGCCCGCCGCTACTTCCGTACGGAGTCCTGGCGGGCGATCGTCGAGGACCGCCCCGACGGCACCCACGCCAACGAGGCCACCGTGAAGCTCTGGGCCAAGGGCGAGCGGATCGTCGCCACCGCCGAGGGCAACGGCCCGGTCAACGCCCTCGACCGTGCGATGCGCCTGGCCCTGGAGCGGATCTACCCCCAGCTCGCCAAGTTCGAACTGGTCGACTACAAGGTCCGCATCCTGGAGGGCCGCCACGGCACCGAGTCCACGACCCGCGTCCTGATCACCACCAGCGACGGCAACGGCGAGTGGTCGACGGTCGGCGTCGGCGAGAACGTCATCGCCGCCTCCTGGCAGGCCCTGGAGGACGCCTTCACGTACGGGGTGCTGCGGGCCGGGATCGACCCCGCAGAATAGTCCTCTATGTCTAGTTCGGCCTGGTTCGGGTAGCGTCGAACCATGAGGACCAGGCCGCTTTGCCTCCTGTCGGCCCTCGGCGGGCTGATACTGCTGCTGCTCCTGGCCCTGGTCCCCTCCGCGGGCGCCAGGGCCACGGGGATACCCGACGCGGCCGCCGCCCTGAAACAGGGCCCGGTCTACGTCGACCCGGGCGCCGCCGCCCAGCTCTCCCAGGCTGACGCGGACGCCCTCGCCCAGAAGATCAAGGACGCCGACAAGCCGCTCTTCGTGGCCGTCCTGCCCGCGAACGCGGCGTTCCCGCCGGAGACGGTCTTCCAGAACCTGCGCACCCAGACCGGCGTCACCGGCCTCTACGCGATCCGGCTCGGCGACGGCTTCGACGCCAAGGCCGACGCCTCCGTCATCTCCCCGAGGGCCGTGGACAACCTCGTCACCTCCGTACGCCAGCCCGGCGTGGACGCGGCCACCGAGCTCGACAACTTCGTCGACCAGGCCCTGCCCACCCTGCGCGGCTCCGCCCCCGCGAGCTGGGGCTCCGTCGGTGACGACCCCGGTGTCCCCGTCGCCGGACTCGTGACCCTCGGCGCCGTCGTCGCCGCCGGAGGCGCGGGCGCCTACGCGGTCGTCCGCCGCAACCGGCTCCGCAAGGAGGCCGAGGAGCGCGCCGCCCTCGACAAGCTGCGGGTCGTCGTCGACGAGGACATCACCGCCTTCGGCGAGGAACTCGAACGCCTCGACTTCCACCCGGGGGAGCCAGGCGCCGACGACGCCATGCGCGGCGACTACGAGAGCGCCCTCGACTCCTACGACAAGGCCAAGTCCCTCATGGCCTCCGCCGCCCACCCCCACGACGTCCGCGCGGTCACCGAGGCCCTGGACGACGGCCGCTACGCGCTGGCGGCCCTCGCCGCCCGCCGCGAGTCCCGCCCGCCTCCCGAGCGCCGCGCCCCCTGCTTCTTCGACCCGCGCCACGGCCTCTCCACCGAGGACCGCACCTGGACCCCGGCCGGCGGCGCCGCCCGCCGGGTCCCGGTCTGCGCCGCCGACGCGGCCCGCCTCGACAGCGGTCTCGACCCGATGGCCCGCATGGTCGACGCGGACGGCGTCCGCCGCCCCTACTGGGAGGCGGGTCCGGCCTACGGCCCCTGGGCGGGCGGCTACTTCGGCGGCGGCCTGCTCCCCGGCCTGCTGGCCGGCACCCTGCTCGGTTCGATGCTCGCCACCCCGGCCTACGCCTCCGAGTACGGCGGCGGTGACTTCGGCGGCGGCGACGTCTCCGGCGGCGACTTCGACTCCGGCGACTTCGGAGGCGGTGACTTCGGGGGCGGCGGCGGCTTCGGAGGTGGCGACGGAGGAGGCTTCGGGGGCGGCGACTTCGGCGGGGGCGGGTTCTAGCCGGCCGGGCCCCCGGCGTCCCTCAGACCAGCGGCTTCACCGACATCAGCAGGTGCCGGTGGGTCGCCCGGGGGCCGTCCGTGAGAAGGGCCCGCTGCCCCGGGCCCAGCAGGTGGAAGTGGACCTCGGGGGTGTCCAGGGCGGTGAGGGCGTCCAGCAGGTACCCCGGGTTGAAGGCGACCGTCAGAGTGTCCGGGCCCGCGAGGGTGGCCGGGAGGTGCTGGGAGGCCACGTCGTCCTCGTACCCCGCCCGGAGGTGGATCGCGGTGCGGGTGAAGGTCAGCTGGACCGGACTGTCACCCTCGGCGACGACCGCGACCCGCTTCACGGCCTCGGTCAGCGGAGCCCGGTCGGTGGCCGCGAGGGCGTGGTCGCCGAGGGCGAAGAGCTTGTCGTGGCGGGGGAGGCGCCCGTCGAGCAGACGGGTGGTGGTGCGCAGGCCACCGTTCTCGAAACCGATCGAACCGGCGTCGAGGGCGAGCCGGGCCGGGCCGGTGCCCGCGAGGGAGCGGGCGATCTCGGTGAGGCGCCGGGCCGGCACGACCACGTCGGCGACCTCGTCCGGGGCGTCCGCCCCCGGCTTCCACTCCAGGGTGCGGACGGCGTAGCGGTAGCGGTCGGTGGCCGCCAGCGTCATCGTCGTGCCGTCCAGGGCGAGTCGTATCCCGGTCAGGACCGGCAGCGAGTCGTCCCGTCCGGCCGCCACCGCCACCTGGCCGACCGCCGCGGCGAAGGCGTCCCCGTCCACCTCGCCGCGGAGCTCGGGCAGCGCGGGCGGGGCCGGATAGTCGTCCAGCGGCAGCAGGGAGAGACCGAAACGGGCGTCGCCCGAGGTCACCGAGAGCCGGGCGCCCTCCACGGCCAGCTCCGTGACGCCCCGGGGGAGCACCTTGCAGATGTCGAGCAGGCGCCGGCCCAGGACCAGGGCCCGACCCCCGGCATCCGTGTCCGCCTCGACCTCGACCCGGGCCGAGGCCTCGTGGTCGAGGCCGGAGACCCGCAGCCGGCCGTCCGCGGCCTCCAGGAGCAGGCCGCCGAGGACGGGCATGGGGGAGCGGGCCGGCAGGACGCGGGCGGCCCAGGCCACGGCATCGGTCAACACGCCGCTGTCGATACGGAATTCCATGCCTCCGACGCTAGACGCCGCCACTGACAACGCCCCCGACCGGATCGAACCCGGGTGCGTGGGAAGGGAATCGCGGCCTCGACCGTTCGAGTCTGTGAACGAGCCGACGACCTTGCAGGGGGAGCAGCGCGATGAGTGACGTCCAGGGCCATGTCCATGGCACGGTGGAGCCCGGATTCGAGTCCGTACGAGAGGAGTTCGCCACCGTCGCGGCGCACGAGGCGCGCGACGGCGGGGCCCAGCTCGCCGTCCACCACCACGGCCGCCTTGTCGTCGACCTCTGGGGCGGCGACGGGGTCGACGGGGACTCGCTCCTCGGCCTCTACTCCTCCTCCAAGGGCGCCATGGCCCTGGTCGTCGCCCTCCTCGTCCAGGACGGCGTCCTCGACCTGGACCGCGAAGTAGCTTCCTGGTGGCCCGAGTTCGCCGCCGAGGGCAAGGAGAAGCTGACCCTGCGCCAGCTGCTCTCCCACCGCTCCGGCGTCATCGGCGCCGACGGCGGCCTCAGCCCCGACGAGCTCGCCGACGACCGCGCGATCGCCGCCCGCCTCGCCGGGCAGCGCCCCTTCTGGGAGCCGGGCACCGGCCACGGCTACCACGGCCTCGTGATCGGCGCCCTCGTCGGCGAGGTGGTCCTGCGGGCCACCGGCCGGACGATCCAGGACCTGTACGAGGAGCGGGTCCGCGCCCCTTACGCGCTCGACTACTACCTGGGCCTCCCCGAAGAGCTGGAGCCCCGCTTCCGTCCCGCCCTGCCGATGCTGCCCACCCCCGCCGAGCAGGCGTTCCTCGCGGAGAACCCGATCGCCCCGGACAGCCTCGCGGCCATCGCCTTCAACTTCCACGCCGACCCGCCCTTCGACATCGTCGGGTACGCCAACTCCCGTGCCGTCCGGGCGCAGGCGCCGGTCTCCGGGGGCGGCATCGGCTCCGCGCGCGGCCTCTCGCGGATGTACGCGGCGATCGCCGGCGAGCTCGACGGGCGCGCCCCGCTCCTGCGTCCGGACACCCTGGCCGAGGTGTCCCGGATCCACTCCGCCGGCACGGACCTGGTGACGGGCAGCGACAACGCCTTCGGCCTCGGCTTCGTCCCCCTGGCCACCCGCCACCCGGAGCTCGGCCCCACCGCCGTCGGTCACAGCGGCGCCCCCGGCTCCCAGGCCTTCGCCGACCCGTCGACCGGCCTCGCCTACAGCTACGCCCGCCGCCGCTTCGCCTTCCTCGGCGGCCCCGGTGCCCCCGAGAACGAGCGTCTGATCGCGGCGGTCGTCGCGGCCGCCGGGAAGCTGGGCTGACCCGGCCCGGGGAACGCCGAGCGCCCGCCTTCCGCTGCTGCGGAGGGCGGGCGCGCTCGTGTGTCAGGGGTGGAACCGGGGGACGGCCCCGGCTCAGGCGGCGCTCTTGATCGCGGAGATGTCGAAGTTCAGCTTGACCTTGTCGCTGACCATCACGCCGCCCGTCTCCAGGGCCGCGTTCCAGGTCAGGCCCCACGCGGAGCGCAGGATCTCGGCGGAGCCCTCGAAGCCGACGCGCTCGTTGCCGTAGACGTCCGTCGCGGCGCCGTTGAACTCCAGGTCGATGGAGAGCGGCTTGGTGACGTCCTTGATGGTCAGGTCGCCGGTGATCCGGTACTTGTCGCCGCCCAGCTGCTCGGCCTGCGTGGAGCGGAAGGTCATCAGCGGGAACTGCTCGGCGTCGAAGAAGTCGCCGCTGCGCAGGTGGCCGTCGCGGTCGGCGATGCCCGTGTCGACGGAGGCGATCCGGACCTCGATGGAGGCGGTGGAGGCGCCCGGGTTCGAGCCGTCAAGGGTCAGCGCGCCCTCGTGCTCGGCGAAGGTGCCGCGCACGTTGGTGACCATGGCGTGACGGACGGTGAAGCCGATGCTGCTGTGGGCCGGGTCGATGGTGTAGTCGCCGGTCAGGGCGGCCAGGGCCGGGTCCACGGGGAGGGTGGCGGTGGCGACGGCGGACTCGTTCCTGCGGTTGAAGAGACCCATGACTTGCTCCTTGATCGGGACGTTGGCTGTCGGCGCTTGTTGAACCTTCAACGAGAATGACTGTAACCCCATTCCGTTCAACATTCAACATCTTCGGGAGATGTTCACCCGGACCGACGAGGAATCCGGCGAGGCCCCCTTTCGGACGCGCGTAGAACTGCGGCACCATCTCCCTGCGCCACCGGATTCACCGGCTCCACTCGCGCCACCGGCACCCCATGGGCCGGAGCCGCAGCACGCGCCACCGCCACCACCGGCCCACGCGCCACCAGCCCCACCGGCTCCACCAGCCCTGCCGGCCCACGCGCCATCAGCCCCACCGGCACCACCTGCACCGCCGTCCCCACCCCTCACGGTCCCCAGCAGGAGGCACTCCGATGAAGCTCCGCTCCGTCCTGACCGCGCTGGCCCTCGTCCTCGGCGCGTTCCTCGCGCCCGGCGTGGGCGTCCTCACCGCCGCGGGCGAGGCCCACGCGGTCACCAAGATCAGCCACTCCACCGCGACCTCGATGTTCCGGTCGTCCGGGATCACCTGGTCCTCGTCCGGCGGCTGCTCCAACCGCAACAACCCCACGTGTACCTCGTTCGAGCAGCTCAACCTCGCCACCGCCCAGGGCGCCCAGACCCTCAGGAGCGCCAGCGGCTGCGCCCTCAACATCACCGGCGGCACCGAGACCGGCCACGCGGGCGGCACGTACTCCCACTGGAACGGCTACAAGCTCGATTTCAGCAAGTACACCTGCCTCGGCAACTACATCAAGAACACCTTCACCTACATCGGCGTACGCGGTGACGGAGCCCCGCAGTGGAAGTCCGGCGCGGGCAACGTCTACGCCGACGAGGGCAACCACTGGGACGTGATCTTCTACAACTGCGGCGGCTGCTGACCACCCACCCCGGCCCCGAGAACCCCCTTCGGCGGTCGACTTGGACTAACCGAAGGGGGTTCTTGGACTGGAGGGGCCCGCGCGGCGCGATCTCGTTGACGGTGCCGCCGGGGCGGGGCCAACTAGGGCGCATGTCCCTCCCCCCTTCGCGAAGAATCCGCGCGGCCTGCGCACTCGCCGTCGCTTCATCCGCCGTGTTCGCCCTGGCCGGTCCCGCCCTGGCCGAGGGCACCGGGAGCCGGGCGCCCGCCGCCGGGGCCACGACCGCGGCCACCCCCGTGATCTCCTCCTCCCGGCTCACCGTCGCCGTCGCCGAGGACTTCCCCCGCGTCCTCTCGTACACCGACCGCGCGACCGGTGCCCGGCTCCTCGGCAGTACGGCCCCGGTCACGCACGTCGTGCTCAACGGCACCGCCCACACCGTCCGGGCCAAGGGCGCCCCCGTCCTGACCGGCTCCTCCGCCGCGTACACCCTCACCTTCCCCGACCTGCCAGGCGTCGAGATCGACGCGCGGCTCGGCGTCGACGGGCGGACCACCACCTTCCAAGTGACCGCGGTCCGCGACACCGAGGGCTTCCGGGTCGGCACCCTCGACATACCCGGCCACGACCTGGTCTCGGTGGGCTCCGGGGACGCCGGCGCGGCGACCGCGTTCACCCGGCTCGACCCGGACTCCACCCGCACCGCCGACGTCTTCGCCCAGGTCACCGACGCCACCGCCGCCGACGCGGCCCCGGTCGGCGCCAGCTACGCCCTCGTCAACACCGGCCGGCTGGCCGCCGCCGTCGAGTCCAACTCCAGCTACGACAAGCCCTCCGGCGCGTCCGCCCGCGACGGCGCCCGCTTCTGGCACCAGGCCCGCCAGAGCGGCACCGAGACCCGTGTCGGCGTCTGGTCCGGCCAGTGGACCTACCGCGGCGAAGGCGCCCCGAAGCCCGCGAGCGGCGACGCGCTGCCCTGGGCCAAGGTCGTCGTCACCCCCGACGCCAACGCCGACGGGACCACCGACTGGCAGGACGGCGCCGTCGCCTTCCGCACGATCGGGATCAAGGCCCCGGGCAGCGAGGAGACCCCCGACCGGGTCGTCGCCCACATCCCGTTCAACTTCGCCTCCCAGGCCACCCACCCCTTCCTGCGCACCCTCGACGACGTCAAGCGGATCTCGCTCTCCACCGACGGCCTCGGCCAGTTCGCGCTGCTCAAGGGGTACGGCTCCGAGGGCCACGACTCCGCCCACCCCGACTACGGCGGCAACTACAACAAGCGGGCCGGCGGCCTCGCCGACCTCAACGTCCTCCTCAAGGAGGGCCGCAGGTGGGGAGCGGACTTCGGCGTCCACGTCAACGCCACCGAGTCGTACCCCGAGGCGAGGAACTTCAGCGAGACCCTGGTCGACAAGACCAAGCCCGGCTGGAACTGGCTCAACCAGAGCTACTACATCGACCAGCGGCGCGACATCAACAGCGGCGACCTCGCCCGCCGCTTCCAGCAGCTGCGCGACGAGACCGACCGGAACCTCTCCACGCTCTACATCGACGTCTACTACACCCACGGCTGGATCGCCGACGAGACGATGAGGGCCGTCCAGAAGCAGGGCTGGAACGTCGCCACCGAGTGGTCCGAGAAGTTCGAGCGCGCCTCCCTCTGGTCCCACTGGGCCAACGACCTCGACTACGGCGGCGCCACCAACAAGGGCCTCAACTCGCAGATCGTCCGCTTCATCCGCAACGGCGAGAAGGACGTCTGGAACAACCACCCGGTCCTCGGCCAGACCGCCCTCGTCGACTTCGAGGGCTGGACCGGCGAGACCGACTGGAACGACTTCACCGCCAACATCTGGCAGCGGAACCTGCCCGCCAAGTACCTCCAGCAGCAGAGGATCACCCGCTGGAACGGCAACGACCTCACCTTCACCGACGGGGTCCGCGGCACCGTCGAGAACGGCACGCGCACCTTCTACGACAACGGCCGCAAGGTCCTCGACGGCGAGGACTACCTGCTCCCCTGGGACGGTGGCAGGAAGCTCTACCACTACAACAAGGACGGTGGCACGACCAGTTGGGCCGTCCCGGCCGACGCCCGCTCGTACACGGTGTACAAGCTCACCGACAACGGGCGCGTGAGGACCGCCACCGTGCGGCCCACCGGCGGGAGGATCACCCTCGACGCGGTCGCCGGACAGCCCTACGTCCTGTACCCCGACCGCGCTCCCGGACAGCCCGCCCCGAAGTGGGGCCAGGGCACCCCGGTCGAGGACCCCGGCTTCAACGACACCGGGCTCACCGGCTGGACGAAGACCGGCACCGTCGCCCGTGACACCGACGAGCAGGGCCGCAACAGCGCGAAGCTCTCCGCCACCGCCACCGCCTCGGTCGGGCAGCGGATCACCGGGCTCACCCCCGGCCGGAGCTACACCGCCTCCGCCCTGATCGAGGTCGAGGCCGGGAAGACCCGGCCCACCACCCTCTCGATCGGCGGGAGGTCCGTCACCGTCGAACGCTCCGCGCTCCAGGACCGGGTCGCCGCCTCCGACTGGAACGGCACCCGCTTCCAGCGCGCCAAGGTCACCTTCACCGCGCCGCGCGGCGGCAGCACCCCGCTGAGGATCGAGGCCGCGGGCGGCAGCGCCGCCACCGTCCGGATCGACGACGTACGGATCGTCGCCAACGCCCCCGCCACCAGGCCCGGGACCGTGGCGTACGAGGACTTCGAGGCCGTCGACCAGGGCTGGGGCCCCTTCCTCAAGGGCGACTCCGGAGGCACGACCGACCCGCGCACCCACATCGCCCAGCTGCACGCCCCGTACACCCAGGCCGGCTGGAACGGGAAGCCGGTCGACGACGTCATCGGCGGCGCCGAGTCCCTCAAGTCCCACGACGAGAACAGCGGACTGGTCTACCGGACCGCGCCCTGGACCGTCCCGATGAAGGACGGCCACAGCTACCGCGTCGCGTTCGCCCACCAGTCCAGCCACGCGGGCGCGTACGAGTGGATCACCGGCTACGACCGCGCGAACGGCACCTCCGTGGAGACCCGCCGGACCCCGCTCGGGCAGCAGCGGACGACCGGGCACTTCACCGAGACCGTCACCGCCGGCTGCGGCGACACCTGGACGGGCCTGCGCAAGCGCGGTGACGCCCCGGACGGCGCCGACTTCGTCCTCGACGACTTCACCGTCACGGACCTCGGCCCGGCCGCCGAGCCCGCCGCCTGCGGCACGCTGAACGTCACCGGGCCCGAGGCCCTGGAGCCCGGCCGCCCGAACCGGGTCACGGCCACCTTCGGCAACGACGAGGCGGGCGACGTCTCCGGTGCCGCGGCCCGGCTCATCCTCCCGGCGGGCTGGACCGCCGAACCGGCCGCGCCCGTCACCCTCGGCACCGTCGCGGCGGGCGGAAGGGCCACCGCCACCTGGCAGGTCACCCCGCCCGTGGACACGGCCCACCAGCCGTACACGCTGGGCGCCTCCCTCACGTACACGACCGGGGCAGGGGAGCGGAAGCTCACCGCCGCCACCACCGTCCGCACCCTGCCGCCGCCGCCCACCGCCGACAGCTGGGCCAGTGACCTCGACTGGACCTCGGCCACCAACGGCTGGGGCCCCGTCGAGCGCGACCTCTCCAACGGCGAGACCGACGCCGGCGACGGCTCCCCCCTGCGGATCGGGGGAGTGACGTACGCCAAGGGCCTGGGCAGCCACGCCCCCGCCACCGTCCGCTACTTCCTGGGCGGCCGGTGCACCTCCCTCACCGCCGAGGTCGGCGTGGACGACGTCCAGACCAGTCGGGGCAGCGTCCGGTTCACCGTCCTCGCGGACGGCACGCAGAAGGTGAAGTCCCCGGTCCTCAAGGCCACGGACACCGCCTGGTCGCTCACCGCCGACGTCACCGGCGCCTCCTACGTCGACCTGGTGGCCGACGACGGAGGCGACGGCAACGGCAACGACCACGCCGACTGGGGCGACGCCCGCTTCCACTGCGGGGGCTGAACGGACACGGCCTGCCGAAAGCGCTTTCGGCAGGCTGTGCCGTGCTCATTGATTGCGTCGGAAATCCGGTGCTACACCAGGCGCCGAACGGTCTCCACCACTTCCCCCGGGAGGCTCCCGTGCCCGTCCCCGCCTGGTCCCGCCGTACCTTCCTCGTCACCGCCTCCGCCGCGGCCGCCGCCCTCGGACTCCCCTCCACCGCCCACGCGGCACAGGACGAGTTCGAAGTGCTGCGGCTCCGCTGGCTCGACCTCCAGCTCGGCTCCGGCTTCGACGCCACCGCCGAGCCCTACGCCTCCCGCCTCGCCGAGACGGGCACGCTCGCGCGCGCCTTCCGCGCCGGCCTGGCCCCCACCGCCACCTCCCTCTGGCCCGACGCCCCCTTCGACCCGCCGGCCGGCGTCACCCAGAGCTACAGCCGCCTCTGGACCATGACCCAGGCCTACGCGCAGCCCGGCACCGGCCTCACCGGCGACGGCGGCCTGCTCGCCGACGTCCTGCGCGGCCTCGACCACCTCGCCGCCACCGTCTACCGGGCGGGCGCCGCGCGCTACGGCAACTGGTGGGAGTGGCAGATCGGCAGCCCGCGCCTCCTCATGGACATCGTGGCCGTGCTCCACCCGCACCTCGGCGCCGAGCGGATCGCCGCCGCGTGCGCCGCCGTCGACCACTTCGTCCCCGACTCCGTGCTCACGCACTACACCGGCACCTCCACCGGAGCCAACCGCGTCGACCTGTGCCGCTCGGTCGCGCTGCGCGGAGTCCTCGGCGCGAACCCCGCCAAGATCGCCCTCGCCCGGGACGCCCTCTCGCCGGTCTTCCCGTACGTCACCCGGGGCGACGGCCTCTACGCCGACGGCTCCTTCGTCCAGCACACCTGGGTCGCCTACTCCGGCACCTACGGCCAGGTCATGCTCGACGGCCTCGGCCGGCTCTTCACCCTCCTCGCCGGGTCCCCCTGGGCCGTCACCGACCCGAACCGCCAGATCGTCCTCGACAGCGTCGAGAAGGCCTACGCGCCCCTCATCTACGACGGCCTGATGATGGACAGCGTCAACGGACGCGCGATCAGCCGAGGTCTCCTCAGGAACGACGACCGGCGGATCATGCGCTCCGACCACTTCCACGGCCAGGGCGTCATCGCGGCCATCGCCCTCCTCGCGGGCGGCGCCTCCGCCGCCGAGCGCGACCGCTGGCACGCGCGCGTGAAGGGCTGGATCCGGCGCGACACCGTCTCCCCGATCCTCACCGCCCGCCAGTTCGGCGTCGCCGACCTCGCCCGGCTGCACGCGGTGGCCGCCGCCCCCGTCCCGGCCGCCCCCGAACCCACCGGCCACCGGCTCTTCCCCGCCATGGACCGGGCCGTCCACCGCCGCCCCGGCTGGGCCGCCAACATCGCCATGGCCTCGGACCGGATCACGTACTACGAGTGCGGCAACGGCGAGAACCCGCGCGGCTGGCACACCGGCGCCGGAATGCTCTCCTGGTGGACCCCGGACCTCGGCGACCAGTACACCGACTGGTTCTGGCCCACCGTCGACCCCTACCGCCTCCCCGGCACCACCGTCTCCACCAAGCCGCTCGCCGACCGGGCGGGCGGCGAGTGGGGCGCGCCCAAGCCGGCCGTGCGCTGGGTCGGCGGGGCCACCGACGGCGAGTACGCGGCCGTCGGCCAGCACCTCAAGGGCCTCGGCTCCACCCTGGAGGCCCGCAAGTCCTGGTTCTGCGCCGCCGACGCGGTCATCTGCCTCGGCGCCGGGAT
Source organism: Streptomyces sp. Qhu_M48 (assembly GCF_051305195.1). NCBI lineage: Bacteria > Bacillati > Actinomycetota > Actinomycetes > Kitasatosporales > Streptomycetaceae > Streptomyces > Streptomyces sp. Qhu_M48. The sequence goes on along the minus strand of NZ_CP195432.1, from coordinate 6,282,239 downwards.
CACCGCGACCGACGGCGTACCCGTCGAAACGGTCGTGGACAACCGCCTCCTCGGCGAGGCCGGCACCCAGGCCCTCACCACCGGCGCGCGCTGGGCCCACCTGGACGGCCACGGCGGCTGGGTCCTCCCCGGGGGGACCGGAGACCTCCGCACCCTGCGCGAGGACCGCACCGGGGCCTGGAGCGACATCAACACCACCAGCTCCACCGAGCGCCGGACCCGTCGCTACCAGACGCTCTGGCTGGACCACGGCACGGACCCGGTCGCCGCCTCGTACGCCTACCTCCTGATGCCGGGCGCCTCCCGGCGCGCGCTCGCGGCCCGCGCCGCCGACCCCGGCTGGCTGCGCGTACTCGACAACACCGCCGAGCGGCAGGGCATAGCCGTCCCCTCCCTCGGGCTGACCGCCGCCAACCTCTGGCAGGCCGGTACGGTGGGACCCCTCACCACCACGGCGCCCGCGAGCGTCCTCGTGCGCCGCCGCCGTTCGGTGCTCGACCTGAGGGTCTCCGAACCGCTCCGTACCGGGCAGCCCCTGGAACTGGTCTGGGACGGCCCGGTCCGCCGGGTGCTCTCCCACGACCCGTCCGTGGAGGTCCTCGCCACCGGGCGCGCGCTACGGCTCCGGATCACGCCGGGCACGCGGGGCGCGACCCACCGGTGTGAGGTCCTGGGCTAGCTCCACCGAGGTCTATGTCGAACCCCTACAAACACAAGGGGTGTCTGGCTGTCGACTCGGGCCGGACAGGTGACGGATCTGTCCGGCCCCACCAGGAATCGACACGCGAGACTGTACGGAGTGGACGGCGGGGTTTTCTTGTCCGACTTCGTAGGGTCGGAACATGACCGTTGTGGACCAGATCCCGAGCGAGCCCACCGACGCCCGTGGCCGAGTGGCCGAGCTGCACGTCCTGCGCGAGCAGGCGCTGAGCGGCCCGAGCGACCGGGCGACCGAGGCTCAGCACGCGAAAGGCAAGCTGACGGCGCGCGAGCGCATCGAGCTGCTGCTCGACCCGGGTTCCTTCAGTGAGGTCGAGCAGTTGCGCCGGCACCGGGCCGTGGGTTTCGGCCTGGAGGCGAAGAAGCCGTACACCGACGGTGTGATCACCGGTTGGGGGACGGTCGAGGGCCGTACGGTCTTCGTGTACGCGCACGATTTCCGGATCTTCGGTGGCGCGCTGGGCGAGGCGCACGCGACGAAGATCCACAAGATCATGGACATGGCGATCGCGGCGGGTGCTCCGCTGGTGTCGCTGAACGACGGCGCGGGTGCCCGTATCCAGGAGGGCGTCTCGGCGCTCGCCGGGTACGGCGGGATCTTCCAGCGCAACACGCGTGCGTCGGGTGTGATCCCGCAGATCTCGGTGATGCTGGGCCCGTGCGCGGGTGGCGCGGCCTACAGTCCGGCGCTGACGGACTTCGTGTTCATGGTCCGCGAGACCTCGCAGATGTTCATCACCGGTCCGGACGTCGTCAAGGCGGTCACCGGTGAGGAGATCACCCAGAACGGGCTCGGCGGCGCCGACGTCCACGCGGGTGTCTCCGGTGTCTCCCACTTCGCCTACGACGACGAGGAGACCTGCATCGCCGAGGTCCGCTACCTCCTGTCGATGCTCCCCCAGAACAACCGCGAGAACCCGCCCACCGTGGCCTCCGAGGACCCGGCCGACCGCCGCTCGGAGGTCCTGCTCGACCTGGTGCCCGCCGACGGCAACCGTCCGTACGACATGCACAAGGTCATCGAGGAGCTCGTCGACGACGGCGACTACCTGGAGATCCACGAGCGCTGGGCCCGCAACATCATCTGCGCCCTCGCCCGCCTGGACGGCCAGGTCGTCGGCATCGTCGCCAACCAGCCCCAGACGCTGGCCGGTGTCCTGGACATCGAGGCCTCCGAGAAGGCCGCGCGTTTCGTGCAGATGTGCGACGCCTTCAACATTCCGATCATCACCCTTCTGGACGTACCCGGCTTCCTGCCGGGCGTCGACCAGGAGCACGGTGGAATCATCCGCCACGGCGCGAAGCTGCTGTACGCGTACTGCAACGCGACCGTGCCCCGGATCTCACTGATCCTGCGCAAGGCCTACGGCGGCGCGTACATCGTGATGGACTCCCAGTCCATCGGCGCCGACCTCACGTACGCCTGGCCCACCAACGAAATCGCGGTCATGGGCGCCGAAGGCGCCGCCAACGTGATCTTCCGCAAGCAGATCGCGGAGGCCGAGGACCCCGAAGCCATGCGGGCCCGCATGGTCAAGGAGTACAAGGCGGAACTGATGCACCCGTACTACGCGGCGGAGCGCGGCCTGGTCGACGACGTCATCGACCCCGCCGACACCCGCCAGGTGCTCATCCGGTCCCTCGCGATGCTCCGTACCAAGCACGCCGACCTGCCGTCCCGCAAGCACGGCAACCCGCCTCAGTAAGAGGAGTCAGCCACGTGACCACCCCTGCCAACCTTCTCCGAGTGGAGAAGGGCAACGCCGACCCCGAGGAACTCGCCGCCATCACCGCGGTCCTCCTCGCCCGCGCCGCCTCCCGGTCCGACGAGGACCCGGCGGCGGGCCACCACGGCCGCACCCCGGCCGGCTGGCGCCGTCTGGAGCGCGAGCACGGCTTCCGCGCGCCGCACAGCTGGCGCTGAACCGCACGAAGGCCCCGTCGGCGCCCCTGAGGCCCGACGGAGCCACGGAAGGGCCGGACCCCGGTGTGACCCGGGGTCCGGCCCTTTCCGCTGCCCGGACCCCCGAGCGGCCGGGACGGCGTGCGCGGGAACGCCGAAGGCCGCGCTCCCGGCGGGGGAGCGCGGCCTTCGGTACGGGGACGCCGGGGGACGGCTACCGCAGTCGTGCCATGAGGGCGTGCTCGACGAGCGTGATGAGGGCGCTCTTGGCATCCGCGCGGTGGCGGGCGTCGGTGGTGATGATGGGGGTGTCGGGGCCGATCTGCAGAGCCTCGCGCACTTCCTCGGGCTGGTAGGGCTGGTTCCCGTCGAAGCCGTTGAGGGCGATGACGAAGGGCAGGCCCGAGTTCTCGAAGTAGTCGACCGCCGGGAAGCAGTCGGCGAGGCGGCGGGTGTCGACGAGGACGACGGCGCCGATGGCGCCGCGGACCAGGTCGTCCCACATGAACCAGAAACGGTCCTGCCCGGGGGTGCCGAACAGGTACAGGATCAGGTCCTGGTCCAGGGTGATGCGGCCGAAGTCCATGGCGACGGTCGTCGTCGTCTTGTCGCCGGTGTGCGTGAGGTCGTCGATGCCCGCGGAGGCGGAGGTCATGACGGCTTCGGTACGCAGCGGGTTGATCTCAGAGACGGCGCCGACGAACGTGGTCTTGCCCACGCCGAAGCCACCCGCCACCACGATCTTCGCGCTGGTGGTTGAACGGGCCGCGCCGCCGCTAGAGCTTGCGAAGTCCACTGAGCACCCTTTCGAGCAGTGTCACGTCTGGCTGACCGCCGGCGGACTCGTCGCCGCCCGGCTGGTGGATGGCGACGAGTCCGGCCTCGGCCAGGTCGGCGACGAGGATTCGGGCGACGCCGAGGGGGATGGAGAGAAGGGCCGAGATCTCCGCGACCGACTTGATCTCGAAGCACAGCCGGCAGATCCGCTGGTGCTCGGGCAACTGCCCCTGCAGCCTGGACGGATCGGCGGTCGTGCTGACCAGCGCCTCGATGGCGAGCTGGTAGCGCGGCCGGGTCCGGCCGCCGGTCATCGCGTAGGGACGCACCAGCGGGTTGTGCCCGCCCGAACTGCTGGAACCCGCGGCGGACTGGGCGCGCGAGGCGCCTTGTCCACCCGCGGCCGGAGCGTGAGGCTGCCGGTAGGGCTGCGACACACCCTGTCTGCTCGGGGTGGAGGGAAAGTTGAACCGGTTCTGCGCGGGGTCGCCAAGCGGCGCCTGGTGCGCGTCATAACCGTTGTAGGGGCTTGCGCCCGGTGGTGTTCCCATGTCTCCTCCTCCGACTGCGTCGCGGTCCATGTCCCTTGGAACCGCGCCACCGCACCTTACGGGGCGGTGGCGCGAAACGCACTGTCTGTCTGTTGGTTGAGAGAACTTCTAGTTGAGAAGGCTTCCCTGAAGCTCCGCCCGGAGGTCGGGGGTCAGGACGGTGCCCGCGCGGTCCACGAGCAGCGCCATCTCGTACCCCACGAGGCCGATGTCGGCCTCCGGGTGAGCGAGCGCGGCCAGCGAGGAGCCGTCCGAGATCGACATGAGGAAGAGGAAGCCGCGCTCCATCTCCACCACGGTCTGGTTGACCGCACCACCCTCGAAGATCCGGGACGCGCCCGCGGTCAGCGAGGTCAGTCCGGAGGCGACGGCCGCCAGCTGGTCGGCGCGGTCCCGGGGGAATCCCTCGGACATCGCCAGCAGGAGTCCGTCGGCGGAGACCACCACCGTGTGCGACACCCCAGGGGTGTTGTCCACGAAGTTGGTGATCAACCAGTTCAGATTCTGCGCCGCCTGGCTCATGCTCACACTAACGCTCCTGGTTGTAGGTACTGCCCGGGCCGAGGCCCGATCCGTTCGTGTCCGTTCCCGCGCTGCGTCCCTGCTGGACGCCCCGGCGCAGGTTGCTCAACCTGCCCCGGACGTCCTCGGGTGCGCGGGAGACCTGGGGGCCGCCCTGCGGGGTCTGCTCCGCCGTGCCCTCGACCAGGTTGGCCTTCGGGACCCTGCGGGGAAGACCGGACGAGGTGACCCCGCCCGCCTTCGGGTCCTTGAGCTTCCCGGCCCGCTGCCAGCGCTCGTCGTTGGTCGAGCGCCAATCGTCGGGACCGGCGGCTTCGTTCTGCTGCTCCTGCGCCGGCTGCGCGGGCTCGACCGGCTGCGGTGCCTGCTGCTGCGGCGCCTGCCGGTTCGGCGGGGCGACGCTGCCGCGGCGCGGCAGACCGGCGTCGGTCAGCGCGTGACCGGCGTCCGGGGCGGCACTCGGGGTCGGACCCGGACGGTCGAAGCCTACGCGGTCGGGGGCCTGTTCGGGAGCGCCCGGAGCAGATTCCGATTCCGCTCCGTACTGCTGCTGGTAGCCGCCCTGGTACGCGCTCTGGTCCTGCCACTCGCCCTGGTGGGACTGGGCATCGAACGCATTGCCGTACTGCTGGTGTTCGGTTTCCGAAGCTTCGTACGAAGGTTCCGCATAGCCCTGCTGCGGGTACGCCTCGTACCCCTGCTGCGGGTACGCGTAGCCCTCCTGCTGCTGCGGGAAGCCGGTCCCGTACTCCTGGCCGTACCCCTGCGCCTGCTGCGGCTGCTGCTGCCCGTACTCCTGCGCCGGGGCGTACTGCTCCTGCGGGTACTCCTGGGCCTGCTGCGGCTGCTGCTGCCCGAACTCCTGACCCTGCGCGTACTCCTGGGCCTGGCCCTGCTGCGCGTACTCCTGGTCCTGCCCGTACTCCTCCGCCCGCGGCTCCGCCTCGTCGCGGAAGAGCGGACGGTCACCGCCCTGCGCCTGGGCCTCCAGGGCGGCGCGCCGCCCCTCGCGCTTGAGCGAACGGTCGACCGGGTCGACCGGACGCTCCTCCTCGGCCGGCTGCTCGTAACGCGAGTCGTCGAAACCGAGGTCGGCGGCGGTCAGCATCTGCTGCTGCTGCGGCGGTGCGCTCTCGAAGGCGCTCCGCTGCTGCTCGGGAATGATCTGGGAGACGGTGAAGTCGGCCTGGACCGGCTGCTCGCCGCCACCGCCGTGCGTGATCGCGTCCGGCAGCATGACCAGCGAGGTCGTGCCGGCCTGCTCGCCCGAGGGGCGCAGCTGGACCCGGATGCCGTGGCGGTCGGCGAGCCGGCCGACCACGAAGAGGCCCATGCGCTGCGAGACGGCGGCGTCGACGGTCGGCGGGTTCGCCAGCTTGTGGTTGATGTCCGCGAAGTCCTCGGCGGTGAGGCCGATGCCCTTGTCGTGGATCTCGACCATCACACGGCCGTCGGGGAGACGGGTCGCGGTGACGCGGACCTTGGTCTGCGGGGAGGAGAACGTGGTGGCGTTCTCCAGGAGCTCGGCGAGCAGGTGCACGAGGTCGGTCACGGCCTGGCCGTGGATCTCGGCCTCCGGGACGCCGGCGAGCTCGACGCGCTCGTACTGCTCCACCTCGGAGGAGGCGGCGCGCATGACGTCGACCAGCGGGACCGGCTGGTCCCAGCGGCGGCCCGGCTCCTCGCCGGCGAGGACGAGGAGGTTCTCGCCGTTGCGGCGCATACGGGTCGCCAGGTGGTCCAGGCGGAAGAGGTTCTCCAGCTGGTCCGGGTCGGCCTCGTTGTTCTCCAGGTCGGTGATGAGGGTCAGCTGGCCCTCGATCAGCGACTGGTTGCGGCGCGAGAGGTTGGTGAAGATCGCGTTGACGTTGCCCCGGAGCATGGCCTGCTCGGCGGCGAGCCGGACGGCCTCGCGGTGGACCTGGTCGAAGGCGCGGGCGACCTCGCCGATCTCGTCCTGCGAGTCGATCGGGATCGGCTGCACACGGGTGTCGACGCGGCCCGGCTCCGTGCGGGAGAGCTGGTCGACCAGCATCGGCAGACGCTGCTCGGCGATGCCGAAGGCGGCGTTGCGTAGCTCGCGCATCGAGCGGCTCATCTGGCGGGCCATCATCCCGGCCAGGATGAAGGCGGCGAGCAGGGCGACGACGACGATGCCGCCGATGACCCAGGCGTCCGTCTTGGCCTCGTCGGAGATCTTGACGGCCTCGGCGACGGCCTTGTCGACCAGGGCCTTCTCCACCTCGGAGTAGCCGTCGAACTTGGCGGTCGCGACGGCCATCCAGGTCTCGGCCGTGATGCCCTTGGACTTGAGCGCCGCGAGGCTCTCGGGGTCCTTGGTGGAGCCGATCGCGGAGGCCACGCCCGAGTAGACGGAGCCGTCCTTGCCCTTGGGCAGCTCGACGCCGGCGGACTGCATCTGCTTGGCGCCCTCGGCGGCCTTGGCCGCCATGACCTTCTTCATCAGCTCGACGTCCTCGGGCATACCACCGGAGGCGAACTCGCCGAGGGCGATCTGCTCCAGGTAGTTGTACGAGTTGAACGCCACGGACTGCTGGGCGAAGACGGCTTCCTGGCGGCTGGGCCGGACCAGGAGCTGGGTGCCGATGGAGCGCTGGAGCGACTCGGCGCCCTTGGCGAGCTGGACGGCGTAGACGCTGCGGCCGTAGGCCGTGATGTTGCCGGTGCCGAGGCCGAGCTCGTTGGAGAACTCGGTGAGGTAGTGCTGGACGCCGGTGTACCCGAGCTGGGTGTTCACCGGGTCGAGGGCACGGGTGTACGCGGCCTTGCGGAGCGCGTCGAGCTTCGGCTCCTCGTCCCTGAAGAGGCGCAGCCGGCGCTCAAGGCCCTGGCCCGAGGGCAGGTTCTTGGCGGCCTCGTCGAACTTCAGCCGGGCGGCGTCGGTCGCGGCGTACGCCCGCTGGACCTCGTCGGCCTTGCGGTCCTGGGCGGTCTTCGCGGCCAGCAGGGGCCCCGCGGTGAGGTCGCGCTCGTTGAGGAGGGCGGTGCTGTACTCCGAGGCGGCGCTCACGATGAGCGCCGTCTTCTCGGCGTCCTGCGCCTCCTGCCAGGTGTCGATCGCTCCCTTGACCTGGAAGCCGCCCATGACGAGGCCGACGAGCACGGGTATGAGGAGGATCGCGTTCAGCCGGGTGGGCACCCGCCAGTTGCGGGGCGACAGCTTGCTGGAGCTTCCCTTGCCGGCCGCCGCGGCGGGCGGCGGTGTGACGGGCACGTCCGCGGGCCACACGGCTGTGCGCGACGGCGGCGTGAAGTTGCCCCGCGTCTCCTGCTCCGCGGAGCTTTCCTTGCTTCGCCTCACTCGACCAACAACCTCTCGGCGTCGGCACCTACGTTGTGCCGGTGTTTCGTTCAGGGCCGTACTACTCGGGAGTTCATGAATTGCAGCACGTGAAGGGTGCCGGTTCCAAACAGTGGGAACCGACCGCTTTCAGTGGTCCAGGCCTCGCATAAAACGGGCATAAAGAGCGAGCCCCGCCAAATGGCGGGGCTCATGTGAGCGCAGTGACACCGATCGGATGCATCGGGTGTCCGAGGCGCCCCAATTCTCTGTCGAAACGTTATGAACGCACGGGCGGCCGTGTCGAAGGACACAGACCGCCCCTGGCGGAGGCATATGACAACCGCCCCGACCGATCCGCTACTTGAGCCGGGCCATCAGAGCGTGCTCGACGAGCGTGATGAGAGCACTCTTGGCGTCCGCGCGGTGGCGGGCGTCGGTGGTGATGATGGGGGTACCGGGACCGATCTGAAGGGCCTCACGGACCTCCTCCGGCTGGTACGGCTGGGATCCGTCGAAGCCGTTGAGGGCGATGACGAACGGCAGACCGCTGTTCTCGAAGTAGTCGACCGCCGGGAAGCAGTCGGCGAGGCGGCGGGTGTCGACGAGGACGACGGCCCCGATGGCGCCGCGGACCAGGTCGTCCCACATGAACCAGAAACGGTCCTGACCCGGCGTGCCGAACAGGTACAGGATCAGGTCCTGGTCCAGGGTGATGCGGCCGAAGTCCATGGCGACGGTCGTCGTCGTCTTGCCACCGGTGTGCGTGAGGTCGTCGATGCCCGCCGACGCCGAGGTCATGACGGCCTCGGTACGCAGCGGGTTGATCTCGGAGACGGCGCCGACGAACGTGGTCTTGCCCACGCCGAAGCCACCCGCCACCACGATCTTCGCGCTGGTGGTTGAACGGGCCGCGCCGCCGCTAGAGCTTGCGAAGTCCACTGAGCACCCTTTCGAGCAGAGTCACGTCCGGCGTGCCGCCGGTCTCTCCGTTGCCCGGCTGGTGGATCGCCACCATGCCGGCCTCCGCCAGGTCGGCGACGAGGATCCGGGCGACGCCGAGCGGCATGTTGAGCAGCGCCGACACCTCGGCCACCGACTTGACCTCACGGCACAGGTGGCAGATCCGCTGGTGCTCCGGGAGGAGCGTGGCGAGGTGCGCCGGGTCGGCCGTGGTGCTGACCAGCGCCTCGATGGCGAGCTGGTAGCGCGGCCGGGTCCGGCCGCCGGTCATCGCGTACGGACGCACCAGCGGCTGGTCGCCCTCGTGTCCGTACTCGTCGACTGAGGCGCCGTACGGATCGTGAGAGGCGGGGGGCGGGGTCATGAATCCTCCGGGCGTGACAGCAAACTCTCTGCCGTCTGATGGGGCCGGTGGGGGGCCGGATGGGGCGGCCGGACGGTGAACGGTGCCCAGGGCGGTACGGAGGGGCGTACCGCCCTGTCGATCTGTCGTACGTGGGGTATGTCCGGAAAGCGGAACCGACTAGTGGAGCAGGCTGCCCTGGAGCTCCGCGCGGAGGTCCGGGGTGAGGACGCTGCCGGCCCGGTCGACCAGCAGCGCCATCTCGTAGCCCACCAGGCCGATGTCGCACTCGGGGTGTGCGAGCACGGCCAGCGAGGAACCGTCGGAGACCTGCATGAGGAAGAGGAAGCCGCGCTCCATCTCCACCACGGTCTGTGCGACGGGGCCCCCCTCGAAGATCCGGGACGCGCCCGCGGTCAGCGAGGTCAGTCCGGACGCGACCGCCGCCAGCTGGTCGGCGCGGTCGCGGGGGAATCCTTCGGACATGGCCAGCAGGAGTCCGTCGGCGGAGACCACCACCGTGTGCGACACCCCAGGGGTGTTGTCCACGAAGTTGGTGATCAACCAGTTCAGATTCTGCGCCGCCTGGCTCATCGCGTTCAACTAACGCTCCTGCTGATGGTTCGGACCGAGGTCGATGCTACCCGTGGTCGAGTTGCCCGCCTGTCGGCCCTGCTGGATGCCGCGGCGCAGATTGGTCAGCCGGCCGCGGACGTCGTCGGGTGCACGCGAGACCTGGGGGCCGGCCGTGTGGGCCTGCTCCTGTGCGGTCCCGGGTACGAGGTTGGCCTTCGGCACGCGCCGGGGGAGGCCTGAGGTGGTGACACCGCCGGCCGCGGGCTTGCGCACCCGCTCGGCCTGGCGCACCAGCTCGTCGTTGGGCGAGGTCCGCCAGGCGGCCCCGCCGTTCTGGCGTCCGCCGTCGGTGGCCGGGTCAGCGGCCGGACGGGGAGCCGGAGCGGACGGCTGCGGCGCGGCCGGGGCCTGCGCCTGCTGCTGTGCCTGCTCCTGGTGGAACCAGTTCGTCTCAAGGGTGTCGTACAGCGGGGTACGGCCGTCGCCCGCACCGGCCGGCGGCAGCGCCTCCGGACGGCGCGGCTGCTGGAGCTGCGGCTGCTGCGGCTGCTGCGGCTGGACCGGCTCGGGGCGCGGGGCACCGAAGTCGCCGCTGCCGCCACCGGTGCGCTGACGCGGGGCCGGCGGCTGCTGAGCCTGCGGCACGTACGGCTGCCGGCCGAACTGCTGCTGCTGACCGCCCTGGTAGCCCTGCTGCTGCGGGGACGCCTGCTGTGGCGCCTGCTGCTGGGGGCTGTTGAAGTCGGGGCGCGCGAACTGTCCGGTGGAGCCGGGGCCCTGCGGGGCGCCGAAGTCGGGGCGCGGGAACGCCGCCGTCGACGCCGGGTCCGCGGAACCGCCCTGGTAGGCCTGCGGGGCCTGGGGCTGCTGCGGGCGGCCCTGCTGGGGGCTGTTGAAGTCGGGGCGCGCGAACTGTCCGGTGGAGCCGGGTCCCTGCGGAGCCGGGAACCGGCCCGTGGTGTCCGGGTCCTCGTGACCGCGGGGGGCGTCCAGCGGGGACATCTCCTGCTGCGGCCGGCGGACCGGCTGCTGCCCCTGCTCGTTGCCCCAGCTCGCGGCCTGCGGGCGCTGCTGCTGGGGGTTGCCCCCCGGCAGCTCGGCGCGCGGGAACTCGTACCCACCGGTCTGGTTGCCACCGGGGGCCTGGCCCTGCTGGCCCTGCTGCTGCGTGCCGGGACCGGCCTGCGGGCCGCCCTGGCTGCCCCACACGTCCGTACGGGACGGGATGGCGCTCGCGGCGCCACCGATGAGGCCGCCGCCGGGGCCCGGCCGCAGCGGGTCGTTGCCCTGCGGGGCCTGGGGCGCCTGCGGGATCTGCGGCAGCTGACCGGTCCGGTCCAGCTGGGCGTTCTGCGGCTGCGGGGTGCGGGACTGCGGGGCGCCCTGCGGGCCGCCGTCGCGGGCGGGCAGCGCGGCCCGGGGACCGCTCGTACCGACCTGACCGCGCGGAGCACCCGCGCCGAGCAGGCCGCCCGACGGCGCACCGCCCTGGCCCGGACGTCCACCGCCGGGGCCACCGGCCGCGCCGGGACCGGCGGGGAGCCGGCCGCCCGGGGCGGAGGCACCCGGCGGCATCGCGCCCTGGCCGCCGGCGCCCGGCTTGGGCATCGGCTTCTTGCCGCCCTGGGCGACGTCGACCGGCAGCATGACGAGCGCGGTGGTGCCGCCCGAGTCGGAGGGACGCAGCTGGATGCGGATGCCGTGTCGCAGGGACAGGCGGCCGACCACGAAGAGACCCATGCGGCGGGAGACCGAGACGTCCACGGTGGGCGGCGAGGCGAGCCGCTCGTTGATCGCGGCGAGGTCCTCGGGGGAGAGGCCGATGCCGGTGTCGTGGATCTCGACGAGCACCCGGCCGTCGGGCAGGGCGTGACCCGTGACCCGGACCTTGGTCTGCGGCGAGGAGAACGAGGTGGCGTTCTCCAGCAGCTCGGCGAGGAGGTGGACGAGGTCGTTGACGACCCGGCCGGCGACCTCGGTCGCGGGGACCGAGGCGAGTTCGATGCGCTCGTACTGCTCCACCTCGGAGGCGGCGGCACGCAGGACGTCGACCAGCGGGACCGGGCGGGTCCAGCGGCGGCCCGGCTCCTCACCGGCGAGGACGAGGAGGTTCTCACCGTTACGGCGCATACGCGTCGCGAGGTGGTCGAGCTTGAAGAGCGAGGAGAGCTGGTCCGGGTCGGCCTCGCGGGACTCCAGTTCGGAGATGAGCGAGAGCTGACGCTGGATGAGGCCCTGGGAGCGGCGCGAGAGGTTGGTGAACATCGCGTTGACGTTGCCCCGGAGGAGGGCCTGCTCGGCGGCGAGACGGACGGCCTCGCGGTGCACGTCGTCGAAGGCCGCGGCCACCTGGCCGATCTCGTCCCGGGAGTGCACACCGACGGACTCGACGGAGGTGTCGACGTCCTGCGGGTCGGACTCGGAGAGCTGCTTGACCAGCTCGGGCAGGCGTTCCTGGGCGACCTTGGTCGCGGTGTCCTGGAGCCGGCGCAGCGAGCGGATCATGGACCGGGCCACGACGAAGGCGCCGATGAGCGAGACGCCGAGGACGAGGAGGATCAGCGCACCGTTGATGATGGCCTCGCGCTGCGACTCCTGCCGCAGCTCACGGGCCATGGTCTCCATGTCGCCGAGCAGACCGCGCTCGATGCGGTTCATGGCGGTGATCTTGGTGCCGTACTCGTCCGTGAAGTTGAGGTGACCCCGCCTGGGGCCGCTCTTCATGGCGTCGTCCATGTTGAGGACGCGCTCGGCGTACTTCTCGGCGGCGGTGATCGACGGGTTGCCGGTGTTGAGGGACGCGGTCCGCTCGTTGGCGTCACCACCGGTCGACTCGTAGATCGCCTGGAAGGACTTGAGCTCGACGCCCTCGGAGTTGAGCGCGGCCTCGCCGTAGAGGCGGTCACCCTGCTGGATGTCTCCGGAGGTCCGGTCGCTCGCGGGCAGCGCCGACGCGATGATCGCCTGCTGGATGGAGGCGTACTCCTTGGCGGACGAGAAGGCGGCGAGCGCCCGGGTCCGCTTGATCATCTCGGGGTTGCTGGTGGCCTGGGCCATGTCCTGGGACAGGCTGAGCAGCGAGCGGATGAGACGGCTGTACGCCTCGACCGTCACCGAGTGGGAGACGCCCTTCTCGTAGGCGTTGCCCCGGATGGTGTTGAGCTGGATGACCTGCGAGGCGATCTGGCTGACGTTCTGCCGGATGCTGCGCAGGGCCTCGTCGCCCTCGGTGGCCGGGATGTCCTCGGTGGCCTCCAGGAAGGCCTTGTACTCCAGGTCCGTCTTACGGCGCGGGTTGGCGACCTGGTAGTCGCTGACCGGGCGGCCGTTGGCCAGCGGACCCGCGGACAGGTCCCGCTCGGCCTGGAGGGCCTGCGCGAGGTCGGTCGCCTCTCGGGTCAGCTTGGTGAGCAGCTGCATGTGGTCGAGCTGCTCCATGTCCTGGAGCGACTCGCTGATGCGGATGCCGCCCAGGGTGGTCGCGGCGACCACGGGGAGGGTGAGCAGCGCGACCAGGCGCGTCGAGATGCGCCAGTTGCGCAGGGCTATTCGCGAGCCGGCCTCGTTCTCGGCCCGGGGCTTGGTGGGGGTGGCGGACGGCTCGGCGGACGCGGCCGCGGCGCTGGTGCGCCTGCCGCCGTCACCGCCCTCGCCTGACGGTCCCTGACCCTGGTTCGGGGTGTGCGAGGCCGAGGGACCGCGGTCGGTCCCGGCACGCGGTTCCTGCTCCGCCGGAGCATCCGCTCGGCCCTGGCGGGCCTGGGGAGACCCCGAGCCATCCCTCTTGAAACGTCCCTGCACTAGCGTCGCAACCTCTGGACCAGGCGTCCTTCCGGATGAACGGAGAGGACGGTGTCGGCGTCAATCGGGGTGTGTGGAGCACCCCAGGTGGTCGTCGGTGACCGGCGCAGTTCCCCCTTCCCCGCCACTCGGCCGGCGCTGCGTTGCGCCCCCTGCGCGCCGGCTTGAAACCCGCGGCGGTGCGTGGAATTCCAGCACAGTGCCGGATCTCCAACAAGGGCCGCGTGTCGCGCCGGGAGGGTCATGACAACCCGTGCGCGCAGTGTCACCGCATGTAGAAGATGATCAGGGAGGATTCGGGCTTTTCCCCTCCAATGACTCCGCGTACCCGTGTGTCCCAGTCGACATGATCAGGAGCGGAATAGAGCATTCAGTGGCGGAATGTCCCTTTCCGTGACGACGAGAGACGGTCCGTAATGCCCGGATTATGCCGCCTAGGGTGAGCAAACTCACACGATGATCGTTGCCTTAGCCATGCATTCGAAGGGAATCGCATGTTTAGCCTGACGCTTTACACCCCTTCGCGCCCGCACGCGGCGCCCGTTCCGGAACAAGGTCAGGTCACCGCGATGAAGACGACGCCCGGCTCCACGGCCAACCCCCGCCGTTCCACCCTCGTCCACCTCACGGACGCCGCGGACCTCGGCCGGCCCGCCCTGCCCGAGTACGCGGCCGAGCTCCCCGCGAAGACGGCCAACCCCCGCCGCACGATCCTCATGCAGCCCCCGGCCCCCTTCGAGCCCCAGCCGTACGCCGTCGCGTCCCGCTGACCCGCCCCGGGAGCCCACCCGCGTCATCCTTGTCATCGCCCGGCGACACCGCCGGTCGGGCGCCCCCGCGCCGCGTTAGCCTGGAGCGTCAGACTCCAGCCAGTACCAAGTGAGGGGCGACAGCACTCGTGCGCATCGCCAGATTCTCCATCGACGGCAATGTGGCCTTCGGCGCCGTCGAGGGCGAGGGAACCGTCGAATCGGGCGGCCTCGTCCTCGACATCATCAAGGGCATCCCGTACACCGACTTCGAGCTCAGCGGCACCAAGGTCCCGCTGAGCAAGGTACGGCTCCTGCCGCCCGTGCTCCCCAACAAGGTCGTGGCCATCGGCCGCAACTACGCCGAGCACGCCGCCGAACTCGGCAACGAGGTCCCCGACGTCCCCGTCGCCTTCTTCAAGCCCACCACCTCGGTGATCGGCTCCGGCGACGCCATCGAGTACCCCTCCTTCTCCAACGAGCTGCACCACGAGGCCGAACTGGCCGTGGTGATCGGCCGTATGTGCCGCGAGGTCCCGCGCGAGCGCGTCAAGGACGTCGTCTTCGGCTACACCTGCGCCAACGACGTCACCGCCCGCGACGCCCAGCAGCGCGAGAAGCAGTGGGCCCGCGCCAAGGGCTTCGACACCTCCTGCCCCCTGGGGCCCTGGGTGGAGACCGACCTCGACCCGAGCGACCTGACCATCCAGGCCACGGTCAACGGCGAACAGCGCCAGCTGGGTCGTACGAGCGACATGATCCGCTCCATCGAGGACCTGGTCGTCCACATCACCGAGGCCATGACGCTGCTCCCCGGCGACGTCATCCTCACCGGCACCCCCGCCGGGGTCGGCCCCCTCAACGTCGGCGACGAGGTCGCCGTCACCATCGAAGGCATCGGCACTCTCACCAATAGGGTGATCAAGCGTGGCTAACCCGAACTCCCCCAAGCTCTCGGCTCCGCTCGAGCACGGGGGACCCCCTCGCGTCCGTTTCTGTCCCTCGCCGACCGGCAACCCCCACGTGGGCCTGGTCCGCACCGCTCTCTTCAACTGGGCCTTCGCCCGGCACAACGAGGGCACCATGGTCTTCCGCATCGAGGACACCGACGCCGCGCGCGACTCCGAGGAGTCGTACGAGCAGCTGCTCGACTCCCTGAAGTGGCTCGGCCTCGACTGGGACGAGGGCCCGGAGGTCGGCGGCCCGCACGCGCCGTACCGCCAGTCGCAGCGGATGGACATCTACAAGGACGTCGCCGAGAAGCTGCTCGCCGGCGGGTACGCGTACCCCTGCTTCTGCACCACCGAGGAGCTCGACGAGCGCCGCGCCGCCGCCCGCGCCGCCGGCCGCCCCTCCGGCTACGACGGCCACTGCCGCGACCTCACCGCCGAGCAGAAGGCCGCGTACGAGGCCGAGGGCCGCACGTCGATCGTCCGCTTCCGGATGCCCGACGAGCCGATCACCTTCACCGACCTGGTCCGCGGCGAGCTCACCTTCACCCCGGAGAACGTGCCGGACTACGGCATCCTCCGGGCCAACGGCGCCCCGCTGTACACCCTGGTCAACCCGGTCGACGACGCGCTGATGGAGATCACCCACGTCCTGCGCGGCGAGGACCTGCTCTCCTCCACCCCGCGCCAGATCGCGCTCTACAAGGCGCTGATCGAGCTGGGCGTCGCCAAGGAGATCCCCTCCTTCGGCCACCTGCCGTACGTGATGGGCGAGGGCAACAAGAAGCTCTCCAAGCGCGACCCCGAGGCCTCCCTCAACCTCTACCGGGAGCGCGGCTTCCTCCCCGAGGGCCTGCTGAACTACCTCTCGCTCCTCGGCTGGTCGTTCTCGGCCGACCAGGACATCTTCACCATCCCCGAGATGGTGGCGAAGTTCGACATCGCCGAGGTCAACGCCAACCCGGCGCGCTTCGACCTCAAGAAGGCCGAGTCGATCAACGCCGACCACATCCGGATGCTGGACGTGAAGGCCTTCGCCACGGCCTGCGAGCCCTGGCTGCGAGCCCCGCACGCGAACTGGGCGCCCGAGGACTTCGACCAGGCCGCCTGGGAGGCCATCGCGCCGCACGCCCAGACGCGCGTCACCGTCCTCTCGGACATCACGGCCAACGTCGACTTCCTCTTCCTGCCCGAGCCGGTCTTCGACCAGCCCTCGTGGGACAAGGCGATGAAGGGCGAGCCCGCGGCCCTCCTCGCCACCGCCCGCGAGAAGCTCGACGCCGCCGACTGGAGCGACCCCGAGTCCCTCAAGAACGCGGTCCTGGCCGCCGGCGAGGCCCACGGCCTCAAGCTCGGCAAGGCCCAGGCCCCGGTCCGTGTCGCCGTCACCGGCCGCACGGTCGGCCTGCCGCTCTTCGAGTCCCTGGAGATCCTGGGCAAGGAGAAGTCCCTGGCCCGCGTCGACGCGGCTCTGGCCAAGCTCACCGCCTGACCCCCGCCGCGCGGTACGGTCGGTCCATGACCATCCGCGCGGTGCTGTGGGACGTCGACGACACGATCTTCGACTACGCCCGCGCCGACCACGTCGGCATGAGCGCGCACCTGACGGCCGAGGGCCTGGTGGACGGATTCGACTCCGTCGACCAGGCCCTCCGTCGTTGGCGGGAGCTGACCGCGCTCCACTGGCGCCGCTTCGAGGCCGGCGGGGTCGACTTCCAGGAGCAGCGGCGGGAGCGCGTCCGGGACTTCCTCGCGCTGCCGGAGCTCACCGCCGCGGAGGCCGACCACTGGTTCGACCGGTACGTCTCCCACTACGAGGCGGCCTGGGAACTCTTCCCCGACACCGTCCCCGTCCTGGACCTCCTGGCCGATGACTATCGTCACGGGATCCTGTCCAACTCCAGCCTCCACAACCAGGAGCGCAAGCTCCGGGTCCTGGGCGTGCGGGACCGCTTCGAGGTCCTCCTCTGCGCCGCGGAGCTCGGGGTGGCCAAACCGGCCCCGGAGGCCTTCCACGCCGCCTGTACCGCCCTTGACCTGCGTCCGGACGAGGTCGTGTACGTGGGGGACCAGCCGGACATCGACGCCCGGGGCGCGGTGGAGGCGGGGCTGCGGGGCGTCTGGCTGGACCGCGCGGGCACCGGCGGCAGGCCCGAGCTGAACCGGATCACGGACCTCCGCCAGCTCCCCGCCCTGCTCGGCGGGCATACCCGTTTTGGAGCACCGTCCACCTTCGGGTAATGTTCTTCCTGCGCCGAGGGGAACAAGCCGAAAGGCAAGAACCCGGAAAGCGCAAGCCGAGCAAGATCCTCCCTGGTGGGGGACGCTGCCCCGGTGGCCTATGGTGTAATTGGCAGCACGACGGTTTCTGGTTCCGTTAGTCTTGGTTCGAGTCCAGGTAGGCCAGCTCGCAGAGCTTTATCTGCAAATCGTGGATGGCATCCACAAAGCCCCCGTTGTGTAGCGGCCTAGCACGCCGCCCTCTCAAGGCGGTAGCGCCGGTTCGAATCCGGTCGGGGGTACAGATCCATCCTGTAGATCACTTGGGTAGCTCCCGGTGGATCTACGGTGACATCACCCGGTTCCGACCGGGTGGGATCGCTAGGGCCCCCGTTGTGTAGCGGCCTAGCACGCCGCCCTCTCAAGGCGGTAGCGCCGGTTCGAATCCGGTCGGGGGTACGGTGTAACCACCATGGCCTATGGTGTAATTGGCAACACTACGGTTTCTGGTACCGTCATTCTTGGTTCGAGTCCAGGTAGGCCAGCTCGCAGAGCTCATCTGCACCGCGGATCTGATCCGCAGGGCCCCCGTTGTGTAGCGGCCTAGCACGCCGCCCTCTCAAGGCGGTAGCGCCGGTTCGAATCCGGTCGGGGGTACGAGACGAAGAAGCCCTTCCCTTCGGGGGAGGGCTTCTTCTCTGTTCCGCGCGCCACGCACAACTCCGGCCCACCGCTGCGGCGTTGAAGCGGTGGGCCGGGACGAACAGAGGGAGCGGGAGAACGTCAGCCGGTGCGGCGGAGCGCCTCGGAGAGACGGGCGGCGGCGTCGATGACGGCCTGGGCGTGCATACGGCCCGGGTGGCGCGTCAGACGCTCGATCGGCCCGGAGACCGAGACGGCGGCCACCACGCGGTTCGACGGTCCGCGCACGGGCGCGGAGACGGACGCGACGCCCGGCTCCCGCTCGCCGATCGACTGGGCCCAGCCCCGGCGTCGTACACCCGACAGGGCCGTCGCCGTGAAGCGGGCGCCCTGGAGGCCGCGGTGGAGCCGCTCCGGCTCCTCCCAGGCCATCAGGATCTGCGCGGACGAGCCGGCCTTCATCGTCAGCGTCGAGCCGACCGGGACGGTGTCCCGCAGGCCCGAGAGGCGCTCGGCGGCCGCCACGCAGATGCGCATGTCGCCCTGGCGCCGGTAGAGCTGGGCGCTCTCGCCGGTGACGTCGCGCAGATGCGTGAGAACCGGGCCGGCGGTCGCGAGCAGGCGGTCCTCGCCGGCCGCGGCGGCGAGCTCCGCGAGGCGCGGTCCGAGGATGAACCGGCCCTGCATGTCACGCGCCACCATCCGGTGGTGTTCCAGTGCCACGGCGAGACGATGTGCCGTGGGTCGTGCGAGTCCCGTCGCCGCGACCAGTCCTGCGAGGGTGGCCGGACCGGACTCCAGGGCGCTCAGGACAAGGGCTGCCTTGTCGAGAACGCCTACGCCGCTAGAGTTGTCCATGAAACGATATTCGCGTCTCACTCTGTGAAACGCAAGTTCAATTTCCCGAGGAACTTGTCACTCTGGTGAGGCGGCCGCACAACGGCCCGCGAAACGGGTCTCTAGTTGTGCCGGCGTAGACGTCGGCCGGAGGGAAAGCGATGGGTAGGACACTCGCGGAGAAGGTCTGGGACGACCACGTCGTCCGGCGCGCCGAGGGCGAGCCCGACCTCCTCTTCATCGATCTGCACCTGCTGCACGAGGTGACCAGCCCCCAGGCCTTCGACGGTCTGCGCCAGAACGGCCGGCCGGTGCGGCGTCTCGACCTCACCATCGCCACCGAGGACCACAACACCCCGACCCTCGACATCGACAAGCCGATCGCCGACCCGGTCTCCCGCGCACAGCTGGAGACCCTCCGCAAGAACTGTGCCGACTTCGGCGTCCGCCTGCACCCGCTGGGCGACGTCGAGCAGGGCGTCGTCCACGTGGTGGGACCGCAGCTGGGCCTGACCCAGCCCGGCACCACCGTCGTCTGCGGCGACTCGCACACCTCCACGCACGGCGCCTTCGGCGCGCTGGCGTTCGGCATCGGCACCAGCCAGGTCGAGCACGTCCTCGCCACCCAGACGCTGCCCCTCGCCCGCCCGAAGACCATGGCCATCACGATCGACGGCGAGCTGCCCGAGGACGTCACGGCCAAGGACCTGATCCTGGCGATCATCACCAAGATCGGCACCGGCGGCGGCCAGGGCTACATCCTGGAGTACCGCGGCTCCGCCATCGAGAAGCTCTCGATGGAGGCCCGGATGACCATCTGCAACATGTCGATCGAGGCCGGCGCACGCGCGGGCATGATCGCCCCCGACGAGACCACCTTCGCCTACCTCAAGGGCCGTGCCCACGCGCCCGAGGGCGAGGACTGGGACGCCGCCGTCGCGTACTGGAAGACCCTGAAGTCGGACGAGGACGCCGTCTTCGACGCCGAGGTCGTCGTCGACGCGGCCTCGCTGGCCCCGTTCGTCACCTGGGGGACCAACCCCGGCCAGGGCGCGCCGCTTTCGGCGAACGTCCCCGACCCGGCTTCGTACGAAGACGCTTCGGAGCGCCTGGCCGCCGAAAAGGCCCTGGAGTACATGGGGTTGACCGCCGGACAGCCGCTGCGCGACATCAAGGTCGACACCGTCTTCGTAGGCTCCTGCACCAACGGCCGCATCGAGGACCTGCGCAACGCCGCCGGTCTGCTCGAAGGCCGCAAGGTCGCCGACGGCGTCCGCATGCTGGTCGTCCCCGGCTCGGTCCGGGTCGCCCTGCAGGCCGTCGAGGAGGGCCTGGACAAGGTCTTCAAGGAGGCCGGCGCCGAATGGCGGCACGCGGGCTGCTCGATGTGCCTGGGCATGAACCCCGACCAACTGGCGCCGGGAGAGCGTTCCGCGTCCACCTCCAACCGCAACTTCGAGGGCCGGCAGGGCAAGGGAGGCCGGACCCACCTGGTCTCGCCCCAGGTCGCCGCCGCCACCGCCGTCCTGGGCCATCTGGCCTCCCCGGCCGATCTGTCCGACGCCGTCACCACCGCGGGGGTCTGAGGAACCATGGAAGCTTTCACCACGCACACCGGCCGGGCCGTCCCGCTGCGCCGCGGCAACGTCGACACCGACCAGATCATCCCCGCGCACTGGCTGAAGAAGGTCACCCGCGACGGCTTCGAGGACGGTCTCTTCGAGGCCTGGCGCAAGGACTCCGAGTTCGTCCTCAACCGCCCCGAGCGGCAGGGCGCCTCCGTCCTGGTCGCCGGCCCCGACTTCGGCACCGGCTCCTCCCGCGAGCACGCCGTCTGGGCGCTCCAGAACTACGGCTTCCAGACGGTGATCTCCGCCCGGTTCGCCGACATCTTCCGCGGCAACTCGCTGAAGAACGGCCTGCTGACCGTGGTCCTGCCGCAGGAGACGGTGGACGCCCTCTGGGAGCTGACCGAGGCCGACCCCACCGCCGAGATCACCGTCGACCTGGAGCGGCGCAAGGTCCTGGCCGCCGGGATCGACGCCGACTTCGAGCTCGACGAGAACGCCCGCTGGCGGCTCCTGAACGGACTCGACGACATCAGCCTCACCCTTCAGAACGAAGCCGACATCGCGGCCTACGAGGCGGCACGACCGGCCTTCAAGCCCCGTACAATTACGGTCTGAGCAGCGCTTTTCCAAGACTGCGCCCCCCACCGCCCGGTGGGGGGCGCAGTCGCTTGTTGAGACCCTGTCGGGCGACAACTCGCCCTAGATGGCACAATCGGTGCATGGAACGCGACAGCCAACTCGAGCTCTACGAGTCAGTCGCCGCCCGATTGAAGGAAGCGCACACAAGAGTGCGCTCACTGCAAGTCCCGGAGGGCGTAAGGATGGCGCTGTCCCGGAAGCTGCTGGTCGTGACGGCCGCGGCGAAGCACGATCTCAAGGACGCGGCAGCGCGTCTGGACCGGTTGATGAAGGACCTCGACGAGGGCCGATTCCCAGAGGACGACTGACACCAAGAACTCCGCAACGGCTCTTCCGCGTTGCGGCACTAGGGTGATTAGCCCGTTTCGTGTTTGATTTGCGGTATATACATGCCTAACGTGCGAAAAAGCTTGAACACTTT
The DNA here is from genome assembly GCF_051305195.1 of Streptomyces sp. Qhu_M48. Taxonomy (NCBI): domain Bacteria; kingdom Bacillati; phylum Actinomycetota; class Actinomycetes; order Kitasatosporales; family Streptomycetaceae; genus Streptomyces; species Streptomyces sp. Qhu_M48. The sequence goes on along the minus strand of NZ_CP195432.1, from coordinate 6,260,753 downwards.
CGTTCTGGCAATGTCTCCGAAGGGGAAGACGTGAACAAGGCGCAGCTCGTAGAAGCGATTGCCGACAAGATGGGCGGTCGCCAGCAGGCCGCCGAAGCCGTCGACCACGTGCTCGACGCCATCGTGCGCGCCGTGGTCGGGGGCGACCGGGTCTCGGTGACGGGTTTCGGCTCGTTCGAGAAGGTCGACCGTCCGGCCCGCTACGCCCGCAACCCGCAGACGGGTGAGCGGGTGCGGGTCAAGAAGACCTCGGTCCCGCGCTTCCGTGCCGGTCAGGGCTTCAAGGACCTGGTCAGCGGCTCGAAGAAGCTTCCCAAGGGCGGCGAGGTCTCCGTCAAGAAGGCCCCCAAGGGCTCCCTCACGGGTGGCGCCTCCGCGACCGTGAAGAAGGCCGCCGCGAAGAGGGCCTCCACCGCCAAGAAGGCCGCCGCGAAGAAGGCGACCCCGGCGAAGAAGACCACCACGGCCGCCGCGAAGAAGGCGACCCCCGCGAAGAAGGTCACGACGGCGGCCGCCAAGAAGGCGACCCCCGCGAAGAAGACCGCCACGGCCGCGGCGAAGACGACGTCCGCCGCCGCCAAGAAGACCACCACGGCCGCCGCGAAGAAGGCCACCAAGGCCACGGCCAAGAAGACCGCGCCGGCCGCGAAGAAGGCCACGGCGACGAAGGCGCCCGCCAAGAAGACGACGGCGCGCAAGACGACCGCCAAGAAGGCCGCCGCCAAGAAGTAGGGCGAGCGGTAGACACCCGCCGGGCCGGGCTCCCACCGGGGAGCCCGGCCCGCGGCGCGTCCGGGGACCCCCTGGGCCCGAGGGCCGTGGGGTCAGAAGGTCTGGAGCGTCACGAGCGTGATCCGCGGGCCGGCCCCGGACGTGCCCGGCTCGGTCTCGATCCGGACCCGCTGCCCCGGCCGCAGCAGCCGCAGCCCGCCCGCCGCGAAGGCCTCCGTCCCGAACTCCACGGGGGTGCCGTCGTCGAGCAGCACACTGCCGCTGCGGGTCTCGGGGTCGTACGTGAACGCGGTCGCCTGCATGGACCGCAGCCTATCCGGCCGCGGACAGCCACCGGGCGGCCGTCCGCGGGCCGAGCCCGAGGGTCCCGGCCACCGCGAGATCCTCACCCGTGTCCACGTCCTGCCGCACGGAATCCACCCCGGTCAGCGTGATTTCCACCGCGCCCGAAGACAAATGCCGAAGCCTCGACGCGCCTCCGAATGCCGGTTCCAATTCCACCCCCGGACCCGCCGAGAGGAATGTCGTACCTATTTCGGCGGCATCCGCGAGAAATGCTCTGGAAAAATTTCGGGCCGCGTCGAGGACCCGGGTCAGCTCCTCGGACCGCAGCGCCGGAAGATCCGCGTTGAGCGCCGCCACGCGTGCCCGGGGCCGCCGGGACCGCACGGCACGGACCCCGTGCGCGAGCGCCGCGTTGAGCCCCGCCGCCGGGGTGTCCGGGACGATGCGGGCGCCCAGGGCCGCCAGGGCCGCGGCGGCCGCGGGATCGTCCGTGACGACCGCCACATCCCGTACCCGCGGGCAGTTCAGCACCGCGCCCACCGTGTCCTCCGCGAACGCCAGCGCGAGCCGGGGGCGCAGCCGGGCCCCGGCCGCCGCGGCCAGTCTGCTCTTCGCCAGGGCCAGGGGCTTCAGGGGGACGACCAGGGACCAGCCGTCGTCCGCGTCCGTACGCATCGGGTTCATCGGCTTCATTCTGTCCCGCCCAGGCGGTCCTCCCCAGGGCCCGGGGCGTACGGTGTCACTCGACAGACCAGGAGCACGGGGCGACACTTGACCCCCTGCCAGCCAATCCCGGAGAAAGGTGTCCGAGTGCCCCGCCGCAGAATCGGCTTCTGGTACCGCCTCGCGGCGGTCATCGCCAAACCCCCCCTGGTGGTTCTGTTCAAGCGGGACTGGCGCGGTATGGAGCACATTCCGGCCGATGGCGGATTCATCACCGCGGTCAACCACAACTCCTACCTGGACCCGCTGTCGTACGCGCATTACCAGTACAACACCGGCCGCGTCCCGCGCCTCCTCGCCAAGGCGGCCCTGTTCAGGACCCCCTTCGTCGGCATGATGCTGCGCGGCACCGGACAGATCCCCGTCTACCGCGAGACGACCAACGCGCTCGACGCGTTCCGCGCCGCCGTCGACGCGATCGAGCGCGGGGAGTGCGTCGCCTTCTACCCCGAGGGCACCCTGACCCGCGACCCCGACATGTGGCCCATGGCCGGCAAGACCGGCGCCGCGCGCGTCGCACTGCTCACCCGGGCCCCCGTCATCCCGGTGGCCCAGTGGGGCGCCAACCTGGCGATGCCGCCGTACGCCAAGGAGAACAGGCTCAGCCTGTTCCCCCGCAAGACGCTGACCGTGCAGGCGGGTCCGCCCGTCGACCTCTCCCGCTTCTACGGACTCGAGCCGACGCCCGAGGTGCTCCGCGAGGCCACCGAGGTCATCATGGCCGCCATCACCGTGATCCTGGAGCAGGTCCGCGGCGAGCAGGCGCCCCCGGAACCGTACGACCACCGCAAGGCCCGCCTGGAACAGCGACGCAAGGCCGCCGAAGGAGGCACCAAGTGACCAAGGCAGCCGTCTTCGGCAACGGATCCTGGGGCACCGCCTTCGCCATGGTGCTCGCCGACGCGGGCTGCGAGGTGAGCCTCTGGGGCCGCCGCGCCGAACTCGCCAAGGAGATCAACACCACCCGGGTCAACCCCGACTACCTGCCCGGTGTCGAACTCCCCACGGCGATCACGGCCACCGCCGACCCCGCAGAGGCCGCCCACGACGCCGACTTCACCGTCCTCGTCGTGCCCTCCCAGACCCTCCGCGGCAACCTCGCCGCCTGGGCGCCGACGCTCGCCCCCGACACCGTCCTCGTCTCCCTCATGAAGGGCGTCGAACTCGGCACCGCCAAGCGGATGAGCGAGGTCATCACCGAGGTCGCCGACGTGCCCACCGAGCGCGTGGCCGTCCTCACCGGCCCCAACCTGGCCAAGGAGATCGCCGCCCGGCAGCCCGCCGCCGCCGTCGTCGCCTGCGTCGACGAGACGGTCGCCCAGCGTCTCCAGACCGCCTGCCTGACCCCGTACTTCCGCCCGTACACCAACACCGACGTGGTGGGCTGCGAACTCGGCGGCGCCGTCAAGAACGTCATCGGGCTCGCCGTCGGCATCGCCAACGGCATGGGCCTCGGCGACAACTCCAAGGCCACGCTCATCACCCGCGGCCTCGCCGAGACCACCCGGCTGGGCCTCGCCATGGGCGCCGACCCGCTCACCTTCTCCGGCCTCGCGGGCCTCGGCGACCTCGTCGCCACCTGCTCCTCGCCGCTCTCCCGGAACAACACCTTCGGCACCAACCTCGGCCGCGGGATGACCCTCCAGGAGACGATCGCGGCCACCAAGCAGACCGCCGAGGGCGTCAAGTCCTGCGAGTCCGTGCTCGATCTGGGCCGCCGCCACGGCGTCGACATGCCCATCACCGAAACCGTCGTCTCGATCGTCCACGACGGGAAGCCGCCGGTCGTCGCCCTCAAGGAACTGATGTCGCGCAGCGCCAAGGCCGAGCGCCGCTGAGCCGCCCGGCCCGGGCGCCGCTCGGGCCACCGAGGGCTGCCCCGCGCCCCCTTCACGCCGCTGAGCCGGACGCGCGCGGGGGAACGGGGCGCACGGCCGTTCGGGACGCGCAGGGTACGCTCATCGCGATATGAGCGAGAACACCCAGAGCCCCCGCAAGCCGCGCGTGGCCGTCGTCTTCGGCGGACGCAGCTCCGAGCACGCCATCTCCGTCGTCACGGCGGGCGCCGTCCTGAGCGCCATCGACCGGGACAAGTACGACGTGCTGCCCATCGGCATCACGACGGACGGGCGCTGGGCGCTCACCGCCGACGCCCCCGAGCGCATGGCCATCGCCGACCGCGCCCTGCCGAACGTCGCCGACCTGGCCGAGTCCGAGGAGGGCGGCGTCGTCCTCTCCGTCGACCCCGCCAACCGCGAGGTCGTCCTCACCGAGCCCGGCGCCGTGCCGAAGGCCCTCGGCGAGGTCGACGTGGTCTTCCCCATGCTCCACGGCCCGTACGGCGAGGACGGCACCCTCCAGGGCCTCCTGGAGCTCTCCGGCGTCCCCTACGTCGGCGCGGGCGTCCTCGCCTCCGCCGTCGGCCAGGACAAGGAGTACATGAAGCGGGTCTTCGTCTCCTTCGGCCTCCCCGTCGGCCCGTACGAGGTCATCCGCCCCCGCGAGTGGGAGCAGAACCCGGCCGCCGCCCGCAAGAAGATCGTCGAGTTCGCCGCCGACCACGGCTGGCCGCTCTTCGTGAAGCCGGCCCGCGGCGGCTCCTCCATGGGCATCACCAAGGTCGACGACCTCTCCGGCCTCGACGAGGCCATCGAGGAGGCTCGCCGCCACGACCCCAAGATCCTCGTCGAGTCGCTGCTGCGCGGCCGCGAGATCGAGTGCGGCGTCCTGGAGTTCGAGGACGGCCCGCGCGCCAGCGTGCCGGCCGAGATCCCGCCGGTCACGGACCACGACTTCTACGACTTCGAGGCCAAGTACATCGACTCGGCCTCCGGCATCGTGCCCGCCCCGATCGGCGACGAGGCCACCGCCGAGATCCAGCGCCTGGCCGTCGCCGCCTACGAGGCGGTCTCCTGCGAGGGCCTGGTCCGCGCCGACTTCTTCCTCACGGACGACGGCGAGTTCGTCATCAACGAGATCAACACGATGCCGGGCTTCACGCCGATCTCCATGTACCCGCGCATGTGGCAGGAGAGCGGCGTGAGCTACCCCGAGCTCGTCGACCGGCTGATCCAGGCCGCGCTGACCCGCTCCACGGGCCTGCGCTGACCGGACCCACCCGAAGACCGTGCCGCCGCCTCTCAGAGGCTCGGGGGCACGGTCTTCCGTACGGGGGCGGCGAGATCCACCAGCGGCGCCACGTCGTGCGCGAACCGCTCGTCGAGCGACACCTCGACGTACGCCTTCCGGTACGTCGAGGTGAAACGGGGCCCGTGGCCCTCGCGACGCTCCAGCATCCAGTTCACACCGTTCGCCTCGACGCCCTGCGCCTTGGGATCGCTCATCTTTTCGGGCCGGGGCACCCCGCAGCGCAGTACGATCGCACCGTCACCCCAGCCGGCGGTCAACTCGGAGCCGGGCTCCGGGTCACTCCGTTCCAGCCCCGCCACGGTGTCGGGAAGCTCCTTCGCCAGGGCCTGGCAGAAGGCGGCCTCCACCGCCGGGGGGCTGGGAACCTCGACGGACGCCGCGGCGTCCGACGAGGAACAGCCGGCGGCGGCCAGCAGCAGAACGGCTGCCGAGACGGCGGCGGGCAGGCCGAAGGGCCGGTGGGAAGAGGTCACCGGCCAAGCGTAGACGGGGGCTACAGATGAACGACCGGGCAGGTGAGGGTGCGCGTGATGCCGTCCACTTGCTGGACCTTGGCGACCACCATGCGGCCGAGCTCGTCGACCGTGTCCGCCTGCGCGCGAACGATCACGTCGTACGGTCCGGTCACGTCTTCGGCCTGGAGCACCCCCGGGATCTTGGAGATGGTGTCGGCGACGGTCGACGCCTTGCCCACCTCGGTCTGGATAAGGATGTACGCCTGAACCACGGAACCTCCAGGGCGACCACGAGGATCTTGTGGGAGAAAGGGACGCCACGGTACCGCGTCGCCGCGGGCCGCGGGGAGACCTGCGCGTCCCGAGGCGTTCGCGGGGTGGCGTACGCAGGACAGAAGTTGACGGTCTACTTGACGGTACCCAGCACGGTGACGGCCCGCGACCCGCGGCGCGCACGGACGCGCCCCCGCCCGCCGGCCGACACGAAGACACGAGGTGAGGCGCGGTGAAGGGCACAGTCGGAGAGCTGGGCGAGTTCGGGCTCATCAGGGAGCTCACGTCCCGGCTCACCTCCACCCCGGCGGTACGGATCGGGCCGGGCGACGACGCCGCGGTCGTCTCCGCCCCCGACCGGCGCGTGGTGGCCAGCACGGACATCCTCCTCGAAGGACGTCATTTCCGGCGCGACTGGTCGACGGCGTACGACGTCGGCCGCAAGGCCGCCGCGCAGAACCTCGCCGACATCGCCGCCATGGGCGCGGTCCCCACCGCACTCCTCCTCGGCCTCGTCGTCCCCGCCGAACTCCCCGTCACCTGGGCCACCGAACTCATGGACGGCCTCCGCGACGAATGTCAGGTCGCGGGCGCGGCGGTGGTCGGCGGCGACGTCGTCCGGGGCGACACGATCATGGTCTCCATCACCGCCCTCGGCGACCTCCGCAACCACGACCCGGTCACCCGGGGCGGCGCCCAGCCCGGCGACGTCGTCGCCTACACCGGCTGGCTCGGCTGGTCCGCCGCCGGATACGCGGTCCTCTCCCGGGGCTTCCGCTCCCCCCGCGCCTTCGTCGAGGCCCACCGCAGGCCCGAACCGCCGTACCACGCCGGCCCCGCCGCCGCCGGACTCGGCGCCACCGCCATGTGCGACGTCAGCGACGGCCTCATCGCCGACCTCGGCCACATCGCCGAGGCCAGCAAGGTCCGCATCGACCTGCGCTCCGGCCTCATCGACATCCCCACCCAGATGAACGACATCGGGCAGGCCGTCGGCGTCGACCCCATGCAGTGGGTGCTCACCGGAGGAGAGGACCACGCCATCGTGGCCACCTTCCCGCCCGACGTGAAGCTCCCCGCCCGCTGGAAGGTCATCGGCGAGGTCCTCAACCCCTCCGCCCTGCCGCAGGTCACCGTGGACGGCGCGCCCTGGCACAGCGTGGGCGGCTGGGACCACTTCGGGGAGACCGAGTGACCTCCCGGCCCCCGCTCGTGCTCACCGTCGCCGGATCCGACTCCGGCGGCGGCGCCGGCATCCAGGCAGACCTGAAGACGATGCTCGCCCTCGGAGTCCACGGCATGAGCGTGCTCACCGCCGTCACCGCCCAGAACTCGCGCGGCGTCCAGGGCGTCTGGGAACTGCCCGTGGAGGCCGTCCGCGCCCAGTACCGGGCCGTCGTCGACGACATCGGGGTCCAGGCGGTCAAGACCGGCATGCTCGCCTCGGCCGCACTCGTGGAGACCGTCGCCGACCTCCTCGGCGACACCGGGGCCCCGGTCGTCGTCGACCCGGTCGGCGTCTCCAAACACGGGGACCCGCTCCTCGCCGAGAGCGCCCTCGACTCCGTCCGTACGAGGCTGCTGCCCCGCGCGACCGTCGCCACCCCGAACCTGGACGAGGTGACACAGCTCACCGGCGTGCACGTCGTGTACGAGAGCGACCTGCGGGTCGCCGCCGAGGCGGTCCTGTCGTACGGACCCGAGTGGGTCCTGATCAAGGGCGGGCACCTGCCCACCGGTCGGGAGGCCGTCGACCTGCTCACGGACGGCTCCGAGGAACACTGGCTGCGCGCCCCGCGCCTCGACAACCGGCACACCCACGGGACGGGCTGCACGCTCGCCTCCGCGGTCGCGTCCGGGCTCGCCCAGGGCCTCGCGGTGCCGGAGGCGGTCCGGCAGGCCAAGGAGTACGTGACCGGGGCCATCGGCGCCGGCTTCGCCCTGGGCGAGGGCATCGGCCCGGTCGACCACGGCTGGCGGTTCAGGGACTGAGAAGGCCGGGGCCGCGGACCCACGGGTCCCCGGCCCCGGCCTTCCAGGGCCCGCACCGGTCCGCGCAGGCGATTCCGGGCCGGCGATTCCGGGCCGGCGATTCCGGGCCGGCGTTTCCGGGCAAGGCAAAAGGCCGGTTCACCTAGGTGAACCGGCCTTTCAAGGCAACCGCAGGGCTGCGCTACGACAGAACGTCGCGATTAGCGCGAGACCTTGCCGGCCTTGATGCACGAGGTGCAGACGTTGAGCCGCTTCGGCGTCCGACCGACCACGGCACGCACACGCTGGATGTTCGGGTTCCAGCGACGAGGCGTACGGCGGTGCGAGTGCGAAATGTTGTTGCCGAAGCCCGGCCCCTTGCCGCAGACGTCGCAGTTGGCAGCCACGGGTCACTCCAAAGACTTCAGATTTACAGTGAAATCCGGCGCACCGGAATCAGGAGTCTGAAGTGGCTTGCCGGGGGATGGCCCGGTGTGGACCGGGCAACCGAAGCAGCATACAACGCCTGCCTCGGTGGAACGAAACTACCACGGTCTGGGCGGACCCCGCCCCGGGCCCAGGTCACTGGGGGTCCCCCTGCTCGAGCGAAGCCGAGAACTTGGGGGAGGGACACCCCGGGTCTACCCTGCGGTGAGCTCACCGCCGAAGGAGGACCCCCGTTGTCGCGAGCCCTTCAGCCCTCCGAGGAGCTCGTCGAGCTCGACGCCGAAGCGGTCAGGTCCTGGTGCGCGCGGTCGCTGGACGCGCTCGGCCGGGAGCGCGAGGAGATCGACGCGATCAACGTCTATCCCGTGGCGGACGGGGACACCGGCACCAATCTGTACCTGACCGCGGAAGCCGCCCACCAGGCCGTCGAGGCCGTCTTCGCCGCCTCCGCGCCCGACACCGCCGAGACCGTACGGGCCATGGCCCACGGCGCCCTGCTCGGCGCCCGGGGCAACTCCGGAACCATCCTCTCCCAGCTCCTCCGCGGCATGGCGGGCGTCCTCGCCGAGGGGTGTGACGGTGATCACCTCGCCCGCGCCCTCGCCGAGGCCTCCGCCGCCGCACGCCGGGCCGTCGCCCACCCCGTCGAGGGCACCATCCTCACCGTGGCCGCCGCCGCCGCCGCGGCCTGCACGGCCGGCGGCCCCCTCGTCGACGTGGCCAGGAACGCCCACGACGGCGCCAGGACGGCCCTGGCCGCCACCTCGGGCCAGCTCGACGTCCTCGAACGCGCCGGAGTCGTCGACGCCGGCGGCCGCGGCCTGGTGACCGTCCTCGGCGCCCTCCTCGAAACCGTGACCGGACAGACCCCGCCCCCCGCCGCCGCGACCCCGCTCACGCCCGCCCCCCACGAGGAGTGCCCCACCGATGACGGGCCCGCCTACGAGGTGATCTACCTCCTGGAGGCCGACGAGCCGGCCGTGGAACTGCTGCGGGCCCGGCTCGACGCCCTGGGCGAGTCCCTCGTCGTCGTCGGCGGCGACGGCCTGTGGAACGTCCACGTGCACGTGGACGACGCGGGCGCCGCCGTCGAGGCCGGCGTCGAGGCCGGACGGCCGCACCGGATCCGGATCACCCACTTCGCGGCCGATGCCGCCGGGACGACCGCCGTACGCGGCGAGCGCGCCCAGCGCGCCGTCGTCGCCGTCGTCCCCGGCGAAGGCCTCGCCGGGCTCTGCGCCGAGGCCGGCGCGACCACCGTACGGACCCGGCCCGGCGAACAGCCCGCGGGCGACGACCTCCTCGACGCGATCCGGCGCGCCCACGCCCGCGAGGTCGTCCTCCTGCCCAACGACACCGACCTGCGACAGGCCGCGGCGACCGCCGCCGAACGCGCCAGGGCCGAGGGCATCCGCGTCGCCCTCATCCCCACCCGGGCCGCCGTCCAGGGCATCGCCGCCCTCGCCGTCCACGAACCCGACCGCCGCTTCGACGAGGACGTCGTCGCCATGACCGCCGCGGCCGGAGCCACCCGCTACGCCGAACTCGCCGTCGCCGAACACCGGTCGTTCACCTCGGCCGGCGTCTGCCAGGCCGGCGACGTCCTCGGCCTCATCGAGGGCGACGTCGCCGTCATCGGCGAGGACCTCACCGAGACGGCCCGCACCGTCCTCGACCGGATGCTCTCCGCGGGCGGCGAACTCGTCACCCTCGTCGTCGCCGACGACACCATGCCCGGACTCGCCCCCGACCTCGAAGCCCACGTCCGGCGCGGCTACCTGGCCGTCGACACCATCACGTACCACGCCGGAGCCGGGGCGCCGCCGCTGCTCATCGGGGTCGAATAGGCCCCGCCCACGGCGGTTGTCCCCAGGCATCCGCACGACTGTCGGTCCCGTGGTGTGCAATGGACGGCGTGCCCGCGCTCGACGAACCACTCAAGAAGTCCCTCGGCCCCGCCACCGCCAAGGTCATGGCCGAGGCACTCGACCTGCACACGGTCGGTGACCTCCTCCACCACTACCCCCGCCGGTACGCCGAGCGCGGGGAGCTGACCACCCTCGCCGACCTGCCGCTCGACGAGCACGTCACGGTGGTCGCCCAGGTCGCCGACGCCCGTGTGCTCACCTTCAACGGCTCCAAGGGACGCGGCCAGCGCCTCGAAGTGACCATCACCGACGGCAGCGGCCGCCTCCAGCTGGTCTTCTTCGGCAAGGGCGTGCACAAGCCGCACAAGGACCTCCTGCCCGGCACCCGGGCGATGTTCGCCGGCAAGGTCTCGCTCTTCAACCGGCGCCTCCAGCTCGCCCACCCCTCGTACGAACTCCTCCGCGGCGACGGCGAGGAGAGCGTGGACACCTGGGCCGGGGCGCTCATCCCGATCTACCCGGCCACCACCAAGCTGGAGTCCTGGAAGATCGCCAAGGCGGTCGACGCCGTCCTGCCCAGCGCCGTCGACGCCGTCGACCCGCTCCCGGACGCCCTGCGCGAGGGCCGCGGTCTCGCCGAACTCCCCGACGCCCTGCGGCTCATCCACCGCCCCCGCACCAAGGCCGACATCGCCACCGCGCGCGAACGCCTCAAGTGGGACGAGGCCTTCGTCCTCCAGGTCGCCCTCGCCCGCCGCCGGCACGCCGACACCCAACTCCCCGCCGTCGCACGGCGGCCCGCCCCCGACGGCATCCTCGACGCCTTCGACGCCAAGCTCCCCTTCACCCTCACCGACGGCCAGAAGAAGGTCTCCAAGGAGATCTTCGACGACCTCGCCACCGACCACCCCATGCACCGGCTGCTCCAGGGCGAGGTCGGCAGCGGAAAGACGATGGTCGCCCTGCGCGCCATGCTCGCCGTCGTCGACACCGGGGGACAGGCCGCCATGCTCGCCCCCACCGAGGTCCTCGCCCAGCAGCACCACCGCTCCGTCACCGAGATGATGGGCGAGCTGGCCGAGGGAGGCATGCTCGGCGGGGCAGAGCGGGCCACCAAGGTCGTCCTGCTCACCGGGTCCATGGGCGCCGCCGCCCGCCGCCAGGCCCTGCTCGACCTGGTCACCGGGGAGGCGGGCCTCGTCATCGGCACCCACGCGCTCATCGAGGACAAGGTCCAGTTCCACGACCTGGGCCTGGTCGTCGTCGACGAGCAGCACCGCTTCGGCGTCGAGCAGCGCGACGCCCTCCGCGGCAAGGGCAAGCAGCCGCCGCACCTCCTGGTGATGACCGCCACCCCCATCCCGCGCACGGTCGCCATGACCGTCTTCGGCGACCTGGAGACCTCGGTCCTCGACCAGCTCCCCGCCGGGCGCTCCCCGATCGCCAGCCACGTCGTCCCCGCCGCCGACAAGCCGCACTTCCTGGCGCGCGCCTGGGAGCGGGTCCGCGAGGAGGTCGAGAAGGGCCACCAGGCGTACGTCGTCTGCCCGCGCATCGGCGACGAGGAGGACCAGAAGAAGAAGTCCAGGGGCTCCGCCGAGGACGAGGCCGAGAAGCGCCCCCCGCTCGCCGTCCTCGACGTCGCCGAGAAGCTCCGCGCCGGCCCCCTCGCCGGACTGCGGATCGCCGTCCTGCACGGCCGGATGCACCCCGACGACAAGGACGACGTGATGCGCCGCTTCGCCGCGGGCGAGCTCGACGTCCTCGTCGCCACCACCGTCATCGAGGTCGGCGTCAACGTCCCCAACGCCACCGCCATGGTGATCATGGACGCGGACCGCTTCGGCGTCTCCCAGCTCCACCAGCTCCGCGGCCGTGTCGGCCGCGGCTCCGCCCCAGGCCTCTGCCTCCTCGTCAGCGAGATGCCCGAGGCCACCCCGGCCCGCCAGCGCCTCGGCGCCGTCGCCGCCACCCTCGACGGCTTCGAGCTCTCCCGCATCGACCTCGAACAGCGCCGCGAGGGCGACGTCCTCGGCCAGGCCCAGTCCGGTGTCCGCTCCTCCCTCCGGGTGCTCACCGTCATCGACGACGAGGAGGTCATCACCGCCGCCCGCGAGGAGGCCACCGCCCTCGTCCTCGCCGACCCGGACCTCACCGCCCACCCCGGGCTGCGCACCGCGCTCGACGCCCTGCTCGACAAGGACCGGGAGGAGTACCTGGAGAAGGGCTGACCGCACGGCGCGGACCGCGGTCATATCCTGAGACGTACGCACTGGACGACGCAGGACGAGGACACCGATGACCCGCGTGATCGCCGGTACGGCCGGCGGGCGCCGCCTGGCCGTGCCGCCCGGCAACGGCACCCGCCCCACCTCCGACCGGGCGCGCGAGGGGCTCTTCTCCACCTGGGAGGCGTTCCTCGGCACCCTCGACGGGGCCCGGGTCGCCGACCTGTACGCGGGCTCCGGCGCCGTGGGCCTCGAAGCGCTCTCCCGGGGCGCCGCCCACGCCCTCCTCGTGGAGGCCGAACCGCGCGCCGCGAAGACGATCCGGGACAACATCCGGACTCTGGGCCTGCCCGGGGCCGAACTCCGGACCGGCAAAGCGGAGCAGATCGTGACGGGACCGGCGCCCTCCGACCCGTACGACCTGCTCTTTCTCGACCCGCCGTACGCCGTCTCCGACGAGGATCTTCGAGAGATCCTCCTCACACTCCGCTCGGGGGGCTGGCTCGCGGACGATGCCCTCGTCACCGTGGAGCGCAGCACCCGAGGCGGGGAGTTCGGCTGGCCGGACGGTTTCGAGCCCATGAGGGCCCGTCGTTACGGTGAGGGAACGTTTTGGTACGGTCGCGCCGCCTCTACGTGCGAAGACGCACGATGACCGGACCGGAGAGCGAGGGACCCACGTTGCGCCGCGCCGTCTGTCCGGGGTCATTCGACCCCATCACCAACGGACACCTCGACATCATCGCCCGCGCCTCCAAGCTGTACGACGTCGTACACGTCGCGGTGATGATCAACCAGTCGAAGAAGGGCCTCTTCACCGTCGACGAACGGATCGAGCTGATCCGCGAGGTGACCGCCGACTTCGGCAACGTCGAGGTGGAGTCCTTCCACGGGCTGCTCGTCGACTTCTGCAAGCAGCGCGACATCCCCGCCATCGTCAAGGGGCTGCGCGCGGTCAGCGACTTCGACTACGAGCTGCAGATGGCCCAGATGAACATCGGCCTGTCGGGCGTGGAGACCCTCTTCGTCCCCACCAACCCGACGTACAGCTTCCTCTCCTCCTCGCTGGTCAAGGAGGTGGCCGCCTGGGGCGGAGACGTCTCCCACCTGGTCCCGCCGCTGGTCCTCGGCCGGCTGGCCGAGCGCCTGGCGCGGAAGTGACGCGCGGCCACCTCGGCTGACGCTCCGTCATCCGGTGTCGGACGGGCGCCGACTGCCCTTACAGTCGTCCCGTCCGTCTCCATCCAGCTGTAGAGAGTGGCGAACACCCGGTGGACGTGCAGAAGAAGCTCGACGAGATCGTCGCGACCGTGCAGGGCGCCCGCTCCATGCCCATGTCGGCATCCTGCGTGGTCAACCGCGCCGAGCTGCTCTCCCTGCTCGAAGAGGTACGGGAGGCCCTGCCCGGCTCCCTCGCCCAGGCCCAGGAGCTGATCGGCGGCCGCGAGCACATGGTCGAGCAGGCCCGCCAGGAGGCCGAGCGGATCATCGAGGCCGCCCACGCCGAGCGCGGCTCGATCGTCTCCGACACCCAGGTCGCCCGGCAGTCGCAGGAGGAAGCCGACCGCATCCTCTCCGAGGCCCGCCGCGAGGCCGAGGAGGTCCGCGCCGAGGCCGACGACTACGTCGACTCCAAGCTCGCCAACTTCGAGGTCGTCCTCAACAAGACGATCGGCTCGGTCGACCGGGGCCGCGAGAAGCTCCTCGGCCGCGGTCCGGGCCTCGACCAGGACGGCTACCCGGACGAGGACGCCCCCGAGTACAGCGCCGACCCGCAGACCCTGATCCACCGGGCCGACGAGTACGTCGACGCCAAGCTCGGCGCCTTCGAGGCGGTGCTCAGCAAGACCCTGGAGGCCGTCGGGCGGGGCCGGCAGAAGCTGCACGGCCGGATCGCCAGCGACGCCCTGGGTGAGCACATGGCCGCCCAGGACGGTCTCGGCGGCACCGTGCACACCAGCGACTCCGACTACCTGGCCGGGCTCGCGGAGCTCTCCGACCCCGAGCCGGCCCAGATCCCGGCCCAGCAGGCGCCGCAGCCCCAGCCCGACGCGTACGCGGCCTACCAGCAGCCGCAGCAGGCCGATCCGTACGCGGCCTACCAGCAGGTCCAGCAGCAGCCCGACCCGTACGCCGCCTACCAGCAGCCGCAGCAGGCCGACCCGTACGGCTACCAGCAGCAGGACCCGTACGCGTACCAGCAGCCCGTCCACCAGCCGCAGCAGGCCGCCGCGCTCGACGAGACCAGCTTCTTCGACACGAGCATGATCGACCTGGAGCAGCTCCGCCGGTACGAACAGGGGCAGTACGAACAGGGACAGTAGGGACGCCGGGGCCCGGATTGGGCCCTGGGCGAAGCGTCCAGTATCCTGGCTCTTCGGTCGCGCGTATCTCCGCGATCCTTGCTGCCCACGTCTGGCGGCCACCCCACGACGCAGAACGATTCGAAAGCAGGAAGAGCCCTGAGCACGCGCCTCGACCACCGCAACCCCCTCGTGTTCGACACGCACGAGCTGGGGCGGCGTCCTGGTGCCCTCCAGCGGATCTCCCGCTCGATCGAGGCCCCCCGGGACCTGGGCGTCGAAGGAGTGATCGGAGTGCCCGAGGGCTCTCCGGTGGAAATCGATCTCCGTCTTGAGTCGGTCATGGAAGGGGTGCTTGTCACAGGCACCGCCCGTGCATCGGCCGAGGGGGAGTGCGTAAGGTGTCTGGAGCCCGTCGAGCTGGCGCTCGACGTGGACTTCCAGGAGATGTTCTCGTACCCCGACTCCGACGACCGGGGCCGCTCCAAGGCGGCCGCGGACGACGAAGCCGAGGCAGACGAGGACATGATCCCCCTCGAGGACGGCATGTTCGACCTCGAACCCGTGCTGCGTGATGCGGTGGTGCTCGCACTGCCGATGCAGCCGGTGTGCCGGGAGGACTGTGCGGGCCTGTGTTCCGAGTGTGGAACCAGCCTGAACGAGAACCCGGACCACCACCACGACGCCGTCGACATTCGTTGGGCGGCACTGCAGGGACTCGCCGGTTCGCTGGGAACCGATGAGAAGGACAACATGAGCGGCAAAGCCTCTGACGGGGACGTCCGAAGCGCCGCCGAGAAGCAGGAGAAGTAGCCGTGGCTGTTCCGAAGCGGAAGATGTCGCGCAGCAACACGCGCCACCGCCGGTCGCAGTGGAAGGCTGCGGTCCCCACCCTGGTTTCGTGTGAGCGTTGCCAGGAGCCGAAGCTGCAGCACATCGCGTGCCCGAGCTGCGGCACCTACAACAAGCGCCAGGTCCTCTCGGTCTGATTGGGCTGGTGAGAGGCGCAATGTCTGAGTCCCGCAAGACGGACGACAAGACGGACCATGCCTCGTCCCACACGCTTCTGGAAGGGCGGCTCGGCTATCGGCTCGAGTCCGCCCTTCTGGTGCGTGCGCTGACCCACCGTTCGTACGCGTACGAGAACGGCGGTCTGCCCACCAACGAGCGGCTGGAGTTCCTCGGGGACTCCGTGCTGGGCCTGGTGGTCACGGACACGCTGTACACGACCCACCCCGATCTGCCGGAAGGCCAGCTGGCCAAACTGCGGGCCGCGGTGGTCAACTCTCGTGCGTTGGCGGAGGTCGGGCGCGGACTCGAACTCGGCTCCTTCATCCGGCTCGGCCGGGGCGAAGAGGGCACGGGCGGCCGGGACAAGGCGTCCATCCTCGCCGACACCCTTGAAGCGGTGATCGGCGCGGTCTATCTCGACCAGGGCCTCGACGCGGCGTCCGAGCTGGTGCACCGGCTCTTCGACCCGCTGATCGAGAAGTCCTCGAACCTCGGTGCGGGCCTGGACTGGAAGACCAGTCTCCAGGAGCTCACCGCGGCCGAGGGTCTGGGTGTTCCGGAGTACCTCGTCTCCGAAGAGGGCCCGGACCACGAGAAGACCTTCACTGCTGCCGCCCGCGTCGGTGGTGTCTCGTACGGCACCGGCACCGGCCGCAGCAAGAAGGAAGCGGAACAGCAGGCGGCGGAGTCCGCGTGGCGCGAGATCCGCGCCGCCGCGGACGAACGCGCGGCGGCGGCGAAGGCCGCGGCCGAGGCGGGAACGGGAGAGGTCGCCGACCCCTCTCCTACCGTCCACGGGGCGTCGGCCTGACGGCCCCGCACCCACCGCTTCCCGAGAACCCCGCCCCAGGGCGGGGTTCTCGTCTTTCCGCGTACCGGCCCCCGGTAGGGTTGAAGCGCTGTCGAAGACGTCCGTCCGGAGGAGTCCCGTGCCCGAGCTGCCCGAGGTCGAGGTCGTACGGCGGGGTCTTGAGCGCTGGGTCGCCGGGCGGACCGTGACCGAGGTCGAGGTGCTGCACCCGAGGGCCGTGCGACGTCACCCGGCGGGTGGCGCCGACTTCGCGGCCCGGCTGAAAGGGCAGCGGTTCGAGGTGGCGCGGCGACGCGGCAAGTACCTCTGGCTTCCGCTGGCCGAGACCGGCGTCTCCGTCCTCGGACACCTCGGCATGAGCGGTCAGCTGCTCGTCCAGCCGGAGGACGCCGCCGACGAGAAGCACCTGCGGATCCGCATCCGTTTCGCGCCGTCCGCCGACGACTCCGCCACGGGCGCCGCCGGCACCGAGCTGCGCTTCGTGGACCAGCGCACCTTCGGCGGGCTCTCGCTCCACGACCAGACCCCCGACGGCCTCCCGGACGTCATCGGGCACATCGCCCGCGATCCGCTGGACCCCGAGTTCGACGACGCGGCCTTCCAGAGCGCGCTGCGGCTGCGCCGTACGACCGTCAAGCGGGCACTCCTCGACCAGTCGCTGATCAGCGGCGTCGGCAACATCTACGCCGACGAGGCACTCTGGCGGTCCCGGCTGCACTACGACCGGCCGACCGCGACCCTGACCCGGCCGCGCTCCGCCGAACTCCTCGGGCACGTCCGGGACGTCATGAACGCGGCCCTCGACGTCGGCGGAACCAGCTTCGACAGCCTGTACGTGAACGTCAACGGCGAATCGGGCTACTTCGACCGCTCGCTCGACGCGTACGGACGCGAGGACGAGCCCTGCCGCCGCTGCGGTACGCCGATGCGGCGCCGGGCGTGGATGAACCGCTCCAGCTACTTCTGCCCGCGCTGCCAGCGCCCACCGCGCGCCACGGCCTGACGCGCATACCGGGGGAGCGGTCCGGCGGGTGACCGGAGGCAGCGGTCGGGTGGTGACCGCGGACAGCGCTCAGCCGGTGGCCGGTGAGGCGGTGGCCGGAGCCGGCGGTGAGGCGGTGGCCGGAGCGGTGCGCTCCGCGTCGTAGCTCCGCCGGGCCGCCTCGACCTGCGGCATACGGCCCTCCACCAGCTCGATCAGGCCCATCAGCCGCTCCGCGACCTCGCGGCCGAGCGGGGTGAGCCGGTAGTCGACCCGCGGCGGGTTGGTGGGCTGCGCCTCGCGATGGACGAGGCCGTCGCGCTCCAGCGCGTGCAGGGTCTGCGACAGCATCTTCTCGCTCACGCCGTCGACCCGGCGCCGCAGCTCGTTGAAGCGGAACGTCCCGGCGTGCAGGGCGCCCAGGGTCAGGCTGCCCCAGCGGCCCGTCACGTGCTCCAGGGTCCCGCGCGAAGGGCAGGCCCGGGCGAACACGTCGTAGGCGAGGTCCTCGGTCATGGCCTCCACCGTACTCCCGCACAGCGCTTACCGCAGCGGGGGCGCTGCTGGGGAGTTAGTGGATGCAGGGGCACGGGTCGTCCCCGCACCCCTCGCCGGGATCGGCTCAGCGGCCGAAGTCCTGGGTCCACCAGGGGCCGCCGTCACCGAAGTACACGCCGACGCCCAGAGTGGTGAACTCGCAGTTCAGGATGTTGGCGCGGTGACCGTCGCTGGTCATCCAGGACTCCATCACGGCCGCCGCGTCCGCCTGGCCGCGCGCGATGTTCTCGCCGCCCAGGCCCGAGACGCCGGCCTTCTCCGCGCGCGCCCACGGGGTGGCCCCGTCCGGGTCGGTGTGGTCGAAGAAGCCGCGGTTCGCCATGTCCGCGCTGAACGCTCCGGCCAGCGCCGCGAGCTTGGCGTCCTCGCTCACCGGCGAGCAGCCCACCTTGGCGCGCTCCAGGTTGACCAGACGGAGGACCTCCGTCTCGGCGGCCTCGCCGCGGTCGGCGGTGGAGGGGGCCGAGGCCGTCTCGGCCGGCGCCTCGGTGGTGGGAACCGGCTTCGGCTTCGGCTTCGGCGCGGGGGCCTTCGTGGAGGGCGCGACCGTGATCCTCGGCTTCGTCGGCGCGGTGCTCGCCGCCTTCGCCCTCGACGGGGTGGGCTTCGGCTTCGGCGTGGCCTTCGGGCTCGGCTTCGTGGACGGGGTGGCCGACGGCGAGGCCGCCTTTCCGCCGTCCGTGCCCGCGCTCGCCCCGGTCCGCGTACCGCCCGTGAAGCCCGGGTCGCCGGTCGGCGTCTGGGTGGCCCCGCCCTGTGTCGTCAGCTCCGGGGCCTGCCGGGACTGGCTCGGTCGCTCGCTCGTGCCGGCGCTGCCGACCGTGAAGGTGTCCCCGCCGGGCAGCAGGCCCGAGGCGACGGCGACGGCGCCCATCGCGACGGCCGCGGAGGCGCCGAGCAGTCCGGTGCGCACGGGGGTGGAGCGCCGCTTGCGGCGGGCCCCCGCATGCCGGCGGTCCGAACCGGCCGCGTACTCTTCCGTGGCGGGTGCGGCTCCGGCGCGACGGTGGCGTCCCATCTGCTCTGCCTTCCTCTGCTGGTTCTGCTGGCCTTTGCTGATCTTTGCTGTCGGTACCGTTTCGGACCGCCAGTCGAACAGCGCGGGCCCGAACGGGTGAGGCGTGTTCGGTCGGGACTGTAGTCCATGAGAAGTCGGGGCGATGTGCTCATCAGGCAATCCGCCCGCTAGCGTGCAGGCATGAGCGACGACGTGCGGATGACCGCCTGGGTGCGCGGCCGTGTACAGGGAGTGGGCTTCCGCTGGTTCACCAGGGCAAACGCTTTGGAGATCGGCGGCCTCGTGGGCTTCGCCCTCAACCTCGACGACGGCCGGGTACAGGTGGTGGCCGAAGGGGCGCGTGAGAATTGCCACCGTCTGCTCGCCTGGCTCCACTCCGACGACACACCCGGGCGTGTGGACGGCGTCACTGAGATCTGGGCCACCCCACGCGGCGGATACGACGGCTTCGCCATCCGCTGACGATCACGCTCCGACACCGTCCCCGGTGACCCTCGGAGGGTGCCCGGCGGACGCGCGGTAACAGGGGCGTGACGAGGAAACCTCCTGGTGGTTGCCAAGGAGCGCCCGTCATGGAAGGCTGCCCGGTAAGGATGATCGCGACGCCCCGAGGCACCGAGTCAGCGAGGCCCTGCCGCCCTTCGAGCGGCTGTGGACTCCTCGGTCGCCCTCTCAAACGGGGCGTGATCGTGTTGACCGTCAAACTTTTTGGTGAGACTCTGGAATCCCCGCGCACCTTAGCTGTTCGGCAGTGGAACCGGCACGACAAGCAAGTACTGCCGAGCACCGCGGGTGCGAAATCCCTCACGACCCAACCGCTTCGGTCGGTCACTCATTGTGGAGGACCATCCATCATGGCAAAGGCGCTTCTCGGTTACGTCGGCGGCTCCGACCCGCGACTCCTCGCCGAGATGCGACGGCTTCAGCAGCGCGTCCAGGACCTCGAATCCGAGCTGGTACGGATTCAGTCCGAGAACGACTCGCTCGCCGCTGCCGCCGCTCACCACCAGGGAGAGTCGCTGCTGAACAGCATCGACCTCGACGTGCCCCAGGCGGAGCCTGCGCTCACCTGACAGCCCAGCCCCGAGGGGCCAGGTGGGAACACCCGTGCCGGCTCAGCCGGACATTGCAAGGGGCGCTTCGGCGTCCCTTCTCTCTTTCACCCGTTGTTTCCCCCTCGGCCCACCCCTCCTCACCGGAGGATCTGCCCTACGCGTTCACGGGTGAAACGCACGGGCCCCGGTAGAGTCCCCGGGGTGCACCTCAAGGCCCTGACCCTCCGCGGGTTCAAGTCGTTCGCCTCGGCGACCACTCTGCGGTTCGAGCCGGGAATCACCTGCGTGGTGGGCCCCAACGGATCGGGCAAGTCCAACGTCGTGGACGCCTTGTCCTGGGTCATGGGCGAGCAGGGCGCCAAGTCGCTGCGCGGCGGCAAGATGGAGGACGTCATCTTCGCCGGCACGACCGGGCGCCCGCCCCTCGGCCGCGCCGAGGTCTCCCTCACCATCGACAACTCCGACGGCGCGCTGCCCATCGACTACGCCGAGGTCACCCTCACCCGCATCATGTTCCGCGGCGGAAGCAGCGAGTACCAGATCAACGGCGACACCTGCCGGCTGCTCGACTTCCAGGACCTGCTCTCCGACTCCGGCATCGGACGCGAGATGCACGTCATCGTCGGACAGGGACAGCTCGACTCCGTGCTGCACGCCGACCCGATGGGCCGCCGCGCCTTCATCGAGGAGGCCGCCGGCGTCCTCAAGCACCGCAAGCGCAAGGAGAAGGCGCTGCGGAAGCTGGACGCTATGCAGGCCAACCTCGCGCGCGTGCAGGACCTCACCGACGAACTCCGCCGCCGGCTCAAACCCCTCGGGCGGCAGGCGGCCGTCGCCCGCCGCGCCGTCGTCATCCAGGCCGACCTCCGCGACGCCCGGCTCCGCCTCCTCGCCGACGACCTCGTCCGGCTCCAGCGCGCGCTCACCGCCGAGGTCGCCGACGAAGCGGCCCTGCTCGCCCGCAAGGAGGCCACCGAGACCGAGCTCCGCGCCGCCCTCGCCCGCGAGGCAACGCTCGAAGCCGAGGCCCGCGCCCTCGTGCCCCGCCTGGAGCGCGCCCAGCAGAACTGGTACGGCCTCTCCCAGCTCGCCGAGCGCGTCCGCGGCACGGTCTCCCTCGCCGACGCGCGCGTGAAGAGCGCCACCGCCGCACCCGCCGAGGAACGCCGGGGCCGCGACCCGGAGGACCTGGAGCGCGAGGCCGCCCGCGTCCGCGAACAGGAGGCCGAACTCGAAGCCGCCCTGGAGGCGGCCGAGCGCGCCCTGGAGGACACCGTCACCCACCGCGCCGAACTCGAACAGGCGCTCGCGGCCGAGGAACGCCGGCTCAAGGACCTCGCCCGCGCCCTCGCCGACCGGCGCGAGGGCCTCGCCCGCCTCCACGGCCAGGTCAACGCGGCCCGCTCGCGCGCCTCCTCCGCCCAGGCCGAGATCGACCGGCTCGCCACCGCCCGCGACGAGGCGGGGGAGCGGGCGCTCATCGCGCGGGAGGAGTACGAGCAGCTCACGGCGGAGGTGGACGGCCTCGACGCGGCGGACACCGCACAGGGCGAGCGGTACGAGGCCGCCCGCCGCGCACGCGCCGAGGCGGAGGCCGCGCTCGGCGCCGCCCGGGAGGCCGCCGCCACCGCCGAACGCCGCCGCGCCGCCACCCAGGCCCGGCACGACACCCTCGCCCTCGGGCTGCGCCGCAAGGACGGCACGGGCGCCCTGCTCACCGCCGGACTCGGCGGACTCCTCGGCCCGGCCGCCGAACTCCTCACCGTCACCCCGGGGTACGAGATCCCCGTCGCCGCCGCCCTCGGCGCCGCCGCCGACGCGGTCGCCGCCACCGGACCCTCCGCCGCGGCCGAGGCCCTCCGCCTGCTGCGCAAGCAGGACGCGGGCCGTGCCTCCCTGATCCTGACCGGAGCCCCGGAACCGGCCCCCGCTCCGGCGGCCGAGGGACACCCGTACGCCGCCGACCTGGTGCGCGGACCCGACGAACTCCTCTCCGCCGTCCGCCGGCTGCTCGCCGGGATCGTCGTCGTCGGAGACCTGGACGAGGCCGCCGACCTGGTCAGGGCCCGGCCCGCGCTCACCGCCGTCACCGCCGAGGGAGACCTCCTCGGGGCGCACTTCGCGCAGGGCGGCTCCGCCGGGGCGCCGAGTCTCCTCGAAGTCCAGGCGTCGGTCGCCGAGGCCGCCGCGGAGCTCGACGAACTGGCCGTACGCTGCGAGGAGTTGGCCAGGGCCCAGCAGGAGGCCGGTGAGCGGCGCCGTACCGCCACCGCGCTCGTCGAGGAACTCGACACCCACCGCCGTACCGCCGAGCGCGAGCGGTCCGCCGTCGCCAAGGAGCTCGGCCGGCTCGCCGGGCAGGCCAGGGGAGCCGCGGGCGAGGCCGAGCGGGCCGCCGCGGCCGCCGCCCGCGCCCAGGAGGCCCTGGAGCGGGCCACCGCCGAGGCGGAGGAGCTCGCCGAACGACTGCTCGTGGCCCAGGAGGCCGCCGCCTTCGGGGACGGCGGCGACGAGGAGCCCGGCACCGCGACCCGCGACCGGCTCGCGATCGACGGTTCCAACGCCCGCCAGACCGAGATGGAGGCGCGGCTCCAGGTCCGTACCCACGAGGAGCGCGTCAAGGGGCTCGCCGGCCGTGCCGACTCGCTCGACCGGGCCGCCCGCGCCGAACGGGAGGCACGCGCGCGTGCCGAGCAGCGCCGGGCCCGGCTGCGCCACGAGGAGCGGGTCGCGGGCGCGGTCGCCGCCGGCGCCCGGACCCTCCTCGCCCATGTCGAGGTCTCCCTGGTCCGCGCCGAGCGGGAGCGGGCGGCGGCCCAGGCGGCGCGGGCCGACCGGGAGGCGGGCCTGACGGCGGCCCGGACCCGGGGCCGTGACCTCAAGGCCGAGCTCGACAAGCTGACCGACTCCGTCCACCGGGGCGAGGTGCTGGGCGCCGAGAAGCGGCTGCGGATCGAGCAGCTGGAGGCGAAGGCGCTGGAGGAGTTCGGCGTGGAGGCGACCTCCCTGGTCGCCGAGTACGGCCCGGAGCAGCTGGTGCCGCCCCCGCCCGCCGCCGAAGGGGAGGACGCGGGGGACGACGAACCGCGCCCCTTCATCCGTTCGGAGCAGGAGAAGCGGCTCAGGGCCGCCGAGCGGGCGTACCACCAGCTCGGCAAGGTCAATCCGCTGGCTCTTGAGGAGTTCGCCGCCCTGGAGGACCGGCACCGCTTCCTCTCCGAGCAGCTGGAGGACCTGAGGAAGACCCGCACCGACCTGCTTCAGGTCGTGAAGGAGGTCGACCTGCGGGTCGAGCAGGTCTTCACCGAGGCGTACCGGGACACGGCCCGTGAGTTCGAGGGCGTCTTCTCGCGGCTCTTCCCGGGCGGCGAGGGCCGGCTGATCCTCACCGACCCCGACAACATGCTCACCACCGGCGTCGAGGTCGAGGCCCGCCCGCCGGGCAAGAAGGTCAAGCGTCTCTCGCTGCTCTCCGGCGGCGAGCGCTCGCTCACGGCCGTGGCGCTGCTCGTCTCGATCTTCAAGGCGCGGCCCAGCCCGTTCTACGTGATGGACGAAGTCGAGGCGGCGCTCGACGACACCAACCTCCAGCGGCTGATCCGGATCATGCGCGAGCTCCAGGAGTCCTCGCAGCTCATCGTGATCACCCACCAGAAGCGGACGATGGAGGTCGCGGACGCGCTGTACGGCGTTTCCATGCAGGGCGACGGGGTATCCAAAGTCATCAGCCAACGGCTCCGCTGACCGGGCCGCTCGGCGATCTCGCCCTGACGTCGTTCAAGTATTGAACTCAAGGGGTGGGGAAGTGCTTATTAAGTCACACGACATCGCCTCTTGACTTAGAAACTTGAAGGCATAGTCTCTGCAACGTTGCTTTTACCTTCACGTGGTGGGCGGCGTGAAGTTGTGCGCCACTGGAAGGGCTTGCCCCCCACCGTTCCGGCGACGCAGCCGGAGCCTCCAGGAGTCCATGTGACCAGCACGCAGGCGCCCACGCCGCCGCCGTCCGAAGGCAGGGCGGCTCACCCCGACCACCTCGGCCACGTCATCTTCATCACGGCCTCCGCCGCGATGGGCGGCTTCCTCTTCGGCTACGACAGTTCCGTCATCAACGGCGCCGTCGAGGCGATCCGCGACCGCTACGACATCGGCTCCGGCACCCTCGCCCAGGTCATCGCCATCGCGCTGATCGGCTGCGCCATCGGCGCCGCCACCGCCGGCCGGATCGCCGACCGCATCGGCCGCATCCGCTGCATGCAGATCTCCGCGGTGCTCTTCGCCGTCAGCGCCGTCGGCTCGGCGCTGCCCTTCGCCCTCTGGGACCTGGCCTTCTGGCGGGTCATCGGTGGCTTCGCCATCGGCATGGCCTCCGTCATCGGCCCCGCCTACATCGCCGAGGTCGCCCCCGCCGCCTACCGCGGCCGCCTCGGCTCCTTCCAGCAGGCCGCGATCGTCATCGGCATCGCCATCTCCCAGCTGGTCAACTACGGCATCCTCCAGCTCGCCGACGGCGACCAGCGCGGCGAGATCGGCGGCCTGGAGGCCTGGCAGTGGATGCTGGGCGTGATGGTCGTGCCCGCGCTCCTCTACGGCATGCTCTCCTTCGCCATCCCCGAGTCCCCCCGCTTCCTCATCTCCGTAGGGAAGACCGAACGGGCCAAGGAGGTCCTCGCCGAGGTCGAGGGCGAGGGCGTCGACCTCGACCACCGCGTCGCCGAGATCGACCGGGCCATGCGCCGCGAGCACAAGTCCACCTTCAAGGACCTGCTCGTCATCGGCTCCCGCTTCAAGCTGCTGCCCATCGTCTGGGTCGGCATCGGGCTCTCGGTCTTCCAGCAGCTCGTCGGCATCAACGTCGCGTTCTACTACTCCGCGACCCTCTGGCAGTCCGTCGGCATCGACCCGTCGAGCTCGTTCCTCTACTCGTTCACCACGTCGATCATCAACATCATCGGCACCGTGATCGCGATGGTCCTGGTCGACCGCGTCGGCCGCAAGCCGCTCGCCCTCGTCGGCTCCGTCGGCATGGCGATCGCCCTCGCCGTCGAGGCCTGGGCCTTCTCCGCCGACCTCGTCGACGGCAAACTGCCCGAGACCCAGGGCGTCGTGGCGCTCGTCGCCGCCCATGTCTTCGTGCTCTTCTTCGCCCTCTCGTGGGGCGTGGTGGTCTGGGTCTTCCTCGGCGAGATGTTCCCCAACCGGATCCGCGCCGCCGCCCTCGGCGTCGCCGCCTCCGCGCAGTGGATCGCCAACTGGGCCATCACCGCGAGCTTCCCGTCCCTCGCGGACTGGAACCTCTCCGGCACCTACATCATCTACACGGTCTTCGCCGTGCTCTCGATCCCCTTCGTGCTCAGGTACGTCAAGGAGACCAAGGGCAAGGCGTTGGAGGAGATGGGCTAACCCCCGCTGCCCCTCTCCTCACCCACGGAGACCGCCCCGGTCCGAGGCCCCTAGCCCCGGACCGGGGCGGTTCGCCGTCACCCCCGCTCCGGCAGCCGGGGCAGCACCCCGTCGCAGAACAGCCGCACGCTCCGCCACCCCTCCTCCACCGGCATCCCGCCGCACAGCGGATGCAGCACGAGGCTCTCCAGACAGAGCGTCAGGCACTCCTCCGGCGTGACGACCCGGTAGACCCCCTCCGCGCGCAGCTCCGCCACCGTCGTCGCCGCCGACCGCACCGCCGAGCGGATGTCCTTCGACTGCCAGGAGGCGTACGTCCGCGCCTCGTGCAGGAAGTGCTCCCCGTACTCCGCCCAGGTCCGGTCCGGATCCTCCGACAGGTGCAGCAGCGGGGTCACCTCGGACGGCATCATCGTCCAGCCCTCCGTGCCGTACTCCGCGCACCTCTCCCGGTAGTACGCCTCCAGCTCCGGCAGGTGCGCGCTCGGGAAGAACGGCAGCCCGAGCCGGGCCGCCCGCCGGGCCGCCGCCCGCGAGGACCCCCCGACCAGCAGCAGCGGACGCGGCCGGGTGAAGGGCCGCGGGGTGACCCGTACCGTACGGCCCCGGTACGTGAACGGCTCCCCGGTCCACGCCGTCAGCAGGGTCTCCAGGAGCAGGTCCTGGAGCTTGCCGCGCCGTCCCCAGTCGACCCCGCGCTCCTCGTACTCCTCCGGCCGGTAGCCGATCCCGGCGACCGTCACCAGACGGCCCCCGCTCAGCAGGTCCAGGACCGCTATGTCCTCCGCGAGGCGCAGCGGGTCGTGCAGCGGTCCGATGATCGCCGAGACGGTGACCGTGATCCGCTCCGTGGCGCCGAAGACCGCGCCCGCGAAGGCGAAGGGGGAGGGCAGCCAGTTGTTCGCGACCCCGTGGTGCTCCTCGGTCTGCACGGTGTCGACCCCGTGCCCGTCGGCGTACGCGGCCATGGCGAGGGCGGCCCGGTAGCGCTCCGAGAGGGACTCCGGGGTCGCGCGGGGATCGACGAGGTTGAACCGTACGACTGTGAAGGGCATGGGAAGTCCCCCTCCGCGCGTGGGATGCCGGCGAAGGGGGACCTTAGCTGACGCGGCGTCAGATGGAAACGGTCTCGCGCGCCTCGGCGGACTCCGCCGGAGCCGGCCCGGACGAGCGCGGCAGCACGGCGTACAGCACGCCCGCCACCACGATCGTCGCCGCCCAGCCCAGGCCGTTCTCGCCGATCCAGGAGGAGGCGAGCGGACCGGAGAACCAGTCGACCTTCGTGAACAGCAGGCCCACGAGCAGCGCCACCGCCCACGCCGTCATCGCCTGCCAGGCGAAACCGCCCCGGTACCAGTACGCGCTCGTCCGGCCCGTGTCCATCAGCGCCACCGCGTCGTACGACCGGCGCCGCAGCATGTCCACGCCGAACACGCCGATCCAGGCCGAGAACGCCACCGCGAGCAGCGTCAGGAACGAGATGAACGAACCGATGAAGCTGGTCGCCACCACCATCAGCAGGAAGCCGAAGACCAGACTGATCACCGCGTTCACGCTGACCGCCGCCGCACGCGACACCCTGATGCCGAGGGTCTGCGCCGTGAACCCCGCCGAGTACATCGACATCGAGTTGATCAGCAGCATCCCCAGCAGGGCGATCACCAGGTACGGCACGGAGATCCACATCGGCAGCAGCTCACCGATGAAGGAGACCGGGTCCTGCGCCGACGCCAGGTCCGGGGTCGACACCGCCATCACCGCGCCCATCAGGACCATCGGCAGGACGACGATCCCGGCGCCGCCGACCGTCGAGCCGACCATCGCCTTCGAGGAGGCCGTACGGGGCAGGTAGCGGGTGAAGTCGGGGCCCGAGGGGACCCAGCTGATGCCGCCGGCCGCGATCGTGCCGATGCCCGCGATCATCATCGCCGTCGAACCGGCCGGCTTGTCGAAGACCGCCGACCACTCGGTGTTCGCCACCAGGTAGACCAGGACGAGGACCGAGAAGGCGCCGAAGAGGTACGTGGACCACGTGCTGCACACCCGCAGGGCGTTGATCCCGAGCCCCGACACCAGGAAGGTGCAGGTCACGAAGAGCAGCAGCGTCACCACGATGAGGAGCGTGCTCGACTCCACGCCGAAGAGCAGGTCGAGCACGGTCAGCACCGCGTAGGCGCCGGTGACCGCGTTGATGGTCTCCCAGCCCCACCGGGCCACCCAGATCAACGACCCGGGAAAAAGGTTTCCGCGCTGACCGAACACGGCCCGCGACAGCGCCATCCCCGGCGCACCGCCCCGCTTGCCCGCGATCGAGATCACACCGACGATCCCGTACGACAGCACGGGCGCGGCGATCGCCACGATCAGGACCTGCCAGAAGTTCAGACCGTTGAAGACGATCAGACCGGCACCCATCGTGAGCAGCAGCACACTGATGTTGGCGGCGACCCAGGTCGGGAAGAGCTCGCGGACACGGCCGGTCCGCTCCGCGTCGGGGACGGGTTCGAGACCGCGGGTCTCCATCGCGCCGTCGTGCGTCGCGCCTGCGGCTTCGGAGGCGTCGTGGGGCATGGGGGTACTCCGTACAGATGTGGGGGGAACCCACCCAGCGTACGTGCTCCTTCTCCGGTCGCTTCTTGGCCGATACTGGTCAGGTTATGGAACTCATCCTTGCTGTAGTCATCGCACTGGTCGTCGCCGTCGCCGTGACGAGCGGGCTCGTGATCAGCGGCCGCAAGAAGAAGCAGCTGCCGCCGGCCGAGCCGCCGTCCACCACGCCGACCATCACCGCTCCGCCCGCCGAACCGCACGTCGGCGAGGAGGCGGAGACGCCGCGGGAGGAACCACGCCGCACGGTCGAGGAGGTCGAACTCCCCGCCGAGGAGGCCACCGGGACGCCGGTCGCCGTCGAGGACCCCGTCGTCGCCGAGCCCGCGGCCCCCGAGATCGAGGTCCCGGAGCCGACCGCCGGCCGTCTCGTACGGCTCCGGGCCCGCCTCGCCCGCTCCCAGAACTCGCTCGGCAAGGGGCTGCTCACGCTCCTGTCCCGCGAGCACCTCGACGAGGACACCTGGGAGGAGATCGAGGAGACCCTTCTCACGGCCGACGTCGGCGTCGCCCCCACCCAGGAGCTCGTCGAGCGGCTGCGCGAGCGGGTCCGCGTGCTCGGCACCCGCACCCCGGAGGAACTGCGCGGTCTGCTCCGCGAGGAGCTGATCGCCCTCCTCGGCCCCGACCTCGACCGCACGGTGAAGACCGACAGCCCCACCGACGTGCCGGGCGTGGTCATGGTCGTCGGCGTCAACGGCACCGGAAAGACCACCACCACCGGCAAGCTGGCCCGCGTCCTCGTGGCCGACGGCAAGTCCGTCGTCCTCGGCGCCGCCGACACCTTCCGCGCCGCCGCCGCCGACCAGCTCCAGACCTGGGGCGAGCGCGTCGGCGCCCGCACCGTCCGCGGCCCGGAGGGCGGCGACCCGGCGTCGATCGCCTTCGACGCGGTCAAGGAGGGCATCGCCGAGGGCGCCGACGTCGTCCTCATCGACACCGCCGGCCGCCTCCACACCAAGACCGGCCTCATGGACGAGCTCGGCAAGGTCAAGCGCGTCGTCGAGAAGCACGGCCCCCTCGACGAGATCCTCCTCGTCCTCGACGCCACCACCGGCCAGAACGGCCTGACCCAGGCCCGCGTCTTCGCCGAGGTCGTCGACATCACCGGCATCGTCCTGACCAAGCTCGACGGCACCGCCAAGGGCGGCATCGTCGTCGCCGTCCAGCGCGAGCTGGGCGTCCCGGTCAAGCTGATCGGCCTGGGCGAGGGCCCGGACGACCTGGCCCCCTTCGAGCCGGGCGCCTTCGTCGACGCCCTGATCGGCGACTGACACCGCGCACGGCACACGGGAAGGGCCCTCGCCTCACATGGCGAGGGCCCTTCCGCGTACCGGAACCCCGAGGCGGATCAGAGACGCGTCCGGTGGCAGATGTACGCCAGGGTGCCGAGCAGCAGCCGCGCCTGCGGCGGCGCGCCCGCCGTGTCGAGCCTCGGGGGCCGCAGCCAGCGCACCGGCCCGAGCCCGCCCAGGTCCGACGGGGGAGCGGTGATGTGACTGCCGGGCCCCAGACAGTGCAGATCCAGGTCGGCGTCGTCCCAGCCCATCCGGTACAGCAGCTGCGGCAGCTCGGCCGCCGCACCCGGCGCCACGAAGAACCACGCCCGCCCGGTCGGCGTCGCGCACACCGGGCCCAGCGGCAGCCCCATGCGCTCCAGACGGACGAGCGCCCGGCGGCCCGCGGCCTCCGCGACCTCGATCACGTCGAAGGCCCTGCCCACCGGCAGCAGCAGCGCCGCCCCCGGATACCGGGACCACGCCTTCGTGGCGTCGTCCAGCCCGGCGCCCGCCGGGACCGGTTCCGCGAAGGAGAGCGGATGCGCGCCCGGGGCGGCACACGCCGGATCCCCGCAGGAGCACTGGCCCGAGACGGCCCGCGCCCCGGGGGTCACGTCCCAGCCCCACAGCCCCGTGTACTCGGCCACCGCTGTGCACTCCGTCGTGCGTACGCGGCGGCGTACGCCGGACCGCATCTCACGAATGCCGCCGATCGTGAAACCCATGTCCCCTCCAACGGGTCGAGCGCGCCGGTGGTTACGACCCGGAGCACCGTCGTCACCCTTCGTCACGCTCCGCCGCGTGCTTCTGGTGCGCGGTCGTGCGAGGGGTGGCGCGGGCCGGTGCGCGCGCCTCTCCGCGCATCCGTCCGCCGACTCCGGTTCGTCGCATGTCAAGTGAATCGCGTTCCATGGCAGGCGAGTTCATTCGAAGGGGTGGCGAATGGTGGCGTTTCTTGAATCGCCCTCGTGGAGACGTGATCGTGGGATTACTTTCGGTACTCGAACCCCGGGGTGGCGCACACGCGTGGGTATGCCGGAGGCAACCCGGTTTCCAGTTCGAAGGAGCGCGAACGCCGGACGGGTGCCGCAAGACACGGCATTCTGATAGGGGTTCGCACAGCAGACAGGCAATCAGGTGGATGGGGGCGTTCCAGTGGGCGGCAACGGCGCAGACGGTACGACTGCCGGCAAGCGCCCGAACGAGCAGCTGGGCTCGTGGTTCGTGCGCAGCGGCTGGTCCAAGGGCGAACTCGCGCGGCAGGTGAACCGCCGGGCCCGCCAGATGGGCGCGCACCACATCTCCACCGACACCTCGCGCGTACGCCGCTGGCTCGACGGAGAACAGCCCCGCGAGCCCATCCCGCGCATCCTCTCCGAGCTGTTCTCCGAGCGCTTCGGCTCCGTCGTCGCCGTCGAGGACCTCGGCCTGCGCACCGCCCACCAGTCGCCGTCCGTCTCCGGCGTCGACCTGCCCTGGGCCGGACCCCAGACCGTCGCCCTGCTCAGCGAGTTCTCCCGCAGCGACCTCATGCTCGCCCGCCGCGGCTTCCTCGGCTCGTCCCTGTCGCTCGCCGCCGGACCCGCCCTCATCGAACCGATGCAGCGCTGGCTCGTCCCCACCCCCGTCGGCGACATCGAACGCCCCGACCCCCTCGCCGACGCCCGCCGCCCCAACCGGCTCTCCGAGCTCGAACTCGACCTCCTCGAATCCACCACCGCCATGTTCCGCAAGTGGGACGCCCAGTGCGGCGGCGGACTCCGCCGCAAGGCCGTCGTCGGCCAGCTCCACGAGGTCACCGACCTCCTCCAGGAGCCCCAGCCCGCCGCCACCGCCAAGCGCCTCTTCACCTGCGCCGCCGAACTCGCCGAACTCGCCGGCTGGATGAGCTACGACGTGGGCCTCCAGCCCACCGCACAGAAGTACTTCGTCCTCGCCCTGCACGCCGCCAAGGAAGCCGGCGACAAGCCCCTCGGCTCGTACATCCTGTCCTCCATGAGCCGCCAGATGATCCACCTCGGCCGGCCCGACGACGCCCTCGAACTCATCCACCTCGCCCAGTACGGAAGCCGGGACTGCGCCACCTCGCGCACCCAGGCCATGCTGTATGCGATGGAAGCCCGCGCCTACGCCAACATGGGCCAGCCCTCCAAGTGCAAGCGGGCCGTCCGGATGGCCGAGGACACCTTCTCCGACGCCGGCCTCGACGGCGAGCCCGAGCCCGACTGGATCGGCTTCTTCTCCGAGGCCGAACTCAACGGCGAGAACTCCCACTCCTACCGCGACCTCGCCTACGTCGCCGGGCGCTCCCCGACCTACGCCTCGCTCGCCGAGCCCGTCATGGAGCGGGCCGTCGCCCTCTTCGAGAAGGACCCCGACCACCAGCGGTCGTACGCGCTCAACCTCATCGGCATGGCCACCGTGCACCTCCTCAAGCGCGAGCCCGAGCAGTCCGTCGTCCTCGCCGAGAAGGCCCTCGGGGTCGCCAGGAGCATCCGCTCCGAGCGGGTCAACACCCGGCTCCGCAAGACCGTCGACCACGCCGCCCGCGGCTTCGGCGACGTCGCCGAGGTCGTCCAGCTCACCGACCGCCTCACCCAGCTGCTGCCCGAGGCCGCCGAAGCGGTCTGACCCCCCCCGGCCCCCCGCGAGGCCCCCCGACCCCGGCCGCGCCGGACGTCCCGTACTGCCCGACTCGGCTCCCCCGCCGCAAGGTCACACGGACGCCCGGCGGGGCCGGTTTTCCTGCTGTGCGAGGGCTGCGCAGGGTACGGACGTCACCTCGCCGCGACACGGCCGTTCACGGTCGCGTAACACGCCCCACCCCTTCGTCACCGGTCGGAAACATCGTGCGGCATCGACGGAAACCGCGCTGCGCCAACCTCTGGCCCATAACCGGCCACCCCTCACGGCCGGCCGCTCTCCGGCCCCGCCCCGCACAGGCCGTACCGACGACGAGGAGACGCCGATGGCACCAGCCATCACGACCCTGGCAGCAGACGCCCCCGAGCTGTCTGCCGCCAACACCGGGTTCATGCTCATCTGCTCCGCCCTGGTCATGCTGATGACCCCGGCACTCGCCTTCTTCTACGGAGGCATGGTCCGCGTCAAGTCCACCCTCAACATGCTGATGATGAGCTTCATCAGCCTCGGGATCGTCACGATCCTGTGGGTGCTGTACGGCTTCAGCCTCGCGTTCGGCGCCGACACGGGCTCGATCATCGGCTGGTCCTCCGACTACGTCGGCCTCAGCGGCATCGGCGTCACCGAACTGTGGGACGGCTACACCATCCCGGTGTACGTCTTCGCCGTCTTCCAGCTGATGTTCGCGATCCTCACCCCGGCCCTGATCAGCGGCGCCCTCGCCGACCGCGTCAAGTTCACCGCCTGGGCCCTCTTCATCACGCTCTGGGTCACCGTCGTCTACTTCCCCGTCGCCCACTGGGTCTGGGGATCCGGCGGCTGGCTCTTCGAGATGGGCGTCATCGACTTCGCCGGCGGAACCGCCGTCCACATCAACGCCGGCGCCGCGGCCCTCGGCGTCATCCTCGTCATCGGCAAGCGCGTCGGCTTCAAGAAGGACCCGATGCGCCCCCACAGCCTCCCGCTCGTGATGCTCGGCGCCGGTCTCCTCTGGTTCGGCTGGTTCGGCTTCAACGCCGGCTCCTGGCTCGGCAACGACGACGGCGTCGGCGCCGTGATGTTCGTCAACACCCAGGTCGCCACCGCCGCCGCCATGCTCGCCTGGCTCGCCTACGAGAAGATCCGCCACGGCTCCTTCACCACCCTCGGCGCCGCCTCCGGCGCGGTCGCCGGACTCGTCGCCATCACCCCGGCCGGCGGCGCCGTCAGCCCGCTCGGCGCGATCGCCGTCGGCGCCATCGCCGGCCTCCTCTGCGCCATGGCCGTCGGCCTCAAGTACAAGTTCGGCTACGACGACTCCCTCGACGTCATCGGCGTCCACCTCGTCGGCGGTGTCATCGGCTCCCTCCTCGTCGGCTTCTTCGCCACCGGCGGCGTCCAGTCCGACGCCAAGGGCCTCTTCTACGGCGGCGGCCTCGAACAGCTCGGCAAGCAGGCCGTCGGCGTCGCCGCCGTCCTCGCCTACTCTCTGATCGCCTCCGCGATCCTCGCCCTGATCATCGACAAGACGATGGGGATGCGGGTCAGCGAGGACGACGAGGTCTCCGGCATCGACCAGGTCGAGCACGCCGAGACCGCGTACGACTTCAGCGGAGCCGGCGGCGGCGCGTCCTCGCGCTCCACCGCCACCGCCCAGGCCGTCACGGAGAACACGAAGGTGGACGCATGAAGCTCATCACCGCGGTCGTCAAGCCGCACCGGCTCGACGAGATCAAGGAGGCCCTCCAGGCCTTCGGCGTCCACGGCCTCACCGTCACCGAGGCCAGCGGCTACGGCCGCCAGCGCGGCCACACCGAGGTCTACCGGGGCGCCGAGTACACCGTCGACCTGGTCCCCAAGATCCGCATCGAGGTCCTCGTCGAGGACGAGGACGCCGAACAGCTCATCGACGTCGTCGTGAAGGCCGCCCGAACCGGCAAGATCGGAGACGGCAAGGTGTGGAGCGTGCCGGTCGAGACCGCCGTAAGGGTCCGCACCGGCGAACGCGGTCCGGACGCACTGTAAGCACACGAAGGAGCCGCCGGGTGACGAGCCTCGAAGTCAGCGAAGAGACCGAAGATTCGGGACCCGGCGGTTACGCGGCGGCCCGGCTGCACCTCCTCCACGAGAAGGAGCGGTCCGGGCCGCCGCGCCGTACCGCGCTCTCCCGGCTCACCGACGACTGGCTGGCCGGACTCTTCACGGCCGCCGCCCCACCCCGCGGCACCGCCCTCGTCGCCGTCGGCGGCTACGGCCGCGCCGAACTCTCCCCCCGCAGCGACCTCGACCTCCTCCTGCTCCACGACGGCACCGCCGACAAAGCCGCCGTCGCCGCCCTCGCCGACCGGATCTGGTACCCCGTCTGGGACCTCGGGCTCGCCCTCGACCACTCCGTCCGCACCCCCGCCGAAGCCCGCGCCACCGCCGTCGACGACCTCAAGGTCCACCTCGGCCTCCTCGACGCCCGGCCCCTCGCCGGAGACCACGGACTCGTCGCCGCCCTCCGCACCACCGTCCTCGCCGACTGGCGCAACCAGGCCCCGAAGCGACTCCCCGAACTCCACGAACTCTGCCGGGAACGCGCCGAACGCACCGGCGAGCTGCAGTTCCTCCTCGAACCCGACCTCAAGGAGGCCAGAGGCGGCCTCCGCGACGCCCAGGTCCTCCGCGCCGTCGCCGCCACCTGGGTCGCCGACGCCCCCCGCGAAGGCCTCGACGGAGCCCGCCGCCGCCTCCTCGACGCCCGCGACGCCCTCCACCTGACCACCGGCCGCGCCACCGACCGGCTCGCCCTCCAGGAACAGGACGCCGTCGCCCGCGAACTCGGCCTCCTCGACGCCGACACCCTGCTCCGCGAGGTGTACGAGGCCGCCCGGACCATCTCGTACGCCACCGACGTCACCTGGCGCGAGGTCAACCGCGTCCTCAAGGCCCGCTCCACCCGCCCCCGCCTGCGCACCCTCCTCGGCGGCCGCGGAGCCTCCGGCCGCGCCGGCGCCGGAAAACCACCCGTCGAACGCACCCCGCTCGCCGAAGGCGTCGTCGAGATGGACGGCGAGGTCGTCCTCGCCCGCACCGCCCGCCCCGAACGCGACCCCGTCCTGCCCCTGCGGGCCGCCGCCGCGGCCGCCCAGTCCGCCCTGCCGATCTCCCTGCACGCCGTACGCCGCCTCGCGGCCGCCGCCAAACCCCTGCCCGTGCCCTGGCCCGCCGAGGCCCGCGAGGAACTCGTCACCCTCCTCGGCGCCGGCGAGGCCACCGTCCCCGTCTGGGAAGCCCTCGAAGCCGAAGGGCTCATCACCCTCTTCCTCCCCGACTGGGAACGCGTCCGCTGCCGCCCCCAGCGCAACCCCGTCCACACCTGGACCGTCGACCGCCACCTCGTCGAGACCGCCGTACGCGCCTCCTCCCTCACCCGCCGCGTCGGCCGCCCCGACCTCCTCCTCGTCGCCGCCCTCCTCCACGACATCGGCAAGGGCTGGCCCGGCGACCACTCCGTCGCCGGCGAGACCATCGCCCGCGACCTCGCCACCCGCATCGGCTTCGACCGCACCGACGTCACCACCATCGCCACCGCCGTCCGCCACCACCTCCTCCTCGTCGAGACCGCCACCCGCCGCGACCTCGACGACCCCGCCACCGTCCGCTCCGTCGCCACCGCCGTCGGCACCGTCGGCACCCTGGAACTCCTCCACGCCCTCACCGAGGCCGACGCCCTCGCCACCGGCCCCGCCGCCTGGTCCTCCTGGCGCGCCTCCCTCGTCGCCGACCTGGTCAAACGCGTCGCGGGCGTCCTCGCGGGCGAGACCCCGCCCGACCCCGAGGCCGCCGCCCCCAGCGCCGAACAGGAACGCCTCGCCATCGAGGCCCTGCGCACCGGCGACCCCGTCCTCACCCTCCGCGCCCGCACCGAACCGCCCGCCGACCCCGACCCCGCCGACCCCGACCGCGCCGAACCCATCGGCGTCGAACTCGTCATCGCCCTGCCCGACCGGCCCGGCGTCCTCCCCGCCGTCGCCGGCGTCCTCGCCCTCCACCGGCTCACCGTCCGCGCCGCCGACCTGCGCGCCGTGGAACTCCCCACCGGCCTCGGCACCGGATCGGGACCCGTCCTCGTCCTCGACTGGCGGGTCGCCGCCGAATACGGCTCCCTCCCCGAGGCCGCCCGGCTCCGCGCCGACCTCGTCCGCGCCCTCGACGGCTCCCTCGACATCCCCGCCCGCCTCGCCGAACGCGAGGCCGCCTACCCGCGCCGCCGCGGCCTCACCGCACCCCCGCCCCGCGTCACCGTCGCCGCCGCCGACTCCCGCCTCGCCACCGTCATCGAGGTCCGCGCCCAGGACGCCCCCGGCCTCCTCCACCGCATCGGCCGCGCCCTGGAGGGCGCCGAGGTCCGCGTCCGCAGCGCCCACGTGTCGACCCTCGGAGCGAACGCCGTCGACACCCTGTACGTGACCCGCCCCGACGGCACCCTCCTCCCCGACGAGGAGGC
Organism: Streptomyces sp. Qhu_M48; assembly: GCF_051305195.1. Taxonomy (NCBI): domain Bacteria; kingdom Bacillati; phylum Actinomycetota; class Actinomycetes; order Kitasatosporales; family Streptomycetaceae; genus Streptomyces; species Streptomyces sp. Qhu_M48. Next base: position 6,224,479 of record NZ_CP195432.1, on the reverse strand, counting down.
CATCGACCTGGCCCGCACCCTGGAGGCGGCGCTCCGCTGAACCCCCGGCCCACCCGTCCCCGCGCGCCGGATCCGGCGGGCGGGGGCACACACTTCGAGCGGCCCGATACCCTGGAGGGCAGTCCGACCGCCCCCGACACCGAGGATCCGCGACCGCCGTGTTCGATACCCTCTCCGACCGCCTTGCAGCGACCTTCAAGAACCTCCGCGGCAAGGGCCGTCTGTCCGAGGCGGACATCGACGCCACCGCGCGCGAAATCCGTATCGCGCTGCTCGAAGCGGATGTCGCCCTGCCGGTCGTCCGGTCCTTCATCAAGCAGGTCAAGGAGCGCGCCCTCGGCATCGAGGTCTCGCAGGCTCTCAACCCCGCCCAGCAGGTCATCAAGATCGTCAACGAGGAGCTCGTCGCCATCCTCGGCGGCGAGACCCGGCGCCTGCGGTTCGCCAAGACCGCGCCCACCGTGATCATGCTCGCCGGTCTCCAGGGCGCCGGTAAGACCACCCTCGCCGGAAAGCTCGGCCTCTGGCTCAAGAGCCAGGGCCACTCCCCGCTGCTCGTCGCCTGCGACCTCCAGCGCCCCAACGCCGTCACCCAGCTCGGCGTCGTCGCCGAGCGCGCGGGCGTGGCCTTCTACGGCCCGCAGCCGGGCAACGGCGTCGGCGACCCGGTCCAGGTCGCGAAGGACTCGATCGAGTTCGCGCGGACCAAGATGTACGACGTCGTGATCGTCGACACCGCCGGCCGCCTCGGCATCGACCAGGAGCTGATGCGGCAGGCCGCGGACATCCGCGACGCCGTCAGCCCCGACGAGGTCCTCTTCGTCGTCGACGCCATGATCGGCCAGGACGCGGTCAACACCGCCGAGGCCTTCCGCGACGGCGTCGGCTTCGACGGCGTCGTGCTCTCCAAGCTCGACGGCGACGCCCGCGGCGGCGCCGCGCTCTCCATCGCGCACGTCACCGGCAAGCAGATCATGTTCGCCTCCAACGGCGAGAAGCTGGACGAGTTCGACGCGTTCCACCCGGACCGCATGGCGTCCCGCATCCTCGGCATGGGCGACATGCTCTCCCTCATCGAGAAGGCCCAGCAGACCTTCGACGAGGAAGAGGCCGCCAAGATGGCCTCCAAGCTCGCGTCGAAGAAGGGCCAGGAGTTCACCCTCGACGACTTCCTGGCGCAGATGGAGCAGGTCCGCAAGATGGGCTCCATCTCCAAGCTCCTCGGCATGCTCCCCGGCATGGGCCAGATGAAGGAGCAGATCGCCAACATCGACGAGCGCGACGTCGACCGCACGGCCGCCATCATCAAGTCGATGACCCCCGGCGAGCGCCACGACCCGACCATCATCAACGGCTCCCGCCGCGCCCGTATCGCCAAGGGCTCGGGCGTCGAGGTCAGCGCCGTCAAGGGCCTGGTCGAGCGGTTCTTCGAGGCCCGCAAGATGATGTCCCGCATGGCCCAGGGCGGCGGCCTCCCCGGCATGCCGGGCATGCCCGGCATGGGCGGCGGCCCCGGCCGGCAGAAGAAGCAGATCAAGCAGGCCAAGGGCAAGCGCAAGAGCGGCAACCCGATGAAGCGCAAGGCCGAGGAGCAGGCCGCCGCCGAGCGCCGCGACCAGGCCCAGCAGGGCGGTGCCTTCGGCCTCCCGGCGCCGGGCCAGACCCCGAAGGACTTCGAGCTCCCGGACGAGTTCAAGAAGTTCATGGGCTGACGCGGATCACACCCCGAGAGAAGGGGCCCGGAGCGGTACGAAACCGCCCCGGGCCCCTTTTCATCCCTCCGGACCGCCCGCCATGCCGGGCCCGTCCCGCTCTTCGATACTGGGGCCACAGCCGCCCCGAGGAGAGCCACGTGGCCAACCCCGTACCCCCGCGCGACCGGACCGACCAGCCCTGGCGCTCGGAAGGGGCCCCGCCACCCCCCTCGCCGAGGAAGCGGATGCCGGGCGGCTGGGGCAGCCTCATCCTCACCGCGCTCGCCGTGTACCTGATCGCCAACATCGTCCTGTCGTTCTTCAACGACGGCGACGGGCCGACCATCTCCTACACCGAGTTCGACAAACAGGTCGCCGCCGGCAACGTCACCAAGATCTACTCCAAGGGCGACGCGATCCAGGGCCAGCTGAAGAACGAACGACCCGTCCCCGACGGCGACGGCGACTACACCAAGTTCACCACCCAGCGCCCCGCGTTCGCCGACGACGACCTGTGGGCGCAGCTCACCAAGCAGAACGTCACCGTCACCGCCGAACCCGTCGTCCAGGAACGCAGCTTCCTCGTCAACCTCCTCATCTCGCTCGCGCCGATGCTGCTCCTCGTCGTCCTGTGGGTCTTCATCGCCCGCCGGATGAGCGCGGGCATGGGCGGCGCCGGCGGCATGCTCGGCCGCAAGACCCCGCCCAAGCCCGTCGAACTGGAGGGCGGACAGCGCACCACCTTCGCCGACGTCGCCGGCATCGACGAGGTCGAGGGCGAACTCAACGACGTCGTCGACTTCCTCAGGAACCCGCAGGCCTACCGCGAGATGGGCGCCAGGATGCCGCGCGGCGTGCTCCTCGCCGGCCCGCCCGGCACCGGCAAGACCCTGCTCGCCCGCGCCGTCGCGGGCGAGGCCGGGGTGCCGTTCTTCTCCGCCTCCGCGTCCGGGTTCATCGAGATGATCGTCGGCGTCGGCGCCTCCCGGGTGCGCGAGCTGTTCACCGAGGCCCGCAAGGTCGCCCCGGCGATCGTCTTCATCGACGAGATCGACACCATCGGCCGGGCCAGGGGCGGCGGCTCCGGGATGGGCGGCCACGACGAGCGCGAGCAGACCCTCAACCAGATCCTCACCGAGATGGACGGTTTCACCGGCTCCGAAGGTGTCATCGTCCTCGCCGCCACCAACCGCCCCGACGTCCTCGACCCCGCCCTCACCCGGCCCGGCCGCTTCGACCGCATCGTGCACGTCAACCCGCCCGACCGGGACGGCCGCGAGGCCATCCTCCGGATCCACACCCGGGGGATCCCGCTCGCCAAGGACGTCGACCTGGAGCACGTGGCCCGTACGACCCCCGGCATGACCGGCGCCGAACTCGCCAACCTCGCCAACGAGGCCGCCCTCCTCGCTGTCAAACGCGACCAGAAGGCCGTCACGCGCTCCGACCTCTCCGACGCCCTGGAGAAGGTCCAGCTCGGCGCCGAACGGCCCCTGGTGATGCCCGCCGAGGAGCGGCGGCGGACCGCGTACCACGAGAGCGGCCACGCCCTGCTCGGCATGCTCCAGCCGGGCGCCGACCCGGTCCGCAAGATCACCATCGTGCCGCGCGGCCGGGCCCTCGGCGTCACCCTCTCCACCCCCGACGCCGACAGGTACGCCTACACCGAGGAGTACCTCCGGGGCCGGATCATCGGGGCCCTCGGCGGCATGGCCGCCGAACAGGTCGTCTTCGGCGTCGTCACCACCGGCGCCGAGAGCGACCTGGAGCAGGTCACCAACATCGCCCGCGGCATGGCGGGACGCTGGGGCATGAGCGCGCTCGTCGGCCGCCTCACGGCCGTCCCGAGCGACGCCCAGCAGGCGTACGGCCTGTCGGCGGCCCCCGCGACCCTCGACACCGTCGACGCGGAGATGCGCCGCATCGTCGACGAGTGCTACGAGAGCGCCGTACGCCTGCTCGGCGAACACCGCGGCCAACTGGACGCGCTCGCCGCCGCGCTCCTGGAGAACGAGACCCTGGAAGAGGCCGAGGCGTACCGCGCGGCGGGCATCACGCGCGAGGTCCGGGAGGAAGAGGACTGAGACGGGGCACGGGGGCTTCCGGGCGCGCGACGCCCTCGTACGGGCTTCCACGGCGCCGGGACCACGGGCAGGGATGAACCCGTACGGGTTCCTACCCCGCCCGGACCACGGGCAGGGATGACCCCCGTACTGGTTCCTACCCATCCCGGACCACGGGCAGGGATGGCCCCGTACGGGTTCCTACGGCACCCGGGCGACGACGTAGCGGAAGACGTTCGGCATCCACACCGTCCCGTCCGCCCGCACATGCGGCGCGAGCGCCTCCTCGATCTCCTTCTCCACCTGGGAGAGGTCGGTCGCCCGTACGGCCTCGTCGAACGCGCCCGTCGACAGCAGCCCGCGTACCGCGCTGCCCTCGTTCGCGTACCCGAAGGGGCAGGCCACCCGCCCCGAACCGTCCGGCCGCAGCCCCGCCCCCGCCACCAGCCCGTCCAGGTCCGTCCGGACCCCCGGCCCGCGGTCCGCCAGCCGGGCCGCGATCCCCAGCACCGACTCCGTCGAGCACCGCTCCGGCGGCCCCCACCCGGCGAGCACGACCACCGTGTCCCGTTGCGCCGAACGGGTGAGCGCCGACAGCTCCGGGAGGATGCCGTCCGTCGTGTGGAAGGCGGTGATCACGTCGTACGGAAGGTCCTCCGGAGGCTCCTCCGTGACGGTGACGTCCTCCGGCAGCCGCTCCCTGGCCAGCTCCACGCGCGCGAGGTCCCGGTCCACGCCGGCGATCCGGGCGCCCCGCGCGGCCGCCATCAGAAGTGCCAGTCCGGAGCCGCAGCGGAGGCCGAGGACCCGGCTCCCGGCGCCCACGCCGAGGCGGTCGTACACCGCCTCGTAGAGCGGGACGAGCATCCGTTCCTGGATCTCGGCCCAGTCACGCGCGGGGTGGTGCGGGACGAGCGTAGGTGTCATGGAAAAGTGCCCCAATCCGTGCTCGGACGACAGCCCCCCGTAGTCAGGGAACTGCGCATCCCGGGCCGCGTCCAGTGCTCGCGCCGCACCGATTCGCCGGGGGAGGGGCGGTGCGCCGCCCCGCGCGCGAGCCCGGTAATGTCCCCGCAACACTTCCGCTCCGCCCAGGGCGCCGTGCGGTGCTCTCTCCGGGCCCGCTCCGGGGCCGCTTCCCGGTCCACTCGGGTGGGTTCTCCCCGGGGCGCGCGCACCTCGGCTACGCGCCGGGGCGTATGCGCTACTACACCCCAGCTTGACGCCCCCTGCGCGGCTTCTCCGCAGATCGGCGCACTGGCCCTCGTCACGACACATCAACGGCAACTGACGGGTACGTGCAAAATATTTGGGATGCCCCGGAATGGAACCCGGGGGGACTCCGGCTCGTTGTACACGACGTGAGCACGACACCACCTGTTCTCGCCGCAGAGCTGGCACAGGCGTGGGCCGACATTCAGCGGCACCACCCCGAGCTGCCCGATCTTGCCGCGCCCGAGTCCCTGATCGGAGAGTCCTCGTCCGCCTGTGGCGCCGAACTCTCCTTCGAACGACTGCTCCACGAGGCAGTCCACGGCATCGCCGCCGCCCGAGGGGTCCGTGACACCTCCCGCGCCGGCCGCTATCACAACCGCAGATTCCTCGCGATCGCCGAGGAGATGGGCCTCGACCACCCCGAGGAGCCGCACGCCAGCAGCGGCTTCTCCCTGGTCACGCTCAACCCCGAGGCGAGGCGGCGCTACCGGCCCACCATCGAGCGGCTCCAGCGCGCCCTCAAGGCCCACACGGTCGCCACCGCGGCCGACACCAAGCGCTCCTTCCGCGGACCGGCCGCCCGGCACGGCTCCTCGGGCGGCGGCGTCCGCGTCAAGGCCGTCTGCGACTGCGGACGGAACGTGCGCGTGGTGCCCTCGGTGCTCGCCCAGGCCCCGATCGTCTGCGGCGGTTGCGGCAAGCCCTTCCGTATCCCGGAGACCGTGGGCGCCGCGAGCTGACCTCGCGGTGTGTGGCACAATGGCTAGCTGTACTCGACAGTCGCACAGGACCCCTCTCTCCTCCGGCTGACGCGTCCATCGGGCATCCGAGTACCGCAACCCCACGTGGCATCTCAAAGTGCCCAACCACGTCAAGACCAGGAGACACCACTCCAGTGGCAGTCAAGATCAAGCTCAAGCGCCTCGGCAAGATCCGCCAGCCCCACTACCGCATCGTCGTCGCCGACTCCCGCACCCGTCGGGACGGTCGCGCGATCGAGGAGATCGGCCTCTACCACCCGACGTACAACCCGTCGCGTATCGAGGTCGACTCCGAGCGTGCGCAGTACTGGCTGTCGGTCGGCGCGCAGCCGACCGAGCCGGTTCTCGCCATCCTGAAGCTCACCGGCGACTGGCAGAAGGCCAAGGGCCTCCCGGCCCCCGAGAAGGCCCTGCTCGTCCCGGCGACGAAGGAAGCCAAGCGCGCCTCGTTCGACGAGTTCGCGAAGGCCCTCGAGGGCGACGAGGCCAAGGGTGAGGCCATCACCCCCAAGGCCAAGAAGGCTGACAAGAAGGCGGACGAGGCCGAGGCCGCGTCCACCGAGTCGACCGAGGCCTGATCATGCTCGAGGAGGCTCTCGAGCACCTCGTGAAGGGCATCGTCGACAACCCCGACGACGTGCAGGTCGCCTCGCGCAACCTGCGCCGTGGCCGCGTGCTGGAGGTCCGGGTCCACCCGGACGACCTCGGCAAGGTGATCGGCCGCAACGGCCGCACCGCGCGCGCGCTCCGCACCGTCGTGGGCGCCATCGGCGGCCGTGGCATCCGGGTCGACCTCGTCGACGTGGACCAGGTCCGCTGAGCAGGCCGGCAGCATCACCTTAGTAGTGCCGGCACGGGCCGGGGAGGGCTTACGAGCCCACCCCGGCCCGTTGTCGTTTCGCGTCGTACGAACTGTGTGACAGGAGAGTGTGGAGCAGTGCAGTTGGTAGTCGCGCGGATCGGCCGCGCCCACGGAATCAAGGGCGAGGTCACCGTCGAGGTGCGCACGGACGAGCCGGAGCTCAGGCTCGGCCCCGGTGCCGTCCTGCACACCGACCCGGCCTCCACCGGGCCGCTGACCATCGAGACCGGCCGGGTGCACAGCGGCCGGCTGTTGCTGCGCTTCGAGGGCGTCCGTGACCGCACCGGCGCCGAGGCCCTGCGCAACACCCTCCTCATCGCCGAGATCGACCCCACGGAGATGCCCGAGGAGGAGGACGAGTACTACGACCACCAGCTGATGGACCTCGACGTGGTTCTCGCCGACGGCACCGAGATCGGCCGGATCACCGAGATCTCCCACCTGCCGTCCCAGGACCTCTTCATCGTCGAGCGCCCCGACGGCACCGAGGTGATGATCCCGTTCGTCGGAGAGATCGTCGTCGAGATCGACCTGGAGGAGCAGCGGGCCGTCATCGACCCGCCGCCCGGCCTGATCGACGACCGCGCCGAGATCGTCTCCTCCCACGAGGAGTCCGGTGCGGAGTCCGACGAGGGGTCCGTAGACGAGTCCGGCGCGGGATCCGGCGACGCGTCCCGCGAGGAGACGGCATGAGGCTCGACGTCGTCACGATCTTCCCCGAGTACCTCGAACCGCTGAACGTCTCCCTGGTCGGCAAGGCCCGCGCGCGCGGACAGCTCGACGTCCACGTCCACGACCTCCGCGACTGGACCTACGACCGGCACAACACCGTCGACGACACCCCGTACGGCGGCGGCCCCGGCATGGTCATGAAGACCGACCCCTGGGGAGACGCGCTCGACCAGACGCTCGCCGACGGCTACGAGGGCGGCGCCCACGGCCCGGTCCTCGTCGTCCCCACCCCCAGTGGCCGCCCCTTCACCCAGGAGCTGGCCGTCGAGCTCTCCGAACGGCCCTGGCTGATCTTCACGCCCGCCCGCTACGAGGGCATCGACCGCCGCGTCATGGACGAGTACGCGACCCGGATGCCCGTCTACGAGGTCTCCATCGGCGACTACGTCCTGGCCGGCGGCGAGGCCGCCGTCCTCGTCGTCACCGAGGCCGTCGCCCGCCTCCTGCCCGGCGTCCTCGGCAACGCCGAGTCCCACCGGGACGACTCCTTCGCCCCCGGCGCCATGGCCAACCTCCTGGAAGGCCCCGTCTACACCAAGCCCCCCGAGTGGCGCGGCCGGGGCATCCCCGACGTCCTCCTCAGCGGCCACCACGGCAGGATCGCCCGCTGGCGACGCGACGAGGCCTTCCGGCGCACCGCCGCCCACCGGCCCGATCTCATCGAGCGCTGCGACCCCGCCGCCTTCGACAAGAAGGACCGCGAGATCCTCTCCATGATGGGATGGGCGCCCGAACCCGGCGGCCGATTTTGGCGCAGGCTCGACGACGTGGAACAATAGGCCGCTGTCGTCCGTCCGGCGCGCGCCCCTGCCACAGGGGGAAGACGCCGCCAGGAACGGACGGCGATCCGAATCATCCTCGAACGTACCGCTGATGACCTGTGGCATCAGCGAGGAAAGAGACCTCCATGGCCTCCCTGCTCGACCAGGTCAACGCGGGTTCGCTCCGCTCCGACCTCCCCGCCTTCCGTCCCGGCGACACCGTGAACGTCCACGTGCGCGTCATCGAAGGCACCCGCTCCCGCATCCAGCAGTTCAAGGGTGTCGTCATCCGCCGCCAGGGTTCGGGCGTCAGCGAGTCCTTCACGGTCCGCAAGGTCTCGTTCTCCGTCGGCGTCGAGCGCACCTTCCCGGTGAACAGCCCGATCTTCGAGAAGATCGAGCTCGTGACCCGCGGTGACGTCCGTCGCGCCAAGCTCTACTACCTCCGTGAGCTGCGCGGCAAGGCCGCCAAGATCAAGGAGAAGCGCGACCGCTGAGCCTCGGCTCCCGGCACGCCCGACGCTTCCGAGTCCTCGCACAGGCAGGCCGGATAGGCTCTGTCCCCGATGGACACCGAAGCACAGCACACGGAGCGCGACCCTTCTTCCGACACGGAGGAGGGGTCGCGCTCCGCGCGCGTTCCAGGGGACTCCGGGGCCCTCTCCTCCTGGCGGCGCCCGGCCCTCGCCGGTGCCGCCTGCGTCGCCTTCATGCTGCTCCTGAGCCACTTCGTGCTGCAGCCCTTCCTGATCCCGAGCGGCTCCATGGAACCGACGCTCCAGATCGGCGACCGGATCCTGGTCAACAAGCTGGCGTACCGTTTCGGCGGTGACCCCGGCCGGGGCGACGTCGTCGTCTTCGACGGCACCGGCTCCTTCGTACGCGAACAGCCCCAGGACAACCCCGTCACCGGTCTCCTCCACGACGGCGCCGCCGCCCTCGGGCTCGCCGAACCCGACGAGACCGACTTCGTGAAGCGGGTTGTCGGCATCGGCGGCGACCGGGTCGTCTGCTGCGACAAGGACGGCCGGCTCACCGTCAACGGCGCGACCGTCGAGGAGCGGTACCTGATGCCGGGCGACCAGCCCTCCAGCGTGCCCTTCGACATCGTCGTCCCCCCGGACCGGCTCTGGGTCATGGGCGACCACCGCAGCCAGTCCAGCGACTCCCGGGACCACCTCGGCGACCCGGGCGGCGGCATGGTCCCCGTCGACAAGGTCGTCGGCCGCGCCGACTGGATCGCCTGGCCCTTCGGCCGCTGGTCCACCGTGGCCGGAACCGACGCCTTCGACGCCGTACCGGCCGCACCCGCCGGCGGACACGGGGCGGGGGCCCATGGGTAGCCGGGGACGGCCGCCGGGCGGCCGGAGCCACGACACCGACCAGCCACCCGGCCAGGGCACCGCGCTGCCGGGCCGGGCCGAACGACGCAGGCTCGCCCGCAAGGTCAAGCGACGCCGTCAGCGCTCCGCGCTCCGCGAGATCCCCATCCTGGTCACGGTCGCCGTACTCATCGCGCTCGTCCTCAAGACCTTCCTGGTCCAGGCGTTCGTCATCCCCTCCGGCTCCATGGAACAGACGATCCGCATCTCCGACCGGGTCCTCGTCGACAAACTCACCCCCTGGTTCGGCTCCCGCCCGCAACGCGGCGACGTCGTCGTCTTCAAGGACCCCGGCAACTGGCTCCAGCAGGAGGCCGCGCCGCCCGCCGACGACCCGATCGGCGTCAAGCAGGCCAAACAGGCCCTCACCTTCATCGGACTGCTGCCCTCCGCCGACGACCGCGACCTCATCAAGCGGGTCGTCGCCGTCGGGGGAGACACCGTCCGCTGCTGCGGCGAGGACGGGCGGATCACCGTCAACGGCGTACCCCTCGACGAGCCGTACCTGCACCCGGGCAACCAGCCGTCCACCATCCCCTTCGAGGTGAAGGTCGCCCAGGGCCGGATCTTCGTCCTCGGCGACCACCGCTCCGACTCGGCCGACTCCCGCTACCACCTCGACGAGAAGGACCACGGAACCGTCTCCGAGGAACAGGTCGTGGGGCGCGCCGTGGTGATCGCCTGGCCCGTCGGACACTGGCGCGGCCTGGAGGAACGAGCCACCTTCGCCGCCGTACCGGACGCCCGAACGGGGACCGAGTCCGCATCCGGTCTGTCGCATAGTGTGTCCCAGCGGAATCTGAACGGATTCCCCGGGCTCCCGACCCCTGCGGAACTTCTGCTCGTTATGGGAGTGGTGGGCCTGTCCCTGTTCCGGGGCAGGCGATCGCACGGACTGAGGAGTGGATGTGGGGGATTTGGCCGTCGGCGCACGATCCGGACACGATGAGCCCGACAGGAGGGCCGGCGGGGCCTTCGGCGATGACACGACGGGTGACGACGTGACGGGTGACGAGCAGGCGCGGCCGCCGGGTGAGGGCACGCCCGGCGATGGCCCGCCCGGCGATGGCGACGACGCGGCGGCGGGCGGCCCCGGCAGGGGCCCCAGGAAGCAGCGTTCCTTCTGGAAGGAACTGCCCCTCCTCGTCGGCATCGCCCTGGTGCTCGCCCTGCTGATCAAGACCTTCCTGGTGCAGGCGTTCTCGATCCCCTCGGACTCGATGATGAACACCCTCCAGAGGGGTGACCGGGTCCTCGTCGACAAGCTGACCCCCTGGTTCGGCTCCGAGCCCGAGCGCGGCGAAGTCGTCGTCTTCCACGACCCGGGCGGCTGGCTCGAGAACCAGGCCGCGCCCACGCCCAACGTCGTCCAGAAGTTCCTCAGCTTCATCGGCCTCATGCCGTCCGCCGAGGAGAAGGACCTCATCAAGCGCGTCATCGCCGTCGGCGGAGACACCGTCACCTGCAAGGAGGGCGGCAAGGTCATCCTCAACGGGGTGGCCCTGGACGAGACCGCCTACCTCTACCCCGGCTCCCTCCCCTGCCAGGACTCCTTCGGCCCCATCAAGGTCCCCGAGGGCCGCATCTGGGTCATGGGCGACAACCGCCAGAACTCCCTGGACTCCCGCTTCCACCAGCAGCTCCCCGGCGGCGGCACCGTCTCCAACGACGAGGTCGTCGGCCGTGCCGTCGTCATCGCCTGGCCCGTCACCCGCTGGGCCACCCTCCCCGTGCCCGACATCTTCGACAACCCCGCGCTCGACAAGGCCATGAGCGCCGCCCCCCTCGGCGCGGCCGGTCTCGCCGGAGCGCTCCCGCTGGTGCTGTGGCGCCGCAAGAAGCTCGCCGCTCGGCATACCGCCGAGTAGTGACCCGCGGGTAGGGTGCCGTCCCGGACCGTCGACAGACCAGCGGTCCGCCGACAGACCTACGGGGTGCGCGCATGAGCGGAAACATACGGACCCAGGGCGGCCACGGCCGCCTCGGCAGCGTGCTGTCGGGGCTGGCCGTGGCCGTCGGCTGTGTGCTCTTCCTCGGCGGCTTCGTCTGGGGAGCCCTGCTCTACCAGCCGTACACCGTCCCCACCGACTCCATGACCCCCACCCTCGACGTCGGGTCCAAGATCCTCGCCCAGCGCATCGACGGCGACGAGGTACGCCGCGGCGACGTCGTCGTCTTCGAGGACCCCCTCTGGGGCAACACGACCATGGTCAAGCGGGTCGCCGCCGTCGGCGGCGACACCGTCGCCTGCTGCGACCGGGACGGCCGCCTCACCGTCAACGGCACCCCCGTCGACGAGCCCTACCTGAGCCCCGGACCGGACGGACAGACCCGAGCGTCCGGCACGGAGTTCTCCGTCACCGTCCCGGCGGGCAACCTCTTCCTCCTCGGCGACGACCGGCACACCTCGCTCGACTCCCGCTCCCACCTCGAAGAGGCCGGCCAGGGCTCCGTACCCCGCTCCACCGTCGTCGCCAGGGTCGACGCCGTCGTCTGGCCCGTCAAGGGCGTCCTGGACCGCCCGAAGGGCTTCGCGGGCCTCCCCGGCGGCATCTCCGAACCCGGGCCCGTGCGCCCCCTCCTCACCGCGATCGCGGCCGGAGCCGCCCTGATCCTGGCCGGTGGCGCGTACGGACCGGTGGCAGGCCTGTTCACGAGACGTCGCACGGCGGGGCAGCGGGCCGGCGAGCGGGAGAAGGTGGGTACATGACGGATTCCCCCGGTGGGGTCGAGTCGTACGGGACCGAGCCGCTTCCGGGCGAGCCGCGTGAGGTCGAGGTGCGTGGGGCCGAGCCGCGTGAGGTCGAGGTGCGTGGTGCCGAGCCGCGTGAGGTCGAGGTGCGTGGTGCCGAGCCGGATGAGGTCGAGCCGCGTGGGGCCCGGTTCCGCAGGGTCGCCCGGGTCGTGCTCCTCGACCCCGACGACCGCATCCTGCTCCTGCACGGCTACGAACCCGAAGACCCCGCGCGGACCTGGTGGTTCACCCCCGGCGGCGGCCTCGAAGGCGCCGAGACCCGCGAGGAGGCCGCACTGCGCGAGCTCGTCGAGGAGACCGGCATCACCGACATCGACCTCGGACCCGTCCTCTGGACGCGGTACTGCTCCTTCCCCTTCGACGGGCGCCGCTGGGACCAGGACGAGTGGTACTACCTCGCCCGCACCCGCCGAACCGAGCCCACACCCCGGCCCCGGGCCCTCACCGACCTGGAGAACCGCAGCCTCGCGGGCCTGAGATGGTGGACCTCCGCCGAACTGTCGGCGGCGCGTGAGACGGTGTACCCGACCAGACTCGCCGAGCTGCTGCGCACGCTGCTCGACGAGGGACCTCCGAGTGCACCGGTGGTTCTCGCCCCGGAAATCGTTTAGGGGCGCGTTCGGCTGGCGCACAATAGGGGGACGCACGGCTGAAGGGGAACATGCCATGAGCGCCGAGGACCTCGAGAAGTACGAGACCGAGATGGAGCTGAAGCTCTACCGGGAGTACCGCGACGTCGTCGGGCTGTTCAAATACGTGATCGAGACCGAGCGGCGCTTCTACCTCACCAACGACTACGAGATGCAGGTGCACTCGGTCCAGGGAGAGGTCTTCTTCGAGGTCAGCATGGCCGACGCGTGGGTCTGGGACATGTACAGACCGGCACGGTTCGTCAAGCAGGTCCGCGTTCTCACCTTCAAGGACGTGAACATCGAGGAGCTCAACAAGAGCGACCTCGAACTCCCCGGCAGCTGACACCACCGTCCTCCCCGCCGCCTCCCGAGCAGCCGACCGATCGGTCCTCCGTCGAGTCCTCCTCGCGGGCAGCTGACACCACCGACGGCCTCACCCTCAGGGGTGAGGCCGTTTTCCACAGGCCCCCGGCCGTCCACAGCGCCGCACGCGGCCCACCCCGCCCCGTCACAGTCGGTGACGGAGGTGGTACCCCATGAACAAGACCCAGGCACTCGGACGGTACGGAGAAGAGCTGGCCACTCGCCGGCTCACCGCGACCGGCATGCACATCCTCGCCCGCAACTGGCGCTGCGGCCGGACCGGCGAGATCGACATCGTCGCCCGCGACGGCGACACCCTCGTCATCTGCGAGGTCAAAACCCGCCGCCACGGGACCTACGAACACCCCATGGCCGCCCTCACACCCCGCAAGACCGAACGACTCCGCCGCCTCGCCGCCTGCTGGCTCGACCGCAACGACACCCCGACACCCCCCGGCGGCGTCCGCATCGACCTCGTCGGCATCGTCCTGCCCCACCGCGGCGCCCCCGACCTCACCCACGCCCGAGGGGTGGCCTGAGATGGGATTCGCCCGCACCTGCTCCGTCGCCCTCATCGGCGTCGAAGGCGTCGTCGTCGAGGTCCAGGCCGACCTCGAACCAGGCGTCGCCGCCTTCACCCTCGTCGGCCTCCCCGACAAAAGCCTCACCGAAAGCCGCGACCGCGTCCGCGCCGCCGTCGTCAACTCCGGCGCCGAATGGCCCCAGAAGAAACTCACCGTCGGACTCAGCCCCGCGTCCGTCCCCAAGAGCGGCTCCGGATTCGACCTCGCCGTCGCCGCGGCCGTCCTCGGCGCCGCCGAACGGATCGACCCCCGCGCCATCGCCGACCTCGTCCTCATCGGCGAACTCGGCCTCGACGGACGCGTCCGCCCCGTCCGAGGCATCCTCCCCGCCGTCCTCGCCGCCGCCGACGCCGGATACCGCCAGGTCGTCGTCCCCGAACAGACCGCCGGCGAAGCCGCCCTCGTCCCCGGAGTCTCCGTCCTCGGCGTCCGCAGCCTCCGCCAACTCATCGCCGTCCTCACCGACGAACCCGTCCCCGAGGAAGAACCCACCGAAGCGGGCCGCCCCGACGCCATGCTCGCCGGACTCCTCATCCCCGGCGCGGGCCTCGGCACCGGACTCGCCACCGAACCCACCGACCCCGCCGAAGGACCCGAGCTCGCCGACGTCGCCGGCCAGCACCGCGCCCGCCGCGCCCTCGAAATCGCCGCCGCAGGCAGCCACCACCTGCTGCTCTCCGGCCCACCCGGCGCCGGAAAGACCATGCTGGCCGAACGGCTCCCCGGCATCCTCCCGCCCCTCACCCGACACGAATCCCTCGAAGTCACCGCCGTCCACTCCGTCGCCGGCATCCTCCCGCCCGGCGAACCCCTCGTCCGCCGCGCCCCCTACTGCGCACCCCACCACTCCGCCACCATGCAGTCCCTCGTCGGCGGCGGAAACGGCCTCCCCAGGCCCGGCGCCGTCTCCCTGGCACACCGCGGCATCCTCTTCCTCGACGAAGCCCCCGAATTCTCCGGAAAAGCCCTCGACGCCCTCCGCCAACCCCTCGAATCCGGACACGTCGTCATCGCCCGCGCCGCCGGAGTCGTACGCCTCCCCGCCCGCTTCCTCCTCGCCCTCGCCGCCAACCCCTGCCCCTGCGGACGCCACACCCTGCTGGGCTCCGGCTGCGAATGCCCCGCCTCACTCGTCCGCCGCTACCAGGCACGCCTCTCCGGCCCCCTCCTCGACCGCGTCGACCTCCGCGTGGAGGTCGAACCCGTCACCCGCGCCGACCTCCTCGGCCAAGGCAGCCGGGGCGAGACCACCGCCGCCGTCGCCGCACGCGTCCAGGAAGCCCGCACCCGCGCCGCCGCACGCCTCGCCGACACCCCCTGGCACGTCAACAGCGAAATCCCCGGCCACGAACTTCGCACCCGCTACCTCGCCGCACCCGGAGCCCTCGCCCTCGCCGAACGCGACATCGAACGCGGACTCCTCACCGCCCGCGGCCTCGACCGCGTACTCCGCGTCGCCTGGACCGTCGCCGACCTCGCCGGACACGACCGCCCCGACAGCCAGGACATCGCCCTCGCCCTCGAAATGCGCACCGGCATCACCCGCGGAGTGCCCGTCGGAGCCGGAGGACTCGCATGACCACCGCCACCCCCATGGACGACCGGCACGCCCGCGCCGCACTCAGCCGCGTCGTCGAACCCGGCGACGAACACGCCGGCCGCTGGCTCCACCGCTACGGAGCCACCGGCTTCCTCGCCCGACTCCTCCACACCGCACACGACAGAGAGGGAGGGGAAGGCGGAGGCCCAGAGGGAGGCGGTGACCAGGGACGAGGCGGCGATGCCACCGCAGCCACAGACGACGACCCCTTCCCCGGCACCGGACCGAAACGCCTCGCGTCCTGGCGACTCCGCGCCACCACCGCCGATCCCACCCGCGACCTCGCCACCATCCACGCCCTCGGCGGCCGCTTCGTCGTCCCCGGCGACTCCGAATGGCCCCGTCAACTCGACGACCTCGGAGTCGCCCGCCCCATCGGCCTCTGGGTCCGGGGCCCGGCCGACCTGCGCACCTGGGCCCTCCGCTCCGTCGCCCTCGTCGGCGCCCGCGCCTGCACCCCCTACGGCGCCCACACCGCCACCGACCTCGCCACCGGACTCGCCCGACACGGCTGGGTCGTCGTCTCCGGAGCCGCCTACGGCATCGACGGAGCCGCCCACCGCGGCGCACTCGCCGCAGGCGGGGCCACCATCGCCGTCCTCGCCTGCGGCGTCGACACCCCGTACCCCCGCGGCCACGACCAACTCATCCGACGCGTAGCCGAACAAGGTCTCGTCGTGGGGGAGTTGCCACCCGAAAGCCACCCCACACCCAGCCGCTTCATCCTCCGCAACCGGGTCATCGCCGCCCTCACCCGAGGAACCGTCGTCATCGAGGCCCAGCACCGCAGCGGCTCCCTCTCCACCGCCCGCGCCGCGGCCCGCCTCGGCCGCCACACCATGGGCGTTCCGGGACCCGTCACCAGCGCCCTCTCCGCCGGCGTCCACGAACTCCTCCGCGGCGACGCCACCCTCGTCACCGACGCCGAGGAGATCGTCGAACTCATCGGCGACATGGGCCAGCTCGCCCCGACGCGCCGGGGACCCGTCGTCCCCCGCGACCTCCTCGCCCCCGCGGCCGCACACGTCCTGGAAGCCGTCCCCGCCCGCGGCCCCACCCCCACGACGGCCATCGCCCGCCGCGCCGGAACCACCCCCGACGACACCCTCGCCAAGCTGTACGAACTCCACTCCCTCGGCTTCGTCGAACGGCGCGGAGAGGGCTGGCAGTTGACGAACACGGCCACGCCGACGTCGAACGCGCGGCGAGGCGGTACTTGACCTGGGGCATTCGGGTGAAAGGGTGATGGCGATGAACAACCGAGTTCTCTCGGCCGCACCCGAGGGGCCGACGCGCGCCACGGCCCGGGTTCGAAGATGTGGCCGACGGCGTCCACCCGGACCGGCGCGATCCGCCGATGTTCGCGCACCGCGACCACGCACTCACGCTACGCTCACCAGGATTCCGTCCAGGACACCCACACAGACACACCCGACAGCAGAACGGCTCAAGGCAACGCATGCCCCAGCACACCTCCGGGTCTGACCGCGCTGCGGTGCCCCCAGCAGCCCGGGGCGCCGTGCGACCACCCGCACCGACCTCCCTCGACGAACTGTGGCGGTCGTACAAGGACACGGGTGACGAGCGGCTGCGGGAGCAGCTGATCCTGCACTACTCGCCCCTCGTCAAGTACGTCGCCGGACGAGTCAGCGTCGGGCTGCCGTCCAACGTGGAACAGGCCGATTTCGTCTCCTCCGGAGTCTTCGGCCTCATCGACGCCATCGAGAAGTTCGACGTCGAGCGGGCGATCAAGTTCGAGACGTACGCCATCACCCGCATCCGCGGCGCCATGATCGACGAACTCCGCGCCCTCGACTGGATCCCCCGCTCCGTCCGCCAGAAGGCCCGCAACGTCGAGCGCGCGTACGCCACCCTCGAAGCCCAGCTCAGGCGCACCCCCTCCGAGACCGAGGTCGCCGCCGAGATGGACGTCACGCTGGAGGAACTGCACGCGGTATTCAGCCAGTTGTCCCTGGCGAACGTCGTCGCGCTCGAAGAGCTGCTACACGTCGGCGGTGAGGGCGGCGACCGGCTCTCCCTGATGGACACCCTGGAGGACACGGCCGCCGACAACCCCGTCGAGGTCGCCGAGGACCGCGAGCTGCGCCGACTGCTCGCACGCGCCATCAACACGCTCCCCGAGCGGGAGAAGACAGTCGTCACCCTCTACTACTACGAGGGCCTCACCCTCGCCGAAATCGGCCACGTCCTCGGCGTCACCGAGAGCCGTGTCAGCCAGATCCACACCAAGTCCGTCCTCCAGCTCCGCGCCAAGCTGGCCGACGTCGGACGCTGACCGGCACGAGCCGGTCGTACAGTGGAGCCGTGCCCAGGATTCGAGCGGCCTCCGTGGCCGAGCACCGGACGATGCAGCGCGGCGCCCTCCTGGACGCCGCGCGTTCCCTGCTGTCCGAGGGCGGTACGGAGGCGCTGACCTTCCCCGCACTCGCCGAGCGGACGGGCCTCGCCCGGTCCTCGGTGTACGAGTACTTCCGATCGCGCGCGGCCGTCGTCGAGGAACTGTGCGCCGTCGACTTCCCCGTCTGGGCAGCCGAGGTCGAGACGGCCATGGACGGTGCCGACACCCCCCAGGGCAAGGTCGAGGCGTACGTCCGCAAGCAACTGGAGCTCGTCGGCGACCGGCGCCACCGCGCGGTCGTCGCCATCTCGGCGAGCGAACTCGACGACGGCGCCCGCGAGAAGATCCGCGCGGCCCACGGCGGCCTCGTCGCCATGATCGTCGAAGCCCTCGCCGCCCTCGGCCAGCCCCAGCCCCGCCTGGGCGCCATGCTCCTCCAGGGCGTCGTCGACGCCGCCGTCCGCCGCATCGAACTCGGCGCGGCCGAGGACCCGACGGAGATCGCCGAGGCGGCGGTCACGATGGCCCTCCACGGAGTCAACGGGACCCACGGCACCCCGACCTGATCCACCTGGGGGCCCCTCCCCTCCCCCCGCCCCCTCCCCCTCCCCGCCCGCGTCAGTTCCGTCCCTCCCGCTCTGTCGTGGTTTCCCCCTCCCGTTGTGCCGTGGCGGCGTGACCCCCGTCCCGCCGTGCGGGCGTGACCCCGTCTGTCGTGCCGGCGTGATGGGGTCGTGCCTGTCAGTCGCCGAGGGGGAGGAGGCGTGACGGTGCCCGGTTCGTGAGGAGGAGGGGGTTCAGGTAGTGGTCGCCTCTGAGGAGGCCCCAGTGGAGGCAGGTCTCCCGGCAGTGAATGCCGGGGGTGACCTGGGCCAGGGGGGTGCCCGGTGCGACCTGGGTGCCCGTCTTCACCAGGGGGGTCACCGGGGTGAAGGTGGTGCGGAGCGGGGGAGTGCCCGTGCCGGGGAGGGTGAGGGTGAGGACGCCGTGGCCGCCGACCGGGCCCGCGAAGGTGACGGTGCCGGCGGTGGGGGCGAGGACCGGGGTGCCCGGTGGGGCGGCCAGGTCGACGCCGCGGTGGCCGGGGGCGTAAGGGCCCGGTGGTGGTTGCCAGCCGCGGAGGATCTCGGGGGGCGGCGGGCCCACCGGCCACAGCAGGCCGAGGGCGAGGATCAGTGTCGTGAAGTGCATGGGGCAAGGCTGCCCGGGGGGTCCGGTTCGTGGGGGGTGGGGACGGTGTCTGTGGAGTACTCGCGGGTTGTGGACAGTGCCGTCACCCGCCGCTCCCGGGGTCCCGTACACTTTCTATGGCGACCCGGGTCACCGGGTCGACTTCGCACGCCCCGCCACTGCCCTCACCGGTCGTGGCAGCGCCTTTCGGTCCCTCGCGGGCATGGCGCGCCGGGGCGTCAGGAACACAACCGAGAAACCCAAGGAGATACGGCCATGGCCGTCGTCACGATGCGGGAGCTGCTGGAAAGCGGCGTCCACTTCGGTCACCAGACCCGTCGCTGGAACCCGAAGATGAAGCGCTTCATCTTCACCGAGCGCAACGGCATCTACATCATCGACCTGCTCCAGTCGCTGTCGTACATCGACCGCGCCTACGAGTTCGTCAAGGAGACCGTCGCGCACGGCGGCTCCATCATGTTCGTCGGTACGAAGAAGCAGGCCCAGGAGGCCATCGCCGAGCAGGCGGCGCGTGTCGGCATGCCGTACGTCAACCAGCGTTGGCTTGGTGGCATGCTCACCAACTTCTCCACCGTCTACAAGCGTCTGCAGCGCCTCAAGGAGCTCGAGCAGATCGACTTCGAGGATGTGGCCGCGTCCGGCCTCACCAAGAAGGAGCTCCTGGTCCTCTCGCGTGAGAAGGCCAAGCTGGAGAAGACCCTTGGCGGTATCCGCGAGATGTCCAAGGTGCCCAGCGCCGTCTGGATCGTGGACACCAAGAAGGAGCACATCGCCGTCGGCGAGGCTCGCAAGCTCAAGATCCCGGTCGTCGCGATCCTCGACACCAACTGCGACCCCGACGAGGTCGACTACAAGATCCCGGGCAACGACGACGCGATCCGCTCCGTCACCCTGCTCACCCGCGTGATCGCCGACGCTGTCGCCGAGGGCCTCATCGCCCGTTCCGGCGCCGCGACCGGCGACTCGAAGCCGGGCGAGAAGGCCGCCGGCGAGCCCCTCGCCGAGTGGGAGCGCGACCTGCTCGAGGGTGAGAAGAAGGCCGACGACGCCGAGGTCCAGACCTCCGCCGAGACCGAGAAGGTCGCGGACGCCGAGGCTGCCGACACCGCCGAGGTCGTCGCCGAGGCCGAGGCCGAGGTCGTCGCCGAGGCTCCGGCCGCGGACGCCGAGCAGGCCTGACCCTTCAGGACCTTCGGGTGACGACGGCGGGGGCCCACAAGGCCCCCGCCGTCCACCCGTGGACCCGCCCGATCTTTCAGACTTCGAGAGAGAAACAGACTCATGGCGAACTACACCGCCGCTGACGTCAAGAAGCTCCGCGAGCTCACCGGCGCCGGCATGATGGACTGCAAGAAGGCCCTCGACGAGGCCGACGGCAACGTCGACAAGGCCGTCGAGGCCCTGCGCATCAAGGGCCAGAAGGGTGTCGCCAAGCGCGAGGGCCGCTCCGCCGAGAACGGCGCCGTGGTCTCCCTCATCGCCGACGACAACACCTCCGGCACCCTCGTCGAGCTGAAGTGCGAGACGGACTTCGTCGCCAAGGGCGACAAGTTCCAGGCCGTCGCCGACAAGCTCGCCGCGCACGTCGCCGCCACCTCCCCGGCCGACCTGGAGGCGCTGCTCGCCTCCGAGATCGAGGCCGGCAAGACCGTGCAGGCGTTCGTCGACGAGGCCAACGCCAACCTCGGCGAGAAGATCGTCCTGGACCGTTTCGCGCAGTACGCCGACGGCTTCGTCTACGCGTACATGCACCGCACGATGCCGGACCTCCCGCCGCAGATCGGTGTCCTCGTCGAGTTCGACAAGGCCGACGCCGCCGTCGCCAAGGGTGTCGCCCAGCACATCGCCGCGTTCGCGCCGAAGTACCTCACCCGTGAGGACGTCCCGGCCGAGGTCGTCGAGACCGAGCGTCGCGTCGCCGAGGAGACCACCCGCGCCGAGGGCAAGCCCGAGGCCGCGCTCCCGAAGATCGTCGAGGGTCGCGTGAACGGCTTCTTCAAGGACGCGACGCTGCTCGGTCAGCCGTACGCCCTTGACAACAAGAAGTCCGTCCAGCAGATCCTGGACGAGGCCGGTGTCACCCTGAAGCGCTTCACCCGCATCAAGGTCGGCATCTGAGTCCGTCCGCGAACGCGACGGACTCCGGACCCCGGTAGGGTCTGAGGCAGTCGTCCGCGCACGCGCAGGACGACCGCAGATCTGACGAGGAGGCCATTGCCGTACGGGAACCGCGAGGACCCAAGGCAATGGCCTCCTTCGTATGTGCACGAGGAGATCTCCATGAACCAGGGCGCCGTACAGGGCGACGACAACAACGGCGACAAGGCCGGCCGCTACATGCTGAAGCTGTCCGGAGAAGCCTTCTCCGGCGGTACCGGCCTGGGGGTCGACCCGAACGTCGTGCACGCCATCGCGCGTGAGATCGCAGCCGTCGTCCGCGACGGTGCGGAGATCGCGGTGGTGATCGGCGGCGGTAACTTCTTCCGTGGCGCCGAGCTCCAGCAGCGCGGCATGGACCGGGCCCGCTCCGACTACATGGGCATGCTCGGCACCGTGATGAACTGCCTCGCCCTCCAGGACTTCCTGGAGAAGGAGGGCATCGACTCGCGCGTCCAGACCGCCATCACGATGGGCCAGGTCGCCGAGCCGTACATCCCGCTGCGCGCCGTGCGCCACCTGGAGAAGGGCCGCGTGGTCATCTTCGGTGCGGGCATGGGCATGCCGTACTTCTCCACGGACACCACCGCCGCCCAGCGTGCCCTGGAGATCGACGCCGAGGCCCTGCTGATGGGCAAGAACGGTGTGGACGGCGTCTACGACTCCGACCCGAAGGCCAACCCCGACGCGGTCAAGTTCGACGCGCTGGAGTACGGCGAGGTGCTCTCGCGCGACCTCAAGGTCGCCGACGCCACCGCCATCACCCTGTGCCGGGACAACAACCTCCCGATCCTCGTCTTCGAACTGCTCACCGCGGGCAATATCGCTCGCGCGGTGAAGGGTGAGAAGATCGGCACGCTCGTGAGCGACCAGGGCACCCGGGCCTGACCCGAACCGGGGAACCGCCCCGCGAGGGGCTGGACAGAGCCCTGCCGGTCGTACACCGTGCAGGACACAACGCGACGACACGCAGGAGCATGTGGTGATCGAAGAGACCCTCCTCGAGGCCGAGGAGAAGATGGAGAAGGCCGTCGTGGTCGCCAAGGAGGACTTCGCCGCGATCCGCACCGGCCGTGCGCACCCGGCGATGTTCAACAAGATCGTGGCGGAGTACTACGGTGCCGTCACCCCCATCAACCAGCTGGCGTCCTTCTCCGTTCCGGAGCCTCGGATGGCCGTGGTGACCCCGTTCGACAAGAGCGCGCTGCGCAACATCGAGCAGGCGATCCGTGACTCGGACCTCGGCGTCAACCCGAGCAACGACGGCAACATCATCCGGGTGGTGTTCCCCGAGCTGACGGAGGAGCGCCGCCGGGAGTACATCAAGGTCGCCAAGGGCAAGGCCGAGGACTCGAAGATCTCGATCCGCTCGGTGCGCCGCAAGGCCAAGGAGACCATCGACAAGCTCGTCAAGGACGGCGAGGTCGGCGAGGACGAGGGCCGTCGGGGCGAGAAGGAGCTCGACGACACCACCGCGAAGTACGTCGCGCAGGTGGACGAGCTGCTCAAGCACAAGGAAGCCGAGCTGCTCGAGGTCTGATGAACGACTCTTCCTGGGGGGCCCCGGCCGGCAGAGGCCGTGGGGGACCCGACCAGGGGCCCGCCCCGGCGGGTCCCGCATACGATCGGCATCAGGCGGCGCAGACTCGGCCCATGCCCATCGTGCCCGACGTTCCCACCGGCGGATTCCAGGACGGTCACGGCCGGGGGGCCGCTCACCCGAGCGGCCCCCTGTTCCGTGACGAGACGCCGCACGAGCACCCGCAGGAGCCCATGCCCAGCCCCACCCCGCCTCCGCCGCCCGCGCCTCCGGCGCCACGGCAGAAGAAGAGCGCGGGGCGCGACCTGGGCGCGGCCATAGGGGTCGGTGTCGGGCTCGGCGCCGTCATCTTCGCCTCGCTGTTCATCTGGAAGCCGGCGTTCGTCGGGGTGATCGTGGTCGCCGTGGTGGTCGGGCTCTGGGAGCTCACCTCCCGCCTCCAGGAACGCAAGGCGATCAAGGCTCCGCTGGTCCCGCTCGCGGTCGGCGGCGCGGCGATGGTCGTCGCCGGTTACGTCCGGGGACCCGAGGGCGCCTGGGTGGCGATGGCGCTCACGGCGCTCGCGGTGCTGGTGTGGCGGATGACGGAGCCTCCCGAGGGCTACCTGAAGGACGTCACGGCGGGTGTGTTCGCCGCGTTCTACGTGCCGTTCCTGGCGACCTTCGTGGCGCTCCTGCTGACCGCCGACGACGGTCCGCAGCGCGTGCTGACCTTCCTGCTCCTGACGGTGGTCAGCGACACCGGGGCGTACGCGATCGGCTGGCGCTTCGGCAAGCACAAGCTGGCCCCGCGGATCAGTCCCGGCAAGACCCGCGAGGGTCTGGTCGGCGCGGTGACGTTCGCGATGGCGGCGGGCGCGCTGTGCATGGAGTTCCTGATCGACGACGGCGTCTGGTGGCAGGGCCTGATCATCGGTTTCGCGGTGGCGGCGAGCGCGACGCTCGGTGACCTCGGCGAGTCGATGATCAAGCGTGACCTGGGCATCAAGGACATGGGCACGCTGCTGCCCGGTCACGGCGGCATCATGGACCGGCTGGACTCCCTGCTGCCGACGGCGCCGGTGGTGTGGTTGCTGCTCGCGCTGTTCGTGGGGACCACCTGACCTGCGGTTTCCTTGACGAAGGGCTCGTCGTCCCCAGGGGCGGCGGGCCCTTCGTCGTATCTCTGCGACACTGGTACCACCATGCCCAAGCCCGGAGAACTCACTTTCGTCGCCCCCCGCGGAGCCAAGAAGCCGCCGCGGCACCTGGCCGACCTCACGCCCGCCGAGCGGAAGGAAGCCGTCGCCGCGATCGGCGAGAAGCCCTTCCGTGCCAAGCAGCTGTCCACGCACTACTTCGCGCGGTACGCGCACGATCCCGCGGAGTGGACGGACATCCCGGCCGCCGCGCGGGAGAAGTTGGCGGGGGAGCTGCTGCCCGATCTGATGTCCGTGGTGCGGCACATCTCGTGCGACGACGACACCACCCGTAAGACCCTGTGGCGCCTGCACGACGGCACGCTCGTCGAGTCGGTGCTCATGCGTTACCCGGACCGGGTGACCATGTGCATCTCCTCGCAGGCCGGGTGCGGGATGAACTGCCCGTTCTGTGCGACGGGGCAGGCCGGGCTCGACCGGAACCTGTCGACCGCCGAGATCGTGCACCAGATCGTGGACGGGATGCGGTCGCTGCGGGACGGGGAGGTGCCCGGCGGACCGGCGCGCCTGTCCAACATCGTGTTCATGGGCATGGGGGAGCCGCTCGCGAACTACAAGCGGGTCGTCGGTGCGATCCGTCGGCTCACGGACCCGGAGCCGGACGGTCTGGGGCTGTCCCAGCGCGGGATCACCGTCTCCACCGTCGGGCTGGTGCCGGCGATGCTGCGTTTCGCCGACGAGGGCTTCAAGTGCCGGCTCGCGGTCTCGCTGCACGCCCCGGACGACGAGCTGCGGGACACGCTGGTGCCGGTGAACACGCGCTGGAAGGTGCGTGAGGTGCTGGACGCCGCGTGGGAGTACGCGGAGAAGTCCGGGCGCCGGATCTCCATCGAGTACGCGCTGATCCGGGACATCAACGACCAGGCGTGGCGGGGCGACCTGCTGGGCCGGATGCTCAAGAGTCGTCGGGTGCACGTCAACCTGATCCCGCTGAACCCGACGCCGGGTTCGAAGTGGACGGCGTCGCGTCCGGAGGACGAGAAGGCCTTCGTGGAGGCCATCGCGCGGCACGGCGTGCCGGTGACCGTGCGGGACACCCGAGGTCAGGAGATCGACGGTGCCTGTGGACAGCTGGCCGCCGCCGAACGCTGAGCTTGTACCCTGAGCTCGAACACATCTCCATATTCCGACAGGGGAGCGCCACAGCGCTGAGAGTGCGGTGTCCGTCAGACCGCAGACCCTCTGAACCTCGCCCAGGTCATTCTGGGTAGGAAGTTCGGTCGTAACTCAAGCTGTTGCGCCCTGCCCGCGACCGGTCCGCCGGTCGTGGGCAGGGCCGCGTCTCTTCCTGGTCATACCCAGGAGGAATCTCAGTGAGCACCAAGAAGATGGCCGTCGCCGCGCTCGTCGCCGCGCTGGGCGTCACCACCCTCGCCGCCTGCGGCGGGGAAGACGTCCGCGACGCCGCGGGCAAGTCCGGCGCGCCCGCGCCGAAGAGCGTGACGCTCGTGAGCCACGACTCCTTCAACGCCTCCAAGGAGGTGCTGGCGGAGTTCACGAAGCAGACCGGTTTCACCGTCAGGGTCCTGAAGGCCGGCGACGCCGGTGAGGCGGTCAACAAGGAGATCCTGACCAAGGGCTCCCCGCAGGGCGACGTCTTCTTCGGCGTCGACAACACCCTGCTCTCCCGCGCCCTCGACAACGGGATCTTCGTCCCGTACGCGGCGAAGGGGCTGGACCGGGTCCCGGCGGAGTACCACCTGGACAAGGAGCACCGGGTCACTCCGATCGACTCCGGCGACATCTGCGTCAACTACGACAAGAAGTACTTCGCGGACAAGAAGCTCGCGCCGCCGGTGACCTTCGACGACCTTGCCAAGCCGGCGTACAAGGATCTGCTGGTGGTGGAGAACCCGGAGCGGTCCTCCCCGGGGCTCGGTTTCCTGCTCGGCACGGCCGCGAAGTACGGCGACGACGGCTGGCAGGCGTACTGGTCGAAGCTCAAGGCGAACGGTGTGAAGACCGTCGACAGCTGGGAGCTCGCCTACAACCAGGAGTTCTCGGGTTCGGCCGGTGGCCGACAGGCCAAGGGCGACCGGCCGCTGGTCGTGTCGTACGCCTCCAGCCCGCCGGTCGAGGTGCTGTACGGCGAGCCGCAGCCGAAGGTGGCGCCCACCGGGGTGTCCACCGGGACGTGCTTCCGGCAGACGGAGTTCGCGGGTCTGCTGAACGGGGCGAAGAACCCCGAGGGCGGCAAGGCGCTGATCGACTTCCTGATCTCGAAGAAGTTCCAGGAGGACATGCCGCTCCAGATGTTCGTCAACCCGGTGGCGAAGGACGCGGTGCTGCCGGAGCTGTTCGCGAAGCACGGTGTGGTCGTGGACAAGCCGGAGACCATGGCGCCCGAGAAGATCGCCGAGAAGCGTGACGCGTGGATCCAGCAGTGGTCGTCGCTCGTCCTGAAGTAGGGCGCGACCTGCGGGGGGACGCGGCGCGGCTGGGGCTGATGGCCCTGCCCGTCGCGTTCTTCGGCGTGTTCTTCGCCTGGCCCGTGGTGTCGATCGTCGACCGGGGGCTGCGGCCCGACGGGAGCTGGCGGTTCGGCCGGATCGGCGAGACGCTGAGCCGGCCGGAGATCCTGGACGTGCTCGGTTTCACCGCGTGGCAGGCGCTCGCGTCGACCGCGCTGACCCTGCTGGTCGCGCTGCCGGGAGCGTACGTCTTCGCGCGTTTCGACTTTCCGGGCAAGGGCGTCCTGCGGGCCGTGGTGACGGTGCCGTTCGTGCTGCCGACGGTGCTGGTCGGTACGGCGTTCCTGGCGGTCGTGGGCCGGGGCGGGCTGACGGACGAGCTGTGGGGGCTGCGGCTCGACACCACGGTGTGGGCGATCCTGCTGGCCCATGTCTTCTTCAACTACGCGGTCGTCGTCCGGACCGTCGGCGGTCTGTGGGCGCAGCTCGACCCGCGCCAGGAGGAGGCGGCGCGGGTCCTCGGCGCGTCGCGCTGGCGGGCGTGGCGGGCGGTGACGCTGCCCGCGCTGGTGCCGGCGGTGTCGGCGGCGGCCCTGATGGTCTTCCTCTTCACCTTCACCTCCTTCGGCGTCGTGCAGATCCTCGGGGGGAACGCGTACTCCACGCTGGAGGCGGAGATCTACCGGCAGACCGCGCGGCTGCTCGACCTGTCGACGGCGGCCGTCCTGACCCTGGTGCAGTTCGCGGCGGTCGGCGCGATCCTCGCGGTGCACGCGTGGACGGTCCGGAGGCGGGAGACGGCGCTGCGGCTCGTCCCGCCGGAGCTGACCGCGCGGCGTCCGCGCGGCGCCGGGCAGTGGGCGCTGCTCGGTGGCGTCCTCGTCTCGGTGGCGCTGCTGATCCTGCTGCCGCTCGGGGTGCTCGTGGAGCGGTCGTTCGCCGGGCCGGACGGCTACGGCCTGGGCTACTACCGTGCGCTCGGTTCGCTCGACGGGTCCGGCACGTTCCTGGTGCCGCCGCTGGAGGCGATCGGGAACTCGCTGCGGTACGCGGTGGCCGCCACCGGGATCGCGGTGCTGATCGGCGGGCTCGCGGCGGCGGCGCTCACCCGGCGGGCGGGGCGGCTCGTGCGGGGCTTCGACGCGCTGATCATGCTGCCGCTCGGGGTGTCCGCGGTGACCGTGGGCTTCGGTTTCCTGATCACGCTCGACGAGCCGCCGTTCGACCTGCGGGCCAGCTGGATCCTCGTACCGCTCGCGCAGGCGCTGGTCGGCGTCCCCTTCGTCGTACGGACGATGCTTCCGGTGCTGCGCGCGGTGGACGAGCGGCTGCGGGAGGCGGCGGGGGTGCTGGGCGCGTCGCCGTGGCGGGCGTGGCGGGAGGTGGACCTGCGGATGGTGCGGCGGGCGCTGCTCATCGCCGCCGGGTTCGCGTTCGCGGTCTCGCTGGGCGAGTTCGGCGCGACCGTCTTCATCGCCCGGCCCGACAGCCCGACGCTGCCGGTGGCGGTGTCCCGGCTGCTCGGCCGGCCGGGCGAACTCAACTACGGGCAGGCGATGGCCCTGTCGACGATCCTCATGGTGGTGTGCGCGGTGTCCCTGCTCCTGCTCGAACGGCTCCGGACCGACCGGACCTCGGGGGAGTTCTGATGCTGAGACTCGATGGTGCGACCGTACGGTTCGGGGGCCGGGCGGTGCTCGACGCCGTGGACCTGGAGGTCGCCGACCACGAGATCGTGTGCGTGCTCGGGCCGAGCGGCAGCGGCAAGTCGACGCTGCTGCGGGCCGTCGCCGGGCTCCAGGCCCTCGACGGGGGCCGGGTGCTGCTCGGCGGGGCCGACCAGCGCGGGGTGCCGGTGCACCGGCGCGGGGTCGGCCTGATGTTCCAGGACCACCAGCTGTTCCCGCAGCGGGACGTCGGCGGGAACGTCGCCTTCGGGCTGCGGATGCGGGGGGCGGGGAAGGCGGAGCAGGCCGAGCGGGTGGGGGAGCTGCTCGACCTCGTCGGTCTGCCGGGGGCCGGGCGGCGGTCCGTCGCCGCGCTCTCCGGCGGCGAGCAGCAGCGGGTGGCGCTGGCCCGTGCCCTGGCGCCGCGGCCCCGGCTGCTCATGCTGGACGAACCGCTCGGGCAGCTCGACCGAGGGCTGCGGGAGCGGCTCGTCGTGGAGCTGCGGCAGCTGTTCGGGCGGTTGGGGACGACGGTTCTGGCGGTGACCCACGACCAGGGGGAGGCGTTCGCGCTCGCCGACCGGGTGGTGGTCATGCGGGACGGGCGCATCGCCCAGTCGGGTGCGCCGGTCGAGGTGTGGTCGCGGCCGGCCTCGGAGTTCGTGGCGCGTTTCCTCGGTTTCGACAACGTGGTGGCGGCGCGGGTGACCGGGGTCGTCGCGGACACGGTGTGGGGGAAGGTCCCGGTGGCGGAGGGTTCGCCGCAGGGCGAGCGGCGGCTGCTCGTCCGGCCGGGCGGGGTGCGGCTGGTGGGCCTGGAGGAGGCGCCGGCCTGGACGGTGGAGTCCCGGACGTTCCGGGGCAGCCATGTGGCCGTACGGCTCCGCCCGGTGGACGGGCCGTCGCTGGAGGCCGAACTCCCGTTGCGGGAGGTGCCGGAGGTGGGCGCCGAGGTGGGGGTGGAGTTCCGGGCGGAGGACGTGGTGGTGCTGGACGACACCCCGTAGAGGTGCGATGAGTTTTCCGGCGCGGTGGAGTCTCCTTGGTGTGCGGCGGTGCTCCGTCGTCACTTCGTCGATCGCGCGGGAGGACCACCGTGGGCCAGCTGCTCAGAGTCCAGAACTTCATGGTGTCGTCGGACGGGTTCGGGACCGGTGAGGGCCAGAGCCTGGAGCGTCCGTTCGGTCACGCGGATCCGGGGGAGCTGTTCGCGTGGGCGGGTGCGACGGCGCACTGGCCCACGCGCACCGACCCCGGGGGCAGTCGGGGTCTCGACGACTACTTCACGCGGGACTTCGCGCGGAACATCGGGGCCGAGATCATGGGCCGCAACAAGTTCGGGCCCCAGCGGGGGCCCTGGCAGGACGAGGAGTGGCAGGGCTGGTGGGGGGACGAGCCGCCGTTCCACACCCCGGTGTTCGTCCTGACCCACCACCCGCGTCCCTCGTTCACCCTCTCCGACACCACGTTCCACTTCGTGGACGCCGACCCGGCGACGGTCCTGGAGCAGGCGCGGGAGGCTGCCCGGGGCAAGGACGTCCGCCTCGGCGGCGGGGCCACCACGATCAGGGAGTTCCTCGACGCCGACCTCGTCGACACCCTGCACGTCGCGGTCTCTCCCGTGAAGCTGGGAGCGGGGGTACGGCTCTGGGACTCGCCCGACGAGCTGCTCGACCGCTACCACCGTGACGTCGTGCCCAGCCCGGGCGGCACGGTCACGCACCACCTGTACTGGCGGAAGTGACCCGCGGACCCGGCACGGCCCGGCCCCTCGCACGGGGGGACGGGCCGCGCGCCGGGCACGGGCTGGGAGAACGAGCGCCCCGCCCGCCGCGCCCGCCCTCACCTCGTTCAGCCTGTCAGCGGCAGTGCCGCCAGCTGCGCGATCGTCCAGGTCAGCGGGGTGAAGACGGCGAGCAGGACGCCCGCGCGCATCAGGGCCGCCGTGCGCAGGACCGTCGGCGGGGCGCCGATGCGGAGGAGGGCCTCGGTGGTGTGGGCGCGGCCCTGCCTCGATTCCAGCGCGGCGGTCAGGAGGGTGGCCGTGGTGCAGGCCAGGA
The DNA here is from genome assembly GCF_051305195.1 of Streptomyces sp. Qhu_M48. NCBI lineage: Bacteria > Bacillati > Actinomycetota > Actinomycetes > Kitasatosporales > Streptomycetaceae > Streptomyces > Streptomyces sp. Qhu_M48. Next base: position 6,194,491 of record NZ_CP195432.1, on the reverse strand, counting down.
TCAGGGCCGCGCCCAGGCCGGTGAGCGGGCCGAAGGCGTCGGGGCCGGAGCCGGCGTCGTACAGGGCGGCGGCAGCGAGGGTTCCGGAGAACACCGCGCTGACCACGCCGAGCGGTCGGCCGATACGGCGGGACTCGTCCATCAGGACCCGGCCGGCCAGCAGCCGGGTGGCGCCCGGCCGGACGGCCTGGAGGAGTCGGCCGCAGCCGTGGGTGATGCCGGGGCCGGCCATCGCGAGGCCGACCGCGGTGAGGACCCAGCCGGCGAGGACGCCCGCCGGGTTGCCGTCGAAGCGGCCCGGCAGCGGGAGGCCGTCCACGGCGCCGGCGCGGCCCGCGTACGTCTCGATCGCCAGGCCCACCGCGACCAGGGCGACGCCCCAGGGCAGCCCGGACGGCACCGGCCGCTCCGCGCCCTCCGGTGCGGCGGGCGCGGAGCGCGGGCGCAGGGCGAGGCCCGCGGCCGTGGCGGCGACGACCGGGAGGACGGCGAGGAGGGTGAGGGCGGCCGCGAGGGGGAGGGGCTGACCGGCGGCGAGGAGGTCGGCGGCGGCCCCGTCGAAGGGCAGGCCCGTGATGTCGCCGCGCAGGTGCAGGTAGAACAGGAGCGCGACCACGGAGCCGAGCGTGCAGGCGACGGCCGTCGAGGCGGCGGCGATCGCGGTGAGCCGGGCGGGGCCGAGGCCGATGGCGGAGAGTCCGGGGCGCGGGCGGGTGCTGGGGTCGGTGCGGGCCACCGCGACGGCGAACTGGACGGTGGCGGCCAGCGGCAGGACGCACCACAGCAGGCGCAGGACGGACGCCGAGGAGCGTTCGGGGTGCCCGACGGCGTATCCGAGGGTGCAGAGCAGGAGGAAGCCCACCCCCGCGGCCGCGGCGGCGACGAGGAGCCGGCGCGTCAGGACGAGGGGGTGGGCCCCGCGGGCTAGACGGAGAGCGAGCACGCGGCGACGCCCTCCGCCCCTGACGCCGGGGGTACGGCGCCGACCCTGCGCCCGTCGAGGAGCGCGACCGTGCGGTCGGCGAGCGCCGCGACCTCGCCGTCGTGGGTGGCGAGGAGCACGGTGATGCCGTGCGAGCGGGCGGCGGCGGTGAGGGTGCGCAGGACCTGTGCCCCGTCGGCCCGGTGCAGGGTGGCGGTGGGTTCGTCGGCGAACAGCACCGCGGGGGTGGTGACCAGGGCGCGGGCGATGGCGATGCGCTGGCGCTGGGACGGGGTGAGGGCGTGGGGCCGCTTGCGGGCGCAGGCGCCGGTGTCGAGGCGCTCCAGCCACTCCAGGGCGGCGGTCTTCGCGGCCCGGTGGGAGACGCCGCGGAGCAGCAGCGGCAGGGCGGTGTTCTCCCAGCCGGTGAGTTCGGGGACGAGGCCGGGTTCGGGGTCGATCCAGCCGAAGCGGTCGCGGCGGAGCCGTTCGCGGTCGGCGGTGCCCAGGGTGTGCACGGGGCTGCTGTTGAACCAGACCTCGCCCTGCTGGGCGAGGAGCTGGCCGGACAGGCACCGCATGAGGGTGGTCTTGCCGCTGCCGCGCGGGCCGACGAGGGCGAGGATCTCGCCCTCGCGTACGCCGAGGGAGACGCCGCTGAGGGCGTCCGCACCGCCCAGGGCGCAGTGCAGGGAACGCGCCCAGAGCACGTCGTTGTCCGGTGGGGCCATCGCGTACACCTCGATGTCGGATCCGTTCTGTGTCCCCCGTCCGGGGGAACGAAGGGACGGGCCTGTCGGTCACTGGGCACCGTAAGGATTCAGATCCGTTTGTACGGACAGCACACGGCCCGGGCCGCCTCCATCCACTCGGATGGAGGCAGACCCGGGCCGGGGTCACGCCGTGAGGGCGGCGTGATGCCGCGGGGCGTCCTACAGCTTGGTCCACGCCTCGGTCAGCACCGAGCGCAGGATGCCTTCGATCTCGTCGAAGGTGCCCTGGTCGGCGATGAGCGGCGGGGCCAGCTGGATGACCGGGTCGCCACGGTCGTCGGCGCGGCAGTACAGGCCGTTCTCGAAGAGGGCCTTGGAGAGGAAGCCGTACAGGACGCGCTCGGTCTCCTCGTCCGTGAAGGACTCCTTGGTGACCTTGTCCTTGACGAGCTCGATGCCGTAGAAGAAGCCGTTGCCGCGGACGTCGCCGACGATCGGGAGGTCGTGCAGCTTCTTCAGGGTGTCGAAGAAGTTGCCCTCCTGGTCGAGGACGTGCTGGTTCAGGCCTTCCTTGTCGAAGATGTCGAGGTTGGCGATCGCGACCGCCGACGACACCGGGTGGCCACCGAAGGTGTAGCCGTGGAGGAAGGTGTTGTCGCCCTTGTAGAAGGGCTCCGCGATGCGGTCGGAGACGATGCAGGCGCCGATCGGGGAGTAGCCCGAGGTCATGCCCTTGGCGCAGGTGATCATGTCGGGCACGTAGCCGAACTTGTCACAGGCGAACATCGTGCCGAGGCGGCCGAAGGCGCAGATCGTCTCGTCGGAGACGAGCAGCACGTCGTACTGGTCGCAGATCTCGCGGACCCGCTGGAAGTACCCGGGCGGGGGCGGGAAGCAGCCGCCGGCGTTCTGCACCGGCTCCAGGAAGACGGCGGCGACGGTGTCGGCGCCCTCGAAGAGGATCTCCTGCTCGATCTGGTCGGCGGCCCAGCGGCCGAAGGCCTCGGGGTCGTCGCCGTAGATCGGGGCGCGGTAGATGTTGGTGTTCGGCACCTTGTGCGCGCCGGGGACCAGCGGCTCGAAGGGGGCCTTGAGGGCCGGCAGGCCGGTGATGGACAGGGCGCCCTGCGGGGTGCCGTGGTAGGCGACCGCACGCGAGATGACCTTGTACTTGGTGGGCTTGCCCTGCAGCTTGAAGTACTGCTTGGCGAGCTTCCAGGCGGTCTCGACGGCCTCTCCGCCACCGGTGGTGAAGAAGACCTTGTTCAGGTCGCCCGGCGCGTAGTCCGCGAGGCGCTCGGCCAGCTCGACGGCCTTGGGGTGCGCGTACGACCACACCGGGAAGAAGGCGAGCTCCTTGGCCTGCTTGTACGCGACCTCGGCCAGTTCCTCGCGGCCGTGTCCGGCGTTGACCACGAAGAGACCCGCGAGACCGTCGAGGTAGCGCTTGCCCTTGTCGTCGAAGATGTAGGTGCCCTCACCACGCACGATGGTGGGAACGGGCGAGTTCTCGTAGGACGACATGCGGGTGAAGTGCATCCACAGGTGGTCGTACGCGGTCTTGGAGAGGTCCTGGGTCACGGTTATCGGGTTCCCCACATATAGGTCTGCTTCTTGAGCTTGAGGTAGACGAAGCTCTCGGTGGAGCGGACGCCGGGCAGTGTCCGGATGCGCTTGTTGATCACATCCAGCAGGTGGTCGTCGTCCTCGCAGACGACCTCCACCATCAGGTCGAACGAGCCCGCGGTCATCACCACGTACTCGCATTCGGCCATGCCTGTCAGGGCTTCCGCAACCGGATCAAGGTCACCCTCGACGTTGATGCCGACCATCGCCTGCCGCCGGAAACCCACGGTGAGCGGGTCTGTGACGGCGACGATCTGCATGACGCCCTGGTCGAGCAGCTTCTGGACGCGCTGTCGCACGGCGGCCTCGGAGAGGCCGACGGCCTTGCCGATCGCCGCGTAGGGACGGCGACCGTCCTCCTGGAGCTGTTCGATGATCGCCAGGGAGACGGCGTCGATCGTCGGGGACGAACCGGTTCCGGTTCTGGAGTCTGTGCTTCGACTGGCCACGGCTTCACTGTGCACCGAGAATGTCGGTCTTGCAACCCCGGAGCGATGTAATTCGTTGCCCAGGGGCTCAAAACTCACGGAATCCGAAGTTGTAGAGGGTCGGGCCTGTTGAAAGCGTCAGCCGAGCGATTAGGCTGGGTGTCTCACCCATCGGGACGGCGCACGAGGACGTGCGCGGTCAGAACCTGACAGGAGGGGTGGCACGTGACCACCGAGCTGCGCCGGCTGCGTAACTACATCAACGGGGAGTTCCGCGACGCGGCCGACGGCCGCACGATCGACGTGGTCAACCCGGCGACCGGCGAGGTGTACGCCACCTCCCCGCTCTCCGGACAGGCCGACGTCGACGCCGCCATGGAGGCCGCCGCCGCGGCCTTCCCCGCCTGGCGTGACAGCACGCCGTCCGAGCGCCAGAAGGTACTCCTCAAGATCGCGGACGCCTTCGAGGAGCGCGCCGAGGACCTGATCGCCGCCGAGGTCCAGAACACCGGCAAGCCCGTCGCCCTCACCGCAAGTGAGGAGATCCCGCCGATGGTGGACCAGATCCGCTTCTTCGCGGGTGCCGCCCGGCTGCTCGAAGGCCGCTCGGCCGGCGAGTACATGGAGGGCATGACCTCCATCGTCCGCCGCGAGCCGGTGGGCGTCTGCGCCCAGGTCGCGCCCTGGAACTACCCGATGATGATGGCCGTGTGGAAGTTCGCCCCGGCGCTCGCCGCGGGCAACACCGTGGTCCTCAAGCCCTCGGACACGACCCCCGCGTCGACCGTCCTGATGGCCGAGATCATCGGACAGATCGTCCCCAAGGGCGTCTTCAACGTCGTCTGCGGCGACCGCGAGACGGGCAAGGCGATGGTCGAGCACCCGACCCCCGCCATGGCCTCCATCACCGGCTCCGTCCGGGCCGGCATGCAGGTCGCCGAGTCGGCGGCCAAGGACGTCAAGCGCGTCCACCTGGAGCTCGGCGGCAAGGCGCCCGTCGTGGTGTTCGAGGACACCGACATCGAGAAGGCCGTCGGGGACATCTCCGTCGCGGGCTTCTTCAACGCGGGCCAGGACTGCACGGCCGCGACCCGTGTCCTCGTGCACGAGTCCATCCACGACGAGTTCGTCTCCGCCCTCGCCAAGGCCGCCGCCGCGACCAAGACCGGCCAGCCGGACGACGAGGACGTGCTGTACGGCCCGCTCAACAACGCCAACCAGCTGAAGCAGGTCACCGGCTTCATCGACCGCCTCCCGGCCCACGCCAAGGTCGAGGCCGGCGGTCACCGCGTCGGCGACAAGGGCTACTTCTACGCCCCGACCGTCGTCTCCGGCCTCAGCCAGGACGACGAGATCATCCAGAACGAGGTCTTCGGACCGGTCATCACCGTCCAGTCCTTCACGGACGAGGCGCAGGCCCTGGAGTACGCGAACGGCGTCGAGTACGCCCTCGCCTCCTCCGTCTGGACCAAGGACCACGCGCGCGCGATGCGCATGTCCAAGTCCCTCGACTTCGGCTGCGTGTGGATCAACACCCACATCCCGCTGGTCGCCGAGATGCCCCACGGCGGCTACAAGAAGTCCGGCTACGGCAAGGACCTCTCCGCGTACGGCTTCGAGGACTACACGCGCATCAAGCACGTCATGACGTCCCTCGGCTAGTCACCGGGAAACCGGCCGCGGCCCCGACACCCCGATCGACAGGGTGTCGGGGCCGCGGTCGTTCCGTCGACGGACCGTCCATTGTTCCGCCGTGACGGTGCCGCGATGCTGCTCGGATGAGAGCGACAGCCAGGAACACCATGTCCCGCCGGTCCCTGCTGCGCGGGATGGGGGGCGTCGGGGCCGGCGCACTGCTCGCCGGCTGCGGGGTCCCCGCCGCGTACGTCGACGAGGGCGACCGGACCGGCCGTGACCTCTCCGCCCGGGACCGGACGCTCGACTTCGCCAACTGGCCGCTCTACATCGACACCGACGACGAGGACGCCGGCAGGCGTCCCACCCTCGACGCCTTCCGCGAGCGCACCGGGATCTCCGTCCGCTACACCGAGGAGATCAACGACAACGACGAGTTCTTCGGCAAGATCGGCCCGTCCCTGATGAACCACCAGGAGACCGGCCGGGACCTGGTCGTCGTCAGCGACTGGATGGCCGCCCGCTTCGTCCGCCTCGGCTGGGTCCAGGAGATGGACCGCGCCGCCCAGCCGAACGTCGCCGCGCACCTCGACCCGCAGCTGGGCTCGCCCGCCTTCGACCCCGGCCGGCTGCACAGCGTCCCCTGGCAGTCCGGGATCACCGGCATCGCGTACAACCGCGGGAAGCTCGGCCGCGAGCTGCGTTCCACCAAGGAGCTGTGGGCCGACGACCTGCGCGGCAAGGTCACCCTGCTCTCCGGCCTCGACGAGTCCTTCGCGCTGCTGATGCTCGGCAACGGCGTCGACGTCACCCGGTGGACCGGCGACGACTTCCACGCCCTGTGCGAGCAGGTCGAGGGCCTCGTGCGCAGCCGGCACATCCGCCGCTTCACCGGCAACGACTACATCAAGGACCTGTCGTCGGGCGATGTGCTCGCCTGTCAGGCGTACTCGGGCGACGTCATCCAACTCCAGGCCGACAACCCGGACATCGAGTTCGTCGTCCCCGAGGAGGGCGCCGAACTGTGGGCGGAGTCCCTCATGGTCCCCAACCTCGCGCGGCACAAGAGCAACGCCGAGAAGCTCGTCGACTACTACTACGAGCCCGAGGTCGCCGCCGAACTCGCCGCCTGGGTCAACTACGTCTGCCCGGTGCCGGCCGCGCAGCGGGTCCTCGCGGACTCCGGGGACGAGGAACTCGTGGCGCTCGCCGAGGACCCGCTGATCTTCCCCGACGCCGACATGCGGGGGCGGCTCACCATCGCCCGGGACATCACGGCGCAGGAGCGGCAGTCCTTCGCGAGGAGGTGGAACGCGATCGTGGGCCTGTGAGGGCCGAGCCTTTTTGAACGCGTTCCAAAAAGTGGACCCCCAGTTTTTGAACGCGTTCATGACGGGCGTACGCTGCCCTCATGAACGACACGAACGGGCCGAGAGCCCTTCTCACGCGTATCCGCGTCTGGCTGGTCGTCTTCGTCGTCTGCCTGGTGCTGAGCGGGGTCACCGCCTTCCCGCTCGTCACCGAACTCCGCTTCCTCGACTCCGCGCTGACCGGCTGGGCCGCGCCCGTCGCCGACCTGCTGCCCGGGGCCGCCGAGTGGGTCCACCGGGTCGCGGAAGGGGTCGAGGTCGCCGACAGCGAGGCCCCCTACCTCCTCTACGGCACCGACTGGCTCGCCTTCGCCCACCTCGTCATCGCGGTCGCCTTCCACGGCGTCCACCGCGACCCCGTCCGCAACATCTGGGTCGTCGAGTTCGGCATGATCGCCTGCGTCGGGATCATCCCGCTCGCCCTGATCTGCGGCCCGATCCGGGGCATCCCCTTCTGGTGGTCGGTCATCGACATGTCCTTCGGCGTCATCGGGATCCTGCCGCTGCTCCACGTACGCCGGATGATCAAGCGCCTGGAGGCCCTCACGGCGACGGCGGCTCCGGAGGCCGTACCCGCCTAGCGGCCTCCCGGACCGGCCCCCGCGAGCAGGTGCTCCACTGGGGCCGCCGGTGACCGGGCGGGCGTCCGCTGTCAGTCCGGGAGGCCGTACGCCGCCACCATGACGTTCAGCGCGGTCGGGTTCATGTCCTGGCCCTTCGCGTCGGTCGAGTTGACGCTGTAGACGAGGGTGCGCGCGCCGTCGCGGGTCGACGCGACGGCCGTGTTGTACCCCCAGCGGCCGCCCGTCTTGCCCCACACCTCGCGCCCGCCGAGCCGCTTCATCGACAGGCCGGCGGAGTACGCGGCCGGGTCGCCGCTCCCGAGGTCCGCGACCCTCGGCAGGGTGAACATCTCCTCAAGGAGCGGGCCGCGCACCACCCGGCCGGCGAACAGCGCCCGGACGAAGCGTTCCAGGTCGGCGGTGGTCGAGACGAGGTCCCCGGCCGCCCAGCCGTCCGTCGCCCGCCACACGGAGACGTCCCGGAGTCCCCTCGTCCCGTCGTCGAGCCGCATCGTCTGGTAGCCGTGGTTGTACGGGCCGGTGATCCCGGCGGCCGTGCCGGGCAGGTAGGTGTTCCGGAGGCCGAGGGGGCGCAGGATCCGCCGCTCCACCTGACGCTCGAACGTGTCGCCGGTGACCCGCTCCACGAGCAGACCGGCGATCGTGTACCCGATGTTCAGGTAGTGCTGCCGGGTGCCCGGCCGGAACTCGCGCGGCTTCGCCGTCGCCGAGCGGACCATCGCCTCCGGGGTGTGGACCCGGAAGCGGTTCGCGTACCACTCCTCCACCGTCGTCCCGACGGCCAGGTCGGGGGCCGGGATGCCGTGGGTGTGGTTCAGGAGCTGGCGTACGGTCACCGTGGCGTATCGGCCGGGGATCAGCTCCGGCAGGTACGAGCGGGCCGGGCGGTCCAGGTCGATCCGGCCCTCGGCGGCGAGCTGGAGGACGGTCGCCGCCGTGAACACCTTCGTCACCGATCCGGCCCGGAAGCGGGCGGCCGGGTCCGCCGGGGCGCCGCTCTCCAGGTCGTGGACGCCCGAACTCCCCTGCCAGGAACCCTCGGTGCCGCCGACCCGGACCAGCGCGGCCGTGGCGTCGGCGCGGGGCAGGCCCGCGATCGCCGCCGACATCACCGTGTCCAGGGACGGAGCCGCCGTCCGGGACACGGCGGCGGGGCCCGTGGCGAACGCCGGGACGGTCGCCGGTCCCGCGGCGACCCCCAGGACCAGGGCGGCGGCGAGCAGCGTGCGGGTGGACGTCCTCATGGTCAACTCCGGTGGTGTGAGCCGTTGTTCTCGACGGCTCCATCCTGCTGACCAGGGGCGCCGCGCGGATCGCCCGCACCGGCGGTCTCGTGGGGGTCAGTTCCTCGCCGACGCGGGGGAGGAGCCGGGCCCCGCGCCTCCCCCGGGCGGGGGAGAGCCGGCCGCGACCAGGCCCGTCTCGTACGCGCAGATCACCGCCTGGATCCGGTCGCGCAGGCCCAGCTTGGCGAGCACGTTCCCCACATGGGTCTTCACCGTGTGGTCGCTCACCACCAGCTCCGCCGCGATCTCCGCGTTCGACAGGCCGCGCGCGAGCAGCAGCAGCGTCTCCCGCTCCCGGCCGGTCAGCACGTCGAGCCGGGGGTCCGGGCCGGGAGCCGTCCGGCGCGGTCCGCCCGCCGTGTACTGCTCCACGAGCCGCCGGGCCACGGACGGCGCGAGCAGCGAGTCGCCCGCCGCCACCACCCGCACCGCGTGCACCAGGTCGTCCCGTCGGACGTCCTTGAGGAGGAAGCCGCTCGCGCCCGCGTGCAGCGCCTCGTACACGTACGCGTCGGTGTCGAAGGTCGTCAGGATGACCGTCCGGCAACCGGACTCCGCGCTGATCGCCCGGCAGGCCTCGATGCCGTCGGTCCTGGGCATCCGGATGTCGAGCAGGGCCACGTCGGGCGCGTGCCGGCGCACCGCCTCGATCGCCTCCGCCCCGTCCCCGGCCTCCGCCACCACCTCGATGTCGGGCTGCGCGTCCAGGATCATCGCGAAGCCGCTGCGGACCAGCTCCTGGTCGTCGGCGACCACCACGCGGATCGTCGTCATCTCCCCACCTCCGCCGTGGAGGGTACGGGGAGCAGGACCCGCACCTCGAACCCCCGGCCGCCCGGCCCGGGGCCGGTCGTCGCCGTGCCGCCGTGCGCGGCGGCCCGCTCCCGGATGCCGGTCAGGCCGTGCCCGCCGGGTCCCGCCCCGGGGCCGCGTCCGTCGTCGGTGACCGTGACCCGCAGGACCCCGTCCGCGTGGGAGAGCCGGACGTCGGCCGTGCGGGCGTCCGCGTGCCGGACGACGTTCGTCAGGGCCTCCTGCACGATCCGGTAGACGCTCGCGCCGGTCGTCGCGGGCAGCGCCCGTACCCCGCCCTCCGTCGCGTACGAGACGGCCAGACCCCCGGCCCGCACCCGGGCGACGAGGTCAGGGATGCCCGCGAGGTCCGGCTGCGGTTCCCTGGGCGCCGTCCCCTCGGCGCCCTCGCGCAGGACCCCCAGCATCTGCCGCAGCTGGACCATCGCGTCGCGGCCCGTCGCCGAGATCGCCTCGAAGGCGGCCTCGGCGCGCTCCGGGGCCGTCCGTACCGCCACCGGCCCCGCCTCCGCCTGCACGACCATCAGGCTCACCGCGTGGGACAGGATGTCGTGCATCTCCCGGGCGATCCGGGCCCGTTCGCGGGCGGCGGCCCGCTCGGCCTCGATCCGGTGCTCCCGCTGCCGGGCGTCCTGGAGCCGGCCGAAGACGTACGCGGCCCCGAACACGAAGAGGGAGAAGGTCAGTTCGCGGGCCGACCGGGTGTTGAGCCAGACCGAGAACGGGACCGCGACCACCAGCAGCGCCGCCGTCGCCAGCCGCTTCCCGGGCGGGGAGAGCACGGCGATCGTGTAGACGCTGACGAGCCCCGTGTACGGCAGCGGCTGCCCCGGACCCTCCATGACGAGCACGTACAGCGTGCTCGCCGCCAGGATCGCGAGCAGGACGGCGAAGGGCGCCCGCCGCCGCCAGACCAAGGGCACCACGGTGAGCGTCGTCAGCCCGTACGCGGGCCAGGTCGCCGGCTCCAGCTCGGGCCCGCGCGGCACCACGAACGGCATCGTCATCGCCGCCTGCACGAGGAGCGCGATCCCGATGTCCACCGCCCACGGGTTCGCCGCGCCCCAGCCCCGCGCCCGCGTCCACCCGTTCCGTACGGCCCCCCGTACGCCCATTACGGTTTGCGGCCCACCGCGCCGAACTGCGCCACCGTGTACGCGTCCGCCGAGGTGGAGCGCCAGCGCGCGCAGGAGACGACGCCCGGCTCCAGGAGGTCGAGCCCGTCCAGGAAGGAGGTGAACTCGGCGCGGCCGCGGGCCGTGATCGGCGGGGTCGCGTTCTCGTTCCAGAACGCCATCGCGGCCTCGTTGCCCTCGCCGCCCAGCTCCGGCTCCAGCGTCGGGTGGGTGAGGACCAGGTGGCTGCCGGAAGGTACGGCGTCCATCAGGGTCCGTACGATCCGCCGGGCCTCGTCGGTGTCCAGGACGAAGTTGAGGATGCCGAGCATCATGACCGCGACCGGACGGGACAGGTCGAGCGTCGCGCCGGCCTCCGCCAGGATCTTCTCCGGGTCGTGCGCGTCGGCGTCCACGTACTCGGTGACCCCCTCCGGCGCGCTGGTGAGCAGCGCGCGGGCGTGGGTGAGGACGATCGGGTCGTTGTCGACGTAGACGACCCGGGCGTCCGGCGCGGCCCGCTGGGCCACCTCGTGGGTGTTGTCGGCGGTCGGCAGGCCCGTACCGATGTCCAGGAACTGGCGGACGCCCGCCTCGGCGGCCAGATGGGTCACGGCGCGGCCGAGGAACGCCCGGTCCGCGCGCGCCACTTCGCCGATGCTCGGGTAGAAGGCGGTGACCTGGTCGCCGACCTCCCGGTCCACCGGGTAGTTGTCCTTGCCGCCCAGCCAGTAGTTCCACACCCGGGCGTTGTGGGCGATGTCGGTCCGGATCCGGTCGTTCATGCGCGAGCCTTTCGCAGGACGGCGGCGAGGGTGGCGACCCGGTTCGTGGTGATCGAGTCGACCCCGTTCAAGATCAGCTTACGCATGGTGCGCGAGGTGTCCGCGGTCCAGGCCGAGACCAGCAGACCGTCCCGGTGGATCCGCTCCGTCAGCTCCCGACCCACCAGCCCGAAGCGGTAGTTGAGCCAGCGCGGGCGCACCGCGTCGAGCAGCACCGGTCGGGGCGGGGCGAGCGAGGTCCACGTCAGGGCGATCTCGGCGGCCGGGTCGGCGGCGCGCACCTGGAGCATGGCGACGGCCCCCGCGCAGTAGTAGACGCGCTCCCCGGCGCCGCACTCGCGGACGGTGCGGACGATCGTGCGGACCGAGTCCTCGTTCCCGCCCGGCAGGTCCAGCATCAGCCGCCTCTCCCCGGCGGTGAGCAGCGCCTCGCGCAGGGTGGGGATCCCGCCGTACGTCAGCTCGCGGACCTGCTCGTACGAGAGCGCGGAGAGGGGCCGGTCGTGGCCCCACAGGCGTTTGAGGGTGTCGTCGTGGAGGAGGACGGGCACCCCGTCCCTCGTCAGCCGGACGTCGACCTCGACGGCGTCCGCCCCCCGCTCGATCGCCGAGGCGATCGAGCGGAGCGTGTTCTCGCGGACGCGGTACGGGTCGCCGCGATGGCCCACGACGGTGACGGGCGCCGGGGTGCCTCCATGGTGCCGGACCTTCCCGTCCGGGCCGGCGGCTCCCGCGGCGGCGACGGGGTCCTCGGCGGCGACGGGGTCCTCGGCGGCGACGGGGTCCATGGCGGTGTCGGAGTCCATGGCCCCATTCTCGCCGTCGTCAGCGCGCGAGCCAGTCGTCGGTGTACGTGTCGATCTCGGCGGCGATCCGGGTCTTCCCGGCCGCGTCGAGGAAGGAGGCCTCCACCGCGTTCTTGGCGAGGGCGGCGACACCGCGCTCGTCGAGACCGAGGAGACGGGCGGCGACCGCGTACTCGTTGTTGAGGTCGGTGCCGAACATCGGCGGGTCGTCGCTGTTGACCGTGACGAGGACGCCGGCCTCCACCATCCGCCGGATCGGGTGCTCGTCGAGGGTGGCGACGGCCCGGGTGGCGATGTTGGAGGTCGGGCAGACCTCCAGGGCGATGCGGTGCTCCGCCAGGTGCGCGAGGAGCGCCGGGTCCTGGACCGAGCTGGTGCCGTGGCCGATGCGCTCGGCGCCCAGGTCGTTGATCGCGTCCCAGACCGTCTCCGGGCCGGTGGTCTCGCCCGCGTGCGGGACGGAGTGCAGACCGGCCGCCCGCGCCAGGTCGAAGTACGGCTTGAACTGCGGACGCGGCACACCGATCTCCGGGCCGCCGAGGCCGAAGGAGACCAGGCCCTCGGGGCGCAGCCCGTCGGTGGTGGCGAGACGGGCGGTCTCCTCCGCGGAGGCCAGACCGGCCTCGCCGGGGATGTCGAAGCACCAGCGCAGGACCGTGCCGAACTCGGCCTCGGCCGCCTTGCGGGCGTCCTCGATCGCCGCCATGAAGGCGCGCTCGTCGATGCCGCGGCGGGTCGAGGAGTAGGGGGTGATGGTCAGCTCGGCGTACCGGATGTTCTGCCGGGCCATGTCCCGGGCGACCTCGAAGGTCAGCAGCCGGACGTCCTCGGGGGTGCGGACCAGGTCGACGACCGACAGGTAGACGTCGATGAAGTGCGCGAAGTCGGTGAACGTGAAGTAGTCGGCCAGCGCCTCCGGGTCCGTGGGGACCTTGGAGTCGGGGTGGCGGGCGGCCAGCTCGGCGACGATCCGGGGGGAGGCGGAGCCCACGTGGTGGACGTGCAGCTCGGCCTTGGGGAGTCCGGCGATGAAGGGATGGAGATCGGTCATCGGATCATCGTAGGCCGGGCGGTTCCCCCGGAGGGGGGAGGTCGTAGCATGGCGGGACCATGATGGGGGAGGCCCATGTCTGACAACCGAGACCAGTCGCGGGGCGGTTACGACCCGACGGACCCGTGGGCTCCGCCGAACCGCGACGGGGTGGAACTGAGCAAGCCGGTGACGCCGTCGCCCGCGCCGGTGCACGACCAGCAGACCGTCACGTCCATGCCGCTCACACCCGAGCCGGGCGCGGTGCCGCCGCCCCCGGTGGCGCCCGGCGGTCCGGCGGCCACGCCCGGCGCGTACGGCTACCCGGCGGCGGACACCTCCGGGGGCTACGGCTACCCGACGGCCGCCGTCCCGCCTGCCACGCCGTCGACCTCCGGGTACGGCTACCCCGGATATCCGTCGTACGGCAGTAGCGGCTACACCGGCCAGCCCGGCTGGCAGCAGCCGCCGTCCAACGGCATGGGCACCACCTCGATGGTGCTCGGCATCATCGCGGTGGCGGGGTTCTGCCTGTACGGACTGGGGACGATCCTCGGCATCCTGGCGCTGATCTTCGGCATCATCGGCCTGAAGAAGGTGGGCCGGGGCGAGGCGACGAACCGGGGCATGGCGATCGCGGGCATCGTGCTCGGTGCGATCGGCACCCTGGTCAGCGCCGTCTTCCTGGGATTCATCCTCTGGGCGGTCACCCAGGACTCCTCGTCCTTCGAAGACCCGGGGTACGACGAGGACCCGTTCGCGTCGAGCCTGGTGGTCGAGAGCGGCCGCTGAGGTCCCGTACGAACGAGAGGGCCCCGCACCGGATCGGTGCGGGGCCCTCTCGTCCGTCCGGGGCGCTCGCGTCGGGTGGGAGCGGGCCTTCTTGTTGGGCCGGGCCCGCACCGATCCGGTGCGGGCCCGCTTGTCCGTCCCGGGCGCCCGCTTCCGTCACGCGTCGAGCCCCGCGTGCTCTCAGGTGCCGAGGAGCAGGCGCTCCCGTGCCTCCATCAGGGCGAAGCCCAGGAGGTTCTCGCCGCGCCAGCGGGCGGGGTCGTGGGCGCGGGCGTCGTCGGCGGCGAGTCCGATGCCCCAGACGCGGTCCATCGGGCTGGCCTCCACCAGCACGCGGCCGCGCGTGCCCAGGAGGTATGCGCGCAGGGACTCGTCCGAGGAGAACTTGTGGACGCTGCCCTCGACGACGATCCCGAAGCGCTCCCGCCGCCACACCGTCTCGTCGAAGTCCCGCACCAGCCGGCCGGCCTTCTTGGCCTCCGCCGGGGTGGCGGCGGTCAGCGCCGCCCGCTCGGCCTCCGCGTCCCCGAAGAGACGGGCCTTGGCCGCCATCATCCAGTGCTCCGCCGTCCCGTACGACACGCCGTCGACGACGAACGGGGACGGCCACCACTGGCTGAGGCAGCTCGCCGAGAGGCGCCCGTCCGGGTGCGGGCGGTGGCCCCAGAAGTGCAGCCACTTCACCCTGTCACCCCTGTTGACCTGCTGTGTCAGGGCTTCGATCTCGCTCATGCATGCGAGTGTGGCATCCGCCACGGACACTCCGTACGGAGATTTTCCGGGCGCCTCGACACATGGTCGACCGATTCCGTCGCGTAACCAAAAGGCAACAACGGAATCACTTGTTGGCCCACTGTCGTCATGTCAGGATCGGCACTCAAATCGAGCTGGGACAACGGAGAGCGTCATGGGCAACCGCTTCCAGGTGACGGACCGCTTCGCGGACGGCGCACAGTACATCGGCGGCCGGCTCCGCGCCGGAACCTCCGGTCAGGAACACAGCGTGATCGACCCGGCGACCGGGAAGAGCGTCTACTCCTACGCGCTCGCCTCCACCGCCGACGTCGACGAGGCCGTCGCCGCCGCCAAGGCCGCGTTCCCGGGCTGGGCGGGCGCCACTCCCGGTGAACGCTCCGACGCGCTGCACCGCTTCGCCGGCGTCCTCGCCGAGTGGGCCGAGGACTTCGCCCGCGTCGAGTCCCTCCAGTGCGGCAAGCCCCTCCGGCTCACCACCGAGTTCGACGTGCCCGGCACCGTCGACAACACCGCCTTCTTCGCGGGGGCCGCCCGTCACCTCCAGGGCCAGTCGGCCGGCGAGTACAGCGGCGACCACACCTCGTACATCCGGCGCGAGCCGATCGGGGTCGTCGGCTCCATCGCCCCCTGGAACTACCCGCTCCAGATGGCCGCCTGGAAGATCCTCCCGGCCGTCGCGGCCGGCAACACGATCGTCCTGAAGCCCGCCGAGCTCACCCCGCTGACCTCCCTGATGTTCGCCCAGGCGGCGACGGAGGCCGGCATCCCCGACGGCGTCATCAACATCGTCAACGGCGCGGGACGCACGGTGGGCGAGCACCTCGTCGGCCACCCCGACGTCGTCATGACCTCCTTCACCGGCTCCACCCCCGTCGGCAAGCGGGTCGCCGAGATCGCCACCGCCACCGTCAAGCGCCTCCACCTCGAACTCGGCGGCAAGGCACCCTTCGTCGTCTTCGACGACGCCGACCTGGAGGCCGCCGCCCACGGCGCCGTCGCCGCCTCCCTCATCAACAGCGGCCAGGACTGCACCGCGGCCACCCGCGCGTACGTGCAGCGCCCGCTCTTCGACGCCTTCGTCGCCCGCGTCGCCGAACTGATGGAGACCGTCCGCCTGGGCGACCCCTTCGACCCCACCACCGACCTCGGCCCGCTGATCAGCCACGCGCAGCGCGACCGGGTCGCCGACTTCGTCGAGCGGGCCCGCGGCTACGCCACCGTCGTCACCGGCGGCGAAGCCCCTGGCGGAGAGCTCGCCGACGGTGCGTACTATCGTCCGACCCTGATCACCGGCGCCGCCCAGGACAGCGAGGTCGTGCAGTCGGAGATCTTCGGCCCGGTCCTGGTGGCCCTGCCCTTCGACGGCGACGACGAGGGCATCCGGCTCGCCAACGACACCCCGTACGGCCTGGCCGCCTCTGCCTGGAGCCGGGACGTCTACCGGGCCAACCGCGCCACCCGGGAGATCAAGGCCGGCTGTGTCTGGGTCAACGACCACATCCCGATCATCAGCGAGATGCCCCACGGCGGCACCAAGGCATCGGGGTACGGGAAGGACATGTCGGCCTACTCCTTCGAGGAGTACACGCAGGTCAAGCACGTGATGTTCGACAACACCGCGGTCGCCGCGAAGGACTGGCACCGCACGATCTTCGGGGACCGATAGCAATCTGCCGCCCGACCGGCGGCGCAACCATCCCGAAAGGGCACAGCGCATGGAGCAGTACGAGCCCGACAGCCTGTCCGCCGCGCAGACCGCGGCGATACGTCGCAGCCTGACGAGCGGCCGGGGCGCCCTGAGCCGCCGTTCGATGCTGCGGGCGGGCGGTGTCGGCGCGCTCACCGTCGGCGGCCTCGCCGCGCTGAGCGCCTGTGGCATCCCGCCGGCCAAGCGGGAGGGCCAGGGGCCCGCCTCCACGGACGTCTCGGCCAAGGAGAAGACCCTCGCCTTCTCCAACTGGACCGAGTACATGGACGTCAGTGAGGACGAGAAGTCCCGCCCCAGCCTGGAGGCGTTCACGAAGCGCACCGGGATCAAGGTCAAGTACACCGAGGACATCAACGACAACGTCGAGTTCTTCGGCAAGATCAAACCGCAGCTCGCGGCCGGCCAGGACACCGGCCGCGACCTGATATGCGTCACCGACTGGCTCGCCGCCCGGATGATCCGGCTCGGCTGGGCGCAGAAGCTGGACGCCTCGAACCTGCCCCACGCCTACGCGAACCTCTCCGCCCAGTTCCGCAGCCCCGACTGGGACCCGGGCCGCGCCTACTCGTACCCGTGGACCGGCATCTCCACGGTCATCGCGTACAACGTGAAGGCGACCGGCGGGAAGAAGGTCGACTCGGTCACCCAGCTCCTGGACGACCCCTCGCTCAAGGGCCGGGTCGGCTTCCTCACCGAGATGCGCGACTCGGTCGGCATGACCCTGCTCGACCTCGGCAAGGACCCCGGGAACTTCACGGACGCCGACTACGACGCGGCGGTCGGACGGCTCCAGAAGGGCGTCGACAAGAAGCAGATCCGCCGCTTCACCGGCAACGACTACACCTCCGACCTGGACAAGGGCGACCTCGCGGCCTGCCTCGCCTGGGCCGGCGACGTCATCCAGCTCCAGGCGGACAACCCGGACATCAGGTTCTCCATCCCGTCCGCCGGCTACATCACGTCCAGCGACAACCTGCTCGTCCCCGCCCAGGCCCGGCACAAGACGAACGCCGAGCGGCTCATCGACCACTACTACGAGCTCCCCGTCGCCGCCCGGCTCGCCGCGTACATCAACTACGTCTGCCCCGTCGACGGGGTGAAGGACGAGCTCGCCAAGATCGACCCCGAACTCGCGAACAACACGCTGATCCTCCCGGACAAGGCCATGGCCAAGAAGTCGCACGCCTTCCGCTCGCTCACCAGCGCGGAGGAGACGGCGTACGAGGAGAAGTTCGCCAAGCTCATCGGCGCCTGAGTCCGGCCTCGTCCACCTCTCTCACTCCCCTGGGACCGCAACCCATGACTGACAAGACTGCGCACACCGGAAAGAACACTGGCGGCGGCGACGTCCGTCTCACCGGGATCAGCAAGTCGTACGGCTCCTTCACCGCCGTCCACCCGCTCGACCTGACCGTCCCGCAGGGCTCCTTCTTCGCCCTCCTCGGCGCCTCCGGCTGCGGCAAGACCACCACGCTGCGGATGATCGCGGGCCTGGAGGACCCCAGCACCGGCACCGTCTTCCTCGGCGACAAGGACGTCACCGCCCTCCCGCCGTACAAGCGGCCCGTCAACACCGTCTTCCAGTCCTACGCGCTCTTCCCGCACATGGACATCACCGAGAACATCGCCTTCGGCCTGCGCCGCCGGGGCATCAAGTCGGTGAAGAAGCAGGTCGACGACATGCTGGAGCTCGTCCAGCTCGGCGACAAGGCCCGGCACAAGCCGCACCAGCTCTCCGGCGGCCAGCAGCAGCGCGTCGCCGTGGCCCGCGCGCTCATCAACCACCCCCAGGTGCTCCTCCTCGACGAGCCGCTCGGCGCCCTCGACCTCAAGCTGCGCCGCCAGATGCAGCTGGAGCTGAAGCGGATCCAGACCGAGGTCGGCATCACCTTCGTGCACGTCACCCACGACCAGGAGGAGGCCATGACGATGGCCGACCAGGTCGCGGTGATGAACGGCGGCCGGGTCGAGCAGCTCGGCGCCCCCGCCGACCTGTACGAGAACCCGCGGACCACCTTCGTCGCCAACTTCCTCGGCACCTCCAACCTCATCGAGGCCGAGGTCCTGGAGACGGGCTCCGACGTGCTGGTCACCGCGGGCGGCGGCAGGCTCCGCGTCCCCGGCGACCGCTGTACCTCCGCCGTCCGCCAGGGCGGCAAGGTGCTCGTGGGCGTCCGCCCCGAGAAGATCTCGCTGACGCACAAGGACGACGCGGGCGCGATAGCCGACGGCCGCAACCGGATCACCGGCCGGATCGTCGACTCCTCCTTCATCGGCGTCTCCACCCAGTACGTGGTGAACAGCCCGGCCGGGGCCGAACTCCAGGTGTACGAGCAGAACGTCGAGAGGCGCGCGGGACTCCTCCCCGGCGCCGAGGTGGTCCTGCACTGGAACCCGGCGCACACCTTCGGGCTCGACGCCGCCCAGTCCCTGCTTGCCGGGACAGTGGGCTCCGCGGGCGTGGAGACGGTGGAGGACGCCGGATGAGCACCACCACCCTCACCAAGGAGGAGACGGCGCCGCCGACCGGGGAACCCGTTCCGCGCAAGCCCTCCACCCGCAAGCGGCTCGTCCCGTACTGGCTGCTGCTGCCCGGCATCGTCTGGCTGGTCGTCTTCTTCGCCCTGCCGCTGGTCTACCAGGCCTCGACCTCGGTCCAGACCGGCTCCCTCGAAGCGGGCTTCCAGGTCACCTGGCACTTCCAGACCTACTGGGACGCCTTCCAGGAGTACTGGCCGCAGTTCGTCCGCTCCCTGCTGTACGCCGGGACCGCGACCGTCCTCTGCCTGCTGCTCGGCTACCCGCTCGCGTACCTGATCGCCTTCAAGGCCGGCCGCTGGCGCAACCTGCTCCTCGTCCTCGTCATCGCGCCCTTCTTCACCAGCTTCCTCATCCGGACCCTGGCCTGGAAGACGATCCTGGCGGACGACAGCGTCGTCGTGGACGTCCTGAACGCGCTGCACGTCCTCGACGTGACCAGCCTGCTCGGCTGGACCGAGGGCGACCGGGTGCTCGCCACCCCGATGGCGGTCGTCTGCGGTCTCACGTACAACTTCCTGCCCTTCATGATCCTGCCCCTGTACACCTCCCTGGAGCGGATCGACGGCCGGCTGCACGAGGCCGCGCGGGACCTGTACGCCTCACCGGCCACCACCTTCCGCAAGGTGACCTTCCCGCTGTCGATGCCCGGCGTCGTCTCCGGCACCCTGCTCACCTTCATCCCGGCCAGCGGCGACTACGTCAACGCCGAACTGCTCGGCTCGACCGACACCAAGATGGTCGGCAACGTGATCCAGTCGCAGTTCCTGCGGGTGCTCGACTACCCGACGGCGGCCGCGCTCTCCTTCATCCTCATGGCGATCGTCCTCGTCATGGTCACCGTGTACATCCGCCGAGCGGGAACGGAGGATCTGGTCTGATGCGTTGGATCCGTAGGAACCTCGTCGTCATCGCGGGCCTGCTGACGCTCGCGTACATGCTCCTGCCGAACATCGTCGTGATGGTGTTCTCGTTCAACAAGCCGAACGGGCGCTTCAACTACTCCTGGCAGCGGTTCTCCCTCGACGCCTGGAAGGACCCCTGCGGCGTCGCCGACATGTGCCAGTCGCTGTCGCTCTCGCTCCAGCTGGCCGCCTGGGCCACCCTCGGCGCCGTCGCCCTCGGCACGATGATCGCCTTCGCGCTCGTCCGCTACCGCTTCCGGGCCCGCGGCGCGATCAACTCGCTGATCTTCCTGCCGATGGCGATGCCCGAGGTCGTCATGGCCGCCTCGCTGCTCACCCTCTTCCTCAACATGGGGATCGAGCTGGGCTTCTGGACGGTCCTGATCGCCCACATCACCTTCTGCCTGTCGTTCGTCGTGACGGCGGTCAAGGCCCGGGTCATGTCCATGGACCCGCGCCTTGAGGAGGCCGCGCGCGACCTCTACGCCGGGCCCACGCAGACCTTCCTGCGGGTGACCCTGCCGATCGCCGCGCCGGGAATCGCCGCCGGCGCCCTGCTCGCCTTCGCGCTCTCGTTCGACGACTTCATCATCACCAACTTCAACGCGGGCCCCTCCACCGTCACCTTCCCCATGTTCGTCTGGGGCTCGGCGCAGCGTGGAACACCCGTTCAGATCAACGTCATCGGCACCGCGATGTTCGTCCTCGCGGTACTGGTGGTCATGGCCGGGCAAATCATCACGAACCGGCGCAAGAAAACAGCAACAGCCTGAGCGAAGGCCGCCCAGGCACCGAAGGAGTTGGAAACCATGGCCCCAGTCGCCATGCGTCTCGCTGCACAATCTCTCTCCGACGCCCAGCCCGTCCCCTTCTGGCTGGAAGATCCCGGCAAGCCGGGAGCCCTGCCCGCCCTCACCGGCACCGAGACGTGCGATCTCCTCGTCGTCGGCGGCGGCTACAGCGGACTGTGGACCGCGCTCCTCGCCAAGGAGCGCGACCCCGCCAGGGATGTCGTCCTGATCGAAGGCCGCGAGGTGGGCTGGGCCGCCTCGGGCCGCAACGGGGGCTTCTGCGCCGCCTCCCTCACCCACGGCTTCGGCAACGGGCTCGCCCGCTGGCCGGGCGAGCTGCCGAAGCTGGAGGAGCTCGGCGAGCGCAACCTCGACGCCATCGAGGACGCGGTCGCCCGCTACTCCCTGGACTGCGACTTCGAGCGCACCGGTGAGATCGACGTGGCCACCGAGCCGTACCAGGTCGAGGAACTCCACGAGATGTACGAGGAGATCGACCGGCTCGGCCTCGCGGACGGCCTCGAACTCCTCGACCGTGACGCCGTGCGCGCCGAGGTCGACTCACCGACCTTCCTCGGCGGCCTGTGGGACCGGCGCGGCGTCGCCATGCTGGACCCCGCCAAGCTGGCCTGGGGCCTGAAGCGGGCCTGCCTCGGCCTGGGCGTCCGGATCTTCGAGAACACCCCGGGCCTGGAGCTGGTCTCCGCCGGCGCCGGCATGGGGGTGCGCACCCCGTACGGCAAGGTGGTCGCCCGCCGGGTCGCGCTCGGCACCAACGTCTTCCCGTCGCTGGTCAAGCGGGTCCGCCCGTACACCGTCCCGGTCTACGACTACGCCCTGATGACCGAGCCGCTCACCCCCGAGCAGCTCGCCTCCGTCGGCTGGCGGAACCGGCAGGGGCTCGGCGACTGCGCCAACCAGTTCCACTACTTCCGGATCACCGCCGACCACCGCATCCTGTGGGGCGGCTACGACGCGATCTACCCCTTCGGCGGCAAGGTCAGCGCCGAGAGGGACCACCGCCCGGAGACCTACCTCAAGCTCGCCGAGCAGTTCTTCCACTGCTTCCCGCAGCTGGAGGGGCTCCGCTTCAGCAACGCCTGGGGCGGCGCGATCGACACCTGCTCCCGCTTCTCGGCCTTCTTCGGTACGGCGTACCAGGGCAAGGTGGCGTACGCGGCCGGGTTCACCGGCCTCGGTGTCGGCGCCACCCGCTTCGGCGGGGACGTGATGCTCGACCTGCTCGCGGGGGAGCGCACCGAGCGCACCGAGCTCGAGATGGTCCGCTCCAAGCCGCTGCCCTTCCCGCCCGAGCCGATCGCCTGGGCCGGCATCGGTATCACCAAGTGGTCGATGGCGCGGGCCGACGAGCACGGCGGCCGCCGCAACCTGTGGCTGAAGGCGATGGACCGGATGGGCCTGGGCTTCGACAGCTGAGACTCCGTCATGTGACCCACATCACAACTGATGGGTAGCTGAAACCGCGTAAGAGCAGCCGCCCGAACCGCTCTCTCCGTACGGACACCGTGTCCACACGGAAGGAGACCGTTGCGATGACTGGTACGGGGGCCTCGGGCGCCAAGAGCGCGGTGGAGTGGTTGGTTTCGGTAGCACCCGATCCCGACGCCTGCCGGTGGGAGTGGGAGCGCAACCCGCACGGGGTCGCGCTGCTGCCCGCCGGCAGGCGCTGGGACGTCCTGATCCTGCCGGCCGAGCTCGGCTACCCCACGCTCGACGTGCTGACCCGCCTCGTGGACCGGCCGGGCCCGGTCCTCGCCGACTTCGGCGACGCCCGGATGGGCTTCTTCGTCCCGCCGGGCACCGCGACCCGCTGGCTCGGCACCGGGGTGCGGGGCGCGGGCGCCGGAACCTGGATCGTGGTCCCGTACCCGGGGCGCGCCACCGGCGGAGTGCGCTGGCTGGTGGCGCCGGACGGTTCGGGCACCCTCACCGACGCCGCGCTCCTGGAACTGGCCATGCACGAGGCGGCGGGGCGGATCGGGCGGGCGGGAGGGGTGTCGTAGGCGGCGTGGTGCGTACGGTGGGCGGGGACCGCCGTCCGCCGTGCGGACGTCGGGAGCGGAGGTCTTGACCACTTGATTGGTCTGGACCATGCTGTGGCGCGCTCCCACCTCGATTCCCCCATCCCCGGAGGCAGTTGTGGACCGCGCCAGACCTCTCACCCTGCTCCTCGCGGGTGTCCTCGCCGCCGGCGGACTCGCCGCGCTCACCCCGACGGCCCAGGCCGCCGACAGCGAACTCGCCCGCAACGGCGGCTTCGAGGCCGGCCTCGACGGCTGGACCTGCACGGCGGGCAGCGGCGCCGCCGTCACCTCGCCCGTCCGCAGCGGCACGAAGGCGCTCCAGGCGACCCCCGCCGGCAGCGACAACGCCCGCTGCTCGCAGACCGTCACCGTCAAGCCCAACTCCGCGTACACGCTCAGCGGCTGGGTCCGCGGCAGCTACGTCTACCTCGGCGCGTCCGGCACCGGCACCACCGACGTCTCCACCTGGACCGGCTCCGCCCCCGACTGGCGGAAACTGTCGACGTCGTTCACCACGGGCGCCTCCACCACCTCGGTGACGATCTACACCCACGGCTGGTACGGCACCCCCGCCTACCAGGCCGACGACCTCTCCCTGTACGGCCCCGGCGGCGACCCGGTGCAGCTCCCGGCCGCCCCCGCCGGTCTCGCGGCGGGCTCCCCGACCTCCACCTCCGTGCCGCTGACCTGGTCCGCAGTCTCCGGCGCCACCTCGTACCACGTCTACCGGGGGACCACGAGGATCCAGACGGTCACCGGCACCTCCGCCACCGCGACCGGGCTCACGCCCTCCACCGCGTACACCTTCCAGGTCAGCGCGGTGAACAGCGCCGGCGAGTCCGCGAAGTCGACCGCCGTGAGCGCGACGACCACCAGCGGCGGGGGCGGCACCCCC
Organism: Streptomyces sp. Qhu_M48; assembly: GCF_051305195.1. NCBI lineage: Bacteria > Bacillati > Actinomycetota > Actinomycetes > Kitasatosporales > Streptomycetaceae > Streptomyces > Streptomyces sp. Qhu_M48. Next base: position 6,170,948 of record NZ_CP195432.1, on the reverse strand, counting down.
GGCCTGCCCGCGCACGCCCTCGTCGGCTACCTCCACGCCAGCTTCGCCAACGGCTCCGGCTACACCCGGATGGCCGACGTCCCCGCCTCCTGGGACGTCATCAACCTCGCCTTCGGCGAACCGACCTCGGTGACCTCGGGCGACATCCGCTTCAGCCTCTGCCCGGCCACGGAGTGCCCGAACGTCGAGTCGCTCGCGGAGTTCAAGGCGGCGATCAAGGCCAAGCAGGCCGCCGGCAAGAAGGTCCTCATCTCGATCGGCGGCCAGAACGGCCAGGTCCAGCTCTCCACCACGGCCGCCCGTGACACCTTCGTCTCCTCCGTCTCGAAGATCATCGACGAGTACGGCCTCGACGGCCTCGACATCGACTTCGAAGGCCACTCGCTGTCGCTCCAGACCGGCGACACCGACTTCCGGAACCCGACCAGCCCGGTCGTCGTCAACCTGATCCAGGCGGTCAAGACCCTCAAGGCCAAGTACGGCTCCGGCTTCGTCCTCACCATGGCCCCGGAGACCTTCTTCGTCCAGCTCGGCTACCAGTTCTACGGCTCCGGCCCCTGGGGCGGCCAGGACCCGCGCGCCGGCGCCTACCTGCCGGTCATCCACGCCCTGCGCGACGACCTGACCCTGCTCCACGTCCAGGACTACAACTCGGGCCCGATCATGGGCCTGGACAACCAGTACCACTCGATGGGCGGCGCCGACTTCCACATCGCGATGACCGACATGCTGCTCACCGGCTTCCCCGTCGCCGGCAACGCGGACCGCTTCTTCCCGGCCCTCCGCGCCGACCAGGTCGCGATCGGCCTCCCGGCGTCCACCCAGGCGGGCAACGGCCACACGGCCCCGGCCGAGGTCGACAAGGCCCTGGACTGCCTGACGAAGAAGGTCGACTGCGGTTCCTACCAGACCCACGGCACCTGGCCCGCGCTGCGCGGCCTGATGACCTGGTCGATCAACTGGGACCGCTTCAACCAGTGGCAGTTCTCGCAGAACTTCGACGCGTACAACTGGAGCTGACCGCCAGGACCAGCAGCGAGAGGCAGAGGCTGGCCAGCACGTCGAGCGGCCAGTGGAAGCCCCGCAGGACAAGCCCGGTCCCCGTCACCGCCGTCAGCACGGCGGCGACGGGGATCAGGCGGTTCGAGACGAGGAAGGCAGCGCCGAAGTAGGCGACGGCGGCCGTGGCCGTATGGCCCGAGGGGTAGTAGCCCTGGGCCCAGGGCTCCAGGGGGCCGGGGCGGGCCGTCCACTCCTTCAGGGGAATCACCAGGAGCGGTACGGCGGCCATGGCGAGCCCCGCGTACAGGGCGGCGTGACGACGGCCGCGCCACACCGCGTACGCCATCGCGCAGGCGAGGACGGGCAGGGCGACGGTCATGTCGCCGAGGTCGGAGGCGAGTTCGCTCAGGGGCCGGGGGACCGAGTCCACCACGGCCCGGGACACCCGCTCGTCGAGCCTGGTCAGGGAGCCGTGGACGAGCACCTGCCAGGTCACGACGGCGAGGGCGACGAGCGCCGAGAAGAGAGTCGGCCGCCCTGGAACAGGGGGGGTGGTTCCAGGGCGGCCGAGAGGATCGGGCCGCCGCTCGCCCCGGGGGGTGTGGGGCGGGCGGCCATCCGATCGGTGAGGAGTCCCGGAGCACGAGGCCCCGGTGGTGTGCGCGACGGCACGGTGTGGGCGGGGCTGGGGAGGCTCCGCCCGGGGTGTTTCTCTCATCTGCGGAAACCGTACGTCAGAGAAGAGGGGACCGACAGCGGGAAACGCGTCCCGCCATCGGCCCCCCACAGAGTCTTCACACCGTGGTCCCCACGGAGGCGCGTCAGATCTGGGCGAAGGCGTTCTCGATGATGTCGAGACCCTCGTTCAGCAGGTCCTCGCCGATGACCAGCGGCGGCAGGAAACGCAGCACGTTGCCGTAGGTGCCACAGGTCAGGACCAGCAGACCCTCGGCGTGGCAGGCCTTCGCGAGGGCCGCGGCGGCCTCCGCGTACGGCTCCTTGGTCCCGCGGTCCCGGACCAGCTCGATGGCGATCATGGCACCGCGGCCGCGGATGTCGCCGATGGCGTCGAACTTCTCGGCCATCGCGGCCAGGCGGGCCTTCATGACCGACTCGATGTTCTTCGCCCGGGCGTTGAGGTCGAGCTCCTTCATCGTCTCGATGGAGCCCAGCGCGGCGGCGCAGGCCACCGGGTTGCCGCCGTAGGTGCCGCCCAGACCGCCGCCGTGGACGGAGTCCATGATCTCGGCGCGGCCGGTGACGGCGGCCAGCGGCAGACCGCCCGCGATGCCCTTGGCGGTGGTGATGAGGTCCGGGACGACGCCCTCGTCCTCACACGCGAACCACTGGCCGGTGCGGCAGAAGCCGGACTGGATCTCGTCGGCGACGAAGACGATGCCGTTGTCGTTGGCGAACTTCACGATCGCCGGCAGGAAGCCCTTGGCCGGCTCGATGAAGCCGCCCTCGCCCAGGACCGGCTCGATGATGATCGCGGCGACGTTGTCGGCGCCGATCTGCTTGCTGATCTGGTCGATCGCCTGGGCGGCGGCCTCGGGGCCGCAGTTCTCGGCACCGGTGGGCCAGCGGTAGCCGTAGGCCACCGGCACGCGGTACACCTCGGGGGCGAACGGACCGAAGCCCTGCTTGTACGGCATGTTCTTCGAGGTGAGCGCCATGGTCAGGTTCGTACGGCCGTGGTAGCCGTGGTCGAAGACGACGACGGCCTGGCGCTTGGTGTACGAACGGGCGATCTTGACCGCGTTCTCCACGGCCTCGGCGCCCGAGTTGAACAGCGCGGACTTCTTGGCGTGGTCGCCCGGGGTCAGCTCGGCGAGCGCCTCACAGACCTCCACGTACCCCTCGTACGGCGTCACCATGAAACAGGTGTGGGTGAAGTCCTGCAGCTGCGCGGAGGCGCGGCGCACGACGGCCTCGGCGGAGGCGCCGACCGAGGTCACGGCGATGCCGGAACCGAAGTCGATCAGACGGTTGCCGTCGACGTCCTCGATGATGCCGCCGCCGGCCCGCTTCGTGAAGACGGGCAGCGTGGAGCCCACGCCACCGGCGACCGCGTCGAGCCGACGGGCCTGAAGCTCCTGCGACTTCGGACCGGGAATGGCGGTGACGACGCGCCGCTCCTGCGGGACAGCGTTCATGCGGGGCTCCTGGGGGTGTTCTGGACGCACTTGCGGGTTTCCTCGCAGGCTAGGCGTGGGGGAGGCACGGTGGCATGCGCCGATAGGGAGTGTTGGGGGGTGTGTCGTTGTCCGGGATGGACAGGGTGGCGGTGGAGGGGTGGGCGGGGGGTGACGAGGTGGTGGCCGGACGGTCACCGATCCCGCCGCCGCGTGCCTCCCCGTGATCGGCCGTACGGGTGGTCGAATCCCCTCCGGAGAGGTGCGGGCCCACTAGATTGACGATGCGCAGACGCATCGACCTGACTGGTCAGGGGGCAGGGGTTCATGGAGACGGACGGCACGTACGAGTCACGTGAGACCAGGGGAGGGGTGGTGCCACGACCGGCGGGCCCGCCGGCCGTCCGCCCCCCGTCCGTACCGCCCGCCGCGGGGCACCCGCCCGTCCCCGCGCACACCCCGCCCCCTCCGCCCGCCGCTCCGCCCCGGCCGGCCGGGGCACCCGGGGCGCGGCCCCCCGTCGTCGACTGGCTGGACGCCCCCCGGCCCACGGCCGGACTCGGCGTCTGGCGGTTCCGGCACGTCCCCCCGCCGCCCCCCGCGCCCGCGCGCCTGGCGCCCGCCACCGTCGCCGGGATGCTCATCCCCGTCGCCGTCGGCCTGCTCATCTGGTCGGCCTACCGGCGCGGGACCCTTCCGTACATGTACGCCGTCCTCCAGACCCTCACCCCCGGCGACTGGTGGTACCACGGCACCACCGCGCCACGGGACTGGCACGGAACAGCCGCGCACGAGGTGTTCGGCGGCGTCGTCTTCGTCGGGCTCGTCTGCGCGATCGCCGCGCTCGGCTCCTGGGGCAAGATCGTCCGCCTCTATCTCGGCCGGTTCCGCGCACCCGTCCGCGCCGCGCTCGCGGGCGCCGGAGCCCTGATCGCTCTGGCCTTCGTCTGGCCGGAGGCCTTCGGCCTCGGCTGGGAGCCGCTCCCCGTCGTCATGCCCGTGTTCTCCCTCGTGTCCCTCGTCGGGGGCGGCTACGACGTCCTGGAATCCCCCTTCCTCGTCTATCCGCTGTACGCGCTCATCACCGCGCTCGTCGTGCTGCCCTTCGCCCGCGTCGGCGAATGGCCCGCCCTCTACCGCGCCCGGCGCGCCCGCGCCGCCGGGGCGGGCACCCCGGCCCCCGAGGCCGCTCCGGGCGTCCCCCTCTCCCAGTGGCCGGAGCTGCGCGAAGCCGGTCAGCACCGCGCGGCCGACGTGCTCGTCGGCGAACTGGCGACCGGGCGGATGAACGACGTCGACTGCGCTCGGGTCCGCCGCGCCTGGCAGGAGACGGACCGGGACGCGGGCCGCCGGGCCGCCCTCGTCACGACGCTCGTCGAACAGGGGGCCGCCCTGGGCGCCCACCCCTCCGGCGACCGCGACCTGCCCCACCGCGCCGCCACCCACGACCTGCTCGTCGACCAGGTGCGGATCGGCCGGTACGTGCCCGGCGAGCGCACCCCGCACGCCTACCACGGCGCCGGTGTGGCGCTCGACCGCGGCCTCCTCGCCACCTCCCTCCTCGCGGTCGGCCCCTCCGGCGCGGGCAAGACCCGCGCCCTCGTCGCCCCCGTCGTCGAGGCGCTCACCCTCCAGGCGCTGACCGGCGCCTGCGCCGTCGTCGCCGTCGGCGGGGCCTCGGCCCCCCTCGGTACGGACGAGGCCTACGACGTCGTCGTCCGGCTCGGTGACCCCGCCTCCCGCTACGACCTCGACCTGTACGCGGGGGTCACCGACCCGGACGAGGCCGCCGGCCTCCTCGCCGAAGGGCTCGTCGGCGACCTGGAGGGCGTGGAGACCCGGCGCGCCGCCACCGTCCTCGCGCAGCTCATCGGCCCATACCGGTCGGCGCACGGGCACTTCCCGACCGTCCCGGTCCTGCGCGAGCTGCTCGAAGCCCGCGCCGAGACCCTGACCGACCTGCTCGGCCTGCTGCCCGCCGACGGCGCCCAGGCCATGCGCCGCGAGCTGGAGTCCCGGATCCGGCAGATCGGCACCGCGACCGACCTGGGACCCGTCCTCGCCGACCGGCTCGCCGCCCTCGACCGGCCCGTCTTCGCCGACTTCTTCGGCGGCCGCAGCGAGGTGCGGCCCTTCTCCCTCGCGGCCGTCGCCCAACACCCGATGCGGGTGCGGATCAGCCTGCCGGAGGGCGGCCAGGAGGAGGCGGCGCGGCTCCTGAACCGACTGGTCCTCGCCCAGTTCCAGTCCGTCACCCGGGACCCCTCCAAGCGCGGCCACGTCGCCTTCCTGGTCCTGGACGACGCGGCCAGCGCGCTCACGCCCGGGACCGTGCGGGCGCTGCAGCGACTGCGCCCGCAGAGGGCGGCCGTCGTCCTCGCCCTCCGTACCCTCGCGGAGGTGCCCGAGCCGCTGCACGGGCCGCTCCTCGCGGCGGTCGGCTGCCGGATGGCCCTGGCGGGCCTGCCCACCTGGGACGGCCGGGCCTTCGCCGAGGCGTGGGGCACCGAACGGGTGGAGACCACGGAGGTGGCCCACCACACCGTCTTCGCCGACCAGCCGATGACCCGGGCCTTCCACGCCCTGCGCAAGCTGGTGACGGGCAAGGCCGTGACCACCGAGGCCGTCACCGTGCGCGAGGTGGAGCGGCAGCGGTGGTCGGCCTCCGACCTCGCCCATTCCGTCCCGCCCGGCCACGCCGTCCTCTCCCTCACCCATGTACGCGGCGAGCACACGCCACCCCTCCTGGTCGACCTGCGCGGCTGAGCGGGTCCTTTCCGGCCCTGGCACAATCGGGGGCGCCGCTCGGCTGGGTGGCGCCCCCTCGCTCAAAGGTCCGACGGTCCCCAGATGCCGCCCACCCTCGCCTCGCTCGTCCAGCACTCCTCCCTGAAGCTCGTCGTCCGCGCGGGGGAGGACCGTCTCGACACCCCCGTCCGGTGGGCGCACGTCAGCGAGCTCGCCGACCCCGTCCCGTACATGGAGGGCGGCGAACTCCTCCTCACCACCGCGCTCACCCTCGATGCCGAGGACCTGGAGGCGATGCGCCGTTACGTACGACGGCTGCTCGGCGCGGGTGTCGTCGGGCTCGGCTTCGCCGTCGGCGTCAACCACGAGGAGATCCCGAGGGCGCTCCTCGACGCGGCCCGCGAGGAGCATCTGCCCCTGCTCGAAGTACCGCGCCGGACCCCCTTCCTCGCCATCAGCAAGGCCGTGTCCGCGGCCATCTCCGCCGACCAGTACCGGGCCGTCACCGCCGGTTTCGAGGTGCAGCGCGAGCTGACCAGGGCCGCGCTCGCCGAGGGCCCCGAGGCCGTCGTCGCCCGGCTCGCCGCCCACGTCGACGGCTGGGCCGCGCTGTACGACACCTCCGGCACCGTCGTCGCCGTCTCGCCCGACTGGGCGGCACGCCGGGCCGCCCGGCTCACCTCCGACGTGGAGCGGCTGCGTGACCGGCCCGCGCCGGTCAGCGCCGTGGTCGGCGGCACGGACGACCGCGTGGAGCTCCAGTCGCTGGGGACGGGACGCCGGGTGCGCGGCGCCCTCGCGGTGGGCACGGGCGCTCCCCTCGGTACGGCCGAGCGGTACGCCGTGCACTCGGCGATCGCCCTGCTCACCCTCACCACGGAGCGCTCCCGTTCCCTCCAGGCGGCCGAGCAGCGGCTCGGTGCCGCGGTCCTGAAGCTGATGCTCGCGGGGCAGCCGGACCACGCGCGCGCGGTGGCCGGCGACGTCTACGGCGGGCTGCTCGACGCCCCCTTCCGGCTCCTCGTCGCCGAACCCGCCGGAGGCGACACGACCGGCGAACCGCCGCTCCCGGTGCTCGCCGAGGCCCTGGAGGCGGCGGCCGCACGCGCGGGCGAGGCGGTGCTCGCCGTCCCCGAGAGCGAGCAGCGGCTCGTCGTCCTCGCCGCCGACGGGGGCGCGGTCGTCACCGCCTGCGAGGGGTACGCGGAACGGGACGCGGAGGACGCAGGCGTCACCATCGGGCTGTCGGCCCCGGCCGGTCCGATCACGGCCGCAGCGGCGTACAAGCAGGCGGAGCAGGCGCTCTCGGTGGCCAGGCGGCGCGGGAAGGCGCTCGTCGAGCACGAGGACCTGGCGGCGGGTTCGGTCCTGCCGCTCCTCGCCGACGACGCCGTCCGCGCCTTCGCCGACGGGATGCTCCGCGCGCTCCGGGACCACGACGCCACGGGCCGCGGCGATCTGGTCGCGTCGCTGCGGGCCTGGCTCTCCCGGCACGGTCAGTGGGACGCGGCGGCGGCCGACCTGGGCGTCCACCGCCACACCCTGCGCTACCGGATGCGGCGGGTGGAGGAGATCCTCGGCCGCTCCCTGGACGATCCGGACGTCCGCATGGAGCTGTGGCTCGCGCTGAAGGCGACGGGGGAGGGCGCGGAGTAGGCCGCCCGGGCCCGCCGGCCGTCCGAGGAGGCCAGCGAGCTCGCCGGCCGTCCGGTGGGGGTCTCATCGGGCGCGCTGGCCGTCCGGTGGGTGTCTGCTCGGGCGCGCTGGCCGTCCGGTGGGGGTCTGCTCGGGCGCGCTGGCCGTCCGGTGGGTGTCTGCTCGGGCGCGCTGGCCGTCCGGTGGGGGTCTGCTCGGGGCCCGCTGGCCGTCCGAGTGGGCCCGTCCGGGCGCGCGCCTGGCCGTCCGAGTCGGCCCGTCCGAGCCGGCCCGTCCGGGACCGTCAGCCGTTCGAGCCCCCGCCCCCGCCGTCCGAGCCCCCGCCCCAGGTCCCGCTGTTCCCGTCGCCGTTCGATCCGAGGCGGCCCCGCCGCCGGTTGCTGTCGCGCAGGACGCGGCCGATCGCCAGCGTCACGGCGGCCACGCCGCGGACCCAGCGCGGACCGCCCCGCGCCGCCCACACCACGCAGACGCACCCTCCGACGGTGAGCAGCAGGACGCCGGTCAAAGCGATCACGACCATGTCTTCCCCCATGTGTCCCAGACGTGTCCCCACCCCGGCGTCTTCTTCCACCGTGGTCCGGACATCCTGCCATCGCCCGGACCGGGCCCCAGCAGGCCGCCCAACCGCCCCGGCCTGCCCGAACTCGGGCAATTCTCTTGGTCAACCGCCCCCTGACTCCCTACTCTCCTGCTCATGACAAGCCCCGCCGTCGATCCGGCCCCCGAGGCGTCCCCGGCCGTCCCCGAGGCGTACCGGGCCGCTTCCGACCCCCGTACCCCCGTCACCCCGGCCGTGCCCGCCGCCCGCCGGATCACCGGTGCCGTGTGGGCCGCGCTCGGCATCGTGTACGTCGTGTGGGGCTCCACCTACCTCGGCATCCGGATCGTCGTCGAGACGATGCCGCCGTTCCTCTCCGCCGGGGTCCGCTTCGTCACCGCCGGCCTGCTCCTCGTCGGGATCATCGCCTGGCGCCAGGGCCCCGCCGCGCTCAAGGTCTCCCGCCGCCAGCTCGGCTCGGCCGTCCTCATCGGTCTGCTCCTGATCCTCGGCGGCAACGGTCTCGTCGTCCTCGCCGAGACCTCCATCCCGTCCGGCCTGGCCGCCCTCCTCATCTCCGTCGTCCCGGCCTGGGTCGTGGTCCTGAAGGCCGCGTCCGGGCAGCGGCCGACGGCGGGCGGGCTCGCCGGTGTGGCCCTCGGCCTCGTGGGACTCGCCGTGCTCACGCTCCCGGGACTCAGCGGTGAGGTGAGGGTCGGCGGCGTCGTCCTCGTCGTCGTGGCGACGCTCCTGTGGTCCGTCGGCTCGTTCTCGTCCGCCCGCCTCCCCATGCCCGCGAACCCCTTCACGGCCAGCGCGTACGAGATGATCGCGGGCGGTCTCGGCGGTCTCGCCGTCGGACTCCTCCGGGGCGAGCGGCACGGTCTCGACCCGAGCGCGATCTCGGGCCGCTCCTGGGTCGCGCTCGCGTACCTGATCGTCTTCGGCTCCCTGATCGCCTTCACCGCGTACGCGTGGCTCCTGCAGGCCGCGCCGCTCTCGCTGGTCGCCACGTACGCGTACGTCAACCCCGTCGTCGCCGTCGCCCTCGGCGCCCTCGTCCTGAACGAGGCCCTGTCGTGGCCGATCGTCCTCGGCGGCGCGATCGTCGTGGGCGGCGTCTGCCTCATCGTCTCGACGGAACGGCGCGGCTGACCGGCCGCCCGGCATCCGGCCGGTCGGCATCGAACCGCCCGGCATCCGGCAGCCCCTGCCCGGCCGCCCCGTCCGGCGTCCCCCGCCCCGCGTCCACCGCCCGCCCGCCCACCCAGTCCGCCCGCCCCCGTTCGGCCAAAGCGGACAGCGGTTCACCCTCACCACTCCACACCGGACAAACGCTCCTTCGCCCTCCCGGCCCTACCGTGGCACGAGAGCAATCGCTCGCTCCCCGAAACGGAAAGGGCCGGGACGCAATGACGACCACCCACGCCTTCTGGCTCGCCGGCCGCGAGGCCACCGGCGAGGCCACCTTCGACGTCACGAACTCCTTCGACGGACGTCTGGTCGGCAAGGTCAGCGTGCCCACCGAGGCCCAGGTCGAGGAGGCCGTCGCCGCCGCGCACGCCGTCGTCGACGAGTTCGCCGCGACCCCGGCGCACGTCCGCGCCGCCGCCCTCGACCACGTGTCGAAGCGGCTCGCCGAGCGCACCGAGGAGATCGCCCTGCTGATCTCCGCCGAGAACGGCAAGCCCATCAAGTGGGCCCGCGGCGAGGTCGGCCGTGCCGTCTCCGTCTTCCGTTTCGCCGCCGAGGAGGCCCGCCGCTGGAACGCCGGTGAGGCCCAGCGCCTGGACACCGAGGCCGGCGGCGCGGGCCGCCTCGCCCTCACCCGCCGTATCCCCAAGGGCGTCGTCCTCGGCATCGCGCCGTTCAACTTCCCGCTGAACCTCAGCGCCCACAAGGTCGCCCCGGCCATCGCCGTCGGCGCCCCGATCATCCTCAAGCCGGCCCCGTCGACCCCGATCTCCTCCCTGATCCTGGGCGAGATCCTGGCCGAGACCGACCTGCCGGCCGGCTCCTGGTCGATCCTGACCGTGCCGAACGACCGCATGCCCGCCCTGGTCAAGGACGAGCGCCTCCCGGTCATCTCCTTCACCGGCTCGGACAAGGTCGGATACGCCATCCAGGAGTCGGTGCCGCACAAGCACTGCACCCTGGAGCTCGGCGGCAACGCCGCGGCCGTCGTCCTCCCCGACTGGTCCTCCGAGGAGGACCTGGACTGGGCGGCGAGCCGGATCGCCACCTTCTCCAACTACCAGGGCGGCCAGTCCTGCATCTCCGTCCAGCGCGTGATCGTCGACTCCTCGGTCCACGACCGCCTACTGCCGAAGATCGTCGCCGCCGTCGAGGCCCAGGTCACCGGTGACCCGTCCGACGCCGCCACCGACGTCGGCCCGCTGGTCGACGAGGCCGCCGCGCAGCGCGTCGAGGCCTGGGTCGACGAGGCCGTCGCGGCCGGCGCCAAGCTCCTCGTGGGCGGCAAGCGCGAGGGCGCGACCTACGCGCCGACCGTGCTCACCGAGCTCCCGGCGGACGTCACCCTGGCCCGCGCCGAGGTCTTCGGCCCGGTGCTGACCATCGCCCGGGTCGACGGCGAGGCCGAGGCCTTCGCCGCGGTCAACGACTCGGACTTCGGCCTCCAGGCCGGTGTCTTCACCCACGACCTGCAGGCCGCCTTCCGCGCCCACCGGGCCCTGGAGGTCGGCGGCGTGATCGTCGGCGACGTCCCCTCCTACCGCGCCGACCAGATGCCGTACGGCGGCGCGAAGCGCTCCGGCGTCGGCCGCGAGGGCGTCAGGTTCGCGATGGACGACTACACCTACGAGCGCGTCCTCGTCCTGACGGGCCTCGCCCTCTGAGGCGTACCTCCTGACGGCCTCGCCCCGTAGGGCGTGCGCCGCGTACGACCGCGAGACCAGGCGGTCCGGACCCACTGTGCGGGGGCCCGGGCCGCCTTTCGCCGTCCCGGACCCCGCACCGCGCGTCCGGCCCTGCCGGCCGTCCTCCGCCTGTCGGTACCCGCCGAAATCGGGTACGACGGACAGAGAGACCGAGGAGGCGTCCATGTCCGCACCCACCCAGCGGCCCAAGGTCACCGCGCACGAGGCCCGGCAGACCGCCGAGGCCGCCCGTGAGCGGGACTGGCGCAAGCCCAGCTTCGCCAAGGAGCTCTTCCTCGGCCGCTTCCGGCTCGACCTCGTCCATCCCCACCCGCTCCCCGCGGACGAGGACGCCCGGCGCGGCGAGGCCTTCCTCGCGGCCCTCCGCACGTTCTGCGAGACCCGGATCGACGGCGCCCGCATCGAGCGCGAGGCCCGCATCCCCGACGAGACGATCACCGGGCTCAAGGAGCTGGGCGCGCTCGGGATGAAGATCGACCGGAAGTACGGCGGCCTCGGCCTCACCCAGCTGTACTACAACCGGGCCCTGGCCCTCGTCGGCTCCGCCAGCCCCGCCGTCGGCGCCCTGCTCTCGGCGCATCAGTCGATCGGCGTACCGCAGCCGCTGAAACTCTTCGGCACCCAGGAGCAGAAGGACGCCTTCCTGCCCCGGCTCGCCCGTACGGACATCTCCGCCTTCCTCCTCACCGAGCCGGACGTCGGCTCCGACCCGGCGCGCCTCGCCACCACCGCCGTGCCCGAGGGGGACGCGTACGTCCTCGACGGGGTGAAGCTCTGGACGACCAACGGCGTCGTGGCCGACCTGCTCGTCGTCATGGCCCGCGTCCCCGCCTCCGCGGGGCACCCCGGCGGCATCACCGCCTTCGTCGTGGAGGCCGACTCGCCCGGCATCACCGTCGAGCACCGCAACGCCTTCATGGGCCTGCGCGGCCTGGAGAACGGCGTCACGCGCTTCCACCGCGTGCGCGTGCCCGCCGCCCACCGCATCGGCCCCGAGGGCGCCGGCCTCAAGATCGCCCTCACCACCCTCAACACCGGCCGCCTCTCGCTCCCCGCGGTCTGCGCGGGCGCCGGGAAGTGGTGCCTGAGGATCGCCCGTGAATGGGCGGGCGTCCGTGAGCAGTGGGGTGGCCCGGTCGGCCGGCACGAGGCCGTCGGCACCAAGATCTCCTTCATCGCGGCCACCACCTTCGCCCTGGAGGCGGTCGTCGACCTCGCCTCGCAGATGGCCGACGAGGACCGCAACGACATCCGGATCGAGGCCGCCCTCGCCAAGCTGTACGGCTCCGAGATGGCCTGGCTCATCGCCGACGAACTCGTACAGATCCGGGGCGGGCGCGGCTACGAGACCGCCGACTCGCTCGCCGCCCGCGGCGAACGCGCCGTACCGGCCGAACAGATCCTGCGCGACCTGCGGATCAACCGGATCTTCGAGGGCTCGACCGAGATCATGCACCTGCTGATCGCCCGCGAGGCCGTCGACGCGCACCTCTCCGTCGCCGGTGACCTCATCGACCCCGGGAAGTCCCTCGGCGACAAGGCGAGGGCCGGTGCGCGGGCCGGTGGCTTCTACGCCCGCTGGCTGCCCGGACTCGTCGCCGGACCGGGACAGCGACCGGGGGCGTACGGGGAGTTCGGCGGCCTCGCGGTCCACCTCCGGTACGTCGAGCGGACCTCCCGCAAGCTCGCCCGGTCCACCTTCTACGCGATGTCCCGCTGGCAGGGCCGGATGGAGCTGAAGCAGGCCTTCCTGGGCCGGATCGTCGACATCGGCGCCGAGCTCTTCGCGATGAGCGCGGCGTGCGTGCGGGCCGAACTCCTCCGCACCACCGGCGACCACGGCCGCGAGGCGCAGCAGCTCGCGGACGCCTTCTGCCGACAGGCGCGACTGCGGATCGAGGAGCTCTTCGGGCGCCTCTGGTCCAACACGGACGACCTCGACCGACGGGTCGTGGACGGCGTCCTCGCCGGCCGCTACACGTGGCTGGAGGCGGGGATCGTCGACCCGAGCGGGGAGGGCCCCTGGATCGCGGACGCGACCCCGGGCCCCGCGACATCCGACAACGTCCACAGAAGAATTCCCTGACGGCGGTCGCCCCCACGCGGGCGGGCGGGTCCGAGCCGTCGCACGGCGCCAGCCCCGGGGCGGCCCCCTCCGCCCCGTTGCGGGGCGCCGGGGCCTCCCGCCCCCTCCGTTGCACGGCGCCAGGCCGGGGCGGGTGTGGCCAGGGCCCCGGGCGTGGCGGTGCGTCGCACAGCGCGTCGTCCACGTTCCGGACCGCCCCGCCCCCGCGCCGCAGGCCACGGCACCATGGCCCCGTGACCGTCATCGACATCCCAGGCTCCAAGTCCGTCACCGCCCGCGCGCTCTTCCTCGCCGCCGCGGCCGAGGGCACGACGACCCTCCTCAGGCCCCTCGCCTCCGACGACACCGAGGGCTTCGCCGAGGGCCTCACCGCCCTCGGCTACGCGGTCCGCCGCGAGCCCGGCGCCTGGCACGTCGAGGGCCGCCCCGCGGGCCCCGGCGCGGACACCGCCGAGGTCTACTGCCGCGACGGCGCCACCACCGCGCGCTTCCTGCCGACCCTCGCCGCCGCGGGCCACGGCACGTACCGCTTCGACGCCTCGGCCCAGATGCGGAGGCGACCGCTCGCCCCGCTGATGGAGGCCCTGCGCACCCTCGGCGTCGATCTGCGGCACGGCGGGGAGGAGGGCCACCATCCGCTCGCCGTCCACGCCCACGGCGTGAAGGGCGGCGCGCTCACCCTGGACGCCGGGCAGTCCTCGCAGTACCTGACGGCGCTGCTCATGCTGGGCCCGCTCACCGCCGAGGGCCTCGACATCACCGTCACCGACCTGGTCTCGGAGCCGTACGTCGAGATCACCCTGGCGATGATGCGGAGCTTCGGCGCCCAGATCCGCCGGGAGGGGCGCACCTACCGGGTCGCCCCCACCGGCTACCGGGCGCGGACGTACGGCATCGAGCCCGACGCCTCCACCGCCAGCTACTTCTTCGCCGCCGCCGCCCTCGAACCCGGCCGCTCCGTCACCGTCCCCGGCCTCGGCACCGGCGCCCTCCAGGGAGACCTCGGCTTCGTCGAGGTGCTGCGCCGCATGGGCGCCGACGTCGAGATCACCGACACCGGGACCACCGTCCGCTCCACCGGCGTCCTGCGCGGCCTCACGGTCAACATGCGGGACATCTCCGACACCATGCCGACCCTCGCCGCGCTCGCGCCCTTCGCCGACGGGCCGGTCCGCATCGAGGACGTCGCCAACACCCGGGTCAAGGAGTGCGACCGCCTCGACGCGTGCGCCGAGAACCTGCGCCGCCTCGGCATCACCGTCCGCACCGGGCCGGACTGGATCGAGATCCACCCCGGGACGCCCACCGGGCCCGTCGAGATCGCCACCCACGGCGACCACCGGATCGTCATGTCCTTCGCGGTCACGGCCCTGCGCACGCCCGGTGTCACCTTCGACGACCCCGGCTGTGTGAAGAAGACGTTCCCCGACTTCCACCGGGTCTTCGACACGTTTGTCCACACCCCGTGAGGACCGCGCGGCGTTTGCGGCAAGAATGGGGGGCATGAGCGACCGCCCCTCTCCTCTCGCCGATCCCCATATCGCCTTCGACGTCTCCGAAGGACGCCGGGACATCGTCGTCCTCGGCTCGACCGGGTCCATCGGCACCCAGGCCATCGACCTGGTGCTGCGCAACCCCGACCGCTTCCGGGTGACCGCCCTGGCCGCCTCCGGCGGCCGGATCGGACTGCTCGCCGAGCAGGCGCACCGGCTCAAGGTCGCCGCGGTCGCCGTGGCCCGCGAGGAGGCGCTGCCGGAGCTGCGTGACGCGCTGACGGCGCTGTACGGCTCCGAGCCGCTGCCCGAGCTCCTGGCGGGCGCCGACGCCGCCACCCAGCTCGCCGCCTCGCCGTGCCACACCGTACTCAACGGCATCACCGGCTCCATCGGCCTCGCGCCGACCCTGGCTGCCCTCGAAGCCGGCCGCACCCTCGCCCTCGCCAACAAGGAGTCGCTGATCGTCGGCGGCCCCCTGGTGAAGGCGCTCGCGAAGCCCGGCCAGATCATCCCGGTCGACTCCGAGCACGCGGCCCTCTTCCAGGCACTCGCCGCGGGAACCCGCGCCGACGTCCGCAAGCTGGTCGTCACCGCCTCCGGCGGCCCCTTCCGCGGCCGTACGCGGGAGCAGCTGGCCGACGTCACCCGCGAGGACGCGCTCGCCCACCCCACCTGGGCGATGGGCCCGGTGATCACGGTGAACAGCGCGACCCTGGTCAACAAGGGCCTGGAGGTCATCGAGGCCCACCTGCTCTACGACATCCCGTTCGAGCGCATCGAGGTCGTCGTCCACCCCCAGTCGTACGTCCACTCGATGGTGGAGTTCACGGACGGCTCCACGCTCGCCCAGGCCACCCCGCCCGACATGGGCGGCCCGATCGCCATCGGCCTCGGCTGGCCCGCGCGCGTCCCGGACGCGGCCCCCGCCTTCGACTGGAGCAAGGCCTCCACCTGGGAGTTCTTCCCCCTGGACACCGAGGCGTTCCCCTCCGTCGGACTCGCCCGGCACGTCGGCGAGCTGGGCGGCACCGCCCCCGCCGTCTTCAACGCGGCGAACGAGGAGTGCGTCGAGGCGTTCCTCGCCGGGCGCCTGCCCTTCAACGGCATCATGGACACGGTCACCGCCGTCGTCACCGAGCACGGAACGCCCGGCGGGGGAACCCCGCTCACGGTCCCGGACGTCCTCGAAGCGGAGACCTGGGCGCGCGCCCGGGCCCGAGAGCTCGCAGCGAAGGCAACAGCGGAGGCCCGCGCATGAACGAAATGCTCCTGTACGCCCTGGGCATCGTGCTCTTCGCCCTCGGCCTCCTCGTCTCCATCGCCTGGCACGAGCTCGGCCACCTCTCCACGGCCAAGCTCTTCGGCATCCGCGTGCCGCAGTACATGGTCGGCTTCGGCCCCACCATCTGGTCGAAGAAGCGGGGCGAGACCGAGTACGGCATCAAGGCCATCCCGGCCGGCGGCTACATCCGCATGATCGGCATGTTCCCGCCGGGCGACGACGGCCGCATCGAGGCCCGCTCCACCTCGCCCTGGCGCTCGATGATCGAGGACGCCCGCGAGGCCTCGTACGAGGAACTGAAGCCCGGCGACGAGACCCGGCTCTTCTACACGCGCAAGCCGTGGAAGCGCGTGATCGTGATGTTCGCCGGACCGTTCATGAACCTCGTCCTGGCGGCCGCGCTGTTCTTCGGCTCGATGATGACCCTGGGCATCGAGGGCCAGACGACCCAGGTCGCCGGCGTCCAGAAGTGCGTCATCGAGCAGAGCGAGAAGCGCGAGAAGTGCGCCACGAGCGACCCGGTCTCCCCGGCGTTCAAGGCGGGCCTGCGGGAAGGCGACAGGATCGTCGCCTTCAACGGCGCGCCGGTGGGCGACTGGGACACCCTCTCCGACCGCATCCGCGACACCATCGGCCCCGCGACGATCACCGTCGAGCGGGCCGGGCAGCGCGTCGACCTGCACCCCACCCTCGTCTCCAACAAGGTGCCCAGGAAGGACGAGGACGGCGAGGTCGTCCAGCCGGTGTCCTACATCGACGCCGGCTACCTCGGCTTCGCCTCCAAGACCGAGGTCGCGCCCCTCACCTTCGTCGAGACCACCGACCGCATGGGCGATCTCCTGGAGACCGGCGTCCACTCGGTCGTCGCCCTCCCCGGCAAGATCCCCGGCCTCTGGGACGCCACCTTCGGCGACGGCGAGCGCGCCGACGACTCCCCGGTCGGTGTCCTCGGCGCCGCCCGGATCACCGGTGAGCTCATGACCGTCGAGGCCCCGCCCGAGCGGATCCTCGTCTA
Organism: Streptomyces sp. Qhu_M48; assembly: GCF_051305195.1. Classification (NCBI taxonomy): domain Bacteria; kingdom Bacillati; phylum Actinomycetota; class Actinomycetes; order Kitasatosporales; family Streptomycetaceae; genus Streptomyces; species Streptomyces sp. Qhu_M48. The sequence continues at coordinate 6,154,087 of NZ_CP195432.1, read as the reverse complement.
TTTCATGAACATCCTGGTGATGTTCAACGTCTCGCTGTTCCTGTTCAACATGCTCCCGCTGCTGCCGCTCGACGGCGGCCACATCGCGGGCGCCCTCTGGGAGTCCGTCCGCCGCCACACGGCCCGGATCTTCCGGCGCCCCGACCCCGGCCCGTTCGACGTGGCCAAGCTGATGCCCGCCGCGTACGTGGTGGCCGGCGTCTTCGTCTGTTTCACGCTGCTCGTCCTCGCCGCCGACATCGTCAACCCGGTGAAGCTGACGTAGCCCCCAGGGGGGCCGGAACCCGTGGTGTCCGGCCCCCCGCCCCCAGGGCGGTAACCTCGGAGACCTGAGCCCGCCGACGCACAACCTTGAGGTTGCACAGAAGATGACCGCGATTTCTCTCGGTATCCCGACCGTTCCCACCCGGCTCGCCGAGCGGCGCAAGAGCCGCCAGATCCAGGTCGGCACCGTGGCCGTCGGCGGTGACGCACCCGTCTCCGTGCAGTCGATGACCACCACCCGCACGTCCGACATCGGCGCCACCCTCCAGCAGATCGCCGAGCTGACCGCCTCCGGCTGCCAGATCGTGCGCGTGGCCTGCCCGACCCAGGACGACGCCGACGCACTCGCGGTCATCGCGCGGAAGTCGCAGATCCCGGTGATCGCCGACATCCACTTCCAGCCGAAGTACGTGTTCGCGGCGATCGACGCGGGCTGCGCGGCCGTCCGCGTCAACCCGGGCAACATCAAGCAGTTCGACGACAAGGTCAAGGAGATCGCCAAGGCGGCCAACGAGACCCGCACCCCGATCCGTATCGGCGTCAACGCGGGCTCGCTCGACGCGCGACTCCTCAAGAAGTACGGCAAGGCCACCCCCGAGGCGCTCGTCGAGTCCGCCCTCTGGGAGGCGTCCCTCTTCGAGGAGCACGGCTTCCGCGACATCAAGATCTCGGTCAAGCACAACGACCCGGTCATCATGGTCGAGGCCTACCGTCAGCTCGCCGCCCAGTCCGACTACCCGCTGCACCTCGGCGTCACCGAGGCGGGCCCGGCCTTCCAGGGCACCATCAAGTCGGCCGTCGCCTTCGGCGCGCTGCTCTCCCAGGGCATCGGCGACACCATCCGCGTCTCGCTCTCCGCGCCGCCGGCCGAGGAGATCAAGGTCGGCATCCAGATCCTGGAGTCGCTGAACCTGCGCCAGCGCCGCCTGGAGATCGTCTCCTGCCCGTCCTGCGGCCGCGCCCAGGTCGACGTCTACAAGCTCGCCGAGGAGGTCACCGCCGGTCTCGACGGCATGACCGTCCCGCTGCGCGTGGCCGTCATGGGCTGCGTCGTCAACGGCCCCGGTGAAGCCCGCGAAGCCGACCTCGGCGTCGCCTCCGGCAACGGCAAGGGCCAGATCTTCGTCAAGGGCGAGGTCATCAAGACCGTCCCCGAGTCGAAGATCGTCGAGACCCTCATCGAAGAGGCCCTGAAGATCGCCGAGCAGATGGAGAAGGACGGCGTCGCCAGCGGCGAGCCGTCGGTCGCCGTCGCCGGCTGAGCCACGGCCCCCCTTTTTTGGGGCTCGGTTCGCCTCCGGGGCGCTGGAGCCGGGGGAACGACCCCGGCCGTGCTCGACCCGTTCGTTCCTCACGGGCCTCCGCGCGCTCGGGGTCGTTCCCCCGGCGCGCCCCTTCGGCTCACTCGCCCCGACCGCCCCGCCGCCCCCTCGGGCAGCGGGGCTTTCCGCTGTCAAAGGCGGGTCCCACAGCCCTCCGGGTAGAGTGCCAAACACCAGCAGAACCGTACGGTGAGGCCCCCTCGTGTTGACACAACCCGCCACCCGGGTCCTCGAACCCGCCGACCTCGGCGCCGCACTCGCCGTCCTGGAGAGCGCCCCCGTCGAGAACGCCTTCGTGACCGCTCGCGTCCAGGTCGCCGGACTCGACCCCTGGCGCCTCGGCGGCGAGATGTGGGGCTGGTACAGCGAGGGCCGGCTGCGCTCCCTCTGCTACTCCGGCGCCAACCTGGTGCCGCTCTGCGCGACTCCCGAGGCCGTCCGCGCCTTCGCCGACCGGGCCCGCCGGGTCGGCCGCCGCTGCTCCTCGATCGTCGGCCCCGCCGAACCCACCACCGAGCTGTGGCGGCTCCTGGAGCCCAGCTGGGGCCCCGCGCGGGACGTCCGCGCCCGCCAGCCGCTGATGGTCGCCGAAGCGCCCTCGACCACGGTCGCGCCCGACCCGCTCGTCCGCCGCGTCCGCAAGGACGAGATGGACGTGATCATGCCCGCCTGCGTGGCCATGTTCACCGAGGAGGTCGGCGTCTCCCCGCTCGCCAACGACGGCGGCCTGCTCTACCAGGCCCGGGTCGCCGAACTCGTCGGCGCCGGACGCTCCTTCGCCCGCATCGAGGACGGCAAGGTCGTCTTCAAGGCCGAGATCGGCGCCGCCACCCGCCTGGCCTGCCAGGTCCAGGGCGTCTGGGTCGCCCCCGAGCACCGCGGCAAGGGCCTGTCCGAGACGGGCATGGCCGCCGTCCTCCAGTACGCCCTGGCCGACATCGCACCCGTGGTCAGCCTGTACGTGAACGACTACAACACCCCCGCGAGGGCCTCGTACCGCCGCGTCGGCTTCGAGGAGACCGGCGCCTTCATGAGCGTGCTGTTCTGAGGCCCCGGCCACTTGTAGGGTGCGCCGCATGGATGACGCAGAGGTCGAGATCGGACCGGTCAATCTCGCCGCCCGGGTGGACGAGGCGCTCGCCGTGCAGGCGGTCGCCTTCGGTCTGGACGAGGACGAGATCGCCGTACGCCGCCACATCGTGCTGCGCCACCTGCTGAGCCCCGGCGCCCGCGCCTACGGGGCCACCACCCCCGACGGGGCGCTCGTCGGCTTCGTGTACGGCATGCCCAACGACCGCACCCACTGGTGGTCCACCGTCGTCGAGGCGTACCTGCGCTCCACCGGCACCGCCGACTGGCTCCACGACTCCTTCGTCATCACCGAACTCCACGTCCACCCCGCCCACCAGGGGCGCGGCGTGGGCCGCGAGCTGATCACCACCATCACCGACGGGGCCGCCGAACCGCGCTCGATCCTCTCCGCGATCGACACCGACAGCCCGGCCCGAGGCCTCTACCGTTCCCTCGGCTACCAGGACCTCGCCCGCCAGGTGCACTTCCCGAGCGCCGCCCGCCCGTACGCCGTGATGGGCGCGCCCCTGCCGCTGCTTCGCCGGAACTGATTTCTCCGACGCGGGCCCGCCCGGCTAACCTCGGCCCATCACCGTCAGTCCCGTAGGAGTACGAGAACCATGGCCAACGCACCGGTCCAGCGCATGTCCCAGTTGATGGCGAAGACGCTGCGCGACGACCCGGCGGACGCCGAGGTCCTCAGCCACAAGCTCCTCGTCCGCGCCGGCTACGTCCGCCGCACCGCCGCCGGCATCTGGAGCTGGCTGCCCCTCGGCAAGAAGGTCCTCGCCAACGTCGAGCGCGTCGTCCGCGAGGAGATGGACGCCATCGGCGCGCAGGAGGTCTCCCTCCCCGCCCTGCTGCCCCGTGAGCCGTACGAGGCGACCGGCCGCTGGAACGAGTACGGCGCCGAGCTCTTCCGCCTCCAGGACCGCAAGGGCGGCGACTACCTCCTCGGCCCCACCCACGAGGAGATCTTCACCCTCCTGGTCAAGGACCAGTGCTCGTCCTACAAGGACCTGCCGGTCATCCTGTACCAGATCCAGAACAAGTTCCGCGACGAGGCCCGCCCCCGGGCCGGCATCCTGCGCGGCCGCGAGTTCCTGATGAAGGACTCGTACTCCTTCGACACGGAGGACGAGGGCCTCGCCCAGTCCTACGCCCTGCACCGCCAGGCCTACCAGCGGGTCTACGAGCGCCTCGGCCTCGACTACCGCATCGTGGCCGCCACCGCCGGCGCGATGGGCGGCTCGAAGTCCGAGGAGTTCCTCGCCCCGGCCGAGGCCGGCGAGGACACCTTCGCCGACTGCCCGAACTGCGACTTCGCCGCCAACACCGAGGCCGTCTCCTACGAGCTCGCGCCGGTCGACGGCTCCGCCGTCCCGGCCGCCGAGGAGATCCCCACCCCCGACACCCCGACCATCGAGACCCTCGCCGCCTCGCTCGGCGTCCCGGCCTCCGCCACGCTCAAGAACCTCCTCGTGAAGGTCGACGGCGAGATCGTCGCCGTGGGCGTGCCCGGCGACCGCGAGGTCGACCTGGGCAAGGTCGAGGAGCACTTCGCCCCCGCGACCGTCGAGATGGTCACCGAGACCGACTTCGCCGAGCGCGACGACCTCGTCCGCGGCTACGTCGGTCCGCAGGGCCTGGAGAAGGTGACGTACCTCGCCGACCCGCGCGTCGCGCCGGGCACCGCGTGGATCACCGGCGCCAACAAGGACGCGACGCACGTGAGGAACGTCGTCGCGGGCCGTGACTTCGAGGTCTCCGAGTACGTCGACGTGGTCGTCGTGCAGGAAGGCGACCCGTGCCCCAGGTGCGGCACCGGCCTGAAGCTGGACCGCGCCATCGAGATCGGCCACATCTTCCAGCTGGGCCGCAAGTACGCCGACGCCCTCAAGCTCGACGTCCTCGGCCAGAACGGCAAGCCCGTCCGCGTGACCATGGGCTCGTACGGCATCGGCGTCTCGCGCGCCGTCGCCGCGCTCGCCGAGCAGACCGCCGACGACAAGGGCCTGTGCTGGCCGGCCGAGGTCGCCCCGGCCGACGTCCACGTCGTCGCCGCCGGCAAGGCCCTCCAGACCGAGCTGGCCCTGGAGGTCTCCGACAAGCTGGCCGCCGCCGGCCTCCGCGTCCTGGTCGACGACCGCGCGGGCGTCTCCCCGGGCGTCAAGTTCACCGACGCGGAGCTCATGGGCGTCCCCAAGATCCTGGTGGCCGGCCGCCGCTCGGCGGAGGGCATCGTCGAGCTGAAGGACCGCCGCACGGGCGAGCGCGAGGAAGTGACGGTCGAGGAGGCCCTCGCCGCGCTGACCTCCTGACAGCACACCGCGTGACGTGAGGGGCGGGGCCCTGAGGCCCCGCCCCTCCGCGCGCACCCCGCCGAGCCCCCGTCAGGGCTCAGGCGCCGTCCTCGTGAAGCGCCGGTTCCACCGACGAGCCCGTCAGGTCCTCGATCGGGTCCGCCAGCGTCGCCCGGCTCCTGAGATACGCCTCGCTCAGCGGGTGTGGCGGCGATCCCGCCTCCGCCTCCGCCTGTCCGGGGGCGGGCGCCGCCCGTTCCAGGAACCGCAGCAGTTCCACCGGAATCGGCAGGACCAGCGTCGAGTTCTTCTCGGCGGACACCGCCATCACGGTCTGCAGCAGACGCAGCTGCAGCGCCGCCGGCTGGGCCGACATCACCCCCGCCGCCTCCGCCAGCTTCTTCGACGCCTGGAGTTCCGCGTCCGCGTTGATGACCCGCGCGCGCCGCTCCCGGTCCGCCTCCGCCTGCCGCGCCATGGAACGCTTCATCGTCTCCGGCAGGGACACGTCCTTGATCTCGACCCGGTCGATCGCGACGCCCCAGCCCATCGCCGGGCTGTCGAGCATCAGCTCCAGACCCTGGTTGAGCTTCTCCCGGTTGGACAGCAGGTCGTCGAGGTCGCTCTTGCCGATGATCGACCGCAGCGAGGTCTGGGCCATCTGCGAGACCGCGAACTTGTAGTCCTCGACCCGCACCAGCGCGTCCGCCGCGTCGACGACCTTGAAGTACACGACCGCGTCGACCCGGACGGTCACGTTGTCCCGGGTGATGCCCTCCTGCGCGGGCACGGGCATCGTGACGATCTGCATGTTCACCTTGTGGAGGCGGTCCACCACCGGAACGATCATCGTGAAGCCGGGCGGGCGGACGTCGTCGCGCAGCCGGCCGAAACGGAAGACGACCCCGCGCTCGTACTGCTTCACGACACGCGCCGCCGCGCCCGCGTAGACGGCGGTGGCCGCCGCCGCGCCGGCCAGCGCGGCCAGCAGTTCTTCGATCATCACGGCCCCCTGGAATCGAGCCGAACGGTACAGAAAGGGTATTCCCCTACAGCCAGCTCGCGAACTCCAGAAGCAGCTCCGCGTCCTGCCGCCGCCCCGCCGTGAGCGCCCGGGTCCCCGACTCGACCGCGCGGAACAGGGTCCAGCCGCGCAGCCGCTCCCGGTCCAGGTCCAGGGAGTCGGCCAGTCTGCTGACCCGCCGCCGGGCCGCCGAGGCCCCGGAGGAGGCGGCGACGAGGTCCTCGACCCGGTCCCGTACGAGCCGGGCGAGGTCGTAGGCCCGCTCACCGACCAGCGGCTCGGGACCGACGGCCAGCCAGGGCGCCCGGTCGCCGGCGAGGACCTTGCCCTGCCGGAAGTTCCCGTGCAGCAGCAGCGTCTCCGCGTCGCCCGCCACCAGCTCCTCGCGGGCCGCGAGCGCCGCCGTCGTCAGCTCCGCGGTCGCGGCCCGCGACCGGTGGGGGACCATCGCCGCGGCCTGCCGGGCCGTCCGCTCGGCCACCGTCTCGAAGTCGTGCGCGGCCGGGGGTTCGACCCACAGCTTGCGCACGGTCCCGGCCGCCTCCAGGAGCGCCTTCGCCTCCGGCAGGGAGCGCAGGGAGACCTCGGGGTGCAGTCGTTCGAGGACGAGCGCGCCGTCCCCGGCCCCGTCGAGGAGCTGTACCGCGCCCCAGCCGTTCCAGTGCGCGAGCGCGTCCCGCTCCAGCTCCGGCCGGGCGAACGGCGGCGCGATCTTGAGGGCGGCGGGGGTGCCGTCGGAGCGCCTGACGAGGACGACCAGGCTGCTCCGTCCGCCGGGGGCCATCACCCGCTCGGTCTCCAGGGACGCGTGGCCGAGGGCCCGGTCGGCGAGGCCGGGCAGCTCTCCGAGCCACTCGGCCGCCGCGGCGTCCCCGTACGTCTCACCGAGCGTCCTGACCAGTCGCTGCGGCGGTTCGAAACCCATGCGTACGTTGTTCCTTAAGGTCGGGGCGGGGCGGGGACCCGTTCGGCGAGCCCAGGAAAGGTTACGTCGCCGCCGCGCCAGCGGACGGCTCGTACCGCCGCCTCCCTGAGCGCGGCGGCCGCCTCGCGCCGCCGGGGGCCCTCCGAGGCCCGGACGAGGTCGGAGTAGACCCCGGCCACGCGGTCCTCCAGGACGGCCGCGAGCCGGACGGCCCCGGCCGGGTCGGCCACCCGGAACGGCAGCTCGTACGCGGCCTCCGCCGCCACCGGCGTGCCGCCGAGATCGCGGACGGCCCTGCGCAGCGCGTCCCGGCGGGCCCGGTGGGCCTGGTAGGCGGCGGTGGCCTCCGCGCGCCGCTCCGCGCCGATCCGGCCGCCGACCACCCCGTACCCGTACACCGCCGCGTGTTCGGCGGCCAGTGCGGCCTGGGTGGCGTCGAGGGCGCTCATGCCCGTGCTCCTTCGGTCAGCAGGTAGGCGTGCGCGGCGCCGGCGGCTGCCACCGAGGCGAGCAGCCGGGCGTACTCGGGCGGGGCGGCGAGCAGGGCGGTGGTGTGCGCCTCGGAGGCCGTGCGCGCGGCCTCGGCGAGCTCCTTCAGGGCCGCCCCGGGATCGGCCGCGACGGGTACGGGGGAGGGGGCGGCCTTCCGCGGAGCGGTCGGCGCCGGGGAGGCCGTCGCGGGCCGCACGCTCGTACCGCCCTCCCCGAGGGCCTCGGTGTGCGCGGCCACCGAGCGTCGCAGCGGGGCCAGTCGGCCGGCCAGCGCGGGGTGGGCGGCGAGCGTCGCGTCGTAACGTTCCAGCAGGGACCGGGAGGCGGTCACGGAGCGCAGTCGCAGCGCGGCCTCGGCGCGCGCCGCCCGCACGGCCTCGCGCTCGGCCGCGCTCGGCTTCCGGGGACCGGCCTTCTCGGAGGTGGTGCAGCCCGCCAGCACCGCCGCGGCGGCGGCCGAGACCCCGGTCGTCAGGAGTGCGCGCCTGCCCGTCGTCGTCACGCTCTCTCCCTCAGCCGTGGTAAGTCGTCGAAGATCGTCGGGATCACCGCAGGCGAGCGTACCCGCGGGCCCCGGGGCGGTGGACGGCAACACCCTCCGGGACCGGATACCCTTTGGTCTGACACGCGACGAACCCACAACAGCACACGCGGCCGAGGAGTCACCCGGATGAGCACCACCCAGAGCGACAGGCTGCGCGGACTCGTGGAGCCGCTGGTCCACGCGAAGGACCTGGATCTGGAAGAGATCGAGGTGTCCCGGGCCGGCCGCCGCGGATTGCTGAGGATCGTCGTCGACTCGGACGAGGGCGTGGAGCTGGACGCGTGCGCCGAGCTGAGCCGCGCGATCTCCGAGAAGCTCGACGAGACCGAGGCGATGGGCGAGGGCGAGTACGTCCTCGAAGTCAGCTCCCCCGGCGCGGACCGCCCCCTGACGCAGCACCGCCACTACGTGCGGGCCACCGGCCGGCTGGTCAAGCTCCAGCTGTCCGTCGACGGTGCCGACGAAGAGCTGGTCGCGCGGATCCTCGCCGTGGACGAGAAGGGCCTCGATCTCGAAGTGCCGGGCGTGAAGGGGCGCAAGTCCACCGCCCGCCGGGTCGAGTTCGCCGATGTCGTCAAGGCGCGTGTCGAGATCGAGTTCAACCGCAAGGACAAGAAGGAAGAGGAGGCGTAGCCGTGGACATCGACGTGAAGCTGCTCAAGGGCTTGGCGCATGAGAAGGAGATCTCCTTCGACCTGCTGGTCGAGGCGATCGAGTCGGCCCTCCTCATCGCCTACCACCGCACCCCGGACGCCCGCCGCCACGCGCGCGTGGAGCTGGACCGGCTCACCGGTCACGTGACCGTGTGGGCGAAGGAGGACCCCTCCGAGCTGGAGGAGGGCCAGGAGCCCAAGGACTTCGACGACACCCCGTCGGACTTCGGCCGGATCGCGGCGAGCACCGCCCGCCAGGTGATCCAGCAGCGCCTGCGGGACGCCGAGAACGACGTGACCTTCGGCGAGTACGCGCGCCGTGAGGGCGATGTCGTCGCCGGTGTCGTGCAGCAGGGCAAGGACCCGAAGAACGTCCTGGTCCGGCTCGATGACAAGCTGGAGGCCATCCTCCCGGTGCAGGAGCAGGTGCCGGGCGAGGACTACACGCACGGTCTGCGCCTGCGGACGTACGTCGTCCGGGTGGCGAAGGGCGTTCGCGGTCCGTCCGTCACCCTTTCGCGTACGCACCCCAATCTGGTGAAGAAGCTCTTCGCCCTGGAGGTGCCGGAGATCGCCGACGGTTCGGTCGAGATCGCGGCCATCGCCCGTGAGGCCGGTCACCGCACCAAGATCGCGGTCCGTTCCACCCGTTCGGGCCTGAACCCCAAGGGCGCCTGCATCGGCCCGATGGGCAGCCGGGTCCGCAACGTGATGGCGGAGCTGCTCGGCGAGAAGATCGACATCGTCGACTGGTCGGACGACCCGGCCGAGATGGTGGCGAACGCCCTCTCCCCGGCTCGGGTCTCCCGGGTCGAGGTCGTGGACATGGCGGCCCGTTCGGCGCGGGTGACCGTGCCGGACTACCAGCTGTCGCTGGCGATCGGCAAGGAGGGCCAGAACGCCCGCCTGGCCGCGCGCCTCACCGGCTGGCGGATCGACATCCGGCCGGACACGGAGCCGGACGGTCCGCAGGACTGAGACCGTTTTTGGCCAACAACTGTTCGATTCTTGCCCCAAACAGGTGAGGTCGGTACGGGGAGGTAGACTTAATCGTGTCTGGCCGGACGCATGCCCGCGCGTGCCCTGAGCGAACCTGTGTGGGGTGCCGGGAGCGAGCGGCCAAGAGCGATCTGCTGCGGATCGTGGTGACCAAGGACGAGTGCGTCCCTGATCATCGCGGTACGCTGCCCGGCCGGGGTGCGTACCTGCACCCCGCCGTGGCTTGTCTCGACCTGGCGGTCCGCCGCCGAGCGTTCCCGAGGGCCTTCAAGGTCCAGGGTCCGCTCGACACCGCGGAACTCCGTCACCACGTCGAGCGGCCGACACCGCAGTGAAGAAGAAGAACGGCACGGATACACCGTGCGGTCAGGTACCTCGCGAGTTGGAAGTAGGTCGAGATTGCGATGAGCACTCGATGAGTACGCGATGAGTACGCCCATGAAGTAGCGACGGTCCGGCGGTAACCGGACCTCACAAAGGAGCAAAGTGGCTAAGGTCCGGGTATACGAACTCGCCAAGGAGTTCGGCGTAGAGAGCAAGGTCGTCATGGCCAAGCTCCAAGAACTCGGTGAATTCGTCCGTTCGGCGTCCTCGACGATCGAGGCGCCGGTCGTGCGCAAGTTGACTGACGCTTTGCAGGGTCCCGGCGGCAACGCCGGCAAGACCGCTGCCAAGCCCGGCGCGCCCCGTAAGGCAGCGCCCTCCCCCGCCGCGCCGAAGCCGGCCGCGGCATCCCCCGCGCCGTCCGCGGCGCAGGCTGTACGTCCCTCCGCCCCGAAGCCTGGCGCGCCCACCCCGGCGCCCAAGCCCGCGGCCGCGGAGAAGCCCTCGACCCCGGCCCCGGCCGGCGGTCGTCCCACCCCGGGTCCGAAGCCCCCGGCCGCGCCGAAGCCGGCGCCCGCCTCCCCGGCTCCGACGACTCCGGAGTTCACCGCGCCTCCGGCGGCCCCCGCCGCCCAGCCGCGTGCCGAGCGTCCCGCCGGCGCGACCCCGGGCCCCCGCCCGGCCGCCCGTCCGGGTCAGCAGGCTCCCCGCCCGCAGGGACAGGGCGCGGCGCGCCCCGGCGGCCAGCAGGCCCCCCGTCCGGGCGGTGCCCGTCCGGCCGGTCCCCGTCCGGGCAACAACCCCTTCACCTCGGGTGGCTCCACCGGGATGGCGCGTCCGCAGTCGCCCCGTCCGGGTGGCGGCGCTCCCCGTCCCGGCGGCCCCGGTGCCGCTCAGGGCGGCGCCCCGCGTCCGCAGGGCGGCCCCGGCGGCGCCCCGCGCCCGCAGGGTCAGGGCGGCGCTCGTCCCACCCCCGGTGGGATGCCCCGCCCGCAGTCTCCCCGTCCGGGCGGCGCGCCCGGCGGTAACCGTCCGAACCCGGGCATGATGCCGCAGCGTCCCGCTGCCGGCCCGCGCCCCGGTCCCGGCGGTGGCGGCCGTGGCCCCGGTGGCCCCGGTGGCCGTCCGGCCGGTCCCGGCGGTGGCGGCGGCGGTCGTCCCGGCTTCGCCGGTCGTCCGGCCGGTCCCGGCGGTGGCGGCGGCGGCTTCGCCGGCCGTCCCGGTGGTCCCGGTGGTGGCGGCGGTCGTCCGGGCGGTCCCGGCGGTGGCGGCGGCTTCGGCGGTCGTCCCGGTGGCTTCGGTGGCCGTCCCGGTGGTCCGGGTGCGCGTGGTGGCACGCAGGGCGCCTTCGGTCGCCCCGGCGGTCCCGCGCGTCGCGGTCGCAAGTCGAAGCGTCAGAGGCGCCAGGAGTACGAGGCCATGCAGGCCCCGTCCGTGGGCGGCGTGATGCTTCCCCGCGGTGGCGGCGAGGTCATCCGCCTGTCGCGCGGTGCCTCCCTCACCGACTTCGCCGAGAAGATCGGCGCCAACCCGGCGTCGCTCGTCGCGGTGATGATGAACCTCGGTGAGATGGTCACGGCGACGCAGTCGGTCTCCGACGACACGCTGACGATGCTCGGCGAGGAGATGAACTACGTCGTTCAGATCGTCTCGCCGGAGGAAGAGGACCGCGAGCTCCTCGAGTCCTTCGACATCGAGTTCGGCGAGGACGAGGGCGGCGAAGAGGCTCTGGTCTCCCGTCCGCCGGTCGTCACCGTCATGGGTCACGTCGACCACGGTAAGACCCGACTGCTCGACGCGATCCGCAAGACGAACGTCGTCGCGGGCGAGGCCGGTGGCATCACCCAGGGCATCGGCGCCTACCAGGTGGGCACCGAGGTCAACGGCGAAGAGCGTCGCATCACCTTCATCGACACCCCGGGTCACGAGGCGTTCACCGCCATGCGTGCCCGTGGTGCGAAGTCGACCGACATCGCGATCCTCGTGGTCGCGGCCAACGACGGCGTCATGCCGCAGACGATCGAGGCGCTCAACCACGCCAAGGCCGCCGGCGTCCCGATCGTCGTCGCGGTCAACAAGATCGACGTCGAGGGCGCGGACCCGACCAAGGTCCGCGGTCAGCTGACCGAGTTCGGTCTGGTGGCCGAGGAGTACGGCGGCGACACGATGTTCGTCGACATCTCCGCCAAGCAGGGTCTGCACATCGACTCCCTGCTGGAGGCCGTGGTCCTCACCGCGGACGCCTCGCTCGACCTGCGGGCCAACCCGAACCAGGACGCGCAGGGTATTGCGATCGAGTCCCACCTCGACCGCGGTCGCGGTGCCGTCTCGACCGTCCTGGTCCAGCGCGGAACGCTGCGCATCGGCGACACCGTGGTGGTCGGCGACGCGTACGGCCGTGTCCGGGCGATGCTCGACGACAAGGGCAACAACGTCGAGGAGGCGACCCCGTCGACTCCCGTCCTGGTGCTCGGTCTCACCAACGTGCCGGGTGCCGGCGACAACCTCCTGGTGGTCGACGAGGACCGTACGGCGCGTCAGATCGCCGAGAAGCGCGCCGCGCGTGAGCGCAACGCCGCCTTCGCCAAGCGCGTCCGCCGGGTGTCCCTCGAGGACCTCGACAAGGTGCTCAAGGCCGGTCTCGTCCAGGAACTCAACCTCATCATCAAGGGCGACGCGTCCGGTGCGGTCGAGGCCCTCGAAGCCTCGCTGCTCCAGCTCGACGTCGGCGAAGAGGTCGACATCCGTGTCCTGCACCGCGGTGTGGGTGCGGTCACCGAGTCGGACATCGACCTGGCCATGGGCTCCGACGCCATCGTCATCGGCTACAACGTCCGTGCGGCCGGCCGTGCCGCGCAGATGGCGGAGCGCGAGGGCGTCGACGTCCGGTACTACTCGGTGATCTACCAGGCCATCGAGGAGATCGAGGCGGCCCTGAAGGGTCTCCTCAAGCCCGAGTACGAAGAGGTCGAGCTCGGTACGGCGGAGATCCGCGAGGTCTTCCGCTCGTCCAAGCTGGGCAACATCGCCGGTGTCCTCATCCGCTCCGGCGAGGTCAAGCGCAACACCAAGGCGCGCCTCGTCCGCGACGGCAAGGTCATCGCCGAGGACCTCACGATCCACGGTCTGCGCCGCTTCAAGGACGACGTCACCGAGATCCGCGAAGGCTTCGAGGGCGGTATCAACCTCGGAAACTTCAACGACATCAAGATCGACGACGTCATCGCGACGTACGAGATGCGCGAGAAGCCGCGCGCCTGATCGCGTCCGATCGCAGCAGTGAGCCGGGGCCGGTCGGCGGAAAGTATTCCGTCGATCGGCCCCGGCCGTTGCGTGTAGCGTTTCCGGTGTCCCCGCCGAGTGGTCGGCGGGAGCACCGAACCCGAACCGGCGGGACATCCGGACATCCATGTATGTGGGGACACTGTCCTTCGATCTGCTCCTCGGCGACGTACGTTCGTTGAAGGAGAAACGCTCCGTCGTCAAGCCGATCCTCGCCGAGCTCCAGCGGAAGTTCGCGGTGAGCGTGGCGGAGGTCAGCGGCCAGAACCTCCATCGGCGGGTCGAGATCGGCGTCGCGATGGTGTCGGGGGACCCGGGACACCTCAGCGACGTACTGGACCGGTGCGAGCGGCTCGTCGCCGCCCGCCCCGAGGTGGAGCTGCTGTCGGTGCGCCGCAGGCTCCACACTGATGAAGACTGATTGAGCAAGGCAAAGAAGGAGAAGGACCAGTGGCCGACAACGCGCGGGCGAAGAAGCTGGCAGACCTCATCCGGGAGGTGGTCGCCGAGAAGCTGCTGCGCGGCATCAAGGACCCCCGACTGGGTACGCACGTGACCATCACGGACACCCGTGTCACCGGCGACCTGCGGGAGGCCACGGTCTTCTACACGGTCTACGGCGACGACGAGGAGCGCGCGAGCGCCGCCGCCGGCCTGGAGAGCGCCAAGGGCATCCTCCGTTCGGCCGTCGGCCGGGCGGCCGGGACCAAGTTCACCCCGACGCTGACCTTCGTGGCGGACGCCCTCCCGGAGAACGCCAAGACGATCGAGGACCTCCTCGACAAGGCGCGGGCCTCCGACGCCCAGGTGAGGGAGGCGTCCTCGGGCGCCGGCTTCGCCGGCGAAGCCGACCCCTACAAGAAGCCGGGCGAGGACGAAGCCGCCGAATGAGCAACGCAGCAACCACCCCCGACGGCCTTGTCATCGTCGACAAGCCGTCGGGCTTCACCTCGCACGACGTCGTGGCCAAGATGCGCGGGATCGCGAAGACCCGCCGGGTCGGCCACGCCGGCACGCTCGACCCCATGGCCACCGGCGTCCTCGTCCTCGGCGTGGAGCGGGCGACCAAGCTCCTCGGTCACCTCGCGCTGACCGAGAAGGAGTACCTGGGCACCATCCGCCTGGGCCAGACGACGGTCACCGACGACGCCGAGGGTGAGATCACGGCCTCGGTGGACGCCTCCAAGGTGACCCGCGAGGGCATCGACGCGGGCGTCGCCGAGCTGACCGGCGCCATCATGCAGGTGCCGTCGAAGGTCTCCGCGATCAAGATCGACGGCAAGCGGTCGTACGCGCGCGTGCGCGGCGGCGAGGAGTTCGAGATCCCGGCCCGCCCGGTCACCGTCTCCTCGTTCCAGGTGTACGACGTCCGTGAGGCGACCGCCGAGGACGGCACCCCCGTCGTCGACCTCGTCGTCTCGGTGGTCTGCTCCTCCGGCACGTACATCCGGGCGCTCGCCCGGGACCTCGGCGCCGGGCTCGGCGTGGGCGGTCACCTGACCGCGCTGCGCCGTACCCGGGTCGGCCCGTACAAGCTGGACTCGGCGAAGACGCTCGACCAGCTCCAGGAGGAGCTCACGGTCATGCCGGTCGCCGACGCGGCCGCGGCGGCGTTCCCCCGGTGGGACGTCGACGAGAAGCGGGCCAAGCTGCTGCTCAACGGCGTCCGCCTGGAGATGCCGGACTACCCGGCGGGCCCGGTCGCGGTCTACGGACCGGAGGGCACGCTGCTCGCGCTGGTCGAGGACCAGCGGGGGAAGGCCAAGAGCCTGGCCGTCTTCGGCTGAGACCTCCGGACCGGTCGGCCCCGGCCGGGGCCGACCGGTCCGACGGACTCGGCCGAGCCGGGTCCGGACCGGCGGACTCTCCGGCCGGCGGCCGGGCTTCGACGTTCATGGTGGGGCGGGCACGCGCGCGTGCCCGCCCCACCTGTTCTCCCCCTTGTTTCCCCCGGGGGAGCCTGTCCCGTGGAACGCCGAGGAATCACCCCATCGGGGAGGCGCTCGGAGTGAAGGGGGGAGTGCCAGGGGGCGCGTTTCCCTCCGTGCGCCTCCGAGTGATCACCGGCGGCCTACCGTCGGCACCATGGGACGCGGGGACCTGGCGACGCTGGTGCGGATCTGCGATCTGGCGGGCCGGCCGCGCGGCACCGGATTCCTCGCCGACCACCACGGAACGGTCGTCACCAGTCACGAAGCCGTCGACGGGCTCAGCCGTGTCGTCCTGCACGCCCCCGGCGACCGGACCTGGCTCGCCGACACCGAGGCCGTCACCCGCCTGCCGGAGAGCGGCCTCGCACTCGTACGGACCGAAGGGCTCGGCGTCCGCCCGCTGCCGCTGGCCACCCGCGCCGAGATCGAACCCGGCACCTACGTCCGGATCGCCGCCCACGGCTGGCGCGAGGCGCGCGTGCTCGGCCCCGCCGCCGTCACGTACAGCGCCCGCGACCGCTTCCACGCCCTCGCCGACGCCCTCGCACTCGCCATCGGCACCGAGGGCGCCGAGGCCCTCCGCCTCGGCGGGCAGGCCGCCGGGGGCCCCGTCCTCGACACCGCCACCGGCACCGTCCTCGCCGTCCTCGGCACCGCCCTGCACGGCGACCGCCCCGCCGCCGGATACGCGGTGACCCTGCGGCCCGAAGGCGCCCTCACCTCCCTCCTCCGGCGCAACGCGGCCACCGTCCCCGCCTACGGACCGGACCTCAACCTCGCCGCCATCCTGGAGCTCACCGCCACCTCCACCGGACCCGCACGGGAACCCGACCCCTGGCCCGAACCCGTCGAACGCCCCGAGTGCGTCCGTGAGTTCGCCCGCTTCACCGCCGGAGAGGCACCGGTCCTCGCCCTCGTCGGCGCCCCCGGCACCGGCCGCACCACCGCCCTCGCCGCGCTCTGCGCCCGCCGCGCCCGGGGGGTGGCACCCGCCCCCACCGTCCGGCTGCGCGGCGCCGACCTGCGCGCCGGGGACCGCTCGCTCGCCGACGCCGTCGAGCGCGCCCTCCACCAGGCCGGCCGTATCGTCGCCGCCTCCGGGGCGCTCGGCGACACCGCCGCCGCCACCCCGGAACGGGCCGCCGCCCTCGCCCACGAGGCCGGCCGCCCGCTCCTCGTCGTCCTCGACGGGCCCGAGGAGATGCCCCCGCTCCTCGCCCACCGGCTGGCCGACTGGACGGCGGCCACCGAAGGGTGGCTCCGCGCCCACCACGTCCACCTCCTCACCGCCTGCCGCCCCGAGCACTGGGAGCGGTCCGGCGCCCTCTACACCCCGGGCGCGCTGCACCGGCCGGTCGCCGGACCCGGGGACGGACTGCCCGCCGCCCTCGTCCTCGGGCCCTACTCCGCGACCGAGGCACGGGCCGTGCGCGAGGGGTACGGGCTGGCGGAGACGGCCCTCGCCGAGGCCGACGCCCGGCACCCGCTGGCCCTGCGGCTGCTAGCCGAGGTACGGGCCGCGCTGCCGGGGGAGGTGCCCGGCCGACCCGGACGCGAGGAGATCTTCACCGCCCACCTGGACCTGATGTGCCTGCGGGTCGCCGTCCGGATCGCCGCAGGCTCCCGGCCCCTCCTCCGGGGGACCGCCGTGCGCCGGCTCGCCGCCCGTGTGACCGGCCAGGTCCACGAGGCGGCCCGCCGGTGCCTCGGCCCCGGGCACGGGGTCCTCGACCGCGCCTCCTTCGAGGAGCTCTTCCCCTGGCGGGAGGGCTGGGCCTCGGCCGTCCTCACCGAAGGCCTCCTCGTCCCGGCGGGCTCCGGCTACCGCTTCGCCCACGAGGAGCTCGCCGACTGGGTACAGGCGGCGCACCTGGACCTGGACGGGGCCCTGGAGGCCCTGCTCGGCCCGGGCACGCCCCCGGACGGGAGGCCCCGGCCGGGCACGCCTGACCCCGCCGGCCCCTTCGAAACCGGATCCGCCGGGTTCGCCGGTCCCACTCGGTCCGCCGACCCGGCCGGTCCTGCCGGACCCGCGGGCCGGGCCGGGCACGTCGACCCGGCCGGACGCCCCCGTCCCGCCGAGACCCGGCCCGGCGGGACCCTCGTGCCCGGCGGCCCCGGCGGGACCCTCGCGCCCGCCGTGCCCCGGCAGCGGACCGCCGACCCGGGGGGCGGCGTGGGTGGGGTGTCCGCCGCCCCGCCCGTCCCGCGCCACCGCATCGGCCCGGTGCTCCAGGCGCTTCTGCTGCTCCACCGTGAACACGGCCCGGGCGCCCTCGCCCCCCGTCTCGCCGCGCTCGCCGAGGCCCTCGCCCGCTTCGCGGAAGAGGAGGACGGCGCCTCCGGCGACGGGCCCTGGTGGGCCGCCCGGCTGTTCCGGGAGAGCGTGCGCAGGCTGCCCGACCCCCGGCCGTACCTCCCCGCGCTGCGGCTCCTCGCCGACCGGATCGGGGGCCGTGCCCAGCGGCACGCCGTGTTCGCGGCGTTCGGCCCGGAGTTCTGGCTGGCGCTTCCGCTCGGTGAGGACGAGCGGATCGATCTGCTGCGGCGGCTCGTCCCCGCCGACCCGCCGCCCGGCGGTGCTCCCGACGGCGAGCGGGCGCTCGACGCCGTCGCCGGGATGCTCGCCGCCGACCCCCGGGGCGTACAGCCGCTCCTGTGCCGCTGGTTCGGCGACGACCGGCCCCTCCCCGCCGCCCCGCACGCGACCGTCGCCACCGCCGCCCAGGCCCTGCTGCACACCCACCGGGCCCTCGCCGTCGACGACCTGTGCGAGGCGCTCGTCGCCACCGCCCACCCGCTCGCCGACGGTCTCCTCGCCGCCCTCGCCGAGGACGAGCCCTCCGCCGTCTGCCGGGCCGTCGACCGGTGGGCGCACGACGACGGGCGCCCGGAACGGCGCGTCGCGGCCGCCACGTACGGACATCTCGTCTGCGGCCGCGCCACCACCTCCGCCGACCGCGAACTCCTGCGCTACGCCGCCCTCGCCCTGCTCGCCCGCCCCGTCGACCAGGCCCTCCACGGCGCCGCCCTCGGCCTTCTCGTCCGTGACCCGCACACCCGCGCCCGCCATCTGCCCCGCGCCCTCGCCGAGCCCCGGGTGCCCGCGGGCGCCCTCGCCGAGGCCCTGGCTGCGGACCCCGGGCCGGTGCTCGCGGCCTTCCACACCCGGCTGGACGGCACGGACGAGGCGGCCGCCGCCGCCCTGCGGGCGCTCGCCGAGGTCGACGCGCCCGCCCTCGCCCGCCGGGTGGCCTGCCTCGTCCGCGAGTACGCCGCCCGTCACCCCGAGGGCGCCGGGCACGTGGCCGCCTTCGTCGACCGGCGGTTCGAGGACGGCCCGGCGGCCAGGGCCGTGCTCTTCCCGCTGGTCACCGGCCTGATCCGGGGCCGCCCCGGGCCGGTACGCCGCGCCCTCGCCCCCGTGCTCGCCGCGCCCGGCACCGGTGCCTCCCGCCACCTGCGGGCCGAACTGCTCGACGTACTCCTGGAGCACGAGCGGTACGAGGCGGAGACGGGGGAGTTCACCGTCCTGGACGCCCTGCTCACGGCCGCGGCCGAGGGCGCGGAGCTGCGCAGCGAGCCGCGCACCCGGGAGCTCGCGCACCGGGTCGGCGCCCTGTGGGCCCGTACCCCCGAGGGCGCCGCGCGCTTCGATCCGTCCCTCGCGGGACTCCTCGGCTCGCGGCCCGCGTTCGCCGCGCTGCTCGTCCGCTGGACGGCCGCGGCCCCCGGCGACTGGGCGCCCCTGCTCGGTCCGGAGACCCTCCGGGCGCTCGGGAACCACGGCACTCCCATGCCGATGCGAACCGATGGCCGTGGGCATGGCAGTCTTAGACCTGCGTAATCGGCGAACAGGCGGACGAGGAGCGGTCACAGTGCAGCGCTGGCGTGGCTTGGAGGACATCCCCCAGGACTGGGGGCGCAGCGTCGTCACCATCGGCTCCTACGACGGTGTGCACCGCGGGCACCAGCTGATCATCGGGCGGGCCGTCGAGCGCGCCCGGGAGCTCGGCGTCCCCTCCGTCGTGGTCACCTTCGACCCGCACCCCTCCGAGGTCGTACGGCCCGGCAGCCATCCGCCGCTGCTCGCGCCGCACCACCGGCGGGCCGAGCTGATGGCCGGTCTCGGCGTGGACGCGGTGCTCGTGCTGCCGTTCACCGCCGAGTTCTCGCAGCTGTCCCCGGCCGACTTCATCGTCAAGGTGCTGGTCGACAAGCTGCACGCGAAGGCCGTCATCGAGGGCCCCAACTTCCGCTTCGGCCACCGGGCCGCCGGGAACGTCGCCTTCCTGTCCGAGCTGGGCGCCACCTACGACTACGAGGTCGAGGTGATCGACCTGTACGTCAGCGGGGCGGCGGGCGGCGGCGATCCCTTCTCCTCCACCCTCACCCGCCGGCTCGTCGCCGCGGGCGACATGGCCGGCGCGGGCGAGATCCTCGGCCGCCCGCACCGTGTCGAGGGCATCGTGGTCCGCGGCGCGCAGCGCGGCCGCGAGCTCGGCTTCCCGACGGCCAACGTCGAGACCCTCCCGCACACCGCGATCCCGGCGGACGGCGTCTACGCGGGGTGGCTGACGGCCGCGGGGGAGCGGATGCCGGCGGCCATCTCGGTCGGCACGAACCCGCAGTTCGACGGTACGGAGCGGACGGTCGAGGCGTACGCGATCGACCGCGAGGGGCTCGACCTGTACGGGCTGCACGTGGCCGTGGACTTCCTGGAGTACGTCCGCGGGATGCTCAAGTTCGACACCCTGGACGACCTGCTCCAGGCGATGGCCGGCGACGTGAAGCGCTGCAAGGAGCTGACGGAGGCGTACGACCGGGAGAACCCCCAGGTCTGAGGCCCCCTGCCCCGGCGCCCGAGGCAGGTCGCCCGAGGTCGGTCGTCCGAGGCCCGCCGCCTGAGGCCGGTCGCCCGAGGCCGGTCGTTCGAGGCCCGTCGTCCGAGCCGTTGTGCGAGGCCGGTCGTCCGGGGCCCCCGTCCGGGACCCCGGCCCGGCTCAGACCACCGGCTCCCGCGCCGCCACCCAGTGGCAGGCCACCGCCCGATCCCCGCCACCGCCCAGGACCGGCAGGCCCTCGCCGCGGCAGCGGTCCGCGACCGCGGCCGCCGCGCCCGAGGCGAGGACCTGGCACCGGGCGTGGAAACGGCACCCGGACGGGATCCGGGACGGGTCCGGCGGCTCACCGGTCAGCACCACCGGCGTCCCCCCGGACTCCGGGAGCACCGACAACAGCGCCTGCGTGTACGGGTGCTGAGGACTGGTCAGGACGGACTCCACCGTCCCGGTCTCCACGACCCGGCCCAGGTACATCACCGCCACCCGGTCCGCGATGTTCCACGCGAGTCCCAGATCGTGCGTCACCACGAGCGCGGACAGGCCGAGTTCGTCCCGCAGGCGCAGCAGCAGGGCCAGGATCTCGCCCCGCACCGACGCGTCGAGGGAGGCCACCGGCTCGTCGGCGACGATGAGTTCGGGTTCCAGGACCAGCGCGCCCGCGATGACCACCCGCTGCCGCTGACCGCCGGACAGTTCGTGCGGGTAGCGCAGGAAGAACCGCTCAGGGGGCCGCAGCCCCGCCCGCGCGAGCGCCCCGGCCACCGCCTCCCGCTCGTCGCCCGCGTCCCCGTGGATCCGCAGGCCCTCCGCCACCGCGTCGTACACGGTGTGCCGGGGGTTCAGCGAACCGCTCGGGTCCTGGAGGACCAGCTGCGCCCGCTTCCGGTAGGCCTTCAGGGCCCCGGAGGAGTACGCGAGCGGCTTCCCGTCGAAGGCGACCGTCCCCGAGGTGGGCCGGACCAGGCCGAGGAGCGTGCGGGCCAGGGTGGTCTTGCCGCAGCCCGACTCCCCGACGAGGGCCACGATCTCGCCCGCGCCGATGTCCAGGTCCACCCCGTCCACCGCGCGCGCGGGCGGCGCTCCCCGCCGCCCCGGGAAGGTGACGTGCAGCCCGCGCGCCGAGAGCAGCGGTCCGGTGGACGTCCCCTCGGGCGCGGACGTCACGGATGTCTCCGTACTCATGGCGTGCTCCCCACATGGACACAGGCGGCCCGGTGACCCGCGCCCGCTTCCCGTAGTTCCTGGTCGAGCTCCGCGCAGGCGTCCACCGCCACCGGGCAGCGCGGATGGAAGGTGCAGCCGCCGGGCAGTTCCGCCGGGTCCGGCGGGTCGCCCGGCAGCCCGCGCGGGGCCCGCCGGGAGGCGAGGTCCCCGACGCGCGGGAACGCCGAGGAGAGCGCGAGCCCGTAGGGGTGCCGGGCGGCCTCGTACACCGCCCGCGCCGGCCCCTCCTCGACGACCCTGCCCGCGTACATCACGGCGAGCCGGTCGCAGGTGTCGGCGAGGACCGCCAGGTCGTGGCTGATCATCAGGAGGCTGATGGACTGCTCGGCGACGAGCCGTTCGATCAGCCGCAGGATCTGCGCCTGGATCATCACGTCGAGCGCGGTCGTCGGCTCGTCCGCGACGATCAGCCGGGGGTCGCAGGCGAGGGCCATCGCGATCATCACGCGCTGGCGCTGACCGCCGGACAGCTCGTGCGGATAGGCGGCGGCGCGGGCGGCCGGAAGACCGACGTGTTCGAGCAGCTCGCCGGCCCGCCTGCGGGCCGCCGCCGGGGTCGCCCCGCCGTGCACGAGCACCGGCTCGGCGATCTGGTCCCCGACGCGGTGCACCGCGTTGAGCGAGTGCATCGCGCCCTGGAACACGATCGACGCGCCCGCCCAGCGCACGGCCCGCAGGCGCCCCCACTTCATGGTGAGGACGTCGTCGCCGTCCAGCAGGATCCGTCCCTCGATCCGCGCCGAGGCCGGCAGGAGCCGGAGCAGCGCGAGCGCGAGGGTGGACTTCCCGCAGCCGGACTCGCCCGCCACGCCCAGCTTGCTGCCGGCCTCCAGGGTCAGGTCGACCCCGCGCACGGCGGGCACGGCGGCCGGGCCCGAGCCGTAGGTGACCCTCAGGTCCCGTACCTCAAGGAGGCTCATCGCCCCACCCCCAGCTTCGGGTTGAGCACGGACTCGACCGCCCGGCCGCACAGGGTGAACGCGAGCGCGACCAGGGCGATGGCGATGCCGGGCGGCGCCAGGTACCACCAGTGCCCGGAGGAGACCGCGCCCGCCTCACGGGCGTCCTGGAGCATGCCGCCCCAGGAGACCACCGTCGGATCGCCGAGCCCGAGGAAGGCGAGGGTCGCCTCGGTGAGGATGGCGGTCGAGATGCCGAGCGTGGTCTGCGCGAGCACCAGCGGCATCACGTTCGGCAGCACGTGCCTGCTCATGACGTGCCCGTGGCCGCCGCCCAGCGCGGTCGCCCGCTCGATGTACGGGCGGGACTCGACCGCGATCGTCTGCGCCCGCACCAGGCGGGCCGTGGTCGGCCAGGAGGTCACCCCGATGGCCAGCACCACCGTCCACATCGACCGGGACATGACGGTGGCCAGCACGATCGCGAGGACCAGGGCGGGCATCACCAGGAACCAGTCGGTGATCCGCATGACGACGGTCGAGAGCCAGCCGCCGTAGTGCCCGGCGACGATCCCCACCAGGGTGCCGATGGCGACCGAGAGGGCCGCCGCGAGGAGACCGACGAGCAGGGAGATCCGCGCGCCCCAGATCAGCAGGCCGAGCAGCGAGCGCCCGAACTGGTCGGTGCCCAGGGGGAACGCGAGGCTCGGCGGCTCCAGGGCCGTGCCCGGAGCCTGCGTCACCGACTGCACGTCGGAGCCGACGAGCAGCGGGGCGGTGAGCGCGAGCAGCGCGATGAGGGCGAGTCCGGCGAGGCCGTAGAGCCCGGCGCGACGGGTGCGGTACGCCTTCCAGAAGCGGGCCACCGTGCTCCGGCGGCGCTGCCGGGTCAGCGACCTCTTCGAGGAGACCGTCCGCCCGGGGGGATCGGCCGGCCCGGGGGGTGTCGTCGGTGAGGAGGGAGCCGTCGGTGGAGGGGGAGCCGCGGCCGGGGAGGGAGTCGTCGGCTCGGAGGGCGTCGTCGGCGAGGAGGAGGTCATCGGCCCACCCGGGGGTCGAGCAGCGGATAGAGCAGGTCGGCGATCAGGTTCATCAGGATCATCGCCCCGGCGAAGACCACGAAGAGCCCCTGGACGAGCGGCAGATCGGGCACGCTCAGCGCCTGGTAGAACAGCCCGCCGAGTCCCGGCCAGGAGAACACCGTCTCCACCAGGATCGACCCGGCCGCCACATGGCCCAGGTTGATGAAGATCATGGTGACGGTCGGCAGGAGCGCGTTCGGCACGGCGTGCCGGCGCCGCACCTCGTCGTCGCGCAGACCCTTCGCCCGCGCCGTCGTCAGATAGTCGCCGCCCATCTCGTCGAGGAGTGAGGAGCGCATCACGAGGAGGGTCTGCGCGTAGCCGACGGCCACGAGCGTGACCACGGGCAGCACCAGGTGGTGGGCGACGTCGAGGACGTACGCGAAGCCGGTCTCGCCCGTCCCCGACTCCATGCCGCCGGTCGGGAACAGTCCCGGGACCGGGCCCATGCCGACCGAGAACACGATGATGAGCAGCAGTCCGAGCCAGAAGGAGGGCACCGACCACAGGGTCAGCGCGACGCCGGTGTTCAGCTTGTCGCCGAGACCGCCGTGGCGCCAGGCCGAACGGGTGCCGAGCCAGAGCCCGAGCGCGGAGTAGACGACCACCGCGACGCCGGTCAGGAGCAGGGTCGCGGGCAGTTTCTCCGCGATCAGCTCCCCGACCGGGGCGCGGAACTGGAACGAGGTGCCGAGGTCGCCGCTCAGCGCCTTGGCGCAGTAGTCGGTGAACTGCTGCCACAGCGGCAGATCGAGCCCGAACTGGCGGCGGAGCGTGGCGAGCTGCTCGGCCGAGGTGGGAATGCCGTGGGTCATCGCCTTCACCGGGTCACCGGGGATGATCCGGAAGAGGAAGAAGCTGGTGACGAGGACGGCGAAGAGGGAGACGAGCGCGCCGCCCAGCTTCCCCGCCGCGTGGCGGAGGTAGCCGAGGGAAGCGCCGGTGCGGGGTGCGCCGTCCGTGACGCGGGCCTTCTCGGCCCGCGTCACGTCGGCGGCGGTGCTCGCTGTGGTCACGGACTACTCGCGGTCGTCGGCGGTGGAGCGGCGGCGCAGTCCGAGGAGGATGCCGAGGCCGGCCACGACCACCACGGCCGCGCCGATCCCGACGATCACTCCGGTCGACGAGCCGCCTCCGCCGGAGTCCCCGGACGCCGGTGCGGCGGGAACGGCCGACCACCAGCTCCAGTAGCCGTCCTGGCCCCACAGGTTCCCGGCTGCCTCGGGCATGGTCGTGATGGACGCGATCTGGTCCGTGCGGTACGCCTCCAGGGCGTTCGGGTAGGCCATGATGTTCATGTACCCCGTGTCGTACAGCCGGGACTGCATCCGCTTCACCAGATCCGCCCGCTTGGCGGCGTCGTACTCCACCGACTGCTGCGCGTAGAGGTCGTCGAACTCCTTGTCGCAGATGAAGTTGTCGGTGGCCCCGGAGTCCTTCGGCGTCTCGGGGAGCGTGCCGCAGGTGTGGATCGACAGGACGTAGTCCGGGTCGGGGTTGACCGACCAGCCGTCGAAGGCGAGGTCGTAGTCGCCCTTGACCCAGGGGTCGGAGACGCTGTCCAGACACTCGACCTTCAGGCCGATGCCCAGCTCGCCCCACCACTCCTGGAGGTACTTGCCGACCGCCTTGTCGTTCGGGTCGGTGGCGTGACAGAGGATCCGGAGGTCCAGCGGCCTGCCGTCCTTGCCGAGCCGCTTGCCCTCGGCGTTCTTCCGGTACCCGGCCGAGGTGAGGAGCTTGTCGGCCTGGACGGGGTCGTACGTCCGCTTCTGCGCGTCCTGCGGCTTCCAGAAGTACGAGCCGAAGCGGGGCGGGATGTACCCCTCGCCCTCGACCGCGTGGCCCTGGAAGACCTTGTCGACGAGGGTGGCGCGGTCGACCGAGAGGAAGAGCGCCTTGCGGACGGCGGGGTCGAGGAGCGCCTTGTGGCCGTTGCCGAAGCCCTTGCCGTCCTGCGCCTTGGCGCCCGGGTTGGTGGCCAGGGCGTAGAAGCGGCGGCCGGGCGCGTCGTTGACCTTGATGTTCTTCTGCGTCCCCAGCGCGGCGGCCTGGGCGGGCGTCAGGTTCGGTACGAAGGACACCTCGCCCTTCTGGAGGGCGGCGACGGCCGCGTCACCGTCCTTGTAGTACTTGAAGACCAGCTCGTCGAACTTGGGCGCGCCCCGCCAGAACGTCTTGTTCGGCTTGAGCCTGATGTACTGGTCGACCTTGTAGTCCGTGATGACGAACGGGCCGTTGCCCACGATCGGGAACTGCTTGTCGTTGTTGAACTTGGAGAAGTCGCCGACCTTCTCCCAGACGTGCTTCGGCACGATCGGCACGTCGAGCGCCGTCATGGTCGCCTGCGGCTTCTTCAGCCGGATGACGAGCGTCCGCGGGTCGGGGGCGGTGACCTCGGCGAAGTTGGCCGTGAAGCTGCCGTTGGCGGTGGCGGCGTCGGGGTCGGTCATCATCTTGTTGAAGGTCCAGGCCGCGTCCTCGGCGGTGGCCTGCTTCCCGTCGGACCAGTTCGAGTCCTCGCGGATGGTGTACGTCCACGTCAGCTTGTCCGGCGAGGAGGTCCACGCGGTCGCCAGCCCCGGGACGGGGCGGGCGTCCTTCGCGTCGTAGTTGGTGAGGTACTCGTAGGCCAGCCGGTGGATGCTGGTCGAGGTGAGCTTCTGGGCGAGGAACGGGCTCAGGGAGTCGATGCTCTGCGAGACGGCGACGGTGAGCGTGTTCCCGGCGGCCTTGTCGTCCTCCGCGGCGGCGGTACCGGGGACGGCCACGAGGGAGACGGCGGTGACAGCGGAGGCGAGCAGCAGCCGGAGCGCTCGGTGGGCGGCGGGGGCGGAACGGGGTGGAGCCTTCGTGACCATGACCATGGGACGTGACCTCGCGTCGGGGGATCTGTCGTGGATCTTGGGGTGACGATGGGTGAAGCGAAGGTGTATCAGCGGTGGTCTGCCGTCGTCAACGATCCCTCAAACCCCGTGTGGGCTGCGGGAATGCCCTGAGGCCCCGTACCGGTGAACCGGTACGGGGCCTCATTGGTCTACTCCTGTGACGCCCTACTGCTGAGGGGCTGGCGGCGCCTGCGGAGGCTGCTGCGGGGGCCAGTCGGACGGCGGGACCTGGCCCTGCTCCCGGTCGTACCCCTGACCCTGATCCTGCGGATCCGCCTGCGGGGGAAGCGGCTGTCCCTGCTGCGGCTGCTGCCAGCCCTGGGGCATCCCGGGCTGACCGGGAGGCGCGCCGTACGGCTGTCCGGGCGCCGGCGGTGCTCCGTACGGCTGACCCGGCGCGGGCTGGGCTCCGTACGGCTGTCCGGGCATCGGCCGGCCCGGCGCGGGCTGACCGGGGGCGGGCTGCCCCGGCACCGGCTGCGCGCCGTACGACTGTCCGGGCGCGGGCTGCTGTCCGTAGGGCTGCCCCGGCGCCGGCTGCTGTCCGTAGGGCTGCTGCGGCGGGTACGGCTGTCCGGGGGCCGGCTGTCCGGGCCCGGGCTGACCCGGCGCGGGCTGGGCTCCGTACGGCTGTCCGGGCGCGGGCTGGGCCCCGTAGGGCTGACCCGGTACGGGCTGTCCGGGCGCGAACTGCCCCGGCACGGGCTGACCCGGCATCGGCTGACCGGGCATCTGATGGCCCGGCATCGGCGGGGCCATGTGCGGCGGCATCGCGCCCTGGCCGTCGCCCGTCCAGAGCCCCTGGGCCTGCTGCGCCCGGGAGAAGTCCTCGGCCACCATCGCCGAGAGGTGGAAGTACGCCTCCCGGGTCTTCGGCCGCATCATGTCGAGGTCCACCTCGGCACCGGCCGACAGGTGCTCGTCGAAGGGCACCACTACGACACCGCGGCAGCGGGTCTGGAAGTGCTGCACGATGTCCTCGACCTTGATCATCTTGCCGGTCTCGCGGACCCCGGAGATGACGGTGATGGAGCGCTGCACCAGGTCCGCGTAGCCGTGCGCGGAGAGCCAGTCCAGCGTCGTCGACGCGCTGGACGCGCCGTCCACGGAGGGCGTGGAGATGATGATCAGCTGATCGGCGAGGTCGAGCACCCCGCGCATCGCGCTGTACAGCAGACCCGTGCCCGAGTCCGTGAGGATGATCGGGTACTGCTTCCCCAGGACGTCGATCGCCCGTCGGTAGTCCTCGTCGTTGAAGGTCGTCGAGACGGCCGGGTCCACGTCGTTGGCGAGGATCTCCAGACCCGACGGCGCCTGCGAGGTGAACCGGCGGATGTCCATGTACGAGTGGAGGTACGGGATCGCCTGCACGAGGTCGCGGATGGTCGCCCCGGTCTCGCGCCGTACCCGGCGGCCCAGCGTGCCGGCGTCCGGGTTGGCGTCGATCGCCAGGATCTTGTCCTGCCGCTCGGTCGCCAGGGTCGCGCCCAGCGCCGTCGTCGTCGTGGTCTTGCCGACACCGCCCTTGAGCGAGATGACCGCGATCCGGTAGCAGGAGAGGACCGGCGTACGGATCAGCTCCAGCTTGCGCTGCCGCTCCGCCTCCTCCTTCTTCCCGCCGAGCTTGAACCGCGCGGCGGCGCCGCCCGGGGTCCGGCTCGACTTCGGCTTCTGCTTGTTGTTGCGCAGGAGGCGGTCGGAGGAGAGCTCGACGGCCGCGTTGTAGCCGAGCGGGGCGCCCGGCACGGACCGCTCCCGCTGATCGTGCGTCACGGGCGAGGGCCAGGCGGCCCCGGTCCGCGGGTCGACGGGCGGCTGCGCGCCCTGCGGCGGCTGGGGGGCCGGCGCCTGCGGGGGTACGGCGGCGGGGTGCGGGTAGCCGTACCCGCCCGGCCCCTGGGCCTGCGGCGGCACTCCACCGGGGACGCCGGGCTGACCCCCTGGGCCCTGCGGCCCGGGAGGTGCCCCCGGCGGGTAGCCGTAACCGGCCTGCTGCGGAGGCGTGCCGGGGTGCGGGAAGCCGTAGCCGCCCTGCGACGCGGGAGGCTGGGCGCCCTGGGGCGCCTGCTGAGCCTGGGGCTCCTGCGGGTAGCCGTAGGAGCCGGGCGGCTGCGGCGGGGCCTGCTGCTGCGGCTGGGCCTGCGGGTACCCGTAGGCACCGGGCTGCTGCGGCGGCTGTGCCTGCGGCGGGACTGAACCGGGCGCGGCGGGAGCGCCGGGCCAGGCGGCGGCGGGTGGCAACGGCGCGGCCTGGGGCACCGGCTGGGCGCCCGGAGCCGACTGCGCGGGCCACTGCTGGGCGGGCCCGGGCGCGGCCGGCTGGAAGGACGGGGGCAGCGGCGGCAGACCGGTCCCCGGCTGCGGCCCGCCCGCGGGGAACGGACCGGGAGCGGCACCCGGGAACGGACCGGGAGCCGCGCCGGGGCCGAGGCCCTGGGGCGCGTCGGCCGGCGGGAGCGGCGCGGGAGCGACGGGCTCCGGGGCGGCCGGGGGGACATCAGGTCCCACGGCGTCGCCGGAGACCCCGGTGGCAGCGGCGTCGGTGACCGTCCCGGAGTCCGCCCCGGTGTCCCGGGAGTCCGCACCCACCGGGGCGTCGGCCGGCTCGGCCGCTGCCTCGTCGCGTGTCTCCGCGGCGTCCTCGGGGGCGGTGTTCTCGCCGTTCCCCGCGCCCGGCTCCGTGGCGGCTGCCTCGGCCCGCGCCGACCCGTGGCCGTCGTCCGCGCCCTCGGCGGGGTGGACGGCCACGTCGTCGGCGGCCCCGGCGGCCCCGGCGGTCTGCTCGGCGGAGGACCCGGCCGGAGCGGTGGCGGCGGACGCGTCCTGGACGGGGTCCGCGGTGGGCGCGCCTTCGGCGGGGTCGGGCGTCGTCGCGGTGGCGGAGGCCTCCGCCGTGCGCTCGGCGATCTCGCGCTGGAGAGCGGCGGGGGAGAAGCGCATGGTCGCGCCGCTCTCGATGTCCCCGCCCCCGAACGGCGCCGGGGGCGCGGTCGGCTCGGGCGCGTGCGTCGGCGCCGGGGTGCCCGGCAGCGGGGCGGGCGGAGGGAAGGAACCCGGCACCGAGGGATCGGCCGCGGCGACCGGGGGCGTCCCGACGGGAGGCACACCGGCCGGCGCGCCGGACACCTGAGGCGCACCGACCGGAGGCGCACCGACGGGACCCCCGGCGACCGAAGGCATGGCGACGGGAGGCGTGGCAGTCGGAGGGGTGGCGACCGGAGGCGCGACGGCCGGCGGTACAGCCACGGGAGCCGCACCCGCCGGAGGCACCGAGGGCCCGGCGGCCGGAGCCGCGGCCACCGGGGCCGCATCCGCCTGCGGAGCCCCCGCGTTCCAGCTCGGCTCGAAGCCGCTGCCCGCCGGGAGGCCCGGGACGGGAAGGGGCGCGCCGCTCGGCGGCGGGGGAGTGGCACCGCCCGCCCCCGCACCGCCCGACGCGTTCTGCGTGTACCAGGCGGGCGGGGTGTAGTCGATGGTGAACTCACCCGTCATCTCGGCGGGATCCGCGTCGGACTGATCGTCGGCGGGTGGATTCCAACCCCCGTGGATCTCGTCGCGATCGCCGTTCACTTTGCCTCCTGGTGTGGTCGAGCACCCTTGTGCCGTTGTGGGCGGGGCTCTTCCACCCTAATCGGCGCGGGCAACCCCCGGGCAGGCCCGACGGCCCCCCGCGCCCCTCCCCGCGAACCGGTCCGGTCCCCAAGTGACCCGGCCGCGCCGCAGAGTGAGAACCCCGACCGTTCAAAACGATGTGAAAACGGACGTACTTGTACAACTTCGCGCCGCTCGGTCGGCGTTCAGTCCATCCGCCGCGCGCCGCCCAACAATCCGGTCTCGGCGTCGGTCGCCTGGGTCATCACGAACTGGCGGTCGCTCGGCGTGCACCAGAGGGTCACCCCGTCCGCGAGCGTGGACAGCGCCTCGTACTCGTGACGCGGCAGGCTCATGATCCGGCCGATCTGGGCGGCCTCGTCGGGGGATACCCGCTGGACGCCGACCAGCGAGGACTTCTCCAGGAGCCGGGGCGCGACCGGGCTCAGATACGGCAGCAGCGTCACCACCGACTGCCAGGGCGCCGACACGACCCGGCCGCGCGGCGGCCGCATGCCGCAGTCGCGGACGACGACCACGGGACTGCCCGCCGACGCGCCCTGCGGCGGCACCCGGCCCACGTCGTGCAGCGAGATGCACGGCTGTCCGCCGCCCGCGGCCTGCGCGAGGGCCGTCCACGCCTGCGCGCGGCCGGTCTCGACCGCCACCCGGGCGCCCGTCGCGGCCGCCCGGAGGGCCAGCACCTGCGCGGTCCACAGACCGCCGATGAGCGTGATGTCGTACGGCACGGGCCGGTTGATGCCGAGCACGGCGGGCCGGCTCTCGGCGTCGACGCCGATCACCATGCCGTCGTCACCGACCGGCAGCGCCAGCGCGTCGAGTTGGTCGAGGGGGACGGAGTGCCGCTCGCGGCGCGGACCGACGAGCCCGAAACCGAACCGGGGCCGCGTGCCCCGCCCCGTACCCCGGGAGTCCGCACCCCGGGAGGCGGAGCGGTGGGAACCGCCGGAGCGGGACGGCGTACCGAAGGAGGAGGTGGACATCAGCGCGCACCCCCCAGCGGAAGCGTCGCCAGGATGCCGGGCACCTGTTCACGGTCGAGTCGCACCAGGCCCGTCCGCACCCCACGTGCCGCGCGCTCCAGTTCGTGGCGCGCGGCCACCAGCTCCTCGTCGCTGCGCCCGGTGATCCGTACGTGTCCGGTCACCGTCACCTCCTGCCGGTCCCCGCCGCTCAGCGTCAGGCTGAACGTCGTCGCGAGCGCGGGCAGCGAGGTCAGCAGGGCCACCAGCTGAGGCATCGAGGCCCCGGGGCCGCCCTGACCGCCCAGCTGGGGCCAGCGCCCCACCCAGTACGTCGTGTGCCGGCGGTCGTCCACCCGCCAGGTCCGCGCGGTCTCCTGGGTCCGGCGCCCCTGCGCCTGCCCCCGGCCCGCCTGCGCTATCGCCATCGGGCTCGCGCAGGTCGAGGTGGCGAGCGCCGAGACGAGCTCCTGCTCCGTCAGGACGTCGGCCCGGAACCCGGCCCCCGCGAGCCGGCTCGCCAGCTGGTCCGCCGCCCGCACCACGCACTTCTGCGCGCCCGCCAGACCGCCGCCGCGGGCGGCGACCGCCTCGGGGCAGAGTTCGGGGTCGAGCTTGAGCGCGATCCAGGTGATGCGCACGGCGGGCGAACCCGTCTGCGCCTGGAGCGGGCCGTAGTTGCGGGCGGCCATCGACTGCGGCGGCAGGTGCGGGGCGGGCGCGGGCTGGGTGTGCTGGACGATCTGCGCCGACTCCAGCCGGATGCCGTCCACGCTGAGCACGTCCCGGACCAGCCCGACGGGCAGCGGTCGTGCCGCGCGGTCCGGGCGCAGCGCCGTACCGTCCGACTCGACCCGCAGGACGGCGGTCAGGAACGTGCCGTCGCCGACCATGCCGACCGGCCGCCGGTCACGGTCGCTGTACGCGTAGGTCCGCAGCGCCGGGTCGCACTCCACGACCGGGGCGAGCCCCGGCTCGGTGTTCTCCGGCACCGTGAACGAGGACGCCCGGCGGGTGCGGGCCCGCAGCGCGAGGAAGGTGCCCAGCCACTCGGGCAGGGAGCGGTGGTGCCGGCGGACGACCGCCAGCAGGACGAGCACGACGGCGACCACACCGGCGGGCACCAGGAGCATCCGCTCGACGACCCAGGCCACGACCAGCAGAGCCGCCGCCACCTCGATCAGTACGAACTGTTGCAACTGGAACGAACCGAAGTGTCCGGGGCGTGCCCGCAGTCTCGGCGAGACCGAGGAAACAGGTCCCGTGGACGGGGGTTCGGAGGCGGTGGCCGCGGCGGGCCGCGTCCGCGTCGCGGAAGCCATGATGGAGAATCCCCCTCAATTCATCCCGATCACCCTGGCCCGCCAGGGCTTTGGCGGCCGGATCACCCTACCCGCCCCACGCACCCCACGGGACAGCAGGCATAGTAGGGGGCCGGTCCGACGGCCGGGGCCCGGGTGTCACCTCCCCGGCTCCCGCGCGAAGATCGCGCCTGACGAGAATTGGGGACTCATGGCATCGCGGCGGGACGAGCTCAACGCGTACACCTTTGCGAAGAAGCGCACGGTGGCGGCATTCCTCCAACCCTCGCCCTCCGGCACGGAGGAGGGGGCGCCGAAGCCGCTGCGCGCGGTCGTCCCCGGGCTGATCGTCGCCGCGCTCGTCGTCGCCGGCTTCGGCGCCTGGGGCATGTTCAGCCCCCAGGCACCCAAGGGCTGGGACACCCCGGGAACCCGGGTCATCGTCGGGAAGCAGTCGACCACCCGGTACGTGGTCCTGCAGACCGGCAAGGGCAAGGACGCGAAGACCCTGCTCCACCCGGTCCTCAACCTCGCCTCCGCGCGGCTCCTGCTCAACCCCGACCAGTTCCAGGTCGTCCAGGTCGCCGACAAGAAGCTCGACGAGGGCAAGCCGCCGCGCGGCCCGATCCTCGGCATCCCGTACGCCCCCGACCGGCTGCCCGCCGCGGACGACGCGGGCAGGTCCAAGCGCTGGGCGGTCTGCGAGCAGCCCGGCGGCGGATCGGGCACCAGCGTCCAGAAGGCGACCTTCCTCTTCGCCGAGCGGGACCTCAAGCGCACCGAGGGCGCGGGCCGGCTCAAGGACGGGCAGATCCTGTACGTCAAGGGGCAGAAGGGCGCCGCCCAGTTCCTCGTCGACCACACCGGCACCAAGTACCCGGTGAAGGCCGAGATCCCCGGGCTGCTCACCGCCCTCGTCGGCCTCGGCAAGGAGCCCCAGGCCGTCACCGACGACTGGCTCGCCACCCTCAAGACCGGCGACCCGGTGGACTTCCCCTCCCTCGATGGGAAGGTCGGCGAGAACGCCGGCATCCCCGGCAACACCCTGAACGGCACCGAGAACCGCATCGGCATGGTCCTGCTCGCCCAGACCGGTTCCGGGCCCCAGCACTACGTCGTCCTCGCCGGGAAGGTCCAGCCGGTCACCCCGTTCACCGCCTGGCTGCTCATCAACTCCCCGCAGACCGGCGTCCTCGACATGGACGGCAGGGCCACCACCGTCGACGCCTCCTCCTTCGTCCCCGACCCCACCGTCTTCCACGCCGGCGTGAAGTGGCCGGTGCAGAAGTCCACCCAGGTCAACGCCGCCACCGGCGCGGGCGCCCGCGACACCGTGTGCAGCGTCCTCACCGGCGTCGACGAGAAGGGCGGGACGACCCTCACCACCTGGGCCGGCACCAAGTACCCCGCCGACATCACCGCCGGCGGCACCAGCACGTACGTCACCCCCGGCACCGGCCTGCTGTACACCCAGATCCAGGGCAACCAGAAGACCCCCGACGGCTCGCTCTTCCTCGTCACCGACACCGGCCTCCGCTACGCGGTGCAGGCCAACGGCGACAGCGACTCCGCCCGCTCCGACATCGGCACCGGGGACAAGGAGAAGGCGACCGACGGACGCCCGGAACCCAGTGACGCCCAGAAGCGTCTCGGGTACGAGAAGGTCACGCCGGTCCTCGTCCCGATCGAATGGTCGGAGTTCCTGTCGAAGGGCCCGCGACTCGACACCAACAGCGCGCGTCAGCCGCAGGGTTCCTAGGGGGTGGCACCGGTGACGACGTACCGCACGACGGACCACCAGACGACCGGCCACCACTCGACCGGCCACCACTCGACCGGCCACCACTCGACCGGCCTCCGCACGACCGGTCTCCGCGCGGCGGGCCACCGCACGGCGGCGGCCCTGCTCGCCGCCGGCGCCCTCACCACCCTGCTCGCGGCCCCCGCCGCGGCCGCCGTGCCGCGCCCCCCGGGCCCGGTCCTCGACGGCAGCGGTGAGTGCACCTTCCCGATGAAGAAGCAGATTGAGGGCACCCCCTGGCCGCTCCAGCGGGTCCTCCTCGACGAGCTGTGGCAGGACACCAGGGGCAAGGGCGTCCGGGTCGCCGTCATCGACACGGGCGTCGACGACATCAACCCGCAACTGCGGACCGCCGTCGACGCCAAGGCGGGCAAGGACTACCTCAAGCCCGACAAGAAGAACCCCGGCTTCGGTGACGAGAAGCGCGGCAAGACCGACGGCACCGTCGACGACGTCGGCCACGGCACCAAGGTCGCCGGCATCATCGCGGCCCGCCCCCGCCCGGGGACCGGCTTCGTCGGCCTCGCCCCCGAGGCGACGATCATCCCGATCCGGCAGAACGACGAGAAGAACAGCGGCAAGTCCGACACCATGGCCCTGGCGATCGACCACGCCATCGCCAAGGGCGCCCACGTCATCAACATCTCGCAGGACACCACCCAGCCGCTCGGCCCCGAGTCGGACATGGCGAAGGCGGTGGCCCGCGCGATCGCGAAGAAGATCGTCGTCGTCGCCTCCGCCGGCAACGACGGCATGGACGGCGCCCTCAAGACGACCTACCCGGCCGCCTTCCCCGGCGTCCTCGCCGTCGCCTCCTCCGACCGGAACAACGAGCGTGCCGCGTTCTCCCAGTCCGGCACCTTCGTGGGCGTCGCCGCCCCCGGCGTCGACATCGTCTCCACCGTCCCCGGCGGCGGCCAGTGCGTCGACAACGGCACCAGCTTCTCCGCCCCGTACGTGGCCGGCGTCGCCGCCCTGCTGCGCGCCAAGCACAAGGACTGGAGCTCCGCCCAGATCGTCGCCCGGATCGAGCAGACCGCCGTCCGCTCCGTCAACGGCCGCGACAACCACGTCGGGTGGGGGGTGGTCGACCCGGTCCGGGCGCTCGCCGACACCCCGGGGACCCCGCCCGCCTCGCCCACGGCCGACCCGGGACCGCCCAGGGCGCAGGCCCCCGAGCCGGCCCGACTGGCGCTGTCGGAGACGCCCCAGGAGCGCTCCGAACGGCTCGCCACCTACACGTTGGGGATCGGCGTCGTCCTGGTGGCCGTGGTCGCCGGAAGCGCCGTCGTGATCCGCGACAGCCGCCGTCGAAGGGGGGCCCGTTGAGCCGCGCGGCGGTCAAGTATCCGGACCCTCCTTTGCAGTTGGAACTGCCGCCGCCAATGGCTAAAGTGACCGCTGGGCGCACGGCAGTGCGATCCCAGCACGGGGGCGGCATCAGAAGATTCCCGTCCGCATCACGACCGGACGGCCCGACGGCCCAGCCGTCGACGCCGCCGAAGGAAGAAGGGGCAAGATGTCGAAAGACCTGAACGTAACCAGTGCCGAACAAGTCAAGCTCGCCGGCCGGATCCAGG
The DNA here is from genome assembly GCF_051305195.1 of Streptomyces sp. Qhu_M48. NCBI lineage: Bacteria > Bacillati > Actinomycetota > Actinomycetes > Kitasatosporales > Streptomycetaceae > Streptomyces > Streptomyces sp. Qhu_M48. The sequence goes on along the minus strand of NZ_CP195432.1, from coordinate 6,118,760 downwards.
ACTTCCACGACGAGATCCAGGCCCGCATCACCTCCCTCAACGGCGTGGTGGACCGCATCCAGGCGGGCTGGCAGGGCGCTGCGAGCAAGGAGTACGACCGGGTCCAGAACGACCTGAACCAGCGCCTGCGCAACATGCGTGTCGAGCTCGTGAAGCTCGAGGAGATCATGCGCATGAGCGCCGACGGGTTCACGCAGGAGGAGGAGGACCGCATCCGGTCCTTCCGTCAGATGGACGACACCAGCGGTGGCCAGAGCGCCATCCTCGGCATGGCCTGAGCCGTCCGTACCGACCAGCCCTCCGCGCCACTCTCACTCCAGGAGTCATCACCATGACCACTGCGGTCAATTACGACACCGTGACGCAGGCGGCGGCCGACGTCCGCCTCACCGCCAGCACGCTCAGCCAGAAGCTCGAGGACCTCATGGCCGAGGTCAACCGCGTCGCCTCCAACTGGGAAGGTGAAGCGAAGGTCGCCTACCGCGAGAGCCAGGACCGCCTGACCCGCGACATGGCCGGCATGAACCAGGACCTGGCGCGCCTCGCGCTGCTCCTGGACCAGTCGGTCGTCGGCTACCAGGACACCGACAAGGGCAACGCGGCCCGGTTCCGCATGATGTGAGACCTCGCGTACGCGTGTGAGGGGGTGGCCCGTCCGACGGGCCACCCCCTCACACGCGTCCCGGCCCGGCCGGAACCTCAGCGCAGGTCGAACTCGCCGTCCCGGGCCCCGAGGACGAACGCGTCCCACTCGGCCTTCGTGTAACGCAGCACCGTCGCCTTGTCGAGGGACGAACGCATCGCCACCGCCCCCTCGGGGAGCCGGGCGATCTCCACCCGCTCCTCGTCCGGGCTCGTCCCCGGAGCGCCCTCCCACTCGACGCCGGAGAGGTCGAGCGCGTACAGCTCCTCCTTCTGGCGCTCCTTCTCGGCGGCCAGGGCGCTGTCGGCGGTGCTGTCGGCGGTGCTTCCGGCGGTGCTGTCGACGTGGGCGTCGGTCATCGGCGCGGTCCCTTCGCGGTGGTACGGCGGTCCCTCCCACAGTAGTGGGACCGCCGTACCCGATCGGCGGGAATCCCCGGGCCCGACCACGCCGTCCCGACCACGCCGTTCCGACCGCGCCGTTCCGGTCAGCGGCACTCCGTCCGGTCAGCGGCACTCCGTCCGCTCAGTGCTGTTCCGGTCAGTGCTGTTCCGGCAGCCAGCCCAGCTGCACCAGCGGCGCTCCCCGCTTCCGCGACACGAACGTGCCCCGGCCCGGCGGCATCGGCCGCGCCCGGACGTTGCCGAGGATGTCGCCCTCCTGCGGATCGCCGGAGAGCAGCACGCCCTGCGCGCCCAGCTCCTTCATGCGCTGCATGAACGGCTCGTACATCGCCCGGGAGGCCCCCGCCGCGCTGCGCGCCACGATGAACCGGATGCCGACGTCCCGGGCGAACGGCAGGTTCTCCACCAGGACCGACAGCGGGTTGCCCGAGTTGGTGGCCACCAGCTCGAAGTCGTCGACCAGGACGAAGAGTTGCGGACCCGACCACCAGCTGCGGTCCCGCAGCTGCTGCGGAGTGATGTCGGGCTTCGGCGCCCGCTTCGTCATCACCGTGTTGATCGCGTCCATGTGCATCTGCATGGCGGAGGCCATCGGCGCGTACTCCAGGAGGTGCGAGGGGGCCACCGCCTCCAGCATCGTCCGCCGGTAGTCACCGACCACGATCCGCGCCTGCTCCGGCGTGTACCGCTCGCACAGCTGCTTGGCGATGAGCCGCAGCAGCGCCGTCTTGCCGGACTCGCTCTCGCCGAAGACCAGGAAGAAGGGGTCCGACTCGAAGTCGACGAACACCGGCTCCAGGTTCGTCTCGTCGATACCGATCGCGATGCCGTGCTGCGGGTACTCGAAGCCCTTCGGCAGCCGCTCCGCCGGCAGCTTGCGCGGCAGCAGCCGCACCGCGGGCGCCGGCGTACCGGTCCAGCTCGCCTTCACCGCCTGCACGAACGCCGACGTTCCCTCCGACAGGTCGACGGCCGAGCTCGATCCGTCGATCCGCGGCAGCGCCCCCATGAAGTGCAGTTTCTCCGGCACCTGGCCGCGCCCCGGGACCCCCGTCGGCACGTTCGCCGCGACCTTGCGGTCGAACTCGGAGTCCATGACGTCACCGAGCCGCAGCTCCAGCCGGCCCAGCATCTGGTCCTTGAGCGCCGCCCGCACCTCCATGTACCGGGCCGCGGTGATCACCACGTGGATGCCGTAGCCCAGACCGCGCGCCGCGATGTCGGCGACGATCGGCTCCAGCATGTCGTAGTCGTTGCGGAAGCCGCCCCAGCCGTCCACGACCAGGAAGACGTCGCCCCAGGCTTCGCCGGGCAGGTCGCCCGCGGCCCGCTTGCGCCGGTAGGTCGCCATCGAGTCGATCGAGTGCGAACGGAAGAACTCCTCCCGCCGGTTCAGTACGCCCATCACCTCGGCGACCGTCCGGCGCACCCGCTCCGGGTCGAGCCGGGACGCCACCCCGCCGACGTGCGGCAGGTCGGCCAGCGAGATCATGCCGCCGCCGCCGAAGTCCAGGCAGTAGAACTGCACCTCGGCCGGGGTGTGGGTGAGCGCGAACGACGAGATCAGCGTCCGCATGATGGTCGACTTGCCGGACTGCGGACCGCCGACCACCATCATGTGACCGGCAGCGCCCGAGAAGTCCCGGTACAGCACCTCGCGCCGCTGCTCGAACGGCTTGTCGATGAGGCCGAGCGGCACCGTGAGTCCGCCCTGGCGCGTGTACTCCGTCGCCGTGAGCCCCCGGTCCGCCGTCTGCGCGAGCCCCGGAAGCAACTGGTCGAGCGAGGGCGCCTGGTCGAGCGGAGGCAGCCACACCTGGTGCGCCGGCACGCCCTGGCCCTCCAGCCGGCGCACGATCACGTCGAGGACGGTGTCCGCGAGCGCGTCGTCCTCCTCGGCCCGCCGCGCCGTGAGGTACGCCGGGTCCGGCGCCGCGTACACCACCGGCACCGGCGCCGCCGTGAACAGCGCGGGACGCCGCTCCACGGGCAGCTGCCCGATCTCCAGGCGCGGCCCGCCCGTGCGGTACGTGCCCGAGACGTACGCCGCCTTGAACCGGGTCATCTCGTCCGTACCGAACTTCAGGTAGCCCGAACCCGGCACCGAGGGCAGGTGGTAGGCGTCCGGCACGCCGATCGCCGTCCGCGACTCCGCCGCCGAGAAGGTCCGCAGACCGATCCGGTACGAGAGGTACGTGTCGAGACCGCGCAGCTTGCCCTCCTCCAGGCGCTGCGAGGCGAGCAGCAGGTGCACACCCAGCGAACGGCCGATACGGCCGATCTGGATGAACATGTCGATGAAGTCCGGCTTGGCGGTGAGGAGTTCGGAGAACTCGTCGATCACGAGGACCAGCGAGGCCAGCGGCTCCAGCGGGGCACCCGCCGCCCGCGCCTTCTCGTAGTCGTGGATGTTGGCGTAGTTGCCCGCCGAACGCAGCAGCTCCTGACGGCGCTGCAGTTCACCGCGGATCGCGTCGCCCATGCGGTCGACGAGCGTCAGGTCGTCCGACAGGTTGGTGATGACCGCCGCCACGTGCGGCATCTGCGACATGCCCGCGAAGGTCGCGCCGCCCTTGAAGTCCGCGAGGACGAAGTTCAGCGTCTCCGAGGAGTGCGTCACCGCGAGGCCCAGCACCAGCGTCCGCAGCAGCTCCGACTTTCCGGAACCCGTGGCGCCCACGCACAGACCGTGCGGACCCATGCCCTCCTGCGCGGCCTCCTTCAGGTCCAGCATGACCGGCTGGCCGTCCTCGCCGACACCGATCGGCACCCGGAGCCGCTCGGCCACAGACCGAGGCCGCCAGGTGCGGGCCACGTCCACCGAGCCCGCGTCGCCCAGGTTCAGCAGATCCGTGAAGTCCAGGTTGGCGAGCAGCGGCTCGTCGTCGTCCCCGCCGCCCATCCGCAGCGGCGCCAGCTGCCGGGCCAGCGCCTCCGCCGCGGGCAGCGAGATGCCGTCGGGCAGCCCCTCGTACGCGAAGCCGCCCCCCGACTCCAGACGCAGCCGGCCGGGGCGCACCACCACGGAGAGACCGCCGCGCGGCTCGTCGAGGTCGCCGGAGACCACCTCCACGATCGTCACGCCCTGCAGGCCCTCGGCCGCCGCGAGCAGCGAGTCCGGCGGCACCAGACCACCACGGGTGGAGTCGGAGTCGAGGACCACGACCACGTGCGGCTGGTCGAGCACCGGCTGGTTCTCCCGGGAGAACCGCGGCCGCCCGTCCAGCCGCGACCGGATCAGCCCCTCCAGCTCACCGAGGTCGTCGCCGAACAGCCGCTTCGTACCGGCCCCGTCGACCTGCCCCGGCACCTGGGTGTGCGGCAGCCACTTCGTCCAGTCCCAGCGCTCCTGCGCGGGACGGGCAGCCACCACGGCCAGCATCAGGTCGTCGGGGGAGTGCAGCGTCACCAGCTGCGCCACCAGAGCGCGGGCGGCGGCCTGCGCCGACTCCGGGTCGCCCGACACCGTCACGTGGTAGAACGCCCGCATCGAGACCGCCATCGGCAGCCCGTCCAGGGTGCCGTGCACCGCGAGGAACTGCTGCATCGCACCCGCGCACAGCGGCTCCAGCTCGTCCACCGGAGCCGTGTCCGGAGCCACCAGGGGCGTCGCCAGCTGCTGTGCCCCGAGCCCTATCCGCGCCTGCCCGAAGTCATGGTCGCCGACCCGTCGCTCCCACACCCGGGAGCCCTCCGCCACCACCGACCACAACTGCTCGGGGGAGGGGTGCAGATACAGCTGCGCGTCCCGCTGCTTGCGCGCGGTGCGCCGGACCGTACGCCGGGTCTGCGCGAGGTATTTGAGGTAGTCGCGGCGGACATCGGCCATTTGCCCCTGCGTACCGCGACGAAATCTGACGAACTGTGCGATGGCCATCGCGACCGTCGACGCCAGCATCAGCACACCCATGATCCGCATGATCGGCGAGGGCGTCATGAAGAAGAACACGACCGAGGAGCCCATGCCGAGCATCGGCAGGAGCTGCATCAACGCCGACTCCTGCTGCCCCCGCGGAAGTTCCGGCGGAGACTCCAGGACCAGTTCCTCACCGGGCACTTCCGGCGGAAGAGACCTCGGCGGGCGTTTGACGACGATCTGGCTCACCGGCGCATCAATCCCTCGTTGGAGGCGGGCTCGTGGCGGGAGCATCCGCACGGCACCCCTGTCGGCAGCCGAGCGCACGGACTTCCCCCATGGGACGGCGATCCTACTTGCAGCCCCCACCGGCCGTCCCCGGTAGGGTGGCGCGCGCATCGTGCGCAACCGCGAATCAGGGGGTCCAGACACGTGAGTACGACCGCAGCGACCGGTTTCTGCCGCGTCACCGTCGTGGCGCCGGACAGCCGCATCGACGTCGCGCTCCCCGAGGACATCGCCGTCGCCGACGTCTACCCGGAGATCCTGCGGCTCACCGGGCAGACCCAGGCGGCCGGCACCCCCACGGGATACCACCTCGTCCGCCGCGACGGATCGGTCCTCGACGGCGCCCGCACCCTCGCCGCCCAGCAGGTCCTCGACGGCGAGGTGCTGTCCCTGCGCCCCTTCGCCCAGTCCCTGCCGCCGGCCGTCTACGACGACGTGTCCGACGCCGTCGCCTCCGCCGTCACCCGCGACCGGCACCTGTGGAGCGACGAACTGCTGCGCGGCGCCGGACTCATCGGCGGTGTCCTGCTCCTCGTCCTCATGGGCTTCGTCCTCTGGTTCGCCGACCCGGTCCGCCACGACATGCACAGCCTGCCCGGGATCATCGCGGGCGCCGCGGGACTCCTCCTGACCGCCTTCGCCGGAGTGCGCGCCCGCGTGTACGGCGACCGGGCCACCGCCGTCGCCCTCGGCCTCGGCGCCCTGCCGCTGCTGCTCATCGCCGGCTCCGGCATCGTCGCCGCCGACGCCGGCCAGGGCCCCGGCCGCCTGCAGTTCCTGCTCGGCTGCGTCACCGTCCTCGTCGCCTCGGTGGCCCTCGTGGCGCTCACCCCCAGCGGCGACGCGCCCTTCGTCGCCGCCACCTTCCTCTCCGCCGTCGGCACCCTCGCCACCTTCGTGGCGATCCTCACCGAGAGCTCCGCCACCGAGACGGCCGCCGTCTGCGCCCCCGTCGCCATCGGCCTCGTCGCCTTCCTGCCCGGCCTCTCCGCCCGCTTCGCCCGGCTCCCCATCGGCTACGCCGCCCCGCGCAGCGCCGCCGAGGACGAGTTCCTCGGCGACCCGCAGCAGCAGGCCGGCGAGGAGGCCCAGCCCGTCGACGGCGAGCGCATCGCGCTCCAGAGCCGCCGCGGCCACGAGATGCTCCTCGGCCTGGTCGGCGGCTGCGCGGCCGTCGTCGTCGGCTCCGCCGCCGTGCTCGGCTTCGCCGGCAACGTCTGGGGCCAGCTCCTCGCCCTCGCCGCCGGCCTGGCGATGCTGCTGCGCGCCCGCCTCTTCCGCTACACCTCGCAGGTCGCCTGTGTCCTCGTCGCCGGCATCGCCGCCGTCGCGCTGCTCGTCCTCGGCCTCTCCCTCAACCCGCCGGCCGACCTCGTCAAGGAACTCCTCGTGTACGGGGACCGGGGCGGCCTGGACATCCGTACGATCTGGCTCACCGCGGCCGTCGCCGCCGGAGCCGCGCTGATCACCGCCATCGGCCTGATCATCCCGAGGAAGGGCCTGTCCCCGTTCTGGGGCCGTCTCCTCGACCTGGCCGAGGGCTTCGTCCTGCTCTCCCTCGTCCCGCTCTGCCTCGCCGTCCTCGACGTCTTCACGGCGGTCCGCTCCCTCACCAGCAAGTAGCCGGCGAGTGGAAAAGAGAACCGGGGGCGCTCCGGCGAGCTGGTACGCTGTGTTACGGCCGTTTGTGTACGCGCTCCCGGAAGCCCTCGAAGCCTCTGGAAGCTGCGCCCATCGGACCTTCGCCCGTCGAGTCACGGAAGCTTCCCCTGAGACCTAGACCAGGGGCACTCGCGGGCGCACGAACACCAAGAGGAGATCCGCGTGGCTCTCGACGCCGCTGTCAAGAAGCAGATCATGACCGAGTTCGGCACCAAGGAGGGCGACACCGGCTCCCCCGAGGTCCAGGTGGCGATGCTGTCCCGCCGCATCTCGGACCTGACCGAGCACCTCAAGCAGCACAAGCACGACCACCACTCCCGCCGTGGTCTGCTGATCCTGGTCGGCCAGCGCCGCCGCCTGCTGCAGTACCTGGCCAAGAAGGACATCGCGCGCTTCCGTACCCTGGTCGACCGCCTCGGCATCCGCCGCGGTGCGGCCGGCGGTGCCAAGTAAGACGCCGTTGAGGGAGCGGTTCCCACTTTCAGGGGGCCGCTCCCTTTGCCGTACGTGCACAAAGTGTGCGCACCGGCTTAGTCTGGTCGCACAACCCCATACGACGAGCGAGGAGCCGCCGGCCAGCCGCCGGTCCTCGGTAGTGGCCCCCGGACGAATCACCGGGTGCTTCGATCGAAGACCGGCCCGCACCCGAGGCGCTCCTCCGCCGCCGTCGCCACCGTCCCCGGCCACACGGGCCCCGGACGCAAAGACGAACACGTAGGAGAAACCACTAGTGGAGAACGAGACCCACTACGCCGAGGCCGTCATCGACAACGGCACCTTCGGCACCCGCACCATCCGCTTCGAGACCGGCCGCCTCGCCAAGCAGGCCGCCGGCTCCGCCGTCGCCTACCTGGACGACGACACGATGGTCCTCTCGGCGACCACCGCCTCGAAGCGCCCCAAGGACCAGCTCGACTTCTTCCCCCTCACGGTGGACGTCGAGGAGCGGATGTACGCGGCCGGCAAGATCCCCGGCTCCTTCTTCCGCCGGGAGGGCCGCCCCTCCGAGGACGCGATCCTCACCTGCCGTCTGATCGACCGGCCGCTGCGCCCCTCCTTCAAGAAGGGCCTGCGCAACGAGATCCAGATCGTCGAGACGATCATGGCGCTCAACCCCGACCACCTGTACGACGTGGTCGCGATCAACGCCGCCTCCTGCTCCACGCAGCTGGCCGGCCTGCCCTTCTCCGGCCCGATCGGCGGCACCCGTGTCGCCCTGATCAAGGGCCAGTGGGTCGCGTTCCCGACGCACACCGAGCTCGAGGACGCCGTCTTCGACATGGTCGTCGCCGGTCGCGTCCTCGAGGACGGCGACGTCGCGATCATGATGGTCGAGGCCGAGGCCACCGAGAAGACCATCGAGCTCGTCAAGGGCGGCGCCGAGGCGCCGACCGAGGAGGTCGTCGCCGCCGGTCTCGAGGCCGCGAAGCCCTTCATCAAGGCGCTCTGCAAGGCCCAGTCGGACCTCGCCGCCAAGGCCGCCAAGCCCACCGGCGAGTTCCCGGTCTTCCTGGACTACCAGGACGACGTCCTGGAGGCGCTCACCGCCGCCGTCAAGGGTGAGCTCACCAAGGCGCTCACCATCGCCGGCAAGCAGGAGCGCGAGACCGAGCTCGACCGCATCAAGGAGCTCGCCGCCGAGAAGCTCCTCCCGGCCTTCGAGGGCCGCGAGAAGGAGATCTCGGGCGCCTACCGCGCGCTGACCAAGAAGCTGGTCCGCGAGCGCGTCATCAAGGACAAGGTCCGCATCGACGGCCGTGGCCTCACGGACATCCGTACGCTCGCGGCCGAGGTCGAGGCCATCCCGCGCGTACACGGCTCGGCGCTGTTCGAGCGTGGCGAGACCCAGATCCTGGGCGTCACCACCCTCAACATGCTCCGCATGGAGCAGCAGCTGGACACCCTCTCCCCGGTGACCCGCAAGCGCTACATGCACAACTACAACTTCCCGCCGTACTCCGTCGGCGAGACCGGCCGCGTGGGCTCGCCCAAGCGCCGTGAGATCGGCCACGGCGCGCTCGCCGAGCGCGCCATCGTGCCGGTGCTGCCGACGCGCGAGGAGTTCCCCTACGCGATCCGTCAGGTGTCCGAGGCCCTCGGCTCCAACGGTTCGACGTCGATGGGCTCGGTCTGCGCCTCCACCATGTCGCTGCTGAACGCCGGTGTGCCGCTGAAGGCCGCCGTCGCCGGTATCGCCATGGGTCTGATCTCCGAGGAGATCGACGGCCAGACGCACTACGTCGCCCTCACCGACATCCTCGGTGCCGAGGACGCGTTCGGCGACATGGACTTCAAGGTCGCCGGCACGAAGCAGTTCGTGACCGCCCTCCAGCTCGACACCAAGCTCGACGGCATCCCCGCCTCGGTCCTGGCCGCCGCGCTGAAGCAGGCCCGTGACGCGCGTCTGCACATCCTCGACGTGATGAACGAGGCGATCGACGTTCCGGACGAGATGTCCCCGAACGCGCCGCGCATCATCACCGTCAAGATCCCGGTGGACAAGATCGGTGAGGTCATCGGCCCCAAGGGCAAGATGATCAACCAGATCCAGGAGGACACCGGCGCCGACATCACGATCGAGGACGACGGCACCATCTACATCGGTGCCCAGCAGGGCTCGCAGGCCGAGGCCGCCCGCGCCACGATCAACGCGATCGCCAACCCGACCATGCCGGAGGTCGGCGAGCGTTACCTGGGTACGGTCGTCAAGACCACCACCTTCGGTGCCTTCGTCTCCCTCATGCCCGGCAAGGACGGCCTGCTGCACATCTCGCAGATCCGCAAGCTCGCCGGTGGCAAGCGCGTGGAGAACGTCGAGGACGTGCTCGCGATCGGCTCCAAGGTCCAGGTCGAGATCGCCGAGATCGACCAGCGCGGCAAGCTCTCCCTGATCCCCGTGATCGCGGACGAGGACGGCGCCGCCGACGACAAGGGCGACACCGACCAGTGACGTCCCGTAGTTCCGTGACGACGGCCCGCCCCTCTTCGGAGGGGCGGGCCGTCGCCCGTACCCAAACGCTTCTCCCGGGCAAGGACGGCATCGGCACGGTCCGCCGCACGACCCTCCCCGGCGGCCTCCGGATCGTCACCGAGACGCTCCCCTCCGTACGCTCCGCCACCTTCGGCATCTGGGCGCACGTCGGATCCCGCGACGAGACCCCGTCGCTCAACGGCGCGACCCACTACCTGGAGCACCTCCTCTTCAAGGGCACCCACCAGCGGTCCGCCCTCGACATCTCCGCCGCGATCGACGCGGTCGGCGGCGAGATGAACGCCTTCACGGCGAAGGAGTACACCTGCTACTACGCCCGGGTCCTCGACACCGACCTGCCGCTGGCGATCGACGTCGTCTGCGACATGCTCACCGGCTCGCTCATCCTCGACGAGGACGTGGACGCCGAGCGCGGTGTCATCCTCGAAGAGATCGCGATGACCGAGGACGACCCCGGTGACGTCGTCCACGAGTTGTTCGCGCAGACCATGTTCGGCGACACCCCGCTGGGCCGTCCGGTCCTCGGCACCGTCGACACGGTCAACGCCCTCAGCCGCGGCCAGATCGCGCGCTTCTACAAGAAGCACTACGACCCGACCCACCTGGTCGTCGCCGCCGCGGGCAACGTCGACCACGCCACGGTGGTACGCCAGGTCCGCCGCGCCTTCGAGAAGGCCGGCGCCCTCACCCGTACCGACGCCGTCCCCGTCGCCCCCCGCGACGGCCTGCGCACCCTGCGCGCGGCGGGCCGCGTCGAGCTCCTGAACCGCAAGACCGAGCAGGCCCACGTGGTCCTCGGCATGCCGGGCCTCGCCCGCACCGACGAGCGCCGCTGGGCCCTCGGCGTGCTCAACACCGCCCTCGGCGGCGGCATGTCCTCCCGCCTCTTCCAGGAGGTCCGCGAGAAGCGCGGCCTGGCCTACAGCGTGTACTCGTACACCTCGGGCTTCGCCGACTGCGGCCTCTTCGGGGTGTACGCGGGCTGCCGGCCCGGCCAGGTCCACGACGTACTGAGGATCTGCCGCGACGAGCTCGCCAAGGTCGCCGCCGACGGCCTCACGGACGACGAGATCGCCCGCGCCGTCGGCCAGCTCTCCGGATCGACCGTCCTCGGCCTGGAGGACACCGGCGCGCTGATGAACCGCATCGGCAAGAGCGAGCTGTGCTGGGGCACCCAGATGTCGGTGGACGACATGCTGGACCGGATCGCCGCCGTCACCCCGGACGAGGTCCGGGAGGTCGCCCGCGATGTACTGGCCCAGCGGCCCTCGCTGGCGGTGATCGGCCCACTGAAGGACAAGCAGGCCGACCGTCTGCACCAGGCCGTCTCCTGACCACCTAGCCCTAAGGAATGCAGAGCAATGAGCAAGCTGCGCGTGGCGGTCCTCGGTGCCCGGGGCCGTATCGGCTCCGAGGCCGTGAGGGCCGTCGAGGCCGCCGAGGACATGGAACTGGTCGCGGCCCTCGGCCGCGGGGACAAGCTGGAGACGCTCACCGAGGCGGGTGCCCAGGTCGTCGTCGAGCTGACCACCCCCGCCTCGGTCATGGAGAACCTCGACTTCTGCGTGCGCCACGGCATCCACGCGGTCGTCGGCACCACCGGCTGGACCGATGAGCGCCTCGCGCAGCTGCGGACCTGGCTCGCCGCCTCCCCCGAGACGGGCGTCCTCATCGCTCCGAACTTCTCCATCGGCGCGGTCCTCACCATGAGGTTCGCCCAGCTCGCGGCCCCGTACTTCGAGTCCGTCGAGGTCGTCGAACTGCACCACCCGAACAAGGTGGACGCCCCCTCCGGCACCGCCACCCGGACGGCCCAGCTGATCGCCGCGGCCCGCGCCGACGCCGGCCTCGGCCCTCAGCCGGACGCCACCACCACGGCCCTGGCCGGCGCCCGCGGCGCGGACGTCGACGGCGTCCCCGTCCACGCGGTACGGCTCCGGGGCCTGCTCGCGCACCAGGAGGTACTGCTGGGCGGCGAGGGCGAGACCCTCACCGTCCGGCACGACTCCCTGCACCACTCCAGTTTCATGCCGGGCATCCTCCTGGGCGCCCGCCGTGTGACCAGCGCTCCGGGCCTCACCTTCGGCCTGGAGCACTTCCTGGACCTGGGCTGACGGCCATGGGCGGAAAGATCACATACGTCTTCCTGGCCACCGTGCTGGTGCTCGTCTTCGGCGTGGTGGCCATGGAGGGCGTCCTGCTGCTCCTCACGGGCGAGCCGGCCGCCATGGGCATGGGCGCGGTGGCGTTCCTGCTGCCCGGAGTCGGCGGCTGGTTCCTCTGGAAGAACACCCGGTTCGCGCGGCAGGCGGGCCGCCTCGCCACCGAACTGGAGGCGGAGGGCGGCCTGCCCGTCGACGAACTGAAGCGCACGGAGGGCGGCCGCATCGACCGCGACTCCGCCGACGAGGTCTTCGCCCGGCGCAAGGCCGAGACGGAGGACTCACCGGACGACTGGCGCTGCTGGTTCCGGCTCGCGGTCGCCTACCACGACGCCCGCGACACCCCCCGGGCCCGTAAGGCGATGCAGCGGGCCATCGCCCTCCACGAGGGGCGCCCGGTCAGCGTGTGACGGCCGGGGCCACTCCGTACTCGGCGTTCCAGGCCTCGACCGTGTCGGCCGCCCGGTCGAAGGCCTCGACACGGGAGAGGAAGTCGGCGTTGTGGTCGGTGAGCAGCACCAGCTGCTCACCACCCTGCCGGCCGAGCACCAGGGCCTGACCCTGGACGGTGCGGGGGAGTCCCAGCCAGCGCACCGGCTGCTGCACGGTCCGCAGGGCCGTCACCTTCGCCCACGGCACGGTGACGGTGGAGAGGAAGGCCACGCGGCGCACTCCGGCGCGGCTGACCCAGGTGCCCATACGCAGCATGCGCAGGGCGGCCAGGATGACGAGCAGGGCGAGGCCCAGGGTGGCACCCGCGCCGCCGAAGGCTCCCGCGGCGGCGATGACCACCGCGGCGAGGAGTACGAAAGAGGCGAGCAGCAGCGCCAGCGCCGCCGCCCCGACCCGCCAGGACCCCGGTCGGTACGGCCGACGCCACTGGTCGTGGTCGTCGAACGGCAGGGCGACGTGGTCGGTCGTGTCAAAAGCACGGTCGGCCGTCAGAAAGGGCAGGGGCACGACAGGTCCTCACTTACAGGCACGCTCGAAGGGGCAGTGCCCGGTGAGGCTACCTCAGCGGTTGTCGGAGGCTTCGGACTGCTGCTGACGAGTGGCGGAGTCACCCGACTGCAGGGACGGCATACCGAAGACCAGCGAACCGACGAGACCGGCCGCGACGGTCAGGCCGAGCAGCGCACGGCCCACGATCTGCGAGGCGCCGGGGCGCTCCCGGGGTGGCGGAGTGACGTTACTGCGGAAGTGGTCGGCCTCCGCGACGAACGCGAACGGTACGGCCTCTCGCCGGCGGAACATCAGAGCCACTCTCCTCGGTCGTCGTCGTGCTTCACAGGTACAGACGACGGAACCGGGGTTTTGGTGCCCTATTTCACCAAAGCAGCCGAATCTCATCCTCCGGTAGGACGTCGTTAGAGTGGGCGACTGCAACAGCCGATTGGAAGGACCGCTGGTGACCGACAGCCCCACCGAGAACGTGAAGATCGACTTCCGGAGCGACGTCACCGTTGATCTGGTCAAGAGCGCGGCGGCCGACTCCGACGTCCTCTGGGCGGCCCGGGTCTCCACGGCGGGCGAGCAGTCCCTCGAAGAGCTCCAGAAGGACCCGGAGCGCTCGAAGGGGCTCATCAACTACCTGATGCGGGACCGCCACGGTAGCCCCTTCGAGCACAACTCGATGACGTTCTTCATCAGCGCCCCGATCTTCGTGTTCCGCGAGTTCATGCGGCACCGCGTCGGATGGTCGTACAACGAGGAATCGGGCCGCTACAGGGAGCTCCAGCCGGTCTTCTACGTCCCCGACACCTCCCGCAAGCTCGTCCAGGAGGGCCGCCCCGGCAAGTACGTCTTCGTCGACGGCACCCAGGAGCAGCACGACCTGGTGAGCCGCACGATGGAGGAGTCGTACCGGACGGCCTACGCCACCTACCAGGAGATGCTGGCCGGCGGCGTCGCCCGCGAGGTCGCCCGCTCGGTCCTCCCCGTCGGCCTCTTCTCCTCGATGTACGCCACGTGCAACGCGCGCTCGCTCATGCACTTCCTGGGCCTGCGCACCCAGCACGAGCTTGCCGCGGTCCCGTCCTTCCCGCAGCGGGAGATCGAGATGGTCGGCGAGAGGATGGAAGAGCACTGGGCCCGGCTGATGCCGCTGACCCACGCGGCGTTCAACAAGAACGGCCGTGTGGCCCCGTAGGGCACAGATGTCCGAACACCTCGTGTGAAGTGTCCGTATTGCGACGTTTCACGAAGTTCATCTAGGCTGATCAAACGGACCCCGGCGCTGCCTGAACCCCCGAGCAGACAGCGCCGGGCTCCCTTTCTCCTGTCCCCCTAGGGGACACCCGGCGCTGAGCAGCGAGTAGCGTGTTACCCATGGCTCCGATCTCCACTCCGCAGACCCCCTTCGGGCGGGTCCTCACCGCCATGGTCACGCCCTTCACGGCGGACGGCGCACTCGACCTCGACGGTGCCCAGCGACTGGCCACCCATCTGGTGGACGCAGGCAACGACGGCCTCGTCGTCAACGGCACCACCGGCGAGTCCCCCACCACCAGCGACGCGGAGAAATCGGAGCTGGTACGAGCGGTACTGGAGGCGGTCGGCGACCGCGCCCACATCGTGGCCGGCATCGGCACCAACGACACCCACCACTCGATCGAGCTCGCACGCACCGCCGAGCGCGACGGCGCGCACGGCCTGCTCGCCGTCACGCCGTACTACAACAAGCCCCCGCAGGAGGGCCTGTACCGGCACTTCTCGGCCATCGCCGACGCCACCGAGCTTCCGGTGATGCTCTACGACATCCCCGGCCGCAGTGGCGTCCCGATCGACACCGAGACGATCGTCCGGCTCGCCGAGAACCCGCGCATCGTCGCCAACAAGGACGCCAAGGGCGACCTGGGCCGCGCCAGCTGGGCCATCGCCCGCTCCGGCCTCGCCTGGTACTCCGGCGACGACATGCTCAACCTGCCCCTGCTCTCCGTCGGAGCCTGCGGCTTCGTCTCCGTCGTCGGCCACGTCGTCACCCCGGAACTCCGCGCCCTCATCGACGCCCACCTGGGCGGCGAGGTCCAGAAGGCCACCGAGATCCACCAGAAGCTGCTCCCGGTCTACACCGGCATGTTCCGCACCCAGGGCGTCATGACCACCAAGGCCGCCCTCACCCTCCAGGGCCTCCCGGCCGGCCCGCTGCGGCCGCCGCTCGTCGAGCTCTCCGACCAGGAGACCGCACAGCTCAAGGTCGACCTGGCCGCCGGCGGGGTAGAGCTCTGACAACGGACTTCACAACTGAACACTGACAACAGCAAGTGCATGAATGTCATGCGCGCCACGTGCCAAGAGGTACGTGGCGTGCGTGGTGAGGAGAGTCTTTTGAGTCATCCGCATCCTGAACTCGGCGCCCCGCCGAAGCTCCCGAAGGGCGCCCTGCGCGTCATCCCGCTCGGCGGGCTCGGCGAGATCGGCCGGAACATGACGGTCTTCGAGTTCGACGGCCGTCTGCTCATCGTCGACTGCGGCGTCCTCTTCCCCGAGGAGGAGCAGCCCGGTGTCGACCTGATCCTGCCCGACTTCACCATCATCCGGGACCGCCTGGACGACATCGAGGGCATCGTGCTCACGCACGGCCACGAGGACCACATCGGTGCCGTCCCCTACCTGCTCCGGCTCAAGCCGGACATCCCGCTCATCGGGTCCAAGCTGACCCTCGCGCTGATCGAGGCGAAGCTCCAGGAGCACCGCATCCGCCCCTACACCCTTGAGGTGAAGGAGGGCGACCGAGAGGTCCTGGGCTCGTTCGACTGCGAGTTCATCGCGGTCAACCACTCCATCCCGGACGCGCTCGCGGTCGCCATCCGCACCCCCGCGGGCATGGCCGTCGCCACCGGCGACTTCAAGATGGACCAGCTCCCGCTGGACGGCCGCCTCACCGACCTGCACGCGTTCGCGCGTCTGAGCGAGGAGGGCATCGACCTCCTCCTCTCGGACTCCACGAACGCCGAGGTCCCGGGCTTCGTCCCGCCGGAGAAGGACATCTCCAACGTCCTGCGCACGGTCTTCGCGAACGCCCAGAAGCGGATCATCGTGGCGAGCTTCGCCAGCCACGTGCACCGCATCCAGCAGATCCTGGACGCCGCCCACGAGTACGGCCGCCGGGTCGCCTTCGTCGGCCGCTCGATGGTCCGCAACATGGGCATCGCCCGTGACCTGGGCTACCTCCGGGTGCCGGCCGGTCTCGTCGTGGACGTGAAGACCCTCGACGACCTGCCGGACGACGAGGTCGTGCTGGTCTGCACGGGTTCGCAGGGCGAGCCGATGGCGGCCCTGTCCCGCATGGCCAACCGCGACCACCAGATCCGGATCGTCCCCGGCGACACCGTGATCCTGGCGTCGTCCCTCATCCCGGGCAACGAGAACGCGGTCTACCGCGTGATCAACGGTCTGACCCGCTGGGGCGCGCACGTCGTCCACAAGGGCAACGCCAAGGTCCACGTCTCGGGTCACGCCTCGGCTGGCGAGCTGCTGTACTTCTACAACATCTGCCGCCCGAAGAACCTCATGCCGGTCCACGGCGAATGGCGCCACCTGCGCGCCAACGCCGAACTCGGCGCGATGACGGGCATCCCCAAGGACCACATCGTCATCGCCGAGGACGGCGTCGTCGTCGACCTGGTCGACGGCCGCGCCCGGATCACCGGCAAGGTCCAGGCGGGTTACGTGTACGTCGACGGCCTCTCGGTCGGCGACGTCACGGAGGTCCACCTCAAGGACCGCCGCATCCTCGGCGAAGAGGGCATCATCTCGGTCTTCGTGGTGGTGGACTCCTCCACCGGCAAGATCGTGAGCGGCCCGAACATCCACGCCCGGGGCTCCGGCATCGAGGACTCGGCGTTCGACGCCGTGGTCCCGAAGGTCGACCAGGTCCTCAACAAGTCGGCTCAGGACGGCGTGCTCGAGCCCCACCAGCTCCAGCAGCTGATCCGCCGCACGGTGGGCAAGTGGGTCTCCGACACCTACCGCCGCCGGCCGATGATCCTCCCGGTCGTCGTCGAGGTCTGACGGCCTGACCAGCAGCGCACCGGAGCGGGGCCCCTCGATTTGCATCGGGGCGCCCCGCTCCAGTACGTTTACGGCTCCGCCAGAACGGGAAGCACCGGCGCCGACGTGCGTCCGATCGCTTCTCCGGGAGGCGGGAAATCCGACTCAGATCATCTGATAAAGTCGGAACCGCCGAAAGGCCCCCGGAGTGAAAACAAAAGGGACCGGAAAGCACCGAGGAAATCGGATCGAAAAGATCTGATAGAGTCGGAAACGCAAGACCGAAGGGAAGCCCGGAGGAAAGCCCGAGAGGGTGAGTACAAAGGAAGCGTCCGTTCCTTGAGAACTCAACAGCGTGCCAAAAATCAACGCCAGATTAGTTGATACCCCGTCCATCTTCGGATGGCGAGGTTCCTTTGAAAGTCCTGCCGGCCCTTGTGGCGGGTAGGCAACATACACAGCGAGGACGCTGTGGACAGTCGGCCTTATTCCGGCCTGACTGTCCCGCTCAACGCGAGTGTCACCCGATTACGGGTAAACATTCACGGAGAGTTTGATCCTGGCTCAGGACGAACGCTGGCGGCGTGCTTAACACATGCAAGTCGAACGATGAAGCTCTTCGGGGTGGATTAGTGGCGAACGGGTGAGTAACACGTGGGCAATCTGCCCTTCACTCTGGGACAAGCCCTGGAAACGGGGTCTAATACCGGATAACACCGGCTTCCGCATGGGAGCTGGTTAAAAGCTCCGGCGGTGAAGGATGAGCCCGCGGCCTATCAGCTTGTTGGTGGGGTAATGGCCTACCAAGGCGACGACGGGTAGCCGGCCTGAGAGGGCGACCGGCCACACTGGGACTGAGACACGGCCCAGACTCCTACGGGAGGCAGCAGTGGGGAATATTGCACAATGGGCGAAAGCCTGATGCAGCGACGCCGCGTGAGGGATGACGGCCTTCGGGTTGTAAACCTCTTTCAGCAGGGAAGAAGCGAAAGTGACGGTACCTGCAGAAGAAGCGCCGGCTAACTACGTGCCAGCAGCCGCGGTAATACGTAGGGCGCAAGCGTTGTCCGGAATTATTGGGCGTAAAGAGCTCGTAGGCGGCTTGTCACGTCGGGTGTGAAAGCCCGGGGCTTAACCCCGGGTCTGCATCCGATACGGGCAGGCTAGAGTGTGGTAGGGGAGATCGGAATTCCTGGTGTAGCGGTGAAATGCGCAGATATCAGGAGGAACACCGGTGGCGAAGGCGGATCTCTGGGCCATTACTGACGCTGAGGAGCGAAAGCGTGGGGAGCGAACAGGATTAGATACCCTGGTAGTCCACGCCGTAAACGTTGGGAACTAGGTGTTGGCGACATTCCACGTCGTCGGTGCCGCAGCTAACGCATTAAGTTCCCCGCCTGGGGAGTACGGCCGCAAGGCTAAAACTCAAAGGAATTGACGGGGGCCCGCACAAGCAGCGGAGCATGTGGCTTAATTCGACGCAACGCGAAGAACCTTACCAAGGCTTGACATATACCGGAAAGCATTAGAGATAGTGCCCCCCTTGTGGTCGGTATACAGGTGGTGCATGGCTGTCGTCAGCTCGTGTCGTGAGATGTTGGGTTAAGTCCCGCAACGAGCGCAACCCTTGTCCTGTGTTGCCAGCATGCCCTTCGGGGTGATGGGGACTCACAGGAGACCGCCGGGGTCAACTCGGAGGAAGGTGGGGACGACGTCAAGTCATCATGCCCCTTATGTCTTGGGCTGCACACGTGCTACAATGGCCGGTACAAAGAGCTGCGATGCCGTGAGGCGGAGCGAATCTCAAAAAGCCGGTCTCAGTTCGGATTGGGGTCTGCAACTCGACCCCATGAAGTCGGAGTTGCTAGTAATCGCAGATCAGCATTGCTGCGGTGAATACGTTCCCGGGCCTTGTACACACCGCCCGTCACGTCACGAAAGTCGGTAACACCCGAAGCCGGTGGCCCAACCCCTTGTGGGAGGGAGCTGTCGAAGGTGGGACTGGCGATTGGGACGAAGTCGTAACAAGGTAGCCGTACCGGAAGGTGCGGCTGGATCACCTCCTTTCTAAGGAGCACAGTACCGATTGCAGGCAAATGTTCTGCACGGTCAGCTCATGGGTGGAACGTTGATTAGTTGGCACGATCGCAAGGTTCGCTTCACAAGTACTGCTTCGGCGTGGAACGTGATGACGGTCCTGGTGGTCGTGCTTGGCACGTTGTTGGGTATCTGAGGGTACGGCCGTAAGGTTTGTATCTTCGCGATGCCGGCCCCAGTGAACTCACCTGTTATGCGGGTGGGGTGATGGGTGGCTGGTCGTTGCTTGAGAACTACACAGTGGACGCGAGCATCTGTGGCCAAGTTTTTAAGGGCGCACGGTGGATGCCTTGGCACCAGGAACCGATGAAGGACGTGGGAGGCCACGATAGTCCCCGGGGAGCCGTCAACCAGGCTTTGATCCGGGGGTTTCCGAATGGGGAAACCCGGCAGTCGTCATGGGCTGTCACCCATGCCTGAACACATAGGGCATGTGGAGGGAACGAGGGGAAGTGAAACATCTCAGTACCCTCAGGAAGAGAAAACAACCGTGATTCCGGGAGTAGTGGCGAGCGAAACCGGATGAGGCCAAACCGTATGCGTGTGATACCCGGCAGGGGTTGCGCATGCGGGGTTGTGGGATCTCTCTTTCACAGTCTGCCGGCTGTGAGACGAGTCAGAAACCGTTGATGTAGGCGAAGGACATGCGAAAGGTCCGGCGTAGAGGGTAAGACCCCCGTAGCTGAAACATTAACGGCTCGTTTGAGAGACACCCAAGTAGCACGGGGCCCGAGAAATCCCGTGTGAATCTGGCGGGACCACCCGCTAAGCCTAAATATTCCCTGGTGACCGATAGCGGATAGTACCGTGAGGGAATGGTGAAAAGTACCGCGGGAGCGGAGTGAAATAGTACCTGAAACCGTGTGCCTACAAGCCGTGGGAGCGTCGCTCATTGAGTTTACTCAATGGGTCGTGACTGCGTGCCTTTTGAAGAATGAGCCTGCGAGTTTGCGGTGCGTTGCGAGGTTAACCCGTGTGGGGAAGCCGTAGCGAAAGCGAGTCCGAATAGGGCGATTCAGTAGCGCGCTCAAGACCCGAAGCGGAGTGATCTAGCCATGGGCAGGTTGAAGCGGAGGTAAGACTTCGTGGAGGACCGAACCCACCAGGGTTGAAAACCTGGGGGATGACCTGTGGTTAGGGGTGAAAGGCCAATCAAACTCCGTGATAGCTGGTTCTCCCCGAAATGCATTTAGGTGCAGCGTCGTGTGTTTCTTGCCGGAGGTAGAGCACTGGATAGGCGATGGGCCCTACCGGGTTACTGACCTTAGCCAAACTCCGAATGCCGGTAAGTGAGAGCACGGCAGTGAGACTGTGGGGGATAAGCTCCATGGTCGAGAGGGAAACAGCCCAGAGCATCGACTAAGGCCCCTAAGCGTACGCTAAGTGGGAAAGGATGTGGAGTCGCAGAGACAACCAGGAGGTTGGCTTAGAAGCAGCCACCCTTGAAAGAGTGCGTAATAGCTCACTGGTCAAGTGATTCCGCGCCGACAATGTAGCGGGGCTCAAGCGTACCGCCGAAGTCGTGTCATTGCAGCATGAGGGCCAACGCCCGCTGTGATGGGTAGGGGAGCGTCGTGTGCCGGGTGAAGCAGCCGCGGAAGCGAGTTGTGGACGGTTCACGAGTGAGAATGCAGGCATGAGTAGCGATACACACGTGAGAAACGTGTGCGCCGATTGACTAAGGGTTCCTGGGTCAAGCTGATCTGCCCAGGGTAAGTCGGGACCTAAGGCGAGGCCGACAGGCGTAGTCGATGGACAACCGGTTGATATTCCGGTACCCGCTTTGAAACGCCCAGTATCGAGCCCATTAATGCTAAGGCCGTGAAGCCGTTCCGGACCCTTCGGGGAAAGGAAAGTGGTGGAGCCGCTGACCCAAGGTGGTAGTAGGTAAGCGATGGGGTGACGCAGGAAGGTAGTCCAGCCCGGGCGGTGGTAGTCCCGGGGTAAGGGTGTAGGGCGTTGTCCAGGTAAATCCGGACAGCACATAGCCTGAGACCTGATGCCGAGCCGATTGTGGTGAAGTGGATGATCCTATGCTGTCGAGAAAAGCCTCTAGCGAGTTTCATGGCGGCCCGTACCCTAAACCGACTCAGGTGGTCAGGTAGAGAATACCGAGGCGTTCGGGTGAACTATGGTTAAGGAACTCGGCAAAATGCCCCCGTAACTTCGGGAGAAGGGGGGCCACGTCTGGTGATGAGTCTTGCACTCTGAGCTGGGGGTGGCCGCAGAGACCAGCGAGAAGCGACTGTTTACTAAAAACACAGGTCCGTGCGAAGCCGTAAGGCGATGTATACGGACTGACGCCTGCCCGGTGCTGGAACGTTAAGGGGACCGGTTAGTGACCTTTCGGGGTTGCGAAGCTGAGAACTTAAGCGCCAGTAAACGGCGGTGGTAACTATAACCATCCTAAGGTAGCGAAATTCCTTGTCGGGTAAGTTCCGACCTGCACGAATGGCGTAACGACTTCTCGACTGTCTCAACCATAGGCCCGGTGAAATTGCACTACGAGTAAAGATGCTCGTTTCGCGCAGCAGGACGGAAAGACCCCGGGACCTTTACTACAGTTTGATATTGGTGTTCGGTTCGGCTTGTGTAGGATAGGTGGGAGACTTTGAAGCCGTGACGCCAGTCATGGTGGAGTCGCCGTTGAAATACCACTCTGGTCGTGCTGGATGTCTAACCTCGGTCCGTGATCCGGATCAGGGACAGTGTCTGATGGGTAGTTTAACTGGGGCGGTTGCCTCCCAAAGGGTAACGGAGGCGCCCAAAGGTTCCCTCAGCCTGGTTGGCAATCAGGTGTTGAGTGTAAGTGCACAAGGGAGCTTGACTGTGAGACCGACGGGTCGAGCAGGGACGAAAGTCGGGACTAGTGATCCGGCGGTGGCTTGTGGAAGCGCCGTCGCTCAACGGATAAAAGGTACCCCGGGGATAACAGGCTGATCTTCCCCAAGAGTCCATATCGACGGGATGGTTTGGCACCTCGATGTCGGCTCGTCGCATCCTGGGGCTGGAGTCGGTCCCAAGGGTTGGGCTGTTCGCCCATTAAAGCGGTACGCGAGCTGGGTTTAGAACGTCGTGAGACAGTTCGGTCCCTATCCGCTGCGCGCGTAGGAATATTGAGAAGGGCTGTCCCTAGTACGAGAGGACCGGGACGGACGAACCTCTGGTGTGCCAGTTGTCCTGCCAAGGGCATGGCTGGTTGGCTACGTTCGGGAGGGATAACCGCTGAAAGCATCTAAGCGGGAAGCCTGCTTCGAGATGAGTATTCCCACCTCCTTGAGAGGGTAAGGCTCCCAGTAGACGACTGGGTTGATAGGCCGGATGTGGAAGCCCAGTAATGGGTGGAGCTGACCGGTACTAATAGGCCGAGGGCTTGTCCTCAGTTGCTCGCGTCCACTGTGTTAGTTCTGAAGTAACGAACTGTGCCGATTTCCGGTTGGTTAACTTCATAGAGTTTCGGTGGTCATAGCGTTAGGGAAACGCCCGGTTACATTCCGAACCCGGAAGCTAAGCCTTTCAGCGCCGATGGTACTGCAGGGGGGACCCTGTGGGAGAGTAGGACGCCGCCGAACACCCGCCCTTTTAGCTCAGTCGGTAGAGCGTCTCCATGGTAAGGAGAAGGTCAACGGTTCGATTCCGTTAAAGGGCTCCAATTAAGAAGGCCCCCGCCTCGTGGCGGGGGCCTTTTTGCGTTTCCTGGACAGGCGGGAGGCGGGCGGCGATCCCCTTTCGGGGACCGCCGCGGTGTCGTCAGCGGTCGTCGGGCTCTCGGAGGCGGAGCGCCAGGATGGCCATGTCGTCGGAGGCGGGGGCCTGGGCGAAGCGCTCCACCGCGCGGAGCACCCGGGAGGCGACCGCGCCGGCCGTGAGGCCCGTACAGGTCTTGAGGACCTCGGCCAGGCCGTCGTCGCCCAGCATGCGGGTGCCCTCGCGGCGTTCCGTCACGCCGTCGGTGACGCACAGGAGGACGTCGCCCGGATCGAGCGTGACGGTCTCCTCGTACAGTACGAGGTCCTCCATCACGCCGAGGAGGGGCTGGGGCTCGGCGGCCGGGGTCACCGTGCCGTCGGGGCGGAGGCGCAGCGGGAGCGGGTGGCCGGCGCAGACGACCTTGAGGATCGCCGATCCGTCCTCCTGCGGGTGCATCTCGCCGTACAGGAGGGTCAGGAAGCGGCTGCGGGCGCCCTCGTCGAGGATCGCCGCGTTGAGCCGCTCCAGGACGGCCGGGCCGCCGAAGCCCTCGCGGGCCAGGAGACGCAGGGCGTGCCGGGCCAGGCCGGTGACGGCAGCCGCCTCCGGGCCCGTACCGCAGACGTCGCCGATGGCGAAGCCGTAGGCGCCGTCGCGGATCGGGAACAGGTCGTAGAAGTCGCCTCCGACCTCGTTGCCCTCGCCCGCGGCCCGGTAGATGACGTCGACCTCGACGCCCGGGATGTCGGGGAGGCCGGGCGGCAGGAGGCTGCGCTGGAGGGACTGGCTGATGGCCACGCGCTCCGAGTACAGGCGGGCGTTGTCCAGGGCGAGGGCGGCCCGGCGCGAGAGGTCCTCGGCGAGCTCCAGGATCTCTTGGCGGAAGTGGTCCTCCGAGGGCCTGCCGAGGGTCAGCATGCCGATGACCCGGTTGCGGGCGACCAGCGGCAGGACGACCGTCTCGCCGGCGACCGTGCTCGCGGTGGCCAGGGTCGTGTCGATGCCGGAGGACAGCGGGCTCGTCGGGTGGTCGAGGGCGCGGGCCGAGGCGGTGAGCGCGGCCCGTTGGGCGGCGTCGCCCGGCGCGGTCCAGACGCGGGCGCCGGGGGCCGGCACCGGGTCGGGCGGGGCGATCGAGGAGAGCAGGTCCTTCAGGCCGTCGATGCGGTCCTCGTCCTCGTGGAGCACGTACGAGAGGTACGGGTCGGAGGACTGGTCGGCGATCGTGTAGACCGCGCACCAGGTCGCGAGGGTCGGCACCGTCATCTGGGCCATCAGGGCCAGGGTCTGGTCGCGGTCGAGGGTGCCGGCGAGGAGGTCGGAGGCCTCGACCAGGAAGCTGAGGGAGCCGCGGCGCAGTCGCTCCAGTTCGCCGAGGCGGGCGGACTCCACGGCCAGGGCGATGCGGTCGGCGGCGAACTGGAGGCGGAGGGCCTCCTCGTTGGAGTAGCGGTTCGCGGCCTCGGCGGCAACGCCGAGGGAGCCGGTGAGCCGGCCCTCGACCTTGAGGGGCACGGTGACCACCGAGCGCATGCCGGTGCCTTCGAGGAGCGGGACGGCGCCGGGGACGGCGGCCAGGTCCTCGTGGACGGCGGGCATCCGGGCGGAGCCGTAGCGGCTGGCGCCGGTCTCGACGGGGACGCGGGCGAAGCGCTGACGGGCGGCCGGCAGGCCGGTCGTCGCCCGTACCTCGAGTTCCGTCTCGTCGTCGGTGGCGAGCAGCAGGAAGGCGGCGTCGCCGTCGAGCATGTCGCGGGCGCGTTCGACCGTGCGCTGGAGGAGGCCGTCGAGGTCGTCGGGGGCCGGGGAGCCGATGAAGACCTCGAAGGGGTCCGTGGTGCGGCTCTCGGCGCCCGGCTCGACGGCGGGGCGCTGCGGGGTCTGGAGGACGGCCCGCTCGTGCTCGCGTACCAGGAGGCAGACGGTGGAGGGTTCGCCCTGGGCGTCGCGGACCCGGAGGTGCGAGGCGTACACGGGGATGACGCGGCCGTCGGCGCAGCGGATGCCGTAGCTGCCCTCCCAGCGGGAGAGGCGCAGGGCCTCGGCGAGGCCGGTGCCGATGCCGGGGGTGTGGGGCCAGGCCGCGAGGTCGCCGAGGGGCTTGCCGGTGACCTGCTCGGAGTCGTAGCCGAAGAGCTCCTCGGCGTCCTCGTTCCAGGCGGTGACGGCTCCGCCGCGGTCGATCTGGGCGACGGCGACGCGGACGCGGCTGTCGGCGACCGGGAGGAGGGCGTCGGGGAGGACGGGGCCCGCGGAGCGGGTGCCGACCGGGCGCCGGGGGAGGTCGAGGTGGAACCAGACGTGCTTGCGGGTGGGGGTGTAGTCGACGCCCCAGCGGTGGGCGAGGGCGGCGCAGAGGAGCAGTCCCCGGCCGTTCTCGCGGTCGGGGCTGCCGAGCGTGCGGCCGCTCTGGACGGGGATCTCGCGCTCGGGGTAGCGGTCGGAGACCTCGACGCGGATGCTGTCGTCGGCACGGAGGCAGAGGACTTCGGCGGAGGTGCCGGCGTGGATGACGGCGTTGGTGACGAGCTCGCTGGTGAGGACGACGGCGTCGTCGACGAGTTCGGGGTGTCCCCAGCCCTGGAGGGTGTCCCGGACGAAGGCGCGGGCGGCCGCGACGGACCGCCCGACGGGCTCGAAGCTGGCAGTCGCCCGCGCGGTGATCACAGCACTCCTCGTACGCGTCTCGACGCCCGGCTCTGCCATGCTCGGTCTGTCCCTCCCGCTGCCCGGTGGTCGTATCCGCACCACACCGCCCCCGCCGGGCGGACCGGGGCGGTTGGACAGCCGGAAGCCAGGTTACTTACCTTCACTGTCCGAGCGGATGCCGGTCACCGCTGATTCCGTCCCCAGGGGGTAGGGACGCTGTACGAAGCTGCCGAACTGTTATCGCCCGGTTCGGTGGCGGTGAAACACTGGGCAGGCTACCGGCGGGAGCCGGAGCGGTACGGTCGACCCCTTTCGGGAGGGACACGGTGGAACCTGGCACGGCGGCGCGACGCGGCGGAGGCAGCGGTACGCGCGCGAGGGGCGGGCGTTCCCGTGGGGGGACGGTCCAGGTCGACGCGGCGGCGCTCGACCGGCTGCTGGCCGCACTGGTGTCGATGCGGGACGGGAACCTCCGCAGGCGGCTCACGGTGTCCGGCGACGGGGTCATGGCGGAGATCTCCGCCGTGTTCAACGAGGTCGCCGACCGGCAGATGCACGTGACGGGCGAGCTGACGCGGGTCCGCCGGGTGGTGGGGCGCGAGGGCAAGCTGTCCGAGCGCCTGGAGGCGGGAGCCGGCGAGGGGGCGTGGGCGGCGGCGATCGAGGCGGCGAACGCGCTCGTCGACGATCTGGCCCGGCCGGTGTCCGAGGTGGGACGGGTGCTCTCGGCGGTGGCCGAGGGTGATCTGGAACAGCGGATGGACCTGCGTTCGGAGGGTGCGGACGGGACGGTCCGTCCGCTGCGCGGGGAGTTCCTGAAGGTCGCCCGTACCGTCAACAACCTGGTCGACCAGCTGTCGGTGTTCGCCTCCGAGGTGACCAGGGTCGCCGTCGAGGTGGGTACCGACGGCAAGCTGGGCGGGCAGGCGCAGGTGCGCGGGGTGTCCGGTTCGTGGAAGGACCTCACGGACTCGGTCAACACCATGGCGAACCGGCTGACGGCCCAGGTGCGGGACATCGCCCTGGTGACGACGGCGGTCGCCAACGGCGATCTGTCGCAGAAGGTCACGGCGAACGTCGCCGGCGAGATGCTGGAGCTGAAGAACACCGTCAACCGGATGGTGGACCAGCTCTCCTCCTTCTCCTCCGAGGTGACCCGGGTCGCCCGCGAGGTGGGTACGGAGGGCGAGCTCGGCGGGCAGGCCGAGGTGGCCGGGGTCGCGGGTGTCTGGAAGGACCTCACCGACTCCGTCAACACGATGGCGGGCAACCTGACCAACCAGGTGCGTGGCATCGCCGAGGTCACGATGGCGGTCGCCAACGGCGATCTGTCGCAGAAGGTGCGGGTGTCGGCGCGCGGCGAGATCGCGCAGCTGGCGGACACCATCAACCAGATGACGAAGACGCTGCGGATCTTCGCCGACGAGGTGACCCGGGTGTCGGGCGAGGTCGGCGCGGAGGGTCTGCTCGGCGGTCAGGCGCAGGTGCCGGGTGCCGCGGGGACGTGGAAGGACCTCACGGACTCCGTCAACACCGTCTTCCGGAACATCACCACGCAGGTGCGGGACATCGCGCAGGTGACGACGGCGGTGGCCAACGGCGACCTGTCGCAGAAGGTCACGGTCGACGTGGCCGGCGAGATGCTGGAGCTGAAGAACACCGTCAACACGATGGTGGACCAGCTGTCGGCCTTCGGTTCCGAGGTGACCCGGGTGGCCCGGGAGGTCGGTGTCGAGGGGCTGCTCGGCGGCCAGGCCGAGGTGCAGGGGGCGGCGGGTACCTGGAAGGACCTCACCGACTCGGTGAACACGGCCTTCCGCAACCTGACCGGTCAGGTGCGGGACATCGCGCAGGTGACGACGGCGGTGGCCAACGGCGACCTGTCGCAGAAGGTCACGGTCGACGTGGCCGGCGAGATGCTGGAGCTGAAGAACACCGTCAACACGATGGTGTCGCAGCTGTCGTCGTTCGCGGACCAGGTGACCCGGATGGCCCGGGACGTGGGCACCGAGGGACGGCTCGGCGGTCAGGCGCGGGTGGACGGCGTCTCCGGGAGGTGGCGGGAGCTCACCGACTCGGTGAACTTCATGGCCGGCAACCTGACCTCGCAGGTGCGGCAGATCGCGCAGGTGACGACGGCCGTGGCCCGCGGCGACCTGTCGCAGAAGATCGACGTGGACGCGCGCGGCGAGATCCTGGAGCTGAAGAACACCATCAACACGATGGTCGACCAGCTCTCCGCGTTCGCCGAGCAGGTGACCCGGGTGGCCCGCGAGGTGGGCACCGACGGCCGACTGGGCGGCCAGGCGCAGGTGCCGGGTGTGGCCGGTGTGTGGCGTGACCTGACGGACTCGGTGAACGGCATGGCCGGGAACCTCACCACCCAGGTGCGCAACATCGCGCAGGTCGCCACGGCGGTCGCGCGCGGTGACCTGTCGCAGAAGATCGACGTGGACGCGCGCGGCGAGATCCTGGAGCTGAAGAACACCCTCAACACGATGGTGGACCAGCTCTCGAACTTCGCCGAGCAGGTGACCCGGGTGGCCCGTGAGGTGGGCACCGAGGGCATCCTGGGCGGTCAGGCCGAGGTGCAGGGTGTCTCCGGCACCTGGAAGGACCTCACCCAGTCCGTGAACTTCATGGCGAACAACCTCACCATCCAGGTGCGGAACATCGCCGAGGTCACGACGGCCGTCGCCAAGGGCGACCTCTCGAAGAAGATCACCGTCGACGCCCGGGGCGAGATCCTGGAACTGGTGACGACCGTCAACACGATGGTCGACCAGCTGTCGAACTTCGCGGACGAGGTCACGCGCGTGGCCCGCGAGGTGGGTACGGAGGGCATCCTCGGCGGTCAGGCGAGGGTGCGGGGCGTCACCGGTACCTGGAAGGACCTGAGCGACAACGTCAACCTGATGGCCAACAACCTGACCAGTCAGGTGCGGAACATCTCCCGGGTGTCGGCGGCCGTCGCCAACGGCGACCTGACCAAGAAGGTGACGGTCGAGGCGCGGGGCGAGGTCGCCGAGCTCGCCGAGACCGTCAACACCATGGTGACGACCCTGTCGTCCTTCGCGGACGAGGTCACGCGCGTGGCGCGTGAGGTGGGTACGGAGGGCGAACTGGGCGGCCAGGCGCGGGTTCCGGGTGTCTCCGGCACCTGGAAGGACCTGACCGAGTCGGTGAACTCGATGGCCGACAACCTCACCGGTCAGGTGCGGCAGATCGCCGCCGTCACCACCGCCATCGCCAAGGGCGACCTCACCAAGAAGATCGACATCGACGCGCGCGGTGAGATCCAGGAGCTGAAGAACACCATCAACACGATGGTCGACCAGCTGTCGAACTTCGCCGAGGAGGTCACCCGCGTGGCCCGCGAGGTGGGCACCGACGGGCAGCTCGGCGGCCAGGCCCGGGTCCGGGACGTCGAGGGCACCTGGAGCGATCTGACCGAGTCCGTGAACGAGATGGCAGGGAACCTCACCCGGCAGGTGCGGGCCATCGCCGCCGTCGCCACCGCGGTGACCCGCGGCGACCTCAACGTCAAGATCGACGGTGTGGACGCGGCGGGCGAGATCCAGGCGCTCCAGGACAACATCAACACGATGATCGCCAACCTGCGCGACACCACCCTCGCCAACGACGAGCAGGACTGGCTCAAGAGCAACCTGGCCCGCATCTCCGGCCTCATGCAGGGCCGCCGGGACCTCGACGACGTGGCCTCGCTCATCATGAGCGAGCTGACGCCGGTGGTCTCCGCCCAGCACGGCGCCTTCTTCGTGGCCATGCCGACGGGCTCCGCCCACAGCGACGCCGAACTCGTCGGCGAGGGCGACGGCTCGTACGAGCTGCGGATGCGGGGGAGTTACGGCTACTCCACCGGGTCCATGCCGACCTCCTTCCGGCCCGGGGAGACCCTCATCGGGACGGCGGCCGACGAGAAGCGGACCATCCAGCTCCATGTGCCGCCCGGCTATCTGAAGATCTCCTCCGGGCTCGGCGAGGCGTCGCCCGCGCATGTGATCGTCCTTCCGGTCCTCTTCGAGGGGAAGGTCCTCGGCGTGATCGAGCTGGCCTCCTTCCAGCCGTTCACGCAGATCCAGCGCGACTTCCTCAACCAGATCGCCGAGTTGATCGCGACCACCGTCAACACCATCAGCGTCAACACCAAGACCGAGGTGCTGCTCCAGCAGTCGCAGGAGCTCACCGAGCAGCTCAAGGAGCGCTCGGCCGAGCTGGAGCACCGGCAGAAGGAGCTTCAGGGCTCCAACCTGGAGCTGGAGGAGAAGGCCGAGCTGCTCGCCCGGCAGAACCGCGACATCGAGGTGAAGAACACCGAGATCGAGGAGGCCCGGCAGGTCCTGGAGGAGCGGGCCGAACAGCTCGCCGTCTCCATGCGCTACAAGTCCGAGTTCCTCGCCAACATGTCGCACGAGCTGCGCACCCCGCTCAACTCCCTCCTGATCCTCGCCAAGTTGCTCGCGGACAACGCCGAGACCAATCTGACGCCGAAGCAGGTCGAGTTCGCGGAGACCATCCACGGCGCCGGTTCGGACCTGCTCCAGCTGATCAACGACATCCTCGACCTGTCCAAGGTCGAGGCGGGCAAGATGGACGTCTCGCCGACCCGGATCGCCCTCGTCCAGCTCGTCGACTACGTGGAGGCGACCTTCCGGCCGCTCACGGCGGAGAAGGGGCTCGACTTCTCGGTGCGGGTCTCGCCCGAGCTGCCGGCCACCCTCCACACCGACGAGCAGCGCCTGCTCCAGGTGCTCCGCAACCTCCTGTCCAACGCGGTGAAGTTCACCGACACGGGCGCGGTGGAGCTGGTGATCCGGCCGGCCGGGGCGGACGTGCCGCAGTCGATCCGGGAGCAGCTCCTGGAGGCGGGTTCGCTGCGCGACCCGGAGGCCGACCTGATCGCGTTCTCGGTCACCGACACCGGCATCGGGATCGCGGCGAGCAAGATGCGGGTCATCTTCGAGGCGTTCAAGCAGGCCGACGGCACGACCAGCCGGAAGTACGGCGGTACGGGTCTCGGCCTGTCGATCAGCCGGGAGATCGCGCGGCTGCTCGGCGGCGAGATCTTCGCGGCGAGCGAGCCGGGCCGCGGTTCGACGTTCACGCTCTACCTGCCGCTGAGCCCGACGGAGCTGCCGCCGGGTGCCTTCGGGCAGGGGGCGCAGGACGACGACGACCCTCAGCAGGGCGTGGAGGAGGGGGCGGCCGGGTCCGGCCACTCGTTCCCGCACTTCCCGCCGCCGCCGGTGCGGACGGAGGCGCGGTCCGGGGCCGGGGCGCTCTTCCGGCACCGGCGGAAGGCGGCGGCGGAGGCGACCGGGGCACGTACGGCGGTGCCGGGGCAGCCCGGTCAGCAGTTCGCGGCCGACCGGGTGGAGCAGGAGGCGGAGGCCGCGCCGCGCCGCACCTTCGGCTTCTCGGGCGAGAAGGTGCTCATCGTCGACGACGACATCCGTAACGTCTTCGCGCTGACCAGCGTCCTGGAGCAGCACGGGCTCGCGGTGCTCTACGCGGAGAACGGGCGGGAGGGCATCGAGGTCCTGGAGCAGCACGACGACGTGACGATCGTCCTGATGGACATCATGATGCCCGAGATGGACGGGTACGCGACGACGACCGCGATCCGGCGCATGCCGCAGTTCGCGGGGCTGCCGATCATCGCGCTGACGGCGAAGGCGATGAAGGGCGACCGGGAGAAGGCGATCGAGTCGGGCGCCTCGGACTATGTGACCAAGCCGGTCGACCCCGACCACCTGCTGTCCGTCATGGAGCAGTGGATGCGGGGGGAGTGAGTCCGCGGAGGGGCCCGTGGTGCGGGGGAAACGCCTGGCACCACGGGCCCGCGCGTGCTCCGGGACTTCGCTGTCGGAGTGTCGCCACGGGGGTGTGAGAGGCCGGGATACGGGGAACCTTCTGGTCTCCCACCGCGTTTCCGGTACGTGCGCTGTGACATCGCGGTGACAGGGTGTGGCGACGGGCGGGGTGCGGCTACGATGACCGGCACAAGGACGGACGGCGTTAGGGAGTCGTCTTCAGGGGCGGCGCCCGGTGCTTCCCCCGGTTCGGGGAGCCGGGGAGAGCCGTTGCCGGGGCGAGGAGGACGGGGCATGGTGCAGAAGGCCAAGATCCTCCTGGTCGATGACCGGCCGGAGAATCTGCTGGCGCTGGAGGCCATTCTCTCCGCGCTCGATCAGACGCTGGTGCGGGCATCGTCCGGGGAGGAAGCGCTCAAGGCGCTGTTGACGGACGACTTCGCGGTCATCCTGCTCGACGTCCAGATGCCGGGGATGGACGGCTTCGAGACCGCCGCGCACATCAAGCGGCGGGAGCGGACCCGGGACATCCCGATCATCTTCCTGACCGCCATCAACCACGGCCCCCACCACACCTTCCGTGGGTACGCGGCCGGGGCGGTCGACTACATCTCGAAGCCCTTCGACCCGTGGGTGCTGCGCGCCAAGGTCTCCGTCTTCGTCGAGCTGTACATGAAGAACTGCAAGCTGCGCGAGCAGGCCGCCCTGCTGCGGCTGCAGTTGGAGGGCGGCGGCGAGGGCGGTCACGGCAAGGAGTCCGCCGGACTGCTCGCCGAGCTCTCCGCCCGGCTCGCGGCCGTCGAGGAGCAGGCCGAGGCGCTGTCGAAGCAGCTCGACGACGACTCCGCCGACGCTGCCGCCGTCGCCACCGCCGCGCATCTGGAGCGCAAGCTCACCGGGTTGCGCCGGGCCCTGGACGCGCTGGAGCCGGGCACGGGCGCCGCGCCGACGCTCCCCGCCCAGGGCTGACCCGCCGTCACCGACGGTCCCGGCGTGTCCCGCTCCGGAGTGAGGCGGCGTCAGCTTCGTGCCCCGGCAGGGGCGACACGAACGGGTGAGGCGGACAGCCGGTCTTCACACCGGTAACCTCGGCATCATGGCTTCACGTACGTCCGGCAAGGGTTCTCAGTCCACGGCGGGCACCGCAAAGCCGCGCGCCGGCCGTACCACGGGCGCCGCGAAGAAAGCGGCACCCGCGAAGTCCCCCGCCAAGCCGCCCGCGAAGAAGGCACCGGCCAAGAAGGCCGCGCCCGCCAAGCGCGCTCCCGCGCGGAAGCCGGCTGCGAGGAAGGCCGCCCCGCGGCCCGCGCCGTCCCCGACCGGCGGCGTCTACCGGCTCGCGCGCGGGGCCTGGCTCGGCCTCGCCCACGCGGTGGGGGCGATGTTCCGCGGGATAGGGCGTGGCGCCAAGGGCCTCGATCCGGCCCACCGCAAGGACGGGCTCGCGCTGCTGCTCCTCGGTGTCGCGCTGATCGTCGCCGCCGGCACGTGGTCCAACCTGCGCGGCCCGGTCGGCGACCTCGTCGAGATGCTGGTGACCGGATCCTTCGGTCGGCTCGACCTGCTCGTCCCGCTGCTCGTCGGCGCGATCGGCGTGCGGCTGATCCTCTATCCGGAGAGGCCCGAGGCCAACGGCCGGATCAGCATCGGCCTGTCCGCGCTCGTCATCGGCGTCCTCGGCCAGGTCCACATCGCCTGCGGTTCGCCGGGGCGCGGCGACGGCAGCGAGGCCATGCAGGACGCGGGCGGCCTGATCGGCTGGGCCGCGTCCCAGCCCCTGGTCTTCATGATGGGCGAGGTCCTCGCCGTACCCATGCTGGTGCTGCTCACGGTCTTCGGGCTGCTCGTCGTCACCGCCACCCCGGTCAACGCGATCCCGCAGCGGTTGCGCGCCCTCGGCGCCAGGCTCGGCATCGTCGAGCCCGCGGACGACCCGGTGGAGGCGGAGGCCTACGGGGGGCCGGAGGGGCACGAGGGGTACGACGAGGAGTGGCGGGACGCCCCGCCGCGGTCCCGGACCACCCGGCCCGTACGGAGGCGTGCCCACGGTCCGGCGGACCCCTACGACGTGGACCGGGCCGAGGCCGAGATGCTGGAGCGGCGCGGCCGTTCGGCGCGCCGCCCGTCCGAGCGGGCCGCCTCCGACCCGGGCCTGGACCCGGTGGACGTCGCGGCGGCCGCGGCCGCCGCGCTCGACGGGGCGGTGCTCAACGGGATGCCGCCGTCCCCGATCGTCGCCGACCTGACCAGGGACGTCACCGCCGACCGCAAGGCCGCGGTGGACGCCGCCGCGAAGGCCGCGGCGAAGGGGTCGGAAACGGTGGCGCCGGCCGCTCCCGTGCCGCCGGCCCGTGGTGGGGACCAGCGGCCCGGCGGAGGCGTACCGGATCTGACGAAGCCTGTACCCGAGCCGACCGATCTGCCGAACCGGGCCGAGCAGCTCCAGCTCTCCGGCGACATCACCTACTCCCTGCCGTCGCTCGACCTGTTGGAGCGGGGCGGGCCCGGCAAGACGCGCAGCGCCGCCAACGACGCCGTGGTGGACTCGCTCTCCAACGTCTTCACCGAGTTCAAGGTCGACGCGGCCGTCACCGGGTTCACCCGGGGCCCGACGGTCACGCGGTACGAGGTCGAGCTCGGTCCCGCCGTGAAGGTCGAGAAGATCACGGCCCTGACCAAGAACATCGCGTACGCCGTGGCCTCCCCGGACGTCCGGATCATCTCGCCGATCCCCGGCAAGTCCGCGGTCGGCATCGAGATCCCCAACAGCGACCGGGAGATGGTCAACCTCGGTGACGTGCTGCGGCTGGCGGCCGCGGCCGAGGACGACCACCCGATGCTGGTGGCGCTCGGCAAGAACGTCGAGGGCGGCTACGAGATGGCCAACCTGGCGAAGATGCCGCACGTCCTGGTGGCCGGGGCCACCGGCTCCGGCAAGTCCTCGTGCATCAACTGCCTGATCACTTCGATCATGATAAGGGCGACCCCCGAGGACGTCCGGATGGTCCTCGTCGACCCCAAGCGGGTCGAGCTCACCGCGTACGAGGGCATCCCGCACCTGATCACACCGATCATCACCAACCCCAAGCGGGCCGCCGAGGCCCTCCAGTGGGTGGTGAAGGAGATGGACCTCCGCTACGACGACCTGGCGGCCTTCGGGTACCGGCACATCGACGACTTCAACCAGGCGATCCGGGACGGGAAGATCAAGCTGCCCGAGGGCAGCGAGCGGGAGCTCAACCCGTATCCGTACCTGCTGGTCATCGTCGACGAGCTCGCCGACCTGATGATGGTGGCGCCGCGCGACGTCGAGGACTCGATCGTGCGCATCACCCAGCTCGCGCGCGCCGCCGGCATCCACCTCGTGCTCGCCACCCAGCGGCCGTCCGTGGACGTCGTCACCGGTCTCATCAAGGCGAACGTGCCGTCCCGGCTCGCGTTCGCGACCTCCTCGCTCGCCGACAGCCGCGTCATCCTCGACCAGCCGGGTGCCGAGAAGCTCATCGGAAAGGGTGACGGGCTGTTCCTGCCGATGGGTGCCAACAAGCCCGTCCGCATGCAGGGCGCGTTCGTCACCGAGCACGAGGTCGCGGCCGTCGTGCAGCACTGCAAGGACCAGATGACCCCGGTCTTCCGGGAGGACGTCACCGTCGCGACCCGGCAGAAGAAGGAGATCGACGAGGACATCGGCGACGACCTCGACCTGCTGTGCCAGGCCGCCGAACTGGTCGTCTCCACGCAGTTCGGCTCCACGTCGATGCTCCAGCGGAAGCTGCGCGTCGGCTTCGCCAAGGCCGGCCGGCTGATGGACCTGATGGAGTCGCGGAACATCGTGGGGCCGAGCGAGGGTTCGAAGGCGCGGGACGTGCTGGTCAAGCCGGACGAGCTGGACGGGGTCCTCGCCGTGATCCGGGGGGAGTCGGAGGCGTAGTCGCGGGCGCGGCGCCGCCCGGCGGACGGAGCCGGGCGGGGCCGGGCGTGACCCGGTGGGAGTAGTGGCGGGGGAGCGGGCCACTCGATCGAGACCGGGTCGAGACTCACTCGTAAGGGAACAGTGGGCAACCGTTTCCCCTGGCCGTACGTCAAGTTGGACGGAGGGACAGAAGGATGTCCCAGCCTCATGGCGTACAAACAGCACCCGCCCGGTTGCCCCACCCTTTCGTACCACCCATAGACTGAACGTCCAGCAGGTGGTTACACGCTCGAAAGGCGCTCTCGTGTCCATCGGCAACTCCCCCGAAGACGACCGGATCTTCCCGGCAGACGACCGGGACTCGATCGGTCGCGCTCTCCAGCAGACCCGCATCGCCGCCGGTCTCACCGTCGAAGAGGTCAGTGCCTCCACCCGTGTCCGGATCCCGATCGTGCACGCGATCGAGGAGGACGACTTCTCGCGCTGTGGCGGCGACGTCTACGCCCGCGGCCACATCCGTACGCTCGCGCGCGCCGTCGGCCTCGATCCGGCTCCGCTGGTCGAGCAGTACGACGCCGACCACGGCGGCCGCCCCGCGCCCACCCCCGCCGCCCCGCTGTTCGAGGCGGAACGCATCCGCCCCGAGCCGCGCCGGCCCAACTGGACCGCCGCGATGGTCGCGGCCATCGTCGCCGTCGTCGGTTTCGTCGGCTTCACGATGTTCAACGGGAACGAAGCCCCGAAGGGCACCACCACGGCCGACGGCGGTCCGGCGCCCGCGCCGGAGAAGGCCACCTCCGCCGCCAAGCCGAAGCCGGCCAAGCCCGCCGCCCCGAAGCCCAGCGAGAGTGTGATCGCCGCGGTCCCGCAGGACAAGGTCACGGTCAAGCTCTCCGCGATCGGCGACAAGAGCTGGATCTCCGCCAAGGGCCACGACGGCAAGCTGCTCTTCGACGGCCTGCTCCTCGAAGGTGAGTCCAAGACCTTCCAGGACGACGAGCGCGTCGACCTCGTCCTCGGCAACGCCGGCGCGATCGAGCTCTACGTGAACGGCAAGAAGCTCGCGGACAAGTTCGAATCCGGTCAGGTCGAGCGGCTGACCTACACCAAGGGTGACCCCGAGGCGGGCTGAGCCCCGTGAGACGGCGCCCGATGTGACCTCTGTCGCGCAGGTGAACCCTGCGCGACGGGGGAACGGCCGGGACGAAGTAGTCTTGAGTCCATGCCCGAACGCCGTACCGTCGCCCTTGTCACTCTTGGCTGCGCCCGTAACGAGGTGGACTCGGAGGAGCTCGCAGGCCGCTTGGCAGCGGACGGCTGGGAGCTCGTCGAGAACGCCGAGGACGCGGATGTCGCCGTCGTCAACACCTGTGGATTCGTCGAGGCCGCCAAGAAGGACTCCGTCGACGCCCTGCTCGAAGCCAATGATCTGAAGGACCACGGCCGCACCCAGGCCGTGGTCGCCGTCGGCTGTATGGCCGAGCGGTACGGCAAGGAACTCGCCGAAGCCCTCCCGGAAGCCGACGGCGTCCTCGGCTTCGACGACTACTCCGACATCTCCAACCGCCTCCAGACCATCCTCAGCGGTGGCAGTGTCGAGGCCCACACCCCGCGTGACCGGCGCAAACTGCTGCCGCTCTCGCCCGTGGAGCGCCAGGAGGCGGCCGCCGCCGTGGCCCTCCCGGGACACGGTGTCGTGGACGCCCCCGAGAACGTGCCGAGCGACCTGCCGGAGGGCCTCGCGCCCGCCTCCGGGCCGCGCGCGCCGCTCCGCCGCCGCCTGGACACCAGCCCCGTCGCCTCCGTGAAGCTGGCCTCCGGCTGCGACCGCCGCTGCTCCTTCTGCGCCATCCCCTCCTTCCGCGGCTCCTTCGTCTCGCGCCGTCCCTCGGACGTGCTGAACGAGACGCGCTGGCTCGCCGAGCAGGGGGTGAAGGAGATCATGCTGGTCTCCGAGAACAACACCTCCTACGGCAAGGACCTCGGTGACATCCGGCTCCTGGAGAGCCTGCTGCCCGACCTCGCCTCGGTCGACGGCATCGAGCGCGTCCGGGTCAGCTACCTCCAGCCCGCCGAGATGCGCCCCGGCCTGATCGACGTCCTCACGTCGACGGACAAGGTCGTGCCGTACTTCGACCTCTCCTTCCAGCACAGCGCCCCCGACGTGCTGCGGGCCATGCGCCGCTTCGGCGACACCGACCGCTTCCTGGAGCTCCTGGAGACCATCCGCTCCAAGGCCCCGACGGCCGGTGCCCGCTCCAACTTCATCGTCGGCTTCCCGGGCGAGACCGAGGCGGACTTCGCCGAGCTGGAACGCTTCATCACCCACGCGCGGCTCGACGCCATCGGCGTCTTCGGCTACTCCGACGAGGACGGCACCGAGGCCGCCACGTACGAGCACAAGCTCGACCAGGAGGTCGTCGACAAGCGGCTCGCCCACCTCTCCCGGCTTGCCGAGGAGCTCACCGCGCAGCGCGCGGAGGAGCGGATCGGAGAGACCCTTGAGGTACTGGTCGAGTCCCTGGACGACGAGGACGGCGTGATCGGCCGCGCCGCCCACCAGGCGCCCGAGACCGACGGCCAGGTCATCCTCACCACGGCCGACGGTGGGATCCCCGACCTTGCCCCGGGCCGTATGGTCAGGGCGAAGGTCGTCGGCACGGAAGGCGTCGACCTGGTGGCCGAGTGTCTTTTCGAGGAGGCAGCCAGATGACCGGAGTCCCGGCATCCGCGACGGGCGGGACCGGTAGGCCGGCGCCCCGCGGCAAGCTGGGCTCGGCGGCCGTCAACCAGGCCAGCCTGTGGAACATCGCGAACATCCTGACCATGATCCGGCTCGTGCTCGTGCCCGGCTTCGTCCTGCTGCTCCTCCAGGACGGCGGCCACGATCCCGTCTGGCGCGCCTGGGCGTGGGCCGCGTTCGCCGTCGCGATGATCACGGATGTCTTCGACGGGCACCTCGCCCGTGCCTACAACCTGGTCACGGACTTCGGGAAGATCGCCGACCCGATCGCCGACAAGGCGATCATGGCGGCCGGACTCGTCTCGCTGTCCACGCTCGGGGACCTGCCCTGGTGGGTCACCGGGGTCATCCTCGCCCGTGAGCTGGGGATCACCCTGATGCGGTTCTGGGTGATCAGGCACGGTGTCATCCCCGCCAGCCGCGGCGGGAAGATGAAGACGCTGGCCCAGGGCACGGCGGTGGGCATGTACGTGCTGATGCTCACCGGGCCGCTCGCCACCCTGCGCTTCTGGGTGATGACGGTGGCCGTCGTGCTGACGGTCGTGACCGGCCTGGACTACGTCCGCCAGGCCGTCGCCCTGCGCCGCCACGGGCTCGCCGCGGAGCGGGCGGCGGCACGGTCGGAGGCGGCGACGCGATGACCGAGGCCGCCCGGGCGCTGGCGCTGCTCGCGGAACGTGGTCACACGGTGGCCGCCGCGGAGTCGCTCACGGGTGGTCTGGTGGCCGCGGAGCTCACCGGCGTACCCGGTGCCTCGGCCGCCTTCCGGGGGTCCGTCACGGCCTACGCCACGGCCCTCAAGCGCGAGCTGCTCGGCGTCGACAGGGCCCTGCTCGCGGAGCGCGGTGCGGTGGATCCCGAGGTCGCGCTGCAGATGGCGGCCGGTGCGCGGGACCGGCTCGGTGCCGACTGGGGGATCTCGACGACCGGGGTCGCGGGTCCCGAACCGCAGGACGGACAGCCCGTCGGAACCGTCTACGTGGCTGTCGCCGGGCCGGCCACGACGGGCGCCCGCGCCGGGAAAGTGGTCTCGTTGAGGTTGAACGGCGACCGCGCGGAAATCCGTAGAGAGAGTGTACGGAGCGTACTGGAACTGCTCCTCGAGGAACTCTCGGGAAATGCGCGGGCACAGGATACGGAACACAACGGGGGGAATTGATGTTTGCAGCCCTGAGTGAACACGACATCGCTCCCCGCACGGCCGCAGCGCGAGGCGGTACGGTGGGGCGTGAAGGATGCGGCTACGCGGTCCGAGGAGGGAGCCACCGATGATTCTGCTCCGTCGCCTGTTGGGTGACGTGCTGCGTCGGCAGCGCCAGCGCCAAGGCCGTACTCTGCGCGAAGTCTCCTCGTCCGCCCGAGTCTCGCTCGGCTATCTCTCCGAGGTGGAGCGGGGGCAGAAGGAGGCTTCCTCCGAACTGCTCTCCGCGATCTGCGACGCGCTGGACGTACGGATGTCCGAGCTCATGCGTGAAGTGAGCGACGAGCTGTCACTGGCCGAACTGGCCGCGTCGGCAGCGGCGAGCGAACCGGTCCCGACGCCGGTACGCCCGATGCTCAACTCGGTGTCGGTGACGTCGGTGGCAGGTGTGCCCACCGGGCGGGTGACCATCAAGGCACCCGCGGAAGCGGTGGACGTCGTCGCTGCCTGAACCGAAGCGGGGACGAGCCCCGGTCGGTGCCCCTGCGCGGGGCGCCGACCGGGGTTTCTCTCTTCTCCGCCCTGGTCGCGGCGCAGGGAGCCCACCCGACGGTCGGAGCGATTCGTCTGAGATGCCGGGTTCTGGTGGGCCGTGCCATGGTGGGGGGACGTACGACTGGGCCGTGTGCGCCGGGTTTGCCTCCGGTGCGCCCTCCCGCAGGGTGATCCTGCCGGTCTAGCGTCGACGGCAGGAGGCGGCCATGGTGCGGCGACGGGTGCCGCCGGCGACGCTCGCGCTGGTCGCGATCGGGCTGGCGGCCGGTGGGTTCTGGTGGTGGGCCGTGCTGCGCCTGCTGCTGGCGCCGGGGGAGACCGGGCTCGTCGAGGGAGCGGTGGCCGCGGGCGGCTGGGGGCTGAGCCTGCTGCCGGTGCACGTGGCGGCCTCGTCGGGGAGGCGGGGGTCGCTCGCCGGGGGATCCGGGTGGACGGAGGGTCTGGCGCGGCGGGTCACCAAGGCATCGCGACGCCGCCGTTGGGGCGGAAGATCTGGCCCGTCGTGAAGGCGGAGGCGTCGGACGCGAGGTGCAGGACCGCGTGCGCGATGTCCCGGGCCTCCCCGACCCGGCCCAGCGGTGAGTGGCGGATCATCGCGGCCTCCACCTGCTGCCGCGCGGCCGGCTCGTGGCGGTCCGTCATGGGGGTGCGGATCCATCCGGGGGCGACCGCGTTGACCCGGATGCCGTGCCGGCCGGCCTCCGTCGCCAGGGTCTTCGTCAGCTGGACCACGGCGGCCTTGGTGACGCTGTAGCAGAGCAGCCCAGGGCTCGCGGTGTCCATCGCGCCCGAGGCCATCGTGACGATCGAACCGGGGACGCCGGCTTCGATCATCGAGCGGGCCGCCTCCTGGCAGGCGTAGAGCACCCCCTTGAAGTTGACCGCGAGGACGCGGTCGAGGTCCTCTTCGCGGGTCTCCAGGACCGAGCTCGTGTGCATGATCCCGGCGACCGCCGCCATCACGTGGAGGGGGCCCGCCGCGCGGACGGCCTCGGCGAGGGCGGCGCGGTCGGTGACGTCCAGGGGGTGCGGATGGGCGGTGCCGCCCCCGGCCTCGACCAGGGAGACGGTCTCGTGGAGTCCGGGCTCGTCCCGGTCCGCGCAGTGCACGGTGGCGCCGGCCTGGGCGAGGAGGACCGCCGTCGCGCGCCCGATGCCGCTCGCGGCGCCCGTGACGAACGCGGTGCGGCCGGTGAGGTCGTACGCGGGGATTGTCGTCATGTCCGGACGGTACGGGCAGATCTGACGGGTCGTCAATTGTGTCGGCGGGGAAGGGTGCCGCTGTTCCGGTCGTCCGGGCCCCGCTGGCAGCCCGGGCACCAGTACGTGACCCGGTCGCCGAGCTCCGCCTTGCGGATCGGGGCGCCGCAGCGGAGGCACGGGTGGCCGGCCCGGCCGTAGACATGGAGCGGGGTGCCGGGGCGACGCGTGGTGGTGGTGCGCCGGTCGGGCCGCTCCTTGTTCGCGTCCAGGAGGCGGCGGGCGGTCGCCACCAGGCGGGCGGGGACGTCGGGGCCGAGGTCGCCCACCGGGAGCCAGGGGGTGACACCGGCGAGGAAGGCAAGCTCCGACTTGTACACGTTGCCGATGCCGGCCAGGTTCCGCTGGTCCAGCAGGGCCTCGCCGAGCGGTTTGGCCGGGTCGGCCGTGAGCCGGCGCACGGCCTCGTCGGGGTCCCAGCCGGGGCCGAGCAGGTCCGGGCCGAGGTGGCCCACCGCGTCGGACTCGTCGGCCGTACGGATCAGCTCCAGGACCGGGAGCCGGTAGCCGTACGCGGTGGACTCCTCGTTTCCGAGGATCGCCCGGATCTGGTGGTCCGGGCCACCGCGTGGGCGCTCACCGGTGGCGTACACCCGCCAGGCGCCGTCCATCCGCAGGTGGGAGTGGAGGGTGAGCCCGCCCTCGATCCTTGCCAGCAGGTGCTTGCCGCGGGGGGTGACGTCGAGGAGGGTGCGGCCGGTGAGGTCGGCGGTGGCGAAACGGGGCACGCGGAGGTCCGAGCGGGTCAGGACCCGCCCGGCGAGCGCGGTGTGCAGGCGGTGGGCCGCCTGCCAGATGGTGTCTCCCTCGGGCACGGGGTCATTGTGACGGGTGGGGGCGCGGGGTGCCCGCCCGCGACGGGGCGGGGCGCGGGCTCACGAGGGGGCGGGGGCGCTCGCCCATGGCGGAGTGGGTGGGTGGGGTGCCTGCCCACCCCGTCGTGGAGTGGGGTGGGGTTCCGTGTCGGGAGGGGTGGGCGGCTGCCGGCCGGTGTGGGTCAGGGGCGGAGGCGGAGGCCTCTCGGGGTGGCGACGAAGCCCGCTGATTCCAGGGAGGTGGAGAGGGGAGAGGTGAGGGACGTGGCGCCGTTGACGCGCTCCACCGTCACCGTGCCCAGCGTGCCCGCCCGGGCCGATGCCGCCAGGGCCTCCGCCGCCGCCTTCAGGGCCGGGTCGTCCGGGTCCGACGGCCAGGAGAGGAGCGTCTTGCCACCCCGCTCCATGTAGAGCGTGAGCTCGCCGTCGACCAGGACCACGAGCGAGCCCGCCTTGCGCCCCGGCTTGTGCCCCGCGCCGGTCGGGGGTTCGGGCCAGGACAGGGCCGCCCCGTAAGCGTTCGCCGGGTCCGCCGCCGCCAGGACCAGCGCGCGCGGGCCGGCCGCCGCCTCCGCGCCCCGGTCCCGGGCGGTCGCCGCGGCCCGCAGCCGGTCCACGGCCCCGTCCATCGCGAACTGGGCCGCGCCGAGGCCTTCCACCACATAGCCGCGGCGGGCCTGCCCGCTGTCCTCGAAGGCGGCCAGGATCCGGTACGTAGCGGAGAAACCGCCCTCCACGCCCTCGGCGGCCACCGCGCCCCGGGTCACCACGCCGTGGCGGTCCAGGAGCGTGCGGGCGAGGGCGTGCGCCCGGTGGGTCGGCTCCGGTTCGAGCGCGGGCAACAGCGACCAGCGGCCGGAGACCGTGGGCGGGCCCGTGCGGGAGGCGGGGCGGGCGGCGGCGGTCAGCGTCCCGTACCGGCCGCGCGGGACCGTGCGGCGCGCGCGGTGGGCGGTGGACCCGGCCGTGCGCCCCGAACCGAGGAGCGAGCGCAGCGGCGCCAGGGTGTCGTTGGTGAGCCGCCCCGACCAGGCCAGGTCCCAGAGTGCGTCGGCGAGCTGCGGGTCGGTGGCGTCCGGATGGGTGGTGGCCCGGACCTGGTCGGCGATCTGGCGGAAGAACAGGCCATACCCCCCGGAGAGGGTCGTGAGCACCGACTCGTGCAGGGCGGACAGCTCCAGCGGGTGCGGCGGCGGGAGGAGCAGCGGCGCCGCGTCCGCCAGGTACAGCGAGACCCAGCCGTCCTTGCCGGGCAGCGACCCGGCCCCCGCCCAGACCACCTCGCCGGTGGTCGTCAGCTCGTCGAGGAGGGCCGGGGAGTAGTCCCGGACCCGGGACGGCAGGATCAGCTTCTCCAGGGCGGACGCGGGGACGGGGGCGCCCTGGAGCTGCTCGATCGCCCGGGCGAGGCCGTCGATTCCGCGCAGGCTGTTGCTCCCCAGGTGCTGCCACTGGGGCAGGAAGGTGGCGAGGGCCGCCGGGGGCACCGGCTCCAGCTCGTGACGGAGGGCGGCGAGCGAGCGGCGGCGCAGCCGGCGCAGGACGGTGGCGTCGCACCACTCCTGGCCGATGCCGGAGGGGTGGAACTCGCCCTGGACGACCCGGCCCGAGGCGGCGAGCCGCTGGAGGGCGCCGTCGGTGACGGCCGCGCCCAGGCCGAAGCGGCCGGCGGCCTGGGAGGAGGTGAACGGGCCGTGGGTGCGCGCGTACCGCGCGAGCAGGTCGCCCAGCGGGTCCTTGACCGGTTCGGTGAAGGCCTCGGGCACCCCGACGGGCAGGGCCGTGCCCAGGGCGTCCCGGAGCCGGCCCGCGTCCTCGATCGCCGCCCAGTGCTCCCGGCCGCCGACGCGCACGTGGATCGCCCGGCGGGCGGCCCCGAGCTCGGACGCCCACACCGCTTCCGCACCGCGCTCCGCCAGCTCGGCGTCGGTGAGCGGGCCCAGGACCCGCAGCAGGTCGGCGACGCCTTCCATGTCCTTGATCCGCCGGTCGTCCGTCAGCCACTGGAGCTCCCGCTCCAGCTCCGTCAGGACGTCCGCGTCGAGCAGCTCGCGCAGCTCCGCCTGGCCCAGCAGCTCGGCGAGCAGCCGGGAGTCCAGGGAGAGCGCGGCCGCCCGCCGCTCGGCGAGCGGGGAGTCGCCCTCGTACAGGAACTGCGCCACGTAGCCGAA
The DNA here is from genome assembly GCF_051305195.1 of Streptomyces sp. Qhu_M48. NCBI lineage: Bacteria > Bacillati > Actinomycetota > Actinomycetes > Kitasatosporales > Streptomycetaceae > Streptomyces > Streptomyces sp. Qhu_M48. Next base: position 6,074,893 of record NZ_CP195432.1, on the reverse strand, counting down.
GAGCAGGGAGCGGGCGAACGGGGAGGGCTCGGCGGTGGTGACCTCGACCAGGCGGACCCGGCGGGCCTCGATGTCCCCCATCAGCTCGGTCAGACCGGGGAGGTCGAAGACGTCCTGCAGGCATTCGCGGACGGCTTCCAGGACGATCGGGAACGAGCCGAACTCGCTCGCCACCTGGAGGAGCTGGGCCGCGCGCTGCCGCTGCTGCCACAGCGGGGTGCGCTTGCCGGGGTTGCGCTTGGGCAGCAGCAGGGCGCGCGCGGCGCACTCGCGGAAGCGGGACGCGAACAGCGCGGAGCCGCCCACCTGGTCGGTGACGATCTGCCCGATCTCACCCTTGTCGAAGAGGGCGTCGGCCGCGCCGACGGGCGCCTTGTCGGCGTCGAACGTCGTGTCGAGGTGCCGGCCGGGGTCGACCGGTTCGTGGTCGAGGAGGTCCAGGCCCATGTCCAGGCCCATCAGGTCGGCGTCCGGCAGCCGCAGCACGATGCCGTCGTCCGCGTGCATCACCTGTGCGTCCATGCCGTACCGCTCGGCGAGCCGCGCACCGAGCGCGAGCGCCCACGGGGCGTGCACCTGCGCGCCGAACGGGGAGTGGATGACGACCCGCCAGTCCCCGAGCTCGTCCCGGAAACGCTCGACCAGGATCGTCCGGTCGTCCGGTACGTGGCCGCAGGCCTCGCGCTGCTCCTTGAGGTACGCCAGGACGTTCTCGGCGGCCCAGGCGTCCAGGCCCGCGGCGAGCAGCCGCAGCCGGGCGTCCTCGTCGGAGAGGGCGCCGACCTCGCGGAGGAAGGCGCCGACCGCCCGGCCCAGTTCGAGCGGGCGGCCCAGCTGGTCGCCCTTCCAGAACGGCAGCCTGCCCGGCACGCCGGGCGCGGGGGTGACGAGGACCCGGTCCCGGGTGATGTCCTGGATCCGCCAGGAGGTGGTGCCGAGGGTGAACACGTCGCCGACCCGCGACTCGTACACCATCTCCTCGTCGAGCTCTCCGACCCTGCCCCCGCCCTTCTTGGGGTCCGAGCCCGCGAGGAACACCCCGAACAGGCCCCGGTCGGGGATCGTGCCGCCCGAGGTGACCGCGAGGCGCTGGGCACCCGGCCGCCCCGTGACCGTCCCGGCGACCCGGTCCCAGACCACGCGGGGGCGCAGCTCGGCGAAGGCGTCCGACGGGTACCGGCCGGCGAGCATGTCGAGCACGCCCGTGAACGCCGACTCGGGCAGCGAGGCGAAGGGCGCCGCCCGGCGCACCAGGGCGAGGAGGTCGTCCACCTGCCAGGTGTCGAGCGCGACCACGGCGACCAGCTGCTGGGCCAGCACGTCCAGCGGGTTCGCTGGGATCCGCATCGACTCGATCGCGCCCGAACGCATCCGCTCGGTGACCACGGCGGCCTGCACCAGGTCGCCCCGGTACTTGGGGAAGACCACACCCGTGGACACCGCGCCGACCTGGTGTCCGGCGCGGCCCACGCGCTGCAGCCCGGAGGCCACCGAGGGGGGCGACTCGACCTGCACGACCAGGTCGACCGCGCCCATGTCGATGCCCAGCTCCAGGCTGGAGGTGGCCACCACGGCGGGCAGCCGGCCCGCCTTCAGGTCCTCCTCCACCTGGGCGCGCTGCTCCTTCGACACCGAGCCGTGGTGGGCGCGGGCGAGCAGCGCCGGGGCGCCCTGCGCAGCCCCCGACTGGGCCATGACCTCGGCCGGGGGCGACCCCTCGGGGAGGGGTTCGCCGGTCGCCCGCTCGTACGCGATCTCGTTGAGCCGGTTGCAGAGGCGCTCGGCGAGACGGCGGGAGTTGGCGAAGACGATCGTGGAGCGGTGGGACTGGACGAGGTCGGCGATCCGCTCCTCGACGTGCGGCCAGATCGACGGCTTGTCGCCGCCGTCCTTGCCCTCGGAGGCGGGGGAGCCGCCCAGCTCGCCCATGTCCTCGACGGGGACGACGACGGAGAGGTCGAACTCCTTCCCCGACGGCGGCTGGACGATCTCCACGGCACGCCCCGGCGACAGGTAGCGGGCCACCTCGTCCACCGGGCGGACCGTGGCCGACAGGCCGATCCGGCGCGCGGGGCGGGGCAGCAGCTCGTCGAGCCGCTCCAGGGAGAGAGCCAGGTGCGCGCCCCGCTTGGTGCCCGCGACCGCGTGCACCTCGTCCAGGATGACCGTCTCCACGCCCGCGAGGGCCTCGCGGGCGGCGGAGGTCAGCATCAGGAACAGTGACTCGGGGGTGGTGATCAGGATGTCCGGCGGCTTGGTCGCCAGCGAGCGGCGCTCGGCGGGCGGGGTGTCGCCGGACCGGATGCCGACCCGGATGTCGGGCTCGGGCAGCCCGAGCCGCACCGACTCCTGCCGGATGCCGGTCAGCGGCGACCGCAGGTTCCGCTCGACGTCCACGGCGAGGGCCTTGAGCGGCGACACGTACAGCACACGGCAGCGCTTCCTCGGCTCGGCCGGCGGGGGCGAGGAGGCCAGCCGGTCCAGGGAGGCGAGGAAGGCGGCCAGCGTCTTGCCCGAGCCCGTCGGAGCGACGACGAGCACGTCGGAGCCCGCGCCGATGGCCTTCCAGGCGCCCTCCTGCGCCGCCGTGGGCGCGGTGAAGGCACCCGTGAACCAGCCGCGGGTGGCGGGGGAGAACGAGTCGAGCGCGGACCTGACCATGCCCCCCATCGTGCACCCGGCCACTGACAACCGCCCGGACCTGTGGAGAACCACTCGCGGCCGCGGCGCGGGCGGGGGCGCGGAACCGGTGGGGGCGCGGGCGCGGAACCGGCCGGAGCTGGGACCCGGGGCCCGGCCGGAACCGGTCGGAGCTGGGACTCGGAACCCGGCCGGAACCGGCCGGAACGGGGAGCCGGAACCCAGCCGGGGCGGGCGCGCGGGCGCGGAGCCCAGGCGGCGGGGTGCGAGCGGTTCTCGCTGGTCCGCGGCCTGTCGCAGAATGGAGAGATGGCGGACGGAGGCGCGGCGAGCGGGGAGCGGGCACGGTACTGGCGGTACGCCGAGCTGCCCGGGGTCGATCTGCTGCACGCCCACTACATCCGCAAGGCCTTCGCCCGGCACACCCACGAGACCTTCGTCTTCGCCGCGATCACCGAGGGCGTCGAGGCCTTCCACTACCGCGACGACCTCGTCCACGCGGGCCCCGGCCAGATCGCCCTGGTGAACCCCGACACCCCGCACACGGGGCACGCGGGCGTGCCCGAGGGGTGGACGTACCGCACGATCTACCCCGACGCGGAGATCGTCCGCGCCATCGCCGCCGACACCCTCGCCCTGCGCGGCTCGGTCGGCTTCACCTCACCCGTGGTCGACGACCCGTACGCGGCCCGGCTGATCGTCGGTGTCCACCGGGCCGCCGAGGAGGGCGACGCGCTCGCGGCGGACAGCCTGCTCCGGCTGGTCACCGCCCGGATGCTGCGCAGTCACGGCGGCCTGGTCACCCCCCTCCCGCCACGCTCGGCGGGCGCGCGGAACGCGGCACGCGCGCGTGCCGTCCTGGAGGACCGCATGGTCGAACCGCCGACCCTGGAGCGGCTCGCAGCCGACCTCGGAACCAGTCCCTTCGCGCTCCTCCGGGCCTTCAGGGACGCGTACGGGATGCCGCCGCACACCTGGCTGACCGACGCGCGCGTGCGGCGGGCCAGACAGCTGCTCGACGCGGGGACGTCGCCCGCGGGGGCGGCCGCCGCCGTCGGCTTCACCGACCAGTCGCACCTGAACCGGCACTTCACCCGCAGTGTGGGGGTGCCGCCGGGGGCGTACCAGCGCGCGCGTGGCGGCCGCGCGAGCTCCCCGGGATCCGCCGCAAGAACGTACAAGACCGGGCCCCAGGAGCTGCCGTAACGTCCCTGACGTGGCAGAACAGACAGCACCCCCCGTCATACGCGACGACACACCGGCCAGACCCGACGCGGCTGTCGTCCGCGACGCCCTCGGCGTCGGCGTCGCCGTCGGGCTCTCCGGCTTCGCCTTCGGCGTGACCTCGGCCGGAGCCGGCCTGACCCTCCTCCAGACCTGCGTCCTGAGCCTGTTCGTCTTCACGGGAGCCTCGCAGTTCGCCCTCGTCGGAGCGCTCGCCGCGGGCGGCAACCCCTTCACGGCCGCCGCCGGCGCCTTCTTCCTGGGCACCCGCAACGCCTTCTACGGGCTGCGGCTCTCCCAGCTCCTCGCCGTACCGAAGGCCGTCCGGCCGTTCGCCGCCCACTGGGTGATCGACGAGACCACAGCGGTCGCCCTCGCCCAGCCCTCCCGCCGGGCCGCCCGCATCGGCTTCACCGTCACCGGACTCACGCTGTACGTCCTGTGGAACGCGACCACGCTCCTCGGGGCGCTCGGCGCCGAGGCGATCGGCGACACCGCGGCCTGGGGGCTCGACGCGGCCGGCCCCGCCGTCTTCCTCGCGCTGCTCGCGCCCATGCTGAAGTCCGCGACCGAGCGGGCCACCGCGGGCATCGCCGTACTCCTCGGCCTCGGGCTGCTGCCCGTCCTGCCCGCCGGGGTACCGGTCCTCGCGGCGTCCCTGGCCGCGCCCCTGGTGCTCTGGTTCCAGGGCCGCCGCATGGCCCCGGGCGGAGGAGAGAAGCACGCCGGAGGAGAGCGGGACGCCCGGCGCGAGAAGAACTCCCGAGGAGAGCGAGAGAAGGGCTCCCGATGAACGTCTGGATCGCCATCGGCCTGACCGCCGCCGGGTGCTACCTGGTCAAACTGGTCGGCCTGCTCGTCCCCGCCGGAGCGCTGGAGCGACCGCTCGTCCAGCGGCTCGCCGCCCTGCTCCCCGTCGCGCTGCTCGCCGCGCTCACCGCGCAGCAGACCTTCAGCGCGGGCGGCGCCGTCGTCCTGGACGCCCGCGCCGCCGGGCTCGCCGCGGCGGCCGTCGCGCTCGTCCTGCGGGCACCGTTCCTGGTCGTCGTGGGTGCGGCCGTCGCCGTCACGGCGGGGGTACGGGCCCTGGGCTGGTGACCGCCGTCCCCGGGCCCCGGGGACGGCCGGCCCCCGGGGTCAGTCGACCGAGCGGCCGTGGGCGCGCAGCGTGCGCAGAGCCTCGACCGTGACGATCGGCCGCCACTCCAGGGTCGAGCCGGGGGCCCAGGCCCGCCAGCGGATCGGCCAGCCGCCGTCCTCCGCCTGGTCGGCCGCGAGCCGGTCGAGCGAACGGTTCATCTCCTCGTCCGTGAACCAGCGCGCGGCCAGCGAGTCCGGCACGCGCGCGTAGTCGTGCGGGAAGTGGAGCTCCCCCGGCGCGTACCCGTCCGCCACGGCGTACTCCTCCTCCCGGTCCGGGTCCAGGACGGCGAGCCGCTGCTCGCGGACCAGCCGCCCGAGCCGGTCGGCGGCCACCTCCGCGCGCGAGCGGTCAGGGACCCCGTCCAGGAAGGCGATCGCGGCCTGGACCTCGTACGGATGGGACTTCTCCAGGGACTCCACGGCCGACCAGCAGAACTCGGTGGCCCTGAAGAGCCACGCGTGCCACACCTGGTTGCGGTGCAGCAGCCCGACGACCGGGCCGGTGGTGAGCAGGGCGCTCGGTGGGGAGTCGACGACCGGGACGAACGGCGCGACGGGGAAGCCGCGCTGGGACGGGTGGATCGCCGGGAGGGCGCCGTCGTGGGTGGACACGTCCGTGAGGTAGCGGCAGATCCGCTCCACGCGCAGCCCGCCGCAGCGCCCGATGGAGTTCAGGACCCGCAGCGCGTGCGCGGTGTGCAGAGGCTGGCTGACCGGCCCGCGGAGATCGGGTTCGAGCGCGTGCCCGTAGCCGCCGTCCTCGTTGAGGTACGCGGTGAGGGCCGTCTCCACCTGGTCCGCGCCACCGCGCAGGAAGTGGTAGGCGAACCTGCGCTGTTCGAGGACACGGGCCGTCAGCCAGACGAAACGCTCGGCGCGGGCCAGGGGGGTCTCGGGCGGGGAGGAGAGTGGTTTTTCGGCCATGCTCCGACCGTAGGGCGGAAAGTCACGGGGACAAGGGCTTCGGAGCGGGCTGCACTCTTGGGAGCGGGATACTGGGGTCATGCGGTTGACGATTTTCTGGGAGCGGATGGCGGACCACTTCGGTGCGTCCTACGCCGAGTCCTTCGCTCGTGATTATGTGATGGCCGAACTCGGAGGGCGGACGGTGCGCGAGGCGCTGGACGCCGGCTGGGAGGCGAAGGACGTGTGGAGGGCCGTGTGCGCGGCTGTCGACGTACCGGCCGACAAGCGGTGACCGGTCCGCGACGGATCTGATGAGCGCCCCTCATGCCCCGGAGCCGTCGGTCGCGGGCGGCGAGGTCCGGGGCGGATTCCCGAAGGGGAAGCGAGGGGTCCGGACTGGAATGTCCGTACGGTGCGCGAGACTGGCGGGGTGGCCCCGACTGACGACACCGGCAAGACCGACGACACCAGCAAGCCCGACGAGATCGACGAGATCGAGAGTGACAGGACCGACCTGACCGCGTCGCCCGCCGTGAACGCGGCGGCGGAACCCGGCAGGCCGACCGGGTCCGCGGCGTCGGCCGCGACGGGCGCGCCCACCGCTCCGGCCGCTTCCGTCCCGTCGGCCGGCAGAGGCGGCGGCGGCCCGGTGTCAGGGGCCTCCGGCACGGCGCCCGCCAGTGGTGCCCCGGCCGCCCGGATGCCGCGCTGGCTGCCCCGCGCGTTCGTCCTGGCCCTCGCGCTCTACTCCTGTTTCCTGCTGGGCAACTGGGCGTTCCACCAGCTCATCGGCCTCCTCGTCAACATCCTCCTCGCGTTCTTCCTCGCCCTCGCCATCGAACCGGCGGTCGGGCGCATGGCGGCGCGCGGGATGCGGCGCGGTCTCGCCACCTTCCTCGTCTTCTTCGCCGTCCTGATCTTCAGCGTCGGCTTCGTGGTGCTCCTCGGCTCGATGCTCGCCGGGCAGATCGTGGACATGGTCGAGAACTTCCCCCAGTACCTCGACTCAGTGATCAACTGGATCAACCAGACCTTCCACACGGAACTGTCCCGGGTCGAGGTCCAGGACAGCGTCCTGAGCTCCGACTGGCTGCAGAAGTACGTGCAGAACAGCGCGTCCGGTGTCCTCGACGTCTCCGCCACCGTCCTCGGCGGCCTGTTCCGGCTCCTGACGATCTTCCTGTTCTCCTTCTACTTCGCGGCCGACGGACCCCGGCTCCGGCGCGCGCTCTGCTCCGTCCTGCCGCCCGCCCGGCAGACCGAGGTGCTGCGGGCCTGGGAGATCGCGGTCGACAAGACCGGCGGCTACCTCTACTCGCGCGGCCTCATGGCCCTCATCTCGGGCGTCGCGCACTTCGTGCTCTTCGAGATCCTGGACGTGCCGTACGCTCCCGCGCTCGCGGTGTGGGTCGGCCTGGTCTCGCAGTTCATCCCGACCATCGGCACCTATCTGGCCGGCGCGCTGCCGATGCTGATCGCCTTCACCGTGAACCCCTGGTACGCGCTGTGGGTGCTCTGCTTCGTCGTGGTCTACCAGCAGTTCGAGAACTACGTGCTCCAGCCGAAGCTCACCTCGAAGACGGTGGACATCCACCCGGCGGTCGCCTTCGGCTCGGTCATCGCGGGAACGGCGCTGCTCGGTGCCGTCGGCGCGCTGATCGCCATCCCCGCCATCGCCACCCTCCAGGCCTTCCTCGGCGCTTACGTGAAGCGGTACGACGTGACGGACGACCCGCGCGTCCACGGCCACCGGCGGTACGGCGAGGCGGTGGTGGCGCGGTTGCAGAAGGCCCTGCACCACAAGAAGGACAACGCCGTGGAGGAGTCGCGGGGCGGGGATTCCTGAAACCGGCCCCGGGGGGCCTCGAACCCGGGTTCACAGGTACGAAGGCCTGGTGACCCGGTGCCGGAAGGTGTGCCAGATCCACGCCTGCACGGCGACCAGCAGCGGGGTCACGAACAGCAGGGCGGGCACGAGCAGACCCAGCGTCGTGGGGGCGGCCGCCCGTTCGGCCAGCGGGAGCGAGGTTCCCGCCCAGAGCGGCAGCCCGGCCATCAGGACCCCGGTCAGCGCGAAGGACTGCCACGGGCGCCCGGCGCGCCCGACGAGCCGGCGGGCCCGCTCGTACGGCGGTCCCGTGAGCCGGAGCGTGGCGAAACCGAGCCCGTGCGCGGCGAACAGCGCGGCCACGGCCGCCGCGGTGAGGACGGCCGTGGGGCCGGTCGCCGGCGCGTACGGGCGCCCGGTGAGGAGGGCCGTGAGCAGCCACCCCCAGGAGAGCGCGAGGGTCCAGCTGCCGCACGTCACGGCCGCGTCGCAGCCCGCGCGCCAGCGCCGGCCCGGGCCCCGGCCGCGCGACCAGAGCCCCGCGTCACGGACGATCCAGCCCACCAGCAGAGCCACGAGCACCGGGAACTGGCCGCTCAGGAGCTCCCCTTCGAGGGCGGGGAAACAGCCGACGAGGACGCCGGCGGTCGCCACCAGCCAGACCTCGTTGCCCAGGAAGAAGGGGGCGAAGGAGGTGAGGACGAGCCGCCGCTCGCGATCGTCGCGGCCGAGCCAGGGGGTGAGCATGCCGGTGCCGACGTCCGCCCCGGCGAGCACGAACCACCCCGCGGCGAAGAAGGCGAGCAGGGCGATGGCCAGGGTCTCCACGAGGGCTCCTCGGACGGTTCTCAGGTGATTCTCGGGGCGGTTCTCGGGGCGGTTCTCGGGGCGGGTCGCGGGGCGGTTCTCGGGCGGGTCGCGGGGCGGTTCTCGGGTTGTTCTCGGAAGGAAGGCTCAGTAGCGGGGGGCCGGGAGGGCGTCGGCGGGGTCGGGGGATCCGTCCTCCCCGTCTTCCTCCTCCGAGGGGCGTTCGTCGTGGCCGAGGCCCGCCGCCACCGGGCCCCGGCGGGCGTGCCGGGTCAGGAGCCAGGCGTTGAGGGCCGCGAGCAGGACGAAGACCGTGGTGAAGACGGTGAGGGAGAGGCGCATGGTGCCCGGGGAGAGGTCCGAGACCGCGTCCTCGGTCTTCAGCAGCCCGTAGACCACCCAGGGCTGCCGGCCGGACTCCCGGAAGACCCAGCCGCTGATCATCGCGATGTACGGCAGTGGCACCGCTGCCATCAGGACCAGGTGCCAGAGGCGGAACCGGAAGACGACCTTCTTGAAGGCGGCCAGGATCACCCCGGCGAAACACAGGTACATCATCAGGGCGAAGCTGATGAGCATCAGCAGCGCGCCGCCCCGGGTCCAGGCCTCCGAGGGCACGTAGTCGCCGGGCCCGAACCGTTCCGTCAGCTCCGCCTGGAGGCGCGCGATCTCGGCCGTCTTCGCGCCGAAGACGGCCGACTTCATCGGCTGGAACGCGGCGAGGGCGCCGAACTGGAGCCCGCCGAACACCGCCGCCGCCATCAGCGCGGGCGCCGACAGGAACACCCCGATCCGCAGGCTGCGGCCGAAGAACTCCCACTCGGGGGTACGCCGGAAGAGGTGGTACGCGCTCACCCCGGCCATGAAGAAGCCGGCCGTGAGCAGCGCCCCCGCCAGGACGTGTCCGAAGGCGAGCAGCGCGGAGGGGTTGGTGAGGACCGCGACCGGGTCGTCGAGGACGAGCTCGCCGTGCTCGGAGCCGTACCCCACGGGGTGGTTGAGGAAGCCGTTCGAGACGAGGATCCAGTACGCCGACAGGTAGGCGGTCAGGACGACGATCCAGATCGCGGCCAGGTGGGCCCAGCGGTTGAGCCGGTTCCAGCCGAAGATCCACAGGCCGAGGAAGGTCGACTCGACGAAGAAGGCCACGATCGTCTCGACGGCGAGCGAGGCGCCCAGGATGTTGCCCGCCTCGTGGGTCAGACCGCTCCAGGCCATGCCGAACTGGAACTCCATCACCAGACCGGTGACGATTCCGACCGCGTAGTTGATCACGTACAGCTGGCCCCAGAAACGGACCATGCGCGCGTCCAGCCGCTTCCGGCCGAGCGTGGCCTTCGTCTGGAGCACGGCCACGACGGTCGCGAGCCCCAGGGTGAGGGCGACGAAGAGGAAGTGGCCGCCGGCGGTGAGGGCGAACTGCAGCCGCGCGAGATCGAGTACGTCCTGGTTCACCCGTTCAGCGTCGGCGTACGGTCAGGGGGCCGGCGTCACCCCGGGGTGGACACCGGCCGTACCCCAGCGGTTGTGCCGTGGCACGCGCGCGTACCCCCTGGGTTGCGCCCCCGCGCCCCCACCCTTGAGGGCCCCGGGCAGGCCGACCGGCCCGGCCCTGGGTTCAGGCCGACCGGCCCGGCCATGGGTCAGGCCAGCCAGCCCGGCGTGATCATCCCGGACTCGTACGCCAGGATCACCAGCTGCGCCCGGTCCCGGACGGCCAGCTTGGTCATGATCCGGCTGACGTGGGTCTTCGCGGTCGCGGGGGAGAGGACGAGGCGGCCGGCGATCTCGTCGTTGGAGAGACCGGCGCCCACCAGGCCGAGGACCTCGCGCTCCCGCTCGGTGAGAGCGTTGAGCCGGGGACTCGGATCGGGCTGCCGATCGGCCCGGCCCGCGAACTCGGCGATCAGACGGCGCGTCACGGCCGGTGCGATCAGGGCGTCGCCGCGCGCCACGACCCGAACCGCGTGCAGCAGTTCCATCGGCTCGGTGTCCTTCACGAGGAAGCCCGACGCGCCCGCGCGCAGCGCCCCGTACACGTGGTCGTCCGCGTCGAAGGTGGTCAGGATGACCACCCGCACCCCTTCGAGACGCTCGTCCGCGGTGATCCGGCGGGTGGCTTCGAGCCCGTCGAGCACCGGCATGCGGATGTCCATCAGGACCACGTCCGGGCGCAGTTCACGCGCCAGCCCGATGGCCTGCTCGCCGTCCCCGGCCTCGCCGACGACCTCGATGTCCTCCTCGTCGGAGAGGATCGACCGGAACCCGGCCCTGACCAGGGTCTGGTCGTCGGCCAGCACGACACGGATCATCGGGAGTCCCCCTCGGACACGGTGGGTACGGAGAACGGCAGCCGGGCGTCCACCAGGAAACCGCCGCCGGCCCCATTCTCGGCGGTCAGCTCGCCGCCCAACGCACGGGCCCGCTCGGCCATGCCCCGGACGCCGCTGCCCAGGGGCCGCCCCTCCGGCGCACCCTCGCCGTCGTCCTCGATCCGCAGCCGCACCGCGTCCGCACCCCAGTCCAGGGCGATACGGACGCTCCTCGCGCCCGCGTGGCGGGTCACGTTCGTCAACGACTCCTGAACGATCCGGTACGCGGCGAGGTCGACGGGCGGCGGAAGGGGCACCGGGGTGCCCGTGACGTCCGTACGGACGTCGAGACCGGCGCTCCGGGCACGCCCGGCGAGGTCACCGAGGAGCGCGAGACCGGAGGAGGACGGGGCGGTGGGAGTGGGCTCGTCGGCGCGGCGCAGCACCCCGAGGGTCGCGCGCAGCTCCCGCAGCGCGTCCTTGCTGGTCGCCTTCACCGCCTGGAGCGCCTCGGTCGCGGTGACGAGCCCGGCCTCCGGGGCGGGCCCCTTGCCGAGGCGGTGCAGCGCCGCGCCGGACTGGACGTTGATCAGCGAGATGCTGTGGCCGAGCACGTCATGCACCTCACGGGAGATCCGCAGCCGCTCCTCCGTGGCGCTCTGCCGGGCCCGTGCCTCCTGCTCCCGTTCGGCGGCGAGCGCCCGCTGCTCCACCTCGTGGAGGTAGGCGATCCGGGTGCGCTGGGCGCGGCCCACGGCGACGAGGCTGATCAGCCAGCCGGCCAGCATCGCCAGCGACGTGTCGTCGATCTGCCGGTGCCCCGGCTGCTGCCGCACCTCCCCGACCCCCACCGCGAGCAGGGTGACGGCGGCGAGCGCGACGGCGGCGGCGAACCGGCCCTCGGCGGCTGTCGTGTACAGCGCGAGGGCGAAGGCGATCATGAGCGGGCCGTCCTGCGCGGACAGCGGGTAGTAGACGACGCAGGCGACGAGCGTGACGAGGGCGACCGCGACCGGCTGTCGCCGGCGGAAGTACAGCGCCCCGCACCCGACCAGGATGAGCGCCCAGCCGAGCAGCGTACGGACGGCGGGCTCGTCCGCGTACCGCGCGGAGAACAGCGTCCAGGCGGCGACCACGAGCAGGACGACGCCCGCCACGAGGGCGTCGGCCGTCCGCGACGGCAGACGTCCGCCGCCGGGGGAACGGAGGGGGAGGGCCATGCGTCGAAGAATAGGTGGCGGGCCGGCTCGCGGCCGGTGCGCGGGGGATCGGACGGGGTCGGGGGGCTTCGCATGATGTTCGGGTACGCGGACGAGTGGTGGGCGTTGCTGTTCGTGCCGGTGGTGCTGTGGGTGCCGTTCGGGCCCTTCGTCATGGGGGCCATGGGGGTGTGGTGCGCCCGGCGGCCCGGCCGGTGGTGGCCGCGGCTGTGGTCGATGCTGCTGCCGCTGGTGCCCGTCGCGGTCTCGGCGACCGCCATGATCCTGCCCATGGGCAGCTGGGACGAGCCCGGCCGCGGCGAGGACCTCCTGGGCTACTTCCTCGTGTACGTCATGGGCATCACGGTGCTGCCCTGGCTGCTCGGATACGGCATCACGCGGGCGGTGGGGGCGGTGCGTGCCGTACGGGCGGCTCGGGCGGCGGGTGGCCGCAAGGAGCGGGAGAGGGGCCGGGGTCCGGGCGAAGGCCCTGACGAAAGCCCGGGCGAAGGCCAGGGCCAGGGCTGACGAAAGCCCAGGCGAAGGCCGGGGCCAGGGCTGACGCTGCGTGGGCGGACGGGGACGCTCGGTCGCGTCCGGGTCGGGGTCGCCCGTCCGTGTGGCACGCTTGACAGTGAAATCGAACATCCATTCTCATGGAAGTCCGGCCCCTGGAATCGCGGGCTTGTCGGCGAGTTGTCCACAGGTCGGAGCGGACGTCGGGGCCCATTGTCAGTGGCAGGGGTTAGCGTCTTTCACATGAAGCGATCGACTCAAGCAAATCGGGTGGAACCCATGGCAGGAACCGACCGCGAGAAGGCGCTCGACGCCGCGCTCGCACAGATTGAACGCCAATTCGGCAAGGGCGCCGTGATGCGCATGGGTGACCGCGTCCAGGAGCCGATCGAGGTGATCTCCACCGGATCGACCGCGCTCGACATCGCGCTCGGTGTCGGCGGACTGCCGCGCGGCCGCGTCGTGGAGGTCTACGGTCCGGAGTCCTCCGGTAAGACGACCCTGACCCTGCACGCGGTGGCCAACGCGCAGAAGGCCGGCGGCCAGGTGGCGTTCGTGGACGCCGAGCACGCCCTCGACCCCGAATACGCCAAGAAGCTCGGCGTCGACATCGACAACCTCATCCTGTCCCAGCCGGACAACGGTGAGCAGGCCCTCGAGATCGTCGACATGCTGGTCCGTTCCGGCGCGCTCGACCTGATCGTCATCGACTCCGTCGCCGCGCTCGTCCCGCGTGCGGAGATCGAGGGCGAGATGGGCGACTCGCACGTCGGTCTCCAGGCCCGACTGATGAGCCAGGCGCTCCGGAAGATCACCAGCGCGCTCAACCAGTCCAAGACCACCGCGATCTTCATCAACCAGCTCCGCGAGAAGATCGGTGTGATGTTCGGCTCGCCGGAGACCACGACCGGTGGCCGCGCCCTGAAGTTCTACGCCTCGGTGCGCCTCGACATCCGCCGTATCGAGACCCTCAAGGACGGCACGGACGCGGTCGGCAACCGCACCCGCGTCAAGGTCGTCAAGAACAAGGTCGCGCCCCCCTTCAAGCAGGCCGAGTTCGACATCCTCTACGGCCAGGGCATCAGCCGCGAGGGCGGCCTGATCGACATGGGCGTGGAGCACGGCTTCGTGCGCAAGGCCGGTGCCTGGTACACGTACGAGGGCGACCAGCTCGGCCAGGGCAAGGAGAACGCCCGTAACTTCCTGAAGGACAACCCCGACCTCGCCGACGAGATCGAGAAGAAGATCAAGGAGAAGCTGGGCGTCGGCGTCCGTCCCGAGGCCGCGAAGCCCGAGGCCGCGAAGCCCGAGGCGGCGACGGACCCGGCGGGCACCGCGGCCGCGGCCGCGACGGACGATGCCGCCAAGAGCGTCCCCGCACCCGCGAGCAAGACCGCGAAGGCGACCAAGGCCACCGCGGTCAAGAGCTGAACCGGTGACCGGTCGCACCGAATGGCCGGGTGACAGCCCCGACTCGTCGAGGGCCGAGAAGGAGCTGTCACCCCAGGATCCCGCTGAGCGGGCGCGGGCGATCTGCCTGCGCCTGCTCACCGGGACCCCCCGCACGCGCAAGCAGCTCGCCGACGCGCTGCGCAAGCGGGAGATCCCCGACGAGGTGGCGGAAGAGGTCCTCTCCCGCTTCGAGGACGTCGGACTGATCGACGACGCCGCCTTCGCGGGGGCCTGGGTGGAGTCCCGCCACCACGGCCGGGGCCTCGCCCGCCGCGCCCTCGCCCGCGAACTGCGGACCAAGGGCGTCGAGCCGACCCTCATCCAGGAGGCGGTGGAGCAGCTCGACTCCGACCAGGAGGAGGCCACGGCGCGCGAGCTCGTCGCCCGCAAGCTGCGCGCCACCCGCGGTCTGGAGCGCGACCGGCGGCTGCGCCGGCTCGCGGGGATGCTCGCCCGCAAGGGATACCCCGAGGGCATGGCCCTCCGCGTCGTCCGCCAGGCCCTTGAGGCCGAGGGCGAGGACACCGACGGGCTCGACGAGCCCTTCTGATCCCCGGGGGAGATCAGAAGGGTCCGTCGGTCCGGGCGGTCAGCCGCGTCCGTCGGTCCGGGCGGTCAGCCGCGCGGGGTCGCCGGGAGGAGGACCGGGAGGCCCGCCGCCTTCCAGGCCTGGAAGCCGCCGATCAGGTCGGTCGCCCGGTGCAGGCCCAGGCGGCGCAGGGACTCGGCCGCGAGGGAGGAGGCGTAGCCCTCGTTGCAGAGGACCACCACCAGCCGGTCGTGGCTGTCCGCCTCCGGCGCGCGGTGGCTGCCCAGCGGGTCGAGCCGCCACTCCAGTTCGTTGCGCTCCACCACCAGCGCGCCCGGGATCAGCCCGTCCCGCTCGCGCAGGGCCGCGTAGCGCGTGTCCACCAGGAGCGCGTCACCCGCCTCGTACGCCTCGTAGGCGGCACGGGGTTCGATCCGGTCGAGGCCGGACCTGACCCGCTCCAGGAGCTCGTCGATCCCGACCCGCTCTCCGTTCGCCGTTGGCGCGTGCTCGCCCCGAGCCGTCTCCACGTGCCCGGCGCCCGGTGCTCCCACCTGCTCGCCGCCCCCCTGTGCCTCGCTCACGGTGCCCGGCTGTGCCTCGTTCACCGTGGCTGCCTCGGCCTTGCTCGCCGACCCCGTCCGCGCGTTGCTCACTGCCAGTCGTCCGGGCGCTCGACCTGCTCCAGGCGGAGTACCGCGCCCGTCCGGCTGAACCGCCGGATCAGGGGGAGCGGCGGGTAGTAGGCGTGCACCGAGACCGCGTGGGTGTCCGGGGACTCGTTGAGCACCTCGTGCACGTGATGGCGGCCGAAGGCGCGGCCCCCGCCCTCCGAGAGGCGGCGGGAGCGGTCGAGACCGTCGGCCAGCTCCAGGGTCTTCCAGCCGCTCGCGGGCAGCCGGACCGCCAGCGCGTTCTCGGTCAGCGTGCCGCGCGCGGTGGCGAAGGCGCCCAGCGACTCGGCGTGGTCGTGCCAGCCCGTGCCCGTGCCGGGCGGCCAGCCGATGAGCCAGGCCTCGCTGCCGCCGGGGCCTTCGAGGCGTACCCAGGTGCGGCCCTCGGGGTCGAGCGGCAGGGAGTCGACCAGTTCACGGTCGGCCGCCGTGCGCCGGACGAAGTCGAGCAGGTCCGCCGCCGTCGGGGCGCCGGCAGGGGTGGTGGGGTATCCGGTGGCGGTGTTCACGGTGGGTGCGGGGGTGCGTGGAGACACGGGTGACCGTCCTGGGTTCGCTGAGAGCGCGCGGCGGCAGCACGGCACACGGACGTACGCCGGTGGCGGGGCGCGCGCGGGGAGAGGGCGAGATCAGCAGGACGGGCGACACACGCAGCCCGCGTAGCGGACGAGGTCCATATGGACCCTCCGCCACAGGCGCACATCGGTGTCGGTCACGCTCCGGAGTACACCATGTGCGCCTGTGGGAATCAATGCATGTCCGCTGTGCGGTCACTCCCCGCGGACACTCCGGCGTCCGCCCTGGCGGTCCCGGTGGGATCACCGGCCTCGTCCGTCCCGGTGGTCGCGGGGCCGCCCCGGGCCGCGTCCGCCGCCGCGTACAGCTCCTCGGGGCGGACGCCGGAGAAGGCGGCGACGAGGTGCCCGTCGGGCCGTACGAGCAGGACGGCGTGGGCCGGGGCGCCCGGGTAGGCCTCGGTCACCAGGACCTCGGCCTTCGCCGGGAGGGCGTCGACCGCCTCTTCGAGCCGGGGCATCACGCCCGCGCCGCGCCAGTGGCGCCGGTCCCACACCCCGGTGCCGGGCGCGACCAGGAGGACCAGGAGGCGGCCCTGACCGAGCCGGTCCCTGAGCCGTACGGTCGTGCCGTCGGGGGCCGTCACGCGGACGTCCTCGACGGGGGCGCCCACCGGGGTGCCCACGGGGATCCGGCCCTCGGTGTACGGGGCCGCGAGGGGGGAGTGCGGGTACGCGGGGGGCGCGCCGAGCGGGCCGCGCCCCACGTGGCCGTCGGTCAGCAGGGCGTCGTGGCCGCGCGTGGCCCCCGGGAGGTACGTCCGCAGGCCGCCGCCGCGCAGGACCGGCAGCGACTGGTCCGCCGCGCGCAGCCGGGAGGCGACGGCCGCCCGGCGCTCGCTCTGGTAGCTGTCGAGCAGCCGCTCGGGGGCGTTGTGGTGCCAGGTGTGGGCGAGTTTCCACGCGAGGTTGTCGATGTCCCTGAGCCCCTCGTCGAGGCCCTGGGTCCCGACCGCGCCGAGCAGGTGGGCGGCGTCCCCGGCGAGGAGGACCCGGTCGACCCGCCAGCGGCGGGCGAGCCGGTGGTGCAGGGTGTGGACGCCGGTGTCGATGAGTTCGTACGGGGGTGTCACGCCGTCGCACCAGCCGGCGAGGGTCTCGCGGATCCGGACGATCAGCGCGTCCGGGGTGACGAGGTCGCCCCGGGGCGGCAGCAGCCAGTCGATCCGCCACACCCCGTCGGGCAGGGGACGGGCGGTGATCTCGTCGGCGGCGCCGCGCCACGGCGGCTGACGGTGCAACAGGGACTCGCCGGACCAGGGGAGTTCGGTGCGCAGGGCGGCGACCGCGTGCCGTTCCACCGCCGTGCGGCCGGGGAAGCGGATGCCGAGCAGCTTGCGGACGGCCGAACGGGCGCCGTCGCAGCCGACGAGGTGGCTGCCGCGCCACCAGGTGCCCTCCGGGCCCCGGGTGTGGGCGACGACCCCGTCGCGGTCCTGCTCGACGGTGTCGAGCCGCGCCTCGGTGACGAGCCGGACGAGCTTCTGGTGGGCGATGGCGCCGCGCAGTCCGCGGGCGAGGGCGTGCTGGGGGATGTGGAGCGGCGCGGCGGGGGCGGAGGGCGCGTCGGGGTCCTCGGACCACTCCTCCGTACCGCTGAGTCCCAGGTCGAGGGCGAGATGGCGGACCGTCTGGCGGCGGCGCATGCCGCGCCAGCCGACCCAGCGGACGCCCTCGTCATGGAGGGTGGTGCAGCCGAGGCGCTCGACCATCGCGGCCATGTCGGCGCGCAGGACGACGCTCCGGGCGGGCCGGGCCTCCTCCTTGCCGTCGCCCTCGTCGAGGACGACGCTGGGCACGCCCTGCGCGGCGAGCGCGAGGGAGAGCGCGAGGCCGACCGGCCCCGCGCCCACGATGATCACCGGGTCCACGGCGCGGCTCCTGAAGGCCGGACGGTCATGAGGGCAGCACAGCTGAGTGTGGCACGAGCCCGGTGGTTGATCACAGAACGTATGCAACCCACTGAAGATGGCCGCGTCAAGCGACAGGGTGGGCGCGGTGCGGCCGACCTCAAGTCAGTGCCGCTCCGGCCCACCCCTGTTGTCCCGCGGACCCCGTGGGGGTCAGGCGTCGCTGACGGCCTTCGTCTTCGGATCGGTGGCTCCGGCCTGGGCCGGGAGGGTCACCGTGACGGCCTTCTTGCCCTGACGCAGGCGCCGCTCCAGGCGTCCGGCGAAGTAGGTGAGGATCGCGTTGATGACGATGTAGATCAGCGCGATGACCGTGAAGGCGGCGATCGTGTTGGCGCCGTAGTTGGCCGTGATCTGCCGGTTCTGGCTGAGCAGTTCCGCGAAGCCGAGCAGGGCGCCGCCCAGCGCCGTGTCCTTGACGATCACGACGAGCTGGCTGACCAGGGCCGGGAGCATGACGGTCACGGCCTGCGGCAGCAGGACGTACATCATCGTCTGGCCCTTGCGCATGCCGAGCGCCTCGGCGGCGTCGCCCTGGCCCCGGGGCAGCGAGAGGACGCCGGCGCGGACGACCTCGGCGATGACCGAGGCGTTGTAGAGCACCAGGCCGGTGACGACCGCGTACAGCGGGCGGAAGTCGGAGCTGACGGTCGTGAACTGCCGGTAGGCCTCGTTCGCGAACATCATCAGGAGCAGCACCGGGATGGCGCGGAAGAACTCCACGACGGTGCCGGCGGGCACCCGTACCCAGCGGTGGTCGGAGAGCCGGCCGATGCCGAGGAGGGCGCCGAGCGGCAGCGCGATCAGGATGGAGAGCGCGGCGGCCTTGAGGGTCTCCATGAGACCGGGCAGCAGGTACGTCGTCCAGACCCGGGAGTCGGTGACGAACGGCGTCCACTTGTCGGCCGCCAGCTGGTTCTTCTCGGCCATCACGGCCAGGATCCACCAGGCCAGCAGGCCGAGGACGGCCAGGAAGGCGACCGTGTAGAGCACGTTCCGCCGCTTGGCGCGGGGGCCGGGAGTGTCGTACAGGACGGAACTCATCGCTTCACCGCCAGACGCTTGGCCGCCCAGCCCAGGAACAGGCCGGTGGGGAGGGTGAGGAGGATGAAGCCGAAGGCGAAGACGGCGAAGACGGCGAAGAGCGCGTCGGCCTCGTTCTCGATCATCTCCTTCATCAGGAGAGCCGCCTCGGCGGCGCTGATGGCCGAGGCCACCGTGGTGTTCTTGGTGAGGGCGATCAGGACGTTGGCGAGTGGCGTCACCACCGCGCGGAAGGCCTGCGGGAACACCACGAGCGTGAGGACCTGGGTGAAGCTCAGGCCCAGGGCGCGCGCGGCCTCCGCCTGGCCCGGCGGGACGGTGTTGATACCCGAGCGCAGCGCCTCGCAGACGAAGGTGCCGGTGTAGGCGACGAGTCCGAGCACCGCGAGCCGGAAGCCGATGTCGTCGGAGCGGTCGCCGCCGAGGGCGAAGCCGAGGGTCTGGTTCAGGCCGAACGAGCACGCCACGAGGACAACGGTCAGCGGGGTGTTGCGGACGAGGTTGACGTAGGTGGTGCCGAAGGCGCGCATCACCGGGACCGGGCTGACCCGCATGCCGACCAGGGCGGTGCCCCAGATCAGCGAGCCGATCGCCGAGTAGAGGGCGAGTTTCGCCGTCACCCAGAAGGCGCCGAGCAGGTCGTACTGCCCGGAATCAAGAAAGTCGAACACGATGCCCCGCGCTCTCCCCTGGTGGTCGGTCGGTGTGGAGGCCGCCGCGTGGGCGGCGGCCGGTGTGACGGCCGCACCCTCGCGGGGCGGCCGTCACGGCAGAGGCGGGGTGGGTCAGCTCTCGACCTTCGGCGCGGGCTCGTACTTGTAGCCGGAGGGGCCGAAGTGCTGCTTGACGAGCTTCTCCCAGGTGCCGTCGGAGACCATCTTCTCCAGCGCCTTGTTGATCTTGCCGCGCAGCTCGTCGTCGCCCTTCTTGACGCCGATGCCGTACTTCTCGTCGCTCATCCGGAGGCCGGCGAGCTTGAACTTGCCCTGGTGCTCCTTCTGCGAGGCGTAGCCCGCGAGGATGGAGTCGTCCGTGGTCAGGGCGTCGACGGCCTTGTTCTCCAGGCCGGTCAGGCACTCGGAGTAGCCACCGAGCTGCTGGAGGTCGGCCTTGGGGGCCAGCTTCTCCTTGACGTTCTGCGCGGAGGTCGAGCCGGTGACCGAGCAGAGCTTCTTGGCGTTGAGGTCCTCGACCTTGGTGATCGAGCTGTCGTCGGCGCGCACGAGCAGGTCCTGGTGGGCCAGGAAGTACGGACCGGCGAAGTCGACCTCCTTCTTGCGCTTGTCGTTGATCGAGTAGCTGGCGACGACGAACTTCACGTCACCGCCCTTGATCAGGTTCTCGCGCTCGGCGCTGGGCGCCTGCTTGAAGTTGATCTTGTCCTCGGCGTAGCCGAGCTCCTTGGCGACGTAGCGGGCCACGTCCACGTCGAAGCCGGCGTACGTGCCGTCCGGGGTCTTCAGGCCGAGACCGGGCTGGTCGAACTTGATGCCGATGGTGATCTTGTCACCGTTGCTGCCCGAGTCGGAGCCGCCGCCACAGGCGGTGGCGGTCAGCGCGAGGACGACGGCGGCCGCCGCGGCGGCGGGGGTGCGACGAAGCTTCATCGAGGAATGTCCCTTGGATAGAAGTGAGTTGGGAAGAATAGGCCCGAACTCGCTCAGTGGTGAAGGATCTTGGAAAGGAAGTCCTTGGCCCGGTCGCTCCGCGGGTTGCTGAAGAACTCCTCGGGCGTCGCCTGCTCGACGATCTTCCCGTCGGCCATGAAGACGACCCGGTTGGCGGCGGAGCGGGCGAAGCCCATCTCGTGGGTCACGACCACCATCGTCATGCCGTCCCGGGCCAGCTGCTGCATGACCTCCAGGACCTCGTTGATCATCTCGGGGTCGAGCGCGGAGGTCGGCTCGTCGAAGAGCATGACCTTCGGGTCCATCGCCAGCGCGCGGGCGATCGCCACACGCTGCTGCTGGCCACCGGAGAGCTGCGCCGGGTACTTGTCCGCCTGCGTGCCGACGCCCACCCGGTCGAGCAGGGCGCGGGCCTTCGTCTCGGCGGCCTTCTTCTCCGTCCTGCGGACCTTGATCTGGCCCAGCATCACGTTCTCCAGCACCGTCTTGTGCGCGAAGAGGTTGAACGACTGGAAGACCATGCCGACATCGGAACGCAGTCGGGCGAGTTCCCTGCCCTCCGCGGGCAGCGGCTTGCCGTCGATGGTGATGGTGCCGGAGTCGACGCTCTCCAGCCGGTTGATCGTGCGGCACAGCGTCGACTTGCCGGACCCGGAGGGTCCGATGACGACCACGACCTCGCCGCGGGTGATCGTCAGATCGATGTCCTGGAGGACATGCAGTGCGCCGAAGTGCTTGTTCACGCCGGACAGTACGACCAGGTCGTCCGTGGCGCGCGGGGTGTCCTCGGGCCCCCTGGGCACGGACTTGGACACTGACTCTCCGCTCATCGGCCTCTTGCTCCGTCCTCCTCGGTTGGGGAGGACACTAGAGACCCGATGTGATGACCGTCATCACATCTGAGCGGAAATTGAGGATAACGATCCGGCCGCAACCGGACACAGTGGGTGAAGGGGGCGCCCCGGGCCGTACCGGGTACATAACAGAAACGCCGCTGTCACAGGGGGACACTTGACTGTGGCACCGATGTTCGGTGTTCATGCCCTGGTACCACCTGGTACACAGAGAGCCGCCCATCAGCACATCACCACGGAGGAGGTACGTATGCGACTGCTGCTCGTCGAGGACGACGATCATGTCGCCGCCGCCCTCTCCGCGATCCTCGCCAAGCACGGCTTCACGGTCACCCACGCCCGCAGCGGCGAGGAGGCGCTGCAGGCCGTCCTGCCCACCGCGCAGGGCGAGCGCCCCTCCTACGGGGTGATCCTGCTCGACCTCGGCCTCCCCGACCAGGACGGCTACCAGGTCTGCGGCCGCATTCGGAAGCTCACCACCACCCCGGTGATCATGGTCACCGCGCGGGGCGACGTACGCTCCCGCATCCACGGGCTCAACCTCGGCGCCGACGACTACGTCGTCAAGCCCTACGACCCCGGCGAGCTCCTCGCCCGGATCCACGCCGTCAGCCGCCGCAACGCCGGCACCGAGGAGACGGCCGGAACGGGCACGCCCGCCGACGGCACCCAGCTGCGGCTCGGCTCCGTCACCATCGAGCTGCCCACCCGGCGCGTCAGCGTCGACGGCGAGAGCGTCCCCCTCACCCGCAAGGAGTTCGACCTCCTCGCCCTCCTCGCCCAGCGCCCCGGAGTCGTCTTCCGGCGCGAACAGATCATCAGCGAGGTCTGGCGCACCAGTTGGGAGGGGACCGGCCGCACCCTGGAGGTGCACGTCGCCTCCCTGCGCTCCAAGCTGCGGATGCCCGCCCTGATCGAGACCGTGCGGGGCGTCGGCTACCGCCTGGTCGCCCCCGCCGCGTAACCGCCGGACGGCCCCTCCGTGCGCACCCGCCTCCTTCCGCTGCTCATCGTCCTGATGGCCGGCGTCCTGCTCGCCCTCGGCTTCCCGCTCGCCGCCAGCCTCGCCGCCTCCGAACAGCAGCGGGTCGTCGTCGACCGGCTCGACGACTCCGCGCGCTTCGCCGCCCTCGCCCAGTTCGTCAACGAGAGCAGCCCGGGCACCGACGAGCGGCAGGCCACCCTCAGCGGCGAACTCGCCAGCTACCACGACGTGTACGGCATCCGCGCCGGAATCTTCTACCGCGACGACCGCGCCATGGCCGCCGCACCCGAGGACTGGACCGTCCCGTACGAGGGAGAGGGCCGCCGCGCCTTCCGTGAGGCACTTCTCGGCCGCCGCAGCCACGACCCGCCCCAGGTCTGGCCCTGGCAGCCCCACGCGCGGCTCACCATCGCCTCCCCGGTCGTCCGCGACGGGGACGTCGTCGCCGTCGTCGTCACCGACTCGCCCACCGGGCAGCTCCGCTCCCGCATCCTGCGGGGCTGGCTGCTGATCTTCGCCGGCGAGTCCGCCGCCATGCTGGTCGCCGTCGGCGCCGCCTTCCGGCTCACCGGCTGGGTCCTGCGCCCCGTCCGCGTCCTCGACTCCGTCACCCACGACATCGCCACCGGACGCATGAACTCCCGTGTCGCCGCGACCGGCGGTCCGCCCGAACTGCGCCGCCTCGCGCTCTCGTTCAACGAGATGGCCGACAACGTCGAGGAGGCGCTCGAACAGCAGCGGGCGTTCGTCGCCGACGCCTCCCACCAGCTGCGCAACCCGCTGGCCGCGCTGCTCCTGCGGATCGAGCTCCTCGCCCTTGAGCTGCCCGAGGGCAACGAGGAGATCGCGTCCGTACGGACCGAGGGCAAGCGGCTCGCCCAGGTCCTCGACGACCTGCTCGACCTGGCCCTCGCCGAGCACGCGGCGGCCGAGCTGCGGCTCACCGACGTCGGCGCGCTCACCGCCGAGCGGGTCGCGTCCTGGCGGCCGGTCGCCGACGACAAGGGCGTCCTGCTCGGCGGGGAGTGGGCGGCGGTCACGGCGTGGGCGGACCCGGTGGCCCTCTCCAGCGCGCTGGACGCGGTGATCGACAACGCGCTGAAGTTCACCCCGGCCGGGGAGGAGGTCACGGTCACGGTCGCCCCGGAGGGGGCGAACGTCTCCGTCGTCGTGGCCGACCACGGGCCCGGCCTCACCGAGGACGAGCTCAGCCGCGTCGGCGACCGTTTCTGGCGCGCGGGGCGGCACCAGAACGTCAAGGGCTCGGGCCTCGGCCTCTCCATCGCCCGCGTGCTGCTGACGGCGGGCGGCGGCGGTGTGGCCTTCGCGCCGAACGACCCGCACGGGCTGAGGGTGACGGTCACCGTCCCCCGGCACGCGCCGGTGGATCTGGGGACTGTCTAGGTGTACGGCCTGTGAGGCTGGGGGCGGGCCCGGGGCGGCCGGGGCCCAGGGCTCTCGGACCGGTCAGACCCGGTTGGTCACGGCGCGGCGGGGTCGCTCACGGCGAGGGCACTCACCGTCGAGCCGCTCACGGCCGGCCCGGTCGGACCCGGTCGGACCCGTTAGTCACGGCTTCACCGAGCGGTAGTAGCGGCGGGCGCCGTCGTGGAGGGTCAGGGGCTCCGTGTAGACGGCGGTCCGCAGGTCCACCAGCTGGGCCGGGTGGACCTGGCGGCCGATCCGGTCCCGGCTCCCGATCACCGTACGCGTGAACCCCTCCACCAGGTCCGTGTCGGCCTCCACGGTGGTGACCAGGAGGTTCGCCACGGCAAGGGTCTCTATCGGCCGGCCGTCCTGCGCCCGGGCGTACGCGTCGGCGGGGATCACCGCCGACCGGTAGTGGCGGGTCGACTCGCCGACGTCGTGCAGCCGGTCGACCAGCTCCGCGTCCAGCGGGATCAACCGGATCTGGAACCGCTCGGACAGCGCCTGCACCGCCTGGGTGGGCAGCCCGCCCGACCAGAAGAAGGCGTCGAGCCGGCCGTCCTCCAGGAGCCCGGGCATGGTGTCGATGCCCGCCGAGACCGCCTCGACGTCCCGGGTGGGGGTGAGGCCCGCCGCCGCGAGGACCCGGTCGGCGATCAGGCGTACGCCGGAGCCGTCCTGGCCCACACCGACCCGGAGGCCGCGCAGTTCCTGCACCGTCCGCAGGGAGGACCGCTTGCGGACCACCAGCTGCACGTAGTCGTCGTACAGCCGGGCGCAGCCGCGCAGCCGCTCGAAACCGGGCCTGCGCTCCCGCTGGTACTGGGCCACCGCGTCGGCCGTGGCGACGGTGAAGTCGGCCTCGCCGGAGGCCACCCGCGCCAGGTTCTGCTGGGAGCCCTCGCTGTCCTTGAGCGTTATCGAGACCTCGGGCAGGTCCCGGGCGAGGGCCTGCTTGAGCAGCTCGCCGTACCGCTGGTAGACGCCGGTGGGGACACCCGTACTGAAGGTGACCGAACCGCTGGGGACGGGCGGGCCGAAGGGCGCGAGCCACCACACCAGCACCCCGCACACCGTGAGCAGCGCGGCCGCGGCCGTGAGGGCGCGGCGGCGGGCGGCACGGGAGAGCGAGGCGAACATGCACGCGATCCTGCCAGGTCGCCGGCGTGTCTGGCCAGGCTCGGTCGAGTGACGGGGCCGGGTCGGGTGGCCCGGCGCCGGGGTGAGGTCCGGGGCGGGCCGGTGCCGGGAGCGGCGCCCCGCGCGGACCCGGCGAGAGGTCCGTGCAGGGCGCCGCCCGTGCGGGGCCGGTGCGGGGCTGTCCGTACCGGGGCCGGTGCGGGGCCGTCCGTACCGGGGCCGGTGCGGGCCCCTCCGCCCGTGGGGTCGTACGGGGTCAGTAGGCGAAGCCGGACTTGCCCGTCTTCGTCGTCGTGACGTGGGTGACGGCGCTGCCCGGCGGGAGCGCCGCCGTGGTCTTCGCCGGTACGGTGGTGGAGCCGTCGCCGAGCTGGGCGCTCGCGTTGGCCCCCCAGCCGATCACGGAGCCGTCGTCGAGGGCGGCGAGGGTGAAGTCCGCGCCGCCCGCGATGTCCTGCACGCCCCTGAGGTCGTCGAGCGGCACCGGGGTGGTCCGGTTCGCCGTCGTGCCGTCGCCCAGCTGCCTGGCGTCGTTCTTGCCCCAGCCGACCAGGCTGCCGTCGTCGAGGACGGCGAAGCTGGAGGTGGAGGTGGCGAAGACCTTCGCGACGGCGTCGAGGTGGGCGACGTCCACGGGCACGTTGCTGTCGGTGACGCCGTCGTTGCCGAGCTGGCCCTCGGTGTTCCTGCCCCAGGCCTTGACCGTCCCGTCGGCGGTGAGCGCGAGGACGTGGTCGCAGCCGACGGAGACGGATTCGACGTCGACGAGGTCGGGCACCTTCTGCGGGGTGTCGCGGGTGGTGTTGTTGCCGGTGCCGAGCCGCCCGTTGACGCCGTTGCCCCAGGTCCAGACCGTGCCGTCCTGGCGCAGGGCGACGCTGAAGCCACAGCCGGCGCCGACGTCCTCGACCTTGTCGAGGCTCTGGACCGGGACGGGGGTCTTCTGGGGGTTGGCGGGGTCGGAGCCGGTGCCGAGCTGCTTGGTGGCGTTGCTGCCCCAGCTGAGGACCCGGCCGCCCTTGACGGCGAGGACGTGGTCGGCGCCGGCGGAGATCTCTGCGATGCCGGAGAGTCCGGCCACCGTGCCGGGGAAGGTCTGGCCGACGAGGGTGCCGTTGCCGAGCTGGCCGAGCGCGTTGGCGCCCCAGCTCTTGACGGTGCCGTCCTTGAGGAGGGCCACGGCGAAGGCGGTGGCCGCCGCCGCGGTGCCGTCGCCGCCCCCGCCGGACATCTCGCGGACGTCGTCGCGGGTGATGCCCTGGACGGCGGCGGGGGTCTGCTGGTTGACGGTGGAGCTGTTGCCGAGCTGGCCGAGGGTGTTGAGGCCCCAGCCGCGGACCCAGGGGTCGGTGCCGGCGGCGGCGTGGGCGGAGAGGCAGGGGGCGGCGAGCGCCGTGGCCGCGGTGAGTGCGGTGAGGAGGGTGAGGCGGCGGCCCCGGGTGGTACGAGGGGGCACGGGGGCGCGGTGGGACACGGAGGTCCTGCGGGACGGGGACATGGGGGGACCTTTCGGGGTCAGTAGGCGTAGCTGGACTTCCAGACGGTGGAGGCCGCGACGCGGGTCGTGCCGCTGCCCGGGGGCAGGGCGGTGCCCGGGGTGGGGGAGTTCGTGGTGGTGCCGTCGCCGAGCAGGCCGGAGCTGTTCGCTCCCCAGGCCCGTACCCAGGGGTCACGAGGCTCGGCGGCGTGCGCCGGGCCCACGAGGGCGAGGAACGCGAGCGCGGCGGCGATCTTCCGTACGGACGCGTACGTCAGCGGAGTGCCTCCGCTCAGTACGCGTACGTCGTGTTGCCGCCCAGGGAGGTGGCCACGTCCTTGATCGCCGAGCCCTCGCTGAGGATCCTCACGGACTCGTAGCGCGAGACCGTGGTGCCGTTGCCGAGCTGGCCCTCGCCGTTGTGGCCCCAGGTGAAGACGTCGTCCGCCGTGACGGCGACCCCGTGCCGGGCGCCGGCCGCGAGGTGCTGGACGCCTTCGAGGCGCGGGATCTCGACGGGGGCGGTGCGGTTGGTGCGGGAGACGTTGGAGTCGAAGGCCTCGTCGGACTCCAGGAGCTGGCCGTACTGGTTGTTGCCCCAGCCCCAGACGTGGCTGTCGCTGGTCTTGACGTAGTTGTGGTGGGCGCCCGCCTCGATGTCGGAGACGCCCTCCACCCAGTCGACGTCGACCGGCACGGTGGAGGACTTGGTGCTGGAGTTGCCCAGCTGGCCGTAGAGGTTGTAGCCCCAGGACTTCACCGTGTCGTCGGCGGTCAGCGCGAGGGCGTGGTGGCAGCCGGCGTCGATCTCCACGACGTTCTCCAGGCCCTGGACCTGCCGGGGTACGGAGCTGGTGGCCCGGTTGCCGGTGCCGAGCTGGCCGTGGATGCCGCGGCCCCAGGCGTACACCCTGCCGTTCTCCAGGAGCGCGAGGCTGAAGTCGCAGCCGGCCGAGATCTGCTTGACCTTGGGCATGCCCTGGACGCGGTCGGGGACCGTACGGCTGTCGCCGGTGCGGTTGTTGCCGAGCTGGCCGTAGGCGTTGTCGCCCCAGGAGTAGACCTGGCCGCCGGTGTCGAGGGCGAGTGCGTGCTGTCCGCCGGCCGCGATGTCCTTGATGTTCTTCAGGCGGGGGACGGTGGTGGGCACGGACTGGTTGGTGTTGCCGCCGTTGCCGAGCTGCCCGGAGGCGTTGTGCCCCCAGGACTTGACCGTCTTGTCGGTACGGGCGAGGGCGAAGGAGTCTGCGGACGAGGTGCCGCCGGCCGACATCTGGTCGACGTCGCCGCGGAAGAGGCTGGTGACCGAGGAGGGGCTGAGGCTGTCGCCGAGGGTGCCGTTGCCGAGCTGGCCGGTGCGGCCCGCGCCCCAGCTGAGCACGGTCGGGTTGCCCTCGTTGGCCTGTGCGGCGGGGGCGAGGGCCGGCAGGGCGGTGAGCGCGGCGGCCGTGAGGACGGCGGCGGTGAACGGCAGGGCACGCGGTCTCGGGCGCGGGGGGACGGGTCGTGAACGGGACATGGCTCTGTTCTCCTTCGACGGGGGACGACCTTCGACGGGGACATGGGGGAGCGCGGCGGCCGGCCGGCGCCGTCCGCAGGCGTGCGGAGGGGCGCTCGGGCCGGTCGCGGGTCATGCGAACACGGTGTGCCGGGCCCGTGGGCAGGGGGCTCCCACGGCCGGGTGCGGCGGCCGGGACGGGCCGCCGGGCACATCAGCAGACTGACCGAGAACGATCACCGGGGCGAGCCGGAATCGCCGAAACACCCTTTTGTCGGACGTCCGTTCGGGGTGGTGCTCCGGGGGCGCACTCACCCGTGCCGTGGGCTCCCGGGGGAGCCGGCGGGCGACCCCCGTACGGGCCGCCGAACGGCGGCGGCCGGGGGAGTGAGGGACCCCGCCCGGCCCGGCCGCCCGACCCCTCCCGCCCGGCCCGGAATCCATGCCCACGGGTGTACGGGAGGACCGTGCGGCCGGCCCCGGGCGGCCCCGGTCCCGGCCGGGCCCGGCGGTGCCGAGTGCGCTCCGCCGAAGTGGTGAGCGGCCTTCGGGGTGGGCGCCGCACCGTGTGTCCTGCCGGGGCGCCGGGGTCGCGACGGTTAGCGTCGGACCGCGCTCGGTGATCTTGAGGACAGTCCCCTGTCCGCCCCTGGTGTCCCCATCCGAGCCCGTCAACTAGCCCCTGTCCCAAGGGAGTTCCCATGCCCATGCCCGTACTGAAGGTGTCCTCCCGGCGGGTGCTGAGCGCCGCCGTCCTCGCCGCCCTCCTGGCCCTGCCGGCGGCTCCCGCCGCGTACGGCGCCGAGTGCCAGCCGGACGACCAGGCCTGTCAGGACAAGGAGGGCAACGCCGAGGCGGCCAAGAAGATCGAGGCGGACCAGAAGAAGACCCAGGAGGCGGCCGGCCAGGCCGGCAAGGACATCGAGGCGGCGGGCGAGAAGCTGGCGGAGTGCCCGCCCGGCTCCGCCTCCTGCATGGAGAAGCTGGCCGGCAAGGGAGGCCGCGAGGAGGACGGCTTCAAGGAGATGGGCACCACCATCTCCACGTACGAGCCGGAGCCCGCCGACAACGCCGCCCAGGCCGTCGAGTCCACCTGCGCGGCCTTCCCCGCCTCCCTTCCACAGGGGTCTACCGACCCGGGACAGTCCCCCTTCCCGGCCTCCCAGCTCTGCTCGCTGCTCGGCTCCTGACCCGGTCTCCCCGGGCCCTCGGTCTTCCCGGCCCTCGGTCTTCCCGACCCCGGTCTCCCCGGCCTCCGGGCTTTCCTGACCCGCCACCGGTCTCCCTGACCCGCCACCGGTCTCCCTGACCCGCCACCGGTCTCCCTGACCTGGCCCCGGTCTCCCTGACCCGCCACCGGTCTCCCTGACCTGGCCCCGGTCTCCCTGACCCGCCACCGGTCTCCCTGACCTGCCCCCGGTCCCTCCTGAACCACCCCGTCCCCGCTCCTCCCTCCCCGTCCCGAAGGGTTCCTTCGCCATGCCTCCGCGCCGTCCCCGCGCCGTCCCGCCCCTGGCCCGCCCGCTCACCACCCTCACCCTCGCCCTGGGGCTCACCGCGCCCCTCGCCCTGCTCGCCCCGCCCGCCGCCGCCGTCGAGGAGGGCCCCGGTGAGGTCCCGGTCGCCCGTGCCGTCACCGCGGACGGCCGCGCCGCGAAGATCGCCGACGTCCTGGAGTACTGCGGGACCAAGCGCACCGCCTGCTCGTTCACGATCGACCCCAGGAACGGCCGCGAGTACACCACCGCCGTCAAGTCCCTCGGCAACGCGGTCGTCAACTGCACCACCAGCGACATGGGGGTCGACCGGAGCGTCACCCTGAAGACCGGCAGCACCGACAACATCGGTGGCGAGATCTCCGGGAAGATCACCGCCGAGGGCACGGTCACCGCCTCCGGTGAGGTCACCACCAACCTCAGCAACGAGATCAACAGCAACCACAAGATGCCCAACCTGAAGGACGGGCCCACCTCCGAGATCGGCACCAAGACCAATGTCGCGGGCGGCGCGAAGGCGGCCGGTTCGCTGAGCGCCAAACTCGCCTTCGAGGCCGCCTTCAAGGCCACGTACTCCAAGTCCTGGACGATCGAGAACACCGAGGCGACCGTCTACAAGACCACCGTGAAGCCCTACGACATGCTCGTCTTCGGCGCGAGCGCCGCGATGCGCCGCGTGGTCGGCGACCTCGTCACGGACACCGGGCAGAAGATCCTCGACGTGAGCGTGGACAGCCCCTCCATGGTCAACACCAGCACCTTCGTCGCCCAGACGTACGCCGTCCCCGACCGGCTCTGCGGCCGTAAGCGCCCCGCCACCGACACCGCCGCCGACGCCGACAACAGTCCCCCCGGCGGCCTGCGGAGCGTCGCCGTGCGGGAGGTGCCGGCCGCGCGGGCGGTGCCGCCGGGCGCCGAACCCAAGCGCGAAGTCGTCCTGCCCGCCGACGGTTCCTGAACCCGGAGGAGACCCTGTCATGAACCGCTCCCTGGCCGCGCTCGCCGTCCTCGGCTCCGCCGGACTGCTGCTGCCCGTCCTCCCCGCCGCCGCCCTCACCTCCGCGGCCGCGGTCGCCCAGTCCGTCCCCGTCCTCAACGGCGACTTCGCCGACCCCGTCATGAGGGGCGACGGCCCCACCACCGTCGGCATCGACTTCTGGACCGGCCTCAACCAGCGCTACTCGCCCACCGCTTCGGGCCGCTCCGACAGCTCCCACGGCGTCGCCCTCCAGAAGGACGGCAACACCCTCCAGCAGCGGCTGCGCGGGGTCCGGGCCGGAGCCAGGGTCACCGTGAGCTACGAGGACAGCCCCGCCGTCTCCAAGGAGTGCACCGGAGAGCAGGTCGTCGACGGACAGCCGTACACCGTCGCCGGCTCCGGCGGCGCCGTCCGCGAGGTCACCACCGCCGGGGACCCCGGCCGAACGAAGGGCACGCCCGGGCCCGGCCGCTGGACCGCCCGCAGTCACGTCTTCACCGCGGGCGAGAACGAGCCGCTGCTGGTCTTCACCTCCCGGGTCACCGACTCCCGTACCCATGTGACGTGTTCGCCGATGATCGCCCGCGTCCGCGCGGTCGAGGTGCCGACCGAGGTCGACAAGACCGTGAACAAGACCGCGCTCGGCACCGCGGAGGCGTACAAGGGCAACGAACGCGAGAGCACCCTCCACAACGCGGCCGCCGCCTGCAACGGCGAGAACGCCTGCACCTTCCGGCCCGACGCCCGCACCTCCTTCCGGTACTACGACCGGGCGCGGGTCGTCGGCGAGGCCTTCGTCAACTGCACCCGCAACGCCCTGGAGCACTCCCGGCTCCTCTCGTACGCCGAGCGCGGGCACGACAGCGTCTCCCAGACCTACGCCGACGCGAACCTGCCGCTCAACGAGGTCGCCAGGCTGCCCACGTCCGGCGTACGCGAGGAGGACGAGAAGCGGGTCAAGGAGCGCCCGATGGCCACCCAGTTCGCCCTCGCCTACGAGAAGGGCTGGCAGCGGCCCTGGCAGTGGTTCAGCAGCGACCAGCGGACCGTCGTGGAGAGGATCCAGCCCGGCGAGGTGAGCTGGGTCGAGATGCAGCCGAGCCGCGAGCGCGTCGAGGGCTGGTTCGTCAGCAAGAAGGACGACTACCGGCTGCACGCCGTCGTCGACGGGCCCTCGCGGGCCGTGCCCGACCGGCTGCTCCAGCGCACCGGGCCCATGTCCGAGGCCGAGAAGCAGCGGTGCGCCGCCGCCCGGCCCATGACCACCACGCCCGTCGGCGCGGACGCGCCCGCGAGCTCCAGCGACAAGGGCCTCCTCAAGATCCCGGCGCCGACGGCCCCGGGCGTCCGGTCCGCGGACCGGAGCCTGCCGCTGGACTGACCGGGCGCCTTCGCGGGTGCCGGGGCGGGAGCCGGGCGGCGGCGGGAGCTGGGTGCCGGACGCCCCTTCCCCTCCGGTGCCGCGCCGTCTCACCCCGCCACGGCGGTGAGGCGGCGCAGCACCTCCTCCCGGCCCAGGGCGCGCGCCACCGCGAACAGGTCGGGGCTGCGGGTGGCGCCGGTGAGCGCGACCCGCACCACGTTCGCGACCCTGCTCGGCGGTCCCGCCCAGCGCTCCGGGTCCCGGCGCCAGGCGGCCGTGTCCGGGGCGTGGCCGTGCCGCTCGGCGAGCCCGCGGAGCGCCGCGTACCACTCCTCCGGCGTGGCGGCCCGGACCGCCTCGCCGGCGAACTCGGCGGCGATCCGGCGAACGGACTCCGGGTCGAGACCGCCGTACCGGTCGTCGTCGGCGGCCGGCGGCGGGCCGAAGAGCTCCGCGAAGAAGAAGCCGTAGCGGTCGCGGAAGCAGGACCAGCGGTCCAGGTCCTTCCGGGCGGGCGCGCCCTCCGGCCGGCCCGTGGCCACGGCGGCCAGGGCGAGGCCCCGGTGGCGGGCGAGGACGGAAGCGAGCTCCGGGTCGTGGTCCTCCGCCCAGGCGAGCAGCTGCCCGTACAGCTCGTCGGGGGTGAGCGAGGCGATGAACTCCCGGCTCAGGGAGTGCAGTTTGGGAAGATCGAGCAGGGGCCCCGAGGGGCGCATGCCGTCGAGCCGGACGGGGGCGGCGAGCGCCTCGGCGGTGGGGACGTCCATGAGCCGGATGTTGGCGAGACCGCGCAGATAGTGCTGGACGGCGGCCGGCGGATACCCGGCGGCCAGGTAGTAGTCCACCGACGCCTCGGGGTCCTTGCGCTTGCTGAGCTTGCGGCGCGAGGGCCCCTCGGCCTTCATCAGCGGCGCGAGGTGCGCGTACGACGGCGGCTCGAAGCCGAGCGCCGCGTGCAGCTGCAGGTGGACCGGGGTCGAGGACAGCCACTCCTCGCCGCGCACCACGAGCGACACCCGCATCAGGTGGTCGTCCACGACGTGCGCGAAGTGGTAGGTCGGCAGCGGGAGTTCCTCCTGCGAGGACTTGAGCAGCACGATGTCGTTGCCGTTGTCCTGCATGGTGACCGAGGCGCGGATCCGGTCGGTGAACCGGACCCGGCCGGGGAACTCGTACGGGCAGCGGAAGCGCACCACGTACGGCTCGCCCGCCGCGAGCCGCCGCGCCGCCTCCTCCGGGTCCAGCGTCCGGCAGGGCGCCCACCGGCCGTAGTAGCCGAGCGGGGAGCGGCCCGCGCGCTGTTCCCCGGCGCTCCGGGCCAGCCGCTCCTTGCCACAGAAGCAGGGGTACGCCCGGTCCCGCCGCAGCAGTTCCCGGACATGGCTGAGATAGACGTCCCGGCGTTCCGACTGGAGGTACGGGCCCCAGTCGCCGTCCCCGGCGACCCCGCCCTCGTCCGGGGCGAGCCCGAAGGCGCCGAGCAGCCGGGAGAACTCCTCCGCGGCTCCCGCCACTTGGCGGGAACGGTCGGTGTCCTCGACGCGCAGCACGTGCACGCCGCCCGACTGGTGGGCCAGGGCACGCGCCACGGCGGCCGTGTACAGGCCGCCGATGTGCAGATGTCCGGTGGGGCTCGGGGCGAAGCGCGTCACCTCGGCACCCTCCGGCAGGGCGCGCGGCCCGAACCGCCGCTCCCATTCGGACGGTTCCGGGAGATCTGGCGGGAACATCGCGTTGATGACGGACAGGTCGAGCACGGTGGACTCCCTCCTGGGGTTCCTCGATCGGTCCACCGTAGGCCCGTGACCGGCCGATTCCAGAGGAGCGGGCGCGCGAGGCTGCGGAACTCCGAACCCTCTTCGGCGTTGTGTGCTGCGAGCGCCACCCACGGTCAGTAGCGTCCGCAGGGCTGTTCGGCACGACGTACGCACACGAGAAACAAGGGGGTGTGATGGGCGGCACGCGCGCGGTGGCCCTGCTCGCACTCGGCTCCTTCGCCATCGGGACCGACGCCTACGCGATGGCGGGACTGCTCCCCGACATCGGGGCCGACCTGGACGTATCCGTCTCGCTCGCGGGCCAGTCCGTCACGGCCTTCACCCTCTGTTACGCCGTGGCCGCGCCGCTGTTCTCGGCCGTCCTCGCCCGCTGGGGCACCCGCACCGTCCTGGTGACCGCCCTCGTCGTCTTCGTCCTCGCCAACACCGGGACGGCACTGACCGGTTCGTACGCCGGGCTGCTCGGCACCCGGGCCCTCGCCGGTGCGGGAGCGGGCCTCTTCGTCCCGGCCGCGGCCACCGCCGCCGTCGCCCTCGTCCCACCCGAGCGGCGCGGACGCGCCCTCGGCCTGGTCCTCGGCGGAATGAGCGCGGGCACCGTCCTCGGCGTGCCGCTCGGGCTGCTCGTCGCCGCCCACTCCGGCTGGCGCACGGCCCTCTGGCTGATCACCGGACTCGGCGTGCTCGCCCTCCTCGGCGTCGCCACCGGGCTCCCCGACGTCCGAGGGGCCGCCGCGCCCTCCCTGCGCGCCCGGCTCGGTGCCCTCGCCAAGCCCAGGGTCGCCGTCGTCGTCACCGTCACCTTCACCCAGACCGTCGCCAGCCTCGGCCTCTACACCTACCTCGAACCGGTCCTCCACCGGGTCGCCGACGTCGGCAGCGCCGTGCCGTACCTCTGGGTCTGGGGCATCGGCGGCGTCTGCGGCAGCCTCCTCGCGGGCACCCTCGTCGACCGCACCGGAAAGCCCGCACTCCTCGCCGTCGCCCTCCTCGGCACCCTCGGCGGCGCCCTGGCCCTGCTGCCCTGGACCGGCTCCGTGCCCGGCCTCGTCCTGCTGCCCCTCGTCGTCTGGGGCGCGGTCGGCTGGGCCTTCGTCGTCCCGCAGCAGCACCGGTTGCTCGCGCGGGACGGCGAAGGGGGAGCGGCCGCCGTCGGGCTCAACAGCTCCGCCACCTACCTCGGCGGCGCCGTCGGCTCCGCGCTCGGCGGCCTCGCCCTCGCCCACGGGCTCGACGCCCGGTGGCTCCCGCTCCCCGCCGCAGGGGTCGCGCTCGCGGGAGTCCTCTTCCACCTCGCCGCGGTGCGCGCGCTCGCCCGGAGCGACGCCCGGGCCGGCCGCGCCTCCACGGACCACGCCCACGGGACCGGAGCCGCGGACGCGACCGCGGCCGAGGCCCTGGAAAGGAACGCCCCATGAAGTTCGGCGTCAATCTGCCCAACTACGGGCCCGAGGCCACCCCCGACGCCCTCGCCGACTGGGCGCTGCGGGTCGAGTCGATGGGCTACGACTACGCCATGGTCTCCGACCACGTGGCGCTCACCCCGGACGTGCAGCACCTCTTCCCCGCCCCGTTCTACGACCCCTTCGCGACCCTCGCCTGGCTCGCCGGGGTCACCAGGACCGTGGGGCTCGGCACGACGGTGACGATCCTCCCGTACCGGCATCCCGTGCACACCGCGCGCGTCGCCGCCAACATCGACCGGTTCAGCAACGGCCGGTTCGTCTTCGGCGCGGCCGCCGGCTGGGCCGCCCGGGAGTTCGCCGTCCTCGACGTGCCGTACCGCAAGCGCGGCGCCATCAGCGACGAGTACCTCGCCGCCATCAAGGCCTGCTGGGCGAACGAGGTCGCCTCCTTCGACGGCGCCCACGTCTCCTTCCGCGAGGTGCACACGGGGCCGCTCCCCGTGCAGCGGCCCGGGCCGCCCGTGTGGGTCGGCGGACACAGCTACGGCGCGCTCCGGCGGGCCGTCCGCCTCGGCGACGCCTGGCACCCCACCTCCGTCTCCGGCGACTGGCTCCTCGGCGTCGGACTGCCCACGCTCCGCCAGGTCGCCGAGGAACACGAGCGGCCCGTGCCCGACGTCTGCCCCCGGATCAAACTCCGCGTCACCTCACGCCCGCTCGGTCCCGGCCGGCTCCTCGGCGAGGGCACCCGGGCCCAGATCGCCGACGACCTCGGCCTCCTCCAGGACCTGGGCGCCCACGCCGTCGTCCTCGACCCCACCTACCCGGGCGACCGGCGCGAACCCGGCCGCACCGCGCGGGACCTCGACGTCCTGGAGACACTGGTCAAGGAGGTCATCGACGTGGACGCCGGCTGCGTACGATGACCGAGCGGCGGCAGCGGGAGGGGGTGCGGGACGTGTCCGATCTGGACCTGCGGAAACTGCGGGTGCTGAGGGAACTCAGCGAACGCGGCACCGTCAGCGCGGCCGCCCAGGCGCTCCACCTCACCCCGCAGGCCGTCTCGCAGCAGATCAGCGCCCTGGGACGGGAGTTGGGCGTCCCGCTCACCGAACCCTCCGGGCGCCGGCTGCGGCTCACGGGGGCGGCGCGGATCGTGCTCCGGCACGCCGACGCCGTCTTCACCCAGGTCGAGCAGATGCGCGCGGAACTCGCCGCCCACCAGAGCGGCGAGCGCGGCGAGGTGGCCGTCGCCGGCTTCTCCACCACCCTCTCCGCGCTGATCCTGCCCGCCGTGGCACGGCTTCGGGAGACGCGGCCGCTGCTGCGGACCTCCCTCGCCGAGGTCGACCCGCCGGAGAGCTTCTCCCTGCTCCAGCGCGGGGAGACGGACGTCGTCATCTCCGCGGACACCACGCGCGCCCCGGGCACGGCGGGGGAGGACGGCCGCTCCGACGGCCGGTTCCACCGGGTCGTCCTCTGCGACGACCCCTTCGACATCGCCCTGCCGGCCGGGCACCGGCTCCTCGGCAGCGAGCGCCTGCTCCTCGGCGACCTCGCCGACGAGACCTGGATCTTCGCCACCACGGGCCTCTGTCATGACATCGGCGTCGCCGCGTGTACGGCGGCCGGGTTCACCCCGCAGGCCTCCCACGCCATCGGCGACTGGGACGCCACGCTCGCGGCGGTGCGGCTCGGCCTCGGGGTCGCGCTGGTGCCGCGACTGGCCAAGCCAGTCCCGCGGCCCGAGGTGACGATCCGCGCGTTCAGCGAGCGGGCTCCCTCACGCACGGTCTTCGCGGCCGTACGCGAGGGCAGCCAGACCTCCCCGGAGATCGCCGCCGTGCTGGACGCGCTCCGCACGGCGGCCAGGGCGGCCGTCGCCCGCTGACCGGCTGGGTCGGTCTCGGCCACGGTCCCGGCGGGCCGCCGACCGGCGGGGGGCGGCTTGGTTCGCGGTCCCGTCGGACGGCTGACCGGCGGAGGCGGCCCCGTTCGCGATCCGTCGGGCCCGCCGACCTCGGTCCCGGGGCGTCCCACCCGCTCGTACGCGATTCGCCACGGCTCGTGGACGGTACCGTCCACCAGCCGTTGCTGGACCGGCCCGACCGCCGGTGCGAGGCTCGTTCCCGTACCGCGGAGAGCTCCGCGTCCCCTTACTCCT
This sequence comes from Streptomyces sp. Qhu_M48, assembly GCF_051305195.1. Taxonomy (NCBI): domain Bacteria; kingdom Bacillati; phylum Actinomycetota; class Actinomycetes; order Kitasatosporales; family Streptomycetaceae; genus Streptomyces; species Streptomyces sp. Qhu_M48. The sequence continues at coordinate 6,037,938 of NZ_CP195432.1, read as the reverse complement.
CCTCTTCCTCCACCTCCTTGCGGAGCCCTGTCTTCGGAGAGCGGTAAACACCCATGTCCAAAGCCACGTACACGCGGCTGGCCGCGCTGAGCCTCATCTGGGGCTCCGTCTTCCTCTGGATCAAGATCGCCGGGTACGGCTTCTCACCCGTGCAGATGGTGCTGATCCGGCTGGCGCTCGGCGCCGTCGTCATTCTCGCCATCGGATACGCGAAAGGGCTCAGGCTTCCCAAGGAGGCCGCCACCTGGGGTCATCTGACCGTGGCCGCGCTGCTCGGCAACGCCGTCCCGTGGACCCTGTACGCCGAGGGCGAGATCGCCGGATCGAGCAGCGTCGCCGCCGTGGTCAACGGCAGCGCCCCGATCTGGACCCTCGCCGCGGCCCTGCTCCTCGGCCAGGAGAAGCGGGTCTCCGGCTTCAAGGCCGGCGGCGTCCTGCTCGGTCTCGGCGGCACCGCGCTCATCGCCTCGCCGTGGAATTCGGCCTCGGCCGGCACGGGGTGGAGCATCCTCTGCTTCGTCCTCGGCTCGATCAGCTTCGGCGCCAGCTTCGCCTACATGGGCAAGTTCCTCGTGGGCAGGGGCATCCCGCCCCTGATGCTCGCCGGCGGGCAGCTCAGCGCGGCCACCGTGCTGCTCCTGGTCGCCTTCCCCTTCCTGGGGCTCCAGACCATCACCTGGCGCACCGACTCGGTGATCGCGGTCCTGGTCCTCGGCGTGGTCTGCACCGGCTTGGCCGCCCTGCTCAACTTCGAGCTGATCATCAAGGACGGGCCCACCGTGGCCTCCACCGTCACCTACCTGATGACCGCCGTGGCCGTAGTCCTCGGCGCCGTGGTGCTCGACGAGCCCCTCGGCTGGACCGTGTGGATCGGGGCGGCGGCCGTCCTCGCGGCCACCGGTCTGCTCCGGCGCAAGCCTCGCCCGGCGCCCGAGCAGAGGCCCGAGGCCGCCCCCGTACCGACCGGGGCAGCCGCCGATTAGCCGACCACCGTCGAGAATCGGCAGCACAAGGCGATACCCGGCCGTTTTCGGCGGCCGGGTGCGCGTCATTCCCTCAGGGCACCCAGGAAATTCCGGGCCGCCGCCCGCAACATTGTGTTCATTCATGGGGCGGGTGGTGGGTGGTAGCGTCACAAGTGGAAACATCCGGCCTTTCTGGGGGAGTCGTACGTGGCTTTTGTGGTCGAACTCGTTTTCCGTGGTAATGAGACGGACCGGTTGAGTTTCGGAGAGGCTCACCGGGCCTACTGGAAAAGGATGACCGCCCGCGGCATCCTGCTCGGTGGCGGCCCATGGCGGGACGGCACCGGGGAACTCCTGGTCTGCGAGGCCCGTGACCGCCGCACGCTGTTACGGGTTCTCTACGCCGACCCGTACGCGCAGGCCCAGGTCATCTCCGAACTGCGCGTCCGCGAATGGAACGCGGTCATGGGGCACGTCGTGCTCGCCGGTCTCGAACGGTCCACCGGCGGTGCCGGGACCCATGAGCGAATACGCGGGGGCGTCCTGACGCCCGTCCCGCCGGCCATCCGCCCGGTGGCCGCCCCGGTCGTCCCGCCCACCGTCCCTCCGGCCCCCCGCGAGGAGGCCGCCGTCCGTGAGGAACTGACCGCCCACGAGCGGCGCATCGCCACGATGATGCTCGACGGACTGACCAACAAGCAGATCGCCGAGTCCTTCACGGTGTCGACCCGGGCCGTGGAACTGCACATCACCCGGATCTACCGCAAGCTCGACATCCGCCGGCGCGCCCAACTGGCCGCTGCCATCGACCGGTTCGAAGCCGCGCTGGCCTGCTGATCCTTCCGCACGCCCGTAGTCGTCACCACACCCGCACCCGAATCCGTACACACACATGCTGGGGAGTCGCCATGCCGCTGGTCGAGATAACCGTTCCCGAGGGCGCCCTGTCCGAGGCCGCCGCGGAGGTCCTGCAGCAGCAGGTCGCCGACGCCGTGCTGACCGCCATGGGGCTGCCCCGTACCGACTTCTTCACCTCCGCCACCTGGGTCTACGTCCGTGAGGCGGCCAAGGGGCTCGCGACCACCGGGGCCGGCACGCCGCCGGGCGTCCTGATCGTGGTCACGCCGCTGAAGGGCTTCCTCACGCCCGAGCGCAACGAGGCGCTCTCCGTCGAGCTGACCCGGTACGTCCAGGAGGCGACCGGGCCCGGCACCGTCGTCTGGCTCGTCGTGAACGAGATCCCGGAGGGCAACTGGGCCGTGAACGGCGGGCTGACCCGCCGGGCGAGGATCGACGAATTCGTCGCCGAGGCGGCACGGGCCGGCCAGGCCGACTGAATTCCGGGACTCGCATTCCCGGCGTTCGGTATTCCAGGAACTTTGCATTCCGGTCGTTCCACATTCCGGTCGTCCTGTTTCTCGCGTTCCTCGTTCCCGTTCCCGTTCCCGGACACCGCGGCGCCGCACCGTATTCACGGTGCGGCGCCGTCCGTATGTCGGCTTCCGGCCACGGGTGCGGAATCCCGTATCGATGTGAGTGGCGTTCGGCTCGTACGGTGATGTCAATGGCACCGACGGATGGGAGAGACTCGTTCATGGCTCTGCATTCGGCGCCGCGACTCGGAGTGGTGGTTCCCTCGGGAAACGCCGCAGCCGAACCCGAGATCGGCAGCCTCGTCAGCCCCGCATTCAATGTCCACACCTCACGGTTCCCGGTACTTCCCGGAAAAGACCTCCGCGGTCGACTGGAGAAGTACAACGACGTACTCCCCGACGTGCTGGGGAACTTCGGCGGGCTGCGCCTCGACGCGGCCGTCGTCTCCTGCACCGGGTCGCACTACCTGCTGACCCCGGACGGCGACCGCGCGCTCTGCGCGGAGCTCTCCGAGCGCGTGGGAGCGCCCGTACGGTCCGCGGCCCTCGCGATCCTCGACACCGCACGGGCCGTCGGCTCCGAACGGCTTGTCCTGATCTCGCCGTACGAGCCCTGGCTCACCGAACTGTCCCACGCCTACTGGGAGTCGGCCGGCCTCGCGGTCGACCGCGTGGTCAAGGTCCGGGCAGGCGCCCGCTTCTCCCCGTACGACGTGACCACCGACGAACTCGTCGCGCAGGTACGGGAGGCCGAACTCCCAGAGGACGCGACCCTGTTGTTCACCGGCACCGGCATGTTCACCTTCGACGCGCTGGCCGAGCTCGGACGGGACGGCGGGCAGACCCTGCTCACCTCCAACCTGGCGAGCGCCTGGTGGGCCCGGGACACCCTCGGCCTCCCGGCCGACGGACCGGACGCCCACCCGCTGCTGCGCCGGCTCGCGGAGCGGACCGGCGGCGGTCGTCCCGGCCACGCCGCCGTCGCCGGCCGTGATGCCGTGGCCGTGCCGTGAGCGGCGATACCGGCTCCCGCGGACCGGTCGCCGTCGTCGGCGCCGGGCCCGTGGGGCTGACCGCCGCGCTCGTCCTCGCCCGGACCGGTGTGCCGGTGACGCTCCTGGAGTCCCGGGACGCGCTCGCCACCGAGTCCCGCGCGTCCACCTTCCACCCGTCCACCCTCGACCTCCTCGACGAACTCGGCGTCGCCGCCGCCCTGCGCCGCCAGGGCCGTACCGTCGACCGCGTCCACTGGCGCGACCTGGACGGAGTCGTCCACGCCGAGCTCGACTACTCCCTGCTCGCCGGGCACACCGGTCACCCGTACCGGCTCCATGTCGAACAGGCCCGGCTCACCCCGCTGCTGCTCGCCGAGCTGGCCGCGACCGGCCTCGCCGACATCCGCTTCGGGGCCACCGTCACCGGGGCGGAGGACACCGGCGACGGGGTGCGGCTGCGGACCGAGGACGCGGCGGGGCGGGTCACCGCCACCCGCCACCCGTACGTCCTCGCGGCCGACGGCAGCCGCAGCCGGCTGCGCGAGCTCGCCGGACTCCCCGGCACCGCGCAGGAGTACCCGGACTACGCGCTCCGCGTGGTCACGGAGACCCCACTCGACGAGCTGGTGCCCGGGCTCGCCGCGCTCTCCTACGTCCGTGACCCGCGGGCCTCGTTCAGCGTGCTCGGCATGCCCGACCACTGGCGGCTGATCTTCCGGATCCCCCGGGGGACGGACCGGGACGCGGTGCTCGCACCCGACGCCGTACGGGCCAGGGTCGAGCAGGCCCTGCCGGGCGCCGCCGGGCGGGCCGTGCGGATCGCCGACGCGCACACCTACCGCCTCGCGCGGTTCCTGCTGCCCCGCTACCGGGCGGGCAGGGTGCTCTTCGCCGGGGACGCGGCCCATCTGACCTCCACGGCCGGCGGTCTGAACATGAACTGCGGGATCCACGACGCCGTGGAGACCGGCCGGGCCCTCGCCGCCGTCCTGCGGGGCGACGGGCAGGGCGAGGCCCCGCTCGACGCGGCCCTCGAACGGCGCCGTTCCGTCGTCGAGACGGCCGTCATCCCGCGCAGCGAGGCCCGTACGGCCGGGCTGGACAGCGCGGCCGAACTCCCCGCCCGGCTGGCCTCCCTGAGGCGCACCGCCGAGGACCCCCGCTCGGCCACCGACTACCTGTTCACGGCATCACTTCTCGACGTCGCACCACGACCACTGAAAGGTGAGGCACATGCGGATCTGGTTTCACAAGCACACCGTTGAGGGACGCCTGCCCCTGCTCGACCAGTGGTATCGCGAGCACCTCGACGCGATCGCCGCACCGGGCACCACCATCGACATCAAGACCCTGCCGGCCGACACGTATCCCGACCGCACACCCTTCGGTCTGGTGGGCCACCACTCCGCCCAGGTGCTCTTCAGCCGCCACTTCTCCGAGTCCGCGCTCGTCGCGGAGCGGGAGGGGTACGACGCCTGGGTGATCGCCGCCGGGCAGGACCCCGGCCTGCGCGACGCCCGCCACCTCGCCTCGATCCCCACCCTCGGCTACGGCGAGACGGCCTTCTTCCTCTCGGCGCTCACCGGGCAGCGCTTCGGCGTCCTCGGCTTCATGCCGCCCCTCGAAGAGCCCATCCGGGCCAACATCCGGCAGTACCGCCTGGAGTCCTCGCTGAGCTCGTACGAGGTCGTCCCCGGTGGCTGGGACTCCGTGCACCGCTCCCTGGAGGGGGACTTCGACGAGTTCGTCGAGGTGTACTCGGCCGCCGCCCTGCGCGCGGCCAAGGCCGGCGCCGAGGTCATCATCCCCGCCGAGGGCATCCCCAACGAGATCCTCTGGCACCTCGGCATCCACGAGCTGCACGGCCTGCCGGTGATCGACCCCGCCGGACTCGCCGTCAAGCTCGCCGAGACCCTCGTGAAGCTCGGGGAGCTGAAGCTCTTCCAGCGCAGCGGGCACGGCTACTGGTTCAGCCGCCCCGAAGAGCCCGTCGCCAAGCACCTGGAGCAGGTGTTCCTCGGCGAGGCGCTCTAGAAGATGCCGTGTCCACCCTCCTGTCCGCCCTGCCCGCCGACCCGGTCCCGTACCGGCCGCCGCATGCCGCAGACCCCGGCACCGCACACACCGCGGGTCTCCGGGCCCCATATGCCGCAGACCCTGGCACCACGCACACCGCGGGTCTCCGGGACCCGCATGCCGCAGACCCCCGCACCACGCACACCGCGAGTCTCCAGGACCCGCCCTCCGCACACCCCCGCACCGCGGGTCTCCGCTCCGCGCACCCCGCGGACCGGGACCCGCACCGTGCGGCCCCCCACGCCGCGCACCCCGGACATCTCCGCGTCCCGCACGCCGCCACGCTCTCGAAGGAGTCACGCTCATGACGTACGACGCCTACGGCCGCAACACCGCGGCCACCGACCCCGCCGCCCCTTACTACCGCCCCCGCCGACTGCGCCGCACCCCCGCGCTGCGCCGGTTCGCCGCCGAGACCCGCGTCGGCCCCGCCAACCTCGTCCAGCCCCTCTTCCTCCGCGAGGGCCTCACCGAAGCGCGTGAGATCCCCTCCATGCCGGGTGTCCTCCAGCACACCCGCGACACCCTCCGCAAGGCCGCCGCCGAGGCGGTCGCCAACGGGGTCGGCGGACTCATCCTCTTCGGCATCCCCGAGCACAAGGACCCCACCGGCACCGGCGCCGTCGACCCCGACGGCATCCTCCAGGTCGCCCTGCGCGACGTCGTCGCCGAGGTCGGCGACTCCACCGTGATCATCGGCGACATCAACCTCGACGAGTACACCGACCACGGTCACACCGGCGTCCTCGACGCCGACGGCGACGTCGACAACGACGCCAGCATCGAGCTGTACGCGCAGGCAGCCGTCGTCCAGGCCGACGCGGGCGCCCAGATCGTCGCCCCCAGCGGCATGATGGACGGCCAGGTCCGCCGCATCCGCGAGGCGCTCGACCGGGCCGGCCACCAGTCCGTGGCCATCCTCGGCTACTCCGCCAAGTACGCCTCCCATTTCTACGGCCCCTTCCGCGACGCCGTCGAGTCCACCCTGCGCGGCGACCGCAAGGGCTACCAGCAGTTCCCCGGCAACATCCGCGAATCCCTCCTGGAGGTCTCGCTGGACGTCGCCGAGGGAGCCGACCTCGTGATGGTCAAGCCCGCCCTCGCCTACCTCGACATCGTCCGGCTCATCGCCGACCACGTGCAGGTGCCCGTCGCCGCCTACCAGGTCTCCGGCGAGTACTCGATGGTCGAGGCGGCCGCGGCCAAGGGCTGGATCGACCGCGACCAGGTCGTCCGCGAGAGCCTCGCCTCCATCCACCGCGCGGGCGCCACGCAGATCATCACCTACTGGGCCTCCGAGTTCGCCCAGACGCTGGACCGGTGACCCGGTGACCCCGTCCTCCTCCATGCTGGTCCTCGGCATCAGCCATGCCAGCGCCCCGCTCGACCTCCTGGAGAGACTCGCCGGGACCGAGCGGCCCGCCGAGGACCTCGTCTCCGACGTGACCTCCGTCGACGGCATCGACGCCGCCGTCGTCGTCTCCACCTGCAACCGCCTGGAGATCTACGCCGAGACCCGGGGCGGCCCGTCCGGCCCCGGCGGCCCCGCCGAACTCGACGGCCTCGGCGTGCTGTTCGCCCAGCACACCGGCGTCGACCACGAGGAGATCGCCCCGCACCTCTACAGCCACCACGCCGACCGGGCCGTACGCCACCTCTTCGCCGTGGCCTCCGGACTCGAATCGGTCGTCGTCGGAGAGGACCAGATCCTCGGCCAGGTCAAGCTGGGCCTCGAACGGTCCCAGCGGCTCGACCGGACCGGCGGGGTCCTCGGCAAGGCCGTGCAGACCGCCCTGCGGGTCGGCAAGCGGGCCCGTAACGAGACCGGGCTCAACGAGGCGGGCCGCTCGCTCGCCACCGCCGGACTCGGCTTCTTCGAGCGCGAGGTCGGCTCCCTGCACGGCAAGACCGCCCTGGTCATCGGTGCCGGCGCCTTCGCCGGAGTCGTCGTCGCGGCGCTGCGCCGCTCCGGTCTCGACCGGGTGCACGTCGCCAACCGGACCCCGGAGAAGGCCCAGCGCCTCGCCGAGACCACCGGGGGAGTGGGGTACGACCTGACGGACCTGCCCCGGCTGCTCACCGAGGTGGACGTGGTGGTCGGCGCGACCGCCGCCACCGGCCACCTGGTCTCCGCCCGCGACGTCGAGGAGGCGCTCGCCGCCCGGGACGGCCGCGAGCTGTTCCTGCTCGACCTGTCGCTCCCGCACAACATCGCGCCCGGCACGGCGGAGCTGCCCGGCGTCACCTTCGTCGACCTGCGCCGCATCGCCGAGGAGGGGCAGGAGGACGAGATCTCGACGGCCAGCGTCCAGGCCGCGCACGAACTGATCGACGCGGAGGTCGAGCAGTTCCGCACCGGGCTCCGGCTGGCCGGCGCCAAGCCCGTGCTCACCGCCCTCCGCGCCGCCGCGACCGAGGCGGCGGAGGCCGAACTCGGCCGGCTCGCACGCCGGTTGGAGGGCCTCGACGGCTCGGTACGGCGGGAGATCGACCGCAGCGTACGGCGCATCGTCGACAAGGCGCTGCACCAGCCGACCGTGCTCGTACGGGAGTTGGCGGCCGACCCGGACGGGGCCCGGCACATCGCCGCCTTCACCCGCCTCTTCGCCGCCGCCGAGGGCGAGGCGGGCGAGCCCGGCACCACCAGCCCCACCAGCACGAACGACCCGAACGAGACAAAGATCGAGGCCATCGCATGAGTGACATCTCGGCCCTCTGGGAAGCCGAATCCATCGCCGTCATCGGCGCCAGCGAGCGCCCCGGAGCCCTGGGCCGCAAGCCGCTCGACTACCTGCTCCGATACGGCTTCAAGGGCCGCATCCTGCCGGTCAACCCGCGCTCCCCGGAGATCCTCGGCGTCCCCGCGTACCCCAGCGTGCAGGACGCCCCGGGCCCCGTCGACCTGGCGCTGATCATGGTCTCCGCCGAGCGGGTCCTCGGCGCCGTCGACGACTGCGTGGCCGCCGGCGTCAAGCTCGCCGTCATCGCCTCCTCCGGCTTCGCCGAGACCGGCGAGGAGGGCGCCCGCCTCCAGGCGGAGGTCGTCGCCCGGGCCCGCGCCGGGGGCCTGCGGATCATCGGCCCGAACTGCATCGGCGCCGTCGCGTACGAGAACCGCGTCCTCGCCACCTTCAGCCCCCTCTTCGGCGCGGAGTCCGTGCCCTTCGAGCCCGGCACCCTCGCCTTCGTCAGCCAGAGCGGCGCCCTCGGCTTCGGCGCCGCCAGCCTGGCGCTTGAGCGGGGCCTGCGCCCGGGCTGGGTGGTCAGCACCGGCAACGACGCCGACGTCACCGCCCTCGAAGTCCTCCGCGAACTCGCCACCGTCCCCGAGGTCACCGGCCTCCTCGGCTACCTGGAGGACACCCCGGACATCGGGACCCTCCGCGAACTCGCCGGCTCCGGCAAGCCCGTCGCCCTCCTCAAGTCGGGCCGTACGGAGGCCGGTGGCCGCGCCGCCGCCTCGCACACCGGGGCCCTGGCCACCGACGACCGCGTCCTGGACGCCGCCCTGCGCGGCCTCGGCATCGTCCGCGTCGACGACATCGACGAACTCCTCGACGTGGCACGGGTCTTCGAGTCAGAGCGGCGCCCCACCGGCAACCGCGTCGCCGTCGTCACCACCTCCGGCGGCTCCGGCATCCTCGCCGCCGACGCCGTCGAGGCCCACGGCCTGGAACTCAGCGCCCTGGAACCCCGCAGCAAGGAGGCGCTCGCCGAGATCGTCCCCGCCTTCGGCGCCATCGACAACCCGGTCGACATCACGGCGACCGTCCTCAGCGACCCCTCGCTCTTCGACCGCTCCCTCGACGTCCTGATCGCCGACGACACCGTCGACATCATCGTCGCCGCCTTCTGCGTCATGGCCGGACCGGACGTCGAGAAGGCCGTCAACGCCCTCTCCCGGGCCGCCGAGAAGGGCGGCAAGCCCATCCTCGTCGCCCGCACCGGCGCCGACTTCCTCGCCCCCGACGCCCCGCGCGACCTGCGTGAGGCCGGTCTCCCCGAGTACCCGACGCCGGCCCGCGCCCTGCGCGCCGCCGCCGCCCTCTGGGAGGTCAGCCGCCCCCGTACGCTGCCGGACGCCCCGCGCCCCGGCACCGTGCCCGGCCCGGGCGCCGGGGCCACCGAGCCCGAGCTGAAGCGGCTCCTCGCCGAGGCCGGGATCGACGTGCCCAAGGGGCGGATCGCCGTCGACGCCGAGGACGCGGCCCGCGCCGTGACCGAGGCCGGCGGTACGGCGGTCCTCAAGGCCGTGGTCCCGGGCCTGCTCCACAAGACGGAGGCCGGCGGCGTCGAGATCGGCGTCACCGCCGACACCGCGCCCGAGGCCCACGCCCGCCTCGCCGCGCTCGGCGGTCAGGTGCTCGTCGAGGAGCTGATCGACGAGGGAGCCGAAGGCGTCGAGCTGATCGTCGGCGTCCACACCACCGACCTGGGCCCCGTGCTCACCGCCGGCCTCGGCGGGATCTTCACCGAGGTCCTGGACGACGTCGGCCACCGGCTCCTGCCGCTGGCCCCGGGCGAGGGCGCCGAGCTCCTCGCGGGGCTGCGCGGCGCCAGGATACTCGCCGGCACCCGGGGCCGGGCCGCCGTCGACGTGGCGGCCGCCGCCGAACTCCTCCACAAGGTCGGCGAGCTCGTCCAGGACTGGCCGGCCGGCTTCGCCCTCGACCTGAACCCGGTCCGCGTCCTGCCCCAGGGCGCCGTCGTCCTCGACGCGGCGCTGAGCTTCGACACCTCGAAGGAGGCGGGCCGATGAGCGGCACGGCGACCCACGGCGAGACCCGAAGCAAGGCGCTCTTCGAGCGGGCCCGCAAGGTCACCCCCGGCGGCGTCAACTCCCCGGTCCGCGCCTTCGGCGCCGTCGGCGGCACCCCCCGCTTCATCGCCTCGGCGCAGGGCCCGTACCTCACCGACAGCGACGGCAACGAGTACGTCGACCTGATCTGCTCCTGGGGCCCGATGATCCTGGGCCACCGGCACCCGGCCGTCGTGGAGGCCGTCACCCGGGCCCTGGAGCACGGCACCTCCTTCGGGGCGCCGTCCACCGGAGAGGTCGAACTCGCCGAGGAGATCGTCGACCGGGTCGCCCCGGTCGAGCAGGTCCGCCTCGTCAGCTCCGGCACCGAGGCGACGATGTCGGCGATCCGGCTCGCGCGCGGCTTCACCGGACGCGGCAAGATCGTGAAGTTCGCGGGCTGCTACCACGGCCACGTGGACGCGCTCCTCGCCTCCGCCGGCTCGGGCCTCGCCACCTTCGCCCTCCCCGACACCCCCGGAGTCACCGGCGCCCAGGCGAGCGACACGATCGTCCTGCCCTACAACGACCTGGCCGCCGTCGAGAAGGTCTTCGCCGAGATCGGCGACGAGATCGCCGCCGTCATCACGGAGGCCGCCCCCGGCAACATGGGCGCGGTCCCGCCGCTGCCCGGCTTCAACGCCGGCCTCAAGGAGATCACCGCCCGGCACGGAGCCCTGTTCATCTCCGACGAGGTGATGACCGGCTTCCGGGCCAGCCGATCCGGCTGGTACGGCCGGGACGGCGTCGCCCCCGACCTGTTGACCTTCGGCAAGGTCATGGGCGGCGGCTTCCCGGCGGCGGCCTTCGGCGGCCGCGCCGACGTCATGGGCCACCTCGCCCCGGCCGGACCCGTCTACCAGGCGGGCACGCTCTCCGGGAACCCGGTCGCCACCGCCGCCGGCCTCGCCACCCTGCGGCACAGCACCCCCGAGGTGTACGAGCGGCTCGACCACGTCTCGGAGACGATCGGCCGCGAGGTCTCCGCCGCGCTGACGAAGGAGGGCGTGGCCCACCGGCTGCAGTACTCCGGGACCATGTTCTCGGTCTTCTTCACCGAGGACGACGTGGTCGACTTCGACGGCGTCCGCGCCACCGAGTCGTACCGCTACACCCCCTTCTTCCACGAGCTGCTGCGCCAGGGCGTCTACCTGCCGCCGTCGCCCTTCGAGGCCTGGTTCATCTCCGCCTCGCACGACGACCGGGCGGTGAGCCGGGTGGTCGAGGGGCTGCCGGCGGCGGCCGCGGCCGCCGCGGCGGCGACGCCCTGACACCAGGGCCGTACACAAAGGAAAGCCGGGAAAGCCCCCGTGGCCGCTGCCACGGGGGCTTTCCCGGCTTTCGTCCCCCGAAAGGAACGGGGCGGCTCACGCCGCGATATTCACCCGCACCTCGACATTCCCCCGGATCGCCTTCGAGTACGGGCAGCGCCCGTGCGCCGCGTCGGCGAGCCGACGGGCCTCGGCGGCGTCGAGTCCGGGCAGTTCGACGGTGAGGACCACCGACAGATGGAATCCGCTCTCCTCCTTGTGCAGCGCCACCTCGGCGACGACCGTGTCGTCCGCGAGCGCGACCCTGGACTCGCGCGCGGAGACCCGGAGCGCGCTGTGGAAGCAGGCGGCGTAGCCGGCGGCGAAGAGCTGCTCGGGGTTGGTGGCGGTGCCGGAACCACCCACGGCCTTGGGGCTCGACAGCGGAAGGTCGAGAAGCCCGTCGGAGGAGCGCACGGCGCCGTTGCGCCCGTCTCCGGTGGAGGTGACCTCGGCGGTGTAGACGACGGCCATGAGTCAGGCCTTTCGGAAGGGGGAACAGGGAATTCGACCATTCTCGGGCGCCGCCGAATTCCGGGCGCTACGGATCTCCGCAGTTTCTTCCACCCGCCCCCGGATTAGCGTGGAACGCGTCAGGAAACCGGAGACACGAGGGAGTTGGCCATGGCAGGACCGCTGACCGGAGTGCGCGTACTGGAATTCGCGGGATCGGCGCCGACCGCGTTCGTCGGCACCGTCCTGTCCGGTCTCGGTGCCGATGTCGTACGGGTCGACCGGGCGCCCGGAGCGACCCCCGGCCCCGACGCCCCGCGCCCGGCGGAGAACCCGCTCTCCCGCGGGCGCCGTTCGGTCGCCCTCGACCTCAAGAGCCCCGAAGGGGTCGAGCAGGCCCTGGCGCTCGTCGAGCACGCGGACATCCTGGTCGAGGGCTTCCGTCCCGGCGTCGCCGACCGCCTCGGCATCGGCCCCGAAGCGGCCCTCGCCCGCAACCCGCGCCTGGTGTACGGGCGGGTCAGCGGCTGGGGCCAGCAGGGCGAGTGGGCCGGTCGCGCCGCCCACGACCTGGCGGTCCTGGCCCTCACCGGCGCCCTCGACACCGACCCGGCCACCGGCGACCCGCAGCCGCCCCCCACCGCGTACCTCTCCAGCTTCGCCGGCGGCGCCAACGTCCACGTCCACGGGCTGCTCGCCGCGCTCCACGAGCGGGAGCGCTCGGGCCGGGGCCAGGTCGTCGACACCGCCCTCGCGGACGGCGCCGCACTCATCTCCACCCTGGTCCACCAGTGGCGTGAGGTCCCCGGCAACCACACCGTCACCGACGCCCCGCACTACTCGCTCTACCGGACCGCCGACGGCCGTCACCTCGCGGTCGCCGCCATCGAACCCAAGCTCTACCAGAACCTCCTGGACCAGCTGGGCCTCGCGGACGCCGAAGGCCTCCCCGACCGCGCCGACCCGGCCGCCTGGCCCGCGCTGCGCGAGCTGATCGCCGCCCGCTTCGCGACCGCGGACCGGGAGTACTGGGTGAAGGTCTTCGACGCCGTGGACGCCGGCGTCGCCCCGGTCCTCACCGCCGCCGAAGCGGCCGTACACCACCAACTCGCCGCCCGGGGCGCCTTCGTGGAGATCGACGACACCCTCCAGCCCGCCCCGCCCTCCCGCTTCGACCGCACCCCGGCCGAGACCCCGGGCCGCTCCCCGCTCCCCGGCGAGCACACCGACGAGGTCCTCGCCGAGTGGCGCGGATAGCGGACGACGGACCCGTCCTGTGGCGGGCGACCGCCACGGGAAGGAGCCCGGATCCGTCACGAGCCGGGACCGGCGACGGCCCCTGATCCGCCGGGTCTTCGGGTCCGCGACGACTTCCGATCCGCCCGGCCTCCCGGCTCCGCTACGCCTCCCGACAGCGGAGCACCGCCAGGATCCGCCGGCCGTAGCCGACAGCGCCCGTCGTGCGGGACAGCTCCAGCTTGTCGAAGACGGAGTTGAGGTCCTTCTCCACCCAGCTCGGCGAGATGTTCGGCTTCCGCCCGATCGCCGCGTTCGTGCGGCCCTCCGCGAGCGCCTCCAGGACCGTCCCGGGGGTCACGAGGCGCGGCGGCGCCCGGTCCGGCCGCCGCCGGTCCTGCCGCGGCCGCGCACCCGGACCGCCACGTAGGCCGCGACGGCGACGACGACGAGGGCCAGGACGATCTTCGACAGGAGTCCGACGTAGGTCTCGACGACGTCCCACCGGTCGCCCAGCCAGTAGCCGGCCATCACGAGGACGCCGTTCCAGATGAGGCTGCCGAGCGTGGTGAGCATGACGAACAGGGGCATCGGCATCCGCTCGACACCGGCGGGCACCGAGACCAGGCTCCGGAAGATCGGCACCATCCGGCCGAGGAAGACGGCCTTGGGGCCGTGCTTCGCGAACCACTCCTCGGTACGGACCAGGTCCGAGGCCTTCACCAGGGGCAGCCTCCCCCAGAGCGCGTGCATCCGCTCCCGGCCGAAGAGGACCCCGATCCAGTAGAGCGCCACCGCGCCGACCACCGAGCCGAGCGTCGTCCAGAACAGCGCCGACGCCAGGCTGAGCACCCCCTGCCCGGCGGCGAAGCCGGTGAGCGGCAGGATCACCTCGCTGGGCAGCGGCGGAAAGAGGTTCTCCAGGGCGATGGCCAGACCGGCTCCCGGGCCGCCCAGCGTGTCCACGAGGTCGGCGGCCCAGCCGGCGACGCCGTCCGCGGGCTGCTGGGCGAGCGCCGTGGCGGTGAGGTTCATGAGGACTCCAGGAGGACGGGGACGGGGACGGTGGAGGCGGGCGGTGGAGGCGGACGGTGGAGGCGGGCGGGGGCGGGCCCCGTTCCGCTCCCACCACGGTGGGAAGCGCCGCTCGGCGCCGGTATGAGGGTTGCCGTCCGTCCCGGTGGTGCCCCCGCACCTCCCACCCTGCGGAGAACCGCGGGGTGGGATCCCCGGCCCTCTCACGGTACGGGGCCGCCGGGGCTCCCCGGGCCGGGCGGAGGCTCTCCACGGACCGCCTACCCTGGACGCATGACGAGCAGCAGCGACCGGAGCACCGCAGTGAGCGTTGACGGCACCAAGACCTATGAGATCCGCACCTACGGGTGCCAGATGAACGTCCACGACTCCGAGCGGCTCTCCGGTCTGCTGGAGGAGGCGGGTTACGTCAAGGCCCCCAAGGGCTCCGACGGGGACGCCGACGTCGTCGTCTTCAACACCTGCGCGGTCCGTGAGAACGCCGACAACAAGCTGTACGGCAACCTCGGCCGGCTCGCCCCCATGAAGACCACCCGCCCCGGCATGCAGATCGCCGTCGGCGGCTGTCTCGCGCAGAAGGACCGCGAGACCATCGTCAGCAGGGCCCCCTGGGTCGACGTGGTCTTCGGCACGCACAACATCGGCAAGCTGCCCGTCCTCCTGGAGCGCGCCCGCGTGCAGGAGGAGGCCCAGATCGAGATCGCCGAGTCGCTGGAGGCCTTCCCCTCCACGCTGCCGACCCGCCGCGAGTCCGCGTACGCCGCCTGGGTCTCGATCTCCGTCGGCTGCAACAACACCTGCACCTTCTGCATCGTCCCGGCCCTGCGCGGCAAGGAGGAGGACCGCCGGCCCGGCGACATCCTCGCCGAGATCGAGGCCCTGGTCGCCGAGGGCGTCTCCGAGATCACCCTGCTCGGCCAGAACGTCAACGCGTACGGCTCCGACCTCGGCGACCGCGAGGCCTTCTCCAAGCTGCTGCGCGCCTGCGGACAGATCGAGGGCCTTGAGCGGGTCCGCTTCACCTCCCCGCACCCCCGCGACTTCACCGACGACGTGATCGCGGCGATGGCCGAGACGCCGAACGTCATGCCGCAGCTGCACATGCCGCTCCAGTCCGGATCGGACTCGATCCTCCGGGCGATGCGCCGCTCGTACCGGCAGGAGCGCTTCCTCGGCATCATCGAGAAGGTCCGCGCCGCCATCCCGCACGCGGCCATCTCCACCGACATCATCGTGGGCTTCCCCGGCGAGACCGAGGAGGACTTCGAGCAGACCATGCACACGGTCCGCGAGGCCCGCTTCGCGAACGCCTTCACCTTCCAGTACTCCAAGCGTCCCGGGACCCCGGCGGCCGACATGGACCACCAGATCCCCAAGGAGGTCGTGCAGGAGCGCTACATGCGGCTCGTCGCCCTCCAGGAGGAGATCTCCTGGGAGGAGAACAAGAAGCAGGTCGGCCGCACCCTGGAGGTCATGGTCGCCGAGGGCGAGGGCCGCAAGGACGGCGCCACCGACCGCCTCTCCGGCCGCGCTCCCGACAACCGGCTCGTCCACTTCACCAAGCCGGACGAGGACGTCCGCCCCGGCGACGTCGTGACCGTCGAGATCACCTACGCGGCTCCGCACCACCTGCTCGCCGAGGGCGCCGTCACGTCGGTACGCCGTACCCGCGCGGGCGACGCCTGGGAGAAGCGCACGGCGACGAAGCCCACCGGCGTCCTCCTCGGCCTCCCGAAGATCGGCGTCCCGGCCCCGCTCCCGGCGGCCGAGGTCCCGGCCTGCGGAAGCCACTGACCCACCTGGCCCACCGCCGCCCCAGTACGTCGCCACCGCCCCGGCAGGAATCCGCCGGGGCGGCGGTGTGCCCGGGCGGACGCCCGCGAGGCCGCGAGATCCCGTGCGCCCGGAGCGGCCGACCGACTGGCCGTCGGGCAGACCGACCACCTGACAGCCGGGCAGCCGGGCAGACAGCCAGACAGCCAGACCGGCAGGCAGCAGGCAGCAGGCAGAGAGAACGGCGGACCGACCGGCCGGCCGGCCGACCGGCTGACCGACCAGGCGCCGACCCGACCGGCTGACCGGCCGGGCGCCGACCCGACCGGCTGACCGGCCGGGCGCCGGGGAAGCCGCGCCGCCGGAGTCTCGCAGTAGGCTGCGGATCATGCTTGTCGCCGCAGCCGTCTGCCCCTGCCCGCCGCTCCTCGTGCCCGCGATCGCGACCGGCGCCGCCCCCGAGCTGGACGCCGCTCGGGCGGCCTGCGCGGACGCCGTAGGGCTGCTCGCCGCCGCACGCCCGGACCGGCTGTACGTCATCGGGCCGGCGCCCGAGGGCGCCCGCGGTGCGCATCCGGCGGGCGCGGTGGGCTCCTTCGCCGGGTTCGGTGTCGACCTGTCCGTACGGCTCGGCGAAGGCCCGGCGGTCGACCACGACGCCCGCCCGGCCGACGCGGACGACGAGCGCTCCCTGCCCACCTCCCTCGCCGTCGGGGCCTGGCTTCTCGGCCGGGCGGGCTGGGCCGACGCGCCGATCGAGGGGCTGGGCGTCGACGAGACCGCCACACCCGACGTCTGCGCCGGGCTGGGCCGCGAGCTGGCCGCCTCCGCCGAGCGGGTCGCACTCCTGGTGATGGGTGACGGCAGCGCCTGCCGGACCGTCAAGGCCCCCGGTTACCTGGACGAGCGGGCCGAGGGCTTCGACGCGGCGGCCGCCCGTGCGCTGGGCACGGCCGACGGGGCCGCGCTGCTCGCGCTGGACACGGAGCTCGCGTACGAGCTGAAGGCGGCGGGACGCGCGCCCTGGCAGGTCCTCGCGGGCGCCGCCGACGGCGCGGGTCTCGACGGCCGGCTGCTGTTCGAGGACGCGCCGTACGGCGTGGGGTACTTCGTCGCCGCCTGGTCCTGACAGAACGCCGAACGAAACGGCGGACGGCCGCGGAGCGAGGTGCTCCGCGGCCGTCCGCCGTGCGCGGGGACTGTCGGGGTGACGCCGGAGGCCGGACGCCAGACGCCGGACGCCGGACGCCGTACGTCAGACGGCGGGCGGCGGCGTCGCGCCACCACTCCCGGGCGCACCGGGCGCACCGGGAGTGCCAGGAGCACCGGGCGTGCCAGGAGCCCCTGGAGTGCCGTTGGCTCCGGTCGTCCCGGTCGTCCCGGTCGTCCCGGCCGTCCCGGTCGTCCCAGCCGCACCGGGCGTCCCACCGGTCCCGGGGGTGCCGTCGTCCTTGTGACCGATCCTGTCCAGGGCTTCCTTGGCCTTGCCCGTACCGGACTGGATCTTGTCGCTGTACTTGCCCTTGGTCTTCTCGTCGACCAGCTTCGCGGCCTTGTCCAGGCCGTCGTCGATCTTCCCCCCGTGCTGCTGCGCGAGGTCCGCGACCTTGTCCTTGGCCGGGCCGAGCTTGGCCTTCAGCGAATCCAGGAGACCCATCGGGCACCTTCCCTCCGCGGACCCCCGTGGGGTCCGAGTTCCGTGTCCTGCCCCCAGGACCCCGGGGGCCTAGCGACGGGCGCCTTCGCCCGCCCCGTTGTCCGCGGCGGCCTCGGCCGACTGCTGCTTCGGGATCTCCACGGGCTCCGCGGCGGCCGCTCCGGCCACCACCTCGTCCGCGTCGACACCCTCCGTGTCCTCGTCCCGCACAACGTCCGTGCTCGCGGCCTCGTTCCCGCCGTCCGCCGCCGCCACCGTCGTGACCTCGGCCGTGCCCCCGGCCGTAGCCGCTTCTGCGGGGGCCGGGACCGTCACCGCCGGGGCGTCCGACCCGAGCCCGGTGGCGTCGTCCTCCGAGGGGACGACGGTCGCGGTCTCCGCGGTGGAAGCCGGGGTCACATCCTTCTTCTTACGGCGAAACATTGCAAAAACACCCATATTCACTCCATAGCCTACGCGGATGGGAGGGATTCCGTGGCGACCGACGGCCGGAACCTCGCAACAGGCAACGAAGGTGGAGGAGGCCCGTCACGTAGCTCATTCGGGGACGGGCCGGGAGGTTTGCGAGACTGGGGCGGTGAGAAGTGCAGCTCCCGCCCCGCGGGTCATCGCCGTCGTCGGCCCCACTGCGGCCGGAAAGTCCGATCTGGGTGTATTCCTGGCCCAGCAGCTCGGGGGCGAGGTCGTCAACGCAGACTCGATGCAGCTCTACCGGGGGATGGACATCGGCACCGCCAAGCTGACGCGGGAGGAGCGGGGCGGCGTCCCGCACCACCTCCTCGACATCTGGGACGTGACCGAGGCCGCCAGCGTCGCCGAGTACCAGCGACTCGCCCGCGCCGAGATCGACCGGCTGCTCGCCGCCGGCCGCACCCCGGTCCTCGTCGGCGGCTCCGGACTCTACGTACGGGGGGCCGTCGACGCCCTGGAGTTCCCCGGCACCGACCCCGCCGTCCGGGCCCGCCTGGAGGCCGAACTGGAGGAACACGGCTCCGGCGTCCTGCACGCCCGGCTCGCCGACGCCGACCCCGAGGCGGCCCGCGCGATCCTGCCCAGCAACGGGCGCCGGATCGTCCGCGCCCTGGAGGTGATCGAGATCACCGGCAAGCCCTTCACCGCCAACCTGCCGGGGCCCGACTCCGTCTACGACACCGTGCAGATCGGCGTCGACGTGGCCCGCCCCGAACTGGACGAGCGCATCACCACGCGCGTGGACCGGATGTGGGAGGCCGGGCTCGTGGACGAGGTCCGCGCCCTGGAGGCCCAAGGCCTGCGCGGGGGGCGCACCGCGGCCCGCGCCCTCGGCTACCAGCAGGTCCTCGCCGCCCTGGCGGGGGAGTGCACCGAGGACGAGGCGCGCGCCGAGACCGTCCGCGCCACCAAGCGCTTCGCGCGCCGCCAGGACTCGTGGTTCCGCCGCGACCCGCGCGTCCACTGGCTCAGCGGAGCCGCCGATCACCGGGGGGAACTCCCGGGAGAGGCGCTCTCGTTGGTCGAACGAGCGGTTACAGCCTGATCACGTGATGGCATCGGGACGCCCTGCCCGTCAATTCGGCGGTCAGGAGCGTGCCATCATCGAGCATCGATCGACCAAGTGGAGTCCGAGTGGGGAGGGCGCGTGGCGATGGAGGCCGGCCCTCGCGACATGGAACAGCACCAGGCGACGCTCGGTGACCCGACGGGTGACACACCGGGCGGTCCGCCCGGCGACGACCTGCCGGTCGGTGCCCCGGGGCTGACCCCGGACGGCCCCGACGACGCGGTGGGCACCGCCGTCGAGGTGGACGCCGACGAGGTCGAGGTCGAGCTGCGTCCCCAGCGCAGGCTGAGGATCTGGCAGCTCGCCCCGATCGTGGGTCTGGCGGCCGTCGGTTCGCTGATGTTCGCTTTCCCGCTCGCCTTCGGCTCGGGCGACGGCGGCGCGGTGCTCGCCATGCTCGGCCTGCTGATCAGCTCCTGCGCGGCCGGCTGGGGCGTGATGGCCGCCCGCAAGGTCGGCTACACCTGGCCGGGGCTCCCGCGGCGCGGCTCGGGCGAGCGCCCGAACTGGCGGTACCTCGCCCTGTACGTGACGACGATCGCGGCCCTGGTCGCCCTGGCGGTCTGGCGCGTCGCCCGTCTCCGCTGAGCGGCCCGCCGCCGAGCGACCCGGGCCGACGGCCGTCCACGGCCCCGGCCCGTACCGACCGCCCTGTGGACGACCAGGCCCTCGGTCGGCACCACCCCGTACAGTTGATCTCGTGACCAGCACGCAGACCGCCCCGCTCCCCTTCCTCAAGGGCCACGGCACCGAGAACGACTTCGTGATCGTCCCCGACGCGGAGAACGCCGTCGACCTGCCGCCCGCGGTCGTCGCGCGGCTCTGCGACCGGCGGGCCGGCATCGGCGGCGACGGGCTGCTGCACGTCGTGCGCAGCGCCGCCCACCCCGAGGCGCGGCACATGGCCGACGAAGCCGAGTGGTTCATGGACTACCGCAACGCCGACGGCTCGGTCGCCGAGATGTGCGGGAACGGAGTGCGGGTCTTCGCCCGCTACCTGGAGCACGCCGGGCACGTCACCGCGGGCGAGGTCGCCGTCGCCACCCGCGGCGGGATCAAGCACGTCCACCTCGACAAGGACGGTTCCGTCACCGTCGCCATGGGCCGCGCGGTCCTTTCCGAGGCCGGGGTGACCGTCACGGTCGACGGCCGCGGCTGGCCCGCGCGGAACGTGAACATGGGCAATCCGCACGCGGTCGCCTTCGTCGAGGACCTCGACCACGCGGGCAACCTGTACACGGAGCCGTCGTACGCGCCGGCCGAGGTCTACCCGGAGGGCGTGAACATCGAGTTCGTCGCCGACCGGGGCCCCCGCCACGTCGCCATGCGCGTCCACGAGCGCGGCGCCTCCGAGACCCGCTCCTGCGGCACCGGCGCGTGCGCCGTGGCCGTCGCCACCGCCCGCAGGGACGGCGCCGACCCCGCCCAGAGCGGCACCCCCGTCACGTACACCGTCGACGTCCTCGGCGGGACGCTGGTCATCACCGAGCACCCCGACGGCCGGATCGACATGACGGGGCCCGCCGTGATCGTCGCCGAGGGCACCGTCGACCCGGCCTGGCTCGGCTGAAGCGCGCCGGCCCGCCCTGGCCGAATCGAAGGAAGCGACGAAATCGAAACAGTCAACGACTGATCTGTCGCTCGAATGGGTGATCCGATTCACGCTGAGCGAGAGCGTGACTGCGCCACGTGGTGGGCTCGGTAGCATCAAGCACCGGCCCCCCGGGCACGCCTGGCCCGCCCACCGCCGGTCGACGTTGCCGGAGGTGCCCCATGAGCGCAGAGGCCACCAACCCCGTGAGCGCGGCGGAAGCCGTCGTCACCGATGTGACCGCCCGCAGACGCGGACGCGCCCGGATCGACCTTCGCCGGCTCGGCCGTGCGGCCCTCCTCGGCGCCACCGCCGGACCGGCGCCCCGGGACCGGCTGCCCGACGCCATCAGCCATGTCGCCGAGGCGCACCGCGCCCACCACCCGGAGGCGGACCTCTCGGTGCTGCGCCGGGCCTATGTGCTCGCCGAGTCCTCGCACCGGGGTCAGTTCCGCAAGAGCGGCGAGCCGTACATCACCCACCCCCTCGCGGTGACGCTCATCCTCGCCGAACTCGGAGCGGAGACCACCACCCTGACCGCCTCCCTCCTCCACGACACCGTCGAGGACACCGAGGTGACGCTCGATCAGGTGCGCCGGGAGTTCGGCGACGAGGTCGCCTACCTCGTCGACGGCGTCACCAAGGTGGAGAAGATCGACTACGGCGCCGCCGCCGAGCCCGAGACCTTCCGCAAGATGCTCGTCGCCACCGGCAACGACGTGCGGGTGATGTCGATCAAACTCGCCGACCGGCTCCACAACATGCGCACCCTCGGAGTGATGCGGCCCGAGAAACAGGCAAGGATCGCCAAGGTCACCCGTGACGTCCTCATCCCGCTCGCCGAACGCCTCGGGGTCCAGGCGCTCAAGACCGAGCTGGAGGACCTCGTCTTCGCCATCCTCCACCCCGAGGAGTACGAGACCACCCGTGCGCTCATCGCCGACAACCCGCACGCGGACGACGCCCTCGACGCCGTCGCCGAGCAGGTGGCGACGGTCCTGCGCGAGGCGGACATCGGCGCCGAAGTCCTCGTCAGACCCCGGCACTTCGTCTCCGTGCACCGGGTCCGCCTGAAGCGCGGCGAACTGCGCGGCTGCGACTTCGGGCGGCTCCTCGTCCTGGTCGCCGAGGACGCCGACTGCTACGGGGTCCTCGGCGAACTCCACACCTGCTTCACCCCGGTGATCTCCGAGTTCAAGGACTTCATCGCGGCACCCAAGTTCAACCTGTACCAGTCCCTGCACACGGCGATCGCGGCCCCCGACGGAGCCGTGGCCGAGGTCCTCATCCGGACCCACCGGATGCACAAGGTCGCGGAGGCGGGAGTCGTCGCCCTCGGCACGGACAGCACGACCACCACCGAGCCCACCCCGGCCGACACCCCCGCCTCCGACGAGGGCGAGCGCGTCGACCCCACCCGGCCCGGCTGGCTCTCCCGGCTCCTCGACTGGCAGCAGGCCGCCCCCGACCCGGACACCTTCTGGACCTCGCTCCGCGCCGACCTGGCCGAGGACGACGAGATCACCGTCTTCCGCGCCGACGGCAGCGCCCCCGGCACGATCAGCCTCCCCGCCGGAGCCAGCTGCGTCGACGCCGCCTACGCCCAGCACGGCGAAGCCGCCCACGCCTGCCTCGGCGCGCGCGTCAACGGGCGCCTCGCCCCGCTGAGCACCGTCCTCCGCGACGGGGACACCGTCCAGCTGCTGCTCGCCCAGGACACCGTCTCCGGACCGTCCCCGGAGTGGCTCGACCACGCCCGTACCCCCGCGGCCCGGATCGCGATCACCGGCTGGCTCCGGGCGCACCCGGAGGGCGCCGCGCCCCCCGCCGCCATCACCGGTCCCCGCCCGCAGGCCAACGTCACCGCCGACCGCCGCCCCGGGGCCGACCTCCACGCGGAACTGGAGGGCGAACCGTGTCCGGCCGTCCGCCCGGCGGGCTGCTGCACCCCCGTACCGCCGGACGAGATCACCGGCTTCCGGGTGCGCGGCGGGTCGGTCACCGTCCACCGCACGGGCTGCGCGGCCGTCGACACCATGGGCGGGCTGGGCCGCGAGCCGGTCGCCGTCCGCTGGGGCGACACGGCACAGGGCCGGGTCACCCTCGTCGCCGAGTCCTTCGGGCGGCCCGGTCTCCTCGCCGACCTCACCGAGGCCATCGCCGTCGCGGGAGCGGCTGTCGTCTCCGCGACCGTCGAGCCGCCGAGCGAACAGCGGGTCCGTCACACGTACACCCTCCACCTGCCCGACGTGGCCGGGCTCTCCGCCCTCATGCGGGCCATGCGGGACGTGCCCGGCGTGTACGACGTGAGCCGCGCCCGCCCCCACTCACCACGGGCACCCCGCCGGGCCTGACACGCCCCTGCCCGCCCCACCCCACGCCCCGCCGGGCCTGACGCGCCCCGGCCCACCCCGCCCCACCCCCACGCCCCGCCGGGCCTGACGCACCCCGGTCCGCCCGTGTCCCGCCGGGCGCGACCCGAGCCGTGCCCCCTTCGGGTGGCGGGCGAGCGCGCCGCCCGTGGGAGCGGACCAAGCCCTGATAGCCGTAGGGCCAGTCCTCCGGAAAGGCCTGGCCCATGCCGCTCGTCCGAACCCCCCTGCCCCGCGCGCGGTGGCTCCGCTCCGCCGTCCTGGTCGCCGCCTCGGCCGGCCTCGTCGCCGCCGCGCTGCCCGCCCCGCCCCCGCTCGGGATCGGGGACCCGCTCTTCCCGCACCTCGGCAACCCCGGCTACGACGTCCTCGCGTACACCGTCGACCTCACCTACCCCGGGGTCAACACCGAGCCGCTGGCCGCCGTGACCCGGATCGACGCCCGCGCCACCGACGAGCTGGAGCGGCTCAACCTCGACTTCACCCACGGCACGGTCTCCGCCGTCACCGTCGACGGCCTGCCCGCCACGTACACCGGCAGCGGCGAGGACCTGGTCGTCACCCCCGCCGTGCCGATCGACGCGGGGGAGCGGATCAGGGTCACCGTCACCCACACCAGCGACCCGAGCGGCCCGGCCGACACCGGCGGCTGGGTCCGTACCGGCGACGGTCTCGCCATGGCCAACCAGGCCGACGCCGCCCACCGCGTCT
This sequence comes from Streptomyces sp. Qhu_M48, assembly GCF_051305195.1. Taxonomy (NCBI): domain Bacteria; kingdom Bacillati; phylum Actinomycetota; class Actinomycetes; order Kitasatosporales; family Streptomycetaceae; genus Streptomyces; species Streptomyces sp. Qhu_M48. Next base: position 6,014,053 of record NZ_CP195432.1, on the reverse strand, counting down.
TCCCCTCCAACGACCACCCGTCGGACAAGGCGTACTTCACCTTCCGGATCACCGTCCCCAAGGGGCTCACGGCCGTCGCCAACGGCCTGCCCGCCGGTCGCGTCACCCGAGGCGCCACCACCACCTGGACGTACCGCACCCGCCACCCCATGGCCACCGAGCTCGCCCAGGTCTCCATCGGCCGCTCCACGGTCGTCCACCGGGCGGGACCGCACGGCCTGCCCGTACGGGACGTGGTGCGCACCGCCGACCGGGAGCTCCTGGAGCCCTGGCTCCGCAGGACGCCCGGCCACCTGGAGTGGATGGAGCGGCAGGTCGGCCCGTACCCCTTCGAGACGTACGGGGTACTCGTCGCCGACGCCGAGACGGGCTTCGAACTGGAGACCCAGACCCTCTCGCTCTTCGAACGGCGCCTCTTCACGGAGCCGGGCTACCCGGAGTGGTACGTCGACTCGGTGATGGTGCACGAGCTGGCCCACCAGTGGTTCGGCGACAGCGTCTCGCCCCGGACCTGGTCCGATCTCTGGCTCAACGAGGGACACGCCAGCTGGTACGAGGCGCTGTACGCCGAGGAGACCGCCGGCAGGTCCCTGGAGAAGCGGATGAAGGCCGCCTACGCCGCCTCCGACGGGTGGAGGGCCGACGGCGGGCCGCCCGCCGCCCCCGAGCCGCCCTCGCCCGACCACAAGATCAGCCTCTTCCGGCCCGTCGTCTACGACGGCAGCGCCCTCGTCCTCTACGCGCTCCGCCAGGAGATCGGCACCGAGGCCTTCCGGCGCCTGGAGCGCCGCTGGGTCGCCGACCACCGGGACTCCACCGCCACCACCGCCGACTTCACGGCCCTGGCCGGCGAGATCGCCGGACGGGACCTCACCGCCTTCTTCCACGCGTGGCTGTACGAGGCGAAGACCCCGGCGATGCCTGGACACCCGGACTGGCGCAGCCGTCCGGCCGAGGCGGCCGGGACCGCCCCGAAACCCGGGTGACGAGGCCCGCCGGGCCGTGTCACCATCGTCAGGTCGGCGACGCGGCCGGTGGCCCGGGAATCTTCCCGAGCCCCCGCACGTTGCCACGGCATAAGACTCATCGCTCCGTACGCGTCGCCTCATCGAGGCGACCGACGTGGAGCACTCGACGTAAGGATCAAATGACCTCCTCTTCTTCCCCTTCCCAGGACGAGCAGAGCTTCGCGGAGACGAGCCGTACCGAGAGCCTTCGGGCCGATGCCCTGATGGAAGAGGACGTCGCCTGGAGCCACGAGATCGACGGAGAGCGGGACGGCGACCAGTTCGACCGTTCCGAGCGTGCGGCCCTGCGCCGTGTCGTGGGCCTCTCCACCGAGCTCGAGGACGTCACCGAGGTCGAGTACCGCCAGCTGCGCCTGGAGCGCGTCGTGCTGGTCGGTGTGTGGACCTCGGGGACCGTCCAGGACGCGGAGAACTCCCTCGCGGAACTCGCCGCCCTCGCCGAGACGGCGGGCGCCCTCGTGCTCGACGGCGTGATCCAGCGCCGTGACAAGCCGGACCCGGCGACCTTCATCGGCTCCGGCAAGGCGCGCGAACTGCGCGACATCGTGGTCGAGACCGGTGCCGACACCGTCGTCTGCGACGGCGAGCTCAGCCCCGGCCAGCTCATCGCCCTCGAAGACGTCGTCAAGGTCAAGGTGGTCGACCGGACCGCCCTGATCCTCGACATCTTCGCCCAGCACGCCAAGTCCCGAGAGGGCAAGGCGCAGGTCGCGCTCGCGCAGATGCAGTACATGCTGCCGCGGCTGCGCGGCTGGGGTCAGTCGCTCTCCCGTCAGATGGGTGGCGGCGGCGGTGGCGGCATGGCCACCCGTGGTCCCGGTGAGACCAAGATCGAGACCGACCGGCGCCGTATCCGCGAGAAGATGGCGAAGATGCGCCGGGAGATCGCGGAGATGAAGACCGGCCGTGACATCAAGCGGCAGGAGCGCCGTCGCAACAAGGTGCCGTCGGTCGCCATCGCCGGCTACACCAACGCCGGCAAGTCGTCCCTGCTCAACCGGCTCACCGGCGCGGGCGTCCTCGTGGAGAACGCGCTGTTCGCCACGCTCGACCCGACCGTCCGCCGGGCCGAGACGCCCACCGGCCGGGTCTACACCCTGGCCGACACCGTCGGCTTCGTCCGGCACCTGCCGCACCACCTGGTCGAGGCGTTCCGCTCCACCATGGAGGAGGTCGCCGACTCCGACCTCATCCTGCACGTGGTGGACGGCTCGCACCCGGCGCCGGAGGAGCAGCTGGCCGCCGTGCGCGAGGTCTTCCGGGACGTCGGCGCGGTGAACGTGCCGGAGATCGTCATCATCAACAAGGCGGACGCGGCCGACCCGCTGGTGCTCCAGCGCCTGCTGCGGATGGAGAAGCACTCCCTCGTCGTCTCGGCCCGCTCGGGCCAGGGCATCGAGGAGCTGCTCGCGCTCATCGACCGTGAGCTGCCGCGCCCGGAGGTCGAGCTGGAGGCCCTCGTGCCGTACACGCACGGCGGTCTGGTCTCGCGGGTGCACGCCGAGGGCGAGGTCGAGTCCGAGGAGCACACCCCGGAGGGCACCCTGCTCAAGGCCCGGGTGCACGAGGAGCTGGCGGCTATGCTCGCGCCGTACGTTCCCGCCGCGCACTGACCCGGCCCCGGAGCACGACGTAGACGTCGGGCTCCGGAGCACGACGAAAGGCGTCGGCCCCTCCCTCAGGGAGGGGCCGACGCCTTTCGTCATGGGGTGCTACGGATCAGCGCGCGTACTTCTTGCTGACCATCTCGTGAGCCGCCTTGGCGCCCCGGCCCAACTGCGGTCCGGCGAGCCAGCCGTTGCCCCCGGCCGGGCCGATCGAGGTGTTCGACACCAGCGCCGTCTTCCCGTTCGGCAGCATCCGGAACCAGCCGCCACCGGACGAACCCGCGGTCATCGTGCAGCCGATCCGGTACATCACCGGGGTGGCGGGCGCCGTGGTCATCCGCTTGGCCCGGTCCAGGCACTTGTGCATGATCACACCGTTGTACGGGGGTGCCTGCGGGTATCCCCAGGCGCCCACCGTCCCGGAGGCCGCCGGAGTCGGCGCGGAGAAGTCGACCGGCAGCGCGGCGCCGACCGTCTCCTCCAGGGACTTGCCGCCCCGCTGCGGCTGCACGTGCAGCACGGCGTAGTCGTACGGCCAGGCCTGGTTGGAGCCGCCGGACTTGATCCACTCACCCGAGGTCACGGCCCAGTCGGCCCAGTACTGGCCGTACGGGTAGACCTCGTGCGGCTTCGCGTTGTTCAGCGCGGCGGGGGACCTGCCCAGGTCGTTGAAGGCCGGGACGAAGGTGATGTTGCGATACCAGCCGCCCTTCTTGCCCGCGTGGACACAGTGGCCGGCCGTCCAGACCAGGTTGGACTTCCCGGGCCGCCGCGGGTCCTTGACGATGGTGCCGGAGCAGACCATGTGGCCCTGGGGCGAGTCGAAGAAGATCTTCCCGACCGGGGCCGCGTTGCGGTGGTACGGCGTCTTCTCGCGCTGCGTCCTGACGGGGCGGGGCGTCGGGTCGGAGCCGCTGCCTCCGGCCTGCGCGGTGATCGTCTGGTCCGGGCTCTTGGCGGACTGCATCCGCGCGGGGTCCCAGAGTCCTTCGATGACCGGGTTGACGAAGTCCTCGGCCTCACGCAGCCAGGTGTCCGTGTCCCAGTTCTTCCACTCGCCGTCCTTCCACTTCTCCAGGTCCACGCCGTGCTTCTTGAGCTTGTCGGCGAGGTCCTTGGTGAGGCCGGAGCCTCCGCCGTCGGCGGCGGGCGCGGAGCTGCCGGCTCCGGCGGACGGCTTGTCGGAGGCCGGGGTCTCGGTGGGGCCGCAGGCCGTGGCGGTCAGTGCGAGCGCTGTCGCCACGCCGAGGGCGACGGGTATGAGTCGTGCGGAAGGCATGTGGTGAATTCCCCCTGAGATGATTCCCGCGTCCGGACCGGCCACGTCTCCGGCGCGATCTCACCTTGACGTTGCCATGGACGCGTCACTAGCGGTGCACAATATGCCGGTCGCGCCGGACGCCGGTGAGACTGAAGGCGTATCCGGCCCGGACACGGAGGAGGCGGGACCCGTGGGGTCCCGCCCCCCGCCGCGCCTACTGCCCGGCGTACTTCTTGCTGACCTCGTCGAACATGGCCTTGGCCTCGGGACCGAGGCGAGGACCGGCGAGCCAACCCGCCGTCGACGGGCCGATCGAGGTGTTCGACACCAGCGCCGGCTTGCCGTCACCGCCCCGGGCGACCCAGCCGCCACCGGACGAACCACCGGTCATCGAGCAGCCGATGCGGTACATCGTCGGCTGCTCCGCCTTCAGGGACAGCCGACCCGGCTTGTCCTCGCACTGGAACATCCTCTGACCGTCGAACGGCGGCGCCGCCGGGTAGCCGGTCGCCTCCACGCTCGCGACCTTCGGCACCGCCGGGGCGTTGAAGTTCACCGGAAGCGCCGAACCGACTGTCTCCTCAAGGGACTTGCCCGAAGAGCCCTTCTCGGGGGTCACCTTGATGACCGCGAAGTCGTAGGGAGCGCCCGCGCCACCCGTGGACGCGCCCTCGGCGATCCACTGGTCGGAGGTCTTGACCCAGTCCGCCCACCACACGCCGTACGGGGCGACCTGCTCCCGCGTCGCCTTCTCCAGGTCGGCGGTGGACAGCGAGGCGTCGTTGTACGAGGGCACGAACGCGATGTTGCGGTACCAGCCGCCCTGCTTGCCCTTGTGCACACAGTGGCCGGCCGTCCACACCATGTTCGACTTGCCCGGGTGCGCCGGGTCCTTCACGACCGTGGCCGAGCAGACCATCGAGCCCTGGGGGCCGTCGAAGAAGACCTTCCCGGACTCCGGGGCGTTCGCGTGGTACTTCGGCGCCACGGCCTTCGCCCGCACCGGGACCGGCGTCGGGTCCGTCACACCCTCGTCACCCGAGATGTCCTCCTCCTCGACCGGCTTGTCGGGACGCTCGGCGTCCCGCATCCGGTCCGGGTTCCAGAGGTCCTCGATGATCGGGTTGACGAAGTCCTTGGCCTCACGCAGCCACTTGTCGCGGTCCCAGTTCCTCCACTCGCCGTCGCGCCACTTGTCGACGTCGATCCCGTGTTCCCTCAGGCGGTCCTTCAGGTCCTCCGGAATCTTGATCTTGTCGGCCGGGTTCTGGGCGGTCGCGGGCGCGCTGGGCTTGTCTCCCGCGTTCTCCTCGCTCGGGCCACAGGCCGTGACGGTGAGCGTCAGCGCCGCGACGGCGGAAGCCGCCGTCAGCAGCGGACGAATCGATCGCATCTCGTGATCCCCCTGGGACTACGTCAACTTGTGCATGGACAGCGGCCGTGCCCGCGCGGACAGCGGCCGACGGCCCCCACTATGCCGGTGCCGGAGGGGACGGTACGCGGCCGGTCGGCGGTTCCGGCCCTCGTTCGGTCGTTGCCGTGACGTGATCCGGGACACGCCAAGTTCTTGCCTCCGGCCCGTGATCCTCGGCAGTTCGCGTCGTTGGTACGTACGGGGGACACGACGGTGGCGTTCAGGGCGGCCCTTGCGGCGGCTCCACGACGCCCCGATGTGCAACGCAACTGTTACAGCGGGAGGACACCGAGCCGTGGCCGTGACCGAACCAGCTCCGGCCGTCCCACCGGCCGCGCGCACGCAGACCCGGACGCCCGGCGGGCCCGCCGACGGACCGCCCGACCCCCCTGGCACCGGGCCGCACACCCCACCCCTCCAAGGAACCCCGGACCGGGACGCGCCGGCCCGGAGCATGCCGGACCAGGGCAGGCCGGACCAGGGCATGCCCGGCAAGGACGCGCAGGGCCGGGGCATGCCGGACCGGGGAGCGTCGGGCGAGGACGCTCCGGCCTCCGGAGCGCCGGGCGAGGGTAGGCCGGAACCGGGAGTGCCGGGCGAGGCTAGACCAGGCCGGGGCGCTCCGGACAGGGGCGCTCCGGACCGGGAGGCTCCGGACCGGGAGGCTCCGGACCGGGAGGCTCCGGGTCGAGAGGCTGTGGGCCGGGGGGCTCAAGGTCCAGAGGCTTCGGTCAGAGGCACTCAGGAGCGAGGGGCTTCGGACAGCGGCACTCAGGAGCGAGCGGCTTCGGTCAGAGGTACTCAGGGGCGAGGGGCTTCGGAAGAGGTCGGCGGCACTGGTGGATACGAGGGCATCCTGCGCCGTCAGTCACTCCGTGAATCCGCCGCGCGCACCTACGCCCGGTCCCTGCCGATCGTCCCCGTGCGCGCGCGAGGCCTGACCATCGAGGGCGCCGACGGCCGCCGCTATCTGGACTGCCTCTCCGGCGCCGGGACCCTCGCCCTCGGCCACAACCACCCCGTCGTCCTGGAAGCCATCAAGAAGGTCCTCGACTCGGGTGCCCCGCTCCACGTCCTCGACCTCGCCACCCCTCTCAAGGACGCCTTCACCTCCGAACTGTTCGCCACCCTGCCGGGCGAACTCGCCGACAACGCCCGCATCCAGTTCTGCGGTCCGGCCGGAACGGACGCCGTGGAGGCGGCCCTCAAACTCGTCCGCACCGCCACCGGCCGCAGCGGCCTCCTCGCCTTCACCGGCGCCTACCACGGCATGACGTCCGGCGCCCTCGACGCCTCCGGCGGGGCGACCGACGTCCGCGTCACCCGGCTGCCCTATCCCCAGCAGTACCGCTGCCCCTTCGGTGTCGGCGGCGACCGCGGCGCCCAACTCGCCGCCCGCTGGACCCAGAACCTCCTCGACGACCCCAAGAGCGGCGTCACCACCCCCGCCGGAATGATCGTCGAAGCGGTCCAGGGCGAGGGCGGGGTCATCCCCGCGCCCGACGACTGGATGCGCCGGATGCGCCGGATCACCGCCGACCGTTCCATCCCCCTGGTCGTGGACGAGGTCCAGACCGGGGTGGGCCGCACCGGCGCCTTCTGGGCCGTCGAGCACAGCGGCGTCGTGCCCGACGTGATGGTCCTCTCCAAGGCCATCGGCGGCTCCCTTCCCCTCGCCGTCATCGTCTACAGAGCCGAACTCGACGCCTGGGAGCCCGGCGCCCACGCCGGCACCTTCCGCGGCAACCAGCTCGCCATGGCCGCGGGCACGGCCACCCTCGCATACGTCCGCGAGAACAAGCTCGCCGAACGGGCCGGCGTCCTCGGCGACCGCATCCTCGGTCAGCTCCGGGGTCTCGCCGCCGCCCACCCCTGCGTCGGCGACGTCCGCGGCAGGGGCCTCATGATCGGTGTCGAACTCGTCGACCCCGACGCGGCAGGACCGGACGACCCCGTGCCCCCGGCCGCTCCCGCGCTGGCCCTCGCCGTCCAGCAGGAGTGCCTCGCTCGCGGGCTCATCGTCGAACTCGGCGGCCGCCACTCCGCGGTGGTCCGGCTCCTGCCCCCGCTCACCCTCACCGACGAGCAGGCCACCGCCGTCCTGGACCGCTTCGCCGACGCCCTCGCCGCGGCCGAACGGGCCCACACCCCCCAGCTGCCCGCCGCCCGCCGGGCCACGGCCCCCCGGACCACCCCCGGGCCGTGCCACTGACCCGGACCGCCCCCGGCCCCACCCCAAGGAAGCCCCCGTGAACGCCATGCCGCCCTCTCCCGCACCCGAGACCGAGGCCCCCCTCAGCGTCGACCGACTCACCTCCCAGGCACCCACCCCCCACCTCCTGCTCCCCGAGGCCACCCCTCACCGACGGCTCCCCGAGACCACGCTCCAGCAACCGCCCTCCGAGGCGCGCGGCACCGAGACACCCACCGCCGCCGGACCTGCCTCCGAGGCCACCGCCTCCGCCCTCCCCGCTTCCGGGTTCGCCGCCTCCGAGACCCCGGTCACCCCCACCCGCGCCCCCGTCACCCCGGCCTCGCGCACCGCCAGGCTCGGGGCCGCCGGCCCCGGGACAACCAGCCTCGGGACAACCGGCCTCGGCGCCGCCGGCCTTGACGCCTCCGATCTCGGGACGACCACCTCCGGGACCACCGGCCCCGGCACCCCCGCCGCCGACGTCACGAAGCACGGCGTCACCAATCCCGGCGTCACGGGCCCCGCCACCCCGGAACCCGGCGTCACGGGCCCCGCCACCCCGGAACCCGGCGTCGCCGGCCCCGCCACCCCGGAACCCGGTGTCGCCGAGCGCACCGTCCCCCGTCAGCACGTCGGCCCGTGCGACCCCCGGCCGCACCGCCCGGCGGTCGGCGACCCGCTGGACGATCCGGACCCGCAGCGCGCCGCGGACGCGGCCGCCGTCGAGAACCTGCTCCGCTGCTGGGTCCGGGAGAAGAACCTGCCCGCCCCCGGCTCCACCACCCTGCGCATCCCCCTCGAAGCCAGCGGCACCGCCCTCCTCGTCCCCGTCCGCTACTGGTCGGCCACCGGCTGGCACCGCTTCGGCGCCCCCGTCCTCGAAGGCCTCCCGGTCACGGCTCCCGCCGTCGACGCCGTGACCGTGGCCGCGCTGCTCAGCCGGGAGACCGGCCGCCCCGAGGGCACCGACCTCGTCGGCCGGGTCGCCGACTCCGCCCGCCGCACCGCGGACTTCCTCGCCGAGCGCCGCCACCGACCCCAGCCGCACCCGGACGCGGATCTCTTCCTCGCCGCCGAACAGTCCCTGCTGCTCGGCCACCCGCTCCACCCCACCCCCAAGAGCCGCGAAGGTCTCTCCGAGGCCGAGGCCCGGCTCTACTCACCCGAACTACAGGGCTCCTTCCCCCTTCACTGGATCGCCGTCGATTCCTCTCTCCTCGCGTCCGACTCCGCATGGACGGAACAGGGCCGGCCCGTCACCGCGGAGCAACTCGTCTCCGGTCTCGCCGAGGGACTGCCGACCCCCGTCGGCACCGTGCCCCTCCCCGTGCACCCCTGGCAGGCCCGTGAGCTCCTGCACCGCCCCGACATCCGCGCCTTCCTCGCCGCGGGTCTCCTTCACGACCTAGGGCTCCACGGCAGCCCCTGGCACCCCACCTCCTCCGTCCGTACCGTGCACCGCCCCGGCGCGCGGGCGATGCTCAAGCTCTCCCTCGGGCTGCGCATCACCAACTCGCGCCGTGAGAACCTCCGCAAGGAGCTCCACCGCGGTGTCGAGGTCCACCGGCTGCTCCGCACCGGCCTCGTCGACGAGTGGCAGGCCGCCCACCCGGGCTTCGACATCGTCCGCGATCCCGCCTGGCTCGCCGTCGACTCCCCGGACGACACCCCTGTCCCCGGACTCGACGTCATGATCCGCCACAACCCCTTCGGGCCCGGCGACGACGCCGTCTGCATCGCCTCCCTCACCGCTCCCCGCCCCTGGCCCGGGACCACCGCCATGCGCTCCCGGCTCGCCGACGTCGTCGGCCGCCTCGCCGCCCGCACCGGCCGCCCCACCACGGCCGTCTCCGCCGAGTGGTTCCTCCGCTACCTCGACCAGGTCGTCCGCCCCGTCCTCTGGCTCGACGGCCACGCCGGCATCGCCCTGGAGGCCCACCAGCAGAACACTCTGGTGCTCCTCGACCCGGACGGCTGGCCGGTCGGCGGCCGCTACCGCGACAACCAGGGCTACTACTTCCGCGAGTCCCACAGGAGCGAGCTGGAGAGCCGTCTCCCCGGCATCGGCGCCCACAGCGACACCTTCGTCTCCGACCAGGTAACCGACGAGCGTTTCGCCTACTACCTCGGCATCAACAACATCCTCGGCCTGATCGGCGCCTTCGGCGCCCAGCACCTCGCCGACGAGCGCGTCCTGCTCGCCGCCCTCCGCAGCTTCCTCACCTCCGCCACCAGCCTCGGCTCACCCCTGCCGCACCGACTCCTGGAGGCCGCGACCCTGCGCAGCAAGGCCAACCTCCTCACCCGCCTGCACGGCCTGGACGAGCTCGTCGGCCCCGTCGACACCCAGTCCGTCTACGTCACCGTCACCAACCCCCTCCGTACCTGAGTCCGCCTGCCGGGTACCCACGTCCAGACCGCACCGCCGAGAGGAGAGCGACACCGTGTCACCCCACCGCCCCCCGGCAGACCCGCCCGGCGACGACACCCTCGACCTGAGGCTCGACGAACTGGTCGCCCTCCTCGAAGGCGGTCACCCCGACGACGACCTCGTCGACGGCTCCCTGCTGGACTCCGTGGCCTCCTGGGCGCCGGCCGACACCGCGGTCGGTACCTTCCGGCTCGTCCCCGTACGGATCGAACGGGATCTCCCACTCCTCACCCGATGGATGAACGACCCCACCGTCGCCGCCTTCTGGGAGCTCTCCGGACCCGAGACGGTGACCGCCGAGCACCTTCGCGCCCAACTCGAAGGCGACGGCCGCAGCGTCCCCTGTCTGGGCGTGCTCGACGCCACACCGATGAGCTACTTCGAGATCTACCGCGCCGACCTCGATCCGCTCGCCCGGCACTATCCGTCGCGCCCCCACGACACCGGTATCCATCTGCTGATCGGAGGCGTCGCGGACCGGGGCCGCGGCGTCGGCACCACACTGCTGCGCGCCGTCGCCGATCTCGTCCTCGACCACCGTCCCCGCTGTACCCGCGTCGTCGCCGAACCCGACATCCGTAACACCCCCTCCGTCTCGGCCTTCCTCGGCGGCGGCTTCCGCTATGCGGCGGAAGTCGACCTCCCCGACAAACGAGCGGCGCTCATGCTGCGTGACCGCGCCCTCCGTCACGTTCTGTGAACGACCCTCTGTCTTCTATACACCGCTCGCCCCACACCGGTTCCCACTTCGAGGAGTCCTCGTGTCGATGTCCCCTGCACCCCACGACTCCGCACAGCCCATGCCCCTCGCGCCTCCCGCCCCGTCTCCCACGGCCGACCCGAACGCGTCGCCCGAGCTGCTCGCGCCCCCCGAGCTGAACGCCGCGGCCTGGACCCGGGCCTCCTCCCGCCTGCTCGCCAAGGCTCTCGCCGAGTTCGCCTACGAGGAGATCGTCGAGCCCGTCCCGGCCGGCGAGGAGGAGCCCGATCTCCACGTCCTGCGGCTCGACGACGGCACCGCCCTCACCTTCCGTGCCCGCCGAGGCGCCTACGGCGGGTGGCACGTCGCCGCCGACTCGGTCACCGTCGACGGCCGACCCATGACCGACGCCCTCGACTTCCTCGTCCGTGCCCGGGGTCTCCTCCGGCTCGACGGCGCCACCCTCGGTCACCTCATCCGCGAGCTCTCCGCGACCCTCGCCGCCGACGCCCGCCTCGACCACACGGCACTCACCGCCGCCCGGCTGGCCGACCTCTCCTACGCGGAACTCGAAGGCCACCAGGCGGGCCACCCCTGGCTCGTCCTCAACAAGGGCCGCGTCGGCTTCTCCGCCACCGACGCGGCCCGTTGGGCACCCGAGGCCCGACGTGCCACCCGCCTGCCGTGGATCGCCGTCAGCAACCGACTCGCCGCCTACCGCGGCGTGGCCGGCCTCGGCACCCCAGACCGTCTCTACGCCCAGGAGCTCGACCCCGAGGTCCACACGGCGTTCCGCGCCGAGCTGACCGCCCGCGGCCTCCAACCCGACGGCTACCTCCTGCTGCCCGTCCACCCCTGGCAGTGGGACGAGGTCCTGCTCCCGCTCTACGCTCCGGCCGTCGCCGCCGGGACCGTCGTCCCGCTCACCGCCGACGGCGACCTCAGACTGCCGCAGCAGTCGGTCCGTACCTTCCTCAACACCAGCCGCCCCGACCGGCACACCGTCAAGCTCCCGCTCTCGGTGCTCAACACCCTGGTCTGGCGTGGCCTGCCCACCGAGCGGACCCTGGCCGCGCCCGCGGTCACGGCATGGGTCCACGGCCTGCGCGACGCCGACCCGTTCCTGCGGGACGAGTGCGGGGTGATCCTCCTCGGCGAGGTCGCCTCCGTCGCCGTCGAGCACCCCCTGTACGACCGGCTGCCCGAAGTCCCGTACCAGTACAAGGAACTCCTCGGAGCGATCTGGCGGGAGCCGCTGCGGCTGCCGCCGGGCGAGCGGGCCCGCACCCTCGCCTCCCTGCTCCACGTCGACCCCGACGGGCGGGCGTTCGTCGCCGAACTCGTCGAGCGCTCCGGACTCGCCCCCGCCGTCTGGCTCCAGCACCTCTTCGCCGCCCTGCTGCCCCCGCTGCTGCACTTCCTCTACCGGTACGGCACGGTCTTCTCCCCGCACGGCGAGAACGCGATCGTCGTCTACGACGGCCAGGACGTACCCGTACGCCTGGCGATCAAGGACTTCGTCGACGACGTCAACATCAGCGCCCAGCCGCTTCCCGAGCACGACACCCTGCCGGACGACGTCCGCGCGGTCCTCCTGACCGAGGAGCCCGACTTCCTCGTCCAGTTCATCCATTCGGGGCTCTTCGTCGGCGTCTTCCGCTACCTGGCACCGCTCTGCGAGGAGCAACTCGAAGTTCCCGAGACGGACTTCTGGTCCCTCGTGCGCGCGGAGATCCTCCGCCACCAGGCACGCTTCCCCGAGCTGAAGGAACGGTTCGAACTCTTCGACCTCCTCACCCCCCGGATCGAGCGGCTCTGTCTCAACCGCAACCGTCTGCACCTGGACGGCTACCGGGACCGCCCCGAGCGCCCTCACGCGGCCGTCCACGGAACCGTTCCCAATCCGCTCGCGTGACGCGCGCGCGTGCCTGGGCTGTCAGTGGTGCCCCGTAGGCTTGTGGGGCTATGACGAAGCCATCCCTCCCCGACCTCCTCCACGCCGCCGTCGCCGCTGTCGGCGGCACGGAGCGGCCCGGCCAGGTCACCATGGCCGAGGCCGTGGCCGAGGCCATCGACGACAACTCCCACCTCCTCGTCCAGGCCGGCACCGGCACGGGCAAGTCGCTCGGCTACCTGGTGCCGGCGCTGGCCCAGGGGGAGCGGGTGGTGGTGGCCACGGCCACCCTGGCGCTGCAGCGCCAGCTCGTCGAGCGCGACCTTCCGCGGACCGTGGACGCGCTGCATCCGCAGCTGCGCCGCCGTCCGCAGTTCGCCATGCTCAAGGGCCGTTCGAACTACCTCTGCCTGCACCGGCTCCACGAAGGAGTGCCGCAGGACGAGGAGGACGGCCTCTTCGACCCCTTCGAGGCGGCCGCGCCCACGAGCAAGCTGGGCCAGGACCTGATGCGGCTCCGGGACTGGTCGGACGAGACGGAGACCGGGGACCGGGACGACCTGACGCCCGGTGTCTCGGACAAGGCCTGGGCACAGGTCTCGGTCTCCTCCCGGGAATGCCTGGGCGCGAGCAAGTGCGCGTACGGCCCGGAGTGCTTCGCCGAGGCGGCGCGTGAGCGCGCCAAGCTCGCCGACGTCGTCGTAACCAACCACGCCCTCCTCGCCATCGACGCCATCGAGGGCGCCCCGGTCCTTCCGCAGCACGAGGTGCTGATCGTCGACGAGGCCCACGAGCTGGTCTCCCGGGTCACCGGGGTCGCCACGGGCGAGCTCACCCCCGGCCAGGTGAACCGTGCCGTGCGCCGGTCCGCGAAGCTGGTCGACGAGAAGGTCGCCGACCAGCTGCAGACCGCCGCCGAGGGCTTCGAGCGCGTGATGGAGCTGGCCCTGCCGGGGCGCCTGGAGGAGATCCCGGAGGATCTCGCGTACGCGCTGATGGCGCTGCGGGACGCGGCCCGTGCGGTGATCACGGCCCTGGGCTCCACGCGGGACCGGTCCGTGCAGGACGAGGACGCCGTACGCAAGCAGGCCATGGCCTCCGTGGAGTCCGTCCACGGTGTCGCGGAGCGGATCACGCAGGGTTCCGAGTACGACGTCGTCTGGTACGAGCGTCACGACCGTTTCGGGGCGTCGGTGCGGGTCGCTCCGCTCACCGTCTCGGGACTGCTGCGGGAGAAGCTGTTCACGGAGCGGTCCGTGGTGCTGGCCTCGGCGACGCTCAAACTGGGCGGCGACTTCAACGGGGTCGGTGCTTCGCTCGGTCTCGCTCCCGAGGGCACCACGGGCGACGACCTGCCCGTCTGGAAGGGCATCGACGTCGGCTCCCCGTTCGACTACCCCAGGCAGGGCATCCTCTACGTCGCCAAGCACCTCTCCCGCCCCGCCCGCGACGGGGACCGGGGCGACATGCTCGACGAGCTGACGGAGCTGATGCAGTCGGCCGGCGGACGGACCCTCGGGCTGTTCTCGTCGATGCGTGCGGCGCAGCAGGCCGCGGAGGAGTTGCGGACCCGGGTCCCGGAGCTGCCGATCCTGCTGCAGGGCGAGGACACACTCGGCGAGCTGATCAAGAACTTCGCGGCCGATCCGCAGACCTGTCTCTTCGGCACGCTGTCGCTCTGGCAGGGCGTGGACGTTCCGGGAGCCAGCTGTCAGCTGGTCGTCATGGACAAGATCCCGTTCCCTCGCCCGGACGACCCGCTGATGAGCGCCCGGCAGAAGGCGGTCGAGGAGGCCGGGGGCAACGGCTTCATGGCGGTCGCGGCGACGCACGCGGCCCTGCTGATGGCGCAGGGAGCGGGCCGCCTGGTGCGGGCCACGGGTGACCGGGGTGTCGTGGCGGTCCTCGACCCCCGGCTGGCCACGGCCCGGTACGGCAGCTATCTGAAGGCCTCGCTGCCCGATTTCTGGTACACGACCGACCGCAACCAGGTTCGGAGGTCGCTCGCGGCCATCGACGCCGCGTCCAAGGCCGCCGGCGGCTGAGCCTCACCGGGGAGTGCGAAGGGCTCGGGTGCTCCCGGAGCCCCTCCGGACACGGTAGGGCCCCGGAACCGGCGCAGTGGGTTCCGGGGCCCGGTCAGAGCCGGCGAGGTGTCACACCCGCCGGAGTACCGCCACGACCTTGCCGAGGATGGTGGCCTCGTCGCCGGGGATCGGCTGGTACGCCGCGTTGTGCGGGAGCAGCCAGACGTGACCGTCCTCGCGCTTGAAGCGCTTCACCGTGGCCTCGCCGTCCAGCATGGCCGCCACGATGTCGCCGTTCTCCGCGACGGGCTGCCTGCGGACGGTGACCCAGTCGCCGTCACAGATGGCGGCCTCGATCATCGAGTCGCCGACGACCTTGAGGACGAACAGCTCGCCGTCGCCGACCAGCTGCCGGGGGAGCGGGAAGACGTCCTCGACCGACTCCTCCGCCAGGATCGGCCCGCCGGCCGCGATCCGGCCGACCAGCGGCACGTAGGACGCGGCGGGCTTGCCCGTGGTATCCGTCGGCTGCGTGCTGGGCTGGTCGGAACCGCGGACCTCATAGGCCCGGGGGCGGTGCGGGTCGCGACGGAGGAAGCCCTTGCGCTCGAGCGCCATGAGCTGGTGCGCGACCGAGGAAGTGCTGGAGAGGCCGACCGCCTGCCCGATCTCGCGCATCGACGGCGGGTAGCCGCGTCGCTGGACCGAGTCGCGGATGACTTCGATGACCCTGCGCTGCCGGTCGGTGAGACCGGAACTGTCGGCTCGGATGCCTGGAGGTCGCCCGGGGAGGGCGCGGGCGGGTCGCCCGGGCTCCTCGCCGTTCATGCTTGTGTCATTCATGGCGTGTACCGGCTCGAGTCGGCCCTGGGAGCGGTCCTGGGCGGTGATGGTGGCACTGTCTGCGGTGGTGGTCACGTCGTCGGCCCCTCTCGAATGGTCTCCCTGGCTGGCACAACGGTAGTGGCTTTCGAAAGGTTGCGCCAAACACACGTTCGAGTGAAAATTCGCAGATTGCCTTACGCCTGTACGCATACGGGTGTATGAGCACTCTCACGCCGCCGCCCCAAAACGGTCATTACAGTAGCCTTCGCCGCCGGGCCGCGGGCATCCGGTGCACCTTCCCAGTGTCGCACCCGCGGGTGCGGAATCGCGGGAGCGGGCGCGCCGCGACACGCGGAGGGTCCGGAAGCGCCCCCAACCCAAGATCTAGTGGTTGGATGGCACCGGCCACCCAGGGGTAGTGGTCCCCGGTCTGCCGGGGGTGCCCACATCGCCTATGCTGGTGGTCGCCTCGCAGGGCCTTCACGGGCCCGGTGAGGTTCACCAGTCGTGCCGTGAGGGAGGGTCGGAACCAATGCACTGCCCCTTCTGCAGGCACCCCGACAGCCGTGTCGTCGACAGTCGCACCACCGACGACGGGACGTCGATCCGACGCCGTCGCCAGTGCCCCGACTGCTCCCGTCGTTTCACGACGGTCGAGACGTGCTCGCTCATGGTGGTGAAGCGGTCCGGTGTCACCGAGCCCTTCAGTCGTACCAAGGTCATCTCCGGGGTGCGCAAGGCGTGCCAGGGGCGACCGGTCACCGAGGACGCCCTCGCCAAGCTCGGCCAGCGGGTCGAGGAGGCGGTGCGCGCCACCGGCAGCGCCGAGCTGACCACCCACGACGTGGGTCTGGCCATCCTCGGCCCGTTGCAGGAGCTCGACCTCGTCGCGTACCTGCGCTTCGCGTCCGTGTACAAGGCTTTCGACAGCCTGGAAGACTTCGAGACCGCCATCGCGGAACTCCGCGTGCGGCCTCTCTCTGAGAACGGCGGGACCGGTGCGACCCCCGAGGTCCCCGTTCCCGCGACCGCCGCCGACTGACCGGCGGCCCGGGTCCACGGGCCCGGCCGGCCGCGGAGCGGCCGACAGACGTGCCCCGAGCGCGACCCCCGTGGCGTTCGTGGCAGCAGTACAGAACGACGTACAGAAGACGGTGCCCTGGGACTTTCTGGGTGCCGAAGTGTGTTTTGCCCGTATATGGGAGGCGGCATGACAGAGACGGCGAGCGGTCCGGCAGCACGTGGTTCTCGTTCCAAGGGAACCAAGGCGAGCAAGGGCCTGCGTATCGAGCGCATCCACACCACCCCCGGCGTGCATCCGTACGACGAGGTGGCCTGGGAGCGCCGTGACGTCGTCATGACCAACTGGCGCGACGGCTCGATCAACTTCGAGCAGCGTGGCGTCGAGTTCCCCGACTTCTGGTCGGTGAACGCGGTCAACATCGTCACCAGCAAGTACTTCCGCGGGGCCGTCGGCACCCCGCAGCGCGAGACCGGTCTCAAGCAGCTCATCGACCGGATCGTGAAGACGTACACGAAGGCCGGCGAGGAGTACGGCTACTTCGCCTCGCCCGCCGACGCCGAGATCTTCGAGCACGAGCTGGCCTACGCCCTCCTGCACCAGATCTTCAGCTTCAACTCGCCGGTCTGGTTCAACGTCGGCACGCCCCAGCCCCAGCAGGTCTCCGCCTGCTTCATCCTGTCCGTCGACGACTCCATGGAGTCCATCCTCGACTGGTACAAGGAGGAGGGCATGATCTTCAAGGGCGGCTCCGGAGCCGGCCTGAACCTCTCCCGCATCCGCTCCTCCAAGGAACTGCTCTCCTCCGGCGGCAACGCCTCCGGCCCGGTCTCCTTCATGCGCGGCGCCGACGCCTCCGCGGGAACGATCAAGTCGGGCGGCGCGACCCGCCGCGCGGCCAAGATGGTCATCCTCGACGTCGACCACCCCGACATCGAGGACTTCATCGAGACCAAGGTCAAGGAGGAGGAGAAGATCCGCGCCCTCCGTGACGCGGGTTTCGACATGGACCTGGGCGGCGACGACATCACGTCCGTCCAGTACCAGAACGCCAACAACTCCGTCCGCGTGAACGACACCTTCATGAAGGCGGTCGAGTCCGGCGGGAAGTTCGGTCTCACCTCCCGTATGACGGGCGAGGTCATCGAGGAGGTCGACGCCAAGTCGCTCTTCCGCAAGATGGCCGAGGCCGCGTGGGCCTGCGCCGACCCGGGCATCCAGTACGACGACACGATCAACCACTGGCACACCTGCCCCGAGTCCGGCCGTATCAACGGCTCGAACCCGTGCAGCGAGTACATGCACCTGGACAACACGTCCTGCAACCTCGCCTCGCTGAACCTGATGAAGTTCCTCAAGGACGACGGCAAGGGCAACCAGTCCTTCGAGATCGAGCGCTTCGCCAAGGTCGTCGAGCTCGTCATCACCGCGATGGACATCTCCATCTGCTTCGCCGACTTCCCCACCCAGAAGATCGGCGAGAACACCCGCGCCTACCGCCAGCTCGGCATCGGCTACGCCAACCTCGGCGCCCTGCTGATGGCGACCGGCCACGCGTACGACTCCGACGGCGGCCGCGCCCTCGCCGGTGCCATCACCTCCCTGATGACCGGCACCTCCTACAAGCGCTCCGCCGAGCTTGCCGCGGTCGTCGGCGCGTACGACGGCTACGCCCTGAACGCCGAGCCGCACCAGCGCGTCATGCAGCAGCACGCCGACGAGAACACCAAGGCCGTCCGCACGGACGACCTGGACTCGCCGATCTGGGCCGCCGCCACGGAGGCCTGGCAGGACGTGATCCGCCTCGGCGCCAAGAACGGCTTCCGCAACGCCCAGGCCTCGGTCATCGCCCCGACCGGCACCATCGGTCTCGCGATGTCCTGCGACACCACCGGCCTCGAGCCCGACCTCGCCCTGGTCAAGTTCAAGAAGCTGGTCGGCGGCGGCTCGATGCAGATCGTCAACGGCACCGTCCCGCAGGCCCTGCGCCGCCTGGGCTACCAGGAGGAGCAGATCGAGGCGATCGTCGCCCACATCGCCGAGAACGGCAACGTGATCGACGCTCCCGGTCTGAAGACCGAGCACTACGAGGTCTTCGACTGCGCCATGGGCGAGCGTTCCATCTCCGCGATGGGCCACGTCCGCATGATGGCCGCCATCCAGCCGTGGATCTCCGGCGCCCTCTCCAAGACCGTGAACCTGCCGGAGACGGCCACGGTCGAGGACGTCGAGGAGGTCTACTTCGAGGCCTGGAAGATGGGCGTCAAGGCGCTCGCCATCTACCGCGACAACTGCAAGGTCGGCCAGCCCCTCTCCGCCAAGAAGAAGGAGGAGGAGAAGGTCGAGGTCACCGCGAAGTCCGAGGCGACGATCCGCGAGGCCGTCGAGAAGGTCGTCGAGTACCGCCCGGTCCGCAAGCGCCTGCCCAAGGGCCGTCCGGGGATCACCACCTCGTTCACCGTCGGTGGCGCCGAGGGCTACATGACCGCCAACTCCTACCCGGACGACGGTCTCGGCGAGGTCTTCCTCAAGATGTCCAAGCAGGGTTCGACGCTCGCCGGCATGATGGACGCCTTCTCCATCGCCGTCTCCGTCGGTCTGCAGTACGGCGTCCCGCTGGAGACGTACGTCTCGAAGTTCACCAACATGCGCTTCGAGCCGGCCGGCATGACGGACGACCCGGACGTGCGGATGGCGCAGTCGATCGTCGACTACATCTTCCGCCGCCTGGCGCTGGACTTCCTGCCCTTCGAGACCCGCTCCGCCCTCGGCATCCACTCGGCCGAGGAGCGTCAGCGCCACCTGGACACCGGCTCGTACGAGCAGTCCGAGGAGGACGACGTCGACGTCGAGGGTCTGGCCCAGTCGGCGCCCCGTGCTCAGGAGCTGAAGGCCGTCGCCGCCCCGGCTCCGAAGATCGAGGTCCCGGCCCCGAAGCAGGCCCACACCTCGGCGGAGCTCGTCGAGATGCAGCTCGGCATCAGCGCCGACGCCCCGCTCTGCTTCTCCTGCGGTACGAAGATGCAGCGCGCCGGCTCCTGCTACATCTGCGAGGGCTGCGGCTCGACCAGCGGTTGCAGCTGACACCCGGCGTGGCCGCGTCGGACGTGATGTCCGGCGCGGTCCGCGCGGGTGACTGACCAGCGCCTCACGAAGGGGACCGGCCTCGCGCCGGTCCCCTTCGCCGTGTCCGGGCAGCCCGCCTTCTCGTGCCGGCGGGTGTCAGGGGTGGGCGGTGCCGAGCACCCTGGTGAAGTCCTGGGGGTCGGCGTCGAAGCCGTGGCTGAGCGGGCGGTACGTCCACCCCTCCGCGCCGACGCGGGTGAACTCCACGACCGTCGCCGATAGGGCGTCCGGTACGTCCGCGAAGTCGTGGACCAGCAGGTCCGTGTAGCCCTCGCGGACCCGGATGCCGGTGTTCGTCACGTCGCCGAAGGCCAGCCGCCCGCCGGCCTGCTGTATGGCGACGCCCACCACCACGCGCGCGTACCGCGGTGCCAGCCGGTCCAGCTCCAGGGTCATGGCCTCGTCGTAGCCGAATCCCTGGCCCGTGCGGCTGTCACGGTGGAGCGTGATCGTGCCGTCGGGGGAGCGGCTGCCGAAGTGCACCAGATGGACCGGCGCCCCGTCCGGGTCGTCCGCCGCGAAGACGCCGGCGACGAGGTCCAGGTCGTGGGCCGGCGCGCCGCTCGGGGCAGGGTCCCACTTGAGCGTCACCTCGACGCGTCCCACTCCCTTGTTGAGTCCGCTCATGGTGCTTCCCCTCTCCGCGTACGCCCCCGCGCACGCTTCGCGTCGTACCGTCGACCGCTCAAAAGCCCGTGGTCCTGGGCCGATTGCTCATGGTGTCATGGGGCTACGACAGGGGGCCCGAGGGTTGAGGGGGGAGAGCGGTTTGTGGAGCGGTGACGAGCTGGATCTCGACGCATATCTGGCTCGAATTGGATATGTGGCCGAGCGGGGCCGTGAACTCGTGCCTGACGCACGGACCTTGGCGGGCCTTCACCGGGCCCACATCCGGGCCGTGCCCTTCGAGAACCTCGACGTGGCGCTGGGGCGGCGGGTCCCCCTGGATCTGAAGAGCCTGCAGGACAAGATCGTGGGGCGGCGCCGGGGCGGCTACTGCTACGAGCAGAACTCCCTCTTCGCGGCCGTCCTCGAACGGATCGGGTTCACCGTGTCCGGCCGTGGCGCCCGTAATCGTTCGCGGGGCGGTGCGCTGACGCCCGTGACGCACGCCCTCCTGGTCGTCACGCTCGGTGGTGAACAGTGGCTCGCCGACGTCGGGTTCGGTTGGCAGGGTCCGCTGGAGCCGGTACCCCTGCGGGACGGGGCGTGCGTCGAGCAGGGCGGCTGGACCTTCGGAATCGGTGTCGAGGCCGAGGGCATCCACGTCCTCCGCTCCCTGCGTCCGCAGGGCTGGACCGATCTGTACGCCTTCGCTCCGCAGACCCTCTACCCCGGTGACTTCGCCGTCATGAACCACTACAGCTCCAGCCACCCCGACTCTCGGTTCCTCGGCCAGGTCGTGGCCCAGAGGCCCGGCGCGGACGTGCGCAGGGCCCTGGTGCGCGAGACGTTGTCGATGGTTCGGACGGACGGCACCACCGAGGAACGGACGCTGCTCGTCGATGAGTTGATCGCCATGCTGGAATCCGAATTCGGAATCGAGCTGGACGAAGGGGAGCGCGCGGCACTGGAGCGAATGCACCCGGCGGGAGCCTGAAGAGGTCTGCCGGGGCGGTCGTCGGCCCCGTACGATGGCGCGGTGCTGGTCAAGTGGATTCGCTGCACCGTGACGGACCGTCGAGGGTTCGAGCGGGGACAGCGGAAATGGGCGGGGCTGCTCGGTGAGCCGGGGTTCCGGGGGCAGGGCGGTGGGTGGAGCCGGATTCGGCCGGACGTCGCCCATGTCTTCGCGTTCTGGGAGAGCCGGGCTTTCTACGACTCCTTCATGGCCCGCTCCCACGACCGGCTGGCGGCCTCGCAGATGGGCACGTTCAAGGACGCCCAGGTCAAGCTGTTCGACCACCGCTTCGACGTGAAGACGGGATTCGAGCCGCGGTTCTCCGACGCCGACGTGGCGCGGGTCGCGCACTGCCGTGTCCATGAGGACCGCGCCGAGCACTTCGCCCTCATGCAGGAGAAGGTGTGGAACCCGGCGATGGCGGGGTCCCCCGGCATGCTTCGGGGCCTTTTCGGAGAGGCGCCCGGCAGCGAGTTCCTGGTGCTTTCGATGTGGCAGTCCACCGCGGAGCACGGAAAGTACCGGGCGGAGCGCATCGAGCGGCTCGGGCTGCGGGCCAGGACCGCGGCCGATGTGGCGGCTCTGGCCGGGGACGTGGTGCAGCTCGACTCGGCCTGGACGGTCTGAGCGGGAAGAGCCCGGCCGGCCTGGACGAACCCGGGGGTGGGCCAGGCCATGCCGACGGTCGGGCAGGCCCAGGCGGGAATGACGGTCTGAGCAGGCCTAAGCGGGGACGAACGCGCCCGCGTCGACCCCTGCGAGGACCACGCGTGCCGCCTGGTCGGCGAGCGTGCCGTCGATCGGTTCGCGGGTGACGAAGAGCCGGAGGAACAGGGGCGCCGAGACCGCGCGCACGACCGCGGCCGCGTCCGTGCCCGCCGGCGCTTCGCCGCGGGCGACGGCCCGGGTGACCACGTCCTCGCAGCGGCGGAATCGCTCCTCGTAGAAGCCGTGCAGCGCTTCGGCGGCCCGCGGCGACTGGAAGGCCGCGCCGACGAACGCGGTCGGCGCGACCGCGGCGGCGGGATCGCCGAAGGCCTCGACCACCTCGTGCGCGAGCGCGCGCAGATCTTCGGAGAGGCTGCCGTTGTCCGGCGGTGCCCAGGCGTCCTCACCCGCCAGGTCGAGCGCGTCGGCGAGAAGGCCTTCCACGCTGCCCCAGCGACGGTAGAGCGTCGTCTTGTGGACGCCCGAGTGCTCCGCCACGTATTCCACGGTCAGGGCCGGGTAGCCGTGCTCGGACAGGCCGGTCAGGACCGCGTCGCGGACGGCCGCCCGGGTGCGGGCGGTGCGCCCGCCGGGGCGCGCGCTGCCGGGTGCCGGGGCGGGAAGCTCCTCGATCGAGTCATTCAATTGCTACTCCCGTTGCGTTAGAGGGTCGAGTCTGCCACACTCTCCTTAACGCAATCCCAGTTGCGTTTGATGACTCTTCCCGAGGAGGCGCCCTTGCCCACTCAGATCTCCGTGCACGACGTCGTCGTGGCCCGTGGTGAACGACTGCTGCTCGACCAGGTCTCGCTCTCCGTCCGCCCCGGGGAGCGGATCGGGATCGTGGGGGAGAACGGAGCGGGCAAGTCGACCCTGTTGCGCCTCCTCGCGGGGGTCGAGCAGCCCGACGAGGGGAGGGTCGTCACCGTCACCGACGGCGGCGTGCGGATGCTCGCGCAGACCCCCGAACTGCCGCCGGACGCCACCGTGGGGGACGCCGTCGGCGCCGCGCTCGCCGAGCTCCGCGCCATGGAACGGCGTCTGCGCGAACTGGAAGCCGGACTCGGGACGGCGCGCGAAGACGCGCTTGACGCGTACGGCGACCTCCTCACCACCTATGAGCTGCGCGGCGGGTACGAGGCGGACGCCCGGGTCGACAAGGCGCTGCACGTGCTCGGACTCGCGAACACCGGTCGCGAGCGCCGGCTGGGCAGCCTCTCCGGTGGCGAGCTCGCCCGCCTCGGCATCGCCTGCGCCGTCGCGGCCGGGCCCGAGGTGCTCCTGCTCGACGAACCCACCAACCACCTCGACGCGCAGGCGCTCGACTGGCTGGAGGAATCCCTCCTCGCGCATCGCGGCACCGTGGTGGCCGTCTCGCACGACCGGACCTTCCTCGAGCGGGTCACGACCGCGATCGTCGAGGTCGACGCCGACCGGCGTGCGCTCGTGCGGTACGGAGACGGATACGCCGGCTACCGGGCGGCGCGGGAGGCCGCCAGGCGACGCTGGGAGGAGGCATACGAGGAGTGGCGCGAGGAGACGGCGCGGCTGGAGGCGTACGCGTCGACCACGGCCCGCGGTGTCGCACCCGGCAGGGAGATGAAGGACAACAACAAGATGGCGTTCGACCGGGCGGCGGGACGTGTCCAGGCCTCCGTCTCCGGTCGCGTCCGCAACGCCCGCGAGCGGCTGAGACGCCTCCGCGGAGAGCCCGTGCCCCAGCCGCCGCCGCCCCTCTCCTTCACCGCCCGCCCCCAGGCCTGTGCCGCCGGGGGAGCGCTCGTCACCCTGACCGGGGTGCGGGTCGCGGACCGCCTCGCCGTCGGCTCGCTCACAGTCGGTGCGGGGGAGCGACTGCTCGTGCACGGTGGAAACGGCGCGGGGAAGACGACGCTCCTGCGTGTCCTCGCCGGAATCGTCCGACCTGACGCGGGGGAGGTCCGGCGCACCGGACGGATCGCGTACCTGGCCCAGGACGTCACCGTCCGGCGCCCGGAGGAACGGCTGCTCGCCTGCTTCGGGCGAGGGCTCGGCCTTCCCGAGGACGAGCGGGCCGAACTCCTCCTTTCGTACGGACTGTTCCGCCCGGCCGACCTGAACGTTCCGGTCGGAGGTCTCTCCGCCGGCCAGCTCCGTCGGCTGGCGCTCGCCCGGCTGCTGGCCCGGCCCGCCGACCTCCTCCTGCTCGACGAGCCGGGCAACCACCTGGCCCCGGGGCTCGTCGAGGAACTGGAAGCAGCCCTGGAACAGTGGAAGGGGGCCCTCGTGGTGGTCTCGCACGACCGTGCGCTGCGCCGCCGCTTCACCGGACACATACGCCGGATGGACTCCGGGCGCCTCCTCGGTCGAGCCTCCCCGGGACCGGCGATCTAGGGTCGGGGTATGGCACGACCGCGGCGCATCGTTCTCGTACGGCACGGAGAGTCCGAGGGCAATGCCGATGACACGGTGTACGAACGGGAGCCCGACCATGCCCTGCGGCTCACGGAGACCGGCTTGCGGCAGGCGGAGGAGACGGGGGAGCGGCTGCGGGAGCTCTTCGGGGACGAGGCGGTCAGCGTCTACGTCTCGCCGTACCGCCGCACGCACGAGACCCTCCGAGCCTTCCGGCTGCGCCCGGAGCGGGTCCGGGTGCGGGAGGAGCCCCGCCTGCGGGAGCAGGACTGGGGCAACTGGCAGGAGAGGGAGGACGTACGTCTGCAGAAGGCCTACCGGGACGCGTACGGGCACTTCTTCTACCGCTTCGCCCAGGGGGAGTCGGGGGCGGACGTCTACGACCGGGTCGGGGCGTTCCTGGAGAGCCTGTACCGCAGTTTCGAGGCGCCGGACCATCCGCCCAACGTGCTGCTGGTCACCCACGGCCTGACCATGCGCCTGTTCTGCATGCGCTGGTTCCACTGGTCGGTCGCGGATTTCGAGTCGCTCTCCAACCCCGGCAACGCGGAAACGCGCGTGCTGCAGCTCGACGATGACGGGCGATACCGTCTGGACAGGCCGTTCGAACGCTGGCGTACCCCGGAACCGTACGGCCCCACCGGATAGAGTGGCAGACCGATGACCGCTGACTCCTCATTCGACCGGCGCTTCGACCGCGCCCTGGCCAGCCTGCGCGGGCTGTCCGTGGGAGACGCCCTGGGCTCCCAGTTCTTCGTACCCGCCAACTACCCACTGCTGAAGCGGCGCGAGCTGCCCGACGGCCCCTGGCAGTGGACCGACGACACCGAGATGGCCTGCTCCGTCCTGGCCGTCCTCGCCCGGCACGAACGGATCGACCAGGACGCCCTGGCCATGTCCTTCGCCCAGCACCACGACTTCGACCGGGGCTACGGCCCCGCGGTCAACCGGATGCTCCGCCTCATCCGGGAAGGGGGCGACTGGCGGGAGCTGGCCGCCGCGCTCTTCCAGGGCCAGGGATCCTGGGGCAACGGCGCCGCGATGCGGATCGCCCCCCTCGGGGCCTGGTACGCCGATGACCCGGAGCAGGCGACGCACCAGGCCGAGATCTCCGCGTACACGACCCACCAGCACCGTGAAGCCGTGGTGGGCGCCATGGCCGTCGCCGCCGCGGCCGCGCTGGCCGCCGACCCCGCGGGACCGCCCACGCCCGAGGCGCTGCTCGACGGGGTCGTCGCCCTGGTGCCGCGCAGCGCGGTCGGGGCAGGACTGCGCCGGGCCCGCGACATGCTCGACTACGGCGACGCGGGCACGGTCGCCGCAGTGCTAGGCAGCGGCCGGCGGACCAGTGCGCACGACACGGTGCCGTTCGCCCTCTGGTCGGCGGCCCGAGGCCTCGGTGACTTCGAGCGGGTGTTCTGGACGACCGCGCAGGTCGGTGGCGACGTCGACACGACCTGCGCCATCGCCGGGGGCGTGGTCGCCGCCGCGACGACCGGTGCACCGCCGGCCGACTGGCTCGGGCGGACCGAAGACCTGCCGGAGTGGGTCCCGGCGACGACGGCCTGAGACGACACGATGGCCCCTGAACCCCCGGAAGGGGATCAGGGGCCATCGGTGCGCTCAGTCGGCCGTCCCGGCCATCGGAGCGCACGGTCCTCGCGTGGTCCGGACCGCCGGCGGTGCTCAGGCCATCGGTCCGGCGGCCTCGGCACGGCCGCTGAGCGCTTCCAGGTCGCTCTTGCGGACCCGGATCACCAGGACGGCCGTGACCAGTGCGATCAGCACCATCCCGACGGCGGCCGTGAAGGCCGAGGAGATGCCCGACGTCAGCACCTCGTGGCCCCAGGGCGCCGGCAGCTCCTTCGTCTTCAGGGCCTCGGCCTGCTGCTCGGGCGTCGAGTGCGCGAGGAAGTCCGGCAACTGCTTCTCGCCCTCCTCCCGGCTGGCGGTGCCGAAGACCGTGACCAGGATCGACAGGCCGAGCGAACCGCCGATCTGCTGGGTGGCGTTCAGCAGACCCGACGCGGCGCCCGCCTCGTGCTGGGCCACCCCGGAGACGGCTGTGAGCGTGAGCGTCACGAAGTTGAGGCCCATGCCGAAGCCGAACAGGACCATCGGACCGAGGACACCGCTCGCATAGGTGCTGCCCGAGTCGATGAAGGTCAGCCAGAGGAGACCGGTACCCGTGATCGCCGCGCCGCTCACCATGAACGGCTTGGGGCCGAGGACCGGCAGCAGCCGCTGCGCGAGCCCCGCGCCGACGCCGATCGCGACCGTCACGGGCAGGAAGGCGAGCCCGGACTGGATCGGGCTGTAGCCCAGGACGTCCTGGACCCACAGCACGATGAAGAAGAACATGCCGAACATGGCGGCCGACAGGCTCAGCATGATGACGTACGTGCCCGAGCGGTTGCGGTCCGCGAACATCCGGAGCGGGGTGATCGGCTCCTTGGCGCGCGACTCCACGATGCCGAAGGCCGCCAGCAGGATCACCGCCGACACGAAGGAACCGATGGTCAGCGCGTCTTCCCAGCCCTTCTCGGAGGCCCGGATGAAGCCGTAGACCAGGGCCGCCATACCGAGCGTCGAGGTCGTGGCGCCCGCGATGTCGAACCGACCGGGGTGACGCTCGGACTCCGCGATGTAGCGCGGGGCCAGGAAGGCGATCAGCAGGCCGATCGGCACGTTGACGAAGAGGACCCAGCGCCAGTCCAGCCACTCCGTGAGCGCGCCGCCGGCGAGCAGGCCGATCGCGCCACCGCCGGCGGAGACGGCGGCGAACACGCCGAAGGCCCGGTTGCGCTCCGGTCCTTCGGGGAACGTCGTGGTGATCAGCGCGAGCGAGGTGGGCGAGGCGATCGCGCCGCCGACACCCTGCAGGGCCCGCGCCGCGAGCAGGTGCCAGGGCTCCTGTGCGAAGCCTCCGAGCAGCGAGGCGAAGGTGAAGAGCAGGATGCCCGCCATGAACACACGGCGGCGCCCGAGGATGTCCCCGGCCCGTCCGCCGAGGAGCAGCAGACCGCCGAAGGTGAGCGTGTAGGCGCTGAGCACCCACGACAGGTCGGTGGTCGAGAAGGAGAGCGCGTCCTGGATGTGCGGCAGCCCGATGTTCACGATGGTGGCGTCGAGGACGACCATCAGCTGGCAGGCGGCGATCACGGTCAAGGCGATACCCGGCCGACCTCCGGCGCGAGCAGGCCCGTCCTTGGTCTGTGTGTCCACCGGAGAAGTTGTCACTATGGATCCCCCACGGAAGAATTAGTGAACGCACCCGTTCACTGTCCACCACGGTAGTGAGTCCCCCTCAGTGAACGCAACCGTTCACTGAGCGCTGCCGACGACATGAGATCGCCTCAACGGAGAGATCCTGATGGTTACTTCACGCTCCGCGGCCGCCGCCCGGCCGGAAGGCGTGTCGCTGCGACGCCGCGGCCCCGTGCTCGAACGGGCCATCCTGGAGGCCGCGCTGGAGCAGCTGGGAAGGGTCGGCTGGAACGGCCTGACGATGGAGGGTGTCGCGATCGGCGCGCAGACGGGTAAAGCCGCGGTGTACCGGCGCTGGCCGTCGAAGGAAGACCTCGTCGCCGACGCCCTCCAGGCCGGACTGCCGACGCTCGACGAGGCGCCGGACCTCGGCGGCGTGCGGGAGGACCTGTACGAGCTCTGCCGACGGGTCCGGGACGTCATGTACTCCAAGCCCGGCTTCGCCCTGCGTGCGGTGCTTCACGAATGCGATGCCGACTCCGCCGAGCGGTTCCACGGCCTGATCGTCACGGGAGTGGTC
This sequence comes from Streptomyces sp. Qhu_M48, assembly GCF_051305195.1. Lineage (NCBI taxonomy): Bacteria > Bacillati > Actinomycetota > Actinomycetes > Kitasatosporales > Streptomycetaceae > Streptomyces > Streptomyces sp. Qhu_M48. The sequence goes on along the minus strand of NZ_CP195432.1, from coordinate 5,986,015 downwards.
GAGCCCTCGGCCCGGCTCTTCCGGGACGTTATGCGCCGTGGAATCGCAAGGGGCGAAGTGCGGGCCGACGCCATCGACGACCTGGTGGTCGACGTCATTCCCGCCATGATGATGTACCGCTCCAAAGTGTGCGCGAGTGAATGGCAGGATGCCGAGCTCGCCGAACTCATCGACCGGATCATGGTGCCCCTGCTGCGCGTCTGAGACGGAGGGGCGGCCCCCAGGGAGGGCGCCCGCGGTGCCCGGGGCACCCTGCCCGCGATGTCCCCTCGGGCGCCCGGGGGGAATCCGGGTACCGCACTCCGCACCAGGCGGCGTAACCTGTCAGGCGCCATGCCGTACGAACCACCCACCCACACCGTCGAGCGATCGCTCCGAGCCACCACCGGAGCCAAGATCGTCGCTGGAGTCGACGAGGTCGGACGCGGGGCGTGGGCCGGCCCGGTCACCGTGTGCGCGGCCGTCACCGGTCTGCGCCGGGCCCCCGAAGGCCTCACCGACTCCAAGTTGCTCACCCCCAAGCGTCGTACCGCGCTCGCCGCGGAGCTGGAGGGGTGGGTCACGGCGTACGCGCTCGGCGACGCCTCCCCACAGGAGATAGACGAGCTCGGAATGACCGCGGCGCTGCGGCTCGCGGCGGTCCGGGCCCTCGAAGGTCTTCCCGTACGGCCCGACGCGGTGATCCTCGACGGCAAGCACGACTACCTCGGCAGCCCCTGGCAGGTGCGTACGGTGATCAAGGGCGACCAGTCCTGCATCGCCGTGGCCGCCGCCTCCGTCATCGCCAAGGTCCGGCGGGACACGGTCATGGCGGAGCTGGGGATCGGGGCCGGGGAGTACACGGCCTACGCCTTCGGCGCCAACGCGGGCTACCCTTCGCCGGTCCACAAAGCGGCGCTCGAAGAGCTGGGGCCCACCCCGCACCACCGTCTCTCCTGGTCGTACCTGGACGCGATGCCCAGGTGGCGCCACCTCAAAAAGGTCCGCCTCTCCGCCGAGGCGGCCGCGCTGGAAAGCGGGGGCCAACTCGGCTTCGACTTCTGAACTTCCGGTCGAGGGGCCCTGCCGACGGGGCTCCCACACGGCCGGGGTGCACATGCGTGCCCACCCGCCGGTGCCTAGCGCAGCGGCATTTGATAGACATCCACTCATGCCTCTCATCCCCGAGGAGCCTCAGATTCACGAGAGCGCCCAGGGTCCCCGCGCCACCGCGGCCGCCGGCCGCCCCGCGTCGACCCCCCGTCCCGTACCCGGCCCGCGTACCGCGGCCACCCCGCGTCCCGGACGCCCTGTACCCGGCCCGGCCAGGCCTGCCGCACCGGCGCAGCGCCCGCACCCCGGTGCCGGGCAGTCTCCGGCGAACAGCCCGGAGAATCGTTCCGATCAGCGATCCGCGCCGCAGCTCCAGCTGATCCCGGCCGCCGTCGACGGCGCGCTCGACGCCGCCGAAGAGGCCCTGGACCTGCTTCTGGAGAACGGCCGGGCGCCGGGCGAGGTCCTGGTGCTCACCACCGGCGACCCCCACCCGTGGGCCACGCACGAACTGTCCTTCGGCGAGGCCGCCTACTGGGCCCAGCAGGACACCGGTGACGATGTCTTCTTCGCGCACGCCGCCGCCGTGGAGCGGGCCGCCACCCGCCCCGTGGTGATCGTCGCCCTCAACAGCGGAGACGACGAGACGGCCGCCAAGGCCCTGCCGACGGCGATGGCCCGCGCGAGCGCGCTGCTCGTCGTCTGCGGTGACCCGCAGCGCGTCACGACGCTCTTTGGAGCAGGCGCCGGCGTCTGACCGACGGCCCCTCCGCCGGACCGAACCGGGTCCGGCGGGGGCCGACGTCGTTCACGCGATCAGCGATCAGCGATCAGCGATCAGCGGGCGGCGGCCCGGCGCAGGGGCTCGGCGGCGCCGCTCGCGGTTCGCGGTGTGAGCAGGCCGAGTTCGGCGGGCCCGTCGCCGAGTGGCAGCGGGATCGAGTCGGAACTCGGCCGACGGCCGCCCCGGCCCTCGCCGAGCACCTGCCAGCCGCCGCGGGTCAGCGTGATGTACGCGCCGCAGCGGAGCCCGTGCAGGGTGCAGGCGTCCCGGAGCCCCCACATCCAGGCCCCGTCCTCCTCCGTCCAGCGCTCGTCGCCCTCCCGGCAGTACAGGAGGACCGCGGTCCGTACGGGCGTGCGCCTTCGGAGGTCGTGCGGGATGACCCGCCGCAGGTGCGCGAGCAGAGCGTTGCGGAACTCCCAGCCGTCCGCGGGCGTGGGGCGCCGGACGAACGATGCGCTGGCGGCGAGTCGTTCCTCGTGGTCCAGGATCGCCAGGACCGCCGTCGAGGGCGTGGGTGTGTGACGTGAGTGGAGGCCGCTGACGACCTCACGCGGATTGCGCAGCAGGGGGATCCCCGCCGCTGACCACTCGGCAGGTTCGAGTATCCGAGCGAGGCGGTTGGCGGACTCGGACGAAGATCTGGGCGAGGTGGCTGTGGGCAGAGCGAATCCGAGGGTCACGGTCCTCCCTTCGGATACGCGCCCGCGAGGCGGGCAAGGTCGGGTGAGGGCGCACCACGGCACAGTCCTTCCGGACCGCTGACGGGCCGTGCGAGGCGGTTTCCCAATTCTTGCTGGCCCGTGCGCGAGCGGCAACGAGCAATTGAGGCCGCTGACGGGAATGCGTTGGTATGCCACTCATATCCCTGCCCAGTTGCCCATTGTTCACTCCCCGTTTCCCCTCCTGTTTCACCCTTGGACGGCAAGCACCAGCGGAAACACCCCTTCCGCTCCGGCCCGCCGCAGCAGCCGCGCCGCCACCGCCAACGTCCAGCCGCTGTCGGACAGATCGTCCACCAGGAGAACCGGACCGCCCGCCGCGGCCAGCCGCTCGGCCAGCTCGGCGGAGACCGTCAGGGTGCGCTGCAGCCCGACCACCCGCTGGGCACTGTTGGTCCGGGACAGCCGCAGTTCGTCCGCATCGGGGCCGTACTCCACCGCGCCCAGCAGGGGCATCCTGCCGATCTCGGCGATCCGTTGGCCCAGCGAACCCACCAGGCGCGGCCTGCGGTGCGAGGCGACCGTGACCACGCCGACGGGACGGGCGGGCGCGTCCGGCGACCCGGAGGCCCAACCCCCGGGCCCCTTGGCCCAGTCACCGAGGACATGCACCACCGCCTGCACGACATCGTCCGGAACGGGACCGTCCGCAGCGGTGTCGGCCAGCAGCGGACGCAGCCGATTGCCCCAGCCGATGTCCGAGAGCCGCCCCAGGGCCCGGCCGCCGAACGCCTGCTCGGCGGCGGGGATACGCCCCTTCAGGTCGACCCCGACAGCGGCGAGCCCCGTCGGCCACATCTTCCGGGGCTCGACCTCCACGCCCGGCCGGCCCAACTCGCCCTTGGCCGCGTCCAGAGCCGCGTCGGACACCTTGGGATCGAACCGGCCCCCCGCGCAGTTGTCACAGCGACCGCACGGGGCGGCCTCCTCGTCGTCCAGCTGGCGCCGCAGGAACTCCATCCGGCACCCCGTCGTCGACGCGTAGTCACGCATCGCCTGCTGCTCGGTGGCCCGCTGCCGGGCCACCCACGCGTACCGCTCGGTGTCATACGCCCAGGGCCGGCCGGTGCTCTCCCAGCCGCCCTTCACCCGCTTCACCGCGCCATCCACGTCGAGGACCTTGAGCATCGTCTCCAGCCTGGTCCTGCGCAGCTCCACCAAGGGTTCCAGGGCGGGCAGGGACAGCGGGCGGCCGGCCTGCGCGAGCACGTCGATCGTGCGGCGCACCTGCTCCTCGGGCGGGAACGCGACCGAGGCGAAGTAGCGCCAGATCGCCTCGTCCTCCTGCCCGGGCAGCAGCAGCACCTCCGCGTGTTCCACGCCTCGCCCGGCGCGGCCGACCTGCTGGTAGTAGGCGATCGGGGAGGAGGGTGACCCGAGGTGCACCACGAACCCCAGGTCCGGCTTGTCGAAGCCCATGCCGAGGGCCGAGGTCGCCACCAGTGCCTTGACCCGGTTGGCCTGGAGATCGTCCTCCGCCTGCTGCCGGTCGGCGTTCTCCGTGCGGCCCGTGTAGGAGGAGACCGTGTGTCCGCACTGGCGCAGGTAGGCCGTGACCTCGTCGGCCGCCGCGACGGTCAGTGTGTAGATGATCCCGGAGCCGGGCAGTTCGCCGAGGTGATCGGCCAGCCAGGCCAGCCGATGGGCCGCGTCCGGAAGCCTGACCACGCCCAGGCTCAGGCTCTCCCGGTCCAGCGGCCCGCGCAGCACCAGGGCGTCCGTGCCGGCGCCCGTACCGAGCTGCTCGGCCACGTCCGCCGTCACCCGGGCGTTCGCCGTCGCGGTGGTCGCGAGCACCGGTACCCCGGACGGCAGGTCGGCCAGCATCGTGCGCAACCTGCGGTAGTCGGGCCGGAAGTCGTGTCCCCAGTCCGAGATGCAGTGCGCCTCGTCGACCACGAGCAGCCCGGTGGCAGCCGCGAGGCGGGGGAGTACCTGGTCGCGGAAGTCGGGATTGTTGAGCCGCTCGGGGCTCACCAGGAGCACGTCCACCTCGCCGGCGGACACCTCCTCCTGGACGGTCTCCCACTCCTCCGTGTTCGAGGAATTGATCGTCCGGGCGCGGATGCCCGCCCGGGCAGCCGCCTCCACCTGGTTGCGCATCAGGGCGAGAAGGGGGGAGACGATCACGGTCGGACCACTGCCGCGCTCGCGGAGCAGCGAGGTCGCCACGAAGTACACGGCCGACTTGCCCCAGCCGGTCCGCTGCACGACCAGGGCCCTGCGTCCGTCCGCGACCAGGGCCTCGATGGCCCGCCACTGGTCCTCGCGCAGTCTCGCCCTGCCGGTCGGGTCCGAGACGAGACGGGCCAGCACGGCATCGGCGGCGGTCCGCAGGGCGGCGCGGTCTTCCAAGGGGTCTGCGTGGGTCATGCCTCCATGCAACCCGATGCCTCGGACATCGCGCGAATGAGACGCCGGACCTGTGGACAACTCGACGGGTGGACGGATGCCGCGTTCCGGGAGTTATCCACAGGGGTTTCGGATTTCGGGAGATCACGAGAACGTCCTGACCATGAACGCGAACCACCACGAATCCAGCGGACCCACCCGTACCCAGCAGATCACCCTGCGAGGCCCGGCGGAACTGGCCGACGCCCTGCCGTTCATGCTGGGCTTCCACCCCACCGACTCCGTCGTCCTGGCCGCCCTGCACGGTGAGCACGGCCGCTTCGGCGGCCGGGTCAGGCTCGGCATTCCGCGCTCGCCCCGTGAATGGGCGTCCACCGCCGATCACCTCGCCGAATGCCTGATCGAGGGAGGTGCGAGGAGCGGCACCCGGCCGGACGGCATCGTCGTCTTCCTGTGCCAGGACCCGGCAGCCGGGGAGACGGGCCGCAGCGTCATGGAGCGCCTGCGCCCCTTCGCCCAGCGCCTCCGCACCGCCTGCGGCGCACTCGACATCCCTGTCTACGAGGCCCTCTGCATCTCCGACGGTCTCTACTTCTCCTACTGCTGCCCCGACGCACGCTGTTGTCCGCCCGACGGCACCCCGCTCGCCCTCAGCGGTACGTCGGTGATGGCGGCGGCAGCGGCCTACGCCGGAGTCCAGGTACGGGGATCCCTGCGGGACATGGAGGGCCGGTTCAAGCCGTCCGGAGGACCCCGGGAGGAGGAACAGCGTGCGGCACTGGACGCGACCTCCGCGTCGATCGTCCCCCGGATCCTCGAGGACGCCGAGGGCCAGGAGCGGCAGGACGTGCGCGAGACGACCGTGCGACTCGCCCGGGAGATCCTCCGCCGGTTCGCCAACCCGCAGCACCCGCAGCACCCGCAGCACCCGCAGAACCCGGAGAACCCGGAGAGCCCGGAGAGCCGGCAGCACCCGCAGAACCCGAGGGTCCAGGAGAGCTCGACTGCCCCGACCGTCCCGGCTGCCCCGGCCGGTCGGGCGGTCCCGGTGGGCGCGGGGAGGGCCGTCGTGTGGACGGCCGAGGGCGACGCGGCCGATGACGCGCTCGTCGGGACCGACGAAGCGGCCGCGCTGATCATCGGTCTCCAGGACCGCGTCACGCGTGACCGCGCCGCCGAATGGATGGAGGGCTGGGAGGGCACGGCGGCCCTGCGGCTCTGGCGCGTGCTGGCCCGGCGCTGCGTCACCCCCTACCAGGAGCACGCCGCCGCGCCCCTCACCCTCGCGGGCTGGACGGCCTGGTCCACGGGCGACGAGCCCACCGCCCGGGTCGCCCTCGGACTCGCACTCGACGCCGACCCCGAGTACGTCTTCGCCCAGCTGCTGCACCAGGCGTGCAACGAAGGGCTCGACCCCGAGTCGCTCCGCTCCTGCCTGAGGAGCGAGCGGGACAGCCGAGTGGCCTCGGAGCAGGACGCCGCTGCCTCTTCCCGGCGGGTCCGGATGCGCACCGCCCGCCCGCAGGGCACGCGGCAGACCCTGCGTGACCCCGGCCGCCGGCCCGGCGGAGGCGAGCGCCGGCCGACGGCCGGGGTGCGGCCCGGTGGGCCCGCCACGGGCAAGCCGGGGAAGGGCGCTCCGAGGCACGGCGGGCAGCGCGGCAGCAGGAGTGGCCGATGACGAGCGTGACCCGGCCGCCCGCAGGCGCGTTCAGCTCTCTGGCGGAGTCGTCCGAACCGTCCCGCCGTCACTTCGCCGGCCGCCCGGTTCGCACAGAGAGCACCCCGTACCCGCCATGGCCCTCAGCCCCGTCCCGGCCCCCGGCCGTCCCACCGGACCCCCCACCGGGCCTACGCCCGGGCGGCCGCCCGGTCCCGGCGTCGCGCCTCCCCGTGCCGCGCGCCCCGCAGAGCTTCCCTCGGTGCACGGCGCGCTCCTCTGCGTGGCCCTGCCCGCCCTCGCCGTCTGCGCGGAGCACGGTCAGCTCACCGGCGAGGGACCCGAGGGCGTGTACGCGGCGGGGCGACGGCTCCTGTCCCGCTGCGTCCTGCGAGTGGCGGGGCGTGAGCCCGTCGCCCTCCAGGGCCGAATGGCGGCAGCCGATCGAGCGGTCTTCCTCGGTGTCCTCCGCCTCCCCGGGGACACGGGGCCCGACCCCGGTCTCTCCGTCGAGCGCACGCGGAGCGCCGACGGCACCGAGCGGATCACCCTGCGCAGCGCTGTCGCCCGTCCGCTCCGGCTCCCCGTGGAAATCTCTCTGGGCACGGATCTCGCGGACCTGGGCACGGTGGCGTCCGGCAGGTCGGGACCCGAGCTCACCGCGAGCGTCCACGGCACCGGCCTGCGCTGGACCGACGGCGGCGGTCGCGCCGTCGCCGTCACGGCGGACCCGCCGCCCATGGACGCCCTGGCGGCCGCCGGAGTACTGCGCTGGGAGGCCGAGCTGGAGCCCGGAGGCTCCTTCACGGTCCGGCTACGGATCCACGAGGGCTCGGCCGCCCGGCCCACCGCCCCCTCGGGCGGCGGCGCCGGGCGGCCGGGCGGCCACCTCCTCGCCGACGCCCATGCCGAGAGCGACGACCCGCGACCGGGGGAACTGCTGCGGACGTCGGTCGAGGACCTGCGGGCCCTGCTCCAGCGCGACCCGGCGCACCCCGCCGACGTGCACCTCGCGGCAGGCGTTCCCTGGCGCTGCGGACCGGTCACCGCCGAGGCGCTCTGGGCCGCCCGCATGGCCCTGCCCCTCGGTACCCGGCTCGCCGTCACCACCCTGCGCGCCCTCGGCCGCGCCCAGCTCTCGGGTGACGGTCCCGAGGCCGGCCGCATGCGGGGGCCCCTCAGGGACGCGGGCCCGCACCTGCCGCCCCGCTGCACGGGCGTCGAGGCCACCCTCGCCTTTCCGGTCGTGCTCGCCGAGGCCCGCCGGTGGGGGCTTCCGGCGGCGGACCTGGAGGAGCTGCTGCCCGTGGCGGAGCGCTGCCTCGGCTGGCTGCGCCGGGCGGCCGGTGGGACGGGCCTCGTGCCGGACCCGGGGCCCGCCGCACCCTGGCGGGCCGAGACACAGGCGCACGCGCACCGCGCCGCCCTGCTCGGGGCGGACCTGCTCGACGGGTGCGGGAGGCCGGGTGGGGACGCACTGCGCGATATGGCCCGGACCCTGCGCGAGCGCTTCCGCCGGGAGTTCTGGCTCGACGACCCGGCGGGCGGCCGCCCTGCCGCCGCCCGCGGACCGGACAGCAGGAGTCTGCCCCACCTGGGCGGTTGGGCAGCGCACCTCCTCGACACCGGACTGCTGGGCGGTGGCCGGTACGCGCGGGGCCTGCTGGACAGGGCGGAGAGCGAACAGCTGGCGAGGCTGCTCGGTGCCCCGGCCCTCGACTCCGGCTGGGGGCTGCGCGGGCTGGGCGTCAAGGAGCCGGGACACAACCCCTTCGGCCACCGGGCGGGTGCCGTGCGGGTGCACGAGACGGCGGTCGCCGTCGCCGGACTCGCCGCCGTCGGCCACGAGAAGGAGGCCGCCTCCCTGCTGCGTGGGCTGCTCGACGCGGCGGAGGCCTTCGCGTACCGGCTGCCCGAGATGTACGCGGGGGAGCAGCGGACGGCGGGCGGTCGCCCGGTGCCGCACCCGGCCGCGTGCCGGCCGGCGGCCGTCGCGGCCGCCGGAGCCGTCCACGCACTGCTCGCGCTCGCCGGAATCCGGCCCGACGCACCGGGGCGGTCCGTGTCGGCCCACCCGATGCGCTCCGCCCCCGTCGGAGCGATCCGGTTCTCGGGGCTCGTGGTGGCGGGTGAACCGTTCGCCGTACGGGTGGGCAGGCTCGGTCTCGGTATGGTCGAGGAGGCCGCGGAGGGCCTTCAGCTGGGGGTGTGACGGGATGTCGGACACGGACACGGGGGAAGCTCCGCGGCACGGCGCCGAAGCCGTCGCCGATCCTGCCGAGGGGCGTGTTTATCGTCAGGAAGACGACTATGATCGCGGCATGCCTCCCTACGACCCGTCGGCCTTTCCGCCCTTCGCCGTCACCGTCGACCTGGTCGTGCTCACCGTGCGCCGCCACGCGCTCTGCACCCTGGTCGTACGGCGAGGGGAAGCGCCGTATCAGGGGCGCTGGGCGCTGCCCGGCGGCTTCGTGCGCGCGGAGGAGGACCTCGGTGCCGCGGCCGCACGCGAACTGGTCGAGGAGACGGGTCTCTGCGCCTACGATCCCGCCGCCCCGCCGCCCGTGCCGGGCAACGGCGCACACCTGGAGCAGCTGGCGACGTACGGGGCGCCCGACCGCGATCCGCGCATGCGGGTGGTCAGCGTCGCGCACCTGGCCCTGGCCCCGGACCTGCCCGCGCCCAGGGCGGGCGGCGACGCGAACAGTGCCCGCTGGGCGCCGGTCGAGGAGCTGCTCGGCGAGGACGTGCTCGCCGGGGCCGTCGAAGCCGCGGGTGAGTCCGCGGACGCCGGGGGCGAGGAGAAGGAAGGCGGTCCGGAAGCGCTCGCCTTCGACCATGCCCGGATTCTCGCCGACGGGGTGGAGCGGGCCCGCTCCAAGATCGAGTACTCCTCCCTGGCCACGGCCTTCTGCCCGCCGGAGTTCACGGTCGGGGAGCTGCGGCGCGTCTACGAGGCCGTCTGGGGTGTCGCCCTGGACCCGCGCAACTTCCACCGGAAGGTGACCGGCACGCCCGGCTTCCTGGTGCCGGCCGGTGGTACCACGACCCGTCAGGGCGGGCGCCCGGCCCAGCTCTTCAGGGCAGGTGGGGCCACCCTCCTCAACCCGCCGATGCTGCGTCCCGAGGTCTGACGGACGCGCGCATCCGGCACCCCAGGGCGCCAACCCTGCACGGAAAGTCCAAAATGTAGCGTTATCTTGCTGCGGTAGCGCCGCCCTGCCGCGGAGCGGTGTCCCCTACCGCGAGAGAAGCGATGCTCCAGGCAATCGGACTGACCAGCACTCCCCGCCACGACCGCCCGCCCGCCGTGGACGATCTGACCTTCGAGGCCCGGCCGGGTGCCGTGACCGCGCTGCTCGGCTCCCCGGGCGCCGGCAAGACCACCACCCTCCGGCTCATGCTCGAACTCGAACCGGGCCGTGGGATCACCTACTTCCGGGGTCGCCCCCTCCACCGCCTCGCCCACCCCCCTCGCGAGGTGGGCGTGCTCCTCGGCGACATCCCTGGGCACCCCTCCCGCACGCTCCGGGGACAGCTGCGGATGCTCTGCGCCGCCACCGGGGCTCCCGCCTCGCGCGCCGAGGAGCTGACGCGGGCCGTGGGCCTCGACGGCCTGCAGCGCCGACGGATCGGCACGCTCCCGATCGGTGCGGACCGCAGACTCGGCCTTGCCTCCGCCCTGTTGGGCGACCCCCACACCCTGTTGCTCGACGAGCCGGGCGCGGGCCTCTCCGTACCCGAGGGCGCGTGGCTGTACGAGCTGCTGCGGGCTCACGCGGACGGCGGCGGAACGGTTCTCTACACCACGGACGACCCCAAGGACGCGGCCCGCAACGCCGACCGGGTCGTCACGCTCGACCGCGGCCGTCTCGTCGCCGACCAGGACGTCGCCGAGTTCGCCCGTACCCGGCTGCGTCCGCGGGTCGCCGTCCGCACCCCGCAGGCCGCGCGGCTGGCCGCGGTCGTGGCGCGGGAGGCCAGGGCCGCCCGACGGCCGGTCGAGGTGGTCGCCGAGGACGGCAACCGCCTCTCCGTCTACGGGAGCGACTGTGCCGCCGTCGGCGACACGGCGTTCCGTCACGGCGTCCCGATCCACCGGCTCGCCACCGAGACCGGGGGTGGCCCGGTCCCGCGCGCTCCGGAGGGCGCCGCACCCGGGGAGCCCGACGCCGCCGGGCGCCGGGCGGAAGGGCTGCCCGACACCACGGACGGTCGGGGAGGCGGAGCGCTGCGCAGGCCGGCCCGTTCGCCGCTGCGTCCGCTCCGGTACGAGATCCATCGGCTCCTGGGCGTGCCGTCCACCCCGCTCGTCGTGGCGGCCGTCCTGCTCGGCTCCGCGGTGCTCGCCCTGCTCCTCGGTCGGGGAGGTCGTGCCGCGCTGCCCGCCGTCCTGGCCGGCTGGCCCGCGATCTCGCCGTTGCCGCCCGCGGCCCTCGGGGCGGGGCTCCTCGGCGCCTTCTCCTTCGGCGAGGAGTACCGCTACCCCGCGCTGACCACGGGCCGGGGCGCGGTGCCCCGCAGGCCGGGGCTGCTGCTGGCGAAGCTCGCCGTGGCGGCGGCGGTCGCCCTCGTGCTCGGAGCGGCCGTCGTGGTGGTGGACCTGGAGGTCCTGCGGTTCGTCTACGGCGCGGAGTTGATCACCGTACCGGGCAACTGGCCGACTCTGTGCGCGAGTTGGCTGGGGCTCATCGTCGGATGCGCCTGGGCCGGGGTGCTCGGCGCCGGGGTGTTCCGTGCTGCGGCGGCCGGGGTGGCGGCGGTCCTCGCGGTGCCGGTCGCGTTCGTTCCGCTGCTCCAGAAGCTGCTGACCGGACCGTCGGTGCGGTCGGTCGCCGGACTTCCGGCGCGCTTGCGCGAGTTCGCCGGACCGCAGTGGTCCCCGGCGGTGGACCGGTGGCTGGCGGGGGGACTGCGGGTGCTCGGGCAGCCCGCGGGGGTGGCTCTCTCGCTGATGTTGACCGGGCTGCTCTGCGCCTATGTGTTCACCGGGCTTCGCCGTAAGGCGCGTTGGTGATCACTTACGGATCGAAAGATTCCGGTTTTCCACCAACTCCCTTGGGGTCCGCCAGAAATGTCTGATTAATCGTCAATTGTGTGGGGGGTGACGATCACCCTTTCGTGTGCTTTTCACCAAAGACCTCAAGGGCCACGGAGGCAACGCCGACAAAGGATGCGTGAGTACCCTTGCGCACACCATGATGACCGCCGCCCGCTCCGTCGACTCCGGCCTCGGCGCCCCGGGCGATCTCGACCGCTACCCCTACGCGGAGGCGCCCGCCGCCGGCCGCGCGGGCCCCCCCTCCTGGGAGGGGGTGGACACCGACCTGGGCCGCGTCGGCCGCCGCGGCACCGGCAACCGGGGGCGCGGACTGCACGGGCAGCTCGTCCAGCAGCTCGGCCAGATGATCGTCGCCGGGGATCTCGGGGCGGACCGCCCGCTCGTCCCCGAAGAGATCGGTCAGCGGTTCGAGGTCTCGCGCACCGTCGTGCGCGAGTCGCTGCGCGTGCTGGAGGCGAAGGGGCTCGTCAGCGCCCGCCCGAACGTCGGCACCCGGGTCAGGCCGGTCAGCGACTGGAACCTCCTCGACCCCGACATCATCGAGTGGCGCGCCTTCGGCCCGCAGCGGGACGACCAGCGCCGCGAGCTGAACGAGCTGCGCTGGACGATCGAGCCCCTGGCCGCCCGCCTCGCCGCCGGGCACGGCCGCGAGGACATCCAGCAGCGTCTGTCCGACATGGTCGAGATCATGGGCCACGCGTTCGCCCAGGGGGACGGCATCACCTTCTCCCGCGCCGACACCGAGTTCCACTCGCTCCTCATCCAGCTCGCCGGGAACCGCATGCTGGAGCACCTCTCCGGCATCGTCTCCGCCGCGCTCCAGGTGTCCGGCGGCCCCGTCACGGGCTGCGACCGTCCGAGCGAGGCCTGCCTCTCCCACCATGCCCGGATCGCGGACGCGCTCGCCGCGGGGGACGCCGTCGGCGCGGAGACGGCCATGCGGCAGCTGCTCACGGTCCACCCCGAGGTGGAGCGGGTCGTCCCCGCCCCCCGCGAACACTGACCCCCGGGCCGTGGCCGGGAGAGCGCGGTGGCGTGGACATCACGTGCCGCCGGATCCGAACGGCACCCGGGGAGTCCGGCAGGGACTCCCCGGGTGGCGTCCGGGTTTCGGCGGCGCGAATGTACCCTTATCTACTCCTCTGCGTTTTTTGTCGCACATGAGGTGTGACTCGGGCCACGAAGATTGGGCGTAACACTCCTCCGAGCCGTGCGATGACCTAAGAGGTGACAGCCGAGGAAGGAATACAGCAGCCGATGGAGGCGCTGTGCAGTTCCCCGGTCCAGCCCGCGCCGTCGGCACATTCCCCGTCGACGGTCGTCGGCTCCAGCCTGATCCAGGGCGGGGCCGGAAGCCGTTTCCATCGTTCCGAGAGGTTGTTCGTGTCGGCCAGCACATCCCGTACGCTCCCGCCGGAGATCGCCGAGTCCGAGTCTGTGATGGCGCTCATCGAGCGGGGAAAGGCTGATGGGCAGATCGCCGGCGATGACGTGCGTCGGGCCTTCGAGGCTGACCAGATTCCGCCAACCCAGTGGAAGAATGTTCTGCGCAGCCTCAATCAGATCCTCGAGGAAGAGGGTGTGACGCTGATGGTCAGTGCAGCGGAGTCGCCGAAGCGCGCCCGCAAGAGCGTCGCAGCGAAGAGCCCGGCCAAGCGCACCGCCACCAAGACGGTCACTGCCAGGACGACCGTGACGAAGACGACCGTCACGGCCTCCGCGGCATCCGCGGCCGAGGGCGCCGACCCGTCCGACGAGGACGGATCCGCCGCCAAGAAGGCGGCCGCGAAGAAGACCGTCGCCAAGAAGACGGTGGCCAAGAAGACCGTCGCCAAGAAGACGGCGGCCAAGAAGACCACCTCCAAGAAGGACGCCGACGAGCTCGCCGAGGGCGAGGAGCCGCTCGAGGACGTCGCGCCCGGCAAGGGCGAGGAGGAGGAGACCGAAGGCGAGAGCAAGGGCTTCGTCCTGTCCGACGACGACGAGGACGACGCTCCGGCGCAGCAGGTCGCCGTCGCCGGTGCCACCGCCGACCCGGTCAAGGACTACCTGAAGCAGATCGGCAAGGTCCCGCTGCTCAACGCCGAGCAGGAGGTCGAGCTCGCCAAGCGCATCGAGGCCGGTCTGTTCGCCGAGGACAAGCTCGCGAACTCGGACAAGCTCGCGCCGAAGCTCAAGCGCGAGCTCGAGATCATCGCCGAGGACGGGCGCCGCGCCAAGAACCACCTCCTGGAGGCCAACCTCCGTCTGGTGGTCTCCCTGGCCAAGCGCTACACCGGCCGCGGCATGCTCTTCCTGGACCTGATCCAGGAGGGCAACCTGGGTCTCATCCGCGCGGTCGAGAAGTTCGACTACACCAAGGGCTACAAGTTCTCCACGTACGCCACCTGGTGGATCCGTCAGGCGATCACCCGCGCCATGGCCGACCAGGCCCGCACCATCCGTATCCCGGTGCACATGGTCGAGGTCATCAACAAGCTCGCGCGTGTGCAGCGCCAGATGCTCCAGGACCTGGGCCGTGAGCCCACCCCGGAGGAGCTGGCCAAGGAGCTCGACATGACCCCTGAGAAGGTCATCGAGGTCCAGAAGTACGGTCGCGAGCCGATCTCCCTCCACACCCCGCTGGGTGAGGACGGCGACAGCGAGTTCGGCGACCTGATCGAGGACTCCGAGGCGGTCGTCCCGGCCGACGCGGTGAGCTTCACGCTTCTCCAGGAGCAGCTGCACTCGGTTCTCGACACGCTCTCCGAGCGTGAGGCCGGCGTCGTCTCGATGCGCTTCGGTCTCACCGACGGTCAGCCGAAGACGCTGGACGAGATCGGCAAGGTCTACGGCGTGACCCGCGAGCGGATCCGCCAGATCGAGTCGAAGACGATGTCGAAGCTGCGTCACCCGTCGCGTTCGCAGGTGCTGCGCGACTACCTCGACTGATCCGTACGACGTACGGAGAGGTACGCGGAAGGGCCCGGTTCCCCGAGGGGGAGCCGGGCCCTCCGGCTGTGCGCGGGTGCACGGCGCGCGCGTGTGCTGGACTCTGGGTGAACCGACATCACCGGAGAGTCAGGAGACTCCATGCGTGGTTCCCTCGCCCGAGCCTTGACGGGTGCTCTGGGCCTGATCGCCGCTACGGCGGGTCAGCTCGCCACAGCAGCCCCCGTGGCCGCCGACAGCGTCGTGGTGGGCGGCAGGCAGGCCCAGATCGCCGACGCGCCCTGGGTCGTGGCGCTGTCCAGCCGTGACCGGTTCGGAGGTACGCGCGCGGGGCAGTTCTGCGGCGGCGTGGTCGTCGCGCCGACCAAGGTGCTCACGGCGGCCCACTGCCTGGGCCGGGAGGTGCTCGGCGGTGAGCCGTGGGAGGTGCGCGACTTCGCGGTCATCGCGGGCCGCGCGGCGCTGGGCGGGCAGGGCGGCCAGGAGGTGCGGATCTCGGACACCTGGGTCAACCCCGACTACGACCCCACGAGCAACTCGGGCGATCTCGCCGTGCTGACGCTGGTGAGCGCCCTTCCGCAGTCGTACGTGATCGGCGTCGCCCGAGCGGGAGACGCGGCGTACACGCCGGGCACGGAGGCGGACGTCTACGGCTGGGGTGACACGACCGGTCACGGGACGTACGCCTCCACGCTGCGGACGGCGCGGGTGCGGGTGCTGCCGGACGCGTCGTGCGAGCGGGCGTACCCCGGCGGCTTCGGTGTCCCCTACCGGGGCGACACCATGCTGTGCGCCGGTGACCCCCAGGGGGGCAAGGACGCGTGCCAGGGGGACAGCGGAGGCCCGCTCGTGGCGCAGGGGCGCCTCGTCGGCCTGGTGTCGTGGGGGAGCGGGTGTGGGCAGGCGGAGAACCCCGGGGTCTACACCCGGGTCTCGGCGGTACTGCCCGCGCGCTTCTGACGCCGGACCCTACGGATCCCGGACCCCACGGATCCCGGACCCCACGGATCCCGGGACCCACGGATCCACAGAAGGCTCATGAGGCCCCGGGGAGCTTGCGGGGCCGCGCGGTGGCGAGGGGCGGAGTTCAGGGACCCCGGCCCTCCGTCGTGGATACGAGAACGGGCGGTCACCCCCCTTGTGATGCGGGGGTGACCGCCCGTTGTCCGGTCAGTGGTCAGTGGCCGGATCTGTGCTCGTCGTGGATGCGAGGCGTCAGTGGTCGTCGCCCTGCGTGCGGGCCGGCACGTCCGTCAGGCGGTCCGTCTCATCCTGTATCTCAACGGCGATCTTCTTGAGTTCCGGCTCGAACTTACGTCCGTGGTGGGCGCAGAAGAGCAAGTCACCTCCGCTGGTCAGGACGACGCGCAGGTACGCCTGGGCGCCGCAGCGGTCGCAGCGGTCAGCGGCCGTCAGGGGGCTCGCAGGGGTCAGAACAGTAGTCACGTCGCCTCTTCTCTAGCTCGACGAGCTGTCGTACCAGGGTCAACATCCAACCAGGCCGAAAACGTTCCCGCTCGTGGCTTTTCCTTGAAACTTCTTCCCAAGGTGGCTGTCTGCTGCCGGTTGGCGGCGAATGAGCCGTATTGCGTCGCTCTACGGATTTCGCGTTGCTTGTGTCGGTCAGTCCTCCCGGCGTGGTTGCCGGTTGTTGATGAGGACGTGCCCGGAGCCTAAATGGTTCATGCCTGGAAGGGAACGTGATGTTCGCGTCACCCCATCGAGGGATCGAACATCCATGCGACGCTGGACTAGCATGAGGAATCGGGGAGGGTGGCGTTACAACGGCTCTACCAGGCATCGGTACCCTCTGACCGGTGACCGACGCCGGGCCTTACCCCATCGGGCCAGATTTCAAATTCAGCGAGGAGCGAACCGCGTGACCGCCGAAACGTCCGTGCCGTCCAGTGCGCTGCTGACCGCAGACCGTGACGCTTCCAACTACACCGCGCGGCACCTGCTCGTACTCGAGGGGCTCGAAGCGGTCCGCAAGCGCCCCGGAATGTACATCGGGTCCACCGACAGCCGCGGCCTGATGCACTGCATCTGGGAGATCATCGACAACTCGGTCGACGAGGCCCTCGGTGGCTACTGCGACCACATCGAGGTCATCCTCCACGAGGACGGCTCGGTGGAGGTCCGGGACAACGGCCGCGGCATCCCGGTCGACGTCGAGCCGAAGACCGGACTCTCCGGAGTCGAGGTCGTCATGACCAAGCTGCACGCCGGCGGAAAGTTCGGCGGCGGCTCCTACGCCGCCTCCGGCGGCCTGCACGGCGTCGGCGCCTCGGTGGTCAACGCCCTCTCGGCCCGCCTCGACGTCGAGGTCGACCGGAACAGCGCCACGCACACGATCAGCTTCCGCCGCGGTGTCCCGGGCATCTTCACCGAGCAGGGCCCCGACAGCCCCTTCGATCCGGGCAACGGCCTCCTCAAGGGCAAGCGCGTCCCCAAGAACCGCACCGGAACCCGCGTCCGCTACTGGGCGGACCGGCAGATCTTCCTCAAGGACGCCAAGCTCTCCCTGGAGACGCTGCACCAGCGCGCCCGGCAGACCGCCTTCCTCGTGCCCGGCCTCACGATCGTCGTCCGCGACGAGCGTGACCTGGCGGGGATCGGCAAGAGCGAGGAGACGTTCCGCTTCGACGGCGGCATCAGCGAGTTCTGCGAGTACCTGGCGCAGGACAAGGCCGTCTGTGACATCCAGCGCCTCACCGGACAGGGAACCTTCAAGGAGACCGTCCCCGTCCTCGACGAGCGCGGCCACATGACCCCGACCGAGGTCACCCGTGAGCTCGCCGTCGACGTCGCGCTGCGCTGGGGCACCGGCTACGACAGCGCGGTCAAGTCCTTCGTCAACATCATCGCCACCCCCAAGGGCGGCACCCACGTCTCGGGCTTCGAGCAGGCCGTCACCAAGACGGTGAACGAGGTGCTGCGCTCGGCCAAGATGCTGCGCGTCGCCGAGGACGACATCGTCAAGGACGACGCCCTGGAAGGGCTCACGGCCGTCGTGACGGTCCGCCTCGCGGAGCCGCAGTTCGAGGGGCAGACCAAGGAGGTCCTCGGTACGTCCGCCGCCCGGCGGATCGTGGCCAACGTGGTCGCCAAGGAGCTCAAGGCCTTCCTCACCTCCACCAAGCGGGACGACAAGGCCCAGGCCCGCGCCGTCCTGGAGAAGGCCGTCGCGGCCGCCCGCACCCGGATCGCGGCCCGCCAGCACAAGGACGCGCAGCGCCGGAAGACCGCGCTCGAGTCCTCCTCCCTGCCCGCCAAGCTGGCCGACTGCCGCAGCGACGACGTGGAGCGCAGCGAGCTCTTCATCGTCGAGGGAGACTCGGCCCTCGGCACGGCCAAGCTCGCCCGCAACAGCGAGTTCCAGGCCCTGCTGCCGATCCGCGGCAAGATCCTCAACGTCCAGAAGTCGTCCGTCTCGGACATGCTGAAGAACGCCGAGTGCGGGGCGATCATCCAGGTCATAGGAGCCGGCTCGGGCCGCACCTTCGACATCGACGCGGCCCGCTACGGGAAGATCGTCCTCCTGGTCGACGCCGACGTCGACGGCGCCCACATCCGGTGCCTGCTGCTGACGCTCTTCCAGCGCTACATGCGGCCCATGGTCGAGGCCGGACGGGTCTTCGCCGCCGTGCCCCCGCTGCACCGCATCGAGCTGGTCCAGCCCAAGAAGGGCCAGGACAAGTACGTCTACACGTACTCGGACAACGAGCTGCGGCAGACCCTGCTGGAGTTCCAGCGCAAGGGGGTCCGCTACAAGGACTCCATCCAGCGCTACAAGGGCCTCGGTGAGATGGACGCCGACCAGCTCGCGGAGACCACGATGGACCCGCGCCACCGCACCCTGCGCCGGATCAACATCGGCGACCTGGACGCGGCGGAGCAGGTGTTCGACCTGCTCATGGGCAACGACGTGGCGCCTCGCAAGGAGTTCATCACCGGCTCGGCGGCGACCCTCGACCGCTCGCGCATCGACGCCTGAGGCGCACCACCCACGGATCGGTCACGCGGCCGCCCGCTCTCCACGGAGAGCGGGCGGCCGCGGTCGTGTCGGTACGCATATCAGCTCGGTCCCGTCAGGTCACCGGGCGGAAGAGTCACCTGATGGGGTGAACAGGAGGAGGAGAAGAGTCCGGGATCTTCCCGCTCTGTCCATCCTTGGGCAAGCGGCCGAAACGGTTCGCTGACAAGGAGAGTTGGCCGGTGGAGCAGGTGGACAAGCAGGAGGGGCTCGGCGCTTCGGCGAGGCCGGTCGACGACCCCTGGTACGACGCGACGGCCTCCGGCGGGGGCGAGCGGGAGGGAGCCGGGGCGCCCGGTGACAGCTGCCCCGACGCGGTGCCGCGGCAGCGGGTCCACAGCGCGGCGGAGATCTACCTGGAGGTACAGCGCAGCCCCGCCTTCCAGGAAGTGCGCAGCCGCTACCGCCGGTTCGTGTTCCCCGCCGCCCTCGCGTTCCTCCTCTGGTACCTCGCCTATGTCGTGGCGGCGACCGCCGCACCCGGACTCATGGCCCGGCCGGTGGCCGGGGTGGTGAACGTGGCGATGATCGCGGGGCTCGCACAGTTCCTCACGACCTTCCTGCTGACCTGGGCCTACGCGCGCCACGCGCGGCTGCGCAGGGACCGGGCCGCACTGGACCTGCGCTGGGACACCCAGGAGATGACCCGAGGGGTGGCGCAGCCGTGACCGGAGACCACCAGACCCTGGCGCTCGTGCTGTTCAGCGTGTTCATCGCCGTCACCCTGGGGATCACCACGTGGGTGAGCCGCAACCGGCGTGGTTCGGCGGAGGAGTTCTACGCGGGCGGCAGGCTGTTCTCCCCTCTGGAGAACGGATTCGCCATCGCGGGCGACTACATGTCCGCGGCCTCCTTCCTCGGCATCTCCGGGCTGATCGCGCTCTACGGCTACGACGGCATGCTGTACTCCGTCGGCTTCCTCGTCGCCTGGCTGGTCGTCCTGCTGCTCGTGGCCGAACTGGTCCGCAACTGCGGCCGGTTCACGCTGGCCGACGTCGTCGCCGCGCGGATGGCCGAGCGGCCGGTACGGATCGCCGCCGGAACCTCCTCGGTGACCGTCTCCGTGCTCTACCTCGTGGCCCAGATGGTGGGCGCCGGAAGCCTGGTCGCACTGCTGCTCGGGGGTACCAGCGAGGCGGCCCGCTCGTGGACGGTGATCGGCGTCGGCGCGCTGATGGTGATCTACGTGTCGCTCGGCGGCATGCGGGCCACCACCTGGATCCAGATCGTCAAGGCGGTCCTGCTCATGGCGGGCACGATCACGCTCACCGTGCTCGTCCTGCTCCGGTTCCACGGCGACGTGAACAGCCTGCTCGCGACCGCGGCCGAACGCAGCGGCCACGGAGTGGACTTCCTCGCCCCCGGCCTCCGCTACGGCGGTGACTGGACGGCCCGCCTCGACTTCATCAGCCTCGGCATCGCCCTGGTCCTGGGCACGGCGGGCCTGCCCCACATCCTGTCGCGCTTCTACACGGTGCCGACCGCCCGGGCCGCCCGTCGTTCCGTCGTCTGGTCCATCGGGCTCATCGGCGGCTTCTACCTGATGACCATCGTGCTCGGCTTCGGAGCGGCCGCCCTCATCGGCCCCGACGAGGTCCGCGCCTCCAACGCGTCCGGGAACACGGCCGTGCCGCTGCTCGCCCTCGACCTCGGCGGGGGAGCGGGTTCCACCGGAGGCACCGTGCTCTTCGCGATCGTTGCGGCGGTGGCGTTCGCCACCATCCTCGCCGTCGTCGCGGGGATCACGCTCGCCTCCTCGGCCTCGGTCGCCCACGACCTCTACGCCTCGCTGCGCCGCCGGCACGCGAAGCAGTACAGCGAGGTGACCGTGGCCCGGGTCGCCGCGGCGGTGATCGGCGCCGCCGCCATCGGCCTCGGGCTGCTCGCCCGCGACCTCAACGTGGCCTTCCTCGTCGGCCTGGCCTTCGCGGTCGCGGCCTCCGCCAACCTGCCGGTGCTGCTCTACTCGCTGTTCTGGCGGAAGTTCACCACCCGGGGCGCGGTCTGGTCGGTGTACGGCGGGCTGATCCCCGCCGTGCTGCTCGTCGTGGTCTCGCCGGTCGTCTCCGGCACGCCCGAGGCACTGTTCCCCGGCGTCGACTTCCGCCTCTTCCCGCTGCAGAACCCGGGAGTGGTCTCGATTCCGCTCGGCTTCCTCGCCGGCTGGCTCGGGACGGTCACCTCGTCGGAGCCGCCCGACGAGGCACGGCATGCCGAGACCGAGGTCAGGGCGCTCACCGGAGCGGGAGCGGTCTGACCGGAGCCGGGCGGGTCGGGAGCCCGGAGGCCCTCACGTCCGCCGCGGAGCGGCCTCAGCCCGTGGAGGGGGAGCTGGTCCAGGCGTAGCGGTGTTCGGGGCGGCCCGTCTCGCCGTACCGGAGGGAGAGGCGGACCCGGCCGGTGCGTTCGAGGAGCTTGAGATAGCGCTGCGCCGTCTGGCGGCTGACGCCGGCCCGCTCGGCGATCTCCTGGGCGGACAGCGGCCCGTCGGCGGCGAGCAGGACCTGCCGGACCAGTTCGGCCGTGGTGGGGGAGTGCCCCTTCGGTAGGTCGGGGGCGACCGCGCCGGCCGCCAGGACCCCGTAGATCCGGTCCACCTCCGCCTGCTCCGCCTCGCCCCCGTTCTCCAGGGTGCGGCGCAGCGTCGCGTACGCCTCCAGCTTGGCGCGCAGTCCGGCGAAGTTGAACGGCTTGACCAGGTACTGCAGGGCTCCGTGCCGCATGGCCGCCTGCACGGTGGCGACGTCCCGGGCCGCCGTCACCATGATCACGTCGCACTGGTGGCCGCGTGCGCGGAGTTCCCGTACGGCCGCGAGTCCGTTCTCGTCGGGCAGGTAGTGGTCGAGGAGGATCAGGTCCACCGGCGCTCCGTCCAGGGCGGCGAGCGCCTCGGCGGTCGAGTGGGCGGTGGCGGCGACGCGGAAGCCGGGCACCTTGGTGACGTAGGCGGCGTTGATCCGGGCCACCAGCACGTCGTCGTCCACGACGAGGACGTCGATCATCGTGCCTCCTCGGCGGACTTCGCAGCCTGGGTCGGGGTCGGGGTGCGAGGGGGTGTGGGGGTGGGGGCCCGGGCAGGGACCGACGGGGTCGGCTCCGGGTCGGTCAGCGCGTCCGGGAGGACGACGGTGAACTCGGCGCCGCCGTCGGGACCCTCCGCCACGCGGGCGGTGCCGCCCCGCCGCTCGGCGAGCCGGCGCACCAGAGCGAGACCGAGGCCGCGCTTTCCGTGGGACGGAAGCGCCTTCGTCGACCAGCCCTCGGTGAAGATCAGCTCGCGGTGCTCCTCCGGAACCCCCGGGCCGCTGTCGGTGACCCGCAGCACGACCGTACGCCCCTCGGTGCGGAACGAGAGGTCGATCAGGGCCCCCGGGATGCCGGCGACGGCGTCCAGGGCGTTGTCGACCAGGTTGCCGACGACGGTGACCAGTTCGCGCGGGTCGACGAGCCGGTCCGGGAGCAGCGAGTCGGGAGCGAGCCGCAGCGAGACGCCGCGTTCGGCGGCGACGGTGCCCTTACCGACCAGAAGCGCCGCGAGCAACGGGTCGTGGACCCTCTCCGTGACCTGCTCGGCGGTGGCCCGGTGCACCCCGACCACCTCGGTCACGAACTCCACCGCCTCCTCGTGCATCTCCAGCTCCAGGAGCCCGAGGAGGGTGTGCATCCGGTTGGCGTGCTCGTGGTCCTGGGCGCGAAGGGCGTCGATGAGCCCCCGGGTGGAGTCCAGCTCGCGCCCGAGCCGCTCCAGCTCGGTGCGGTCGCGGAGGGTCGCCACGGCGCCGCCGTCGTCGGTCGGCATCCGGTTGGCGATCAGCACCCGGTGGCCCCGGACGGTGACGAGGTCGTCGCCGGTCACCCGGCCCGCGAGGACGTCGGCGGTACGCCCCCGGCCGAGGACCTCGTCGAGCGGCCGGCCCGCGGCCTCGGGGCCGAGGCCGAGGAGCCGCTGCGCCTCGTCGTTCACGAGCCGTACGGAGCCGTGGCGGTCGATGGCCACGACCCCTTCGCGGATGCCGTGCAGCATGGCCTCGCGTTCGGCGAGAAGCGCGGAGATGTCGGAGAAGGCCAGGTCATGGGTCTGCCGCTGGAGGCGCCGGGAGATCAGGTACGCGGCCAGGGCCCCGGCCGCGAGCGCCCCGCCCGCGTAGGCGAGGAGGCCCGGGATCGCGCCGAGAAGCCGGTCCCGGACGCTGTCGTACTCGATGCCCACCGAGATCGCGCCGACGATCCGCCCGTCCGCGTCCCGCAGCGGCGTCTTGCCGCGCGCCGAGCGGCCCAGGGTGCCGCTGTCGATCTCCATCACCTCGCGCCCGGCGAGGACCGTGCTGGGGTCGGTGGAGACGCGCCTGCCGATCTCGGTGGGATCGGTGTGCGACCAGCGCACCCCGCGCGCGTCCATGACCACGACGTACTCGGCGCCCGTGGAGGTCCTGATCCGCTCGGCCTCCGTCTGCACCGGGCCCCGCGCGGAGGGCTGAGTGCCGGTGAGGTCCGCGGCCAGCCGGGGCGAGGCCGCGGTCCCGGCGATGGCGAGGGCCCGCCGCATGGCCTGGTCGTCGAGCTGGGCGCTGAGCGGGGCCAGGAAGAGCCCGGTGGCGAGCACGGTCACGCCGGTCGCGATGGCCAGCTGCATCAGCAGGACCTGCGAGAACACCCGCTGGGGCCACCCGAACCGCCGGCGGCGCGCGAGGGGGCGCGGGGGGCTGGTCTGTGCGGGGCTCATGCGGGAAAAGGTACGGGGCCGCGCGCGGCGACCGGAAATGGCGAGGCGCGGGTGAGGGTTCCGCCCTCACCCGAGAGGCGGATCCCCGATCGCGGACGCCTCACACCTCTCGGCGGCTCCGCCGCGAGGTGCGGGCGCGGGGTGGGGGACGTCGGATTGCCTATCCTGGGGGTTTCCCACGACCGTGGGACCCGAAGGAACCGGAGGCACGTCCCTTGACCACGCAGCAGATCCCCGTCGTCGTCCTGGCCGGGTTCCTCGGGGCAGGGAAGACCACGCTCCTCAACCACCTGCTGCGCAGCGCCCGGGGTACCCGTATCGGCGTCATGGTCAACGACTTCGGTGACATCGGCATCGACGCGATGAGCGTCGCCGGTCAGGTCGGTTCCACCGTATCCCTGGGCAACGGCTGCCTCTGCTGCGCCGTCGACGCGAGCGAACTCGACGAGTACCTGGAGGTCCTCACCCGCCCCGAGTCACGGCTCGACGTGATCGTGATCGAGGCGAGCGGCCTCGCCGAGCCGCAGGAGCTGGTTCGCATGGTGCTCGCCAGCGAGAACGAGCGGATCGTGTACGGAGGGCTCGTCCAGGTCGTCGACGCGGCCGAGTTCCCCGCCACGCGGCGGCGGCACCCCGAGACCGACCGTCACCTGCCGATCGCCGACCTCGTGGTCGTGAACAAGTCCGACCGGGTCACCGGGGACGAGCTGCGCGCCGTCCACGAGACGGTGGGCGGCCTGGCCGGGAAGGCCGTCGTGATCGACACCACGCACGGACGGATCGACCCCGAGCTGCTCTTCGACCGGGTGGTCCCCGAGGGGGAGATCGCGGGGCAGATGTCCATCGAGGACATCCTGTACGGCGACGGCGACGGCGGCGGCGGAGACGGCGGAGAAGAGGGAGGCGGCGGGGGCGGCTCGTACGGCGCGCACGCCCACCCCCACGCGACCTACGAGACCGTCTCGCTGACCGCCGCGACCCCGCTCCACCCCCGTCGCCTGATGGCCTTCCTCGACGCCAGGCCCGAAGGCCTCTACCGGATCAAGGGCTTCGTCGACTTCGGCGCCGCGGATCCGGACAACCGTTACACCGTGCACGCCGTCGGCCGCTTCCTGCGCTTCTACCCCGAGCGGTGGCCCGAGGGCGAGGAGCGGCTCACCCAGCTCGTCCTGATCGGTTCCGGCGTCGACGCGGCCGGGCTGCGCAAGGAGCTGGCGGAGTGCGAGCAGCACGGCCCGCAGGACGTCCCCGACGAGACCGGCATGTGGGGCGTCCTGCGCTACGTACAGCGGACGGTGGAGGAGGAACCCGCCTGACCGATCCGCCGCGTGCCGACCCGCCGGATGCGGCGCGCGAGGATCAGACGGCCTCCGCGAGTTCCTCGGCGTCGATGTCGACGCCGACCTCTTCGAGGGCGACGGTGTCCGCACCGTCGTCCACGATGACCTTGCCCATCTCGGAGGAGACCCGCGCGAGCAGGGCGGCCTTCCGGGCGGCGAAGAACGCCGGGAAGTCGTCGAGCGCCATGAGCTCAGGGGCGACGAGGTGGGACCGGATGTGCCCGTGGACCACCTCCGGCGTCGACTCCGCGCTCCTGGCGAGCTTCACCAGGTAGTCGGAGGGCGCGTTGCCGCCGATGATCCGGTTCGTGCGAGCGGTCAACGGGGTCTTGTTGACGATGGAGTTGTAACGCGCCGGGTCCTTCCCCGCCGTCTCGCACCACACCTTCGGGAAGATGTGGTGGATGTCGATCGACTCGTCGAAGTAGCCGGTGATCTCCGCCTTCTCGCCGGTGCGCCAGTCCATGGCGCCGGCCTTGAGCAGCAGGGCGTAGATGCCCTTGTACGCGGCGCTGTTCCGGGTCCGTAGGGTCAGGAGCCGGCTGGGCGCGAACTCCGCGGCCTCGATGGTGCGGGGTTCGCCCGAGGTGCCCCGGATCCAGCCGACGACGTCCGGCAGGTCGTGGCTGAAGCGGGTCTCGGTCGAGCCGCCGTACAGCTCGCCGAAGACTCCGCACCAGTACCAGCGGGCGAGCTTGTGCTGGGCCCCGGCACTCTGCGCGTCCTCGCCCGCGAGCGCCAGGATCGCGGCGAGCGGGATGAGCTGGGTGCCGTACGGCAGGAACCGGGTGTCGAAGACGAACTGCTGGTGCAGGAACTTCGCCGCGCGCTTGAACCCCTGGACAACCAGGGGCGCGAAGCGCTCGTACTCGTCGAGGCGCAGCTCCAGCATGTCCTTGCGCTTGCAGCCGATACGGGGGAGCCGGTCCTCCGCCACCCCGCGGGCCACGGCGTCGTCGCGCCGGGCGGAGGTGGCGAGCAGGGTCACCGACTGGAGGAAGTCGGTGTTCGACACGTCCTTGATGATGCGGTACTCGGGTGCATGCCAGGACGCCTTGACCTCCTTCTCCCAGTGCCGCCTGAGGTCGAACTCGTCGGCCGCGAAGGTGGCGGTGAGGAGCTCGAAGACGGTCAGGGAGACCCCGCCGGTGTTGACGTTCTCGAAGACCTGGCAGACGGCCTGACGGGCGGTGTTCTTGCCGAGGGAGATGACGGGCACCTGGTAGCGGTCGAAGTTCATGACGAACCTCTCTTCGAACCGCCTCCAGACGCGCAGACTCTCCTTGTCCCGGTCCCACCAGTGCTCCTCGAAGCCCCTCCGCCAGTCGTAAGGGTCGAGGACGGAGCTCAGCGGGAAGAGGTGAGCCTCGTACTCCTTCTCCCGGGTCGAGTAGTCGTGGAGCACCTCGCCGCGGAAGTTCTTGACGATCCGGTCCTCCGGAAGAAAGCGGATCGCGTCCTCGCGGTCGGTCTGCTCGTCCAGGACCGCGCGCATGTCGACGTAGAACCAGCCGGTCACCCGGTGCTTGCGCACGTCCTGGGTCACCACGGGCGTGCCGAGCTTGATCGACTGGAAGAGCGAGGTGAGGCGCTGCTGGCCGTCGAGGACGAGAGTCTCCGGCTCGGTGCCCAGGGGAGGGGTGGCCCCCTCGATCGGGCGGTGCTTGAAGCGGACGTCCCCGCCGGCCTGCAATGTCATGACCGTGCCGACCGGGAATCCCTGCGACACAGACGCCAGCAACGCAGTGATGTTCGGATGGGGCCACACCCAGCCCCGCTGGAACTCGGGGAGCTGCGCTCTGCCCTCTTCGACCTGCCGGAGCAGATCGCGGAGCGGGCGCTTGTCGATGCTGAATGCTTCGTCCGTCAACGCGGCCACCTTCACTCGGGCGTCAGACGTGCCGGAGCAGCCTCCGGCCGGTCGCCGGGCCCGACGCTACCGGTCGGCCGGGGGGCCCGTCCGGTGGTCCCTAGAGACGGGGCCCCGGCCGGCAGCGCGGCTGCCGGACGAGGTCCCGTCCTGTTCCCGTCGGTCCGGCCGGTCAGGCCGTCGGGCTCGCCACCACGTCCACCGGGTGGGCGAGCGGGGTGCCCGAGCCGTCGCGGCGGGGGTCGATCTCCGGGAGGGACACCGGGGTGCCGGTCTTCTGCGCGGCGCGGGCCGGGGTCGTACCCGCCCAGGCCAGGATCAGGACGTCCTCGCCCTTCAGGAAGCGCTGGCAGCGGACGCCGCCGGTCGCGCGGCCCTTGCGCGGGTACTGGTCGAAGGGGGTCAGCTTCGCCGACGTACCCGCCGAGGAGTCCAGGGTGCCCGTGGAGCCCGCGACGGTGAAGACGACGGCGTCCGCCGCCGGGTCGACCGCCGTGAACGACAGCACCTCGGCGCCCGCCGTGAGCTTGACGCCCGCCATGCCGCCCGCCGGCCGGCCCTGGGGCCGTACCTGCGAGGCCGGGTAGCGCAGGAGCTGGGCGTCGGAGGTGATGAAGACCAGGTCCTCCTCGCCCGTCCGCAGCTCCGTCCCGCCGACGATCCGGTCGCCCTCCTTGAGGGTGATGACCTCCAGCTCGTCCTTGTTCGCCGGGTAGTCCGGGACCACGCGCTTCACCACGCCCTGGAGCGTGCCGAGGGCGAGTCCCGGCGAGGCCTCGTCGAGCGTGGTCAGGCAGACCACCGTCTCGTCGGCCTCCAGGGAGAGGAACTCGGACAGCTGCGCGCCGCCCGCCAGGTTGGGCGCGCTGTGGGTGTCGGGCAGCTGCGGCAGGTCGATCACCGCGAGGCGCAGCAGGCGTCCGGCCGAGGTCACCGCTCCGACGTCGCCGCGCTGGGTGGCCGCCACCGCCGACACGATCACGTCGTGCTTGGTCCGTGCCGCGTCCGGGTCGACGGCGGGCAGTTCCGCCGTCGCCGTGCGGGCCAGCAGGCCGGTGGAGGAGAGCAGCACCCGGCACGGGTCGTCCGCGACCTCCAGGGAGACGGCGGTGACGGGCGCGCCCGCCGATTCGAGCAGGACCGTACGCCGGTCCGTGGCGAACTTCTTGGCGACCGCGGCCAGTTCCGCCGAGACCAGCTTGCGGAGCTCCGCGTCGGAGTCGAGGATCCCGGTCAGCTCGTCGATCTCGCCGTTGAGCCGGTCGCGCTCGCTCTCCAGTTCAAGGCGGTCGAACTTGGTGAGGCGGCGCAGCGGGGTGTCCAGGATGTACTGCGTCTGGATCTCGCTCAGCGAGAAGCGCTCGATCAGGCGCTCCTTGGCCTGCGCCGAGTTATCGCTCTCCCGGATGATCCGGATGACCTCGTCGATGTCGAGCAGCGCGACGAGCAGGCCGTCCACCAGGTGGAGCCGGTCCCGCTTCTTGGTACGGCGGAACTCGGAGCGCCGCCGGACGACCTCGAAGCGGTGGTCGAGGTAGACCTCCAGGAGTTCCTTGAGGCCGAGCGTGAGCGGCTGGCCGTCGACGAGCGCCACGTTGTTGATGCCGAAGGACTCCTCCATCGGCGTCAGCTTGTAGAGCTGCTCCAGGACCGCCTCGGGCACGAAGCCGTTCTTGATCTCGATGACCAGGCGGAGCCCGTGGCTGCGGTCGGTGAGGTCCTTGACGTCGGCGATGCCCTGGAGCTTCTTGGAGCCGACGAGGTCCTTGATCTTGGAGATGACCTTCTCGGGGCCGACCGTGAACGGCAGCTCGGTCACGACGATGCCCTTGCGGCGGGCCGTCACCGTCTCCACGCTCGTCGTGGCGCGGATCTTGAAGGTGCCGCGGCCCGACTCGTACGCGTCCTTGATGCCGGTCAGGCCGACGATCCGGCCGCCGGTCGGCAGGTCGGGGCCGGGCACGAAGCGCATCAGCGTCTCGAGGTCGGCGCCGGGGTGGCGGATCAGGTGACGGGCGGCCGCGATGACCTCGCCGAGGTTGTGCGGGGGCATGTTGGTCGCCATACCGACCGCGATGCCCGACGCGCCGTTGACCAGCAGGTTCGGGTAGGCGGCGGGCAGGGCCACCGGCTCCCGCTCCTGGCCGTCGTAGTTCGGCGTGAAGTCGACCGTGTCCTCGTCGATGGAGTCGGTCATGAGCAGGGCGGCCGGGGCCATCCGCGACTCGGTGTACCGCATCGCGGCCGGCGGGTCGTCGTTGCCGAGGGAACCGAAGTTGCCGTGGCCGTCGACGAGGGGGAGGCGCATGGAGAACGGCTGCGCCATGCGGACCATCGCGTCGTAGATCGACGCGTCGCCGTGCGGGTGGAGCTTGCCCATCACCTCGCCGACGACGCGGGCGCACTTGACGAAGCCGCGGTCGGGGCGGAGCCCCATCTCGCCCATCTGGTAGACGATGCGGCGCTGGACCGGCTTCATGCCGTCGCGGGCGTCCGGCAGGGCGCGCGAGTAGATCACCGAGTACGCGTACTCGAGGAAGGAGCCCTGCATCTCGTCGACGACGTCGATGTCGAGGATTCGCTCCTCGAACGCGTCGTCCGGCGGCGGTGTCTTCGTGCTGCGGCGGGCCATCGCGGCTGCGGCTCCTTCACCAACATGGTTGATCTGACGCGGACCATTGTGGACCGTGCCACCGACAACGCCGACCGCGACCCGGACGAGGGACATCTCGAGGGGGCGGGAACTTCGCCAGGTGTCGGCGCGCTTGCATACAGTGGCAGGACCTTTTCACATCGCGATCGAAGGGACGTACATGCCCATGGGTCACACGGCCACGGCCGAGGCCGGCTCCGGCGGCCTGACAGCGACCGAGCACCGGTTGGCGAACGGCCTGCGTGTGGTGCTCTCGGAGGACCACCTGACCCCGGTCGCCGCGGTCTGCCTCTGGTACGACGTCGGCTCGCGTCACGAGGTCCCGGGCCGCACGGGCCTCGCCCACCTCTTCGAGCACCTGATGTTCCAGGGCTCGAAGCAGGTCCACGGGAACGGGCACTTCGAGCTGGTGCAGGGCGCGGGAGGCTCGCTCAACGGCACGACGAGCTTCGAGCGCACCAACTACTTCGAGACCATGCCCACGCACCAGCTGGAGCTCGCGCTCTGGCTGGAGGCCGACCGCATGGGCTCGCTGCTCGCCGCCCTGGACGACGAGTCCATGGAGAACCAGCGGGACGTCGTCAAGAACGAGCGCCGCCAGCGCTACGACAACGTGCCGTACGGCACGGCCTTCGAGAAGCTGACCGCCCTCGCCTACCCGGAGGGCCACCCGTACCACCACACGCCGATCGGCTCCATGGCCGACCTGGACGCGGCCACCCTGGAGGACGCGCGGAACTTCTTCCGCACGTACTACGCCCCGAACAACGCGGTGCTGTCCGTCGTCGGCGACATCGACCCGGAGGAGACCCTCGCCTGGGTCGAGAAGTACTTCGGCTCCATCCCCGGCCACGACGGCAAGCCCGCGCCGCGCTCCGGCGAGCTGCCCGAGGTGATCGGCGAGCAGCTGCGCGAGGTCGTCGAGGAGGAGGTCCCGGCCCGCGCGCTGATGGCCGCCTACCGGCTGCCGCACGACGGCACGCGTGCGTGCGACGCCGCCGACCTGGCCCTGACGGTCCTCGGCGGCGGCGAGTCCTCCCGGCTCCACAACCGGCTGGTCCGCCGCGACCGCACGGCCGTCGCCGCCGGCTTCGGCCTGCTGCGGCTCGCCGGCGCGCCCTCGCTCGGCTGGCTGGACGTCAAGACGTCCGGAGGCGTCGAGGTCCCTCAGATCGAGGCGGCCGTGGACGAGGAGCTCGCCCGGTTCGCCGCCGAGGGCCCCACGGACGAGGAGATGGAGCGCGCGCAGGCCCAGTTGGAGCGCGAGTGGCTCGACCGGCTCGGCACCGTCGCCGGCCGGGCGGACGAACTGTGCCGGTACGCCGTGCTGTTCGGCGACCCGCAGCTCGCCCTCACCGCCGTCGACCGGGTCCTGGCCGTCACCGCCGAGGAGGTGCGGGCCGCCGCCGCGGCCGCGCTGCGCCCCGACAACCGCGCGGTCCTGGTCTACGAGCCCCTGGCGACCGAGCGGGGCGACAACGGCGACGACGACGAAGAGGGAGCGGACCAGTGACCGACGCTGCCGCGTCTTTGACGAGCATGGACTTCCACCCGCAGCCGGAGCCGGGCGCCGCCCGGCCGTGGGCCTTCCCGGCCCCCGACCGCGGAGCCCTGGACAACGGCCTGACGCTGCTGACCAGCCACCGGCCCGGCCAGCAGGTCGTGGCCGTGGAGATCTTCCTGCCGGCCCCGCTGGACGCCGAGCCCGCCGGTCTCGACGGGGTCGCCACCATCATGGCCCGCGCGCTCTCCGAGGGCACGGACCAGCGCAGCGCCGAGGAGTTCGCGGCCGAGTTGGAGCGCTGCGGCGCCACGCTCGACGCGCACGCCGACCACCCGGGCGTACGGGTCTCCCTGGAGGTTCCGGTCTCCCGGCTGCCCAAGGCGCTCGGGCTGCTCTCCGAGGCCCTGATCGCGCCGGCGTTCCTCGACACCGAGATCGAGCGCCTGGTCCGCAACCGTCTGGACGAGATCCCGCACGAGACGGCCAACCCGGGCCGCCGCGCCGCCAAGCAGCTCTCCAAGGAGCTTTTCCCGGCGGAGTCCCGGATGTCCCGGCCGCGCCAGGGCACCGAGGAGACCGTCGCGGCGATCGACGCGGCCTCGGTCCGTGCCTTCTTCGAGGCGTACGTCCGGCCCGCCACGGCCACCGCCGTGGTCGTGGGCGACCTGACCGGCGTCGACCTGGACAAGGTCCTCGCGGAGACACTGGGCGCCTGGACGGGCGAGCCGGGCGAGCCGCTCCCCATGCCGCCGATCACCGCCGACGACACCGGACGGGTCGTCATCGTGGACCGTCCCGGCGCCGTCCAGACCCAGTTGCTGATCGGCCGGATCGGCTCGGACCGGCACGCCTCGGTCTGGCCGGCCCAGGTCCTGGGGACGTACTGCCTCGGCGGCACCCTCACCTCGCGGCTCGACCGGGTCCTGCGCGAGGAGAAGGGCTACACGTACGGCGTGCGGGCGTTCGGGCAGGTGCTCCGCTCCGACGCCGGGGGGAACGGCGCCTCGATGCTCGCCATCAGCGGTTCCGTGGACACCCCCAACACCGGTCCGGCCCTCGACGACCTGTGGAAGGTGCTGCGGACGCTCGCCGCGGAGGGCCTCACGGACGCCGAGCGCGAGACGGCCGTGCAGAACCTGGTGGGCGTCGCGCCGCTCAAGTACGAGACGGCGGCCTCCGTCGCCGGGACGCTCGCCGACCAGGTCGAGCAGCACCTCCCGGACGACTACCAGGCCCAGTTGTACGCGCGCCTGGCCGAGACCGGCACGGTCGAGGCGACCGCGGCCGTGGTCAGCGCGTTCCCGGTGGACCGGCTCGTCACCGTGCTCGTGGGTGACGCGGCGCAGATCGCGGAGCCGGTGCGGGCGCTCGGCATCGGTGAAGTGACCGTCGTGACGGGCTGATTCCGGCCTCTGACACGACAACGGAGGACCCCGGCGGCCTAGTTCGTCGGGGTCCTCCCTTTTGTCCGTATTGGGGGTGACGGTGATCGTTTGCCCTGTGGCATGTCTTACAAAAAGCCGGTCTGGTTGGTGATTGAAAGACGATCCGCATAGCGTCGGGCCGTCTGTTCGTCAGTTGCACGTGCCGCACCCGCGGCATCGGACAGACATCGCCGAGTCCCCGTCAGGCGCGAGCCTGGGGAGCCGGGGACCCACGTCCCTGGGGTGAATCGGGCGCCTTCGTCTCGTACGGAGGAGCTCGTAGGAGACCTTCCTGCTCCGAACCCGTCAGCTAACCCGGTAGGCGAGAGGGAAGGAAAGGATCAGCCCCTACATGGCGTTCACCCGTGCCACCGGGAAGCATCGTGGTCCGAGCCGGATGGCGCGCCGCAGCGTGGGCTTCGCCGGCGCCGCGACGCTGGCCACCACCGGCGTCATCGGAACCCTCGCCTCCCCGGCGCTCGCCGCCGACACGGAGCCCCGCTCCGCCGAGGACACCGGGCTCACCAAGGTGATCACCGAGGACTCCCTCGTCGACCGGCTCAACGCCCAGGCCGCCGCCCAGGAGCGGGAGGCCTTCGAGGCCGCCGCCAAGGCGAAGGCCCAGGCCGAGGCGGAGCGCAAGGCCGAGGCCCGCGCCAAGGAGATCCGGGCGGAGAAGGAGCGTGCCGCCCGTGAGGCCGAGCGCCGCCGCCTCGCCTCCTTCCAGCTCCCCGTCGCCGGCACGTACGTCTCCACCGGCTACCAGACCGGCGGCTCCCTCTGGTCCTCCGGCAGCCACTCCGGCATCGACTTCCACGCCGCCTACGGCAGCAGCGTCGTCTCCGTCGGTTCCGGCACCGTCGTCGAGGCCGGCTGGGGCGGCGCGTACGGCAACAACATCGTCATCCGGATGAACGACGGCACGTTCACCCAGTACGGTCACCTCGCCTCCGTCGGGGTCCACGTCGGCCAGACCGTCGAGCCCGGCCAGCGGATCGGCGTCTCCGGCTCCACCGGCAACTCGACCGGCCCGCACCTCCACTTCGAGGCGCGGTCGACCGCCGAGTACGGCTCCGACATCAACCCGGTCGCCTACCTCCGGGCGCGCGGCGTCGACGTCTGACCCGAGACCACCCGGCGCGGCGGGACCACCGCGCGTCGCAAAAGCCCCGGCTCGTACTGAGCCGGGGCTTTTCGTCGGTCAAAAGGCGGCCATATTCCGCTGGGGCATCGGAAATTCCGGCGAGCTGCAATAGAGTCGCAGATCGGGCGCAGAACAGGCGCCGCTCGAATTGACTCGCGCAGACCCAAGGCGGAGGTCGGACATGCGCATTCCCGCGCACTCGGTATGCACGGCGATCCGGGACGACATCGTCTCCGGCGTCTTCGAGCGGGGCAGCCGGCTGACCGAGGAACAGCTGGCCCGCCGGTACGGGGTGTCCCGCGTCCCGGTCCGGGAGGCCCTGCGCACCCTGGAGTCCGAGGGCTTCGTCGTCACCCGCCGCCACGCGGGCGCGCACGTCGCCGAGCCCACCGACCAGGAGGCGGCCGATCTGCTCGACATGCGGGCGCTGCTCGAACCGCTGGGGGCCGCCCGCGCCGCCCAGCGCCGCACGGAGGCCCACCTCAAGGTGTTGCGCGGCCTGGTCAGGCTCGGTCAGGAGCGGGCCAGGCGCGGCCAGGGCGAGGATCTGCGCTCCCTCGGCGGCTGGTTCCACGAGACGCTCGCACAGGCCTCCGGCAGCCCGGCCCTGACGGCGCTGCTGACCCAGCTGCGGCACAAGATCGCCTGGACGTACGCGGTCGAGCAGCCCGCCCATCCGGTGGAGGCCTGGGCCGAGCACGGCGCGATCGTGGACGCCGTGGCGCGCGGCGACGCCGAGCGGGCGCGGTCCCTGACGGCGCTGCACGCGGAGCGCTCGTACCCGCTGCACCGCCTCAAAAGGCCGGAGCGCGGCCGTGTGAGGGTTTCGCAACACGCAGTCAACACGGCGAGTGCCCGGAATTAACGCGCACACCGTATACAAAGAATAGGAATTCTTCGGGATTTCGCGTGCCGTGATCCGGTGTCGTCTCCGGCTGCCCGAAAGTCGCCTCGTGCTGCCCGGAGAGGAATAGCGAAAGGCCGTGACCACCGGAATTCCGGCGGGCACGGCCTTTCGTCCTACGGGGTGGGGCGACCCGGGTCAGACGGTCTCGGGGAGCTCGTTCAGGCCCTCGGCGACCAGCTTCGCCAGACGGTCCAGAGCGGCCTCGGCGCCGTCGGCCTCCGAGGCGAGGACGATCTCCTCGCCGCCCTGCGCGCCCAGGCCGAGCACCGCGAGCATGGAGGCGGCGTTCACCGGGGTGCCGTCGGACTTGGCGATCGTCACCGGAACGCCGGAAGCCGTGGCGGCACGGACGAAGATGGACGCGGGGCGGGCGTGGAGGCCCTCGGCCCAGCCGACGTTGACGCGGCGCTCAGCCATGGTGTTGCCCTTCAAGTCTTCAGGGGTTGTCTAGACCAGTCTCTCACGGGATGCTCCGTGCTCGCGCCGACCTTCGGCCCGGATCGGACCGCCTTTCGGCCCGCTCCCACCGCGCACGGCGTTGCCCCTACCTTGCACGGCGCGCACCCGCCGCGCGACCGGTGCCACTGTCGTGTCGCGGTCGTAGGCTGACCCCATGCAGAGCGCGTCGGAGCAGTCGCAAGCGGCGGAACCACCGGCACGACCGGCGCGTCCGGGGCCACCGGACCACGACTACCCCGACCACTGGGAAGCGGACGTGGTCCTGCGGGACGGCGGCACCGCGCGCATCAGGCCCATCACCGCCGACGACGCCGACCGGCTCGTCAGCTTCTACGAGCAGGTCTCGGACGAGTCGAAGTACTACCGCTTCTTCGCGCCCTATCCGCGTCTCTCGGCCAAGGACGTCCACCGCTTCACCCACCACGACTTCGTGGACCGGGTCGGACTCGCGGCGACCGTCGGCGGCGAGTTCATCGCCACCGTGCGCTACGACCGCATCAACGACCGCGGCCTGCCCGCCTCCGCCCCGGCGGACGAGGCCGAGGTCGCCTTCCTCGTCCAGGACGCCCATCAGGGCCGCGGAGTCGCCTCCGCGCTGCTCGAACACATCGCGGCGGTCGCGCGCGAGCGGGACATCCGGCGCTTTGCCGCGGAGGTCCTCCCCGCCAACACCAAGATGATCAAGGTCTTCACCGACGCGGGCTACACCCAGAAGCGCAGCTTCGAGGACGGCTCCGTACGGCTCCACCTCGACCTCGAACCCACCGACCGCTCCCTCGCCGTCCAGCGCGCCCGGGAACAGCGGGCCGAGGCCCGCTCCGTGCAGCGCCTCCTCACCCCCCGGTCCGTCGCCGTCGTCGGTGCCGGCCGCGCCCCCGGCGGCGTCGGCCGGACCGTGCTGCGCAACCTCATCGGGGCCGGCTTCGCCGGACGCGTGTACGCGGTCAACGCCGCGCTCTCCGACGGCGACGGCGCCACCGAGTTCGACGGAGTCCCCGCCCACCCCTCCGTCGGTGCCATCGGCGAGCCCGTCGACCTCGCGGTCGTCGCCGTCCCCGCCGAACGGGTGCCGGAGGCCGTCGCCGACTGCGGCGAGCACGGTGTGCGGGGCCTCGTCGTCCTCTCCGCCGGATACGCCGAGAGCGGGGCCGCCGGCCGCGAGCGCCAGCGCCAGCTCGTCCGGCAGGCCCGCTCGTACGGCATGCGGATCATCGGGCCCAACGCCTTCGGCATCATCAACACCTCCGCCGACGTGCGGCTCAACGCCTCCCTCGCCCCGCAGATGCCCGCCGCCGGGCGGATCGGGCTCTTCACCCAGTCCGGCGCCATCGGCATCGCCCTCCTCGCCGGACTCCACCGGCGGGGCGCCGGCCTCTCCTCCTTCATCTCGGCCGGCAACCGCGCCGACGTCTCCGGCAACGACTTCCTCCAGCACTGGTACGACGACCCCGGGACCGACGTCGTCCTGCTCTACCTGGAGTCGATCGGCAACCCCCGCAAGTTCACCCGGCTCGCCCGCCGCACCGCCGCCGTCAAGCCGGTCGTCGTCGTCAAGGGCGCGCGCCACAGCGGCAGCGCCCCGCCCGGCCACCGGGTGCCGGTCACCCGCATCCCGCACGCCACGGTCTCCGCACTGCTGCGCCAGGCCGGCGTCATCCGCGTCGACACCGTCACCGAACTCGTCGACGCCGGACTGCTCCTCGCCGCCCAGCCGCTGCCCGCCGGGCCCCGCGTCGCGATCCTCGGCAACTCCGAGTCCCTCGGCCTCCTCACCTACGACGCCTGCCTGACCGAGGGGCTGCGGCCGCTGCGGCCGCTCGACCTGACGACGGCGGCGGAACCGGCCGACTTCCGGGAGGCCCTCGCGGCGGCGCTCGCCGACGAGACCTCCGACGCGGTCGTGGTGACCGCCATCCCCTGGGTCGGCGAGAACGGCGCGACCGAGTTCGGCGACGGGGAGGTCCTCGCGGCCGCCCTCCGCGAGGCCGTCGCCTCCGCCGCCGTCCCGACGAAGCCGGTCGTCGTCGTCCACGTCGAGATGGGCGGCCTCGCCGAGGCCCTCGCGGTCGCCACGAGCACCCGCCCCGCGGCGCCGGGGCGGAGCGCCACCACCTCGGGCCCCCGGCAGGCCGGTCCCCCGGCGGAGGCCGGGCCCACCGCGCCGGAGCCCGGTCGGGACGGGTCCGGTTCCGGCCCCGCCGCGGCCGGTCCCGGTCCGGTGGCGTCCGCTCCGGTGGCGTCCGGTCCGGCCCCCGCGGTGTCCGG
Source organism: Streptomyces sp. Qhu_M48 (assembly GCF_051305195.1). NCBI lineage: Bacteria > Bacillati > Actinomycetota > Actinomycetes > Kitasatosporales > Streptomycetaceae > Streptomyces > Streptomyces sp. Qhu_M48. The sequence continues at coordinate 5,949,147 of NZ_CP195432.1, read as the reverse complement.
CCCTGGCCCGGTGGTGTCCGGTCCGGACCCGGTGACGTCCGGCGCCACCCCTCCTGACCGGTCCGCCCCGCCCGCCGCCATTCCCTCCTACCCCGCCGCCGAGCGGGCCGTGCGGGCGCTGGCCGAGGCCGTACGGTACGGGCAGTGGCGGCGGCAGGCCGCCGATCCCGGGCGGGTGCCCGAATTCGAGGACATCGACGAGGCCGGGGCCGCCGCCCTCATCGAGCGGGTCCTCGGCGCCGCCGAGGCCGACCCCCGGGGCGTGACCCTCGGCACCGAGCAGGCGGGGGAACTGCTCGGGCGGTACGGCATCGCCGTCCTGCCGACCCTGCCCGCCCCCACCCCCGACGCGGCTGTCGCCGCCGCCGGCCGGCTCGGCTACCCCGTCGCCCTCAAGACGACCGCTCCCCACCTCCGCCACCGCCCCGACCTCGGGGGCGTCCGCCTGGACCTGGCGACCGAGGAACAGCTCCGCACGGCCTACGCCGAGCTGACCGAGGTCCTCGGCAAGCCCGAGGAGATCCAGCCTGTCGTCCAGGCGATGGTGCCCCGGGGCGTCGACACCGTCGTCCGCTCCGCGATCGACCCGGCCGTCGGCGCCGTCCTCTCCTTCGGGCTCTCGGGCGCCGCCTCCGAGCTGCTCGGCGACACGGCCCACCGGCTGGTCCCCGCGACCGACCGGGACGTCTCCGAACTCGTCCGCTCGCTCCGCACCGCCCCGCTGCTCTTCGGCTGGCGCGGCTCCGCCCCCGTCGACACCCCGGCCCTCGAAGAGGTACTGCTCCGGGTCTCCCGCCTCGTCGACGACCACCCCGAGGTGGTCGCCGTCTCCCTGGAGCCGGTGGTGGTCGCGCCGCGCGGGCTCTCCGTCCTCGGCGCCACCGTCCGGCTGGCCCCGCCGGCGCCCCGCACCGACCTGGGCCCGCGCAGCCTGCCGAGCTACTGAGGTGAGGGGCCCGGGCAGCCTGCCGAGTCACGTGAGGGGCCCGGGCCGGCAACCTGCCGAGCTACGTGAGGGGACCGGGCCGGGGCCGGCGGGCTCCTCTCCGTCCGGATCGAGTCAGATGTCACAGCCCCGGCCGTCGCGAACCGCCCGACCGGGTTCACAATCGGCCAAGCCGTCCTTGCATACGGATTAGGATGGAGTCCATGGCGAAGACCGGTACGACGACCCAGGGGCTGCGCACGGCGATCGAGCGCAGCGGCTACTACCCGGCCCTCGTGGCCGAGGCGGTGGAGGCCGCCGTCGGCGGTGAGGCCGTCGCGTCGTACGTGGTCCACCAGGAGACCACCTTCGACGCGAACGAGGTCCGGCGGCACGTGACCGTCCTCGTCCTGACGCCGCACCGCTTCATCGTCAGCCACACCGACGAGCAGGCCGCCGACACCAGCTCGCCGACCCCGTACGCCACGACGTCCACCGAGTCCGTGAAGCTCGACCGGATCTCGTCGGTCGTCGTCAGCCGCGTGGTCGCCAACCCGGAGTCGTACACGCCGGGCACCCTGCCCCGCGAGGTGGTCCTCACCATCGGCTGGGGCGCCGTCTCCCGCATCGACCTGGAGCCCGCCGCCTGCGGCGACGCCAACTGCGACGCCGACCACGGCTACACGGGCAACGCCACCGCCGACGACCTCAGCCTGCGGGTGAGCGAGGCCGGGGACGGCCCGGACACCGTCCGGCAGACCCTCGTCTTCGCCCAGGCCCTCTCCGAAGCCATCGCGGCCACCGCCGCGCCCACCCGCTGATGGTCCAGCCCACCGCCGTGACCCACGGCTGGCCCGACGATCCGGTCCCGCTCGCCCCCGGGACCGCGCCGGTCCCCGAGTACACCTTCGGCTCCCTCGGCGACGTGCTGCCCACGCTGGTCGCCGGACAGGGCGTGCCCGGGTTCGCGCCGCGGATCGCCGAACTCTCCCCGGCCGACCGGAACTGCGTCTTCCTGATCGACGGTCTCGGCTGGGAGCAGATCAAGGCCCACCCGGACGAGGCCCCCTATCTGACCTCGCTCCTCGGCACCTCGCGGGGCGGCACCGGCCGCCCCGTCACCGCCGGCTTCCCCGCCACCACGGCCACCTCGCTGGCCTCCGTCGGCACCGGCCGCTACCCCGGCACGCACGGGCTGCCCGGCTACACCGTGCGCGACCCCGACACCGGCGAGCTGATGAACCAGCTCCGCTGGAAGCCGTGGACCGCGCCGCACGTCTGGCAGCCGTACCCCACCGTCTTCCAGCTCGCGCACGAGGCCGGGGTCCACACCGCCCAGGTCTCCTCCCCGATCTTCGAGCAGACCCCGCTCACCAAGGTCGCGCTCAGCGGCGGCACGTTCCACGGCCGGCTCTCCGGCGAGGAGCGCATGGACTTCGCCGCCGAGCAGCTCGCCGCGGGCGACCGCTCGCTGGTCTACACGTACTACAGCGAACTCGACGGCGCCGGACACCGCTTCGGCATCGACTCCGACGCCTGGCGCGGCCAGCTGATGTTCGTCGACCGGCTCGTGCAGCGGCTCGCGGAGCAGCTGCCGCCCCGCTCGGCCCTGTACGTCACGGCCGACCACGGCATGGTCGACATCCCCTTCGACGAGCAGCACCGCATCGACTTCGACGAGGACTGGGAGCTGCGCGCGGGCGTCGCCCTCCTCGGTGGCGAGGGGCGCGCCCGGCACGTCTACGCCGTGCCCGGCGCCGCGACGGACGTCCTCACCTGCTGGCGCGAGGTGATCGGCGAGCAGTTCTGGGTCGCGAGCCGCGACGAGGCCATCTCGCTCGGCTGGTTCGGCGAGGAGATCGACGACCGCGTCCACGGCCGGATCGGCGACGTCGTCGCCGCGGCCCACGACGACGTGGCGATCACCGCCTCCGTCAACGAGCCCCACGAGTCCGCGATGGTCGGCATGCACGGGTCCATGACCCCCGCGGAGCAGCTCGTCCCGCTGCTCGAAGTCCGCTCCTGACCCTCCCCGGACACCCCACCCCTCCCACGACCCGAAAGGTCCCCGACCCGTCATGCCCGAGCTGGTCTTCTTCTCCGGAACCATGGACTGCGGGAAGAGCACCCTGGCGCTCCAGATCGCTCACAACCGCGACGCGCGGGGGTTGCAGGGCGTGATCTTCACCCGTGACGACCGGGCGGGCGAGGGCAAGCTGTCCTCCCGGCTCGGCCTGGTCACGGAGGCGGTCGAGGCCCCTCGGGACATGGACGTGTACGGGTACCTCGTCGCCCAGCTCTCCCAGGGCGGCAAGGCCGACTACGTGATCGTGGACGAGGCGCAGTTCCTCGACCCGGAGCAGATCGACCAGCTCGCGCGGATCGTCGACGACCTCGGTCTCGACGTCTTCGCCTTCGGTATCACCACCGACTTCCGCACCAAGCTCTTCCCCGGCTCGCAGCGGCTGATCGAACTGGCCGACCGCATCGAGCAGCTGCAGGTCGAGGCGCTCTGCTGGTGCGGGGCGCGGGCCACGCACAACGCCCGTACGGTCGGCGGCGAGATGGTCGTCGAGGGCGAGCAGGTCGTCGTCGGCGACGTGAACCGCCCGGCCGAGGAGATCGGCTACGAGGTGCTCTGCCGCCGTCACCACCGCCGCCGGATGACCTCGGGCTCGGCCCACGCGGGCGCCCTCTCCCCGGACGTCCTGCCGGTCAACGGCGACTGACGTCCCCCGGCCCTTCCGCCGACGTCCCCCGGCCTTCCGCCGACTTCCCTCGACCCTTCCGCCGACTTCCCTCGACCCTTCCGCCGACTCCCCCGACCCCTCTTCCGGACTGCCCGCGGGCGGGACCGGAGCGGGAGGGGAACGGTATCGGGTGGCTCGACCCTGACGGAGTAGTTCTCTGCAGGAGGAGTCACTGATGAAGCATCCCCCGGACCGGATCGACGTGGCCGAGGGGCTACGCCACATCCTTCAGGAGCTGTCCGCCATCGAGCGGTCGGTCGAGGGAGAGCCGGCGGACCGGCCGGATCCTCGCACGGAGGCCGAGGAGTCCTGGGAAGGGCCCGAGTTCCGTGTCGAGACCGTGAGCGACAACAGCATGCACACCGTCGTGGACATCAGCGTGTGGCGCGGGCCCGGCGAGCCGGCGCCCGACCGCGCCGCGGCCGACGGGGGCGCGCCCGACGAGGACGAGGTCGCGGCGCTGCGCGCCACGGTGCGCGCGCTGCTCGATCTGGCGGACGTCGGGTCCGGGCGGGTGTCCACCACCGTGGTCCTCACCGCGCGGGGTCCCCGGGTGGTGAGTTGCCGACTCGGCGGCGGCGCGACCGTGTTCGCCCGCGAGCCCCGGCCTCGTTCCCGTCCTTGTCCCGGGGCGGGGTGAGCGCCCTCCACCCTGCCGTGCAGTGGGTCCCACCCGGGCTGACCAGGCGTTCCCGGGTGCGTTCCCGTGCCCTGCCGCCAGGCGGTATCGGCTCGGGAACGGTCCGGGAACGGGTCGCCGGAGAGTACGTGGTGTCGGGAAGCAGGACCGGAGAAAACCACGCAAAGGGGATAGGCCATGGGACGCAAGTCGACCGGACTCGTCGGGATCGTCGCCGCCGCCCTCGCCTTCGGTATCGGGGCCACGGTCGAGGCGGGGAACTCGCAGAGCCAGCCGGTCGGGGTGCACGTCCAGGCCGAGGACCAGGGTCCGACGGTGATCGGTAAGGGTGGGGTCGTCCGGGCCGGTGTGGTCGAGGACCAGGGTCCGACGGTGATCGGTAAGGGTGGGGTCGTCCGGGCCGGTGTGGTCGAGGACCAGGGTCCGACGGTGATCGGTAAGGGTGGGGTCGTCCGGGCCGGTGTGGTCGAGGACCAGGGTCCGACGGTGATCGGTAAGGGTGGGGTCGTCCGGGCCGGTGTGGTCGAGGACCAGGGTCCGACGGTGATCGGCAAGGGTGGGGTCGTCCGGATCGCCGCCACCGACGACCAGGGTCCGACCGTGATCGGGACGAACGGGGTCGCCACCGACGACCAGGGTCCGACCGTCATCGGCGGGAACGGCGTCGTCCCGGCCGCCGCCACCGACGACCAGGGTCCGACCGTCATCGGCGGGAACGGCGTCGTCCCGGCCGCCGCCACCGACGACCAGGGTCCCACCGTCCCCGGGGCCGGCTCGGGCTCCGCCGGTGGCCCGGCCCTCCTCGCCGTCTGATTCCCACCACGTGACACGTCACCGTGCCCCGCACCGGTCCTCCGAGACAGGTGCGGGGCACCGGTCCGTCCGGCACCCGCCGCACCACCGGGCGCGCGGGGTCAGGTGCGTCGGCGTTCCGCCGGGACGCCCATCTCGCCGAACAGTTCCTCGGCGGAGCGCTCGTTGCGGGTCGCCTCCTCCGCGAGGCCGAGGGCGGCCTGGGCGCGGGCCATGCCGGACAGGGCGTAGGCCATCTCGATGCGGAAGTCGAGCGAGTGCGCCACCTCGTGAGCGCGCTCGTGCAGACCGAGGGCCGCCGCGTACTCCTTGCGTTTGTACAAGTAGCGGCCGACGGTGTTCTCGACCTTGGCCCGGCGGAGTGGAGAAACGTTTGGCCCGATCGTTTCGATGGCGCTGTCCGCGTATCGCACGGCCTGCTCGTCGCTGCCGAGGCGCTGGGTGACCTCCGCGAGGAGGGCCAGGGCCAGCGCCACCTGCCCCGGGTCGCTGTTCTCGGTGCACAGCTCGCGGGCCCGCGCGAGACACGAGCCGGCGGCCTCGTTGTCGCCGAGGCAGGCGTGGGCGAAGGCCAGGTCCGTGAAGGCGACCAACTTGTTCTCGTGCTGGCCCAGTTCGTCGCAGAGCGCGATCGCCCGACGGGCCGCCGAAGCGGCCTCCTCGTGCCGCCCCCACTGCTCGTACAGGGTGCTGAGCAGGGTGAGGCTCTCCGCCTCGGCCCGGCTCGCGCCGAGCTGCCGCTGGTGCGCGATCGACTTCTCCAGATGGGACAGCGCCTGCGGGAACCGGCCGAGCAGACTGTTCAGCTGGCCGAGGGCGCTCTCGCTGTGGGCCAGCGTCTGGATGTCGCCGAGGCGTTCGGCGACGTCACGGCCCTCCGTGGCGACCTCGATGCCCTCGGCGAAGCGGCCCAGCTTCCAGCAGGCGACGCCCAGGTTGGAGAGGCTGATGCCGAGCAGCGGCAGTTCGCCCAGCCGACGCGCGGCGGCCACCGCCAGGAGGCCCATCGAGCGGAACTCCTCCAACTGACCGCGCGCGCTGAGCTGGAAGGCCAGATTGCGCGAGAGGAACACCGTATGGCGGTCGTGTCCGTGCCGGTCGGCCAGGCAGACCGCCCCAAGCAGGGAGCCCTGTTCCCGCGCGAACCACCGCTCGGCCTGCCCGCTGTCCGTGAGCCGCGGGATCCGGGTGCCCCACGCGTCCGCCTCCTCGACCTCCGCCACCCCGGTGGGGATGCGGCGCCGGCCCGGGAACATCACCAGGCACGCCGACTCCGTCGACGCCAGGTAGTAGTCGAGCAGCCTGCGCGTCGAAGCGGAGTCGTCGTCCTCCGTCGCGGCCGACCTCAGACTCTGGGCGAAGCTCCGCACCAGATCGTGGAAGGTGTACAGGCCGATGTCGGGCTGCTGCAACAGGTGGACGTCCAGCAGGAGTTCGAGGATGTCCTCGGCCTCGGTCGGGTCGGTCTCCAGGAGGGCGGCGGCCGCGTAGACGTCGAGGTCGCCGCGGGGGTGCAGCGCCAGGCTGCGAAACGCGGTCCGGCACTCCTGGGGCAGGGCCTGATACGACAGGCGCAGGGTCGCGGCGACACTCCGCTGCCCCGAGCTGAGCTCGTCCAGCCTGCGCGTCTCGTCGCGCAGCCGGTCGGCCAGGTAACGCAGCGTCCAGCGGGGCCGGTTGCGCAGCCGGGCGGTGGCGATCCGCAGCGCCAGGGGCAGATGGCCGCAGAGCCGGGCCAGCTCGGCCGCCGCCTCCGGCTCCGCCGCGTACCGCTGTTCGCCCAGCGTCTCCGCGATCAGCGCCGCGCACTCCGGCGGCGACATCACGTCGATCGAGATCCACTGCGCCGAGTCCAGGTCGAGCAGCCGGGCCCTGCTGGTGATCAGCACCAGGCAGCCGGGCGAGGTCGGAAGGAGCGGCCTGATGTCGTCGGCCTCGACCGCGTTGTCGAGGAGGAGCAGCAGGCGCTTCCCCAGGACGGTCGCCCGCCACAGCGCCGTACGCCCCGGGACGTCCTCCGGGATGCGCGCGCCCGGCACGCCCATGGCGCGTAAGAGACCGTCGAGTGCTTCGCCGGCGGCCACCGGCTGCTCGCCCGGCGTGTAGCCGCGCAGGTCGATGTAGAGCTGCCCGTCGGGAAACTCGCCCGCCAGGGTGTGCGCCGCGTGCACCGCGAGGGAGGTCTTCCCGCTGCCGCCCATGCCGTCCAGGGCCACGATCCGGGAATGGCGCGCGTAGTCCCGCCCCGCCGAGTCGAGCAGCTCCTGCAGTTCGTCCTCGCGGCCGGTGAAATCCGTCAGGTCGTACGGCAGGGTGCACGGGACCTCGGCGGCCACGGCGACCGGGGCGGGCGGCGGGGCCGCGACCGGCGGGGGAAGGGGAGTGGCCAGTTCCGGGCTGTCGCGCAGGATCCCCTCGTACACCTTGGTGAGGCGCGGGCCCGGGTCGACGCCGAGCTCCTCCACGAGGAGTTCGCGGACCCGGCCGTACTCCTCCAGCGCCTCCGCCTGCCGCCCCGAGCGGTACAGGGCGAGCATCAACTGGGCCCGCAGCGACTCGTGCAAGGGGTGCGCCTGCACCAGGTCCCGCAGGTCCACGACGAGTTCGGCGGTCTCGCCCAGGCTGAGGCGCAGCTCGAAGAGCTGCTCGGCGGCGGCGAGCCGGCGCTCCTCGAACGCGGCGGCCACCGCCTCGATCACCGGGCCGCCCGCTCCCGACAGGATCGGGCCGCGCCACAGGCCGAGCGCCCGGCGGAGCGCCTCCACCGCGTCGGCCGTACGCCCCTCGCCCGGCGCGTCCCTCGCCTCGCGCACGAGGGTGCCGAACTCGGTGAGGTCCAACTGTCCGGGACTCAGGACCACCCGGTAACCGGGGCCGTCGGTGACGATGACCGCGCTGCCGTCGGGGATGCGCCGCCGCAGGTCCGCGACCGCCTTGCGGACCTGGTGGGAGGCGGTGGCGGGCGGGTCCTCCGCCCAGGCCGACTCCACGAGACGGGCGATCGTCAGAACCCGTCCGGGCTCCAGGAGAAGAGTGCCGAGGACGCGTTCCTGGATCAGTCCCCCCAGTCGCAGCCGGGAGCCGTCGGCCCAGCCCTCAAGGGGGCCCAGCACGTTGAAACGCAGCGATCGCCCTTCGGCAGCGGTCATCGCCGTGAGCACCCCCCCAGGTCACCTGTCCACGCCCCACCCGCCGGTGCATGCGGATCCTAGCCCGTTCCCGTGACCCTCGGGAACGAGGCGGTACGGGATCGGTAAGCGCCGACGCCACCTTGGGAACCACGAGGCCGACTTCCTCGCGGCCCTCGACAGTGAGGACCCCCATGCAGCAAGGAGACTGGTCATGACCGAGGCATCTCCGGACGGGCTCGCCGAACAGCTGAGGTCCGCGCGGCAGTGGGCCGGCATCACCCAGGAACAGCTGGCCGGCCTCTCGACCGTCAGCGTGCGGGCCATCCGGGACCTGGAGCAGGGGAGGGTGCGGCACCCGCGCCGGGAGACGCTCCGGCTGCTCGCCGGCGCCATGCGGCTGAGCGACGCCCGCCGCGCCGCCCTGGAGCTGGCCGTCGAGGGAGCGGAGGCCGGCACGGTGATGCGCGAGACGTACGGCGCGGAGCTGGCACCGCCGCCGCAGCCGCTGCGCAGGCTGGTCGGCCGCACCGAGGAACTGCGGTCCCTGACCGCGCTGCTCGCCACCGAGCACGAGCGGCTGCTCAGCGTCGTGGGCCTGGTCGGCGTCGGCAAGACCCGACTGGCCCAGGAGGCCGCGCTGCTCCTGCACGGCCGCGACCGGACCCCGGTCCTCTGGGTCGACATGAACGAGGCCGCGCCGTCGCCGACGTCCGGGCCCGCCGTGTCCCGCAGCCCGCGGTCCGCCCTGACGGGCTGGGCCCGCTCCCTCGCCCTCGGCGGCCGGGGCCTGGACGAACTCGCCTCCGTCATACGCGGCCGGGCCACCCTCCTCGTCCTCGACGGCCATGACGCCGCCCCCCACATCGCACCCCCGCTCCTGGAACTGCTGCACGCCTGCGAACGCCTCAAGGTGCTGATCACCACGCGGGAGCCGCACCGCACCCCGGGCAACCGGATGCTGCCGCTCGGCCCGCTGCCCGTACCCGAGCCGGAGCCGTCGCACGGCACGGGAACGCCCCTGCCGGGGGAGTCCCTGACCGCCGGGCAGCCCGCCGTCGAACTGATGCTGTCGTACGTCGGTCACATGCGCCCCGACCTGATGCCCGGCGACTCCCTGGTGCGCACGGTGGCGTGCCTGAGCCGGGCCCTCGACGGCGTGCCCCGGGCGATGGAGGCGGCCGCCTCCTGGCTGCTGCTGCGCTCACCCGCCGAGCTGCTGAGGATCGCCCGGGCCACCCCGCTGGACGTCGTGGACGACGTGACCGCGGGCGACACGGGCGGCGAGGGGTTCGCCGCGCTCCTCGCGGCGGCCGTGCGCCGCCTCGACGACGCTCCGGCGGCGCTCCTCGGCGACCTGAGCATGCTCCCCGACGGCTGGAGCGCCGACCAGGCCGCCGCCGGACTGTCCCGACCCCCGGCCGCCGTGGTCCGCGACGTGCACGCGCTGATGCTGCGCGGGCTCGTGCGACGGCTGCCCGGCGAGGAGGACGGCGCCCCGCGCTTCGGGGTGCTCAACCTGGTGCGGCAGCACGCCGCCGAACGCTCCGCCGCGCTCGTCCCCGCCTCGGCCCTCGTCTCCTGAGCCCACCGCCGAACGCACGGACCCGAGGAGCGCCGGAACCTTCCTGGACCTTCCTGACCTGCCCGGCACCTCGCCGAGCCCTTCCCGACCCGCCGAGACCTCCTGAGTCCCCCTCGCCCCACCCCGCCCCACCCCACCCCGCTCTCCCGATCCTTCGCAGAAAGGCCCGTCCGCCATGCGCAACCTGATCTCGCTCGCCGACCTCACGCCCGAGCAGCTCGCCCGCATCGTCGCCCGCGCCGTCGAGTTCGGCGCCGGCGCCGAAGCCAGGCCGCTGGCGGGGCGCCAGGTCGGCATCTACTTCCGCAAGTCGTCCACCCGGACCCGTACCTCCTTCTGGAGCGGGGCCACCCGGCTGGGCGCCGACGTCATCACGTTCGGCCCCGACGAACTCCAGCTGACCACCGGGGAGACGGTGGAGGACACCAGCCGGGTCCTCGGCCAGTACCTCGACGCGCTCGTCGTACGGACCAACGGCGACGTGGAGGAGATGCGCCGCCTCGGCGGCAGCCCCGACCTCGCCGTGGTCAACGCCCTCAGCCTGGACGAGCACCCGACCCAGGCGATCGCCGACCTCGCCACGCTCGCCGAGCGGTTCGGGGAGCTCGCCGGACGGCATGTGCTCGTCGTCGGCGAGGGCAACAGCTCCGGCGCGGCCCTCGCGCTGGCCGGCGCGCTCACCCCCGGACTGCGGATCACCCTGCTGAGCCCCGAGGGGTACGAGGTGCCCAAGAGCACCCTCGACCTCGTCGACGAACTCGGCGGCGGGGGACACCTGGTGCGCCGGATCACCGACCCGGCCGCGGTCGAGGGCCCCGTCGACGCGGTCTACACGAGCCGCTGGCAGACCATGGGCGTACCGAAGGCCGACCCGGACTGGCTGACGGCCTTCGAGGGCTTCGCCGTCGACCGGGAGTTCTTCGAGCGGTACAGCGGACCGGACACCGTCTTCCTGCACGACCTGCCCGCCGTCCGCGGCCAGGAGGTCAGCGACGACGTCCTCGACGGGGAGCGCAGCCTCGCCTGGCGGCAGGCCCACCACAAGATGACCGCGGCGATGGCGGTCCTGGAATGGTGCGTGACCGGCCAGGAGTGACGACACGGCAGAGGGGCGGCGTCGGCACCGGCTCGTGAGAGCCCGTACCGACGCCGCCCCTCTGCCGTGCGCCCGGCCGGCGGTCAGCCGCCCATCGCGGCGACGACCGAACGGGGACGCAGGTCCGTCCAGTGGGTCTCGACGTACTCGGCGCACTCCTGCTTGCTGCCCTCCTCGCGGACCAGCCGCCAGCCCTCCGGGCGGCGGACCCGGGCGGGCCACAGCGAGTGCTGGCCCTCGTCGTTGGCCAGGACGACGAAACGGCCGTCGGCGTCGTCGAACGGATTGGTTGCCATGGCTTCACCTCTGTGGGGTCCGTGGAACGGGGATCCGGTGCCGCACCGGTACCCCGACGCTACGAGAGCGGGTGCGCCGGTTCGGGCAGCCCGGGCGGCAGTTCGGCGGCAGCACCTCGCGCCGCGTCTCCTCACACCAGGACGCGCGACACGTCGTTCGCGCGCGTGACGGCGATGCCGGTGGCGACCGCCGCGGCCCGCACCGAACCGAGCGCCTCGCGCAGCAGTTCCGTACGCAGCCCGGGCTGGTCCGCCAGCTCGGGCCGGTCCGCGTCGATCAGCTGCACCGCCGCTTCCAGCACCGCGAACTTCGCCTCGCCCAGGGGCTCGTGGCGATCGGCATCCGACATGACGTCACGCAGGGCCGCGGCCAACTCGGCGGCGGGGGCGATCTGGGACATGGGTCCACTCCTCAGGGTCTCCGGGACGCGTGCCCGCGCTGTCCGAACGGGCCGGCGCGGCGGCGGAGTCCGACTGTAGGACGGGCCGGGAACGCGGCGGCGGCACGCACCGGCAACTGCCGCCCGGTTGCCGCTCCGGGCGCCGGTCGGCGGGATCCGGCCTTCCTACGATCGATGCCGAAGGGACGTTCCGAGCCATCCAGGACCTCCTTCTCCCACTTGTCATCCCACGATGTGGACGAAGTGATGATGCAGACTGCGGAAGTGGCGTCCCGGCAGCGATCCGGGCCGCTGGACGTCGTTGTCACCGGACTGCCGTCCGATGCGCACACCTGGAATCTCGTATTCATTCAACTGCTGATCGAAGACCTGGGACATCACGTCATCAACCTGGGCCCGTGCGTCCCCCAGGACGAGATCGTGGAGTCCTGCGGCAAGTACCAGCCCGACCTGCTCGTGGTCAGCACCGTCAACGGCCACGGATTCCAGGACGCCGAGCAGCTGATCCAGACGATCCGCTCGCGGTGGGAGCTGGCGGGCCTGCCCGCCGTCATCGGCGGCAAGCTGGGCGTCCTCGGCGCCGAACAGCGGGCCGGACACGGCCGCCGGCTCCGTGAGGCGGGCTTCGACGCGGTGTTCCAGGACGACCCGGAGCAGGACCAGGACGCGGACCTCGGCGCCTTCGAGGCGTTCGTCGCCCGGCTGGCCGCCGACCGCGCCCCGGCCCCGGCCGCCACCCCGCTCGAAGGGGTGGCAGGGTGACGTCCTTCGGACGGTTCGTCGCCGACGCCCACGCCCGGGGCGCCCTCGTGGTCCAGCCCCGCATGGGCTTCTCCCAGCCCGCCCGGATGCGGGCCGGTCTCGCGGCCACCAAGGCCGCGACGGACGCCGTCGCCGGCACCCTCACCATCGACAGCTACACCCGGGTCTGCGACGAGCCCTCGGCCGTCCGCGCCCTCGGCAACGGCATCCCCCTCAACGGCTACCCCATCACCTCCTACAGCCCGGGCACCTCGCACTGGGTCCTGGACGGCCTCGCGGACGACAGCTTCCCCGTCCAGGTCCGGCACGGCTCGGCACGACCCCAGAGGATCGTCGCCGCGCTCGCCCGGCTCGGCCTCACCGCGACCGAGGGCGGCCCCGTCTCGTACTGCCTGCCCTACGGCCGCACCCCGCTGGAGGACTCCGTCCGCAACTGGCAGGAGACCTGCGAGCAGCTGGCCGCCCTGCGCGCCGACGGGGCGGAACCGCACCTGGAGAGCTTCGGCGGCTGCATGCTCGGCCAACTCTGCCCGCCGGGACTGCTCGTGGCGATCAGCGCCCTGGAAGGCGTGTTCTTCCACCGCGCAGGCCTGCGCTCCGTCTCGCTCAGCTACGCCCAGCAGACCAACCCCGAGCAGGACCGGCAGGCGCTGCGCGCCCTGCGCCGGCTCGCGGCGGAACTCCTGCCGGACACCGACTGGCACGTCGTCGTCTACACCTACATGGGGGTGTACCCGAGGACCACACGCGGCGCCCACGCCCTCCTGGCGGACTCGGCCGAACTCGCGGTCCGGGCCGGCGGGCAGCGGCTCATCGTGAAGACCGCCGCCGAGGCCCACCGCATCCCGACCGTCGCCGAGAACGTCCGGGCCCTGCGCATCGCGACGGAGGCGGCCCGCCGGGCGGCCGCGACCGCGGGCGCCGAGGAGACGGACGACGCGACAGGAAACCCCGTCTACGCCGAGGCCCGCGCCCTCGTGGACGCCGTGCTCGACCTCCACACCGACCTCGGCAGCGCGCTCCTGAAGGCCTTCGAGCGCGGCTACCTGGACGTCCCCTACTGCCTGCACCCCGACAACGCCGGCCGCTCCCGCAGCCACATCGACGCGGCGGGCCGGCTGACCTGGTCGAACATCGGGGCCATGCCCATCGGGCGGGTCGCCGGACGCAGCGGCGCCCGGCTCACCGCGACCGGACTGCACGACGCGCTGACCTTCGTACAACGCCGATACGACCACCTCGACACCCGCACCGAGGACGTCGACAGCACCCCCGTCGACGCCCCTCTCCTCCAGGAGGTATGACCATGACCGTCACCATCGCCGAGGCCGTGGACGAGACGCTCCTGCCGTTCCCGTCCTCGCCCGACGCGCATCTGACCGATCCGCTCACCCGGGCCACCCTGCGGGTCCAGAGCCACATGCTCGCCGCGACCCGCGCCTTCCTGACCGGCCGCGGCTTCCAGGAGCTGCTTCCGCCCATCATCGGCCCGGTCACCGACCCGGGCATCCGGGGCTCCAAGCAGGTGGACGTCGACTTCTACGGCCACAAGTACAAGATGATGACGAGCGCGATCCTCTACAAGCAGGCCTCGCTGCTCGCCTTCGACAAGATCTTCTACATCGCCCCCAACGTCCGGCTCGAACCCCTCGAAACGGCCGTCACCCACCGCCACCTCGCCGAGTTCCACCAGATCGACGTGGAGATCCGCGACGCCCGCCGCGAGGACGCGATGGACCTCGCCGAACAGCTCGTCAGCCATGTGGTCGCCGAGGTCGTGACCGGCCTGCCGGCCGATCTGGAGCTCCTCGGCCGGGACGCCGACGCGCTGCGCGCCGTACTCGACGGCGCCTTCGGCCGCGTCGGCCACCGGGAGACCACCGCCGAGCTGATCGGCCTCGGCCACCCCCAGGACCCGGCCGCCGAGATCGACTGGCAGGCCGAGGAGATCGTCTCCGCCCGGGCCGAGCGCCCCTTCTTCATCACCGACTACCCCAAGGGCTCGCGCGGCTTCTACGACAAGGAGAACGCCGAACAGCCCGGCGTGCTGCGGAACTTCGACCTCATCGCCCCCGAGGGGTACGGCGAGCTGGCCAGCGGCAGCGAGCGGGAGCACGACTACGCCACCCTCGTCACCCGCATGCGGGAGACCGGTGAGAACCCCGCCAAGTACGGCTGGTACCTGGACCTGGCCCGCCGCGGCATCCCCGCGAGCTCCGGCTTCGGCATCGGCCTGGAGCGCTTCACCCGCTACGTCACCGGACGACAGGCCGCCTGGCAGGCCAGCGCCTACCCGAAGCTCCCCGGGGTGGTGTCGGCGTGAGCACCGCACTCGTCGCCGACGGCTTCCCCGAGGAGCAGGTCCGGCTGCGCGCCCGGCACGGCGCCGGAGCGGTCTTCCCCGCCGAGGCGGGCTACGGAAGCGGCCTCCTCGGCGCCCTCCCCGGCCCGTCCCGGGAGCGGGCCGGACACGACCCGGACGACGTCCTGGAGCGCATCAGGATCGTGCCGCCCGTCTTCATGCCCGAGCGCCTGAAGAAGCTCATCGACCTCGCCCGCGAACCCCTCTACAGCGACGTCGAACTCTCCACCGTCATCGGCGGGTTCACCAGCCGTCTGCCGCTGTACGTGTCGGCCTTCGGGTCCACCCAGGTCGCCAGCCACGACCTCGGCGAGGCCGCGGGACGACAGGCCGGAGCGCTCGGCATCCCCCTCGTCATCGGCGAGAACGTCGTCCCCGTCAACGGCTACCGCAGCGCCGGAGACTCCGGCGCCTCCCCGCTGCTCGGCCGGATCGCCGCGTACGCCGGGGCCGCCGACGGCGAACACGGCGGCGTCGTCGTCCAGCAGTCCACCGAGGACGCCGACGCCGAGGTGTGGAACCTCGTCTACAGCGACCCGGTCACCGAACCCCTGCTCGCCACCGGCCGCCTCGCCTTCGAGCTCAAGGTCGGCCAGGGAGCCAAGCCCGGCCTCGGCGGGCTCACCCTGCTCAGCCGCGAGGCCTCGGCGCGGATCGCCGAACAGTACGCCCTCGACGAGGTGTTCGGCGCCGACGGCGACCGGGTGCTCCGGGTCGCCAGCCCCGGCACCTTCACGGAGGAGATCCTGCGCCAGCAGATCCGCCTCATGCGCAACAACTTCCCCCGCGCCAGGGTGTGGGTGAAGCTCCACCCCGGCCGGGACGTGGCCCACGCCGCGGCCACCGCCTGGGCGGCCGGCGCGGACTCCGTGACCGTCGACGGCGCGGAGGGCGGCACCGCCTGGGCCCCCACCGGCTTCCTCACCCACGTCGGACTGCCCCTCGCCGACTGCCTGCGCCGCGTCGGACCCACCGACCACTGCCTCCTCGCCAGCGGACGCATGTGGGAGGGGACCCGCGCCGTCAAGGCCCTCGCGCTCGGCGCCCGCGCCGTCGGCCTCGGCCGCGCCGCCCTGCTCGCCGTCGACGAGGACCGCGAGGCCGGCCTGACCCGGCTCGTCGAGGCCCTCGCCCTCGAACTGCGGATGCTGACCAGCGCGGTCGGCAAGTACCACGTGAACGGCCTCGCCCCGGAGGACCTCCTCCTGCCGGACCGGTGGGAGCGGCCCCCGGCCGCCTCCGGCGCCGCCTAGCCCGCCTCAGCACCACCTACGCGATTCCCAGTCGTGGCCGTACGGGACGTCCGGCACGCCGCGAGACCCGTATACGCCCGAACCTTCGAGAATGGTGTCGAGAAGATGTCTCACCAGCACTCCGTCCAGGCTCCCGCCGTCGACATCGACGCGTACAACAGCACCGCCGTGCGGCTTCCCGAGGGCGCGCTGCACGAGCTGTTCGCCGCCCAGGCCGTACGGACGCCGGACGCCGTGGCGCTGGTGTGCGGGGAACGCGAACTCACCTACCGCTCGCTCGACTCGGCCGCCACGGCCCTGGCCCACCGCCTGCGGGACCGGGGCGTACGGCCCGGCGACGGCGTCGGTCTCCTCCAGGACCGCTCCCTGTCCTATGTCGTCGCGCTCCTCGCGGTCCTCAAGACCGGTGGTGTGTACGTCCCCCTCGACCCGCGTCAGCCGGAGGAGCGCCGCGCGTTCGTCCTCGCCGACACCGGAGCCGTCCTCCTGCTCACCGACCGCGACGAGCGGGAGACGGCCTTCGCGGGCGACCTGCCCGTGCTGCGGCTCACGGAGGACGTGGCGGTGGCGGCCGGGGACGTCGCACCGCTCGATGTGGCCGTGCACCCGGACCAGTTGGCGTACGTGATGTTCACGTCGGGGTCGAGCGGTACGCCGAAGGGCGTGGCCAACACGCATCGGAACGTCGTCGAGCTGGCTCTGGATCCGTGGTGGGGGGCGGGGGAGCGGCACCGTCGGGTGCTCGCGTACTCGCCGCTCGCCTTCGACTCCTCCACGTACGAGCTGTGGGTGCCGCTCCTGAGCGGGGGAACGGCGGTCGTGCTGCCCGCCCCCAAGATCGACATCGCGGAGCTGGCCCGCGCCGTCGTCGAACAGCGGATCACCGCGATGTACTTCACGACGGCCCTCTTCGACGCGATGGCCTCGGAGGCGGTCGAGTCCCTCGCGGGGCTGGCGGAGATCTGGACCGGTGGTGACGTGCTGTCGCCGGTGGCGCTGCAGCGGGTCCTCGACTCCTGCCCGGGGACGTCGGTGGTGCACGCCTACGGGCCGACCGAGTCCACGGTGTTCTGCAGCTACCAGGCGTTCGGGCCGGAGGAGCGGGAGGTCGGGCGGCTGCATCTGGGCGTGCCGATGGCCAACACCCGGATGTACGTCCTCGACGCGGCCCTGCGCCCGGTCGTGCCCGGCGTGGTGGGCGAGCTGTACGTCGCCGGAAGCCATCTCGCGTGGGGATACGTCGGCCGGGCCGCGCTGTCCGCCGAGCGGTTCGTGGCCGATCCGTTCGGGCCGGCGGGGGAGCGGATGTACCGGACGGGCGACCTGGCCCGCTGGAACGAGTTCGGCGAGATCCTCTTCGAGGGGCGCGCCGACCAGCAGGTGAAGCTGCGCGGCTTCCGCATCGAACTCGGCGAGATCGAGACCGTGCTCCTGGAGGACGAGGCCGTCGCCCAGGCCGCGGTGATCGTCCGGGAGGACCGGCCCGGCGACAAGCGACTCGTCGCCTACGTCGTCCCCGCCCCCGCCACCCGAGTCGACACCGGGGCCCTCCACACCCTCGCCGGCACCCGCCTCGCCGACTACGCCGCCCCCTCCGCCTTCGTCGAGCTCGCCGAACTCCCCCTGACCGCCAACGGCAAGCTCGACCGGCGGGCCCTGCCCGCCCCGGCGTTCGACGGCGCTACGGGACGCGCCCCCCGCACCCCCGCCGAGGAGGTGCTCTGCGGACTCTTCGCCGACGCGCTCGGACTGCCCGCGGTCTCCCTCGACGACGACTTCTTCCGCCTCGGCGGACACTCCCTCCTCGCCACCCGTCTGGTCGGCCGCGTCCGCACCGCCCTCGCGACCGAACTCTCCCTGCGGGACTTCTTCCAGAACCCGACCGTCGCAGGGCTCGCCCGGCGGATCACCGCCGGAGCCGGACAGGCCCCGCGCCCCGCGCTCACCGTCGCCGGCCGGACCGACGACGACCTCCCGCTCTCCGCCGCCCAGCGCCGCCTCTGGTTCCTCGACCAGATGGAAGGCCCCTCGGCCACGTACGACATCCCCCTCGCCGTACGCCTCACCGGTACCGTCGACCACGAGGCGCTGCGGCAGGCGGTCGGCGACGTGATCACCCGCCACGAGGTGCTCCGCACCAGCTACCCGGTGCACGAGGGCGAGCCGCGCCAGCACATCGCCGACCCCGACGAGGTGACCGTGCCGTTCACGGTCGTCCCCGTCACCGAGGACGAGCTGCCCGCCCGGCTCGCCGAGGAGACCGCGCACCTCTTCGACCTCGCCACCGACCTGCCCCTGCACGCCGTGCTCCTCGAACTCGCCCCCACCCGGAGCGTCCTCGTCCTGGTCGTCCACCACATCGCCTCCGACGGCTGGTCGAACACCCCCCTCATGCGGGACCTCGGCGCCGCCTACACCGCCCGCGCAGAAGGCACCGCACCCGACTGGGAGCCGCTGCCCGTCCAGTACGCCGACTACGCCCTGTGGCAGCAGACCCTGCTCGCCGACCACGAGGAGGCCCAGCTCGACCACTGGCGCCGGGCGCTCGACCGGCTGCCCGCCGAGGTGACGCTGCCCACCAGCCGTCCCCGCCCGGTCGTCGCCTCCTACCGGGGCGCCACCCACACCGTGCACTGCCCGGCGGAGACCCACCAGGCGCTCTCCACGCTGGCCAGGGAACACGGCGTGACCCTCTTCATGGTGGCGCAGGCGGCCACCGTCGCCCTGCTGTCCCGCTCCGGGGCCGGTACCGACATCCCCCTCGGCTCCCTCGTCGCAGGCCGGACCGACGAGGCCCTGGAGGACCTGGTCGGCTTCTTCGTCAACACGCTCGTGCTGCGCACCGACGCCTCGGGCGACCCCACCTTCCGGGAGCTCCTCGACCGCGTCCGGGAGACCGACCTGGCCGCCTGGGCCCATCAGGAGCTGCCCTTCGACCGGCTCGTCGAGACCCTCAACCCCGAGCGCTCCGCCGCCCGGCACCCGCTCTTCCAGGTCATGCTGACCCTGGCCGAGGCCGCCGAGGCCACACCCCGCCTGCCGGGCGTACGCGCCGAGACCGAGCGGCTGAACGCGCACATCGCCAAGTTCGACCTCACCGTCAACTTCTACGAGCACCGCGACCGGATCGGCCACCCCAACGGCCTGGACATCGTCCTGGAGTACGCCACCGACCTGTACGACCCGGACACCGTCGAGGCCGCCGCCGAACGGCTCGCCCGCGTCCTGGACGCCGTGATCGCCGACCCGGACGTCAAGGTCGCCGACATCGAACTGCTCTCCTCGGAGCAGCGCCACGCTCTGCTCGCCGGCTACAACGACACCGCCGTGCGGCTTCCCGAGGGCGCGCTGCACGAGCTGTTCGCCGCCCAGGCCGTACGGACGCCGGACGCCGTGGCGCTGGTGTGCGGGGAACGCGAGATGGCCTACCGCGACCTCGACCGCGCCTCGGACGCCCTCGCCGCCCGCCTCGCCGCGCAGGGAGTCCTCCCGGGCGCCGCCGTCGGCCTCTTCCTCGACCGGTCGCCGGAGTTCGTCGTCGCGGCCCTCGCGGTCCTCAAGGCGGGCGGCGCGTACGTCCCCCTCGACCCGCGTCAGCCGGAGGAGCGCCTCGCGTTCATCCTCGCCGACACCGGCGCCTCCCTCCTCGTCACCGACCGCCCGGTCCACGAGGTGGGGTTCGCCCGGGACGTGGACGTCCTGCCCGCCCCCGATGTGCCGGCGCTCCTCGCCGAGACCGTCACCGAAGTCCCGGAACCGACCGTGCACCCGGACCAGTTGGCGTACGTGATGTTCACGTCGGGGTCGAGCGGTACGCCGAAGGGCGTGGCCAACACGCATCGGAACGTCGTCGAGCTGGCTCTGGATCCGTGGTGGGGGGCGGGGGAGCGGCACCGTCGGGTGCTCGCGTACTCGCCGCTCGCCTTCGACTCCTCCACGTACGAGCTGTGGGTGCCGCTCCTGAGCGGGGGCACGGCGGTGATCCTCCAGACCGCGAAGGTGGACATCGCGGAGCTGGCTCGGGTGATCACCGAACAGCGCGTGACGGCCGCGTACTTCACGACGGCCCTCTTCGACGCGATGGCCTCGGAGGCGGTCGAGTCCCTCGCGGGGCTGGCGGAGATCTGGACCGGTGGTGACGTGCTGTCGCCGGTGGCGCTGCAGCGGGTCCTCGACTCCTGCCCGGGGACGTCGGTGGTGCACGCCTACGGGCCGACCGAGTCCACGGTGTTCTGCAGCTACCAGGCGTTCGGGCCGGAGGAGCGGGAGGTCGGGCGGCTGCATCTGGGCGTGCCGATGGCCAACACCCGGATGTACGTCCTCGACGCGGCCCTGCGCCCGGTCGTGCCCGGCGTGGTGGGCGAGCTGTACGTCGCCGGAAGCCATCTCGCGTGGGGATACGTCGGCCGGGCCGCGCTGTCCGCCGAGCGGTTCGTGGCCGATCCGTTCGGGCCGGCGGGGGAGCGGATGTACCGGACGGGCGACCTGGCCCGCTGGAACGAGTTCGGCGAGATCCTCTTCGAGGGGCGCGCCGACCAGCAGGTGAAGCTGCGCGGCTTCCGCATCGAACTCGGCGAGATCGAGACCGTGCTCCTGGAGGACGAGGCCGTCGCCCAGGCCGCGGTGATCGTCCGGGAGGACCGGCCCGGCGACAAGCGACTCGTCGCCTACGTCGTCCCCGCCCCCGCCACCCGAGTCGACACCGGGGCCCTCCACACCCTCGCCGGCACCCGCCTCGCCGACTACGCCGCCCCCTCCGCCTTCGTCGAGCTCGCCGAACTCCCCCTGACCGCCAACGGCAAGCTCGACCGGCGGGCCCTGCCCGCCCCGGCGTTCGACGGCGCTACGGGACGCGCCCCCCGCACCCCCGCCGAGGAGGTGCTCTGCGGACTCTTCGCCGACGCGCTCGGACTGCCCGCGGTCTCCCTCGACGACGACTTCTTCCGCCTCGGCGGACACTCCCTCCTCGCCACCCGTCTGGTCGGCCGCGTCCGCACCGCCCTCGCGACCGAACTCTCCCTGCGGGACTTCTTCCAGAACCCGACCGTCGCAGGGCTCGCCCGGCGGATCACCGCCGGAGCCGGACAGGCCCCGCGCCCCGCGCTCACCGTCGCCGGCCGGACCGACGACGACCTCCCGCTCTCCGCCGCCCAGCGCCGCCTCTGGTTCCTCGACCAGATGGAAGGCCCCTCGGCCACGTACGACATCCCCCTCGCCGTACGCCTCACCGGTACCGTCGACCACGAGGCGCTGCGGCAGGCGGTCGGCGACGTGATCACCCGCCACGAGGTGCTCCGCACCAGCTACCCGGTGCACGAGGGCGAGCCGCGCCAGCACATCGCCGACCCCGACGAGGTGACCGTGCCGTTCACGGTCGTCCCCGTCACCGAGGACGAGCTGCCCGCCCGGCTCGCCGAGGAGACCGCGCACCTCTTCGACCTCGCCACCGACCTGCCCCTGCACGCCGTGCTCCTCGAACTCGCCCCCACCCGGAGCGTCCTCGTCCTGGTCGTCCACCACATCGCCTCCGACGGCTGGTCGAACACCCCCCTCATGCGGGACCTCGGCGCCGCCTACACCGCCCGCGCAGAAGGCACCGCACCCGACTGGGAGCCGCTGCCCGTCCAGTACGCCGACTACGCCCTGTGGCAGCAGACCCTGCTCGCCGACCACGAGGAGGCCCAGCTCGACCACTGGCGCCGGGCGCTCGACCGGCTGCCCGCCGAGGTGACGCTGCCCACCAGCCGTCCCCGCCCGGTCGTCGCCTCCTACCGGGGCGCCACCCACACCGTGCACTGCCCGGCGGAGACCCACCAGGCGCTCTCCACGCTGGCCAGGGAACACGGCGTGACCCTCTTCATGGTGGCGCAGGCGGCCACCGTCGCCCTGCTGTCCCGCTCCGGGGCCGGTACCGACATCCCCCTCGGCTCCCTCGTCGCAGGCCGGACCGACGAGGCCCTGGAGGACCTGGTCGGCTTCTTCGTCAACACGCTCGTGCTGCGCACCGACGCCTCGGGCGACCCCACCTTCCGGGAGCTCCTCGACCGCGTCCGGGAGACCGACCTGGCCGCCTGGGCCCATCAGGAGCTGCCCTTCGACCGGCTCGTCGAGACCCTCAACCCCGAGCGCTCCGCCGCCCGGCACCCGCTCTTCCAGGTCATGCTGACCCTGGCCGAGGCCGCCGAGGCCACACCCCGCCTGCCGGGCGTACGCGCCGAGACCGAGCGGCTGAACGCGCACATCGCCAAGTTCGACCTCACCGTCAACTTCTACGAGCACCGCGACCGGATCGGCCACCCCAACGGCCTGGACATCGTCCTGGAGTACGCCACCGACCTGTACGACCCGGACACCGTCGAGGCCGCCGCCGAACGGCTCGCCCGCGTCCTGGACGCCGTGATCGCCGACCCGGACGTCAAGGTCGCCGACATCGAACTGCTCTCCTCGGAGCAGCGCCACGCTCTGCTCGCCGGCTACAACGACACCGCCGTGCGGCTTCCCGAGGGCGCGCTGCACGAGCTGTTCGCCGCCCAGGCCGTACGGACGCCGGACGCCGTGGCGCTGGTGTGCGGGGAACGCGAGATGGCCTACCGCGACCTCGACCGCGCCTCGGACGCCCTCGCCGCCCGCCTCGCCGCGCAGGGAGTCCTCCCGGGCGCCGCCGTCGGCCTCTTCCTCGACCGGTCGCCGGAGTTCGTCGTCGCGGCCCTCGCGGTCCTCAAGGCGGGCGGCGCGTACGTCCCCCTCGACCCGCGTCAGCCGGAGGAGCGCCTCGCGTTCATCCTCGCCGACACCGGCGCCTCCCTCCTCGTCACCGACCGCCCGGTCCACGAGGTGGGGTTCGCCCGGGACGTGGACGTCCTGCCCGCCCCCGATGTGCCGGCGCTCCTCGCCGAGACCGTCACCGAAGTCCCGGAACCGACCGTGCACCCGGACCAGTTGGCGTACGTGATGTTCACGTCGGGGTCGAGCGGTACGCCGAAGGGCGTGGCCAACACGCATCGGAACGTCGTCGAGCTGGCTCTGGATCCGTGGTGGGGGGCGGGGGAGCGGCACCGTCGGGTGCTCGCGTACTCGCCGCTCGCCTTCGACTCCTCCACGTACGAGCTGTGGGTGCCGCTCCTGAGCGGGGGCACGGCGGTGATCCTCCAGACCGCGAAGGTGGACATCGCGGAGCTGGCTCGGGTGATCACCGAACAGCGCGTGACGGCCGCGTACTTCACGACGGCCCTCTTCGACGCGATGGCCTCGGAGGCGGTCGAGTCCCTCGCGGGGCTGGCGGAGATCTGGACCGGTGGTGACGTGCTGTCGCCGGTGGCGCTGCAGCGGGTCCTCGACTCCTGCCCGGGGACGTCGGTGGTGCACGCCTACGGGCCGACCGAGTCCACGGTGTTCTGCAGCTACCAGGCGTTCGGGCCGGAGGAGCGGGAGGTCGGGCGGCTGCATCTGGGCGTGCCGATGGCCAACACCCGGATGTACGTCCTCGACGCGGCCCTGCGCCCGGTCGTGCCCGGCGTGGTGGGCGAGCTGTACGTCGCCGGAAGCCATCTCGCGTGGGGATACGTCGGCCGGGCCGCGCTGTCCGCCGAGCGGTTCGTGGCCGATCCGTTCGGGCCGGCGGGGGAGCGGATGTACCGGACGGGCGACCTGGCCCGCTGGAACGAGTTCGGCGAGATCCTCTTCGAGGGGCGCGCCGACCAGCAGGTGAAGCTGCGCGGCTTCCGCATCGAACTCGGCGAGATCGAGACCGTGCTCCTGGAGGACGAGGCCGTCGCCCAGGCCGCGGTGATCGTCCGGGAGGACCGGCCCGGCGACAAGCGACTCGTCGCCTACGTCGTCCCCGCGCCGCCGTCCACCGCCACGGGCACCGACCCCGCCCCCCAGACCCGGATCGACACCGAGAGCCTGCGCCGCCACTGCGCGCGGCGGCTCGCCGAGTACATGGTCCCCTCCGCCCTCGTCGCCCTCGACGCCCTGCCGCTGACCGCCAACGGCAAGCTGGACCGCCGCGCCCTGCCCGCACCCCGGCTCGGCACCGGACCCGGCGGCCGACAGGGCCGCACCCCCGCCGAGGAAGTCCTCTGCGGACTCTTCGCCGACGCGCTCGGACTGCCCGCGGTCTCCATCGACGACGACTTCTTCCGCCTCGGCGGACACTCCCTCCTCGGCACCCGCCTCGTCAGCCGCATCCGGCACACCCTCGGGGCGCAGGTGTCCGTGCGGGACCTCTTCCGCTGCCCCACCGTCGCCGGATTCGCCGAGTACCTCGCCGCCGCCGACGGCCAGGACCGCCGCCCGGCCCTGGTGGCCGGCGAGCGACCCGAACGGGTGCCGCTCTCCGCCGCCCAGCGCAGGCTCTGGTTCCTCGACCAGATGGAGGGCGCCTCCGCCACGTACAACATCCCCCTCGCCGTACGCCTCACCGGCCCCCTCGACGCCGACGCGCTGCGCCTCGCCCTGACCGACGTCGTCGGGCGGCACGAGGCCCTGCGCACCGTCTTCCCCGCGGACCAGGGCACCCCCCACCAGGTGGTCGTCCCGGCCGCGGAGATCCGCCTCGACCTGCCGGTCATCCCGGCGACGGACGACGCCCTTCCGGCCGTGCTCCGCGACCTCTCCGCCACGACCTTCGACCTCTCCCGCGAACTGCCCGTCCGCGCCGACCTCGTGCGGCTCGCCGACGACGAGCACGTCCTGCTCCTCGTGACCCACCACATCGCCTCCGACGGCTGGTCGAACACCCCCCTCACGCGGGACCTCGGCGCCGCCTACGCCGCCCGCACCGAAGGCACCGCACCCGACTGGCGGCCGCTGCCCGTCCAGTACGCCGACTACGCCCTGTGGCAGGAGGCCCTGCTCGCCGCCGACGAGGAGCGCCAGCTCGCCCACTGGCGCGAGGCGCTGGACCGGCTCCCGGAGGAGGCGACGCTCCCCGCCGACCGGACGCGGCCGGCCACCGCCTCGTACCGCGGCGCCTCCCTCACCGTCCAGTGCCCCGCGGACCTGCACACCGCGCTCACGCGGCTGGCCCGCGAGAACGGCACGACCCTCTTCATGGTCGCCCAGGCGGCCACCGCCGTCCTCCTCTCGCGCTCCGGAGCCGGCGCCGACATCCCGCTCGGCTCCCCGGTCGCCGGCCGCACCGACGAAGCCCTCGACGACCTGGTCGGCTTCTTCGTCAACACCCTGGTGCTGCGCACCGACGTCAGCGGCAACCCGACCTTCCGACAGCTCCTGGAGCGGGTCCGGGCCACCGACCTGGCCGCCTGGGCGCACCAGGACGTGCCCTTCGACCGGCTCGTGGAGGCCCTCAACCCCGAACGGTCCGCCGCCCGGCACCCCCTCTTCCAGGTCATGCTCTCCGTCACCGACGCGGCCGGTCCGGTACCGGAACTCGCGGGGCTGCGGGCCCGGTCGGAGTTCACCACCCTCGACATCGCCAAGTTCGACCTCACCTTCACCTTCCACGAGCACCGGACGGCCGACGGCGGCCCGGCCGGCCTCGGCATCACCGTCGAGTACGCCACCGACCTCTACGAGGCGGGCAGCGTCTCGGCCGTCACCGCACGGCTCGTCCGCCTCCTCGAGGCGGCGGCCGGCGCCCCCGACGTCCCGATCGGCGAGCTCGACGTCCTGGCCGCCGACGAACGGGCACAGCTCCTCGACACCTGGCACGGTGCCGCGCGGTCCCGCCCCGCGGCCTCCCTGCCGCACCTGTTCGCCGCACAGGCCGCCCGCACCCCCGACGCCGTCGCCGTCACGCTCGGCGGACAGCGGCTGACGTACGCGGAGCTGGACCGGCGCGCCAACCGCCTCGCCCACCGGCTGATCGCCGAGGGTGTCCGCCCCGGCTCCCGCGTGATCCTCTTCCTCGACCGCTCCCCGGAGGCCGTCGAGGCGATCCTCGCCGTGGTGAAGGCGGGCGCGGTGTACGTGCCGCTCGACACCCGCTACCCGGCGGACCGCATCGAGCTCGTCCTGCGGATGTCGGGCGGGACCCACCTCCTCGCCGACCGGGACCTCGCGGGCGTCGCACTCCCCGCCGGCACACGGATCCTCCGCCTGTCGGACCCCTCCGACGGCCTGCCCGACACGGCACCCGAGGTCGACGTCCACCCCGAGCAGCTCGCCTACGTGATGTTCACCTCGGGCTCGACCGGGGTGCCGAAGGGCGTCGCCGTCACCCACCGCAACATCACCGAACTCGCCGCCGACACCCGGTTCACGGGCGACGCCCACCGCCGGGTCCTGCTGCACTCGCCGCTCGCCTTCGACGCGACGACGTACGAGCTGTGGGCGCCGCTCCTCTCGGGCGGCACCCTGGTCGTCGCCCCGCCGGGTCTGCTCGACACGGCCGCGCTCAAGACCGTCCTCGCCGAGGAGTCGATCACGGGTCTGTGGCTGACGGTGGGGCTGTTCCGGCTGGTCGCGGAGGAGGACCCCGGAGTTTTCGCCGGGCTCGGGGAGGTGTGGACCGGTGGTGACGTGGTGCCGCCGGAGGCGGTGCGCCGGGTCATGGACGCCTGCCCGAACCTGACGGTGGTCAACGGCTACGGGCCGACCGAGACGACGACCTTCGCCACCTCGCACACCCTCCACCGGCCCTTCGACTACGACGGCCCCCTGCCCATCGGGCGCCCCCTGGACAACACCCGCCTCTACGTCCTCGACGAGCACCTGGGTCTGCTGCCCGCCGGCGTCCAGGGCGAGCTGTACATCGCGGGAACAGGCCTCGCCCAGGGCTACCTCGACCGGCCCGCGCTCACCGCCGAACGGTTCGTCGCCGACCCCTACGGGCCGCCGGGCTCACGGATGTACCGCACCGGCGACCTGGCGCGCTGGTCGCGGGAGGGTGAGATCGAGTACCTCGGGCGGGCCGACCAGCAGGTGAAGCTGCGCGGCTTCCGCATCGAGCCGGGGGAGATCGAGTCGGCGCTGATCGCCCACGGCTCCCTCGCCCAGGCCGCGGTCGTCGTCCGCGAGGACCGGCCCGGCGACAAGCGGCTCGTCGCCTACCTGGTCGGCGCCGACGGCGCCGACCCGGACCCCGAACGGCTGCGCACCCACGCCGCCGACCTCCTGCCGGACTACATGGTCCCGTCCGCCTTCGTGGTCCTGGACGCCCTGCCCCTGACCGGCAACGGCAAGCTCGACCGTCGCGCCCTGCCCGCACCGCCGGCCACGACCGCCGGCAGCGGCCGGCAGCCGCGCAACCCGCGCGAGGAGGTCCTCTGCGGCCTGTTCGCGGACGTCCTCGGCGTCCCCGCCGTCACCATCGACGACGACTTCTTCCGCCTCGGCGGGCACTCCCTGCTCGCCACCCGGCTCGTCAGCCGGATCCGTACCGCCCTCGGCGCCGAACTCCCGGTGCCCGCCCTCTTCGAGAACCCGAACGTGGCCGGCCTGGCCGAACGACTCGACCGCGCCGAGAGCGCGCGTCCCAAGCTGCGGCCGATGCGCCGGATGGGAGCCTCCCAGTGATCCCCCTGTCATACGCCCAGCAGCGCCTGTGGTTCCTCGCCCAGCTGGAGGGCCCGTCGGCGACCTACAACATCCCGCTGGCCCTCCGCCTCACCGGCGCCCTCGACACCGAGGCGCTGACCCTGGCCCTCGGCGACCTCGTCGCCCGCCACGAGAGCCTGCGCACCGTCTACCCCGAGCGCGACGGCACCCCGTACCAGGAGATACGCGAGGCCGCCGACGTACGGCTCGACCTGCCCGTCCTCACGGCCACCGCGGAGACCCTCCCGGAGGTCCTCGCCACCGAGTCGGCCCACGTATTCGACCTGGCCGTCGACCTGCCCGTCGAGGCACGGCTCATCCGCCTGGACAGGCCGGAGGCCCCGGTCGAGGCCGGGCACGGGGACGCGGCCGGACGGCGACGGGCGGACGCGGTGGACCGCGCGGTGGAGGGTGCGGTGGAGGGTCCGGCCGACACCGGCCCCGTCGCCCACCCCGTGGACCCCATGGCCACCGTGGACACTGTGGCCCCCGTGGACACCGACGACGAGCACGTCCTGCTCGTCGTCATGCACCACATCGCCTCCGACGGCTGGTCCATCGCCCCCCTGCTCCGCGACCTCGCCCACGCCTACCGGGCCCGCACCGCCGGCCGCGCCCCCGAGCGGGAACCGCTGGAGATCCAGTACGCCGACTACACCCTCTGGCAGCACGAACTGCTGGGCGACGCCGACGCCGAGGACAGCGTCATGGCCCGGCAGATCGACTACTGGCGCGAGCACCTCGCGGGACTCCCCGCCGAGGCCACCCTGCCGGCGGACCGGCCCCGCCCCGCCGTCGCCTCCTACCGCGGCGACACCCGCACCCTCCACTGCCCGCCCGCGACCCACGCCGCCCTCGTCGACCTGGCCCGGCAGAGCGGAGCCACCCTCTTCATGGCCGCCCAGGCGGCCCTGGCGACCGTGCTCGCCGCCTCCGGAGCCGGCACCGACGTGCCCCTCGGCTCCCCGGTCGCCGGCCGCACCGACGAAGCCCTCGACGACCTCGTTGGCTTCTTCGTGAACACGCTGGTCCTGCGCACCGACGTCGGCGGCGACCCGACCTTCCGGGAGCTCCTGGAGCGGGTCCGGACCACCGACCTGGCCGCCTGGGCCCACCAGGACCTGCCCTTCGACCGGCTCGTCGAGGCCCTCAACCCCGAGCGCACCGGCGACCGCCACCCCCTCTTCCAGGTCATGCTGACCCTGGTGCAGGCCGGGACCACCGACTCCGGAGCCGACTTCCCCGGCCTCCGGACGCGCACCGAGTACCCGCCCACCAGCACCGCCAAGTTCGACCTCACCGTCGGCTTCGACGAGCACCTCACCCCCGACGGCCGGCCCGCCGGCCTCGACATCACCGCCGAGTACGCCACCGACCTGTACGACCCCGAGACCGTCGAGGCGCTGCTCGCCCGGCTCGGCCGCCTCCTCACCGAGTCCGTCGCCCACCCCGACACGCCCCTCTCCGGGCTCGACCTGCTCGACGAGACCGAGCGCGCCCTGCTCCTGGACACCTGGACCGGCCGGCCCACCGCCGTCCCCGAGGCCTCGGTCGGAGTCCTCTTCGCCGAGCAGGCCGCGCGCACGCCGGACGCGGTCGCCCTCACCCAGGCGGGCCGCGCCTACACGTACGCCGAGGTCGACGCCCTCTCCAACCGGTTCGCCCACCACCTCGTCCGGCTCGGAGTCGGACCCGAGACCGTGGTCGCCGTCCTGATGGAACGCTCGGCCGACCTGGTCCTCTCCCTCCTCGCCATCACCAAGGCCGGCGGCGTGTACGCCCCGCTCAACGCCGTCGATCCGGCCTCCAGGCTCACCCGCATCCTCGCCGACACGGCCGCGCCCGTCCTGCTCGTCGACCCGGCGCTCGCCGACCACGAGATCCTCACCGAGGCCTCCGGCGTACGGACCGTCCTGGTCGACGGGCTCGACCGGGACCCGGAGCTCGACGCCCACCCGGCGACCGCGCCCGAGGTCGCCACGCACCCCGACCAGTGGCTCTACGTGATGTTCACCTCGGGCTCGACCGGGGTGCCGAAGGGCGTCGCCGTCACCCACCGCAACGTCGCCGAACTCGCCCTGGACCACCGCTGGACCGGGGACGACCACGCACGGCTGCTCTTCCACTCCCCGCACACCTTCGACGCCTCGACGTACGAGCTGTGGGTGCCCTGGCTGACCGGCGGCACCGTGGCGGTCGCGCCGCCCGGCGTCCTCGACACGGCCGCGCTGGCCGCGGTCCTCGAAGCCGAGTCGATCACGGGTCTGTGGCTGACGGTGGGGCTGTTCCGGCTGGTCGCGGAGGAGGACCCGGGCGCCTTCGCCGGCCTCGGGGCCGTGTGGACGGGCGGTGACGTGGTGCCGCCGGAGGCGGTGCGCCGGGTCATGGACGCCTGCCCGAACCTGAAGGTGGTCAACGCCTACGGGCCGACCGAGACGACGACCTTCGCCACCTCCCACACCCTCCACCGGCCCTTCGACTACGACGGCTCCCTCCCCATCGGACGCCCCCTCGACAACACCCGCCTCCACGTCCTCGACGACCACCTCGGCCTGGTCGCGCCCGGAGTCCCCGGCGAGCTGTACATCGCGGGAGCCGGACTGGCCCGCGGATACCTGGGCCGCCCGGCCCAGACCGCCGAACGCTTCGTCGCCGACCCGTACGGCCCCCAGGGCGCACGGATGTACCGCACGGGCGACCTGGTCCGCTGGTCCCGCGACGGCGAGATCGAGTACCTGGGCCGGGCCGACCAGCAGGTGAAGCTGCGCGGCTTCCGCATCGAGCCGGGGGAGATCGAGTCGGCCCTGGTGGCCCACGGCTCCGTCGCCCAGGCGGCGGTGATCGTGCGGGAGGACAGGCCCGGCGACAAACGGCTCGTCGCGTACGTCGTCGGCTCGGGCGACGTCGACCTCACCGCCCTGCGCCGCCACGCCGGCGACGCCCTCCCCGAGTACATGGTGCCGTCCGCGTTCGTCACCCTGGACGCCCTGCCCCTGACCGGCAACGGCAAGCTCGACCGCCGCGCCCTGCCGGCCCCCGTGCTGAGCGGCGAGACCGACGGGCGTGCCCCCCGCACCCCCGTCGAAGAGGTGCTGTGCGGCCTGTTCGCCGACGTCCTCGGCCGCCCCTCCGTCACCGTCGACGACCACTTCCTGCGGCTCGGCGGGCACTCCCTGCTCGCCACCCGGCTGGTCAGCCGGATCCGCGCCGCCCTCGGCGCGCGGATCACCGTCCGCGACATCTTCCAGCACCCGACCGTGGCCCAGCTCGCCGAGCTGATCGCGGCAGGCAACGGCGGTCCCGCCCGCCCCGCGCTCACGATCCAGGACCGGCCCGAGCGGATCCCGCTGTCGTCCGCCCAGCAACGCCTCTGGTTCCTCGACCAGATGGAGGGCCCGTCGGCGACCTACAACATCCCGCTCGCCCTCCGCCTCACCGGTGCCCTCGACACGGAGGCCCTGCGCCGCGCGCTCACGGACGTCGTCCTGCGCCACGAGTCCCTGCGCACCGTCTTCCGGACCGCCGACGGCGAGGCCTACCAGTACGTCCTGGCCGCCGACGAGATCGACCTCCCCCTGCCCGAGATCGCGGCGACCGAGGAGGACCTGCCCGCCCTGCTCGCCGAGGAGAGCGCCAAGGTCTTCGACCTCACCACCGGACTTCCCCTGCGAGCGGCCCTGTTGTCCCTGGCTGACGAGGAGCACGTACTGGTGGTCGTCACCCACCACATCGCCTCCGACGGCTGGTCGAACGCACCCCTCTTCGCCGACCTCGCCCGCGCGTACCGGGCTCGCGGTGAGGGGGCCGCCCCCGACTGGGCCCCGCTGCCGGTCCAGTACGCCGACTACACCCTCTGGCAGCGGGATCTGCTCGCCACCGAGCAGCTTCCCCAACTTAACTACTGGCGGCAGGTGTTGGCGGACCTCCCGGAGGAGGCGACCCTGCCTGCGGACCGGCCCCGGCCCTCCGTCGCCTCCTACCAGGGCGCCACGCTCACCGTGTCCTGCCCGGCCCCGGTCCACCGGGCGCTGACAGGACTGGCGCGCGAAACCGGCACCACCACGTTCATGGTGGCCCAGGCCGCCGTGGCGACCGTGCTCGCGCGGTGCGGTGCCGGCCTGGATGTCCCGATCGGTTCGCCGGTCGCGGGGCGGACGGATCAGGCTCTCGACGATCTCGTGGGCTTCTTCGTCAATACGTTGGTTCTGCGGACGGATGTGGGTGGTGATCCCACCTTCCGTGAGGTGTTGGGCCGGGTGCGGGAAACGGATCTTTCCGCGTGGGCTCATCAGGACCTTCCGTTCGACCGGCTCGTCGAGGTGCTCAATCCCGAGCGTTCGGCGTCCCGGCATCCGTTGTTCCAGGTGATGCTCACCGTGGGTGACACGGCGGTGGGCGCACCTGGGCTCGGTGGTCTGCGGGGTGAGTTCGTGGCTCCGGAGCTGCGGATCGCGAAGTTCGATCTGACGTTCGCGTTCGGTGAGCGAAGGACGGCCGACGGCAGCCCCGACGGGTTGGACATCACGGTCGAGTACGCCACCGACCTCTACGAGCGCACCACGGCCCAGGCCGTGGCCCAACGGCTCGTTCACCTCCTGACCGCCGCCGTCTCCGACCCCGACCTGCCGGTCTCCCGCCTCGCCCTGCTCACCGACGAGGAGAAGGACCACCTGGCCCGATGGGCCGGCCCGGTCACCAAGGCGCCCGGTCTCGGCCTGGACGGTCTGTTCGTGGGACAGGCGGCGCGGTCGCCGGAGGCGACGGCGTTGGTGTTCGAGGATCAGGTGGTCTCGTACGGGGAGTTGGATGTCTGGTCGAACCGGTTGGCCCGGTATTTGACGGGTCGGGGTGTGCGGTCGGGGGATCTGGTGGGTGTGCATGTGGAGCGTTCGCCGCAGATGGTGGCGGCTCTGCTGGCGGTGCTGAAGGCGGGTGCCGGGTACACGATGCTGGATCCGCTGTTCCCGGTGGAGCGGTTGAACGGGGTGCTGGGTCAGGTGGCGCCGGCGGCGCTGATCACCCAGACGCACCTTCCGCGCTTGAGCACGGACGCGGTCGTGGTCGATCTGACGGCCGAGATCGCCGAGATCAGCGGGGTGTCGGGCACGGCCGTGGAGACGTCGGGGTCGCCGGAGTCGGTGGCGTGTGTGATGTTCACGTCGGGTTCGACGGGTCTGCCGAAGGGTGTGATGGCTTCGCACCGGGCGTTGGCGGCGACGTTCGTGGGTCCGGACTATCTGGCCTTCGGTCCGCAGCAGACGTTCCTGCAGTGCTCGCCGGTGTCGTGGGACGCGTTCGCGCTTGAGGTGTTCGGTCCCCTCCTGCACGGCGGTGTGTGCGTCCTCCAGCCCGGTCAGCACACCGACCCGCTCCTGATCGCGGAGCTGGTCGAACAGCACCGGATCACGACACTCCAGATGTCAGCGAGCCTCTTCAACCACATGCTCGACGAACACCCCGCCGTCTTCCGGGAGGTGCAGGAGGCCATGACGGCCGGCGAGGCCGCCTCGCCCGCCCATGTCACCCGCGCCCTCACCGACCATCCGCACCTGCATCTCCTCAACGGTTACGGTCCGGCGGAGAGCATGGGGTTCACGACGGCGTTCGTGATCGAGCCGGGTGCGGCGGCCGGTGCGGTGAGCATTCCGGTCGGCGGCCCGCTGGCCGGCAAGCACGCCTATGTCCTGGACGCGAGCCTGGAGTTGGTGCCGCCGGGTGTGCCGGGGGAGCTGTACGTGGCCGGGCACGGTCTGGCGCACGGCTACATCGGTCAGCAGGCGTTGACGGCGGACCGGTTCGTGGCGAACCCGCACGGTCCCGCCGGTTCGCGGATGTACCGCACGGGTGACCTGGCCCGGTGGAACAAGCAGGGCGCTCTTGAGTACCTGGGTCGTGGTGACGAGCAGATCAAGCTGCGTGGGTTCCGTATCGAGCCCGGTGAGATCGAGGCCGCCCTCATGACGCACGACGCGGTGGTCCAGGCCGCGGCGGTGGTACGGGAGGACCGGCCCGGCGACAAGCGGCTGGTCGCCTACGCCGTCGGCGAGGTGACGCCCGAGGACCTGCGCCGGCACGTCACCGTCCGGCTGCCCGAACACCTCGTACCGTCCGCGTTCGTCGTCCTCGACGCCCTTCCCCGTACGGTCAACGGCAAGCTGGACCGCCGTGCCCTGCCCGCCCCCGACGACAGCGCCCGCTCCGAAGGCGGACGAGCCCCGCGTAACCCCGCCGAGGAGATCCTCTGCGGACTCTTCGCCGACACCCTCGGCCTCGACACCGTCACCATCGACGACAACTTCTTCCACCGCGGCGGACACTCCCTCCGCGCCACCAAACTCACCTCGAAGATCCGGGACGCCTTCGGTGTACGGCTCGGGGTGCGGGAGATCTTCCAGCACCCGACCGTGGCCCGGCTCGCCGAGCTGATCGCGGTGAGCGGCGGCGAGGAGGAGCGCCCCGCGCTGGTCGCCGGGCCGAGGCCGGAGCGGCTGCCGCTCTCCTCCGCCCAGCAACGCCTCTGGTTCCTCGACCAGATGGAGGGCCCCTCACCCACGTACAACATCCCCCTGGCCGTACGGCTCACCGGCGCCCTCGACGCGGAGGCCCTGCGCCTCGCGCTCGCCGACGTCGTCGTACGCCATGAATCCCTGCGAACCTCCTTCCCCTCCGAGGGGGGCTCGCCTCACCAGGCGATCCGCCCTCTCGCGGCGACCGACCTCGCGCTCCCGGTGACCCCGGTGACGGAGGAGTCCCTGCCCCAGGTGCTGGCCCGGCTGTCCGGCACCGCCTTCGACCTCTCCACGGACCTGCCCATCCGCGCGGATCTGCTGGAGCTGTCCCCCGAGGAGCACGTGCTCCTGGTGGTGATGCACCACATCGCCTCCGACGGCTGGTCGAACGGCCCGCTCCTGCGGGACCTCGCCACGGCGTACACGGCCCGTGGCGAGGGGAACGCCCCCGACTGGGCGCCGCTCCCCGTCCAGTACGCCGACTACACCCTGTGGCAGCGGAGCCTCCTCGCCATCGATGAGGAGCGCCAACTCGACTTCTGGCGGAGTCGACTGGCCGAACTGCCCGAGGAGGCGACCCTGCCGGCGGACCGTCCGCGGCCCGCCGTCGCCTCCTACCGAGGGGCCACCCACGAGGTGACCGCCCCCGCGCACACGCACGCTGCCCTGACCGGGCTGGCGCGCGAGACCGGAACCACCCTGTTCATGGTCGCCCAGGCCGCCGTCGCCACCGTGCTCGCACGGTGCGGCGGCGGGGTAGACGTCCCGATCGGTTCGCCGGTCGCGGGGCGGACGGATCAGGCTCTCGACGATCTCGTGGGCTTCTTCGTCAATACGTTGGTTCTGCGGACGGATGTGGGTGGTGATCCCACCTTCCGTGAGGTGTTGGGCCGGGTGCGGGAAACGGATCTTTCCGCGTGGGCTCATCAGGACCTTCCGTTCGACCGGCTCGTCGAGGTGCTCAATCCCGAGCGTTCGGCGTCCCGGCATCCGTTGTTCCAGGTGATGCTCACCGTGGGTGACACGGCGGTGGGCGCACCTGGGCTCGGTGGTCTGCGGGGTGAGTTCGTGGCTCCGGAGCTGCGGATCGCGAAGTTCGATCTGACGTTCGCGTTCGGTGAGCGAAGGGCGGCCGACGGCAGCCCGGACGGCCTCGACATCACCGTCGAGTACGCCACCGACCTCTACGAGCGCACCACGATCGAGCGCCTTCTCGATCGCATGCTGCTGCTGCTCGACTCCGCCGCGACCTCGCCCGACACCCCCGTCGGCTCGATGGCGCTCCTCACGGAGGACGAGCGGGACCAGCTGGCCGCGTGGTCCGGCGCACGGACCGACAGCCCGGAACCGGGTCTCGACGGTCTGTTCGCGGCGCAGGCGGCGCGGTCGCCGGAGGCCACGGCGTTGGTGTTCGAGGACCAGGTGGTCTCGTACGGGGAGTTGGATGTCTGGTCGAACCGGTTGGCCCGGTATTTGACGGGTCGGGGTGTGCGGTCGGGGGATCTGGTGGGTGTGCATGTGGAGCGTTCGCCGCAGATGGTGGCGGCTCTGCTGGCGGTGCTGAAGGCGGGTGCCGGGTACACGATGCTGGATCCGCTGTTCCCGGTGGAGCGGTTGAACGGGGTGCTGGGTCAGGTGGCGCCGGCGGCGCTGATCACCCAGACGCACCTTCCGCGCTTGAGCACGGACGCGGTCGTGGTCGATCTGACGGCCGAGATCGCCGAGATCAGCGGGGTGTCGGGCACGGCCGTGGAGACGTCGGGGTCGCCGGAGTCGGTGGCGTGTGTGATGTTCACGTCGGGTTCGACGGGTCTGCCGAAGGGTGTGATGGCTTCGCACCGGGCGTTGGCGGCGACGTTCGTGGGTCCGGACTATCTGGCCTTCGGTCCGCAGCAGACGTTCCTGCAGTGCTCGCCGGTCTCGTGGGACGCGTTCGCCCTTGAGGTGTTCGGCCCGCTGCTCCACGGCGGCGTCTGTGTCCTCCAGCCCGGTCAGCACACCGACCCGCATCTCATCTCCGAGCTGGTCGAGCAGCACGAGGTGACCACGCTCCAGATGTCCGCGAGTCTGTTCAACCACATGCTCGACGAGCACCCGCGGACCTTCTCCCACCTCAAGGAGGCGATGACCGCCGGCGAAGCGGCGTCCCCGGCCCACACGGCCCGGGCCCTGGCCCAGCACCCCCGGCTGCATCTCCTCAACGGTTATGGTCCGGCGGAGAGTATGGGGTTCACGACGGCGTTCGTGATCGAGCCGGGTGCGGCGGCCGGTGCGGTGAGCATTCCGGTCGGCGGCCCGCTGGCCGGCAAGCACGCCTATGTCCTGGACGCGAGCCTGGAGTTGGTGCCGCCGGGTGTGCCGGGGGAGCTGTACGTGGCCGGGCACGGTCTGGCGCACGGCTACATCGGTCAGCAGGCGTTGACGGCGGACCGGTTCGTGGCGAACCCGCACGGTCCCGCCGGTTCGCGGATGTACCGCACGGGTGACCTGGCCCGGTGGAACAAGCAGGGCGCTCTTGAGTACCTGGGTCGTGGTGACGAGCAGATCAAGCTGCGTGGGTTCCGTATCGAGCCCGGTGAGATCGAGGCCGCCCTCATGACGCACGACGCGGTGGTCCAGGCCGCGGCGGTGGTACGGGAGGACCGGCCCGGCGACAAGCGGCTGGTCGCCTACGCCGTCGGCGAGGTGACGCCCGAGGACCTGCGCCGGCACGTCACCGTCCGGCTGCCCGAACACCTCGTACCGTCCGCGTTCGTCGTCCTCGACGCCCTTCCCCGTACGGTCAACGGCAAGCTGGACCGCCGTGCCCTGCCCGCCCCCGACGACAGCACCCGCTCCGAAGGCGGACGAGCCCCTCGCAATCCCGCCGAGGAGATCCTCTGCGGACTCTTCGCCGACACCCTCGGCCTCGACACCGTCACCATCGACGACAACTTCTTCCACCGCGGCGGGCACTCCCTCCGCGCCACCCTCCTGATCAGCCGCATCCGCGCCGTCTGGAACACGCGCACCACCATCAGCGACCTGTTCCAGAGCCCCACTCCGGCCCTCCTCGCCGAACACATCGCGGCGGGCGGCGGGGGAGACCCCCTCGGAACCGTGCTGCCCATCCGGGCCGTCACGGAGACGAACTCCGGCGAACCGCCCCTGTTCTGCGTCCACGCCGTGTCCGGGATGAGCTGGGGGTACGCGGGGCTGCTGCCCCACCTCGACCAGGACCGGCCGGTCATCGCACTCCAGTCCCGCAGGCTCGGCGGCTCCCACGACGCCCCCTCCTCCATCGAGGAGATGGCCGACGACTACCTCGCCGAGATCCGCAGAATCCAACCGCAGGGCCCGTACCACCTGCTCGGCTGGTCCTTCGGCGGCATGGTCGCGCACGCCGTCGCGGCCCGTCTCGAAGCGGCCGGGGAAGAGGTCGCCCTGCTGGCCCTCCTCGACTCCTATCCGCTGCCCGACGGATTCGGCGCCCCGGAGATCGACGGCCGGCACGTGCTGACCGCCCTGCTCGGCTCCCTCGGCGAGACCGTGACCGTGCGCTGCGCGGACACGGCCCCGGACATCGCCGAACTCGCCGAGGCGCTGCGCCGGTCGGACCCGGTGCTCGGCGCCCTCGAACACGCCCAGGCGGCGGCCGTCGTGGAGGCCACCCTCGACAACCTGCGGATGCGCTACCGCTACGTGCCGGACGTCCGGTTCGGCGGAGACGCGGTGTTCTTCGACGCCACCGGTACGCCGTCTCCCCTGTCCGGCGCCGAGGCCTGGGCGCCGTACGTGGCGGGCCGCGTCGAGGAGTTCGCCGTCGACTGCGAGCACGCCCGGATGACGGAGGCGGAGCCCCTGCGGGCGATCGGCCGGGTCCTGGCCCGCAGGCTGCGACCCGCGCGTATCTGACCGGAGTCCGATCCGCATCGGATCCGATCCGATCCGCTCCGAAGGAGCGACCCCGGGGCCCGTACGGCAGCGTGACCGCCGTACGGGCCCCGGCCTGTCCCTGCCCGTCCCGGCCTGCTTCCCCCCGAAGCCCCCGACGCTCCCGACGCCGCGACGTCCGCGCCGACCGGCGCGCCCCGCGCGGAACTGCCCGCATACTGCCGCCCGACCAGCCGGATCCGTACCCCCGCGCTGCCTAGCGTGAGGGTGTCCGCACGATCGGCCACGCCTTGTGAGTGGTGCGGCCGGCCCTCAGAGGAAGTCAAGGACATGGTGGATCATTCCGGTTGGCGGGTCGGCGTCGCCTCGGCCCCCATACATCACGGCGAAATTCTCCAGGGCGTCTTTCCGCACCAGGGCCAGCTCACCCGGGGACTGGTCACCCTGCCCTGCACCGTCCACACCACCCGGGCCTCGTTCATCCCCGCGCGGGGCGAGGAGCTGACCGTCTCCCCGGTCTGGAAGTCCAAGGCACGGCGGGCCGCCCAGCTCACCGCCGAGGCCTGTGTCCCGCCCGGGGAGGGACCGGTCGGCGGGCACCTCGAACTCACCGGCGACGTCCCGCTCTGCCGTGGCTTCGGCTCGTCCACGAGCGACGTCCTGGCCGCGGTCTGGGCCGTCCAGGACGCCCTGGTGTGCCCCCTGCCGCCGGAGGAGGTCGCCCGCATCGCGGTGAAGGCCGAGACGGCGTCCGACTCGCTGATGTTCAACGAGAGTTCGGTCCTCTTCGCCCAGCGCGAGGGCAAGGTCATCGAGGACTTCGGGTACCGCATGCCGGCGGTACGGGTCCTCGGCTTCGGCTCGCGGCCCGAGAACGAGGGCAAGGGCATCGACACACTGGCCTTCCCGCCCGCCGAGTACGGCGGCGCGGAACTCGAACTCTTCGCCGGACTCCAGGTCATGCTGCGCGAGGCCATCCACACCAAGGACGTCGCCCTCATCGGGGCAGTCGCCACCGCCAGTACCGACATCAACCAGCGGCACCTGCCCATCCCGCGCCTCGACTCCCTGCGCGCCATCGTGCGGGAGACCGGCGGCCTCGGCATCCAGGCCGCGCACAGCGGCGACATCGCCGGGCTCCTCTTCGACCGCGACGACCCCGAGGTCGAGGCCCGCACCGAGCACGCCCAGCGACTGCTGCACAACATCGGCATCCACGAGCAGTGGATCTTCACGACGGGTGACTGACATGACTACGACCACGATCGCGGGCGCCGTCAAGCTGCACGACTCGGTGGTGGACGCCACCGAACTGCCCCGCATCATCCAGGTGACCGACAACCTCTACGCGGCGGCGTTCAGCCTGATGAAGCTGCTGCCGGCGCGGTTCATCATCGACCGGGCCGAGGCCGCCGGCGTGCTGCGGCCCGGCAGCCGGGTCATCGAGACCTCCTCCGGCACCTTCGCGCTCGGCCTGGCGATGGTCTGCCGCCTGCGCGGCTACGACCTGACCATCGTCGGCGACTCCGCCATCGACCGCGACCTGCGCAACCGCCTGGAGATGCTGGGCGCCACCGTCGAGATCGTCGAGTACGCCGGCCAGAGCGGCGGCATCCAGGGTGCCCGCCTCGCCCGCGTCGAGGAACTGCGCCGGCTCCACCCGGACAGCTTCGTGCCCGGCCAGTACGACAACCCGGACAACCCCGGTGCCTACGCGGTGGTCGCCGACCTCATCGGGGAGACCGTCGGCTCCGTGGACTGCCTGGTCGGACCGGTCGGCTCCGGCGGCTCCACCGGCGGCCTCGCCGCCGCCCTGCGCCCCGCCGACCCGGCGCTGCACCTCGTCGGTGTGGACACCCACGGTTCGATCATCTTCGGCACGCCCGACGGTTCGCGCACCCTGCGCGGCCTCGGCAGCAGCATCCACCCGGGGAACGTGCGCCACAGCGCCTACGACGAGGTGCACTGGGTCACCGCCCCCGAGGCCTTCCACGCCACCCACGAACTCTTCCGCAACCACGGCCTGTTCATGGGCCCCACCAGCGGTGCCTCCTTCCAGGTCGCCTCCTGGTGGGCCGCGCGCAACCCCGACAGCAAGGTCGTCATGGTGCTGCCCGACGAGGGCTACCGCTACCAGTCCACCGTGTACCACGCCGAGTGGCTGCGCGAGCAGGGCATCGAGCCGGCGCCCACCGTCGGCGGCCCGGTCACCGTCGACCACCCGCTGGACGCCCCGTCCTCGTGGACCCGCCTGGTGTGGGCCCGCCGAGGCTTCGACGACGTGATGACGCCCGAGGCCCACGCCCTCGACGGCGTGACGACGCCGGAGGCCCAGGCATGAGCACCCCCCTGCTGCTGCTCGTCGAGTCCAACACCACCGGCACGGGACGCCAGTTCGCCCAGCGGGCCCGGGGGCTCGGGACCGAACCCGTCCTGCTGAGCGCGGACCCCGCCCGCTACCCGTACGCCGCCGAGGACGGGCTGCGGACCGTCGTCGTGGACACCGCGGACGACGACGCGCTCTGGGCCGCCGTCACCGCCCTGGCGGCCGGTGCGCCGGTCGCCGGAGTGCTCTCCAGCTCCGAGTACTACGTGGCCACGGCCGCCGGCCTCGCCCGGCGCCTCGGACTGCCGGGGCCCTCCGCCGACGCCGTCCGCGCCTGCCGCGACAAGGCCCTGCAACGCCGCACCCTGACCGAGGCGGGGGTGCCCGTACCCCGTTTCTCGGTGGCGGGCACCGTCGCCGAGGCGATCGCCGCGGCCCAGTGGCTCGGCGGTCCGGTCGTCGTCAAGCCCGTCCAGGGGTCGGGGAGTCTGGGCGTACGCCTCTGCCGCGACCGGGACGAGGTCGCCGAGCACGCCGGGAGCCTGCTGGCCGCCACCGTGAACGAACGCGGTCTGGCCACTCCCGGCGTGGTGCTCGTCGAGCAGTACCTGACCGGGCGGGAGTTCTCCGTGGAGGTCTTCGGCGAGGACGTCGTCGCCACGGTCGCCAAGCACGTCGGCGCGCCGCCGGTCTTCGTCGAGACCGGACACGACGTGCCGGCCGTCCTGCCCGCCGCGCGGTCCGCCTCCCTCGTCGACAGCGCCGTGCACGCGGTCAAGGCCCTCGGCCTCGGCTGGGGCGCCGCCCATGTCGAGCTGCGGCTCGACGGTGACGTCGCCCGCGTCATCGAGGTCAACCCGCGGCTCGCGGGCGGCATGATCCCGGAGCTCGTCCGCCGGGCCCGAGGCGTCGACCTGGTCGGCGCCCAGGTGCGGGCCGCGCTCGGCGCGCCCGTCGACCTCACCGGCACGCCGGACGCCGCGGGCGCGGCCTCGATCCGCTTCCTCACGGCCGGGTCCGACAGCGTCCTCACACACGTCGTCACCGCCGAGTCCGCGGCCCGCGCGGTGCCCGGCGTCGTCGACGCGGCCTTCTACCGCCCGGCCGGAACGCCGGTCGTCCCGGCCGAGGACTTCCGGGGACGGGTGGGGCACGTGATCGCGGTCGGCACCGACCCGGGGGAGACGGCCGAAGTGGCCG
Source organism: Streptomyces sp. Qhu_M48 (assembly GCF_051305195.1). Taxonomy (NCBI): domain Bacteria; kingdom Bacillati; phylum Actinomycetota; class Actinomycetes; order Kitasatosporales; family Streptomycetaceae; genus Streptomyces; species Streptomyces sp. Qhu_M48. The sequence continues at coordinate 5,907,726 of NZ_CP195432.1, read as the reverse complement.
GAACCGCCCTCACGCTCGGACTGGCCACCGCCCTGGTGCCCGCGGCGGCGCGGGCGGCGGTGCCGGCATGAGCGGCCCGCAGAAGACGGAGGCCCGGCCGGAAGCTCCCGAGGGGACGTCGAGCGTGATCCCGGCAGGGGCCTCCGCCGTAACCCCCGAGGGGACGTCCGGCGTGATCCCGGCCGAGCCCTCCGCCGAAGCCCCCGCCGGCGTCCACACCGGGCGTCTGCGCACCGGGCTCGACCCGCGGGCCCACCGCATCGTCTACGACCAGTACCGGACGGACGACGGCGACCCGATCGGCGACGAGCTGCGGCTGATCAGCGAGGTGGACCGGGCCCACCTGGTGATGCTCGCCGAGCGCGGCATCGTCGACGCGTCCCGCGCCGGGGCCCTCCTGGAGACGGTCGAGGCCCTGCGCGCCGAGGACTTCGCCCCCGTCCGCTCCCGCCCCATGCCACGCGGCCTGTACCTGGCCTACGAGGGCTGGCTCGTCGACCGGCTCGGCCAGGAGACCGGGGGCGTGCTGCACACCGGGCGCTCCCGCAACGACCTCAACGCCACCACCGTACGACTGAAGGTGCGCGGCCCCTACGGCGAGCTCCTCGACGAGGTGGCCGAGCTGGCACGGGTGCTGCTGGACCGGGCGGAGGCGTACCAGGACGTCGTCATGCCCGCCTACACCCACGGCCAGCCCGCCGTGCCCATCGGCTACGGCCACTACCTGACCGGCATCGCCGGCGCCGTGCTGCGGTCGCTGGAGGGACTGCTCGACGCCGGGCGGGAGATCGACGTCAACCCGCTCGGCGCGGGAGCCGTCGGCGGCACCTCCGTGCCCGTCGACCCGGCCCGTACCGCCGACCTCCTCGGCTTCACCGCGGCCGTGCCCAACTCGGTCGACGCCGTCGCCTCCCGCGACTTCGTGCTGCGCATGCTGTCCGCCGCCGCCGTCCTCGGCGTCCTCATGGCCCGGGTGGCCCGCGACCTGACCTGGTGGACCACGGAGGAGTTCGGGCTCCTGCGGATGGCCGACGACCTGGTCGGCTCCAGCTCGATGATGCCGCAGAAGCGCAACCCCTTCCTCCTGGAGCACATCCAGGGCCGTTCGACGGCAGCCCTCGCCGGCTTCACCGGGGCCGCCGCCGCCATGTCCACCGCCGGCTACACCAACGCCATCGCCGTCGGCACCGAGGCCGCCCGCCACCTCTGGCCCGGCCTGGCCGACACCACCCGGGCGGTGACCCTGCTCCGGCTCGTCGTCGACGGGGCGGAACCCGAACGCGACCGGATGCGCGACCGCGCCCGGGAGGGCTTCACCTCGGCGACCTACCTCGCCGAACGCCTCGTCGTCGACGGCATGCCCTTCCGTACCGCCCACCACCTCGTCGGCGAGACCGTCCTCGCCGCCCTGGACAACGGCACACCCCTGTCCGAGGCGGCCCGCTCCCAGCCCGACGTGGCCGCGGCCGCCGCCCGATACCCGGCCGACTGGCTGGACCCGGAGACCGTGGCCGCCGCGTGCGCCCACGGCGGCGGCCCCGGCTCCACCGCGACGGCCGGGGCCCTCGCCCGGGCCCGCGCGGAACTCGCCCTCCTCACCGCGGAGTCGGCCGCCCGGCGGGCCCGCTGGTCCGAGGCCGCCGAGCGGCTGACCGCCGAGGCCGCCAAGGTGGTGGCGGCCGGATGAACACGCGGCGCGGGGACGGGCTGCTGAGGCAGCGCGACTTCCGGCTGCTGTGGGCGGGGGAGACCACCAGCCGCTTCGGCAGCAACATCACGGGCGTCGCCATGCCCCTGGTGGCGGTGGTCACCCTGGACGCGAGCACCTTCTGGGTGAGCGCCCTGGCCGCCGCCGCCTGGCTCCCCTGGCTCCTCCTCGGACTGCCGGCCGGCGCCTGGGTGGACCGCCTCGCGCGCAAGCCGCTCATGGTGGCCTGCAACCTCGGCTCGCTGGTGCTCCTGCTCAGCGTGCCGGCCGCCGCCTGGCTCGACGTGCTGACGATGACCCACCTGGTCGTGGTGTCCCTGCTGACCGGGCTCGCCAACGTCTTCTTCTCCATCGCCTACCGGGTCTACGTGCCGTTCGTCGTCCCCCGGGAACACCTCACCGAGGCGAACGCCAAGCTCCAGGGCAGCGAGTCGGCGGCGCAGCTCGCCGGGCTCGGCGGCGGCGGCGTCCTGGCCGGCGCGTTCGGAGCGGTCAACGGCCTCCTCGCCGACGCCGCGACCTTCCTGGTCTCCACGCTGTGCCTGCTCGGCATCCGCGCGAAGGAGCCGCCGCCGAAGCGGCCCGAGCGGCCCACGACGCTCCGCAAGGACGTCGCGGTGGGCCTGCGGCACACCGTGCGCGACCCCTACCTGCGCGTCCTGACCACCTACGGCACCGTCACCAACCTGCTGCTCACCGGCTACCAGGCCATCCTGACCGTGTTCCTCGTGCGCGAACTCCACGTCGGCGAGGTCGCGGTGGGGTGGCTGCTCGCGGGCAGCAGCGTGGGCGGACTGCTCGGCGCCCTCGTCGCCACCCCCGTGGCCCGGCGCTTCGGCACCGCGCGCGGGATGCTGCTCTGCAAGTTCGCCACCGCCCCCTTCGGGCTGCTCATCCCGCTCGCCGAACCGGGCTGGCGGGTCGTGCTGCTGCCCGTCGGCGGCGCCGTCCTCGCCCTGGGCGTGGTCTCCGCCAACGTCATCCAGGGCACGTTCCGCCAGCAGTACTGCCCGCCGCACCTGCTCGGCCGGATCACCGCGACCGTGTCGGTCGCCAACTTCGGTGCCATCCCGGTCGGTTCGCTCCTCGGCGGTGTGCTCGGCGGCGTGCTCGGACTGCGGCCCGCGCTCTGGCTGCTCACCGGCGGCCTCGCGGTCAGCTCCGCACTTCTGCTCGCGGGCCCCCTGCGGTCCCGCCGCGACCTGCCGACCGAACCGCCCACCGACCTGCCGACCGAACCGCCCACCGAGCCGGCCCGACCGCCAGCCGAGACGGCCGAAGCCCTCACCGAGCCGGCCCAACAGCCCGCCGAGACGGCCGAAGCCCTCACCGAGCCTGCCCCACCGCCCACGGACAGGGCCGAGGCCCTCACCGAGCCCGCCCCACCACCCCCCGAGCGGCCCGAGCCCTCCGAGGAGCCCGCCGCGTCCGAGTGGCGGGCCGCTCGGCACACCGTTCCCGAACGAGGCTGATCCGTCCCGACGGCCACCCGCGCCCGCGCATCCGTCATCGAACAGGAGGGGTCCCGTGAGTGATCCCAGAAGCGGTTCCCGGAGTTCCGCGAGCGGCCTGCTGCTGCCCGCGCCCGCGCCCCCACCGGGCGGCCCGCCGCCCGCGCCACCCCCCGGCGCCCTGCTGCTGCCCGCCCCCGGGCCGCCGCCGCGCGCCCTTCCGCAGCCGGGCTCCCTCGACCTGTGGCTGCTCAGGGTCTCCGACGCCCGGGGCACCGGCCTCGACGCGGGGGTCCTGGACGCCTCCGAACGGGAGCGCGCCGCGGGAATGGCGTACGCGGAGGACCGGGTCCGCTTCACCGCCGCCCATCTGGCACTGCGCCGACTGCTCGGCGCGTACCTCGACATGCTGCCGCAGGACATCCGCTACGGCCGGGAGACCTGCCCGTGCTGCGGCGGCCCGCACGGGCGGCCGACCGTCCTGGGCGCCCGGCGGGGACTGCACTTCTCGCTCTCCCACCGCGGCGACCTCGTCCTCGTGGGGACGGCGGTGGCGCCCATCGGCGTCGACGTCGACCTGGTGGCCGATCCGGGCGGCGCCGCGGAACTCGCCACCATGCTGCACCCCGCCGAGCAGCGCGAGATCGCGGCGCTGCCGCCCCCGCGCCGCCCCAGGGCGCTGGCCCGGCTGTGGACCCGCAAGGAGGCCTACCTCAAGGGGCTCGGGACCGGTCTCGGCCGTGACCCGGCGGCCGACTACGTGGGCTCGGGGAGTCCTGACGGAGCGGTGCCTCCCGAGGGCTGGACCCTGCTCGACATCCCCGTCGACCGCGGGTACGCGGCGGCGGTGGCCGTCCACGGCGAGCTCACGACGCCCTCGCCCCGGGTCAACCGGATGTCGGAGCGGGACATCCGGGGAGATCCGCCCCGCGCGGGGTGAGGGAGACCCGCGCCGGCGCGCGTGAGGCAGACGGGCCCGGTACGCGGCGAGACGGGCCCGGTGCACGCGGAAGGTCCCCGGACAGTTCGTCCGGGGACCTTCCGCGTATCAGGACCGGGGCCTCAGCCCGCCACCGCGATCCACTCGTCGAGCTGTTCCTGCGTGGTGGCCGGGTCGGCCACGAGTTCGGCCAGCTCGTCGTCGGCGCGGTGGAGGGTCGAGACCGCGGGGCAGCGCACGCACGCGTCGACCCCGGTCTGCTTCCACCACTGGCACCGCGCCCTGAGGTGACACCGTGGGACGTTGCCGTCCTCCTGCGCGGCGGGCCGGGACAGCACCCGCTCGACGAGCGTGCAGTCGCCGCCCCTGCGGTTGAGGCAGTCGCTCACACAGTGCGAGGCGAAGCGCAGGAGGCGCCGCGGCTCGATGCCGTCCGGCACCTCTCCGAGCACCTCGGCCGCCGGCACGGGATCGGCCAGGTAGACCACGCGCCCGTCCTGCCCGGACCGTACGCCCAGGACGACGGACTCGGGCGCGTGCGCGTCTCCGCTGGGGCACCAGGTCTGCGAGGAGGTGGCCTCGCCCACGGTGGTCACCCCGGCCTCAGCAGTCGACCGAGCGGGAGCCGGCGAGGCCCGTGATCCGACCGCCGACGCTCTGGCTCAGCGCGTCCGCCCCGGTCCGCTCCTCCTGGGCGGCGGCGAGCCTGATGCCGTCCTTGAGCTGGGCGACCGAGGTGATGCGCTCGCTCGTCTCGGCCGCCGACGCGCTCGCCGTGCCGGCGCCGGTGACGACGAGCCCGGCGGCCAGCAGCGCCGCGGCACCGGCGGCGGCCACCTTACGGGTCGGGTTCTCCATGGCGTACTCCTCTGTCTCCTGGTGTTGGGAGCTGCGAGCGTAGGCGCGTGGAGAGCCGTGAACGGCAGGTGGCGGCGGCAGCCGACCGGCGGTTTGTTGGCGGGATTCCGCCTCCCGGACGGCCGGTTCGGTTACGGCTCCGAGGGCGAGGCCGGCGGGAGCAGCGCCTCGGCCAGCCGGCCGGGGTCGGCCGCGTCGACGGGCGCCGTCCCCGTGAGGGTGCCGACGAGGGCCTGCGCGAGGACGGTCGCCGTACCGATCCGGGCGTCCTCCCGTTCGTCCCCGGTGACCTTCCCGATCACCGCGTCCCGTACGGCCGGTGAGATGTCGGAGCCCCCGAACAGGTCGGGGAACGACAGCGCCGTCATGCAGACGCCCACGTTGGCGGAGAGGATCGACTGCCCCGCGAGCTCCGGGGTCGTCCGGAGGCGTCCGGCGTCACGGCAGCGCTCGACGGCCTTCAGGAGGATCGCCTGCGCCTCCTTGATGGCCCCCGGCCTGGCGTCGCCGGTCGGCGTGAACATCAGGCGGTAGAGGTACGGGTTGCGGAGCGCGAACGCGACGTGGCTGTCCCACGCGGTCCGCAGGTCCGCAACCGGGTCGTCGGTGAGCGGGTTGCGCCGCTTCTCGGCGAGGAAGCGGGCGAAACCGAGGTCGGCGACCGCTGTGAGCAGCCCCTGTTTGTCGCCGAACTGGCGGTAGATCTCGGGCATGCCGACCTTCGCGCGGTCGCAGATGGCGCGGGTCGAGATCGCCAGCGCGTCCTTGGTGGCGAGGAGTTCCTCGGTGGCTTCAAGGATGCGCTCTCGTGCCGTCGACATGGCTCCCACGATAACAGCGCTAACACCCCGGACCTGGGGAATCCCACAGCCTTGTAAGCGATGCTTACGATCCATGTTAGCGTTGCAAACACCGTGGGGGGCGACCGATCCCGAGCCGCTGTCCGACCGTTCGCGACGAGAGAGCTGGTGTTCCCCATGAACCGTCCGCCGTTCCGTCGCGCCGCCCCGGGCGTGGTCGCGGCCGCCGTGGGCGTGACCCTCCTCGGCGCCCGCGGCGACGAGACCACGGGCCCGCCCGCACCCTCGCGAAAAGAGCCCCTCGCGCAAGCGCCCCTCTCGTAAGAACCCCCCCTTCCCCGTCCTCGAAAGGAACCGCCATGACCGCCTCCACCACCCTCCGCGATGTGATCGGCCTTCCCCAGGAGCTGCCGCGACTGGGCGAGTCGGCCCTGATCATGATCGACTTCCAGAACACCTACCGCACCGGCGTCATGCGGCTCGACGGCGCGGAGCGGGCCGTGGCCGCCGGCGCGCGGCTGCTCGCCGCCGCCCGCGCGGCGGGTACGCCCGTCGTGCACGTCGTCAACGACGGCGGCGAGGGCACCCCGTACGACATCCGGGCCGAGATCGGCGCGATCAGTGACGAGGTCGCCCCGATCGAGGGCGAGAAGGTCGTCGTCAAGCAGGTCCCCAACGCCTTCCACGGCACAGACCTGGAGGAGACCCTGAAAGGCCTCGGGGTCTCCGGTGACCTGGTCATCGCCGGGTTCATGACGCACATGTGCGTCCTCTTCACCGCGCAGGGCGCCTTCAACCTCGGGTACCGCCCCACCGTGGTCGCCGAGGCCACCGCGACCCGCCCCCTGGCGGGGCCGGACGGCACCGTCCTGCCGTCGGACGCCCTGCGGGCGGCGAGCCTGACGACGGTCACCGACCTGTTCGGCACGGTGGCCCGTACGGTCGACGAGCTCGTCGCCCCGACACCGGCGGGCTGACCCGCGCGCGGCGGCCGGCCGCCGCACGCACCGGCGGCCGACTCCCGCGCACCTGCCGCCGCCCCCGTCCGCACCTGCGGCCGACCCCTGCACCTGAGGCCCCCCGCGCACCGTCCGGCCCGCCCGCCCGCGTGGCTGGCCACCCGCCCCACCGACCCCGGGAGTTCACCCGAGGTGTACCGAAACACCGCCTGATGATGGGTTACGGGTCGTCCGACTCGGCGGTAATGGCGGTCGGCCCGTGACGCCTCACCCGGGCGTCCCCGTTCCGTACGCCCCTGGAGGACGTGTGCCACCCGCCGCCGAGACCCTGCCGGCCGAGGTCGACGGCGAGGGCGGGGCGGGCGGCGCCCCGCTCCGTCCCGGCACACCCCGGCGCGGCCCGCGCTCCCCGGTCGTCGCCGGTCCGCTCGCCGCCGCCCTGCTCACCGCCGCTCTGCTCGCCCTCGCCACCCGGCTCTCCCGCAGCTACCCCTTCGGGCCGGTGACCAGGAACATCGTCGACCTGGGCCAGCAGTACCTGCCGTTCCACGCCTACTGGCGCTCGTTCCTCCTCGGCGAGACGCACGGGGACGCCTTCCTCAACTGGAACTCCGGCTTCGGCTCCAACTTCCTCGGCGACATCGGCACCTATCTGAGCAGCCCCTTCGACCTGCTCGTCGTGGCCTTCCCGGCCGACCGCGTCGAACTCGCGCTGTACGTCGTCACCGCCGTCAAGATCAGCGCGGCCGGGGCCGCGATGGCGCTCCTGCTCCTGCGGCTGCGCCCCGGCCCCTGGCCGGTCGCCGCCGTGCTGGGCACCGCGTACGCCCTCTCCGGCTGGACCTTCAACTTCGGCGCCACCGTCCCCATGTGGCTCGACGGGCTCGTCGCCTTCCCCCTGCTCTGCCTCGTCGGGGAGTGGGCCCGCACCGGGCGCCGCCCCGTCCTCGGCCCGCTGGTCGTCGCCCTGGCCTGGATCGCCAACTTCTACACGGCGTACATGGCCACCCTCGGCGCCGCCGTCGTCCTCCTCGTACGGCTCCTCACCGCGGAGGAGACGGCCACCGCCCGGCAGCGCCTCGCCGGGGCGCTGCGCGCCGCGCGGGGCTTCCTCATCGGCATCGGTCTCGCCGCACCGCTCGTCGTGGTGGTCTTCCTGGCCACCAAGGTCGCCGACCCCACCCCCGAGACCACCTTCGCGCCCGCTGCCTGGGCCGACGTCCTCGCCCGGTTCCTGCCCGCCACCGCGAGCGTGGCCAGCCCCGCCCTCTTCGTCGGCACGCCCGCGCTCGCCCTGGCCCTCACCCTGCCGTTCAACCGGGCCGTCGCCCCGCGCGTCCGGGCCGGCCTGTCGGCCGCGATCGTCCTGGTGACGCTCTCCCTCCAGTGGGAGCCGACCCATCTGCTCTGGCACGCGGGAGCCTCGCCGAACGGCGCTCCGTACCGTCAGACCTTCGTCCTGTGCGGGCTGCTGCTCGTCGCCGCCTGGTTCTCGGCGGCCCGGGGCGTGCCGCGACCGGCCGCGCTGCTCGCGGGCGGCGCGCTGCTCGCGCTCCTGGCGTGGGCGGCCCGGGGGAGCGTCGACATCGACGGATGGACCTATCCCGCCTTCGGCGTGGCCGCGGCCCTGGGACTCGCCGCCGTCCTCCTCGCCCTGCTGGACGCCCGCCGGAACACTCCGGGAGGAACGTCCCCTTCGGATGGGCGGCCCCGCGCGCGCGGAACGTCCCCTTCGGGTGCGCGGCCCCTCGGAACCTCCCCTACGGGTGCGCCTTCCCTCCCGGGCGTACGGCCCACCTCGCGCGCGCTCTCCGTCGGCTCCGCGCGCGTCCTGCCCGTCCTGGCCGCGGTCCTCCTCGTCGCCGCGCAGGCGGGCGAGGCGGTCGTCACCGGGAAGCGGATCGAGGAGCAGCAGCGCGCCAAGGTCTCCTGGTCCCCCCGGATCGGCCCCTGGCACACCTCCGTGGCCGACGAGGCGGCCCGCGCGGACGTCTGGCCCCGCCACCGTACGGACCCCGGAGAGGTCCCCGGCGGCAACGACGTCCTGATCGTGGGCGGACAGGGACCCGACTACTACAGCAGCCTCACCGCCGAGGTCACCTCCGGCACCCTGTCCTCCCTGGGCTTCGGCCACTACGCCAAGGGCCGGCACCCGGTCACCCTCGACAACCCCGTGACCGACGCCCTCTTCTCCATCGGCACCCGGATCCGCTCGCGGCCCACGGAGCCGGTACGCCAGGACGCCCTGCCCCGGGCCACGGTCTCCGTCACCACGACCCCCGTACCGCCCCTGGTCACCGTCCGTCCGGAGCGGCGGCCGGCCACGCACCCCGGGGACTCCGCCTTCGCCCTCCAGGAGCGGTTGCTCGGCGCCGACGTGTACGAGCTGCCGACCGTCTCCCGTACCGGACGGACCCTCACCGCCCGCTGCCCGGCGGGCTCCCAGGTCTGGTTCTGGGCCCCCGAGTACCGGGGCGCCGCCGCCCTCGCGGGGGAGCGGCCGGTGGACTTCGAGGGCAAGCCGCCCGCCGTCCGCGCCCCCATGCGGAGCCTCGGCACCGCGCCCGCCGCCGGGGACCTACGGATCGAGCTGACCCCCGGGGGAAGGATCAGGCTGCCCGCCCAGCCGCTCGGCTGCCTGCTGCCCGCCCGGCTCGACTCCGCCGTCCGGCAGCTGACCGCCACCGGCGCCACCGAGGTGCGCACCACCGGACACACCGTCACGGCCGAACTTCCCCCGGGCAGCACGGGGACCGCCGTGCTCGCCGCGCCCCGCATCTCCGGCTGGCGCTGCGCCGCGGGTGACGCGGAACTCCGCCCCGCCCGCGGCTACCAGGGTCTCGTCGCCGTCCCGCTCGACGGACGGGCGCACACGGTCACGTGCTCCTTCCGCCCCCCGGGGCTGAAGCTCGGCGGCGCGGTCGGCCTGGCCGCGCTCCTCGCCCTGATCGCGACGGCGACTTTCCACGGGAGACGACAAGAGTTCACCCGGAGTGCACCCTCGGATCGTTCACCCGGAAAAGTGGAGGGTTAACGTACCCGCCGTAGCGGCGTTTAATTGTTCGATTCAGTGTGGGGATTCCGCGTGCCGAAACTGTCCGTCGTCGTACCGTTCCACAATGTCGGGGCATACGCGCCCGACACCCTGCGCAGTCTCGCGAACAACGCGGATCCGGAATTCGAGTTCCTGCTGATCGACGACTGCTCGACGGACGACACCCCGGAAATCCTCGACCGCTGGCGGGACCGTCTGCCGAACGCCACCGTCATCCGGCACGAGACGAACCGCGGCGTCGCCCAGGCGCGCAACACGGGAATCGACGCGGCACGCGGCGACTACCTGACCTTCCTCGACGGAGACGACTGGTACGCCCCGGGCCACCTGAGCGCCACCGTGGCCGGAATCGAACGGCTGGGCTGCGATTTCGCCCGCACCGACCACGTCCTCTCGGAGGGCCGGAAGCGGCAGATCCGATACGCCCCCGCCAAACGCCGCGACACGGTGATGGACCCCCGCGACGGAATCTCGCCCGCCAGCATGGTGACGATGGTGGACTATCCGTTCGTCCCCTTCGGAATTTACGGATCCGGCCTCTTCGAGAACGGCGCCTCGCGTTTCGAGACCTCGCTGAGAACGGCCGAGGACCGGCTCTGGATCTGGCGGCTCCACCTCAGGGCCCGCACCTTCGCCGCGCTTTCCCTGCACGGGGTCTTCTACCGGCGGGGCGTCACCACCTCGCTCACCCAGATCACCGACAACCGGCAGCTGGACTTCATCCCGTCGTACGACCTCCTGCTGGACGACATCTCCCGGGACGCGGAGGCCGACCGCTTCCTCCCGAAGGCGGTCCGCACCTACTGCGCGATGATCGCCTTCCACATGGGCAAGGTCGACACGTACGAGCCCGCCGTCGCCGGACGACTCCGCGCCGACGTCGCCGACGCCCTGCACCGGATGCCGCAGCAGGTCCTCGACGAGACCCTCGCCACCATGGACACCCCCCGCAGCACCCTCCTCCGGAGCCTGCGCGACACCGTAAGGACCGCCTGACCCATGGCCCCCGCCCCCGACAAGGCCCCGGCCCCCGCCCCCGCCGAGCGGGCACCGGCGTACGCCCCGGCCACCGACGGCCGCCCGGTCCAGATCTTCCAGGTGTCCACGCTGTACGGCGCGGCCACCCTCGCGGCCTCCCTGGACGCCGGACAGTTCGGCCGCCGCGAGGACGCCCGCAGGCTCCTGCTGATCTCGCACAACGCCGAGATCCCGGAGACCGCGCTGCGCCTGGAGACCATGACCGGCTACGAGCGGATCGCCGCCCGCTTCGACGCCACCCTCGACTGGAACGAGACGATCCACCCGTACCACCCCGCCGCCTGGGCCCCCCGCCCCGAAGAGGCACCCCTCTGGCAGCGCGTGCTGCGCACCGCCTGGGACCTCGGCACCGCCCCGGTCGAGCTGATCGTCGAATCCATCCAGGTCAACCCCGCCAAGGCACTCGCCGGCGCCTTCCCCGAGAGCGCCGTCCACGTCTACGCGGACGGCCTCATGAGCTACGGCCCGACCCGCAACGACCTCGCGCAGTCCCTCGCCTGCCGCGTCCGGCGCGTCCTCCACCTCGACCTGGTGCCGGGCCTGCGGCCGCTCCTCCTGAGCGAGTACGGGGTCGAGCCCGAGCTCGTCCCCGACGGCGCCTTCCGCGCGGTCCTCGCCGAGATCGCCGAGGACGCGGCCGCCGACCCGGCCGTCGCGCGCGCGGCCGCCGCCGGGCCCACGGCCCTCCTGCTCGGCCAGTACCTCGCCGCCCTCTCCCTCCTCACGGCGGAGGAGGAGGAGGAACTGCACGTACGGATGCTGCGCGGCGCCGCGGCGGCCGGCCACCGCTCGATCGTCTTCAAGCCGCACCCGACCGCGCCCCCCAGCTACTCCCAGGCCCTCCAGGAGGAGGCGGAACGGTCCGGCGTACGGCTCACCGTCCTCGACGGCCCCCTGCTCGCAGAGACCTTCTACGAACGGTGCGCGCCCCGGCTCGTCGTCGGCTGCTTCTCCACGGCGATGCTCACCGCCGCCGTCTACTACCGCATCCCGGTCGCGCGGGTGGGCACGGCCGAGGTCCTCGAACGGCTCACCCCCTTCGAGAACAGCAACCGCGTCCCGCTCACCGTCGTCGACCACCTGGTCGCGGACCTGGAACGCGGCGAGGAACCCGCCGTCCCCGGACCGGCACCGGAGTCGCTCACCCCGCTCGTCCGCGCCGTCGGCTACTGCATGCGGCACAAGAGCCACCCGGGGATGCGCGAGGAGACCACCCGCTTCCTCGCCGCGCACCACGCCGACCCGGACGTCGCGCACCACTTCTCCGGCGAGCGGCTGACCCAGCTCGGCCTGCCGGGCGGCACCGCGACCGCGCAGCGGAGCGGCGGCGCGGGGTGGATCAGGACGCGGATCCGGACGGGGCGGACCTGACCAGGGTGAAGACCGCGCCCTCCGGGTCCGCCACCAGGGCGAGCCGCCCCGCCGTGGCGTCGCGCGGCGGTCGCAGCACCTGACCGCCGAGCCGCAGGACGAGCCGGACGGCCGCGTCGGTGTCGGCGACCTCGAAGTACGTCATCCAGTGCGGGCCCCGGTCCCGGGGCAGCGCGTTGCCGACGCCGTGCAGGGACGCCACCGGCCGCCCGTCCACCAGGAGCGTGGCGTAGTCGTGGTCGGCGGACACGACCGGCTCGACCTCGAACCCGAAGACCGACCGGTAGAACTTGCCGACCGAGGACGTCTCGTACGTGAGGAGCTCGTTCCACACGGGGGTCCCGGGCGGTCCGGCCGTCGCCGTCCCGTGGTGCGCCGCGGCCTCCCAGACGCCGAAGACCGCGCCCACCGGGTCGGAACAGATCGCGAGCCGGCCGGCCTCGCCCGCGTCCAGCGGCCCCACCGCCACGGTGCCGCCGCAGCCGCGGATGCTCTCGGCCGTCTCGTCGGCGTCGGCGGTGGCCAGGTACGGCGTCCAGGCGATGGGCAGGTGCCGGTCGGGCGGCAACTGGCCGATGCCCGCCACCTCCCTGCCGTCGCGCAGCGCGCGCACGTACGGGCCGAGCTGCTGCGGGCCGGGTTCGAACTCCCACTCGAAGAGCGCGTTGTAGAACTCCTGCGTGGCGTCAAGCCCGTGCACCATCAGGCTCACCCAACAGGGTGCGCCGGGTGTGTGCCGAGTCGCCTCGGTCATCGTGACTCTCTCCTCGGACCATCGTCGTGGCCGTGCCCCCGTCCGATGGTGTCACCGAAGGGGCCGCGGCGCGCCCCGGTCGCACCAAAGAGTGGCGCGAACCCGCCGGGGTGACGCGGGAGGGCGCCGGTGTCCGCCCCCGCGCCCCCGCGGCTGCGCGAGGATGGCACCCATGAAGCCCATCATCTCCGCAAGCGAACTGCTGAGCGAGTCGGCCGGGGCCCGGCCGCCGGTCCTCCTGGACGTCCGCTGGACGCTGGCCGGGCCGCCCGGACGGCCCGCCTACGAGGCCGGACACCTGCCCGGCGCGGTCTACGTCGACCTGGACGCGGAACTGGCGGGACCGCCCGGCGGCGGCGGTCGCCACCCGCTGCCCGACCCGGAGGCCTTCGGCGCCACGATGCGCCGTGCGGGTGTCTCGGCGGACACCCCGATCGTGGTCTACGACGGCGGTCTCGGCTGGGGCGCGGCCCGTGCCTGGTGGCTGCTCCGCTGGGCGGGCCACCCGGACGTACGCGTCCTGGACGGGGGCCTCGCGGCCTGGACGGGTGAGCTCACGGAGAAGGTGCCCACGCCGGAGCCGGGCGACTTCCGGCCGGAGCCGGGCGCGCTCGGTCTGCTCGACGCGGACGGGGCGGCGGCGCTCGCCCGTTCCGGGCTGCTCCTGGACGCGCGGGCGGCCGAGCGCTACCGCGGGGACGTGGAGCCGATCGACCGGATCGGCGGGCACATCCCGGGCGCCGTCTCGGCCCCGACGACCGAGAACGTCGACGCGGAGGGCCGCTTCCTGGACGCCGACGCGCTGCGGGACCGTTTCACCACCCTCGGCGCGGCCGAGGGGACCCCGGTCGCGGTCTACTGCGGCTCGGGCGTCTCCGGCGCCCACGAGGTCCTGGCCCTGGAGATCGCGGGTCTGCCCGCCGCCCTCTACGCGGGATCCTGGTCGGAGTGGTCGTCGGACCCGTCCCGCCCGGTGGCCACGGGCCCGGACCCGCGGTAGTCCGCACGGGAAGGGCCCGCGCCGTGATGGACGCGGGCCCTTCCCGTACCTGCGGCGCGTTCCGTACGGGCACGAGTCCCGCACGGGTACGGCGTCAGTCCTGCTTCTTCCTGCGGGTGCCGAAGACGATCTCGTCCCAGCTCGGCACCGCCGCGCGGCGGCCAGGGCGGACGCCGTCCGCCTCTGCCTGGCGGTCCGTGGTGCCGGTGAGACGGTCCCGGTGGCCCGACACCGCGCGCGGCATCAGGACGTCGGCGTACGCGGAACCGGCGCCCGCCGACGCGGCCGGAGCCGGCGGCTCCTCCGCCTCGGCCTCTTCCGAGGGCTCCGAGTCCGGCTGCTCGGGCACGATCATGTCGCCGCGGAAGCTCGGCACGGCCTCCAGGAGGCTCGTCAGCGAGTCCCGCTCCTCCTCCGGCTCGGCGGGCGCGGACGCCCGCTCCAGCTGGCGGTGGTCGAGCTGACGGTCCAGGGCGCGGTCGAGCGGCCTGTCCCGGGGCAGCCGGGCGATGCGCGGCACGAACGGGAAGCTCGGCTCCGGCGCGGCGGCGATCGTGTCGTCCGTCTCGCCGATCAGGGCGCGGGCCTCGTCGTCCACGGCCTGGACGAGCCGCCGGGGCGGGTCGTAGGTCCAGCTGGCCGTGTGGACCTCGCCGGCGACCCGGTAGACGAGCAGCACCTCCCAGGTGCCGTCGTCGCGCCGCCAGGAGTCCCACTGGACGGTGTCCTTCTCGGCGCCACGCAGCAGCAGCCGCTCCTGCACGGCCTCGCCGAGCTGGGGTCCGCTGTTCTCGCCGGGCCTGCGGACCGGGGTCTTGCGGGCCCGCTCCGCCATGAAGGCGCGCTCGGCGAGCACGGGGCCCTCGAAGCGGCGTACGCGGTCGACGGGGATGCCGGCGAGCTGTGCGACCTCCTCCGCGGAGGCACCGGCTCGTATCCGTGCCTGGATGTCGCGGGGGCGGAGGTGGCTCTCCACCTCGATCTCGATCTGGCCGAGGCGCGCGCGGTCGTTCCGCACGGCGGCGCGGAGCCGCTCGTCGATCGGAAGTGTGTACTCCGTGCTGTCAGCAGCCTTCAGCACCAGTCGTGTGCCGTCGTTGGAGACGGCCACGACACGCAGTTCGGGCATGGGGACCTCCCGGGTGGTGCCTGCCGACGTCACGTGCGTCGCTGCTTCCGCTAGTCGAGTGTGGCCTGCCCGGGTGCAGCCTGCCACTACCTTGCCGAGTTGCCCGGCGTGTCGGGCGTGGACCCTGGAACGCCGTTATGACACGGTTACCTGTTGACTACCCGGAGTGACAGGCGGTCACTCTGCGCAGTCGATTCCCGTGCGATGCCTTGGCGCCGCTGGTTCGAGTGCCGTGTCCGGCCCCCTCTCCATGATCCAGGGCACCCGTGAAGGCGCCCGGACCCAGGGTTCGTCAATGTACTCCATTCGGGCCACCTGGGTGGACCGGCGCGCCGCCCAACTTTGCGGGCGGTACGGGAGTTGAGTGTCCGCGATCTTCCCCCGTACGTGTCGCTCTTCACAGAAAGAGCGGAAGCGGAACTATTCCCTTCGCCCATTTGTCCCTTCTGGGTGAAAGGCGAACGGATGAGCCACCAGGGGCTGGATCAGGGGTTGGAGATGCGTCACAGGCCGGATACCGACACGGGCGAGCCGGAGGAGAAGGAGGGCGGGAGGCGAAGGATCGACCTGAGCGTGGCCCAGGTCTCGGGCAGCGCCCTGGCCGCGGTCATCGCCGCCAAACTCGCCTCCACCCTCGGCGTGTACGGCACGATCGTGGGCGCCGGTGTGATCAGTGTCATCGCCACCTGCGGCGGTCCGCTCTTCCAGCACCTCTTCCGGCGCACCGGTGAACAGGTGCGCGACGCGACCGCCGCGGCCAAGCCGAAGGCGCGTCAGATACCGCTCACGGGCGGCCCGCGGGACGACCGCACCCTGATGCTCGGCACGGTCCGGGCGGGCCTCCCGCACGCCGGGGAGGCGGCGGACGAGGAGTTCGGCGCGGCGACCACCCACGGCACCCGCGTCCGGGGCTGGAAGCGCCCGGCGATCGCCGCCGCCCTCGTCTTCGGCGTCACCATGGGCGGCATCACCACCTACGAACTGGTCTCCGGCCAGGACTTCAGCGGCAAACAGGGGACCACCACCTTCGGCTCCGTCGTCCGCGGCGGCGGAAGCGCGGGCCAGGAGAAGCCGGCCGGTAACGAGGACCCCACGCCCACGCCGTCCTGGTCCACGGACGGCACCGGGCGGCCGGGGGACGGCGCCGGCACCCCCTCGACGGGCGGCACCCCGTCCCCGGGCGACCGGGGCGACGGGCAGAGCGGCACCGCGACCCCCTCGCCGGAGCCGACGCCCTCCGGCTCCACCGGCGGCGAGCCGACCCCCAGCCCGACGCCGACCGGCCCCACCACGGAGCCGACGGCCCCGACCCAGGAGCCGACCCCGGGGACCGGCGGGCCCGAGACCCCCTCGGCCCCGCCCCCGGCCGGAGCGGCGGCCGGAGCCGGAGCCGACGCGGGCGCCGAGGGAGCCGAGTGACCGTCAGTCGCCCAGGACCCGGCGCAGATAGTCGTTAGCGAACAGCCGGTCCGGGTCGAGCCGGTCGCGCAGCGCCGTGAACTCGGCGAAGCGCGGATAGACCTCGGAGAGGTATCCGGCGTCGCGGGTGTGGACCTTGCCCCAGTGGGGGCGGCCCCCGTGCGCCGTCATGATGCGCTCCACCGCGGTGAAGTACCCGCGGTGGGGCGTTCCCTTGTAGAGGTGGACGGCGATGTACGCGGTCTCCCGCCCCGAGGCCGTGGACAGCGCGATGTCGTCGGCCGGCGCCGTCCGCACCTCCACCGGGAAGCTCACCTTGAGCGGCGAGCGCTCGACCATCGCCTTGAGCTCGCGCAGCGCGGCGACCGCCGCCTCACGCGGAAGCGCGTACTCCATCTCCAGGAAGCGCACCCGGCGCGGCGAGGTGAAGACCTTGTACGGGATGTCGGTGTACGTACGGGCCGACAGGGCCCGGCTGGAGAGCTTGGCGATCGAGGGGATGACCGGCGGCACCGCGCGGCCCAGCGAGCAGGCCACCTGGAAGAGCCCGTTGGAGAGGAGCTCGTCGTCGATCCAGCCGCTGACCCGGCCGGGGGGAGCGGCGGGACCCGCGCTGCGGTTGTTGCGCTTGGTGTTGCAGTTGTCCGTGTGGGGGAACCAGTAGAACTCGAAGTGCTCGTTCTCCGCGTGCAGCGCGTCGAACTCCGAGGTGACCCGGTCGAAGGTCATCGGCTCCTCGCGCGCGGTGAGCAGGAAGACCGGCTCCACGGCGAAGGTGATCGCCGTGACCACGCCGAGCGCGCCGAGCCCGATGCGGGCGGCGGCGAAGACCGCGCGTTCCTCGTCGTCCCCCTTCTCCGAACAGGTGAGCAGCTCACCCGAGGCCGTCACCAGCTCCAGCTCCCGGATCTGCGCCGCTATCGAGGCCGAGTCGCGGCCCGTGCCGTGCGTCCCCGTGGAGGTGGCCCCTGCGACGGTCTGCTCCATGATGTCGCCCATGTTCGTGAGCGACAGGCCCTCCCGGGCCAGCGCCACGTTGAGCCGCTTGAGCGGGGTGCCCGACTCGACCGTGACGGTCATCGCCTCGCGGTCGATCCGCCGGATCCCGGTCAGCAGCCCCGGCCGGATCAGGACCCCGTCGGTGGCCGCGATCGAGGTGAAGGAGTGGCCGGTGCCGACCGTCTTCACCCGCAGCCCGTCCGCGGCCGCCCGGCGCACCGCCTCGGCGAGCTCCTCGGCCGAGGCCGGGCTCACCTCCCGTACGGGGCGGGAGGTGACGTTCCCCGCCCAGTTACGCCACGGGCTGTTCGCCGTCCTGGTGCTCCCCGACCCCGCTGTTGTCGTCCCGCTCACGCTGCCCCTCCCGGTTCGGCACCGGCCTGCGCAGCCGGCGGTGTCCGAGGAGACCCACCGCGACCGCGAGCGCGCCCGAGACGACGGGCACCACGTACCCCGCCTCGGCCCCCGACGCGTCGACCACCCAGCCGGCGGCGGAGGAGCCGAGCGCCACGCCGACCGCGAGCCCGGTACCCGTCCAGGTCATGCCCTCGGTCAGCTTGGTGCGCGGTACGTGCGCTTCGACGAGGGCCATCGTGGTCACCATCGTCGGTGCGATGGACAGGCCCGCGACAAAGAGCGCCACGGCCAGCAACGGCAGGTTCCCGGCCAGTAGGAGGGGGATCATACTCACGGCCATCGCGCAGATGCCCAGGAGCCAGCGGCGGGACGGGTCGCCCTTGAGGTGGAGCAGCCCGAAGACGGCGCCGGCCAGGCAGGAACCGAGCGCGTAGACGGCCAGAACGAGGCTGGCGGCGGCCTTGTGGCCCTGCTCCTCGGCGAAGGCCACGGTCACCACGTCCACCGAGCCGAAGATGGCGCCGGTGGCGACGAAGGCGAGGGCCAGGACCTGCAGACCGGGGGAGCGGAGCGCGGAGACGCCGCGGACGCCCTGCTGGGGGTGGGGCACGGGCTCGGTGGCGCGCTGCGAGGTCAGCCAGAAGACGCCGACGGCCAGGAAGACCGCGGCGAACAGCGGACCGGCCTCGGGGAACCAGGCCGTCGACAGACCGATCGAGATGATCGGGCCGAAGATGAAGCACACCTCGTCGACGATCGACTCCCAGGAGTACGCCGTGTGCAGGCGCCGCTCCTCGCCCCGGTAGATCTCCGCCCAGCGGGCCCGGGTCATGGCGCCGACGCTCGGCACGCAGCCGATCACGGCCGTGAAGACGAAGAGCGTCCAGTCCGGGGCCTTCTGCTGCACGCAGAGGAGGAGTCCGGCGGCCGCGACGAGCGAGACCAGTGTCACCGGACGGAGCACCCGGCGCTGACCGTGCCGGTCGACCAGGCGGGAGACCAGGGGGCCGAGGACCGCGGCGGACATCGCGAGCGTCGCCGAGAGCGCGCCGGCGAGCCCGTAGCGGCCGGTGACCTGCGAAATCATGGTCACGATGCCGATGCCCATCATGGACAGCGGCATCCGGCCGAAGAAGCCCGCGACGGAGAACGAGGCGGTGCCGGGCGCCTTGAAGATCGCGCGGTAGGGACTGGGCAAGAGGCTCTCCGGATCTGAGTGCTTCGGAGCTGGCTCCGCACGACGACTCAACACGTGTAATTAACAGCTAAAGCCTACGGTGTTGAAGTCGATGGGTCATCCCCCTTTTTCGGACGCGTGCCGTCGGACGGGCCGCGCCGCTCGCTGTCAGGGGCGGGTGGGAAGATCGGTGCCATGTCCGATCAGCACGATCCCGCCCCGTACGACGCCCTGCTGCTGCTCTCGTTCGGCGGCCCCGAGGGCCCGGAGGACGTGGTCCCGTTCCTGGAGAACGTGACGCGCGGCCGCGGCATCCCGAAGGAACGGCTCAGGGAAGTGGGGCAGCACTACTTCCTCTTCGGTGGCGTCTCCCCGATCAACGACCAGAACCGCGCGCTCCTGGAAGCGCTGCGGACGGACTTCGCCGGGGCGGGCCTGAGACTGCCCGTGTACTGGGGAAACCGGAACTGGGCCCCGTACCTCACCGACACCCTCCGCGAGATGATCACCGACGGCCGCCGCCACATCGCCGTCCTGACCACCAGCGCGTACGCCTCGTACTCCGGCTGCCGCCAGTACCGCGAGAACCTCGCCGACGCGCTCGCCACCCTGGAGGCGGAAGGCCTCCCGCTGCCCCGGGTCGACAAGCTCCGGCACTACTTCAACCATCCCGGCTTCGTCGAACCGATGGTCGAGGGCGTGCTGGCCTCCCTCGCCGCCCTCGACCCGGCCGTGCGCGACGGCGCCCACCTCGCCTTCACCACCCACTCCATCCCCGACTCCGCGGCCGACTCCTCCGGACCGGTCACCGAGCACGGCGACGGCGGCGCCTACGTCCGCCAGCACCTCGACGTGGCCCGGATGATCGCCGACGCGGTCCGCGAGGCCACCGGCACCGACCACCCCTGGCAGCTCGTCTACCAGTCCCGCAGCGGCGCCCCCCACATCCCGTGGCTCGAGCCCGACATCTGCGACCACCTGGAGACCCTCCACGGCGCCGGAGCGCCCGCCGTCGTCATGGTCCCGATCGGCTTCGTCTCCGACCACATGGAGGTCCTCTACGACCTCGACACCGAGGCCACCGCCAAGGCCGCCGAACTCGACCTGCCCGTCCGCCGCTCCGCGACCGTCGGATCCGACCCCCGCTTCGCCGCCGCCGTCCGCGAACTCGTCCTGGAACGGGCCACCACCGAGCGGGGCGCCCGCGCCGAGCGGTGCGCCCTGGGCGCGCTCGGGCCCTCGCACGACCTGTGCCCCATCGGCTGCTGCCCGGCCAGGGCGGAGCGCCCCGCCGCGGCCGGCGCCGACAGCCCGTACGCCTGAGGGCCCGCCCGACCACAAGGAGACCCCGTGACCGACCCGCTCCTCACCGAACTGCTCGACCTCGCCCTGGAGGCCGCCCGGCGGGCCGGCGCGCTGCTGCGCGACGGCAGGCCGGACGACCTGGCCGTGGCGAAGACCAAGACGAGCCCCATCGACGTGGTCACCGAGATGGACATCGCCGCCGAGAAGCTGATCACCGGCTTCCTCGCCGAGCACCGCCCGCAGGACGGATTCCTCGGCGAGGAGGGCGCGTCCAGCCCCGGCACCAGCGGTGTCCGCTGGGTGATCGACCCGCTCGACGGCACCGTGAACTACCTCTACGCCCTGCCCGCCTGGGCGGTCTCGATCGCCGCCGAACGGGACGGCGAGACCGTGGTCGGCGTGGTCGAGGCCCCGATGCGCGGCGAGACGTACCGGGCGGTCCTCGGCGGCGGCGCGTACGCGGGGGAGCGGCGGCTCGCCGTCCGCCCCTCGCCGCCCCTCGACCAGGCCCTCCTCGGGACGGGCTTCGGGTACGTGCGGTCCCGGCGTGCCCACCAGGCGGAGGTCGCCGCCCAGGTGATCCCGCGGGTCCGCGACATCCGGCGGGGCGGCTCGGCCGCCATCGACCTCTGCGACGTCGCCGCCGGCCGCCTCGACGCCTACTACGAGCGCGGCCTCAACCCCTGGGACCTCGCGGCCGGCGCCCTGATCGCCCGCGAGGCGGGCGCGCTGACCGGTGGCCGCCCGGGGGAGCCGGAGTCCGGCGAACTGACCCTGGCGGCCTCTCCGGGCCTCTTCGGGCCCGTCCAGGAGCTCCTGGAGGAGCTCGGGGCCTGGCACGACTGAGCACGCCGGCGACGGACGTACGAGGGCCCCGGTGCCGGGAACGGCGCCGGGGCCCTCTACGTGCGGGTCATACGGTTCATCGTGCGGGTCATACGGGTCGGACGGGTCTGGCGGGTCCGACGGCAGGGTCAGACGCCTTGCGCGGCAACCTCCACGCCGTGCTCGGCGGCCAGCCGGTGCAGGTCCTCGAGCTCCGCCTGCTCGACCTCCACCAGGTAGTCGTCGCCCGTCTCACGAGCTCGCGTGAGGTCCGTCTGCGTGGTCCTGATGCGGTGCAGCAGGCCTGCGGTGAAAGCGTCCATCGTGCGCCCCCTCGTCATGGGTCCGGTGGCACGGGGGTGTGCCGAGGGTGGTGGATCACGCTCCGCAGCCTCTGGGCGACAGAGAGCGGTAGGTGGCGCGCCACATACAGGGCGTGATCACGGGGTGTGCAGTCGTCCTCCCCAGCCCCTTCCTCAGAGAAACCTCAACTGGCCCGCGAATCCGGTGAATTCTTCGGTTCCGGCCAGGCGCCCCGCCGCACGCCCCGCGCCCGCCGAGAGCCCCGCACCGCCGCCTTACAGCCGGTTTACGCGCGTACGGGGCAGGATGGACACGCACAGTCAGTGCTCAGGTTTTCAGCCGGTCCCCTCGGGCGGCGGCTCAACGGGAAGGAAGTACGACGTGCGCGTACTCGTCGTCGAGGACGAGCAGCTGCTCGCCGATGCGGTGGCCACCGGACTGCGCCGGGAGGCCATGGCCGTCGACGTCGTGTACGACGGCGCCGCGGCCCTGGAGCGCGTCGGGGTCAACGACTACGACGTCGTCGTCCTCGACCGTGACCTGCCCCTCGTCCACGGTGACGACGTCTGCCGCAAGATCGTGGAGCTGGGCATGCCCACCCGCGTCCTGATGCTCACCGCGTCTGGCGACGTCAGCGACCGGGTGGAGGGACTGGAGCTCGGCGCGGACGACTACCTTCCCAAGCCCTTCGCCTTCACCGAGCTCACCGCCCGCGTGCGCGCCCTCGGGCGCCGCACCAGCGTGCCCCTGCCGCCCGTCCTGGAGCGGGCCGGCATCAAGCTCGACCCGAACCGCCGCGAGGTCTTCCGCGAGGGCAGGGAGGTCCAGCTCGCGCCGAAGGAGTTCGCCGTCCTGGAGGTCCTCATGCGCAGCGAGGGCGCCGTCGTCTCGGCCGAGCAGCTCCTGGAGAAGGCCTGGGACGAGAACACCGACCCCTTCACCAACGTCGTACGCGTCACCGTCATGACCCTGCGCCGCAAGCTCGGCGAGCCGCCGGTCATCGTCACGGTCCCCGGCTCCGGGTACCGGATCTGACCTGATGGCCACGACGCCCGCGCCCCACCCCCAGGCGCCCCCGAAACCGACCTGGGACCCCAGGGACCCGGTCCGGCCCCTGCTGCGCCCGACCATCCGGATACGACTGACCCTGCTGTACGGCGGGATGTTCCTGATCGCGGGCATCCTGCTGCTCTCGATCATCTACCTCTTCACCGCCCAGGCGCTCAGCGACAGCGCGGCCCAGCTGCCCTTCAAGATCGTCAAGGGTGAGGTCCAGCCCACCACCTCGTGGTGCGTCCTGCCCAACACGGGCACCGGCGAGCAGTTCAACGACGCCGTGTCCGTCTGCCTGCGGCACCAGAGCGACCTGGCCCTCGACGACCTCCTGCGCCGCTCGCTCTTCGCCCTGCTCGGCCTGAGCATCATCGCCTTCGCCTTCGGCTACGCCATGGCGGGACGGGTGCTCTCCCCGCTCGGCCGGATCACCCGTACCGCCCGCCAGGTGGCCGGCTCCGACCTCTCCCGGCGGATCGAGCTGGACGGACCCGACGACGAGCTCAAGGAGCTCGCCGACACCTTCGACGAGATGCTGGACCGCCTGGAGCGGGCCTTCACCGCGCAGCAGCGGTTCGTCGCGAACGCCTCGCACGAGCTGCGGACCCCGCTCGCGATCAACCGCACCCTCCTGGAGGTCCACCTCTCGGACCCCGGGGCGCCGGTGGAGCTCCAGCAGCTCGGCAAGACCCTGCTCGCCACCAACGAGCGCAGCGAACAGCTCGTCGAGGGCCTGCTGCTGCTCGCCCGGAGCGACAACCAGATCATCGAGCGCAAGCCCGTCGACCTCGCCGAGGTCGCCGAGCGGGGCGTCGACCAGGTGCGCGCCGAGGGCGCGGCCAAGGGCGTCGAGATCCGCGGCGAGCGCGAGCCGGCGGTCGTCCAGGGCAACGGCGTCCTGCTCGAACGGATCGCGCTGAACCTGCTCCAGAACGCCGTCCGGTACAACGTGCCGGAGGGCGGCTGGGTGGAGGTCACCACCGAGACCAAGGACGGGCAGGCGGTCCTGCTCGTCTCGAACACGGGGCCGGTGGTTCCCGCGTACGAGATCGACAACCTCTTCGAACCGTTCCGGCGGCTCCGCCAGGAGCGGACCGGCAGCGACAAGGGAGTCGGGCTCGGCCTGTCGATCGCCCGGTCCGTGGCGCGGGCCCACGGCGGCCGTATCATCGCGGAGCCCCGCGAGGGAGGCGGTCTCGTGATGCGCGTCACTCTGCCGATCTGACAGACTGCACGAGCCGACCCGGTTCCGTTCGCTTTGCGCGGAATTCCGGGGCCCTGATCCCTGAGACGCTCATGTGTGATCGATCACAGGGCAGGTGTCCGGACCTCCACTCTCCGTGACCGGGGAATCCCCCGGAAAACCAGGAAAAGTCCGGGTTTCCGGGGCCCGGAATGACGGGAAGTACACGGGGTGGCGCCTGTGAAGGTGGCCCGGAGGACCGTGTACGGTCCGCTTCGCCACCCGAAGCCGATCACTCGCGAGAGGACGGGACGGGTGTCGATTGAGTAACAGACCTTGATGTGAGGCAAAATCTCCGCCTCAGGTCGGGCACAAGTCCGACCTCTCACGCGTTACGTGCGCTGGAGACACCGCAACCACCCAGAGGGGGAGAGCGACATGGCAACGGATTACGACACCCCACGCAAGACCGACGACGACGTCGATTCGGACAGCCTTGAGGAACTGAAGGCCCGCCGGAACGACAAGTCGACCTCGACCGTCGACGTCGACGAGTTCGAGGCCGCCGAAGGCCTGGAGCTTCCCGGCGCCGACCTCTCGAACGAGGAGCTGGCCGTCCGGGTCCTGCCCAAGCAGGCCGATGAGTTCACCTGCATGAGCTGCTTCCTCGTGCACCACCGCAGCCAGCTGGCCAGGGAGAAGAACGGTCAGCCCATCTGCCGCGACTGCGACTGAGGTCGCTGACCGTGGCAGGCGACACACCGTCCCGGAAGCGGCGCCTGAGGCTCCCCGGGAGCCCCAAGGCGTACAAGGGCGGCACAGGCCCGGCAGAGGGCGCCCACGAGGCCTCTGAAACCGAGCCCACCGCCTCCCCGCCCTCCCTCGGCGAACGTGACGACGAGCGGGGCCACCCGGCCTCGCTCGATGCGGTCACTGAGCCGGACCCGGCACACCTGCCGGTGGAGCGGGGAGCGGGACGGAGCGACGTGCCCGAGGTCCGGCACGACGAGGCACCGCAGGACGGCCGCTTCGGCGCCGTCAGGCGCCTCGCCAATCCGGCGCGGGCGCGACTCGACAGGATCAGGATCGACTCCGACCGGATCGACGCCGTCCGGCGCGGCGTCGCGCAGGGCGTCCGTCAGGGCGTGAAGCGCGGCGGCGACAGCGCCAAGGCCGGCCTCGGCCACCTGGCCGACCGGTTGATCGACCTCGCCCCGCGGATCCCCGTCCGCGATCTGGCGACCCTTCGCAAACAGTTCCCGGGGCTCGGACCCGAGGAGCTCGCCGACAAGCTCGTCGCCGGCGCGGCGAACGCGAGCTCGACCGTGGGCGCGAGCGTCGGCGCCGCCGCCATGCTCCCGGTACCCCCCGCCATGCCCGCGGAGCTCGCCGCGGAGATCACCGGCGTCGCCGCCGTGGAACTCAAACTCATCGCCGAACTGCACGAGGTCTACGGGCTGCGGCCGCCCGGCCGGCTCACCCAGCGCTCG
The DNA here is from genome assembly GCF_051305195.1 of Streptomyces sp. Qhu_M48. Taxonomy (NCBI): domain Bacteria; kingdom Bacillati; phylum Actinomycetota; class Actinomycetes; order Kitasatosporales; family Streptomycetaceae; genus Streptomyces; species Streptomyces sp. Qhu_M48. The sequence goes on along the minus strand of NZ_CP195432.1, from coordinate 5,882,552 downwards.
ATGGCCTATCTGACCTCCTGGGCCGAGGAGCGGGGCATCGACCCCACCAAGCCCACCACGGTCAACGCGGCGCTCGGCGGACAGCTCAAGCGCGAGCTGCGCCAGCAGATCATGAAGCGCATGGTGCGCAACCTGCCGAACCTCATGCCCTTCATGGTGGGCGCCGCGGTCGGCGCGGTCATGAACCGCCGCGACACCAAGAAGCTCGCCGGACACATCCGCAAGGACCTGCGCGCCCGCCAGGTCCCCTGGGACGCCCTCCGGGAGCTGCCGCCACTGGAGCAGCCCGAGAACCCCAGGGAACTGGGCTTCTGAGGACCGACGGAACCGGGCATCCGCACCCCGGGGACGGCATCCACGACCGGGCCGGGGAACGGGGCGAAGGCCCCGGATCACCCGGCCCGAGGAACACCCGGGACCCGCGTCGGTCCCGGACCCGCCAGTCCCGGACCCGCCAGTCCCGGACCCGCCAGTCCCGGGCCCACCGGTCCCGGGGCGCCGGCACAGGAGCCGTCGGCCCCCGGTCCGGTCAGCGTCCGTCCCCGGAGTCCGCGCGGACGGCGTCCAGCGCCTCCACGAGGGCCTCCGGCTCACGGCTGGAGAGGTAGACGTACGGCGTCGGGTCCGCCGGGTCCGTCACCTCGACCCGCACCGCACGCGGCACGTAGCTGCGCATCAGCATGAAGGCGCGCGGATCGGCCTTGTGCGTGCGCCAGGCGCGCGCCTCCTCCGCGTCGAGCACCTCGGCCGACCCGAGGGCCGATCCCGGAATCCGCGCGTCGCCCGCCACGAGCGACCCCGCCACCACCCGGATCCGCGCGGAGCCGTACGAGGAGACCGCCGCCCCCGCGAGCACCGCCGCCACGATCAGACCGCCCAGCATCGGCACCGTGCCCAGCGGAAACAGGATCAGGCCGCCCGACAGACCGAGCAGGCCCGCGATGACCCACCACGAGCGGGGCGCCGTCAGCCGCTCGTCGAAGCGCGGCGCGGCGGAGGGCGCGGGGGAGGGGGCGGAAGACGATGCGGAAGGCTGCATGCGTCCAAGCTTGGCACGGCGCGACCAGGGCACTGCCGCGCGGGTAAGGTCTGCGCCTGTGACTGCAACATCTGCCGCCCTGACCCCGCCGGCCGACGCCATACCGCCGGTACGCCACCCCGACGCACCGGCCCCCGGCGAGCTGCTCGGTTCACACTACGAGCAGTGCTTCGGGTGCGGCGGCGGGCAGCCCCACGGCCTCCACCTGGAGGCGCGCGCGGGCGACGGCGTGACCGTCACCGCCGAGTTCACGGTGACCACCGACCACCAGGGCGCCCCCGGCCTCGCGCACGGCGGCGTCCTCGCCACCGCGCTCGACGAGACCCTCGGCTCCCTGAACTGGCTGCTGCGGGTCATCGCCGTGACCGGACGCCTGGAGACCGACTTCGTCCGGCCCGTCCCGGTGGGCACCGTGCTCCACCTGGAGGCCGAGGTCACCGCCGTCCACGGCCGCAAGATCTTCTCGACCGCCGTCGGCCGGATCGGCGGGCCCGAGGGCCCCGTCGCCGTCCGCGCCGACGCCCTCTTCGTCGAGGTCAAGGTCGACCACTTCATCGACAACGGCCGGCCGGAGGAGATCCAGGCCGCCATGTCCGACCCCGACCAGGTCCGGCGCACCCGCGCCTTCGAGGTGAACCCCTGATGCGCAACCCTGTCGACGTCCTGATCCGCCGCGTGGACCCGGACGTGCCGATCCCGGCCTACGGGCACCCCGGCGACGCCGGCGCGGACCTCGTGACCACCGAGGCCGCCGAGCTGGCCCCCGGGGAGCGCGCCGTGCTGCCCACCGGGGTCTCCATCGCCCTCCCGGACGGGTACGCGGCCTTCGTGCACCCGCGCTCCGGACTCGCCGCCCGCTGCGGAGTGGCGCTCGTGAATGCCCCGGGGACGGTGGATGCCGGGTACCGTGGAGAGATCAAGGTGATCGTGGTCAATCTCGACCCGCGCGAGACCGTGCGGTTCGAACGATTCGATCGGATTGCCCAACTTGTCGTCCAACAGGTCGAGAAGGTGCGCTTCCACGAGGTCGCGGAACTTCCCGGCTCGGCGCGGGCCGAGGGGGGCTTCGGGTCCACCGGCGGTCACGCCGCCGTGGACGGCACAACGGGTGGGAATCGATACGCTTCGGTCGTATCCGACCGGGAAGGACAGTGACGTGTTCGGACGTCGCAAGAAGAGCGGTGCCGCAGAGGACGCGGCGGGCGAGGCCGAGCAGGTCGTCGACGCGGTGGACGGCGAGGACGCGGACGGCGCGGCCCCGCGCCGTGTGAACCTTCCGCCGGCGCCCCGGCCCGACGGACCCTGGGACATCTCCGAGGTCACCAAGCCCGACGAGGGCCGTGTGGACCTGGGCGGCGTCTTCGTGCCCGGAGTCGAGGGCATGGAGCTGCGGGTGGAGGTGGCGGGCGACGCGATCGTCGCGGCCACCGTCGTCCTGCGCGACAGCGCCGTACAGCTGCAGGCCTTCGCCGCCCCCAAGAACGAGGGCATCTGGGGCGAGGTCCGCGACGAGATCGCCACGGGCATCGTCCAGCAGGGCGGTGTCATCGACGAGGTCGAGGGCCCGCTGGGCTGGGAGCTGCGCGCCCAGGTCCCCGTGCAGCTGCCGGACGGCAACCGCGGTGTGCAGCTGGTCCGCTTCGTGGGTGTCGACGGTCCCCGCTGGTTCCTGCGCGGAGTGATCTCCGGACAGGGCGCGGTCCAGCCCGAGGCCGCCGGTCTCCTGGAGCAGATCGTCCGGGACACCGTGGTCGTCCGCGGCGATGGCCCGATGGCCCCGCGCGACCCGATCGTCCTCAAGCTGCCGAACGACGCGCAGATGGTGCCGGACGGCGTGCAGCAGGAGGAGCAGGAGAACTCCCGCTTCTCCGGCGGCATGGGCCAGCTCCAGCGCGGCCCGGAGATCTCCGAGATCCGCTGATCGCCCGAGCCGGTCGTCCCTGCCGAGTGGGCCGCTTTTCCGTACCTCTCGTACGGGAAGCGGCCCATCGGCGGTTTTCCACAGCTTCCGCCACCGGCTCTGGTTCTCGGGCCCGGCCGCCGACCATACTGGCGGGCACATGGTCGAGGAGGGGGAGCGCAGCGTGAGTGAGAGCAGCACGAGGTCCGCGACGGCCGTGGCCGAGGACCCGGCCGGCCCGCCGATGGTCCGCGTGGCGAACCTGCGCCGTTCGTACGGCACGGGCGAAGCCGCCGTCCACGCCCTGCGCGGGGTCTCCTTCGACGTCCCGCGCGGCGAGCTCGTCGCGCTCAAGGGCCGCTCGGGCTCCGGCAAGACCACGCTCCTCAACCTCGTGGGCGGTCTCGACACCGCCGACGGCGGCTCGATCGTCATCGACGGCGTCGACCTCTCCACCCTCGGTGAGAACGGCCTCCTGAAGCTGCGCCGCGACCGGATCGGTTTCGTCTTCCAGTCCTTCGGACTGCTCCCGATCCTCTCCGCCGCCGAGAACGTGGGCGTACCGATGCGGCTGCGCAAAGCCGACCCCGAGGAGCGCGAGAAGCGGGTGGCCCTGCTCCTGGGCCTGGTCGGCCTCGCGGACCAGGCGGCCCAGCGGCCCGGCGAGCTCTCCGGCGGCCAGCAGCAGCGCGTCGCCATCGCCCGCGCCCTCGCCAACAAGCCGGCGCTGCTGATCGCCGACGAGCCCACGGGCCAGCTGGACGCGGAGACCGGGCTCGCCGTGATGCGGCTGCTGCGCGCGGTGGTGCGCAGCGAGGGCTGCACGGCCCTGGTCGCCACCCACGACCCCCAGCTCCTGGGCCTGGCCGACCGGGTCCTGGAGCTGAGCGACGGCGAGATCATCGAGCACTGAGCGCGACACCCCGTCCGGGTACGGGGGCGGCGGGACATCAGAATCACGTCAAGACCGCCCCACCCCCCTCCCGACGTGCGGAATGTCCGATTGGCTGGACGTATGGTCGTCCCATGGGACGCGGCAAGCTTCGGATCTACCTCGGCGCTGCGCCGGGCGTCGGCAAGACCTACGCGATGCTCTCCGAGGGGCACCGCAGGGTCGAGCGCGGCACGGACTGCGTCGTGGCGTTCGTGGAGCACCACGGGCGGCCGCGCACGGAGGTCATGCTGCACGGCCTGGAGCAGGTGCCGCGCCGCACCCTGGAGTACCGGGGGACCGCGTTCACGGAGATGGACATCGACGCGGTCCTGGCCCGCCGTCCCGCCGTCGCCCTCGTCGACGAACTCGCCCACACGAACGTCCCCGGCTCCCGCAACCCCAAGCGGTGGCAGGACGTCGCCGAGCTGCTCGCGGCCGGCATCGACGTCGTGTCGACGGTCAACATCCAGCACCTGGAATCGCTCGGCGACGTCGTCGAGGCGATCACGGGCGTACGGCAGCGGGAGACCGTCCCCGACGAGGTCGTGCGCCGGGCGGACCAGATCGAACTGGTCGACATGTCGCCGGAGGCGCTGCGGCGCCGGATGGCCCACGGCAACGTCTACACCTCGGACAAGGTCGACGCGGCCCTCTCCAACTACTTCCGCCCCGGCAACCTCACCGCCCTGCGCGAGCTGGCCCTGCTCTGGACCGCCGACCGGGTCGACGAGTACCTCCAGCAGTACCGGGGCGAGCACAACATCCGCTCCACCTGGCAGGCCCGCGAGCGCATCGTCGTCGGCCTGACCGGCGGCCCGGAGGGCCGCACGCTCATACGGCGCGCCACCCGTCTCGCGGAGAAGGGCGCCGGGGGCGAGGTCCTCGCCGTCTACATCGCCCGCAGCGACGGTCTCACCGCGGCCTCGCCGAAGGAGCTGGCGGTCCAGCGCACCCTCGTCGAGGACCTGGGCGGAACGTTCCACCACGTCATCGGCGACGACATACCCTCCGCGCTCCTGGAGTTCGCCCGCGGGGTCAACGCCACCCAGATCGTCCTCGGCTCCAGCCGCCGCCGCTCCTGGCAGTACGTGCTCGGCCCCGGCGTCGGCCAGACCGTGGCCCGGGACTCCGGGACCGACCTCGACGTCCACATCGTCACCCACGGCGAGGTCGCCAAGGGACGCGGACTGCCGGTCGCCCGCGGCGCCCGCCTCGGCCGCTCCCGGATCGTCAGCGGCTGGATGGTCGGCGTCGCGGGCCCCATCCTCCTCGCCCTGCTCCTCACCCATGTCGACGCCGATCTCGGTCTCGCCAACGACATGCTCCTCTTCCTCGCCCTGACCGTCGCCGCGGCCCTGCTCGGCGGGTTCCTGCCGGCGCTCGCCTCCGCGGCGGCCGGCTCCCTCCTCCTCAACTGGTTCTTCACCCCGCCCGTCCACCGGCTCACCATCGCCGACCCCAAGAACATCGTCGCCATAGCGGTCTTCCTCGGCGTCGCCATGTCGGTCGCCTCGGTGGTCGACCTGGCCGCCCGGCGCACCCACCAGGCCGCCCGGCTGCGCGCCGAGTCCGAGGTGCTCTCCTACCTCGCCGGCAGCGTGCTGCGCGGCGAGACCAGTCTCGACGCCCTGCTCGAACGGGTCCGCGAGACCTTCTCCATGGAGTCCGTCGCCCTCCTCGAACGGGAGAACGAGGTCGAGCCGTGGACGCGGGCGGCGAGCGTGGGACCCCACCCGGCGGCCCGGCCCGAGGAGGCGGACGTGGACATGCCGGTCGGCGACCGCCTGGCCCTCGCCCTCTCCGGCCGGGTGCTGCCCGCGGAGGACCGGCGCGTCCTCGGCGCCTTCGCCGCCCAGGCCGCCGTCGTCCTCGACCGGCAGCGGCTCGTCGGCGAGGCGGAGGAGGCCCGCAAGCTCGCCGAGGGCAACAAGATCCGCACCTCCCTGCTCGCCGCCGTCAGCCACGACCTGCGGACCCCGCTCGCGAGCATCAAGGCCTCCGTCTCCTCCCTCCGCTCCGACGACGTCGAATGGTCCGAGCAGGACCGCGCCGAACTCCTCGAAGGCATCGAGGCCGGCGCCGACCGCCTCGACCACCTCGTCGGCAACCTCCTCGACATGTCCCGCCTCCAGACCGGCACCGTGACCCCCCTGATCCGTACCGTCGACCTCGACGAGGTCGTCCCCATGGCCCTCGGGGGAGTGCCGGACGGCAGCGCGGAGCTCGACATCCCCGAGACGCTGCCCATGGTCGAGGTCGACAAGGGCCTCCTGGAGCGGGCCGTCGCCAACATCGTCGAGAACGCCGTCAAGTACAGCCCCGAGGACGTTCCCGTCGCCGTCGCCGCCAGCACCCTGGGGGACCGGGTCGAACTGAGGGTCGTGGACCGCGGTCCCGGCGTGCCCGACGAGGCCAAGGACGGCATCTTCGAGCCCTTCCAGCGCTTCGGCGACGCCCCCCGCGGCTCCGGCGTCGGCCTCGGCCTCGCGGTGGCCCGCGGCTTCGTCGAGGCCATGGGCGGGACGCTCGGCGCCGAGGACACCCCGGGCGGCGGCCTGACGATGGTGCTCACCCTGCGGGCCGCACCGCGCGGGACCCCGCCGCCCGCCGCCGACCTCCCGGCCCACGCCGTGACCTGAGCCGGGGCCGTGGTCGTACGGCCCCTTCCCCTTCCCCTTCCTCGCAGGTCCCGGACGGGCCCCGCGCCGCTCCGGTGGACGTCGTCCCGTACCGCTCGCTCCCCCTCCCGTACCCTCTTGCTCCCGCCCGCACGGGCGACCGAAGAAGGAAGGCCCCCTCCATGACCCGGGTCCTCGTGGTCGACGACGAGCCGCAGATCGTCCGCGCGCTGGTGATCAACCTCAAGGCGCGGAAGTACGAGGTCGATGCCGCGCCCGACGGCGCCACCGCCCTCCGGCTCGCCGCCGAACGCCACCCCGACGTCGTCGTCCTCGACCTCGGCCTGCCCGACATGGACGGCGTCGAGGTCATCAAGGGCCTGCGCGGCTGGACGCGGGTGCCGATCCTGGTCCTCTCGGCCCGGCAGACCTCCGACGAGAAGGTCGAGGCGCTCGACGCGGGCGCCGACGACTACGTCACCAAGCCCTTCGGCATGGACGAGCTGCTCGCCCGGCTCCGCGCGGCCGTCCGCCGCGCCGAGCCGGTCGGCGGCGCCGAGGACGGGGTCGTGGTCGTCGAGACCGCGGGCTTCACCGTCGACCTGGCGGCGAAGAAGGTCCACCGCGAGGGCCGGGACGTCCGGCTCACCCCCACCGAGTGGCACCTCCTCGAAGTCCTCGTCCGCAACAGCGGCCGCCTGGTCAGCCAGAAGCAGCTGCTCCAGGAGGTCTGGGGACCCTCGTACGGCACGGAGACCAACTACCTCCGGGTGTACATGGCGCAGCTGCGGCGCAAGCTGGAGACCGACCCCTCCCACCCGCGCCATTTCGTCACCGAACCGGGCATGGGGTACCGCTTCGAACGCTGAACGGACGGCCCTGCCGGACCGGTCCCGGTGACAGCGGTGGCCGGTACGCTTTCTGTATGAGTGCTGCACCACGTACAGAGAAGCCGGCCGGCCGGTTCCGCCGGATGCTCGACCGGCTCTCCTCCTCCCCGGAGGACCTGGAGTCGGAGGAGCTCCAGGAGGACGCCGAAGCGTCGGGGTGCACGCGCATCAGCGACTGCTCCGACCGCCAGATAGTCAAGGTGACTGGTACCTTGCGCACGGTCACGTTGCGTCCCCGGGCCGGCGTGCCCGCGCTGGAGGCCGAACTCTTCGACGGCACGGCACCGCTCGACGTCGTATGGCTCGGCCGGCGCTCCATCGTGGGCATCGAACCGGGCCGCAAGCTGATCGCCTCCGGCCGGATCTCCATGAGCCACGGCCGGCGGGTCCTCTTCAACCCCAAATACGAGCTCCGACCGCTCGGACAGGAGTAGCCGGTGACGTCCCTCGACAAGCCGACCCCCACGGACCAGGACGCCCAGGCCTCGAAGGAGGTCACCGAGGCCGCTCTGTTCGAGGCCTTCGGCGGGGTGCGGGGCATGGTCGAGACGGTCGTGCCCGGCCTGCTGTTCGTCACGATCTTCACGATCAACAAGAACCTGCACGTCTCGGCGATCGCAGCGCTCGCCGTCTCACTGGTCCTGGTCGCCGTCCGGCTGATCCGCCGGGACACTGTCAAGCACGCCTTCAGCGGTGTCTTCGGTGTCGCCTTCGGCGTCGTCTTCGCGATGATGACCGGCAACGCCAAGGACTTCTACCTGCCGGGCATGCTGTACACCCTGGGCCTCGCCCTCGCGTACATCGTCACCGCGCTCGCCGGAGTCCCCCTGATCGGCCTGATCCTCGGTCCGGTCTTCAAGGAGAACCTCTCCTGGCGCACCCGCAACCCGGGCCGGAAGAAGGCGTACACGAAGGCGAGCTGGGCCTGGGGCCTGATCCTGCTCGGCAAGTGCGCGATCCTCTTCCCGATGTACTGGTGGGCCGACACGACCAAGTTCGGCTGGGTCCTCATCGCGCTCAAGATCCCGCCGTTCCTGCTCGCGGTCTACCTCACGTGGGTCTTCCTCGCGAAGGCTCCGCCGCCGATCGACGTCTTCGCCGAGATGGAGGCCGAGGAGCGCGCCGAGAAGGAGCGCAAGGCGGCCGCCGCGGCGCGCAGCCACCCGGAGGCCTGAACCCCGTACCGGGGCCGGCACGCGGGAGGGCCCGGACCTGAGAACAGGTCCGGGCCCTCCCGCGTGTCTCCCGCGCGGCGCTCAGGCCTCGGAGTCGGCCTCGCGGCGGACCTGCAGCAGGTCCTCCAACTGCTCCTCGCGGGCCTGCGCGGCCACGAACAACAGCTCGTCGCCGGCCTCCAGCGTCTCCTCGGGGCTCGGCGTCAGCACCCGCGAACCGCGGATGATCGTCACCAGCGAGGTGTCCTGCGGCCAGGGAACGTCCCCGACGGAGGTGCCGGCGACCGCCGACTCCGGCGGGAGCGTCAGCTCGACCAGGTTCGCGTCGCCGTGGCTGAAGCGCAGCAGCCGGACCAGGTCGCCGACGCTCACCGCCTCCTCCACCAGGGCCGACATGAGGCGCGGCGTCGAGACGGCCACGTCCACACCCCAGGCCTCGTTGAACAGCCACTCGTTCTTCGGGTTGTTCACCCGGGCGACGACCCGCGGCACGCCGTACTCGGTCTTGGCGAGCAGCGAGACGACGAGGTTCACCTTGTCGTCACCGGTCGCCGCGATCACCACGTTGCAGCGCTGGAGCGCCGCCTCGTCGAGCGAGGTGATCTCACAGGCGTCGGCGAGCAGCCACTCCGCCTGCGGCACCCGTTCCACCGAGATGGCGGTCGGCGCCTTGTCGATGAGCAGGACCTCGTGCCCGTTCTCCAGGAGCTCGCCCGCGATGGAACGGCCCACCGCACCCGCGCCCGCAATAGCGACACGCATCAGTGACCGCCCTCCTCGGGACCCTCGGCGAAGGCCTCCTCGACCTTCGCGATCTCGTCCGTACGCATCATCACGTGCACCAGATCACCCTCCTGGAGCACCGTCTGCGAGGTGGGCAGAATCGCCTCGCCCAGCCGGGTGAGGAAGGCGACACGCACACCGGTCTCCTCCTGGAGCCGGCTCACCTTGTGGCCGATCCAGGCCGGCGTGGTGTGCACCTCCGCGAGCTGCACACCACCGCTCGGGTCCCGCCACAGCGGCTCCGCGCCCGAGGGCAGCAGCCGCCGCAGCATCTGGTCGGCGGTCCAGCGGACCGTCGCGACGGTCGGGATGCCGAGACGCTGGTAGACCTCGGCGCGACGCGGGTCGTAGATCCGCGCCGCCACGTTCTCGATGCCGAACATCTCGCGCGCGACCCGCGCCGCGATGATGTTCGAGTTGTCGCCGCTGCTCACCGCGGCGAAGGCGCCCGCGTCCTCGATGCCGGCCTCGCGCAGCGTGTCCTGGTCGAAGCCCACGCCCGTGACGCGCCGACCGCCGAAACCCGACCCCAGACGACGGAAAGCCGTCGGGTCCTGGTCAACCACGGCGACGGTGTGCCCCTGCTGCTCCAAGGTCTGCGCGAGAGCGGCTCCCACTCGCCCGCAGCCCATGATGACGATGTGCACGTCCCCTTACCCCGCACTCCTGATCGCCTTGCTGACCTGCGAAAACACCCTGCTCACAACTTTCCTCACCCAATGCGCCCGGGTCGCGGCGGGCAACACCCTGCCGGGTCACCCGGTCCGAGCTTAAGCGGCAACGCTGGCCGAGACCGCATCCGAGGTGGTACGGAGGGAGATTCGGTGCCGATCGGGGGTGCCGGTGCGCGTGGCTCTTTTCGAACGCTTACGATCCTCTCCGTGTCCAAACTGACCGACGTGCCCAAACGGATCCTGATCGGGCGGGCCCTGCGCAGCGACAAGCTCGGAGAGACCCTTCTCTCGAAGCGGATCGCCCTCCCCGTCTTCGCCTCCGATCCGCTGTCCTCGGTGGCGTACGCACCCGGGGAGGTGCTGCTCGTCCTGTCGATCGCGGGTCTGTCGGCGTACCACTTCAGCCCGTGGATCGCGCTGGCGGTCGTCGTCCTGATGTTCACGGTCGTCGCCTCCTACCGGCAGAACGTCCACGCCTACCCGAGCGGCGGCGGCGACTACGAGGTCGCCAACACCAACCTCGGCCCGAAGGCCGGACTCACCGTCGCCAGCGCCCTGCTCGTCGACTACGTCCTGACCGTCGCCGTGTCGATCTCCTCCGGGATCGAGAACCTCGGCTCGGCCATCCCGTTCGTCGTCGAGCACAAGGTCCTCTGCGCGGTGGGCGTCATCGTGCTGCTCACGGTGATGAACCTGCGCGGGGTGAAGGAGTCGGGCAGCCTCTTCGCCATCCCGACGTACGTCTTCGTCGCCGGCGTCTTCCTGATGATCGCCTGGGGCGCGTACCGGGGGATCGTCCTCGACGAGACCATGCAGGCCCCCACCGCCGGCTTCGAGATCAAGCCCGAGCACCAGGGCCTGGCCGGCTTCGCGCTCTTCTTCCTGCTGCTGCGCGCCTTCTCCTCCGGCTGTGCCGCCCTCACCGGCGTCGAGGCGATCTCCAACGGAGTCCCGGCCTTTCGCAAGCCCAAGTCCAAGAACGCGGCCACCACGCTCGCGCTCATGGGCGCGCTGGCCGTCACCATGTTCTGCGGCATCATCTTCCTGGCCCTCGCCACCGACGTACGGATGGCCGAGAAGCCCGCCCAGGACCTGCTCCTGAACGGTGTGCCGGTCGGCGAGGGATACGTCCAGGACCCGGTCATCTCCCAGGTCGCGGCCGCCGTCTTCGGCGACGGAACGTTCTTGTTCGTCGTCCTCGCCGCCGCCACCGCGCTCGTCCTCTTCCTGGCCGCGAACACCGCGTACAACGGCTTCCCGCTCCTCGGCTCGATCCTCGCCCAGGACCGCTACCTGCCGCGCCAGCTGCACACCCGCGGCGACCGCCTCACCTTCTCCAACGGCATCGTGCTCCTCGCCGGCGCCGCCGCCCTCCTCGTCTGGGCCTACGGAGCCGACTCGACGAAGCTGATCCAGCTGTACATCGTCGGCGTCTTCGTCTCCTTCACCCTCAGCCAGACCGGCATGGTCCGGCACTGGAACCGGCACCTGAAGACCGAGAAGGACCCGGCCAAGCGCCGCCACATGATCCGCTCCCGGGCGATCAACACCTTCGGCGCCTTCTTCACCGGCCTCGTCCTCGTCGTCGTCCTCGCCACCAAGTTCACCCACGGCGCCTGGGTCGCCCTGCTCGGCATGGTGATCTTCTACGGGACGATGTCCGCGATCCGCAGGCACTACGACTCCGTCTCCGCCGAGATCGCCGCCGCGGAGGAACGGCCCGACGAGTACGTACGCCCCTCCCGGGTCCGCTCCATCGTCCTCGTCTCCAAGCTCCACAAGCCCACGCTCCGTGCCCTGGCCTACGCCAAGCTCATGCACGCGAACGAGCTGGAGGCGCTGACCGTCAACGTCGACCCCGTCGAGACGAAGGCGCTCCGGGAGGAGTGGGAGCGGCGCGGCATCAACGTCCCGCTCAAGATCCTCGACTCGCCGTACCGCGAGATCACCCGCCCGGTGATCGAGTACGTCAAGAACATCCGCCGCGAGAGCCCGCGCGACGCCGTCTCCGTCTACATCCCCGAGTACGTCGTCGGCCACTGGTACGAGCACCTGCTGCACAACCAGAGCGCCCTGCGCCTCAAGGGCCGGCTGCTCTTCACCCCCGGCGTCATGGTGACCTCGGTCCCGTACCAGCTCCAGTCCTCCGAGGCCGCGAAGAAGCGGGCCAGGAAGCGCCAGGAGTGGACCGCGCCGGGCTCCGTCCGCCGGGGCCCGGTCGAGAAGGGCCACAAGGAACCGACGGCGAAGAACGGCTGAGAAACCGCTCGCGGAGAACAACCGGACAAGAACAACTAGACTGGTGGGCTGCCGTCCGTACGGCAGCCCACCGCCACTTCCCCTTGGAGTCCCCCCACCATGCAGAACACCCCTGTTTCGTCGTTGGTCGGGGAAGAGTACGAGGTCGAGGTCGGTCCGGTTGCCCACGGCGGCCACTGCATCGCCCGCACCGAGGAGGGCCGCGTCCTCTTCGTCCGCCACGCGCTGCCCGGCGAGAGGATCGTCGCCCGCGTCACCGAGGGCGAGGAGACCTCCCGCTTCCTGCGCGCCGACGCGATCACGATCATCGACCCGTCCAAGGACCGCGTCGAGGCCCCGTGCCCGTTCGCGGGCCCGGGCAAGTGCGGCGGCTGCGACTGGCAGCACGCCAAGCCCGGCGCCCAGCGACGCCTCAAGGGCGAGGTCATCGCGGAACAGCTCCAGCGCCTGGCCGGGCTCACCCCGGAGGAGGCCGGCTGGGACGGCACCGTCATGCCGGCCGAGGGCGACAAGCTGCCGCCGGGCGAGGTCCCGCAGTGGCGCACCCGCGTCCAGTACACGGTCGACGCCGACGGCAACGCGGGCCTGCGCAAGCACCGCTCGCACGAGGTCGAGGTCATCGACCACTGCATGATCGCGGCACAGGGCGTCTCGGAGCTCGGCGTCGAGAAGCGCGACTGGGCGGGCATGGCCTCCGTCGAGGCCATCGCCGCCTCCGGCTCGAACGACCGCCAGGTCATCCTGACCCCGAAGCCCGGCGGCCGCCTCCCCCTGGTGGAACTGGACAAGCCGGTCTCCGTCCTCCGCGTCGACGAGAAGGACGGCGGCGTCCACCGCGTCCACGGCCGCGCCTTCGTACGCGAGCGCGCCGACGAGCGCACCTACCGCGTCGGCAGCGGCGGCTTCTGGCAGATCCACCCGAAGGCCGCCCAGACCCTCATGCTCGCCGTCATGCAGGGCCTCACCCCCCGCAAGGGCGAGACGGCCCTCGACCTCTACTGCGGCGTCGGCCTCTTCGCGGGCGCCCTCGCCGACCGCGTCGGCGACCAGGGCGCGGTCCTCGGCATCGAGTCCGGCAAGCGCGCGGTGGAGGACGCCCGCCACAACCTGGCCGCCTTCCCGCGCGTCCGCATCGAACAGGGCAAGGTCGAGTCGGTCCTCCCACGCACGGGCATCACCGAGGTCGACCTCATCGTCCTGGACCCCCCGCGCGCAGGCGCCGGCAAGCAGACCGTCCACCACCTCGCCGGCCTCGGCGCCCGCCGCATCGCCTACGTCGCCTGCGACCCGGCAGCCCTCGCCCGCGACATCGCCTACTTCGCGGAACGCGGCTACAAGGTCCGGACCCTGCGCGCGTTCGACCTGTTCCCGATGACGCACCACGTGGAGTGCGTGGCGATCCTGGAGCCGGTGAAGAAGGACGCCTGACCTGCTGTTTCTTCGAGTGTGCGTGACGGGTGTCCGGTGTGTGTTGTGTCAGGGGCCGCAGGGGCTCCGGCGCTCGAGACGGGGCTTCAGGTCGTCGCCGCTTCCGGTGGGCCGGAGGGCGGTTCTCGAGCACGGCCGGACTCGTGACCGGTGCCGCGTGGCCGAAGCGGTGGAGCGCGCGCCGGTCGGTCCGGCGGCATCGGGGATGACCGGGCGTCGTGCGACATGCACGACCGTATGCCGGAGGAGCTGAACCCCTCGGGGCCTGCGGCCGTACATAGCGTCGAGGCCACGGAGCTCCAGGCGGGTGCGTGCGATGGCCGGTTCATCCAGACGGCAACCCGTCGGCCTCCTTGCCAGGATGCCAACACCATTCCCGAAGGACCCCAGACCTATGACGATGATCAACAGCCCGCTGCCGGAGGGCGACCGCGAGATCGCCGGCGCGGCCCTCCAGGCGACCCTGGTCGACCTGCTCGACCTGTCCCTGGTGGCCAAGCAGGCGCACTGGAACCTGTACGGCCCGCGTTTTCGATCAGTCCACGTCCAGCTCGACGAGGTTGCCTCGATCGCACGTGACCACGCGGACACGGTGGCCGAACGCGCGGCTGCGCTGGGAGTGAGTCCGGACGGACGGGCGGTCACCATCGCGGGCACCAGCGGCGTGCCTGCCTTCCCGTCAGGCTGGACGAAGGACGTCGACGCCGTCGGTGCCCTGGTGCGTACGTTCTCCGCGGTCATCGGGAGGGTGCGGGAGCGGATCGAGGAGACTGGTCCGGTGGACGCCGTGAGCCAGGATCTCCTCATCGGGCTGACGGCCGAACTGGAGAAGCAGAGCTGGATGTTCCAGGCGGAGAACAGGGCCTGACGAGGTTGGACGGCGAGGGCGGGCGAAGAAGACGACGGGCGTATCGGGTCTGCGTGTCGACCTCGTGCGCCGTTGGTCGCGCGCCGGTCCGTAGTGGGCTGATCACTGATACGCCCATGTCGTCGAACGGCTCCGCACAGAAGCAGGGCAAGACGACAAGGGCGTATCAGTGCCTGGTGTCACTGCTTTCCGTGCGGAACCCTCCAGGGCGGTTCACGATCCCCACCAGGTGGGTGGAGCCCGGCAGCAGTGCCTGACGAGTTCATGCGCCATCGCCGTGAGACCGGACTCTCCGGGTTCCTCCCCTCGCCTTCGGTGGCGACGGACCATCCCCGACATGCCGACCTGTCGGGGATGGCGGGGTGCGGCGGGGGACGTGCGCGGTGGACAGGGCAGGGTTCCCGAAAGACGGCACCGCGTCTCCTGAGGCCTCGGCTCGAGCCGGCACCAGTGGAACGTCCCGACTTCTGAGGTGTTCCGCCCCGCCCTGCCCGTTCGGAATGTCACCCCGGGGCGGATCGGAACCGCCCGGGGAGCGGCACCGGACGGGACGGTGACGTCAGGGCCCGTCCGGCGGCGACGCGGACCGTGGATGACCGGGCCGGCATCGCCCGCCCGTGCCGTGACTACACGCCGAGTACGCCCTGCTTCTCCAAGGACTTGCGCAGCGCCCGTACGGCGTAGAAGGCACGGCTCTTGACGGTGCCGGGCGGGATGCCGAGGTGCTCGGCCGCCTGGGCCACGCTGCATTCCAGGGAGTACATAAGGCGGATGACGGTCCGGTGCTGTTCCTTCAGCTCCCGCAGTGCCTCCCGCACCGCGTGGGAGGTGATCGTGGACTCCGTGCCGTCCCAGGAGGCGTCCAGATCCTCGACCGCCATCAGATCCAGCGGCCGGACCGCCCGCGCCCGGTGGTGGTCGATGACCAGGTTCCTGGCCACGGTGAACAGCCACGGCCGGATGTGTTCGCCGCGGGTGCTCAGGAACCGCGCGTGTTTCCAGGCGCGCGCCGCGGTCTCCTGGAGGATGTCCTCAGCCCTGTGCCAGTCGCCGTCCAGCAACCGCGCGGCGTACCGGACGAGCAGAGGGCCGTACTGCTCGTAGATGTCTCGTACGAAGGCGTCGCAGTCGGCGTCCGAAGCGACGTGCCGGGCATGTGCCCGGGTCGGAGCGAGGGCGGCCGTCCCCGCCTCCAGGGTCCCGTTCATGGGTGGTGCTCAATTCTTTTCAAGTGTTCCGTGGCGTGCTCTCCCACTTGCGCGGGTGAGTGGCTCAACACTCGGCGGGACCCCTTCGCCAAACCTTGTCGTCTCCTTGTCGCGCCCGCTTGCCGACCCGTGCCGCCCGCTCCCGGCGCGTCGTCGTATCCGCCAGGGGGCGCTCCGCGTCGCCGACGGAGCTCAGGGTTCCGGACCCGACGGGAACGACCGGATCAGGGCGTGCGCGTAGCGAGCCGACGAGTTCGGCGTCGATGACGACCTGAGCGTCCGTCGAGAACAGGTGGTCGTGTGAGGACACACCGGTCTTCCGGATTCCCCTCGGCATTTCGCGTCGGCGGTGTCGCCCCTGCCGGACCTGATGAAGCGATGGCTCGCCGAGTTCGGACAGGGACAGCTCCTACTACCGGTGAGTCTCCGCCTGGGGTGACCGGTGCGCAGGATCAGTGCCTGTCGGAGCCGGCGCCGTGTGGTCGCCGACGCCCTTCTGGGGCGGGACGGGTACGGAGCCCGCGTCCATGTCCAGGGCGGTGAGCCGATCTCGGATCTCCCGGGCGCTGTAGGACAGATCATGTCGTTCGGCGACGGCGAGCGCGTCGACCCAGTCCGTGCGTGCGGCCTCCCGGTCGCCCATGGCCAGACGGGTGTCGCCCCGTCGCATCAGCGAGCCGACCACGTTCTTGTGGTCCTCCAGTTCCTCGAAGGCGTCCAGCGCCCGCAGGTAGGTGGCCGCCGCCTCCTCGTACCGGCCGAGGCGATGGAGGGAGTAGGCCACGCTGTCCCAGCACTGGGCCTCCTGCCACGGGGCGTCCAGGCGCTGGTAGAGGGCGATGGCCTCCTCGCCGTACACGAGGCCCCTCCCGGGCCGCCCCATGCTGGAGTGCAGCCAGGAGAGCCCGTTGAGGCACTCGGCCGTCCAGAGCGGGTTCCCCGTCGATCGGGCCAGCGCGAGTCCCTGCTCGGCGAGTGCCAAGGCCTCCTGGTGCCGGCCGAACCGGAAGAAGCCCATCGCCGTCACGAACACGGCGCGAACCTGTTCGCCGGCCACGCCGAGTTCCTCGAAGAGGGCGCAGGCACGTTCCAGGTGATCCAGAGCCCGCCTCCGGTGGTCCAGGCAGATGTGGAGGCTGCCGAGGTGGCGCAGGCAGCGCGCCTCCTCCAAACGGTCGCCCTGGCGCTGTGCCACTTCCAGGGCGGGGGTCAGTGTGGAGATCGCTTCGGGCCAGTACTCCTGGCGGTGCAGGTGCTGATTCAGCGTCCACGCGAGGCCGGTGATCCGGTGGTCCAGCTTCTGGCTGACGGCGGTCTGCAGCAGGCCGGCCAGTACCCGGTGTTCGGCGGTGAACCATCGGCGTGCCTGTTCGATGGTGGTGAACGTCTCCGGGACGACGCCCGCGCTGGGGGAGCCGAGGTCGAGTCCGGGCAGTGAGTCCTGCCTGAACAGCAGGTTGGCTTCGTAGGCCGTGAACATGTGGTGGTCCAGGACCCGGAGGGTGGCGGCGTGGCGTTCGTCGGTGTCGTCGTGGGTGTGGGTGAGTTCGGTGGCGTAGCCGCGCAGCAGGTCGTGGAGGGTGTAGCGGCCGGGCAGCGGCTGTTCGACGAGGCAGGACCGGGTCAGGTCGGCGAGGAGACGGCGTGTCCGGTGGAGGGGGAGTGCGGTGAGGCCGGCGGCGGCCGGGGCGGTGATGTGGGGGCCGGGGTGGAGGGCGAGGAGGCGGAAGAGGCGTGCGGCGGATCCGTCCAGGGACCGGTAGGACCAGGAGAACACGGCGCGGACGTCGGTGGTGGCGTCGGAGGCGGTGAACGCGTCCAGGCCGCTGTGCGCCCGCAGGTCGTCGGCGATGGCGCGGAGGGGGAAGGCGGGTTCGTACTCGGCGTGGGCGGCGGCCACGGCCAGCGCCAGGGGCAGTCGTCCGCACAGGCGGATGATGTCGGCCGCGGCGGCGGGCTCGGCGGCGAGCCGTTCCGTCCCCAGCCGCCGTGCCAGCGTCTCGTGGGCCTCGGACTGAGAGGGCAGTGCGAGGGTGAGGGGTTTGGCGCCTTCCGACGCGATCAGGCCGGTGAGTTGGTTGCGGCTGGTGATCAGGGTGAAGCAGCCGTCGCCGGCGGGCAGCAGGGGACGGACCTGCTGTTCTTCGCGGGCGTTGTCCAGGACGAGGAGGATCCGTCGGTCGGCGAGGAGGCTGCGGAAGAGTGTGCTGCGGCCGGGGGTGTCCTCGGGGATGTCCTGGGCGGGGACGCCGAGGGCGGTGAGGAAACCGTGCAGGGCGTCACCGGGTTCGACGGCGGGTGCGTGGGGGTGGAATCCGTACAGGTTGACGAAGAGCTGACCGTCGGGGAAGGAGGAGGCGATCTGGTGGGCGTGGTGGACGGCGAAGGTGGTCTTGCCGACACCGGGAGCACCGCCGATGACGACGACGGGAGCACCGGCCGGACCTGGGTCTCCGCTCACGGCGGACAGCCATGCGCCCTCCGTCTCCCGCCCCGCGAACACCGCCAGATCACTGGGCAACTGCGCCGGACGTACCGCCCGTGGAGAGCCGCTCCCGCCGTCGCCCGCGGCCGGTTCTCTCCTCGCACCGGACGGTGTCACGCCGGTGGTCGGCCCGGACCGCGTGACATCGTGGGCCGCGCCTGCCGGCAGTGCGCCGCCGGATGCCGTCTCCTCCTGGTCGTCCACGGCCTCGCTCCCGGCCGGACGACCTGGACCACGGCCGCCCGCGAGGGCGGTCGCCGTGCCCGTCGTGTTCGCCGTGTCGGTCGAGCGCAGAGGTGGCAGGTCGTGGTGGAGGATGCCGTGGTGCAGGGCGCGCAGCGAGGGTCCGGGTTCGAGGCCGAGTTCGTCCGAGAGGTGTCCGCACAGGTCCGTATAACGCTGCAGCGCCTCGGGGTGCCTGCCGGCCAGGTACAGGGCGCGCAACAGCAGAGCCCAGCCGGTTTCCCGCAACGGGTGCTGCGTCGTCAGTTCCCGCGCGGCGTCCACGGCCCTCTGCGTCTGTCCGTCCAGGAGCAGGGCGGTGGTGCGGAGCTCCCGGGCGGACTGTCGCAGTTCCTCCAGGCGGGCGGTCTCAGGAGTGGCGAACAGATAGGGGGCGGCGTCGGCGAGCGCGGCACCGCGCCACATCTCCAGAGCCCTGTCGGTCTCCTCCACGACGCGCGAGGACCGGCCTCGGTCCATCGACCGGCGCGCCTGGGCCAGGGCTCGTTCGAAGCGCACGGTGTCCCGGCTGTCCGGCGGGATGCGCAGGGCGTAGCCCAAGGGCTCGGTGACCAGCACTTCGAACGAGCGCCGCCCGCGCAGATGCCGGGGTTCCAGAATCGCGCGGATCTTGCTGACGTGGGCGTGCAGGGACGCCAACGCCCCACCCGGCGCCCGCCCTGGCTGCCGCGGCCACAATTCCTCGCACAGCGTCTCGGGAGCGACCGCATGGCCTTCGGCGAGCAGGAGTCGGATCAGCAGCAGTCGCTGCCTGCGCCGCCCCATGCCCAGCACCGCGCCCGCCCGCCGCACCAGCAGCGGACCCAGGACCGCGAAGTCGAGCGACTCCCCCACAGCTGTCACCGTATCCCCGGAAGGGCCGCCCGACGGCGGCGCTCCTCACACGCACATGTGCGTAGGCGTATGAGCGGTCCGCTCCCGCGCGGACCACCGGTTCGCTCGCGTGCGGGCAGATGCGCCGTGGGCGCGATGACCCACACCGGACGCCACCCCGTTCGCGCCCACACGACCGCTGCCGCCTCTGCCGCGTCCGCACAGTTCGCCGGAACGGAGAACGAGGAGCGGTGCGGGTGATCGGAGCGGAGGGACCCCGTCGTCCGCCTCCCGCCTACCGATCGGGACATTAGCAGGGCGTCAACCGGTTTGAAGGGCTGCGCGGGCGGGACGACGCAACACTGCGGGGGACGCCTTCTCCGGCCGTAGCGCCCGCAGCACCGGTCCCACCCGTACACGGAGGAGCACGTCCGCCGGAGGTCGGATGCCGTGCGTCCGGTCGTCGGCCGCAGGATCGCCGGGTGCCGTGCCGAACTGAAGGGGATCACGAAGGCGCCGGCATCTTCGGGCCATGGTCCGGCAGCAGGTGATTTCTTGGAGAACGGCCCTACCCGGGATGGCTGTTGGCGGAGAAGGGCGTAGTGGCGCAGGGAGTTCGCCACACCTGAACCCGGCGCGTGCCGCGGCCGTAGAGGCGAAGGACACGTCCGTACGCGTCGCGTGCCCAAGGACGGGCCGCCGACTCGTGCGGCCTCTTTCCGCTTCAAGGAGACTTCATGGCTCATTCTCACCCGTACTCGAAGATCCGCGGAGGGGTGGTCACGGCCGCTGCCCTCACCGCCTCGCTGCTGACGTCAGGGGCCGCTCCGGCCGCCGCGACCGACGTCTCCGGGCAGGGATCCTTCAAGCACTACGTCGCCCTCGGTGACTCCTACGCCGCAGGAACAGGCCTGCCCGGGCAGACGGACGCGACGTGCATGCGCTCCACGGGCAGCTACCCGGCGTGGGTCGCCGAGACGTACAAGCCCGCCGTCTTCAAGGACGTCACGTGCGGCGGAGCCACCACGCGCTCGTTGTGGAACCACGAGGGGTCGGCCGCACCCCAGGTCAACGCCCTCACCCAGGACACCGACCTGGTGACCGTCACGCTCGGCGGCAACGACCTCGGCTTCTCCGACGTGCTCACCAGATGCGTCCTGGCCGGGCTCACCACCAGGGAGGGAACTCCTTGCCGGGACGTGGCGGCCAAGGAGGTCGACGCGGGCTTCGCGAGGCTGAGCACGCGTCTGCCCGACATGCTCACCGACATCAAGCGGCGCAGCCCCCGGGCGCGTGTCGTCGTGGTCGGGTACCCCAACCCGTTCCCCGCCGACGGGAGCGCCTGCGGTTCCTCGGTGCCGCTGGCCAAGGGTGACGTCACCTGGCTCCACCAGACCACGAACCGGCTGAACCTCATGCTGGAGATGTCGGCTCTCCTGAGGCAGGCCGAGTTCGTCGACACCTCTACGGTGTTTCGGGGCCACGACATGTGCCGGGCCCCGTCCGGGCAATGGATCAACCCGCTGCTGCCGCGGACGTCCGGATCCGCCCACCCCAACGCCGTCGGCCACCTGATGACAGCCGTCGAGGTGCACGAGAGGCTCAAGAAGTAGTCACCGCCCTCTCCGGGGCCCGGAGCGACACTCCCGGCCCCGGGGATCGGGACATGGGCGCCGAGCCCGTACCTACGGAATGGCCGTGACGGCCGTCGCGGCAGCCCGGCGACAGGCGATGCCGAGCATGGGCGGCCGGATCCGACGGGCCGCCCCGAGCGCCGTCCGCCGTCATGACGACGCGCCCGGCTCACCCCCACCGCGCAGCGGCGGACGGCGCCTGGCATGTGTCGGTACTGGTGACCGCGAAGGACGGCGGCACGAAGTTCGTTCCCCGCGCGGCCACGCTCGACGTCACCCGTCGACCCCCGGGCGCCTGATGCCTCCGTCCGGTGCCCGTGCCGCCCGGAGAGCGGTGGCCCGGGCGGAAGCGGGTCGGGCGGATCCGAAGGCCGGCCCGGCCGACCTGCCGGTCGCCGAGATCACCACCGTCGGTGAACCGCGGTGCGGGATTGCTCGTAGGAAGCAGTGACGTCCGGGCACATGAGAGCCCTGACCGGACGTCAGCCCTGTCGGCTGTTGTGGCGGCAGCCGGCAGGGCGGCAGAGCCGTTCGGGTCCCGGGCCGCCACCGTTCGATCAGTCAGGACGGGACCTTCACGCCCATTTCAGCTGCACGCAATTCAACTGCCCGCAGCTCAAAGCTGTGCCGTGTTTCTCGTCGGAGCCGGGTTCGTCCGGCCGGCCCCGCCCCACCAGGGCGACAACCTCATGAAGAAGGACATCGAAGATGCGTACCACCCGACCGACCAGGCCCGCCCGTCTGGTCACCCTGCTCGGCGTCGCGGCCGTGGGCCTTTCCGTCACGGCCGTCACCCTGCCCGGCACGGCCGACGCGACGCCCCGCCAGCCGGTCCGGCCGACGATCGTGCTGGAGCACGGGGCGTTCGCCGACGCCTCCAGCTGGGACGGAGTCGTCGAGCGGCTGCAGCGGGCCGGCTACCCGGTGGTGGCCGCCGCCAACCCGCTACGCGGACCGGCCGTCGACGCCGCCTACCTGCGCAGCGTCGTCGAGCACATCGACGGCCCGGTGGTCCTGGTCGGCCATTCCTACGGAGGCACCGTCATCAGCCAGGCCGCCACGGGCCTGGAGGAAAAGGTCAAGGCGCTCGTCTACATCGCCGCGTTCCTGCCCGACACGGGCGAGAGCTCGCTGGGGCTGACGAACAAGTTCCCCGGCAGCACCCTCGGTCAGGTCATCGCCCCGGTGAACTACACGCTTCCCGGCGGAGCCTCGGGAGCCGACGTCTTCATCAAGCCGGACAAGTTCCACCAGCAGTTCGCCGCGGACGTCCCTGCGGACAAGGCGAGGCTCATGGCCACCGGCCAGCGTCCGATCGCCGCCGCCGCGCTGGAGGAGAACTCCACCCGTGCCGCCTGGAAGACGATTCCCTCCTGGTCGCTGGTCACCACTGAGGACAGGAACATCCCCGTGGCGGCCCAGCGCTTCATGTCGGCCAGGGCACACGCCCGCACGACCGAGATCGACGCCTCGCACGCGGTGACCGTCTCGCGTCCCGACGCCGTCGCCCGCATCGTGGAGAAGGCGGCCCGTTCGGTCCGCTGACCGGGACCTGTCGATCCAGACAGGGGAGCCGCTCCGACGGGCGTTTCCGCGGGCCGAGTGCCCGGTCGAGTACGCCCCCGCAGGGCCCGCTGCGGATCCGCGCCCAGGAGGCCACCGAAGCCCCCTGCCTTCTGGCCGCGTCAGTAGTCCCTTTTCGGCCAGACCGTGAACCGCGCTCACCCCGTCACCGTTTCCCGGGCGACGAGGTGCCGACGCCGGACACCCCGGGCCAATGGCGGTACGGACCGCCGACCGCACCCGGGCCAACACCTCGCACCACAAACCCCATCGAGAGGCAGCAACCACCATGCCGTTCATCACCGTCGGCCAGGAGAACACCACCACCATCGACCTCTACTACGAGGACCACGGCACCGGGCAGCCGGTCGTGCTGATCCACGGCTACCCGCTCGACGGCCACTCCTGGGAGAAGCAGGCCGCGGCCCTGCTGGAGGCCGGTCACCGGGTCATCACCTACGACCGGCGCGGATTCGGCCGCTCCAGCCAGCCCACCACCGGCTACGACTACGACACCTTCGCCGCCGACCTGAACACCGTCATGGAGACCCTCGACCTCCACGACGCCGTCCTCGTCGGCTTCTCCATGGGCACCGGCGAAGTCGGCCGCTACCTCGGCGCCTACGGCTCCGCCCGGGTCGCCAAGGCCGCCTTCCTCGCCTCGCTGGAGCCGTTCCTGCTCAAGACCGACGACAACCCCGAAGGCGTCGACGGGAGCGTCTTCGAGGGCATCAAGCAGGCCGTCACCGACGACCGGTACGCCTACTTCAGCGCGTTCTACCAGGACTTCTACAACCTGGACGAGAACCTCGGCACCCGGATCAGCGAGGAGGCCGTCCGCAACAGCTGGAACGTGGCCGCCGGCGCCTCCTGGTACGCCTCGCTGGCCTGCGTCTCCACGTGGACCACCGACTTCCGCGCCGACATCCGGAAGATCGACGTGCCGGCACTGATCCTGCACGGCACCGCCGACCGCATCCTGCCCATCGAGGCCACTGGCGAGCTCTTCCGCAAGGCGCTCCCGCAGGCCGACTACGTCGTCGTCGAGGGCGCCCCGCACGGCCTGCTGTGGACCCACGCCCAGGAGGTCACCGACGCCCTCCTCGCCTTCCTCGCCAAGTAGGGGCAGAGTCCGGCCTCTCACCGGCCGGATGGCGACCCGCAGGCGCCCCGTCACCGTTCGACGGTGACGGGGCGCTGTTCTGGAAGAAACCTCGTGGGCCGGCTGGAACTCAGCGGATGGCGGACGAGCGACCATCCGCCGAACCGTCCCGCTCGGAGTCCTGACGCACAGGGTCGCCATTCCTCGGGACCGGGAGCCGATGGCTCCCCTCCGCCCTCTCCGGGAAGGGTGGCGCGGGGTCCGTGTCCATGTCCAGGGCGGTGAGCCGGTCACGGACCTGCTGGGCACTGTGGGACATGGCTCGCTCGTCGGCGCTTTCGAGGGCTTGGACCCAGTCCGTCCGTGCGCCTTCCCGGTCGCCCTGGGCCAGCCGGGTGTCGCCGAGCCGCATCAGTGTGCCGATGGCGTTCCTGTGGTCGCCCAGTTCCTCGAACGCCCGCGTCGCCCGCTGGTAGGTGGCCACCGATTCCTCGTAACGGCCGAGCATGCGGAGGTTGTGGCCCAGGATGTCCCATGCCTGGGCCAGCTGCCACGGCGCGCCGAGGCGCTGGAACAAGGCGATGCCCTCCTCGCTGTACTGAAGGCTTTTCTCGAGGTGCCCCAGGTTGGAGTGGAACCAGGCGAGCTCGACGAGGCACTCGGCCAACCACAACTCCTCGCCTGTCTCCCGGGACAGCTCCAGTCCCCGTTCGGAGAACGTCACGGCCTCCTGGGTCCGGCCGAACAGGAACAGCGCACACGCCGTGACGTAGTGGGCTCGTGCCTGCTCACCGGTCGCGTCGAGCTCCTCGAAGATCGTGGTGGCGCGTCGCAGGTGGTGAAGGGCTTGCTCCTGGTGGCCGAGGTAGCCGTGGATGTGGCCGAGGTGGCGTAGGCAACGTCCTTCTTCGAGGCGGTTGTTCTGGCGCCGGGCCACTTCGAGAGCGGGGGTCAGCGCGGTGATGGCCTCGGGCCAGAATTCCTGGCGATTGAGATATTCCTTGAGTGACCAGGCGAGCCCGGTGGTGTGGTGGTCCAGCTTCTGGCCGACGGCGGTGTGGAGCAGGCCCGTCAGCACCCGGTGTTCGGCGGCGAGCCATCGGGTCGCCTGCTGGACGGTGGTGAGGTTCTCCGGGGTGACGCCCGGGTCGGGCGCACCGAGGTCGAGATCGGGCGGTGTGTCCTGTTTGAGGAGCTGGTTGGCCTCGTGGGCGGTGAACATGTAGTGGTCCAGGGACCGGAGGGTGGCGTGGTGGCGTTCCTGGGCGGTGTCGTGGGTGTGGGTGAGCTCGGTGGCGTAGTCGCGCAGGAGGTCGTGCAGGCTGTAGCGGCCGGGCAGCGGTTGTTCCACCAGGCAGGAGCCGACCAGACCGGCGAGTGCGCGGCGTGTCCGGTGGAGAGGGAGGCCGGCGAGGCTGGCGGCGGCGGGGGCGGTGATGTGGGGACCGGGGTGCAGGGCCAGGAGGCGGAGGAGCCGGGCCGCGGGCTCGTCAAGAGACTGGTAGGACCAGGAGAAGACGGCGCGTACGTCGGTGGTGGAGTCGAAGCCGGTGAACGCGTCCAGGCCGTGGGTGTGTCGCAGGTCGTCGACGATGGCGTGGAGGGGGAAGGAGTGATCGAGTTCTGCGCGGGCGGCGACCACCGCCATGGCCAGGGGCAGTCGTCCGCACAGGCGGATGATGTCGGCCGCGGCCGTGGGCTCGGCGGCCAGTCGTTCGGTGCCCAGGCGTCGCTCGAGGGCTTGGTGGGCCTCCGCCTGTGAGGGCAGGGGAAGGGTGAGGGGTCTGGCGCCGTCGGTGGTGATCAGTCCGGGAAGCTGGTTGCGGCTGGTGATCAGTGTGAGGCAGCCCGCTCCGCCTGGGAGCAGGGGGCGCACTTGTTGCTCGTCGCGGGCGTTGTCCAGGACGAGGAGGATCTGCCGGTCGGCGAGGAGGCTGCGGAAGAGCGTGCTGCGGCCCGGGGTGTCCTCGGGGATGTGCTGGGCGGGAACGCCGAGGGCGGTCAGGAAGCCGTGCAGGGCGTTGCCGGGTTCGACGGCGGGCGCGTGGGGATGGAATCCGCACAGGTTGACGAAAAGCTGTCCGTCGGGGAAGGAGGAGGCGATGCGGTGGGCGTGGTGGACGGCGAAGGTGGTCTTGCCGACACCGGGAGCACCGCTGATGACGACGGGAGAGGCGGCAGCCGTTCCGGGGCGGCCCGGTGCACCGCTCACGGCCGACAGCCACGCGCCCTCGGCCTCCCGCCCCGCGAACACCGTCAGGCTGCGCGGCAGTTGTGCCGGACGCGTCCTGGGCGGCGACGCGACTCCCTCGAGATCCGCGGCCTGTTCGCGACTCGCATCGGACCGATCGGCGGCGTCGGCCGGTTCGTCGTCTGCCGGGCCGAGGGGGGCGGTCGCCTCGTCCTCCTCAGGCGTCCCGGACGCGGTCGGCCCGAGCGGAGCGCGCCCGTGTCCGGTACCCCCGCCGGAGACAGATGCCGCGCCGAACCTGTTCAGCTCATCGGCTGAGTGAAGGGGTGGCAGGTCGTGGTGGAGGATGCCGTGGTGCAGTGCGCGTAGGGATGGGCCGGGTTCCAGGCCGAGTTCGTCGGCGAGGTGCCGGCGCAGGTCGGTATAGCGCTGAAGCGCTTCGGGGTGCCGACCGGCCAGGTACAGGGCGCGCAGCAGCAGGGCCCAGCCGGTTTCCCGCAGGGGATGCTCTGCGGTCATTTCCTGGGCCGCGTCCAGGGCCTCGCTGTTCCGTCCTTGCAGGAGCAGGGCAGTGGTACGGATCTCGCGGGTGGTCTGCCGCAGTTCTTCCAGGCGTGCTGCCTCGTTGACGGCGAACAGGTAGTGCGCGGCGTCGGCGAACGCGGTGCCGCGCCACATCTCCAGGGCTTTTAGGGTCTCCTCCACGACGCGTTCGGGCCGGCCCTGATCCATGAACCGGTGTGCCTGGGCAAGGGCCCGCTCGAAGCGCACGGTGTCACGGCTCTCGGGCGGCACCCGCAGGGCGTAGCCCAGGGGTTCGGTGACCAGTACCTCGCAGATGCCCTTTCGGCGCAGCCGCCGGGGTTCCAGGACTGCGCGTACCTTGCTGACGTGGGCGTGCAGGGAGGCCATCGCTCCGCCCGGCGTCCGTCCCGGCTGCTGCGGCCACAGTTCCTCGCACAGCGTCTGCGGGGCGACCGCCCGGCCGTCGGCGAGCAGCAGGCGCACCAGCAGCAGGCGCTGCCTGCGCCGGCCCGGATCGAGGACCGAGCCCGCCCGCCGTACCACCAGCGGCCCCAGCAGCCCGAAGTCGAGATCCTGCCCTGAAGCCGTCACCGTACCCACCAAGAACTCCGCTCGAGGCGCCACCATCGGAAGCACACATGACCATGACCCCCGGAAGGGTGGACGACCCGCTGCCGCTGTGACGAAAACCGAGCCCGCGCGACTCTCGTCGCGGTGACCTGTCCGCCGAGATGGGGGGCGGTGAGGTGATCGGAGCGGCGAGGACCCCGTCGTCCGCTACCCGCATAGCGGACAGGACATTAGCAGGACGCCACTCGGCGTGATGAACTCGCCTGCGGCCATGCGCCGGACGGCTTCCTCCTCCGCCCGCCCTGCGACGAACCGGTAGCCGGCCGATACCGGCGCTGCTGACCGCGAGCCTGCGCGCCGAGCGGCCTGTGGAGAACCCATGGGTACGCGGCCCGCTCGCGTCGGCGGCGTCGCAGGGCACGCCGGAGCCCTGCAGATGATCCCCAGAGGTGGTCTCCTGCCGGAAGGGCATCCACCAGACAGATGCCCCTCACCTGCGGCGACGCGTGAACCAGCGTGACATTCGTTCCGTTGACCGATCGGACGGTCGTCGTCAGAAGGGGAGAGAAGACATGGTCGATGTCGAAGGAACGAGCACCGCTCGGTTCGAACCGGTCCGAGCTGCGCTGGCCGCGCACCTGGAGTCCGGAGAGGAGGTGGGGGCGTCGATCGCCGTCGATGTCGACGGCGTCATGGAAGTCGATCTGTGGGGTGGGCACGCCGATGAAGCGCGGACCGTTCCGTGGCGCCAGGACACATTGGTCAACCTGTGGTCGACCACCAAGACCCTGAGCAGTCTGGCGGCCCTCGTCCTCGTCGACCGGGGGGCCCTGGATCTCCACCGCCCGGTCGCCCACTACTGGCCCGAATTCGCTGCTCAGGGCAAGCAGGACATCGAAGTGCGGCATGTCCTGGCACACACCTCGGGGCTCTCCGGCTGGCAGCAGCCCTTCACCATGGACGATCTGTACGACTGGGCGACCGCGAGCGCCCGGCTGGCCGCGCAGGCGCCCTGGTGGGAGCCGGGCAGCGCCTCGGGCTATCACGTGCAGACTCAGGGACAGCTCGTGGGGGAGCTCGTCCGGCGGGTCAGCGGCCGTACCCTGACCGAGTTCGTCGACACGGAGATCGCCAAGCCGGCGCAAGCCGACGTCCAGATCGGTGCGCGGCAGGCCGACTGGTCGCGCATCGCCGAGCTGGTGGCCCCGTCGCAGCTCTCCGGGATACCCGCCGGCCTCGATCCCGAGGGGATCTTCACCAAGACCTTGCTCGGAAGTCCCGCCAGGGACGAGCATGTCGACACCCCGCAGTGGCGCCGTGCCGAACTCGGCGCCGTCAACGGACACGGCAACGCACGAGGCATGGCCCGCGCCCTCTCGGTGATCTCACGACGCGGCCAGGTGAACGGCCACCGTCTCCTCTCCGAGGAGACGGTGGAGAAGGTCCTCGACGTACAAGCGGACGGGGTCGACCTGTTCCTGGGTGTTCCCGTGCGCTGGGGCATCGGCTTCGCGCTCGCCGATGCGAGGACGATGCCGCACATGCCCACCGGAAGGGTCTGCTTCTGGGTCGGCAGGGGCGGTTCGATCGTCATGATGGACCTCGACCGGCGCGTCACGTTCTCGTACACGATGAACCGGCTGGGCGACGGAATCCTCGGCTCGGAGCGCACCCACAGCTACATCAGGCATGTCTATGAAGTCCTGGACTCCACCGACTGAGGCCCGGCGGCTCCGAAGCTCCGTGCGCGGAGACGTGCCCCACCGGTTCAGCTCGCGCGTCAGGGTGCGGTGCTCGGGCTGCTCCCCAGCGCAGTGCTGAGGTTCCAGCGGTTGTTGCGACGCCGCCAGTCGCCAGGAGTGCCGTGCCCTGAAGCGGACGCTCCCGGTCTGGCCTGGGGGCATGGCCTCGACCAGGGTGCGTACGGCGCTCACGTACTCCGTCAGTCGGATGGCGTGGCGCCGTGCGGCTTCCTGCGCCTCGAAGTGCCTGACGCGGTACGCCTCGGCGTACTGGACGCGCGCTTCTTCCATGGCGGCTTCCCGGCGGACGCGTTTCTGACGCGCTGCTTCGATCTCGCCGAGACGTCTGCGTCGGCGGCTACACCGCGAAGGTGATCTCCGGAGTGTCCTGCGTTCTCGGTGGCGGTGATCAGCGCCTGGATAAGCCTGAGGGCGCGTCCTTGGACCGGCTTGGTCAGGCCCGGCGCCTGGGTTTCGTTCTGCGTTGCCCGTACCGCGCTGTGTGGCCGCGTGAGCCGCGTGGGAACAGGGACGGGTTCGAGGGCCGCCAGGCGCCAGGCGGGGATGTCGACGAGCTTGATCTCGTACCCGCCACGGCACCAGCCCCCGTACTGCTCCTTCGTCTCCGGGATCTTTCCGGACCTGCGCGCCGCGGCGGGTACCCGGCGAGCAGGGCCCGGACGGTCGCGCCGCGCTGGCGGCCCGTGAAACCGGTCAGCTGCACCGACCGTGGTCCCCGCCGATGCCTACTGCGTACCGAGTTCTTCGAGCATCTGCTGTTGGTGGCGATGGCCGATCGTCTCGTAGCCGATCACGGTGACGAAGGGCGCGAGCATGACCACGAGCAGGCACACCGCGATGGCCACGCCGGCGGCGGCCAGGAGGACTGCCGTGAGCAGTACGGCGATGGTGAGGGCGATCAGAAGGATGTGGAAGCGGTCTGCCGTGGACAGCAGCAGGCTGTGCAGGAGGTAGACCATCAGCATGTAGAGGCCGACGGGGAGAGCGAGGGCGAGGACGACGGCGGTGCCGGAGATCTTGGCGTGGTGTTCCATGTACAGGCCCGCCACGTGCAGCCCGGCGCCGGCCCCGGCGACGCCGATGAACAGGGGGATGTGGCCGTAGCCGAAGAGGTATCCGCGGCTGCGGCGGTGCACCAGGATGTCGCCGAACGGCGTCAGGAAGTACATCCACCACATGCCGAAGGTCAGACCGACACCGGCGATGACGACGGCGGTCGCGTTCCAGGTCCAGTGTGTGCCGTCCCCGCCTCCCAGGAGGTCTCCGGACGAGGCGACCGTACCGACGACGCCCTCGCCGAGGACGATGATCGCGAAGAGTCCGTATCGTTCGGCGACGTGGTGCGGGTGCCAGGGGGTGCCGCCCGCGGAGCCCTGCGTAAGCACTGGCAGGACGAGTTCGAGGGCGCCCAGGACGCCGAACGCGGCGAAGGCGACGCCGATCGGCATGTGGACGAAGGCCACGACGATCCAACCGGCCTGGACGATCACCGTCCAGCGGATGTTGGCCATGCCCACGTCGTGGAACGACGGGGACTGGCGGGCGGCACGCCACCACTGGAGCACCATCGCGATCCGCATCACGACGTAGCCGATGACCATGGCACGCAGTTCGAGGTGACCGCCCTCCTCGACGGAGTGGAACATCGCGGGCAGGCCGAGCGAGAACACGACGACGCCGATCATCTGCAGCATCGTCACGGCCCGGTAGAGCCAGTCATCGGTGGCGAACGCGGAGGCGAACCAGCTGAAGCTGATCCAGGCGATGCTGATCGCGAACATCGCCAGGACGAACGCGATGACCGCCTGGCCGGCATGCCCCTCGGCGACCATCTCGGCGAACTGGAACGCCGCCGTACCGACGGCTACCACGAAGGTCAGGTCGAACAGCAGCTCCAACGGCGAGGCGGTCCGCCCGTGCTCTTCCGGGTCACGGCCGGTCATGGGAACCAGCCGTCGCGACAGACCGAACTTGCCGGACGTGCCGGTGGGTGGGGAATCGTTCATGTGCAGCAGTATTTCTGACGCTGCCCGGCCCGCCCGGCCGCACTGCCGACGCAGAGTTCTCCGGCGACAACGGCGAAACACCGTGCCCGCCCGATCCCCAGCAGCATCGCGGGGTACAGCTATTCGGGCAGCGGTCTCTCCTGGACGTACCTCTGTGCTCGGTCCCTGACACGCTCGTCGGGGTCTACGGTGTCGCACAAGGAACGAGCAGGCCCGAGCAGGTGCGGGTGGAGTCGCGAGCGCGCTGCCGCGTCGAGAGTCCTGGGCCTCCCACACTGGGGCGGTGCGACCGGATTATCCACGGACCGCATGGTCCCAGGCCGGCTCGCCGAACGGGGTCGCGGTCGACGACAGCAGCCGCCACGGGACCGTGCCCAGGTGCCCTCGCGGTGGTCACGCAGCCAGACGAGCTGGATGTCGTAAGTGTTGACCGCCTGGATCGGATGCCACCTCCGCGCGGTATTCGGCATCCGACTGGCCGGGCGCCGGCAGCCGGCTACGCGCTCTGGGTCAGCAGACCGGCGTCGATGACCTCAGCGATCAGGGTGGCGCCCCGGCTGTTCTGGTGGATGTGGTCGGTCGTGAGCACGAGGCCTCGGCGCCGCGAGATCGTGTCGAGGCCGCGGCGCAGCACTGCGTGCTGGACGAGGACGCCGACCACCGCCGCGGGCGTCACCTCCCGGTATGGAATCGGTGGCGGGTCCGCTTGGCGCAGTTCCTCGATCTGGCGTTCGTGGAGCGGAAGGTAGGCCACCTCGTCGGTGGCGGCGACCTCGGCGATCATCCGGCTGTACGTCTGCGATGCCTCTGCCGCCGCTCCGTCGAGTTGTTGGCCGAGCACCGGGAGCGACAGCAGACCGATCGTCGCGTCGGTCTCCGCTCGCAGCCGTGCGACGACGGCCCCCAGGCACTGCTGGAACCAGCCGGCTGACGGGCGCTCGGGGAGCTGTTTACGCTTCATGGCCTGCTCGACGGGGTAGCCGGCGAGGCTTGCTCGGGCGTCGTTGGTCCCGATCAACACGGTGATCACATCGGGCGGGTCCGCGACGACGGCATCAAGGCGCTGCAAGAGGTTGTAGGCGAAGTCGCCGTTGGCGCCGAAGCGGGCAAGCCGCACGTCAGCGGGCGGGTGGCGTCGTCCGAGAAGATCCAGGTAGTCGACGCTGAACTGCGCGCGGGTGAGGCTGTCGCCGAGGCACGCGACGCGTGTCGTCACGGCGCTTGCTCCGGGCCGGGCGTGCCGACGCGTTCGGTCGAGCGGGTGTCGGTCCGAGGGCGGTGGTCGGTGCCGAGGCTCGCGGTGATGGCCAGGATGGAGGTCGGGCCCTCCATGTCGACCACGTGCCACACCCCGGCCGGGTTGATGGTGGCCTCGCCCGGCCCGAGCAGAACGCGGTCGAGCGCCCCGTCCACGTCGCGGGTGACCGTCACGGACCCGCTGAGGCAAACGACCAGTTCGTCGCCTGCGGGGTGGCTCTCCCAGTGCTCGCCGGGCCCGTCCCCGTCGAAGATCATCACCATGCGGCCCTCGGCGCCGTCCGCCGCGACCGCGGCGCTGTAGGCCTGGAGCACCTTCGGGTCCCAGGTGAAGCCCTCGACGGGTTTCGCTCTCGATCCCAGCCCGAGGTGCACGGGGGTGGTCCGCAGGTCCATGGCGTTGCGTTCGTGGTTGACGAGTCTCATGCCGACGATCGTCCACGACAGCGAACGTGCGGTCTTGAAGAAAAGGGAAGAGAAGCCGGCGCGACGGGCAGACGGTTGGCAGCTATCCGGCTCCGAGGAGGACTTCGCTGCGACGCCAGGCCGTCGGCGATCGGCCCGTGAACTCGCGCCAGTCCCGAACGAGATGGGCCTGGTCGGCGTAGCCAGAGACGGTTGCCACATCGCCCCACGGGAGCGGGGCCTGCGCCGCCGCCAGTTCGTGCGCGTGCTCGAAGCGCAAGACTCGGGCGAAGGTCTTCGGCGACAGGCCCACCTCACCGCGAAACCGCTCGGTGAGGTACCGACGGCTCCAGCCGAGTTCCGCGGCGACCGCACCAACCTGGACGCAACCCCGCGCGGCGACGAGGCGGCGCCATGCCTCGGCTACCTCGGGGCGCGTCCAGCGCACATGGTCGCCGCCGGCGCCACGGCCGACAGCCCGGAGGAGCGATTCATCCAGCGCGGTGAACCGCGCCGCCCATGTTGTCGCCGATCGGAGCCGGTCGACCAGCTCGACGGCAAGCGCTCCGAGGAGCTCGTCAAGTGGGACCAGTCGGTGGGCGAGCTCGGCGGCGGGCATGCCGTAGATGGCCCGGGCCCCGAGCGGTGTCAGCGATACCTGCACACCTTGCTGGCGTCCGTCGTGGTGCACCGCGACGGACCGGCACATCAGACCGCCGGCCACGCTGCTGAAGCGGGCGACCGGTGACCCGTCGTCAACGCCCGCCGCCACCTCCAGAGGACCTGACAGGCTGATCACCGCAGTGAGCGCGCGACTCGGCGGGCCGCAGTGCACCCCCGCCGGGAACCCGCGGAGGTCGAAACCGACATACGAGTCGACGTACTGCCGCAAGGCGGGCGCCGGACGTGCACCGATCCCGGCGGCCGTGTGGTCCTCCATTTTCGTCAGTGTACGAGCCGCCCAGTCCAGCAAGATCACCATCCAAGGACTGATCACTGCCGCTTGCGGCTGGTGACGCGGTTCTTACCGGTACCCGATAGTCCTGAGCGTCGACGCCACGAAGCGCTCCCGGGCCTGCTGGACCTTGCCGAAACGGCGCTTGCGGCCCTCCATCCTCGGTACCACCAGCACGTCGGTCGCCCGCCCCCGTGACGACCGACGAGATGACCGCGGACCCGAACTGTGGTCGTGGACGGCCACCCGATGCCGCCTGGGTGCGCGGTCAGGTCCAGGGTGCGGGTGGCGCCACTGTGGCGCAGGGCGTTGGTGACCAGCTCCGAGACCACCAGGTCGACCAGGGCACCCCCATCGAGGCCGCCTGCCGCATCATCGTCCTGGAAGACCAGCTCGAAGAGGCGCAGCGCGTCAACGCCGAACACCGCCGTGCCGCCCAAGAGGCCGACCCGCCGGCCGTGGCCTGAGACGGTGCGCGCCCCGCCGTACCTCGGCGGGACCGTTCCCACTTGGAGGAGCCCTTCTGGTGACGGGGTGTGCGGACGTGTACCGTCCCCGTTAGCTGTCGTGGTTCGGAAGTTCCCTGCCCACGCCTTCGGTGTGGGCGTCTTGCTGTGCTGTGCCGCAGGAACCAGGGCGATCACCTCCGCCTCCCACATGGTGTGGGCGGCGTTCATCGACTGGAAGGCATGAACATGGCTACGGGAACTGTGAAGTGGTTCAACGCGGAGAAGGGCTTCGGCTTCATCGCCCAGGACGGCGGCGGCCCGGACGTCTTCGCCCACTACTCGGCGATCAACTCCTCGGGCTTCCGTGAGCTCCAGGAGGGTCAGACCGTGACGTTCGACGTCACCCAGGGCCAGAAGGGCCCCCAGGCGGAGAACATCAACCTCGCCTGACCCGCGCCACACCCCGCGGGCGGAACCGGGGGCACTGGGCTCAGGGCGCACGGCTGTTTCGCGCGTTCCGAGTCGAGTGTCCCCGGAAACGCGCTCATGGCCTTGTCACCACCATGGAACCGGCGGAATGAGCGAGGCCCACTTCCCACGGTCGCTGCGACGACACCGCGGTCCGTGTCCTCTTTCCCCTCGCCTCACCGCGTCCGCCTGCTCGGCGCCCTTGCTGTCCTGGCCGCAGTCTTCGTGGGCGGCTGCTCCACCGACTCTCGGCCGCGGCACTCCGAGCGGCTGCAGAAGGCCGCCCGCCTGAAGACCCTCGACGTCGATGCGGCTACGCCGCGGTCTCAGTGATGAGAACGGCAGCGGTTGTCGGGACCCGGACGTCACTCGTGGCCGCGACGGTCACGGCGTCCCGGACGGCCCGGGCGACCTCCAGAGGATGGCTGCCGGGTGCGACCGCGAGCTGGACCTGAATGTGTCGGGTGGGCGGATCGTCCTGGTGCGTCACCCTGACGGGGTGGCCGCCCAGTGGGGCGGTGAGGCGGGCGACGCCCGGCACGGCCGACGCGACGTCGGCCAGCTCTCCGCTCGGCCCCCGCAGGGGTACGGTTTCGGTCGCGGGGGTCGAGCTTCGCGTGGTCGCTTCTTGGGCCGGGGGCGTGATGATGTTCTCCGCGGTCTGCGGCCCTCCGTCTGCCTCCGTGCCCTCGTCTGCCTCCGTGCCCTCGTGGAGATCCGTGACGCGTAGATCGACTGTCACAGTCCTCAGGCCGACTTCTTCGTCGGCCGCCTTGAGCAGGGTCGTCCTCAACTGTTCGGAGGCTTGAGGTACGGGCAGTGTCACGGCCCCGGTGAAGGCCGCCTCGATCCTGAGCGGGCCGGGCGGGAGCGCGCCGACAGGTGGGCGAACAGCCGGTTCGAGCACGGGCTCGAGCGGCACCGGTCCGATGCGCATGCTCTCCAGTCGAACACCGGAAACCCCGGCGGCCGTGCGCCCGAGAGCCCTGACAGCCGC
Source organism: Streptomyces sp. Qhu_M48 (assembly GCF_051305195.1). Classification (NCBI taxonomy): domain Bacteria; kingdom Bacillati; phylum Actinomycetota; class Actinomycetes; order Kitasatosporales; family Streptomycetaceae; genus Streptomyces; species Streptomyces sp. Qhu_M48. The sequence goes on along the minus strand of NZ_CP195432.1, from coordinate 5,847,350 downwards.
CTGTTCGGTGATCCACGTGCCATCCTCCGGCCCCCCGAGCGGCAGCAATCGCCCCAGGCCAAGCCGACCACGCACTGACTGCATCAACGCCTCGGTCTTCACCCTCTTCACCCTCTCCCTCGACTCGCGACGACCGGATGAAACGGTCTATAGCGAATATAATTCGAATAAGGGATGCACGGCTCACTTCTCGAGGGAGGAGTGCCTGATGACTGAGCACACCGGCGCGAAGCACGGCGGCGAGCCCGGTTCTCGTGGCCGGACATCCATCGCCGATGTGGTGGTGGAGAAGATCGCCGGGATGGCGGCACGGGACGTGCGCGGCGTCCATGCCCTGGGCAGCGGGTTCGCGCGCTCGATGGGATCCATGCGGGAGCGGATGCCCGGCGCCGGTAGTGGCAAGTCCGTCACCCGCGGGGTCAGTGTCGAGGTCGGAGAGGTGCAGACGGCCATCGACCTGGAGCTCGTCGTTCACTACGGCGTCTCGGTCACGGACGTGGCCGGGGCGGTGCGGGAGAACGTGATCTCCGCGGTGGAGCGGATGGCGGGTCGGGAAGTGGTGGAAGTCAACATCATGGTCAGTGATGTGAAGCTGCCCGACGAGGAGGACGAAGAGGACGAGGGGCAGGAGCGGCAGCGGCTCCAGTAGCCCGACGGAATCGGCTACCAGGTGAGGAACGTGTGATGAGCAAATCCGTCGTGGGTGTGGCCGCCGGAATGGCGCTGGGTTTCGCCGCGTACTTCGGTGGCTTCTGGGCCTTCCTGCTGGTGCTGGTGCTGGGTGCCGTCGGACTCGTGGCCGGGCTTCTGCTGGAAGGCAATCTCGAACCCGGTGACTTCGTACGCCGCCGGGACGATCAACAACGTATTCGTGACGACCAGCGCCGGGCACGGAGAGACTGGCGGCAGTGACCGGGGAAGCCGACAGGCGCCCGACCGTGCCCCGCCGGGAGCGGGGTGCGACCACGGTCGCTGACCGGGTCGTCGCGAAGATCGCCGCCCAGGTGGCGCGCGAGGCGCTGAGTCGTTTCACCGAGCCGACCGGGCACGTGCCTCCTGGCCACTGCACACCGCACGTGACAGCGGTGGTGCGAGGGGCACCGGAGAGGGCAGGTGATCCTGCCGGGAGCCCACCGGCGCTCGGGCAGGCGCGGGTGCGCATCGCCCTGGAACTGGGCTATCCGTCGGACATCGGGGCGCAGTGCGCGACGGTGCGCCGAGAGGTCACCGAACGAGTCACGGCATGGGCCGGTGTGGAGGTGTCCGACCTCGTGGTGGCCGTCGAGAGGCTGCACTCGGCCCACTCGCGGCGGACGGAACGGGAGAGGGTGAGATGAGCGCGCACACGGGGCGGCAGCGGCCCGGCGACAGCGACCTCCCCCCCGAACACGGGCGGCCGGCTTCCTCCGCGTCGGCCCCGGACACCGACACGACACCGGCGGAGAGGGAACCGGTCGGATCGCCGCGTCGTTTCTGGTCCGCGCGGCGGGTCCCCGCGGTCATCGTGGCTCTGCTGTCCCTCGCAGCCGTCGGGCTGCTCCTGTACGACGTGGTCTCGGTGCGGGCGGGTCAGCCCGGGATGGGCTGGCGACGCCGGCTCGCGGATGAGCTGGCCACGCGGCCTCTGGACGACGTATGGGTGATCGTCGGGGCCGCGGTGGCGATGGCCCTCGGCCTGTTCCTCGTCCTGCTGGCGGTGACACCGGGACTGCGCAGACTGCTTCCCATGCGGCAGCCCACCGGCAGTCTGGGAACGGGCGAGGTCCGCGCCGGTCTCGACCGGCGGGCGGTCGCGCTGATCCTGCGCGACAGGGCCATGCGGGTATCCGGTGTCGAGTCGGCTCGGGTCGATGTCGGGCGCCGGAAGATCAAAGCCCGGGCGCAGGTGCATTTCCGCGATCTCGACGAGGTCCGTGCCGACCTCGATGCCGCGCTGGGCGAAGCGGTGGCGAGTCTGGGTCTCGCCCGGCGACCCATGCTGACCGTCCACGTCCGGCGCCCGAAGAAAGGCTGACGCTGATCCCGATGATCAAGACAGTGAACCGGGTGCTGCTGGGGCTGCTCGGCCTCGGGCTGTTGGCCCTGGGCGGCGGCGTGCTCCTGGGCGGTCTGGATCTGCAGCGCCATTGGGGTTTCGACGTGCCGGGCTGGTGGCCCTTCCGCGGCCCGGCCGATGTCGTCCTGGGAGACGAGGGACGCCTTCGGTGGCGGGCGGAGGGCTGGTGGTGGCCGACCGTCATCGCGGTGCTCGCCGTGATGCTGGTGCTGCTGCTGTGGTGGCTGTGGACACTGCTGCGCAAAGACCGGCTGCACCAGGTCCTCGTCGACAGCCAGGACGGTACGGCGGCCCGGCTCGACGGCCGCGCCCTGGAGGACGTGATGGAGAAAGAGGCGCAAGCCTTGGAGGGAGTCGCACGGGCACGGGTGAGCCTGGGGTGCCGGCGTACCGCCCCGGTCGTGCGACTGCGGCTGTGGCTGGAGCCTCACGCGGAACCGGAACGGGTCCTGGACCGACTCGACCGGGACACGCTCGCGCACGCACGGGGCTCGGCAGGCCTCGATCGACTCCCGTCGGAGGTCAGCCTCCGGGAAGTCCGTCACCGCGCCCATCGGGTCGACTGAGAATTCTGCGCCGTATCCAGGGACGGATTCTCACCCGCCGGCTCCCGGTCGCCGCGGCCGTCGCATCGCACCTGATCGGCTGGCCGATCAGACGGCTTCTGCTCATGCCCGCTGGAAGGGCAGGAGAGTGACAGCCTGACAGGCCGCCTCGGCGGGTTGCGCCTACGCTGGAATGGAGGTACCTGCGAGGTCGGAGGTCACCATGATCATTCTCGGGATCATCCTGCTTGTCATCGGGTTTGTGGCCAGCATTTCCATCTTGTGGACGATCGGGATCATCCTGGTCGTGATCGGCGTCATCCTGTGGATCCTCGGGGCGGTCGGTCACGCGGTCGGCGGACGCCGTCATTACTGGTAGGCGGCGCAACTCCGAGCCGACGCACCCCTCGTGGTCGAGTTCTCACCAGGCCGCCCTGCCGCAGGGAGGCGTAGCGCGATGTTCTTCTTCCTGATTCTGCTCAGCGGCGCCATCGCCCTGATCGTCATCGGCGCCGTCGTGGACGGAATGCTGTACCTGGTCTCCACCGGGGTGCTGCTTCTCGTCGTCGCCGTGCTGTACCTGATGGTGCGCTCGGTAGTGCGCTCGCGCCGACGCAGGCCCACCGTGTTCTGACGGGAGGGGCTGGCCTCGCGCCGCCCTCCGGATGGCCGGCGAGTGGGTGACGCCCCGCACCTCGACCGCTCAGTCAGCGGCGAGAAGGATGGCGATGTAGTGGGCGGTGAAGGCTGCGACGGTCAGGGCGTGGAAGACCTCGTGGAAGCCGAACCAGCGGGGTGAGGGGTTGGGGCGCTGGAGGGCGTAGACGACGGCGCCGGCGCTGTAGAGGAGGCCGCCGATGACGATCAGGGAGACCACGGCGACCCCGCCGTTGTGGAGGAAGTCGGGCAGGTATCGCACGGGCGCCCAGCCCAGGGCCAGGTAGCAGGGGGTGTACAGCCAGCGGGGAGCTCCGACCCACAGGACGCGGAAGGCGATGCCGACCAGGGCGCCCGTCCACACGATCCACAGCAGGAAGGTCCACTGGTCGTGGGAGAGCATGAGCACGGCGAGTGGGGTGCAGGTGCCGGCGATGATCAGGAAGATGTTGGCGTGGTCGAGGCGGCGCAGAATCGCCTCGCCGAGTGGTCCCCAGGTGCCGAGGTGGTAGACGGCGCTGGTCCCGAACAGCAGCCAGGCCGTGATCGAGTACACGGTGCAGGCCAGCACGGCCTGCGGTGTCCCGGCCAGGCAGATCAGGACGATGCCCGCGGCGAGCGACGCGGGGACCATGCCGGCGTGGAGCCAGCCACGTAGCTTCGGCTTGATCGGTTCCACCAGATCGGCCGCCCGCTCGACCAGGTCGGCCACCGGGCGGGAGCCATCGGCGGCTTCGTCACGTGGTGGTTCCGAGGAAAGGCCGGCACTGCGGGCTTCGGCGTCTTCTCGGGACACTGCTTCCCCTCCCGGATCGGACTGCTGGGTGTCACGGGCAACCATGTGCACATGCTGGGAACCTGACCGTGACGGGAGCCCCAGAGGTCCCCTTCATCGCGTAGCCGGGTCCGTCGCCCTACGATCCCGACGGCCGGAGAAGAGCGAAGCCGGCCACGTAGCCGTCGCCCCGCAGGATGATTGCGAGGACACTTGTAGACGGGCATAGACGGGCTCCGGTCCCCCGGAGTGATCCAGATCCCTGGGTGCGGGACGGTCCGCACGTGGGTGGTGTCTTCCGTGCCGGACCCGCGGCGCCCGCCCCGACAGAGGGTGCGCTGTTCAGGGGGGCCGGCACTTGGAGGTGCCAGAAATGGAGCGCAGTCAGGACAGTCCGGCTCAGCCCAAGTCGCGGGGACGGCGTGTGGCCGACAGCCGTGCGGTGGAGGTCGCGTCCAGGGTCGGGCTCTGCGCCCGGGGCGTGATCTACGTGCTGGTGGGAATTCTGGCCGTGCGGATCGGCCTCGGCAGCGACAGCGGCCAGGAGGCCGACCGGTCCGGCGCGGTGGGGACCCTCGGCGAGCAGCCGTTCGGCCAGGCTTTGCTGTGGGCGCTGGTGGTGGGGCTGGCGGCGATGACGCTGTGGCGGCTGTGCGAGGCGGCGTTCGGGCAGACGGTGGAGGGCGGGGAGAAGTGGTCTCGTCGTCTGGGTTCTCTGGGGATGGCGGTGTTCTACGCCGTGATCTGTGTCGGCGTGGTGCAGACGGCGCTGGTCGGCGGATCCGCCGGGAGCCGCCCCGGTGACGAGACGTCGAAGGAGTACACCGCCAGGGTGCTGGACTGGCCGGGCGGCCGGGTGATCGTCGGCGTGTTCGGGGTCGTCCTGGTCATCGTGGGCGTGGTGATCCTGGTGCGCAGCCTGATGAGGAAGTTCGAGAAGAATCTCCGCATGGACGAGATGCGCCCGGCGACGCGGCGGGTCGTCGCGTTCCTGGGCATCGTCGGCGGGGTGGCGTGCGGCGTGGTCGCGGCCGGGGCCGGCCTGTCCGTCCTGCTGGCCGCCGTGCGGTACGACCCCGGCCAGGCGAAGGGCCTGGACGAGACGTTGCGTTCGTTCGCCGCCACGCCCGCGGGGCCTGCCCTGTTGATCGCCGCCGCCGTGGGCCTCCTGCTGTTCGGCCTGTACTCGTTCTGCGAAGCCCGCTGGCGCAAGGCCGCCGAGCACGGCACTCCGGCGGAACAGCCGGCCGGGGCTGCGGGCCCGGGGACACGCCCTGGTACACCCTGACAGGGGGAACTCGTCCGGCGGCGTGGGTCGTTCGTGTCGGTGCGGGCGGTTGCGCCGCGCGATCCGCCGTGTGCGGGCCGGGCACTGGTGGGGGCGGGTCGTCGATCTCGAGCTGTGGCAGCGCTCGCTGGGGTTCTCGGCGCTGGGTTTCCTGACCCTGGTGCCCCTGCTGATCGTCGTGTCCGCGGCGGATCCGGCGAGCGGACGGGGGTTCGCGCGGTGGCTGGGGGACGGGCTCGGCGTGTCGACGGCCGCCAGGCTGGTCGCGTCGAGCGCCGTCACCTACGGCCCGATCGGAACCGTCCTGGTCATCCAGTCCTGGCTGGTCGACGCCTGCTGATCACTTCAGAACGACCGGTTGTAAGTCATTCCGTTCGTTCGATCACCATGGCCATGCCCTGGCCGCCGGCCGCGACGACGGTGACGAGTGCGGTGGTGTGGTCGTCGTGGCGCAGGGTGGTGAGGGCGGTCGTGGTGAGGCGGGCGCCGGCGGCGCCGTAGGGCTCGCCGAGGGCGATCGATCCGCCGTGGGTGTTCATGCGCGTGGGGTCCAGGTCGAGTTCGGTGCAGTAGGCGAGGACTTGGGCGGCGAAGGGTTCGTTGCCGGCGATGGTGTCGATGTCGGTGAGGGACAGTCCGGCCCGGGTCAGGGCGGTGCGGGTTGCGGCGACGGGGGCGGGGCCCTCGGTCTCGGGTGTGGCGGCCGAGACCGCCGTGGAGAGGATCCGGGCGAGCGGGGTGTGGCCGTGGGCGCGGGCGTAGGGCTCGGACATGACCACGACCGCGGCGGCTCCGTCGGAGAGGGGGGCGCTGTTGCCGGCGGTGACGCGTCCGTCGGGGCGGAAGCGGGGTGCCAGTTCGGCCAGGGTGTCCGTGGTGACTCCGGCGCGGGGGCAGTCGTCGGTGGTGGCGGTGGCGCCGTCGGGGCTCTTGACGGGGGTGATGTCGCCGAGGTGGAAGCCGTCGGCGAGGGCTTGCTGGGTGAGGTGGTGGGAGCGCGCGGCGTAGGCGTCCATGTCGCGGCGGGAGATGCCGTACACATCGGCGACGTTCTCGGCGGCGAGGCCGACCGGGATGTAGGGGTCGGGCAGCGCCCCCTCCCTGCGAGGGTCGGTCCAGGGCGCGGCACCGGCGGCCGACCGGGCGAGGGTGCGTTCCTTGGCTTCGGTGAAGGCGGGGTTCTCGGTGTCGGGCCAGGTGTCGGAGCTTCCCCGGGACAGCCGGGACTGGGACTCGACCCCTGCGGCGACGACGACGTTGGCGTCACCGCACCGGACCGCCTGGGCGGCCATGCGAATGGCCTGGAGCGATGAGGTGCAGAAGCGGTTCACCGTCACGCCGGGAACGTGGTCCCAGCCGAGCAGGACCGCGGCGATGCGGGCGATGTCGAAGCCCTGCTCGCCGCCGGGCAGGGCGCATCCCACGATCAGGTCGTCGATGGCGTCCGCGGTCAGGCCGGGGATGCGGGCGACGGCTTCGGCGGTGGTGTGGGCGAGCAGGTCGTCGGGGCGGGCGGCGGCGAGCGAGCCTTTGTGGGCGCGGCCGATGGGGGTGCGGACGGTGGAGACGATGACGGCGTCGGGCATGGGGGTGGTCCTCGGAGAAGTCGGTGAAGGGGGCGGTCGGTGGGGTGCGGGAGTGATTACAGGCGCAGGGAGGGGTTGTGGGTGCGCATCCACTGGTCGAGGTCGAGGACGAACTCGATTCCCTCGCGCGGGAACCGGTCCTCGCCCTGCGGTTCGAGGAGCAGCGTGCGTACGGCTTGGGGGTCGAGCAGGCCGATGGCCGGGGAGTCGGTGGACAGGAGCTGCCGGACCTGGTGGGTCAGCGCGGCGCGGTAGGCGGGGTCGCGGACCATCGGATAGGGGCTTTTGCGGCGCTGGAGGACGGGATCGGGGAGCAGTCCGTTCACGGCGGCGCGCAGCAGGCTCTTCTCCCGGCCGTCGTGGTTCTTCAGGGCCCAGGGGACGTTGAAGACGTACTCGACGAGGCGGTGGTCGAGGAACGGGACGCGGACCTCCAGGCCGACCCCCATGCTGAGACGGTCCGTACGGTCCAGCAGACAGGGCAGGAAGCGGGTCAGGTTGAGGTGGCTGGCCAGGCGCAGGGCCGCTTCGTCGGGTGAGGTGCCGGGGAGGTGCTCGATCTCGGCGACGGCTCGCGCGTACAGCTCGGCGCGGTGACCGGGCAGGTCCAGTGCGGCGGCGAGGACGGGATCGAGCAGCCGGGTCGCATCCGCGCGACCCAGGACCTTGTCCCAGGGAAACGATCCGGCAGATGCCGCCTCGCGGGTGAACCAGCGGTAGCCGCCGAACAGTTCGTCCGCTCCCTCGCCCGACACCGTGACGGCGAAGTGCTCGCGTACCGCCCGGAAGAGAAGCAGCAGCGAGGTGTCGAAGTCGCCCATCGTCAGCCCGTCGCGCAGGTGGCCCGTCCAGGCGCGCAGCGCGGGGTCGGCCAGGTCGTCCGCGCTCGGCCGGACCGTGCGGTGGGTGGTGTCGAGGTGCCGGACCATCAGGTCGATGTAGGGGCCGTCCGGGTCTCTTCCCATGGCGTCATCGTCCGCCGCACGGGCCCCGACGTCGACGGACAGGGTGTGCAGGTTCCCGGCGGCGGGACGGCCGAGGGCGGCGAGCGCGCTGGAGTCCAGGCCGCCGGACAGCAGCATGCAGACGGGGACGTCCGCCGCCAGCTGCCCCCGCACGGCCTGCCCGAGCAGCCCTCGTACTCGCTCCACGGTGGTGGGCAGGTCGTCGCGGTGCTCGGTCGGCGTCAGCGACCAGTAGTGCTGAATGGATTCGCCTTCGGAGGAGAGGACCACGGTGGTGCCGGGGGCCACCTCGCGCAGGCCGGCGAAGGCGCTGCGTCCCGGCGTCTTGATCATCGGGTGTCCGGTGAGCAGCAGCTGACGGAGTCCGTCGGTGTCCAGGGCCACCGGGACGTCCGGGTGGGCGAGTACGGCCTTGGGCTCGGACCCGAACACCGTCCCGGCCTCGGTCCTGGCGTAGCAGAGCGGCTTGATGCCCAGCCGGTCCCTGGCCAGGGTCAGCCGCCGCCGCGCCGGCTCCCACGCCGCGTAGGCGAACATTCCCTCCAGCCGGCCGGGGGCGTCGCGGCCCCAGGCGTCGATCGCGTGCAGCACCACCTCGCCGTCACCGCGCGAGCGGAACCGGTGGCCGAGCCCGGTCAGCTCCCGCCGCAGTTCACCGTGGTTGTAGATCTCCCCGGTGAACACCACAGCCAGCACGGTCCGGCCGCCGCGCTCGAGGAGCAGCGGCTGACGGCCGCCCTCCAGATCCACGACGGCCAGCCGGGTGTGGCCCAACGCCGCGTTCCCCTCGCGCCAGGTCGCGGAAGCGTCCGGCCCACGGCAGGCGAGCGTCTGCGTCATCTCCTTGAGGGTGGTGCCTTCCGTGGCGGCCGCAGGAGCTTCTCCGAAACCTGCGTACCCGACCAGACCGCACATGCGTGAGAACTTCCCAGGCCCAGCAGGAGGGACCGCCCTGAACGTCGTGGGCCCGCACCGCCGCACCCTGACGGGTACCTGCTCCACGACAGGGGTCCACCGCCGGATCTCCGGCGGCGACAACTCAAACGATCAAGGGCTGATCACGTCACGCACCGCGAGGAGGGGCTGTGAGCCTGCGTCGAAGGTGGCACGTAGCGCCCATAGTGCCCGCATTGCAGATTGATCTTGAGCCCGATTTGCGTCACGCGCACCGCTGACCTGCGGTTTCCTTTCGCGTGTTCTTTGTTCCACGTGCTTTGCGATGACCCACCACGTGGAGTGCGTGGCGATCCTGGAGCCGGTGAAGAAGGACGCCTGAGCTGGGGTTTTGTGCGTGCGCGGTATGTGCGGTGTGGGCGTTACGGGCGATACCTTGACGCTGAGATGACGCTCGTGACGCTGATTTGACGCTCGTTCTGATGGGGTGTCAGTCGATTGTCGGGGAGGGCCGGGCCGCGGCGCGCACCGATGAACAGACGCTCTGCGGCGAAGGCGACGGAACAGGCGAGCGGAGCTCGTCGGCTCCGTTTCGCTCCTGTGCGCTCGATGAGGAAGCGTTGCCGACCATTGCCTGAGAAGGCAGTGCCTATCGTCTCGACGCGCGGCTAATATCCAGCTCTCAGGTACCGGCATGCGTCCGGCCTTTGGCCTGCTGCACGTCTGAAGGAGATCGGAAGCCCGGTGAGCAGTGCTCGTTCTGGTGGGCGGGTGCTGGCTGCCCACCCCGGTGACCCCAAGCGCGTCGGCCCCTACCGGATCATCGGACGCCTCGGCTCAGGGGGCACGGGCACGGTGTTCGCCGGCCTCGACGCCGCCGGTCTACGGGTCGCGGTCAAGGTCGTCCACCCTGCCCAGGCGGACGACGCGGAGTTCCAGGCGCGCTTCCGCCGAGAAGTCCAGCTCTCCGCCCGTGTCCAGGGCCCCTGCCTCATACCCCTGATCGCGGCTGACGTCGAAGCACCGTCACCGTGGCTGGCCACTGCCTATGCCCCAGGGCTCACCCTCGATCGGTACATCGCCGCGCACGGGCCGCTGGCCGGTGGAACCCTCTACGCCTTTGCTGCGGGCACAGCCCAGGCTCTCGCGGCTATATCATGCCGCGGGTGTCGTCCACAGGGACGTCAAGCCGCAGAACGTCATCCTGACCCCGGTCGGTCCCCGCGTCCTGGACTTCGGCATCGCGCATGCCGCCGACGGCACATCCGTGACGCGTACCGGCATTCTGACCGGCACTCCAGGTTGGATCAGCCCTGAGCACTACCGCACCGGTACGACGGGTCCCGAGGGTGACATGTTCGTCTGGGGCGCCCTCATAGCCTTCGCGGCCACCGGTCGCGCGCCCTTCGGCGGGGGAGCCCCCGACGCGGTCGCCTACCGGGTCATGTCCGAGGATCCTGATCTGCGTGGCCTTCCTGGCGAACTCCACGCCATCGTGAGCAGGGCTCTCGCCAAGGAGCCGCGGGACCGAGCCACCGCGTGGGACGCTGCCGAGACATGTGCCGTCCTCCTCGCAGCACAGGCCACACAGGTCGCGCCGACGGGTGCGGAACCGACACTGGCGGGCGATCTCGTCGCTGCCCAGTGGGCCGTCCCCACTCTGGACGACCCGAACTGGAGACGTCCTGCCCGTTCCAGCAGACGACTTATCGGCATTGCCGCGGTGGTGGGTACTGTCATCGGTGGCCTGGCGGGTGGAGCGCTGGCCCTGCAGCCCGGCAAGGTGGAGACAACTTCGACGAGTTCTCGTCCTCACGTCAGCGCATCCCCCACCAAGACCGCTGCCATGTCGGCTTCCGCTTCACCCCCAGCAAGCTCCCAGGCTGCAGTGGGCGCCGCATCATCCCCTTCTTCTGCGGACGCGGACGAGGCGACGATCGCCACGTGGCGTGCGGCTCGTCGCGCCAAGGGAGAGGCGGAGATCGAGACCGAGGCCGCGCTCGGGCACGACCTCAGCTACGGCATGGGCGAGGAGTACAACTACAGCGGTCAGTACGACGTGGGCTACGCCCCGTCCCGGAGGCAGCTCTACATAGCCATCAGCGGCCCGACCGTGGAGCCACGAGTCGTGCAAGGAGTGGCCAAGAATGCCTGCCTCACCTTGCGCATGATGGCGGATATCTACAAGGCCCTTCCGTACGACGAGTACGTCCTGGTCGACAACACCACGTCCACTGCGCCGACGATCGTGTGGGAAGACGACTTCCGCGCCAACACCGGCTGCATCACACGGACCATCGACCGCACTGCGACCGACCCCGGGCAGGCCCCGACCTGGCACCCTACTGAAGAAGGACTGGCCGCGGCCCAGATCCCCAGCGTCGACCAGCGCGAAATAGGAGTGGCAACCGCGGCGGTCGACCAGCTCTTTGTCGACTGGAACGCCAACTCCCGGCTGTTCGAAGACCCCCGCTACATCAGCGACGAGAACACCAGCATCGGCTTCGCTCCGCACGAAGGCGTGATGTACGTGTGGGCCACCAAGCCCGAGTGGGACCAGAGCACGCGAGAGGAGTGGGCAGAGGCCGCCGCCAGCGTTGCCTGCCGGACAGTTCTCGCGGAATCTCGCGCGGGGCAGGGATGGGGCTACGCCCAGCACGTGGTGGCGGTACTTGACGGCGCTGGAGGCACGGAGTTCCTTCGCTGGGGCACGGCCGGCAGCTGCACGAGCTGACCTCGTCTCAGGCCAGCATCGTTGCGCTGGGTGGTGGTCAGCCGAGCGTGAGACGCCTGCGGCACTGCTGTCAGATGCTGAGCACGGGCCTTGGGCCTGCCCGGACCTGCCAGTTCCCTCCAGGCTCGCGTCGGAGTTCGGCGCGGTTCCAACTGTGGACCTCATGCTGATTGGAGTGCGGCGCGCTCCGCCGCCAAGTGCTTAGAAGGCACTTGGTGGGTGGGGGCGTGGGGCGGCTCTGACCTGAGCGGATGCGGCCGGTAGCCGGGCGCCGCCGAAAACTTCGGGCGTTTTCGGGACGGCTGGACTGTCGGTGGCTCCGGATAGCGTGCGTCACATGGGAGCGAAGACGGCGCTACTGGCGTACGCGGACGGAGATGTGGCCTCGGTGCTGCAGGCGGCCAGTGAGCCGACAGCCGAGGACACGGCGGCGCTGATCGCCCGGGTCTTCCCGGGCTGTCGTGCGGAGCCGACGGAGGGTGAGGTGCTGGGAGAGGCGACGTACCCGCCGGACGGCCTCACGTACGCGGCGAGCTTCCCCGGCGTGGACCTGGTCTGCGACCGGCACTTGATGTTCGACCGTCCATCGGAGCTGCCGACGCACCTCCTGGAAGCGGCAGCGGGACGCCGCGTGATCCTGCACGCGATGCACAGCGTCTCGGACTGGCTCGCCTTCGCGGTCTGGGAATCCGGCCGTCTGGTCCGCTCGCTGAGCCTCACCCCGGACGGCGGCATCGCGGAGAACATCGGCGACCCGTTCCCCTTCGAGACGCCGTACTGGGCGGGTGACCGTCCCGTGGAGTTCGACCCGGAGTGGGACGAGGAGCCGTACGCGCTGCCCTTCCACCCTCTGGAACTGGGCGACGAAGCCCTGCGCGCCTTCTTCGGCTTCCTCCTGGAAGGCCGGCCCTTGCCCGAGGACGTCGACCCGGACGAGGTCCCAATGCTCGGTTTCCGCCTGTTTGCCGACAGCAATGAGCCGAGCAGCCGGCACCGCCCAGTCGATGGCATCCGCCCGAGATAGGTTGACGATTCACGTCTGCAAGGGGGAGCGGCGGTGACCGGTCTTGTTCTGGGCGTCACGTTCATCGCGGAGGGAATGATCCGCGGCTCCATGGGGCTTCTCGACACGATGCGGGGAGCGCGTGACACGGCCATTGCCGTCGGCCACGAACTGACGCGGCAACATGGGATGGCAGGGGACGACGAAACCGGGCGAGCCTTCGCCAAGGTGTACGTCTCGGCAGCCTCCGCAACGCTCGACAAGATGGGCTTCAGCCTCTACGTCCTGGGCGAGACGAGCAAGGGGCTGATGCGTAACGCCCGCGAGTTCTGTACCGAGAACTACCTCGGGCTGGGCCAGGAACTCCCCGAGACGGTGGGGGAGACCGTCTGGTATGAGCAGTACGCCCCCAGCGGCGGCAGCGACCGCTTCCGCGGCTCGCCGGAGAAGACCCGGGACGTCGCCAGCTCCTGGCGTCACGGCGGAGGTGCTCATGCAGCGTTTCCTCGAGGACGGGCAGACATATGCCCTCACCGCGAGCAAGGCACACTCCGGCGAGGCCTCCGACGCCTTTCAGAAGTACGTCAAGCACAACGTCGGCCTCACCTGCCCACCGGCGAAGGCGGAGGAAGGCGAGCCGCTCGTGACGAACCTCGTCGCCGCCTGTACGCAGATAGCCAAGGCATGTGACCGGTACGCCAAGCACGTGGAGGCCACCAAGGAGAAGATCGCTCAGCGCAAGCTGGACTTCTTCGCGGTCGACATGCCGTGGGACCAGCCGATGTTCGGGGGCAACGGATCCGACGGCGGACTGCTCGGCGCCGTATTCGGGGACTCCCGGATCCGGGACCTCGGCTGTGTGGGCCATGCGCTGGACTCGTCCGCCGCACGCATCAAGCTTCCAGCCGCCGATCCGCCGGCGGCACCTGCCATACCGGGATTCCCGTTCCTGCTGCCCCTCATCCCCGGGCCGGTACCCATGCAAGTGCCGTACCGGGAGAAGGGCTTCCGCGCCTGAGAGTTCGCAGACCTGCTGACCTCTGCCCACCAGCAGCTCGGCGGTGCCCCGTCGATCGTGGTGTGGGACAACGCCAGCACCCACCACGAGAAGGACCAGCGGGAGTTCTGCGACCGCAACAGTGACTGACCATCGTCAAACTCCCGCCCTACGCACCTGACCCCAACCCCGTCGAGGGTGTATGGCCCACCAGAAGAAGTTCCTGGCCAACCTCGCACTCCGTGCGTTCAACGACCTCACCCCGCTCGTGATGAACCGCCTACACGGCATCCAACGCCGACCCGAGATCCTCGACGGCTTCATAGCCGAGACCGGGCTGGCACTGGAGCCCCCGTAGCCTGTCACCCCACCCCTTCAACCTCGGCGTCAGCGCAACTAGCGTTGCAGTCGGCTCACTCTCGAGAAATGCGGCAGGGACGGAAGGAGTCGACTTCTGCGCTTGCGTCGTGGATCTGCGCTGCGGCTGAGCGGGCGGGTACGTCCCGTGCATCAGATGATGCCAGCCCACGTCGGTAATCGCGGCGCTCCACTGCCCCCGCTGCCTGACCGCCTTTAGCAGCCCGCGATTCTGCAGGGCCTGACAGCTGGTCTTGTATGTGCTGTCTTCCCACACGCCATCAGGGCACCCCTACCCGACCCACTGCAGCACCGCCAGCTGACGCTGTTGAGCTGCTGCTTCACATGGGCCTCCACCTGGGGTGATCGGGCAATGTCGCATGTTTGACTGATCGTTTCAGAATGAGTTCGGCCGCGGATCCTGCACTCGACGATCTTGGTCGACAGGGTGTCCGGGTGCGTGCTGATCTTGTTCCTGACGACTGGTGGGAGCGGGTGGCCCCGCTGCTGCCACCGCCTCCCGACCGGCGCCGTCGCCACCCCGGGCGGTTGCGTGTTCCCGACCGAGTGGCGCTCGCGGGCATCCTCTAGGTGCTGCGCACTGGTGTCGCGTGGCGCGATGTCCCTGCGCAGACCGTGGGCTGCTCCGGAGTGACGGCCTGGCGCCGACTGCGGGACTGGACCGAGGCCGGCGTCTGGCCACGCCTGCACGCCGCCCTGCTGGCCGAACTCCGCCGCGCGGACGCGTTGAACCTGGACGACTGCTCCGTGGACGGCTCTCATGTTCGGGCCCTCAAAGGGGGGATCATGTCGGCCCCTCGCCTGCCGACCGCGCCCGCCCGGGCTCCAAGCACCACCTGATCGTCGACCGCCACGGAACCCCGCTCGCCGTCACGCTCACCGGCGGCAACCGGCACGACGTCACCCAGCTCCTGCCGTTACTCGACGCCATTCCCTCGATCCGGGGACTGCGCGGACGTTCCCGCCGCAAGCCCCGGCGCCTGTACGCCGCCCATGCCTCGAACAACGACCTCACGCTTTCCCAGCCCGGCCCCGGAGCGAAGCGCGCCAGGAAGAATGGCTGATCACAGCCGTACTCACTGAGTTCACCGACCAAGACGTCTTCATGCAAGAGCTGCCATCGCGTCATCTGGTGTCCCCATCCCCCACCCCCCAGTCGAGTCCGCATCATCGCAGCGCGCAACTCTCTGGCCGAGGGTTCCATTCTGAAACGATCAGTAAGGCCATGACCCGCGATCTCCCGGAGTTCGGTGAAACAGAGGCATGCAAGATCGCATTGAGGTGTAAATCAGCCAAGTGCTTTCGTCCCTGTCTGCGACTCTGTCCGCTGCGGGACAATGGTCGGCGATGACCGTCACCACCACTGCCCCGGAACCACGACCGGACGGCTACAGCCCCTTCGCCCACCTCACCGTCCAGAACACGGCTCTCTACCGTCAGGTGATGCGGGGATTCGTCATCGCCAAAGAGCGGTTCGCGGTGCATCTGCGTCCCGAGGACGTGCATGCCGCCCTGCCGGCGGAGGCGCGACCCGCTGAGCTGGACGTCGTGGTCAAGGCGCTGGACAGCCTCGTCGGTTGGGGCAATCTCCGCGCTGACCCCGACACAACCCGCGTCACCGCCGTCGAGGACTTCTACCGGAAGAGGTTCGTCTACCAGCTCACCCAAGCCGGAGAAGCTGCCGAGGAGGCGCTGGGCGTCTATGACGAGGCGCTCGGGCGGCGCGGCTCGCTGCAGGCCGTCGCCCTGCACGACATCGTCACCCAGTTGCGGGCCCTCCTCGTGCTGGCAGCCGAGGAACAGCCGGATCAGGCCAAAACTCACCTGGCACTTGACGCGCTGGCGAGTCGGTTCGCCGCTCTTGCCGACAACGCACGCGCCTTCATGGGGTCCTTGCAGCGGACCATTGACCTCCATGACGTCGAAGAGGAAGTCTTCCTCGCCTACAAGGACCGGCTCATCCAGTACCTGGAGCGGTTCATCCAGGACCTGATCACCCTTGGCGGGCGCATCGCCCGCTTGATCCTGGAGCTGGAAGACGCAGGGAGCATCGAACCTCTACTGCGGGCTGCCGCGGCCCGTGAGGCGGCCGACGCCTCGCCGGAGGAGACCGAGCACGCCGAGCGGGAGGCGTACCAGCGCTGGTCAAGGCGCTGGACCGGGCTCGCCGCGTGGTTCATCAGCCGAGAGGGGCGCGAGTCGCAGGCCAGGCTGCTGCGCGGCCGGGCCCTCGGCGCGATCCCCCAGCTCCTGGCCGTCGTACGGTCGCTGAACGAGCGCAGGGCCGGGCGCTCCGACCGGTCCGCCGACTTCCGCACCCTCGCCCGCTGGTTTGCCGAGGCCCCCGACGACGGTCGTCGACATCGTCTATCAGGGCCGTGAACGGGCCGTACCCGACCTCGCCGAGGCACTCACCGCCGAGGTCGGCGAACTCACCCGCATCCTGTCGGCCCGTGAACGGGAGATCCTCGAAACCCACCTGATCACCGAGGTCGCGGGCACCCTCCAGGAACTCATCGGGGCCGCCGAACGGCAGGTGCGCGACATGAACACCGAACTGGAGGACCGCCCCACCTCCACCGGAATGAAGCTGCGACTGGTCTGGCGGGCCTCCCGCAAGGCGCCCTCCGGCCTCGCCCCGGCCCGCGAACGGCTGGGCCAGTCCGCCGACGCCTGGACCCCGGAGGACCGGACGGCGGTGGGTGAGTTCCTCCAGACGCAGATCGCCCGGCAGCAGACGGACGACACGTCCGGCAGCTGGCTCGAACACCTCACCGCCGCGCTCGACTACCGCGCCTGGCACGAGTTCGGGGTCGAGCGGCACCAACACGGCCGCTGGATCCCGGCCACGGGCCCGGCCTCGGGTGGCGAGCGGGTCCTCGCCGTATCCGTACCGCTGTTCGCCGCGGCCTCGTCGCACTACGCGAGCGCGGGCAGCCCGTACGCGCCCCGCCTGGTCACCCTCGACGAGGCGTTCGCCGGCGTGGACGACGACTCCCGCGCCAAGTGCCTGGGCCTGCTGCACGCGTTCGACCTGGACGTGGTGATGACGAGCGAACGGGAATGGGCCTGCTATCCGCAGGTCCCCGGCGTCGCCATCGCCCAGCTTTCGCGGATCGACGAGGTGGCGGCGGTACTCGTCACCCGCTGGGAATGGGACGGCAACCGGCGGCACCGCCGAGAGGACCCGGTGCGGTCGGAGAGTCCGAACCCGGACCCGCTCGCGGAGGCGACGGCCGGATCGGAGCACCTGTGGACCTGACATCCGCCAACGCCCCGGTCGACGAGGCCCGGCTGCGCCGTCTGCTGGGCGACCCCGCCCTCGACTGGCTGGTCGACCGGGCGCGCCGGCGCCTGGAGCGTGAACAGCCTCTCACCGGTCCGGTTTCTCTCAGCGCGCCCATGCCGGCGCAGCGGGCGTCGGCCGAGCGGCTGCTGGGTCGCTCGCCTGGGAGCGGGCGCTCCCTGACCGTCCGGCTCGACGAGGTGGACACCGTCCTGCGCCGTTCCGGGATCAGCCCGGACGGTCTGGCGGCCGCCGTGGTCGCGCTCACCGGGCCGGTCGTCCTGCTTGGCCCGGCCCGGCAGGCCGAGGAACGGGCCTGGCAGGAGGCGTACGCCGTGATCGACGCCCTAGCGGACCAGATCCCGGACCTTGCCGCATGGGCCGACCGGCTCCGCGGCGACGGCCTGGTACGCCGCCTCGCCGGAACACCCGCCGCAGCCCAAGACCTCCTCGGCCAAGTCGCCACTGCCCTGAGCGCCCTCCCCGCAGACCCGCCCGTCTCGCTTCCCACCTTCGCGGCCCGGCTGTTCGGCGGTGCCCACGCCCTGGACGACGGCACCCCCTTGGCCACCCTCACCCTCTCGGGAATCCGAGCACTGACGGGCTACCCCGACGGGTCGGGCGCGGAATGGCGCCGGGATGCATGGGCATCGGTGGGCCTGCTCCGCGACGAGCTGTCCTCGACGGTCCTCACCCTGAACCTGAGGGGCACGCCCGCCCTCGACTTCATGGCAGATGCGGGCGAGCCGTCCGTCCTCACCCTTCGCCAGCTCGTCCGCCACCCCGTTGCGGCTTCTGCCCCGGTAGTCCGGATCTGCGAGAACCCGGCGGTGCTCGCGGCGGCAGCCGACGTCCACGGGGCTGATTCCGCCCCGCTGGTGTGCCTCCAGGGCCAGCCGTCCGCGGCAGCGATGACTCTCCTGCGCCACTTGCACGAGCGTGGGGCAGCACTGCTCTATCACGGAGACTTCGACTGGGGCGGGCTCCGCATCGCATCCGCACTGCTGCGTCGCGTCCCCTGGCGGCCCTGGCGCTACACGGCCGCCCACTACCGCGCCGCGGCGCTCGCAAGGCCTGACGGCCCGCCACTCGCAGGGCAGCCGGCCGAGGCTCTCTGGGACCCGGATCTGCAGCAGGCTCTCTTGGAACTCGCTGTCCGTATCGAGGAAGAGACGGTCCTCGATGTACTGCTGTCCGACCTTGCGTGACGACGGTACCGACCTGGGGCCACGACCGATCCCTGCTCGGTTGTCAGTGCAGTTTGATAAGCCTGTGGGCAGCGGTGATAGACGTTCGTGGGGATGGGGATGGAAGTGGCCGAACAACCAGTGTTTCTGCTGGGCGAGGGACTGAACGCTTTGGTGCCTGCCCCATTCGACACCGAGGCCGAGTTCCAGGCGCTGCTCGCACGCCATCCCCGGATCCTGGACTTCGGTTCGCTCGCCGACGGCCGACCCCTTCGACTCGTTCTCGTGGCGCGCGAGATGAGAGTCCCCACCAGTGACGAGAGCGGCTCCGCGTACTGGCTGGACCACCTGTTCGTGGACGCGGACGGTGTGCCGACCCTGGTGGAGGTCAAGCGGGCGGCCGACACCCGCATACGACGGGAAGTCGTGGGCCAGATGCTCGACTACGCCGCCAACGGGGCGCGTTACTGGCCTGCCCCGCTGCTCCAGCGGACCTTCGAGGAAACCTGTGTGGTGGACGGGCGGCCTCTCGAGGACGCGTACCAGGAGCTGCTGGGCGGCCAGTCGACCGAGGAGTTCTGGGCGACGGTCGAGGAGCGGCTTGCCGCCGGGCGGATGCGGCTGCTCTTCGTAGCTGACCGGGTACCTCTGGAACTGAGGGCCATCGTCGAGTTCCTGAACCGGCAGATGCGGCAGACGGATGTCTATGCCGTCGAGCTGACCCAGTACCGGGGCAGCGGTGATCACCGTGTGCTCGTCCCGAGGGTCCACGGCGAGGTGGCCACAGCCAACAAGACACAGTCGAGGTCAGGCCAGGCGGGCCGGAAGTGGACGCGGGCCGACATGGACGTGGCACTGGAGAGTCGTAGCCCGGAGAAACGGCAGGTCGCCCTCGCGCTACTTGAGCACGCGGAGTCGGCAGGGCGCCTCGTCGGTAATAGAGCGGGGTACCCCAGTTTCTCCGTCTACTTTCCGGCCTCGGGCAGGGAGGTCCCCGTCTGGACGCTGTCACTGCGCGAGGATCCGGACAAGGACGATCTCGCCTTCAGCTTCGGGTCCATCACCCACCACTTGGGAAGCGACGTGACTTCGGCCTTCGCGGACGCCCTGCCGGCCGTGGACGGACTTGAGCAGAGGCTCGCGGCGCAACGGGCGAAGGGTTTCAAGGGCTGGCCGTCGGTTTCGCTTGCGGCACTGTCCAGCCGGCCGGAGGCGCTGGGCCAGGTGCTGGCGGCCATCGAGCAGCTGATGAGCGATGACAGCACCTGATCGCAGGGATCGGTGCATGACCATGCACACCGCATGGTTCTGAGAAGGCGCGCGATAGGCTCTACCAGGTGGTTTGCCCGTCTGGTTGGGCGCGGGGTGCTATGGAGGCCGGAAAGTGACAGCAGCGGGAGGAAAGCCGGTACCCAAGCCCGGCCCGCCGAAGCCCGTCCAGCAGTGGTTCCAGGATCGTCCCTCCCCCTATGCCTGGGAGCAGGAGGCGCTGGACCACGTACGGAGACTGCTGCCCGCTGCCGAGCCCTACCGGGCCTGGGCCACCTTCTCCTTCACCGCGCACTCGGGGCGGATCAATGAGTGCGATCTTCTCGTCGCGGTCCCCGCGGGCCTGTTCCTGATCGAGATCAAGAGCCACCCCGGAGAGCTGCACAACACCGGCTCCACCTGGAACTTCCGCGGCACCGACCGCACGCGGACCATCAACAACCCGCTGCACTTCAACGACCTCAAGTCGAAGGAACTCCGGAGCCAACTGCGTTGGGCCGCCCGCAAGCTCGGGATGGATGAGCGGATCGTTCCGCGGATCGAGCCTGCCGTGTTCCTGTCGGCGCCCGACCTCGTCAGCCACCTGGACGAGGTCCAGCGCATCCGCGTGTACGGGCGGGATGACGGCGGCAGCGGCCTGGACCGCATCTGGCAGGACTTCCTGGGTCTGCCCCCCGACCGGCCGGAGCGGCGGATCACGCCGGAGTTCGCCCGGCAGACCCTGCCGCAGCTGCTGCGGACCATCGGGATCCGGCACTCCACCGGGCACCTGCGGTTCGGTGATGCCTGGAAGCTCCGCCCGCATCCGCTCGATGCCGGCGCCACCTGGGAGGACCGTCTCGCCGTTCGCGACGACGGCCTCGTACAGGAAGAGGGCCGGGTCCGGATCTATCTGGTCAGTCAGGGGGCGACCGAAGCGGCCCGCAAGTCCACGGAGCGTGCCGCCCGCCGCGAGTACCAGGTACTGCAGGGCATCAACCACCGCGGCATCGTCGACGCCGTCGAGTTCCGGGAGCACGAGGGCGGCCCGGCCATCCTCTTCCGCCACCGGCAGGGCGATCTGCGCCTGGACCAGTACCTGGACACCTACGGTGGCAAGCTCACCCCAGAGATGCGTCTCGACCTGGTCCGCCAGCTCGCCGAAGCCGTCCGCTACGCCCACAACCGGTCCCTCTACCACCGAGCGCTGGCCGCGCGGTCGGTCTACGTCTCCTTCCGCAGCGAAGGCGCCGCCCCCGAGCTCCGGATCACGGACTGGCAGACCGCCGCACGCGACTTCGACAGCAACGCCACCTTCTTCCGCTCGATCGGCGGTTCGGCGCTCGATGCCGCCCTGATCGAGGACGAGGCCCGTGTCTACCTGGCACCGGAGACGGACCAGCCGTACGCCGATCCGGCGGATCTCGACATCTTCGGTCTGGGCGCGGTCGCCCATCTCATCCTGACCGGTCAGCCGCCCGCACCGCAGCGCAGCGTGCTGACCGAGCGCCTGCGCGCCGACTCCGGCCTGCACCTGTTCGCCGTCGCCGACGGAGTCTCGGAGGCACTGGACGCACTGGTCTACCAGGCGACCCGTTCCGATGTGAACGACCGGCTGAGCTCAGCCGAAGCATTCCTGGACCTGCTCGACGAGGCGGAACGTGCCGGTGTACTGCCCGACTCCCCGGAAGCAGCTGCAGCCGACCCGCTGGAGGCCATGCCGGGGCAGGCGATCGATGCCGAATGGTCGGTACGCCGGGTCCTCGGCACCGGCGCCACGGCGCGCGCCCTCCTCGTGGAGCGGGCGGTCGAGGACGAGGACGGCAACGTCCGCATCGACGAGCACGTCTTCAAGGTGGCGCTGGACGAGGAGAAGGCGGAGCGGCTGCGCGCCGAGGCCCGCGCTCTGAAACTCGTCGGCGGCGGAGCCGTGGTGCAGTTGCGCGGCGAGGAGCTGCGCGAGATCGGCGGACGGACCATCCTCGAGCTGGAGTACGCCGGCGAACAGTCGCTCGGCGCCCGGCTCCGCGGCAAGGGACAGCTCACCTACCACGAGCTGGAGCGATTCGGCGAGGACCTCTTCCAGGCACTCGACCAGCTTGCCGGCCACGGGGTGCGCCACCGCGACATCAAGCCCGACAACTTCGGCATCCAGCGCCGCAAGGACCGTACCTGGCAGCTGAAGCTCTTCGACTTCTCCCTGACCGACGCGTCGGACCGGGATGTGAAGGCGGGCACCCGCGGCTACCTCGATCCCTTCCTGGGTTCGGTGCGCCGCAGCCACTACGACGATCACGCCGAGTACTACGCGGCAGCCGTCACCCTGCACGAGATGGCCAGCGGCGAACGCCCGTTGTGGGGCGACGGTCTCTATGATCCGCTCACCAACGAATCAGCCGAACTCCACATCGCGAGCGAGCTGTTCGAACCCGCACTGGCGGAAGGCTTCCGGGCCTTCTTCGAACGGGCGCTGCACCGTGAGATCGAGCAGCGCTTCGACACCCTGCGCCAGATGAGAGATGCCTGGCAGGAGGTCTTCCGCGCCGCGGACGCGACGCGTCCCACCACTACTCCCTCCACCGTCGGGACCGTGACCGAGGACGCCGAAGAGGCACGCGACAGCGCGGCCGCGGCGGCCGAGGCCACCACCGTGCTGGAGGCCGCGGGCCTGTCCCCCCGCGCGGTCTCCGTCGCCAACGGCCTCGGTGCGACGACCGTCGGCCAGCTGCTGGAGATCCAGCCGTACGCCATCTCCAAGGCCCGCGGGGCGGGCGCCCTCGTCCGCAAGGAACTCAACCGGCGCCGCAAGCAGTGGACGGCCGCCCTCCGGGCCAAGCCGGGCAACGCAGCACCATCCCCGACCCGGACCGCCGGGCAGACCGAGGGGCACGCCGACGCTCCGGGCGCGGAGCTGGCCCGCATCCTCTCGATAGACGACATGGCGGCGCTGCTGACCCCCGCGGCCGGCCGCAAGGGTTCCCACCGGGAACAGGTCGTACGGCTCACCCTGGGGCTCCCGCCCGAGGACGGTGGTCTCTCCCCGCTGGGTCCTTGGCCCGTGCAGGCCCGCATCGCCGATCACCTGAAGATCAAGCAGCCGCCGGTCTCCCGCCACCACCGCATCGAGATCAAGCAGTGGGCGGAAGCGGAATGGCTGGCACCGGTCCGCTCCGAGCTCGCGGACATCCTGGAGAGCTCGGGCCGTGTGATGACCGCCCCCGAGGCGGCGGTCGAACTGCGTGCCCGCCACGGGGCCGACGACGACACCCCCCAGCGGACGCTGGCGCGCTCGCTGGCCGTCGTACGCGCCGCAGCGGAGGCGGAGACCGGCGACGAGACGGACGGACACGAGCCCAGGCTCGCCGTCCACCGGCGTGGCGACACGGTCCTTCTCGCCTCGGAGTCCCTGCCGGGCACCGACGACCCCAGCCCACGGGAACTGGCCGACTACGCGGCGGCGCTCGGCGCCACCGCCGAACGGCTGGCCCGGC
This sequence comes from Streptomyces sp. Qhu_M48, assembly GCF_051305195.1. Taxonomy (NCBI): domain Bacteria; kingdom Bacillati; phylum Actinomycetota; class Actinomycetes; order Kitasatosporales; family Streptomycetaceae; genus Streptomyces; species Streptomyces sp. Qhu_M48. The sequence goes on along the minus strand of NZ_CP195432.1, from coordinate 5,824,260 downwards.
AGGAGCCGCTCCCGGGCAGAGCGGAGGTGGTTCGCGAGCTGAGGGCCGTACCGACGCCGGAGGGGTTCGCACCCCTCGCCGACACCCGGCTCGTCGCGCTCGCCGCGGCCATCGCCCCGGTCGTCGAGGTCACGCCGCGTCTGGAGCTGTACCCGCGAGACCTCGGACTGGAGCGCGCGCTGCGCATCTCCCAGGCAGGCGCGGGCGTACGGGCCGACCGAGGCATCAACCCGGCCGAGCTGGTGGCACGGGTCAAGGCACGCTTCCCCGAACTCCAGGTGCTCGCGGGAGGCCGTGAGCCCACCCACGTCGAGCTGGAGGACGCCCTGCAGGCGGCCCGGTTCGACCTCCGCTATGACCTCGACTCCGACACCTTCCAGCTGCCCGCCGCCAGGACGGCCCACCCCGTGACGGCTTCCGGCGGCCTGACCAGTCTCCTGCCGCCGCGCCGTGTCACTCGCCTGGAGCGGGAGGACCCGCACGGAGCGGTCCGTGAACGCCTCATGGCAAGTGCCCGGCGCGGCGGCTTCCTTGCCCTGACGGTGAAGGGCGTCCGGCTGCCCGGCGTCGCGGACGCCGTGGCGGCAGCCTTCCCGGTCCTGCCCGTCGACTTGGGCGCCGTCTTCCTGGCGGAGTTCCGGAAGCTGGTGGAGGAGAAGGGCCAGGACTGGCAGACGGTGCTGCGCGCGGACAGCGCCTCCGCACCCGGCCGGATCAAGCCGGGCCTGGCCACCTTCGTACGCGCCGTCTGGCAGCGCGTCGCGGAGGCCCTCCAGACCCGCTGTGCCCTGCCTCGCACGGTGCTGTTCCTGCACGACGCCGGCCTGATCGCCCGCTACTGGGGCGAGGGCGGCCACGCCTTCCTCGTCGGTCTCCAGGGCGCGGCCCGCCGACCGGTCGAGAACCCGCACGGGCTGTGGCTCCTGTGCCCGGTGGAGACCCGGTCGCAGCTGCCGCACCTGGACGGCCGGACCGTCGAGGTGATCGGCGGGGACGGGGAGCAGGCGCACCTGGACGGGGCGTTCCTGGAGACGCTGGAGAAAGGGTGAGGGCGGGGTGCTGTTGCTGGCTCAGGCCAGGAACAGCACCCCGCTGCACCGTCCGTCGGTCAGGCCACGGGCTTACGTGCGACCCCGCCCTTGCGGCCGATGTTGAAGGCGAGCCGATAGACGTCCGGCAGGTCGATGGCACCATTGGTGCGCCTGGTCATGACGCCCAGTTCCAGAAGCTCTTCGAGGATCGCGGTCAGGTTGTCGATCTTGCGAGGGCCGCTGCCCTGCTTCACGTCCTCCAACAGCTCCACGATCCTGCCCGACAGACGGTTGCTCTCCCATGCGAAACGCACGGCCGACGGCTCCATGGGCACCTGGCTGCCTTCGAGCAGCTTGACGGCGAGTGCCGCCCAACCGATGTCGTCCGTCAGCTCGTCGACGCGGTTCTTGGACGCGCTGCTCAGACTCTCGCGGATCGCGTCGTAGTGCAGGGGGAGCGTGTGGCCGGCGTACCGCTCGGCGGTCAGCTGTGCCGACCGGAAGAGCGTGTGGAGCCACGTCCGGGGGCTGACCCGGCCGAGACCGTCCTGAAGATGGTTCGGCACCCAGGTGTAGGTGTGCCCCTTACGACGGTCCGTGCCCATGAAGGGACCGGCCAGACTGACGAGGACCTCCTCCTGCCGCCTCTGGTCGGCGATCACGTCGACCGGAGCTATGTAGCGGCCCTCGCCCTCCGGCCGCCATTCACCGGTCGCCTTGCGGAACGCCTTCGCCTGATCGCTGGTGTGGTTGCCCAGCTGATGGAAGAGCAGCCCGTAGAGGTTCTCCCGGCTCCAGCTGAGGTCGGTGGCGTTCGCGCCGAGCTTTGAAGCGTCCGCGAAGGCCTTGGGTGCACTCTCGTACATGTCCGGCCGTACGAAGATCTTGGCGCGCAGCGTTCCCGTGGTGAGCCGGAGCTCCAGAGCCACCTCGAAGAGTCCCGACAGCAGTTGGTCGAGGTGCTCGCGATCGTTGTGCAGGTGGTCGAGCGCGTCGAAGAGCAGGACCAGCGTCTTGCCCTGCTCCCGAGTCCGCCGGTCGGCCCGACGCAGCGCGTTCTCGTACGCCTCGCCGTTCTCCCGCGTCCAGCGGATGCGCTCGGACCAGGGCTTGATCGCGAGGGCTTCCGGCACCTTGAGCGCGGTGAGGACGACTGCGGACCACAGGTCCCTCGGGTCGACACCCTGGGTAACCAGGTCGGCGAGCGTCCGCTTCCCCGGAAACGCCGGCTCGTCTCCGCCTTCGAGCGCGAAGGCGGTGATCACCTCGATACGGCCCAGCCTCGGCATCATGTAGGAGGCGGAGGCGACCTCACGCAGTTCAGGGTCGGTCAGGGCCTTGGCCCAGTAGGTCTTGCCGGTGCCGCGGGCTCCGCGTACCACCGTCACGTCGGGGTCCAGCGCGAGCCGGTGGGACGAGGGAGTGAACATCGTGCGGAGGTCGGGGTTGCTGGTGTTCGCGTCGGGCGCGGAGCCGAGCGCGTCGATCAGCAGGGTGCGGGTCGCCTGGATGGCGGGGTCGTTCATGACTTGTCCTCGTACGGGTCCAGCACCAGATTCTCCACCGTGTCGACGAACTCGCGGTAGGCGGCCCTGACGAACGGCAGCTCGGGCCAGTTGCGGCTGCGCAGCGGGTCCAGCCCCACCAGGTCGTTGCCGAAGAGGATGGGGATGGGAGCGTAGGGCTTGTCGTCCACCTCGCCCTTGACGGGGAGGAAAGGCTCCTCGTACTCGTCGTCAGGCAGGTTGTAGAGCGTGTCCATGAAGACGTCGTAGGCATGCCGACGCAGGGTGTTGAGACGGTCTATGTCTCCTGCGGAGTGGAACATGGCGGCCACGATCCGGATGCGGTCGCGCAGGGCGCGGGCACGGTCGGGCCGCAGCTTCCACTGGGACAGGAGCATCCGGTAGCCGTCCCAGGTGGACGGGTTGTCCACCGCGAAGAGCAGCGCCTGGTCGCAGAGTTTGGTCAGGGTGACGGCCGCGATGTCGTGGATGCCGGCGCGGCTGTCGAGCAACACCACGTCGGGGCGGCGGCCCTTCTCCTCCACCTGTGCCTCGCATGCGGCGATGGCGTCCTCCAGCCGCTGGGCGAAGGAGCGGGGCGTGCCTCCCGGCTCGTCGGGGGGAAGGTCGCTGTAGATGCGGTTCAGCTTGGCGAGGTAGTCGTACGGCCGTCCGGCGAGCGGGGTCCCGGCCGCCGGAGCCAGCCACACCTCGCCGTTGCCCTGCTCGGGCGGGAGGATGGAGGAGCGGCTGACCAGCTCAAGACCATCGGCGTTCCCGACGGCAGACTCCACCAGGTGGTCCACGATGCCGTGCGGGGGAGTGGCCCCCGGCTCGGCGAGCAGGTTGGACACCCCGGGGGATTCCAGGTCCAGGTCCACGACGAGTACGCAGTGGCCGCGCTCGGCGAGGTTGCGGGCGAGGACGGTGGTGGCGGTGGAGCGGCCGACACCGCCCTTGAATCCGTAGAAGGCGAGGCGGCGGGTTTGGCGGGCCGGCTGCTGCTCGACCTCGGCGCCCACGGCTGCCCAGTCCCCGCCGACGACGGTGCGTTCGAGTACGGCGACCTGGCCGGGGCCGTCCTGCTCCCGTTCCTCCAGCACGATGAGCTCGGCCGCGCCGAAGAACATCTCCGGGACGAAGAGCGAGCTGGCGGTCTGGACAGGATCGTCCGCCGCGAAGGGGTGGACCTTGCGGGCGAACCCCTCGCGGAGCGACACGACCGTTTCGGATTCGGGGTCCAGCGGCTCGGCATCGGCGCGGTCGTCGATCAGGAGAGTGGACTGACCGGACAGATCACGGACGAGCATTACGTCCCGTCCGCCCTGGGCGGCGAGGCGGGCGAGATCGCACGCGGCTTCCCAGGCTTCGTCGAAACGAGGAAGTGAGGTCATCAGGTCAGGTCGCTTCTCTACTTCGCATGGTTGTACGCGGTGATCAGGCTGAGCGTGGCTGCGAGATGCCTGGCGATGCGTTCGGGGGACAGGGTGTCGCCATCAACATAGCGGTGCCCCTCGTGCCATTTGTCGTGTGGCGTCTTGAACGGGTTCTGCCGCGGGATGTGTTTACGGATCTCGGCCCCTCTCCGACCGTCCAGCACCATCATCAGGTGCTCCCACGCGCCGGGCATGTGACCGTGTGCTGCCTTGAACTTGTCCATCCCCGGCATGTTCTCGATCGTCGGGCTGTACGGCTTGGCGGTGGGCCTTTCCTGCACCGAACCGAAGAAGTCGATGAGCATCGCCTTGGCCACACATTCCGCGGCCAGTCCGGCCAGGTGATCGGTGGGGCCGGGGAGCGCGCCGCCGTTCGAGAGCTGGAGCGCAGCCTTGTAGAGGTCGTGGCCCGCCTTGAGGAAGGTGTGCCGGGGGCGCGTCGGGGTGGTCGGAGCCGTCACGACGATCACTTTATCCGGATGATCAAGGACCTGGTGGGGGTTTTGCGGGGGCCGTGGGGCTCCGACAGCGGTCCGTAGGCTGGCAGGATTGAGTACCTCAGCCGCAGGCCATGCGGCGGATGACGCAGTGCGGCGAGAAGGAAGCGAACAGTGACGGACACCACGGCCGGTGCGGACCGGGCGGAACGCCTGAAGGATCTGGTCAAGGATCTGAAGCGGCAGGTCCTGCTTCTGGAGGACGACCTGAGGGCGCGCACCGAGTCCGAGGACGAGATCCGCACCCGCCTGGAGACGGAGTACCGGCAGGCGCAGGAGTCCCGTCGCACGGCGGCCCGTTACGAGTCCTGGCGCGACGAGCGCGTCACGCAGTCTGCTGCGGCTTGGGTGCTGGCCTGTGTGTTCGTCCGCTTCTGCGAGGACAACGGCCTGATCGACGAGCCTTTCATCGCAGGCCCCGGCGACCGGCTGGCCGTGGCCGAGGCCCGCCACGAGGCGTTCTTCCGTGAGAACCCGAGGCTCAACAACCGTGACTGGCTGCTCGCGGCCTTCGACCACCTCGCCAAGTCGAACACCACCGCCGCCGGCCTCTTCGACCGCGACCACAACCCGCTGTGGGACATCATGCCCGGGTACGAGGCGGCGACCGAGTTGCTGTCCTTCTGGCGCCGGTGGGGCGCGGGCGGCGAGATCCGCTTCGACTTCACCGACCCGGAGTGGGACACCCGTTTTCTCGGTGACCTCTACCAGGACCTGAGTGAGCACGCCCGTAAGACGTACGCGCTGCTCCAGACGCCGGAGTTCGTGGAGGAGTTCATCCTCGACCTCACGCTTGAGCCGGCGGTCTCGGAGCACGAGTTCGGCCTCGACCCGGTATGGACCGGCCCGGACGGCAGGGAGCGCCGAGGCCTGCGCACCATCGACCCGGCGTGCGGGTCGGGCCACTTCCTGCTCGGCATCTTCCACCGCCTCATGGACAAGTGGCGCGCGGCCGAACCGGGCACGGACGTCTGGACCTTGGTCCGCCGCTCGCTGGAGTCCGTGCACGGGTGCGACAAGAACCCGTTCGCGGTGAGCATCGCGCGGTTCCGGCTGCTGGTGGCGGCGATGCGGGCTGCGGGCTCGCGGAGGCTGGCGGATGCGCCCCCGTTCCCGATCAATGTGGCGGTGGGGGATTCGCTGCTGCATGGGCGGGATGCGGCGGGTATCCAGACGGACCTGGACACGCTGTTCGCGGAGATGTCGGTGGGGCGCGAGGAGGGCGCTTTCGCGTACTCGACGGAGGACGTGTGGGACTACGCGAAGCGGGTGGACCTGCTGGGGCGGGGGTCGTATCACGTGGTGGTAGGGAATCCGCCTTACATCACGGTGAAGGACAAGCAGGAGAACGAGAACTACCGGGCGGCGTATGACGCGAGTGCCGGAATTTATGCACTGTCGGTTCCTTTCGCGCAGAGGCTTTTCGAATTGGGGGTAAAGGGCCCCGGTGGCCATCGGGGTGGTGGCGGATTTGTTGGCCAGATCACTTCGAACTCTTTTATGAAGCGAGAGTTCGGCAAGAAGTTGATTCAGACGGTCTTCCGGAATCGGGTTGAACTATCGCATGTGATTGACGCCTCGGGTGCGTTTATTCCAGGTCACGGGACGCCTACCGTGATTCTGGTCGGGCGAAATAGGGTGCCAAATGCAAGCCGTAGCATCAGGGCGGTCTTGGGGGTTCGCGGCGAGCCTGGACAGCCGCGAGATCCTGCGCTCGGAGCTGTCTGGCAGGCGATCGTTCGGCAATTGAATATTCCGGGGAGTGAGTCGCCTTGGGTCTCTGTTGAAGACGCTGACGCTCGGAGGTTTTTCAGTCACCCTTGGTCGTTGTCCGGTGGTGGTGCGGCAGGTCTCATGGCTATTCTTGATGCTTTTCCTGTGAAGTTGAAGGAGAGAATTGCGCGACTCGGCTTCTATGGAGATACTCACGCCGACGATGCCTTCACCCTTCCTGTGGACGGCCCGCTTGCGAAGATGGCCAAGACTCTTCACGCGAAAGTGAGCCACAGGGGAGATCAGACCCGGGATTGGTTGTTTGTGGATCGGGACCTCACGGTCGTTCCATACTCGGAGAAGCGTGAGCTACTGAAGCTGGAGGAGCTGGGAGGGGAGTTTGTTCGCCATTTCTGGCCGCTTCGTACCGATCTATGGATGCGGGGAACGTTCGGGGGTGGAAATTACCGCACAGATGGGCGGCAGTGGTGGGCTTGGCATCAGTTTCCACTCGACAAGAAGACTGCGACATGGGCAATTGCCTTCGCCTTCGTGGCTACTCATAATCACTTCGTCCTGGATCGGAAGAGTAGGGTATTTAATCGCTCTGCGCCCATTATCAAGCTTCCGCAAGGTGTGGGGGTGGGTGAATTTATCGAGTTGCTGGGTTTGCTCAACTCTTCGACCGTCTGCTTTTACCTCAAGCAGGTGAGTCAGGGCAAGGGTGGGAGCGGTCTCGGGCGTGGTGTCCAGGATGAGGAGTGGGAGGAGCGTTATGAATTCACTGGGACTAAAATTCAGGAGCTCCCTCTCCCGGAATCACTACCTGATGAGATCGGCCTATCGCTAGACTCGATCGCGGGCGAGCTAGCGGGAACAGAGCCATCCGCGCTAGTCGAATCCACGGTGCCTGCGCGCTCTATCCTCGATGATTTCCGTGCTCGGTACTTCGGTCTTCGACAGCAGATGATCGCGATGCAAGAGGAGTTGGATTGGGAGGTGTACCGCCTCTACGGGCTACTCACGGGCGGCGTGGCCATGCGGACGACCGTGCCTGAGGACAAACGCGCTGACACTCCTGAGGTGCAACTCGGCGAGCGGGCCTTCGAGATCGTGCTTGCGCGCAAGGTAGAAGCCGGGGAGGTTGAGACCGCGTGGTTCAAGCGGCACGGCTCGACCCCCGTCATCGAGATCCCCGCCCACTGGCCCGACTGGTACCGCGACATCGTCCAGGCCCGTATCGACCTCATCAACCGGCAGCCCAAGGGCATCGGACTGATTGAGCGTCCCGAGCACAAGCGGCGCTGGTCCGCTGAGCCGTGGGAGAAGAAGGAACGGGCCGCGCTGCGGACCTGGCTGCTGGACCGCATGGAGAACGCCGACCTTTGGTACGAGGTCCGCGACGGGCTTCGACGTCCTCGCCCCATGACGGTCAACAACCTCGCCGACCAGCTCAGCACGGACGCGGACTTCACCTCCGTCGCCGCGCTCTATGCGGCCGACCACCTCGGCAAGCCTGACCTGCCCCTCCCGCAGGTGCTGTCCGAGGTCGTCGCCGACGAGCACGTGCCGTACCTCGCTGCCATGCGCTACAAGGACTCCGGTCTGCGCACGCGCAAGGAATGGGAAGACGTCTGGGAGTTGCAGCGCAAGGAGGACCGGACGGGGGAGCGGCTCGACATCGACCCGCCGGCCAAGTACAAGTCCTCGGACTTCCTGCGCGCCTCCTACTGGTCGAACCGCGGCAAGCTCGACGTGCCCAAGGAGCGGTTCATCTCGTACCCCGAGGCCGGCCCGGACGCCGATTCGACGCTGATGCTGGGTTGGGCCGGGTGGGACCACAAAGATCAGGCGCAAGCGCTGTTCGACCTGCTCAAGGCGCGTACCACCCGGGACGGCTGGGACACCGAGCGGATCGTTCCGCTGCTGGCCGGCCTGCGTGAAGTCATGCCGTGGGTCGTGCAGTGGCACGGTGAGTACGACGACGAGTGGGGTGACGTCCCGGCGGAGGAGCTGGTGGCCGAGTACGAGGAACAGCTGCGCAAGCATCAGGTCGGTGCGGCGGAGCTGATCGCCTGGCGACCGGTGAAGAAGTCGCGGGGGCGTAAGCCTGCCCGGCAGGCGGCGCTGGACGACGAGTAGGGCCCGGCAACCGGGTGGCGGTGTCCACGCCGCCACCCGGTTGGTCTGTCTCAGAAGTGGGCGTCAGCTGCGTGTGCCGCGAAGGCCGACCATGCGTCGGGTGATACGGCCAGCGGTCGCAGGTGGGTGTCCTTGGAATCCCGGACGAGGATGGCTTCGGGACACAGCGCGACCTCGACGCAGTTGTCGCCGCCGCCGCCGCTGTAGCTGCTCTTGAACCAGGTCAGTTCAGTGGTGCTCATAGCGCTCCTCGCATCTGCTCCAACAGGCTCGCGGTGTCCTGACGGCTCAGAGCCTGTGAGCGCATCTTGCCATAGCGCTGAAGCATGGGGCTGACCTGTTTGGGGTCGCTGATGACTGTGCTGCTGTCGTGCCCTTCGACGTAGCCGAGCCACTGGTTGCGTGGAGTTTCGGCGAGGTACATCGACCCCTCGAAGCCCGAGTGATCCTCCTGGCGTAGAGGCATGATCAGGATCTCCACGTTGCGGAGACGGCCTTGTTCCAGCAGGAAGTCCACCAGAGCCCTCGTGACTTCAACACCACCCAATCGGCGTTCGAGCAAGGCATGCTCGATCATGAAGCAGAAGGCGGTGTTCGGACGTTCGGTCAGTAGTCGTTGCCTGGCCAGTCGAGCGGCGACCTGGCGCTCGAAATGGTCCTCCGTAAGTGGTGGGAGGTGTCGCTGGAAGACCGCCCGGATGTACGGCTCCGGCTGCAACAACCCCGGAATCACCCTGCACTCGTACGCGTACAGCGACACCGCCTCTTCCTCGATGCCCGCCCACTGGTGGAACCGCGACGCCAGCCCCGCTTTCCGCGTCAGGCTCCGCGCAGCCGCTGCCAGCACCTTCGTCGCGACCACTCCTAGCGGTTCCTCCACCCGCTCCGACAGATCGCCCGGCGGGAAGCGCTTGCCCTGTTCGATCTTGGCGATGTAGTGCGCCGAGTACCGCACCCGCGGCGCGAACTCCTCCTGGGTCAGACCTGCTTCCTCCCTCAGGACCTTGAGCACCGCCCCGAAGGTCTTGAGGCTGTCCGAGAGTTCTGGTTCATTGTTGGTACCGCCGCCGTGGTCCTCGTTCATCACACAGCCGCCCCTCCGCACGCGCACCCGCCCGACTGACCCATGGTCACGGGCAGTTACCCGCCCAGTCCAGCGGGTGAACCAGTACAGAGCGATCTGTACCAGTGTCGTCCCTGCCGAGCAGCGCCGACGGCCGGAACGCTGAGGCCCATGACCGCTCCTCACGCCCAAGCTCCCGTCACCGTACGTACGTTCACCCAGCGCTTCTCCGCCACCCGTCGCGGCGCGCGACTCGCCCGGATGCTGGCCGAGGTCGAGGCCGTCGCCTGGGGTATTCCCCGTGGTTCGGCGGCCTTCGACGCGCTCACGCTCGTCGTCGCCGAGCTCGCCTCCAACTCCGCGCTGCACGGCCGGGTTCCGGGACGGGACTTCGAGCTGCGGCTCCTGCTCGCCCCCGACGGCAGCGCCGTACGCGTCGAGGTGTCCGACACGCACCCCCGTCGGCCGGAGGCGCCGCCCGCCGAGCACTCACCCGTTCCCGGCGAGGACGGCGGCCGAGGTCTCGTGATCGTCGACGCCCTCGCACTCCGGTGGGGCGTACGGGACCGGGTCGGGCCGGGCAAGACCGTGTGGGCCGACTGCCCGCTGCGCCCGGAGTAGCCGTACCCCCCCACTGAACACGCGCTCAGCGCGAGCCCGGCAGCCGGATGTCCTGGGTCCAGGCGTTCGAGCTGCCCTTCGCGGTGGTCTTGCAGGCGGTGGCGTAGCAGCGCCAGACCCAGTTGCGTTGCTTGTAGCGGCGGATCTCGATCTCCGTGCCTTTGCACCGGCCGCACTTCGGCGGGCGGGCGAACACCTCCGCGTGCTCGTGCTCCAGCAGCTTCCGGGCGAAGTGGGAGCCCCGCATCGTCAGCATCACCTCCCGCGTGTCGTGCTGCGAGAGCACGTTGAGGCTGCCGAGCATGACCGTGCGCTCGTCGATCACTGCGATCTTCTGGTGCATCACGTACATCGGGACGACCGTGTGGACCACGGCACGCAGGTCCGCGATGAGCGACTGGTTGTTGTCCTGACGCTGGAGCTTGTCCGTGTCGTCGCGGATGAAGACGGTGACGCGGACCCCTCGGGCGACCGCGTCCCGCAGTTCGGGCAGCAGGGAGCGGAGCCGGTTCGCCACCCACGGGGCCCAGAGCCACAGGGACTCGCGCGCCTGCCGGATCTGGTCCGTGAAGGTGCGGTAGAAATCGCGCTCGTCCTCGATGCCCGTCACTTCCACGTGCCGGCTCAACACTTCGGCGAGCGCGGTCCCGAACTCGCCCCGGTACGCGGTGGGGGCGTGCGGCGGGGTGACCAGGTGCTTGGCCTGGAGGCGGCGGACGCCCGGAGTGCCGATCATCCCGGCCAGCTGCGCGAGGGCGGTTCCCGCCTTGGCCCCGCGGATACGTTCCCAGCTGCCGATGATGTAGAGCCGGGTCTTGACCCGGGTGACGGCTACGTTGAAGAGCCGTACGCCGTTACGCCTCCACTCGTCGGCTCCGGGCTGCCGGTGGGCGAGGGCCATCCACAGCTCCCTGCTGTCCGCTCCCTCCACGGTGTCGAAGATGACGACGTCGAACTCACGCCCCTGGAACCGGTGCGCCGTACCCACCTCGGCCAGGGGCCGCCCGGAGCCCTCGACATCGCGCAGGGCCTCCAGCGTGGCCTCGGCCTGTACTCCGTACGGGGTGACGATGCCCGCGTCCTCGCCGTTCTCCCGGTGCAGCTCCACCAGCGCCCGGGAGATGAGGGAACCTGCCGGCCACCACCCCTTCCGGCTTCCTGTCAGATGGGCCCTGGCCAGTTCGTGCAGGCCGTCCGTGTCGATGAGGACGATCTCGGGGTCGTCCGTCGGCCGCGCCGCCCGCGCCTGGCTGCCGCCGCGCAGCACGCCGCCGTACGCCAGATCATTGGCCAGTTTCATCACGGCGGGGCCGAAGCGGTGCTGCTCGGTGAGGGTGACGCACGCCGGGTGCGCCTGAGCGTCCGCCGGCTCGACGATCCCGCAGTGCTGGAAGACGTCGGGGAGCAGCCATCGCTTGATGTCGTCCCGGTCCGGCTCCTTGAGCGAAGGCGGGATGACCGCACCCAGCTGCATGAAGTCCCCGAGCAGGACGGCGGCACGACCGGCCTTTCCCGTGGCGAGCAGTACCTCCGGCAGAGTGGCGGCGCCCGCCTCGTCCACCAGGACGACGTCGTACGGGCCCTCGAAGACCGCCCGGTTGGTGCGAAACCTGGCGAGGGTCGTGGCGACCAGCTTCGCGCCCTTGATGATCTCGCCCTGGGCGTTGCGGGCGAGGCGTTCGTACTCCTCCTGGACTTCCTCGTACTGCTTCTCCAGCGCGGGGCGTCTGGCGGCGTCGGCCGCCACGGCCGGGCGTAGCCGTTGAGCCCGGTCGTACCGCTGTGGCCACCCCCACCGGACGGCTTCTGCGGTCAGATCGTGTGCAGCCTGGGCTTGCGAGGCCGCCTGGGTGGCTTCGGCCGACTCCCGGTCCCAGGCCTGGCACAGTTCCTGGGCACGTTCCGCAGCGATCAGCTTGGCTTCCGCGTCGGCTTCGAGGCTGTCGATCTGCTGCGGGGTGTACGGGATGGCGGATATGAGTGCCGCGATCCGGGTGTCGAGCGTCGCTATGTGGGTGGTCGCCGTCGTGCGCGCGTCCTTTGCTGCGCGGCGGTCCCTGAGCGCTTGCTGCTCGGCGTCGTGCAGCTGCTGCTGGAGCTCCGTGATCTTCTCTCGCTTACGCCATCGGGCCACCGAGCCCAAGGCTTCGAACTCCTGTAACTCCTCCCGCAGCTCACCGCAGGAGTCCTCCGTCAGCAGCGCGGCGGCTTCGCGGCGTTCCGCCGCCAGCCGGACCCGGACCTGCTCCTTGCGCAGCCCTTCGACCTGCTTCCACTGCTCACGCGACGCATCCGCGGCCGCGCTGCGGTCGGACGCCTCCTGCGCCACCCGCGCGGCATCCGCGTAGCTCTGCACCGCTTCCGCCGACCGGGCCTCGGCCGAGGCCACCCGCCCCAGAGCAGCCGCCAGGTCCTGCCCCGGGGTGCGCAGCAGTTTCAGCGCAGCGAAGTAGGCGGCGGGATCGAAACCGGCCAGAACCGTGTTCAGGGCGGCCAGCTGGCCGGCCCGGTTCCGGACGGCGACGAGTTCGGCCTCGACCGTCCGGCGGCGCTCGGCGACCTCCGCCAGGCGCTCCCGGACCATCAGCGGCAGGGAAACCGAAGCGTCCTCGGCGACCTCCCGCAGGTGGGGCGGGCCCACGCGGACGATGTCGCCCGGGCTGTGGCGCTTCTCCCGGACCACTCCGAGCAGGGCGTTGTCCACGGCGATGTTGGTCGCGGAGACCAGCAGCACCCGGTCGCCCCGGTCGATCAGGTCGCCGATGGCGCGCTTGAGGACGGTGGTCTTGCCCGTGCCGGGCGGTCCCCACACCAGCAGGACACCCGAGCCGAGGCAGGCCCGGTACGCATCCCCCTGCGCGGGATGGAAACCGGGCGGATCCGGGGCCTGCGCCAGTGTCCCGCCGATGGCCCGGCCGGCCAGCGCGGCGGCCAGAGGGGCTTCGCCGAGCCCGGCGATACCGTCGCGCAATGCCTCGATGAGGAAGGTGGGCGGCTGCTTCAACATCCACAAATGAGGGTCCGCGACATCGGCGAACTCTGCCACGCGCAGGGTGAGCAGCGAGCCGTTCTGCACCGCCTCGGAGACGGCGAAGCCGTTCGCCTCGATGTCGTCGGCTTCGGGGCCGGAGAGCCTCAGGCCGTCGAGTTGGTCCGGGCCGATGTCGGAACCCCGGAGGTCCACCGCGAATCCTCCGGGCTCCCCGGTGCGGACCGCGCGCGCGATGCGCTGCCACCGGGGCTGCCTGCCCGCACCGCCTTCGATCATGATCCACTCGCCGAGCGCCGTAGTGATCTCCTCGCGCCACCCCACGTACCGCCCCCGCCCCCGTCGGAACCCCTTATCCCGGCGGCCAATCTACCCAGCGGCACGGAGCGTGACCCGTGAAGAGGGAGAAGTGACCGAGGGTGCCCCGGAGTGGCGTGGATCTTGCGGGGGCTGGGTCCCGCAAGCCGTGGGCCTGGCAAGATTGAGGCGTGCCGACCAGCGCACACCGTGTGACGTACGCCAAGCCACCGACCGAGGGACTGATCGCCTGATGCCTACGAGCGAGCTCTTCCTGAAGGATGTCATCGACATCAAGGAAGACGTCCATGCGGGCGACTTCAAGATCGAGCTCTCTCAGGGATTCAGCGAGACCGACGCACGGGTTGCCGAGTACGTCGTCACCGAGCAGCTCCAGGGTGCCTTCCGGCATGCGCTGAGCATCGTGTCGAACGCGGTCCGTACGGGGAACTCGCACGCGGCCTATCTGCACGGCTCCTTCGGTTCCGGTAAGAGCCACTTCCTGTCCGTGCTGCACGCGGTGCTCAACAACCACTCGGCGGTCCACGCCAAGCCCCGCCTCATGGAGGTGGTCGCCCCGCACCAGGACTGGCTGCGGCAGAGCCGGTTCCTGATGGTTCCCTACCACCTCGTCGGCTCCACCGACCTCGACTCGGCGCTGCTGGGCGGCTACGTGCACACCGTGCGCGAACTCCACCCCGACGAGCCGCTGCCCCCCGTCTACCGGGCCGACGCCCTGCTCGCCGACGCCCGGGCCCAGCGGGCGTTCCTGGCCGACGACGCGAAGTTCCTGCAGTGGCTGGGCAAGGGGGCTGCGGCGCTCGCCCCCAGCAGCGCCGCGCCCGTGGAAGCCGACCCCGACGACATGGCGCCGCTGGACACGGGTGCCGACGTGTCGGCCGCGGGCGGCTGGAGCGGCGCCGACTTCGACCGGGCGTTCACCGCTTCCGCCGTGGACGACCCGTACCGGGAGAAGCTGGTCTCCGCGCTGCTGGCCGGGCCGATGGCTTCGTACGCTCAGGGCGTACGCGGTGAGGCCGGGGCCTATGTGCCGCTGGAGAACGGTCTCAAGATCATCTCCCGGCATGCCCAGTCTCTCGGCTACACCGGGGTCGTGCTCTTCCTGGACGAGCTGGTGCTGTGGCTCCAGGCGAACATGGGCAAGCAGGACTTTGTCCGGGACCAGGTGCAGCGGCTGGTCAAGCTGATCGAGTCCGCGGACAGCGGCCGGCCGGTGCCGATCGTGTCGTTCATCTCCCGCCAGCGGGACCTGTCCCAGCTCATCGGCAGCGATGTGGCCGGTGCCGACGTGGAGAACCTCGAGCAGCAGATCGAGTACCTCGCCGAACGCTTCGACGTCGTCGACCTCGAGGACAGCAACCTCGTCGAGATCATCAAGCACCGCGTGCTCTCCCCCAAGCCGGGCATGGAGGCCGTCCGCGACGACGCGTTCAAGATCGTGGAGTCGTCGAACGACGAGGTGCGCCAAGTGCTCCTCGACGCGCAGGGCCGCACCGAGGCCAGCTGGGACGACTTCCGCGAGCTCTACCCGCTCTCCCCGGCCCTGCTGAACGTGCTCGTCGACCTCTCCGGCGCCCTGCAGCGCGAGCGGACCGGCCTGAAGCTGGTGCAGGAACTGCTGCGCCGGCGTCGCGACGATCTCAAGCTCGGGGAGCTGATCCCGCTCGGAGACCTGTACGACGTCATCGCGGACCGCACTGGTGCAGCCTTCACGCCCAAGCTGCGCCGCGAGTCGGAGATCGCGCACCGCTTCCACGGTCGGGTCAAGGACACCCTTCTGGAGAAGTACAAGTCGAAGGACGACAAGCGCTTCCAGACCGACGACCGGCTGGTCAAGACGCTGCTGCTGGCAGCCCTCGCCCCCAATGTGCCCGCGCTGACCCGCCTCACCGGCAGTCGGCTCGCCGCGCTGAACCACGGCGCGATTCGCACCCGGGTCGGCGACGCGGGCTCCGTGGCCGTCAAGCGGCTGCGGGATCTCCAGGTGGAATACGACGGAGAGCTGCGCAGCGAGGGTGACACCAGCGATCCCGTCTTCCACCTGCACCTTTCGGATCTGGACGTGGAGCCCCTCCTCGAAGAGGTTCAGGGAGCCGCCGACCAGCTCGGCTACCGCCGTCAGTGGATCAAGGACCAGCTGTGGCGGGCGCTGGGAGTCAAGGACACCGAGTCCTTCGTCTGTGAGCGGGAGGTCGTCTGGCGCGGCACCAAGCGCCGGGTCGAGTTGGTCTTTGGCAACGTGCGTGACACCCACCTGCCGGACGAAGAGTTCACGCCACAGCTGCCGGGCAACATCCGCATCGTCTTCGACTACCCCTTCGACGACGCGGACCACTCACCCATGGACGACGTCCAGCGTGTCGACAAGCTCCGGAGGGCCGGTCGGAACGAGCCCGTCCTCGTCTGGCTGCCCGACTTCTTCTCCGAGCAGACGGGGCGGCAGCTCGGCCGCCTCCTGAAGATCAACTACCTGCTGGAGCGGGACCGGCTGGAGGATCACACCGCCACCCGCCCCGCAGAGGAACGTACTCAGATCCGCAACCAGCTCAAGGCCTCGCGGGACAGCCTCACCGAACGGCTCACCACATCGCTCCTGGAGCTGTACGGGATCAACCGAGCCGAGCCCGGCACGGTCGGTGCGCAGGTGCCGGAGGGGCAGCATCTGATCTCCCTCCAGCGCGGTTTCGAACGGACCCGGCCGGAACCTGCCGTCGGGTTCGAACAGAACCTGCTGCTGCTCGCCGACGAGATGTACGCGGCGCGCTACCCCAAGCACCCCGATTTCGACCCCCGGCTGACCCGCAAGCCCATCACCCTGGGCGACCTCAAGACCACGCTTGAATGGATCACCCGGGCGATGGAGGACGGGTCGCGGCGTGTGGTCGTCGACGGCCACCACCTGGAGAAGGTCCGGAAGATCGTGCACGCGCTCGGTCTCGGAGAGGTGCACGACGGTCCGCTCGTCGTCACCAACGACTGGCGGCTGCGCATCAACAAGCGGGCCGCGGAGAGTGCCGACGCCGACGGCGATCTCGCCGTGGAGACCATCCGTACCTGGATCTCCGAGATGGGCTACGAAGGGCTCGACCGCCACGTCGGCAACCTGCTCATCGCCTCTTACGCGCTGGTCGACGACCGCACCTGGATCTACCAGACCTCCACGATTCCGCAGGCGCCCGAGCTCGACAAGATCGGTCCCGGTTATGGGCTGCGGGCAGTGGCGCTGCCGGACGAGGACACGTTCAGTAATGCTCTGCGCAGGGCGGGTGTCATCTTCGGGGTGCACGTTTCGCCGGTGCTCTTCGCCCGTAACGTCGCCCAGCTCGCCAACAAGGTGCGGGGTGTCGCGGACGAACACCGCAAAGCCGTTGCAGGGGTGCGCGACCTGCTGCAGAAGCACGCCGGCCGGCTGGGCCTGGAGGGGCTCGGCGGTGTGCAGGCGCCGCGACTTCAGTCCCTGAAGGCCGCCGCCGACCTCATGGCACGCGTACAGCGCACCGGCGATCCGACCCTTGTCGTCCAGGAGATCGCGAGCATCGCCTACGAGGTCGGCGATGAGGAGATCGGTGCTGCCCTCAAGCAGGCGCCCGATGTGCTCTCCGAGCTCCACTCCGAGGAATGGCCTCCGCTGCTCGACACAGTCCACGAGCTGTCGACGCGTGACGACTCCGTCGGCGACCGGGCCCGCGGACTCCTGGCAACCGTCCAACGCGTCGCGAACAGCCATGAGTCCCGGGACGAGTCCCTCGCCCCGATCCTCGCCGGCATCCAGGGCTCGGCCATGGCACTGATGCGGGAGGCCACCCGGCTCGCCCAGGCGGCGCAGCCGGTGACCCCGCCGGCGGCCCCGGCGCAGCCGACCGCCGAGGACGTCCGGCTCACCGAGCACGGCAACCCGTCGGTGCCTACCGTCTCACCCCAGGCGGCGGACCCCCGACAGGGAGCAGTGTGGCCAGGACCCGCCGCTCCCACCGGGCCGATCGCACCCGCCCCCGGCCCGTCAGGCTCCCACGGTACGTACCTCGTCGAACCGACGCGGCTCGAAGCCAGTCTGGCTGCCACCGTCGCCGAACTCAGCAGCGAACTCCGCACCTTCCTCACCGCACATCCCGGCGCCCGCGTCCAGGTCTCGTGGCAAGTCGTCGAGGCCGATGCCGGGACAGCCGACACCGAAGAGGCAGGCAACTGATGGTCCAACCTCTTCCGCAGGTCGGCCGCCGCACGATCGAAGCCCTACTGGAAAAGAACGCTTCCGCGCTGCGCGACCGCTCTCTGATGCTGATCCACGGCCGCTACGCACCTGGGGCCACCGGCGCTTTCACCGCTACGGTGGGCGGTGAGCCGCGGCGGGTGAGCGTGCGAGACGAGTCGTCCGTCCTCGGACTGCTCGCCGCGTGGCAGGAGCATCGCGCGGACGCAGCCCCGGGCAGCCTGCTCGTCGTCACCACCGGAGTGGACGACGCACAGCTCGGTTGGGACCTCCGCGGACATGCGGTGCGCCGTCGCACGCTCACCGTGGACCGAGCCGAGATCGTCCTGCAGCGCTTCGGTGCCGCCGGCTTGGACATGCGGATGTACCGCGAGGACTGGCTGCTGGAAGCGCTGCTCGACGCCGAACCTGCGGAAGGCGGCTGGCCGAGAGCCGCGGGGGTGCTCACCCGGGACTCGGCCCTGCGCGCCCTGGTCTTCGTACGCCTCGGGCTGGCCCGGCCCCCAGGCTCCGCGGACACGTCGAGAGAAACCGCCATCGACGCGGACTCCCTGCTGGCCTGGTCCCGCACGACGGCAGGCCCCCGCCGATTCGCCGAACTCAAGGACGTCGAACGGGACGAGCTGAAGAAATGGCTCGGTGAGGTGGCCGGCCCCGCCGTACCGGTGCTGCTCGCGCTCGCGGAAACGGGGCGGGGGGCGGACGCCATGGCACTCGGGTTGCTCGGCGCGGCGCTGCGCGATCCGGCTGCGAGCCCCGACACGGTCCTCGCCGTCGGCGGCCTCTTCGGTCAGGCACGCCCTCGGCGCGCCGAACTCACCGCTTTCACCGACTCGGTGGAAGGGACACTGATCCGCTGGATCTCCGAGGCACGCAGCAGCGACAGTGCCAGACAACGCGTGTTCGCGGTACTCGACCGGGCCGATGAGCTGGCACGCGACGCCGGCCTCACGTCAGGTCTGGCCGCCAGCCGATTTCTCCCCTCCAGCTTCGCAGCCCAGCTGGGGGAGGTGATCGCGGCGGCCCGCCAGTCTCCGGACGCAGGCGAGAACGAACTCGCCGACCTGAAGGGGCACGCCCTGGCCGGGCTCTTCCCCGACCGCGTACGGGTCGCGGAAATGGCCGTACGTCTCGCACGCTGGCTGCGCCTGCCCGTACCCGCCGTCACAGGGGTGGCGGCGGGAGTCGCAGCGCACGGAGCCGACTGGGGCTGGGCCGACCGGGCGCTCACGGTGCTGTGGAGCGGCGATCCCGGGGGCGACCGGGAAGCCGCGCGGCATCTGCGCGCGCTGTATGCCGAAGGACGGGACCGTAGGGAAGCACTGGACGAGGCCTTCGCCCGGCAATTGGCAGGTTGGACACTCCATGCCACCGCTCAGCAGCCGGGCGGCGCTCTGGTGGTCGAGAACGTCCTGGAGACCGTCGTACGACCGCTGGCCGCCGGCATGCCCCCCCTTGTCATCGTGTTGGACGGTATGAACAGTGCCGTTGCGGCCCAGCTCGGGGAGGAGACGGAACGCGAGGGCTGGCGGGAGATCATTCCGCGTCCGGCACAGGGCGAACCCGCGCAGCGCCTCGCGGCGGTTACGACGCTCCCCTCCGTGACCCAGGTGAGTAGGGCCTCACTGCTGACTGGGACTGCGGTAGCGGGCGGTCAGTCAGTGGAATCATCCGGCTTCACTGCCTTCTGGAGGAAGCGTCGCAAGGACGCAGCGCTCTTCCACAAGGCCTCGATCGGCGGGGACGCCGGGCATTTCCTTGCCCCGGACCTGCTGCTCGCCCTCGCCTCGGACGCCGTCGTCGGAGTCGTCCTCAACACGATCGACGACGCTCTCGACTCCGGGCAGCAGGGCCAGCGCACCGCGTGGTCGCTGCACGACGTCACCTACCTGCGCGAACTGCTGGCCGCTGCCCGCAGTTACGGGCGGCCCGTTGTTCTGACGTCCGACCACGGGCACGTTCTGGAGCGTGAACCGGGCAGCGCCCCCGTCGAGGTGGACGGGCCGGTCGGGTCCGCCCGCTGGCGGCCGGGCACGGATGCCCGGGAGGGGGAAGTAGCCCTGCGAGGCCCCCGCGTGCTGGACGGAGACGGGACGATCGTCGCGCCTTGGCGCGAGAACATTCGCTACTCGGGTCGCCGGGCCGGATACCACGGCGGCGCTGCCCTGGCCGAAGTAACCGTGCCCGTGCTGGTCCTCGCACCCTCGGCCGAGCTGGCGCCTCAGGGATGGGATCCGCTTCCCCGGGAGCAAGCAGCACCGTCGTGGTGGCGGGCTTCTGCCGCCACTGCGACGGAGGCGGAGCCTGTTACGGCAGGTGAAGTCACTTTCTCAAAGCCCAAGCCGAGTAAGACTCCGAAGCAGTCCGAGGGTCTGTTCACGGACGCGGACGTAGTGACGGCCGACGGGCGCGGTGGCGAGGAACTCCTGGCCGCACCGCTCAGCCTCGGCGACCAGGTGGTGGCGAGCGAGGTCTACGAGGCGCAGAAGGCGTACATTCGCAAGGCGCCGGAAGCAAAGATCGTGGCGGCCGTGATCGATGAGCTGGTGGCAGCGGGCGGCACCATGTCCCCGGCAGCCCTGGCGGCAGCGATCTCGGCCACCGGACGTGTGCGACGAAACATCGAGGGCTTCGTCGCCACTGTCCAGCGGCTTCTGAACGTCGAGGGTTACCCCGTGCTCGGATTCATCGACGGCGGTTACACGGTCAAACTCGACGAGACACTGCTGCGCGGGCAGTTCCTGCCGACTCAGGGGTCACGATGACGGGCCCCGTGGCCCAGGCCAGCGCGGTCCGACGGCGGGAGGTCATCGACGCGCTGCGGCGCGGAACCGTGCCCCAAGCGGGTCTCGACCTCCTCGCGGTCGGCCTCGGTCGCTTCGAAGCGGCACTCGACGACGACCTGGCGACAGCCTCGCGGGGCGGGGCCGCCTTCCACGCGATTCGTGGGGACTACGGTTCCGGCAAGACCTTCTTCGCCCGCTGGCTCGCCGAACGCGCGAAGAGAGCGGGATTGGCTACGGCCGAAGTGCAGATCTCCGAGACGGAGACTCCACTGCACCGGCTGGAGACGGTCTATCGCAGGCTGACCGAGCGGCTGACCACCGCAACGCATCAGCCCAGTGCCCTGCGCGCGGTGGTCGATTCGTGGTTCTACACCTTGGAGGAGGAAGTCCTCGACGCCGGAGAGGCCGACGAAGAGGACGAGGCGGGGCTTGCCGAGGCGGTCGACGCGCTGATGGAACGACGGCTGGCGGAAGTCGCCCGCACCACGCCCGCTTTCGCCGCGGCGCTGCGCGGCTATCGGAGGGCCGTCGCGGCTGGGGACGGAGCCACCGCCGAAGCGCTCATCGCCTGGCTGGGCGGACAGAAGTCCGTCGCAGCCTCTGCGCGCCGTACGGCCGGCGTCCGTGGGGACCTCGATCACTTCGCGGCGCTCGGCTTTCTTCAGGGGCTCCTCACCGTGCTGCGTGACTGTGGCCACCCCGGACTGCTCCTCGTCCTCGACGAGATCGAAACGCTGCAACGCGTCCGGGGCGACGTCCGGGAAAAGGGGCTCAACGCCCTGCGGCAACTTCTCGACGAGATCGACGCCGGACGCTTCCCCGGACTCTTCCTCGTCATCACCGGAACCCCGGCGTTCTACGACGGCCAACAGGGAGCTCAGCGACTCGCCCCCCTCGCGCAACGGCTCGCCACCGACTTCACCACGGACCCCCGCTTCGACTCCCCCCGTGCGGTCCAACTACGTCTGGCGGGCTTCGATCTTCCCCATCTCGGCGAACTCGGCCGAGCAGTGCGGAACCTGTACCGGGAAGAGGCGCGTCATCCGGACCGGATCAGCGAGCGGGTCGATGACGCGTACATCGGCGACCTTGCCGTGGCTGTCACCGGCGGACTCGGTGGGAAGGTCGGAGTCGCACCCCGGGTATTCCTGCGGAAGCTGGTCGCCGACGTCCTGGACCGGGTGGACGAGTTCGAGGACTTCGACCCACGGCTGCACTACGCCTTCACCGTCACCTCGTCCGAACTCACGGAAACAGAGCGCAACGCGGCTGCAGGACGTGCGGACGACATCGAGCTGGAGCTGCCGTGAGCGTCTCCGGCGAGCTGGACCCGGCGCTCGTCCACCACATCGTCAACACGCTGGGGTGGCGCAGCCTGCGTCCGCTTCAGGAGGAGTCGGTAGCTCCGGTTCTCGCAGGCGACGACGCCGTGCTCCTGGCTCCGACAGCCGGAGGAAAGACGGAAGCCGCGTGCTTCCCTCTCCTCTCGCGCATGGCGAAGAACCGGTGGACCGGCACCTCGGTGCTGTATGTCTGCCCGCTCAAGGCCCTGCTCAACAATCTGCTTCCGCGCCTGGAGAACTACACGTCATGGCTGGGACGTACGGCCGCGGCCTGGCACGGTGACACCACCGCCGGAGCCAGGAAGCGCATCCTGGCCGAGCGGCCGGACATCCTGCTGACCACCCCTGAGTCGCTGGAGGCGATGCTGGTCAGCGCCAATGTCGACCATGCGTCCTTCTTCTCGGGGCTCAGGGCAGTGGTGGTCGACGAGGTGCATGCCTTCGCCGGAGACGACCGAGGGTGGCATCTCCTCGCAGTCCTTGAACGGATGCAACGGGTGGTGGGCCGGCCCCTCCAGCGCATCGGGCTCTCGGCGACGGTCGGCAACCCGGAGGAGCTGCTCACGTGGCTCCAGGGATCGGGCGCAGGGAAACGGCCGGCCCAGGTCGTAGCCCCGCACCTGGCCGGACCAGGGTCGTCGGCGACAGGGGAGAACGCCGTCATGCCGCCGGGTGACATCGAGCTCGACTACGTCGGTTCCCTCGACAACGCGGCCACGGTCATCGCCTCCCTCCACAGAGGAGAGAAGCGTCTTGTCTTCTGCGAGTCACGAAGGCTTGTGGAGGAACTGGGAGAGAAACTCCGCGCGAAGGGGATCACGGCTTTCCTGTCCCATGCCTCGCTCTCCCTCGAGGAACGCAGACGGGCGGAGACAGCCTTCGCGGAAGAACGCGACTGCGTCATCATCTCGACCAGCACGCTGGAACTCGGCATCGATGTGGGTGATCTGGACCGGGTGATCCAGATCGACGCGCCATCCTCGGTCGCCTCCTTTCTCCAGCGGCTCGGCCGTACCGGGCGCAGGGCAGACACCCTGAGAAACTGCCTCTTCCTGGCACTGGACGAATCCGGGCTCCTGGACGCGGCAGGGCTGCTACTGCAGTGGTCGCGGGGATGGGTAGAGCCCGTGATCGCTCCTCCAGAGCCGCGTCACATCGTCGCGCAGCAATTGCTTGCTCTCTGTCTGCAGGAGCACCGAGTTGGCGAGAACCTGTGGCAGGAGTGGTGGAATGGTCTCGGACCCTTCGGCGGCGCCGCAGAACCGATCGCGCGACATCTGGTCGACGAGGGATATCTGGACCGTGACGGAGGACTCCTGTTCATCGGCCCCGAAGCCGAACGACGTTTTGGCCATCGCCATTTCATGCACCTCACAGCAGTCTTCACCGCGCCTCCGCAATTCACCGTGCTGCACGGCCGGTCGGAGATCGGTCGAACCGATCCCAGCCTGCTCACCGAGCGGGTGAACGGGCCGCGTCGCCTGTTGCTCGGTGGGCGGAGCTGGCTGGTCACGTACATCGACTGGCGGCGAAAGCGCTGCTTCGTGGAGCCCGTGGACGGGGGAGGAAAGGCGAAGTGGAGCAGCGCCGGGTTCGGCCCCGGAGCATCGTTCGAAGTGTCGCGGGCGGTACGCGAAGTGCTGCTGGGCGCAGATCCACCCGTCAAACTCACGCAGCGGGCGGTCAGGACCCTGAGTGAAGCGCGTGAGCACTTCCTGGAGCGGGTACATCCAGGAGGCACGCTCATCATCCGGGACGCCGATGGTCGCATGCGCTGGTGGACGTGGGCTGGGCACCGGGCCAATGCCACACTGGCGGCGACCCTCGATGACGTGGCCGTGCCGGGCCAGCGCGTCAACGATCACTGGATCCGGCTGCGTGAGGACGTGACGACGGCGTCCTGGAAGAGTCACACCGCCGGTGCGGCCGACCGGCTCTGTCTGCCCGCAGTCGATGAGCGGGCCGTACGAGGTCTGAAGTTCGCAGAGGCGCTGCCGCCGAGGCTGGCGGAAGCGACGCTTTCCGCCCGTCTGGCCGGCTCGGAGTATGCGGTTGCCGTGTTGTCCGAACCTGTGCGCTTCGTCTCGATCGCTGGGTAATGAGAGTGCCTGGGACGGGACGCTAATTTCCGTGTGGCCGGTCCTCAAGGGCTGCCCAGTAACCCGCACCGCGTGATCCAGCCAGGATCGCCACAGTTCCGGCCGACAGCCATGGTGATGCCTTCGGCAGGCCAGGCCTTACCTAAGATCACCACAACCGAACTGCGGCCCGACGGGCTTCCTGGACAGGACATGCCCCCACCCGCACGAGTCACTCGTGCCCTGGGGGAACCACCTCGTGTCCATGCTCCTTCTGAGACTGTCGGCTCAGGATCTGCTCACTCTCGACTCGCGCGACCGGATGGTGCCGCATCTTGCCGCCCGGTGGCGGTACTTCCGGGGAGCGGACGCCTCGGAGTCGGAGCGTTCCGCCTGGGCGGAGAGCCTCGTGAGCCTCGCGAGCGACCTGGTCGCGGCGGGACGGGGGAACGTGGAGATGGTCGTCGAGTGTGCGGCCACCCTCGACGAGGCGGTCGGCCCCGGCGATCCCCGCCTTATCGACGTAGTTCTGGTGGGGCGCCATCCAGAGCGCCACGTGCCCTCCGTACAGCTGGTCGAGTTGAAACGCTGGTCGACGGTGAGCCGGGTAGAACGGGCGACCGCGGACCTGTTGCATGTGCCGGGAATCAAAGAGAAGAAGAAGCATCCGGCGCTTCAACTGGGGGCGAACTATGAGGCGTTCACGAGTCCGCGAGGTCCATTTCAGGGCGCCGACTTCGAATGCGGCGGTTTCGCCTACCTGCACAACGCCACCGACGAATCTGTAAGAACCCTGATCGACGTGGACGCGCCGACGGGGGCCTATGCCCGCGTCTACACGAGTGACCGACGCGAGCAGTTGTTGTCCGACCTCAGGATGAACTTCGCCGAGGACGGCGCGGCCTCCACAGCGGAGAGGATGCTGCAGAGCATGGGCCTGCGTAATACTCCGCTGCTCGATGCCATGATCTGGTCCCGCGGAGCCGACACCGTCTTCACCCTGCGGGGACGGCAGAAGGAGGTCGCGGATCGAGTCCTGGAGACTGCTTCGAGGGTCCTACCGGACCCTCGACGTGCGGCCTTGGTACCGGACGAGCGGCGTGTGGTCTTCCTCGTGACGGGCGGGGCGGGAACCGGGAAGAGCGCGATCGGCTTGCAGATCAAGGCGGAGCTGGAGGCTCAAGGCCGAACAGTCAAGTACGCCAGCGGCAGCCGGGCTTTCAACGGGGCCCTTCAAGAACACGTCGGCTACGGGGACCGGCAGTTCAGGGAGAGGTTCACCTACTTCAGCAGCTTCGTCACTCCACCCGACCCGCTCCTGGACGTGCTGATCTGCGACGAGGCACACCGGCTCCGGGATCGGTCGACCAGCCGATTCTGGAAACCCGAAGAGCAGGGCACGGGACCGCAGGTCGACGAGCTCCTGGCTGCTTCCCGCTTGACGGTGTTCTTCCTGGACGAGGGACAGTCCGTGAGACCGAACGAGGTCGGAACGGTCGATCTGATCAAGGACGCAGCTGAGCGGTACAACGCTCTCGTCATTCCCTACAAGTTGAGGGAACAGTTCCGATGCGGGGGCAGCGACGCCTACGTCCGTTGGGGGAAGGCGTTGCTCGGCGTGACGGGCGAGGAGCCTGGCAAGTGGCGTCCTGACGGACTGATGCACATCGAGGTGGTGGATACCCCGGAAGAACTGGAGCGGATCATTCGGGCCGAAGTACTGGCCGGTGCGTCCGGGCGCATGGTCGCCGGCTACTGCTGGCCGTGGACGAAGCCGCTCGGCAAGGAACGACGACTGGAGGCCGACGTCCGTATCGGTGAGTGGCACCGGCCGTGGAACGCGGACAGTGAAAGCTTCTGCGAGAACGAGGCTCCGCCGTCGAGGATCTGGTCCGTGCACGAGAACGGCCTGGGCCAGATCGGCTGTGTCTACACCGCGCAGGGACTCGAATGGGACTGGTGCGGGGTGATCATGGGTGATGACATGGTGCGCCGCGGTGACCGGTGGGTCTTCCGGCGGGGTAAGGAACTCAAGACAGCGGAGCCGGGCATCAAGCGGGTCGCAGAACCCGGTTCGTTCGATCCCAAGGTGAAGGCCGGCAGTGTCGATGACGACGGGTTCGCGCGTCTCGTCCGGCACGCATACCACGTGTTGATGACCCGGGCCAGTCGTGCCACGGTGCTCTATTCGACGGACCAGGAGACCCGGGAGTATCTCAAAAATCTCGTCGGTAAAGTCGAGATTCACGGCCTGCGTCCCACTTGGGAGAACCTGCCGGTGGAGGCTCGTACACCGCATTTGCCCCGGCCTGGCCGAGGGCGGGGGCGGGGCAAGAGCAAGGGGAGACGTCAGAAGAGTGGGGGGTTGCAGGCCTCTGAGATGAGGCTGTTCTGACAAGAGCTGCCGCATGAGTGAGGTGGCGGACTCACCGGGCCCGCCACCGGCCTGCACTAGAAGAGCAGACCTGCCATCGCCACCAGGGCCGTCACCACAAGATTGGAGACGACTGCGGCGGCAATCTCGATCAGGATCTCGCGGATCCGTTCACGACGCGCAGGCTTGCACTCGACTGAGGTCATGGCCACTCCAAAGCAGTGAGATCGGAATGGCAGGGGGACGCCCTACCGGGCATCCACGCTCGCGTCGCATGTCACCACGCGACGGGCACAACCATTCCTCACCCGCAGCTCATTGGGGCGAGCTCAGGAACCGCAGCCTCGTACCCTCCGGGAAGGTGCGCAGCGCGATCATGCTATCTCGTGAGTCGACGCGGGGGGTGTGGATTCCGCAGTCGCAGTCGCAGTCGCATGCGCGGACTAGGCATGACCCGGGTGCTTGCGACGGTCAGAGCGTCGGAGGGATCAGTGAGCGGAGCTTGTCGCGGGTCTCCGGGTCCGTCGAGTAGATGATCGTGCCGATCATGCCCCGGGTCAGCAACACTTTGTACGTGTTGCGGACGAGACGGTCGACGTCCTCGTCTGGGGTGGCCTTGGTGAAGGACGGGTCCTTGGAGGCGCTTCGGTCCACCACCCATCGGTCCGTACGCCAGACGAGGTCCGGACCCATGATCACGCCGGACCAGTCGTACTCGAAACCCTGCGCGGTGTAGACGCACCCGACCTGTCCGAAACCTGCCGGGTCGGTGGCCCAGAGGGGTGCCGGCGGGGCGCCGAGCAGGGCGCGGTCGCCAAAGAGGTTCCACGGCCTGGCCCAGTTGCCGATGACCACGTCGGTGGGCAGGGTTGGCATGCTGGAAGTGATCTTTGTCGTCCACTTCCAGCAGTAGCCCGCGGACATGCGCGCACCGTAGTCCTCGGCCCTTCGGGCAGTCAGGAAGTCCTCCAGCTCCTGGGGGGTGTCCGCGGTCAGGAGCTGTACCTTGTCGTCCGACTCCCACAAGGTGGGCGCGTTTCCTTCGAGCCCCAGCAGGTCGACCACCCAGCGCAGGTAGGCGTCGCTGCCACCGCACCGGAACTGGCTGTCGAGTTTCACCACCGTGCAGTCCAGCCCCTGTTCGGCCGCGGCTTCCTGGATCTGTTCCACGGTTCCCATCTCGCCCGGGCGCACCACCTGGTGCTGGTCCAGCAGGAACACCGGAACCCGCGCGGCGTCCATCAGCTCCGCCACCTGCGGCCGGCCGGTCCGCAGAGTCGCCTTCGTGTAGCGGTTGGCGGACGTCTTGCGCAGCCGGTGCGCCTCGTCGCAGACCAGCACGTCGAGGTCGTTCGGCTCAGCCTCCATGAAGCTGTTGAAGTAGCGGAAGAGTCGTTGGACCTCAGGCTTGCGGGCACCGGCGACCTTGCGCATCGTCTTGGTGAAGGACTGCGAACCGGTGGCGTGCAGGGCCGGTACCCCGCGCCGGTAGAGGTCGCCCAACAGGGAGAGGGCGATCACGCTCTTGCCGGAGCCTGGCCCGCCGGCGACGACGACGACCTGCTTGCGGTTGGACCGCCGGGCCTGTCGGACTGCTGACATGACCGTTTCGTAGGCGAGCCGCTGTTCGTCCAGCAACACGAACTGCTCCCGGTTGCGCACCTCTTCGGCGGCGACGGCCATCAGCTGCCTCGACGGCCGCACCTTGCCCTGCAGCAGGGCGTCGGCGGCCTCGGCACCCGGCTTCGCCGCCAGCCTGGAGCGGAGGTAGCCGAGGAAGGCACCACGCTGGTCGCCGGTGAACATCCGGCCCCGATCGTCCTCGGTGACGGCGCGGAGCCCCGCCACCCCGAAGTCGGTCGCGTTGTGCAGGTAGGCGACCCCCGCGACCGAGTCGGGGATCCGCTCCAACGCTCCGTTGAACGAGATGAGGTAGTCGCAGTAGCCGCGCACCTGCTCGATCGGGTTGAGGACCGGATCCGGGTAGGCGTCGATGCGGCATAGCAGCGGATCGTCCTCCGCCGGGTAGGCCTCGCTCCACTGCTTCAGCTCGACCACCACATACGAGGGCCCTCCGGTACTCGGATGAACACCGGCAAGTATCACGTCCGCACGCTTGCTGGTCAGGGGCAGCGAGTACTCCAACATCATCTCGACTTCACCGAGCCCGGCTTCGACGAGTGCGTTGGTGAGCGCAGGGATGCTTCGCTCCCAGGAGCGCACCTCCGACGGCTGGGGCCGATGGCGGTGTTTGTGCAGGAAGTTCTCGGTCAGGAGCTCGGCCAGCCGTCCTTCAAGGTGGGTGCGGTTGGCCAGCGACGCCGCGGACTCACGGAACAGCAAGGAAGTGCCCCCAGGCAGCACGAAGTAGCTCGTGCGGGTGGGGGCATGTCCTTCGGTTCCACGGAAGTGGAGCGGAAGCCCGTCGGGCCGCTGAGATGGTCTTCGCCATCCTAGAACAGGCTATGAATCAGCCACCTGAACTGGTCGACTACCTGGTATGTGGGGGGAGCTGGTGACGTTCCGCTGACGCACACAGCTCCCTTGCGTCGACGAAACGGAGACTCTGTCCTGTGGCTCTGCCCCGTCGCTTGCTTCTCAATGTGTTCTCAGGGACGCACCACATGGAGTGCGTGGCGATCCTGGAGCCGGTGAAGAAGGACGCCTGACCTGGGGTTTCTTCGAGTGTGCGTGATGGCTTTACGTGCGTTAGGGGCGATAGCTCGACACCCGTTCGACGCGCGTGACGCACGTCTGACGCACGGACGGCGCGGTTTCTGATGGGTCGTCACGCGTGATTCACCACCGTCGGGTGGAGCCCTCAGCTGTGTGGTCGGAGGCGCCCTGAAGTGGCTGGGGCATTGGCTGCGGAGCTGTTGGCTGCCAATGCCCCATCTGCTTCTCGGTAGTGGCGTTCCGTGACACTAGAGGGGGGCGTTCGGTGCGCGTTGAACCAGGGGCCCGCAGAGGCTCCTGTGTCCGAAAAGAGATATTTCATGCTTCTCCGCCTTACATGGAGAGCCTGGCGCGACGTGGCGGATGCTGTGGGGCGTCGGCGGGTGCAGGGGTGCCTGCATCGGGCTTCGAACCGAACGAGTGGGCGGTCGGGGCGCGTGCGACTGAGTGTCTCCGACCCGCGGGGACGTGGCGGTCCCCGGTAGCCGTAGGGTCGTGCGTCGGTCGAGTGCCGAGTGCGCCCGAGGGTGTACGTGACCGTGCGGCCACTATTTCCGGCCGGGGGTCCACTTCATGCCGAGTCGGTACGCGCGGGAGATCACGTCTTGGACTCCGGGACCGTCCGCCGGAGTGAACCACCGCACCTCGCGTCCGATGACGAGTTCGCCCTTCTGGCGCTTGATGAGGGCGATGGCGCACGCGTGCGCCTGCGGAGGGCATTCGTCCAGAACCACCCGGAAGCGGTCGCCGCGGTCGGAGGTCAGAGTCACCACCGCGTCTAGGCCGCGGAAGTCGCCGGACCCTTCATAGACGTAGACGAAGAGCAGGAGTTTCTGGAACTCGGCCTGGTGGTCCAGGTTGATGACCAGGTTCTCTCCCGTCCCCTGGTCCCCGGTCCGGTCGTCCGTGTCGAGCGCGACGTATGGGAAGCGGTTCACCGCGCCGAAGGCGTTGCCCAGCGCCTGCACCACGGTCTTGGAGCCGTCAGTGCAGCGGATCATGCAGCCGAGGTCGAGATCCACCTTCCTGGCCGCAGCCGAGCGCAACGACGCCCGGACCCGGCCGAACAGGCCACGGGCCTCGCTGGCCGCGTTCTGAGCGGCGGCCTGCGGCGAGGTCCAGTTGAGGTTGACCTTGATCAGTCCCGAGGTCACGCCGTGTTTGTCCAGGGAGACCGTGGGCGAGACCTTCGTCAGGTTCACGGTGGTGGGCTTGGCCATGCGGCACCTTTCGGGGAAGGTCCGGGGAGCTGGGGTGGTCGACGACCATACAGGCGGGGCGTAAGGCGCCGCAGAGAATCGGTTGTTGACGGCCTGACCCGAGGAGGGGCCCGTCGGTCGGGCGGCCGTTAGGGTGAGGGCCGTTGGGGGGTGTCCGAGCCGGAGCGGAGCGCGGAGAGGCGTGGGCGGTCTTAAGGAAGCGAAGTTGAGGGCGCTGGCCGGGGAGCGTTCGTTCGAGCGTGGACTCGCCTACGTCGACGCGGTGTCCGGGGTCGATGTCGGTGACGGCTGGATCAGGGCGTCGGTGCGCGGTACGGAGCGGTACGAGGTGGAGCTGCGCCTGGGCGGGCGCGGCAAGCCGACGGGCACGTGCGACTGTCCGTACGGCCAGGAGGGCAACTTCTGCAAGCATCTGGTCGCTCTCGGCCTGACCGTGATCGGCCAGGAGGCGGACCTCTCCCAGCGGCGTACGTCGGCCCGGGACAGGGCGCGTGGCCTCGACGCCTGGCTGACAAGCCTCTCCCGGGAGGACCTGGTCGCGCTCGTACGGGAGGAGATGGCTGAGGACCGGCAGTTGCGGCGCCGCCTGGAACTGAGAGCGGCGAGCGCTCGCGGAGATCTGGCCGAGGTCCGCTCCCGCATCCGTGAGCTGCTCGACATCGGGCCGTTCGCCCAGTACGGATACGTCGAGTACGCCGACGCCCGTGCCTACGCCGAGCAGGCCGGGCAGGCGGTCACCGTGATCCGGTCACTGACGACCTCCGGCCGGGCGGCCGACGCGATGGCCCTGACCCGGGAGGCGATCGGGTTCCTGGCCGCCGTGGTCGAGAACGTCGACGACTCCGACGGATGCCTCGGGCAGATCGGTGGCGACCTCGCCGACGCCCACCATGACGCCTGCCGTGCGGCCGGCCCCGACCTGGTGGAACTCGCCCACTGGCTGGTGACGCACGCTCTGGACGACGCGGCCGACCTGACGGACATCGACCCGCTCGACTACGAGGGCCTGCTCGGCGAGCAGGGGATGGCCGCCCTGCGCCGGTACGCGGTCGAGGCGTGGCGGGCGAACCGTACCGGCTGGGCCGAGAAGCACCTGATGCGGCGTCTCGCGAAGTCGGGACGGGACATCGACACGGTGATCGCCGTGCATGCCGCAGACCTCGCGCCGAACGGTCACACCCATCTGCTCATCGCCCGCGAACTCGACACCGCCGGCCGTACCGCCGAAGCCCTGGAATGGGCCGAGCGGGGCATCCGGGAGACCGAGGGCCTCGCCGCCGTCGACACCGCCCTGATCGACCACCTCGCCGACCGCTACACCCTGACCGGCCGGCCCGCCGACGCCGTCACCCTGCGCCGGGACCACTTCGCGGCCTGCCGCACCCTGTTCGCCTACCAGCGGCTGCGTGCCGCGGCCGTCGCCGCCGCGTGCTGGCCGACCGAGCGCGAGAGCGCACTGGCGCATCTCCGGGCCGATGCCGAACGGGCGGACGCGTCCGGTGGCCGGGTCCTCGTCGACATCCTGCTGGACGACGGAGACGTCGACGCCGCCTGGCGGACAGCCGGCGAGTACGGCGCCCACGACGGCCAGTGGCTCTTCCTCGCGGACCAGTCCCGGCCGACCCGCCCCGCGGATGCCCTCGCCGTCTACCTCCGCCTGGTCGCCCGCCTCACCCACGAGACCGGCAACCATGCCTACGAACAGCTCGTCAGCCTGCTCCTGGGCATCCGCGACTGTCACCGCCGCCTCGGCACACCCGACGGCTTCACCGCCTACGTCACCGACCTGCGCGCCACCCAGAAGCGCAAGCGGAACCTGATGCGTCTGATGGACGACCACGGGCTATGAACCGCAGGGTCGATCATGTTGACTTCGTCGACGGATATGACTTTTGTTTACGATTGAAGCCCGTGTACGCCGTCCGCGGGGCTGGGGGGCCGCCCGCGTCGTGAGACGGGGCCTTCTCCCCTGGGGAGTCGTGGGCTCGCGGGGCCACGCGAAAACGCGAGGGAACGGTCTGTGGCGACGGAGTGGATCGCGGGGCGGTTCCGGCATCCGGGGGTTGCGGACTCGGGCGCCATGGGCGAAGTCCACAGAGCCGAGGATCTGGGAGCCGGTCCGGGCGACGCCGACCGCGTCGCGGCGGTCAAGCTGATCCTCCGGCGCCGGTCCGGCCCGCGGGTCGACACGCACGGCGACACCAAGACCCTGGAACGCTTCACCCGTGAGGTGCGGATCACGCAGGCCTCCGGCCGGCGCCCCCATCTCCCGCGCGCCACCGCCGGGGGGCTGGACGACACGACCGGCGACCCGCCCTGCCTCGCGACGGAATTACTCGACGGCTCCCTCTGGCCGACCTGGGGGACCCGGCCGACCGGGCGACCCGGCCGACCTGGGCGCCGACGAGCCGCGACTGCCGATTTCCTGGTGCCGCCGCTCGTCGGCACCGGCGAGAACGACACCTGCACTCTCACCCCGCCCCCCGGGCCGCGGCCCCGTCATGAAGGGACCTTAGCGTGACGAGTTCGCCGCCGGCCGACGGAGTGGGGCAGCCGCTGTCCGGGGGGCGGGCCGAGGCGGTCGCGCGGGAGAGGGAGCGGCTGAGGGCGCTCAGGGAGCCGCGTACCGCCCCGCCATCGGATCGTACGAGCGGAGCCGCCCTGGCAGTCGCGGGCCCTGATTCCTCCGGGTCCGCATCGACTGCCCGACTTCAGGCACCACCGGCCTCACGAGGAGTAGTGATGCAGGACAGGGCGGGGAACGACAGGACGAGCCTCAGAGCCGAGATGCTGTCGCTGCTGCTCGAACCGCTGGGGGTGGACGCCATGGCCGGGCCGGCCGCACTTCAGCGATTCGCCAAGGACGTGGCCGCGGTCGCCCAGGCACGCGGGTGCGCCGGCCTGCCGCCGTCCGGGAGCACCCTCGCGTGGGTGTCCGACGCGGTGGCGGCCTGCGTCGCGGAACACGAACTGGCCCTTACGGCAACGACTGGGGTCCACACTCCTGCGCCGGACAGGGACGCATCCCTCCGGGAACTGAAGCGGCTCGAAGGGCTGCGGACTCACCTCCGGGCACTGGAAGACGTGCCGGTGGAAGCGCTTCGGGCGGGCGCCGCGGCGGTGGCGGCCGCGGAACGACTGCTGCCCGACCTCCTTGAGCCGTGCCGTCGTGCGGACCGGGAATGGCCCGAGGCGATCTGGCGCTCGATCCGTGAGATCGATATCGAACCCGTGCTGGCCGGTCTGGGAGGTCGACCAGGAGGCCGGAAGGCGGCGGAGGCGCGCGAGCTCGTGCTCAGGCACAGTGCTACGGCGGCCCGGGAGCTGCGTAACCGGGAGCTGGTGCCGCTGCTGGAGAAGGTGCTCGACTTCGTGGCCGCGGAGGAGTCGTTCGAGGCGGTCCTGTCCCAGCGGCCGCACTGGTGGCGCTGGCTCGCACCGGACGTGCGGTGCGGATTCAGATCGGATCGGCGTGCGGCTCTGCTCTGGGCGATCGGGGCCCGGGACACCGGTGCTGTCTCCGGAAGCACGGTGGACATGCTCGCGGACGCCGACATACGGGCGGTGATCGAGCACGGGCTCACGACGGCGCCCGTGAGCACGGGCGTGGCTCCGGCCGCG
Source organism: Streptomyces sp. Qhu_M48 (assembly GCF_051305195.1). Lineage (NCBI taxonomy): Bacteria > Bacillati > Actinomycetota > Actinomycetes > Kitasatosporales > Streptomycetaceae > Streptomyces > Streptomyces sp. Qhu_M48. The sequence goes on along the minus strand of NZ_CP195432.1, from coordinate 5,790,637 downwards.
CCCGCCGCGAGCTCGGCCGCGCGGCTCACGGAGGGGCTACTGGCGGTCGCCTCCCGGACCGACATCAACGAGCTGCGGGCGTTCGAGTCCTGGTACAGGAAGAACGTGGATTTGTTCGACCGCGTGGCGGCGGCCGTGGACCTGCGCCGAACCGAACCGGATCTCCGCGAGGCCCTTGGAGCCCTGGTCAGCCGGCTGGCGTCCGGGGCGGTGGACACGAGCCGATCGGCCTACCGCGACATCCAGAGCACTCTCCGGGAGGAGGCTGAGGCGCGTCTTTCGCGAACGTCGTACTCCGCGCACGTGATCGAGAGCGAGGACCTCGTCGGGGTCATCAGGCGCATCGGGTCGCTCGAACGCGAACTCCGCGACTCCGTAAGGGTCATGCCCTCGGCGGGAGGCAGGCTGCGCGTGGCCATCGCCGGAAGAACCAAGTCCGGGAAGACCACACTCCGCAAGGCGCTGACCCGCGACGCGGACCGGACCGGGATCGGGCGAGGGGCACACCGCACCACGCGGGAGACCTCCGCGTTCCACGTCGGCCCCGTCACGTACCTCGATACGCCCGGCTTCGCCGCGAAGGACGACGACCTCGATGCCCCGCGCGCTCGGGCCGCGTGCGACAGCGCCGACGCGGTGATATGGAACTACGCCGAGACCTTGCGCGAGGAGGAGTCCGCCGAGCTCCAGCGACTCCTCCTCGCGGGGAAACCCCTGCTCGCTGTCGTCAATGTGAAGGGCCGGGTCGACGAACCGCACCGCCTTCAGCGCTTCGTCGAGAACCCGGAAAGAGAGTTCGCGTCGGCGGCGGGTCACGCCGTCCGGATCGCGCAGGTCTCCCGAGCGGTCGACGTCGCGCCGCCCGTTGTCCTCCTGGTCCACTCCGGCGCCGCGCACGAAGCGGTGTCCATGGAGAGTCGCGACCCGGGAGAAAGGGCCCTTCGGGCGAGCAGGCTGCCCGAACTGGAGCTGTCCCTCAGCCGGCTCCTGGCCGAGCGCGCGATTCCGCTGCGCGCGGTTCGGCTGGCCGAGGGTGTCCGGGCGCCGGTCGCCGCGTTCCATGGCCGGCTGGTCGAGGAACTCCCCGGGATCGATCTCGCGCTTGGCGAACTCGAACGCACTGCGTCGAGCGACCGGGCCGCGCTGCTCAAGGCTTTCAGATCTGCGGGCCGGGATATGCGCGCCCGACTCGAAGCCGAGCGCCACCGTGCCAAGGAGCTGTTGCCGGATGTGGTCCGGGACCTGGGTGGCGTGGATGACGCGCGGCGGTGGAGCGACTTCGTCACCGGTCTGGAGTTGGAGGGACTTCTCTCCGATCTCGAGAACGAGTTCGAGCTGGAGGCGGAGAAGCGGGGGATGGTGCTGGGCCCAACGGCGAGCACCCCGGAGCGTCCGGGCGACACGCGACCGCGTGTACGACCGCGTGCCGACCTGAAGGAGAAGGCCGTGAGCCTGGGTACGGCGGCCGCCAAGGGGGCGGCGACAGCCCTGCTGGGCTCCATCGCCGCCAAGGGGATCCCCAAGAAGCTCGCGGTTCCCCCACCCCTGGTGACGGCGAGCTACGTGGCGGAGACCCTGACCGGAGCGGTGAAAGCCGTGAGCGGCGAGGTCGACCGCGCGCGGCGGGCGAAGGACAGATGGACCAGCGCGACCACGACCGAGGCCGAGGCGAGCCTCGATGAACTGTTCGACAGGCTCGCGGCGTGGTCGGCTCGCCTCACCGATGACGCGACGGCTCACGTCGAGGCCCTGTCCGAAGCGCGGTCTGCGGACATCAGCGGCACGCGGGAGCGGCTCGAGCGGCTCAGTCGGCTGCGGCCGGTCGTACGGTCCACGCTCGACGCGATCGACCTCGTCCTGGCGCGCCGGCTCCTGGCCCTCGCGGGCGGGGACCCGGCGGCGATTCGCCTGGCACGTCGGACACCGGGAGTCGTACTTCACGTCTGGACCGACGTGTCCCGCGTCGCGGACGTACGGGAGTGTCTGCGGGACCAGTACGTGGATGTCCTCACCGAACGGATCGAGATCCGCACGGATTCCGGATGCCTCGACACCCGCGAGGGAAGCGAAGGGAACGCAAGCGAAGGGAACACAGATGACTGACGGCAATCCGGCTGACGCGTCCAGGAACGAGGGTCCCAGGAACGAGACTCCCAGGAACGAGGCTCCTAAGAACGAGGCTCCTAAGAACGAGGCTCCCAGGAACGAGGGTCCGGGCGCCACCGTGCTCGCGCTGACCGCACGTGCCGAGGAAGTCCTGAACGCCCACCCTCGAAGTCGTGGCCTGACCGCGAGCCTGCCTCGTGCGGACACGAGCCCGCTGCGGATCGCGCTCACGGGTCCGTACAGCGCGGGGAAGTCCACGCTCGTCGCGGCACTGCTCCGGCTCCCGCCGACCGCCGTCGGTGAACTCGTCGACGCGGCGCCCAAGACCCACGAGGCGACGTCCTACGAGTGGAACGGCGTGACGCTCGTCGACCTGCCGGGGACGTTGTCGGGTATCGACGGGCATTCCGATGCGGCACGGCGCGGCGTGTGTGGTGCGGACGCGCTGATGATCGTGACGACGAGCGAACTGCCGGGCGAAGCGGAGACCAGCGCGATCGTGCGGACACTCGACGCCGATGGGTTCGCCGACCGAAGTGTCCTCGTCGTCAACAAGATGAACGCCGAGAACAGTGATCGTGACGTCATCCTCGACGAGGTCCGCGGGCGACTCGGGCCCTTCGCCGATCGTGTCCCGATCGTTCCGACCGACGCACGCGACTACGTCGACGCGGTCAATGACCCCGCTCTCTCCGCCACTCAGCGCGAGTCGCTTGTCGCGGAGAGCGGCATCGACGCTCTGACGGCCGAGTTGCGGAGACTCGTCGCGCCCGGTGTCAGCGGTATCCGGCCCAAGGCGCAGGCGTTCCAGCTCCTTCGCGTACTCGCGGACGCCGAGCGGCAGTGGGCGCTGAAGGGCGAGGAACTCGGTGTCGTGGAGACGACGAAGAAGGTCGAGGAGTCGATCTCCCGGGCGAAGGAGCGGGTACTGAGCGCCCTGGAGAGGGAGAGCGAAGTCGTCGCTGCCAGAATCAGGACGGCCGGGGACAGGGCCGCTGCCGGCGTCTCGGAGAAGGACGGCGTCGTGCCCGGTCACGTCGCCCGTGGCGTTCAAGAGGAACTGGAATGTGCGAGGACCGAGTTCGACGCCCGTTTCTCCTCGTCGGTGAGGACGGCCTTCGACACGCTGGTCGCCGAGTACGGTACCGGTGTGCCCGAGCCCGAATCCTGGGTGAACGACCTCGAAGCACCCGGGCCGATGACCGACGCGCCCCCGGATGACGCGTCGCCGTTGACGCAGGGGGTCAAGGAAGCGGCGAGGAAGGCCGCGAAGACGGGCGCCGCGAAGGCCCATGAGTGGATCGGGAAGGTCGCCGACGGCGGCAACGGGCCGGGTAGCGCGGCCTCCGCTGTCGCGCAGAAGCTCAGCAGGACCCGGGCGGGCCAGAAGGTCCTCGATGCCGGCGGGAAGGTCACCAGCGGTGCGGGGAAGTTCAAACCGTGGGGCAGGACCAAGGCGGCCGGCCGGGTGGCCGACGTGGCCGGCAAGGTGCAGTGGGCCCTGGCGGTCATGGGGCCGGTGATGGACCTGACGAGCGTCGCGCAGGATCAGAGCAAGTGGATGGCGGTCAACAAGCGGCGGAAGCGGATGAGCCATCACTTCGATGAGGAAGCGCGCGAACAGCGGACCGCTCTCACCGAGTCCGGCGAGCGGTACCTGAGCACGTGGATCACCGAGGTGGAACGGTCGCTCAGTGGTCTCACGAAGCGGGGTGCGGAGATCAGCGCCGAGCGTGAAGCGGCGTTGGCGGCGATCGGGGGCCTCCGTGACGAGGCCGAGAAGCTGGTCGGGCCGCCCCGCTGACCTGGCGGTCCCTGATCCCGGTGGTGAACCTGCCCCGTGACCACGACGGCGTGGGCCGTCGCGACCCCGCCAGGGCTGTTGCCGAGGCGACACCCTGGCGGCGGCAGCCAAGGGCGCGGCGTGGCGGTGGGGCCGGTTCACCGGGCGATCGGCTCTCACCCTGGTCGCCCACCCGATGGGTTCCCCTCATGCCCAGCCGCCTCCTCGAACTGCACGTCGAGAACTTCCGAAGCCTGCGCGACGTGACCGTCCCGCTCGGTCCGCTGACCGTGCTGGTGGGGCCGAACGGTGTGGGCAAGTCGGACGTGTTGAAGGTCTTCGACTTCCTCGCGGACATCATCCGTACGGACCTCCAGCCCGCGCTCGACACGAGAGGCGGGTTCGACGAAGTCGCTTTCGGCGCGCCCTGTGGTCCCGCGCCGGCGTCGCCGACGACGAGGTTTCGGCCAGCGTCATCGCCGGCGGACTGCGTCCTGTCGGCGACGGCCTTCTCGCCCGTGTGGCCCGCCTGTACACCGAGGCCGGTCAGGCCGCCGGCCTGACCCCCGCCCACGTCAGGAACCCGGGCGAGCTCGTCATCTGCTGACGGTCCATCTCGCGGCGCGGGCCGATCCGTTCCCGCTGCCCCTGCGGACCGCCGTCTCGTACACCGCCGAGCGCTGGGCGGACGAGGAGGCGGCCGCCGAGGTCGGCAGCCGCCGCTCCGTCGCTCGTGCGATCGGCAAGGCGGCGCTCCTCGCCCCCCGCGCCCCCGTGGCCACGCTCCCCGCCCTGGCGAGCGCGGGCCCGGTGCCCCGACGGGTCGCCGCCTTGATGCGCCCGGCGCCGGTGGGCCGCGCGTGGCCGCCGGCCGGTACGGCCGTCGGGCTCGCCGGCTGGGGCGCCGCCTGCGGCGCGGCCGTGTCCGCGCTCTCCTCGGCCAACGCGGCGGTCACGCTGTTCCTGGTGCTGCGCGGGGTCGCCTCTCCGGTGTAGAAGCCCGCCCCCTCCGGGGAGGCCGGGTGGCTAGAGGTCGAACTCGTGGGGCGGCAGGTCGAGGGTGAAGCAGGCCTCGCGGACCACGGCCTGCTCCGTCTTGTCGAAGTCGCCGTCGGCGCCGCCGATGACGATGCCGATCTGGACGACGGCACGGGCCTCGGCCGGCTTCTTCTTCGCCTTGGCGATCTCCTGGAGGACGCTGACCTTGCCGAAGTCGAAGTCGGCGGTCAGCTTGTCCAGGTTGGCGTCGAAGCGGCGCTGGAGGTCGAGCGCGTCGAAGTTCTGCAGCACCTCGTTGGCCGAGATGAGCTGGGCGACCCGACGGCGCTCGGTGGGGTCGATCGTGCCGTCGGCGGCGGCGACCAGTGCGCACATGGCCATGCTCGCGTCCCGGAACGCGCCGCTCTTCAGGTCGTTCCTCTTCGCCACCAGCTGGGTCTGCATCGTCGATGCGGATTCCTTGAAGCGGTCCCACAGGGCCATGAGTACTCCAGACGTCGATTACTTCTACGGTCTTGTAGAACGTGGCAGTGCGTCACGGAGTTCCCGGGATCCTGGAAGGCAGGGGGGTGGGGATGGGGGAGGGGATGGGGGAGGGGTCGCCGGGCGGTGGCGCCCACTGATCAGACGCCCAGGAGCTGGAGCGAGCCCCACAGGGCCACGGTCGCGGCGATGAGGGTGGCCGGGACGGTGAGCAGACCGAGCCGGGTGAACTCCCCGAGGGCGACCGGGTGCTCGTGCTCGTGGGCGATGCGGCGCCAGAGGAGGGTGGCGAGGGAACCGGCGTACGTGAGGTTGGGGCCGATGTTGACCCCCAGCAGTACGGCGAGCACCGCGCCCGGACCCGAGGCCGCCGCGAGCGGGACCAGGGCCAGGGTCGCGGGGAGGTTGTTGATCAGGTTGGCGAGGACGGCGGCGACCGCCGCGACGCCGAGCAGGGCCGGGAGGGAGGTGCCGTCGGGGAGGGCGTGGGCGAGGACGGTGCCGAGACCGTTGTCGACGACGGCCCGGACGACGATCCCGAGGGCCAGGACGAACGCCAGGAACGGCAGCGAGGCCGAGCGGACGAGCGCGCGCGGGGTGGTGCGCCGACGGGCCAGGGCGCGTACGGCGAGGGTGGCGGCGCCGGCCGCGGCCGCCCACGCCGGGTCCACCCCCGTCGCCGAGGCCAGCGCGAATCCGCCGAGGGTCGCCGCCACGGTGAGCAGCGCGAAGAGCGGGACCTCGACGGGCTCCGGCGGGTCGGTCGGGGCCGCGGCGGCGGCGAGGTCGCGGGCGAAGAAGCGCCGGAAGACGGCGTACTCGACCGCGATCGCGGCCAGCCAGGGGAGCAGCATCAGCAGCGCGAAGCGGGTGAAACCGAGCCCGGTGGCGGTGAAGGCGAGCAGGTTGGTGAGGTTCGAGACGGGCAGGAGCAGCGATGCCGTGTTCGACAGGTGGGCGCTCGCGTAGACGTGGGGTCCGGGGCGGGCTCCCATCCGGGTGGCGGTCGCGAAGACCACCGGGGTGAGCAGGACGACCGTCGCGTCCAGGCTCAGTACGGCGGTGATCAGCGAGGCCAGGGCGAAGACGGCGCCGAGCAGCCGCTGGGGGCGGCGGCGCGCCCAGCGGGCCATCCAGGTGCCGCAGGCGTGGAAGAGCCCTTCGTCGTCGCAGAGTTTGGCGAGGACGAGGACGGCCGCGAGGAACCCGATCACCGGCCCCAGCCGCTCGGCCTCCTCGCGTACGGCCTCGGTGGTGGTCGCGCCGACGGCCAGGACGGCGCCGGCGGCCGGTACGGCGAAGACCGCCTCGGGCAGGCGGAACGGGCGGACGACGGCGCAGATCAGCACCACGGCCAGGGCGAGTACGGACACGGACGTCACGAGCATGCGTTCGATGATGCGGGGTCGGCGTGGCGGGACGTTCCGGGGGTCCCCTGTCGTCGGCCGACCTCTCCTGCCCGGCTCGGCGGGGCTCGGCGCGGCCCGGGCTCACCGGCCCGGTTCGGCCGTCCCTCCGCGCCGCCGGGGGTGGGGCCCATCCGCCGCCTCGGCCCGGACCCACCCGGGCAGGCTGATCGTCCGTCAGAACTGAGGGGTGACGGAACCCTTGTGGCCCGTATCCCTATCAGTAAAATGTCACACACCATACAAGGGAGTTCCTTCATGGCCCAAGAGCAAGCCGCCGTTCACCGCGCCCGCCCCTGGCACGGCATCATGGTCGCCACCGCGCTCCCCCTGCGCGACGACGGCTCCGTCGACCACGACGCCTACGCGCGCCACGTCGCCTGGCTGATCGAGCAGGGCTGCGACGGGGTCGTCCCGAACGGCTCCCTCGGCGAGTACCAGACCCTCACCGCCGAGGAGCGCGCCCGCGTCGTACGGACCGCCGTCGAAGCGGCCGGGGACGGCGCGCGGGTGATGCCCGGCGTCTCCGCGTACGGCGGCGTCGAGGCCCGGCGCTGGGCCGAGCAGGCCGCGGAGGCCGGCGCGGGCTCGGTCCTGCTCCTGCCGCCCAACGCCTACCGGGCCGACGAGCGCTCCGTACGCGCCCACTACGCCGAGGTCGCCGCGGCCGGCCTGCCCGTCGTCGCCTACAACAACCCGATCGACACCAAGGTCGACCTCACGCCCGCCCTTCTCGCCCGGCTGTACGCCGACGGCAGCATCGTCGCCGTCAAGGAGTTCAGCGGGGACGTCCGCCGCGGCTACGAGATCGCCGAAATCGCCCCGGGGCTCGACCTGATCGTCGGCGCCGACGACGTCCTCCTCGAACTCGCCCTGGCCGGCGCGGTCGGCTGGATCGCCGGCTACCCCAACGCCCTTCCGCGCAGCTGCGCCACGCTCTACCGGGCCGCCGTCGCCGGGGACCTCGACGTCGCGCTTCCCCTCTACAGGTCGCTGCATCCGCTGTTGCGCTGGGACTCGAAGACCGAGTTCGTCCAGGCGATCAAACTGTCCATGGACCTCGCTGGCCGGCCCGGAGGCGCCACCAGGGCGCCGCGCGTCCCGCTGACGCCGGAGCAGGAGGCCGTGGTCCGCGCGGCGACGGAGAAGGTCCTCGCGGACGGCCACGCGTAACCCGGCAGGCACGCGGGCGCGTGCACGCGTACGCCGCGCGGGCATCCGGGTACGCACACCGCGCAAGCATCCGGATACGTACGCCGCACAGGCATCCGGATACGCGCACGCGCAGCCACGTGCGCGCGTACACCCGCCCACACCCGGACACCTACACACGCAGAACCGAAGGGACCCCATGCGCACCCGCCACGTCTACCACGCGGTGGACTCCCACACCGAAGGCATGCCCACCCGGGTGATCACCGGGGGCATCGGTGTCGTCCCCGGCGCCACCATGGCCGAGAAGCGGCTCCACTTCGCCGCCCATCTGGACCACGTCCGCACCCTCCTCATGTTCGAGCCGCGCGGGCACGCGGCGATGAGCGGCGCGGTACTCCAGCCGCCGACCCGGCCCGACGCCGACTACGGCGTCCTCTTCATCGAGGTCTCGGGTCTCCTCCCGATGTGCGGCCACGGCACCATCGGGGTCGCCACCGTCCTCGTGGAGACGGGGATGGTGCCGGTCGTCGAACCCGTCACCACCGTCCGCCTCGACACCCCGGCGGGGCTCGTGAGCGTCGACGTCCGCGTCGAGGACGGCCGCGCGTGCTCCGTCACCCTCACCAACGTGCCCGCCTTCGCCGCCGGGCTCGACCTCAAGGTGGACGTGCCCGGGTACGGCGCCGTCACCTACGACCTCGCCTACGGTGGCAACTTCTACGCCTTCGTGGACCTCGACTCCCTGGGGCTGCCGTTCGACCGCGACCGCAAGGACGAGCTGCTGGCCGCCGGGCTCGCCGTCATGGAGGCGGTCAACGCGGGTCCCGACCGGCCCGTGCACCCGGAGGACCCGGCCATCGCCGGGGTGAAGCACGTGTACCTGACCGCCCCCGGCTCCGACGCGGTCCGCTCCCGCCACGCCATGGCCATCCACCCCGGCTGGTTCGACCGATCCCCGTGCGGCACCGGAACGAGCGCCCGGCTGGCCCAGCTGCACGCCCGGGGGCTGCTCGCCCCGGACACCGACTTCGTCAACGAGTCCTTCATCGGGACCGAGTTCACCGGGCGGATCGTCGGCGAGACGGAGGTGGCCGGCCGGCCGGCCGTCGTCCCGACCGTCACCGGCCGGGCCTGGATCACGGGCACGGCCCAGTACTTCCTCGACCCCGAGGACCCCTTCCCCGCCGGGTTCCTGCTCTGAGACCCGCCGGCCTCCCTCCGGGGGCTCCCGGAATCCCGCCGGGGCTCCCGGAACCCCCGACTTTCGCACCCGCCGAGAGAGAAACGTGACATTGTACGATGCTCCTTCGTGACTTCTCGGAGGGCGCACGATGGGTGACCTGAAGCAGTACGGCCTCGTCAGAGCGCAGGAACGACTCCGCGACCAGGTCGGCCATGCCCTCCGCGCCGCCCTGATCGCCGGTGAACTGCGGCCCGGCCAGGTCTACTCGGCCCCCGGACTCGCCGGCGACCTCGGCGTCTCCGCGACCCCGGTCCGCGAGGCCATGCTCGACCTGGCCCGCGAGGGCCTGGTCGAGCCGGTCCGCAACAAGGGCTTCCGCGTCACCGAGGTCAGCGAACGGGACCTCGACCAGTTCACCGAGCTGCGCACCCTCATCGAGGTCCCCACCATCGGCCGCGTCACGCGGCAGGCCGACCGCGAGCAGCTGGAGGATCTGCGCCCGGTCGCCGAGGAGATCGTCGCCCGCGCCCGGGAGCACGACCTCATCGGCTACCTGGAGGCGGACCGCCGCTTCCACCTCGCGCTGCTCGCCCTCTCCGGCAACGAACGCCTGGTCGAGACGGTGGGAGACCTGCGCAAGCGCTCCCGCCTGTACGGTCTGACCGGCCTCGACCGGGCCGGCAAGCTGGTCACCTCCGCGGAGGAACACCTCGAACTCCTCGCCCTGATGATCGCCGGGGACGCGCGGGGCGCCGAGGCCTGCGTGCGCCGCCACCTCGGCCACGTACGGTCGCTGTGGGCGACGCCCGGGACGAACCGGTCGGCTGCGGATAGCGGATAGCGGATAGCGGACAGGGGCCCGTCGAGACCGCGCCCCGTAGCCGACGGAGGCGCTCCCGAAGGCGCTCCCCAGCGCGCTCCCCAGGACGCCAACTGGGCTGCCTCCAGGCCCAGTCGGTCGACCTGGACAGCACCATGAACCTCTATATGCTGACACCATGCTCTCTGCCGCCTCCGAGCCCGCGAACGCCACCGCCTCCGCCCCTTCCGCGCCCGCGCCGGCCACCGCCTCCCGGCTGGCCGGCGTCGGATCGTCGCCGGTACGGGAGATCCTGGCGCTGACCGCGCGGCCCGAGGTGATCTCCTTCGCGGGCGGCCTGCCCGCCCCCGAGCTGTTCGACGTCGCGGGCATCCGCGCGGCGTACGACGGCGTCCTGACGGACAACCCGCAGTACGCGCTCCAGTACTCGACCACCGAGGGCGACCCGGAGCTGCGTACCGCCATCGCCGCCCGGCTCACCGCGCGCGAACTGCCCACCGGTGCCGACGACCTGCTCGTCACCACGGGCTCGCAGCAGGCCCTCACGTTGCTCACCACCGCGCTGGTCGAGCCCGGTGCCGTCGTGCTCGTCGAGGACCCCTGCTACCTCGCGGCCCTCCAGACCTTCGGTTTCGCCGGCGCGCGGGTCGTCCCCGTGCCCACCGACGACCACGGTGTCCTCCCGGAGGCCCTGGAGGAGATCGCGGCCCGCGAGAAGCCGACCCTCCTCTACCTCGTGCCCACCTTCCAGAACCCCACGGGCCGCACCCTTCCCGCCGAGCGCCGCACCGCCGTCGCCGAGGCCGCGGCACGGCTCGGATTCTGGATCGTCGAGGACGACCCGTACGGCGAACTGCGCTACGACGGAGAGCGCGTCCCCTGGATCGCCGCCGATCCCGTGGCCGCCGACCGCACCGTACTGCTCGGCTCCTTCTCCAAGGTGATGGCCCCGGGCCTCCGGCTCGGCTTCCTGCGCGCCCCGGCCGGGCTGCGCCGCGCCTGTGTGATCGCCAAGCAGGCCGCCGACCTGCACACCTCGACCATCGACCAGGCGGCGGCCGCGCGGTACCTGCGCGACAGCGACCTCGACGCGCACGTCGCGGTGATGCGGGCCGCGTACCACGAGCGCAGGGACGCGATGCTCGAAGGCCTGCCGGCCGCGCTGCCCGAGGGCAGCCGGTGGAACAGGCCGGAGGGCGGCATGTTCATCTGGGTGACCCTGCCCGCCGGTCATGACGCGACGGCCCTCCTGAAGACCGCGGTCGGGCACGAGGTGGCGTACGTGCCGGGGGCGCCGTTCTTCTGCGGGGAGCCGGACCCGGGCGCGATGCGGCTCTCGTTCACCACGCACTCGGCCGACGAGATCAGGGAGGGACTGCGCAGGCTCGCCAAGAGCTTCGCGTAGCTTCGTGATCATGGCCAGGACCGACACCACCCAGCGGCGGGTGGGGCCGCCCGGGTGCGCCTGCGCGAACCGGTGACGGAGCGGCGCGCGGTGGTCCACCAGGGCATCGGCGACGAGGAGTACATTGCCGCACTCAAGGGGCTGCGCAGCAGGATCGCCCACGTCGAGGCCGCGGCCGGGAACGTCTGGGCGGTCGGCGGCGCGCAGGCCACGGCGGACAGCGTCGAGGCGGCCGACGGGTCCCGGGAAGTGCCCGCAGGACGCCTCCCGGCTCCACCGCACGGCCTTCGCCTCGTGTCGTTGTTGGGCCGAACGGGTGAGGAGCGGGAGGATGTGCCCATGAGTAGGTACGAGAGGTACGACGTCACCGACGAGCAGTGGGAGGGCCTCGCCCAGGTCGTGCCCCTGCGCGGCCGTGACGCATGGCCGTCCAGGGTCGACCACCGCACGATCCCCGAGCAGTACGAATCCGCCGAGCAGCGCCGTATGGTCGTGCTCCGCGTGCAGGTGTTCGCCGACGCCCGTGAGGTCGCCGGCTACCTCATCGCCCAGATCCCGGTGCTCCTCGATCTGACGAGCGCCGACACCGACGTCGCCAAGCGCATCCTCGACTTCAGCAGTGGCGTGGTCTTCGGCCTCGGCAGCGTGATGCACCGCGTCGACCGGAACGTTTTTCTCCTCGCACCGGCCGGCACGGAGGTCGAGGGCGCGGAGGGTGAGGACGAGGAGGAGGTCGTGGGCGGCCGGACCGCCGGAGTCCCCCGATCGTAGGAAGGTCATCTCGCCGTAACGGTTCGTCAGGGAACGGACTGCGTACGGTCCGGGCATGGACCTCACCGGCGGCTTCACGTTCGCCCCATCCTCCACGGCTGTTCCCTCCCCTCCGGCTCCCTCCGACACCGCCCCACCCCGGGCCGGTGCTTCCGCTCCGCGCGTCGCCTCCGTCCCCGAGGCACGGGTTCCGTCGGTGTCGGAGGGCGGCCGGACGCAGCGGGCGTCCCGGGTCGGCCCCGTCGGCGGGGGCGGGAGGCTCCGGGCACGGCCCGTCGTCACCGAACTGAGGCTGTCCGCCTTCGCCGGTCACCGCGCGGGCGCGCACGCGCTGGGCCCGGTCACCCTCTTCACCGGGCCCAGCGGCAGCGGCAAGTCCACCCTCCTGCGCGCGTACGAGGCGCTCGCCAGGCTCGGCGCGGGAGACCCGCTCGACGAGGTCTTCCCCGACGCCGCCGACTGCGTCCCCGAACGGGCGCGGCCCGACGCCCAGGGCAGGCGTGGGTTCCGGATCGGGTGCACGGTGGACGGACCGGAGGGCCCCGTCCACCTCGATCTCGCCGTCCAGGCCGAACCCCGGCTCCGCATCGTCGGCGAACGGCTCACCGGCCGCGGTCGCACCCTGCTCGCCACCGCCCTGCGCGACCCGGGCCGCAGCACCGTCCAGGCCGAGTGGCACACCGCGGGAGCCACCCCGGTGACCCGGGCGCCGCTCCCCGACGACCTCCTCGGTACGGCCCTGCTCCCGCTCCGGGTCGCGGGCAAGACCCCCGGTCAGCTCGAAGTCCTCGCCGCCGCCGAGCAGGTGGTCGTCGGGCTGCGGTCCGCCTTCGCCTGCGACCCCCGGCCCGAGCGGATGCGGGCCCCCGTGCCCCCGGGCGAGGGGCGGCTGCGCCGCGGCTGCGGCAACCTCGCCGAAGTCCTCCACCGCACCCACACCGACTGCCCACGCCGCCACCTCCGCCTCGCCGCCGTGGCCGGGGCGGGCTGCGCGGGGCCTGTCACCGGGCTCGCGGTGCAGGAGATCCCGGACGGCACGGTGCGGGCTGTCCTCGAACGCGGCGGCCGGCCCTCGACGCCGCTCGGCCGCCTCGGGGACGGGGAGCTGCGGTATCTGGCCCTCGCGCTGACCCTGCTCACCGGCCCCGGCGTCCTCGCGATGGACCGGATCGCCGAGGTGCCCGAGGCCATGCAGTCCCTGACGCTCCTCGCCGACGGCCTCGACCGCGGCCTCGACGGGCGGCAGGTGGGCGAACTGCTTGTGCTCGCCACGGGCATCGCCGCCGACGGGCACATCCGGGTCGCCGGGACGGTCGGGGAGCACGCGGCGGCGCAGGCCCGCCGGACGCCCGGGGTGACGGTGGTGGACCTGACGCCGTGAACGGTGGTGGAGCTGCCCCCCCCGTGAACGGTGGTGGACCTGCCCCCCGTGAGCGGTGGTGGACCTGACGCCGGGAGCGGTGGTGCGGCCGGCCCCGTGAACGGTGGTGCGGCCGGCCTCGTGAGGGGCGACGGTGAGGGATCCGGGCGGGTGACGGCGCGGTGGTAGACCTGGGGACGTGACGGACAACGATGTAGCGGGACTGCAGCGCAGGCTGGCCGAGTTCGCGGCCGCCCGTGACTGGCAGCCCTACCACACGCCCAAGAACCTCGCGGCGGCGCTCAGCGTCGAGGCGGCCGAACTCCTGGAGATCTTTCAGTGGTTGACACCCGAGCAGGCGGAGCGGGTGATGGAGGAACCCGACTCGGCGCACCGGGTCGCCGACGAGGTGGCGGACGTCCTGGCCTACCTCCTGCAGTTCTGCGAGGTGCTCGGGGTCGATCCACTGGCCGTGCTCGCGGCCAAGATCGACCGGAACGAGGTGCGATTTCCCGCGCGGAGGCGGGGCGGAGGGGGTGAGGAGGGGGATTCGACCAAGGATCGTCACTCTTCGGAGTGATCGCCTTTTCCCCGTCGAGCTTCCTGTCCACAGATTTCCGAATTCCCCTGGTGGTGGGGCTCAGGCGGCCTCACTCTGGGTAGTGGACTCAGTGGGCAGATAAGTCGTACGAACGGGGGCGGCGTTGATGGATGCGGAGCGGCTCGTCACGCTCGGCCGACAGGCGTTGGCGGAGAGCGGAACGGCACAGGACATCGTGGGGGAGGCCTGGCAGGCCCAGGCGCTCGCCCAGGCGATAGGGAATCAGCTCGCGCTCTGCGGACCGCAGGAGTTGCGCGGCGAGGCGCGGGGGCTGAGCGAGATCGGGGAGTACCCGGCGTGGGGCGCCGGTGGGCCGCGTGCGGCCCGGTTGTCCGAGGTGGCGGACCCGCGCGGGTCGCTGACCGCGCTCGGGGAGCTGCTCGGGGAGGTGGGCATCGCCCTGGTCGGGGTGGCCTGCGCCACCGACGACGAGGGGCTCTACTGGCAGTGCATCGAGGCCATCGACGCGGCCGACGAGTCGAGCGACCGGGTGCGTGGGATGCTGCGACGCCTCGCGGTGCGGGACGGGGAGCGGGCCCGGCCTCCCGACCCCGCCCGGGGCCGAGCGGGCCCGGGGCGGGGCGGGTGGTGAGGGGGGTCGGACCGTTGCCGCTCGGGGTGGTGCCGCTCCTCGGGTCAGTACCGCTCGGACCGGGGGCGGTGCGGCTCGGGCTGCTCGGGCTCGTGGCGGTCCGGCTCGTGACGGTCCGACGTGGACTGGAGGTCGGCGTCCAGCTGGGTGAGGTCGGCGGAGAGCGCCGCCATCAGTTCCTCCATCTGCTGGAGCAGGCCCTTGGGGGCGTCCGCGCCCTTCTGCTGGGGCACGGACCGCGGCACCGGCTGCTCGGGCACGGCCTGCTCCGGCGCGGCTTCCTGGGACATGGGGGCCTCCTCGGCCCGGACCCCACCGCCGAGGACGGGGCCACGAGAGAGAGCGACGCACCGGCAGCGGCCGCCGGCGCGCGGGCCGGGCGGTCCGGCTCCGCCCGAGCCAACGACGGGTGCCGGGCACCGGTCACTGGCCAGGTCGGACGCGGCCCGCCAGGGGTTCGGATATTCACCCGACCGAGCCGGGGCGCTCAAGGGAGCTGACGGAGAGGTTGACACGCACCCGACGGTGCAGGATGGAGGAATGGATCTCCGTATTTTCACCGAACCCCAGCAGGGGGCCGACTACGACACCCTCCTCACCGTGGCGCGGGCCACCGAGGAGCTCGGATTCGACGCCTTCTTCCGTTCCGACCACTACCTCAGCATGGGCTCCGCCGACGGGCTGCCCGGGCCGACGGACGCCTGGATCACCCTGGCCGGGCTCGCCCGGGAGACCAAGCGGATCCGTCTCGGCACGCTGATGACGGCCGGCACCTTCCGGCTCCCCGGGGTCCTCGCCATCCAGGTCGCCCAGGTGGACCGGATGTCCGGTGGGCGGGTCGAACTGGGTCTGGGGGCGGGCTGGTTCGAGGAGGAGCACAAGGCCTACGGCATTCCCTTCCCGAAGGAGAAGTTCGGCCGCCTGGAGGAGCAGCTGGCGATCGTCACCGGTCTGTGGGAGACCGAGGTCGGCAAGACCTTCAGCTACGACGGGGAGTTCTACCGGCTCACCGACTCGCCCGCACTGCCCAAGCCCGCCCAGGACAGGATCCCGGTGCTGATCGGCGGGCACGGCGCGAGCCGTACGCCTCGCCTGGCCGCGCGGTACGCGGACGAGTTCAACATTCCGTTCGCGTCCCTCGAGGACAGCGAGCGCCAGTTCGGTCGGGTCCGTGCGGCCGCCGAGGCGGCGGGGCGGGCACCCGGCGACCTGGTGTACTCCAACGCGCTGGTCGTCTGTGTCGGCAAGGACGACGCCGAGGTCGCCCGCCGGGCCGCCGCCATCGGGCGGGACGTGGACGAGCTCAAGGCGAACGGTCTCGCGGGCTCGCCCGCCGAGGTGGTGGAGAAGCTCGGGCGGTACGCGGCCATCGGATCCTCCCGGGTCTACCTCCAGGTCCTGGACCTGGACGACCTGGATCACCTGGAGCTGATCTCCGCGCGGGTCCAGTCGCAGCTGGGATGAGGGGGGCGATCCGATGAAACCGGTCCGTACGCTCGCCGAGGTGCTCGGGGAGGGAACGCTCGTCCTCGACGGCGGGCTCTCCAACCAGTTGGAGGCGCAGGGGTGCGACCTCTCGGACGCGCTCTGGTCCGCGCGGCTCCTCGCCGACGGACCCGAGCAGATCGAGGCGGCGCACGCGGCCCACGTACGGGCCGGTGCGCGGGTCCTCATCACCTCCAGCTATCAGGCCACCCTCGAGGGGTTCGCGCGCCGGGGTGTGGGCCGGGACGAGGCGGCGCGGCTCCTCGCGCGGAGCGTGGAGCTCGCCCGGGCGGCGGCGAAGGAGGTCCGGGAGGAGGTCTGGGTGGCCGCGTCCGTGGGGCCGTACGGGGCGATGCTGGCGGACGGCAGCGAGTACCGGGGACGGTACGGGCTGTCCGTACGGGAACTGGAGGCGTTCCACCGGCCGCGGATCGAGGCGCTCGCCGCGGCGGAGCCGGACGTCCTCGCCCTGGAGACGGTTCCGGACCTGGAGGAGGCGGAGGCGTTGCTGAGGGCGGCCGAGGGGTGCGGGATGCCCGTGTGGCTCTCGTACACGGTCGAGGGAGGACGCACCCGGGCCGGGCAGGAGCTGGCGGACGCCTTCGCGGTCGCCGCCGGGAACGAGCAGGTCGTCGCGGTCGGCGTGAACTGCTGCGACCCCGCCGACGCGGGGCCCGCCGTGGAGCTCGCCACCGCCGTGACCGGGAGGCCGGCCGTGGTCTATCCCAACAGCGGGGAGCGGTGGGACGCCGGAGCGAGGGGCTGGCGCGGCGACATCGCCTTCGACCCGGCGCACGCCACCGGCTGGGTCGCGTCCGGGGCCCGGCTCGTCGGCGGCTGCTGCCGCGTGGGCCCGGCGACGATCACGGCTCTCGCCACGACCCTGGCCACGACTCTGGCCACGGGGACCGGGGACTGACCTTCCCCTGACCCGGCGCCTGCCGGGCCGCCCGCCGGGCCGGACCACGGCCGGGCCGGCGTCCGGTGGGCCGGGCCCTGCCGAGGGGCGGGGCGGGCACGGGCCGGGACCACGGCCGGGCCGGGCGTGGTGGGCCGGGCGTGGTGGGCCTGGCTCCGCCGACGGGCGGGAGCCGGCCGGGGTCCGGGTGGGCGCCGGGAAAATGCCTGGTCAGGTGGGGGAGGGGCGAACGATACTCGGAGGTGTGTTCCTGACGATCAGTACGACCGGCAACCCGGAGCGTCCCGCCACCGATCTCGGCTTTCTGCTGCACAAGCATCCCGAGCGCGCGCAGACGTTCTCGACCTCGCACGGCACGGCGCACGTCCTCTACCCCGAGGCGAGCGCCGAGCGGTGCACGGCGGCACTTCTCCTGGAGGTGGACCCCGTGGCGCTGGTGCGCCGCGGCAAGGGCAAGGGCCGGGGCGGTGCCCCGGACTCCGCGCTCGCGCAGTACGTGAACGACCGGCCCTACGCGGCGTCCTCGCTGCTCGCCGTCGCGCTCGCCAAGGTCTTCAAGTCGGCGCTGCACGGCGACTGCCGGGCGATGCCCGAGCGGGCCGCCGCGCCGCTGCCGCTGCGCGTGGAGGTCCCCGCGCTGCCCGCCAGGGGCGGCGTCGATCTGGTGCGCGCGCTGTTCGGGCCGCTGGGCTGGGAGACGGTGGAGGCCGAACCGATCGCCCTGGACGGGAAGTTCCCCGAGTGGGGCGACTCCCGTTACGTGCGTCTCGTCCTGGAGGGCGAGCTGCGGCTCGCGGACGCCCTCAACCATCTGTACGTGCTGCTGCCGGTCCTCGACGACGCCAAGCACTACTGGGTCGCGCCCGACGAGGTCGACAAGCTGCTGCGGGCCGGTGACGGCTGGCTCGCGGGGCACCCCGAGCGGAAGCTGATCACGGCACGCTACCTCTCCCGCCGCTGGGGCCTGGCCCGCGAGGCGACGGAGCGGCTCGAACTGGTGCGGCTCGCCGAGGCGGAGGGTCTGGACGTCGACGACGTCGACAACGCGGTCGACGAGTCGACCGACACCGAGGAGCGGCCCGTGCCGCTCGCCGAGCAGCGCCGGGACGCGATCCTCGCCGCCCTGGCGACCGCGGAGGCGAGCCGGGTCCTCGACCTGGGCTGTGGACAGGGGCAGTTGGTGCAGGCCCTGCTCAAGGACACCCGGTTCACGGAGATCGTCGGTGTCGACGTGTCCGTCCGCGCCCTGACCGTCGCCGCGCGCCGGCTGCGGCTCGACCGGATGGGGGAGCGGCAGGCGGCCCGTGTGAAGCTGACGCAGGGCTCGCTGGCGTACACCGACAAGCGCCTGACCGGCTACGACGCGGCCGTGCTCAGCGAGGTCATCGAGCACCTGGACCTGCCGAGGCTGCCGGCCCTGGAGTACGCGGTGTTCGGCTCGGCCCGGCCGCGTACGGTCCTGGTGACCACGCCGAACGTCGAGTACAACGTGCGCTGGGAGTCGCTTCCGGCGGGGCACGTCCGGCACGGCGACCACCGCTTCGAGTGGACCCGCGAGGAGTTCGGGAGCTGGGCCGCCTCGGTCGCCGAGCGGTACGGGTACGCCGTCGGGTTCACCCCCGTGGGCCCCGACGACCCGGAGGTCGGGCCGCCCACCCAGATGGCCGTCTTCACCCGCGCCACCGAGACCTACACCGGCACCACCGGCACCACCGAGTCCGGAACCACCGCCACCGGCATCGCCACCACGGGCGTCGGCACCACGGGCATCGCCACCGCGGGCCCGCTCGCCGACACGACCACCGACACGACCACCGAGAAGGAGGAACAGGCATGACCACCGAGACCACGACCCCGGGCCCGGCCGCCACCCCGGCCCGCACCCTGCCCGTCACCGACCTGTCCCTCGTGGTGCTCGTCGGCGCCACCGGCTCCGGCAAGTCCACCTTCGCCCGGCGCCACTTCAAGCCGACCGAGATCGTGTCCTCCGACTTCTGCCGGGGGCTCGTCGCCGACGACGAGAACGACCAGTCCGCGAGCAGGGACGCCTTCGACGTCCTCCACTACATCGTCGGCAAGCGCCTCGCGGCGGGACGGCTGGCCGTCGTCGACGCCACCAACGTGCAGCAGGAGGCGCGGCGTCAGCTCGTCCAGCTGGCCCGGTCGTACGACGTGCTGCCCATCGCGATCGTCCTCGACCTGCCCGAGGAGGTGTGCCGCAGCCGGAACGCCGCACGCCCCGACCGCGCGGACATGCCCGCGCACGTCATCCAGCGGCACCGCCGCGAGCTCCGCCGTTCGCTGCGCGGGCTGGAGCGCGAGGGCTTCCGCAAGGTGCACGTCCTGCGGTCCGTCGAGGAGGTCGACGCTGCCCAGGTCGTCCTGGAGCGCCGCTTCAACGACCTGCGTCACCTCACCGGCCCCTTCGACATCATCGGTGACGTCCACGGCTGCCGCTCCGAGCTGGAGACCCTGCTGGGGAAGCTCGGCTACGTCGACGGGCACCACCCCGAGGGGCGTACGGCCGTCTTCGTCGGCGACCTCGTCGACCGGGGGCCGGACTCGCCGGGGGTCCTGCGCCGGGTGATGGCGATGGTCGCCGCGGGCGACGCCCTGTGCGTCCCCGGCAACCACGAGAACAAGCTGGGCCGCTGGCTCAAGGGCCGGAAGGTCCAGGAGACGCACGGTCTCGCCGAGACGATCGAGCAGCTGGGGCGCGAGAGCGAGGAGTTCCGGGCCGAGGTCGGGCGGTTCATCGACGGTCTCGTCAGCCACTACGTCCTCGACGGCGGCGACCTCGTCGTCTGCCATGCCGGTCTGCCGGAGAAGTACCACGGCCGCACCTCGGGGCGGGTGCGTTCGCACGCGCTGTACGGGGACACCACCGGCGAGACCGACGAGTTCGGGCTGCCGGTGCGCTACCCGTGGGCGGAGGAGTACCGGGGGCGGGCCACCGTCGTGTACGGACACACCCCCGTGCCGAACACGTCCTGGATCAACAACACCCTCTGCCTCGACACCGGGGCGGTCTTCGGCGGGAAGATGACCGCGCTGCGCTGGCCGGAGCGCGAACTGGTCGACGTACCCGCCGAGCGCGTCTGGTACGAGCCGGCCAGGCCGCTCACGACCGACGCGCCCGGCGGGCACCAGGGACGCCCCCTGGACCTGGCCGACGTGCACGGGCGGCGGATCGTGGAGACCCGGCAGCTCGGCAACGTCGCCGTCCGGGAGGAGAACGCGGCGGCGGCCCTGGAGGTCATGAGCCGGTTCGCGGTCGACCCGCGGCTGCTGACCTACCTGCCGCCGACGATGGCGCCGACCGCCACCTCGAAGGCCGAGGGCTACCTGGAGCATCCGGCCGAGGCCTTCGCCCAGTACCGGGCGGACGGCGTCGAGCGGGTCGTGTGCGAGGAGAAGCACATGGGCTCCCGGGCCGTCGCCCTCGTCTGCCGGGACGCCGAGGCGGCCCGCGAGCGCTTCGGCGTGGACGCCGAGGGGGTGACCGGCGCGCTGCACACCCGTACCGGACGACCCTTCTTCGACGACCAGGCCGTCACCGAGCAGGTCCTCGAACGGCTGCGCACCGCGATCGGCGCCGCCGGCCTCTGGGACGAACTCGGCACGGACTGGCTGCTGCTCGACGGCGAGCTGATGCCGTGGTCGCTGAAGTCGGCCGGGCTGCTGCGCGCGCAGTACGCGGCGGTCGGCGCGGCCTCGGGGGCCGTCCTTCCCGGCGCGATCTCCGCGCTCGAACAGGCGGTGGCGCGTGGGGTCGAGGGGGTCGACGAGCTCCTCGCCAAGCAGCGGGAGCGGGCGGTGGACGCGGAGGCGTTCACCGAGGCGTACCGCAGGTACTGCTGGCCCACCGAGGGCCTGGACGGGGTGCGGTTCGCGCCCTTCCAGCTCCTGGCGGTGCGCGGACGCGCGCTGACGTCCGTACCGCACGACGAGCAGCTGGCCTGGCTCGACCGGCTCGTGGAGCACGACCCGACCGGCCTGCTCCAGGTCACCCGCCGACTCGTCGTCGACACCGGCGACGAGGCCTCGGTCCGCGCGGGCACCGACTGGTGGCTGGAGCTGACCGGCGCGGGCGGCGAGGGCATGGTCGTCAAGCCGCTGGCCGCCCTCGTCCGCGACGCCAAGGGCAGGCTCGGGCAGCCGGGGGTGAAGGTGCGCGGCCGGGAGTACCTGCGGATCATCTACGGCCCGGAGTACACCCGGCCGGAGAACCTGGAGCGGCTGCGTCAGCGCTTCCTCGGCCACAAGCGGTCGCTGGCGCTGCGCGAGTACGCGCTCGGCCTCGAAGCCCTCGACCGCCTCGCGGAGGGCGAGCCGCTGTGGCGGGTCCACGAGGCCGTGTTCGCGGTCCTCGCCCTGGAGTCGGAGCCGGTGGACCCGAGGCTGTGATGCCGGCGGGCGTGGGGGAGCGGGGGCGTGGGGGAGCGGGGGAGTGACGTCGTGACCCGGTGTGCCGTGACGTCGACGTGACGTCGGGCGTGGATCTCGTCAGATTTTCGCCGGTCTTCGCCCGTCCTCGTCAGATCTTCGCCGGTCCTCGCCGGTCCTCGCCGGTCTTCGCCGGTCTTCGTGAGTGCGTCGTGGGGACTCCGTCCGTTCCGGGCGGGGTCCCGCGTCGTTCGTGCGCGCCCCCGGGCGCCCGTTCGCCCCTGCTCCGTGAAGGCTTCGCAGGGTCCTCGTGAGGCCTTCGCGGGGTCTTCGCTCGGCCGCGACGGGGGCGCAGGGGTGCCGGGAACGGCGCTCCCCTGCGCCCCCCGTGCCCGTTGACGCGTTTCTTCCGCACCCTCTAGCGTTCTTCACCCCATGACGTGACGCAGCGTCAACTATGTGACGGGGCACGTCACATGAGGTGGGCACACACACGCGATTCACGCCGGTCGATCACCGGTGGGCGGTCTTCCCCGGAGGGCCCGAGGACGGTACGGGGGTGAGCGGGCGGTGAGTCTCTTCGGCCAGGACCGCTCCTTCCTCCACGCCCTCCCGGCGGCCGACCGGCGGTCCCTGCTCGCCGAGGGTGCCCGGCGCGTCTACGAACCCGGGGAGGTGATGATCCGCGAACGCGACACCAGCGCCTTCGTCCTGGCGCTCCTCTCCGGCTGGTCCGTCGTCTCCGTCGGCACCGAGCGCGGATCGCGGCTCATCCTCGCCCTCCGGGGCGCGGGCGAGGTCGTCGGCGACCTCGCGGCCGTCGACATGCGCCCGCGCAGCGCCAGCGTCACCGCCCTCGGCACGGTCGAGGCGGTGGCCATCTCCGGCGACCGGTTCCGGCACTTCCTCGCCGCCCGGCCGCACGCCACCTCGCTGATCATGCGGCAGCTCGCCACCAGGCTGCGCAGCGCCGACGTCGAGCGCCGGGCCCTCGCCTCCGAGACCGTCCTCCAGCGTCTCGCGGCCCGGCTCGTCGAGCTGGCCGAGCGCGCCGGACGGCGGGCCGACGCCGGGACCGTACTCGAACTTCCGCTGCCCCAGCACGATCTGGCGGCGGCGATCGGGGCCACCCGGGAGGCGGTGGCCAAGGCGCTGCGTCTGCTCCGGGAACAGGACGTGGTCCGCACCGCGAACCGCACGGTCGTCGTCATCGACATGCGGGTCCTGGTGCTGCTCGCGGAGGGGCGCGCACGCCCCGGCGGGGACCCGGCGGACGAATCTCCGCCGGGTGTGTAAACGGCTACATCGCCGGTCGCGCGGCGCGGCCAGTCTGGACACGTACCACCACGGCACCAACGGCACCGGGGCATCACACAGGGAGTCCGAGAGTGAGCAGTGCGGGAGTGAACGGGGAAGGCGGCGGAGCAGTGGGCGGAGGAGCGGGCGGCATCCACCGGTTCGTCGTCTTCGGCGACATCTGCGGCTCCGGAACCCTCGACATGGCCGAGAAGAAGCACCAGCGGGCGGCGATGTACGCCGCCTTCGACGCCGCCTACAGCTCCGTCGGCGTCGAGCCCGGCACCTTCCACCAGGAGGACAGGGGCGACGGCATCCTCGCGGCGCTGCGCCCCGACGTGCCGCCGACCCTCATGGTCGGACGGTGGATCGACACCCTGTACGAGAGCCTGCGCGACCACAACCAGGGCCGGACCAGGCCGCTGCGGCTGCGGATCGGCATGAACGCGGGGCTCGTGGTCCAGGACCGGCACGGACTCGTCGGCCGCGCGGTGGACCTCGCCGCCCGGCTCTGCGACAGCCCCCCGGCCAAGCGGATCATGAACGAGACCCCCGGGATCGACCTCCTGGTCGTCGTCTCCGACTGGCTGTACGTGAACGTGGTCGACGAGGGCGGGCGCTATGTGGAGCCGGACCACTACCGGCGGGCCCGCATCCGCTCCAAGGAGACCGACGAGGCCGCCTGGTTCCTCGTACCGCGCAGGCCCGCGCCGCCGCTGATCGGGCCCGACGGGGAGCTGCCGCCCGAGGGACCGGGGGCGCCGGCGGCTGTGGGCCGGGGGGAGCCGGCGGCCGTGGGGGAGCGGCCGCCGGCGGCGGGGTCACGGACCGGCGTTGGGCCGTCGCGGGGGGACGGCCCAACGCCCCGGACCGGGGGAGGGAACCGTACGTACCACGTCGGGGGTGACCTGGTCGATGTCCAGGGGAACACCATCCACGGCCCGTTCACGGGCATCCGCAAGGATGCCGCTCCGACCTCCGGGACCGGCTCCGCTCCGACCTCCGGGACCGGCTCCGGTTCGGGCTCCGGTTGCGGGGCGGGTGAGGCGGAGTGAGCGACCAGGACGACGCCGGGCAGCGCGACGACTCCTCCGACGGCGGCCAGGGCCACGGCGACCGGGGGGCGGACGCCCAGGACCGGGGCGGCGACCGGGGATCCGGCCGCGGTTCCGACAGGGGGTCGGACCGAGGTGCGGACCGAGGACCCGACCGGGGTGGCGCCGACCGGGGATCCGACCGGGGGGACCGGGACGGCGACCGGCCGGGCGGGTCCGAGCGGACCGACGGCGCTCCCGAACAGCCGCGCGAGCCCAGCGTCTTCGCGGCCGCCGACCGGGGGCCCCTCGGCGGCGAGAGCGACACCGGCGGCGCCGCCACCGCCCGACGGGCCCTCCGCACCTGGGCGGGCGGCGGCGCCGACCGCCTCACCACCATCCACGGCGACGGCACGGTCTTCGAGGGCAACCAGATCTTCGCCCTCTACGGCTCCGACCGCACCTCGCACTTCGTCCAGGGGCCGGTACCGCCCGAGACGCTCGACCACCTCGGCCGGGTGTACTGCGCGACCTCCGGCTACCGGCGGATGCGGGACCGCCTCCGCGACCACCGCGTCCTCGTCCTGTGCGGCGAACCCGGCAGCGGCCGCAAGGCCACCGCGCTCGCCCTCCTCGACGAACTGACCGGCGGCAGGGTCTTCCGCCTCGACCCGCGCCACGGCGTCGACGAGATCACCGAGGAGGCCCTCCAGGAAGGCGGCGGCCACCTCCTGGAACTGCTCACGGAGGACGTGCGCGCGGAGAGCGAGCCGCGCCCCTCCCGCAACGGCCGGGGCGAGCACACCGGCGTGGCCCGCCGCCCCGGCCCCCGCCTCTCCGAGCTGCACCTCGACCGTTTCGGCGACCTGCTGCGCGGCCGGGACGCGTACGGGGTCGTCCTCGTCGAGAACGGCGAGCTCGCCGACCGGCTGCTGCGCGGACGGTACGGGATGTACTGCCCGCCGCCGCCCGCGGACGAGGTCCTCCAGCGCCACCTGTGGCACCGGTTGCGGGCCGAGCCCGACGAGGCCCTCGGCGACGCGCGGGCCCGCGCCGGGCGTCCGGACGTCGTCGAGGCCCTCGGTCTGGAGGAGCTGCGGCCGCGCGAGGCCGCCCGCCTCGCCGACCACCTCGCCCGGCACTGGCGCGGAGAGGTGGCCGACGAGGAACTCCTCGCCGAATGCTCCTCGTTCGTACGCTCGCAGGCCCGCGAGTGGTTCGCGGGATCCGACCGCCCCGGCGCCCTCCCCGAGGCGCTTCCGGCCCTGAACGCCGGGGCGTTCCGCATCGCCGTCGCCGTCTTCGACGGCTCCGCCTACAGCCTCGCCGCCGAGGCCGCCGAACTCCTCGCCTGGGAGCTCGCGGTCACCCTCGACCCCGAACACGCTCCGGGCCGACGGCTGTTCGGAACCCACGCCGAGCACCGGCCGGTCCAGGCCCGCGCCGTCCTGGAGGACGGCGAACTGGACCTCGGCCCCGCCAAGGTGCCGGTGCGGGCCGTCCGCTTCCAGGGGGAGGCCCTCGCCGGGGCCGTTCTCGGCGAGATCTGGCACGGCTACCACAACGTCCGTGGTCCGGTGGCCCGTTGGCTCCGCTCGCTCTGCGACGACCCGCGCCCCGAGGTCTGGGTGCGCGCCTCCATCGCGGCCGGCGTGCTCTGTTCCTGGGACTGGATCCACGGCTTCGGGGAGCTGGTGGTGCCGCTCGCGGTGACGGACGAGCCGAGGGCCCGCATGGCCGCGGCCACCGCGCTCGCCGAGTCCGCGCGCGACCCGCGGGTCCGGCCCGCCGTCGCCGCCGTGCTCAAGGACTGGGCCGGCTCCGACGAGGACGCGCTCGTCGGGACCGCCCTGCTCGCCCACGGCTACGTCCTGGCCGCCGGAAGCGTCTCCGGCTCGCTCGACGCCCTCGCCCGGGTCGTCAGGGCGCGCGAGGCGAGCGACATCGAGGTCCTCGTCGCCGCGTCCTTCAGCGTGGCGCGGCTGCTCGCCTCGGGGGAGCCCGCGCCCGTGCTCCGGCGGCTCCGGCAGTGGCTCGACGACGGACGGCTCAACCTGGCCAACCTGGTCCACCTCGCCGTCATCCGCGCCCTGAGCACCCGCACGACGCACCTGTGGGGGCTGCGGGAGGTCCCCGAACTCGACGGGCACGCGGCCCGCCCTCTCTTCGTCGCCCTGCTCGCGACCCGGCCCGAGCTCGCGCCCGAACTGGCCGCGCTGCTGCGGCACACGCTCACCACGGCACGCTCCGGGGAGGCCGCCCTCGACGCGCTCGGCGGTCTGCTCCGGCGCGCCGCGAAGGATCCGGAGGCGCTCGGGCACGTCTGTGCCCTGCTGCCGCGCCTCGCGGTGGACCGCCGGGACCGCGACCGGCTCAGGGGCTTGCTGAACGAACTGGTCCGGGACCGTGACCGGCCCCTGGACAGGAACGCGGCGCGCCGGATGTGGAACGCCGTGACGGAAGGAGCGAACCGATGACCGGGCCCGAGCAGAACAGGAACGCACGGCCGGACGAGCGGGCGCGCCAGGACGGGCGGGACCGCGACGAGCGCGCGGGGGACGGCCGGGGACGGGACGAGCGGGGCCGCGACAGCCGGGAACGGGACGGCCGGGAACGGCGGCGGTACGACGGGCAGAACGGCGGTGGCCGGCACGACGGCGGCCGCGACGACGGCGAGGACCTGGACATGGACCCGGACGAGGACCTGGAACGCGGGCAGGACCAGGCGCGAGCGCGTGTACGGGGGCAGGGCGGGCGGCGGGACGGGGGTCCTGGCGGCGGGTCCGGGGCCGGTTCCGGCCGGCGGGCGCGCGGGCCCCTGATCGGCGAGTACGCGCCCCCGTACCGCCGCCGCAGCGGCCGCGTCGCCGCCGTGCTCCTCTACCGCAACGGCGGCCACCGGGTGGTCTGGCCGGACCGCACCGAGGACGTCAACAAGCCCATCTTCGGCTCCCCGTACACGGTCTTCGAGGTGCAACTCGGCCGCAACGTGACCGAGTTCAGGCTCCAGCTCCCGGCCGCGGGGGACGGTGTCTTCTTCGAGGCCGTCGCCAAGGTCCAGTGGGTCGTGACCGACCCCCACCTCGTCGTGCAGGAACAGGTCGAGGACGTCGCCGAGTTGCTGCGCGACGAACTCCTCGACGGACTGCGCAGGCTCTCCCGGCGCTTCCGGATCACCGAGGCGCAGCGCGCCGACGAGGCGGTACGTGAGGAGCTGAGCGCCGGACGCCTCAGCTTCGGCCGGGACATCGGGCTGCGGACCCGGGTTCTCGTCTTCATCGACCTCGACGACTCCGTCAAGGCCGAGGTCTCCCGGCGGGACAGGGTCGGCGTCACCATGGAGGCCGACGAGCGCGTCGCCGAGGCGGAGCGGCGCAGGGAGGCCGCCGAGCGGGTCCTCGTCGCCGACCGGGCCCGTGAGATGGAGGCCCTCTTCCGGCGCGGCGACCTCGCTCAGATCGCCCACCACATGGCGATGCACCCCGACAAGCAGTGGGAGATCCGCACCCAGCTCCAGCGGGAGCGGCGCGAGGGCCAGGAGGACTACCTGGCCGTCTTCAACCGGCTCCTGGACACCGGGGTCCTCGAACGCCACGACATCGGCGAGCAGATGTACCAGGTCCTCATGTACCTGCGGACCCAGACCGGCACCGTCCTCGACGGCATCACCGACCGGGTGCTCAACCCCTCGGGCGGGGCCCCGCCGCGCCGCCTGGCCCTGGAGGACGCGCTGCCGGAGCCGAGCCGCCCGGACTGGGACGAGGAACACGGCGAGCGCGGTGCGCGGGGGGAGCGGGGCGAGCGCGGTGCGCGGGGCGAGAGCGACGACGCCCCGCACGACCCCCGGGTCTACGAGCCGACCCGGGTCGAGTCGGGCTCCGAGCGGGAGCGTGAGCGGGGGAGGGGACGGGACCGGGAGAGGGGCCCCGACGGGGACGACCGCGACCGTGGCCGGGCGAGGGACCGCCACGACGACGGCTACGACGACGGCCACGACCGGCACGACGACGAGGCGCGGTACGGGCGGAGTGACGACGCCTACGAGCGGAACGACCGGTACGACCGTGACGACCCGTACGACCGGGACCGCCGCGACCGCCCCCGGCGAACCGCCCGCCCGGCCCGGCCCAGCTCCGAGTTCGACGACTGGGACGACGCGTGACGACGACCCCGGGCTCCGCGCCGGACCCGACCCCGGGCCCCGCGCCGGAACCGACCCCGGGCCCCGCGCCGGAACCGACCCCGGGCCCCGCGCCGGAACCGACCCCGGGCCCCGCGCCGGACCCGACCCCGGGCCCCGCGCCGGACCCGGCCCCGGCTGCGGGAATGCCCGCCGCCCGGGGGCCTGCCCCGACGACCGCACCGGACCCCGCCGGGGCCTCCGCACCGGCCTCCCCACCGGCCCCCGCACCGGACCCCTCCGAGGCCCCCGCCCCCACCCCCGTACCCTCCGAAGAGCTCAGGTTCATGGCCGAGCGGCTGCTCGCCACCGTCCGTGAGGACATCGGCCGGGCCGACACCAAGGCCGCGATCCTGCTCTCCGGCGCCCTCGCCTTCCTCGCGGTCGTGTTCTCCGGGGACCGCGGCCCCCTGCCCACCGCGGGCCCCGGGCTCGCGTTCCTGCTCCTCGCGGGCGCGCTGTGGACGGCCGGTGTCCTGATGCTCGTCTCGGTGGTGCTGCCCCGCACCCGGATCGGGGCCGACCGCACGTTCCTGCGCGAGCTGACGGCCGGGCCGTCAGAGGCCGCGCTGCGCGAGCGGCTCTCCGCGTCCGGCGCGGACGCCACCGGCTGGCTCCTCGAACAGGCCAGCGTGCACGGCCTCGTGCTCGCGGCGAAGTACCGGTGGCTGCGCCTGGGCGTGTGCGCGCTCGCGCTCGGCGCCCTTCTGGCCCTCTTCAGCGAACTGTGGTGAGAGTGAACATGCAGTGGACCAACAAGGGGGGCGTCCTGCTCCTCGCCGGGGCGCTCCTCGCGCTCTCCGGCCCGCTCGCGGCGGCCACCGCCTCGGGAGCGCCCGGAGCCCGGGGCGCGCTCGGCGGGCCCGGGGCGCAGGCCGTCCCCCGTACCGCCGCCGACCCCGCCGACGGGCCCGACCCGATCGACTTCGCCGTCGTCGTGGACCAGTCGGCGAGCCTCGCCGACAAGGACCTGGCGCGCGAGACCGATGCGGCGGCACTGATCGTCCAGGGCGAGATATCGGAGCGCTCCCGGGCCGCCGTGATCGGCTTCGGCAGCTCGGAGAAGCCCGGCCAGTCGCCCGTACGGGAGGTCTGCCCGCTCTCCGTGGTCGACGCGGCCGGGCGTGAGCGACTCAGCGACTGCGTACAGGAGCTGAAGCGGCGGGACCCCGCCCGCACGGGTCCCGGCACCGACTTCCCGGCGGCCGTCCGCCAGGCCGTCACCCGTCTCACCGGCGCCGGCGCCCCGTCCGGGAACCCGGCCGGGAAGACCGTCCCCAAGGTCGTCTTCCTGCTCACCGACGGCCGGCTCGATGTCGCCGACAGCCCCGAGTACGGCTCCGACCCCGAGAGCCGCCAGTCCAACGGAGCGCGCCGCCTCACCGAGGAACTCGCCCGCGCCCGGGCGGCCGGCGTGCAGATCTGGCCCCTCGGCTTCGGCGCCGAGATCGACCGCGCCGCGCTCACCGCCATGGCCGGGGGCGGCTTCCGGGGCGCCTGCTCCGAGATGCCCGGCTCCGCCCCGCGCATGCGGGTCGTCGGCACCTCCGCCGAGATCGACAAGGCCCTCCAGGAGACGTTCGCCGCCGCCCGCTGCGCCCGGATCGCGCACGGCACCGTCGGCAAGCCGCCCGCCGACCTGACCGTCACCATCCCGCCGATCGCCACCGACGGCTCCCTGACGGTCGCCAAGCACGACCCGAAGGTGCAGGTCACCTACTACGACCCGGCGGGCCGCAAGGTGCCCGTCCGGGGCGAGTTCGACGGCTCCGCCTTCGAGGTCAGCGGAGAGAACGGCCCGGTGGAGGCGCTGCGGGTGAAGAACCCGCTGCCCGGCCGCTGGCGCGTGCACATCGAGGCGCCGGAGGGCCACCGCGACCGCGAGGTCGCCGTGCGGGCGATCTGGCAGGGCCGTCTCCGCTCCACCGTCGTCCTCGACCCGGCGTCCCCGCGCGCCGGGGAGCGGGTGAAGGTCGAGGTGCGGATGCAGACCCGCCGCGGAGTCGTCGTCACCGACCCGCGTCAACTGGCCGGTCTGGCGGTCGCGGCCGATCTGAGCGGCGCGGGCTTCGATCCGGTGAGCTTCCGGCTCGCCGACGACGGCAAGGCCCCCGACGCCAAGGCCGGCGACGTGCGGTTCACCGGCACGCTCACCGTCCCCGCGGGGGCGACCGGCGACCTGGAGCTCGTCACGCGGATGGAGGCGCCCGGGATCACCTCCGACCGGCGTCCGCTGCACGCCGTCGTCGCCGCGACCGCGCCCCTCGTGACCGCCGGGCTCGCCGTCGACGGGGCCACCGTGCATCCCGGCGGCACCGTCCACGGCACCCTCGACGTCACCAACAACGACTCGGCGCCGCACACCCTGCGGCTCGCCCTGGGCGACCAGACCCCGGGCGCCGAGCTCGCCGTCACCCCGGCGACGGTCACGGCCCCGCCGAACCGCAGCACCCGGATCCCCTTCACCGTCACCCTCGGCAAGGACACGCCCTTCGGTGAACTGGGGGGCCAGGTCAGCGTCGTGGACACCGGCGACGGCGACCGCGTCCTGCGCGGCGCCTTCCTGGACGTCCGGGTGGCGGCGCCGCCGACCTGGTGGGAGCGGTGGTGGAAGGCCGCGGCCGGAGGCGCCGCCGTCGTCCTCCTGGTGGGCACCGTGGTGGGCATCCGGCTCGCCGCCCGCAGGCGCCGACGCGACCTCACCGGCGTCACGCTCGAACTGTGCCAGGACGGACGCCCGATCGACTCGCTGACCGTCCGGCGGGGGCAGAGCCCCGGCGGCGTCTTCGCCTTCGCCGTCGACGAGCCGTACGGGGCGCCGCCGACGCTCCGCCGGATCCCCGGCGGCGGCTCCTCCGCCGCCCACGTGCTGCGCCGCACCGGCGGGGGCGAGCTGCTGCTCCGGCCCCGGGGCGGGGCGCAGGTCCCCGTCAGGGCCGGTGAGCCGGCCGGGATCGGCGACCACGAGCTGGTCGTACGGGGCGGTCGGCAGGCCCCGGCCGGCGGCGCCCGCACCACCCCGTGGTCGCGCCGCCCCCGCCGTACCGGCACCAGGGACGGCGGCGCTGGCTCCGGGTCCCGCTCCGGTTCCGGCTCCGGTTCCGGCTTCGATCCCGCCACCGGAGCGGGCCCGGGCACCTCCCCCGGCGCCACCGACTACGACGGCAACTTCTGAACGGGTCACCGAGGAGAACGACATGAAGATCTACCAGCCCATGCTCTTCGTGGGACTCGGCGGCACCGGCGGACGCATCGGCAGCGAACTCGAACGCAGCCTGCGCCGGGAGCTGTGCGGCCCCGACGGCACCGACCTGGTCGACGGCGGCCGCCGGCTGCCCTTCCAGCTGCCCGACTGCCTCCAGTTCGTCTACGCCGACTTCAGCGAGGCCGAACTGCTCAACCAGCCGCAGTTCAAGGCGAAGGGTGCCGAGGGCGCCGCCTTCGCCCGTACCTCCCGGATGGTCCGCGACCTGCTGCCCACCGACTTCGACTCCTCGCCCGAGGTGACGCGCATGCTGCGCGTCTCCGTCCCCGAGGAGACCCGGCACTGGCTGCCGCCGCAGGCCCGCCAGCCCCGCGTCGCCCCCCTCAACAACGGCGCGGGACAGCTGCCGACCGTCGGGCGCGCCGCGCTCTTCGCGACCCTGCGCTCCGGACTCGAACCCGTCCTGCGTCAGCTCCGCGAGGCGATCGGGGCCATCGGGCAGTCCGCGGGCGACCTCCGGAGGGTCGGCGGCGGCCGGATCCGGGGGTGCGACGTGTTCGTCGCCTTCTCCGTCGCCGGCGGCACCGGCGCCGGCATCTTCTACGACTTCATCCACCTCATCGGGCACGAGTTCCGCAACGCCCGGGTGCCCGGCGTGAAGATCTACCCGCTGGTCGTCATGCCCTCCGCCTTCCCGCCCGAGGCCGGCGGTGGACGCGAGGCCGAACTCAACTCCGCCCGCGCCCTCGTGGACCTCTCGCGGCTCGTCGACGACCAGAACGTGCCCGACGCCCTCGACCAGGTCGGCGACGTCGAGGACCGCGGCCGGCTCAGCGTCACGTACCCCGGCGACGGCGTCGTCGCGCTGCGCCCCGCCACCATGCAGACCGCCTTCCTCTTCTCCAAGCCCTCCGTCATCGGCAGCGAGGACCTGCGCCGCTCCATCGCCGCCATGGTGCTCTCGCTGATCGGCACCGACCTCGGCGAGGACAACGGCTCGGCGACCCGCGTCGAGGAGGACTACCAGTCCTTCGCCGCCAGCTTCATCAACAAGAGCGTGGAGCGCTCCACCCCGGCCCGTACCGGCATCGGCTACCGCGGCATGTCCACCAGCCTCGCCGCCTCCCTCACCGTGCCCGTCGACGATCTCGCCGAGATCGTCGCCGCCCGCCTCCTCGCCCAGGCCGTCCGCGGCATGTCCGAGCGCGCCCGGCGGGTCGACCGGGAGGGGCAGGCGCACGTCCGGGACCTGTTCACCCGCTCCGGCGTCGGCCGCCTCTGGACCCGGGACGCCCCCGACGTCCCCGCACCCGAACAGCTCCCCCGCGGGAAGGGGCGGATCATCCAGGAGCTGCGGAACCGGCTCGGCGACATGGAGGAGGCCCTGCGCCGCCTCGACGGCAGCCTCGCCCGCGAGATACCGCGCCTCACCGAGGACTTCAGGCCGAGCGCCGGGGTCCGTGAACTCCTCAGCTCCATGGACCCGTTCCAGGTCGAGGTCGTCCTCGCGGGCCTGCCCAGCCACTCCGACCGGGTGGCCAGGGAAGGCTTCACCGGCATGCTCGACAACCGGCGCAACGAACCCGAGCGGCCCCCGAACGTCCAGACCTCCGCACCCCCCATCCCCCCGATCAGGGGCAGCGTCGGCGGAGTCGTCCCGGCCCGGTGGAGCGACCCCGACGTCCAGGAGGCGCTCGCCGCCCAGCAGGCCTGGTACCAGTGGCGGGCCAGGACCCTCTGGCACCGGGGCTGGCAGGCGGGCGAGGCCCAGTGGCGGCCCTCCCTCAACGTCGTCTCCGTCGAGGTCGCCGAGTTCACCAAGGCGCTCCGCGCCCACGAGCACGACGAGGCGAAGTCCTTCGCCGACCGCCGCCGCGACCTCTACCGCGACGACCGCGCGGGCATCGCCTACCTGCTGCCGCCGCAGAACACCCTGCGCGCCTTCTACGACGACGTCGTCGACCGGCTCGCCCAGAGCCTGGGCCTGCCCGAGTCCGCCGACGCCGCGACCCTCCTCGGCCGGCTCGTCGGCCCCGACGACTGGCGGCGCGCCCTCGACACGGTCCGCCGCTCCTCCTCCGGCGCCGCCGTCAAGGAGATCAAGCAGGTCGTCGAACGACGGGTCAAGCGGCTCTTCGGCGAGGCCAACGAGGACGTCTTCGCCCGCCCCCTGCTGCCCTCCATGGAGCTGCTCCTGCGGGCCGCCTCGGGCGACGAGACCGCCGAGGCGAAGGTCGACCCGCGCTGGCTCGACCAGTTCCGCTCCCGCCTCGCCGGACTCATCCCGGTGGGCTTCGTCCCCGACGGGAGCGGCCCGCTCAAGATCCTCATCGTGCACCCGGCGAGCGAGGCCGACGGCCGGGCCCGCGACTACCTGGAACAGGCCCTCAACCTGCCCGCCCGGGTCACCCCCGAGAGCCGGGCCGGCGACACCGACTCCCTCACCGTCGTCTTCTTCCGCAGCGGCATGAACCTCACCGACATCTCCGAGGTCCGCAGCGTCCTCAGCCTCTGGTCCGAGGCCCGCGACTCGGCCGGCGAGGACGACTTCCTGCACTGGCGGCAGCGGCTCGGCTACCAGGACGACTGGCTGGTCTCCACCGAACACGACCGGCAGCGCATCCTGCACCGTCTGCTCTGCGCCATGTGGAACGGACACATCGACGCCGAGGGGGCGGCCGGTTCGCCCCACCGCGTCCGCATCCGGCTCCAGGACGGCGAGTCGGCGACCATGTCGCTGCGCCTGGAGGACTTCGACGGCTCGCTCTCCAGCTGGGCGGGGCTGCTGCGCGCGTACGAGCGCTGGGCGCTGCTCGACGAGGGGCAGATCATCGAGCAGTTCTGCGAGCGCCTCATGCAGGCGCTGCCCAAGGGCCTCGCGCAGGTGCCGGCGTCGCCGTCACCGCTCTTCACCCACTTCCTGGAGGAGGTCGCCCCGCGCCAGCTCGTCCTGATCGACGAACTCGTCTCCGAGTACGGGGAGTACGGCGAGACGGACAGCGAGTGGCTCGCCCCGCTGCGCCACTTCTGGGAGGTCACCTTCCCGGGCGCCCTCGACATGCGCTTCCCGAGGTCGGCCCGCGCGACCCGGCCCAACCTGCGGGCCCTGTACGAACGCCACGCACCCCGCCAGGGCGCCGGTCAGGGACAGGGACACGGCTCCGGTCCGCAGGCGGGGATCGGACCGCAGAGGGCACACGAGCCCCAGGGGTACGGGCCCCAGGGACACGAGCCCCGGGGGTACGAGCCCCAGGGACACGAGCCCCGGGGGTACGGGAACGGCGCCCGGCCCGAGTACGGGAACGGCGCCCGGCCCGAGTACGGGAACGGCGCCCGGCCCGAGTACGGGAACGGCGCCCGGCCCGAGTACGGGAACGGCGCCCGGCCCGAGTACGGGAACGGCGGGCGGCCCGGGTACGGGCGCGACACCCGCACCGAGTACGGGAACGACACGCGCCCCGAGTACGCGAACGGCTCCGGGCCCGACCCCCGTACCGCCTATGGGGAAAGGAACGCCGCTGGAAGCCCCGGAAGCCCCGGAAGCCCTGGAGGCCCTGGAGGCCCTGGGGGCCCCGGCACCGCCGCACCGCCGCCCCGGCGGTCCTCCGCCTACGACGGGGACTGGGAGCTGGAGCCCGAGCCGGACTTCGCCCTCGACCTCGACCTCGACCTCGACGACGAGCCGTACCCCAGCGACCGGGCCGGGGAGGCGGAGTGAGCCCGCGCGTGCTTCCCGAACGGCCGCTGCCCGGCCACGCCGTCTGCCTCGACCTGCGGGGAACGTCGGGGCCGCACGACCCCGACGCCGCCGTCCGGGCAGCCCTGGACGCCCCGCAGCCCGGCGGAGAGCGCCGCTTCCTCGTCGTCGACGAGGCCGACCGGCTCGTCGCCCACCAGCTGCTCTACGAGCGCCTCTCCTCCTACGGGCCCGCGCACATCGTCTGCCTCGCCGTCGGGTCCCGGGAGCAGCGGAGCCTGCGCCGCACCCTCACCCTGCGCCCGCCTGCCGCCGGGGTCCTGTGGGTGTTCGACACGGCGGAGGACGGCGTCCCGAGCGAGGCCGTGCTGCGCCCGCTCGTCGACGTCCTGTCCACGCCCGAGGTCTTCGACGCCGCCCTGAGCGCGCTCGGCGCGGTGGTGCACGGCGTCGCCGTGCCCGCCGTGCGGGTCCTGGAGCACGACCTCACCGACGAGGCGCGGGCGCGGGCCTGGCGGCAGGCGGTCGAGGGGCTCACCGGCCCGGACGTCCCGGCGGGCACCGCCTCCACCGAGCAGGTGCCGGCCGCGCTCGCGCTGCTGCTCGACGAGGGCGTGCCGCGTGCGCTCTCCGACCACCGCTGGTTGCCGCTCCACGGCCGGGCCGGGGTCCGGCTCGCCGCCTGCGACGAGGCCGTCGGGGACGCCGTCGACAGCTACCACCGGGTGCGGGGCGCGGCGGGACTGCTCACCGGGGCCGGCCGCACCGTCGACCTGCCGGGGGACATCGAGCGGGTGACGCGGGAGCTGGAGCGGTTCCGTGCCGCCGTCGCGGAGGCGTTCGCCGCCGCGGGCGGCAGCAGGATCACCGCCGAGCACCGGGGAGTCCTCCGCGACCGGGGGATCGAACTCCCCGAACTGCCCCGGGAGATCTCGCGGGCCGGGATCGTCCCGGCGCTGCGCGACCACACCCACGAGCTGATCGGCAGGGGGCTCCCGCTGCGCTCCGTGGCGGCCCGGCTGGCCGCGCTCTCCGCACGTACCGCGCCCGTCGGCAGCGCTGCCCGGCTCGCCGAACTCGACGCGGTCTGCGGGCCGGAGAGGCTGCGGCGGCTCGGCGCCCGGTACCCGTTCACGGCCGGCGGGTCGCGCCCCGTCGCCTTCGCCGTGACCGGGCTCCTCGCCCTGCTCGCCGGGGTGTGGCCGGTCCTCGGCTGGGGCCTCGGCCCGGCGGTCGGTGTGCTCGCCGCCGGGCTCGCCCATCTGATGCTGCGGCGCAGGCCCAACCGTTCGCCGGACGGACGGATCGACGGCGGCGGTGCCACGGGCGCGGCGCCCCGGCTCCTCGGGGGCGTGCTCGGCGGCCTCGCGGGGGCGGGCCTCGGCCAGTTCCTCGGCCTTCCGCCGTGGGCGGGGGCCGCGGCGCTCGCCGTCTCCCTGGCGGCGGTCGTGCTTCTCGCGCTGCGGGACTGGAGCCGGGCCGTGGACGACTGGTGGGCGCGGGCGGACCCGGAGGAGGCCTGGCGGATCCTGCGGGAGATCCAGACCCTGGTCGTCACCACCGCCGTGCACGACTGGCTCTTCGCCGAGGTGCGCCACCACTGCTCGGCCGGGGCCGGCGCGGTGGCCCGGCTGCTGCGCGACCTCGCGGAGACGGCCGACGCGCACGGACAGCCGTACGGGCAGGGGCAGCCTTACGGAGAGGGACAGCCGTACGGGGACGGGGAACCCTACGGGGACGGGGAGCCCTACGGGGACGGGATCGCGCGCGGGTCTTCGCACGCGTCGCCCGATACGGGCGGCCGGGCGCGGGCCGACGCGCCACCCGGCCCGGACGGCGGTACCGCGTCCTGGAGCTGGGAGGACTGGGACCAGTCGGAGGACGACGTCTGGTCCGACATGGACGAGGAACCCGCGCCGGCACGGACCTTCCCTCCGCCCCGCCCCGCCTCCCCGGCCCCTTCCGCGCCCCCGTACGCGTCCGGCCCGTCCGACCGGGGCCCCGCCGACCCCGTCGGCGGGCCCTTGTCCGTACCCGCGCCCTCGTGGCTGGAGCGGCGGTACGGGGACGGCGGCCCGCTGCTCGTCGACACGCTCGTCGCCGACCTGGTCGCCGGCACCCTCCTGATCCTCGACCAGTGCTGGGCGGGCGTCGAACGCGATCCGGGGGTCCTGCCGTCCGCGGTCCACCAACGGCGGACGGCGGAACTCCTGGACGAGACCCGCCTCCGCCTGGAGCGCGATGTGGCCGCCTCGCCGCCGCCCCGGTACGACGGCCTCCGCGACCCGGAGGCGCTCTCCGGCCTCGGGCCCTTCACCGACCGTTCCGACCGGCCCGACGCCGCCCGGCTCACCGGGGTCGCCCCGGACGCGGTGGCCCGGCTGCTGCTCTCCGAGGACGACCCCGGCCGCACGGTGGCGCTCTGCGGCCCGGAGCACCTGCGGCTGCTCTCCCACGACCCGATCGCGGCCCGGCAGGTCCGGTTCGTGCCCGAAGCGATGCGGCGCGGGGCGGCCGGGGACGACGTGTGGCGGGGCACCGCCGAGGACGTCGTGTGGACCGGCGCGGGACGCCACGCCGGAATCCTCCGTCTCGTACCCCTGCGCGCGGACGTCGTGCACACCGTCCGCGCCGAGGAGGCGGGAGAGCCGTGACCGACCCGAACCATCCGAACGACCAGAGCCGTCCGAGGGACCCCAACCGTCCGAGCGACCCGCACGGGCAGGGCGATCCGAACCGTCCGGGCGATCCGAACCGACAGGGTGGCCCGAACCGTCCGAGCGACCCCCACCACCCCATCGACCCCGACCATCCCGACCATCTGAGCGAACCGACTCCGCCGCCCCACCCGTACTACCAGGAGCTGGAGTTCCTCACCGCCGGGGAGGCGCGGGGCCGCTTCGTCGTGCGGTACGGCGAGGACCACCAGCCTGCCGCGCGCCCGGGGTTCCTCGCGCGCCGGGCGCTCCTCGGCACGGCGGCGGCCCCGGTTCTCCAGTACCGGCTGGTCGCGTCCGCGCAGGCCGACCCCCAGGCGTACGGACTCCTGGAGCGGGAGGTGGCGGCCGCCGTGGCCATCGAACGGCGTTACGGAGTCGAGAGGTTCAGCGCCGTCCTGCCCCGCCTCGTGGGCTTCGACCTCACCGCGGACGAACCCTTCGTGCTCTACCGTCCGCAGGGCGGCCGCCCGCTCTCCGACTGGGCGGGGCGCCTCGGCGCCGACGACCAGGAGCGGATCACCGGTCAACTCGCCATGGCCGTGCGGCTCCTGGGCGAACTCGACCTCGTCCACCGGGCGATCGCGCCCGACACCGTACGGTGGGACGGCACCCGGGTGAGGCTCTGCGAACCGTACGCGGCGCTGCGCGCCGGGGAGCCGCGCGAGGCCTTCGGCGCCGCCCCCTGGGCCTCGCCCGAACAGCGCGCGGGGACGGGCGCCACCGACCCCCGCGACGACCTGTGGTCCGTCGCCGAACTCGCCTACTACCTGCTCTCCGGCCGCCCCGACCGGGGCGAAGGCCCGCCGGGCGACCTCGCCGACTACCGGCGCCTCGCCGCCCTGGGACACAGCGGTCTCTTCTCCCCGCACGCGGCGGGACGACCGCGCCCGGCCGAACTCCTGCGGCTCCTGCACGTACCCGACCCGCTCGCCACCGGCGCCGGCGCGGCCGATCCGCTGGACCGCCGCCGCGCCGAGTACGACGCCCGGATCGCGCGGAAGCGCGCACTGTCCGGGCGGGACCGGCCGGCTGCGGAACCCACCGCGGAGGCGACGGCTGCCCCCGCACGGAGCCCGCGTCCGACCCTGTGGGGGCGGGTCTTCGGCGGCGCGGACGACCCCCGCCGTCCCCTCGCGCCCCCGCCGCCGTCCGAACCCCTGCCGGCGCCGCCGTCACGGAGCCGGATGTGCCCGCACTGCCTGCTCCCCGTCGAGTACGACGAACGGCTCCTCGTCACCATCGACGCCAAGGGCAACCGCATCCCGCTCGACCTCACCGCCGAACGCCGGCCCGGCCATGTGGCGGACGCCCTGCGGAAGGCCTACCACCTGTGCCCGCACACGGTCGACGGCGACGAGGGACACGAACTCCCCGTGCCCTACCTCGTCAACGGGGAACCGCTCTCCATCGCCCTCGTCGGCAGCTCCTCCGTCGGCAAGACCCACCTCCTCGCCGCCATGCTCGGCGAGGTCGAACTCGGCGGCCTGGAACCGTACGGACTCAAATGCCTGCCGCTCAACCCCGAGGCGCACCGCACCTATCTGCGCGAACGCGTGCAGAGCCTCCAGCAGGGGCGGCAGCTCGGCCGCACCGGACAGCAGACCTTCGCGCGGTTCGCCGACGGACTGCTCGTCTCGGCGGGCGGCGCCACGCCCCGGCCCGTCGTCTTCTTCGACCTCGCGGGCGAGGACCTCGCCCAGGACAGCGAGGTCGGCCGCTTCCTCATGGGCGTCGACGCCTTCGTCTTCGTTCTCGACCCCCTGCGCTCGATCCGTCTCTCCTCCCTCGACCCGATCCGGGAACAGAGCGGCGTGCGGCGGCGCGACCTCGGCGACGAGGCCTTCGCCACCGTGCTCAACCGCATCCCCCGGCAGCGCGGCGGACTCGTCGCCGCGCCCGCCGCGCTCGCCGTCAACAAGAGCGACCTCGTGCGCTTCGAACCGGTCGTGGACCGCTGGCTCGGCCGGGCCCTGCCCGGCCGGCACGACCCCGCCGCGCTCCGGGCCGAGAGCCGGGACGCCTACGCCTTCCTCGCCCACCGGGCCGGGCCCGCCTGGCTCAAGCCCTTCGACGACTGCGCCGACTGCACCCTGCACTTCGTCGCCGCGACCGGCGGACAGGCGCGCGGCGACCGTTTTCCGCACGGGGCCCGGCCGCGCCGGGTCCTCGCACCACTGCTGTCGCTCTTCGCCATGTGCGGGCTGCTGCCCGGGGCGGAACCCGCGGGCCCCGCGGGACCTACGGAGGGGATCGTCCGATGACACGGTCGGAGAACGAGGTCGACCAGATCGTCTTCCGCTGGGACAGCGAGAACCTCTCCGGCAGCACCGGCTTCGGACCGGTGGCCTGGTCCGGGCCCCGCGACGAGGCGGAGAGCCTCTACCGGACCTCGGGAACCGTCCTGCGCGCGAGCGGCGAGGAGACCCGGCCCGCCCTGATCCGGCTCCAGCGGCGCGCGGAGGTGATGCTGATCCGGCGCACCCCCTTCAGGGACGCCGACGGCGGGACCTCCGTGCTCTGTCACGCCCTCGTCGGCTCGCCCGAGCTCCTCGAACCCGCCACCTGCCTCGGGCTCCACGCCTGGGACTGGGAGGGCGCGGACGTCGACACCGCCCACGTACGCGGGCGGCTCCCGGCGATCCCGGAGGAACTCCTCGTCCCGGCGGCCGGCCGGGGGCAGGGGGAGCTGGACCGCACCCTGGAGGGCGCGGCCGAGGAACTCACCGGCATGGTCGCCGAGTTGCTGCGCCGCCCGGACGAACGCTTCACCGTCCTGGACGCGCGGGGGGACACCGCCTGTCCCGTGCTCTGGGGGCTGCACAGCATGTTCGGCACGCTCACCGAGCGCCGGTGGACCTTCGCCACCCACGACACCGTCGAACTCCCCGCACTCCGCTTCGTGTTCGTCGGCCGCTGGGCGGGCGCGGCGAGCCGCAACACCGAGCGTCGCCGCGTCGACCCGGGCGAGCGGCTCGGGGACCGGGCGGACGAGACCGCGGCCCGGCTCGTCGCGCACCACCTGCGGGGGGTCGAGGAGAGCGAGGGTGGCGAGTACGCGGTCGGCAGCGCCCTCCACGCGGCGTCCTCCGCCCGCCGTGGCTCCCTCCTGGACACGGTCACGCGCGCGCTGGACGGCCTCGACCGTCGCTCCGGCGGCCCGAGCGCGAGCCCGAGCACCGGTCAGGGTGCCGCCCCCGGTGCCCGCCCCTCGGTCCAGGTCCCACGGCCTCCGGCCGTCGATCCCGCCCGGG
Organism: Streptomyces sp. Qhu_M48; assembly: GCF_051305195.1. Classification (NCBI taxonomy): domain Bacteria; kingdom Bacillati; phylum Actinomycetota; class Actinomycetes; order Kitasatosporales; family Streptomycetaceae; genus Streptomyces; species Streptomyces sp. Qhu_M48. Next base: position 5,749,800 of record NZ_CP195432.1, on the reverse strand, counting down.
GACCCGAGCCCTCGGACCCGCGGGGCTCGGAACCGTCCGGGGTTCCACGCGAGACCCGGCGGAACTCCGGACGGAAGTGGGGATGGACCTTGGGGGGCCGGCCGTCCGAGGACACCGCGCCCTCGGACGGCCCTTCGGGTACCGGGGCGGGCGCGCCCCGAGGGACCGGCCGCCCCGGCCCGTCGGAGCGCCCGGACCTCTGGTTCCGCCCGTCCCCGGCCGAACCGGAGCCGTCCCGGCCCGAGCCGGACCCGGACCGGCGCGGCGGGTCGGAACCGGGGTCGGACCGGACCCCGGACCCGGACGCGTCCAGGCGTGTGCGGCCGGAGCCCGGGGCGGACTCGGACTCGCGGGCCGACCCGCACCGACGAGGCGGGCCGGACCCGGCGCCGGAACCGCCCCCGCGCCCCGACCCGTACCGACGCCTCCGAACAGATCCCGCCCCCGCCCCCGCCCCCGGCCCGGACCCGGAACCGCCCCCGCGCCCCGTCGGTCCTCCCCGCCGTCCCGATCTGTCGAAGCCCTCCGCCGAGCCCGGCGACCGGCCGGACTCCCCGGGGCGGGCCGGCGGTCCGCCGGGCGGCGCCGGGGCGCGTGCCCCCGAGGGTGCGGGCGCGCAGGCCGCGCCCTCTTACCGGCCGGGGGCCGACCCGTACCCCCGGCCCGTGCTGCCCCTCGTCGCGCCCACGTGGACCGGGCCCGGCACGTTCGCCGGGCGGCCCTGGGCCGCGGTGCGGGGCCGCGGGCGGGAGCGGGAGGCCGAGACGGGGCTCGTGCACAAGCTGCCGGCCGCCCGCACCGAGGAAGAGGCCCGCGAGCTCGTCGAGCGCGGCGGCAGCCGTGAGCTGCTCGACGCGCTGCGCCGCCCGCAGGCGTACCTGGTCCTCACCGTCCTCCTCCGGGAGACGGCGCGCCGCGTGCCGTCCTGGGAGCATCCGCTGCGCCGGGAGCTGTGCGAGGTGGCCCTCGACCGGGAGCTGTGGGCCGTCGCGCCGCCGGGCGGCGGGGCCGACCACTCCGACCCGCCCGAGGAGCAGCGTGCGGCGAACGCCGCCGCGCTGCACAGCTGGGCGGTCCGCCCGCTCCTCGGCGGGGGTGATGCCCCGGTCGGCACGGTCGCCGCGTTGCTGACCCGGCTCCGTAAGGGGCCGGAGCCGTCGGCCCGGGAGACGTTCTGGCTGATCGTCGACGGCGAGCGCCCGGGGCTGCCGGAGGCGGTCTGGCTCACCCTGCTCAAGGAGGCGTACGGGCTGCCCCGCGCGGCGCCCCGGCCGGGCGCCCCGGCACCGGGGGCGGTGGCCCACCCGGACGACGCCGGCAGCGGCTACACCCGCCGCTTCCTGCGGCGCGCCGGGCTGCTGCTCGGCGGCCTGGTGGGCGCGATCCTGCTGGTCACCCTCTGGGAGTGGTTCACCTGACGCCGGTTCCCCCGACCGGGCCGGGCGGCTCCGGGCCGACGCGTCCCGGAGCCGTTCACCCGACCGGGCCGGGCGGCTCCTGGCCGACGCCTCCCGGCCCGGCCTGCGCCGAAACACGGGCCCCGGCCGCCCGGCTCCGTCAGGATGGGCCCATGGGATTCCACGTCGATTCCGAGACCGGGCGGCTGCGCCGCGTCATCCTGCATCGGCCCGATCTGGAGCTGAAGCGGCTCACGCCCACCAACAAGGACGCCCTCCTCTTCGACGACGTGCTGTGGGTCCGCCGGGCCCGGCAGGAGCACGACGGCTTCGCGGACGTGCTGCGCGACCGGGGGGTGGAGGTGCATCTCTTCGGGGACCTGTTGCGCGAGTCCCTGGAGGTGCCGGCCGCCCGCGCGCTCGTCCTCGACCGCGTCTTCGACGAGAAGGAGTACGGGCCGCTCGCCACCGACCACCTACGGGCCGCGTTCGACTCGCTGGACGCCGGCGCCCTGGGCGAGGTGCTCGTCGGCGGCATGACGAAGCGGGAGTTCCTGGCGGCCCACCGGGAGCCGACCTCGGTCCGTTTCCACGCCATGGACCTGGACGACTTCCTTCTCGGCCCGCTGCCGAACCACCTCTTCACCCGGGACACCTCGGCCTGGATCTACGACGGCGTCTCGATCAACGCGATGCGCTGGCCGGCCCGGCAGCGCGAGACCGTCCACTTCGAGGCGATCTACAAGCACCATCCCCTCTTCACCGGAGCCGAGGCGGGCGGCTTCCACCACTGGTCGGAGGGGCAGGCCGACTACCCGTCGACGATCGAGGGAGGGGACGTCCTGGTCATCGGCAACGGAGCCGTCCTCATCGGGATGAGCGAGCGGACGACCCCGCAGGCCGTGGAGATGCTGGCCCGGGGGATGTTCGCGGCGGGTTCGGCGCACACGATCGTCGCGCTCGACATGCCGAAGCGGCGGGCGTTCATGCACCTGGACACGGTGATGACGATGGTCGACCAGGACACCTTCACCCAGTACGCGGGCCTCGGCATGCTCCGCTCGTACACGATCGAGCCGGGGGACGCGGGGCAGCCCCTGCGGGTGACCGACCATCCGCCCGAGCAGATGCACACCGCCGTCGCCGCGGCGCTCGGGCTCCCGGAGATCCGTGTCCTGACGGCGACGCAGGACGTGCACGCGGCGGAGCGCGAGCAGTGGGACGACGGGTGCAACGTGCTCGCCGTGGAGCCGGGGGTGGTGGTGGCGTACGAGCGGAACGTCACGACGAACACGCATCTGCGCAAGCAGGGCATCGAGGTGATCGAGATCCCGGGCAGCGAGCTGGGCCGGGGGAGGGGCGGTCCGCGCTGTATGAGCTGTCCGGTGGAGCGGGACGCGGCCTGAGGGACCGGGCCGGGGCGGGCACCCTCAGGGGGGCTGTATATAAATGTTGAAGTGCGTATAGACTTCCAGGGTCCCCGACCGCCGGCCGTCGATCGCCGACGCCGTCCCCCGACCGTACCCACAGGAGCGCGTCCCATGGCCACAGACCTCATCGGCCGCCACTTCCTCAAGGAGCTGGACTTCACCGCCGAGGAGTTCCGCGGCCTGATCGCGCTGGCCGCCGAGCTCAAGGCCGCCAAGAAGGCGGGCGCCGAGGTCCAGCGGCTGCGCGGCAGGAACATCGCCCTGATCTTCGAGAAGACCTCGACCCGCACCCGCTGCGCCTTCGAGGTCGCCGCCGCCGATCAGGGCGCCTCCACCACCTACCTGGACCCCTCCGGCTCCCAGATGGGCCACAAGGAGTCGGTCAAGGACACCGCCCGCGTCCTCGGCCGGATGTTCGACGGCATCGAGTACCGGGGCGACAGTCAGGCCGCGGTCGAGGAACTCGCCGCCTTCGCGGGGGTCCCGGTCTTCAACGGGCTCACCGACGACTGGCACCCCACCCAGATGCTCGCCGACGTGCTCACCATGACCGAGCACGTGGACAAGCCGCTCGACGGGATCACCTTCGCCTACCTCGGCGACGCCCGCTTCAACATGGGCAACTCCTACCTGGTCACCGGCGCCCTGCTCGGCATGGACGTCCGGATCGTCGCACCGGAGGCGTACTGGCCGGCCGCGTCCGTCGTCGCCGCCGCGCGCCGGCTGGCCGAGACCAGCGGTGCCACGGTCACCCTCACCGAGGACGTGACCGAGGGGGTCCGGGGCGCCGACTTCGTCGTCACCGACGTCTGGGTCTCCATGGGGGAGCCCAAGGAGGTCTGGGACGAGCGGATCGCCGCCCTCGCCCCGTACTCCGTGACGATGGACGTGCTGCGCGCCACCGGGAACCCGGACGTCAAGTTCCTGCACTGCCTGCCGGCCTTCCACGACCTGGGTACGGCCGTCGGCCGGGACATCCACGCCCGGCACGGCCTGTCCGAGCTGGAGGTCTCCGACGAGGTCTTCGAGTCGGCCCACTCGGTCGTCTTCGACGAGGCGGAGAACCGGATGCACACCATCAAGGCGGTCCTGGTCGCGACGATGGCCGGTGGATCCCTCTCCCCGGCATAGCTTTACGCCCGATTGGGTGAATATGCGTGGTGCGGTTTACTATCGCATCCTTCAGGGGGGTCCGGGCACGCATGCCCGGACCCCCCTCACGCGTGCCCATGAGAGAGAAGAACCACCGCATGACCCCGTCCGCCCCGCGGATCCCCTTCCTCCGGCGGAGCCGCCTCCTGCGGCGGCTCGCCTCCCCCCAGCGGATCAAGTCCCCGCAGCGGCTCCTCGCCGAATCCGGCGCCGACCTCGAAGGCCACGGCCTCAAGCGCACCATGGGCCTCTTCCAGCTCGTGTGCTTCGGCGTCGGAGCGATCGTCGGCACCGGCATCTTCGTCGGTCTCTCCGACAGCGTCGCCGAGGCGGGCCCCGCCGTCGTGATCTCCTACGTCCTCGCCGCGATCACCTGCATCTTCACCGCCTTCTCCTTCGCGGAGCTGGGCGGCGCGATCCCGGTCTCGGGCTCCTCCTACTCCTTCGCCTACGCGAGCCTCGGCGAGCGCGCCGCGTTCCTGGTCGGCTGGTGCCTCCTCCTGGAGTACGGCGTCTCCGTCTCCGCGGTCGCCGTCGGCTGGAGCCAGTACCTCAACGAGCTGCTCGACAGCCTGACCGGCTGGCAGCTGCCCCAGGCGCTCTCCGCCGGGCCCGGCGACGGCGGCGTCGTCAACGTGCCCGCCGTCGTCGTCGTCCTGCTCGCCGCGACCCTGCTCGTGCGCGGTGTCCGGGAGAGCGCGCGGGCGACCGCCGCCATGGCGGTCCTCAAGATCGGGATCCTGGTCGTCTTCTGCGCCGTCGGCTTCTCGGCCTTCCAGGCCGGTCACCTCTCGCCGTTCGCCGAGCACGGCGTGGGCGGGATCACCGCGGGCGCCTCGGTGGCCTTCTTCTCGTACATCGGCTTCGACGCGATCACCACCGCCGGCGAGGAGGTGAAGAACCCGCGCAGGAACATCCCGATCGCCATCCTCGTCTGCATCGGGCTCGTCACCCTGCTCTACTGCGCCGTCGCGCTCTCCGCGATCGGGGCCCTCGGCGCCGACGCCGTGGCCGACCAGCCGGCCGCGCTCTCGCTCGTCGTCGACCAGGTCACCGGATCGTCGGTCGGCGGCGGGATCATCGCGTTCGGCGCGGTCGTCGCCATCGCGTCCGTCGTCCTCGCGGTGATGTACGGGCAGACCCGCGTCCTGATGTCGATGTCCCGCGACGGGCTCGTGCCCCGGGTCTTCGAGCGGGTCTCGCCCAAGACCGCCACCCCCGTGGCCAACACCTGGATCGTGGCCGCCGTCTTCGCCGTACCGGCCGCCTTCGCCTCGCTCGACGTGGTCGTCAACCTGACCACCATCGGCACCCTCGCCGTCATGGCGGTCGTCAATCTCGCGGTGATGGTGCTGCGGCGGCGCGATCCCGGGCTGAAGCGCTCGTTCCGGGTGCCGCTCTTCCCGCTGAGCCCGCTGCTCGGCATCGGCTTCTGCCTCTACCTGATCTGGGGCACGGGGTGGACGACCTGGCTGCAGTTCGCCGGGTTCCTGGTCGTCGGGACGCTGGTGTACTCGGGGTACGGACGCCGCCACTCGCGTCTGGTCACGGCCCCGGACGGCGCTGCGGCGGTATCCCCGGGAGCGTGAACCAGACGGCCTTCCCGTGCGCGGTCGGCCGGTGGCCGCAGTCGCTGCTGAGCGCCCGCACGATGAGGAGGCCGCGGCCGTGCTCCTGCCAGGGGTCCACCTCGGTCCCCGGTTCGGGGCGGTCGAGGTCGCCGGGACGGGCCGGCTCGGCGTCGTGGACCTCGATCTGACAGCCGCCGGGCGCCGCGAGCAGCTCGACGACGAGCTCGATGGGGCCGAGGCCCGCGGTGTGCTCGACGGCGTTGGCGACGAGCTCGGCGGTGAGCAGCTCCGCCGTGTCGCGGTCGGGGCGGCCGGCGGCCCCGGGGCCGAGGTCGGTGAGCGCGGTACGGACCAGGGTGCGGGCGATCGGCACGGCGGCGGTCGTGTGGGGCAGCCGGACGCGCCAGGAGGCGGCGGGTCCGGCGGGCGGCGGGTCGGCGGGCGGTGGATCGGCGGGGGTGGTGGGTTCCGCGTGCGGGCCGGCCGGTGGTCCGACGGCTTCGGGCATGGGGGCGGGCTCCCTTCACCGAGTGGGGGCGGGTGGGGGCGGGGTGGGTGCGTCCCGAGACGTCCTGGTTTCAACGATACGAGGTGCGATTTCTTCCTCCAGGGGCGCCCCTCCCTGATCGCCAGGGACCTCGGTCACCCGTCGAGGGGACCTTGGGCGCGGCGCCCGCCCCTCCTCCTCTATCGCGCGCTCGTGACGACGGTCACAGTACGGTGATACCCTCCGAACGGAGGAAGGAGGCCGTTCCGCATGAGCCCCTTTACCGGCTCCACCGCCCGCACGGAGCGCTGGCGGCACCTGCGCCTCGACATCGACCGGGGCGTCGCCACCGTCACCCTCACGCGCCCCGCGAAACTCAACGCCCTCACCTTCGGCGCCTACGCCGACCTGCGCGACCTCCTCGCCGAGCTCTCCCGCGAGCGGGCCGTCCGCGCCCTCGTCCTCGACGGCGAGGGACGCGGCTTCTGCTCCGGCGGCGACGTCGACGAGATCATCGGCGCCACCCTCTCCCTCGACACCGCCCAGCTCCTCGACTTCAACCGGATGACCGGACAGGTCGTCCGGGCGCTGCGCGAGTGCCCCTTCCCCGTCGTCGCCGCCCTCCACGGCGTCGCCGCCGGAGCCGGGGCCGTCCTCGCCCTCGCCGCCGACTTCCGGATCGCCGACCCCACCACCCGCTTCGCCTTCCTCTTCACCCGGGTCGGGCTCTCCGGCGGCGACATGGGCGCGGCGTACCTGCTGCCCCGGGTCGTCGGCCTCGGCCACGCGACCCGGCTCCTCATGCTGGGCGAGCCCGTCCACGCGGCCGAGGCCGAGCGGATCGGCCTGCTCTCCGAACTCACGGAGGAGGACCGCGCGGGGGAGCGGGCCGCCGCACTCGCCCGCCGTCTCGCCGACGGACCCGCGCTCGCCCTCGCCCAGACCAAGGCGCTGCTCACCGCCGAACTCGACATGCCGCTGGCCGCCTCGATCGAACTGGACGCGGCCACCCAGGCCCTGCTGATGAACGGCGCGGACTACGCGGAGTTCCACGCCGCCTTCACCGAGAAACGCCCCCCGAACTGGCGGGGGCACTGAGCATGCACGGCACCGCCCCGGGCACGGGCGAAGACACCGGCACCGACACCGCCCCGCCTCCAGCCGGCGGCACCGGCACCGCCCCGGGCACGGGCGAAGACACCGGCACCGCCCCGCGTCCAGCTGGCGGCACCGGCCCCCGCGCAGGCGGCACCGGCGCCGGGCCCCGGGCCGCCCCCTCCCGGATCGCCGTCGTCGGGGGTGGGCCCGGGGGGCTCTACGCCGCCGCCCTGCTCAAGCGGCTCGACCCCGGCCGCGAGGTCACCGTCTGGGAGCGGAACGCGCCCTCCGACACCTTCGGCTTCGGCGTCGTCCTCTCCGACGAGACCCTCGGCGGCATACGGGACGCCGACCCCGTCGTGTACGAGGCGCTCCGCCGCGACCTCGTCCGCTGGGACGACATCGACGTCGTCCACCGGGGCCACCGCACCACCTCCACCGGCCACGGCTTCGCCGCCCTCGGCCGCCGCCGGCTCCTGGAGATCCTGCACGCCCGCTGCGCGGACCTGGGCGTACGGCTCCGCTTCCGCACCGAGGCCCCGCCCGCCGAGGCCCTCGCCGCCGACCACGACCTGGTCGTCGCCGCGGACGGCGTCCACAGCCGCACCCGCGAGGACCACGCCGCACACTTCCGCCCCCGGATCACCACCCACCGCTGCCGCTACATCTGGCTCGCCGCCGACTTCGCCTTCGACGCCTTCCGCTTCGAGACGGCCGAGACCGAGTACGGCGTGATGCAGCTGCACGCCTACCCCTACGAGGCCGGTGCCTCCACCGTCATCGTCGAGATGCGCGAGGAGGTGTGGCGGGCCGCCGGGTTCCACGAACTCGACGAGGCCGAGTCCACCGTCCGCTGCGCGAAGATCTTCGCCGAGGCGCTCGGCGGCCGCGAGCTGCGCTCCCACCGCTCGGCCTGGACCGCGTTCCGTACCGTCGTCAACGCGCACTGGTCGTACGGCAACACCGTCCTCATCGGCGACGCCGCCCACACCGCGCACTTCTCCATCGGCTCCGGCACCAAGCTGGCCGTCGAGGACGCCGTCGCCCTGGCCCACAGCCTCCGCGACCACCCCGCCACCGCCGAGGCCCTGGCCGCGTACGAGGCCGAGCGCCGTCCGCTCGTCGAGTCCACCCAGCGCGCGGCCGCCGCCAGCCTCCACTGGTTCGAGGAGCTCGCGGGCCACGTCGACCGGCCGCCCCGCCGGTTCGCCTTCGACCTCCTCACCCGCAGCCGCCGCGTCACCCACGCCAATCTGCGGCTCCGCGACCCGGCGTTCACCAGCACCGTCGAAAGCGACTTCGGCTGCCCGCCCGACACCCCGCCGATGTTCACCCCGTACCGGCTCCGCGGACTGACCCTGCGCAACCGGATCGTCGTCTCGCCCATGGACCAGTACGTCGCCGAGGACGGTCTCCCCGGCGACTTCCACCTCGTCCACCTGGGGGCCAGGGCCCTCGGCGGCGCCGGACTCGTGATGACCGAGATGGTCTGTGTGAGCCCCGAGGGCCGGATCACCCCCGGCTGCACGGGCCTGTGGACCGACGAGCAGGCCGACGCCTGGGCCAGGATCACCGCCTTCGTCCGCGCGCACGCGCCCGGCACCGCGCTCGGTGTCCAGCTCGGCCACTCCGGCCGCAAGGGTTCCACCCGGCGCATGTGGGAGGGGATCGACCAGCCGCTGCCCGACGGCAACTGGACGCTGGTCGCCGCCTCGCCCCTCCCGTACCGGCCCGGGGTCAGCCAGACGCCCCGCGCCCTCGACCGCGCCGGACTGACCGCCGTGCGCGAGGAGTTCGCATCCGCCGCCCGGCGCGCCGCCCGCTCCGGCTTCGACCTCCTCGAACTGCACTGCGCCCACGGCTATCTGCTCTCCGGCTTCCTCTCCCCGCTCACCAACCACCGCACCGACGCGTACGGCGGCGACCTCGCCGGACGGCTGCGTTTCCCGCTGGAGGTCTTCGACGCGGTGCGGGAGGTGTGGCCCGAGGAGCGCCCCATGACCGTCCGCGTCTCGGCCACCGACTGGGCCGAGGGCGGGACGAGCGGCGAGGACGCCGTCGAGATCGCCCGGGCCTTCGCCGCGCACGGCGCCGACGCGATCGACGTCTCCACCGGACAGGTCGTCCCCGACGAGACCCCCGCCTACGGCCGCTCGTACCAGACCCCGTACGCCGACCGCATCCGCAACGAGACCGGGATCCCCGTGATCGCGGTCGGCGCGATCTCCTCCTGGGACGACGTCAACTCCCTGCTCCTGGCGGGCCGAGCCGACCTGTGCGCCCTCGCCCGCCCGCACCTCTACGACCCGCACTGGACCCTGCACGCGGCGGCCGAACAGGGCTACCGTGGCCCGGCCGCCCCCTGGCCGGCCCCGTACCGCGCGGGCAGCCGCCCGCCCCCGACCGGCCGCCGTGACACCGTGTGAGCGCTCATGCCTCCTGAGGAGGGTCCCCGGACACGAACGGCTGCACGAATGCGGCGCCCCGGTCCCGCAGCAGCTCGTGCAGGGCCGCGAAGACCTCCGCCGAGCGCCGGCCCGGCCAGTCGTCGGGGAGCAGCTCCGCCGGGAGCACCGGGTCCGCGTACGGCAGCCGCCGCCAGGAGTCCAGGACGAGGAGATAGTCCCGGTAGGCGTCCTCCGCGCCCGCCGGGGCCGTCCGCCAGGCCCGTAGCACCGGCGCGTGGGCCGCGAGGAACTCCTCGTGGAGCCGGGCGATCGCCGGCAGGTCCCACCAGCGGGCCACCGCCCCGGCCGTCGCCGCGTACCCGAGGTGGTCGCCCCGGAAGAGGTCCACGTACGGGGAGAGCTCCAGGCGCTCCAGGGCGTTCCGGGTCTCCTCGTACAGCCGGGCGGGCGCGATCCAGACGCCGGGCGCGGCCGTGCCGAAGCCGAGACGGGCCAGCCGGGAGCGGAGGAGGTGCCGCTTGTGCCGCTCGGCCTCGGGGACGGAGAAGACGGCGAGGACCCAGCCCTCGGAGAGCTTGGGCTCGGTCCGGGCGTAGATGCGGCGGTCGCCGTCGTCCAGGAGCCGGCGGGCGTCCTCCGAGAGGGCGTATCCGGCGGCCCCGTCGGCCGTCCGGCCCGGCAGGAGAAGTCCCCGCCGCTTCAGCCGCGACACCGAGGAGCGCACGGAGGGCGCGTCCACCCCGAGGACCGCGAGGAGCCGGATGAGCGCGGCCACCGGCATCGGCGACCCGTCGGGCGTACGGCCGTACGCGCCGTAGAGGGAGACGATCAGGGATCGGGGAGTGTGCTGCTCGGCCACGTGATCACTTTAGGGGGTGGCTCGCGGACGGCGCCTTCTTCCGGTGGGCCGGTGCCTGTCAGGGGGCGCCCGGCTCGCCGACCGCGCCCCGGGCGTCCGGTGCCGCGTTCGGTGTGGCGACGGTGTCCGCCGCCGCGTCCGGTGCCGTGTCCGTGTTCGGTGCCGCGTCCGGTGTCGCCACGGACGCCGCCGCCGTGGCCGGTGCCGCCTCCTCGCGCAGCCGGAAACGCTGGAGCTTGCCCGTCGGGGTGCGGGGCAGGGCGTCCAGGAAGACGATCTCCCGGGGCGACTTGTACGGGGCGAGCCGGGCGCGCACGAAGGCCCGCAGCGCGGCCGCCGTGCTGGAGTCGCGCGGCACCCCGTCCCGTACCACCGTGTACGCCACGACGACCTGGCCGCGCAGGGTGTCCGGGCGGCCCACCACCGCCGTCTCCACCACGTCGGGGTGATCCAGGAGCACCTCCTCGACCTGGGGGCCCGCGATGTTGTACCCCGCCGAGATGATCATGTCGTCGGCTCGGGAGACGTAGCGGAAGTAGCCGTCGGGCTGGCGGACGTACGTGTCCCCCGTGACGTTCCACCCCTCCTTCACGTACTCCGCCTGGCGGGGATCGGCCAGATAGCGGCAGCCCACCGGGCCGCGCACCGCGAGCAGCCCCTCCTCGCCGTCCGGGACTCCGCGCCCGTCGCGGTCCACGATCCTGGCCTGCCAGCCGGGCACCGGCCGGCCGGTGGTGCCGGGGCGGATGTCTCCGTCGGCGGCGGAGATGAAGATGTGCAGGAGTTCGGTCGCGCCGATGCCGTTGATCAGGCGCAGGCCGGTCCACCGGTACCAGGCGGTCCAGGTGGCCTCCGGCAGGTTCTCGCCGGCCGAGACGCAGCGGCGCAGGGAGCTGACGTCCGGTGCGGCGCCCTGGGCCAGCTCGTCGAGCATGACCCGGTAGGCCGTCGGGGCGGTGAAGAGCACCGACACCCGGTGCCGCTCGATCGCCGCGAGCAGCTGCTTCGGGCCGGCCTGTTCGAGGAGGACCGCGCTCGCCCCGGCCCGCAGGGGGAAGACGACGAGCCCGCCGAGGCCGAAGGTGAAGGCGAGCGGTGGCGAACCGGCGAAGACGTCGTCGGGCAGCGGGCGCAGGACGTGCGCGGAGAAGGTGTCGGCGACGGCCAGGACGTCCCGGTGGAAGTGGACGCAGCCCTTGGGCCGGCCGGTCGTCCCGGAGGTGAAGGCGATCAGGGCCACGTCGTCGGCGGCCGTCGCCACCGCCTCGTAGGGTCCGGGGCGGCGGGCGGCGAGGGTGAGCAGGTCGTCGGGGCCGTCTCCGCCGAAGGGGGTGATCCGGAGCCCCGGTATCCGGGCCCCGAGGAGCTCGTCGACGACGTGGACGTCGCAGAGCGCGTGGGTGCAGTGGGCCGCGTCGGCCATCGCGGCCAGCTCGGGGGCGCGCTGCTGGGCGAGGACGGTGACGGCGACGGCGCCCGCCTTCATCACGGCGAGCCAGCAGGCGGCCAGCCAGGGGGTGGTGGGGCCGCGCAGGAGGACCCGGTTTCCGGGCCGGACCCGCAGGTCGGAGGTGAGGACGTGGGCGATGCGGTCGACCCGGTCCTGGAGTTCCCCGTAGCTCCAGACGCCGCCCTCGCCGTCGTGGAAGGCGGGGCGGTCGGCGCCGAACCGTTCCACCGTGCGGTCGAGGAGTTCCGCGCCGCAGTTGAGCCGGTCCGGGTAGGCGAGCTCGGGGAGGTCGAAGAGGAGGCGCGGCCACCGGTCCGGTGGCGGCAGCCGGTCGCGGGCGAAGCTGTCGAGGTGGGCCGAGGGTGTCAGCTCCATGAGTCCGTCCCCCTGTCGTGGTGGGGTCGCCCGTCGCTCCACGAGCGTATCGTGTTGGTGACGGCAGTCAACGGTTCGCGACAAGGGTGGCCGGGAGCACCCGGAGGAAGGCGCCGGGCGGCGCAGGGACGACGGCGCCCGACGGCGCGGGGACGAAGACGCCCGAGGGCGTCGGAGAGGGCCCACATGCCCGCATTCTCGCTCGATCCGGAACAGATCACCTGGTGTGCGGAGCTCCGCGCGCTCGCGGCCGAACGGCTGAGGCCCCTCGCGGAGAAGGGCGAACCCGGCCGGGTCAACCGCCCCCTCGTGGCCGCCCTGGGCGAGTCGGGCCTCCTGGCCCGGCTCTTCGACGCCGGCGCCCTCGAACTCTGCCTCCTGCGCGAATCACTCGCCCGGACCTGCACGGAGGCCGAGACCGCCCTCGCCCTCCAAGGGCTCGGCACCCACCCCGTCGCCGCCTTCGGCACCCCCGCGCAGCGCGCCCGCTGGCTCCCCGAGGCCGCCGCCGGACGGGCCGTCGCCGCCTTCGCGCTCTCCGAACCCGGCGCGGGCTCCGACGCCGCCGCCCTCGCCCTCGAAGCCGTCCCCGACGGAGCCGGCGGCTGGCACCTGCACGGCGAGAAGCAGTGGATCTCCAACGCCCCCGAGGCCGACTTCGCCACCGTCTTCGCCCGCACCACACCGGGCGCCGGCGCCCGGGGCGTCACCGCCTTCCTCGTCCCCGCCGACCGCCCCGGCCTCGGCGGGGAACACCTCGACATGCTCGCCCCGCACGCGCTGGGCACCCTCACCTTCGACGGCGTCCCCGTCGGCCCCGAGGACCTCCTCGGCGAACCCGACCGGGGCTTCCGGGTCGCCATGCACACCCTCAACCTCTTCCGGCCCAGCGTCGGCGCCTTCGCCGTCGGCATGGCCCAGGCCGCCCTCGACGCCACCCTCGCCCACACCGCCGCCCGCCCCGCCTTCGGCGGGCGGCTCGCCGACCTCCAGGCCGTCGCGCACCGGGTCGCCGAGATGGCCACCCGCACCGAGGCCGCCCGCCTCCTGGTGTACGCGGCGGCCGAGGCGTACGACCAGGGGGACCCGGACGTCCCCCGCCGTTCGGCGATGGCCAAGCTGCTCGCGACCGAGACCGCCCAGTACGTCGTCGACTCCGCCGTCCAACTCCACGGCGCCCGCGCCCTGCAACGCGGCCACCTCCTCGAACACCTCTACCGCGAGGTCCGCGCACCCCGGATCTACGAGGGCGCCACGGAGGTCCAGCGCACGATCATCGCCAAGGAGCTGTACGCGTCACACGCGGCGCCCGAGCCCCAGGCACCGGGCCCTCACGCGGCGGCTCCTTCCCCGGCGCGCGGCCCGTCGCACGGGGGGCGCGCCCCCGACCCGTCCCGGACGCCCGCCCAGCCGCACCGCGGGCCCGACCCCGCCGACCCGTCCCGGACGCCCGCCCAGCCGCACCGCGGGCCCGACCCCGCCGACCCGTCCCGGACGCCCCGTCAGGAGGAGCGCACCTCATGAGCCTTCACCGGCACAACCCCGCCGAACTCGCCCCGCCCGCCGGCTTCACCCACGCCGTCACCGCGACCGGCAGCCGCTTCGTCTTCCTCGCCGGACAGACCGCGCTCGACACCGACGGCACGATCGTGGGGGAGACCCTGCCCGAGCAGTTCGCCACCGCCCTGGGCAATCTGCTCACCGCCCTGCGCCACGCCGGCGGCGCCCCCACCGACCTCGCCCGCGTCACCGTCTACACCACCGACGTCGACGACTACCGCGCCCACACCCTCGAACTCGGCCGCATCTGGCGCCGGTCGGCGGGCCGCGACTACCCGGCGATGGCCGTCATCGGAGTCGTACGCCTCTGGGACGAACAGGCCCTCGTGGAGCTGGACGGCTTCGCGGTCCTGGACGAACCCGCGCACGCTTGATCAACTGGTCGGCCGTACGGGCCGGGCTTAGTGTCGAAAGGTGGACCGACCGGCCCACGGCTGCCACAGGTGAGGGCGTTTCGCGCCATGAACAGCCATGACTAGTACTCCGAAGCCGACCCCCACGGCGACCGCACCCCGCAAGGGCGGGGGAGACGGCAAGGGCATCGCGCTCTTCGTGATCGCGTCCTGTCAGCTGATGGTGGTTCTCGACATCACCATCGTGAACATCGCGCTGCCGCACATCCAGACCGCACTGGACTTCTCCACCACCAGCCTGGCCTGGGTCGTCAACGCCTACACGCTGACGTTCGGCGGTCTGCTGCTCCTCGGCGGGCGCGCGGGCGACATCCTCGGACGCCGCCGCGTCTTCATCTTCGGCGTGCTGCTCTTCGGAGCCGCCTCGCTGCTCTGCGGTCTGGCCCAGAGCGAGTGGCAACTCCTCGCCGCCCGTGCGCTGCAGGGCGTCGGCGGTGCCATCGCCTCGCCGACCTCCCTCTCGCTGATCACCACGACCTTCGACGAAGGCCCGGAACGCAACCGGGCGTTCGGCGTCTTCGCGGGCGTCTCCGCCGGTGGCGGAGCGATCGGCCTGGTGGCCGGCGGCATGCTCGTCCAATGGCTCGACTGGCGCTGGATCTTCTTCGTGAACGTCCCCATCGCCCTGGTCATCGCCTTCCTCACCCCCCGTCACGTCAAGGAGTCCGCGCGGCGTCCCGGCCACTTCGACCTCACCGGCGCGCTCACCTCGACCCTCGGCATGGTGGCCCTCGTGTACGGGTTCATCCGCGCGGCCCAGGAGGGCTGGCGCGATCCGTACACGATCGGTTCGTTCGTCGCGGCGGTCGTCCTCCTGGCCGTGTTCATCCTGGTCGAGCGCCGCTCCCAGCAGCCCATCACACCGCTGCGGATGTTCGCCGACCGCAACCGCTCGGGCACGTACGCCATCATGCTGTGCCTGGCGGCGGCGATCTTCGGGATGTTCTTCTTCCTCACCCTGTTCGTGCAACAGGTGCTGGGCTTCAGCCCCCTGGCGACGGGCATGGCGTTCCTGCCGGTCAGCGCGATCATCGGGGTGGGCGCCGGGCTCACCTCGAACCTGCTGCCCCGCTACGGGCCGAAACCCTTCATGGTGACGGGTTCGGTGCTCGCGGCGGCGGGCCTGGCCTGGCTGACCCTCACGGACGTGAACTCCACGTACCTGGGCAGCATCCTCGGCCCGATCCTCGTCTTCGGCCTCGGCATGGGCTTCATGTTCGTCTCGCTGACCATCATGGCCCTGTCGAACGTCGAGCAGCGGGACACGGGCGCCGCGTCCGGTCTGCTCAACGCGATGCAGCAGGTGGGCGGTTCGCTGGGCCTCTCGATCCTGGTCACCGTCTTCGGCACGGCCAGCCGCAACGAGGCGGAGGTCCAGGTACCCGCCTTCCTCTCCCAGGCGGGCCCCCTGGAGAAGGCCCAGTTCGCCAAGTCGGGCGTGCTCCCACCGCCGTACGGTGACCAGGTCCTGACCTCCGGCGTCTCCGCGGGCTTCGTCACGGCGGCCGTGTTCGCCGTGGTCGGCGCCCTGATCTCCCTCTTCGTCATCAAGGTCCGCCAGTCGGACATCGACCGCCTCAAGGGCGGGGCCATGGTGCCGCCGGGCGGGTGAGTTCCGGTGCCGCCGGAGGGCGGCGGAACGCGGTGCGGCCCCCGGCGGGAATCACTCCTCGCCGGGGGCCGCTCCGCTGGGACTGCTCGGGTCAGCTCAGATCCTGGAACGAGCCCCAGCCGCCGGTACCGACGATCGTGCCCGCGCCCAGGGCGTTCGGGTAGAAGTACAGCTTGCCGTCGCCACCGGTGGACCAGATGTCCGAGGTCCCGTCACCGTTGGCGTCGGGTACGGCGGTGAACAGCGGACGGTTGGCCGGGGTCCAGCCCGTACCGATGACCGTCGCCGTGCTTCCGCTCCCGAGGCCGGTGCCGTCGGGGGTTCCGGGGTAGAGGCGGAGCTCGCCGTTGGCGCCGTTCCGTGCGATGAGGTCGACGTCGCCGTCCTTGTCGCGGTCACCGGGAGCGGCGATCGTGAAGTTGGTCCAGCCACTGGTACCGATGAGTACCGGGCCCTTGACGCTGTCGAGCCGGTGGTCGGCCGACCCGAAGTAGAGCCACAGCCTGCCGCCCTCCCTGACCAGGAGGTCGGGGTGACCGGGGACGTCGATGACGCCGTCGGCGTTCGTGTCCAGCGGGCCGTCCACGTCACCGATCGCGAGGATCTGGGAGGCCTCGGCCCAGTAGAAGAACGGCATCCTCGGAAGCCTGGCCAAGGGAAACTTTTCCGACGCCTGGAAGAACGTGAAGGACTCGGGTGCGGGACGATGGGTCGCCGAGAACGGCGACTCGATCAAGCTCTGGGCAGGAACCGCAGCATTCGGGGTCTGTGTCTTCGCCACAGCCGGCGCATGCCTGGTCGCGGGCGCTGTCGTCCTGGGTGCCGGAGTCGCGGTGGACGCGTTCTCGAACGTGGACATGGACGGGGAGTACTGGAAGAAATTCGGCGTCTCGGCAGCGATCACCGTGGGTGGAGGCGGGGCAGGTCGACTCCTCGCGAACCGTGGCCGCCGGGGCGCGGTAGGAGGATGGGCAACTTCTCCCCATGTCACGCGTGTCGTGGGGGCTGCTCGGCATTCGGCTAGCGCCGCGAAGCATGCCGCGCCTCGAGTCGCGACGGCTTGGGGCCCGACACTCACCAACTACGGAGGGAACTTCTTCCTCACGGGTGGGACGTGCGGAGCAGCTGCTTGGAGCAATGCCAATGCGGGATACTGTCCGTGATGTCTTCCTCCAGCCACCGATACCGCGGGCTCTTCATCTCGCGCAAGTCCGATGGTTCGCTGCATCTCCGCAGAAAGGGGACGGTCGTTTCCGCATGGGCTGCGATGGCAGCGCTGGACCCGGTACTGCTGCTAGCCGGGCTTGCCGCAGTTGAGGAGCAGGGTTTCACCGGGTCGGGGCTCCTCATCTTCCTGGGGATCTTCAACGTCGTCTGTGTTCGCTCCGGACTCCGTCCGAGAGTTGTTCTGGAACCGAACGGAAAGGTTCAGGACGTGACGCCCCTTTCCTCCGCTCGCGTGCGGATCGCGAAGAGCGGAGACATCGAGGTGTCACGGAACGGCCTTGCCGTCCTGCAGGAAGGGCGTCCGCATTACGTCTGGTCCTTCTCCGCGAGCGCTATCGGAGCAAGGTCGGCGCAGAGTGCCCGGAAGGCGATTCTGGACTGGCTCCCACCGGAACGAGAGCGGGCGGGCCTGATGAGCCGGCGGGAGACGCGCAGACGCATTTACGTAACGTGGAGTGACGTCGCCGTGATGGCGACACCCGTCGCGCTCGGCTTGCTCGTGTCCCGCTGAGGCACTCCAGGTTCCGGAGCGTCTGGTGGAAGTGCCGGGATCGCGAAGAGCCCCCGCCGGTACCCGGCGGGGGCTTTCCACCGTACTGCCTAGATGTCCCGGAAGATCTCGATCTGCGCCCCGATCGAGTTCAGCCGCTCCGCCAGGTCCTCGTAGCCGCGGTTGATCACGTACACGTTCCGCAGGACCGACGTGCCCTCCGCCGCCATCATCGCCAGGAGGACGACCACCGCCGGGCGCAGCGCCGGGGGGCACATCATCTCGGCGGCGCGCCAGCGGGTCGGGCCCTCCACCAGGACGCGGTGGGGGTCGAGGAGCTGGAGGCGGCCGCCGAGGCGGTTGAGGTCCGTGAGGTAGATCGCGCGGTTGTCGTAGACCCAGTCGTGGATCAGCGTCTTGCCCTGGGCCGTCGCCGCGATGGCCGCGAAGAAGGGGACGTTGTCGATGTTCAGGCCGGGGAACGGCATCGGGTGGATCTTGTCGATCGGCGCCTCCAGCTTGGAGGGGCGGACCGTGAGGTCGACCAGGCGCGTGCGGCCGTTGTCCGCCGCGTACTCGGCCGAGCGGTCGTGGTCGAGGCCCATCTCCTCCAGGACCGCGAGCTCGATCTCCATGAACTCGATCGGCACCCGGCGGATCGTCAGCTCCGACTCGGTGACGACGGCGGCGGCGAGCAGGCTCATCGCCTCGACCGGGTCCTCCGAGGGGGAGTAGTCGACGTCGACGTCGATCTGCGGCACGCCGTGCACGGTGAGCGTGGTGGTGCCGATGCCGTCGACGCGGACGCCCAGCGCCTCCAGGAAGAAGCACAGGTCCTGGACCATGTAGTTGGAGGAGGCGTTCCGGATGACCGTCACCCCGTCGTGGCGGGCGGCGGCGAGGAGCGCGTTCTCGGTGACGGTGTCCCCGCGCTCGGTCAGCACGATCGGGCGGTCGGGGGCGACCGAGCGCTCGACCTGGGCGTGGTAGATGCCCTCGGTGGCCGTGACGTCGAGGCCGAAGCGGCGCAGCGCGATCATGTGGGGCTCGATCGTGCGCGTACCGAGGTCGCAGCCGCCGGCGTACGGCAGCTTGAAGCGGTCCATGCGGTGCAGCAGCGGGCCGAGGAACATGATGATGGAGCGGGTGCGGATCGCGGCCTCGGAGTCGATCGAGTCCATGTCCAGCTCGGCCGGCGGCACGATCTCCAGGTCTACGCCGTCGTTGATCCAGCGGGTGCGCACCCCGATGGAGTTGAGCACCTCCAGGAGCCGGAACACCTCCTCGATGCGGGCGACCCGGCGCAGCACCGTGCGGCCCTTGTTGAGGAGGGAGGCGCAGAGCAGCGCGACGCAGGCGTTCTTGCTCGTCTTGACGTCGATCGAGCCGGAGAGCCGGCGGCGGCCGACGACCCGGAGGTGCATCGGTCCCGCGTATCCCAGGGATACGATCTCGCTGTCGAGGGCTTCGCCGATCCGGGCGATCATCTCAAGGCTGATGTTCTGGTTGCCGCGCTCGATCCGGTTGACGGCGCTCTGGCTCGTGGCCAGTGCTTCGGCGAGCTGCGTCTGTGTCCAGCCGCGGTGCTGCCGGGCGTCACGGATGAGCTTGCCGATGCGTACGAGGTAGTCGTCTGCCATGGCGTCACGTTATCTCAGATATGAGATGACCCTTGTCGTTGGGGTGGGCCATCAGGGTGAGAGGTCGTGCGCGGTCGGGTGCTGCGGTTCGTACAGGGGCAGTTCGGTGCCGCTCGGCAGTCGGACGGCGGCGAGCAGGCCCCACCCCTGGTCGGTGATGGCGCGTGAGATCTCGGCGCCCCGGTCCTCCAGCTCCGTCAGGGTCCGGGTGAGGTCCTCGCACATGAGGTAGACCTCGTGCTTCGGCTCGTCCCGCGTGGGGTGCACCGCGACCTCGGCGGGCGGCAGTTTGAAGACGAGCCAGCCGCGCCCGGCGTCCACATGGGGGAAGCCGAAGACGTCCTTGAGGAAGGCCCGGTCGGCCTCCG
Organism: Streptomyces sp. Qhu_M48; assembly: GCF_051305195.1. Taxonomy (NCBI): domain Bacteria; kingdom Bacillati; phylum Actinomycetota; class Actinomycetes; order Kitasatosporales; family Streptomycetaceae; genus Streptomyces; species Streptomyces sp. Qhu_M48. The sequence goes on along the minus strand of NZ_CP195432.1, from coordinate 5,730,263 downwards.
CGTCCCGGGTGTAGAGGATCACGTGCGCGCCAGTGAACATGATCCGATCCTCGGCGCCCCTCCAGGTCCCGGCAATCCGCCGACGGCCGTACGGGTGCCCGCCCGTCCGGGTCACCCAGGGGCCCGCGCCGGTGACCGGCCGGGCGGGCCCGGGGTCCCGTCCTCTCCGGGGGTCGCGCCTTTTGTCGCGCCACGCGGCTTTTCCCCGACGGCTCGGGACGGCCGGGCATGACCCGGCGGCGGGGATGCACTAGAGTTATCTCGACATCGAGATAACTGCTTACGGCGCACCGTGGCCGCCCACCCGGTAAGGGTTACCTAACTAAGCCTTACCTTAGCGGATCGGCGAGGAGTCGTGGCGGCAGCATGGCGGTAATACGCGCACATTGATGAAGGAGACTGTCGTGTCGGCGAACAGCTTCGACGCCCGCAGCACGCTGCACGTGGGCGACGAGTCGTACGAGATCTTCAAGCTGGACAAGGTCGAGGGCTCCGCGCGCCTCCCTTACAGCCTGAAGGTCCTCCTGGAGAACCTGCTCCGCACCGAGGACGGCGCGAACATCACCGCCGACCACATCCGGGCCCTCGGCGGCTGGGACTCACAGGCCCAGCCGAGCCAGGAGATCCAGTTCACGCCGGCGCGCGTGATCATGCAGGACTTCACCGGTGTCCCCTGTGTCGTCGACCTCGCCACCATGCGCGAGGCCGTCGCGGCGCTCGGCGGCGACCCGGCGAAGATCAACCCGCTCTCCCCGGCCGAGATGGTCATCGACCACTCCGTCATCGCCGACAAGTTCGGCACGAACACCGCCTTCGCGGAGAACGTCGAGCTGGAGTACGGCCGCAACAAGGAGCGCTACCAGTTCCTGCGGTGGGGCCAGACCGCCTTCGACGACTTCAAGGTCGTCCCGCCGGGCACCGGCATCGTCCACCAGGTGAACATCGAGCACCTGGCCCGTACGGTCATGGTCCGCAACGGCCAGGCGTACCCCGACACCCTCGTCGGCACCGACTCCCACACCACCATGGTCAACGGCCTCGGTGTGCTCGGCTGGGGCGTCGGCGGCATCGAGGCCGAGGCCGCGATGCTCGGCCAGCCGGTCTCCATGCTCATCCCGCGCGTCGTCGGCTTCAAGCTGACCGGCGAGCTGCCGGCCGGCACCACCGCCACCGACCTGGTCCTCACGATCACCGAGATGCTGCGCAAGCACGGCGTCGTCGGCAAGTTCGTCGAGTTCTACGGCGAGGGCGTCGCCGCGACCTCCCTCGCGAACCGCGCCACCATCGGCAACATGTCGCCGGAGTTCGGCTCCACCGCCGCGGTCTTCCCGATCGACGGCGAGACCCTGAACTACCTCAAGCTGACCGGCCGCTCCGCGCAGCAGGTCGCGCTCGTCGAGGCGTACGCCAAGGAGCAGGGCCTCTGGCTCGACCCGGCCGCCGAGCCCGACTTCTCCGAGAAGCTGGAGCTCGACCTCTCCACGGTCGTCCCCTCCATCGCCGGCCCGAAGCGCCCGCAGGACCGCATCGTCCTCGCGAACGCCGCCGCGCAGTTCGCCCAGGACGTGCGCAACTACGTCACCACCGCCGACGAGGCGGGCAAGGAGTCCTTCCCGGCCTCCGACTCCCCGGCCGTCTCCAACGGCGTCCCGTCGAACCCGGTCGAGGTGACCGCCCCCGACGGCTCCACGTACACGCTGGACCACGGCGCCGTCACCGTCGCCGCGATCACCTCCTGCACCAACACGTCGAACCCGTACGTGATGGTCGCCGCCGCGCTCGTCGCGAAGAAGGCCGTCGAGAAGGGCCTGACCCGCAAGCCGTGGGTCAAGACCACCCTCGCCCCGGGCTCGAAGGTCGTCACCGACTACTTCGACAAGGCGGGTCTCACCCCGTACCTCGACAAGGTCGGCTTCAACCTCGTCGGCTACGGCTGCACCACCTGCATCGGCAACTCCGGCCCGCTGCCGGAGGAGGTCTCCAAGGCCGTCAACGAGCACGACCTCGCCGTCACCTCGGTGCTCTCGGGCAACCGCAACTTCGAGGGTCGCATCAACCCCGACGTCAAGATGAACTACCTGGCCTCCCCGCCGCTGGTCGTCGCGTACGCCCTCGCGGGTTCCATGAAGGTGGACATCACCAAGGACGCGCTCGGCGTCGACCAGGACGGCAAGCCCGTCTACCTGGCGGACGTGTGGCCGACCGAGGCCGAGGTCAACGACGTCGTGGCGAACGCCATCGGCGAGGACATGTTCAACAAGTCCTACCAGGACGTCTTCGCGGGCGACGCCCAGTGGCAGGCGCTGTCGATCCCGACCGGCAACACCTTCGAGTGGGACACCGAGTCCACCTACGTCCGCAAGCCCCCGTACTTCGAGGGCATGACGATGGAGACCACCCCGGTCACCGACATCGTCGGCGCCCGCGTCCTGGCCAAGCTGGGCGACTCGGTCACCACCGACCACATCTCCCCGGCCGGTGCCATCAAGGCCGACACCCCGGCCGGCAAGTACCTCACCGAGCACGGTGTGGAGCGTCGTGACTTCAACTCCTACGGCTCGCGCCGAGGCAACCACGAGGTCATGATCCGCGGTACGTTCGCCAACATCCGCCTGCGCAACCAGATCGCGCCGGGCACCGAGGGCGGCTTCACCCGCGACTTCACCCAGGCTGACGCCCCGGTGTCGTTCATCTACGACGCCTCGCAGAACTACCAGGCCGCCGGCACCCCGCTGGTCATCCTGGGCGGCAAGGAGTACGGCTCCGGCTCGTCCCGCGACTGGGCGGCCAAGGGCACCGCGCTCCTCGGCGTCAAGGCCGTCATCACCGAGTCGTACGAGCGCATCCACCGCTCGAACCTCATCGGCATGGGCGTCCTCCCGCTCCAGTTCCCGGCCGGCCAGAACGCCGACTCGCTCGGGCTGACCGGCGAGGAGACCTTCTCCATCACGGGTGTCACCGAGCTCAACGAGGGCACCACCCCGGCCACGGTGAAGGTCACCACCGACACCGGCGTCGAGTTCGACGCGGTCGTCCGCATCGACACCCCCGGCGAGGCGGACTACTACCGCAACGGCGGCATCATGCAGTACGTGCTCCGCAACCTGATCCGTGGCTGACCCGATCTGATCGGGTAGTACGGAAGCGGCACGGAAAGGGCCCCGCTCCTCGGAAGAGGAGCGGGGCCCTTTCGTTCGTCACGTGTTCGTTCGGATCCGGAGGATCAGAACATCAGGCGGTAGGTGTTCCAGCCGCTGGTGCCGATCACGACGCGCGGCTTGAACGGCGCGGCCGCGTTGCCGGTGCCCGAGTAGCGGTAGAGCTTGCCGGCGGTGTCGCGCGCGATCAGGTCGCTGCGCCCGTCCCAGTCGAGGTCGCCCACGCCCACGAGGGAGTTGTAGGAGCCCCAGCCGCCACCGATCTTGGTGCGACCGGTGAAGGGAGCCTTGTAGTCGCCCGTGCCCTTGTAGAGCCACAGGACGCCGGTCTTGTCGCTGGCGACGATGTCGGCCTTGCCGTCACCGCTCAGGTCGCCGACACCGGCGATCTGGTTGTAGGTGTTCCAGCCGCCACCGATCTTGGTGCGCGGGGCGACCTTGCCGTTGCCGTAGCCGAGGTACAGCCACAGCACACCGGCCGCGTCGCGGGCCACGATGTCCGCCGCCGCGCCGCCGCCGAGCTGACCCGGGGAGACGATCTTGTTGTACATGTTCCAGCCGCTGCCGATCGTCGTGAACGACGTGTCGGCCGACTCGCCCGAGGCGTAGGCCATCGTGCCGGAGGTGTACCAGATCCAGGTGTCGTCGGCGACGCCGTCGCCGTCGTTGTCCGCCTGCTGGGCGTTCTTGACGCTGCCCCAGGTGCCGGTGGCCCACTGGCGCGCCTCGTAGCCGCCGGAGCCGTTGGGCTCGTAGTAGTACAGGGTCGAGCCGGAGACGCCGCCGAGGAAGCGCAGCTCCGCGCCGTCCGCGGCCGCGGTGGTCGCTGCGGCGGAGGCGGCCGGAGCCGCGGTGGCCGGGTTGACGGCGGCGGCACCCTGGGGCGCGTCCGCCGCGACCGCGGCCGTCGTGGTGCCCACCAGGGCCGCCGTTATCGCGGCCACGGTGATACGGGACAGGACGCCCGTGCGGTTCAGGCCAGAAGAGTTGGCCACAAAGTACTCCAGATGCGAGATGAAACAAGGCAGGTTCCACCGTTCGTCGCTGCGTGAGGACGAATGAAGGCGGACCTCTATGATCCCGGATCGCCCTTACAGGACCTTCACCGGGCGGGGGGTCTGTGACACAACTGTTTCGATCCCGGTCGTATGACCCGTTTGTCATCCCGCGTCCGGGTCGTACTAGCGAGTCCCCTTCGGTACCCCTCAGTACGGGTAGGTCTGAGGTGGTGTCAAGGGTATGGACGGACGAGTGGTTGGACGAAACGCCGCAGATCCGGCGTGCTTATCCCGGAGGTCTCAACTCGGGAAAGATGGCCGTCAAAACCTGCTTTCGATCTTGCTCAGGCGAAGGGAAGTGGACTATACCTGTCGGCGTCCAGCCAGTCGTTTTCATCACACGACGGCCCGACGCCTGCACGACCCGGCTGCAAATGACCGCGGTGGCGGGGCCCTTCGCCTGTGGCGAGCGAGTACGGGCGACCGGTACACCGCCTGAGTCCTGAATGAAGGCGAGGACTTGAGCATGGGATCCACCTCCGCACAGACCAATGAGGGCCTTGGCCGTCGCGACCTGATCAAGCGTTCGGCCGCTATCGGTCTGATCTCCGTACCGACGATGGGCTTCCTCTCCGCCTGTGCGAGCAGTGACAGCGGTGGCAACGGAAAGGTCGAGAAGGGCACGAAGTCCGACAAGAACCCGCTCGCGGTGAACGAGTCGGCACCGCTCGACTTCGTCCTCTTCGACGGCGGATTCGGACAGCAGTACGCCAAGGACGCGGTCAAGATCTACGAGACCAATTACCCCAAGGCGAAGGTCAAGTTCACCCCCACCCAGAAGATCACCACCACGCTGCAGCCGCGCTTCAACGGCGGCAACCCGCCGGACCTCATCGACAACTCGGGCGCCGAGCAGATGGACATGGGTGTCCTCGTCGGCCAGAAGCAGCTCGCCGACCTCACCCCGCTCCTGGACGCGCCGTCCATCGACGACCCGGCCAAGAAGGTCCGCGACACGTTGCGGCCCGGCATCGTCGAGATGGGCCAGTTCGACGGCCAGCCGTGCTGGATCCTGAACTACGCCTACACGGTCTACGGCGTCTGGTACTCGCAGAAGCTCCTCGACTCGCTCGACGCGAAGTACCCGGAGACCTGGGACGAGATGCTGGCCGTCTGCGAGAAGGCCAAGAAGAAGGGCATCGCCGGCTGGACGTACGCGGGCAAGCACCCGTACTACGTGCCGTTCTCGCTCTACCCGATGATCGGCAAGGTCGGCGGCCGCGAGGTCCTGGACGCCATCGACAACCTGGAGCCGAAGGCCTGGGAGCACCCCGCGGTCAAGGCGTGTTTCGAGGCGTACTACGAGCTCGTCCGGAAGGGGTACATCCTCAAGGGCACCCCCGGTCTCGACCACATCCAGTCGCAGACCGCCTGGACCGAGGGCAAGGCGCTGTTCATCCCGAACGGCTCCTGGGTCGAGAACGAGGCCGCGAAGACCATGCCGGCCGACTTCGGTCTCGCGGTCTCCGGACCCACCGGCCTCGACGCCTCGGACAAGATGCCGTTCGGCACCATCTGGGCCGCGGGCGGCGAGCCCTTCATCGTCCCGGCCAAGGCGGCGAACCCCGCGGGCGGCATGGAGCAGCTGCGCATCATGCTCAGCGAGGCCTCCTCCAAGAACTTCACCCAGTCGGTGAAGTCCCTGACGGCCCTCAACGGCGGCACCGACGGCATCGAGCTCTCCCCGGGCCTGAAGTCCGGCGTCGCGGCGCTGGAGAAGGCCGGACAGAACGTCGTCAACCCGCGCCTTCAGGACTGGTACGTCGCCCTCCAGAAGGAGAAGATCGGTGTCGCCGGTATCGGTGAGCTGATGGCGGGCCGCGCGACCCCGGCCGAGACGATCAAGAAGATCCAGAAGTACGCCGACGAGGCGGCCAAGGACTCCTCGATCAAGCACTACAAGCACCAGTGAGCAGTGCCGGGGCCCCTTCCCGCCGACCGGGAGCGGGCCCCGGGCCCTTCGCGCGTCACAGCAGCGACGCGCCTCCGCGGGAAGATCGGGGTCGGTAGGAATGCAACACGGCAAGTACCGTTTCATCGTGGGGTTCCTGGCGGCCCCCCTCGCGCTCTACGCGCTCTTCGTCATCTGGCCCTTCATCCAGTCCATCTACTACTCGTTCACGGACTGGACCGGACTGAGTCCCGAATTCGGGATGGTCGGATTCGACAACTACAGCAGAATGCTGGACGACGAGGTCTTCTGGAAGTCGGTCCAGCACAGCCTGACCTTCGCGGTGGTACTGCCACTGGTGACCGTGGGACTCGCGCTGTTCTTCGCCTTCATGCTCAATGTCGGCGGTCGGCGCCGTAAGGGCGCGGCCATCGCGGGTGTGCGCGGATCGTCTTTCTACAAGATCGTCTATTTCTTCCCGCAGGTGCTGTCGATCGCGATCGTGGCGCTGCTCTTCCAGTTCGCCTACAACCCGAACAGCGGAGCGATCAATTCCGTTTTGAAGGGGGTCGGTCTCGGCAGCGTCCAGCCCGACTGGCTCGGCGACCCGGACCTCGCCCTCATCTGTGTGATGGCGGTACTCGTCTGGTCCACCGTCGGATTCTTCGTCGTCCTCTTCTCGGCCGGCATGGCGTCCATTCCGAGGGACTTCTACGAGGCGGCGCTGCTCGACGGCGCGAACCGGTTCACCACGTTCTTCAAGATCACCCTGCCGCTGCTCTGGGACACCGTGCAGTCGGGCTGGATCTACATGGGCATCCTCGCGCTCGGCGCGGAGTCCTTCGCCGTCGTCCAGATCATGACCGTCGGCCCCAACGGCGGCGGGCCCGACTACTCGACCATCGTCCTTCCGCTGTACGTGTACCAGAAGGCGTTCCGGGACGGTCAGGCCGCCTACGCCACGACCATCGGCGTCGCGCTCCTCCTCGTCACGCTGGCCTTCGCGGCCGTCGTGATGAAGGTGGGCCGGCGCGAGCGGCTGGAGTTCTGATGAAGACGACCGACACTGCCACCGTCGAGACCCCCGGCTCCCCGGGCGGCCCCGGGCCCACGGTCACCAAGGCGACCGTCGCCCCGTCCCGCAAGGAGCCGAAGAAGGAGGGCGCGACCCTCAACGTCTTCTCGCACGGCGTCCTGATCATCTGGGCGATCATGGTCGTCACGCCGCTGCTCTGGGCGGTCATGACCTCGTTCAAGACCGACCGGGCGATCTTCACCTCCCCGTGGTCGCTGCCCGACAAGCTGCACTTCGAGAACTGGTCGCGCGCCTGGACCGAGGCGCACATGAGCGACTACTTCCTGAACACGATCCTGGTGGTCGGCGGCTCCCTCTTCGGTACCCTGCTGTTCGGCTCGATGGCGGCCTACGTCCTGGCCCGCTTCGACTTCCCGGGCAACCGGTTCATCTACTTCCTCTTCATCGGAGGGATGAGCTTCCCGATCATCCTGGCGCTCGTGCCGCTGTTCTACGTCATGCAGAACATGGCCCTGCTCAACACGCTGCACGGCCTGATCCTCGTGTACATCGCGTACTCGCTGCCGTTCACCGTCTTCTTCCTCACCGCCTTCTTCCGCACCCTGCCGAGCTCGGTGGCGGAAGCGGCCTTCGTCGACGGCGCCTCGCACACCCGGACCTTCTTCCAGGTGATGCTGCCGATGGCGAAGCCGGGCCTCATCAGCGTCGGCATCTTCAACTTCCTCGGCCAGTGGAACCAGTACCTGCTGCCGACCGTGCTCAACACCGAGCCGGAGAAGAAGGTGCTCTCGCAGGGTCTCGTCCAGCTCGCCGTCAGCCAGGGCTACAAGGGCGACTGGTCGGGGCTCTTCGCCGGCCTCGTGATGGCGATGCTCCCGGTGCTCGCCGCGTACATCATCTTCCAGCGGCAGGTGGTGGCCGGTCTGACCGCCGGCGCCGTGAAGTGACCCCCGGGCCCCGCAGGGCCCCTCCCGCATCCTCCGAAGGGCCCCCGGCGCACCGCGCGCCGGGGGCCTTTCCGCGGTCCCCGACCTCCGGCGACGACGGCCGGTCCGTGCCTCCCGGCGCCGGGTGCCGGGGCCCGGCGGCACCGTGTGACACCCACCTCCGCCTCTCAAGGTCTTGACGGGGAGCAAGCCGAAAGCGTCCCCTTAGAGTTCACATGTTGGAGAAAACGGTGGGAGTGAGTGAGTCGATGGAGACTCCGGGGTCGCAGACGTCTCTGCACAGGGCCAATCTCGAACGGGTCGTCCGGGCGGTGCGCATGGCCGGCTCGCTCACCCAGGCGGAGATCGCCCGGGCGACGGGCCTCTCCGCCGCGACGGTCTCCAACATCGTCCGGGAGCTGAAGGACGGCGGCACCGTCGACGTCACGCCGACCTCGGCGGGCGGTCGCAGGGCCCGCAGCGTCTCGCTCTCCGGTGACGCCGGGATCGTGATCGGCGTGGACTTCGGCCACACCCACCTCCGGGTCGCCGTCGGCAACCTCGCCCACCAGGTGCTCGCCGAGGAGGCCGAGCCGCTCGACGTGGACGCCTCCGCCGCCGAGGGGTTCGACCGGGCGGAACAGCTGGTCAAGCGGCTGATCCTCGCCACCGGGATCGGCCCGGACAAGGTGATCGGCGTCGGGCTCGGCGTCCCCGGCCCCATCGACGTCTCCTCCGGGACCCTCGGGTCGACCTCGATCCTGCCGGGCTGGAGCGGGATCAACCCGGCCGAGGAGCTCTCCGGCCGCCTCGGCGTCCCCGTGCACGTCGACAACGACGCCAACCTCGGCGCGCTCGGCGAGCTGGTCTGGGGCAGCGGGCGGGGCGTCAAGGACCTGGCGTACATCAAGGTGGCCAGCGGCGTCGGCGCCGGCCTCGTCATCGACGGGCGGGTCTACCGGGGCCCCGGCGGGACCGCGGGCGAGATCGGGCACATCACGCTCGACGAGTCGGGTCCCGTCTGCCGCTGCGGCAACCGGGGCTGCCTGGAGACCTTCACCGCGGCCCGCTACGTCCTGCCGCTGCTCCAGCCGAGCCACGAGCCCGATCTGACCATGGAACGGGTCGTCCAGCTGGCCCGGGAGGGCGACCCCGGCTGCCGCCGGGTGATCGCCGACGTCGGCCGCCACATCGGCAGCGGCATCGCCAACCTCTGCAACCTCCTGAACCCCAGCCGGGTGGTGCTCGGCGGCGACCTCGCGGAGGCCGGTGAGCTGGTCCTGGCGCCCATCAGGGACTCCGTCTCGCGGTACGCGATCCCCAGTGCCGCCCGGCAGCTCTCGCTGGCCCAGGGGGCCCTGGGCGGCCGCGCGGAGGTGCTCGGCGCCCTGGCCCTCGTACTGAGCGAAATGGGCGATTCGACCCTGTTGGAGAGTGCGCTGCCGACGGCCGCGCCCACCTCTCGGCTTGCCTTCACTTAGATAACGAACACCACCGTTGTCATCTCGTTAAGAATTTACTTCTTGACGGCAACGTTGCGGCCGAGTTGACTTCGTGCCACCTCGGCCGCAACGTCGCGGCCTCGTCAGGGAGGCAACCCCAAATGAACGCAGTGACGCGTCGTGCCGTCATAGCCACGGCCGCGGTGTCGATGGCCCTCTCGCTCGCCGCCTGTGGCCAGGCCGGCGGCGACGACAGCGCAGACAAGGGCAGCTCGACCAAGATCGGCCTGCTCCTTCCGGAGAACAAGACCTCGCGCTACGAGGCCCTGGACAAGCCCCAGTTCGAGAAGGCCGTCAAGGCCGCCTGCGGCGAGTGCGAGGTCGTGTACAACAACGCGGTCTCCGACGTCGTCAAGCAGAAGCAGCAGTTCGACCAGCTGATCGCCGACGGCATCAAGGTCATCGCCCTCGACCCGGTCGACGCCACCAAGGCCGAGGCCTGGGTCAAGGACGCCAAGGCCAAGGGCGTCAAGGTCGTCGCGTACGACCGTGCCGTCGCCGGCGCCGACGCCTACGTCAGCCACGACAACAACAAGGTCGGCGAGCTCCAGGGCCAGGCCCTCCTCGCCGCCCTCGGCGGCAAGGCCGCCACCGCCAACGTCGTGATGATCAACGGCGACGAGAAGGACCCGAACGCCGGGCTGTTCAAGAAGGGCGCCCACACCGCCCTCGACGGCAAGGTCGGCAAGATCGCCTACGAGGCCTCCGGCGAGTGGGACCCGAAGGTCGCGGGCGAGAAGATGTCCGCCGCGATCTCCTCGCTCGGCAAGGACAAGATCAACGCGGTCTACTCCGCCAACGACGGCATGGCCGGCGGCATCATCACCTCCCTCGAGAACGCCGGTATCAAGAACATCCCGGTCGGCGGCCAGGACGCCGAGGTCGCGGGCGTCCAGCGGATCATCGCCGGTACGCAGACCTTCACCATCTACAAGTCGCCGCTGCAGCTGGCCCCCGAGGCCGCCAAGTTCGCGGTGAACCTGCTCCAGGGCAAGGAGCTCGGCGCCCAGGGCGCGACCGACGGCGTGCCGTCGACGCTCTTCCCGCCGGTCGTGGTCGACAAGACCAACATCCAGACCACGGTGGTCAAGGACGGCATCTACAAGGCCGCCGACCTCTGCACCGCGGACCTCGCCGCCAAGTGCACCGAGCTGGGCGTCAAGTAACCCCGACCGCACCACCCCGGGCCCCCTGAGGGGGCCCGGACCACGGATCCCGCCACCGGCCCGCGCGTACAGAGGGTGAACCCCGTACGGCCGCCCGGGGTGGCAGCCCAGGAGGGCGACCACCCCCGTACGACCGCCCGGCGCCCGGATCCGTCCCCCTTGCCCGTCCGGCCCCCGGCCGACCCAGACCCCGCTGTCGGTCCGGGGGCCGGACGAGCTCAGCCCCCCTCGAACTTTGGCGCTGCCCGGCGGCGCGACATGCCGCCGCCCGCGGGCGGCGAAGGAGTTGGTTCACGTGTCCCAGACGCCCGTGCTGGCGTTGCGCGGGATCTTCAAGCGATTCGGAGCGGTCCAGGTCCTCTCCGGTGTCGATCTCGAAGTCCACGCAGGAGAGGTCGTCGCGCTCGTCGGCGACAACGGAGCGGGAAAGTCCACGCTCGTCAAGACGATCGCCGGTGTGCACCCCATCGACGAGGGCGTCATCGAGTGGGAGGGCGAGCAGGTCGAGATCCAGCGCCCGCACGACTCCCAGAACCTCGGTGTCGCGACCGTCTACCAGGACCTCGCGCTCTGCGACAACCTCGACGTCGTCGCCAACCTGTTCCTCGGCCGCGAGATCAAGAAGGGCGGCGTCCTCGACGAGGTCGCCATGGAGAAGCGGGCCAAGGACCTGCTCTCCACCCTCTCCATCCGCATCCCCAGCGTCCGCATCCCCGTCGCCGCCCTCTCCGGCGGCCAGCGGCAGGTCGTCGCCATCGCGCGCGCCCTGGTCGGCGACCCCAAGATCGTGATCCTGGACGAGCCGACCGCCGCCCTCGGCGTCGAGCAGACCGCCCAGGTCCTCGACCTGGTCGAGCGGCTGCGCGAGCAGGGCCTCGGCGTCATCCTCATCAGCCACAACATGGCCGACGTGAAGGCCGTCGCCGACACCGTGGCCGTGCTCCGCCTCGGCCGCAACAACGGCACCTTCCCGGTCGCCACCACCACGCACGAAGAGATCATCGCCGCGATCACCGGTGCCACGGACAACGCCGTGACCCGCCGCCAGGCCCGCAACGCGGAGGTAGCGAAGTGAGCAACACCCCTCCCACCGCGAGCGACGAGGCAGCGGTGCCCGAGCCGCGCACCCCGGACGGGACCGCGGACGAGCAGGCCCCGGTGACCGAGACCCCGGCCGCCGCCGCGATCCCCGCCGTCGACCCCCGCCTCCTCGTGCGCGAGCAGGGCTTCAAGGGGTACGTCGAGGAGTTCAAGCGCAAGATCCGCTCCGGTGAGATCGGCTCGCTGCCCGTCGTGGTCGGCCTGATCGTCATCGGCATCGTCTTCCAGGCCCTCACCGGCAACTTCATCACCTCGTACAACCTCGACCAGATCACGCTGTACGCGGTCGGCCCCGGCATCATGGCCGTCGGCATCGTCTTCGTGCTGCTCCTCGGCGAGATCGACCTCGCCGTCGGCTCCGTCGCCGGTCTGGCCGGCGCGGTCTGGGGCGTCCTCGGCACCGACATGCCCGACGGCCTCGCCATCCTCCTCGGCATCCTGTCCGGCACCCTGCTCGGTGCCTTCCACGGTCTGGTCTTCGCCAAGATCGGCGTGCCCGCCTTCGTCGTCACCCTCGCCGGCTTCCTCGGCTGGGCCGGTCTCCAGACGTGGGTGATGGGGGACAAGTCCACCATCCCGACGCCGATCGGCAGCTTCGTCGGCGACCTCACGAAGTACTACTTCTCCGACGTCGCGGCCGCCTACGGCCTCGCCGTGGCCGTCGTCGCCGCCTTCTACCTGGCCCAGCTGCGCGACGCGCGCCGCCGCAGGTCCGCCGAGCTGCCGCACCGCCCGCAGAGCGAGATCATCCTGCGCACCGCCGTCCTCGCGGTCCTGGTCCTCGTCGCCGCCTACGGCTTCAACCAGGAGCAGGGCCTGCCGCTCTCCCTGGTGATCTTCCTGGTGATCCTGCTGGTCACCGACTTCGTGCTGCGCCGCACCACCTACGGCCGCCAGGTCTTCGCCGTCGGCGGTGGCATCGAGGCGGCCCGCCGCGCCGGCATCAACGTCTCGTGGATCCGGATCTCGGTCTTCATGATCTCCGGCACCATGGGCGCGATCGGCGGTCTGTTCCTCGCCTCCGCGACCGGCGGCGCCGACCGCTCCCTCGGCGGCGGCAACCAGCTGATGATGTGCATCGCCGCCGCGGTCATCGGCGGTACGTCCCTGTTCGGCGGACGCGGCAAGGTCTGGTCGGCGCTCCTGGGCATCCTGGTCATCCAGTCGATCGTCCAGGGCCTCAACCAGATGAACCTGTCCTCGAACGCGATCCAGTACATGATCACCGGAGCCGTCCTGCTCATCGCCGTGATCATCGACTCGGTCTCCCGCAAGACGCAGAAGACGGCAGGACGTGCCTAGGGCCTGTCTGACTAGGGACCCCGTCCCGCGCGCGTAACGCTCGCCACACCGCCCGGCGCCGTGAAACCGGCGCCGGGCACTGTCGCGTCCGGAGCAGTGTGCGAGCGCGCACGGAGTCGTACAGATCATCGACTTGTAGGCCGTGAGGGTGACGCCTCACCCCCCGGCCCGATGCCCACGATCCAAGACGGAACATTAGACTCGACAAATCGGCAAGCTCGACCAGCTCAAAGCAAGGAGGCACGGGTGGCTCTGCTGACCCGTATCAGGGGACCGCGAGATCTGGACCGGCTCTCCCCGGAACAGCTGGATCAGCTGGCCGACGAGATCAGGACGTTCCTCGTGGACGCCGTCTCCAAGACCGGCGGGCACCTCGGGCCCAACCTCGGCGTGGTCGAACTGACCATCGCCCTGCACCGCGTGTTCGACTCCCCGAAGGACCGGGTCCTCTGGGACACCGGCCACCAGAGCTACGTCCACAAGCTGCTCACGGGCCGCCAGGACTTCTCGAAGCTAAAGATGAGGGGCGGCCTCTCCGGCTACCCCTCGCAGGCCGAGTCCGAGCACGACGTCATCGAGAACTCGCACGCCTCCACGGTCCTCGGCTGGGCCGACGGCCTCGCCAAGGCCAACGAGGTCCTGAAGAAGGACGACCACGTCGTCGCCGTCATCGGCGACGGGGCGCTCACCGGCGGCATGGCCTGGGAGGCGCTCAACAACATCGCCGCCGCCAAGGACCGCCCGCTCGTCATCGTCGTCAACGACAACGAGCGCTCCTACGCGCCGACCATCGGCGGCCTCGCCAACCACCTGGCGACCCTGCGCACCACCGACGGCTACGAGCGCTTCCTCGCCCGCGGCAAGGACCTCCTGGAGCGCACCCCCGTCGTCGGGAAGCCGCTCTACGAGACCCTGCACGGCGCCAAGAAGGGCCTCAAGGACTTCATCGCCCCGCAGGGCATGTTCGAGGACCTCGGCCTCAAGTACGTCGGCCCCATCGACGGCCACGACATCGAGGCCCTGGAGTCCGCCCTGACGCGCGCCAAGCGGTTCGGCGGCCCCGTGATCGTCCACTGCCTCACGGAGAAGGGCCGCGGCTACCAGCCGGCCCTCCAGGACGAGGCCGACCGCTTCCACGCCGTCGGCAAGATCCACCCCGACACCGGCCTGCCCATCGCCTCCTCCGGCGCCGACTGGACCTCGGTCTTCGGCGAGGAGATGGTGAAGCTCGGCAAGGAGCGCGCGGACATCGTCGCCATCACGGCGGCCATGCTCCAGCCCGTCGGCCTCGACAAGTTCGCCAAGGCCTTCCCCGAGCGGGTCTTCGACGTCGGCATCGCCGAGCAGCACGCCGCGGTCTCCGCCGCCGGCCTGGCCACCGGTGGTCTGCACCCCGTCTTCGCGGTTTACGCGACCTTCCTCAACCGCGCCTTCGACCAGGTCCTGATGGACGTGGCGCTGCACAAGTGCGGCGTCACCTTCGTCCTGGACCGCGCCGGTGTCACCGGCACCGACGGTGCCTCCCACAACGGCATGTGGGACATGTCGATCCTCCAGGTCGTGCCCGGCCTGCGGCTCGCCGCCCCGCGCGACGCCGACCAGGTCCGCGCCCAGCTGCGCGAGGCCGTCGAGGTCACCGACGCCCCCACCGTGGTCCGTTTCTCCAAGGGCGCCGTCGGCCCCGCCGTACCGGCCCTGCGACGCGTGGGCGGCATGGACGTGCTCCGCGAGCCCGGCTCGGACCGGCCCGACGTCCTCCTGGTCTCCGTGGGCGCCCTGGCGCCCATGTGCCTGGAGATCGCCGACCTGCTCGACCGGCACGGCATCTCCACCACCGTCGTCGACCCCCGCTGGGTCAAGCCCGTCGACGAGGCCCTGGCCCCGCTCGCCGAGCGCCACCGGGTCGTCGTCACCGTCGAGGACAACAGCCGCGTCGGCGGTGTCGGCTCCGCCGTCGCCCAGGCGCTCCGCGACGCGGGCGTGGACGTGCCGCTGCGCGACTTCGGCATCCCGCCGCGCTTCCTCGACCACGCCTCGCGCGGCGAGGTCCTGGCTGAGATCGGCCTGACCGCCCCGGACATCGCCCGCCAGGTCACCGGTCTGGTCTCGCGTCTGGACGGCCGTTTCGAGAGCAGCGCGCAGGCCGTGGAGCCCGCCCGCGACTGACCCCGCCCCCCGCGGCGCCGGTGACCGTGCGTCACCTTTGGGCCGGTCGGCTCACCCTCCCGGGTGCCGACCGGCCCTTTCGCGTGCATTCTGACCCTGTGTGGGCAGGCGTATCACAGCCGCCCGACCGCGGTGGCTGAGAGCGACCGAGGGTTCAGGCACGGCGCGGAGGTACCAAAGTGAGTACGGACCAGCAGCCACGGGCGAACTCCGGAGTGTTCCGGACCAAGTCGGTCGAGCAGTCGATCCGGGACACGGAGGAACCGGAGCACGCGCTCCGGAAGTCCCTGTCCGCCTGGGATCTGACGGTGTTCGGCGTCGGCGTCATCATCGGCACCGGCATCTTCGTCCTCACGGGCAAGGTGGCCAAGGAGAACGCGGGCCCGGCGACGGCCCTGGCCTTCGTCGCGGCCGGCATCGTCTGCGCCCTCGCCGCCCTCTGCTACGCCGAGTTCGCCTCGACGGTGCCGGTGGCGGGATCGGCGTACACCTTCGCGTACGCCTCCATCGGCGAGCTGCCCGCCTGGATCATCGGCTGGGACCTCGTCCTGGAGTTCGCGCTCGGCACGGCGGTGGTCGCGGTCGGCTGGTCCGGCTACGTCCGCTCACTCATGGACAACGCCGACTGGCATCTGCCGGCGGCGCTCGAAGGCCCGGACGCGGCCGGAGGCACCTTCGACATCCTGGCCTTCCTGCTCGTCCTGGTCCTCACCGTGGTCCTCGTCCTGGGCATGAAGCTCTCCGCCCGGATCACCGCCGTCGTCGTGGCGATCAAGGTGACCGTGGTGATGATCGTGATCGTCGCCGGTCTCTTCTTCATCGTCGGCGACAACTACAAGCCCTTCATCCCGCCGGCCGTCACCCCCGAGGGCGGCGGCTCCAACTGGGACTCCCCGCTCGTCCAGCTGCTCTTCGGGTACGAGCCGACCAACTTCGGCGTCATGGGGATCTTCACCGCCGCCTCGGTCGTCTTCTTCGCCTTCATCGGCTTCGACGTGGTGGCCACCGCCGCCGAGGAGACCAAGCTCCCGCAGCGGGACATGCCCCGGGGCATCCTCGGCTCGCTCCTCATCTGCACCGTGCTCTACGTGGCCGTGGCACTCGTCGTCACCGGCATGCAGCACTACTCGGAGCTCTCCGTGAGCGCCCCGCTCGCCGACGCCTTCAAAGCCGCCGGCCACCCCTTCTACGCCGGCGTGATCAGCTTCGGCGCCGCCGTCGGCCTCACCACGGTCTGTCTGATCCTGCTCCTCGGCCAGACCCGCGTCTTCTTCGCGATGAGCCGCGACGGCCTGCTGCCGCGCTTCTTCTCCGTCACGCACCCCAAGTACAAGACCCCGTACCGCCCGACGATCCTGCTCGGCGTGGTCATCGCGATCGTCGCCGGCTTCACCAGCATCAACGAACTCGCGACCCTGGTGAACATCGGCACGCTCTTCGCCTTCGTCGTGGTGGCCGTCGGCGTCATGGTGCTCCGCCGCACCCGCCCCGACCTGCCGCGCGCCTTCCGCACCCCCTGGGTGCCGGTGCTGCCGATCATCTCGATCGCGGCCTCGTTCTGGCTGATGCTCAACCTGCCCGGGGAGACCTGGTTCCGGTTCGCGGTGTGGATGGCGATCGGCATCGTCGTGTACTTCCTGTACGGGCGCGGTCACAGCCGGCTCGGACGGCGGAGCCAGGGCGCACCGTACTGAGCGGGTGATCCCGCAGGCGCGGAAGGGAGCGTTCGGGAGGGCGGCTACAGTCGGCTCGTACCCGAACTCCTTCCGACGACCGGAGTGCTGGATCCCCCCATGGCGAATCGATCCCAGGCCCCCGCCGACCGTTCTCACGGCTCCTCCACCGCCCCCCTGCTCCAGGGCGCCTGGCTGACCAGAGGGGAGGAGGGACGGTTCAGTGCCTACCTTCCCCGGGACGGAGAGGTGGTGCGCTGGACCGAGGAGCCCGACGGCCGCTGGAGCGGGCCCGTCTCGCTCGGTGGCGACGGTCTGACGCCGTTCCTCGCGGTCGGCCAGGGCGCCGACCGCTACGTCCACCTCGTCGGTCTGCGGCCCACGACCGGCGGCGAGGGGCACGTCGAGCTGGTGCACAGCGTCCAGTTCCAGACGGGCCGCCCCGCGGTCGCCTGGCGCTCCATCGGGCACTCCAACGGCAAGGGGCCGTGGACCGGCAACCCGGCCGTCGCGGTGGACGCCCAGGGGCGCGTGTACGCCTTCGTGCGGAACGGGGGCGGCGGCCTCAGCGTGCGGGCCCAGAAGGACGCCGGCGGCTGGCACCCCTGGTGGGACCTGCACGGCTGGGGCACCGACCCCTCCCCGGTCGCCGTCTGCAACGGCGAGGGGCGCGTGGAGCTCCTCACGGCCACCGACAAGGGCCTGCTGCGCTACGTGCAGGAGGAGTCGGGCGGCCGCCCCGTCCGCAAGGACGTCCTGCCCGCCGAGGTCGCCTTCGGCACCCTCGCGGCGGTCACCGGCCCGTCCGGGCACGTGACGCTGTTCTACGTCGACAAGGCGGGACAGGTACGGGCCTGGTCGCCCGGGCGCGACCTGGAGCCGACCCCGCTCGGCAAGGCGGTCGGCACCGGACGGCTCGCCGCCACCCGCTGTCTCATCGACGGCCACGACTGCACGGTCCTGGCCCAGCAGTCGGCCGACGGCCGGCTCGCCCTCGCCGCCTACCCGAGCGAGCGGGAGGCGGAGGGCATCGAGTGGTCGGAGACCGGGGAGCCGCGGGGCGACCTCGACACCGTCCTCACCCGCGGGCTCGACGGGCGCCTGGTCGCCGCGTCCCTGGTCGGCGGGGCCCGGCTGATCACCACCCGCCAGAAGGCGTCCGCCGAAGGCCTGCTCCTGGAGGGCTGGCGCTCCATAGGGTGACCCGCGCGCCCCTGGAACGACGGAACGGCCCCGACACCTGGAGAAGGTGCCGGGGCCGTACGCGTACGCCCTGGGGTTACGCCGGGACGCTCGCCACGCCCTGCGCCAGGAAACGCTTGCCGTTGACGCGCTCGGAGACGCCCTCACGGTCCAGGTACGGCGTGATGCCGCCCAGGTGGAAGGGCCAGCCCGCGCCCGTGATCAGGCAGAGGTCGATGTCCTGCGCCTCGGCGACGACACCCTCCTCCAGCATCAGGCCGATCTCCTGCGCCACCGCGTCCAGGACGCGGTCGCGGACCTGCTCCTCGGTCAGGACGGAGTCGCCCTGGACGAGGAGGGCGGCGACCTCCGGGTCGAGCTCCGGCTTGAAGCCGTTCTCGGCGTTGTAGACGTAGAAGCCGCGCTTGCCGGCCTCGACGACCGCCTTCAGGTTGGGGGAGACGGTGAAGCGGTCCGGGAAGGAACGGTTCAGGGTCTCGGAGACGTGCAGGCCGATCGCCGGGCCGACGAGCTCCAGCAGCACCAGCGGCGACATCGGCAGACCGAGCGGCTCGATGGCCTTCTCGGCCGTCTCGACCGAGGTGCCCTCGTCGATGACGTTCTGGATCTCGCCCATGAAGCGGGTCAGGATGCGGTTCACGACGAACGCCGGGGCGTCCTTGGTGAGGACCGCGGTCTTCTTCAGCTTCTTGGCGACACCGAACGCGGTGGCCAGCGAGGCGTCGTCCGTCTTCTCGCCGCGGACGATCTCCAGGAGCGGGAGGATCGCGACCGGGTTGAAGAAGTGGAAGCCGACCACGCGCTCCGGGTGCTGGAGCTTGGAGGCCATCTCCGAGACGGAGAGCGACGAGGTGTTGGTGGCGAGGATCGCGTGCGCCGGGGCGACCGCCTCGACCTCCGCGAACACCTTCTGCTTGACCGACATCTCCTCGAACACGGCCTCGATGATGAAGTCCGCGTCCGCGAAGCCCACGGCCTTGTCCAGGACGCCGGAGACCAGGCCCTTGAGGCGGTTGGCCTTGTCCTGGTTGATGCGGCCCTTGCCGAGCAGCTTCTCGATCTCGCCGTGGACGTAGCCCACGCCCTTGTCGACGCGCTCCTGGTCGATGTCGGTCAGGACGACCGGCACCTCCAGGCGGCGCAGGAAGAGCAGGGCCAGCTGGGAGGCCATCAGACCGGCGCCGACGACGCCGACCTTGGTGACCGGGCGGGCCAGCGACTTGTCCGGGGCTCCGGCGGGGCGCTTGCCGCGCTTCTGCACCAGGTTGAAGGCGTAGATGCCGGAGCGCAGCTCGCCGCCCATGATCAGGTCCGCGAGGGCCTGGTCCTCGGCGTCGAAGCCCTTCTGCAGGTCCCCGTCCTTGGCGGCCTCGATGATGTCGAGGGCGCGGTAGGCGGCCGGGGCGGCGCCGTGCACCTTGGAGTCGGCGACGAGGCGGCCCTTGGCGACGGCCTGGTCCCAGCCCTCGCCGCGGTCGATCTCGGGACGCTCGACGGTCACGGAGCCGTTGAGGACGGAGGCCGTCCAGATCAGCGACTGCTCCAGGAAGTCGGCGCCCTCGAACAGCGCGTCGGCGATGCCGAGCTCGAAGACCTGCGCGCCCTTGAGCTGGCGGTTCTGGTTCAGCGAGTTCTCGATGATGACCGAGACGGCCTTCTCCGCGCCGATCAGGTTCGGCAGGATGGCGCAGCCGCCCCAGCCGGGCACCAGACCGAGGAAGACCTCGGGCAGCGAGAAGGCCGGCAGGGCCTTCGACACGGTGCGGTAGGTGCAGTGCAGACCGACCTCGACACCGCCGCCCATGGCCGCGCCGTTGTAGTACGCGAAGGTCGGGACGGCGAGCGCGGACAGCCGCTTGAAGACGTCGTGGCCGCCCTTGCCGATGGCGAGCGCCTCGTCGTGCTTCCTCAGGAGCTCGACGCCCTTGAGGTCGGCGCCGACGGCGAAGATGAACGGCTTGCCGGTGAGGCCGACGCCGACGATCTCACCGTTCGCGGCCTCGGCCTCGACCTGGTCGATCGCCGTGTTCAGGTTGGCGAGCGACTGCGGGCCGAAGGTGGTCGGCTTGGTGTGGTCGAAGCCGTTGTCCAGCGTGATCAGGGCGAACCGGCCCGCACCCGCGGGCAGTTCGAAGTGCCGTACGTGGGCGCTGGTGACGACCTCGTCCGGGAAGAGCTCGGCGGCGCCCTTCAGAAGCTCGGCGGTGGTGCTCACTTGCCCTCCCAGTGGGGGTTTTCCCAGATGACCGTCGCGCCCATGCCGAAGCCGACGCACATGGTGTTGAGGCCGTAGCGGACCTGCGGGTTCTCCTCGAACTGGCGGGCCAGCTGCGTCATCAGACGGACGCCGGAGGAGGCGAGCGGGTGGCCGTAGGCGATGGCGCCGCCGTACTGGTTGACGCGGGCGTCGTCGTCGGCGATGCCGTAGTGCTCGAGGAACGCGAGGACCTGGACCGCGAAGGCCTCGTTGATCTCGAAGAGGCCGATGTCCTCGATGGACAGACCGGCCTGGGCGAGGGCCTTCTCGGTGGCCGGGATCGGGCCGTAGCCCATGACCTCGGGCTCGACTCCGGCGAAGGAGTACGAGACGAGGCGCATCTTGACCGGGAGGTCGTTCTCGCGCGCGAAGTCCTCGGAGGCGATGATCGAGGCGGTGGCGCCGTCGTTGAGACCGGCCGCGTTGCCCGCGGTCACGTTGCCGTGGACGCGGAACGGCGTCTTCAGGTTGGCCAGCGACTCCAGGGTGGTGCCCGGGCGCATCGGCTCGTCGGCGGTGACCAGGCCCCAGCCGGTCTCGCCGGCCTCGGCGTTGGTGCGGCGCACCGAGATCGGGACCAGGTCCGCCTGGATCTTGCCGTCGGCGTACGCCTTGGCGGCCTTCTCCTGCGAGCGCACGGCGTACTCGTCGGCGCGTCGCTTGGTGATGCTCGGGTAGCGGTCGTGCAGGTTCTCGGCGGTCATGCCCATGAAGAGGGCGGACTCGTCGACGAGCTTCTCCGACACGAAACGCGGGTTCGGGTCGACGCCCTCACCCATGGGGTGGCGGCCCATGTGCTCGACGCCACCGGCGATGACGGCGTCGTAGGCGCCGAAGGCGATCGAACCGGCGACCGAGGTGACGGCGGTCAGCGCGCCGGCGCACATGCGGTCGATGGAGTAGCCCGGCACCGACTGCGGCAGCCCGGCGAGGATGCCCGCCGTACGGCCGAGGGTCAGACCCTGGTCACCGATCTGCGTGGTCGCGGCGATGGCGACCTCGTCGATCTTCGCGGGGTCCAGGCCGGGGTTGCGGCGCAGCAGCTCCCGGATGGCCTTGACGACGAGGTCGTCGGCGCGGGTCTCGTGGTAGATGCCCTTCGGGCCCGCCTTGCCGAACGGGGTGCGGACGCCGTCGACGAAGACGACGTCCCTGACGGTACGAGGCACGATGGCTCTCCTCCAGGGTGCGGGATGGCACTGCTGCCGCACACGCCTAAGCGTGCGCTTGCTCCGTCCATGCTACTTGTGGGTAACCAGGCTGCCCAGCCCCTGGGGCGCAAGCGGCGAAGGTCACACCCGGAACTCTGCCGGATACGACCCCGATCGACCCGGATGCGCTCCGGACATGACCGGGCCCCCGGCACATGGCGTCGTGTCGGGGGCCCCGGAACGGTCGCGCGGGGGTCACGCGGTGGCGGCGAGCGCCTCCACCAGCAGCGGGGTCACGAGACCGACCTGCCAGGGGCGGGCGCCGTGGCCCGTCAGGGCGGCGGCGACGCCGTCCGCGTCCGCAGGGGACGGCGGCTCCCAGCAGACCCGGCGCACGGTGTCCGGGGTGATCAGGTTCTCCTGCGGCAGGTTCAGCTCCTCGGCGAGCGCCGAGACCGCCGCACGCGCCGCCGAGAGGCGGGCCGCCGCGACCGGGTCCTTGTCCGCCCACGCGCGCGGCGGGGGCGGGCCGGCGACCTGCTGGCCCGGCTGGGGCAGCTCGCTCTCCGGCAGGGCCCTGGCCCGGTCCACCGCCGCCTGCCACTGCTCCAGCTGGCGGCGGCCCATCCGGTGCCCGAAGCCGGGCAGCGCGGTGAGCGCGGTCAGGTTCACCGGCACCGCGAGCGAGGCCTCCACGATCGCCGCGTCGCTCAGCACCTTGCCGGGGGAGACGTCCCGCCGCTGGGCGACCGCGTCACGGGCCGTCCACAGCTCCCGTACGACCGCCATCTGGCGACGGCGCCGCACCTTGTGCATGCCGGAGGTGCGCCGCCACGGGTCCTTGCGCGGCGGGGCGGGCGGGGCGGAGGCGATCGCGTCGAACTCCTGGTGCGCCCACTCCAGCTTGCCCTGCCGGTCCAGCTCCTTCTCCAGGGCGTCCCGCAGGTCGACGAGGAGCTCCACGTCGAGGGCCGCGTACCGCAGCCAGGGCTCGGGCAGCGGCCGGGTGGACCAGTCGACGGCGGAGTGGCCCTTCTCCAGGGCGTAGCCGAGGACGGACTCGACCATCGCGCCGAGGCCGACGCGCGGGAAGCCCGCGAGGCGGCCGGCCAGCTCGGTGTCGAACAGCGAGGTCGGCAGCATGCCTATGTCACGCAGGCACGGGAGGTCCTGGGTCGCGGCGTGCAGGATCCACTCGGTCCCGGCGAGCGCGTCGCCGAGTCCCGAGAGGTCGGGGCAGCCCACCGGGTCGATCAGCGCGGTGCCCGCGCCCTCACGACGGAGCTGTACGAGGTAGGCGCGCTGTCCGTAGCGGTAGCCGGAGGCGCGCTCGGCGTCCACGGCGACGGGGCCGCTGCCCGCGGCGAAGGCGGCGATCACCTCGGCGAGGGCGTCCTCGGTCTCGACGACGGGCGGAATCCCCTCGCGGGGCTCCAGCAACGGGATCGGAAGCCCATTCGCAGGGACATCGTCGTCCGGGGGGCCGCCCCCGGTGGTGCGCAGTGCTGTGTCTGCTGCGGTCTCTTGGGCGTCGGTCACCCGTCAAGGGTATCGGTGAACGGCCGACGCCTGTCGACGGAACGTTCCGTCGACAGGCGCGGGCTTCTCGTCCAGCGATCCGTCAGTGGATGATCCCCGTCCGCAGGGCCACCGCGACCATGCCGGCGCGGTCGCCGGTGCCCAGCTTGCGGGCGATGCGGGCGAGGTGGCTCTTCACGGTCAGGGCCGAGAGGCCCATGGAGACGCCGATCGCCTTGTTCGACTGGCCCTCCGCGACGAGCCGGAGCACCTCGACCTCACGGCCGGAGAGCTCGCGGTAGCCGCCCGGGTGGCTCGGGGTACCCGGGGGGCGGCGGTGGCCGAGACGGGAGGCCGCGGCGCCGATGGGGGCGGCGCCGGGCCGGGTCGGGTGACCGATGTTGGTACGGGTTCCGGTCACTACATAGCCCTTCACGCCGCCCGCCAGGGCGTTGCGTACGGCGCCGATGTCATCGGCGGCCGAGAGGGCGAGGCCGTTGGGCCAGCCCGCGGCGCGGGTTTCGGACAGCAGGGTCAGGCCGCTGCCGTCGGGCAGGTGGACGTCGGCAACGCAGATGTCGCGCGGGTTGCCGACGCGGGGACGTGCCTCCGCGATGGACGAAGCCTCGATCACGTCACGTACTCCGAGGGCCCACAGGTGGCGGGTCACGGTGGAACGGACGCGCGGGTCGGCCACGACGACCATGGCCGTCGGCTTGTTCGGGCGGTAGGCGACCAGGCTTGCGGGCTGCTCGAGGAGAACGGACACCAGGCCTCCTGGGGGGGAAGGATGCGGGACGGGGCCGGCTCGGGGAAGAAGCCGGGGGCGAACCCGTGCGGTGAAGGGGTCACTGAATCCTTCGGCAACTGGGCCGCCCGCCTTTAGGGAAAGATCACGATTTGGTGAGTAACAATTAGGGCAATTCGGACGCGTGATCGATCATCCTACGAGCGGGCCCCGCTCCGTCACCCCCACGAGGGAGTGGCCGAACCCCCCGGCGGACACGCCCCGGGAATGGCTTGATCTCGCCCCCAGGCCGTGCCGTCGGCCCCTCAGGCCTGCTGCGGACCCCGTCGCTGGGGCAACGAGACGACCCCCGCGCCCGACACCGTCCCCGCCGCCCCGCCCGCCGGATCGGCCGGCGCGGGCGGCAGTCCCGCGATCTGGCAGAGGAGATCGCACCAGGCCGCCAGGTGCGCCCCCGTGTCCGGCACCCCGCCCAGCGCCTCGCGCGGCGTCCAGGACGCCCGGATCTCGATCTGCGTCGCCGGCCTGCGGTCCGCGAGGCCGCCGAAGTAGTGCGAGCCCGCCATCGTGACGGTCCCGCTCGCCTCCCCGTACGCCAGGCCCCGGGCCTCCATGGCCCCGGTCAGCCAGGACCAGCACACCTCCGGCAGCAGCGGATCCGCCGCCATCTCCGGCTCCAGCTCCGCCCGGACCAGGGTCACCAGGCGGAACGTGCCCTTCCAGGCCTCGTGGCCGTCCGGATCGTGCAGCAGCACCAGACGTCCGTCCGCCAGGTCCTCCTCGCCGTCCACGACGGCCGCCTCCACCGCGTACGCGTACGGGGCGAGGCGCTGCGGGGGCCTCGTCGGGTCGATCTCGATCTCGGGTCGCAGCCGCGCCGAGCGCAACGCCTCCACCGCCCGCCGGAACACGGGGGGTACCGGGTTCGCCTCCGTACTGTCCGCCGTTTCGTCCGTCCCTCGATCGCCGTCGGAATGATCGGAAAAATGTCCCTGAGCCGCAGCCATGCGGGGAAGAGTAGGCGGAACGGGGCCTCCGTGCGGGGAGGGACACCCTGCCCGGACGAGCGGCTTCCCGCCACATGCGAAGATTCTGGGCGTGAGTGCCAACGACAGCCCGCAGGGCCAGCAGACGAAGCAGCAGTCGCGGACGCACGACTCCGCGTTCCTCAAGGCATGCCGGCGTGAGCCCGTGCCGCACACCCCCGTCTGGTTCATGCGGCAGGCCGGGCGCTCGCTCCCCGAGTACCTCAAGGTGCGCGAGGGCATCCCCATGCTCGAGTCGTGCATGCGGCCCGAGCTGGTCACCGAGATCACGCTCCAGCCGGTCCGCCGCCACAAGGTCGACGCCGCCATCTACTTCAGCGACATCGTCGTCCCCCTCAAGGCCATCGGCATCGACCTCGACATCAAGCCCGGCGTCGGCCCGGTCGTCGCGGACCCGATCCGCACCCGCGCCGACCTGGCCCGGCTGCGCGACCTGACCCCCGAGGACGTCCACTACGTCACCGAGGCCATCGGCATGCTCACCGGCGAGCTGGGCGACACCCCGCTCATCGGCTTCGCCGGCGCGCCTTTCACCCTCGCGAGCTACCTCGTCGAGGGCGGCCCGTCGCGCAACCACGAGCACACCAAGGCGCTCATGTACGGCGACCCGCAGCTCTGGGCCGACCTGCTCGACCGTCTCGCCGAGATCACCTCGGCCTTCCTCAAGGTCCAGATCGAGGCCGGCGCCTCCGCCGTCCAGCTCTTCGACTCCTGGGTCGGCGCCCTCGCCCCGGCCGACTACCGCCGCTCGGTGATGCCCGCCTCCGTGAAGGTGTTCGACGCGGTCGCCGGATACGGCGTCCCGCGCATCCACTTCGGTGTCGGTACGGGCGAGCTGCTCGGCCTCATGGGCGAGGCCGGCGCGGACGTCGTCGGCGTCGACTGGCGCGTTCCGCTCGACGAGGCCGCCCGCCGTGTCGGCCCCGGCAAGGCGCTCCAGGGCAACCTGGACCCGGCCGTGCTCTTCGCCTCGCCGGAGGTCGTCGAGGCCAAGGCGGACGAGGTCCTGGCCGCCGCGAAGGGCCTGGAGGGACACGTCTTCAACCTGGGCCACGGCGTCATGCCGTCGATGGACCCGGACGCCCTGACCCGTCTCGTCGAGTACGTCCACACCAGGACGGCCGTCTGACGGTCACCCCCGCCCGGCCGACGCCTCCGCCCCACCGGGCGGAGGCGCCGTCGTCTCAGCCCGCCGCGCGGACCGCCGCCGTCGCCTTGCGGGCCGCGACCAGGACCGGGTCCCACACCGGCGAGAACGGCGGCGCGTACCCCAGGTCCAGGGCCGTCATCGCCTCCACCGTCATCCCCGCCGTCAGCGCCACGGCTGCGATGTCCACCCGCTTCCCCGCGCCCTCCCGGCCCACGATCTGCACCCCGAGCAGCCGCCCCGTACGCCGCTCGGCCAGCATCTTCACCGTCATCGGCGCGGCCCCCGGGTAGTACCCAGCGCGGCTCGTCGACTCCACGGTCACCGTCACGTACCGCAGGCCCACCTCCCGGGCGTCCTTCTCCCGCAGACCCGTCCGCGCGAGTTCCAGGTCGCACACCTTCGACACCGCCGTGCCCACCACCCCCGGGAACGTCGCGTAGCCGCCGCCGACGTTCGACCCGATGACCTGACCGTGCTTGTTCGCGTGGGTGCCCAGCGGCACGTACCGCTCGCGGCCCGAGACCAGGTCCAGGACCTCCACGCAGTCGCCGCCCGCCCAGATGTTCGCGTGGCCCCGGACCCGCATCGCCAGATCGGTGAGCAGCCCGCCGTACGTGCCGAGGGGCAGCCCCGCCGCCCGCGCGAGCGAGGTCTCCGGCACCACCCCCATGCCGAGGACCACCACGTCCGCCGGATACTCCGCCTCGTCCGTCGCCACGGCCCGGACCCGGCCGTCCTCGCCCGTCAGGATCTTCGTGACCTCCGCGGAGGCGACCGTCGTGATGCCCAGGCCGTCCATCGCCCGGTGCACGAGCCGGCCCATGTCCGGGTCCAGGGTCGCCATCGGCTGCTCGCCCCGGTGCAGGACCGTCACCTCGTAGCCCCGGTTCAGCAGCGCCTCGGCCATCTCCACACCGATGTAGCCCGCGCCGACGACGACGGCCCGCCGCCCGGCCGACCCCTCCAGCGAGTCGAGCAGCGCCTGCCCGTCGTCCAGGGTCTGCACCCCGTGCACCCCCGGCGCGTCGATCCCCGGCAACGCCGGGCGCTTCGGCCGGGCCCCCGTCGCGATCACCAGCTTGTCGAAGCCCGTCCAGGCCTCCGTACCCGCCTCCAGGTCCCGCGAGAGGACCCGCTGACCCGGCACGTCGATCGCGGTCACCTCCGTCCGCATCCGCAGATCGATGGCGCGCTCGCGGTGTTCCTCGGGGGAGCGCGCGATCAGCTCGTCGCGGGTGGCGACGTCACCGCCGACCCAGTACGGGATGCCGCAGGCCGAGTACGAGGAGAAGTGACCGCGCTCGAACGCGACGATCTCCAACTCCCCGGGCCCCTTGAGCCTGCGCGCCTGCGACGCGGCGGACATCCCCGCCGCGTCACCACCGATGACCACCAGTCGTTCGCTCATGGGGACAGCCTATTTTCGGCGTTCACTCGCCGGGGGACTCCGGGGGTACGGGTGCCCCGGCGGCGTTCCTGCGGGCCGCGGGGACGGCCGGCCCCGGCTCCGGTGCGGGTGCTCGCCGCGTCCGGCGCGGGCGGACGGCGTAGTGCCACACGGCGAACGCGATCAGTGCGACCGCGAGCCACGGGGCGAGCGCGGCCAGGACGATCCCGATCCACGCGAGCGCGCCCACCAGCGCGTTCCACCCGCCGCTCAGGGCGTCACCGAAGCCGGGACGGCCCTCCTCCGCCTCCTCGGCCCGCGGCTTCGCCCTCTCCGTCAGTTCGAGGGTGATCGTCGCGAGCGACGTCCTGTCCTTCAGCGAGGACTGCTGGGCGAGCAGCGACTCCAGGTCCGCCTGGCGACGGCTCAGCTCGCCCTCCAGGGTCACCACGTCGGCCAGCCGCTCCGCCCGCTGCATCAGCGCCCGTACCCGCGCCACGCTCGCGCGCTGCGTGGCGATCCGGCTCTCGACGTCCACCACCTGCTCGGTGACGTCCTTCGCGTCGGCCTTGCGGGCCAGCAGCTTCCCCGTGCCCGCGAGCTCGGCGAGGACGGAGTCGTACCGCTCCTGCGGCACCCGCAGCACGATGTGGGAGGTGACGTACGAGTCGTCGACCCGTTCCGTCGTCTCGTTCTCCACGCGCCCGCCCGCCCCCGCCGTCACCCGGCGCGCCGTGGCCAGCGCCTTCGCCACGTCGCCGACCTCCACGGAGAGGGACGCGGTCCGGATGACGTGCTGCGGTGCGGGGGCCTTCGTCGAGGCCTCCGACGGCGCCTTCTCGGCGCCCGCGCCCGCCGAACCGTCGGCGGCGGCCCCCCGCGCCGCGTCCGCGGGCGCCTCGGCGCTCAGGTCCCGCGTGGAGCTCTCGCCCATGTCGTCGCCGGAACCGCAGCCGGTCAGGACCAGCGCCGCCGTCAGCAGCGCCGCGGCCGCCGCTCCCCGCCCTCTCGCCGTCGTTCGTGCGCTCCGCATCAGGTCCCCCCAGGGTGTGGTGGTGAGTGGTGCCCACTCGATGCCCCTACGACGTAGGGCCCCGGGAACCGGATCCCCTCCGGCGGTAGCGATGCGGTCACGGTCCGGCCTCGGAACGGCGGCGGGTGGCGGCGACGGCCTCGGGACCGGAGCCCGTGGGCGATTTGAGAGAGTGGTCCCATGAACGCGGACACCACGGGACCCCATGTCGTCGTCGCCGGAGGCGGTATCGCCGGACTCGCGGCCGCCCACCGGCTGGCCGTCGCCGGCCACCGGGTGACCCTCCTCGAAGCGGGGCCACGACTCGGCGGCAAGCTGCTCGCCGGGGAGATCGCGGGCGCGCCGGTGGACCTCGGTGCCGAGTCGCTGCTCGCCCGCCGTCCCGAGGCGGTCGCCCTCGCCCGGGCCGTCGGGCTCGGCGACCGGCTGCAGGCCCCCGCCACCACCACCGCGTCCGTCTGGTCGCGGGGCGAGCTGATCCCCATGCCCAAGGGGCACGTCATGGGCGTCCCCGGCGACGCCCGCGCCGTCGAGGGCCTCCTCTCCGAGGAGGGCGTGCGCCGCATCGGCCTCGACGCCGAGCTGGCCCCGACGGAGATCGGCGACGACGTCGCCATCGGCGCGTACGTCGCCGCCCGCATGGGGCACGAGGTCGTCGACCGGCTCGTGGAACCCCTCCTCGGCGGGGTGTACGCCGGTGACGCCTACCGCATCTCGATGAAGGCCGCCGTGCCCGCCCTCTTCGAGGCCGCCCGCACCCGGCCCACGCTCACCGCCGCCGTCCGCGCCGTCCAGCAGGCCGGGGCCACCGCCCCCGCCGACGCCGCGGGCGCCGCCACCGGCCTCGGCGGCTCCGTCTTCCTCGGGATCCGGGGCGGCGTCGGCACCCTGCCCGCCGCCGTCGCCGACGCGATCCGCGCCGCGGGCGGCGAGATCCTCACGAACGCCCCCGTGACCGGACTGCGCCGCACCGGGGCCACGGGCTGGCAGGTCGTGAGCGGCGACCGGGTCCTCGCCGCGGACGCCGTCGTCCTCGCCACCCCCGCCGGGCCCGCCGCGGCGCTCCTCGCCGAGCACGCGCCCGCCGCCGCCACCGAGCTCGACACGATCGACTACGCCTCCATGGCCCTGGTCACCCTCGCCTTCCGCCGCTCCGACCTGCCCGCCCTCGCGGGCTCGGGCTTCCTCGTGCCGCCCGTCGACGGCCACACGATCAAGGCGTCCACGTTCTCCTCCCAGAAGTGGGGGTGGGTCACCGACGGAGCCCCCGACCTGTTCGTGCTGCGCACCTCCGTGGGCCGCCACGGCGAGGAGGACCAGGTCCAGCGGGAGGACGCCGACCTGGTCGACGCCTCCCTCAAGGACCTGGCCGCCGCCACCGGGCTCGCCGCCCGCCCCGTCGCGACCACGGTCACCCGCTGGACCGGCGGCCTGCCCCAGTACCCCGTCGGCCATCTCGACCGCGTCGCCCGGGTCCGCCGGGCCGTCGCCGCGCTCCCCGGAGTGCGGGTCGCGGGCGCCGCGTACGACGGTGTCGGCATCCCCGCCTGCGTCGCCTCGGCCCACCGCGCCGCCGACGAGATCGCGGACGGGTTCGCCGACGAGATCATCGCCACGTCGAAAAGGACCGACCCCGGTGCGGGGCACTCCCTGTGACGGGCGAGAATAGGCGTATGAGTGCGCCCGAAAAGATCCCGAACGCCGGTAAGAAGGCGAAGGACCTCAACGAGGTCATCCGCTACACCCTGTGGTCCGTCTTCAAGCTGCGCGACGTTCTCCCCGAGGACCGAGGCGGTTACGCCGACGAGGTCCAGGAGCTGTTCGACCAGCTCGCGGCCAAGGACATCACGGTCCGCGGCACGTACGACCTGTCCGGTCTGCGCGCCGACGCCGACGTGATGATCTGGTGGCACGCCGAGACGAGCGACGAGCTCCAGGAGGCGTACAACCTCTTCCGCCGCACCCGCCTGGGCCGCGCCCTGGAGCCGGTCTGGTCGAACATGGCGCTGCACCGCCCCGCCGAGTTCAACAAGTCGCACATCCCGGCCTTCCTGGCCGACGAGAACCCCCGCGACTACGTCTCGGTCTACCCCTTCGTGCGCTCCTACGACTGGTACCTGCTGCCGGACGAGGACCGCCGCCGGATGCTCGCCGACCACGGCAAGATGGCCCGCGGCTACCCGGACGTCCGCGCGAACACGGTCGCCTCCTTCTCGCTCGGCGACTACGAGTGGCTCCTCGCCTTCGAGGCCGACGAGCTGCACCGCATCGTGGACCTCATGCGTCACCTGCGCGCCTCCGAGGCGCGGATGCACGTCCGCGAGGAGGTCCCGTTCTACACCGGCCGCCGCAAGAGCGTCGGCGACCTGGTGGCGGGACTGGCCTGACGGCCGTACGAAACCTGGTGGCGGCCCTGCTCCCGGCCGGGTGCGCCACCCCTCGACCCGGAAGATCAGACGGCGGGCGGAACACTGCCCGCAGGTCCAGCGACACCGGGTCCGGCACCGGGTGCGGCGCGCGTCTCGCGCGCCGCACCGGCGTCATTTCCGGGCCTTTCCGACCCGCGCCGCCGCTCGCTCCTCAGCCCCGGTGGCCCCGCGGCCGGGTGCCGTGTCCCGCCAGGGCCGCGCGCAGCTCCGGCTCCAGGACCGCCGGTCCGCGCGTCGCGAGCGCGGTCAGGGGATCGGCGGGCGAGAGCCCCGCGAGCACCCGCTGACCGGCCGGGGAGGCCCAGCGGGTGTACGGGTACACCTCGATCCGCCCGATCAGCAGGCAGAGGCCCGAACCGAGCAGCGGAAGCGTGAACCAGGCGAGGACCGGAGTCCGTTCCCCGGCGGGCACCAGAAGCGCCGACGCCGCTCCCAGGCCGAGGGTCAGCAGGAAGCCCGCCCGGACGGACCGCAGACCGGCGGCGACCTCCCGGCGGCCCGACTCGGACACGGCGAGCCCCCGGTCGACGAGCCGCTCCGCGAGCCGGCGTACGGAGTCGGTGGCGGCGACCACCGGGCGGACGGCGGGAATCGGCGACTGCCCTCCCGGGCCGATCGCGCCGAGCACGGCCCGCTCGACCTCGTCCCCCGCACGACCGGTGGCGTCGACGACCGTCGCCCAGCCGGAGTGCGCGAGCAGCAGCCGCCGCTCGCGGTGCATCGACACGAGGGTCAAGTCGGTGACCCGCAGCGGCCCGCCCGCGAGATAGGCCGCCTCGCCGACGGTGAGCTCCGGAGCGGGTCCGGCGAGCGTGTCCGCGCGCCCGGGCCGGGCGGTGGCGAGCGTCGCCCGGCAGAGCCGCGCGCAGCCGACCCCGGCCACGACGCAGGCCACGAGCAGCAGCGGAACCCACACCATGTCCGAGTTCTACGGCAGACCCGCCGCGCCCGCCACCGCTAAGGGTGATCAGCTGCTGGAGCTGGAGCACGAACTCCCGCTGGAACTGGAGCTGGAGCACGAGCTGGAGCTCGAACTCGAACACGAGCTCCCGCTCCCGCCGCCACAGCTGGAGCCCCCTCCGGAGCAGGAACCACCACCGGAGCACGAGCCTCCGCCCCCGCCTCCTCCACAGGAGCTGTTTCCCGCGCACCACACGACGGCGGCGCCGAAGTAGGCGTCACCTGTCCCCGAGTGGGTGGGGTGGTGCGCCGCCGGCCGCCGGCCGCCGCCTCCGCGACGACGGACGGGCCCGTGGACCCGGGCGGCGGCGAGGAGTTGCTCCCGCAGCACGGGGTCCGGCAGGGCCCGCAGCCCGTGCAGGGCCACGAGGACGCCCGCGTCGGCGAGATGGCCGTGATCCCGGCCGAACGTGAAGAGGGCGCGCCGTCCGCCGGAGGTGACCTGCCCGGCGGAGAGCGATCCGCAGACGATGGCGGTGACCCCGGCGGCGAACAGGACGGGCAGCACCGTGACGACGAACGGGAACGAGACCGCGTCGTTCGAGGCGAAGTCGACCACCGTGAGAAACGCGGAGACCGGGAGAAGCAGGAGAGCGGTGAGACCGAGCACGGCGCACCACCGCAGCGTCCCGCGCCGGGTCGCCGGGGCGACGACGAGCCCGCGCGCCGCGAGCCCGTCACCGATCTCCTGCACCGCCGGGTGCCGCATCACGGCGAGCCGCAGATGGTGCAGGGCCCCGTGCGGGGCGGCGGCGTGCGCCTGGAGCACGGCGCGCTCCACCGGGTCGTACGCGGTCGGGCGGACGACCACCACGATGCCGGGGCCGCCGACCGCCAGCCGGCCGTCCGCCTGGAGGGCGGCGAGGGCGGTGTCGACGACGCGGGCGGGGCCGCCGTTGAGGAAGGCGGCCTCGTACCGGTCGTGGACGGATCCGCCGGGCCCGCGACGGGTCCGGACGACGCGGATCACGAGCAGCGTGATGCCGGTGACGCCGGCGAGGTAGTAGAGCGTGGTCAGGATGTTCACGGACACCTCATCTCCGTACCAGTGCGTGACGGGCGGCCCGTACGAGCCGGGTGGCGCGGCCCGGCGGCCGACTGCCGGAACGGTCCTGCCACCACTCGGTCAGTCGGCGCCGAGCGTCCGGGTCCTCCGGCCGCCCGGCGACCAGCAGACGCTCGGCGAAGTCGAGCGCGTCCCGGCGGTAGCCGCCGGCCATCGGCCGGGACCGGGCATAGGCGAGGAACGCCGGCCGGAACCCCGCGCCGAGGATCTCCGGCAGCTCCGGCGCGACCTTCGCGACCACCCCGGCCCGCTTGGCCGCCAGCGCCCGGGCCTGCACCCCGAGCCGCCGGCTGTCGAACCCCTCGGGCACGGGAGTCCCGGCGACCAGGGCGGAGAGCAGAGCGGCCTGCGCCACGGCGACCCGCTGCCGGGCACCGGGACGCGGGGCGGACTCCCGCACGGGCTCGGCGCCGTCGGGCGCCGCCCCGGGGCCGGAGTCCCGCGCCGCCCCGGGGCCGGGCACGGCGGCCGCCGTCACCGGGGCGCTCGGCATCGGCCCGCCCGAGACACGGGCCCCGGCTCCGATGAGCAGCGGCTGCGCCGGCGTGGCCGCGGCCCCACCGCGCCCCGCCCCGACTCCGTGACCGGCGCCCCGACCGCGTCCGGCCGACGCCCCCGTCAGCGTCGCCCGTATCGCGCCCAGCTCGTCCCCCAGCTCGCGCGCGGAGGGGAAGTCGTCGTCCCGCTCCAGCAGCACACCGGGCGGCGACACCCGCGACGCGAGGTCCGCCAGCACGTCGAGCACCGCCTCCGGCACGGGGTGCGCGTGCGTGTCGTGCCAGACGCCGTCCCGCTCCACACCTCCCGCCACGTGCACGTACGCGATCGCCTCCACGGGCAGCTCCGAGAGCGCCCGTGCGGGGTCCTCGCCACGGTTGACGCGGTTGGTGTGCAGGTTGGCGACGTCGATGAGGAGCCGTACCCCCGTACGCTCCACCAGCTCCGCCAGGAACCGTCCCTCCGACATCTCCTCGCCGGGCCAGGCGACGAGGGCGGCGATGTTCTCCAGGGCGAGCGGCACGGGCAGCGCGTCCTGCGCGATCCGTACGTTCTCGCAGAGCACGTCGAGCGCGTCCCGGGTCCGCGGTACCGGAAGCAGATGGCCCGCTTCGAGCTGCGGCGTCGCCGTGAGCGACCCCCCGGCCCGTACGAACGCGATGTGCTCCGTGACCAGCGGCGCCCCGAGCGCCAGCGCCTTCTCGCCGAGCGCGGCGAGCCGCGCCGGGTCGGGCCGGTCCGCGCCCCCGAGCCCCAGCGAGACGCCGTGCGGGACGACCGTGACGCCGCGCTCGCGCAGCCGGGTCAGTGAGTCGGGCAGATGACCGACGCAGATGTTCTCCGCGACGACCTCCACCCAGTCGACGCCGGACAGGCCCTCCACCGCGTCAGCGATCTCGGGACGCCAGCCGATGCCGATGCCGAGTTCCGTCATGTCCCCCTCCTTCGGTCCTCAGTCACCCACGTGATGGCCCCCGTGGGAACGTTCGAACCCCGGCAGGGGGACGTTCAGAGCTTCATTTGAGGTTCGTCGCCCCTCGGGCCGCACCGGGGAACGCGGACACCACCGTGCACGAGCCCGGGGCGATCTCCGTGAAGCCCGCGTCCCGCACCACCGGCAGTCCGCTCGTCGTCAGGGCCCGCCACTCCTCGGCCGGGGCGGTCCGCACGGCGAGCGGGAAGCCGGCCTCGCGCCAGGCCTTCCGGTCCGCGTCCGTCATCGCCCACCACAGCAGCTGCGCGCCGTGCCCGGCCTGCGCCATCGCCTTGCCCGCCGACATGTCGAGCTCCGGGCTGAACCACAGCACCGCCGCCCCGTCCGGTACGGGACCGGGGTCGGCCGGGTCGTCGAGGTCGGTGCCCGAGACCTGGAGGCGGGCCAGCTCCTTGGGCCAGCCGTCGAGCGGGACGGGCGGGAAGACCCGTACCTCCGCCTCCCGGCCGGCGACCGTGATCCCCGGGAGCGCGTCGGCCCGCCGCCACTCCGCGCCGCGCGCCCGCCGCACCACCTTGCGGATCCTGGCGTCCTGCCAGTCCTCCATGGCCCGCGCCCACTCGCCCTCGCCGACGGAGCGGTCGTCGGTGAGGATCTCCAGGACGGCGCGTGCCGCGGTCTCCAGGGCGTCGGTACGGGCCGGCGGCGCGTCCCGTTCGATCCGCACGACCAACGGCAGGACGAACTGGGGCTTCTCGTCGCGAAGATCGGTCTCGGGGGTCTCGTTGCTGCTCACCCGGCAAGTCTGCCACTCCCGTTCCGGGCGGCTGTTTGTGGGAACGAATGCTTCCGGGTCAGGATGCCCCGCATGAAGAGTGATCTTTTCAGCAGCGAACACCTCGCCGAGACGGCGGCCTTCCCGGGCATGACCCTCCAGAACGCCAAGTCGGTGAAGTACACCGTCAACGGCGAGATGCACGCCCGTCAGGGATCGATGATCGCCTTCCGCGGCGACCTCCAGTTCGAGCGCAAGGGCCAGGGCATCGGCGGCCTGCTCAAGCGGGCCGTCACCGGTGAGGGCCTGGCCCTGATGGCCGTGCGCGGCAAGGGCGAGGCCTGGTTCGCCCACGAGGCGCAGAACTGCTTCATCGTCGAGATCGAGCAGGGCGACGCGTTCTCGGTCAACGGCCGCAACGTGCTCTGCTTCGACGCCACCCTCCACTACGAGATCAAGACGGTGAAGGGCGCCGGCATGACCGGCGGCGGCCTCTTCAACTCTGTCTTCACCGGCCACGGGAAGGTCGCCCTCATCTGTGAGGGCAGCCCGATCGTCATCCCGGTCACCCCGCAGGCCCCGGTCCACGTCGACACCGACGCCGTCGTCGGCTGGACCGAGCAGCTCCGCACCTCGCTGCACCGCTCGCAGTCGGTCGGCTCGATGATCCGCGGCGGATCGGGCGAGGCGGTGCAGCTGAAGCTGGAGGGCCAGGGCTTCGTCGTCGTCCGTCCCAGCGAGCTGACCCCGCAGAAGAACTCGTCCAGTTGAGGCTGGAGCGGGTCGGACGCCGGCACGGCCTCCGGGGGCCGTGGGTCCTCCGGGAGGTCGGCCTCGACCTGCCCGCCGGGGCCCTCGTCCGGGTCGTCGGCACGAACGGCTCCGGGAAGTCGACCCTGCTCCGGCTCGTCGCCGGCGTCGACGCGCCCACCGAGGGCCGCGTCACCGGCCGTCCGCCCCGCACCGCGTACGTTCCCGAACGCTTCCCGGTCGCCCTGCCCTTCACGGCCGTCGACTACCTCGTCCACCTCGGCCGGATCCAGGGCCTCGGCAGGACGGCGGCGCGGACCGCGGCGGGGGAGTGGCTGGAGCGCTTCGGAGCGGGCGCGCACGCCCGTACGGACCTGGCGGAGCTCTCCAAGGGCACCAGCCAGAAGGTCGCGGTGGCCCAGGCCCTCCTCGCGGCCCCGCCCCTCCTCGTCCTCGACGAGGCCTGGACGGGCCTCGACACGGGGGCGCGCGCGGAACTGGACGCGGCCGTCCGCGAACGCCGGTCGGCGGGCTCCACCGTCGTCTTCGTCGACCACGACCCACGACGGCTGACGGGCGAGCCGTCCGCGGTGTACGAGGTGGCGGCGGGCCGGGTGGGACGGATGGGGACACTCTCGGGTCCGACCCCCGCTCCGGCCTCCGACGCGGTTTCCGGTTCGGGGCGCGAGCCCGTCTCACGGGTCCGGATCACCGTCTCCGGTGAGGGCGCCCCGCCGCTCCCGGTGAGGCTCCCCGGCGACCCCGTCCGCGCGCCCGGTCCCGACAGCGGCACCACCGTCCTCACCGTGGACGCGGCGCACTCCGACGCCCTCCTGCGAGCGCTCCTCGCCGCCTCCTGGCACATCCACCACCTCGGCTCGGAAGGCGCACGGGTATGAAGGCGCTCCTGCGCTACCGGACGGGCCTGCTCCTGCGTTCGCAGCGCTGGCTCGCGCCGCTGCTCCTGTACGCGGCCTTCCTCGGCGTCGGCGTGAACGTGGGCGAGCCGGTGCTCGGCGCACTCGGCTTCACCGCCGCCGCCCTTCTCCCCGTGACCGCCTGGACCGTACGGATCTGCCTGACGCAGGAGCCGCCCGCCGCCCGGAACGTGATCGCGGCCGCCGCGGGCCGGGAGCGCGCCCACCTCGCCGCGCTCGTCACGGGGGCCGCCCTGCCGGCGCTCGTCGGCGCGGTCGCCGTCCTCGCGGTGACGGCGACCGGCGACCGGCGCGGCGTCACCGCGGTCGCCGCCACGACCACCGGTCTGCTCGCCGCCCTCGCCTGCTGCCTGACCGGCGCCGCCGTCGGGGCACTGACCGGCCGCCCGTTCGTCCGGGCCCCCGGCTGGTCGCTCGCGGCCCTCGTCCTCGGCTCGCTCCTCGCCCTGGTGACCACCGGCTCCCCGGCGAAGCACGCGATGACGGCCCTGATCAGCGGCGCGCGCACGGCGACCGCCGACCCGCCGTGGCTCGCCTGCGCG
This sequence comes from Streptomyces sp. Qhu_M48, assembly GCF_051305195.1. Classification (NCBI taxonomy): domain Bacteria; kingdom Bacillati; phylum Actinomycetota; class Actinomycetes; order Kitasatosporales; family Streptomycetaceae; genus Streptomyces; species Streptomyces sp. Qhu_M48. Next base: position 5,692,899 of record NZ_CP195432.1, on the reverse strand, counting down.
GGTGCCCTGCTGCTCGCGGCCGCGGCGGCGGCCCTCTCCTGCCGGGCCACGGCGCGCCTGGAGTGAGTACGCTCGAAGACATGAACGAGTCCACGTCGTACTGCGCCCCCGAGCCCGGTCCGAAGCCCGAGACGGCGACCGAGGGGCCGTTCGCCGCGTGCGTGCTGTGCCAGGAGCCGACCGAGTACCCGGAGTCGGCGAAGGGCATCACCCTGTGCCCGGTCTGCGAGTGGCAGGAGGCCCAGCGCACGGCCTGCTCCGGCTGAGGACGCCCGGGCCGAGGAGGGACCGGCGGCGCTCGCCCGGGTCCCGGCTCCGCGCGGGACCCGTCAGCGGCTCATCAGTTCCGAGACCTTCACGAAGCGGTAGCCGCGGGCCCGGAGTTCCGGGACGATCCGGCGGATCGCCCGCTCGGTGACCGGGGCCGCGCTGCGCGTGCAGTGCATGACGACCAGGGAGCCGGGCTTCACGCCGTCGAGGACCTGTTCGGCCACCGCGTCCGCGTCCTTCGCGAAGGCGTCGCCGCTGACCACGTCCCACTGGACGGCCGTCACCCCCGCCGGGGCGAGGGCGCGCAGGGCCGCGTCGTCGTAGCAGCCGCCGGGGAAGCGGAAGTACGGGACGACGTTGAGGGCGCCGGCGTCCCGGAAGGCGTCGAAGGCGCGCTGGACGTCGGCCGCCATGTCGGGCCCGGGAACGGTCGGGAGGCCGTAGCAGGGGGCCGCGAAGGCGTAGTGGCTGTAGGAGTGGTTGGCGATCTCGAAGCGCGGGTCGCCGCCGATGGACCTGGCCTGGTCCGGGTACTCCTCCGCCCAGCGGCCGGTCATGAACACGGTCGCGTCCACCTTGAGCCGGCGCAGGGTCGTGATGAGTTCCGGGTTGTCGAAACGCTCTCCCCGTGCGGCCCGGGGCCCCTGATCGGCCGTCATGTCGGCGTCGAAGGTGAGGGCGACGACCTTCTCGGCGGCCTTCGGCGTGCCCGCCGCCCGGCGGGTGTACACGGGGGTGAGGCCGCCGGGGCCCGGTGCCATCGTGGGCGGGGTGGTCGGGACGCGCGCGGGCCTGGGGCCGGCGGCGGGCGCGCTCGCCCGGGGCGAGGGGGCGTGGGAGGCGGTCGCCCCGGCCGCCCGGGGAGCGGGGGTCTCGGCGGCGCCTCCGCCACAGCCGACCAGGGCGGCGCCCACGAGGCCGAGCGTCGCCAACTTTCGTACAGAAGTGTTCACGATCGGAAGTTAATCGATCAAAGTGCTGATCACCCGCAACGCGACACGCGGCGAACGGCTCACGCCCGCAACGCGACACGCGGCGAACGGCTCACGCCCGGAACCCGGCCGCGCGCGAACGCGCGCGACCGGGCCGGAGCACGGCTCAGCTCAGCACCACGGGCCCGTCACCGCGAAGGTCGTCCCGGGGGTGTAGCAGTTCACGTACATCGTCTGCCGGTCGGGCGAGAAGGTGACGCCCGCGAACTCACCCCACTCCGGAGTGTCGGGCGACCCGATGTTCTGGGCCCCGCGCGCCACCGCGTACACCTCGCCCCGCTCGCTCACCCCGAAGACGTGCTGCGCGCCGTCGCCGTCCTCGCTGACCATCAGACCCCCGCCGGGTGCCAGGCAGATGTTGTCCGGCGACTCGCCGGGGAGCCGGATGTCCGTGCTCGGACCGAAGACGACGACGAGGGTGAGCCGGCGCCGGTCCGGCTCGTACTTCCAGACCTGGCCGAAGTGCGTCGCGCCGGAGCCGTCCGCCACGCGCGCGAACGAGGACACGAAGTACACCGCCCGTCCGCCCCAGTAGCAGCCCTCCAGCTTCTGGGCGTGCGTGATGCCCCGGGGACCGAAGTCCTGGTGCCTGATCGGGGTCCCGGTCGCCTGCGGATCCGGTACGGGGACCCATTCGACGCGCTCGAAGCGGGCGCCGGTCTCCTGGACCACGGAGAGGTCGGGCACCCCCGGCACCCGCATGGCCTCCAGGGCGCCGCCCGCGCGCAGCGAACCGGTGCCGCCGAGCGGCTTGTGGGGGAGAAAGCGGTAGAAGAGCCCGAAGGGCCGCTCGAACGCGTCCTCCGTCTCGTACACGATGCCGCTCGCCGGGTCGACGGCGATCGCCTCGTGCTGGAAGCGGCCCATCGCGGTGAGCGGGACGGCTCCGGTGCGGTGCGGGTCGGCGCCGTCGACCTCGAAGACGAAGCCGTGGTCCTTGGTGTAGCCGTTCGTGCCGGCCTTGTCCTCGGTCTCCTCGCAGGTGAGCCAGGTACGCCAGGGGGTGGGGCCGCCCGCGCAGTTGACGGCGGTTCCGGCGATGGCGACCCGTTCGCCGAGGACGTTGTTCCGGCCGTCGAGTTCGAGCGCCGTACAGCCGCCCTTGGCGGCCGGGTCGTACGTCAGGCCGGGGACGGTCGGAACGCCGATCTTCCCGGTGACCCGGTTCTCGTGGTTGCGGACGAGGTGCACCCGGCCACGTCGGCCGGCGAAGGCGCCCATGCCGTCGGGGTTGCCGGGGACGGGGCCCTCGCCGGAGCGGAGCGGTTCGCCCTGCCGGGAGAGGACCTTGTAACGGAAGCCGGCCGGCAGGTCGAGCAGGCCGTCCGGGTCGGGGACGAGGGGGCCGTATCCGGCCCGGCCCGTGTGGCCGCCGGGTGCGGCGCTCGCGCTGCCGGCGAAGAGTTCGGAGAGCGCGCCGGTGAAGGCGATCCCGGCGGCGGAGGCGCCGGTGCGGGAGAGGATCTGACGTCGAGTCGCGGACATGAGGCAACAACTCCTGTTGGCGGACAGGCAGGTGTGACGCGTGACCCGCATGTGTGTACCACGCAGTGTGGTGACACGTGAACCATGCGGGCCACAGCAACCTGGTGTCGCAAGGAGTCTGACGTGTGGTCAGATCCGTCCGGAGGTCAGACCAGCTCGGCAGTGAGAGTGATCGTGGTGCCCGTGAGCGCCTGGCTGACCGGGCAGTTCTTCTTCGCGTCCTCCGCGAGGGCCTGGAACTCGTCCGCGTCCAGGCCGGGGACCTCGCCGCGCACGGTCAGGTGGATGCCGGTGATGCCCTCGCCCGGCTGGAAGGTGACGTCCGCCTTGGTCTCCAGGCGGGTCGGCGCGTTGCCGGCCTTGGCCAGGCCGTTGGAGAAGGCCATCGAGAAGCAGGAGGAGTGCGCGGCGGCGATGAGCTCCTCGGGGCTGGTCTTCCCGTTCGGCTCCTCCGAGCGGGCCGGCCAGGAGACGTCGTACGAGCCGAGGCCGGAGGAGTCGAGGGTGACGACGCCGGAACCCTTGAGGAGGTCGCCCTGCCAGACGGTGTGGGCGTGACGCACGGTGGCCATGGTGAATCCCTTTCGATCGGGTATGGCCTCCAACCTACTGCGCCACAAGCCCCTTGGCGTCGCGGGCGAGCGCGGTGAGCCGGGAGATCGCCCGGAAGTACTTCTTGCGGTAGCCGCCGTTCAGCATCTCGTCGCTGAACAGTCGGTCGAAGGGGAGACCGGAGGCGAGGACGGGTATCTCGCGGTCGTAGAGCCGGTCGGCCAGGACGACGAGCCGGAGCGCCGTCGACTGGTCGGGGACGGGCCGCACGTCGGTCAGGCAGACGGCGGAGAGGTCGTCGGTGAGCGCGCCGTACCGGCTCGGGTGAACCCTGGCCAGGTGTTCGAGCAGGTGCGGGAAGTCGTCGAGGGAGGCGCCCGGCGTGGCGTACGCGGTCTCCGTGACGGTCTGGTCGGAGTGGGGGGCGGGGGCCTCGGGCAGGCCGCGGTGGCGGTAGTCCTCGCCGTCGATGCGCAGCGGGCGGAAGTGGGCGGAGAGGCCCTGGATCTCGCGCAGGAAGTCGGCGGCGGCGAAACGGCCCTCGCCGAGCTTGCCGGGGAGCGTGTTGGAGGTGGCGGCGAGCGCCACGCCCGATTCGACGAGCTTGCCGAGCAGGCTGGAGACGAGGACGGTGTCGCCCGGGTCGTCGAGCTCGAACTCGTCGATGCAGAGGAGACGGTGGTCGCCGAGGGTCTTCACCGTCTGCTGGAAGCCGAGCGCGCCGACCAGGTTGGTCAGCTCCACGAAGGTGCCGAAGGCCTTCAGCGCGGGCTCGGCGGGGGTCGCGTGCCACAGGGAGGCCAGCAGGTGGGTCTTGCCGACGCCGTACCCGCCGTCCAGGTAGACCCCGCGCGGCCCGGTGGGGGCGGCCGGCTTCCTCGCGAACCAGCGGCGCCTGCCCGAGCCGGAGGCGTGCGCTCCGCCCAGGCCGGCCGCGAAGGAGCTCAGTGCCTTGACGGCCTCGGTCTGGCTGGGCTGGTTCGGGTCCGGGAGGTAGGTGTCGAAGCGCACGGAGTCGAACCGCGGCGGCGGGACCATCTCCGCGACGAGCCGGTCGGCGGGGACGTGGGGCTCTCGGGAGCAGAGCGAGAGCGGGGCCGCGGAGGCGGAGGCGGCTTCGGTGAGGGCACGGGTCGACACAGTTCCCCACTGTAAGCGCCATGTCAGACTGCCAGGATGCGACGCCTGCTTCCTGTGACGGACATGACAGCCCCCGAGACCGCCGCCGGGGACGCCGGTGCGGGCGGGACCGGCGGGGTTGGCGGGGCCGGTGGGGCCTGTGGGGCCGGTGGGGCCGGTGGGGCCGAAGAAGCCGGCACCGGCGTCTCCCGTGCGGGAGGCGCCGCGTCCCCGGTCTCCGCCGACGTCTCCGCCTCCGGTCGCGAGTGGTCCCTCGACGAGCTGGCCGACGCCTACGCGTACCCCGAGCTGCCCGCCGGGGAGGGCGCGTGGCTGCGGGCCAACATGGTCTCCTCGCTCGACGGGGCGGGCCAGCACGGCGGGCGCTCGCAGCCGCTCTCCTCCGACGCGGACATGCGGATCTTCGGCACGCTGCGGGGTCTGGCCGACGTGGTCGTGGTCGGTGCGGAAACGGTACGCCTGGAGGGTTACCGCCCCGCACGCGCGCGCGAGGCCTTCGCCGCCCGCCGGGCCGCCGCCGGACAGGGCCCGGCCCCCGTGATCGCCGTGGTCAGCGCCTCCCTGGACCTGGACTTCTCCCTCCCGCTCTTCACCGGGCCCCTGGTACCCACGCTGGTCCTCACCGGCGCCGCCGCGCCCGCCGACCGGGTGCGGGCCGCGCGCGCGGCGGGCGCCGAGGTGCTGGTGGCGGGGGACGGGGCCGGGGTGGAGCCGGCCCGCGCGGTGGCGGCGCTCGCGGAGCGCGGGCTCCGGCGCCAGCTGACCGAGGGCGGGCCCCGGCTGCTCGGCCAGTTCGTGGCGGCGGGGGTCCTGGACGAGCTGTGTCTGACGATCTCCCCGACCATGACGGCGGGCGACGCCCAGCGGATCGCCGGGGGCCCGTCGGTGGCCGTCCCGACACGCTTCGCCGTGGCGTCGGTGCTGGAGCAGGACGGCTTCCTCTTCACCCGCTACCGTCGGATCTGACAATCGGCGGAATTTGTCGTTCCGCTTAGCGTTCGCTGGGCACACTTACTGTCGCAGACCCCGTGCGGGCACGGGGAAGGATGGTTTCCGCAGAAGGGCTCCTGAGGTGTTCACAAGCGTTCTGATGATCGAGAAGCCCCTGACGTCCGTCGACGTGGAATTCGTCACCACCCTGCACGGCGACGAGGGCGTGTCCTTCATCGTTCTGATGCAGCCCCGTGGTGACCAGGCCGATGTACTGCTGCGTGCCATCGACGACGTCGCCATGGGCGAACTGAAGGAAGCCGCCCGCGAGGGCGACGAACCGGAGGGCAAGGAGGCCCGGATCCCCGCCGAGCAGGCCCTGGAGTACTCGCTCCAGGCCCTGAGGAACGCCGGCTGCGAGGCGGTCGGACAGGTGGTCGAGGACCACCCGCTCAACAAGATGAAGGCGGTGGTCGACGAGTCGGAGGCGGACGAGGTGATCGTGCTCACCGCCCCGCACTACGTGGAGGAGTTCTTCCACCGGGACTGGGCCTCCCGGGCCCGCCACAAGGTGGGCGTCCCGGTGCTCAAGCTCTTCGCCCACAGCGAGCAGGACGGCGCCTAGCGGTCGTGTCCGGGCCGCGCCCCGTGCAGGGGGCGCGGCCCGGACCACGACGGCCGCCGACGGGGCACCGCCCCGCGGCGGCACGGTCCCGGCCCCCCGCGGGGCCGCCGGGCCCACCCGGCCGGAGCCACTAGGCTGGGGACTTCCATCGTTCACGCACGCATGAACGATGCGTCCACGCACGAAACGCACCCCGGGGAGAGATCCGCATGGCACCCGCCATTCCCGCCGCCATGGAACGGCCGCACTTCATCGGCATCGGCGGTGCCGGAATGTCGGGCATCGCGAAGATCCTCGCCCAGCGCGGCGCCAAGGTCGCCGGCAGCGACGCCAGGGAGTCGGCGACCGCCGAGTCCCTGCGCGCCCTGGGCGCCACCGTGCACATCGGCCACGCCGCCGAGCACCTCGCCGACGACGCCTCCGCCGTCGTCGTCTCCAGCGCCATCCGCGCCGACAACCCCGAGCTGGCCCGCGCCGCCGAGCTCGGCATCCCGGTCGTCCACCGCTCCGACGCGCTCGCCTCCCTCATGGACGGACTGCGCGCGATCGCGGTCGCCGGGACGCACGGCAAGACGACGACCACCTCCATGCTGGCCGTCGCCCTCACCGAGCTCGGTCTCGACCCCTCGTACGCCATCGGGGGCGACCTCGCGGGCCCCGGCACCAACGCCCTGCACGGCGACGGCGCGATCTTCGTCGCCGAGGCCGACGAGAGCGACCGCAGCTTCCAGAAGTACGACCCCGAGGTCGCGATCGTCCTCAACGTCGAGCTGGACCACCACGCGAACTACGCCTCCATGGACGAGATCTACGAGTCCTTCGAGGCCTTCACCGGCAAGATCCGCCCCGGCGGCACCCTGGTCGTCGGCGAGCACGCGGGCGCCCGTGAGCTGGCCCGCCGGGTCGCGGACCGCGACGGCCTGCACGTCGTCACCGTCGGCGAGACCGAGGGCTCCGACGCCCACATCCTGAAGATCGTCCCGAACGGGATGAAGAGCGAGGTGACGGTCGCCCTCGACGGCGTCGAGCACACCTTCACCGTCTCCGTCCCCGGCCGTCACTACGCCCACAACGCCGCCGCGGCCCTCGCCGCCGGCGCCCGCGTCGGCATCGACCCGGCCGAGCTCGCCCAGGCCCTCACCGCCTACACCGGCGTCGGCCGCCGCCTCCAGCTCAAGGGCGAGGCCAGGGGCGTCCAGGTCATCGACTCGTACGCGCACCACCCCACCGAGATGACCGCCGACCTGGAGGCCATGCGCGGCGCCGCCGGCGCCTCCCGGCTGCTCGTCGTCTTCCAGCCCCACCTCTTCTCCCGCACCCAGGAGCTGGGCAAGGAGATGGGCGACGCGCTGGCCCTCGCCGACGCCTCCGTCGTCCTCGACATCTACCCCGCCCGCGAGGACCCGATCCCGGGCATCACCAGCGAGCTGATCATCGCCGCCGCCCGCCGCGCCGGCGCCGACGTGACGCCCGTGCACGACAAGAACACGGTCCCGGAGGTCGTGGCGGGAATGGCGGGCCCCGGCGATCTCGTTCTGACGATGGGCGCGGGAGACGTCACGGACCTCGGTCCGCGGATCCTCGACCACCTGTCGAAGTAGCGGTCGCAACAGCAGAGGGAGCGAGCTCATGGCGTACGACGTCGAGAAGCCGGACGAGCAGTGGCGTGCGGAGCTGACCCCGGCGGAGTACCAGGTGCTGCGCCAGGCGGGCACCGAGCCCGCCTTCCGCGGTGAGTATACGGACACCACCACCACCGGCGTGTACTCCTGCCGGGCCTGTGGCGCGGAGCTGTTCACGTCGAACGAGAAGTTCGAGTCGCACTGCGGCTGGCCGTCCTTCTTCGACCCGAAGGACAGCGAGGCCGTCGAGCTGATCGCCGACCGCTCGCACGGCATGGTCCGCACCGAGGTCCGCTGCTCCCGCTGCGGCTCGCACCTGGGCCACGTCTTCGAGGGCGAGGGCTACCCCACCCCGACGGACCAGCGGTACTGCATCAACTCGATCTCGCTGCGGCTGGAGCCGCGGGAGGGCTGACGCCCGAACCGTCCTCGTCCCGCGCGGGGAGACCGCGCGGGGCGCCGGCGCCCCCCCGGAGCCGTCGTGGACGCCGTACGGCGACGGCGAGGCCCCGACGGACCGTCACCTTCCCCCTGTGGTAGGACTGTTGCGGATTGCAAACAGGTGCCAACGGGGGGACGGGGACGTGGCGGTAACGGTGCCGGGGTGGGCGGACACGCTGCTCGATCTGATCGGGGTCGCGTGGCCGAACGTCGACGAGGACGCGTACCGCGACATGGCGGACGCGCTCCGCGAGTTCGCGGAGGACCTGGAGGACGACGGCCAGCTCGCGAACAACCACTTCGAGCGGCTGCTGTCCTCGGGGCAGGGCGAGTCGCTGGACGCGCTCAACGAGCACTGGGCGAAGGTCAAGAGCAAACACATCAAGGACATCGCCGGTGCGGCCCGGACGATCGCGGGAGGCCTGGACACCGCCGCGGGCGCGATCGAGGGCATGAAGCTCGCGGCTCTCGTCCAGCTCGGCTACCTCGCCGCCGAGGCGGGCATCGCGATCTCCCTCATCCCGGTGACCGGAGGCCTGTCGGCGCTGATCGGCGCGGCGGCGATGCGGGCCACGCAGGAGGTGATCAAGCGGCTGATCAAGGAGTGCGTGGAGGAGGCCGTCGGTTACGTCGTGGCGGCGATGACCGAGCCCGCCGTGGCGGCCCTGGAGGGCATGGCGGCCGATCTCGTCGTGCAGCTCGGCGCGGTGGCGATCGGGCTCCAGGACGGCGTGGACCTCGACCAGACGAAGGACGCGGGCAAGGACGGCTTCAAGGACGGCGTGCAGTCGGGCAAGGAGGCCATGAACCTGGCCTCCGCCGGCGGCGGTGGCGGGGGCAGGGCGCCGGGCGGCGGGTTGAAGAACCTGCACATCGAGCACTCCGAGCACACCCACGCCTCCACCCAGCTCAACGGCGTCAGTGTCGCCATCCACGGCAAGACGGCCGGCAAACTCACGAAGGCGAAGACCGCACACGGCCGCGCCCGGGGCCGTGACTCGATCGCGGATGCGATCGACCCGGTCGCCGACAAGGCCCTGGAGGCCCTCACCAAGGCCGCCAAGTCCATGGGCGACCACGTGGGCCAGACGCTGCCCAAGGTCGTCAAGCAGATCTCCGTCGACCACAAGAACACCGACCACGACCTCCGTGACCGCTTCGCCCGTCAGCGCAAGGGCGACCACGACGACAACGGCGGCAACGGCGGCAAGGGCGGCGGAGGCGGAGGCGGCGGCGGTGGTGGCGGCAACGGAGGGAACGACGGCTCCGGCGACGACCCCGGCGGCCGGCGCATCAGTCCGTCCCCGCCCTGGCACGGCAGTTCCGCCGGCAACATGCGGCACCACCGGACGGACCCGCTCGACGTCCGCCACCTCACCCCCGAGCAGCAGCGGGCGGCGCTCGTCCAGGAGGCCCACGACCTCGCGAATCAGGCGCGCAAGGCCGACCCGGAGAACAAGGACGACCCCAAGCACCAGATCGACCTGGCCAAGACCCACTTCCCGCCCGGCACGAACCTCCTGGACGGCTCGTGCGCCGGGGGCCTCCTGCACGACGGGGTCGTCACCGGCCACACCAGCGCCACCAAGGGAGCCGGCCAGAAGCTGCCCGACCTGCACCCCGCCATGCAGTCGATCTACGATCAGGTCGACCAGCAGATCAGAGCGGGTGGCGACTACCCTGGCGCGGGTCACGGCAAGTGCGCGGAGGCGCATCTCGTCTCGGACCGGCTCCGACAGCTGGACCCCACCGGCACGGGGATCAGCACGGTCGACGGCGTCCGCGACGCCATGCGGGGCGCGCAGGTCTACAGCGTGCAGATCGGCCACCAGGTCAAGCCGCACCCGCTGGGGCACGGTGAGTACAAGCCGCCGTGCCGGTCCTGCAGCATCGCCATGGACATGGCCGGGATCGCAGCCATCACCGGATGAGGAGCACAGAGCACACATGCCGCACATGAACACCCCGGAGGACGTCGACGCCTGGTTCCGGGAGTACGGATGGTTCCCGGGACGTGACGTGTCGGAGACCGTACCGGCGATGGTCGACGAGATCACCGGGCAGTACCGGGACGGAGGGTTCCCGGTGGAGCCCTTCGAGGCCGCGACGGCCTTCCTCGCCGAGCACGGCGGGCTGCGCCTCACCATCGACGCCAAGCGGGAGGACTACCTCTACTTCACGCCGTACCTCGGCTACCGGTCCGTGCCGTCGGATGTCGCCGAGCTGAGCCGCGACCTCGGTGTCCGGCTCTTCCCGGTCGGGCTCGACGGCTCGGAGGGATCGCCCGTCCTCATGGACGAACGGGGCCGGTTCTTCTTCATGCACCACACCGGCAACTACTACATGGGCGCCGACAAGTACGAGGCCATGATCGCTCTCGCCCACGCCCCCATGCAGGACGCGGAGGACTACTTTGTCTGACCTGATTCCGGGCACGGCGGCCTCCCTGCTCATCCGCGGCACCATCGTCAGCCACACCAACCTCGCCGGTGACGGCGAGCCGCATCTCCACCCGGCCGTCGGGGAGTTCTTCGACGGGCTCCCGCCCGCCCTGCGCGAGCCGTTCGTCGGCTACTGCGCCGAGTCCGCCCTCGTCTCCGACGAGCTCTTCGGCCTCGACCGGCAGCGGGGCGACGGCGGCACGGTCACCTTGGACGAGGCGGCACCGCACTTCGCGGGCGCCGCGCTCGTCGCCCGCAAGATCCGCCCGCACGGCGATCCCGAGCACGGTACCGAGGCCGAGGTCTGCCGTTCGTGCTCCGCGCTGCTCGACCGGCTGGGGATCGACGTACTCCACGACGAGGCGTGAGGACCGACGGTGGGTGACGTACGGAGCGCCGGCACGGCGAGCGGAGCCGTGCCGAGCGCCGACATGCCGGCCGAGGCCGGTTGGCACGCGGGGCGGGACGCCGGGGACGCCGCCCTGTCGGCGATCCTCACGACGGTGACGGTCGGCGGGGGAAGCGTCTTTCCCGCCGCCGAGGGGGCCCTCCGCGAGTTCCACGGCCTCCGGATCCGCGCCGCCCCGCACGGCGGGCGGGAGGTCGCCGCCACCGGCTGCGTCGTCGACCCGCGGGAGGCCCGCTTCGCGAGCCCGCAGCTGGACCGCCTCGGCGGTGACCTGGGACTCCGGCTCTTCCCCTTCGGCCGCACGGACGCGGACGCGGCGCTCGCCGTCGACGAGGAGGGCCGGCTTCTGGCGCTCGGCACCGGAGGAGCCTGGTTCCTCGGCGCGACCGTACGCGAGGGCCTGGCCGCCCTGACCGAGGGCGTCGCGCCGGTACGGCTCCGCCCGCCCCGGTGGCGCTTCCCGCTGCCGGGCCTCCCCGCCGACCTCGCCGGGGCCGTGCGGGCCGCGCTCGTGGCCGTCTACGTGCTGCACAGCTCGGGCGTCTTCGGCGCCCGCGCGGTGCGCCTGCGAGCCACCACCTTCCGGGGGATCGGAGTCGTGGCGGTGGACGAGGAGTTCCGGCTGCGGCGGGGCGCACTGGAGGAGAACGCGGAACCGCTCACCGAGGCGATGAGCGCCCGGCTCGACGCGGCCGGGGTCCGCGCGGGCGGCTGCGAGCTGACCCTGACGGTGACCGCTCCGCCCGGGACCGACGGGCCGTCGGCCACGGTGGAGTGCGGGGTGACGGTGGGCGGCGACCGGACCGACGGCCCCGCGCTGACCCTCTCGGCGGGCCTGTCGACGTCCTTCGGCCCGGCGGCGAAGGCCCTGGGCGCCTGCGCCGACGCCCTCGCCGACTGGTCGGCGGCGACCGCGGGGACACCGGTCTCCTGAGGCGCCCGGGGACGGCGGGCCGACGGTCAGTGGACCGAGAAGCCGCCGTCCACGAAGAGGGACTGGCCCGTGACGTACGCGGAGGACGTGCTCGCGAGGAAGACCGCCGCGCCCGCGAAGTCCTCGGCGAGACCGTTGCGGCCGACCATCGTGCGGGCCGCGAGCGCGGCGACCTTCTCCGGGTCGGAGGAGAGCCGCCGGTTGAGCGCGGTCATGACGAAGCCGGGGACGAGGGTGTTGGCCGTGACGCCGTACGGGGACCAGGCCTCGGCCTGCGAACGGGCCAGCGACTCCAGGGCGCCCTTGGACACTCCGTACGCCCCGCTCTGCACGAACGCCCGGTGCGCCTGCTGCGAGGTGATGTGGATGATCCGCCCGAAGCCGCGCTCGGCCATGCCGGGGCCGAAGCGCTGACCGAGCAGGAACGGGGCTTCCAGGTTCACGGTCATCGTCGTGTCCCACACCTCCTCGCCCAGCTCGCCGAACGGCGGGCGGAGGTTGATCCCCGCCGAGTTCACCAGGATGTCCGGCTCCCCGAAGACGGCGGCCGCCGCCTCCGCTCCCGCCTTGATGCCCGCCCGGGTGCTCAGGTCGGCGCTCACCCACGCCGCCCGACAGTCGTCGGCCGTCAGCTCGTCCACGGTCGCGACGAGTTCGGCCTCCTTGCGGGCCACGACCACGACCCTCGCCCCGGCACGGGCCAGGGCACCGGCGATGGCCCGGCCGATCCCGGAACTGCCTCCCGTGACGAGGGCGGTGCGCCCGTCGAGGGAGAACAGCCCGGAGAGATAGCCGGCGGGGGTCGTGCTCATGGGTCGTGCTCCTCGTGTCGTGCGGTGCTCAGGCCAGCCGGGTCAGGAACTCGGTCCAGACGGCGGGGGAGAGGGCGAGCTGCGGACCCGTGACGTTCTTCGAGTCGCGGACGTGGACGGTGGTGGGGCAGGAGGCGACCTCGACGCAGTCACCGTCGCCGCCGCTGCTGTAGCTGGACTTGTGCCAGGACAGGGCGACTTCGACGCAGTCGTCGCCGCTGCCGCCGCTGTAGCTGCTCTTGAACCAGGCCAGGTCTGTGGTGCTCATGGCGCTCCTCGCATCTCCTGCAACAGGCTCGCGGAGTCCTCTGCGGAGAGAGCCTGTGCTCGCATCCTGGCATACCGCTTCTGGAGGATGCTGACCTCTTTGGCGTCGGAGATGAGGTGGGCGGCGCGCTGGCCCTCGCAGTAGGCGTACCACTTGTTTTCCGTGGTTTCCAAGAGCTGCACGGGGCCGTCGAGGCCCGCGTGGTGCCCGCGAGTCTGCGGCATGATCTGGATGTCGATGTTGCGCCGGACGCAGATGTCGAGGATGTGGTCGATCTGCTCGCGCATGACCTCCGGGCCGCCCGTCTGACGCCGCAGCACGTGCTCCTCGACGATGAAGCTGTAGATCGTGTGGGGGCGTTCGGTGAGCAGTTTCTTCCGGTCCATTCGGGCGGCGAGATTCGCCTCGATCTCGTCGTCACCCAGTGCTGGGAGCTGCTTCTCGAAGAGCGTCCTCGCGTACGCCGGAGTCTGGAGCAGTCCCGGCACCAGACGGTTCTCGTACGTGTAGAGCGTCACCGCCCTGAGCTCCAGGTTCGCCCACTGGCGGAACCACTTCGCGAGCCCCGGCTTGCGCGCCAGGTGCTTCGCCGCGCCCCGGATCACCCCGAACGCGTCGAGCAGCTCCTCCGACCGCTCCACGAAGTCGGCGGACGGTAGACGTCGCCCCTGCTCGATCGAGGCCACCGTCGGTACCGAGTACCCGACGCGCGGCGCGAAGGCCTCCTGCGTCAGCCGGGCCCGCTTCCGGAAGGCCTTGACCACCTCCCCGAAGGCCTTCAGGCTGTCCGACGTCTCCGGTTCGCCGCCGCTCTGTCCCTCGTCCGGTACTTCGTCCGTCACTCCGGCCACCTCCCGCACCCGTGCACGCGCACTGAACGCGACCATGCTCACGGGCAGTTACCGATACTGTCCAGACTGTGAACCCGTACGCTGTCGGAGCGTACGGGTTTCTGACCTGGTGACAGCTTCCGGAACGCCGTCACATTGGCCCCATGACCTCCCCCGTGACCCGCGAAGAGACCGTCACCGTACGTGTGTTCACCCAGTGCTTCAGCTCGACACCGCGCGGCGCCCGTCTCGCCCGCCGCCTCGCTCTCCATCAGCTGGACCGCTGGCAGCTGCCGTACGGCTCCGAGGCCTCCGACACCGCCGGGCTCCTCGTGGCGGAACTCGCCGCCAACGCCGTCACCCACGGGCGGGTGCCCGGACGGGACTTCGAGCTCACGCTGGTGTACACACCGGGGCTCCGGCTCCGGGTCGACGTCTCCGACACCCGGGGCGAGCGGCTGCCACGTCCCGCCGCCCCCGGGCCCCTGGACGACGGCGGGCGCGGGCTGTTCCTCGTCGAGGCGCTGGCCTCGCGGTGGGCGGTGCTCGACCGCGTACCGGTCGGGAAGACAGTACGGGCCGAGCTGGACCTCGGGTCCGCGTCCTCGTTGCCGACGGCGGGCAGCCGGGCCCCGGCCGGTGCGCCGACTCCGCCCCGCGACGCCGCCGGGCCGCCCGCCCTATCGTGATCACCGACAGGGCACGACCGAAGGGGGAACCGGAACATGGCAGTGACGTCACAGAAGGCCACAGGGATCATGGGTCCACGCGCGAGCTTCTGGTTCGCGCTGGTTCTCACGCTGCTCCTGGCCGCCCTCTCGGGTCTCGTGATGTTCCCGGCGGCCCAACACCTTCAGTCCCTGAAGAACGGACGGCCCGCTCAGGCCACGCTGGAGTCGATCCCGCCGTGCATGACGGGCGGCTGCCGGATCGGCTTCCAGGCCGAGGGCCGGACCGTGGAGACGAACCTGCCGGTGGGGAGCAGCGGCAGGATCAAGGTCGGCGACCGCCTGGACATCCGGTACCGGGCGGACGACCCCCGGGTCGTCGCCCGTGCCGGGGACGTCGACGGCGGTGGGGCGGCGGTGCTCGCCGTGGTGTCGGGGGCCGCGGCCGTGCTCTTCGCGGGGGCCACGGTCTGGTCCGCCCTCCTCCTGCGGCGGCGGGGCCGCGCGGCGTGAGGGTCCGGGTGTCCGGGCCGCGGAGGACCGCAGCCCGGACACCGCCGTCGGCTAACCGGCGGCCCCGCGCGCCGGCGCCGGGGCGTACCCCGCCGGCCGGGTGGTGAACGTGCCCCGGCCCTGGGTGCGGCCGCGCAGCCGGGAGGCGTAGCCGAAGAGTTCGGCCAGCGGCACCGTCGCCGTCACCACCGCCGTACCGGAGCGGGTCGTCCGGTCCGTCACCCGGGCCCGGCGGGCCGCGAGGTCGCCGAGGACGGAGCCGACGGACTCGGCGGGGACGGTGACCGTCACGTCGGCCACCGGCTCCAGGAGTGTCATCGCGCTCGCACGCAGCGCCTCGCGCAGCGCGAAACGGCCCGCCGTGCGGAACGCCATCTCCGAGGAGTCCTTGGAGTGCGTGGCGCCGTCCGTGAGCGTGACCCGGACACCCGTCACCGGATGTCCGCCGAGGGGACCCTCGACGAGGGCGTCCCGGCAGCCCGCCTCGACCGCGCGGACGTACTCCTGCGGGACGCGGCCGCCCGTGACCGTTGACGCGAAGACGAACTCCTCGCCCTCGGGCGCCGGTTCGACGTCGATGACGACGTGGGCGAACTGGCCCGCGCCGCCGTCCTGTTTCACATGACGGTGGAGCAGACCGGTGACGCCCTTCGCCACCGTCTCCCGGTAGGCGACCTGCGGACGGCCGACCGTGACCTCAAGGCCCCGGTCGCGCCGCAGCTTCTCCACCGCCACCTCCAGGTGCAGTTCGCCGAGCCCGGACAGCACGGTCTGGCCCGTCTCCGGATCGGACCGCACCACCAGGGACGGGTCCTCCTCCGACAGCCGGGCGAGCGCCGTCGCCAGCCGGCCGGTGTCCGTGGACCGGCGGGCCTCCACCGCGACCGACACCACCGGGTCGGCGGTGGTCGGCGGTTCGAGGACGACCGGCGCGTCCGGGGCGCACAGCGTCGCCCCGGCGCGGGCGGCCTTCGGGCCCACGACGGCGACGATGTCACCGGCGCGCGCCTCGTCGACCTCGCTCGCCCGGTCCGCCTGGACCCGCAGGATGCGGGCGATCCGCTCGGTGCGGCCGGTGACGGCGTCCAGCACGGTGTCCCCCTTCCCGATCGTGCCCGCGTAGACGCGGACATAGGTCATACGGCCGGTGGCCGTGGCGCTCACCTTGAACGCGAGCGCCGTGAACGGCGCCGTCGGGTCCGCCGGCACCTCCCCGCGCACCGGCGGCATGTCCGACGGGGCCGGGAGGTACGCGACGACGGCGTCGAGAAGCGGTTCGACGCCCCGGTTGCGGTACGCCGAGCCGCAGAGCACGACCACGGCCCCGCCGGAGAGCGTGAGGTCGCGGAGCGCGCCCGTGAGGGTCTCCGGGGAGAGCGTGCCCTCCTCGCAGAACTCCTCCAGGGCGCCCGCGTGCAGCTCCGCCACCGTCTCCTCCAGGAGACGCCTGCGGCGCGCGGCCTCGTCCCGCAGCTCGTCCGGGACGGGGCCGTCGGTGTACGTGTCGGCGCCGTCGGCCCACACGTACGCCCGCATCCCGACCAGGTCCACGACGCCGGTGAAGCCGTCCTCCCGCCCGACGGGGAGCTGGACGGGCAGCGGGACGGTCCCGAGGCGGGTACGGATCGACTCCACGGCGGTGTCGAGCTCCGCGCCCGCCCGGTCCAGCTTGTTGACGAAGGCGATCCGCGGAACGCCGTGCCGGTCGGCCTGTCGCCACACCGTCTCGCTCTGCGGCTCGACGCCCGCCACGGCGTCGAAGACGGCGACGGCGCCGTCGAGGACGCGCAGCGAGCGTTCGACCTCGTCGGAGAAGTCGACGTGGCCCGGGGTGTCGATCAGGTTGATCCGGTGCCCGGCCCAGTCGCAGCTGACCGCGGCGGCGAAGATCGTGATGCCTCGGTCCCGCTCCTGCGGATCGAAGTCGGTGACGGTGGTGCCGTCGTGGACCTCGCCGCGCTTGTGGGTCGCACCGGTGAGGTACAGGAACCGCTCGGTGACGGTGGTCTTGCCCGCGTCGACGTGGGCGAGGATGCCGAGGTTGCGGACGCGGTCGGTGAGGTGGGTACGCACGGTGTCGTGCCTTTCGCTGCTGCGTGGAGATGCGGGGCAGCGCGATGCCCGGACGACGGGCCGCCGGTCAGGAGGACGGCGGGAACGTCACGGGTCGGCGGTGGCGGGCGCGCAGCCGCCACCGGCCGGAGGGAGAGGCGAGGATCACGTCGTACCGGGCACGGGAGGAGGACGCGGCGACGGCGGCACGGCTGCGCACGGTCCTCTCCCTTCGGTCGAACGGCCTCCGGCGCACCGACCGGGGCGCCGAGACGTGAGTGTAGGGAGTCGGACGGATCGGGCGACAGCGGTTTTCGAGGGCGGTCCGCCGGTCCGCCCTGGCGAGGCGCGGGCGGGGCAAGTACCGGCCAGAATGGGGAGTTGGCCGTATCTCGTCTGCCTCGCCGTCCTCCTCGGGCGCTTAATGGTCCTCCCGCGGTGCGCGGGTGCGAGTGACGAGGACACGGGGGAACGCATGGACTCCACGGGAAACAACGGGCCGACGCCACCCGGGCCCGCGCCGTCCGGGCCGCCACCTCCGAGGAACCCGCCCCCGACGGTCCCGCCTCAGCCGGCGCCCCAGCGGCCGTGGGAGCGATCCCCGGCGGTCCAGCGCGACGGCACCCTGATCCTCCAGGTCAGCCGCCGGATCCTGTGGGTGGGCTCGGCTGCCATCCCGCTGCACAACATCACCCGGGTCGAGGCCTTCAGGCTCAAGCCCGACCGGGGCGCGGCCCTCCTCCGCTTCCTGAAGTGGCTCGTCGTCGCCGTCGTGGTCTACGCCGTGATCAACACCGTGAACGGCGGTGAGGAGGGCATCGGGGACAGCGGCGGCCCCCTGCTCTTCGTCGTCCTGGTCGCCCTGGCCGCGTTCCTCTGCAAGGAGCTGTTCGAGCCGGCGCGGTCGGTGCTGGCCGTGGAGACGGCCGGCGGCTCCGTCGCGCACGTCACCCTGCCGAGCGTGGACGAACTCCGGGAGATCGCCGGGCGGATCGCGTACGCGATCGACAACCCGGAGGCCGAGTTCACGGCGATCGTGCAGCAGTTCAACAGCAACAACACGAACAATTTCGGCCCCGTGGTCAACATGAACGGGGGCCGCAACAACAGGGGGATCAACCTGTGAGCGACACGACCAACAACTACGGCCCCGTGGTCAACATGGACGGCGGCCGCCAGAACGTCGGCATCAACTACGGCACCGTCGGCGCCGCCTCCCAGGGCGACGAGCTCCGCGCCGCCGTCGAGGAGCTGACCCGCCTCCTCGGGCAGCTGCGCCCCCATCTCACCCCGGAACAGGACCGGACGATCGAACAGGCCCTGCCCGAACTCACCCCCGACCGCGCCGCCCTGCGCGAGCGCGGCATCGTCCTGGCGTCCGTCGCGCAGATCGCGGCCGCCGTCGGCGCGGTGGGCCAGCCGGTGGTGGAAGCGCTGGGACGGCTCATCCCGTTGCTGGGCTAGGCCTGGCCGACAGGGCGCCCCTGGGCCGTCGCCGCCCGGGCGCACGACGGCCCGCCGAGATCATCGGCGGGCCGTCGTGCGCGGTGCGCGTGAGCGGACTACGCTACGCGGCCGGGCCGGCCGGCTGGAGCAGGTCCCAGCGGTTGCCGTACAGGTCCTCGAAGACGGCGACCGAGCCGTACGGCTCGTGCCGCGGGTCCTCCAGGAACTTCACACCGGCCTCCGTCATACGGGCGTGGTCGCGGGCGAAGTCCTCGGTGTGGAGGAAGAAGCCCACCCGGCCCCCCGTCTGGTTGCCGACGGAGGCCTCCTCGGCGTCGTTCTTGGCGCGGGCGAGCAGCAGGCCCGCGTTGCCGAGGCCGCCGACCCCGGCGGCGCCGCGCGGGCGGACGACCACCCAGCGGTTGCCGCCGCCCCGGTCGGTGTCCTCGACCAGGTCGAACCCGAGGGCGTCGGTGTAGAAGGCGATGGCCTCGTCGTAGTCACGGACGACGAGGGTCACGAGTGCGATGGACGGCATGGGGCAAACGTAGTACGTATGAATCTACCCGCGTCAACCGGCACGCCCGGTGTGACAATGCCCGTCATGGACGCGCAACAATTCGAGCGCCTGGCCGCCCGCGCGCGTGCCCTCATCCAGCCGCCCGAGGGGCCGGCCGGAGGGGGTACGGGAGGACCGGTCCAAGGTCGCGCCGACCGCCCCGCCGCCCGCCGTGTCCTCGGGCTCGCCGGTCCGCCCGGGGCCGGGAAGTCCACGCTCGCCGCGCGGCTCGTCGACCGCCTCGGCGGGCTCGCCGTCCTCGTCCCCATGGACGGCTTCCATCTCGCCCAGGCCGAGCTGGAGCGGCTCGGACGGGCCGACCGGAAGGGCGCGCCCGACACCTTCGACGCCGCCGGGTACACCGCGCTCCTCGCCCGGCTGCGCGCCCCCGTCCCCGGCACCACCGTCTACGCGCCCGCCTTCGACCGCTCCGTCGAGGAGCCGATCGCCGGGGCCGTACCCGTCGGGCCCGAGGTCCCGCTCGTCGTCACCGAGGGGAACTACCTGCTGCACGACGAGGGCGCCTGGGCCGGGGTCCTGCCCCTCCTCGACGAGGCCTGGTACCTCGACCTGGACGACCTCCGGCGCGTCCCCCGGCTCGTCGAGCGGCACGTCCGCTTCGGCAAGGACCGGGCCCGCGCCGAACGCTGGGTCCACGACTCCGACGAGGCGAACGCCCGCCTGGTGACCCGCGGCCGCGCCCGAGCCCACCTGATCGTGACGATGGACTAGGGCCCCGTGGCTCGGACCGGACCGGGCCCGATCCGGAAAGCAGGCCCCAGGGGCCCCTGCCCCCCCGCATCAGGCCGAGCCCGCCGCGCGCCGCCCGGCCGCCACGGGGAGTGCGGGGGAGGGGGGGCCGTGGGGACCGGGCGGGCCCGCACCCCCGCTTCCCGCGCACGTACGTCACCGTCGTCCGTCCACCGGGCCGAACTCCTCCTCCTGGCCGGCGCGGACGCCGAACCCGGCTCCCCCGCGGCCGAGTTCACCCGACGGCTCCAGAGCCGACACCGGCAGTCGCTACCCTGTGCGCAACGGCGACGGAAGGCGGGCAGGGTGGGGTGGCTGCGACGAGGACCCAGGCGGGACGGCGACGACGCACCGAGGGACCCCGAGTTCGCGTACTTCTCACAGCGCGAGGCCGCGATGTTCCGCGGCCGGGTCCGGGAGACCTTCGCCGAACTCGGCCTGGAGGTCAGCGTCTACGCCGACCACGTCGTCGACGACAAGGGACGCCGCTTCGGCCTCGGCAACCTCGCCGCCGTCTGCCACCAGGACCGGCGCGGCCCCCGCGTCTGGCCGGGCATGATCCACCGGCACATCGGTCTGGTCGTCCGCGCCATGGACGGGCCGTCCGCGCTCGACACCCTGCCGCCCGAGCAGATCCGCTCCCAGCTCTACCCCCGGGTCGTCAGCGGCGACGGCATCGACGCCGCAGCCTTCGGCTATGCCAGGACCGTCGCCCCCGGGCTCTACGAGGTCCTCGCGCTCGACCTGCCGGAGAGCGTCATGATGCTCACCGACGAGGCCCTGGACCGGCTCGGCGACCACGCCCAGCTGCGCGACCGCGCCCTGCGCAACCTGCGCGGGCTGCCCGTCGAGGAGCACGAGACCGTCCGCGACGCCGACGGCATGTCCTTCGAGATCATCCTCGGCGACTCCTTCTACACCGCGAGCCGCGTCCTCGACCTCGACGGCGTGGTCCGCAGGGTCACCGGCCTGCCCATAGGGGAGCACGGCGCCCTGGTCGCCCTGCCCTTCCGGCACCAGCTCGCCTTCCACCCCATCCGGGACACCTCGATCATCCCGGCCCTCGGCGCGATGGCCTCATTCGCCGCCTCCGGGTACGAGGACACGCCGGGCGCGATCAGCCCGTACGTCTTCTGGTGGCGCGGCGGCACGCTCACCCAGCTCAGCGAGCACGACGAGGAGCGGGGGGACCTGCGGATCGTCGTCGGCGACGACTTCCAGGAACTCCTGGAACGGCTCATCGCCCAGGGCCCGGGCCGCTGACCGGTCGCGGCCGGACGCCGCGCCCGGCAGGATGCTGTACGTCCAGGACGCAGCGGCCCGAAGAGGAGAGACCCATGTCGAGCAGCCCCGCCCCGGAGCCGGAGGCACCGGAAGAGGTCGCGCCCTTCACCGCGGACGACTACCGGGCCCGGATGGCCCGCGCCGCCGAGTCCGCCGCCGACGCCGGGCTCGCGGGCGTCATCGTCGCCCCGGGCCCCGACCTCGTCTACCTCACCGGCTACCAGCCCACCGCGATCACCGAGCGGCTCACCGCCCTCGTGATCGCCCCCGGACAGGAACCGGTGCTCGTCGTCCCGACCCTGGAGGCCCCCGACGCCGAGAAGGCCGCCGGGGCCGCCGCGCTCACCCTGCGGGACTGGACCGACGGCAAGGACCCGTACGCCGTCACCGCGCCCCTCCTCGACGTCGACGGCCGCTTCGGCGTCAGCGACAACGCCTGGGCCATGCACCTCCTGGGCCTCCAGCAGGCCCTGCCGGGGACCTCGTACGTCTCCCTCACCGAGGCCCTGCCGATGCTCCGCGGGGTCAAGGACGCGCACGAGCTGGCCCGGATCGCGGCCGCCGGAGCCGCCGCCGACCGGGCGTACGGCGAGATCCTCACGGTCCGCTTCGCGGGCCGCAGGGAGACCGACGTCGCCGCCGACCTCGCCGCGCTGCTCCTGCGCTTCGGGCACTCGCAGGTCGACTTCACTGTCGTCGGCTCGGGCCCCAACGGCGCCAACCCGCACCACGAGGCCGGCGACCGGGTCATCGAGCACGGCGACATGGTCGTCCTCGACTTCGGCGGCCTCAAGCACGGCTACGGCTCCGACACCACCCGTACCGTCCACGTCGGCGAACCGACCGACGAGGAGCGGCGCGTCCACGACCTCGTGCGCGAGGCGCAGCAGGCCGGCTTCGAGGCGGTACGCCCCGGGGTGGCCTGCCAGGACGTCGACCGGGCCGCCCGCAAGGTCATCACGGACGCGGGCTACGGCGAGTACTTCATCCACCGCACGGGCCACGGCATCGGTGTGACGACACACGAACCCCCGTACATGATCGAGGGCGAGGAACTCCCCGTCGTGCCGGGCATGTGCTTCTCCATCGAGCCCGGCGTCTACCTCCCGGGGCGCTTCGGCGTCCGCATCGAGGACATCGTCACGGCGACGGAGGACGGCGCGGGGCGCCGCTTCAACAACACCCCGCACGAGATGGCGATCGTCGAGTAGCCGACCGCCTCGGGCGGTGGCCCGGTGGCCCGGCCGCCGGGCGCCGCCCGGCGGGCAGCCCCGCCCCGGCCGGCGCCCGTTCAGCCGCCCGTTCAGCCGTCCGTGAGGACGACCGCCGACTCGGCGGGGACGCGCAGGACCCCGTCCGCCGCCGGCGCCCGGACCGGTTCCCAGGCCGCCAGGACCCGGTCCCGGCCGTTCGAGCCGAGGGGGATCACCGCCGCTTCCCCGCCCAGGTTCACGGCCACCCGCAGGACCCCGCGGCGGAAGACCAGCCAGCGGGCCTCCTCGTCGAAGGCCACCTTCACGCCCGCCAGGTCCGGGTCCGTCAGGTCCGGCAGGGTGCGGCGCAGGGCGATGAGTTCGCGGTGCCAGGCGAGGAGCCGCTTGTGCGGGTCACGCTCGCGCTCGCTCCGGTCGAGGACGGAGCGGTCCCGGGTGGCCGGGTCCTGCGGGTCGGGGACCTGGTCCTCGTCCCAGCCGTGCTCCGCGAACTCCCGCCGCCTGCCCCGCCGTACGGCCTCGGCCAGCTCCGGGTCGGTGTGGTCGGTGAAGTACTGCCAGGGCGTGGTCGCGCCCCACTCCTCGCCCATGAACAGCATCGGGACGGACGGGCCGGTCAGGACGAGGGTCGCCGCGCAGGCGAGCAGACCGGGGGAGACGGAGGCCGAAAGGCGGTCGCCCAGCGCCCGGTTGCCGATCTGGTCGTGCGTCTGGGCGTAGCCGAGGAAGCGGTGGGCGGGGGTGCGCTCCCGGTCCACGGGACGCCCGTGCCGGCGTCCCCGGAACGCCGAGTAGGTGCCGTCGTGGAAGAAGACGTGGGTGAGGGTCTTGGCGAGCGCCGCCATCGGGGCGCGCGCGAAGTCCGCGTAGTAGCCCTGGGACTCACCGGTCAGGGCGGTGTGCAGGGAGTGGTGGAAGTCGTCGTTCCACTGGGCCTGGATCCCGATCCCGCCGAGCGTGCGCGGGGTGGTCGTGCGCGGGTCGGCGAGATCGGACTCCGCGATCAGGAAGTGCGGCCGTCCCTGTTCCCCCGCGAGCTCGTCGACGGCCGCCGACAGCTCCTCCAGGAAGGTGAGCGCCCGGGTGTCGGCGAGCGCGTGCACGGCGTCGAGCCGCAGCCCGTCGATCCGGTAGTCCCGCAGCCAGGCCAGCGCGCTGCCCCGGAAGTACGCCCTGACCTCGTCGGAGCCCGGCGCGTCCAGGTTCACCGCCGCGCCCCACGGGGTGTGGTGGGTCTCGGTGAAGTACGGGCCGAAGGGCGGAAGGTAATTGCCGGAAGGGCCCAGGTGGTTGTGGACCACGTCCAGGACCACGCCCATGCCGAGCCCGTGCGCCGCGTCCACGAACCGCTTCAGGGCCTCCGGACCCCCGTACGGCTCGTGCACCGCCCACGGCGCCACCCCGTCGTACCCCCAGCCCCGCACCCCGGGGAAGGGGCACAGCGGCATCAGCTCCACATGGGTGATGCCCAGGCCCGCCAGCTCCCCGAGGCGCGTGGCCGCCGCGTCCAGGGTGCCCTCCGGGGTGAAGGTGCCGACGTGCAGCTCGTACAGGACCGCGCCGCGCGGCCGCAGCCGCGGGGAGTCGTGGCGCCAGACGTACGCGGAGTGGTCGACGACCGCGCTCAGCCCGTCGGGCCCGTCGGGCAGCCGACGGGAGCGCGGGTCGGGGAGCACGGGCCCGCCGTCCAGGGAGTAGCCGTACCGGTCGCCGTCGTCGGCGGGCACCACGCCCGTCCACCAGCCGGCCCGCTCGGCGTCCCGCTCCAGGGGGTGGCCGGTGCCGTTCAGCTCCAGCGTCACCCGGTCACGGGCGTTCGGCGCCCACACCTCGAAGAGCACGGGAATCCCCTCGTCGACGGACCAGTCACTCCACGACTGACTACCGCGACCATCCTGGCAGTCAGGAGTCCGCCACGCCCGGCGCGTCCCACACGTAGTTGATCGCGCGCTCGAACGTCGCATAGCCCGTTCGGGCGAAGGACGCCGCCATCGGCATGTTCCCCAGGTCCGTCGCCGCCCGGATCCGGGGCACGTCGACGGCGGCCAGGATCCGCGTCCCCTCCGCCAGGATGTCGTCGCTGTAGCCGTGCCCGCGATGCGCCGGAAGCACACCGATGTACGCGATCGTGTGGTGGTAGTTGTTGCGCGCGGGGACGACGAAGCCGACCGGCTCACCGCTCTCCGGCAGCTGCGCCACCCGCCACCACTCGCGGGGCGAGGTGTAGTGCGCGAACTCCTCGTCGTAGTGCTGCTCGGCCGCCTCCCGCGGCGACAGGCCGGAGGCCAGATCGGCCTGCCCGTGCGCGTCGAGGGTGCCCTCCATCACCGGGGTCATCAGGGCGACCAGGTCCTCGCGGTCCCGCACCGGGCGGAACTCCAGCCGGCCCTTCGGCTCCGGTACGGGGGTGCCGGGCCGCCACTCCAGACGGAGCCGCTCGACGAGAGGGCGGGCGCCCGTCCGCTCCAGGGCGCCGAAGACGGACTCCAGGACGGACCGGGTCTCCGGCACCTCGCGCCAGTCCGCCGGCATGTACCGCTCGAACTCCGGGCGCTGCCGGTCCGCCGGGATCACGGCGGCCGTGGCGGTCTCCAGGAGCCGCACGCCGACCTCGACGCGCTCCTCCGGCGACAACTCCGGGGCGAGGTCGAGGAAGTCGAGGATCTGGGGCTCGCCGCCGGCCGCCTTCACCCACCAGGAGAGCCGGCCGAGAAGGCGGTCGCCGTCGAGCGCGACCCACATCCACTCGGGGCGGCGGCGGCCGGTGGCGAGATCGTCGGCCACCTCGTGGTCGAGCGTGTAGGTGAGACGGAGGAACAGGTCGAGTTCCTCGGGTCCGGCGAGCGGACGTATGACGAGGTCGCGGTCGGCGGCGCCGCCGGGGTTGCGCTGGTCGGGCGTGGTCACGTGGTGTTTCCCCCGGGGGATCGGTGTTTCGGAAGACGGCAGACGGTAACAGCGATCTTGAACGACGGGTACGGAGTTTCCGTGCCGGGGGCCCTTCTGGACACTTCGGGCCCGGCGGACCGACAATCACGGGTGTGACGACCCCTTTCGAGCTTCCGGCGAACACCCCTCGGCTCACCGACGCCGAGCGGGACCGCGCGCTGGTGCTGCTCCGTGAGGGCGCCGCGCAGGGCCGCCTCTCGCACGACACGTTCGTCTTCCGGATGGAGCGCGCGCTCCAGGCCAGGAGACCGGACGAACTCGCCCTGCTCACCGCCGACCTGAGGACCGAGGGCACCTGGTCCCGGCGCGTGGTGGGCGTGGTCGAGCGGATGTCCGCGTTCACGGCGAAGCTGGGGCACGCCTGGCACGCGGAGCGGCTGCCGAAGCTGCTGCTGCCTCTGCCCGGCCCGCATCCGCTGCGGATAGGCCGTGACCCGGTCAACGGACTCCGGCTCAGCCACGAGACGGCCTCCCGGCTGCACGCCGAGCTCTCGCTGCAGAGCGGGCTGTGGGTGCTGCGCGACCTCGGCTCGACGAACGGCACGACCGTGAACGGGCGGCGGGTCACGGGCGCGGTGGTGGTGCGGGCGGGGGACGTCGTCGGCTTCGGCCAGATGTCGTTCCGGCTGTCGCTCGACTAGCCACGAGTCGCCCCGCTGCCTCGGCCTCTCGTCCGCCCCTTCACGCGTTCACCTGTTCACCCGTTCGGCGGTATGCGGCGGGCGGTGCGGGGCGCCCGGTGATGGGCTGGGGGGACGCGCGCCACGATCTCCGGCCGCGGCACCCACCGCCGACCGACAGGGGGCGCGATGTCCGACGAGCCGAACCGCGAGCAGGGCCGAGGCATAGGCGACGACCGGCCGGAGACGGGCACGGGGCACGACCGGCCGGAGGCGGGCACGGGGCACGACCGGCCGCAGACGCCGCCGGGGGACCCCTGGACGCGGCTGCCGGCCATGGCCCCGGCAACGCCCGGGACCGCCGGCCGCACGGGCGCGAGGACGGTCGTCCGGTCCTCCTCGCCCGAGACCGCCCCGGAGGCCCCCGCCACCCCCGCCGCCCCCTCCTCACCCAGGGCCGCCCCCGTCCCGGCCGCATCCCCCGTGGGCACCCCCGTGCGGGGCGGTCGCGCCCCCGTGGCGGGCCGGGTGCGGACCGTGCCCGATCCGACCGCCGCGGGACCCGCCGGACGCGGCGGCGCCCACGGCCCCGGCGCCAGGACCGTCGCGCCGAGCCCCCTCGACCCCGGCGCCTCGCGCGACCCGCACGCGATCCACCGGATCCTGCGCGAGGAGTTCCCGCTCACCTACGACCCGCTGCTGCGGGCCTGGGTGCTCAGCCGGTACGCGGACGTGGCCGCCGCCCTCACCGACAGCCGCTTCACGCACGGACACCGGCCCGGTGACCCGCCGTGCGCGCGGGCCCATGTCGACGTCGACGTCGAGGCCCTCCGCTCGGTCACCGAACGCACCGCCTACGTCCTGGCACGCCGGATCGCCGAGCGGCCGAAGGCCGACCTGGTCGCCGACTTCTGCCACTGGCTGCCCGCCGGAACCGTCGCCGCCGCCGTCGGCGTCCCGTACCGGGACATGATGCGGCTGGTGCGGGGCAGGGCGGCCGGTGCCCTGGCGGGGGAGTGCGGCGGTCAGATCGCCGTACGGGAGAAGGCCCTGGCCTCGTTCCTCGGCAACGTCCTCGCGGACCCCGACCAGGTCGCCGCCCTTCGCGACGCGCCCGCCGACCTGGTGGGCCGCGCCTGGGCCGAGTCGCTGCGCCGGGACCCGCCGGTCCAGATCGCCGTGCGCCGGACGAGCGCGGAGGTCCCGGTGAGCGGGGGCGCCGTCCCGGCCGGCGCGTCCGTCGCCCTGCTGGTCGGCTCGGCGGGCCGGGACCCGGAGCGCTTCCGCGAGCCCGACCGCTTCGACCCGTTCCGCGACGACCCGGGCCAGCTCACGTACGGGAGCGGCTTCTGCCCGGCCGTCGTCCTGGCCGGCCTGGAGGCCGAGTACGCGCTGCGGGCCCTGTTCACGGCCATGCCCCGGCTCCGTCTCGCCGAGGGCTTCCGCCCCGTCTCCGCCGGTCTCATCACCCGCGCGCCCCGGACCCTGATCGTCCGTCCGCACGGCTGACCCCCGGGGCGCGGCGGGCGGCCGTCCGCCGCGCCCCGGAGCCGCCGGCGTTCAGTCGGCCGTCCGCGCGAGCAGCGCCACCGGCCGGTCGGCGAACAGCTCCGCCAGCTTCAGCTCCGTCGCCGGGCCGCCCGTGAACTCCCGTACGCCGTCGAAGACATCGGCCCAGCGGCCCGGCGGCAGGACCAGCTCGGTGTCCTGCCAGCCCCCCGCCTCCCAGAGGCGCAGGGGGAGCCGGGTGACGGCGGTGATCACCTGGTGGGAGCGGCTGAAGGCCAGGCAGTGGGCGGCGGCCGGGCCCTCGGCGGCCAGGGGGACGTACGTGCCCGTGGCGGCGAAGGCCTCCGGACGCGCGCGGCGCAGGCCCAGGGCCGCGCGGACCAGGGCCGTACGGTCGTCGTCCGCGCCGGTCGCGAACGGGGCCCGGTTGTCCGGGTCGACCAGGGCCCGGTACTCCCGCTCGGTGTTCTGGTAGAGCTCCGGCACGCCCGGCATCGTCAGCTGGGTGAGGAGCGCGCCCAGCGCGTGCGCCCGGATGTGCGGCTCCAGGGCGAAAGCCGCCTCCGAGGCCGCGCGGAGCGGGATCCGGCCGGGACCGGCCGCCGCGAACTCCGTCACCGCCCGCTCGTACTCCTCGTCGGGCTCGGTCCAGCTGGTCCGCAGCCCCGCCTCCCGTACGGACTTGAGGATCGCGGGGCCGAGCCGGTCCGGGTCCGGCGTGCCGAAGCCGAACGCGGTCTGCCAGGCCGTCCAGGCCACGTGCGCGTCGGGTGCCGGTACCCCCGCCACCTCCCCGAGGAGCTCCGCCCACACCTGCGGGCACTGGGAGAGGACCGCGATCGCGGCCCGGACGTCGGCGCTGCGCTTGGTGTCGTGGGTGGAGAGCACGGTGCCGGTGCCGGGCCAGTCCCGGGCGATCCGCAGGCAGTACGCGTGGAACTCCTCCACGGACACGGCGGGGCGTCCCGCGTCGCCGCCGACCTCGTTCGCCGAGAGCAGCGGGGTGTACCGGTAGAAGGCGGTGTCCTCCACGGACTTGGCCCGCAGCGCCGAGGAGGTCTGCGCGAACCGGGCCCGGAACGCCCGGTGCGCGGGGCCGTCGCCGAGCGTCCCGAGCGCCAGGTCCCGTACGACGTCGACCGCCGCCGCCTCCTCCGGAACCGCGAAGGCGGCCTTCGCGCCGCGCGCCGCCTCCGGGGTCAGCACCCGCTCGCCGCCGGTCCGGTAGGGACGGTAGACCGGCACCCGGACGAGGAGCTCACGGACCGCGGTGCGCAGCGCCCAGGGCGCGTGGTCCCGCAGGGCGGGGTCGGCGGCGCAGATCCGCTCCGCCATCCGGGTCAGCGCGGCCGTCTCGGCGGCCAGGTCGTGACCGACCACCTCGTAGGCGGCGCGCCGCTCGGTCGCGTCCCAGCGGCCGCCCCTGTCCCCGGCCTTGCCGACGGACTCCCGGTACAGATCGGCCAGTTCGTCGGCGCCGACCGGGTCGGTGAAGACCCCGTCGACGTGCCGCAGGGCGTCGTACCCGGTGGTTCCGGCGACCGGCCAGGCGGCGGGCAGCGTCTCCGGTCCCGTGAGGATCTTCTCCACCACCGTCCAGCAGCGCCCGCCGGTCGCCGCCGCCAGGTCCTCCAGGTACCCCTGCGGGTCGGCGAGTCCGTCCGGGTGGTCGATGCGCAGCCCCTCGACCACGCCGTCCGCGACCAGCTCGACGATCTTCGCGTGGGTCGCGGTGAACACCTCGGGGTCCTCCACCCGCACCCCGATCAGCTCCGAGATGGTGAAGAAACGCCGGTAGTTGAGCTCGGTACGGGCGAGCCGCCACCACGCGAGGCGGTACCACTGGGCGTCGAGGAGCTCGTCGAGCGGCAGTCCCTCGGTGCCGGGGCGGAGCGGGAACTCCTGCCCGTCCAGGTGCAGCGTCCCGCCCGAGACCCGCAGGCGGTCCCGGACCTCCGGGAGCCGGGCGGGCAGCACCGGAAGGAGCAGGCGGCCGTCCTCCGCCTCCCGGTCCACGTCGAACCAGCGGGCGTACGGCGACGACGGGCCGTCACGGAGCACCGCCCGGAGGGCGTGGTTGTGCGTGGCGGAGGCGGCCATGTGGTTGGGCACCAGGTCGACGACGAGGCCGAGACCGTGCGCCCGCGCGGTCGCGGCGAGGGCCCGCAGCCCCTCCTCGCCGCCGAGTTCGGCCCGCACGGACCGGTGGTCGGTGACGTCGTACCCGTGGGTCGAGCCGGGCACCGCCTCCAGGACGGGCGAGAGGTGGAGGTGCGAGACGCCGAGCTCCGCGAGGTACGGCACGGCCCGCTCGGCCGCCGCGAACGGGAACGAGGGCTGGAGCTGGAGCCGGTAGGTGGCGGACGGGAGGGCGGGACGCGACGGGGCGGAGGGGGAGGCGGAGCCGGACGGGAGGGAGGTCATGCGAACGTACGTACCCCGCGGGAGGGCTTCTGTGTCATCGCCCCATGCACCCGTTCGTGTGCATCGCGTTACGTTCGCCCGATGCTCAGGACGTATCGCGACACCCTCTCGCCGCTCGGCCGGGCCCTGCCCGTCGTGTCCTTCCTCGGCCGGCTGCCCACCGCCATGTGCCAGCTCGGCAGCCTTCTCCTGGTCGCCGAGACGAGCGGTCGGGACGGTGCTCTCCCTCGACGGCACCCTCGACGGGGTGTCGTTCGTCCCCGGCCCCGCGCTCGTCGGTCTCGCCGCCGCCCCCGCCCACCTCGCCGCCGCGCTCCTCCTCGCGGCCCTGCTGCTCACCGTCTGCGGGACGGCCTTCGCCCTCCATCCGACGTCCCGGGCGACGGGGCGGGAGCCCGCCGCCTCCACCCGATCGGGTGCCGCCGAACGGGCGCGGCTAGCGTGCCCGCCGCTCGGCTCGCCGAGTCCATGGCCTTCCTCACCAGCGGGATCGTCGGGGGCCAGGCCCTCGCCCTGGCCGCCTCGGGACGGCTCGCCGAAGGCCACGGCGCCCCCGCCGCCTTCGCGGTGGCGGTGGGGGCGGCCGTGGCCTGCGCGGTGCTTTCCTGGACGGTA
This sequence comes from Streptomyces sp. Qhu_M48, assembly GCF_051305195.1. NCBI lineage: Bacteria > Bacillati > Actinomycetota > Actinomycetes > Kitasatosporales > Streptomycetaceae > Streptomyces > Streptomyces sp. Qhu_M48. The sequence continues at coordinate 5,662,545 of NZ_CP195432.1, read as the reverse complement.
CGGGCCGGGCCCGTACCGTCCGTCGGGAAGGAGCCCTCCCTCAGACCGGCCGGCGCAGAACGGTCAGGCTGAGCGGCGCGAGCGTCACCCGCTCGCCGCCCGCCAGCTCCGGGCCCTCCAGCGGCGGCATGCCCTCCGGGTCGGAGGTGTCCACCACCGTGCGCCAGCAGGCCCCGTGGCTGTCCGGGACGGCGAACTCCAGCTCCCTCGACGAGGCGTTGAACATCAGCAGGAAGGAGTCGTCGGCGATCCGCTCCCCCTGGGTGCCCGGCTCCGAGATGGCGTTGCCGTTGAGGAAGACGGTCAGCGCCTGGGCGTGCGCCGCCTGCCAGTCGCGGGCCGTCATCTCCTCGCCCTCGGGCGTGAACCACGCGATGTCGGTCAGCTCGTCGTGGGTGCCCTCGACGGGCCGGCCGTGGAAGAAGCGCCGGCGCCGGAAGACCGGATGGTCCCGGCGCAGCCGCACCATGGCCCGGGTGAAGCGGAGCAGGGTGGTCTCCGCCGCGTTGTTCTCCTTCGGCCAGCGCACCCAGGACACCTCGTTGTCCTGGCAGTACGCGTTGTTGTTGCCGCCCTGGGTGCGTCCGAACTCGTCGCCGTGGCTGAGCATGGGCACCCCCTGCGAGAGCATCAGGGTGGCGAGGAAGTTGCGGGACTGGCGGGCGCGCAGCTCGGCGATCCCGACGTCCTCGGTGTCACCCTCCACACCGCAGTTCCACGAGCGGTTGTGGCTCTCGCCGTCCCGGTTGCCCTCGCCGTTCGCCTCGTTGTGCTTGTCGTTGTACGAGACGAGGTCCCGGAGGGTGAAACCGTCGTGACAGGTCACGAAGTTGACCGAGGCGAGCGGCCGCCGCCCGTCGTCCTGGTAGAGGTCGGAGGAGCCGGTGAGCCGGGAGGCGAACTCGGCGAGCGTGCGCGGCTCGCCCCGCCACAGGTCCCGGACGCAGTCCCGGTACTTGCCGTTCCACTCGGTCCACAGCGGCGGGAAGTTGCCCACCTGGTAGCCGCCCTCGCCGACGTCCCAGGGCTCGGCGATCAGCTTCACCTGGCTCACCACCGGGTCCTGCTGGACCAGGTCGAAGAACGAGGACAGCCGGTCCACCTCGTGGAACTGGCGGGCCAGGGTGGCCGCCAGGTCGAAGCGGAAGCCGTCCACGTGCATCTCGGTCACCCAGTACCGCAGGCTGTCCATGATGAGCTGGAGCACGTGCGGGGAGCGCATGAGCAGCGAGTTCCCCGTGCCGGTGGTGTCCATGTAGTACCGGGGGTCGTCCGCGAGCCGGTAGTACGAGGGGTTGTCCAGGCCCCGCATGGAGAGCGTCGGGCCCAGGTGGTTGCCCTCGGCGGTGTGGTTGTAGACCACGTCGAGGATGACCTCGATGCCCGCCTGGTGCAGCGCCCGTACCGCCGACTTGAACTCCAGGACCTGCTGGCCCCGGTCGCCCCAGGAGGCGTAGGCGTTGTGCGGGGCGAAGAAGCCGATGGTGTTGTAGCCCCAGTAGTTGGAGAGCCCCGCGTCCACGAGCCGGTGGTCGTTCACGAACTGGTGAACGGGCATCAGTTCGAGCGCCGTCACGCCCAGTTCCTTCAGGTGCCCGATCACCGACGGGTGCGCGAGTCCCGCGTACGTCCCGCGCAGCTCCTCCGGAAGGTCCGGGTGGAGCATCGTCAGGCCCTTCACATGGGCCTCGTAGATCACCGTGTGGTGGTACTCGGTGCGAGGGCGCCGGTCGTCGCCCCAGTCGAAGTACGGGTTGACCACGACCGAGGTCATCGTGTGCGGCCCCGAGTCGAGGTCGTTGCGCGCGTCGGGCCGCCCGAAGGGGTAGCCGTACACCGCCTCGCCCCACTTGACCTGACCCGACACCGCGCGCGCGTACGGGTCGACGAGCAGCTTCGCCGCGTTGCAGCGCAGCCCGCTCTCCGGGGCGTACGGGCCGTGCACCCGGAACCCGTACCGCTGACCGGGCATCACGCCCGGCAGATAGGCGTGCCGGACGAACGCGTCGCTCTCGCGCAGCTCCACAGCCGTCTCCGAGCCGTCGTCATGGAGCAGACACAGCTCGATTCTGTGGGCGGCCTCGGAGAAGACCGCGAAGTTGGTTCCCGCTCCGTCGTAGGTGGCGCCCAAGGGGTACGCCTGTCCCGGCCAGACCTGCATGGATATGACTCTTCCTCTTCTGTCCGGGTTCTAGAGCTGTTCTTCGGCCAGATATTGCCTGAAAGAGGGGCGACGTCCTAGGACTTCGCCCCGTCCTACCGGGTGACCGCGGAACAAGAGGGGGATAGAGGGGGAAGTATGTACGAAATAGGGCGCCGCCACCCCGGGAAGGTGGTGGCCGGAGCGGCCATGGCGGTGACGGGGAACGCCGTCGCGGTCGCGGTCGGTCTGCCGGGGGTCCCGGTGGGGGAGACCGGGCCCAGGCCTGCGGCGGGCACCGCGCGCGGCGGGGGGAACGGCGGGGGCGGAGGAACGGCGGCGACGGACGGCACCGGCGCGGCGGAGTCCGGCACCGGGACACGGGGACAGGCGCGGGGCGCCGCGCCGCCGCCGGCCCCGCGACCGCCGCCACCGCGCCGGTGGCAGCGTGGACACATGGGTCGACGGGGAGACTCTGGTCAAACCGTCCGTCTGGGTCAACATCGGGTCCCACCACGTCGCCCGGGACGAGGGCCGGCAGGCGATGCCGGTCCACCGGCGGGGCTTCCAGCTCGCGCCCGGGGACGTAACCGCTATGAATCCGCTCACTCCGCCCGATCTCGCCTCCCGGAACGGACGGCCCGATCGGGGGAGTTGAGGAAGGAGCCTGACGATCCTGCTGCACCGCCTCCCGCTCGCGGAGTACCCTTCCTTGATCGTTGTCGGACCGGTCGACACGGGCGTCCAGGAGCAGAAGGCGGTGCGCGGGTGAGCTCGGGAGGTCTGGAGCTGCCCCCAGGTGATGCGGGTCGCGAGGGGGGTCCCGCCGACCCCGCCGAGGCGCCGCCCGGCACCGTCACGCCGCCGGGTGCCGCGCCGCCCGGGACCGTCGCCGTCGCCCGCCCGGTCGAGATAGGGGCGGAGCTCGACTGGGACGCCGAGGCCTGGAGCGAGGTCCGCACCCGCGCCCAGCGCGCCGGACGGGCCTACATCTGGCTGAACCTCGTCGAACAGAGGCTCCGCGCCGTGGTCGCCGCCGTCCTGCGGCCCGTGTACGAACCCGTGCACGGCGAGGAGTGGGTGGTGGCCGCGGCCGGCCCCGCCGGGCAGGAGTGGGTGCAGCGGGCCGTCGCCGTCCGCGAGGTCTCGCGCCGCAAGGGCTACCTCCTCGACCCGGCCGACGACAACGTCCTCAGCTTCCTCACGCTCCCGCAGCTGCGCGAGCTGATGGTGCAGCACTGGCCCTGCTTCGAGCCCTACTTCGACGACCGGCGCGAGGTCGAGCTCGCCCTCGACGAGCTGGAGGTCACGCGCAACGTGGTCTCCCGCAACCGGGCCCTGTCGCTGACCGTGCTCGCCCAGTCCGAGCGGGCCTCCGCCCGCATCCTGGAGATCCTCGGCAGCGGCGCGGGGGCGCCCTCCGCCGACCGGCTGCCCGTGGACGCGGTCGAGGACCTCGTCGGGGACCGGTACGCGGACGTGGTCTCCGTCCACCCCGACCGGGTCCGCCTCCAGAGGCAGCTGCCCGCCGAGGACCTCTTCGGCGGGGCCCGCCGTCTCGACGCCACCGGCATAGGTCTCAATCTGCTCGTGCAGAACTTCTCCGGCCGCCGCATGGTCCGGCTCGCCGAGTCCGGCTGCCGGACCCGGCTCCTCTTCCTCAACCCCGCGAGCAGCGCGGTCAAGCGCCGTGAGCGCGAACTCGGCCTGAAGAAGGGCGAGCTGAGCCGCTCGGTCGAGATGAACATCCTCCACATGCGCCGGGTCCGCTCCAAGCTCCGAGACCCGGGCGCCTTCCAGATCCACGTCTTCGACGAGACCCCGCGCTTCACCGCCTACCTGGTGGACGGCGACGGACCGGACGGGGTCGGCGTCGTGCAGTCCTATCTGCGCCGGGCCCGGGGCATGGAGGCGCCGGTGCTCGTCCTGCGCGGCGGCGAGCGGAACGTGGTGCGCCACGGACAGGGCCTCCGGGACGGCGATCACGGACTTTTCGAGACATACCGGGAGGAGTTCGAGTCCGTCTGGCTCGACTCCCGGCCCGTCTCCTGACCCCCGACGGGGGCGTCCGGGGGCGTTGTCAGTGGTGCGTGCGAGGGTGGTCAGCACCACGGGGGAGATCACGTAAGGAGGACCCGATGGCTTGGCACGGCGAAACGCTGGTCGGCTTCGACCTGGAGACGACCGGCACCGAACCGATGGAGGCCCGTATCGTGACGGCCTCGATCGTCGAGGTCGGCGGCGGGGGACAGATCACGCGCCGGCGCGACTGGCTCGCCGACCCGGGGATCCGCATCCCCGAACAGGCGTCCGCGATCCACGGCATCAGCACCGAGCGCGCGGCCGCCGAGGGCCGCCCGGTGCGCGAGGTCGCCGACGAGATCGCGAGGGCGCTCGCCGCGTACTGGGAGGACGGCGTCCCGGTCGTGGCGTACAACGCCTCCTTCGACCTGACGCTGCTCTCCGCCGAACTGCGCCGCCACGGACTGCCCTCGCTCTCCGAGCGGCTCGGCGGCGTCCCCATCGGGCCCGTCGTCGACCCGTACACCATCGACCGGGCCGTCGACCGCTACCGGCGCGGCAAGCGGAACCTGGAAGCGGTCTGCGGGGAGTACGGAGTGGTCCTCGAAGCCGCCCACCAGGCCGCCGCCGACGCGCTCGCCGCCGTCCGGGTGGCCGTCGCGATAGCCGAGCGGCACCCCGAGGTCGCCGAGCTGGACCCGGCCGAGCTCCACGAGCGCCAGATCGGCTGGTACCGCCTCTGGGCCGAGAACTTCCAGGCCTTCCTGCGGCGCAAGGGCGACACGGAGGCGGTCGTCGACGCCACGTGGCCCCTGCGCGAGGCGGTCGCGGCCGCCGTGTGAAGGGCCCTCAGGAGTTCTCCTTGAGGAAGGAGAGCAGCAGGTCGTTCACCCTCCCCGGCCGGTCCAGCGGGAGCCAGTGGCCCGCGTCCTCCACGCGCTCGTAGCGCCAGGGACCGGAGACGTGCGCGCCGGTGTCCGTCATCTGCCGCTCGGTGAGGAACCGGTCGCCGGTAGACCAGACGCCCATGACCGGGACGGACAGCGGGGGGAGCGCCACCGGCGCGGCCAGCTGGGCCTCGACCGGCAGCCCCGCACGGTAGATGTTCAGGGCGGCGGTCAGCGCGCCGGGAGCGCGCAGCGGCTCCAGGACCTCCTCGACGTCGGGGTGCTCGCCGAGCATGTCGCGCAGATGCGCGAAGTCCTCGCGGGAGAGCCACTCCTCGGCCCCCTCGTGCTGGAACATCGTCAGGTGCCACAGACGCTGCCGCTGCTCCCAGCCGGCGCCGAGGATCGCCGTGACGGCGCCCACCGACATCAGCGTGGCGCTCGCCACCCGGTCCGGCACGACCTGCGCGATGCCCTGGGCCACTCCCGAACCCCAGTCGTGGCCGACCAGATGGACCCGGTCGATCTCCAGGCGGGCGAGCAGTTCCAGCAGGTCGCCGACGTGCTTGGCCGGGTGGTACGCCTCCGGACCGCCCTCGGGACGGTCCGAGGCGCCGAAGCCCCGCAGCGTCGGGGCGACGCAGCGGAAGCCCGCCGCCGTGAGCGCCGGGACCTGATGGCGCCAGAGACGGTGGCTGTCGGGGAAGCCGTGCACCAGCAGCACGGCCGGTCCCTCACCGGCCACCTCGACGTCGAGCGTCACCTCGGAGAGTTCCACGCGCATCCCAACACCCCGTCCTGTCCCACCGGTTCGGTCAGCTGCCCATGATGTCAGAACGGGTACCAGCGCACCTCGGGGTCGCCGTCCCGCAGCGAGCCCACCCGCCGCTCGAACTCGGCGAGCGCCTTCGGGTTCGTCGGCGCGTGCTGCGCCACCCACGCGCAGCTCGCGGTCTCCCGCGCCCCGCGCAGCACCGCGCACCCCTCCCACTCCCGCACGTCCCAGCCGTACGCCTCCGTGAAGGCCCCGTACGCCGCCGGGTCCAGGCCGTACCGGTCCCGGGAGAGCGCGAGCACCACGAGATCGTGCTCGCGCAGGTCGGAGGAGAAGGTCTCCAGGTCCATCAGGACCGGGCCGTCGGGCCCGACCAGCACGTTCCGGGGAAGGGCGTCGCCGTGGACCGGGCCCGGCGTCAGGTGCGGAGTGAGCGCGGCCGCCGCTGGGGCGAAGGCATCGCGGCGCTCCCGGAGGAAGGCCGCGTCTGCCGGGTCGATCGCGTCCCCCGCGAGCCGCAGCCACCGCTCGACCCCGCCGAGCAGCTCACGGCGCGGCAGCGTGAAGCCCACCGGCTCCGGCAGGGCGTGCACCCGCCGCAGCAGCGGCGCGAGATCACGGGGCTCCGCGGGCCGCACGGCCTCGGGGAGCCGGTGCCAGAGGGTGACCGGGTGCCCGTCGACCAGACGTGCCTTCTCCTCGGCGGCCCGCACGGCCGGGACCTCCGCCTCGGCGAGCCAGGCGGCGAGGGCCAGCTCCCGCTCGGCCCGCTCGAACACCTCGGCGTCCCGGCCCACCTTCACGGCGAGATCCCCCACGGCGAAGACCGCGTTCTCGCCGAGGGCCAGCAGTCGCGCCTCCGCGACCGGCAACCCCGCCGCGGCCAGGATCTCCCGCGCCCGCGCCTCGTCCATCGTCCTCTCCCTGCCTCTGCCGCCACCCGCGTGATCGAGCCAAAGTCTCGCATCCGCGCAGTTCACCGCGCAGGTCGCCTTGACGGCCTTCCGGTCCGTCAGGACCATGACGGGGTTCCACGGCCGCGCCGGGGGTCCCCCGACGCGGCCCGGGAGACGGCGGACGGGGGTCGGACCGATGGGCGCGGTGACCGCGACGAAGCGGCCGGGCGGGACGCGCACCCCGCGCGCCGCCCACGGGACACGCCCGCGCGGACCCGACTTCGGCGCCTGGTTCCTGGTGCTCCCCGCGCTCCTGCCGATCCTGGTCCTCAGCGTCGGCCCGCTGCTCTACGGCATCGCGCTCGCCTTCACGGACGCCCAGTCCGGCCGCACCTCGGACACCCGGTGGGTGGGCACCCTCAACTTCCAGGACCTGCTGCACGACACCCTCTTCTGGGACTCGTTCCGCATCGGCGTGGTCTGGGCCGTCGGCGTCACCGTCCCCCAGTTCCTGCTCGCCCTCGGCCTCGCTCTCCTCCTCGACCAGGAACTCCGCTTCCGCTGGCTGGCCCGGGCCCTCGCCATCGTCCCCTGGGCGATGCCCGAGGTCGTCGTCGGCATCATGTGGCGGCTCGTCTACAACCCCGACGCCGGCATCCTCAACGAGACCCTCCGGAGCCTCGGCCTCGGCGAGGGCCGCGACTGGCTCTCCGGGCTCGCCACCGCCCTCCCCGCCGTCATCGTCGTCGGCGTCTGGGCCGGCATGCCGCAGACCACCGTCGCCCTGCTCGCCGGACTCCAGAACACCCCGCGCGAGCTCCACGAGGCCGCCGCCCTCGACGGCGCCGGAGCCTGGCGCCGCTTCCGTGCGGTCACCTGGCCCGCGCTGAGACCGGTGGCCCTCGCGATCACCGCCCTCAACCTCATCTGGAACTTCAACTCCTTCGCCCTGGTCTACGTCCTGACCAACGGCGGGCCGGGCGGCCGGACCCGGCTCCCCATGCTCTTCGCCTACGAGGAGGCCTTCCGGTACGGACAGTTCGGCTACGCCGCCGCGATGGGCTGCGTGATGGTCGCCGCCGTCTCGGTGCTCATCGCCCTCTCCCTCGTACGCCGTCTGAAAGGGGACCAGGACCGGTGAGCGCCCTCCGGACGAGCAGGCCCGCGCGGATCGGCCAGTACCTCGCCCTCCTCGCGTACCTGGGCTTCCTCGCCCTCCCCTTCCTCTGGCTGGTCTCCACCGCCTTCAAGCCCGCCCCCGAGCTGGCCTCGCCGCACCCGACCTGGATCCCGAAGGACCCCACGCTCGCCAACTTCCGGCAGGCCTTCGACGAGCAGCCGCTGCTCGGGGCCGCCGCCAACAGCCTGGTCGCCGCGGTCTCCGCCGCCGTGATCGCGGTCGCCGTCGCGACGCCGCTCGCCTATGTGACGGCCCGCCACCGGGGCAGGCTCGCGGGCGCGGCCACCGGGTGGGTGGTGGTCAGCCAGGCGTTCCCGTTCGTCCTGGTGATCATCCCGCTCTTCCTGATCCTCAAGAACCTGCACCTGATCAACAGCGTCCTCGGCCTCGTCCTGGTCTACGTGGTCTGGTCGCTGCCCTTCGCCCTCTGGATGCTGATGGGTTACGTCCGGGCCGTCCCCGCCGAACTGGAGGAGGCCGCCGCCGTCGACGGCGCGGGCCGGCTCCGTACCCTCGTCTCCGTCACCGCGCCGCTGCTCGTCCCCGGCATCGTCGCCACCGCGCTCTTCGCCTTCGTCACCGCGTGGAACGAGTTCTTCTTCGCGCTCGTGCTGCTCAAGAGCGCGGAGAAACAGACCCTGCCGGTCGTCCTCACCCACTTCCTCGGCGCCGAGGGCGTCGCCGACCTCGGCCCGCTGGCCGCCGCGGCCTTCCTCGCCACCCTGCCCTCGCTCGTGGTCTTCGCCCTCCTGCAGAGACGGATCACCGGCGGAACGCTGGCCGGGGCGGTGAAGTCGTGAGACGACGGATCCTCACCCTCGCCACCGCGCTCGCCCTGCTCGTCACCGGCTGCACCGCCGGGGACGAGGGCCCCGACGACGGGGTCGTACGGCTCCGCTTCCAGTCCCTCGCCTGGCAGAAGGAGTCCGTCGACGCCAACCGGCAGCTGGTGGAGGAGTGGAACGCCACCCACCCCGGCGTCCAGATCGACTACGTCCAGGGCAGCTGGGACTCCGTCCACGACCAGCTCCTCACCTCCTTCGAGGGCGGCGAGGCGCCCGACATCATCCACGACGCCTCCGACGACCTGGCCGACTTCGCCTACGGCGGCGACCTCGCCGACCTCCGCCCGCTCCTCTCCGAGCGGCTCAGGGCCGACATCCCCGCCCGCGGCTGGGAGACCACCACCTTCGGCGACGGGATCTACGGCGTGCCGTTCCTCCAGGAACCGCGCGTGATCATCGCCAACCGCGAGATCCTGGAATCCTCCGGCGTCCGCGTCCCCACCCCCGCGAGCCCCTGGAGCTGGACCGAGTTCCGGCAGGTCGCCCAGGAACTCACCCGGAGCATGGGACCCGGCCGGTACGCCGTCGCCTGGCCGCTCAAGGAACCCGTCTCGGTCAGCCTCAACCTCGGCCTCTCGGCCGGAGGCCGGCTCTTCCACCGCGAGGCCGACGGCCGGGTGACCGTCCGCTTCACCGAGGAGGACGCCGTCGTCCCCGGCACCCTGCGCGACCAGGTCGTCGTCGACCGCACCGCGCCGCGCACCACGCTCGGCAGCGGCGGCTCCGACACTCTGCCCGGCTTCTTCGCCGGCAAGTACGCCATGGTCCCGCTCGGCTTCGCCTACCGGCAGCAGATCGCGCAGCAGGCCCCGCGGGGCTTCGAGTGGACGGTGCTGCCCGCCCCCGCCGGGAGCGCGGGACCCACCCAGGGCGTCTCCCCGCAGACCCTGTCCATCGCAGAGGACAGCCCGTACAAGAAGGAGGCGGCGGAGTTCCTCGACTTCTTCCTGCGCCCCGGGAACATGGTGCGGCTCGCGCGCGGCGACTGGATGCTGCCCACCGGTACGGCGGCGCTCGCCGACCCGTCCCTGCACACCGCCCGGGACGGCTGGGCGACCGGGGCGGCGATGGCCGCCCACCTGCGGCCGGCCCCGGCGCAGGGGGTGCGCGGATATCCGGAGTGGAAGGACAAGGTGGCGACCCCGGCCTTCCAGGAGTACTACAGCGGCGCCATCGACGCCGCCGAGCTCCGGGAACGCCTGGAGGCGGACGGCAACCGGGTGCTCGCCCGCTATCAGCGCAAATGATCGGGTCGCGAGAGGTCCGTCATTACGAAACCTTGTTGAATAAGTCACAGATGGGTGAAGGGGCTTCTCTCGGCCACCCTTGATCGGACAGTGTTCGAACCGGCCACCGCGCCGCCCCCCACGAGGCGCGGTGGCCCGCCTAGGCTGGGCCCATGACGCAGACATACGCGCTCCTGCTCCGCGGCATCAACGTGGGCGGGCACCGCAAGGTCCCGATGCCGGAACTCCGTTCCGTCCTCGAAGGGCTCGGGCACCGACACGTCCGCACCTATCTGCAGAGCGGCAACGCCGTCTTCACCACCGACTCGGCCGCCGGCGAGGACGGGCTCACCGCCGAGGTCGAGGACGCGATCGAGAGCCACTTCGGCTTCCGCGTCGACTGCCTCGTCCGCGACGGCGACTACCTCGCGGCCGTCGCCGGCGCCTGCCCCTTCCCCGCCGCCGACCTCGACGGCAAGCAGCTCCACGCCTTCTACCTCTCCGGCCCCGCGGACCCCGCGCGCCTCGCCGGGATCGACCAGGAGGCCTTCCACCCCGAGGCCTTCGCCCTCGGCGACCGGGTCCTCTACCTCCACGTCCCCGAGGGCCTCGGCCGCTCCAGACTGGGCGACGTCGTCAGCCGTCCGTCCGTCTTCGAGGGCCTGGTCGTCACCGCCCGCAACTGGAACACGGTGCGCAAGCTGGTGGAGATGACCCGGGAGGGCTGACGGCCCGAGTGGCCCACCCCCCGGGCTCCGGATTGGACCACAGGGGCAGGCCACTCGCTGGCTAGATTCGAGCCATGACGACCACCGAGCCCCGCCCCGCCGTCGACTTCTACTTCGACCCCGTCTGCCCCTTCGCCTGGATCACCTCCCGATGGATCCTGGAGGTCGAGCGCGAACGGGACATCGACCTCCGCTTCAAGGTCATGAGCCTGTACGTCCACAACGAGGGCAACACCCTGCCCGACTGGTACCGCGAGCTCGTCGACGCCTCCCTCGGCCCCGTCCGGGTCGCGGTCGCCGCCGCGGCGGAGCACGGCGACGCCGTCCTGCGCCCGCTCTACACCGCGTACGGAACCCGCATCCACGAGCGGAAGCGGAAGGACTTCCCCGCGGTGATCGCCGAGTCGCTCGCCGAACTCGGACTCCCCGCCGCACTCGCCGCGGCCGCCGACGACCCGGCCCACGACGAGGCCGTGCGCCGCAGCCACGACGCGGGCAGGGACCCCGACGCCGAGGGGTACGTCGGCACCCCGACGATCCACGTCGACGGCACCGTCTGGTTCGGTCCGGTCCTGCGGGCGATCCCGCGCGGCGCACGGGCCGCGGAACTCTTCGACAGCTTCCGGGTCCTCGCCGGCCACCCGGACCTCTTCGAACTCAAGCGGACCCGCACCGGCGGCCTGGACTTCGGCTAGAACGCGGGCCCCGCGCCCCTCGCCGTCGCCGGGCTGCCTCCCGCGAACGGGAGGCAGCGGGGAGACGTCAGCGCTTGAAGCCGTAGTCCAGCAGCTTCTTGACGTCGGCGGCCCTGTTCGTCTCGCTCGACGAACCGAGCACCGTGCCGATGACCGTCTTGTTGTTGCGCGTGGCCGCGAAGACCAGGCAGTACTTGGCCTGCGGACCCGAACCGGTCTTCACACCGATCGCGCCGCTGTACGTGCTCAGGAGCTTGTTCGTGTTGCTCCACGCCATGTACCGGTAGCCACCGGTCTTGGTGGTCACCTTCTGCTTCGTGGACTTCGTCCCCACGACGGTGCGGAACGTGGAGTTCTTCATCGCACTGCTCGCGAGCTTCGTCAGATCGCGCGGAGTGGAGTAGTTGCTCCCATTGCTTATTCCGTCGAACGAGTCGAAGTGGGTGTTTCGCATACCCAGCTTCCGCGCCTCGTCGTTCATCTTGCCGATGAACGACTTGACCCGGGCCGCCCGCGTGGTGCCGGTGCCGAACTTGTCGGCCAGCGCGTAGGCGGCGTCACAACCCGACGGCAGCATCAGGCCGTAGAGGAGCTGCCGGACCGTCACCTTGTCCCCGACGATGAGCCGGGCCGAGGAGGCGTTCTTCGAGACGATGTAGTCGCTGTAGGCCTTCTGGACCGTGACCTTGGCGTCCAGGTTGAGGCCCCGCTGGGACAGCACCACCTTCGCGGTCATGATCTTGGTGGTGGAGCCGGTCGAGCGGCGGGTGTCCGCGGCCTTCCCGAACAGCGTCGTGCCCGTCCCGTTGTTCATGACGAACCCGCCCGGCGCGGTGATCGACGGGGTGGGCGGCGCGGCAGCGTGCGCCTGGCCTGCGAACAGGCCGCCGGCCAGAACGGCCGAGGCCGTGAGCGAGACGGTCACGGCACTGCGCAGGCCGAGTGTCGGAGTCAGCAAAGTCTTCTGCCCTCGGTAGGAATCGATGTCCTCCGGGTCCGGACGGACCCGGCGCACAGAAGACGCACGAGAGGGCCCCATGGATGCACGGAAGAGGGCGTGATCTTACTCGCTTTCCCGAGACCCCGCTCAGGCCGTGCGCGCGACCGGACGCCGGGCCGCGCGCGCCCCGTCGTACCGCTCCAGGAGCAGCGAGGCCAGCTCGGGTGACGGGCCCAGCACGGCGGCCAGGACGTCCGCCCCGGCCGCGCCCGCCGCGATGCGGTCCGGCAGACGGCCCGGGGCGATCACGTACGGGGCGACGGCCACCCGCCGGACGCCCGGCTCGGCACGGAGCGCCCGCACGGCGTCCTCCGTACGGGGGAGGGATGCGGAGGCGAACGCGGGCCGCACGGAGCACCAACCGGTGCGCCGCAGCTCCCGCGCCGTTTCTGCGATCACCGCGATCGCCTCCGGGTCGGTGGAGCCCGCCGAGGCCAGGACGACCCCGGTCGCGCTCTTGTCGCCGGGCGTGAGCCCGGCCTCGTACAACCGCCGTTCCACCGCGGCGATCAGCAGCGGCGAGGGGCCTAGGACCTCCGCCTGGTGGATCCGCAGCGACGGAGGGGCCTGCCGCAGGACGGCGGGGACGTCGGCCTTCGCGTGGAAGGCCCGGGTCAGCAGCAGCGGCAGCGCCACCACGTCCCGCACCCCGTCGGCGGCGAGCCGGTCGAGCACGCCCGCCACCGACGGCAGGGTGAAGTCCAGGAACGCCGTCTCCACGCGCAGCCCCGGCCGCAGCGCGCCGGCCCGGCGCACCAGCGCCTGGACGGTCGCGGCGTGCCGCGGATCACGGCTGCCGTGGGCGATGACGAGGAGGACAGGGTGGTTCACGGTCGTTCAGAGCTCACTTCACCAGGAGGCCGCGGCTGCGGAGCACCCACCGCTCCAGCGGGCTGAAGATCAGCAGGTCGATGGCGATGCCGACGACCAGGATCAGCAGGATCGCCAGGAACACGCCGGGCAGGTCGATGTTGTTGCGGCCGTTCTCCAGCAACTGGCCGAGGCCGAGGCCCAGGTCGGGGGAGGAGGCGATGATCTCCGCGGCCATCAGCGAGCGCCAGGAGAACGCCCAGCCCTGCTTCAGACCCGCCAGGTAGCCGGGCAGCGCGGCCGGAAGGACCACGAACCAGGTGCCCTTGAGGCCGGTGGCGCCCATGGTGCGGCCGGCCCGCAGGAACAGCGGCGGGACCTGGTCCACACCGGAGACCAGACCGTTGGCGATGGAGGGGACGGCGCCCAGCAGGATCACCGTGTACATCATCGCGTCGTTCAGACCGAACCAGAGGACCGCCGGCGGCACCCACGCCACCGAGGGCAGCGACTGCAGCCCGGAGAGGATCGGGCCGATCGCGGCGCGCACGAACTTCACCCGGGCCACGAGGAGCCCCAGCGGGGTGCCGATGGCGAGGGCGAGCAGGAAGCCGGCCAGGCCCCGGGAGACGCTGGTCCAGATGACTTCGAGCAGGGTGCCCTGGAGCCACATGTCGGTCAGGCCGGCCCACACCGCGGACGGCGCGGGCAGCTTGGTCTCCTCGGTGATCCCCGCGGAGACGAGGACCTGCCAGACCGCGAGGACCAGGGCGACGGCCAGGGTGGGCGGGAGGACCTTCTTGACGAGGACCTCGCGGACCGGGGTCCGGCGGATCTCGACCGCGTCCAGGGCGTCAAGGCCGGCCTCCAGGCCGGCGAGATCGTCCTTCCTGGCCGTCGCGGCGGTGTCAGTGCTGGCCATGGCGGCGGATCTCCCCACGCAGGTGTTCAGTGATCTCAAGGGACAGCTCGGCCACGTCCGCGTCCTCGATGCGGCGCGGCTGCGGGATCCCCACGGTCCACTCCTTGGCCACCCGGCCGGGCCGGGAGGAGAGCAGGACCACCCGCTGCGCGAGGCGCACGGCCTCGCGCACGTTGTGGGTGACGAACAGGACGGAGAGGTTCGTCTCCTCCCAGATACGGGTGAGCTCGCCGTGCAGCACGTCGCGGGTGATGGCGTCCAGGGCCGCGAACGGCTCGTCCATCAGCAGCAGTTGGCTGTCCTGGGCCAGCGCCCGGGCCAGGGCCACGCGCTGCCGCATGCCGCCGGACAGCTCGTGCACCCGCTTGCCGTACGCGCCGCCGAGCCGGACCAGTTCGAGCAGCCGCTCGGCCTCCGGCTTCCGCTCGGCCCGGGGCACCCCGCGCAGTCGCAGGGCGAGTTCGATGTTCTTGCCCGCGGTCAGCCACGGGAAGAGGGCGTGCTCCTGGAACATCAGGGCCGGCCGGCCGCCCGGGGTCGCGATGGACCCCTGGGTCGGCCGGTCGAGTCCGGCGACGAGGTTCAGCAGGGTGGACTTGCCACACCCCGATGCCCCCAGGATGGTGACGAACTCGCCGGGCGCGATGTCGAGACTGACGTCGTCCAGGACGAGCTGGGCACCGGCCGGGCCGGAGAAGGACTTCGAGACGTGCTCGATCCGGGCGGCGTGCGTCTGCTCCGCTACGGTGCCGTCGGCAGCCTTGGCGAGCGTCGTGGCCATGGTCGTCACCTCCTGGGGTTACGGATTCTCGGACGTGGCGGTTACTTGGCGCCGAGACCGGCGTCGGAGACCTCGGGCTGACCGGCGGCCTTGAGCACCTTGTTGAGGAGCGTCAGGTCGTAGATCCCGGCCAGGTCGGGCTGCTTGATCAGCCCGGCCTTGACGGCCCACTCGGACTGGGTCTTCAGCGTCGCGGCCAGCGGGTCGTTCGTGATCGCGATGCTCGGCCACGCCGGGTCGATGACCTTGTCGGCCAGGGCCTTGCCGGACTCCTTCTTCAGCGCCTCGTTGGCGGAGGCCTTCGCCTTGTCCGGGTTGGCGTTGATCCACTCGTTGGTCTTCACCGTGCCCTTCAGCACGGCCTCGACCACGTCCGGGTGCTCCGCGAGGAACTTCTGCGACACGATGATGTTCGTGATCACGAACTTCTTCTCGGGCCACAGGGTCGTCTCGTCGAGCAGGACCTTGGCGCCCTGGGAGACCAGCTTGGAAGCGGTCGGCTCGGGCACCCAGGCGCCGTCGATGGAGCCGGACTTGTAGGCGTCCGGGGCGACCTTGTTGTCGGTGCGGACGACGGAGACGTCACCCTTGCCGGACTCCGGGTCGACCTTCCAGCCCTTCTCGGCGATCCAGTTGAGGAGGGCGACGTCCTGCGTGTTGCCCTTCTGCGGGGTGGCGATCCTCTTGCCCTTGAGGTCGTCCAGGGTCTTGATCTTCGCCGGGTTCACGACCAGCTTCACGCCGCCGGAGGCGGAGCCGGAGATGATCCGCAGGTTCTTGCCCTTGGACTTGACGTACGCGTTGATGGAGGGCGAGGGGCCGATGAAGCCGATGTCGAGAGAGCCGCCGTTCAGCGCCTCGATCTCGGACGGGCCGGCGTTGAAGGTCTGCGGCTTCAGCGTCGTGGCGCCCAGTTCCTTCTGGATCAGGCCGTCCTGGACGCCGATCAGGGCGGTGGCGTGCGTCAGGTTCGGGAAGTAGCCGATCCGGACCTCGGAGGCGGAGAGCTTCTTCGCGTCGGCCGCGACCGGGGCCTTCTTGTCCGCGGACTCGTCCTTCTTCGCCTCGGCACCGTAGCCGCAGGAGGCGAGGGCACCGACCAGGAGCGGCAGTGCGGCGGCGGCGACGATGCTGCGGCGGAGCGTCTTACGGGTGGTGCGGGAGTTTCCGTTGGCAGACACGGGAGGCTTTCCTCTCGACACGTGGTCTCATGACGCACGTCTTCGGCGGTGTGGCAGGGGCGGGTAAGGCTCGTGGGGGGTGTGGGCGCGCATGCGGTGCGCGTACGTCATCGCGCACATCGCGCCACCCCTCCCTGGCCGCTGCCGAGGGTGCCGCTGCCTACGCGGCCACCCTCCTTCGCGAAGGTCGAGTAGATGTCGGTGACCATGGTCTAGAAGTCCCACCCTTCCTCGTCCGCGACGACCGCGACGGCCTTGGCGGTGGCGAAGGACTCGCCCGCCATGCCCGCCGCGAGCGTGGTGCCGTCCGCCGGGTCGATCAGCAGGAACGAACCGGTACGGCGCGAATCCGCGTACGCGTCGAGCGCGAGCGGCTCGGCCGTGCGCACCACGACACGGCCGATGTCGTTGGCGACCAGCTGGCCCGGGTTCGGGTGCTGGGAGAGATCGTCCAGGGTCAGCCGCGAGGGGATCTCCTTGACGATCGCCTTGACCGTGCGGGTGGTGTGCTTGAGCAGCACCCGCTGGCCGACGGCGAGGGGATGGTCCGCCACGTGGCAGACCGTCGCCTCGATGTCCTGGGTGGTGGCCGGCGCGTCACCGCTCGGGGCGAGCAGGTCGCCGCGCGAGATGTCGATGTCGTCGGCGAGCCGGATCGTGACCGACTGCGGGGCCCAGGCGATGTCCACCGACTCGCCGAGCGCGTCGATGCCGGTGATCGTGGAGGTCCGCCCCGACGGCAGGACGGTGACCTGCTCGCCGACCCGGAAGGCCCCGGCCGCGATCTGACCGGCGTAGCCCCGGTAGTCGGGGTGCTCGGCGGTCTGCGGACGGATCACGTACTGCACGGGGAACCGTGCGTGGCAGGCCCTCAGGTCGTGGCTGACCGGGACGGTCTCCAGGTGTTCGAGGACCGTCGGGCCGCCGTACCAGTCCATGTTCGCGGAGGGCTCCACGACGTTGTCGCCGGCGAGCGCCGAGATCGGGATCGCGGTGATCTCCGGGACGCCGAGCTCGGAGGCGTACGTCGTGAACTCCTCGGCGATCGCGGCGAAGACGGGCTCCCGGTAGTCGACCAGGTCCATCTTGTTCACGGCCAGGACCACGTGCGGGACGCGGAGCAGCGCGGCGACGGCGGCGTGCCGGCGGGTCTGCTCGACCACGCCGTTGCGGGCGTCGACGAGGACCACGGCCAGTTCGGCGGTGGAGGCGCCGGTGACCATGTTCCGGGTGTACTGCACGTGCCCGGGGGTGTCGGCGAGGATGAAGCGGCGGCGGGGCGTCGCGAAGTAGCGGTAGGCCACGTCGATGGTGATGCCCTGCTCGCGCTCGGCCCGCAGACCGTCGGTCAGGAGCGCCAGGTCGGGCGCCGCCTGGCCCCGGGAGCGCGAGGCGTGCTCCACGGCCTCCAGCTGGTCGGCGAGGACCGACTTGGAGTCGTGCAGCAGCCGGCCCACCAGGGTGGACTTGCCGTCGTCGACGGAGCCGGCGGTGGCGAAGCGCAACAGGGTGGTGGCCGCCAGCTGCTCGGACAGCTGCTCGGTGGACGTGCTCATTAGAAGTACCCTTCGCGCTTGCGGTCTTCCATCGCGGCCTCGGACATCTTGTCGTCGGCGCGGGTCGCGCCCCGCTCGGTGAGGCGGGAGGCGGCGATCTCGGCGATGACGGCGTCCAGCGTCGTGGCGTCGGAGTCGACGGCGCCGGTGCAGGACATGTCGCCGACGGTGCGGTAGCGGATCAGCCGCGTCTCGACCGTCTCGGACTCCTTGGGGCCGCCCCAGTCGCCGGCGGTGAGCCACATGCCCGCGCGGGCGAACACCTCGCGCTCGTGGGCGAAGTAGATCTCCGGGAGGTCGATCCTCTCGCGCTGGATGTACTGCCAGACGTCGAGCTCGGTCCAGTTGGAGAGCGGGAAGACCCGGACGTGCTCACCGGGCGCGTGCCGGCCGTTGTAGAGCTGCCACAGCTCGGGGCGCTGGCGGCGCGGGTCCCACTGCGAGAACTCGTCGCGGAGGCTGAACACCCGCTCCTTGGCGCGGGCCTTCTCCTCGTCGCGGCGGCCGCCGCCGAAGACGGCGTCGAAGCGGTGCCGCTGGATCGCCTCGGTCAGCGGCACGGTCTGCAGCGGGTTGCGGGTGCCGTCGGGACGCTCGCGCAGCTTGCCGGCGTCGATGTACTCCTGGACGGAGGCGACGTGCAGCCGCAGGCCGTGCTGGGCGACGACGCGGTCGCGGTACTCCAGGACCTCGGGGAAGTTGTGCCCGGTGTCGACGTGCAGCAGCGTGAAGGGGACCGGCGCCGGGGCGAAGGCCTTCAGCGCCAGGTGCAGCATGACGATGGAGTCCTTGCCGCCGGAGAAGAGGATCACCGGCCGCTCGAACTCACCCGCCACCTCACGGAAGATGTGGACGGCCTCGGACTCCAGGGAGTCCAGGTGCGACAGCGCGAACGGGCTGCCCGTGGTGTCGTGGACATGAGCGACAGTGGTCACAGCAGACCCTTCTCGGTGAGCAGCGCGTGGAGCTGCGCCGCGGACTCCTGCACGGTCTGGTTCTGGGACTCGATCCGCAGATCGGGCGTCTCGGGTGCCTCGTACGGGTCGTCGACGCCGGTGAGCCCGCTGATCTCGCCCGCTGCCTGCTTGGCGTAGAGCCCCTTCACGTCACGGACGGAGCAGACCTCCACCGGCGTGGCCACGTGCACCTCGACGAAGGCGGTGCCCTCGGCGTGGTGCCGCTTGCGGACGGCCTCGCGGCTGTCGGCGTACGGCGCGATGACCGGGACCAGGACCTGCGTGCCGTGCGAGGCGAGCAGTTCGGCGACGAAGCCGATCCGCTGCACGTTGGTGTGCCGGTCCTCGCGGGTGAAGCCGAGGCCCGCCGAGAGGAACTCGCGGATCTCGTCGCCGTCGAGGATCTCGACACGGTGGCCCTCGTCGCGCAGCCGGCCCGCCAGCTCGTACGCGATGGTGGTCTTGCCGGCGCTCGGCAGGCCGGTGAGCCAGATGGTGGCACCGGTCACGTGGTTCTCCCGGGAGGTCTCTGAAGAGGGGTGGGGGGTCGTCGTCATCAGCCGTGCAGTCCGCACTCGGTCTTGCCCCGGCCCGCCCAGCGTCCGGCGCGGGCGTCCTCGCCCTCCAGGACGCGGCGGGTGCAGGGGGCGCAGCCGACGGAGGCGTACCCGTCCATGAGGAGCGGGTTGGTGAGGACGCCGTGCTCCGTGACGTACGCGTCGACGTCGTCCTGCGTCCAGCGGGCGATGGGGGAGACCTTGACCTTGCGCCGCTTCTCGTCCCAGCCGACGACCGGGGTGTTCGCCCGGGTGGGGGACTCGTCGCGGCGCAGGCCCGTCGCCCAGGCGCGGTAGCGGGTCAGGCCCTCTTCGAGGGGCTTGACCTTGCGCAGCGCGCAGCACAGGTCGGGGTCGCGGTCGTGCAGCCTCGGCCCGTGCTCGGCGTCCTGCTCGGCCACGGTCCGGCGCGGCGTCAGGGTGATGACGTGGACGTCCATGACGGCGTCCACGGCGTCGCGGGTGCCGATGGTCTCCTCGAAGTGGTAGCCGGTGTCGAGGAAGACGACGTCCACGCCGGGCCGGACCCGGGAGGCGAGGTGGGCGACGACCGCGTCCTCCATGGACGAGGTGACGCAGAAGCCCTCGCCGAAGGTGTCGGCGGCCCACCGGAGGATCTCCAGCGGGGAGGCGTCCTCCAGATCGCGGCCGGCCTGTTCGGCGAGTGCCTTGAGGTCGGCCGTGGTGACGTCCTGGGCGATCGTCATATCTCTTCCCCTCCAGCGGTGTTGCCCGAAGTCCCCGGGGCGAGCAGCCCCAGGAACTTCAGCTGGAAGGCTCTGCTGCACGCGGCGCATTCCCAGGCGCCGTGACCCTGCTCGTTCGGACGCAGGTCCTCGTCGCCGCAGTAGGGGCAGTGGAACGGTGCGGCACGCTCGCTCACAGTGCCTCCTTGATCGCTTCTCCGCCCGCGCGGCGCGGACGCGCGGCTTGCGTCGTCGGCTGCGGCCCGGTGGCCGCGCGTGCGTCGCTCACGACAGCGCCTCCTCGGAGGCGCGGGCCGCCCAGGTGGCGAAGCGCTCGCCGGTCTCGCGCTCCGCCTGGAAGCGCTTGAGGACCCGCTCCACGTAGTCGGGGAGCTCGGTCGCGGTGACCTTGAGGCCGCGGACCTTGCGGCCGAAGCCGGCCTCCAGGCCGAGCGCGCCGCCCAGGTGCACCTGGTAGCCCTCGACGCGGTTGCCCTCGTCGTCCAGGACCAGCTGGCCCTTGAGGCCGATGTCCGCGACCTGGATGCGGGCGCAGGCGTTCGGGCAGCCGTTGATGTTGATCGTCAGCGGTTCGTCGAACTCCGGGACGCGGCGCTCCAGTTCGTCGATGAGCGAGGCGCCGCGCGCCTTGGTCTCGACGATCGCGAGCTTGCAGAACTCGATGCCGGTGCAGGCCATGGTGCCGCGCCGGAACGGCGAGGGGGTGACGCGCAGGTCCAGCGCCTCCAGGGCGGCGACGATCGATTCGACCTGCGCCTCCTCGACGTCGAGGACGAGCATCTTCTGCTCGGCGGTGGTGCGGACCCGGCCGGAGCCGTGGGCCTCGGCGACGGCGGCGATCTTCGTCAGGGTGGTGCCGTCGACGCGACCGACGCGGGGCGCGAAGCCGACGTAGAACCTGCCGTCCTTCTGCCGGTGCACACCGACGTGGTCGCGCCAGCGGCCGGCGGGCTGCTCGGGGGCGGGGCCGTCGGTCAGCTTGCGGTGGAGGTACTCGTCCTCCAGGACCTGGCGGAACTTCTCCGGGCCCCAGTCGGCGACGAGGAACTTCAGGCGGGCGCGGTTGCGCAGCCGGCGGTAGCCGTAGTCGCGGAAGATCGAGATGACGCCCTCGTAGATGTCCGGGACCTCGTCGAGGGAGACCCAGGTGCCGAGGCGGACGCCGAGCTTGGGGTTGGTGGAGAGACCGCCGCCGACCCAGACGTCGAAGCCGGGGCCGTGCTCCGGGTGGTGCACGCCCACGAAGGCGATGTCGTTGATCTCGTGCGCCACGTCGAGGAGCGGCGAGCCGGAGATCGCGGACTTGAACTTGCGGGGCAGGTTGGAGAAGTCCTTGTTGCCGACGATCCGGCGGTAGATCTCGTCGATGGCGGGCGTGCCGTCGATGATCTCGTTCGCCGCGATCCCGGCCACGGGGGAGCCGAGGATGACGCGCGGGGTGTCGCCGCAGGCCTCGGTGGTGGACAGGCCGACCGCCTCCAGGCGGTTCCAGATCTCGGGCACGTCCTCGATGCGGATCCAGTGGTACTGGACGTTCTGCCGGTCGGTGATGTCGGCCGTGCCCCGGGCGAACTCCTCGGAGATCTCGCCGATGACCCGCAGCTGCTCGGTGGTCAGCCGGCCGCCGTCGATGCGGACGCGGAGCATGAAGTACTCGTCGTCCAGCTCCTCCGGCTCCAGGACGCCCGTCTTGGTGCCGTCCAGACCCTGCTTGCGCTGGGTGTAGAGGCCCCACCAGCGCATGCGTCCGCGCAGGTCGTTGGGGTCGATGGAGTCGAATCCGCGCTTCGAGTAGACCGTCTCAATACGTGTCCGGACGTTGAGACCGTCGTCGTCCTTCTTGAACTGCTCATTGCCGTTCAGGGGGGTGAAGTGCCCCACGGCCCACTGACCCTCGCCACGGTGGCGCCCGGCCTTGCGGCGGGCGGCGGCGGGAGTGGGGTTTTCCGGGGTGGCGGCCATGGCGTTGTGTCCTTCGGGACTGCGAGAGGGCGGCTCTGACCTGCACACTGGCGCTCAGGTCGGAGGGTGGCGCGTCAGTGCGCAGCAGGGCGGGGCAGAGTCGTGCTGAAAGGAGATCGCGGCGGTGCTGGTTCTCTCAGCGCACCGGACAGATGGCGCTGGACATACGGCCCAGGTCGACGTGCCGCCGACTCACCAAGGCAATTCCAGTTCCAGACATGACGGAAGCGTGTCATGGGACTTTGGACCCAGTCCAGCATCGTCCAGGATGCGGACATAGTCGTCTCGCTTGTCGAGATGATGTGGTGTGGGTCACGCGAAAGGGGCCCTGACCAGGGCCCCTTCGGCGGATCTCGGTGGACTCAGGCGTGGGCGCCCGGCCACGGACCGGGCGTCTCGGTCTCCTCGGTCTCCTCGACCTTGGTGTCGAACAGCCGGAAGCCGCGCCGCTCGTAATTGGCCATGGCGTGCGGTCCGTCGAGCGAGCAGGTGTGCAGCCAGACGCGCTTCGTCGCCTCGCGCTCCGGCCACCGCTCGGCCAGGTCCCAGGCCCGGGCCACCCCGTACGAGAGGAGGTGGCCGCCGATGCGGCGCCCCCGGAAGGCCGGGATCAGGCCGAAGTAGACGATCTCCACCGTGCCGTCGTCCTGCGGGTCCAGCTCCACGTACCCGGCCGGCGTCCCCCTGTCGTACGCCACCCAGATCTCGGCGCCCGGCTTCTCCACGATCTCCTGCCACTGCTTGTAGGTCAGCGACAGCCGGTCGGCCCAGCGGATGTCGCCGCCGACCGCGGTGTAGAGGAAGCGGCTGAACTCCGCCGAGGGCACCTCGGCGCGCCGGACCGTGATGTCGTCGCCCTCCGGCGGGGTGGCGGGGACCAGGTCGGAGGGCGAGGTCTGTTCGAGGGACCAGGTGGTGAGAGTGATGCTCATGGGGTCATCGCATCATGCGGAGCGCCGGATTCCCAGAGCGGGCCCTGCCCCGCGGGGCAGGCGGCAGGACGGCCGTCCGCATGGTGGACACGCCCGGACCGGCCGCTACCCGGGGGCCCCGCGCGTACCGGGCCGCCACGCCGCTACCCGGGGCCCCGCGCGTACCGGGCCGCTACCCGGGCGCCCCCGCCCGTACCGCCGGTGCCACCGAGTGGGGCAGCAGGTCCGCCGGGCGTTCCGGGCGCAGGACCTCCACCGCGACCTCCTCGCGGAAGCGGTACGGGCGGTGCGCCAGGACCCCGGCCAGGTTCCGGCGCACCCGGGACATCTCGGCCCGTACGGTCACCGTCCGCGTACGGTCCCCGAAGACGTCGTCCGCCAGCTCCGCGGCCGTCCGCCCGTCCCGGTGCACCGCCAGTACATAGAGGAGCTCCGCGTGCCGGGGGCTCAGCTCCTGCTGCCAGCTGCCCGCCGCCCCCGAGACGGACACCGTCCAGCGGCGCGGCCGGCTCAGATCGAGCACCACCCGGCTCGCCGCCGCCGCGCCCGGCACCTCGGCCGGCGTCTCCTCCTCGACCCGCAGCAGCCAGCCGCCGGGCAGCGGCTCCACCGCGCACACCCCGAGCGAGGGCAGCCACAGCCGGCCGGACCGGAACGACTTCGGCAGCGGGATCCGGTCCACCGGCGCGAGCCCCGTCACCGCCGCCGTCCAGCCGTGGGTGTCCACGACGATCGCCCGGCCCCCCACCCGGCAGAGGATCGGCGCGGCCACCGCGCGCAGCCGCTCCACCGATCCGCGGTGCCGCTCCCGCATCTCCGCCTCGGCGAGCTGGGCCACCGAACCGACCAGGGCCAGCATCGCCGGATGGAAGGTGGACGCGGGGCCGCTCACGTCCAGGATGCCGAGCAGCCGCCGGTCGCGCGGATCGTGCACGGGCGCGGCGGCGCAGGTCCAGTTGTGGAGCGTCTGCAGGTAGTGCTCGGCGGAGTGCACCTGCACCGCCCGGCCCATGGCGAGGGCCGTCCCCACCGCGTTGGTGCCGGTGGCGTGCTCGGTCCAGGCCGCGCCCTCCTCAAGACAGATGCCGTTCGCCTGCCGCAGGACCGAGAGGTTCCCCTGCCGCCACAGCACCCGGCCGTGCTCGTCGGTGACCACCATGATCTGCAGGGAGGTGTCGGCGATGCCGGCCAGTCCGCGGCTCAGCGTCTGCATGACCTCGGAGAGGAGCGTGGTCCTGCGCCGCTCCTCCAGCTCGTCCCGCCGCAACAGCACACTTTCCGTGCCCTGGTCGGGGTCGAGCCCGAGCCGGGCCATCCGCTGCCAGGACGCGTCGATCACGGGGCGGGGGGCGATCGGAGGCGTACGGCCCGCCAGGGTCTCCTCGCGTACCCGGTGCAGCAGCCGAGTGGCCTGGGCGGCGTCCATGGTGGCGAGGCGCTTCATGTCGAGCTGCGTGTTCTTCATCGGTCTCTCCCAGCCACCCGGGGTGCTGTATCGGTTCTGCACAGGGCAGATGTCCGGAGTGTCGGTGCCCATCGTGCCGTTCGGAACCGTCCGGCGAGGCCCGGTTCGGGTAATCCTGCAACCCTTTGCAACTCTGTTCGCCGAGGGGCCCCCTGGGTGAAGCTGGTGAGAGCGGCGGGTGGTGCCGTGTCGGCGCAGCACCACCCCCGCTTTTCCGCGCGCGCCGACCCCCTGCGGTCCACCCCTGGTGCGCGCGGGACAGCCTCCCGCGACACCGGCGCCCGCCCCTCGGACGCGCGCCCGGTCGCCTTCCCTCGGACGCGCGCCCGGTCGCGCTCCCTCAGGCCTCCACCCGCGCCCGCTCCACCAGCGCCCGCAGGTCCAGGGTGTGCGGCAGCGTCCCGAACGCCGCGCCCCCGTCCCCGCCCAGCCGCGCCGCGCAGAACGCGTCCGCGACCTCCGGCGGCGCCCACCGCACCAGCAGCGCCCCCTGGAGGACGAGCGCCAGCCGCTCCGTGAGCCGCCGCGCCCGCGCCTCGATCCCCTCCAGGTCCGCCAGTTCGACCAGGAGCCCCCGGATCGCCCGGTCGAGCCGGTGGTCCGCGCCCCGCGCCGCCCCGACCTCCCGCAGGAGCGCGTCGAGCGAGGCGGGCTCGGTCCGCAGCGCCCGCACCACGTCGAGCGCCTGCACGTTCCCCGAGCCCTCCCAGACCGAGTTGAGCGGCGACTCCCGCAGCAGCCGGGGCATCCCCGACTCCTCCACGTACCCGTTGCCGCCCAGGCACTCCAGGGCCTCCGCCACCATCGGCGTACACCGCTTGGTGACCCAGTACTTCGCCGCCGGCACGGCGATGCGGAGCAGGGCCCGCTCCCGTTCGGCTTCGCTGCCGCCGTCGGCATCGGCGGCGTCCTGGGCCGCCGCCAGACGCATGGCCAGGACCGTCGCCGCCTCCGACTCCAGGGCCAGGTCGGCGAGGACGTTGCGCATCAGCGGCTTCTCGATCAGCGGCCCGCCGAACGCCTCGCGGTACGCGCAGTGGTGCAGGGCCTGCGCCACCGCCTGCCGCATCAGCGCCGCCGAACCGAGGACGCAGTCCAGCCGCGTCGCCGCGACCATGCCCATGATCGAGCGCAGCCCGCGCCCCTCCCCGCCGACCCGGCGCGCCCACGTCGTCCCGTCGAACTCCACCTCGGCGGAGGCGTTCGAACGGTTCCCCAGCTTGTCCTTGAGCCGCTGGATCGCGAAGGGGTTGCGCGAACCGTCCGCGAGGACCCGGGGCACCAGGAAGCAGGTGAGGCCCGCCGGAGCCTGCGCCAGGACCAGGAAGGCGTCCGACATCGGGGCCGAACAGAACCACTTGTGACCCGTCAGGACGTACTCCCCGTCGGCCGCGAGCGGGCGCGCCTCCGTCGTGTTCGCCCGGACGTCACTGCCGCCCTGCTTCTCCGTCATGGCCATCCCGAGCAGGACGCCCGGCTTCTCCGCGACCGTGCCCAGCGCCCGCTCGTACACGTGCGAGGTGGCCGCCGGCTCCCAGACCTCCGCGAGCTCCGGCTCGGTGCGCAGCGCGGGCACGGCGGCGTGGGTCATCGACACGGGACAGCCGTGCCCCGCCTCCACCTGGGACATCACCAGGAACCCGGCGGCCCGCCGCACATGACCACCCGGACGGCCCCACGCGTCGGTGAGTCCGGCCTCCACCGACTTGCCGAGCAGCCGGTGCCAGGCGGGGTCGAAGTCGACCTCGTCGATCCGGTGGCCGTACCGGTCGTGGGTCCGCAGCCGCGGCGGGTTCTCGTTCGCGCGCGCCCCCCACTCCTGGACCTGCGCCGAACCGGCCGCCCGGCCGAGGACGACCAGCTCCTCGCGGGCCTCCGTCAGGACCTCCGGCGCGAGGTGCCGTTCGACCGCCTCCGCCAGTGTCCGATCGCTCGTGAAGACGTCATGTCCCACCAGGGGAGGAGGCTGGTTGGTCACGGTGTGGGTGGTCGCTGCCATGCCGATACGGTAAGCAGGTGCAGGCAGCAAGCGAAACACCCGAACGGCCCGAGCGGCGGCCCTGGAGCAGGCTCCACCGCGCGCGCGTCCTCTACCGCAACGTCTCGAAGCGGAAGATGGTCTGGCTGCTCCTCAAGGACACCGTCAACTCGTGCATCGAGTACCGGATCCTCGGCCTCGCCGCCGAGGCCGCGTTCTTCACGCTGCTGTCCCTGCCGCCGCTGCTCCTCGGTCTGATCGGTCTCCTCGGCTACGCCGACGACTGGACGAACACGGACACCGTGGCGAGCATCCAGGAGAACATCCTCCGCGCCGCCGGAACGGTCCTCTCCGACCGGGGCGTCGAGGACATCGCCAAACCGATCCTGGACGACGTGACCCAGGGCAACCGGGCCGACCTGATCTCCCTCGGCTTCGCCATCGCCCTCTGGTCCGGCTCGCGCGCGGTGAACGTCTTCATCGACACCATCACCGTCATGTACGGACTCGACGGCCACCGCGGCATCGTGAAGACCAGACTGCTCGCCTTCCTGCTCTACCTCGTGGCCCTGCTCATCGGCGCCGTCGTGCTACCCCTCGCGGTCGTCGGCCCCGACCGGGTCGTCGAACTCGTCCCCTGGGGCACGGAGGTCGTGTCCGTCCTGTACTGGCCGGCCGTCATCCTGCTCTCCATCGCCTTCCTCACCACGCTCTACCACGTGTCCGTGCCCGTGAGATCGCCCTGGATCGAGGACATCCCCGGGGCCCTCGTCGCGCTCGGGATGTGGGTGCTCGGCAGCTTCCTGCTGCGTATCTACCTCACCAGCCAGGTCGAGGGCCCGACGATCTACGGCTCCCTCGCCGCCCCCATCGCCGTCCTCCTGTGGATCGGCATCTCGGCCTTCGCCGTCCTCGTCGGCGCCGCCGTGAACGCGGCCATCGACCGCGTCTGGCCCTCCGTCGCCACGGCCGCGGCCCGCGAGGCCAACGAGCGGGCCCGCGCCGTGCAGGCGGCGGAGCTCGTCGCCCGGGTCCGGGCCGAGGCGGACGACGTCGACGAGGACGACCCGGACATGCCCTCCGAGTTCCCCGAGCGCTGGTCGAGGTTCCTGCCCCCGGACGACGTGAAGGCCCGCCTCCACTCCGGCTGGGAGAAGGACTGAGGCCGTACCGCTAGGTTGGAGGGGTGTACGAGGAGCGCCCCGCCCTGCTCGACGGAGCCGTCCTGTGGACCCGGACCGCCGCCCCCGCCACGGAGGGCACCCGGCCGGTCCTGCCCGACGGCTGCATGGACCTGATCTGGGCCGACGGCCACCTCCTCGTCGCCGGACCCGACACCCACGCGTACCTGCCCGCGGAGACCGCCGCGCGGTACGCCGGAATCCGCTTCGCCCCCGGTGACGCGCCCGGCTTCCTCGGCGTACCGGCCCACGAACTCCGCGACCGGCGGATCGCCCTCGGCGCCCTCTGGGGCGAGGCCGAGGCGCGACGGCTCGGCGAGCGGATCACGGCGGCCCCCGACCCGGCGGCCGCCCTGGACGCGCTCGTACGCCGCCGGGCCGCCGGGGCCCCCGCGCCCGACCCGCTGCTCCGGGCCGTCGTGGCACGGCTCGCGGCGGGCCGTGCGGTCGGCGAGACGGCCGGCGCGGTCGGGCTCGGCGCCCGGCAACTGCACCGGCGCTCCCTGGACGCCTTCGGCTACGGCCCCAAGACCCTCGCCCGCGTCCTCCGGCTCCAGCGCGCCCTCGCCCTGATCCTGGCCGGCGTGCCCCAGGCGGAGGCCGCCCTGCGCGCGGGTTGCGCGGACCAGGCCCACCTCGTCCGCGAGACCCGCGCGCTCGCCGGTACGACCCCGGGGGCCTACGCGGCGTCCGTGGCGGCGTCGGCGAACAGCGAGACCCCGCACCCGTCCGGGTCGAGGACCACGGCGTAGCGCTGGCCCCAGACGGCGTCCCAGGGCTTCAGATGCCCCCGGTACCCGGCGGCGACCAGCTCCCCGTACACCGCGTCCACGGCCCCCGGCGAGGCGCACCGGAAGGCGAGCTC
This sequence comes from Streptomyces sp. Qhu_M48, assembly GCF_051305195.1. NCBI lineage: Bacteria > Bacillati > Actinomycetota > Actinomycetes > Kitasatosporales > Streptomycetaceae > Streptomyces > Streptomyces sp. Qhu_M48. The sequence goes on along the minus strand of NZ_CP195432.1, from coordinate 5,634,298 downwards.
GATCCGGTTCCCGCCCTCGGGCCGCCGCCAACCGGGGTCGAAGGAACGCACGACGGTCCTCGGTGTCCCAGGCGATCCGCAGCCCGCCGGGCAGCGCCACCTCCACGTGCGGGGCGGAATCGGCCCCGTCCGGGAGGTCCAGACCGAGGCGGCGGTAGAAGGCGAGTGAGGCGGCCATGTCGGAGACGACGACGCCGACGAGGTCGAGACGGGGGGTGAGGTCAGGTGCTGTGTCCATGCCGCCACGGTAGGCACGGCGCTCCCGGCGGGTCTTGAACGAAACGGACGCCGGCTTCCGGGACCCGGGCTCGTACCGCTACCGCGCCCGCTGCCACCCGGCCGACCCCGGCGGGGCGGCCGATTGCCCCGTCGGCACCCCGGGTAAAACCGGTGGCGCCCGCCGAAGCGGTGCCGCTACGGTGTTCCCCGTACAGGATCGCGAAGATCCACGCGAGAAGACCCACGCGAGAAGACCCACAGGAGGTGTGACCGATGGCTGTCGTCACGACGGGCCTTGCCCTCACGCAGAAGTTCATCCACACCACCTCCGTGGCCACCGGCTGACCTCACTCTTCTCACCCACAGTGCCGGGGCCACCCCTGTGAAGGGTCCCCCTTGTCTTTCCCGCTTTCCCCCGTCACCTCTTCCTCCTCGCTGCTCGACGCCCACGGCTGGGACTCCGGCTGGGCCGCCGCCTTCGCGCCGTACGCCGCCCAGGGGCTCGTCCCCGGACGGGTCGTCCGGGTCGATCGCGGTCAGTGCGACGTCGCCACCGCCGACGGGATCGTGCGCGCCGACACGGCGTTCGTGACCCCGCACGATCCGCTCCGGGTCGTCTGCACCGGTGACTGGGCCGCCGTCGACCCCGAGGGTGTCGGCGACCCCCGATACGTACGGGCGTGCCTGCCGCGCCGGACCGCGTTCGCGCGGTCCACCTCCTCCAAGCGGTCCGAGGGCCAGATCCTCGCCGCCAACGTCGACCACGCCGTCATCACCGTCTCGCTCGCCGTCGAGCTGGACCTCGGCCGGATCGAACGCTTCCTCGCCCTGGCGTGGGAGTCCGGCGCCCAGCCGACCGTCGTCCTCAGCAAGGCGGACCTCGTGCCCGACCCCGTCGGGCTGTCCTACCTCGTCGACGACGTCGAGACCGTCGCCCCCGGCGTGCGGGTGGTGCCCCTCAGCTCGGCCACGGGCGAGGGACTCGACGTGCTCGCCGCGGTGGTCGCCGGCGGCACGACCGTGCTGCTCGGCGTCTCCGGCGCCGGGAAGTCCACCCTCGCCAACGCGCTCGTCGGCCACGACGTCATGACCGTCCAGGCCGCCCGTGACGTCGACGGCAAGGGCCGCCACACCACCACCACCCGCAACCTCTTCGTGCTGCCGGGCGGGGGAGTCCTCATCGACACCCCCGGGCTGCGCGGCGTCGGCCTCTGGGACGCCGAGACCGGCGTCGGCCAGGTCTTCTCGGAGATCGAGGAGCTGGCCGGGCGGTGCCGCTTCCCCGACTGCGCCCACGAGGCGGAGCCGGGCTGCGCGGTGCTCGCGGCCATCGACGACGGCACCCTGCCCGTGCGCCGGCTGGAGAGCTTCCGCAAGCTCCTGCGCGAGAACCAGCGGCTCGTGGCCAAGACCGACGCCCGCCTGCGCAACGAGATCCGCAAGGACTGGAAGCGCAAGGGGGACGCGGGCCGCGCCGCCGGAGAGTTCAAGCGCAGCGGCCGGTTGCGCTAGCCCGTACGCGCGCGTCCCCGGGGTCGTACCACCCCGGGGACGCGCGGTCCGGCACCACGTACCCCGGGTGCACGGTGTCCGAAAACCGCGAGCCCCGGTCGATCGGCGGCCGCACACTGGAACCCGTGAGGGACGACGACACCCGCTACGAGGCGGTCAGCAGCAGGGACGCGCGGTTCGACGGGGAGTTCTTCTTCGCCGTCCGGACCACCGGGATCTACTGCCGCCCCAGCTGCCCCGCCGTCACCCCCAAACGGCAGAACGTCGCCTTCTTCCCGACGGCCGCCGCCGCCCAGGGCCACGGCTTCCGGGCCTGCCGCCGCTGCCGGCCGGACGCCGTCCCCGGCTCCGCCGCCTGGGACGTACGCGCCGACGTCGTCGGGCGCGCCATGCGGATGATCGGCGACGGCGTCGTCGACCGCGAAGGCGTGCCCGGCCTCGCCGGACGCCTCGGCTACAGCACCCGCCAGGTGCAGCGCCAGCTCACCGCCGAGCTCGGCGCCGGGCCCGTCGCGCTCGCCCGCGCCCAGCGGGCGCACACCGCGCGCCTGCTGCTCCAGACCACCGGCCTCCCGGTGACCGAGATCGCCTTCGCGGCCGGCTTCGCCAGCGTCCGCCAGTTCAACGAGACGATCCGCGCCGTCTACGCCCGCACCCCCACCGCCCTGCGCGCCGAGGCGGGCAGCGGCGCGGGAGCCCGGACCGCGCTCGCCGCCGGGGTCCCGCTGCGGCTCGCCCACCGGGGCCCCTACGCGGCCGGCGAGGTCTTCGACCTGCTCGCGGCCGAGGCCGTGCCCCGCGTGGAGGAGGTCGTCGGCACCCCCGGCGCCCGCACCTACCGGCGCACGCTCCGCCTCCCGTACGGCACCGGCGTCGTCTCCGTCGACGAGAGCTCCGCCGGACGCTGGCTCGACGCCCGGATCCACCTCACCGAGCTGCGCGACCTGACGACCGCCGTGCACCGGCTGCGCCGCCTCTTCGACCTGGACGCCGACCCGTACGCGGTCGCCGAGCGCCTCGGGGCGGCGCCCGGGCTCGCCGCCGAGGTGGCCGCCCGGCCCGGCGTACGGTCGCCGGGGACGGCCGAACCGGAGGAGTTCGCCCTGCGGACCGTTCTCGGCGCGGCCGAGGCGGCCCTGCTCGTCGAGCCGCACGGCACCCCGCTGGCCACCGCCTGTGGCACCCTCACCCATGTCTTCCCGGAGCCCCGGGCGCTGACCGGCCATCCCGTCGCGGGCCCGCTGGCCCGCGCGCTCGCCGGCGGAGCCGTACGCCTCGACCCGGGGGCCGACCGCGCCGAGGCCGAGGCCGCCCTCCTCGCCGTCCCCGGCGTGAGCGCCGAGGCCGCCGCCCTGATCCGGATGCGGGCCCTCGGCGACCCGGACGTGGCCCCGCCGGGCGGACCGGACGAGGAGGAGTGGCGCCCCTGGCGCTCCTACGCCGCCCGCTACCTCAGGACTCCGCCCCGGAGGCCGCGTCCGGACCCGGGCGGTGGATCCGGCGCGGACGGATCGTGATGACCTTCGTTCGGCCCAGCGTGATCCCACCCACCAGGTGGCTCAGCCCCCGAACACCGCGCCCGCCCACGCCCCCACGATCAGCAGACAGGCGAACAGCTCGACCAGCACGCTCGTGCCGGCCGCCCGCATCACCGTCCTGGTCGCCGCCCTGGCCTGACCGTGGCCGCCGAGCCGGAGCCGTTCCGAGAGGTAGATCCCGCCGACGAAGCCCGGGATCGCGCCGACGACCGGGATCAGGAGGAAACCCAGGAACGCGCCCGCACCGGCGTACGTCACCATCCGCCGGGTGATGCCCACGCCCCGGAAACGGCGGGGCGGCAGCTGCCAGACGACCACCTGGGTGAGGAGCAGCAGCCCGGTCGTGGAGGCCAGCAGGATCCAGGCGAGGTCGGTCCGCTCGTGGAGCGACCACCAGAGCATCGCCGCCCACACCAGCCACGTCCCCGGCACGCCGGGGGTCAGCACCCCGAACACGCCGAGCAGCATCACCGTCGCGATCATCAGGAGCTGCCACACACCCACGCAGCCAGGGTCCCCCACAACCGGCGTCCCCGCAGGTCGCGCACGGCATACGGGGTGCGCTCCGGGCTCGGTCGCGTACGGGCGCGCGGTGGCCGCCCGGGCTCGGTCGCGTACGGCGCGCGGTGGCCACCCGGGTCGCCGCTTACGCGTGGGCTCCGCCGCGTACGGCGCACAGGCCCGCGCGGCCGGTCTCAGCCCCGCGCCACCCAGCCCTTCTCATAGGCGTGCCAGCCCAGCTGCAGGCGGGTCGTCACCCCGGTCAGCTCCATCAGCCCCTTCACCCGCCGCTGCACCGTCCGCAGCCCCAGGTCCAGCTGCTTCGCCACGCTCGCGTCCGTCATCCCGGCGAGCAGCAACGACAGGATCTCCAGGTCCATCACGTCCGGGCCCGGCGCCTCGTCCTCGGTGATCTGCGCGCCCGCCCCGAGCCTCAGCGGCAGCGCCTCGCGCCACACCGACTCGAACAGGCCCATCAGCGATTCGAGGAGCCCGCTCGCGTGCACGACGATCGCCGCCGGCTCCGCGCCCCGGCCGGTCAGCGGCACCATCGCCAGGTTCCCGTCGGCGACCACCAGCTTCGTCGGAACCCGGTCCGCGACCCGGATCCTCTCCTCGCGGCCGAGCGCCGCCGAGAGTTCGAGCAGCCCGGAGGGGAGCGTGAGCACCTCGCGCTCGATCACCACCCGGTAGCGCACCCCCCGCCCGGCGGCCTGCTCCTCCGCGTCGTTCTCCATGCCGGAGACCGCGATCGGCTTGCCCGTCACCAGGGCGCAGACCTCCTCCTGCGCGCCCAGCTGGAGCTGCAGGAAGCGGTGGGTGACGGCGCTCGCGCCCGTCACCACCTCCACCAGGTCGTGCACGGCCGCCTCCGCGGCCTCCGCCCGGTACTCCTCGGCGAGCAGCTTCGCCGTCAGCTCCGCCTGCTCCAGTTCGTGCCGCTGCTGGGTGAGCAGCGCCCCCAGGGCGACCCCCGGCGGCGCCGCCACCCACCGGCCGGTCCTGGCCGAGGACTGGGCGGCGAGCCCCTGCGACTCGAGGCGGCGCAGCGCCCGCTCGGTGTCCTGCTCGGGCAGCGCGAGCCGGTGCGCGAGGTCGGTCACCTCGGCCGCGCCCAGCGCGACCAGCGCCCGGTACGCGGACTCCTGGCGCTCGTCGAGTCCTATCGCTCCCAGCATGGATGCCCCGCCCCTCGCCGTACCCCCGGCGGTGCGCCCCGGATCTTCCCTGGACATTCACCGGAGGCATTCGTTCCGTTGGTGACCTGGCGGGAAACGGCCACGGCGTATTCCCGCCTTGCCCATCATCCCTGTACCGCCCTCACCTCTGCCAATGTGGCGCCACCGCAGCACCAACAGCCTCCGGAGACGGGTGTCTTGTGCCCTTTTTCCGGAATCAGATGGGGAGAGCGATGCGCCCGATTTCGCGTACGGCCCTGGGGGCGGCGACCGCCGCCGTCCTGGCCGTCACCGCGGTCGCGCCGTCCGTGGCGAACGAGCCGCAGGACGACACGGCCGGCAAGCGACCGCTGGTAGGCGGCGAGGCCTCGGCCCGCGCCGGGGACCGGGCCGCCACGGTGACCCTCGTCACCGGGGACCGCGTCGTGGTCACCCGCGACGCCGACGGAAACCCGGCCGCCACGGCCCTGCCCCGCCAGGACGGCACCGTCCCCCTGGTCCAGACCCGCCGCTCCGGCCAGGACCTGTACGTCTACCCCGAGGACGCCGCCGCCGCGCTCGCCGCCGGACGCGTCGACGAGGAGCTCTTCAACGTCACCGGGCTCGTCCGCCAGGGCTACGACGACGCCGCCACCACGACGCTGCCCCTCATCGCGGTCTACGGCTCCGACCTCGCCCGCTCCGTCCCCGCCGCCCCGCGCGGCGCCAAGCGCGGCCAGGTCCTCAGGACCGTCGACGGCGTCGCGCTCACCGCGGAGAAGAAGCAGGCCGCCACGTTCTGGGCCGAGCTCAACGCCCCGGCGGCCCGCTCCGCCGCCGGGATCAGGAAGCTCTGGCTCGACCGCAAGGTCCAGGCCACCCTGGAGCGCTCGACCCAGCAGGTCCACGCCCCCGAGGCCTGGGCCGCCGGCTACGACGGAACCGGTACCAAGGTCGCCGTCCTCGACACCGGCGCCGACACCGAGCACCCCGACCTCAAGGGCCGGGTCACCGCCTCGGAGAACTTCACCGACTCCGAGACCGCCGGCGACCGCCAGGGCCACGGCACCCACACCCTCTCCACCGTCGGCGGCTCCGGCGCGGCGAGCGGCGGAAAGAAGAAAGGTGTCGCCCCCGGCGCGGCCCTCCTCAACGGCAAGGTCCTCAACGACTCCGGCTCCGGCGCCGCCTCCTGGATCATCGCGGGCATGGAGTGGGCCGTCGCCCAGGGCGCCGACGTCGTCTCCATGAGCCTCGGCAGCCCCGTCCCCACCGACTGCACCGACCCGATGAGCGTCGCGGCCGAGGAACTCGCCCAGAACGAGGGCACGCTGTTCGTCATCGCCGCCGGCAACTCCGGGCCGACCCTCAACACGGTCTCCTCGCCCGGCTGCGCGCCCAGCGTGCTCACCGTCGGCGCCACCGACCGCGACGACTCCACCGCGTACTTCTCCAGCCGCGGCCCGACGATCGTCAACCACACCCTCAAGCCCGAGATAGCCGCGCCCGGAGTCGCCATCTCCGCGGCCGCCGCCGGTGGCCGGGGCGTCTACGCGTACCAGTCCATGTCCGGTACGTCGATGGCGACCCCGCACGTCGCGGGCGCCGCCGCGATCGTCAGGCAGCGCCACCCCGACTGGACCGCCCAGCAGGTCAAGGCCGCCCTCGTCTCCTCCGCCGAGAGCGACCTCCCCGGCGACGTCCGCGAGGTCGGCGGCGGCCGCCTCGACGTCAAGGCCGCGATCGACCAGAAGGTACTCGGCGCCTCCGCCGTCCAGGGCGGCACCTTCAACTGGCCGCAGGACAGGAGCGACCGCACCACGGTCTCCGTCCCGTACACCAACACCTCCGGCGCTCCGGTCACCCTGAACCTGGCCGTCGCGAAGGTCACCGGCAACGACGGCTCCCGCGTGCGGAGTTCGGTCGCCCGCCTCGGCCAGCGCACCGTCACCGTCCCGGCCGGCGCCACCGTCCGGGTCCCGCTGGAGCTCGACCCCGCCGCCGGCCTCGACCGCGCCCAGTACGGCGAGGTCACCGGCCGCGTGCTCGCCACCGGCAAGGGCGGCGTCCACGTCTCGACCCCCTTCTCCCTCTACGTGGAGCCCGAGACCGTCACCCTCCGCGTCAAGCTGATCGACCGTCAGGGCAACCCCGCCTCCGGCGCCTCCTCCCTCGACGTCATCGGCACCGACGACGCCAGCGGCGAGCGCCGCTTCAACGACGGATCCGCCGACCAGGTCTACCGCCTGCGCCCCGGCGCCTACTTCCTCTCCTCCTTCGTCGCCACGCCCGACGCGGGCGAGGGCGCCACGCTGAACGACTCGCTCAGCTACCTCGGCCGGCCGCAGCTGGAGCTGAGGAAGGACACCACGGTCGTCCTCGACGCCCGCAAGGCCCACAAGCTGTCGGTGACCACCGACAAGGCCTCCGAACTCCGTGGCGCCACCCTCGCTTTCGCCCGCTCCTGGGACGACGCCTGGCTGCACGCCGGCACCGCCGCGGGCCCCCGCACCCTCCGCGGCTACTACGCCTCCGTCGAGGGCGACGCGGACGACGGCGACTTCGAGTTCGGCAGCTACTGGCGGACAGCCGCCCCGCAGATCACCTCGCTGCGGACCACCGACGGTCTGTCCCTGCACCCGCTGACCGCCACCCTCGGTTCGGACAACCTCGACGGCACGGGTTCCGCCCGCCTCGTCGACGCCGGAACCGGTACTCCCGAGGAGCTCGCGGCCGCCGGGGTCCGGGGCCGTGTCGCCCTGGTCCGTCTTCCCGACGACTCCACCAGCGCGGGCGCCCTCGCCCGGGACGCCAAGGCCGCGGGCGCCGTCGCCGTCGTGGCCCACCACACGGCCGCCGGCCGCTGGTACCCCTCGGGCGGCTTCGCCGGGCTCGGACTGCCGGTCCTCTCCGTCCCGTCCACCGAGGCGACCGCGCTCCTGGGCAGGCTGAAGGCCGGCGAGGTCACCCTTGCCTGGAAGGCCACCGCGAAGAGCCCGTACGTCTACAGCCTCGCCTTCCCCGAGACCGGTCAGGTCCGCGGCGACAAGGACTACCGGGTACGCGACGCCCGGCTCGGCCGCACGGACTCCACGTACGGCTCGGCCGGCCTCGCCGCCGACTTCACGGACTTCCCGGCCGCGTACCGCCCGAACGGCGTCGGCGTCTCCTTCGGCTCGATGGAGACCGTCCCGGCGCCCGGCACCCGCACCGAGTACTACTCCACCGGTGACACCGCCTGGCAGCAGATGGTCAACAGCAGCTTCCCGTTCGGGGAGATCATGATCGGCGCCCGTCACACGTACCGGCCCGGCGAGAAGCGCACCGAGCGGTGGTACGACGGCGTCATCGCCCCCACCGCGCCGCGCGACACCAGCGGCGAGCCGGTCCTCGTCTCCGAGCGGCAGGGCAACCTCATCGGCTTCGCGAACGCCATGTGGGGCGACGGCACCCACCACGCCGAGCCCGGCTCCTTCGGCGACATCGGCAACCTCAGCCTGAGCCGCGACGGCGAGCTCGTCGGCGAGACCGGCTGGCCGTCCGGAGCCTTCGAGGTACCGGCCGAAGCCGGGACGTACACCCTCGAACAGAACACCATGAAGATCGGCAGCAGGGTGTGGGCCCGCTCCACCTCCGTCAACTCGGTGTGGAAATTCACCTCCAAGCTTGACGAGAGCGTCTATTCTCAGGGCATCCCGATTCTCTTCCCCCGGTACGACCTTCCGGAGGACGGACTCAAGACCCTCGCCGCGACCGACGGCCAGCACATCGGCCTCACCGCGACGGGTCACGCGGGCTACACCCCCGCGGCGCTCACCTCGGCCAAGCTCTCGTACTCCTACGACGGTGGTACGACCTGGACCGAAGCGCGGGTCTCCCAGCAGGGCGGCAAGTGGAGCGCGACCGTGAACCACGCGGGCGCGACCGGTAAGCCCGTCACCCTGAAGACCGAACTGACGGACGCCAACGGCAACTCCGTCACCCAGACCGTGGTCCGCGCCTACGACGTGCGCTGATCACGCCGGTCCGCCGGGCGTCCTTCCCGTGGGGGGTGGGGCCGCCCGGCGGACCACCCATTCGCAGCAACGGTTTTCGTGATGTCCCGTTTTCGGGCGCCGTGAGCGGTGGACAATAAGGGCATGACTCAGCAGGGGGACAACTGGTGGGACAAGCTCTACGACGCGTCGGCGCCGGACACGGCCCCGACGGCCTCGGGTGACACCCTCGACGACCACTTCGCGACGGCACCCCGAGCCACGACGACCCCGCGGGCCCCGGCGGCCGAACCCGCCCCGGCGCCCCCGCCGGGCCGCGTACCGCCGCCCTCACCGCCACCGGCCCCGACCGCCGCGACTCCCGGATCACCGGTTCCGGCCACCGGCCCGCCCGGCCCGCCCGGACCGCCTCCCAGGCCTCTCGGACCGCCGCCCGCGCCCGCCGGACCGCCGCCCGCCGGACCGCCGCCCGCCGGGCCGCCCCTGCCGGGCGGCCCGGCCCCCGTGTCGGGGCCCCCGCCCGGCTCCGCGCCGCTCGTCTCCGGTCCGGCGCCCTGGGAGGCGCCCCCCGAAGGGCCGCAGACCTTTCCCGCGCCGCCCCCGCCGCCGCCGGCCGCCCCGCCCGTCGAGGCGCCCACCCTCCAGGTGCCGGCGCCCCCGGAGCCCGAGCCGGGAGAGCCCCGGGCCGTGGGGCGGTCCGAGGCGGGGCGCGACCTCACCGTCGAGGTCCCCGTGCCCCGGCCCCGTACCGGCTTCGTCGGGAGCCGGCCGCCCACCTACGAGGCCGAGCCGACCGCGCTTCCCGTCGCCCGGCCAGGGGAGCTCGGCGAACTGGTCGCCGACACCGTGCTCGACGGCGCCCGCTACGGCACCTGCACCCTGCGGGCCGCCTCCGTACGCGGGGACTCCGCGCGCTACCGGGGCGAGCCCCGCCGCGACGCCCTGCTCACCGCCCGCTTCGGCCACGACGAGGCCGCCCTCGTCCTCGTCGCCGTCGCCACGGGCTCCCGCGCCGCCGAGGACGCCCACCTCGCCGCCGCCGACGCCTGCGAGTGGATCGCCGAGGCCGTCTGCCGCAGCCACGCCCGGCTCTCCGACGACATCAGGTCCGGCCGCCGCGGCGACCTCAAGTCGGGACTGCACCGGCTCACCGACCGCACGTACGGCAAGCTCCGCGCCCGCGCCGCCGAACGGGGCCTCGCCCCCGACGAGTACACCGCGACCCTCCGCTGCCTGCTGCTCCCCGCCGACCCCGCGTGCCGCACCCGGGTCTTCTTCGGCATCGGCGGCGGCGGTCTCTTCCGGCTCCGCGACGGCGCCTGGCAGGACATCGAGCCGCTCCTGCCCGAGCCCGCCGCCGTCACCGGCGCCCCCGTCGTGGGCTTCGGCTCGCCACCCCCGCGGGACGTCGCCGCCGAGACCGAGGAGGGCGACCGGCTCACCATGGACCTCGGCATCACGACCGCTCCCGGGCCGCTCGTCGAAGAGCCCGTGCCCCCGCCCGCCGAGCCGTTCCGCTTCCGCGCCTCCGTCGCCCGCCCCGGTGACACCCTGCTCCTCGCCTCGCCCGGCCTCGCCGAGCCGATGCGCGGCGAACCCGGCCTCGCCCGCGAGCTCGCCGCCCGCTGGGGCGAGACCGAGGCGCCCGGCCTGGCCGCCTTCCTCGCCGACACCCAGCTGAGGGTGACCGGCTACGCCGACGACCGTACGGGGGTGGGCGTCTGGGAGGCGTAACCCGCCGGGCCATGTGTTGATGGAGCCATGGCCAAACAGAACGTGGCGGAACAGTTCGTCGACATCCTCGTCCGCGCGGGCGTGCGGCGCCTGTACGGCGTCGTCGGTGACAGCCTGAACCCGGTCGTCGACGCCATCCGCCGTACCCGTGACATCGACTGGATCCAGGTGCGGCACGAGGAGGTCGCGGCCTTCGCCGCCGGCGCCGAGGCCCAGATCACCGGCGGCCTCGCCGCCTGCGCGGGCTCCTGCGGGCCGGGCAACCTGCACCTCATCAACGGGCTGTACGACGCCCACCGCTCGATGGCCCCGGTCCTGGCCCTCGCCTCGCAGATCCCGTCGAGCGAGATCGGCCTGGGCTACTTCCAGGAGACCCACCCCGACCAGCTGTTCCGCGAGTGCAGCCACTACAGCGAACTCATCTCCAACCCGCGGCAGATGCCCCGGCTGCTCCACACGGCGATCCAGCACGCCGTCGGCCGGGGCGGCGTCAGCGTGGTCTCGCTGCCCGGCGACATCGCCTCCCAGCCGGCGCCGGAGAAGGCCGTGGAGACCGCGCTCGTCACCACCCGGCCGACCGTCCGCCCGGGGGACGCCGAGATCGACGCCCTCGTTCGGATGATCGACGAGGCCGACAGGGTGACGCTCTTCTGCGGCAGCGGCACGGCCGGGGCGCACGCCGAGGTGATGCAGTTCGCCGAGCGGATCAAGTCACCGGTCGGCCACGCCCTGCGCGGCAAGGAGTGGATCCAGTACGACAACCCGTACGACGTCGGCATGAGCGGGCTCCTCGGGTACGGCGCCGCCTACGAGGCCACCCACGAGTGCGATCTGCTGATCCTGCTCGGCACCGACTTCCCGTACAACGCCTTCCTGCCCGACGACGTGAAGATCGTGCAGGTGGACGTGCGGCCCGAACGCCTCGGCCGCCGCTCCCGGCTCGACCTCGCCGTCTGGGGAGACGTCCGGGAGACCCTGCGCTGCGCGCTCCCGCGCGTCCGCGCCAAGACCGACCGCCGCTTTCTCGACAAGATGCTCAAGAAGCACGCCGACGCGCTCGAAGGCGTCGTCAAGGCGTACACCCGCAAGGTCGAGAAGCACGTCCCGATCCACCCCGAGTACGTGGCCTCCGTGATCGACGACCTCGCCGACGACGACGCCGTGTTCACGGTGGACACCGGCATGTGCAACGTCTGGGCGGCCCGCTACCTCACCCCCAACGGGCGGCGCAGGATCATCGGTTCGTTCAGCCACGGCTCGATGGCGAACGCGCTGCCGCAGGCCATCGGCGCGCAGTTCACCGACCGCAGACGTCAGGTCGTGTCGCTCTCCGGCGACGGCGGGTTCTCCATGCTGATGGGCGACTTCCTCACCCTCGTGCAGTACGACCTGCCCGTGAAGGTGATCGTCTTCAACAACTCCTCGCTCGGCATGGTCGAGCTGGAGATGCTGGTCGCCGGGCTCCCCTCGTACGGAACGACGAACAAGAACCCCGACTTCGCGGCCATCGCGCGCGCCGCCGGTGCCTACGGCGTCCGGGTCGAGAAGCCCAAACAGCTCAGCGGCGCCCTCAAGGACGCATTCAAGCACGACGGCCCGGCCCTGGTGGACGTCGTCACCGACCCCAACGCGCTCTCCATCCCGCCGAAGATCAGCGCCGACATGGTGACCGGCTTCGCCCTCTCCGCCAGCAAGATCGTCCTCGACGGGGGAGTGGGCCGCATGCTCCAGATGGCGCGCTCCAACCTGCGCAACGTGCCCCGACTCTGAGGGAATGCGGACGATTTGGCGGGGCATGCATCCCCGTGAGCCTGTTCGACGCGATCTGTGGGTGGGGGTTTATGGCCGGGGAGGCACGACAGCCGACTCAACTTCTCAGAAAGGTGGGATGCGCGGATCTCACCGCGGTGCCGGAGGTGCGACATGCCCTGCGTGAACTGCTGCGGAAGTGGGGCGGACCGGGCGCCTCCGACGTGGCGGAGCTGCTCACCAGCGAACTGGTGACCAACGCCCTGATCCACACCGAGCACGGGGCCGTCGTGACCGCGACGGTCGTGCCCGAACAGCTGAGGGTCGAGGTCCGCGACTTCGTCCCGGGACTCGCGCCACCGCACGTACCGCCCGCCGACGACGGTACGCACGGCAGGGGGCTCGTCCTCATCGAGGCCCTGGCCGACTCCTGGGGGGTCGAGGACCAGGAGGTGGGCAAGGTGGTGTGGTTCGAACTGAACGGCGGGGCCGCCTGAGAGGCGGCCCCGCCGAACTGCGCGATGGACGGTGTGCCGTGGTGGACGGCGCGGTCAGCCGAACTGCTGCTCCAGATCCTTGAGCTTGCGCTCCAGGGAGTCGAGGCGGGGCAGGGTCTGGGTGTCGTCCTCCGCGGTGAGGTCCACCGTCCGGGATTCGCCCGGCTGGGCGTCACGTCCCCTGACGGCTTGCAGGGAGGGCCTTGGTCGAAGCGGCAGTTGTCCCGGGTCCGCTATGGCGGGTTCCGCGACGGCGGCCTGGACGGACGCCGGTGCGGAACCGGAGCCGGAACCCGCGCCGGACCCGGGACCCGGGCCCGTACCGGAACCGGCCGGGGCGTTGAGCGCGGCCATCTCGACCTGACGGCCACCGCCCCTGCCGAGCCCGAAGGCCCGGTGCTGGCGGTTGATCGCCTTGAGCCGCGCCCGGTCGAGCTTCACCTGGTCCCGCCTGCGGATGCGGTTCTGCTCCTTCTCCCGCCGGTCCTCCCGCACCTCGTCGACGGCCTCGTCCAGGGTCCGTACGCCCTCCAGGAGCATCAGCGACCACGCGGCGAAGGTCTCCCGCGGAGCCCGCAGCCACCGGACGATCCGGATCTGCGGCAGCGGACGGGGCACCAGGCCCTGCTCGCGCAGCGCGGCCCGGCGTGTCTGCTTGAGGGCCCGGTCGAAGAGGACCGCGGCGGACAGGGACATGCCCGCGAAGAACTGCGGAGCGCCGTCGTGACCGAGACCGCGCGGTGCGTGCACCCAGTTGAACCAGGCCGCCGCGCCCGCGAACAGCCAGACGAGCAGGCGCGAGCCGAGGGCCGCGTCGCCGTGGCTGGCCTCGCGGACCGCGAGCACCGAGCAGAACATGGCGGCGCCGTCGAGGCCGAACGGGACGAGGTACTCCCAGCCCCCGGCGAGGTTGAGGTTCTGCCGGCCGAAACCGACGAGTCCGTGGAAGGAGAGCGCCGCGGCGACCGCGGCGCAGCAGAAGAGGAGGACGTAGGAAGCGGTGCCGTAGACGGCCTCCTTGCGTCTGCGGCGCTCCTCGTTGCGTTCCCAGGAGTCCTCGGCCGCGGCCTGGTCACCGGCGCGCTTCCCGCGCGCGAGCACCGCCACCGCCGTCAGGACTCCGGCCACCATCACGCCGCCCGGAAGCAGCCAGTCCAGCGATATGTCGGTCAGTCTCATGCGGTGTCCCTTGCATCGCAGTAGGGCGTTTGGCGGCCCATACTTGCCGACCCCGCGCGGCGCTCAAGGGGTTTCCGGGCAAGAGCACGCCAACGGGGTCCCGCGGCATACGAATAGGTGCGATCTGGTCGAACACCCATGCAGGGAAAGGGAATCGAGTTCGATTTAAGCCACCCGAGAGGGTGGCGTAATCACCCGGGAGCCTCAGACGGTCTCGGTGAGCCGACGGACGCGCTCGGCGTCGCAGGTGCGCGGACAGGTGATGCAGGTGTCCTCGGGCCGCAGCGTGTAGAAGAAGCAGCAGGCCGCCCGGTCGCGCGTGGCGCGCGGGGCGCCGTCCGGGCCCTCGGTGCCCGGCAGCTCGCGGAAGCCGGCGGCGCCCGCGTACGGCTTGTACGGCTTCGCGGTGCCCGGCATGAGGAGGTCGAGCTCGGCCATCGCCCGCCGCTCCTCGCCGAACAGGGTGCCGACGTACCAGAGGCCCTCGACGATCTCGTCCGTGGCCATGCCCCACAGGGCGCGGCGGCCGCGCCGCATCCGGGAGCCGAAGCCGTCGAGGATCGCCTCGAAGTGCTCGGCGAGCGAGGCGCGCATTTCGGCCCGCAGGGCGTCTTCGTCGGCGACGACCCGGGCGCCGGGGAGGGTGGCCGCGGGGTCGTCCGGCAGGCAGGCGAACTCCTCCACCCGGACGGTCAGCTGCCCGAGCGCGCGCTGGAAGGAGACGTTCCGGGCGGGCAGACGGGGCACCCTGCGGTGCAGGAACCACGGGACGGTGACGAGGAGGCAGGCGGGCCAGGCGTACCGGTGCAGTCCGAAGCTCGCGACGACGTCGGGGCGGGCCTGCGTGCCGTAGTCGCGCAGGACCTGCGCGTTGTCCCAGGCGAGGAAGGCGTCGAGGTCGGCTCCGCCGGCCGCGAGGTCCTCCGCGCCGACCCAGCCCGCGCCGCGCGGCAGCCGCTCGCCCGGGGCGAGTTCCTCTATCCGCAGATGGGGGAAGACCTCGGCGAGGCGCGCGTAGGACGCCGCGACAGGAGAGGTCGAGGGGGCGGGCAACAGGGCGGGGACGGTCATGGGGACCACCGAATCGCGATCGTTAGCAGGTTAGCCTTACCTTACCCGAATCAGATCGCCTCTCACCACCGGCCGGCGGGGCCGCGCCGCCGGGGGCAGCCCTCGCACCCCTGACGCCGGTCCGTTCGCCTATGGTGCACAGAGGACCCGGGCGACGCGAGCCGGGCCCGGCACGAGGCCGCAGGAGGACCCGGGTGGAGCAGGGCGCAGCGCGCGAGCGGGCGACGGAGAGGCCGTCCCCGCCCTTCGGCGACGCCACGCGGGTACCGGAGCAGGCCCGTGCCGAGGGCCGACCTCCGTGCGCCGCCGAAACCGTCCGCGACTCCGGGCGAGCCCCTCGCACCCCGCGCCCCCCCGCCCGGCGGGCCGAGGGCGTCCGGGGCGAGCACACCCACGGCCAACCGGCCGGCCCCGCGGCCGCCGCCGGACCCCGGGTCGTGCGGCACTCCGTCCGCGGCCAGATCCTCGACGCCCTCCGCACCGCCCTCGTCGGCGGTGAACTCGTCCCCGGCGAGGTGTACTCCGCCCCCGCCCTCGGCGAGCGCTTCGGCGTCTCGGCCACCCCCGTCCGCGAGGCCATGCAGCGCCTCGCCGTCGAGGGCGCCGTCGAGGTCGTGCCGAACCGCGGATTCCGCGTCACCGAGCGCACCCCCCGCGAGCTCGCCGAGCTCGCCGAGGTCCGCGCGCTCATCGAGGTCCCCGTCATGCTGCGGCTCGCCCGCACGGTCCCGGCCGCCCGCTGGGCCGAGCTCCGCCCCCTCGCCGAGGCCACCTCCACCGCCGCCGCCCGGGGCGACCGCGCCCACTACGCCGAGGCCGACCGGGCCTTCCACCGGGCCGTCCTCTCCCTCGCGGGGAACCAGCAGCTGCTCGCCGTCGCCGACGACCTCCACCGCCGCTCCCAGTGGCCCCTGATCAGCGCTCCCGCCGTCCGGCACGGTGTCCTCGTCGCCGACGCGGCCGAACACACGGCCCTCCTGGACGCCCTGATCGCCCAGGACCTGACCGTCGTACAGACCCTGGTACGGGAGCACTTCACCGGATCGGAGTGCTGAGCGCCCCGGACGACTAAGGTCGTGGACGTCAGCCGCCCGCACCGCGTCGCCCGTGAGGTGTCCCATGCCGTCCGCGACCCCGTCCCCGGCATGGGACGGACGCCGACCCGCCACCGGTACGGAAGCCGAGGCCACGGCCCTGCTCGGCTGGCTGACCGATCCCGAGGCGCCCCGGCTCTGCCTCGTCACCGGCGCCCCCGGCAGCGGCAAGACGGCCCTGCTCGGCTGGCTCGCCCGGCACGGACCACGCGCCGGCCGGCCGCGCCGCCGCACTCCCCGGGTGCTCGTCCCGCTGGCCGGACAGAGCGTGCTCGGCGCGACCTGGACGATCGCCGACCGTCTCGGCGTCGTGGCCAGGTCGCCGGGCGACCTCGTCCACGCCCTCGCCACGAGTGACGCCCGGCCCGCCGGCCGTGCCGTCCTCCTCCTCACCGATCTGCACGCCGCCGCCGAACCCGCCGCGCTCACCGACCTCATCGCCGAACTCGCGGGGGTGGGACGGGTCCGCCTCGTGGTCGAGGCCCGCAGCGGCACCCCGGCCCCCGCCGCCCTGCGCACCGACCGCCGGGTCGCCGTCGTGGACCTCGACGGCGACGCCGACCCCGGCCCCGTCGACCTCGCCGCCCCGGAAGGGGAACGGCCGACGCCCGACCTCTCCGACCCGGTGGCCGTCTGCACGGCCGACCCGCTGCTCGTCACGACGGCGTACGTCACCGGTTCCGCCGCCGCCGGCCTCCCGGGCACCCTCGACGGACCCGAGCCGCCCGCCCGCCCCGGTGAGAACGCCGCCGAGGACCACGGCGGGCTGCGAGCCGCCTGGATGCGGGCCGGACAGTCGCTCTGCCGCGAACAGGCCCCGTCACACCGGGCGTTGGTGCTGCTCTCCGCGCTCGGCGACGGAGCCGACCCCCGACTGCGCCCCGCCCTCGCCGCGCTCGCGGAGGGCTCCCCCTGGCGGCTCCGCTGGGCCCGCCACCGCGGCGACCTCACCCCGCCCTGGCCGGGCCCGGTCACCGTCCTCGGCACGGCGGGCGGCCCCCTGGAGGGGACCCTCCTCGTCGGCGACCGGACCGGCGCCGTACGGCTGCTGCACGAGGCCGACGCGAGTCCGGCGGGCCGCCTGGCCCACGCCGTCCCCGGCCGGGTCACCGCGCTCGCGCCCGCGCCCGACGGCACGGTGCTCCTCCTGGACGACCGGGGGAGACTGCACGCGGTACGGGGGGCGGCGCCCCGCGCCCCGTACCTGGAGCGCCTCACGGAGGCCGTGTCGGCGACGCTGGCCCGCCATCCGGGCACGGCCCTCGCCGCGATCGCGGGCTCGGTGGTGGTGGGGGACCGGCTCGGCTCCGTGCACGCCTTCGGTCTGCGGGGGCTGCACCAGGCGGCCTCGCACAGCGGCCGGGTGACGGCGGTCTCGGCGGTCGACTCCGAGACCCCGTTCGTCTGCTCCGGCGGTGCCGACGGGACGGTCCGGCTCTGGACCCCGGGCCGGGACCCGCGTCCCGAGCCCCTCGCCGAACGTCCCTCGCCGGTGGTCTCCCTGCACGCGACCGAGACCCCGCACGGTCCCCTGGTCGCCGCCGCCTGGGCCGACGGTCTCGTCGAACTCCACCGACCGGAGGGCGGCCGGACGCTCGCCTTCCGTCCGGGCCCCCCGGTCCGCGCGGTGGCCGTCACCGGCGCCGGATCCCTGCTCATCGGCACGGACGAGAGCCTGGTCTGTCTCGTACCGCGGTACCTGGCTCCCTGAAGGCATCCCCTGAGGGATCGTCACCGACCTCTCACCGTAAGGAAGTTCAGGTAGCCGTCTGGGGTGTCAGCTGGCTCGCGAGCCAGGTCGGCACCCCGCCCAGAAGACGGAAGAGGCGGCGGGCCTCGGCGCGCAGCCGGCCCGCCTCCGGCTCCGTCTCGGTGGTGGCGAGCGCGGTGAGGGCCGGAGCCGTACCGACCAGGTAGCCCAGCTCCTCACGGATGCGGAGCGACTCCGCGAAACCGTGCCGGGCCTCCGCCAACTCCCCTTCCCGCAGGGCGAGTCCGGCGAGGTGCCGCCAGGTGGAGGAGAGCAGCAGCGAGTCCCCCTGCGCGGTGGCCCCGGCGTGCGCCCTGCGGTACGCGGCGCGGGCCGACTGGGGCGAGTCACCGAGGTTCTGCGCGATGAGCCCCCGCCGCAGGTCGAGCAGTGGCCGGCCCTCGGCGGAGGGGGCGATCAGCGCGGCCGCCCGTCCCAGGGCCATCCGCGCCTCGTCGGCCCGGTCACGCACCCCGAGAAGCGTCGACGCGTAGGCCAGGTACCCGCGTTCACACGCCGCCGCCCCGCGTTCCTCGTCGGTGCCGGCCACCGCTTCGGCCGCCCGGAGCGCCTCCTCGGCCTCGGCCCAGCCCTGTTCGGTGTAGAGGCAGCGCTCGATCAGCAGCGCGGCCCGTTCGAGTGCGGCGGCCGGTCGGTTCGCGTGCGGTGCGAGCAGCGCCGCCGCGTCCGTCCAGCAGCCTCGGGAGCGGAGCCGCCATATGGCGGTCTCCACGGGAGTCTCCTTGCCGTAGGCGAGGGACGGATCTTCTCCGCCCCCTGATTCGGAACCAGACATGGCGGTATCCGCCACATTGCCCTCCCCGAGCGCGCCATTGAGCTGTTGAGTGAGACCCGCATCTCAGCACGAAGGGGAGTACATGGCCAAGGGGTCAGGTGAAAGTTTTCACAAGAGTCCGCCGGCCCGGGGCACCGGCGCCGGGGCCGCGACGGACATGTCGTCAGATCGCCTTCGGGCCGGTGATCAGGGACCGGCGAGGCCTCCGGCCCTCCGGCGTCCGGGCCGTCACCGGCCCGGACGTCACTCCATCGGACTCGCCCGAAGGGGTGAATCCCGAACGGGACGCCTCAGCTCATCCGCAGGGCGAGGAAGAAGTCGAGCTTGTCCTCCAGACGGGACAGATCGCGGCCCGTGAGCTGCTCGATCCGGCCCACCCGGTAGCGCAGCGTGTTCACGTGCAGGTGGAGGCGGGTCGCGCAGCGGGTCCAGGAGCCGTCGCAGTCCAGGAAGGCCTCCAGGGTCGGGATGAGCTCCGCACGGTGCCGCCGGTCGTAGTCGCGCAGCGGGTCGAGCAGCCGCGCCGTGAACGCGCGCCGCACGTCGTCCGGGACGAACGGCAGCAGCAGCACGTGCGAGGCCAGCTCGTGGTGGCCCGCGGCGCAGACCCGGCCCGGACGGGCGGCGGCGACCCGGCGGGCGTGCCGGGCCTCCTCCAGGGCCCCGCGCAGGCCCTCCGCGGAGTGCACGGCCGCGCTCACGCCGAGGGTGAGCCGTCCGTCGTCGGCGAGACCGGCGGAGAGCGGGGTCCGTACGGCCGCGAGCAGCACGTCCGCGTGCAGGCCGAGCGCGGGGGCCGGGCCCTCGTCCTCGCTGTCCGGCAGCGGACCGGCGGCCAGCGGGACCAGGGCGATCGCCTCGTCACCGCTGTGCGCCACGGCGATCCGGTCGGCGGACTCCGCGCCCACGGTCGCCGGGTCGACGAGGATCTCCTCCAGGAGCGCCTGCGCGACCGGCCCGCCGTCCGCGGCGGGGCTCTGACCGGCCTCCTGCTCCCAGTCCACCCGCGCCACGACCACCTGCCAGTGCGGGGCCGTGCCCAGCCCTGGCAGCAGCACCGGGGCGGCCACCCGCAGCCTGGCCGCGATCTCGGCCGGCGCCGCGCCCGTCTGCACCAGCTCCAGGACCTCCTGGGCGAGCCGGCGGCGCACCGTACGGGCCGCGTCGCGCCGGTCGCGCTCGACGGCGATCAGCTGGGTGACGCCCTGGAGCAGGTCGAGCCGGGCGGCCGGCCACTCCCCGGCGTCCGCCTCGACGGCGAGCAGCCAGTCCGAGAGGACCGTCTCGCGCACGTCCCGGGAGGCGGGTGCGGCACCCCGGCCGGTGTTGCGGATCGGGAAGAGCGAGTACGCCGTCCCGCCCGTGCTCAGCCGGTGCGGGCCGCGCCGCCCGGTCCGGGTCGCGGCCAGGTGCTCACCGGCGAGGGTGGCGGCCAGGGACGTCGGGAGGGGCTCGCCCGCGCCCGCGATCTGGCGGCCGGTGGGGGAGAGGACCCAGGCGCGCAGGTCCAGGTCGGAGCCGAGCAGGTCGAGGACCACCTCGGGCCCGCCGCCGGCCGGACCGGAGGTCATGAGCCGCCGGTGCCGGTCGACCACGGCGGCCAGGTCGCCGGCCCGCTCGCCCGAGACCTGTCGAACAACGTGCTCGGTGATCGTCGCGAACGCAACGGACTCGTTGACCGCGAAGAGCGGCAGCCGATGGCGTGAACACGCCGCTACGAGATCATCCGGAATGTCGCCCAGCTCCGCCTCGCCCGCCGCGAGGGCGGCGACCCCGGCCGAGGCCAGGATCCGGACGAAGGGCTCGGCGTCGGCGGCCTCCCGCAGCCAGGCGAGACCGGTGAGCACCAGTTCGCCCCCGGACAGGTACCGGCTGGGATCCGTGAGGTCCGTCGTCATCACGCCGCGGACGGTGCGGTCCAGCTCGTCCTCGCCGCCGAGCAGGCGCAGCCCGAGCGCGTCGTTCTCCAGCAGTGCGCGCAGCCGCATCGTGTCGCCGCCGTTCCTTCGTCAGTGGATGGGAGTGTCCCGTTGTCGACGGTGGAGTGGTGCCACCGTTTCCAGGGGAAAACGGCGAGGTTTCTGTTCCCCGCCTTTCGTTCGAATCTACAAGACGACGACGGGACCCAGCCAACTCCTTCATGTTTTCGGTGACTGCACCGGGCGATGCTGGGCTTGTGTACTAGGCCACACACCGCGTGAACAGCACATGAACATGAACGAGGGCCGGCCGTCCCCCCGGAACCCTGCGCACGACCCCCGATCACCAGAATCACTAGAAGAGAGCCACCATGGACTTCCTTCGCCCCGCCAGCTGGGAGGAGGCGCTCGCCGCCAAGGCAGAGCACCCCACGGCCGTGCCCCTTTCGGGTGGCACGGACGTCATGGTCGAGATCAATTTCGACCACCGGCGGCCCGAGTACCTCCTGGACCTGAACCGCATCGAGCTGCTGCGCGAGTGGGAGGTCGGCGAGGAGAAGGTCCGCCTCGGCGCCGCCGTTCCGTACACCCAGATCATGGAGAACCTGCGGGCCGAGCTGCCGGGCCTGGCGCTCGCCTCGCACACGGTCGCCTCCCCGCAGATCCGTAACCGCGGCGGCGTCGGGGGCAACCTCGGTACCGCCTCGCCCGCCGGCGACGCCCACCCCGCCCTGCTCGCCGCGGGCGCCGAGGTCGAGGTCGAGTCGGTGCGCGGCAGCCGGTTCATCCCCATCGACGAGTTCTACACGGGCGTGAAGCGCAACGCGCTCCAGCCCGACGAGCTCATCAAGACCGTCCACATCAAGAAGGCGGACGGGCCCCAGCAGTACTCCAAGGTCGGCACCCGCAACGCGATGGTCATCGCCGTCTGCGCCTTCGGCCTGGCACTGCACCCGGAGACCCGGACGGTGCGCACCGGCATCGGCTCCGCCGCGCCGACGCCCATCCGGGCCAAGGAGGCCGAGACCTTCCTGAACGCCGCTCTGGAGGAGGGCGGCTTCTGGGACAACGGCAAGATCATCACCCCGTCGATCGCGAAGCGGTTCGCCGACCTCTGCTCGGGCGCCGCCAACCCGATCGACGACGTCCGAGGCACCGCCAAGTACCGCCGCCACGCCGTCGGCATCATGGCCCGCCGCCAGCTCGGCTGGACCTGGGAGCAGTACCGCGGCACCGGCCGCCCGCTTGAGGGAGCTGCATAACCATGCGCGTCAATTTCACGGTCAACGGCCGTCCGCAGGAAGCCGACGACGTCTGGGAGGGCGAGTCCCTCCTCTACGTCCTGCGTGAGCGGATGGGTCTGCCCGGCTCCAAGAACGCCTGCGAGCAGGGCGAGTGCGGTTCCTGCACGGTCCGCCTCGACGGAGTGCCGGTCTGTGCCTGTCTGGTCGCCGCCGGTCAGGTCGAGGGCCGCGAGGTCGTCACCGTCGAAGGTCTCGCCGACTTCGCCAAGGAGCGCGAGGCGCACGGTGGTTGCGCCACCGGCGCCTGCGGCACCTCGCTCGACTCCGCCAAGAGGTGGGAGGCCAGGCCCGGTCAGGACTCGCAGACCGGCGAGGGTGTCGAACTCTCCCCGATCCAGCAGGCGTTCATCGACGCCGGCGCCGTCCAGTGCGGCTTCTGCACCCCGGGTCTGCTGATCGCCGCCGACGAGCTCCTGGAGCGGCAGAGCGACCCGTCCGACCAGGACATCCGTGAGGCCCTCTCCGGCAACCTCTGCCGCTGCACGGGCTACGAGAAGATCCTCGACGCGGTCCGCCTCGCGGCCGCCCGTCAGGGAGAGGCGGTCTGACCATGGCTCAGAACACCCGCACCGTTCCGGCCGGTACGCCGACGAACGTCACCCAGAACCACACCAAGGGCGGCATCGGCGAGTCCACGCTCCGCCCGGACGGCACCCTCAAGGTCACCGGCGAGTTCGCGTACTCCTCGGACATGTGGCACGAGGACATGCTCTGGGGCCAGACGCTCCGGTCCACCGTCGCGCACGCCGAGATCGTCTCCATCGACATCTCCGAGGCGCTCGCGCTGTCCGGCGTCTACGCCGTCCTGACGTACGACGACCTGCCGGCCGAGATGAAGCACTACGGCCTGGAGATCCAGGACACCCCGGTGCTGGCCCACGGCAAGGTCCGGCACCACGGCGAGCCGGTGGCCCTGGTCGCCGCCGACCACCCGGAGACCGCCCGCCGCGCGGCCGCCAAGATCAAGATCGAGTACCGGGAGCTGCCGCTCGTCACGGACGAGGCCTCCGCGCTCGCCCCCGACGCGCCGCTGATCCACGAGGGCCGCGACGACCACCACATCGGTCACGTCCCGCACCCGAACATCGTGCACCGTCAGCCGATCATCCGCGGCGACGTGGCGGAGGCCCGCAAGAGGGCCGACGTCATCGTCGAGGGCGAGTACGTCTTCGGCATGCAGGACCAGGCCTTCCTCGGCCCGGAGTCCGGCCTCGCCGTGCCCTCCGAGGACGGCGGCGTCGACCTGTACGTCGCCACCCAGTGGCTGCACTCGGACCTCAAGCAGATCGCCCCCGTCCTCGGCCTGCCCGAGGAGAAGGTCCGTATGACGCTCTCCGGCGTCGGCGGTGCCTTCGGCGGCCGCGAGGACATCTCGATGCAGATCCACGCCTGCCTCCTCGCGCTCCGCACGGGCAAGCCGGTCAAGATCGTCTACAACCGCTTCGAGTCCTTCTTCGGCCACGTGCACCGCCACCCGGCGAAGCTCTGGTACGAGCACGGCGCCACCAAGGACGGCAAGCTCACGCACATGAAGGCGCGGATCGTGCTCGACGGCGGCGCCTACGCCTCGGCCTCCCCGGCCGTCGTCGGCAACGCGTCCTCGCTCGGCGCCGGCCCGTACGTGATCGACGACGTCGAGATCGAGGCGGTCGCCCTCTACACCAACAACCCGCCCTGCGGAGCGATGCGCGGCTTCGGCGCGGTCCAGGCCTGCTTCGCCTACGAGGCCCAGATGGACAAGGTCGCGAAGAAGCTGGGCATGGACCCGGTGGAGTTCCGCCAGATCAACGCCATGGAGCAGGGCACGATCATGCCGACCGGCCAGGTCGTGGACTCCCCGGCCCCGGTCGCCGAGCTCCTGCGCCGGGTCAAGGCCCGTCCGATGCCGCCGGAGCAGCAGTGGCTCGCCGCCGGTGAGCAGGCGGACGTCCGCGCGCTGCCCGGTGGTCTCTCCAACACCACCCACGGCGAGGGAGTCGTCCGCGGCGTCGGCTACGCCGTCGGCATCAAGAACGTCGGCTTCTCCGAGGGCTTCGACGACTACTCCACCGCCCGCGTGGTGCTCCAGGTCATCAACGGAGAGCCCGTCGCGATGGTCCACACGGCCATGGCGGAGGTCGGTCAGGGCGGTGTCACCGTGCACGCCCAGATCGCCCGCACGGAGCTGGGCGTCACACAGGTGACCATCCACCCGGCCGACACCCAGGTCGGCTCCGCCGGTTCGACGTCCGCCTCCCGGCAGACGTACATGACCGGTGGCGCGGTGAAGAACACCTGCGAGGCCGTCCGCGAGAAGGTCCTGGAGATCGGCCGCCGCAAGAACGGCTCCTACCACCCCGCCTGGGCGACCGCCGAGCTCCTCCTGGAGGCCGGCAAGGTCGTCACGGACGGCGGCGAGGTCCTCGCGACCCTCGCCGACATCCTGGAGGGGGAGGCGCCGATCGACCTCGAACTCGAGTTCCGGCACCACCCGACCGTCCCCTTCGACCTGGTCACCGGCCAGGGCGACGGCCACGTCCAGTACACCTTCGCCGCGCACCGCGCGGTGGTGGAGGTGGACACCGAGCTCGGCCTGGTGAAGGTCATCGAGCTCGCGACCGCCCAGGACGTCGGCAAGGCGCTCAACATGCTCTCCGTCGTCGGCCAGATCCAGGGTGGCACCACCCAGGGCCTGGGCGTCGCGGTGATGGAAGAGATCATCGTGGACCCGAAGACCGCCAAGGTGCGCAACCCCTCCTTCACGGACTACCTGATCCCGACGATCCTCGACACGCCGACCATCCCGGTCGACGTACTCGAACTGGCCGACCCCAAGGCGCCGTACGGCCTGCGGGGACTCGGCGAGGCCCCGACCCTGTCGTCCACCCCGGCCGTCCTCGCGGCGATCCGGAACGCGACGGGCCTGGAGCTCAACAAGACGCCGGTCCGCCCGGAGGCGCTCACCGGCACCCTGTAGGACTCTCCGGGCGGTCCGTGCCTCCCAAGGAACGTCACACTTCCCCGCCCGCACCGCCCGGAGTCCCCCCAGCAGTACCAGCAGCACCATGCAGTACCAGCAGCACCGGCAACACCCCGCAGTACCAAGCAGTACCCAGCAGTCCCTGGCAGTGCCTCGCCGTACCGATTCACTCCGTTCGCCTCGGGCCGTCCCCCGGGTCGTGCAGCCCACGCAGCATCCCAAATCCCGCAGCTTCACCAGATCAGAGCCCTTTCGAAGTCTGACGCGGGTGCCCCTTTGAACCTTGGGAGTAGGCCCCATGACCCAGTCGTCTGTGGAGCCCAAGACCGCCTCGGAAGACGCGGGCTCCGGCTCGAACGTCCCCGCCGGCCGCTCTTGGCTCGACCGGTACTTTCACATCTCGGAGAGAGGATCCACCGTCGCGACGGAGGTACGCGGCGGCGTCACCACCTTCATGGCGATGGCGTACATTCTCCTGCTCAACCCCCTGATCCTCGGCGGCAAGGATGTGGACGGCAACGTCCTCAGCCAGCCCGCCCTGATCACCGCGACCGCGCTCGCCGCCGCCGCCACGACCCTCCTGATGGGCTTCTGGGGCAAGGTCCCCCTCGCCCTCGCGGCCGGTCTCAGCGTCTCCGGTGTGCTCTCCTCGCAGGTCATCGCCGTCATGACCTGGCCGCAGGCGATGGCCATGTGTGTGGCCTACGGTGCGGTGATCTGTCTCCTGGTGGTCACCGGTCTCCGCGAGATGATCATGAACGCGATACCGCTGGCGATCAAGCACGCGATCACCATCGGCATCGGCCTGTTCATCGCTCTCATCGGCTTCGTCAAGGCGGGCTTCGTCCACGAGAACCCGTCTCCCGGCGGCGGCCCGGTCGTGCTCGGCCCGGCCGGCGAGCTGGCCGGCTGGCCGGTCCTGATCTTCGCCTTCACCCTGCTGCTGATCTTCGCGCTCCAGGCCCGCAACGTGCCCGGCGCCATCCTCATCGGCATCGTCGCGGGCACGGTCATCGCCGCCCTCGTGAACGCCGTCGGCGACCTGCCGGCCAAGGCCTGGTTCTCCGGCCCGCCGGAGCTCAACGGCAGCGCCGTCTCCGCGCCGGACTTCTCGCTCATCGGCGAGGTCTCCTTCAGCGACTGGGGCGACGTCGGCTACATCACGATCACGATGATCATCTTCACCCTGGTGCTCGCCGGCTTCTTCGACGCCATGGCCACCATCATCGGCGTCGGCTCCGAGGCCAAGCTCGCGGACTCCCAGGGCCGGATGCCCGGCCTCTCCAAGGCGCTCTTCATCGACGGCGCCGGCGGTGTCATCGGCGGCGGCGTCGGCGGCTCCGGCCAGACCGTCTTCGTCGAGTCGGCGACCGGCGTCGGCGAGGGAGCCCGCACGGGTCTCTCCTCCGTCGTCACCGGCGCGTTCTTCGCGGCCTGCCTCTTCTTCACCCCGATCACCGCGATCGTGCCCGCCGAGGTCGCCTCCGCGGCCCTGGTCGTCATCGGCGCGATGATGATGCAGAACGCCAAGCACGTCGACTGGAGCGACCGCTCCGTCGCGATCCCGGTGTTCCTCACCGTGGTCCTGATGCCGTTCACGTACACCATCACCACGGGTGTCGCGGCCGGTGTCATCTCCTACACCGTCATCAAGACGGCGCAGGGCAAGGCACGCGAAGTGGGCGCCTTCATGTGGGGCCTGACCGCGATCTTCATCGTGTTCTTCGCGATCCATCCGATCGAGAGCTGGCTGGGCGTCAGCTGACGCCCGTACCGCCGCCCTCCCCACACACATCGAGGAGTTCGAGATGCTGGACATCGCCGAAGAGCTGCACCGGTGGGTCGAGCAGGGACGCGAGTTCGCCGTCGCCACGGTCGTGGCGGTCGGCGGCAGCGCGCCCCGGCAGCCCGGCGCCGCCCTCGCCGTCGACAGCGACGGCACGGCGATCGGCTCGGTCTCCGGCGGCTGTGTGGAGGGCGCGGTCTACGACCTGTGCGTCCAGGCCCTCGACGACGGGAAGACCGTCGTCGAGCGCTTCGGCTACAGCGACGAGGACGCCTTCGCGGTCGGTCTGACCTGCGGCGGCATCATCGACATCCTCGTCACCCCGGTCGGCGGCGGGGTCTTCCCCGCCGCGTTGGCCGCCGCCGTCTCGGGCGAGGCGGCGGCCCTGGCCCGGATCGTCTCCGGCCCCGAGGACCTCATGGGCCGGGCCGTCCTGGTCCGCCCCGACGGCTCGTACGAAGGGAAGCTCGGCGGCCACCCCGAGCTGGACCGCACCGCGGCGGGCGAGGCCCGCGCGATGCTCGACGCGGGCCGCACCGGCACCGTGGAGATCGGCGAGGACGGCAGCCGCTGCGGACAGCCGCTGACCCTCCTGGTCGAGTCCTCCGTCCCCGCCCCCCGCATGATCGTCTTCGGCGCCATCGACTTCGCCGCCGCCCTCGTCAAGGTCGGCAAGTTCCTCGGCTACCACGTCACCGTCTGCGACGCGCGGCCCGTCTTCGCGACGCCGGCCCGCTTCCCCGACGCCGACGAGGTCGTCGTCGAGTGGCCCCACCGCTACCTGCGGTCCACGGAGGTCGACGGCCGCACCGTCCTGTGCGTCCTCACCCACGACGCCAAGTTCGACGTGCCCCTCCTCCAGGCCGCCCTGAGGCTTCCCGTCGCCTACGTCGGCGCGATGGGCTCCCGCCGCACCCACGAGGACCGCGAGAAGCGCCTCCGTGAGGTCGGCGTCACCGACCTCGAACTCACCCGCCTGCGCTCCCCGATCGGCCTCGACCTCGGCGCCCGCACCCCCGAGGAGACCGCCCTGTCGATCGGCGCCGAGATCGTCGCCCACCGCCGGGGCGGCACCGGCCGCTCCCTGACCGGCGCCCACACCCCGATCCACCACGACGGCCCGCGCGAGCCGATCGGACGCATAGGTTCCGTCGCCTGACGGAGACGGGTGGGGCCGGGAAGCCTCTTCGTGCTTCCCCGCCCTTCCCCGCGTCCTTCCGTACGGCGCGCCCCGGTCCCGTACGGACGGCCTCTCCGCGTCTCAGCGCGGCGCGCCCCGGTCCCGTACGGTCGACGCCCAGGCCGGCTGCTCCTCCTCCGCCTCCGCCTCGGCGCGTCGGCCGCCCCGGGCGAAGAAGTCGGCGAGCGGCAGGATCGCCGCCCCGACCGTCACCGCGTCGGGGCCCAGGGTGCCCAGGGAGATGGCCACCCGGGCCGCCGGGTACCTCAGGGCGTACTCCTTCGCGTGGCCGGTCACGGTCTCCAGGAAGCGGGTGCCGAGCTGGAGTCCGGCCCAGCCACCGACGAGGATGCGCTCGGGCTGGAAGAGGTTGATGAGGTCGGCGAAGCCGGCGCCCAGGTACTCGGCGGTCTCGGCCAGGACGGCGAGCGCGGTCGCGTCGGGTTCCGCCCCCGGGTCCGGCGGATAGGCCGCCGCCAGCATCGCGGTCAGGGCGGTCTCCTCGTCCGCGCCGGTGGGCGGCTTTCCTCCCGCCTCCCGCCACCGTTCCAGGAGGGCCTCCGCGCCGGCGTACGCCTCCAGGCAGCCCTGGGCGCCGCAGCGGCAGCGACGGCCCCGGACCCGCACCTTCAGGTGGCCCCACTCGATCGCCCGGCCCGGCCCCATCGGGTCCGTGACCACGCAGGCGCCGACGCCGGAGCCGAAGAGGACGACCACCGCGCTGCGGGCGCCCCGGCCCGCGCCGAACCACATCTCGGCCTGGCCGAGGGTCTTGGCCCCGTTGTCGATCCAGTACGGCACCGAGGCCGGCAGGTCCACGCTGTCCCGGAGCAGCCGCTCCAGGGGGACGGCGTCCCAGCCAGTGGTCTGGCCGTGGACGACGGCGCCGTCCTCGGCGGTACGGGCCACGATGCCGGGCACGCCGACGCCGACCCCGAGCAGCCGCTCGGCGGCGACGCCCGAGGCCCGCAGCACCTCCGCGATGCCCTCCCGGACGTGTTCGACGACGACCCCGACCTCGTACCGGTCGTGGGGGCTGTGGCTGTCGACCGCCAACGGGCGTTCGGTACGCGCGAGTTCGGCGAGGGTGAGGTCGAACAGCTCGATCCTGACCCGGGTCTCGCCGACGTCGACGCCGATCATGCAGCCGCTGTCCGGGGTGACCCGGAGCAGGGTGCGGGGGCGGCCGCCGGCCGAGTCGACGCTGCCCGCCTCCTCGACCAGCCCCTCCGCCACGAGCTCCGCGACGACGTTGCTGACCGAGCCGGAGCTGAGGCCGGTCGCGGGTCCGAGCGAGAAGCGGCTCATCGGCCCGTCGAAGTAGAGGCGCTGGAGGACGGCGGTGCGGTTCTCACGTCGTAGGTCACGCACGGTGCGGCCGTTCCGCATGGTCACTGGGCCCCCTGGCGAAGTAGTCCTGCATGCAACATACCTCTGCGGGGACCTGCGGAACCTCTTCTCTTGAGCTTTAAGTCACATCCTGAATTAAGCCCGGTCCGCGTTCAGGACCTGAACGCGGGCCGAGCCGCCCGGGGGCCGTCCGTGCGGCCCGTGGCGTCAGAAGATCAGGTCGTAGGCGTTCCAGCCGCCGCCGACGAGAGTGCGGGTGGGGCCGGGGACGAGGCTGTACTCCCAGCCCGAGCCGGACACCGGCCGGCGCACGCCCTGGTAGAGCCAGAGTCTGCCGGCGGTGTCGCGGGCGACGACGTCCGGCGTGTCGTCACGACCGAGCTCGCCGGTGCCGGCGAGGGCCGTGTAGACGTTCCAGCCGCCGCCGACGCGCTGCCTCGGCACGAAGGGCGCGGACGGCGCGTGGCCCGGGTGGTCGTACTTCCACAGGACACCGCTCCTGTCGCGGGCCAGCACCCCGTCGTTGTAGCCGGACGGGGTCAGGGCGTTGTAGGTGTTCCAGCCGCCGCCCACCCGCTGACGCGGCTCGAACGGGCCGCCGGAGCCGTGGTTGCTGTCGTACGCCCACAGGACGCCGTCCCTGTCGCGGGCGACCAGACCGGAGCGGCCGTAGCCGGTGGCGCTGGTGTAGACGTTCCAGCCGCCGCCGACGCGCTCGCGCGGCGCGAACGGCGCGTCGGGGTTGCCCGTGCCCTCGTAGAGCCAGAGCACTCCGCTCCGGTCACGGGCCACCAGGCTGCCGTGTCCGGCCGCGTCGGGGCTCCGGAGCGGGGTGACTGCGGTGTAGACGTTCCAGCCGCCGCCGACCCGCTTGCGCGTCGCGAACGGCCTGCGGACGTCGCCGGTGCCCTCGTACCTCCACAGCACGCCGCTCCTGTCCCGGGCGTGCACGGCGCCGCGCCCGTCCGGCGGGGGCGTACCGCGCACGAAGTCGAGGCGGACCGTGCCCTCGGCCACCGACGCCCCCGTGCCGTCCTTCAGTTCGACCCGGGCGTCCGGGGTGCCCAGGACGATCGCGGTCCGGTCGGCGTCCAGGGTGACGGTGTAGGCGAGGGCCTTCGGTCCCGCCGTCTCCACCACCGTCACCGTCGGCAGGGCGAGCGAGGGCGGGTCCACCGGCCGGTCGTCGTACGCGTAGGGCATGTCCCAGAGGCACGCCCCGTACGCGACGCCGCCGACCGCGCAGGTGGACCGGATCACGTCCTCGCTCACCGGCGGGCCACCCGCGATCTCGACCAGCATCGTGGGCAGGCGGAGGACCGCGGACACCGGCCCCCGTACCCCCGGGGCGAGCGTGGCCGTGAACCGCAGCGTCACCGCCCCCTCCTCGCCCGCGGGAACGGTCAGCCGACCGCCCTCCTGGACGACCGGCCCGGTCTCCGCCGCCGTCGCCACGGGGGAGGCGGCGGCGAAGGCGGCCGGCCCCCCGAGCGCCGGCGGTGCCACCACGGCCGCGATCAGCGCCGCTGCCACCACGGCCGTACGCGCACGAGCCACGAGAACCTCCTCGCCCCCGGACCGGGGGTACCCATCACGGTCGGAAGCGTGTCGCTTCCTTCCTCGTCACCCCTTGGACACCGGGACGACACGGAAGGTTGTACCGGGCCGGCGTGTGCGCGTTCCGCCGCCGACGGGCGCGCGGGCCGTCGCACCGGTCGGAGGCCGGCCACCCCCGGGAGAAGCGGGCCTCAGGCCCTGCGGAGGCCGCTGAGGAGGAGTTCGGCCAGCTGCTCGTAGGCCTCGGCGTCGGCCAGGCCGGTCGCCGCGGCCACCTGGCGGCGCTGGATGCGGACCATCACCGAGGAGATCACGTCGGCCGCGAAGGTCACGTGCACCTCGCGGAAGACGCCCGCCCGCACGCCCTCCTCGATGAGCTGCTGGACCCGGCCGGCCGCCGCGCGCGTGTTCCGCTCGTACACCTCGGCCGCCGGCTCGAACGCGGCCACGTCGTCGAAGAACTGCGGCGAGACCGGCGCCAGCTCGGCCGAGACCGCCCGCAGATAGGCGGCGAGCCGCTCGGCGGGCCCGGTCGCCGCGGCGAGGACCGCTTCGACCCGGGCCGTGGCGCGCCGGAAGAAGTGCACGACCGCCGCCCTGACGAGCTGCTCCTTGCTGCCCGCCAGGCCGTACAGGGTCCGCTTCGAGCAGTGCAGCCGCGCGGCGAGGTCGTCGAGCGTCAGCCGGGCGAACCCCTCGCCGACGAGGAGGGCGACGAGCTCCTCGAAGAGGGCGGAGCGGCGCGCCGCTCCGCGGCCCGTCAGCTTCGGGGCATCGGCGGCTGAGGTCTCGATCACCCGGCCAGTATTCCAGGCCGGTGTTCCAGGGGGTTACGGCGCCACCCTTCTGCGCTACTCTCGGCGGTACTGCAGTACCTCTGCCAGTACCACTTTGCGCGCCGCTGGAGACGCCATGGATGTCGACCGCCTGCTTCCCACCCCCGAAGCGGCGGACCTCATCGCCCTCACCCGGGAGATCGCCGACAAGGAGCTCTCTCCCAAGGTGGACGAGTACGAGGCCGCCGAGACCTATCCCGAAGGACTCTTCACGACCCTCGGCGAGGCCGGACTCCTCGGCCTCCCGTACCCGGAGGAGTACGGCGGCGGAGGCCAGCCGTACGAGGTCTACCTCCAGGTTCTGGAAGAGCTCGCCGCGCGCTGGGCGGCCGTCGCCGTCGCCACCAGCGTCCACACGCTCGCCTGCCACCCGCTCCACACCTTCGGCACCCCCGAGCAGAAGGAGCGTTGGCTCCCCGCGATGCTGGAGGGCCGGACCATCGGCGGCTACAGCCTCTCCGAGCCGCAGGCCGGCTCCGACGCCGCCGCCCTCACCTGCAAGGCCGAACGGCAGGAGGACGGCAGCGGGTACCGCATCACCGGCACCAAGGCGTGGATCACGCACGGAGGCAGGGCCGACTTCTACGCGCTCTTCGCCCGCACCTCCCCCGGCGGCCACGGCATCTCCTGCTTCCTCGCCCCCGGCGCCACCGAGGGCCTGAGCTTCGGCGCCCCCGAGCGGAAGATGGGCCTCCAGGCGGTCCCCACCACCTCCGCCTACTGGGACGGCGCGCTCCTGGAGGCCGACCGGCTCGTCGGGGACGAGGGCCAGGGCCTGCAGATCGCCTTCAGCGCCCTCGACAGCGGCCGCCTCGGCATCGCCGCCTGCGCCACGGGCCTCGCCCAGGCCGCCCTCGACGCCGCCGTCGCGTACGCCAACGAGCGCACCACCTTCGGCCGCCGGATCGTCGACCACCAGGGCCTCGGCTTCCTCCTCGCCGACATGGCCGCCGCCGTCGACGCCGCCCGCGCCACCTACCTGGACGCGGCCCGCCGCCGCGACCTCGGCCGCCCCTTCAGCCGCCAGGCCAGCGCGGCCAAGCTCATCGCCACGGACACCGCCATGAAGGTCACGACGGACGCGGTCCAGGTCTTCGGCGGCTACGGCTACACGCGCGACTTCCCCGTCGAGCGCTACATGCGCGAGGCCAAGATCACCCAGATCTTCGAGGGCACCAACCAGATCCAGCGACTCGTCATCAGCCGCGGGCTGGCGCAGGCCTGAGACGCGCGCCTCCGAGGAGGCGCGCGATCTCCACGAGCCCGTGGCGGACGGCGTGGTCCAGTGCCGCGCGGCCGTGGCCTCCGCGATCGACTTCACGCTGGACGTGAGGAAGGCCGCGGACCCCGAGGGCGGGGAGCGCGCGGTCATCACGCTCGACGGCAAGCACCCGCCGACCAGGCCCTCTGACCGCTCCCCCGGCAGGTCCTCCCCGGTCGTGCCGACGCGCCCCGGACGGTCCTCCCGGTTCCGCTTCCGGGGGCGCGGCCCGCGGTTCTATGGTGGGCGGCGCAGATCGCGCGGACCGCGCGGTCCTCCGCGGGCACGCGCCCGATCCGGCGGCCAACCCGGCGGCAGGGTCGCACCCGCACGACCCGAACGAGGAGTTCCATGGACATCGCCGGCTCCGCCGCTCTCGTCACCGGCGCCGCTTCCGGTCTCGGCGCCGCCACCGCGGCCGCGCTCGCCGCCCGGGGCGCCACCGTGTACGGACTCGACCTGGACAAGGCCGTGGCCGCCGCGGGGCCGCTCCCCGAGGGCGTCCGACTGCTCGCGGCGGACGTCACCGACGAGCAGCGGGTCCGCGAGGCCCTCGCCGCGATCGACGCCGACGGCGCCGAGCTGCGGCTGGCCGTGAACTGCGCCGGCATCGCGCCCTCCGCCCGCATCCTGGGCCGCACGACCTCGACCTGTTCCGGTCCGTGCTCCACGTCAACCTGCTCGGTACGTTCAACGTCATGCGGCTGGCCGCCGAGGCCATCGCCCGCCACGAGCCCGACGAGCACGGCCAGCGCGGTCTCGTCGTCAACACGGCCTCGATCGCCGCCTTCGAGGGCCAGGTGGGCCAGATCGCCTACGCCGCCTCCAAGGCTGGCGTCGCGGGCATGACCGTCACCGCCGCGCGGGACCTGGCGCAGTTCGGCATCCGGGTCGTCACCATCGCCCCCGGCATCGTCGACACCCCGATGATGGCCGGGTTCGGGGAGGACGTCAGGGCGGGTCTCGCCGCGAGCGTCACCTTCCCGCAGCGGCTCGCGCGCCCGGAGGAGTACGCCCGGCTGGTGACGATGGTCGCCGAACACGACTACCTCAACGGCGAGACGATCCGGATGGACGGCGCGCTCCGGATGGCGGCTCGCTGAACCGGCCCGTCGGCGGCCACTGAGCCGTCCCGTCGGCGGCCCGGGGACAGCCCGCCGGCCGTTCCACCGCCCCCGCCGGCTGTCCCACGGCCCCCGCCGGCCGCCCCACCGCCTCTGTCGGCGGTTCCACCGCCTCCGCGGTCGGTGTCACCGGCGACCTCACTGAGCCTCCGTACCCTCGTGAGAGCACTCGGTGCCGGTTTAGTCCGGCACCAAGTGCCGCGTGAGGGCCGTCCGGATGTTAGGTTCGGGCCATGGGAACAGCGTCGACGAACTCCACGAAGCCCGCGATGCGGGATTCCCTCATCGCCGCGGCCTTCCAGCTCTTTCTGGAGCGGGGCTACGAGCAGACCACGGTCGACGACATCGTCACCCTCGCGGGCGTCGGCCGGAGGTCCTTCTTCCGGTACTTCCCGTCGAAGGAGGACGTGGTCTTCCCCGACCACGAGCAGTGCCTCGCCGACATGACCCGCTTCCTCGCGGCGAGCGCGGACTCCGACGACCCGATGGTCCGGGTCTGCGGCGCCGCCCGGCTCGTCATGCGGATGTACGCCGAGAACCCGACCTTCTCCGTCCAGCGCTACCGGCTCACCCGTGAGGTGGCCGGGCTGCGCACGTACGAACTGTCGGTCGTCTGGCGGTACGAGAAGACCCTCGGCGACTATCTGCGCACCCGCTGGGCGGACCGCAGGGACGGCACCCTGCGCGCCAACGTGGCCGCGGCGGCCGTGGTCGCCGCCCACAACCACGCCCTGCGGCACTGGCTGCGTTCGGGCGGGGAGGGCGACCCGCTGGCGGAGGTCGACCGGGCCCTGGAGTTCGTCCGCACCACCTGGAGCCCCGACGCCGTCGTGGACACGCCGGCCGAGGAGGCCGAGGACGTCGTGGTGGTGATCACCAAGCGCTCCACCCCGATGTGGCGCGTGGTGCGCGAGGTGGAGGCGAGCCTCGGCGAGGGCTGAGGGCGGCCGTGGGCGGCGTCGGGGATCTCGGTATCTCTAATTGAGGGAACTCAGGTCTTTATTTGATGGCACTCAGTGCCATATCTTTGCTCCATGCACGGTCGAGCCGCCGAGTGCAAGGAGAACCCATCGTGTTCCACACCGGACTGAGGAGCGGGACCGCCTTCCAGGCGGCCGAGGAGTCCGCCCCCGACGCCGAGCTCTACTTCCAGCGCTGCCGCTGGTGTCACACCACGACCTTCCAGCGACTGCTCTGCCCGACCTGCGGGTCGACCGAGCTCTCGCCCGAACTCAGCGAGGGCGAGGGCGTGATCTCCGTACGGCGCGGGGTCGCCGCGGCCGACGCGGATCTCTGGCCGGTGTACATGACGGAGGGGTTCACGGTCCGCTGCCACGTCGACGGTCCCCTCCACGCGGTGCGTCCGGGGGTCCGGGTCAAGGTCTCCTCGGGCGTCGGCGTGACCGGCCGCCGACCGGTCGTCCGGCTCTGCGAAGAGGTCCCGCTCGACGGCTGGATCTGACGCTCGACGGCTGGATCTGACACGGCGCACACGAGAAGGGGCGGTGGGTGGCACAGAGTGCCACCCACCGCCCCTTCTCGCGTCGGGCGACGGGACGGTCAGCGGGCGCCGATCTCGTCCGTCAGCTGCGGCAGCACCTCGAAGAGGTCACCGACCACGCCGTAGTCCACCAGGTCGAAGATCGGGGCCTCCGGGTCCTTGTTGACCGCGACGATCGTCTTCGACGTCTGCATGCCGGCCCGGTGCTGGATCGCGCCGGAGATGCCCGCGGCCACGTACAGCTGCGGCGAGACCTGCTTGCCGGTCTGGCCGACCTGGTTGGAGTGCGGGTACCAGCCGGCGTCCACGGCGGCGCGGGAGGCGCCGACGGCCGCGCCGAGCGAGTCGGCCAGCTTCTCGACGACCGCGAAGCCCTCGGCCGCGCCGACGCCGCGGCCGCCGGAGACCACGATCGCGGACTCGGTGAGCTCGGGGCGGCCGGTGGAGACGCGCGGGGTGCGCGAGACGACCTTCGCGGCCTTGCCGGTGAAGGAGACGGTGACGTTCTCGACCGTACCGGCGGCCGAGGAGGCCTCCGGGGCGGCGGAGTTCGGCTTGACGGTGATGACCGGCACGCCGTGCGTGACCGTCGAGCGCACCTGGTACGAGGCGGCGAAGACGGACTGGGTGGCGACCGGGCCGTTCTCGCCGGCCTCCAGCTCCACGGCGTCGGTGATCAGGCCGGAGCCGAGGCGGAGCGCGACGCGGGCCGCGATCTCCTTGCCCTCGCCGGAGGAGGTCACCAGGACGGCGGCCGCCCCCTTCTCCTGGGCGAGCTGGGTGAGCGCGTCGACCTTCGGCACGACCAGCTGGTCGGCGAACTCGGCGCCGTCCGCCACGTACACGGTGGCCGCGCCGTACTCGCCGGCGGTGGCGGCGATCGAGGCCGCGGCCTCGCCGGCGCCGAGGACGACCGCCGAGGGCTCGCCGACGCGGCGGGCCAGGGTCAGCAGTTCGAGGGCCGGCTTGCGGACCGCACCGTCGGCGTGGTCCACGAGAACCAGGATCTCAGCCATGATTCGTTGCTCCTGTGTGGGTGTCAGGCTGACGGCAGGTCAGATGAACTTCTGGGTGGCGAGGAAGGCGGCGAGCTGCTTGCCGCCGTCGCCCTCGTCCGTGACGATCGTGCCCTGCGTACGGGCCGGGCGCGCGGCCACGGCGTCGACCAGGGTCCAGGCACCGGCGAGACCGACCTCGTCGGCGTCGATGTCCAGGTCGTCCAGGTCCAGCTCCTCGACCGGCTTCTTCTTGGCGGCCATGATCCCCTTGAAGGAGGGGTAGCGGGCCTCGCCGGACTGGTCGGTGACCGAGACGACGGCCGGCAGCGGGGCCTCCAGGAGCTCGGTGGCGGCGTCGCCGTCACGGCGGCCCTTCACGGTGCCGTCCTCGACGGAGACCTCCGAGAGCAGGGTGACCTGCGGGAGGCCGAGACGCTCGGCGAGCAGCGCGGGCAGCACGCCCATCGCGCCGTCGGTCGAGGCCATGCCGCAGACGACCAGGTCGAAGCCGGTCTTCTCCAGGGCCTTGGCCAGGATCGCGGAGGTCGCGAAGACGTCCGATCCGTGGATGTCGTCGTCGTTGACGTGGACGGCCTTGTCGGCGCCCATCGACAGCGCCTTGCGCAGCGCGTCCCTGGCGTCGTCCGGTCCCACGGTCACGACGGTGACCTCGGCGTCGTCGGCCTCCTCCGAGATGCGCAGAGCCTGCTCGACCGCGTACTCGTCCAGCTCCGAGAGCAGACCGTCGACGGCCTCGCGGTCGGTCGTCAGGTCGTCGGCGAATCCGCGGTCGCCGGTCGCGTCGGGGACGTACTTCACACAGACAGCGATCTTCAGGGTCACGGCCTGTCTCCTTTCGGGGAGCTGGGGTTACGGGAGGTTGCGGGCCATGACGATGCGCTGGACCTGGTTGGTGCCTTCGTAGATCTGGGTGATCTTGGCGTCGCGCATCATGCGCTCGACGGGGTAGTCGCGGGTGTAGCCGTAGCCGCCGAGGAGCTGGACGGCGTCGATGGTGACCTCCATGGCGATGTCGGAGGCGAAGCACTTGGCGGCGGCGCCGAAGAAGGTGAGGTCCTGCTTGTCGGCTCCGGCGGAGACGCGTTCGGAGCGGGCGGCGGCGGCGTAGGTGAGCTGGCGGGCGGCTTCGAGCTTCATGGCCATGTCGGCGAGCATGAACTGGACGCCCTGGAAGTCGGCGATGGGCTTGCCGAACTGCTTGCGTTCCCGGACGTAGCCCTTGGCGTAGTCGAGGGCGCCCTGGGCGATGCCGACGGCCTGGGCGGCGATGGTGACGCGGGTGTGGTCGAGGGTCTTCATGGCGGTGGCGAAGCCGGTGCCCTCGGCGCCGATCATGCGGCTCGCGGGGATGCGGACGTTGTCGAGGTAGACCTCGCGGGTGGGGGAGCCCTTGATGCCGAGCTTCTTCTCCGGGGCGCCGAAGGAGACGCCTTCGTCGGACTTCTCCACGACGAAGGCGGAGATGCCCCGGGAGCGCTTGTCGGGGTCGGTGACGGCCATCACGGTGTAGTACTCCGAGACGCCGGCGTTGGTGATCCAGCGCTTGACGCCGTTGAGGACCCAGAAGTCGCCGTCGCGCACGGCGCGGGTCTTCATGCCGGCGGCGTCGGAGCCGGCGTCGGGCTCGGACAGGGCGTAGGAGAACATCGCGTCGCCCTTGGCGAGCGGGCCGAGGTAGCGGTGCTTGAGCTCCTCGGAGCCGGACAGGATCACCGGGAGCGAGCCCAGCTTGTTGACGGCGGGGATCAGCGAGGAGGAGCCGCACGCGCGGGCGACCTCCTCGATCACGATCACCGTCGCGAGGGCGTCCGCGCCCGCGCCGCCGTAGGCCTCGGGGACGTGCACGGCGTGCAGGTCGTTGGCGACCAGCGCGTCCAGGGCCTCCTGCGGGAAACGGCCCTCCTCGTCCACCGCCGCGGCGAACGGCGCGATCTTCGCCTCCGCGAGAGCACGGACCGACTCCCGGAGCATGTCGTGCTCCTCGGAGGGCCGATACAGGTCGAAGTCCTTGCCCATGATGTGGAGCTCCCCTAGACGCTTGTGGCACTGAGTACCCTCAGCAAAACACACTCAGTGCCATGACGCCAGAGCGCCCCGACACTGTTCGTGTCGGGGCGCTCAAGGGACCGCTCGGTCGGTTTTGTCAACCGGGAGTGTCTGCGAGGTTTCCTTCTTCCCGCCGGAGCCGGCTCGCGTCGTAGTCGAGGGCGAGTTGCCGGGCGCGGCCCTCGCTCATGTCCAGTCCCGTGAGCAGTGCGGGCGTGCAGATGCTCGGCAGGACGTGCTGGAGCAGAACCACAACACGATGCGTCAGATCATTACGTTCGCAAAGAATCTGAGACATCGTCTGAATTCCCGCGAAAGCACCCGAGAAGAGTTCCGCCGTATCCGTCACATTCACGTGGAGCAGGATTTCGCCCCGCGCCTTGGCCACCGTGAGCACCTCCGACACCTGGTCGATCCAGGCACGGAAAGGCGCGGCCCGGTCGACGCTCGTGGCCCCGCTGTCCAGGGCGAGGGCCACGCTCGCGCGCACGAGCGGGTCGCGCTGGAGTCGGTGCGCGAGCAGGAAGCCCTGGTCCACCAGCTCCTGGAGCTTGATGTCCTGGGGAGTGAGCGGCTCGTCG
This sequence comes from Streptomyces sp. Qhu_M48, assembly GCF_051305195.1. Taxonomy (NCBI): domain Bacteria; kingdom Bacillati; phylum Actinomycetota; class Actinomycetes; order Kitasatosporales; family Streptomycetaceae; genus Streptomyces; species Streptomyces sp. Qhu_M48. The sequence goes on along the minus strand of NZ_CP195432.1, from coordinate 5,595,083 downwards.
AGCAACTGGGCGTCGAGAACGCCGAGGGCGAGATCTTCCTTGGAAGCAAAGTGGAAGTACAGGGCTCCCTTGGTCACCCCGGCGCGCACCAGGATCTCGCCGATGGTCGTGCGCTCGTAACCACGCTCGGCGAAGACGGCTGCGGCCGATTCGAGGATCACCCGACGGGTTCGAATTGCACGCGCTTGCTGCGCCAAGGCGCCTCCTGCTGTCTCGCTGTCTGTGCTCAACGTGTGACGTGAAGCATTGAAAAGAAAACCGCGCTGTACGTATTCTACTTCTGGCGGGTTTCGCCGCCGGGGGTGTGGGGAAGGTAGGGGGATCCATGGAGGGGAACCGTCGAGGCGTGACGACGCACGTCCCTGGGGAGTACGTCCACCGCGCGGACCCCGCAGACATCATCCCCACGGGTTGGACGCAGCTGCAGGAGAATCGGTTCTCCGTCTCCGCCCGCTGGCCTGCCTCACATCCCTTCTTCTCTCCGGTGGCCGGGGTCCGTCACGACCCCGTACTGGTGGCCGAGACGATACGCCAGACGACCATGCTGGTGGCTCACGCCGAACTCGGGGTACCCCTGGACGATCAGTTCGTCATGTGGAGCGTCTTCTACGACGCCGACCCCGACGCGCTCGCCGTGGACGGACTCTCCTCGGACATCCAGGTCGACGTGGTCTGCTCCGACGCCACCACCCGGCGCGGACGCCTCCGGGAGCTGCGCGTCTCCATGGCGCTCACCCGTGACGGCCGGCTCCTCGGCACCGGCGGCGGCGAGGCCCGCTGCACCTCCGCCCTCGCCTACCGCCGGATGCGCGGCGAGCGGATGGACGCGCTCGGCCGGCCCGTACCCCTGATACCCGGCGTCGCCCCGCACCTCGTCGGCCGCGAGCGCTCCGAGGACGTCGTCCTCGGACCCGGCACCCGCCCCGGTCAGTGGCAGCTCCGGATCAACACCGCCCACACCACCCTCTTCCGGCGCCCGAACGACCACGTCCCCGGAATGGTCCTGCTCGAAGCCGCCCGGCAGGCGGCGACGATCACGCTCGGGAACCCGGCCTACCTGCCCACCGCCCTGGACACCTCCTTCTCGCGCTACGTCGAACTCGACAGCCCGTGCTGGATCGAGGCCGAAACCGTGGCTGGCCCGGACCCCTCGACGACCACGGTCAGGGTCTCCGGGCACCAGGACGGCACGCCCGTCTTCGTCTCCATGCTCACCTCCCCGACCCGCGAACCGGCGGTGGCCTCGACCGGCCTCGACCGTCGGCTGGCGGGCTGAACCGGATCGTCACGATGGGCCCTCGCATCCTGATCACCGGCGCGACCGGATTCATCGGCGGCCGGGTGGCCGCGGCGGCCACGGCGGGCCCGGCGGCGGGGAGGGCGGCGGCACCCGCCACGGCCCGGACCGCGGCACCGGCCCCGGAGGGGGCGGCAGCACCTGTCCCGGCGCCAGCGGCGGCCTCGTCGCCGACGTCCACGACGCCGCTGTTCTCCGCGACGGAGCCCCCGTACGTACGGCTGCTCGTCCGCCGCCCGCCCACCCGCGAGGGAGCCCAGGCCGGACCCGAGACCGTCCTGGGCGACCTGCGCGACCCCGACTCGCTGCGCCGCGCCTGCGAGGGGATCGACGTCCTGATCCACTGCGCCTCCGCCATCGGCGGCGACGAGGAGTCGGCCCGCGCGGTCAACGACGAGGGCACCCGGGCCCTCGTCGACGCCGCCGTGTGGGCCGGAGTGACCCGCGTCGTCGCTCTCAGCACCGCCTCCGTCCACGGCCGCGGCCCCTTCCGCGCCGCCGCCCCCGGCACGCTGCCGCTCGCCCCCGGCTCCGCGACCAGCCGCACGCGCGCGGCGGGTGAGCGGTACGTCCTGGACGCGGGCGGCTCGGTCCTGCGGCCCCACCTCGTCTACGGCGCCGGTGACCGACAGGTGATCCCCGGCCTGGTCCGGCTTCTCTCGGCCCTGCCGGGCCCACTCGACGGGGGGAGTTCGCTGCACTCCCTGGTCGAGGTGGACGGCCTGGCGCGCGCCCTGCTCGGCGCGGCGCTCTCACCCGCGACCGAGGCGGGGCCGTACTACGTCGCCCACCCCGACCCGGTCCCGGTCGCGGAACTCCTCGCGGCCGCGGAGGCACTGCTCGTCCACCGCACCGGCACCCCGCGGGGCCCGGTGGTGGACCTTGCCACGGCCCGCGCGCTGCTCGCCGAACTCCCCTTCGCGCAGCACCACTTGGCCATGCTCGCCACCGACCACTGGTTCGCCGACGACCGCCCCTGGCGGATGCCGGGCGTCGACCCGGGGCCGGGCTTCACCGAGGGGTTCGCCGACCACGCTCCGTGGTACCAAGGTCTCCTCGCTCGTTCCTGAACAGAAGGTAGGCACCACCGACATGTCCGCGCTGGCCGGCAGGACCGCGATCGTCACAGGGGCGAGCCGCGGCATCGGAAGAGGCATCGCCGAGCGGCTGGCCGGGGACGGGGCACTCGTCGCCGTCCACTACGGCAGCAACGAGAAGGCCGCCCTGGAGACGGTGGAGATCATCGAGGGGCGCGGCGGCCGGGCCTTCGCCTTCCGCGCGGAGCTCGGGGCGCCCGACGCCGTCGACACCTTCTACGCCGCCCTTGACGAGGGCCTCGCGGCGCGGGGCGAGGAGCCCTCGTTCGACATCCTCGTCAACAACGCCGCCGCGAGCGGATCGGGCCGCATCACCCAGCTCACCACCGAGGTCTTCGACCGGCTGGTCGCGATCAACGTGAAGGCCCCGCTCTTCCTCATCCAGCGGGGCCTGGACCGGCTGCGCGACGGCGGCCGGATCGTCAACATCTCCTCGGCGGTGACGAAGCACGCCTTCCCCGAATCGGTCACCTACGCGATGACCAAGGGCGCCGTCGACACGATGACCCTCGCCCTCGCCAAGGAGCTGGGTCCCCGGGGGATCACGGTCAACGCCGTGGCCCCCGGCTACATCGCGACGGACATGAACGCGTGGCGCAGGGCGACCCCGGAGGCGAGCGCGGCCCTCGCGGCCCTCTCGGTCTTCAACCGGATCGGGACTCCGGCCGACATCGCGGACGTGGTCGGTTTCCTCGTCTCCGACGACGCGCGCTGGATCACCGGCCAGTACGTGGACGCCACGGGAGGCACGGCGCTCTGAGTCAGCCGACCGGCGCGTGCGTCCGCCCCGTGCCGGCCATGGTGCCCGCCGGTTGCAGGCCGGCGAGCGCCTCCGGGTGGGCCAGCATCGGCAGCAGGGTCCGCCACAGGCCGGTGACGGTGCGGGGCGACAGCCACTCGTCGTTGTCCCGGCACAGGGCCTCCAGGCCGATGGTGGCGGCCACGATCGTGCGGGCGAGGTCCTGTCGGCTCCCTATGCCGGTGGCCAGCAGCTCCTCGTCGGCCGCCTCCGCGAGGCGTTGTTGTACGCAGCTCTGCCATTCCTGGCGCAGATTCAGCTCCGTACGGCCGCTGTTGGAGCAGCTGAGCCGGAATCCCGCGCGGACGACGATGTCCTCGCGGAGCAGTCGAGCGGCGGCGTGCGCGGTGTCGGTGAGGTTCTGCAGGGCGTTCGACCGTTGTCGGTACACGATCCGGGCGGTCCTGCGCAGTGCGGTGGAGGCCGCGCACTCGACGGCGGCGGCGACGGCCGCCTTGTTCTCGAAGTGGAAGTGGAGCGCGCCGGGGCTCACGCCCGCTCCCGAGCTGATCGCGGACAGTTTGGCCAGGGCGTAGCCGTGCCGGTCGAATTCGATGGCCGCCGACTTGATCAGCGCGTCGCGGGTCCGTGTGGCCCGCTCTTGTTTGGTCACCAATGGCTCCAGAGCACCATGCGTCTCAGCGGTACGGGCTCGCGCCCCGTCGCGCCGTACCGCTCGACGACAATTAAACCGACTGCTTGGTATTGTACGAGCTTTTCGTGTGGCCTTGAGCGCTTACCGCGCGGGTGAATTCCCGGCCCGGGACGGAAGCGGAACGCGTCGGTGCCCGAAGGGCGGACGGGGGCGGGGTCGGCGAACCGTACCAGTGGAGTGACGCCCCCATTAACAAACCGTGGTGCCGGTTTGTCAAGAAGTAGTCAAGGCTGCTCGTGTCTTCCGCTGCATACGGGGGAGTGCTGTTAAAGCGTGGAAACAAGCGGACAAACCGCCTGTGAATGCTTGATATCGGGCACTGAAATGTCAACTCGATGTCAACTTTCTGGCGCGAAGGTATCGGCATTCCCTGAAGTACGTGATAGGGAAATGACCTTTGACAAACCGGCGCAGCGGTTTCTATCGTTCCGGTGCGGGGTCCCACACGGGCCTCGCAAGTCCGGGATTCCGCGAGGGGCCCGGAGCTGAGGAAAATAGGTCCTAGGGGGAACCGTGAGCCTGTCGTCCGTAGAACTGAAGGAGCCCCATATACCCGCCCCACGTCTCGTCGGCAGGGCGAGCGTGTCGGGCGTGAGTGTCGACACACGCGGGAGACGCGGCCCTGCCGCCGCCACCGGCTGGCGGGTCCTGGTCGTGGAGAGCTGCGGCAGGGAGGGGGAGGAACTCGTCCAGGGGCTCCGGCGGCACGGCCACGAGGTCTGCCGGGTGGACACCGGAGGCGCCGCCCTCCAGGCCTACGGAGACTGCGACCTGGTCCTGATCGACCTGGAGCTCCCGGACCTGGACGGCCTGGAGGTCTGTCGGGGCATCAGGAGTGCCGGGGACGTCCCGGTGATCGCCGTGACGAGACGGGGAAGCGAACTCGACCGCGTCCTCGGACTCCAGGCCGGCGCGGACGACTACCTGGTGAAGCCCTACGGCTTCCGTGAACTGATGGCCCGTATGGAGGCCGTCATGCGCAGAGCCCGGCCGAGGCCGTCGACATCCCGCGTGGTCACCCGGGGACCGCTGCACATCGACGCGGCGGCGCGGCAGGTGACCCTCGACGGCAAGGACGTCGATCTGACGCGCAAGGAGTTCGACCTGCTCTTCCTGCTCGCCTCCTACCCCGACACCGTCATCCCCCGGGAACAGCTCATGCAGCAGGTGTGGGGGGACACCTGGTCCCGGCGGACCGTCGACACCCACGTCAGCAGCCTGCGCCACAAACTCGGCGCGAGCGACTGGGTGATCACGATCCGAGGCGTGGGATTCCGCCTCGGGCGCGGCTGAGCCCACCCCCACCCCTCCCCGACCCCCGTGACCCATCGGCACCGCCGACGCTGACCGAGGGGGACACGACCGCCCCGGCCTGACCCGCCCGGCACCACCACTGGTGCCGGGCGGGGCGGGCCTCTTTCATGTCGTGCCGGTCACCGGGGTGTCTGACGCGGTTCTGACATTCGCCTGGCGCTTCTGCCACACAGGCGCCATGGGCTTGTGAATTCTGACCGAGCCCTGAACCGATGTGTCTTGAACGACCAACCGAATCCGAACAAGCTTGTGGTGAAGGTCCGGTGCACCGGCTTCGGGCCTCTTTCCGGAAATCCGGAAGAGGCGTGGAGAAGGCGAGTCGATCAGGAGTTGAAACCGTCGTGCGTAAGGTGCTCATCGCCAACCGTGGCGAAATCGCTGTCCGTGTGGCCCGGGCGTGCCGGGACGCGGGTATCGGCAGCGTGGCCGTGTACGCCGAGCCGGACCGGGATGCTCTGCATGTCCGGGCGGCCGACGAGGCGTTCGCTCTGGGCGGTGACACTCCGGCGACCAGTTATCTGGACATGGGCAAGGTGCTCCAGGCGGCGAAGGACTCGGGTGCGGACGCCGTTCACCCGGGGTACGGGTTCCTGTCGGAGAACGCGGAGTTCGCGCAGGCGGTGCTGGACGCGGGGCTGACGTGGATCGGGCCGCCGCCGCAGGCCATCCGGGATCTGGGTGACAAGGTCGCCGCCCGTCACATCGCCCAGCGCGCCGGCGCCCCCCTGGTCGCGGGCACCCCCGACCCGGTCTCGGGTGCGGAGGAGGTCGTGGCGTTCGCGAAGGAGCACGGGCTGCCGATCGCGATCAAGGCCGCCTTCGGTGGTGGCGGGCGCGGCCTGAAGGTCGCCCGCACCCTGGAGGAGGTCCCCGAGCTGTACGACTCCGCCGTGCGTGAGGCGGTGGCGGCCTTCGGCCGGGGTGAGTGCTTCGTGGAGCGCTACCTCGACCGGCCCCGGCATGTGGAGACGCAGTGCCTGGCCGACACCCACGGCAACGTGGTCGTCGTCTCCACCCGTGACTGCTCGCTGCAGCGCCGGCACCAGAAGCTGGTGGAGGAGGCCCCCGCCCCCTTCCTGACCGAGGCGCAGAACGCGGAGCTGTACGCGGCGTCGAAGGCGATCCTGAAGGAGGCCGGCTACGTCGGCGCCGGGACGGTGGAGTTCCTGGTCGCGGCCGACGGCACGATCTCCTTCCTCGAGGTCAACACCCGCCTCCAGGTCGAGCACCCGGTGACCGAGGAGGTCACCGGCCTGGACCTGGTGCGGGAGATGTTCCGGATCGCCGACGGCGAGGAGCTCGGTTACGGCGACCCGGAGATCCGGGGTCACTCCTTCGAGTTCCGTATCAACGGGGAGGACCCGGGCCGCGGCTTCCTGCCCGCCCCTGGCACCGTCACCCTCTTCGCCCCGCCGACCGGTCCGGGGGTGCGTCTGGACGCGGGCGTCGAGTCCGGCTCCGTCATCGGCCCGGCCTGGGACTCCCTCCTGGCCAAGCTGGTCGTCACCGGCGCCACCCGCGAGCAGGCCCTCCAGCGCGCCGCGCGTGCCCTGGGCGAGTTCAAGGTCGAGGGCATGGCCACCGCCATCCCCTTCCACCAGGCCGTCGTGGTGGATCCCGACTTCACCGCCGACCCGTTCCGGGTGCACACGCGGTGGATCGAGACGGAGTTCGTCAACGAGATCAAGCCCTTCGCCCCGGCCGGCACGGACGCCGACGAGGACGAGTCGGGCCGCGAGACCATCGTCGTCGAGGTCGGCGGCAAGCGCATGGAAGTGTCGCTCCCGTCCTCCCTCGGCATGACGCTGGCCCGGACCGGTCTCGCGGCCGGTGCGAAGCCGAAGCGCCGCGCGGCGAAGAAGTCCGGCCCCGCCGCCTCGGGTGACACCCTCGCCTCCCCGATGCAGGGCACGATCGTGAAGGTCGCGGTCGAGGAGGGCCAGGAGGTCAAGGAGGGCGACCTGATCGTCGTCCTGGAGGCCATGAAGATGGAACAGCCCCTCAACGCCCACCGCTCCGGCACCGTCAAGAGCCTCAACGCCGAGGTCGGCGCGTCCATCACCTCCGGCGCCGCCCTCTGCGACATCAAGGACTGAATTCACGCGGCGGTGCCCGATCACCGCGAATTCCATCCCTTTCACGCCGTTTCCCGGCCTTCTTCAGTACGTCCTTTTCCAGGACTTCTTCCGGTGAGGAGAGAACGCAATGCACAGCACTCTGATCGTGGCCCGTATGGAGCCCGGATCGAGCACCGACGTCGCCAAGCTGTTCGCCGAATTCGACGCCTCCGAGATGCCTCATCTCATGGGGACGCGACGCCGTCAGCTTTTTTCGTACCGGGGTCTCTACTTCCACCTCCAGGACTTCGACACGGACAACGGCGGTGAGCTCATCGAACGGGCCAAGACCGACCCGCGGTTCGTCGGGATCAGCGAGGACCTGAAGCCGTTCATCGAGGCCTACGACCCGGCCACCTGGCGCTCGCCCGCCGACGCCATGGCCACCCGCTTCTACACCTGGGAGGCGAACGCGTGACCGCGCGACGCGTCGTCATCACCGGCATCGAGGTCCTGGCCCCCGGTGGCACCGGGTCCAAGGCCTTCTGGGACCTGCTCAGCGAGGGCCGCACGGCCACCCGGGGCATCACCTTCTTCGACCCGGCACCGTTCCGCTCCCGCGTCGCCGCCGAGATCGACTTCGACCCGGCGGCCCACGGGCTGAGCCCGCAGGAGGTCCGCCGCATGGACCGGGCCGCCCAGTTCGCGGTGGTCGCCGCACGCGGGGCGGTCGCCGACAGCGGCATCGACCTCGGCGCCCACGACCCGCACCGCGTCGGCGTCACCGTCGGCAGCGCGGTCGGCGCCACGATGGGGCTCGACGAGGAGTACCGGACCGTCAGCGACGGCGGCCGGCTCGACCTCGTCGACCACGAGTACGCGGTCCCGCACCTCTACAACTACCTGGTGCCCAGCTCCTTCTCGGCCGAGGTCGCGTGGGCGGTCGGCGCCGAGGGCCCCAACACCGTGGTCTCCACCGGCTGCACCTCCGGCCTCGACTCCGTCGGCTACGCCGTGGAGCTGATCCGCGAGGGCTCGGCCGACGTCATGGTCGCCGGTTCCTCCGACGCCCCGATCTCCCCGATCACGATGGCCTGCTTCGACGCCATCAAGGCGACGACCAACCGGCACGACGACCCGGCGCACGCCTCCCGGCCCTTCGACGGCACCCGCAACGGCTTCGTGCTCGGCGAGGGCGCGGCCGTCTTCGTCCTGGAGGAGCTGGAGAGCGCCCGCAGACGCGGGGCCCACATCTACGCCGAGATCGCCGGCTACGCCACCCGCAGCAACGCCTACCACATGACGGGTCTGCGGCCGGACGGCGCCGAGATGGCGGAGGCGATCCGGGTCGCGCTCGACGAGGCGCGGATGAACCCGACCGAGATCGACTACATCAACGCGCACGGCTCGGGCACCAAGCAGAACGACCGCCACGAGACCGCCGCCTTCAAGAAGAGCCTCGGGGACCACGCGTACCGGACCCCGGTCAGCTCCATCAAGTCGATGGTGGGTCACTCCCTCGGCGCCATCGGCTCCATCGAGATCGCCGCCTCGGCGCTCGCCATGGAGCACAACGTGGTCCCGCCGACGGCGAACCTGCACACCCCCGACCCCGAATGCGACCTGGACTACGTGCCGCTCGTCGCCCGCGAGCAGCTGACGGACTCGGTCCTGACCGTCGGCAGCGGATTCGGCGGCTTCCAGAGCGCCATGGTCCTCGCCCGTCCCGAGAGGAAGACCGCATGAGCGCGTCCGTGGTGGTGACCGGCCTGGGCGTCGCGGCGCCCAACGGCCTGGGACGGCAGGACTTCTGGGCCTCGACCCTCGCGGGCAAGAGCGGCATCGGCCGGCTCACCCGCTTCGACCCCTCCGGCTACCCGGCCCGCCTCGCGGGCGAGGTGCCCGGCTTCGCCGCCGAGGAGCACCTGCCGAGCCGACTGCTGCCGCAGACCGACCGGATGACCCGGATCGCGCTCGTCGCCGCGGACTGGGCGCTCGCCGACGCGGGCGTCAGCCCGGACGAGCAGGGCGAGTTCGACATGGGCGTGGTCACGGCCAGCTCCTCCGGCGGCTTCGAGTTCGGCCAGGGCGAGCTGCAGAAGCTGTGGAGCCAGGGCAGCCAGTACGTCAGCGCGTACCAGTCCTTCGCCTGGTTCTACGCGGTGAACAGCGGCCAGATATCGATCCGCAACGGCATGAAGGGCCCCAGTGGCGTGGTCGTCAGCGACCAGGCCGGCGGGCTCGACGCCGTCGCCCAGGCCCGCCGCCAGATCCGCAAGGGCACCCGGCTGATCGTCTCCGGTGGCGTCGACGCCTCCCTCTGCCCCTGGGGCTGGGTGGCGCAGCTCGCCTCCGACCGGCTGAGCACCAGCGAGGAACCGACCCGCGCGTACGTGCCCTTCGACCGCGAGGCCCGCGGCCACGTGCCCGGCGAGGGCGGTGCGATCCTCGTCATGGAGGCCGCCGAGGCAGCCCGGGAGCGGGGGGCCCGGATCTACGGCGAGATCGCAGGGTACGGCTCCACCTTCGACCCCCGGCCCGGCAGCGGCCGCGAGCCCGGCCTGCGGAAGGCGATCGAACTCGCCCTGGCCGACGCGGACGTGACGCCCGGCGACATCGACGTCGTCTTCGCGGACGCCGCCGCCGTCCCCGAGCTCGACCGCGTCGAGGCCGAGGCGATCAACGGCGTCTTCGGCACCGGGGCCGTCCCGGTCACCGCGCCCAAGACGATGACCGGCCGCCTGTACTCCGGTGCCGCGCCGCTCGACCTCGCCGCCGCGTTCCTCGCGATGGACGAGGGCGTGATCCCGCCCACCGTGAACGTCGACCCGGATGCCGCGTACGGCCTCGACCTGGTCGTCGGCCGGCCCCGTGACGCGGACGTGGACACCGCCCTGGTGCTCGCACGCGGTCACGGCGGCTTCAACTCCGCGATGGTCGTCCGCTCCGCGCGCTGACCTTCCCCGCGCCGAACACCGCGGGACACACACCGCACATGTCATACACACCACACACGTCACCCACCCCGTACAGGAGAAGAACCATGAGCACCCAGCCCTTCACCCTCGACGACCTCAAGCGGATCCTGCGCGAGGGCGCCGGCGCCGCCGAGGGCGTCGACCTCGACGGCGACATCCTCGACAGCCACTTCGAGACCCTCGGCTACGAGTCCCTCGCCCTCCTGGAGACCGGCAGCCGCATCGAGCGCGAGTACTCCATCACCCTCGACGACGACGTGCTGTCCGACGCCGACACCCCGCGCGCCCTCGTCGAGGCCGTCAACACGCACCTGTCGGCCGCCGCCGCCTCCTGACCGACCCGACGACACCCGGGCGCCCCGCACCCGCCGCCCGTACCGCCGCCCCTGGCAGAGAAGAGACGACACCGCATGTCCCAGCAGGAGAAGCAGCAGGAGAAGAGGGTCGCCCTCGTCACCGGAGCCACCAGCGGCATCGGCCTCGCCGTCGCCCGGCTCCTCGCGGCCCAGAACCACCGGGTGTTCCTCGGCGCCCGGAGCGCCGAGAACGTCGCCGCCACCGTCAAGCAGCTCCAGGACGAGGGGTACGAGGTCGACGGCACGACGCTCGACGTGCGCTCCGGCGACGACGTCCAGGCCTTCGTCCGCGCCGCCGTCGACCGCTTCGGCACCGTCGACGTCCTCGTGAACAACGCCGGCCGCAGCGGTGGCGGCGTCACCGCCGACATCACCGACGAGCTGTGGAACGACGTCATCGACACCAACCTCAACAGCGTCTTCCGGCTCACCCGCGAGGCCCTCACCACCGGCGGCATGCGCGAGAAGTCCCGCGGCCGCATCATCAACATCGCCTCGACCGCCGGCAAGCAGGGTGTCGTCCTCGGAGCCCCCTACTCCGCCTCCAAGCACGGCGTCGTCGGCTTCACCAAGGCCCTCGGCAACGAACTCGCCCCCACGGGCATCACCGTCAACGCGGTCTGCCCCGGCTACGTCGAGACGCCGATGGCCCAGCGCGTCCGCCAGGGCTACGCCGCCGCGTACGACACCTCCGAGGACGCGATCCTCGAGAAGTTCCAGTCGAAGATCCCGCTCGGCCGCTACTCCACCGCCGAGGAGGTGGCCGGCCTCGTCGGATACCTCGCCTCCGACACCGCCGCCTCCATCACCTCGCAGGCGCTCAACGTCTGCGGAGGACTCGGCAACTTCTGACCTCCCGCGCCCGACCGGCGCCCCCGGTCCGCGCCTTCCGATCCCCGGCGACCAACCCGCCCCATCCCGAGGAGAGTTCACGATGACGACCCGTGAGGTCGAGCACGAGATCACCGTCACGGCCCCGGCCCCGGCCGTGTACCGGCTGATCGCCGAGGTGGAGAACTGGCCGCGGATCTTCCCGCCCACCCTCTACGTCGACCACGTCGAGCGCGGCGAGCGGGAGGAGCGCATCCGGATCTGGGCCACCGCCAACGGCGCTCCGAAGAACTGGACGTCCCGGCGGACCCTGGACCCCGAGAACCTCCGGATCACCTTCCGCCAGGAGGTCTCCACCCCGCCCGTCGCGGCCATGGGCGGCACCTGGATCATCGAGCCGCTCTCCTCGACCGAGTCCCGGATCCGGCTGCTGCACGACTACCGCGCGATCGACGACGACCCCGAGGGCCTGAGGTGGATCGACGAGGCCGTCGACCGCAACTCGCGCTCGGAGCTCGCCGCCCTCAAGACCAACGTCGAACTGGCCCACGCCTCCGAGGAGATCACCTTCTCCTTCGAGGACACCGTGACGGTCGACGGCTCCGCCAAGGACGTCTACGACTTCGTGAACGAGGCCGACCACTGGCCGGAGCGGCTGCCGCACGTCGCCACCGTCCGCTTCGAGGAGAAGACGCCCGGACTGCAGAGCCTGGAGATGGACACCCGGGCCAAGGACGGCTCCACCCACACCACGAAGTCGTACCGGGTGACCTTCCCGCACCACCGGATCGCCTACAAGCAGATCACCCTGCCGGCGCTCATGACCCTGCACACCGGCTACTGGACGTTCGAGGAGAACGAGGACGGCCAGGGCGTCACCGCCTCCTCGCAGCACACGGTCGTCCTCGACACCGGGAACATCGCGCGGATCCTCGGCGCCGACGCCACCGTCGCCGACGCCCGCGACTACGTGCGCACCGCGCTCAGCACCAACAGCCGCGCCACCCTCGGGTACGCCAAGGAGTACGCCGAGGGCAGGGCCCGCACCGAGGGCGGCGTCCGCACCGAGGGCAAGGGCTGAACCATGCCGACCCTGGAGACCGACGTCGTCGTGATCGGAGCCGGGCCGACCGGTCTGATGCTCGCCGGCGAACTGCGGCTCGGCGGTGCGGACGTGATCGTCCTGGAGGCCAGGGCCACCCCCACCACCGAGTCCCGGGCCTCCACCCTGCACGCCCGCACCATGGAGCTGCTCGACGACCGGGGCCTCCTCGCGGCGCTCGGCACCCCGCCGTCCGAGCCCCGCGGGCACTTCGGGGGCATCCCTCTCGACCTCACCCTGCCCGGTCCCCACCCCGGACAGTGGAAGGTCGAGCAGACCCGGACCGAAGCGCTGCTCCAGGAGTGGGCCACCGGCCTCGGGGCCGACCTCCGGCGCGGCCACGCGCTCCACTCCCTCACCGTGACGGAGACGTACGTCGAGGCCGGGGCGGCCGGCCCGGACGGGGACGAGGTCCGGGTCCGGGCCCGGTACCTCGTCGGCTGCGACGGCGAGCGGAGCACCGTACGGGCCCTGGCCGGGGCCGAGTTCCCCGGCCAGGAGGCCCGGCGCGAGCTGCTCCGCGCTGACGTCGCCGGGATCGACGTGCCGAACCGGCGCTTCCAGCGGCTGCCCGGCGGACTCGCCGTCGCGGCGCGCAGGGACGGCGTCACCCGGGTGATGGTCCACGCCTTCGGCCGGCCCGCGTCCCCCCGTACCGGGGAGCCTGCCTTCGCCGAGGTCGTGGACGTCTGGAAGCGGGTCACCGGCGAGGACATCGGCGGCGGGACCCCGCTCTGGGTGAACGCCTTCCACGACGCCAACCGCCAGCTCACCCACTACCGCGAGGGACGCGTCCTCTGGGCCGGGGACGCCGCCCACCAGCAGATGCCCATCGGCGGCCAGGCCCTCAACCTGGGCCTCCAGGACGCCGTCAACCTCGGCTGGAAGCTGGCCGCGACCGTACGCGGCACCGCCCCGGCCGGGCTTCTCGACACGTACCACGAGGAGCGGCACGCCGTCGGCCGTCAGGTCCTCGCCAACATCAGGGCGCAGGCCCTGCTGCTCCTCGGCGGCCCCGAGGCGGAGCCCGTCCGCTCCCTGCTCGGCCCGCTCATCGGCCTGGACGAGGTACGGACGCACCTGGCCGGGAAGATCTCCGGACTCGACATCCGGTACGGGCCGGGCACCGGGACCGGACACGGCGCCGGGGAGGCGGCCGTCCACCCCCTGACCGGCGCCCGGCTGCCCCCCACCGCGCTCGCCGAAGGCCACGAGGCCGTGACCGCGCACCTGCGTGCCGGACGGGGCGTGTGGGTGGCGCTGTCCGGCGCCCCCACGGACACCACCTCGGCCGACGGCACCGGCGCCCCCACGGCCGGTGTCGTCTCCGAGACCGTCGCCGCCTGGCCGGGCCGGGTCGGCGTGGCCGCCGCCCGGCCCGTGCCCGGCGGCGCGCTCGACGGCCTCGACGCCGTCCTCGTCCGGCCCGACGGCTATCTCGCCTGGTCCTCGGTGGACGGCGAAGGACCGGAGGCGGCCCTGCGCCGCTGGTTCGGCGCTCCCACCCACCCACCCCGACGAAGGGCTCGGAACCATGCCTCTGATCAGTCCTGACGACGGACACCCGACCGCCACCGACCGCCTCCGGGCCGAGACCGGCACCGGGACCTCGGACGGCACGCGCGCGTCCTCGTCCGACGCCTCCACGGACGCCGACGTCATCGTCGTCGGCGCCGGACCCACCGGCCTCATGCTCGCCGGCGAACTGCGCCTCGGCGGCGCCCGGGTCCTCGTCACCGAGCGCCTGGAACGCCCCACCGGCCAGTCGCGGGGCCTCGGCTTCACGGCCCGCGCGATGGAGGTCTTCGACCAGCGCGGGCTGCTGCCCCGCTTCGGCCGGGGCGAGACCCCGGAGACCAGCCCGATGGGGCACTTCGGCGGCGTGCAGTTCGACTACACCGTCCTGGAGGGCGCCCACTTCGGCGCCCGGGGCATCCCGCAGTACACCACCGAGACGGTCCTGGAGGAGTGGGCGGCCGAGCTCGGCGCCGACATCCGGCGCGGCTGGGAGTTCACCGGACTGGCCCAGGACGCCGACGCGGTGGAGATCACCGTGCGCACCCCCGAGGGCGAACGGACGCTCCGCGCGGCGTACGTGGTCGGCTGCGACGGCGGGCACAGCGCGGTACGCGGGGCCGCGGGCTTCGACTTCCCCGGCACCCCCGCCACCCGCGAGATGTACCTCGCGGACGTCGTCGGCTGCGGCCTGAAGCCGCGCTTCCTCGGCGAACGGCTGCCCGAGGGCATGGTCATGGCCGCGCCGCTCGCCGAGGGCGTGGACCGGATCATCGTCTGCCCGCACGGCACCCCGCCCCGGGACCGCCGCGACTCCGAGGCCGTGGGCTTCACCGAGGTGGCCGCCGCCTGGCAGCGCATCACGGGCGAGGACATCAGCGGCGGTTCCGCGGAGTGGGTCAGCTCCTTCACCGACACCACGCGGCAGGCCACCGAGTACCGGCGCGGCCGGGTGCTGCTCGCGGGCGACGCCGCCCACATCCACCTCCCGGCCGGCGGGCAGGGACTCAGCACCGGCGTCCAGGACGCCGCCAACCTGGGCTGGAAGCTCGCCGCCGTGGTCCGCGGCTCGGCGCCCGACGGCCTGCTCGACACGTACCACGGCGAGCGCCACCCGGTGGGGCAGCGCCTCCTCATGAACACCCGGGCCCAGGGCACGGTCTTCCTCGGCGGCGAGGAGTCGGACCCGCTGCGCGAACTGTTCACCGAACTCCTCGCGTACGACGACGTGAAGCGGCACCTGGCCGGTGTCGTCAGCGGCCTCGACATCCGCTACGACCTGAGCGGCACCGGCCCGGACGGCACAGCCGCACCCGGCGGTCCGCACGGCCCGCTCGTCGGGGCGCGCCTCGCACCCCGGGCGCTCACCACCGCGGCGGGGGAGACCAGCACCACCCGGCTGCTCCACTCCGCGCAGGGCCTGCTGCTCGACCTCGCCGACGACACGGGGGTACGGGAGACGGCGGCCGCCTGGAAGGACCGGGTGGTCACGGTGACCGCCGTACCGCGCCCGGTCGACGGTACGGACGCGCTCGCCGGGACGTCCGCCGTCCTCGTCCGGCCCGACGGCCACGTCGTGTGGACCTCGGACGGGCAGGGCGCCGCCGGGAGCCTGGAGGCGGCCCTGCTCCGCTGGTTCGGGGCGCCCGCCACGGGCCCGGGCTCCACATCCGACGGAGGCGCGACCCGGTGACCGCCACGACGAGTGTTCCGGCGGCGCCCCTCACCGGGGGCGTACGCCGGATCGTCCTGGACGGCGCGGGGGTCCCGCTCTCCGCCCTGCTCGCCGAACCGGAGCCCGGGCCCCTCGGCGAACCGGCCGCGCCGCGCGCGACCGTCGTCGCCCTGCACGGCGGCGGCATGAGCGCGGGCTACTTCCACGGGCAGGCCCAGCAGGGCCTGTCCCTGCTCACCCTGGGAGCCCGTCTGGGGTTCACCGTCCTCTCCCTGGACCGCCCCGGATACGGCGAGTCCACCGCCCGGCTGCCCCACGGCCAGACACTGAAGGAGCAGTCGGACACCCTGCGCGCCGCCCTCGCCGACCACTGCGCCCGGCACGCCACCGGGGCGGGGCTCTTCCTGCTCGCCCACTCCTACGGCGGGAAGCTGGCGCTCACCGCGGCCGCCGACGACACCGGGGACGCCGGCGCCCGCCTCCTGGGGCTCGACGTCTCGGGCTGCGGACAGGAGTACGCGGTGGGGCCCGACGACCTCCCGGGGACCCGCGGCCACGGCCACTGGACCCGGAACTGGGGCGCCCTGCGCCTCTACCCGCCGGGCACCTTCACGGCCAGCGGCGCCCTCGTCGCCCCCATGCCGGAACGGGAGCGGGCCGAGGCCCTGCGCTGGCCGGGGATGTTCCCCGACGTGGCGGCCCGGGTCCGTGTCCCGGTACGGCTTACGTTCGCGGAGTACGAGTCGTGGTGGCGTCACGACGAGGCGGCCCTCGCCCGGCTCACCCGCCGCTTCACCGCCGCGCCCCGGCTGCTCGTCGAGCGGCTGCCCGGCGCCGGCCACAACATCAGTCTGGGTCTGACGGCCCGTACGTACCATCTGCGGGCCCTCGCGTTCCTGGAGGAGTGCCTCGCGACCCTGCGACCCGAGGTGTGACCCGCGCTCATGGTGAAGGACCGAACGAACACCTTCCGCTCCCTGTCCGTCCGCAACTTCCGGCTCTTCGCGGCCGGGCAGGTGGTGTCGGTGGCCGGGACCTGGACGATGGTCGTCGCCCAGGACTGGCTCGTCCTCGGTATGACCGGCGACTCGGGGACGGCCCTCGGGGTGGTGACCGCCCTGCAGTTCGCCCCGATGCTGCTCCTCACCCTCTACGGAGGGCGCCTCGCCGACCGCTACGACAAGCGGATGCTGCTCACCGCCGCCAACCTGGCCGCCGGGGCGCTCGCCCTGGTCCTCGCCGTGCTCGTGCTGAGCGGCACGGTACGGCTCTGGCACATCTGGCTGCTCGCGCTCGGCATCGGCGTCGTCAACGCGGTCGAGGTCCCCACCCGGATGTCGTTCGTCGGTGAACTGGTCGGGAACGACCTCCTGCCCAACGCCTCCGGCCTGAGCGCCGCGTACTTCAGCGTCGCCCGGGTCGCGGGGCCGGCCCTCGCCGGACTGCTCATCACCGGCTTCGGCACCGGCTGGGCCATCGCCGTCAACGCCGCCAGCTACCTCGCCACCGTGGCGGGGCTGCGCATGATGCGGCCCGAGGAGAACCTCGGGGGAGTCCGGGGAGAAGGCGGCGGAGGCGAGGGCGAGAGCGGGTTCGGGCACGCGACCGGAGACGGGACCGACGCCGGGGACGGGGACGCGCGGAGGAACGCCCGGATCATCGACGGACTCCGCTACACGGCCTCCCGCGCCGACCTCACCCTCCCCATGGCACTGGTCGCGGTGATCGGCCTGTTCGGCATGAACTTCCAGCTCACCCTGCCGCTGCTCGCCAAGACCGTCTTCCACGCCGACGCCACCTCCTTCGGCCTGCTCACCACCGCCTTCGCCGCGGGCTCCCTGCTCGGCGCCATTGCCGGCACCCGACGGAGCGGCCGCCCCGCCGCCCGCACCGTCATCGGCGCGGCCCTCGCCTTCGGTGCGCTGGAGACGGCCGCCGGATGGGCGCCCGGCTTCCTCGGCGCGGTCGTCCTGCTCACGCTCACCGGATTCGCCTCGATCTACTTCGTCCAGGCGGCGAACCACCGGATCCAGCTCGGCAGCGACCCCCGCTACCGGGGCCGCATCCTCGCCCTCTACACCCTGATCCTGCAGGGCTCCACCCCCCTGGGCGCCCTGCTCGTCGGCCTGCTCACCGAACAGCTCGGCGCCCGCGCGGGCCTCTGGCTCGGCGGTCTGGTCTCCCTGACCGCCGCGCTCGCCGCCCTCGGCGTCGAGTACCGCGGGACGCGCGGGGGCGCCGCCGGGACGGACACCGACAGCGGCGCCCGGGACTCCGCCCCCACCCCCACCCCCGCCCCCGCCCGCGGCCGTGGCCGCGTCTCCGACTCCGACTCCGACGAAAGGCCGGTCCGCGATGCCGCTCCCGAGGGTCGCGGACGATGACCTCCACCTGTGGACACTGCGCCCGCCCCCGGCGGACTCCGCCCTCGCCCGTGCCCTCACGACCGGGGAGCTCGACCCCGCCGAACGGCGCCGGGCGGCGGAGTACGTACGGCCCGGCGACCGCGTCCAGTACCTGGCGGCGCACCTCGCGCTGCGCCGGGTCCTCGCCCGGTACACCGGGGTCCCCGCCGGGCGGCTGCGCTTCGGGAGGGAGGCGTGGGGCCGGCCGGTGCTGCTCGGCGTACCCGACCCGCCGTCCTTCTCGCTGTCCCACAGCCACGGTCTCGTACTGCTCGGCGTGGCACGGCGGACGGTCGGCGTCGACGTGCAGCGCGTCCCCTCGTACGCGACCGCCGAACTGTGCCGTACCGCGCTCCACCCGGCCGAGCGGGAGGAACTCGCCGAGCTGCCCGAGGAGCGGCTCGCGGAGGCCTTCGCCCGGCTGTGGACCCGCAAGGAGGCCTATCTCAAGGGGCTCGGCACGGGGCTGGCGCGGGGGCTCGGCTCCGACTACCTCGGCGCGGCCGAGCGGGCCGGGGCCCGGCGCCCCGCCGGCTGGGCGGTCCTCGACCTGCCGGGCGGACCGGACCACGCGGCGGCCGCCGTGCTGCGCAGCGACACCACGCCGCGCGTCACGACGAGGGAGCTGCGGCCCGAGCGACTGGCCACCCCGTCCGCGTACGACACGCACGCGTCCACCCCGCACGCGTACGACACGCACCTGTACGGCCCGAACACCACGCACCCGTACGCCACGCACCCGAGCCACTCGCACGACATGCACACCGAAAGGGGAGTGGGAAGCGCATGACCACGACGTCCACGGCCGGAGGGCCCCTCGCGGACCGTCTCGCCGAACTCGGCCGGCTCCGGGAGCTGGCGCAGGAGGGTCCCGACCCCCAGGCCACCGCACGCCAGCACGCCAAGGGCAAACTGACCGCCCGTGAGCGGATCGCGCTGCTGCTCGACAAGGGGAGCTTCACGGAGGTCGAGCAGTTGCGCCGGCACCGGGCCGTGGGTTTCGGCCTGGAGGCGAAGAAGCCGTACACCGACGGTGTGATCACCGGTTGGGGGACGGTCGAGGGCCGTACGGTCTTCGTGTACGCGCACGATTTCCGGATCTTCGGTGGCGCGCTGGGCGAGGCGCACGCGACGAAGATCCACAAGATCATGGACATGGCGATCGCGGCGGGTGCTCCGCTGGTGTCGCTGAACGACGGCGCGGGTGCCCGTATCCAGGAGGGCGTCTCGGCGCTCGCCGGGTACGGCGGGATCTTCCAGCGCAACACGCGTGCGTCGGGTGTGATCCCGCAGATCTCGGTGATGCTGGGCCCGTGCGCGGGTGGCGCGGCCTACAGTCCGGCGCTGACGGACTTCGTGTTCATGGTCCGCGAGACCTCGCAGATGTTCATCACCGGTCCGGACGTCGTCAAGGCGGTCACCGGTGAGGAGATCACCCAGAACGGGCTCGGCGGCGCCGACGTCCACGCGGGTGTCTCCGGTGTCTCCCACTTCGCCTACGACGACGAGGAGACCTGCATCGCCGAGGTCCGCTACCTCCTGTCGATGCTCCCCCAGAACAACCGCGAGAACCCGCCCGTCGCGCACACCTCCGACCCCGTGGACCGCCCCGGCGACCGGCTGCTCGACCTCGTCCCCGCCGACGGCAACCGCTCCTACGACGTCCGCGAGGTCATCGAGGAACTCGTCGACGACGGGGAGCACATGGAGGTGCACGCGGCCTGGGCGCCCAACCTGGTCTGCGCCCTCGCCCGGCTGGACGGGCACGTCGTCGGCATCGTCGCCAACCAGCCGGCCGCCATGGCGGGCGTGCTCGACATCAAGGCCTCCGAGAAGGGGGCGCGCTTCGTCCAGTTCTGCGACGCCTTCAACATCCCGATCGTCACCCTCGTCGACGTCCCCGGCTTCCTGCCCGGCGTCGACCAGGAGCACGAGGGCATCATCCGGCGCGGCGCCAAGCTGCTGTACGCCTACTGCAACGCGACCGTGCCCCGGATCTCCGTCGTCCTGCGCAAGGCCTACGGCGGCGCGTACATCGTCATGGACTCGCGCTCGATCGGCGCCGACATCTCCCTCGCCTGGCCCACCAACGAGATCGCCGTCATGGGCGCCGAGGGAGCCGCAAACGTGGTCTTCCGGCGCGAGATCGCCGCCGCCGAGGATCCCGAGGCCATGCGCCGCCGCAAGATCGAGGAGTACCGCGCAGAGCTCGTCCACCCCTACTACGCGGCCGAGCGCGGTCTCGTCGACGACGTCATCGACCCGCGCGAGACCCGCCGCGTGCTCTGCCGGTCCGTCGCCATGCTCGCCGCCAAACACGCCGACCTGCCGCGCCGCAAGCACGGCAACCCGCCCCAGTGACACCGACGCACGCCCCCGACCCCGCCCCGATGACAGGAGCCGTCCACGTGACCGCACCCGCCCACCTGTTCCGCGTCGAGAAGGGCGCGCCGAGCGCCGAGGAGCTCGCCGCCGTCACCGCCGTCCTGCTCGCCCGTACACAGGATGCCCCCGTCCCGGCCGCCCCCGTCTCCCGGTCCGTCGCCGGCTGGCGCCGCCCGGAGCGGGCCCGCGGCTTCGACGGGCCCCGCACCTGGCACTCCACGGGCTTCGGCCACCACTGACGCCCGCTGTCCCCGCACCGCCGACCGGAGAGGGTCCACACCATGACCACGACCGACACGACGACCGGCATCACGACCGATGCGACGACCGGCATCCCGACCGACCGTACGACCGGTGCCACGCGCGCCGAGCTCGCCGAACTCCGCTCCACCGTGAAGACGTTGTCGGACCGCGCCGAGATCGCCGCCGTCTGCGACCGCTACGCCATGCACCTCGACAGGAACCGCGGCGACGACGACTGGTTCGGCGCGGTCTTCACCGAGGACGTCCACCTCGTCTTCCCGATGGGCGAGTACAAGGGCATGGAAGGCCTCGCCGCCTTCCAGCGGATGGCCCGTACGACCTTCGCCCGCACCCACCACCTCACCGGCGCCTACGCGATCGACCTGCGCGGCGACGAGGCCGAGGTGCGTGCCCACCTCACCGCCTTCCACGTCCGCGACCCCGCCGAACCCTCGGCCCACTTCGCCATCGGCGGCCACTACGACGCCCGGGTGGTCCGTACCTCCGCGGGCTGGCGCATCCGCTCCTTCACCTTCGACCTGGTCTGGAACGCGGGCGTGGCGCCCGGCGCGAAGGGACACTCCTGATGAGCACCGCCACGACACGCGCCGGCGTCACCCCGCAGGCCACCGCCGCGACACGGGCCGACACCACGGCGCGGGCCGCCGCCCCGCCGACGGTCGCCCTCACCCCACGCCGCCCCGCCGGGCTCGCCGAGCGGATAGCCCTGTCGGCCGCCACCGGCCGGGGCGCCCACCTGTCGACCGAGGAGTTCCACGGCTGGCTCGAAGGACGCCGCCGCGCGCACACCTTCCGCGTCGACCGGGTCCCCTTCGACGCGCTCGACGGCTGGTCCTTCGAGGAGGGCGGCGGCAACCTCGTCCACCGCAGCGGCCGCTTCTTCACCGTCGAGGGCCTCCACGTCGTCGAGGAGGCCGGACCGTACGGCGACGGCCCCTACCGCTCCTGGTACCAGCCCGTCATCAAACAGCCCGAGGTGGGCATCCTCGGCATCCTGGCCAAGGAGTTCGACGGCGTCCTGCACTTCCTCATGCAGGCCAAGATGGAGCCCGGCAACCGCAACCTGCTCCAGCTGTCGCCCACCGTCCAGGCCACCCGCAGCAACTACACCAAGGCGCACCGCGGCGGCGACGTGAAGTACATCGAGTACTTCACGACCTCGGAGCACGGCACGGTCGTCGCCGACTCCCTCCAGTCCGAGCACGGCGCCTGGTTCTTCCGCAAGTCCAACCGCAACATGATCGTCGAGGCCACCGGCGAGGTCCCGCTCCTGGACGACTTCTGCTGGCTCACCCTCGGACAGATCGGCGAACTCCTCCACCAGGACAACGTCGTCAACATGGACGCGCGGACCGTCCTCTCCTGCGTGCCCCACCAGGACACCGCCGCCGGCGCGCTGCTCTCCGACGTCCGGCTCCTCTCCTGGTTCACCGGCGAACGCGCCCGCCACGACGTGCGCGCCCGGCGCGTCCCGCTGCGAGGCCTGCCCGGCTGGAAGCGCGGGGACGAGACCATCGAGCACGAGGAGGGCCGGCACTTCAAGGTCGTCGCCGTCTCCGTGCAGGCCGGGAACCGTGAAGTGACCAGCTGGACCCAGCCGTTGTTCGAACCGGTCGGTCTCGGCGTCGCCGCCTTCCTGACCCGCGACTTCGGCGGCGTCCCGCACTACCTGGTGCACGCCCGGGTGGAGGGCGGCTTCCTCGACACCGTCGAACTGGCCCCCACCGTCCAGTACACCCCCGGGAACTACGCCCATCTGCCCTCCGAGGAGCGCCCCCTCTTCCTCGACGACGTCCTCGGCGCCGACCCCGCCCGCATCCGCTACGAGGCCGTGCACTCCGAGGAGGGCGGCCGCTTCCTCAACGCCGAGAGCCGCTACCTCCTGGTCGAGGCCGACGAGGAGCGGACCCCGACCGAACCGCCGCCCGGCTACGCCTGGGCGACCGCCGCCCAGCTCACCTCCCTCACCCGGCACGGCCACTACCTCAACGTCCAGGCCCGCACCCTGCTCGCCTGCGTCCACGCCGGGGCGGTGCCGGGCCGATGAGCACCCCGGCACCCCTGCGGATCGGTGTGCTCGGCTGCGCCGACATCGCCGTCCGGCGCATGCTGCCCGCCATGGCCGCGCTCCCGGAGACCGAGGTCGCCGCGGTCGCCAGCCGTGACCCGGAGAAGGCCGCCGCGGCGGCCGCCCCGTACGGCGCCGCGGCGGTCCTCGGCTACGAGGCCCTGCTCCGGCGGGACGACGTCGACGCCGTGTACGTACCGCTGCCGGCCGCCCTGCACGCCGAGTGGACCGGGGCGGCGCTGCGCGCGGGCAAGCACGTGCTGGCCGAGAAGCCGCTCACCACCGACCTGGAGTCCACCGCCGCCCTGCTCGACCTGGCCGAGGCGGCCGGGCTCGCGCTGATGGAGAACGTCATGTTCGTCCATCACCGGCTCCACACGGACGTCCGCGCACTCGTCGCGGACGGGGTCATCGGCGAACTCCGCTCCCTGCACGCCTCGTTCGGCATCCCGCGCCTGCCGGACACCGACATCCGGCACGATCCGGAGCTCGGCGGCGGCGCCCTCGGCGACGTCGGCGTCTACCCGCTGCGGGCAGCCCAGCATCTGCTCGGAGACGACCTCGACGTCCTCGGCGCGCACCTCGTCCGGGGCGCGGGAAGCCGGGTCGAGACCGCGGGCGGGGCGTTGCTCGCCACCCCGGCCGGGGTGACCGCGCACATCGCCTTCGGCATGGACCACGGCTACCGCTCGGCGTACGAGCTGTGGGGGAGCGCGGGGCGGCTCACCGTGGAACGGGCCTACACCCCGCCGGCCGGCCACCGCCCGGTCGTCCGGCTGGAGACCCGTACCGGTGTCGAGGAACGCGTCCTGGACGCCGACGACCAGGTCCGCAACACGGTCGCCGCGTTCGCCGCCCTCGTCGCGTCCGTACGCGCCGGGGAACCCGCCGCCCACGACCGGGAGGCACCGCTTCGCCAGGCCCGCCTCCTCGACGCCGTACGCCGACGGGCCGCCCTCGTCCGACCGGTGCCCGAAGCCGCCCGGCCCCGCGCCGACGCGGCCGCACGGCCCGCGCGCACCCCGACCGGGCCCTGAACCGCACCGCCCACGACAGCACCGCCCACGACAGCACCGCCCACGACAGCACCGCCCACCACCACACCGCCCACCACCACACCGCCCACCACCACACCGCCCACCACCACACCGCCCACCACCACACCGCCCACCACCGCACCGATGAGGCTGGGAAGCCCAGGAGGAGAGAACCGTGAAAGGCATCGTCCTGGCCGGAGGCCACGGCACCCGGCTGCACCCGATCACCCTCGGCACGTCCAAGCAGATGCTGCCGGTCTACGACAAGCCGATGATCTACTACCCGATCTCCGTGCTGATGCTCGCCGGGATCCGGGACATCCAGATCATCTCGTCCCCCGACGACATCGAGAACTTCCGCCGGCTGCTCGGTGACGGCGCCCCGCTGGGCATCTCGCTCAGCTACGCCGTCCAGGCCGAGCCCCGCGGCCTCGCCGAGGCCTTCGTCATCTCCGCCGACCACATCGGGGACGACTCCGTCGCCCTCGTCCTCGGCGACAACATCTTCCACGGGCCCGGCTTCTCCGCGATCCTCCAGGAGAAGGCCCGGACCGTGGACGGCTGTGTGCTCTTCGGCTATCCGGTCCGCGACCCCGAGCGGTACGGCGTCGGCGAGGTGGACGCGGCCGGGCGGCTCGTCTCCTTGGAGGAGAAGCCCGCGCACCCGCGCTCCGACCTGGCCATCACCGGGCTCTACTTCTACGACAACGGCGTCGTCGACATCGCGAAGAACCTCACCCCCTCCGCCCGGGGCGAACTGGAGATCACCGACGTCAACCGGGTCTACCTGGAGCGGGGCAAGGCCGAACTGGTGTCCCTCGGACGCGGATTCGTCTGGCTCGACGCCGGAACCCACGACGCGCTCACCGAGGCCGGCCAGTACGTGCAGATCCTGGAGCACCGCCAGGGCGTACGGCTCGCCTGCCTGGAGGAGGTCGCCTGGCGTATGGGCTTCATCGACCGGGAGGCCTGCCTGCGGCTCGGGGAGGGGCTGTCCAAGTCCCCCTACGGCCAGTACGTCATGGAGATAGCCCGCGCCGGCTGACCCCCTCCCGCCACCCCAGCCCCCCCCCCCCACGACCCCAGTCCTCCACGACCTCAGCCCCCACGCCCGCTCCGCGGAGAGAGAACCATGCGATATCTGTGCACCACCGTCCCGATCCAGCCCGACGCGCTCCCCGGGGGAACGGCATGAGAATCCTCGTCACCGGCGGGGCCGGGTTCATCGGCTCCCACTACGTCCGCTCCCTGCTCGCCGGGGAGTACGGCGGCGACGGCACGGACACCGTCACCGTCCTCGACAAGCTGACCTACGCCGGCAACCGCGCCAACCTGCCGGCCTCCCACGGACGGCTCACCTTCGTGCGCGGCGACATCTGCGACCTGCCGCTCCTGCTCGACCTGCTCCCCGGGCACGACGCGGTCGTCCACTTCGCCGCCGAGTCCCACGTCGACCGCTCCCTGGAGTCGGCCGCCGAGTTCGTCCGCACCAACGTCCTGGGCACCCAGACCGTCCTGGAGGCCGCGCTCCGCACCGGAACCGGACGGCTCGTGCACGTCTCCACCGACGAGGTGTACGGCACGATCGACGAGGGGGCGTGGACCGAGGAGTCCCCGCTCCTGCCGAACTCCCCGTACGCCGCCTCCAAGGCGAGCTCCGACCTGGTCGCCCGCTCCTACTGGCGCACCCACGGGCTCGACCTGTCGATCACCCGCTGCTCCAACAACTACGGGCCCCACCAGCACCCCGAGAAGCTCATCCCGCGGTTCGTCACCAACCTCCTGGAGGGCCTCCCGGTGCCGGTCTACGGTGACGGGCGCAACGTCCGCGAGTGGCTGCACGTCGACGACCACTGCCGCGCCGTCCACCTCGTCCTCACCGCGGGCCGGGCGGGCGAGACGTACAACATCGGCAGCGGGAACGAGCTCAGCAACCTCGACCTGACCGAGCGGATCCTCGAACTCTGTGGCGCGGACCGCTCGATGATCCGGTACGTCGAGGACCGCAAGGGCCACGACCTGCGGTACTCGCTCTCCGACGCCAAGATCCGCGAGGAGCTGGGGTACACGCCCCGGACCTCCTTCGAGGACGGGCTGAGCGCGACCGTGCGGTGGTACCGCGACCACCCCGACCGGTGGAAGGCCGACAAGGAGGGGTGAGCCGAAGGCCGTTGGGAGTGCAGGGCCAGGGTCCGGTCCCGCGCCTCAAGGGCCGGGAAACGCTCCGCGAGCAGGCCCTCGCGGGGGCAGCCCGTTCCGGGTGGCGTACGGCGGGTGTCACCCGGTCCAGAGCCGCAGGAGCGCGGTGACGGCCACCGCGCCCAGGAGGGCCAGGGGCAGTGGTGCCCGCGACCGACGCAGGACGACCACGGCCGAGAGCCCGGCGAGCACGGTGAGGTCGAGGGAGCGCCAGCCCGGCCCGGCGACCGCCGTCACGACGAATCCGGCGAGCAGGGCCGGCGCCAGGAGCGCGATCACGGACCGGGTGCGGTCGGGCAGTTCCCGGCCGGCCAGGGAGGCCGGGCCGATGGCCTTGAAGGCGAAGCTGACCAGGGCGACGGCGCCGATGGCGATCCAGAGGCTCATCGCGCCACCTCCGGGGCGGAGTCGGCGGGACCGTCGGAGGGCAGTGGGCGGGAGGGTGCCCCGCCGGCGGGTACGAAGAGGGCGACCAGAGCGGCCGCGGCCGCACCGATCAAGGCCGGTCCGGTGGGCAGGACGGTGATCAGCCCTGCCGCCAGGACCGCGCCGAGCAGAGCGGGCAGCCGGTGGGCCCGCTCCTTGCGGAGCCCGTCGACCAGCAGCATCAGGAAGAGCGCGGGGGTCAGGACGTCCAGCCCGAGCGTGTGCAGGAGGCGCGGATCGGGGGCGACGGCGACCCCGAGCGCGGTCCCCGCGACCCATGCCGGCCATTGGACCGCGGTCGCGCCGAAGAGCACGAGCCGGTCGAACCGTCCGCCGCCGAGGTGCGCGGCCGCCCACGAACCGTCCACCACCGTCTGGCCCTCCAGCGCCCGGCGCAGCCGGCCGCCGCGCAGGTCGCCCGCGACGGCCATCCCCATGGGAAGGAAGCGGCTGTTGATGAGGGCCGCCGCCGTGACGGCGGTCGCTATGCCCCCACCCGTACCCAGGGCGGCCACCAGGGCGAACTGGGCGGAGCCGGAGAAGACGACCATCGAGCACAGGACGGTCGCGAGGGCGCTCCACCCCTGCGCCCGGGCCAGTGCGCCGAAGCTGACGGCCAGCAGGAACGAGGCGACCGCCAGGCCCGACCCGATGGTCAGGCCGGAGCGGAAACGCTCACGAGGCGGAGCGGCGCCGTGCGGGGGCGAGATGCTTTCCATGATCGCAGGCTAACAGCCATAAGCCCTCAAGGTCGTTAGGTATATAGAATGGCCAGGTGGCAGCAGAGACAAATGGAACCGGCGTCCCGTCCGCGACGCGCGGTGCGCACACCCCCGACGCGGGGGTCTCGCTCATGGGCGGGCATCCGGTACTGGACTTCGCCAACACCGTCGCCTGGCGTACGGACCCCGCACGCCGCGCCGAGCGGGTCACGGGCGCCAGGGCCTGGGCGAGGTGGGGGGCCGCCGCCGGGCTGCTCGCGCCGGGCCGGTCCGAGGAGCCCGGCGGGACGTCCGCGACGGCCGAACCCGAGGAGACCGAGCGGGAACTGGCCGCGCTGCTGCACCTGCGCGCCCAGCTCTGGCCCGTCCTGGACCACCTCGTCGACGGCGAGCCCCCGCCGCCGGGGCCGTGGGGGGAGCTCCGCCGGTCCCTCCTGCTGGCCCGCCGGAACGCCGAACTGCCACCCGCGTTCCCCCTGCGCTGGCACCCGGGCACGGAGCGGCCGGCCGACCTCGTTCACGCCCTCGCGCTGGAGGCCGAAGCGCTGCTCGGCGGCCCGTCCCTCACTCGGATCCGGCGCTGCGAGGGCCCCGGCTGCGGGTGGTTCTTCCTCGACCGCAGCCGGGGTGGCACCCGGCGGTGGTGCAGCTCCGGCGACTGCGGCAACCGCGATCGCGCCCGCCGCCACTACGCGCGCACCAAGCACCCGCGATGAGGCGGCGACCGGGCCCACGGGGCGGGCGCGTACGGATCGCGTGCACTGGGGTAGGGATCGGGCGTGCGGATCAGGCGTACGGATAGGGCGGAATCCGCCCAGGGCCCGGCTCGGGACGGCACGGATAGGGTGACCGCACGATGACACGCTTCCGTGAGAGTGTTCGGTCCCTGCTGCGCGAGCAGGTGCTCGACGCCGCCTACCGCCTCGTCGCCGCCGACGGCTGGGGCGGCCTGCGCATGACCGCCGTCGCGCGGACAGCGGGCATCAGCCGGCAGACCCTCTACAACGAGTTCGGTTCGAAGGAGGCGATCGGCAACGCCCTGGTCCAGCGCGAGCTGGAGGGCTTCCTGGTCGGCATCCAACGCGAACTCGACACCCACCGGGGCGACCTGGAGGCCGCGGCCGCCGCGGGGGTCGGCTACACGCTCCAGCAGACGGTGGACAACCCGCTGGTCAAGAGTGTGCTGGTGGCGGCGCGCGGCGGCGAGGACGATCTCCTCGCCTACCTCACGACCCGCCCGGAGCCGGTCTTCGGCACGGCGATGACGATGCTCGACGCGTACGCGAGCGAGGCCTGGCCCGACGTGGACGAGGAGTCGCGCGGACTCGCCGTCGAGACGGTGGTACGGCTCACCGTCAGTCACATCGTCCAGCCGGTGGCCTCCCCGGAGGAGTCGGCGCGGCGCATCGCCGCGATCACGGCGAGGATCGCGTACCCGGGCGCCACGACGACCTGACAGAAGGTCGACTGTCCTGCTCCGCGCCACCGCTCTCGGCGCCCTCGGAGGCGTCGCCACGACCGTGGCGGTTCGGGGCATGAGGAGGCCCGGTGCCGGACACGGGGGATCTCCGGCACCGGGCCTCTGTTGAAGATTGTACAGACCCAATGGGGTGTGTACGCACCACACCCCTCCCCCGGGCCGCCCGTACGCCTTCGGGGCGACGCGGACCGAGCGCGGCCCTTCCTTGCGCACGCTTCAGGCGGGAGCCCGGTGACACCGGTCGAGGTGCGGGCAACGGGCGAACGCCGGACGAACGGGGTAAAAGTCCCCTGAGGCGTGAACGCGGCCGAGCGGGGTCCCCGCCCCCTCGGCCGCGCCACCGGTGACGACGAGGAGGCCGCCGTGGAGGGCAGAAACATAGGGTTCGTGCATTCCTTCAACCGCGCCGGCGGGTACGGATTCGTCGTTCCCGTGGGCTCCGAGGAGCAGGTCTACTTCAGCGCCGAGGACATCGAGGGGGAGGGGCGGTCGCTCTCCGAGGGGCAGCAGGTCTCCTTCGTCCTCGTCCTGGGCGAAGGCCGGTTCGAGGCGAAGGAACTGCGCGTCTGACGCCCCCGTCGGCACCTCTCCGCCACCGGTGGCACACCGGGCGAGTCGCTCACCGAGGAGCTGATCGCCGAGGTCTACCGGGCCCGCGCCGCGGTGCCCCGCCCGGACCCGGGCGGACCGCCCCGCATCCGCTTCCAGAGTGCGGTATCCACCGCCTGAGGAGCGCCTGAGGTAGCGGTCGACGGCGAGACCTGAGGAGCGCCCGACGAGCGCCCGAGGAGCGCCCGAGGAGCGCCCGAGGGGCGCCCGAGGGGTCCCCGGGGAGCGCCGCAGCGCTGTCTCCTCGGGGCCGCCTACGATGAGCGCATGTCTGAGCGCGTACATCCCGAGGCCGCGTCCCGGCCGCACGAGCGGACGCCCGGAGCGCTCGAACTCTCGGCGGCGGCGGAGGTGTTCGGGCTGCTCTCGGACTCGACCCGGCTGCATCTGGTCTGGCTGCTCACCCGGGGCGAGGCGGACGTGACCGCCCTGACGGAGGCGTGCGGGGCCGCGCGCCCGGCGGTGAGTCAGCATCTGGCCAAGCTGCGCCTCGCCGGGCTCGTCCAGTCCCGCAAGGACGGCCGCCGGGTCGTGTACGCGATGCCTGACGGGCATCTGAAGCGCCTGGTGGTCGAGGCGATCAGCCGCGCCGACCACGAGGTGAGCGGGGAGCCCTGGCACGACTGAGGACGACCCCGCCCCCACGCACGTCAACATGTGCGCAATCGTGCACACGTCGGTTACGGTGGTGACGTCCGCAGTCCGCCGTGGCCGACCGGGGGCGTCCTCATGCTGTCCGTGCTGCGCAACCCCACCTACCGCCGTCTGTTCGGCGCCCAGGTCGTCGCCCTCACCGGCACGGGCCTCGCTACCGTCGCGCTGAGCCTCCTCGCGTACGAGCTGGCGGGCGCGAACGCCACCGCCGTGCTCGGCACCGCCCTGGCGATCAAAATGGCCGCGTACGTCCTGATCGCCCCGCTCGTCGGCGCCCTCGCCGACCGCGTACCCCGGCGCGCGCTGCTCGTCGCCATGGACCTGGTGCGGGCGGCGGTCGTCCTGGCCCTGCCGTTCGTCGGCCGAATCTGGCAGGTCTACCTGCTGATCCTGCTGCTCCAGGCCGCGTCGGCCGCCTTCACCCCGGCCTTCCAGGCGACGATCCCGCAGGTGCTGCCCGACGAGCGCGACTACACCGGGGCCCTGTCGCTCGCCCGGCTCGCCCACGACCTGGAGAGCCTGGCGAGCCCGGTGCTCGCCGTCGCGCTGCTGACCGTCCTCCCGTACTCCTGGCTCTTCGCGGGCACCGCCGCGGGCTTCCTCGCCTCCGCCCTCCTGGTCCGCTCGACCGCGCTGCCGGACCCGGCGCCCGCCCGCCCCGCACCGGACCGCGCCGGAGGCGACGCTCCCTGCCCGCGGACGTACGCCAAGGCGGTCTCCGGCATCCGGCTCCTGCTCGCCGTCCCGCGCCTGCGGGCCCTCCTCGCCCTCGACCTGGCCGTCGCGGCGGCCGGTGCCGTGGTCCTGGTCGACACCGTCCTCCTGGTCCGCGACACGCTCGGCCGCCCCGCCGGGGACGTGCCGCTCGCCCTCGGCGCGTACGGCGCGGGCTCGATGGCGGTGGCCCTGCTCCTGCCGCGCGTCCTGGAGCGGTGCGGCGACCGCGCGGTCATGGTGCGCGCCGCCCTCGTCCTCCCCGGGGCCCTCGGACTCCTGGCCCTCGGTCTCGCCGTCCCGCCCGGCGCCTGGTCCTGGCCGGCCCTGCTCGCGGTCTGGCTGATCACCGGCGCCGCGGGCTCGGCGGTCCTCACCCCCGGCGGCAGGGTGGTGCGCCGCTCCGTCCGCGCGGGCGACCTGCCCGCCGCCTTCGCGGCCCGGTTCTCCCTCTCGCACGCCTGCTGGCTGCTCACCTACCCGCTCGCCGGCCTGCTCGCCGCGACGGCGGGCCCCGCGGCCTCGGCGGCCGCGCTCACCGCGGTCGCGCTCGCGGGCGCCCTGAGCGCGGCGCTCCTGTGGCCGGAGCCGGACCGGGAGTCGGAGCCGGACCGGGAGTCGGAGTCGGAGCCGGACCGGGAGCCGGGGGCGGGTCCTGGTCCGGGGGCGGAGGCGCGGCAGGGGCCGGGGCGGGGCCCCGTTCCCCGTACCGGCCCGGCGTCCCGTCAGCGCGGGAGCCGCATCTCCAGACCGTCCAGGACCACGTCGAGGCCGTAGAAGAACTTCTCGTCGCGAAGGGCGACCGGATCGGCCGTCGCGTGGACGGCGGCGTCGGCGTAGGCCCCGGTGAGATGGTCGTGGCCGGCCGCCGCCTCCTGTGCGGCGGGCATCAGGCGGGCGATGAACCCGGCCTCGGTGTCTCCCGAGCGGGCAACGGTGGTGAGCCAGGCGGCCTCGGTCGTGCTCATGCCGATGACGTACGACAGGACGGTGTCGATCGCACGGCTCGGCTCGGGGAAGCCGGTGGCCGCGAAGAGTCCGGCGAGCCGCTCGGAGTACGCCATCAGGTTGGGGCCCAGATAGGCGAGGCCCGCCTGCCCGAGGACGGCCGAGAGCCACGGGTGACGCAGGGCCGTGGCGCGGAACGAGACCGCGGCCTCGGTGACGGCGGTGCGCCAGGGGCCGCCCGGGGCCGGGACGGAGAACTCGGCCGCGACCTCGTCCACGGCGAGCTCCATCAGCTCGTCCTTGGTGGCGACATGGCGGTAGAGGGAGGTGGCGCCCGCGTTCAGCCGGGCGCCGAGCTTGCGCATGCTGAGCGCCTCGATGCCGTCGGCGTCGAGCATGACGATCGCCTCGCGGACGATCGCGGCCCGGCTGAGCGCGGGCTGGTCGGGGGCGGACTGCTGTCGGGCCCACACGGACGGAACGGGTTGCGCCTTGGCGGCCATGGTCCTCCTTCGCTGCGTACGACGTTCGCATCCAGCGTACAGCGATCGGGGTTGCGAACGGTGTGCGCAGATGCGTACAGTGTTCGCATCGAAGGAACGAGCGAGAACGAGAACCGGGGGGGAAGTCCCATGGAAGCCCGTAACCCACGCCGTTGGTGGATCCTGGTCGTGCTGTGCCTCAGCACCCTGGTCCTGGTCGTCGACAGCATGGCGCTGACCGTCGCGGTCCCGGCCATGACCGCGGACATCGGGGCGAGCGCCCAGGACATCCAGTGGATCCTGGACTCCTACATCCTGGTCTTCGCGGGACTCCTGCTCACCTCCGGAAGCCTGGGTGACCGCTTCGGCCGACGGAAGATCATGATCATCGGCCTGCTGCTCTTCGGCGCGGCCTCCCTCGCCGCGACCGTCTGCACCAGCCCCGGCGAGGTCATCGCCGCGCGGATCGCCATGGGAGTCGGCGGCGCGCTGATCATGCCCTCGACGCTCTCCATCCTCATCACCGTCTTCGACGAGGACGAGCGCCCCCGGGCGATGGCGGCCTGGGGCTCGGTCTCGATGCTCGGCCTGGTCGGCAGCCCCGTCCTCGGCGGCTTCCTGATCGACCACTTCTCCTGGCAGTCCATCTTCTTCATCAACGTCCCGGTCGTCGTCCTCGCCGTCCTGGCCGCCCTCACCCTGATGCCGGAGTCGAAGGGCCCGTGGCAGAAGCCCGATCCGCTCGGTGCGATCCTCTCCGCGGTCGGCATGACCGCGATGATCTGGTGGATCATCGAGATCCCGCAGCACGGCGCCTTCGAGGGGCGCGGACTCGTCACCCTGGCCGTCGCGGTCGTCACCCTCGTCGGGTTCTTGGTCTGGGAGAACGTCACCCCCGAGCCGATGGTGCCGCTGGTCCTCTTCAGGAACCGCAACTTCAGCGGCGGTTCGCTCTCGCTGACCCTCGTGCAGATCGGCAACGGCGGCCTGCTCCTCGTCCTCACCCAGTACCTGCAGTTCGTCCTCGGCTACTCGCCGGTCAAGGCCGGCCTCGCCTTCGTCCCGCTCGCCGTCGCCGCCCTGATCGGCAACGGCGCCGGTGCCGGTCTCGCCGCGAAGACCGGCAACCGCGTCCTGATCCTGGTCGGCATGCTCGTCATGGCCGGTTCCTTCGCCCTGCTGACCACGGTCGACGCCCACTCCGGCTTCACCGTCCCGGCCATCGCCCTCGGTCTCCTCGGTCTCGGCGCCGGACTCGCGATGCCGGCCGCCGTGGGCGCCCTGATGAGCACCATCCCCGAGGAGAAGGCGGGTGTCGGCTCCGCCCTGAACGACACCATCCAGCAGGCCGGCACCGCGCTCGGCATCGCGATCCTCGGCTCGCTCCTCACCAGCACCTACTCCGCCGAGATGCCGGACGACGCCCCCGAGGCGGCCCGGCAGTCGATCGGCGGCGCACTGGCCGCCGCCCAGGGCGACCCCGGCCTGGTCGCCGCCGCCCGCGAGGCCTTCACCTCCTCGATGGCCACCACCTTCACCATCAGCGCTGTCGGTGTCCTCGCCGCTGCCGTCCTGGCCACCCTGGTGATGCGGGACCCCAAGCCCGCGCCGCCCGCCGACGCCACGTCCGACACCCGGGCCGACGCCACGTCCGAGGCGGGGCTCGTCGCCTGACCCCACGCGAGAAGGGCCGGTACCCCCACCGGGGTACCGGCCCTTCTCCCTGCCCTGCGCTACTCGCCCGGCGCCGGCGGCAGCGCGTCCATGAACGAACTGACCGAGAACACCGCGCGACCGGGGCCCGCGGGCCCGTACCCGGGCGGCGCGGTCAGACCGTGCTCCTCCAGCGTCGCCGTGTACGCCTCAAGGAGGCGCAGGTGGTACTCCAGCGGGGCGCCGTCCGGGTTGTCGCGGCCCAGCGGCGTCGTCGGCTCCGGGCACCAGGTGGTGAAGCGGGGCGTGATCCCGCGCGACATGAAGAAGCGCAGCCCCTCACGGGTGGAGGCGATCGCCTCGTCCACGGTCAGGAAGCCGTCCGGGCGGGCCATCTCGACCCCCGCGACGAAGTTCGGGATGACGTTGCGCGGCCCGAAGACCTCGGCGGAGTCCAGGATCCGGCGGTGCCACTCGTCCCGGCCGATGTAGCGCTCCTTGCCGGGGCAGTACAGCTCGAACAGCCGCCGGTCCCACACCTCGTAGTTCGGGTGGTAGATCCGGATGCCGTAGTCGTGGAAGCGCCGCACGTCCTCCTTCGGCAGGGCCTGGGCGACGACCTTGCCGATCCAGCGGCCGGGGAACCGCTCCTCGATCGCCCGCGCGTACTGCCCGTAGAAGTCGGCCTCGTCCTTCCCGCCGACCTGGGAGGTGACCGCCCCGCCCGTGAGGGTGTACGCGGTCGAGGTCCGGGCGGTGTCGTGGCGGTCGATGATCTCCAGGGCCTCCAGGACCTCGTCGACCGGCTTCACCCCGGTGTACGGGCGGCCCGCCGCCTTGTGCTGGCGCCAGTTGTGGTTGATGTCGCAGTACTGGCACTCCTCCTTGGCGCCGAAGTACTGGCAGACCCGGAAGACCGTCAGATAGATCAGGTAACCCCACTGGATCGTCGGCGCGACCTCCATCACCGACTTGCCGTTCGACAGCGGGTGCCGGTAGTACTCCGGCATCGGCGGCAGGCCGACGTCGGCGATCCTCACCCCGTCGAGGAAGAGCGCGAGCGCCCCCTCGCCGTCGGGGGCCACCCGGTACGGGGACGACGGGTTGACCCGCACCGACACCACCGTGCGGCGCAGACCGTACGGACCGCCGGTGAGCACGATCTCCTCCGGCGGACGGTTCAGCGCCGCCTCCCCGAGCTCCGGCAGCGTGCGGTGGTCGAAGGAGAAGATGAAGTACGACTTCGGCTTCACCTCGCCCCCCTCGTTGCCGCTCAGCGCGGACGGGTCGAAGGCGAGCCCGCCGCGCAGCAGGTCCTCCTTGAACACGGCCTCCGGAGGAATCCCCGGGAAGCGCTCCATGAGGGATTCCACGACGGCGGTACGGGTCGGGGCAGCGGTGGACACAGGCGGATCTCCAGAGGTGAGAGACGACGGAGCCGACACCGCCACGCTACGCGCGCGTACGTCCGGGGCGGCGACCGGGACCCGGGCTCCGGCGCGTCCGGCCGCCGCACGGGAGGCGGGATGCTAGAAGTTCCACGGTCCGCACACCCGCACCACACGCCGGAGAGCACCCATGAGGATCAACCTGGCCGGCCTTCTCGTCGACGATCAGGAGCAGGCCCTGCGCTTCTACACCGACGTGCTGGGTTTCGTGAAGAAGACCGAGGTCCCCCTGGGGGAGTACCGCTGGCTGACCG
This sequence comes from Streptomyces sp. Qhu_M48, assembly GCF_051305195.1. Classification (NCBI taxonomy): domain Bacteria; kingdom Bacillati; phylum Actinomycetota; class Actinomycetes; order Kitasatosporales; family Streptomycetaceae; genus Streptomyces; species Streptomyces sp. Qhu_M48. The sequence continues at coordinate 5,559,659 of NZ_CP195432.1, read as the reverse complement.
TGGTCTCGCCGGAGCACCCCGACGGCGTCGAACTGGTCCTGGAACCCGACGCCGCCGTCCCCGCGGCCCGGACCTACCGGGAGGCCCTGGTGAAGGCCGGCATCCCGCTCACCTCCTTCGCCGTGGACGACGTCCGCGCCGAGTTCGACCGCCTGAAGGGCCTCGGCGTCCGCTTCACGCAGGAGCCCGTGGAGATGGGCCCGGTCACCGTCGCGATCCTGGACGACACCTGCGGCAACCTGATCCAGATCGCCCAGTACGCGTGACCGGGGCGGGTCCTGCCCGATGCCGTACGACGGCACGCTGTCGCCGCAGGGGAAGCGGAGGGGGCCGGGGGCCGGTGGAGAGCCCGGTGGAGAGGCCCCGTGGGGGCGTCTCCCGAGGTGCTGCCGGGCTCCGCCCTGGCTACGCTGCGCAGGGACGCAGCGGCCGGACGAAGCGAGAAGCCCTGATGACGATCCCCCCGACGCCCATGGACACCGTCACCCTGGAGCGGCGCATCGGCGCCGGCCCCGAAACCGTCTTCGGCTTCTTCACCGACCCCGAGAAGTGGCTGTCCTGGATGGGGGGCGAGGGCACGTTCGCCTTCGAGCCGGGCGGCTCGTACCGCACCCGGATCACCGGCGGGGACGTCGCCGCCGGCCGGTTCATCACCGTCGACCCGCCCCGCCGGCTCGTCTTCAGCTGGGGCTGGGAGTCCGGCCCCGTGACCGTCCCGCCGGGCTCCAGCACCATCGAGATCACCCTCGCGCCGACCTCGTACGGCACCGACCTCCGGCTGATCCACAGCGGCCTGCCCACCCCGGAGTCCTGCGAGGCCCACGCCGAGAGCTGGCAGCACTACGTCGACCGCCTCGCGACCCGCGCCGAGGGCGGCGACCCCGGTCCGGACACCTGGACGCGGCAGCCGGAGGGCTGAACGTCCGCCGGACGAGGCGGCGCCCGTCGCCCGGAGCGGCGGGAGAATCGGCGGGCCCGCCGCCCGAGGTGCGGACGGCGGGCCCGGCGTACGGGAGGTCAGGCTCCTACGGTCAGCGGAGCCCGGCCCGGGGCGCCGGTGCCGAGCTCGCGGACGAGCCGGAGCCCGAGGCGCAGGTACGCGCCCAGGTCCGCGCGGGGGGCCTTGCGGACGAGGTGACGGACCGCCTGCATGGCCTCCCAGGCGGAGGCGTGCGCCAGGGTCCCGCCCCAGCCGTCGCCGAGACCGTCCCAGAGGTACGCGCTGAACCCGAGCTGGAGCGCCCCGTCCCGGCGGCGCTCCTCCTCGTGCGCGTCCAGGGCCTCCGCGAAGAATCGTTCCGCCTCGGCAGGGGGCAGCGCGGAGCGAATGATGCGCAGGTACGGCGCGACAAGCGACGCGACCTCGGGGCACTCCCCATCGGGAACGACCTGGTCGCCGAGAACGGGTGTGGTGGCTGGCTCGCATGTCTGAGTCATGAACCTATCGATACGTCATGTCATCGCAGGAACGGCCGTGGCGCGCCCACACGACACCGGTTCGCCCCACGGGGCTCCCCGTCCGGGGTCAGGAGCTCGTCAGGACGACGAGTTGCCTGGTCGCACGGGTCATCGCGACATACCGGTCGACCGCACCCGCGATGCCTCCGCCGAACCTCTCCGGGTCCACGAGGACGACCAGGTCGAACTCGAGGCCCTTCGCCAGGGACGGGGTCAGCGACCGTACCCGGTCCGTCGGCCGGAAGCCCGGGGCCCCGATCACACAGGCCACCCCGTCGTCGTGGGCGGCGAGCCACTCGTCGAGGACCGAGTCCAGCTCCGTCACCGGACCGTGGACGACAGGGACGCCGCCGCTGCGGACCGACGTCGGCACGTTCGCGTCCGGGAGCGCCGCCCGGATGGCCGGCTCGGCCTCCGCCATGACCTCCTCCGGCGTCCGGTAGTTGATGCCCAGGGAGGCCACGGTGATCCGGTCGAGCCCGACGCGCTCAAGCCGGTCCTGCCAGGACTCCGTGAACCCGTCCCTGGCCTGGGCGCGGTCGCCGACGACGGTGAAGCTCCGGGACGGACAGCGCAGCAGCAGCATCTGCCACTCCGCGTCGGTGAGTTCCTGCGCCTCGTCCACGACGATGTGCGCGAACGGGCCGGCGAGCGGGTCCGATTCGGCGCCCGGCAGCACGGCCGTGTCGACCAGGCTCTCCTTGAGGTCCTGCCCGCGCAGCATCGTCACCGCGCCCTCACCGTCGACGTCCGCCGCGAGCACGTCGGCGATGACGTCCGCCATGCGCGCGCGTTCCGCGGCGAGGGTCGCCTCCTGCCGACGCCTGCGCCGCGCCGCCTCGGGGTCGCCGAGCCGGTGCCGGGCCGCGTCCAGGAGCGGCAGGTCGGACACCGTCCAGGCCTGGGCGTCCGCGCGCTGGAGCGAGCGCACCTCCTCGCGGCTCAGCCAGGGCGCGCACGTGCGCAGGTAGGCGGGGACCGACCACAGGTCCCCGACGAGGTCGGCCGCCTCGATCACCGGCCACGCGCCGTGCAGGGTCCCGGCCAGCTCCTCGTCCTGCCGCAGCGCCCTGGCGAACTCCTCGGCCGGGACCTCGTCGTCGAGCTTGGCGCTCAGGATCGCGACCAGCTCCTCCCAGATCTGCTCCCGCGCCTCGTTGTGCGGCGTACCGGCCTCCGGCGCGTCGAACGCCTCGGCCCAGTCGTCGGCGGTCAGCCGGATGTCGGCCCAGTCGGTCGTGACGGTCATGCCCCGGGTGGGCGGCTCCTCGTAGAACCGGACGGCCGTCTCGATCGCCCGCACCATGTCCGCGGACGACTTCAGCGCGGCCACGGCCGGGTCCCGCTCGGCCGAGGCCCGGGGCCCCTCGGCGACGAGGTCCCGGACGGTGCAGGTCCGCACGCCCTCCTCGCCGAGGCTGGGCAGGACGTCGGAGACGTAGGCCAGGTAGGGCTGGTGCGGACCGACGAAGAGGACGCCGCCCCGGCGGTGTCCGAGGCGCGGGTCCGCGTAGAGCAGGTGCGCCGAGCGGTGCAGCGCGACGACGGTCTTTCCCGTACCGGGTCCGCCGTCGACGACGAGGGTGCCGCGCGAGCCCGCCCGGATGATCGCGTCCTGGTCGGCCTGGATGGTGGCGAGGACGTCCCGCATCCGGGGCGACCGGCTGCCGCCGAGACTGGCGATGAACGCGGACTGGTCGTCGAGGGCCGCGTGCCGCTCCAGACCGTCGGCGGTGAACACCTCGTCCCAGTAGTCGCTGATCCGGCCGCCGGTCCAGCGGTACCTGCGGCGGCTCGCCAGGCCCATCGGGTCGGCGTGCGTCGCCGCGAAGAAGGGTTCGGCGGCGGGGGAGCGCCAGTCGACGAGGAGTCGCCGCCCCGTGCTGTCGGTGAGACCGAGGCGCCCGATGTACACGGGCTCGGCGCCGTCCGCGCCGACGACCCGGCCGAGGCAGAGATCCAGACCGAAGCGGCGCAGGGTGCGCAGACGGCCGCTCAGCCGGTGGATCTCCGCGTCCCGGTCCATCGCCTCCCGCCCGACGCCTCCCGGTGCCCTGCGCGTGGCGTCGAGACGGTCGGACAGTTCGGCGATCGTCTGCGCGAGGCTCTCCGCGATGTCCGCGAAGCGCCGCTCGTCGCCCGCGATCAGCGCGGGGTCGGCCTTGGAGGAGAGACGGTCGGGAAGGTCGAACGCACCGGTACCGGACTGGTCCACCGACGAGAGCACACGCACTTGATGAATCCCATTTCTGCAGGTCCGAGCTGGCTGAGATGGGTGATTCTGCGGTACCGAGGGGGCCTTGCCGCAAGCCCCCCTGTGCGCTATACCTTGAGAGTGGCGAGAGGTGAGTACTCCCTCCCGCACCCCAGCCCTCCCCCCCCGGCGTCACCGCCCCGTGCGACTAGCGCGGGGTGATGGCACCCGCGTAGACGTTGTCCGGAGTGACGATCTCGGTGATCGCCCGGGCGAGCAGGGTGGACGGCTCCTGGCCCTGGACCTGGGAATCCGTGTTGATCATCAGGACCAGGGTGGCCTTCCGCGAGGGCAGGTAGACCGTCACCGTCTCGTACCCGGGGATGGAGCCGTTGTGTCCGATCCAGCCGTTCGTCTTCAGGATCCCGAGGCCGTACGTGGTGCCCGGGATGCCGGTCGGCAGCGTCTTCAGACGCTGGGCCTGCGTCCCGGGGCTGAGCAGCTCACCGGTGGCGACGATCTTCGCCCAGCGGCGCAGGTCGTGCAGGTCGGAGATCATCGCCCCGGCCGTCCAGGCCCAACTGGGGTTCCAGTCCGTGGCGTCCGCGACCGCGCCGCTCAGCGTCTGGTCGGTGTAGCCGCGCGGGTGCGGCTCGGGGAACTCGGAACCCGTCGGGAACAGGGTGTGGCGCAGGTGCGCCGGACGGAGGATGCGCCGGTGGACGACGTCGGCGGCCCGCTGTCCCGTGACCTTCTCGATCACGAGACCGAGCAGGATGAGGTTGGTGTTGGAGTACTCGAACCGCGCGCCCGGCGCGAAGGTGTTCTCGTGCTTGAAGCCGTACGCGAGCACCTCCCGCGGCGTGAAGGAGCGCCGCGGGTCGCTCAGCAGGTCGTGGATGAAGTCCGGGTCCGAGGTGTACGGGAAGAGGCCGCTGCGCATCCCGGCGAGCTGCCGCAGCGTGATCCGGTCGCCCTTCGGCACGCCGCCCACGTACCTGGAGATGGGGTCGTCGAGGCCGATCCGCCCCTCGTCGACGAGCTGGAGCAGCGCGGTGACCGTGAAGGTCTTGGTCTCGCTGCCGATACGGACGAAGCCGTCCTTCTCCATCGGCCTGCCGGTGACGGTGTCGGCGACCCCGGTGGCGCGGACGTAGCTGCCCTTGCCGGGCATCCACAGTCCGACGACGACGCCGGGGACACCGGCCTGCTCGCGGACGTCCTCGATCGTCTCGTCCAGACGGGCGGTCAGCTCGGGCCCGAGCCCGCCCTCCGGGCAGTCCTCCGGCCCGAGCGGCCCGGGCTGCCCGAGTGACCCGAGTGACCCGACGCCCGCGGCGGCGGGTGCGGCGTGGACGGGCGTGGCGGGGGTCGTCGCCAGCGGTGCCAGCACGGACGCCACGAGGAGCGTCGCGGCGAACAGTCGGCGATGGGGGGTACGTCGCATGGCGGGACGCCTCTTCCAGGTCATGGTCAGGGACGGCAACATCACCACCGACCTCCCACCGGCCCCCGGCGCTCCCCGCTCCGCCTCCCGGCGAGTCCACTCGTTCGGCGCCACACGGGCCACCGGGGCGCGATTGTTGCAGTCATGTGTGCGGTCGGCCCGCGGCCGCGTTCGGAGGCCGCGGGCCGGTTAGCGTGGGCGGCACGGGGTCCTGTCCACGACCGAAGAGCCACCACGCACCGCCGTGGATCACCAAGGATGGCAGCCGCGATGAGCACCTCCCCGAGCCTCGACGCCGACCAGGCTCGCACCCGCCTGCACGAGCTGACCGTGATCGACGTCCGCACCCCCGCCGAGTACGCCTCCGGGCACCTGCCGGGCGCGTTCAACGTCCCGCTCGACCGGCTCGGCCACGCCGTGCCCGCGCTCAGGGAAGCCGCGGGCCGGGGCGAACTGCTCCTCGTGTGCCAGGGCGGCGGCCGGTCCGGGAGCGCCCGCGCGCAGCTCGCCGCGCACGGCGTGACCGCCCTCGACCTCGCCGGCGGCACCAGCGCCTGGGCCTCCCGCGGCCACGCCCTCGACCGTCCCGAGGGCGCCGCGGCGAAGGCGGTCTGGGCGATGGAGCGTCAGGTCCGTCTCGCGGCCGGTTCGCTGGTCCTGATCGGCCTGGCGCTCGGCCTTCTCCTGCACCCGGCCTGGCAGCTCCTGTCGGCGGGCGTCGCGGGCGGACTCGTCTTCTCGGCGCTCACGAACACCTGCGGCATGGCGGTGGTCCTGGGCCGTCTCCCGTACAACCGCGGCGCCGCGACGGGTCCGGACCTGGACACGACACTGACCCGTCTGCGCGGCGGGGCGGAGGTGGCGGCGGAGACGGGGGCACGGGGCTGAGGCCGCCGCCGGAGCCGGAGCCGGGGCCGCATTCGCCACCGCCATCGCGTCCGTCCCCCTCCGAGCCCAGCCGGTTCCCCCCAGGGGCGCTATCCGGCCAACATCCCGACGATTTCGACTCTCCGGACAACCGGGCGTCCCGTCCCCTCCTCTCACCGCACGGGCGCAGCGAGTGCCTCTCACCGCGCCGGCCGGGCGGCTGTTCCGTCCCGTCGGCCGGGTGGGCCGCTGCCTGCTCCGTCTCACAGCATCCGGAGGACGAGGGAACGATGACCACTACGCGCACCAACCGGCTGCGGCGTCCGCTGCTCGCCGGTACCACGGCCGTCGCCGCCATGGCCGTGACGGTCGGCTTCATGGCCGCCACGCCGGACCAGGCGAAGGCCGCGCCGGGCCCCAAGCTGAGTCTCATCGCGGCGACCGGCTCGGTCACGCTCACCTCGTGGAAGGAGGACCCGGGCGTCTACCTCGACCTGGGCACCTACCTGACCGCGGAGGGAACCCCGCTGGAGTTCAAGGTGACCCGGAAGTCCTACAAGGACCCGGTGACCATCACCCAGACCGTGTTCGAGGGCGGCAAGGCGAAGGCCAAGACGCTGCCCGCGGGCACGGTGAAGGACTTCTCCGGCCTGCCCGGCTTCGCGGAGATCACCGTCACCGACAAGAACGGCAAGAAGGTCGTCAGCCGGACGGAGAGCTTCTGCCCGAACAACGCCAGCGGCCGGGTCCGGCCCGACGCGCCCTCCACCTCGAAGTATCCGGAGAGCTGCCCCACGAACCCCTTCACGCTCGGTTCGGTGTGGGGCGTCGAGAAGGGGTGGGCCGCCAACACCTACGGCGGTTCCTACACCCAGCCGGTGAAGCTCGCCGCCGGCGCGTACACGGCGAAGATCGGCGTCGCGAAGAAGTACCGCGACCTCTTCGGCATCGCCGACAAGCCCGCGACGGTGAAGGTCACCGTCCAGGAGCGCAGCTGGGAGGAGGGCCCCGGTGTGGCGGGCGCCCGCTCCTCCGCCGCGGGGGAGCACGCCGGGCACGGCGCCGGCCACCAGGCCCCGTCCGCCCACGCCGGCCACGGCCCGGCGCACGCTCCGAAGCCCGCCCAGGCCGGCGCGCCGGAGACGAGCGGCGCGGGCCCCTCGTACAACGTGGGTCACGGCCCGCTGAAGGCCGCGCCGCCCGCCCTGCCGTGGGCGCTGAAGAAGCAGCAGGCCGCGCGTGCCGACATGGGGGCCGCGGACACCACCGGGCAGACCGACGGCTCGCGTCAGGCGCCCGCCCTCACGCCGCTGGCCAAGCGGCCCACCGGCAAGGCCGCCGTCCCGAACGTTCCCAAGCCCGACCTGCGGTCGCTGCCGGCCTACGGCATCACCATCAGCGACGGTGGCCAGAACGTCCCCGGCAAGGACTACCTGGCGTTCAGCGCGAACGTCTGGAACGCCGGTCCGGCCCAGCTCGTGGTGGACGGCTTCCGTTCGCCCGGCAAGGCCAAGATGGACGCCTACCAGTACTTCTACGACGCCAACGGCAAGCAGGTCGGCTACACCCCGACCGGCACCATGGAGTGGGACCCGCGCCCGGGTCACGTGCACTGGCACTTCACCGACTTCGCCAGCTACCGGCTCCTGAAGGCCGACAAGAAGGAAGCGGTGCGCAGCGGCAAGGAGGCGTTCTGCCTGGCCAACACCGACGCCGTCGACTACACGGTGAAGAACGCCAACTGGCACCCGTTCAACACCGACCTCGCCACCGCCTGCGGTCAGGAGAACTCCATCTCCGTCCGCGAGGTGCTGGACGTCGGATCCGGTGACACCTACACCCAGGACCTGCCCGGCCAGTCGTTCGACATCACCGACGTACCCAACGGCACGTACTACATCCAGGTGCTGGCCAACCCGGCCAAGCGGCTGAAGGAGACCAACCTCGACAACAACAGCGCCCTGCGGAAGGTCGTCCTCGGCGGGACGCCGGGTGCCCGGACCGTGACCGTTCCCGCGCACGAGCTCGTGAACGCGAACTGATCACCCACCTCCTGTGACGGGCGGGTGGTGCGGCCGACGCCGCGCCACCCGCCCTTCCCGTCCGCTCGACGGGCGCGGCCCGCTCGCCGAAGACCTCGTTCTCACCGGATCAGCCCCGGAGAGCGGCCCGCCCTGGCACGCTTGCCGTCGTGAGCTACGTCGTGACCGTGGAGACACGCCTCCCTGTGGGGGCCGATGAGCTGGACGCGCTGCGACAGGTCGGCGCGTCCGCGCTCCTGGAGCGCGGGTTCGACGCCGTGGCGGCGATCGAAGGGCCGGAGGGAACCGAGGTCGACGTCCTGGAGACGATCGTCGCCGTCCACCCGGGCGGGGCGATCCTGAAGGTGTTCGTCCACGCGCCTTCCCTGGAGATCGCCGAGGACGCCGTGGGCTCCGTCGCGGAGGACGTCCTGGAGCACTCGGAGCTGCTGGCCGACTGGGTGGTGGAGAGCAGCGAGGTCAAGCTCCACATCGACCTGACCCGCGAGCGTCTGGAGGCCGCCGACGGCCCGGACGTACCGTCCAGCGACCTTCAGGCCCGCCGCGCCCAGCACACGGCGGGGGCCGACACCGCGGGGAGCGCGGCGGAGAACGGTGGCGATGAGGGCCCGGTCGACCACGAGGCCCGGATCCGGGCGCTGGCCCCGCGCCTGACCTCCTTCGCGCTCTCGTCCTTCGGTGGCGTCGACCCCGTGGTACGAGAGGGAGACGGGGAGGTCCCCGCCGGCTCCGCCGTCCCCGCCGCCCTCGGCCTCCCCGCCGCCGCCGGTGCCGTCGACGGTGTCGGTGCCATCGCCGCCGATGCCGCCGAACTGGCCGCCGGAGCCCTGGTGTACGCCTCGGAGCTGCTCATCGACGAGCTGTACGACGATGTCCAGACCCTCGCCGAGGAGGAGACGAACGTCGCCGAGTGCGGCGACGAGCTCTGGCACCTGGGCGACCTGCCGCCGCGCCACGCCCTCCAGTACGACGTGCTCTTCGCGCGACGCTTCCTGACGACCGCCATCGCCCTGACCACCCGCTTCACCGACGGCAGCTTCCAGCGGCTCGGCTGCCTCGCGGAGGAGCTCGTCCTGAAGCACCTCCTGGAGGAGGCGCACGCCACGCTGGAGCTGTACGGGCTCCTCGACAGCGGCGCCGCGGAGGCCCTGGCGTGCTTCGCCGGCGGCGTCCACGAGGACAGGGACCTCGTGTGGCGCCACGACCCGGAGGACGGCGTCGACGAGGCCCCCGCGCCGGACGGAACGGGCACCACGCCGCCGGCGTTCGACACGTGGTTCACCCCGTTCGACGCCGACCGGTACGTCCACCCCTACGCCGCCGACGAGGAAGCGGGGCCGGCGGACCGCCCGTGACGGTGACCGCCGTCGGTCCGGCGCGCCGAGCGGCAGGGTGATGGGGGAGGACGACTCCTTCCCCCTCCTCACCTCACGTATCCCGGACTCGCGGGTCGTGCTGACGCCGTCGTGGCCGACGGCCGGTCGTCGGAGAGACCGCGAGGAACGACTTCCACGCGATCGCCCGCCACGGACACGGCGTCGCCCGGACCTCGTACCTCGGCACGCCGCCCGTCGGCCGACCCGCCGGCGACGCGCCCCACGAGGACCTCGGCGCCGTCCGGCGGACGGGTCCCGGTTCCCTCCCTCACCCGCTCTCGACGCCCACGCGTCGGACGCGGGCTGGACGGGTCGGCCGGTTGTCTGATCGGCTCAGCACGAGGAGCTCCTGACCGAAGACGTCCGGAGCGACGGCGTCCGGTCCGATCATGTCCGGGGCGCACCTCTCCGGGCCCCGTGGGTCCGGGGCGAAGACCTCCGGACCGTGCGGATCCGGAGCGAAGATCTCCGGACCGTGCGGATCCGGAGCCGAGGAAAGCGGGACACAGCGGTGAACGTGAGCGAACACATCGAGGCCGTGTACACGGAGGTCCGCCGGCGCAACCCCGGGGAGGCCGAGTTCCACCAGGCGGCGGCCGAGGTGTTGGAGTCCCTCACCCCCGCGCTCGAACGGCACCCCGAGTACATCGAGACCGGGATCGTCGAGAGGCTGGTCGAGCCGGAGCGGCAGCTGATCTTCCGGGTGCCGTGGGTCGACGACCGGGGCGCCGTCCGCGTCAACCGCGGTTTCCGGGTGGAGTTCAGCAGCGCCCTCGGGCCGTACAAGGGCGGGCTGCGGTTCCACCCCAGCGTCAACCTCGGGATCGTGAAGTTCCTCGGGTTCGAGCAGATCTTCAAGAACGCGCTGACCGGGATGGCCATCGGCGGCGGCAAGGGCGGCGCCGACTTCGACCCCAAGGGCCGTTCGGACGGCGAGGTCATGCGGTTCTGCCAGTCCTTCATGACCGAGCTCTACCGTCACCTGGGGGAGCACACCGACGTGCCCGCCGGCGACATCGGTGTGGGCGGGCGCGAGATCGGCTATCTCTTCGGGCAGTACAAGCGGATCACCAACCGTTACGAGTCCGGCGTCCTCACCGGCAAGCCGGTCGGCTGGGGCGGCTCCCACGCCCGTACCGAGGCCACGGGGTACGGGGCCGTGTACTTCACGCAGGAGATGCTCGCCACGCGCGGCGAGGACTTCGACGGGCGGCGCGTGGTGGTGTCGGGATCCGGGAACGTGGCCCTGTACGCGGTGGAGAAGGTCCATGCGCTGGGCGGCCGCGTGGTGGCCTGCAGCGACTCGTCCGGGTACCTCGTCGACGAGGACGGCATCGACCTGGAACTGCTGAAGGACCTCAAGGAAGTCCGGCGCGCCCGGATCTCCGACTACGTGGAGGCGAAGCCGGCCGCGCGTTTCTCCGCCCGTGGCCGGGTCTTCGACATCCCGTGCGACATCGCCCTGCCGTGCGCGACCCAGAACGAGCTGGGCCGTGACGACGCCGTGGCCCTGGTCAAGAACGGGGTGCGGGCCGTGGCCGAGGGCGCGAACATGCCGTGCACGCCGGAGGCGGTGGCGGTGTTCCGCGAGGCCGGGGTCCTCTTCGGCCCCGGAAAGGCCGCGAACGCGGGTGGCGTGGCCACGTCGGCGCTGGAGATGCAGCAGAACGCCTCCCGCGACACCTGGTCCTTCGAGCAGACCGAGTCCCGGCTCGCCGAGGTCATGCGAGACGTCCACACCCAGTGCCGTACGACGGCCGAGGCGTACGGCGGCAACTCCGACGACTACGTGCTCGGCGCCAACGCGGCCGGGTTCCTGAGGGTCGCCGACGCGATGGCGGCACAGGGCGTCATCTGAGGTCCCGCTCGGCCCGGACGACCCTGCCCTCCCGGTGGCGCCGGGCGCCCCGGCGCTCGGCGGCCCGGGCGGCGAGGGGCAGCCCGCGGCCGGGCACGAGTCCGGCCGGCGCGGCTCGGTGAGCCCGGCGAGCGCGCGGGCCGGGCGCGGATCCCGGCTGACGGCGGCCACGTCCGCGCGGGGGCGGGGCGTCGCGGGCGGGTCGTCCTCTTCATCCTCCCGGTCCCGCCGGGATGCCCACCGGTCCGGGAGTGGGCAGGCTGGTGCCTCGGGCCAGGGCGTGGAGCCGTACAGGGCAGGGAGAGGACACCATGGGCGGGACGCGTGTGGAGGAGCCCGCCAGGAGCGGGGCGGCGCGGCTGCTCGCGCGTCTCGCCGTGCTCGCGGCGATCGGTTCGGTGGTCGTGCTCGTGCTCGCGGTGGGAAAGGGCGGGATCGAGGTCGTCCTGGCGGGGTTCCTCGGACTCGTCCTCTGCGCCGCCGGCCTGTGGTGGTTCGTGGCGCACCGCGGTGCGGTGCGGCTGCTCGGCGCGGTGCTCGCGGTCGCGGCACCCGTCGCCGTCCTGGTGCTGTTCGCACGCGACGGCCTGTGGCTGACGGCGCTGGTCCTGCTCCTGTGCTGGGGCGCGACGCTGGCCTTCGCCCGGGCGGCGCTGCGCACCTCGCGGCCGAGGCGGTCGGTGCGGGCGACCGCCGCGGCCCGGCCGAGCAGGCCGGTCCTGATCATGAACCCGAAGTCGGGCGGCGGGAAGGTCGGCCGCTTCGGTCTGGTCGAGCGGGCGGAGGAGCTGGGCGCCCGGGTGATCCTGCTCGACCCGTCGGCCCCGGCCGACGTCGCCGAACTGGCCCGGGGGGCCGTGGCCGAGGGTGCGGACCTGCTGGGCGTCGCGGGCGGCGACGGCACGCAGGCGCTGGTGGCCGCGGTCGCCGCCGAGCACGACCTGCCGTTCCTCGTGGTGTCCGCCGGCACCCGCAACCACTTCGCCATGGACCTGGGCCTGGACCGCTCCGACCCGTCCCGCTGTCTCGACGCGCTGGCCGACGGCGAGGAGCTCCGGATCGACCTGGGTGACGTCTCGGGCCGGGCGTTCGTCAACACGGTGTCCTTCGGGGTGTACGCCGATGTCGTGCAGCGGCCGGAGTACCGCGACGACAAGGCGGGCACGGCGCTGAACCTCATGCCGGACCTGTTGGTCGGTGAGGGGGTACGGCGCCTGGAGGCGCGGGTCGACGGCACGACGCTCTCCTCGCAGCAGGCCCTGCTGGTCAGCAACAACCCGTACGTCTCGCCCGACGAGCTGAGCGGAGGCGGCCGTCGTCCCCGGCTGGACGACGGCGAGCTGGGCGTCCTCGGGATCCGGGTGGAGGACGCGGCGCAGGCCGCCGATCTGGCGCTGCGGGGCTCGCAGTCCTCGGGCCTCACCGTCCTGACGGCACATCGCGTCGAGGTGACCTCCGGGGCGACGGACGAGATCGCCGTGGCGGTCGACGGCGAGGCCCTGCGGATGCCCACCCCGGTGGTGTGCACGCTGCGCGCGGGCGCGCTGCGGGTCCTGGTGCCGCGGGACCGTCCGGGTGTCGTCGTCCCCACGCCCCCGGTGAGGTGGCGACGGATCTTCGACCTCGCGTTCGGCCGCACGGAGCCGACGACCGGCGACGGCCCGACCCGCGCGTGAGTCCGTCCGTGAACCGGCCGGCCACTCGGCGGCGTCGCGGCCGGGGCGGGGACAGGGGGCGGGGACAGGGGCGGGGACAGGGGCGGGGACAGGGGACGAGGGCAGGGACGAGGGGCCGAGGACCGGGACAGGGGACGAGGGCAGGGACGGGGGGCCGAGGACAGGGGTGAGGACGGGGACAGGGCCGAGGCCGGGTTCGCGGGGAGCCGGAAAATCCAAGTCCTGTGGGCGAGCGTCCATGTGCACGGCCGAGCGCCGCGCGCTTCTGTGTATCCAGCCGCCGTAGCCCCCTGCGGGGCGCGCGGTGCTTGCGCGGAGCGGCCGGTCGCCGTCGGTGCCGGTCGGGATGGATGCGCCGTCGTGCAGCGCGGCGCACGGAGACCAGCCCAGGGAGTACCCCTTGTCAACTCCTCGAAGAAGCCTGCTCGGTACCGTCCTCGCCGTGACGCTGGCGGTGGCCGGAGGGGGCGCCGCGATGCCCGCGGCGTCGGCGAGCCCGCCCGTGCCGACGGCCGAGACGGCCGCCACGGCCGCCACGTACAACGTCACCGTCGGCGCGAAGGGATCGTGGTCCCACCCCGACGACACCCCGGCCGCCACCTACATCGACAAGGACGGCACGTTCTACTTCCAGCAGGCCCACGCGCTCTACGGACCGACACAGGAACGCAGGTGGACCTTCTACACCGGTACGAACTTCGACACCGCCGTCCGGTCGAGCGCCCTCAGTGACGCCGTGAACCCGGCGAACGGCAACGACAGGAACAACGACACGACCTGGCGGTGCAACAACAGCCCGACCGGCCTGGAGTCCACCCCTCCGCCGGCCGGGTCGTCCTACTCCCAGAAGAACTTCTGCGACCTGGCGGGGGTGTGGGTCGACCCGGACACCGGCGACTGGTACGGCCTCGTCCACAACGAGTTCACCCCGCAGCCGTTCGGCGACGGCGTCCACTACGACGGCATCGACTACGCGGTCTCGAAGGACCAGGGCCGCACGTGGTCGATCAAGGACCACGTCATCACCTCCCCGTTCAGCACCCGGCGGGGCGACGCGGCGGCCTTCCCCCAGCAGACCTACCACTACGGCGACGGCGACCAGCGCCTGTTCGTCGACACCGCGTCGGGGTACTTCTACGCCTTCTACGGCTCGCGGATCGTGGAGAAGGGCGGCGGCTGGAAGGCCTTCCACGCGCACGTGGCCCGCGCCCCCATCTCCGGCAAGATGGCGCCCGGTTCGTGGAGGAAGTGGTACGACGGAGCCTGGACCGAGCCCGGTGTCGGGGGCCGCGAGAGCAACATGACGCCGGTGGGGGCCTCCTCCGGCACGACCGGCTACACCCCCGTCGAGGACGAGTACGACCCGGCGAACGCCGGCACCGTGGCGCAGCAGGTCGCGGCGGGCACGATGCCTCCCACCTCCCCCCTGTTCGTCATGGACATCACGTACAACGCGTACCTGGGGCTGTACATCGGTGAGCCGCAGGCCGTCGACCAGAGCGGCAACGCGCCCCAGGAGATCTACGCCACCGACGACCTCACCTCCCAGAAGTGGTTCCGCCTCGGGGACACGGGCGGCTACCGGAACGCCTCGTGGTACCGCTGGTTCCTCGACGGGGTGAACAAGACCGGCTCGGGGATCGTCGGCAGGAACTTCCGCTCCTACTGCTCCTTCGGATGCTCGGGCGGCACGTCGAGCGAGTACGTCAACCTCGCGATCGACTCCTCCGCCCCCGCCGCGCCCGTCGACACGAGCAAGGCGTACCGCATCGGCGGCGCGGGCGGGCGCGTCCTCGCCCAGGTCTCCGGCGGCACGGCCACCACGTCCGTGCCCTCGGCCACCGGCGCCGCACTCGAATCGTGGATCTTCCACACCAACGGAGACGGTTCGTACCGCATCGCCAACGGCGCCACAGGACAGCTCCTCGGCGTCGACTCGGCCACCACGGGAAGCCGGGCCTGGGGCACCAGGCCGACGGTCACCGCGGCCCCGGCCGGCGGACCCGCCGTCGGGCAGCAGTGGTTCGTGATACCCGGCACCTCCGCCGCGGACGGCTCGCCGAACGGCACGTACCGACTGGTCAACCGCTACAGCGGCCTCGTGGTCGGCCTGTCCGCCACCTCGAACCGACTGACCGAGACGACGCCCACCCGCACCTGGACCAACACCACGGGCAACGCGGTGGGCGGGACGCGCACCGCGAACGAACAGACCCTGACCCTCACGGTGATCGGGGAGGCCCCCGACATGATCCCCGACGGCGACCACACCCTCACCACGAGCGGAAAGGCGCTGGACAACCCCGACCACAGCACCACCCCCGGCACGCAGCTCGTCACCTGGACCCCGAACAGCGGCACCAACCAGACCTGGCGCCTCACCCGCCGCACCGACGGCTCCTACCAACTCGCCAACGCCCACTCGGGACTCTGCGCCGACATCGACGGCGGGTCGACGAGCGCCGGTGCCAAGGTGATCCAGTGGACCTGCACGGGCGGCACCAACCAGCGCTGGACGGTGACACGGCAGCCGTCCGGCACGTACACCGTCGCCTCGGTGAAGAGCGGCCTCCTCCTCACCACCACGTCCACCACCAACGGCGCCGCCGTCACCCAACAGCCCGCCACCGGATCGCCCCTCCAGCAGTGGACGGTCAACTGATCCCACCCCGGGCCACACGCCACCGCCCGACGCCGCTGTGATGTCGACGCGCGCCCCATCACAGCGGCGTCACCTTCGCCCCATCGGTGACCTGCCGCATCGGCACCTCGACGCGTTCGCGGCTCTGGTCCTTGACCGGTTGTGCGCTGTCGTGCCAACTCCTGGGCGCAGGAGGTCAACTCGGTCGGTCGGGTCGCTCGTAGCTTGAAGAAGTGCCGGGCCGCGGACGCGGCGGGCACGTTACCGACTGCTTCGAGAGGACCCCTCATGTTCGACATCGACAAGGTGCAGGCCGCCCCGAGCAAGGACCTGCTCACGCCCGACAACTCGGTCATGCTCTTCGTGGACCACCAGCCGCAGATGTTCTTCGGCACCGGCAGCGGCGACCGCGCCGCGATCATCAACAGCACCGTGGGTCTCGCCAAGGCGGCTCAGGCGTTCGATGTGCCGGCCGTCCTGACCACGGTCGCCGCCGAGTCCTTCTCCGGGCCTCTGCTGCCGCAGCTCGCGGAGGTGTTCCCCAAGAACGAGGTCATCGACCGCACGACCATGAACGCCTGGGAGGACGAGGCGCTCGTGGCGGCGGTCAAGGCGACCGGGCGCAAGAAGATCATCCTGTCGGGCCTGTGGACCGAGGTCTGCCTGGTGCTGCCCGCGCTCTCCGCCCTTGAGCAGGGGTACGAGGTGTACGTCGTCTCCGACGCGTCCGGCGGCGTCAGCCCGGCCGCCCACGAGCACGCGCTCCAGCGGATGATCGCGGCCGGCGCCGTCCCGGTGACCTGGGTGCAGGTGCTCCTGGAACTGCAGCGCGACTGGGCGCGCCAGGAGTCGTACGGCGCGGTCATGGAGATCGTCAAGGCCCACGCGGGCGCGTACGGCCTGGGCGTCGTGTACGCGCAGGCCGTCATCGGCGCGCACGCCGCCGGCTGACCCCTGTGGACACCGGCATTCTGATCCTGCGTCTGCTGGTGGGACTGCTCGTCGCCGGCCACGGTGTGCAGAAGATCAGCTCACACCTGGGCGGCAAGGGACTCGAGGGCGGTACCGAGGAGTTCCGCGCCGACGGTTTCCGCGGCGGTGCCCTCACCGCCCTGGCGGCGGGCGGTGGCCAGATCGGATCGGGCCTGCTGCTCGCCACCGGCCTCCTGACCCCGCTCGCCGCGACCGGCGTCATCGGGGTCATGACGGTCGCGCTCACCGTGAAATGGCGCCACGGGCTCTGGGTGCAGAACGACGGGTACGAGTACCCGCTCGTCCTCATCGGCACCGCCGCCGCCCTCGCCGCCACCGGACCCGGAGCGTGGTCCCTCGACGCGGCCCTCGGCCTCACGCCGTACCCGCTGTGGTGGGCGGCCCTCGTACTCGTGGCCGGTCTCGGCAGCGGGCTCCTCACCCGGCTCGTCCTGCACCGGCCCGCCGCCCCGGCGATCGCCGAGCGCTGAGCGCGAGCGGCGCAGACCGGTCCGGCCGCCCGCGTACCCCCGACCGGGCGGCCGGGCCCTCCCACCTTCTCTCCCGAACAGGAGCACCCGATGGACACCCTCACGTCCCCGCACGGCGGCGGTCAGCCGCTGCTGCATCAGAAGGGCGCCGAGACCCAGGCGTTCGGCACGCTCAAGCAGCTGCCGATCGGCCTCGGCCACGACACCCGCATGTACGCCTGCCAGCGGCTGAACCGCGTACTCGCCGACACACAGATCCTGTACTCCCTCTACAAGAAGCACCACTGGCTCATGCGCGGGGCGACCTTCTACTCGCTCCACCTGATGCTGGACAAGCACGCGGAGGCCCAGCTGGCCATCGTGGACGCGCTGGCCGAGCGGGTCCAGAGCCTCGGTGGCGTCGCCGTCGGGGACCCGCGCCACGTCGCGGAACTGACGGCGATCCCCCGTCCGCCGGACGGCGTCGAGCCGGTGCCCGTCATGCTGTCGCGGCTCCTCGACGCGCACGAGCGGATCCTGATCGACGCGAGGGACGCCGCCGCCCGGATCTCGGCGGAGGGCGACGAGGGCAGCACCGACCTGCTCGTCTCCGAGGTCATCCGGAACGGCGAGGCGCAGGTGTGGTTCCTGGCCGAGCACCTCGTGGACACCCCTTTGGTGCACGGCTGATGGACACGTACGACGTCG
Source organism: Streptomyces sp. Qhu_M48 (assembly GCF_051305195.1). Classification (NCBI taxonomy): domain Bacteria; kingdom Bacillati; phylum Actinomycetota; class Actinomycetes; order Kitasatosporales; family Streptomycetaceae; genus Streptomyces; species Streptomyces sp. Qhu_M48. Next base: position 5,541,950 of record NZ_CP195432.1, on the reverse strand, counting down.
TCGTGGTCGGCGGCGGTCCGGCCGGAGAGGTCGCCGCCGACCGGACCGTCCGGTCGGGGCTTACCGCCGTCGTCGTCGAGGCCGAGGCGGTCGGCGGCGAGTGCTCCTACCGTGCCTGCGTGCCGAGCAAGGCCCTGCTGCGACCCGGCGCCGCCCGAGCGGCGGCACGGTCGGTCGACGGGGCCCGGCAGGCGGTCACGGCGGCACTCGACCCGGCGCGCGTCCTGGCCCGGCGTGACCGTTTCACCGGGCGCGGTGACGACACCGGCCAGGCCGGCTGGCTCGATGGTGCGGGCATCGCGCTCGTACGGGGGCACGGACGGCTCGCCGGTGAGCGCCGGGTGGAGGTGACCGGGGCCGATGGCACGGTCCGTACCCTGCGGGCCCGGCACGCGGTCGTGGTCTGCACCGGCACGGAGCCCGCCCTTCCGCCGGTCGAAGGGCTCGACCGGATCGGTGTGTGGACCAACCGGCAGGCCACCACGGCCGACGCGGTGCCCGAGCGACTCGTCGTCATCGGCGGGGGAGTGGTGGCCTGCGAGATGGCCACCGCGTGGCGCTCGCTCGGCTCCTCCCTCACTCTGCTGGTCCGCGACCAGGCCCTGCTGACCGGCTGGGAGCCGTGCGCCGGCGAAGAGGTCACCCGCGGGCTGAGCGATCTGGGCGTCACGATCCGCTTCGGGGTGTCGGCCGTCCGGGTCGTCCGTGACGCCGACACCCGCACGGTGACCGTGAACACGGACGACGGCACCACCCTCGTCTGCGACGAGGTCCTCGCCGCCGTCGGCCGACGCCCGAGCACCGCGGACCTCGGCCTGGACTCCGTCGGACTGCCGGCAGGCGACTGGCTCCCGGTCGACGACACCTGTCGGGTCACCGCGATCGAGGGCGCATGGCTCTACGGCGTCGGCGACGTGAATCACCGCGCGCCGCTGACCCACATGGCCAAGTACCAGGCCCGCGCCTGCGCGGCGGCGATCGCCGAGCGGGCGGCAGGACGCCCGGCCGTCACCGGCGGCCGACAGCCGTGGAGCGCGGAGGCCGACCACATCGCCGTCCCCCAGGCCGTCTTCACCCGTCCCGAGGTCGCGAGCGTCGGTCTCACGGAACGCGCGGCACGCGAGGCCGGTCTCGCGGTACGCACGGTGGAGTACCGCATCGACGACGTCGCCGGCGCCGCGCTCCACGCGGACGACTACCGCGGCCTCGCCAAGCTCGTCGTCGACGAGACCCGGGGAGTCGTCGTCGGCTGCACGCTCACCGGCCCGATGGCGACCGAACTCATCCACACCGCCACCGTGGCCATCGTGGGCGAGGTCCCCCTGGAGCACCTGTGGCACGCCGTGCCCGCCTTCCCGACGGTGAGCGAGGTCTGGCTCCGGCTCCTGGAGGCGTACGGCCTCTGAGGCGAGGCCCCGCCCGGCCGCCGAACGGTGGACGGCCCGGCGCACCCGCTCGCACATCACCGAAGGGGACGCGTCGCACGCCGTGGCCGTCTCCGGTCCGGCCGTGGTCACCGACGTGATCCTCGACGCCGCACGGGCGAGCCGCTGAGCCCGACCCGCACCCTCTCGTACATCCCCAGAAGGAGAACCCCTCATGAAGAACCGACCGATCCTCGAACCCGCCGCCCAGGCCTTCGCCGACGCCACCGCCCAGCCGCCGTACCTCTACCAGATTCCCGTCGCCGAAGGCCGTAAGGCCGTGGACGGTGTCCAGAGCGGTGAGGGTGTCCCCCTGCCCGAGGTCGACGAGGAGTGGATCACCGTCCACGGCGGCCCGACCGGCGACGTCCGCGCCCGGATCGTCCGCCCTCGCGGCGCCACCGGCCCGCTTCCCGTCATCCTCTACATCCACGGAGCGGGCTGGGTCTTCGGCAACGCCCACACCCACGACCGGCTCGTCCGCGAACTCGCCGTCGGCACCCGGGCGGCCGTGGTGTTCCCCGAGTACGACCTCTCGCCCGAGGCGCGCTACCCCGTCGCGATCGAGCAGAACTACAGCGTCGCCCAGTGGGTCGCCCGCGAGGGACACCACAAGGACCTCGACGGCACGCGGATCGCCGTCGCGGGCGACTCGGTCGGCGGCAACATGAGCGCCGCCCTCACTCTCATGGCCAAGCAGCGCGGCGACGTCATCCTCGTCCAGCAGGTCCTCTTCTACCCGGTCACCGACGCGAGCTTCGACACCGACTCGTACCACCAGTTCGCCGAGGGCTACTTCCTGCGCCGCGACGCGATGAAGTGGTTCTGGGACCAGTACACGGCCGAGGAGGCCGAGCGCACGCAGATCACCGCCTCGCCGCTGCGCGCCACCACCGAGCAGCTCACCGGCCTGCCGCCCGCCCTCATCATCACCGCCGAGGCCGACGTCCTGCGCGACGAGGGCGAGGCGTACGCGACGAAGCTCCGTGCCGCCGGTGTCCCCGTCACCGCCCTGCGCGTCCAGGGCGTCATCCACGACTTCGTCATGCTGAACGCACTGCGCGAGACGCAGGCCGCGGAACTCGCCATCGGTCTCGCCACCGACACCCTGCGCAAGGCCCTCGCATGACCGGGCCGTCGACGAGCATGCCGGTGGCGGGCCTCGCCCCCGCCCCGCGTCGGGAGCACGAGCACGCCGACCTCCTCGTCCGTAACGCCAAGGTCTTCACCGGTGACCCCGACCGGCCCGAGGCCCGCGCCGTCGCGGTCCGTGACGGCCGGGTCGCGGCCCTCGGGGACGACCACGACCTCGCCCACCTCGTCGGGCCGGGGACCAAGGTCGTCGACGCCCTCGGCCGCAGGGTGATCCCCGGTCTCAACGACTCGCACCTGCACGTCATCCGGGGCGGCCTGAACTACGTCCTGGAACTGCGCTGGGACGGGGTGCGCAGTCTGCGCCACGCGCTCGCCATGCTGCGCGAACAGGCCGGTCGCACCCCCAAGGGGCAGTGGATCCGCGTCGTCGGCGGCTGGACCGCCGAACAGTTCGCCGAACGCAGGATGCCGACCGTCGCCGAGCTGAACGCCGCCGCCCCCGACACCCCGGTGTTCGTCCTTCACCTGTACCAGTCGGCGCTGATGAACCGGGCCGCCGTCCAGGCCGCCGGATTCACCCGGGAGACCCCCGACCCGCGCGGCGGGCAGATCGTACGCGGCCGGGACGGCGAACCCAACGGCGTCCTCCTCGCCGCCCCGAGCGCCCTCATCCTGTACTCGACCCTGGCCAAGGCGCCGACCCTGGACGAGGCCGACAAGCGGACGTCGACGCGCCACTTCCTGCGCGAGCTGAACCGCTTCGGACTGACGTCCGCGGTCGACGCCGCCGGCGGGTTCCAGAACTTCCCCGACAACTACGCCACGGTCGTCGACCTCGCCAGGTCGGGGGAGCTGACCCTCCGGATCGCCTATCACCTCTTCCCGCAGACGGCCGGCCAGGAGCTCGCCGACCTGAAACGGTGGACCGAGACGGTCAAGCCCGGGGACGGGGACGAGTGGCTCCGGCTCAACGGCGCGGGAGAGAACCTCACCTGGGCCGCCGCCGACTTCGAGAACTTCTCCGAACCCCGGCCCGAACTCGCCGCCGGCTACGAGACCGAATTCGAGAGCGCCGTCCGTCTTCTCCTCGAGAACGGCTGGGGCTTCAGGCTCCACGCGACCTACGACGAGACGATCCGCCGCGACCTGGCCGTCTTCGAGAAGCTCGCGGCGGAAGGACTCTTCCCCGGCGACAACCGCTGGCTCTTCGATCACGCCGAGACCGTCTCGGCCGACAGCCTGGACCGGATCGCGGCCCTCGGCGGCGCCCTCTCCGTCCAGAACCGCATGTCCTTCCAGGGCGCCGCGTTCCTCGACCGCTACGGCGCCGAGGCCGCCGCCCACACCCCGCCGGTCCGGGCCATGCTGGACCGGGGACTGACCGTCGCCGCCGGAACCGACGCCACCCGCGTCTCCTCGTACAACCCCTGGGTCGCTCTCCACTGGCTGGTCACCGGGCGCACCGTCGGCGGCACGGCCCTCTACCCGGCCGGGAACCTGATCGACCGGGAGACCGCCCTCGGCCTCTACACCCGGGGCGGAGCGCGGCTCACCGGCGAGCAGGACGTCAAGGGAACCCTTCGAGAGGGCTGCTACGGCGACCTCGCGATCCTCTCCGACGACTTCCTCACTGTGCCCGAGGACGTCATTCCCGACATCGAGTCCGTGCTCACCGTCGTCGGCGGCCGCGTCGTCTACGCGACCGCCGAGTACGAGGGCCTCGACGAGGCCGTTCCGCCGGTGAGTCCCGAGTGGAGCCCGGTGGCCCACTTCGGCGGCTACCAGAGCGGCGCCCGCCAGGCATCGGCCGTGGCCGACGCCGTCGCCGAGTCCGAGCGGCACCGCCGCTGGCGCGTCGCCCGGGGCTCCGTCCCCGACACGACGCCGTCCTTCGTCGACCCCTGCTTCGAGCACTGAAAGAGAGATTCACCCGATGTCCGCAGCCTCCCCCGCCGCCGACAGCGGCGACACCCCGGCGACCTCGCCGGACGCGCCCCCGGGACGCCGTTTCGAACCGGACCTCCGGTCGATGACACGGATCAACCTGCGCCCCATCGCCTCACCCATGCCGCTCGGCTTCTTCACGATAGCCATCGCCTCCGTGATGACGGGCTGCCTCCAGCTCGGGCTCTTCGACGAGGCGGCCCGCGCCGCCGTCGCCTACACCGTGCTGCCGGCCTTCGTCCTCCAACTCCTGGTGAGTTTCCTGGCCTTCGGCGCCCGTGACGTGATCGCGGCTACGCTGATGGCGGTCTTCGCCGGCAGCTGGCTGCCCTACTCGCTCATCATGCTCAGCGGCGCGGCCGACGGCCTTCAGGTCCTCGGCGTGTTCAACCTGGCGCTCCTCTGCTTCGGGGCCCTGATGACCGCCGTGACCCGGCCCAAGCGCGCCCTGTGGCTCGTCCTCGCGGTCTCCCTGCCTCGCTGGGCGGCCACCGGTCTCGGGGGCATCACCGGCGCCGAATGGCTGACGCGCACGTCCGGTGCGCTCGGCCTCTTGGTGGCGCTGGTCGCGATGTACACGGCGTTCGCCCTGATGCTCGAGGACATGCGCAGCGAACAGGTCCTGCCCATCGGCCGCAGCGGCCCCGCCCACCTCGCCGTGGAAGGCGACCTGGCCGTCCAGCTCCGCAACCTGGAACGCCAGGCGGGCGTACGCCGCACGCTCTGACCGCGCCCACCCACCCCGTCACACCACGACCGCACAGGAGCACCCATGGAACCGCAGGTGACGGACCGGCCTCAGAAGTCCCGGTACGAGATCCTCGCCGGCGACGACGGCACCGAGACCGCGGGCTTCGCCGAGTACCACCTCTCGGAGGGCGAGATCGCCTTCATCCACACCGAGATCGACAGCCGGTTCGCCGGCCAGGGCTTGGGCGGTCTCCTTGCCCGGGGAGCGCTCGACGACGCCCGGGCCCGTGGGCTGCGCGTCCTGCCGTACTGCCCCTTCGTCCGGGGCTGGATCGGCAAGCACCCCGAGTACACCGACCTGGTGCCCGAGGCGAGGCGCGCCCGCTTCGGCCTGTGAAGCACCGCGCATCCCTCTCCCGCATCCCAGTCCCATCCCTGTCCCTGTCCCCAGCCCCATCCCCGTCACGCACCGAGGAGTTCCCCCATGCCCCGGCACGCCCGCCCCACCGTCGTCCTGGTCCACGGCGCCTTCGCCGACGCCTCCAGCTTCGCCCGCGTCATCCCCGAACTGACCGCCGCCGGCATGGAGGTGGTGGCTCCGGCGGTGCCCAACCGCGGCCTCGTCGACGACGCCGCGTACATCGCCTCGGTGATCCGCGCCGTCGAGGGCCCCGTGATCCTGGTCGGGCACTCCTACGGCGGTGCCGTCATCACCCTCGCCGGGACGGAGGACAACGTCCGCGCACTGGTGTACCTCGCGGGATACGCGCTGGAGGAGGGCGAGAGCCTGGGTGAGCTGCAGGGTCGCTTCCCCGACTCCGGCCTCGCCGACGCGCTCGTCCACACCCCGTTCCCGGTGGCCGGCTCCACCGAGACCGGCACCGACGTCTCGGTGGAGATCGAGAAGTTCCCCGCCCTCTTCGCGGCGGACGTCGACCCCGACCTCGCCGCGGTGCTCGCCGTCTCCCAGCGCCCCTTGGCCGCACGTGCCTTCTCGGAGGCGGCGCCTGTCGCGGCGTGGAAGACCAAGCCCTCGTGGGGCCTGGTCGCCTCCTCCGACCGCACGATCAACCCCGATGTGGAGCGCTACGGCTATGAGCGCGCCGGCATGACCACCGTCGAGGTCGACTCCTCCCACCTGGTCATGCTTGCCCATCCCAAGGCCGTGGCGGAGCTGATCGAGGACGCGGCCCGGTCCACCGCTCACTGACCCGATCGTCCAGGATCGAAGCGATTAGTCGATAATGTTTGAGCGCTGGTAGCTTCTGATCGCCCCCGAGGATCCTTCGGCGGGCGATCGGAGGAGCAACACCCATGAGGTTCGGCGCGAGGCTCGCGCTCGCGGTCATCGCCCTCGCCGCCCTTGCCGCCGCCTGCGGTGTTCCGCAGGACAGTGGTGCGCAGTCGCACACCGCCGTGGACTGTGGGCCGTACGCCAGGTACGGCAGGCACCCCGGCACCAAGGTCACCGTCTACGCGGAGAACCGGGACCGGGAGGCCGATCTGTTCGAGGAGACCTGGGCGGACTTCGCGGACTGCACGGGAATCGACGTCCACTACGAGGGGGACGGGGAGTTCGAGGCCCGGATCCAGCTCCGGGTCGACGGCGGGAACGCGCCTGACGTGGCGTTCTTCCCTCAGCCCGGGCTCCTGGAACGCTTCGCGCGGGCGGGGAAGCTGAAGCCCGCGAGCGCCGGGGTCGTGGCCCTCGCGAAGCAGGGCTGGTCGGCGGACTGGAACAGCTACGCGACCGTGAACGGCACCCTCTACGGCACGCCACTGGTCGCGAACGTGAAGTCGTTCGTCTGGTACGCGCCGAAGTTCTTCCACGCCAGGGGACTGAGCGTTCCCCGTACGTGGTCCGAGCTGATGGCCGTGACGGAGAAGGTCGCGGCGTCGGGCGTCAAGCCGTGGTGCGCGGGCATCGAGTCCGCCGAGGCGACCGGCTGGCCCGTGACGGACTGGATCGAGGACGTCCTGCTGCGTCAGCAGGGCACGGACGTCTACGACCAGTGGGTCGCCCACGAGATCCCGTTCAACGACCCTCGGGTGATCAAGGCCATGGACACCGTGGGGTCCATCCTCAGGAACGACCGGTACGTCAACGGCGTTTTCGGTCCGGCCCGTTCGATGGCGTCGGTCTCCTTCCAGGAGGCCGGCACACCGATTCTCTCCGGCGACTGCGCGATGCACCGCCAGGCCTCGTTCTATGCCGACATGTGGCCGAAGGGCACCGAGATCGGACCGGACAAGGACGTCTACGCCTTCCTCCTGCCGGGGGCCGACCCGGCCAACCGCCCCGTACTGGGCGGTGGAGTGTTCACCGCGGCGTTCGCCGACCGTCCCGAAGTACGGGCCTATCAGGAGTATCTGGCCTCCGCGGACTTCGCGAACGCGCGTATGAGGAAGGGCCCGTTCGTCTCGGCGAACAAGGGCGTGGATCCGGCGAACGCCGCCACCCCCGTGGACAGGCTCTCGATCCGGCTGCTCCAGGATCACAGGACACAGTTCAGGTTCGACGGTTCGGACCTGATGCCCGCTTCGGTCGGCGCCGGGACGTTCTGGAAGGGATTAGTCGACTGGATCGGCGGCGCGCGCACCCGGCAGGTCGCCGACTCCATCGAACGGTCCTGGCCGAGCCGCTGATGTCGTTCGACGTCGTCGCCCAGCAGCCCAAGCTGCTGTACCTGCTCCAGGGCGTCGCCGCCTTCGCGGCGGTGGTCTCCCTGATTCTGCTGGCGCTGCACCGGGGGCCGGTTCGGAGAAGGGCCGCGGCCCTCCTCCTGCTGGCCCCCGCGCTGCTGCTGCTCACGGTGGGTCTCCTCCTGCCCGGTCTGCGCACCCTGGTCCTGTCGTTCACCGACAGCGGGGGAGACGCGTGGGCAGGCTGGGACAACTACGTGTGGATGGTCACCGACCCCCGGGCGAGGGTGGCGCTGCGCAACACCCTGGCGTGGGTGGTGCTCGTGCCGTTGCTGGCGGCCTCGGTCGGTCTGCTCTACGCGGCGGCCGTCGAACGGTCGCGGTTCAGAGCGTTCGCGCTGTCCCTCGTCCTGATGCCGATGGCGATCTCCTTCGTCGGCGCGGGTGTCGTCTGGAAGTTCGTCTACGCCTACCGTCCCACGGAGACCGGGCAGATCGGGCTGCTGAACCGGCTCGTTGTCGCGTCCGGCGGCGAACCCAGGCAATGGCTCGTGGACTCTCCCTGGAACGTCCTGTTCCTCATCGCGGTGATGGTGTGGACACAGGCGGGCTTCGCGGCCGTCCTGCTGGCCGGCGCGATCAGGGCCGTTCCCGGAGAGCTGACCGAGGCGGCCCGACTCGACGGCGCGTCCCCCCGGCAGATCTTCTGGCGGATCACCATGCCGTCGATCAGGCCCACGCTGCTCGTCGTGGTCCTCACCCAGGCGATCGGCACCCTCAAGGCCTTCGACATCGTCAAGACCATGACCGGCGGACAGTTCGACACGGGCGTCATCGCCCACGAGATGTACGACCAGGCCTTCCGCTACGGCGAGACAGGCCGCGGCGCGGCGCTCGCCGTGCTCCTCTTCGTCCTCGTCACCCCCTTCGTCGCCCACCAGGTCCGGGCACGGCGGAGGACGGTGTGAACGGCGTCCGGGAGCGTCTGGCCTCCCGCGCCTTCACGTCGATCGCCGTGGTGATCGCGGTCCTCTGGACGACACCGACCCTTGGTCTGCTGCTCTCCTCGTTCCGTCCCGAGGAGGAGATCAAGACGACGGGCTGGTGGACCGTGTTCGGTACGCCGCACCTCACGCTCGACAACTACGGCGAGGTGCTGTCCGGCGGCGGGAACGCGTCGGGGCGGCTCGCGGAGTACTTCGTCAATTCCGTCGTCATCGCCCTTCCCTCGGTGCTGTTCCCGCTCGTACTGGCGTTTCTCGCGGCGTACGCCCTGGCGTGGATCGACTTCAGGGGGCGGGACGCGCTCGTCGTCGGCATCTTCGCGCTCCAGGTCGTGCCGCTCCAGATGGCGCTCGTCCCCCTTCTGAAGCTGTTCTCCCAGGGCTGGCTGTTCCTGCCCGCGTGGGACCTCACCGGTCCCGCGCGTTTCGGCCAGGTCTGGTTCGCCCACACGGTCTTCGCGCTGCCGTTCGCGGTGTTCCTCCTGCACAACTTCCTGGCGGGGCTGCCACGGGACCTGATCGAGGCCGCCCGCGTCGACGGCGCGTCGCACGGGACGTCGCTGCTCCGGATCGTCCTGCCCTTGGCCCGCCCGGCCCTGGTCTCCTTCGCCATCATCCAGTTCATCTGGGTGTGGAACGACCTCCTCGTGGCACTGACGCTGTCGGGCGGGACGGCCGAGACCGCGCCGATGACGGTCAGACTGGCGAGCCTGGCCGGGACGTACGGCGACGAGTGGCAGCGGCTCACCGCAGGAGCCTTCGTGGCGGCTTTCGTCCCGCTGCTCGTCTTCTTCTGCCTCCGGCGGCACTTCGCACGGGGACTGCTCGCCGGATCGGTCAAGGGATGAGCCTCGACCGGCCCGAGGGGGAAGGCATGGCGGTGGCCGGGAGCACGGCGCTGAGCCGGCCCGGTCTGCGGGGCCGCGAAGCCGAGCTGGAGCGGTTGCGCGCCCTGGTCGAGGCGGTGCGCGACGGCGAGGGAGGAGCGATCGCGCTGCTCCTGGGCGAGCCCGGGATCGGGAAGACCGTACTGCTGCAGGAGACCGTCTCGGTCGCGCGGGCCCACGGGTTCGTCGTCAGCCATGGACGCGCCGAGGAACTGCACGAGCTGGCACCGCTCGCCTCACTGGCCTCCGGCCTCCTGCACGGTGACCCGCCGCTGCTGTCCAGCACGGACTTCGCAGACCTCGCGGGCCATCACGGCCAGCGCGTCTGGCTCGTCGAACGACTGGCCCAGCTGATCGAGGAACGCTCGACGGGCACGCCCGTACTGATCGCGGTCGACGACGTCCAATGGGCCGACCCGCTGAGCCGGTTCGCCCTGAGCGTCATGCCGGCACGGCTGCTCAGCTCCCCGGTCCTCTGGCTGCTCACGGGCAGGAACGACCCGGAACTGTACGGGCAGGGGCCGCGGACGACGACCCTCCCCCTCCGGCCGCTGTCCGGCACGGCCCTGGCCGAGCTGGCGCGGGACGTCCTCGGCGGGGACGTGCCGACGCAGGTCGCGGAACTTCTCGATGGCGCGGGAGGCAACCCCTTCCTCGCTGCCGAGATGCTCTCGGGCATCGCGGCCTCGGGCGCGAACGCGCCGGAGCCGCCGGAGCGGCTGGTCCGCGGTGTACGCGACCGGCTGGCCGACCTGCGGCCGGACACCCTCCACTTCCTGCGGATCGGCTCGGTCCTCGGCCGCGCGTTCTCGCTCGCCGACGCCGCCGCCCTGTGTGGCCGGCCCGCCTCCGGACTCAGCGCCGAAGTGGACGAGGCGCTCGCCGCCGCCCTCCTCCACGACGACGGTGAACGCCTCCTGTTCCGCCACGACCTGCTCCGCCAGGCGGTGTACGCCGATCTCGCCCCCTCCGTACGCCGGGCGCTCCACCGCGAGGCCGCGAGCCGGCTCGTCGCGGCAGGCCGGAGCTCCACCGACGCGGTCCCGCATCTGCTGAAGAGCGCCGAACCAGGCGACCAGGAGGCGATCGGGCTGCTCGGCACGGCCGCCACTGACGTGATCGCCGTGATGCCCGACCTCGCCGCCGACCTGGCCGTACGCGCCCTGGAACTCGTACCGCCCCACCTGCCCATGGTGTTCGACGTGGGAGAACGGGCCATCGTCGCGCTGACCCGCGCGGGCCGGTACACCCAGGCACGGGACACCGGCGACACGCTGCTCGCCCGGCAGCCGCCCCTGGACGTCTTCGCCCGTCTGCAGTCCGTACTCGGCGACACGCTGTGGCACCTCGACGACGTCCACGAGCTGACCCGCCGCTCGACGGCGGCACTGGCGGTCGTCACCGACCCGACGATCCGCGCCCGGCTCACCGCCCGACAGGCCCTCGCCCGGTCCCGCGGGCGCGACCTCGGGGCCGCTCGCGAGACCGGCGAACGGGCGCTCGCCGAAGCGGAGCGGTCCGGTGACCGGGAGGCCCGTGTCCTCGCGCTGTGGGGCCTCGGCGAGATCGCCCTCAACGCGGGCGACTGCGCCGCCGCCGTCGAACACCACACGGCGCTGAGCGTGTTCGACACGGCCTTCCTGCCCGAGGAGGCCGTCGCCCGGATCCACCTGGACGACTTCGACACCGTACGGCGACTGCTCCGGACGGCGGGCGACGCTCCCCAGCGTCCCGCCATGCTGAGCTGGGCCCAGGGAACCCTGAACATGGGGCTCGGCCGGCTCGACGACGCGGACGCCGATCTCGTCACCGCCGAGCGGATCGAAGCGGACCTCCGCGTGCCCGGCAACCTGGTCAACATCCGCGTCAACCGCGGCCTCCTCGCGATGCTGCGCGGCGACCGCGAAGCCGCGCGGGAACACCTGGACGTCGTGCGGGCGACCGTGGCCGAGCGGCCGAACACGGGCAACCACGCCACGCACCAGTACTTCGAGGCCGTCGTCGCCGACGCCGACGGCGACCACACGGCAGCGGCCGAACTGGTCCGATCCGTGCAGCGGGACCATCCCTTCCTCCGATGGCGGCTGCTGCGCCCCCATGTCGTCCAGGCCGTGCGGATCGCCCTGCGCGGCGGGGACCGGAACCTGGCCGAGGACCTCGCGGCCCAGGCTGTCGAACACGCCACCCGCAACCCCGGCGTGCCGACCGCCCAGGGGGCGGCCGCCCACGCGTCCGCCTTGGCGAACGCCGACCCGGGACTCCTGGAGCGGTCGGTCCGCATCCTCCTCACCGGCCCCCGGCCGCTGGCCCTCGCCGCCGCGTCCGCCGACCTCGGGCACGCGCTGCTCACAGCGGGCGACCCCGCCGCGACACCCGCTCTGACCAGGGCCCACGACATCTACGCCCAGGCGGGGGCCGATGCCGAGGCCGCCCGGGTCCGGGCCGATCTGGAACGGGCCACCAGCCGCTCCGGCCGGCGCGCCGGAGGCCTCCGGCCGCGTCCCGGCCAGGGCTGGGACGCGCTCACTGCCTCGGAACGCAAGGTCGCCCGGCTGATCGCCGCGGGCCACACCAACAGGTCGGCCGCGGAGGCCCTCGTCGTCTCCCCGCACACGGTCAACACTCATCTGGCGTCGATCTTCCGCAAGCTCTCGGTGCGCTCGAGGGTCCACCTGGCCCGGATCGTGCTCGCGGAGGGCGACGCCGGAACAGCCACCGACGGCTGAGTGACCTCTGCGTCCCCGTGCAAGGGGTGGTGCGTCGTACGGCAACAGAAGGTGCGGGACCGGGCCTAGCGTGACGGGCATACCGCGCCGCTTCGACGCGCGGACCAGCCGACCCGGAATCGAGGAAGCATCCCCATGCCGTACATCACCGTGGGCCAGGAGAACACCAACCCCATCGAGCTGTACTTCGAGGACCAGGGTGCCGGGCAGCCCGTCGTCCTCATCCACGGCTTCCCGCTCGACGGCCACTCCTGGGAGCGCCAGAGCGCCGCGCTGCTCGACGCCGGCCACCGCGTGATCACGTACGACCGCCGCGGATTCGGGCAGTCCTCGCAGCCGACCGTCGGCTACGACTACGACACCTTCGCCGCCGACCTGAACACCGTGATGGAGACCCTCGACCTGAAGGACGCCGTCCTGGTCGGTTTCTCCATGGGCACCGGCGAGGTCGCCCGCTACGTGTCCACGTACGGCTCCGGCCGGGTCGCCAAGGTCGCCTTCCTGGCCTCGCTCGAGCCCTGCCTGCTCAAGAGCGACGACAACCCGGACGGCGTCGCCCCGAAGGAGTTCTTCGACGGCGTCGTCGCCGCCGTCAAGGCCGACCGCTACGCCTACTACACGGCCTTCTTCAACGATTTCTACAACCTCGACGAGAACCTGGGCACTCGCATCAGCGAGGAGGCCGTCCGCGACAGCTGGAACACCGCGGCCCGCGGCGGCTCCTTCGCCGCGTCCGCCGCGCCGGCGACCTGGTACACCGACTTCCGCGCCGACATCCCCGCCGTCGACGTGCCGGCCCTGATCCTGCACGGCACCGCCGACCGCATCCTGCCGGCCGAGGGCACCGCACGCCCCTTCCACAAGGCGCTCCCGTCGGCCGACTACGTCGAGATCGAGGGCGCCCCGCACGGTCTGCTGTGGACCCACGCCGAGGAGGTCAACACCGCCCTGCTCGCCTTCCTGGCGAAGTGACGCCGCACCGTCGACCCGCCGGGTGGCGCCGGATCCCCCGGCGCCACCCCGGCCCCCGGTTCCCCGGCGCGGGAACCGGACGAGCTCAGGAGAGCAGACACCCCATGCAGTTCGGCATCTTCACCGTCGGGGACGTGACCCCCGACCCCACCAACGGCCGTACTCCGTCGGAACACGAGCGCATCAAGGCGATGGTCGCCATCGCCCTCAAGGCCGAGGAAGTCGGCCTGGACGTCTTCGCGACAGGCGAGCACCACAATCCGCCGTTCGTCCCGTCGTCGCCGACGACCATGCTCGGCCACATCGCCGCCCGCACCGAGAGGCTGATCCTTTCCACGTCCACGACGCTGATCACCACCAACGACCCGGTGAAGATCGCCGAGGACTACGCGATGCTCCAGCACCTGGCCGACGGCCGGGTCGACCTCATGCTGGGGCGCGGCAACACCGGGCCGGTCTACCCGTGGTTCGGCCAGGACATCCGCCAGGGCATCGACCTCGCCAGGGAGAACTACACGCTGTTGCGCCGGCTGTGGCGCGAGGACGTCGTGGACTGGGAGGGCACCTTCCGTACGCCGCTCCAGGCCTTCACCTCGACACCCAGGCCCCTGGACGGCGTCCCGCCGTTCGTCTGGCACGGATCCATCAGGTCCCCCGAGATCGCGGAGCAGGCCGCCTTCCACGGAGACGGCTTCTTCCACAACAACATCTTCTGGCCGGCCGACCACACCCGGCGCATGGTGCAGCTCTACCGGCGCCGGTTCGCGCACCACGGCCACGGCCGGCCGGAGGACGCCATCGTCGGCCTGGGCGGACAGGTCTTCATGCGGAAGAACTCCCAGGATGCCGTACGGGAGTTCCGTCCCTATTTCGACAACGCTCCCGTGTACGGCCACGGCCCGTCGCTGGAGGACTTCACCGAGCAGACCCCGCTGACGGTGGGCTCTCCCCAGCAGGTCATCGAGCGGACCCTGTCGTTCCGGGAGAGCGTCGGCGACTACCAGCGCCAGCTGTTCCTGATGGACCACGCGGGCCTGCCCCTGAAGACCGTCCTTGAACAGCTCGACATCCTCGGCGAAGAGGTCGTGCCCGTGCTGCGGAGGGAATTCGCCAAGGGGCGTCCGTCCGACGTGCCGGAGGCCCCAACGCACGCATCCCTCCGGGCCTCCCGGGAGGTGTCCGCCGCATGAAGCTGATCGTCGTCTCCGCGGGGCTGAGCACCCCCTCCTCCACCCGCCTGCTCGCGGACCGGCTGGCCGAGGCGGCCCGCGACGAACTCGCCGCCCGGGGGCAGGCGCCGTCGACCGAGGTCGTGGAGCTGCGGGAACTGGCCGGCGACATCGCCGACCACCTCGTGACGGGCTTTCCGCCGCCGCGACTGAGCGCCGCGATCGACGCGGTGACGGCGGCTGACGGCCTGATCGTGGTGACTCCCGTGTTCGCGGCTTCCTACAGCGGTCTCTTCAAGTCCTTCTTCGACGTGATCGACCCGGACGCCCTCTCCGGGAAGCCGGTCCTGACCGCGGCGACGGGCGGTACCGCCCGTCACTCCCTGGTCCTTGAGCACGCCGTGCGCCCGCTCTTCGCCTATCTCCGCGCCGTCGTCGTCCCCACCGCCGTGTTCGCGGCCTCCGAGGACTGGGGCTCGGGGGGAGACGAGTACACCGACGGCCTGCCCGGCCGCGTCCGCCGGGCGGGCGTCGAGCTCGCCGCGCTCATGGCGGCGCGCCCGGTCGGTGAAGAGCCCGAGGACGACGTCACCGTCCTCGAACGGCAACTCGCCGACCTGCGCTTCGACTGAGACGGGCCCCTGGGGGCGGGCGACGGCGAGGTGGTTCATATGGTTCATACTGTTCCGCCGTATGAGCGTGAACCGAGTGACGACAAGGACCGTGCCCGAGGAACCCGAAGGGGTACGGACGCGCCTCCGAGGCAGGGACGCCGAACTGGCGTCCATCGAGGCGCGGCTCGACGCGCTCGACCGGGGCGAAGGCGGGATCATCCGCGTCGAAGGCCCCGTCGGCATCGGCAGGTCCAGGGTCCTCGCGGAGGCCGCGGCAGCCGCGAGGCGGCGCGGGACGAGGGTGTTCGAGGGAGCGGCGGACCCCGACGAACAGTGCGTGCCGCTCGGCCCGCTCCTCGACGGTCTGCTCTCCGGCGAGGAACCCCTGTCGGGCGCCGTCCGTCTCAGGGACCTCGCCACGACACCCGGCCAGCGCTTCTGGCTGCTCCAGGAACTGGGGGACCGCCTGCGGGAGACGGCTCGAAACGGCCCCCTGCTCGTCGTCCTCGACGACCTCCAGTGGTGCGACGACCTGACCCTTCTCACCTTCAACACCCTCGCGGCCGGACTCTCGTCGCACGCCATCCTGTGGCTGGTCGCCGTGCGCGGCGGCAGCGTGCCGTCGGGAGTGCGCACGACCCTGGACCGGATCCGGCAGGCAGGCGCGCAGGAGCTGGCGCTGGGAGCGCTGGACGACCAGGCCACCACACGGATCACCGAGGACGTCCTCGGCGCCGCTCCCGACGCGGACGTCCTCCGTGTCGTCCGTCGCGCCGAAGGAGTACCGCGACTGCTGGTCGAACTGCTCGGCTCGCTTCGGGAGGCGGTGACGACCGAGGACGGCACGGCCAGGCTGTCGGCCGGACCCCCCGCCCCACAGGAACTTCCCTCTGTCGTGCGCCGCCTCGACCAGCTGTCCGACGAGGCACGGGCGCTGGTGCGGACGGCGGCCGCCGCGGGCGGCCCGGTCACCGTCGCGCGGCTGGCCGAACTGCTCGGCAGGTCCTCGGCGGCGCTCATCACAGCGGTACGGGAATCCCTCGACGCCGATCTGCTCATCGAAAGCGGCGATCACCTCGCCTTCCGCCACGACCTGATCCGCGAGGCGGTGGATGCCGGCCTCCCCCTGCCCCTGCGTCAGGCCCTGCGTGGTCAAGCCGGCGGGCTGTCTCCGGGGAGCGCGGCCTCCCCCGTCGATCGCCTCCAACCATCGGCCGGGAGAGCACCGGCAGACGCGGCGGAGGCCGACCTGCTGCGCACCGCCGCGGCGGAACTCGCCGCCACCGCTCCCGGACCCGCCGCGGAACGCAGTCTCAAGGCCCTGGAACTCACCTCGGCGGACGCCCCAGAGCGGCCGCGGGTCATCGCCGAGACGATCCCGCTGCTCTGGCAGACGGGCCGGGCCGCCCAGGCGCGTGAGCTGGGAGCCTCCGTCCTGGCGACCGGCGCTCTCGGACCGGAGGACGAGGCCCGCATACGCCTTGCCCTGGCACGCCTCGCCGTACCGTTCGACTTCACCGAGGCGGTCCGCCAGGCCCGCGCCGGGTCGGCACTGCACGGGACCCCCGTGGACTTGAGGGGGCGACTGCTCGCCATGCTCGCTGTCGGCCTGTCGATGTCGGGCGAGCACTCTGCGGCCGAGCGGGTCGCCGCGGAGGCGTGGGAGACCGCGGCGGCAGCGGGGGACCGTTCCGCCGAGGCCACGCTGACGACGGTCCGCTCGGCCGCGAGCTTCCACCGCATGGACTTGACCGAGGCGTTCCGGCAGGCCGAGCGGTCCGTCGCGCTGGCCGACGCTCTGGGCGTCAGCACCTCGCTGTGGGTTCCGGAGGCCTTGTGGCACGCTCTCCTGTCGAACACCACCGGACGCTCCGCGGAGGCGCTCGCCGCCGCGGAGGAGGGCATCCGGATCACCAGGGAGCAGGGCCGGACGGCGGCCACCGCCATGTGGCTCATGACCCGTTCCCGCATCCTTCTGGAGGCCGGACGGCTGACGGACGCCCGGGCCGACGCCGAAGCCGCGTCCGCGACGACCGACGATCTCGGCCCGGGCAACCTCGCCGACGTCACGCTCCGGTACGTGATGATGCGCGTCGCCCTCCACACCAACGACCAGCAGACCGGACGAGCGTACGCGGCGGAGGCGCGGCGCATGCGGAGCGACGGCGCACCCGTCGTCCGGCACTTCGGCTCCTGGATGCTGGCACTGATGGCCGACTTCGAAGGCCGGCCCGACCGTGCCATGGCCGAACTCGACGAGGTGATGACGTCGCCCGTCGCGGACCGGCCGGCCTACGCCGGCTTGGTCGACCCCGCCGACGCCCCGGTCCTCGTCCGCCTGGCGCTGCGCGCCGGCGCACACGAACGGGCCGCGCAGGCGGTGGCCCTGGCCGAGCGACTTGCCGTGCTCAACCCCGACCTCACGTTCCTCGCCGCCACCGCCGCGCACGCCCGGGGGCTCCTCGACAACGACCTCGCCCCTCTCGTACGCGCCGTCCGGCTGTACGAGGACTGCCCTCGGCCGTTGGCCCGGGCGTCGGCACTGGAGGACGCCGGACGCAAGCTGGCGGCCACCCGCAAGTCCGAAGCGGTGCCGTACTTCGACACGGCCCTCACGCTCTACGCGCGAGCGGGCGCCGAGCGGGACGTCGCACGCGTCCGCCGGCGCCTGCGGGCCGCTGGTGTCCGCCGCCGGCCCTCGACGGCCGGACTCTCCCGTGCATGGCCCGAGCTGACGGCCGCGGAGATGCGGGTGGTGCGGCTCGTGGCCCAAGGGCTGACCAACCAACAGGTGGCCGAGCACCTCTCCCTCTCGTCGCACACGGTGAGTTCGCACCTGCGCCGGTCCTTCACCAAGCTGGACGTCACCTCGCGCGGGGAGCTGACCCGGCTGACGAAGGACCGTGACAGCGGAGAGTAACCGCTTCGCATCCCGTGTGGGCCTCATGGCAATGGACGATTCGTGTGATGTGCCGACGTCGTCGCCTCCTCAGAATGATCAAGAGCCGCGGAGTGGAGAAGTCCGCGGGGACAGTTGGTCGAGAGAGGAACAGCGCATGACCCTCAGGCTCCAGCGAGCCCGCCCTGGCAGCCCCGAGCTCCAGGCGCTTGTCGACGAGCTCGCGGAGCGGCTCGGCCGGTCCGTCGCCGTCGACGACCCGCTGGTCCGCCTGGTCTGCACGAGCCGCCATTTCGGCGACGAGGACCCGGTACGCATCGGCACCCTGTTGCAGGGCCGCGCCGACAACGCGGCCATCCGCTACGTCCTCGCCCAGGGCGTGACCCAGTGGTCCCGAGCCGGATTCGTGGACGGCCGTGACGATCTCGGGCTGCTGCCCCGTTACGTCGTGCCGTTGCGTGAGCGCGGGCATCTCCTCGGGCTGCTCATGGTGGTCGTGCCCGACAAGGTGCTCGGGGAGCAGGAGACGCGTGCCATCGCCCGGGCCGCGGACGCCATGGCCGCCCAGATGTACGGGGAGCGCATCTCCGCCGACACCCGGAGGGCCGACGAGCGGGACCTGGTCCTCGAACTCGTCGGCACCGACGTCGCGGCCCGTACCAGCGCGCGGCGGCGAGCCAAGGAACTCGGACTGCTCGGAGCAGCCGAGCACGTCCTGGTCACCGTCGTCCAGCTGAGCTGCGCCACCGAGCTCGTGCGACAGTCCGAGGCGGCCCTGTGGGGGGCGCTGGAGGGGTTCCGGCAGACGCGCTCCGCCCAGGGCCTCATCGCGATCGGCAAGGAGCGGGCGACCTTGCTCCAGCTCCGCGACCGCCCACCCGGCCCGGACGAGGTCGCTGCCCAGTCCGCTCGCATCCTCGACGAACTCCGCACCTTCCTGGGCCCGTCGGCGGACCCCGTGATCGGCGTCGGCGGCCGGCACCCCAGTCTGGACGACGCATGGACGTCGTACGAGCAGGCGCTCGTGGCCGCACGCGCGGCACGCCGACTGCCCACCCTGAAGAACGCCGCCGACTGGGAGCTGCTCGGGGAGCTCGCGGTGCTGCTCCAGCTCCCCGAGCACGCCCTGAACGCGTCCTTGGTCCCAGAGCCGCTCCGTACCCTGAGCGACACTCATGGCGGCGACCGCCTGCGGGACACCCTGCACTGCTTCCTCGAACACGCGGGATCGATTCCCCGGACCGCGGACACGCTGGGAATCCACCGCACCTCGCTCTACTACCGCCTGCGCCAGATCCAGGAGATCACCGGACTGGACCTCGACGACGGCGCCCACCGGCTCACTCTGCACCTCGGCCTCAGGATCGAGGAACTCCTCGCCCCGGGCGGCGACGGGGCCGTCTGACCACGGCCCCTCCGACCACGGACGTGCTTCGACAAAGCGTGGAGGATTCACGGCCCGATTCCTACAGCTCGCGGTGGTGCGGGCGGCGGGCCCCATTCGATGATGTTCGGGACGGGCGGGAACGACGCACCGCCCTCTGACCAGGGGAGAGGTCATGAAGGAACTGATCACGACGGACGGCGCGCGGCTCGCGTACCAGGACACCGGCGGCGAGGGCGTCCCGCTCTTGATGCTGCACGGCTGGGGGCAGACGCAGGCGATGTTCCGCCACCAGATCGAGGGGTTGGCGCCCGGCCGGCGCGTCGTCACCGTCGACCTCCGCGGCCACGGGAAGTCCGGCAAGCCGCGTCACGGCTACCGCATAGCCCGGCTCTCCCGCGACGTGCTCGAACTCGTCGACCATCTCGGTCTCGACCGCTTCGACGCACTGGGCTGGTCCATGGGCGCCTCGGTCTGGTGGAGCTTCATCGACCAGTACGGGACCGGACGGATCCGGCGCTTCGTCGCCGTCGACCAGCCCGCGGCGGTCGCCGCCGTGCCCTGGATGACCGAGCGGGAACAGCGGGACTCCGGTGCCATCTTCGATGTGTCGGGGCTGTTGTACCTGGGCGCGGCTCTCGCGGGTCCCGAGGGCGACTCGGTCCGCGCCGACTTCGTGCGCGGCATGTTCTCCGGCGAGCCCGACCCCGAGCTGCTGGCCTTCGTCGGAGAGGAGATCCGGTCGACACCCGCCTACGCGGGCGTACCGCTGCTGTTCGACCACTGCGCGCAGGACTGGCGCGACGTGCTTCCCCGGATCGATGTGCCGACCCTGGTGATCGGCTGTGAGGGAAGCCATGTGCACCCCGATTCGCAGCGTTTCGTCGCCGAGCGGATTCCCGGCGCACGCCTGCACGTCTTCGCCTCCGACGTGGCGAGCTCGCACTTCCCCTTCCTGGAGAACCCGCCGGCCTTCAACGCCGTGGTGGAGAAGTTCCTGGCCGAGGAAACGGCGAACGGGGCGTGAATCTGCCCGCCGCCGCCCGCACCTACGGCTAGGAAGGAATCCCATGCCCCCCACACTGATGTCTCGTGCGCCCGAACGGGTGCCCCGGCAAGCGCCCGATCCGACCTCGCCCTCCTCCCGCTCGGGGTGGCTGGTCCAGATGCTTTCCGAGATGCCGGAGACGAACGACCGGACCCACGTCTACCTGGGCGTCCATGTCCGTGGGCCCGTCACCGTCGTCCACGAGAGTGCCAGGACCCTGTTGGAGCGGAACGACCTGGTCTTCTGCGACCCGGGCCGACAGCACCTGCTGCAGTTCGGCGAGGACTGCCAGATGATCTTCTTCCGGGTGCCCCGCTGCTATCTGGGCGTCACGGAGTCGGAACTGAACCAGGTGCTCGGCGTGCCCGTACGTGGCGGGGAGGGGATCGGGGCGCTGGCGTCCGACTTCCTGACCGCGCTCGCCGCCAGGGCCGAGTTCCGCCGGTCCACGATCGGGGACCGGCGTGCCCGGACGGCCGTACACCTCCTCTCCGTCCTGGTCATGGAGCTCCTCGACGCGGACACGACGGACGAGGCCGACGACGCGTCCGGGGCCGTCAACGAGATGCTGTCCCGTATCCACGGCTACATCGAAGAGCATCTGATGGACCCGGACCTCTCACCGGAGTCGATCGCACGCGCCCACCACATCTCCGTCCGCTACCTGCAGAAGCTGTTCCAGAACGACGGCAGCACGGTGAGCCATTGGGTGCGGCAGCGCAGGCTCGAGTTCTGCCGGCTCGAGCTGGGCCGCTCCAACCGGAGGATCACCATGGCCGCGGTGGCACACCGCTGGGGCTTCAGCAGCCCCTCGCACTTCAGCCGCACGTTCCGCGGGGCCTACGGCATGAGCCCCAGCGAATGGCAGGCGCTGGCGACCTCGGCCTTCGCGTCGACGGCCGCCGGCGCCCAGGACGAGCGAAGGCCCTGAGGCGCGTGTGCGCTGTCATGCCGGCGCGGATGCGCGCACGTACAAGAGGCGCCGTTTCCACGGCTCTACCGTGAGTAAGAGCCGCACGGACCTCTTGCCGCACTCCGGGCCGCGCCCTGACCGTCGTGACGACGCCCCACCCGTGGCCCGACACCGAGAAGAGAACTCGCATGCCCCACCCCACCGTCGTCCTCGTGCACGGTGCCTTCGCCGACGCGACAGGCTGGATAGGCGTCATCTCGGAACTGCGGAGCAGCGGTATCCCGGTGATCGCTCCGTCGAACCCGCTGCGGGGGCTGACGTCGGACGCCGCCTACCTCACCTCCGTCCTCGCGCAGGTCGACGGCCCGGCCGTACTCGTCGGCCACTCCTACGGCGGTGCGCTGATCACCGTGGCCGGCGCCGCGGAGAACGTCGTCGCGCTCGTCTACGTGGCCGCCTACGTGCCCCGCGCGGGCGAGAGCCTCGGCCAGCTCCAAGGGGGCTTCCCCGAGTCCCCGCTGACGGCCCACCTGAAGGAGTGGACGTACCCGCTCCTCGACGGCGACTCGGCGGTCGAGGTCACCATCGAGGAGACGGCCTTTCCCTCGGTCTTCGCGGCGGACGTACCCGAGGACGTCGCAGGTGTCCTGGCAGCGACCCAACGCCCGCTCGCCACGGCCGCCTTCACCGAGACCGCGTCCGCGGCGGCGTGGCGGACGAAACCGTCCTGGGCTCTGGTGGCCGGGGCGGACCGCACGATCAGCCCCGAGGTCCAGCACTTCGGCGCCGCACGGGCCGGAGCTGTCGTCGTCGAACTCCCGGACGCCTCCCACGCCGTCGTCCTGTCCGAGCCCACCCGGGTCGCCGACCTGATCAGGGACGCGGTACGGGCGACGAGCTGACGGACCGACCTCCGCGACGACAGGAGCGGGTCCGGGCCGGCCGGGGTGCCACCCTCCGTTCGGACCGGGCTCGGACCGGAAGGCCTCCCCACCTGGCCGCGCGGGCGGAGCACCGCCGGTGAGCCTGCCCCTCTCGGCTGACACGGCCTCGGGATCGGCGGGGCCGTTGACTTCGTCGAAGTCGGCGGTCACCTCGTCGAGGTTGTCCCGCTCGCTCTGCCGCCGCGCGGCTCAGGGACTCCCCGGAGCCCGAGACGGGCGGTCCGTGGAGGGGGTGCTGAAGCACACCAAGCGCGCGGCATGAGCGGGGTCGATCGCTCCCTAGAGCCAGTCACGCCGCTTGAAAATCACGTACAAACTCGTGCAGACAAGTCCCATCAGGCCGATCGCGAACGGATATCCGCCCGTCCAGTGCAGTTCCGGCATGGAGTCGAAGTTCATGCCGTAGATGGTTCCGACGAGTGTGGGTGCGAAGAGAATTGCCGCCCAGGCCGAGATCTTCTTGATCTCCTCGTTCTGTTCGAAGCCCGCCTCCGCCAACGCCCGCATCTCCGCGTTCTGTTGTTGGGTGACCAGGGTCGCGTTGACCGTCAGGATGTCCGTCAGGGCCTGGCGGAAGCCGTCCACCCGTTCGCTGGTGTGGGTGACGTGGTCGGCCACGTCGCGGAGGTAGCGCTGGAGTTCCTCGTCCGTGCCGTACTTGGCGAAGCCGGCCATCAGGCCGTGGAGCATGCCCACCAGGGGACGGGTGGCGCGCTGGAACTCGACCATCTCGCGGGAGAGTTCGTAGATGCGGCGGGAGACCGCCGGGTCGCCGCCGAAGACCTCCGTCTCGATCTCGTCGATGTCGTTCTGCACCCCCGCCACCACCGGGGCGTAGCCGTCGACCACCGCGTCCAGGATCGCGTACAGGACCGCCTCCGGGCCCAGTGCCAGGAGGTCCGGGTCCTTCTCCATGCGGTGGCGGACCGTCGAGAGGTCCGGGGCTGCGCCGTGGCGGACCGTGATCAGGAAGTCCGGGCCCACGAAGATGTGGAGTTCGCCGAACTCGACCTCCTCCTGGGCGTCCAGATAGCGGGCCGCCCGCAGGACGACGAACAGGGTGTCGCCGTACCGTTCCAGCTTGGGCCGCTGGTGGGCTTCGAGTGCGTCCTCCACGGCGAGTTCGTGGAGGTCGAACTCGGCTGCCAGGGAGTGGAGTTCCTCCTCCGTCGGGCGATGGAGGCCGATCCACGCCATGCCGTCCGGGTGCTCGCGCAGCTGCCGGAAGGTGTCCGCGAGCGTCGCGGGGGAGGAGACCCGGAGGCCGTCCCGGTACAGGCTGGCCTGCACCACGCTCGACCGCTCCGTCGGCGGTTCCTGGACGGTCGTCGCGGGCGGCTCCGCCTGGGGGCGGCGCCACGCCGCGCGAGGGCGGCGGTCGGGCATCTCGGGTACCTCCTGGGTCTCGTGGGAAGGATATATGGGGTGAATCGCTGAGGCCCGGTCCGTCCCGGAGGATGCCGTGGCTCGCCCAGGGTCACCTCGTCGTCCTGTAGCGGGCCCCCGGGCGCCTCGCGCGTTCTCGCGGTGCGCCCCCGGCCGCCTCCCGTCGTCCCGTGGTGCGCCCGGGACGCCTCGCCCTCTTGCGGACCGTATCTGTCCGCAAGTCCGGGTAGCGTGCCCGACATGGCCCTCAAGACGACGCATCCCGTCCTCGGCACCCGCGCCCTGAACCGCGCCACCCTCGCCCGCCAGCTGCTCCTGCGCCCCGCCCCGATGGGCGTCACGGAGGCCGTCGAGCACCTCATCGGCCTCCAGGCGCAGAACACCAAGCCTCCGTACTACGCGCTCGCCGCCCGCCTCGACGGCTTCCGGCCCGAGCAGCTGTCCGCGCTGATGGAGTCCCGCGCCGTCGCCCGCATCGTCACCATGCGCTCCACCGTGCACACCCACACCGCCCGCGACGCGGTCGCCCTCCGCCGGCTCGTCCAGCCCGGGGCCATCGACCGCGAGCTCGCCGTCTTCGTCTCCCGCAAGGGGCTCGACGGCGTCGACCTCGACCGGCTCGCCACCACCGCCCGCGCGCTCGTCGAGGAGCGGCCCCGCACCCCCAAGGAGCTGCGCGAGGAACTCCTCCCCCTCTGGCCCGACGCCGACCCGCAGTCCCTCTCGGTCGCCGCCCGCTGCCTGCTTCCCCTGGTCCAGGTCACCCCGCGCGGCCTGTGGGGGCGCGGCGGCCGGGTCGCGCTGACCACCACCGACCGATGGTTCGACGACCCCGCGCAGGAGGCGGCCGACGTCGACGAGACGGTCCTCCGCTACCTCGGCGCCTTCGGGCCCGCCTCCGTGAAGGACATGCGCACCTGGTGCGGGCTCACCCGGCTCGGTGAGGCGTTCGAGCGGCTGCGGCCCCGGCTGCTCGCCTTCCGGAGCGAGCGCGGCACGGAGCTCTTCGACCTGCCCGACGCCCCCCGCCCCGACGAGGACACCCCGGCCCCGCCCCGGTTCCTGCCCGAGTTCGACAACCTGCTCCTCTCGCACGCCGACCGCGGCCGGGTCGTGCCCGAGGAGGCCCGGGGCCGCACGTGGACCGGCAACCAGGCGCACCGCGTCTTCCTCCTCGACGGCTTCCTCGCCGGGATCTGGCACCTCGACGAGGCGAAGGACCGCACCACCCTCACCGTCGAACCCTTCGCGCGCGTGACGCGCGACCGGCGCGCCGCGCTCACCGCCGAGGCCGAGCGGACCCTCCGGCTCATGACCCCGTCGGACATCCCGTACGACATCGTCTTCGGCACCCCCGAGACGTAGCCCCCCGCCCGGGCGATCCGCACCCGCGACCTCGGCCTCACGGCAGCGCGCCCGCCCGGCGGGCCGACACCACCGCCTCCATGCGGGTGTGCGCGCCCAGCTTCCGCATCGCCGAGCGCAGATAGCCCTTCACCGTCTCCGGGCGCAGACCGAGCCGCGCCGCCGCCGTCGCGTTCGTCGCCCCCGTCGCCACCGCCGCCAGCACGTCCGTCTCGCGGGCGGTCAGGAGCACACCCGGGGCCGGTACGGAGGTCCCCGAGGCCGATTCCAGACGTCCGCACACCGCGAGCAGACGGTCCCGCAGTTCCGGGTCCTCGACCCGTGGCGCCAGCTCGCGCAGCTCCCCGTACGCCTGCCGTACCTCCTCCCACGACGGCCCCGAGGGCGGTGGCGTGAGCAGTCGTCCGACCTCCTCCCGTACCGCGAGCGCCTGCTCCACGTCACGGGCCGCCGCGACGGCCGCGTCGTAGACCCGCCCGCCGATGGGCAGCCCCCGAACGGGGGTAGTGAGACCTGGGTCACTGATTGCACGATGTCCCGGACCGGTCCCGCAACGAGGAGGACGCATGACGGCTACGAGCGCGACCAGCGCGACGGAGAGGTTCCGGGCCGCCCGGGACTTCCTGCTCCAGCATCGCGAGGACTACGGGACGGCCTACGAGGGCTTCGTCTGGCCCCGGCCCGACCGGTTCAACTGGGCGCTCGAATGGTTCGACGTCATCGCCGAGGGCAACGACCGGACCGCGCTGCACCTCGTCGAGGAGGACGGCTCCGAGACGAAGGTGTCCTTCGCCGGGATGTCCGCCCGTTCGAACCGCGTCGCGAACTGGCTGCGCGCCCAGGGCGTGCGCGCGGGCGACCGGATCATCGTGATGCTCGGCAACCAGGTCGAACTGTGGGAGACGGTGCTCGCCGCGATGAAGCTGCGCGCCGTCGTCATCCCCGCCACGCCGCTCCTCGGCCCCGCCGATCTGCGCGACCGCGTCGACCGGGGCCGCGCCCGCCATGTGATCGCGCGCGCCGAGGACATCGCCAAGTTCGACGACGTCCCCGGGGAGTACACCCGGATCGCGGTCGGCGGCGACGGCGTGGGCTGGCTCGGCTACGAGCACGCGGAGCGCGCGTCCGAGGTGTTCGAGCCCGAGGGCGTCACCCTCGCCGACGACACCCTGATGCTGTACTTCACCTCCGGTACGACCGCCCGGCCGAAGCTGGTCGAGCACACCCACACCTCGTACCCGGTCGGGCACCTCGCGACGATGTACTGGATCGGTCTCAAGCCCGGCGACGTGCACCTCAACATCTCCTCGCCCGGCTGGGCCAAGCACGCCTGGTCCAACCTCTTCGCCCCGTGGAACGCGGAGGCGACTGTCTTCATCCACACCTACACGCGCTTCGACCCGGCCCGCCTGATGGACGAGATGGAACGCAACGGCGTCACCAGCTTCTGCGCCCCGCCGACCGTGTGGCGGATGCTGGTCCAGGCCGACCTGAGCCGGCTCAGGACCCCGCCGCGCGAGGTCGTCGCCGCCGGCGAACCGCTCAACCCCGAGGTCATCGAGTCGGTGCGGCGCGCCTGGGGCGTCACCGTCCGGGACGGCTTCGGCCAGACCGAGACCGCCGTCCAAGTGTCCAACAGCCCCGGACAACGGCTCAAGGAGGGCTCCATGGGACGCCCGAGCCCCGGCTTCCGGGTCACCCTCGTCGACCCGGCGAGCGGCCGCCCGGACGTGGCGGAGGGCGAGATCTGTCTCGACCTGTCCGCCCGGCCGATGGGCCTGATGACCGGATACCACGGCGATCCGGAGCGTACGGCGGAGGCGATGGCGGGCGGCTACTACCGCACCGGCGACATCGGTTCGCGGGACGAGGACGGGTACATCACGTACGTCGGGCGCTCCGACGACGTCTTCAAGGCCTCCGACTACAAGATCAGCCCCTTCGAGCTGGAGAGCGCGCTCCTGGAGCACGAGGCCGTCGCCGAGGCGGCCGTCGTCCCCGCCCCCGACCCGCTGCGGCTCGCCGTCCCGAAGGCGTACGTCGTCCTCGCGGCGGGCTGGGAGCCGGACGCGGAGACCGCGAAGATCCTCTTCGCCCACTCGCGCGCCGTGCTCGCCCCGTACAAGCGCGTCCGGCGCATCGAGTTCGCCGACCTGCCCAAGACCGTCTCGGGCAAGATCCGCCGGGTGGAGCTGCGCCGCCTCACCGCGGAAGGCGGCGGCAAGGAGTACACGGAAGGGGACCACCTCGCGTGAACGCGCCGCAGGAACGTCCGGAACCGCACGGGATGGCCACCGGCGTCCCCGCCGGGGAACTCTCCGACGCGCGGGGAGCGTCCACCGCCGTCCCCGCCGGGGAACCCTCCTACGCGCACGGCGTGTCCACCACCGCGCTCCTCGGCGACACCATCGGCGCCAACCTCGACCGGGCCGTCGCCGCCTGGCCCGAACGGGGGGCGCTCGTCGACGTCCCCACCGGGCGCCGCTGGACGTACGCCGAGTTCGGCGCGGACGTCGAACCCTCTACGCAGCGGTACCTCTGACGCACGACGTCACATGAACACCGCATGCGCGACCGCGCGGCGAACATGGCACAGCTCCGGCATCGACTTGGCGGAAGACCCGGAGCTGTGTCCTCAACAGAGGAGAGGGGCACAGGGGGGCGTGCCTCGCTCCAGGGGCCCCCAGCGTCCCGCGTGTGACGTCTCGGGTGCCGGTTGCGCAGCGTTGCCCGACGCAAGGTGATCGACGAGGCAGTGACGGCGATGCGTGCCGGCGCCGAATTTCCCGACGACATCGGGTCGCGCGCGGCCGACGCCCACAGGGACGCTCTGGAGGCGGAGTCAGAGGTGCTGGGGCTCAGCGAGGGCATCACCAGCCTCCGTTACCACCTGGAGTACCTGCGGACGACCGACGGCGCGGAGACGGCCCTTGAAGCGCTCGGCAAGCGACTGACGGAGTTCCTCGCGGAGGTGAAGAAGCCTGCCGCCGACCTGAACGGCGCCCGGTCTGCTGAGGAAGCTGTCCAACGTGGCGGTAAGGCGCCTGCGGCGTGGAAGGCGCTCACAGACACGCTTGGAACGCTCCGCAACATCCGGCAGGCACAGTTCGACATCCTCCGCCCACTCGGCGACGGACAGCGGCTCCAGCAACTGCGCGAGAAGGGGCACTTCGAGGCGCCCGTGTACCGCGTGGGTGGCCCCCGCGGGGTCGATGTCGGTAGCGGGGGACGAGGCGTCAGCGCCGGAGCCGCCCTCTACCGCGAGCGCCACGGCCTGGACGAGGACGGGCGACCGTCCCGAGCGGAAGCCTGTACCGAAGAGGAAACGCAACCCCGTTCGTCGAGAACTGCTACACCATGGAGCGGTGAGTAGGTTGACACGTCGGAGGGGCGACCCGACCGGTCGCCCCTCGCGAGGACGTTAGTTGCGCTTGAGGTACTGGAGCACGATGAGACCCGCACCAGTAACCGCGAGGCACGCGGTTCCGGCCTTGGTGAGGCCATCAAGAGGAGTGCCACCAAGTGCGGTGACGACGATGAAAGAAAGAAGGCCCGCCACCACACCGACGAGCATCACGATGATGATGTCGCGAACCGGGTGCGCGCAGATAGTGGTGGTGCCGCTGGACGTCACGCTGTTTCCTCCCGAGTATCACTGACGCATATTGCATGGAGACAAACCTCACCTATCGGTGTGGTCTCCAGCTAGGAGCCGACAAGGCAGCTCCTGGGCCCACGCCGTCACGGCGAGGCCACATGCGATCAGTTCGTCCTTTTCGGATTCGGGAAGGGTCAGACGCGTGCGCAGGTTTCCAGCCGATACACGCACCCAGGAATCTACAACATCGTCAACTACACAGCAAGCGCTCGTCGTTCGGCGGCGAAGTGGGGGCGCCGTCGCGCGGGGCTGGGTTGGAGCTGGCGCCTGACCAGGGGAGTGTCCCCCTCCGGGACACCTCCGGATCGTAAGGGTGCTGGCCCCCTCCCCGTGTGCGGGTCTGGGGGATCGGAGCGAGGCCGTTCGGCTCTGCCGTGCGGTAGGCCCCGAGACGGCCGTACAGCCCTTCGGGGCGAACCGGAGAAGACCGCGGAGGCGGTCGACCCCGGCCGCTGGATGTACACCGGGGACCTCGCGGTGATGCGGGAGGACGGCTATGTCCAGATCGTCGGCCGCATCAGGGACATGATCATCCGGGGCGGCGAGAACGTGTACCCCCGCGAGGTCGAGGAGTTCCTCCACGGACACCCCGGCATCGCCGACGTCCAGGTCGCGGGCGTCCCCGACGCGCGCTACGGAGAGGAGGCCCTGGCCTGCGTCATCCCCCGCGACCCGGCCGCCCCGCCCACCCTGGAGGACGTCACCGCCTTCTGCCGCGACCGGCTCGCCCACTACAAGATCCCGCGCAGGGTGGAGATCCTCGCGGAGTTCCCGATGACGGTGAGCGGCAAGGTACGGAAGGTGGAACTGCGGCAGAGGTACGGGGAGGGGGAGGGGTGACGGGAGGTCTTCCGGGGCCGGTGGGTGGGCCGGAGCGGGCGTGCGGGCCCGGGCTGCGCGCGGGCCGGGGTCGGTGAGCGGGGTCTGAGCGGGCGTTCGGGCCGGGGCCGGTGAGCGGGCCGGAGCGGTGGCCCCGGCCCGCACGTCCGCCCCGGCCCGCACGCGCGCGTCAGGCCACCGTGCCGGCGACACCGGTGCGGCCGTCGGGGACGCCGACGATCGTCACGATGACCTGCGCGCGGACGGCCCGCCGAGCACGCCGGCCAGCGCGTCGGTGGTGGTGGCGACCAGACGGGCGGGGGCGTCCGGGACCTCGGGCAGGTGGTACGCGGCCTCGCGCATGCCGAGGGTGACGAGCGGGGCGTCGTCGTCGGTCGGGACGCCGCCGACGCCGCGGCGGTGCCGCGGGACGCCGACCGGCGTCGGCGTGCCGGGGCGGTCCGCGCCCGGTCGTGCCGGCCGTTCGGCAGGCGGTCTTCGGCTCCGGGACCACGGCAGTTGGGGCGGGTGCCGGCCCGTGTTTCCGTCGCGCGCCCGCCCGGCGAGGGATAGCTGAAGCGGTCATTCCCCATGCCTTGGAGCGCAGTACGACGTTCATGGCCATGACACCGACGGGGAGTGGGATGAGTTCGCTCGTCCCACTCCGAAGGAGTCATCGCCTTGAGAAACTTCCTTCGCCGGATCGGCGTCATCGCCGCGGGAACCGCCCTTCTCGGCGGCGCACTGTCCGTCTCACCGGCAGCCGCAGACGACACTGTCGACGTCCAACTCCTCAGCATCACCGACTTCCACGGCTATCTGCAGCCGCCCACCGCCGGCCAGGGCGGCTCCATCCCCACCGGGCGCGGGACCTCGGTCACCGTCGGCGGCGCCGCCTATCTCGCCACCCACCTCCAGCGGTTACGGGGCGACCACCCCCGCTCCGTCACCTTCGCGACCGGTGACAGCTTCGCCGGCTGGCCCTTCGAAGTGGACGCCTTCCAGGACGAGCCGACGGTCGAGGTGCTCAACAAGCTCGGCGTGCGCTTCTCGGCCCTGGGCAACCACGAGCTGGACGTCTCACCGGAGTTCCTCGTCCAGCACATGGAAGAGGGGCGGTGCTTCGGCGAGGTCGACGTGGACAGCTGCTTCACGGACTCCACCGGACGGCGCTTCCACGGCGCCGACTTCGACTTCCAGTCGGGCAACATCGTCGACACGCGCACCGGTCGCACGGTGGTGGACCCGTACCGGGTCGAGTGGTTCCGCTCCGCCGGCGGCAAGCGGGTCCCGGTCGGCTTCATCAGCACCACGGTCGAGGGTTCCGTCACCAACTCGACCTCCTTCCAGCCGCGGTTGCGCGCCCTCGACCAGGCGCGGACCATCGAGCGCTACACCAGGGAACTCAAGCGGCGCGGTGTCGAGGCCATCGTCCTCAACGTGCACGAGGGCGGTTCGCCGACGGACATCACCGCGGGCTACGACGCGTGCGACTCCGTCTTCGGCCCGGTCTTCGAACTGGCCAAGAAGGTCCCCGCCGAGATCGACGCGATCGTCACGGGAGACTGGCACTGGCGCTTCAACTGCATGGTGCCCGACCCGGCCGGCGTACCGCGCCCGATCGTCGAGGCGGGCCACCACGGCGGTGTGATCAACGAGATCAACCTGTCTCTCGATCCGAAGACCGGTGAGGTCCTCAGGGACCGCACCCGGTCCGTCAACCACGCGGTGACGCGTGACGTGGCACCGGACCGCGACGTCCAGAAGATCGTCGACTACTGGGCCGCGCGCGGAGCCCAGCGGTTCGCCGAGCCGCTCGCCCGGCAGACCGGCTCCTTCACCCGTACGGCGAACGCCGCGGGGGAGAGCACGGCGGCCGACCTGTACGCCGACGCCCAGTACTGGAACGCCAACCGCACCCGTCAGGGGCGGGCCGATCTGGCGCTGATCTCCGCGCGGCCCGCCAAGGGCAGCAACGCCGTCCGGGGCGACCTGCCGTTCGGCAAGGGGAGCCACCCCGCCGACGCGGACGGGCGCATCCTGTTCGGCGAGTCCTGGAACGCCTACGGCTACGGAAATCCGGTCCTCACCGTCAGCGTGAAGGGCCGTCAGCTCGACGCGATCCTCGAACAGCAGTGGCAGAAGCAGGCCGACGGGACGGTGAGGTCAGCGCCGCTCGCCGTCTCGCGCAACGTCTCGTACAGCTACGACCCGGCGCGGCCCGTCGGCGATCGCGTCGCCCCCGGCGACGTGAGGATCAACGGCCGGCCGCTCGACCCCGCTCGTACCTACCGCGTGGCCGCTCTCGCCTACACGGTCATCGGAGCCGACGGATACGGCGCCTTCGCCGGCTACACCGCCCCCGTCCGCAACGGCGCCGACCACGAGAGCTTCGTGGACTACCTCAAGGCCCGCAAGACGATCTCCCCGGCACCCCTCGACCGCGTCCGCATCAAGCTCAAGAGCTGACGCGATCGCGTCCCACCGCCGCACGCCCACGCGTACCCGCTCCCACGCGTCGGCGTGCGGTCGCGGGGGTCGCGGCTTTCCGTGAGGTCAGACCGGGGAGCCCGCCGCCTCCACGGACCGCGCCGCCCGTTCCTCCCGCGCCGCCCGTTCCTCCCGCGCCGCCCGTTCCTCCCGCGCCGCCCGTTCCTCGGCGGGGAACAGCGCCGGCCGCGCCTCCCCCTCGAAGAACGTCCTCGCCCGGGCCATCGCCCGCTCGTCGCCGCGCACCTGGCCCGGTCGCGACCCGTTGCCGAGCAGGACCCCGCCGAAACGCATCCGCAGGTACGCCGCCGTGTTGTGGAGGGTGGTCACCACGCCGTCGGCGACGGCCTCGTCCTCGTCCGCCATGGCCGCGACCGCCCACAGGGTCCGTCCGGCCATCCTCTTCTTGAAGTCCAGGCCGGGAACCCCGAGCCAGCCCGACCAGTAGTCGAGGTAGCGCTTGGTCTGGGCGGAGAGGGTGTACCAGTACAGCGGCGAGGCGATCACGATGTCGGTGGCGTCCAGCGTGGCCTCCCGCAGCATCCGCTCGTTCTCCGGGACCGGCCAGTCGCCGTCCTCGTGGCGCCCGTCCTGGAAGTCCGGCAGGGGAAGTCCGTTGAGGTCGATCCATCGCCGCGGGACGTCGGCGGGCAGCGCCTCCGCGGCGGCCCTGGCGAGTATCCCGGTGTTGCCGTCGGCGCGTGAGCTGCCCAGCACGAACAGGAACGATCGGTCCGCGGAACGCGGGGAATCAGGGGTCATGGCTGGACGCTAACGGTTGACACCGGTGTGAAGGTCAACTCCGCGAGCGGGGCCGGACTCGCCGCCCCGCTCCCCGCCTCGCTGGCCAGCTCCCGGCGCATGCAGACGCGCGGCCACACCGACAGGCCGTGGTCGGCCTCCGCCCGGCTGATCGCCCGCAGGCCCTCCGTGAGCGCGGGATCCGACTCGGTGAGCGGGCGGAAGCCGAGCCGCGCGTAGTAGGGGGCGTTCCACGGCACCTCGGTGAACGTCGTCAGCGTCAGCGCCGTCAGACCCTGCTCCCCGGCGGTCACCGCCAGATGCTCGATCAACGCCCGTCCCACCCCCCGGCGAGCGGCGTCCGGATGCACCGACACCTGCTCGATGTGGGCGGCACCGTCGACCGTGTCGGTCAGGAGGTACGCGACCGGACGGTCGGCGGCGTCCACCGCCACCCACGCCCGGCCCGCACAGCGGTAGGACTCCAGGACGTCCAGGGGAAGCGGGTCGTCGTCGGCGATCGCCGCCATGCCGAGGGTGCGGAACGGCTCGCCCGCCGCCCGTTCGATGTCCTGGAGCAGCGGGAGTTCGGCCGCAGCGGCCGCTCTGATGCGCATACGACAGTATGGCGCGGCCTCACCCCGCGCCGCCGCCCGTACCCGCACCCCGCTCCCAGGGAGGCCGGTTCCGGTCCTCGCCCCCGGGCCGGGCGAGCAAGCCGCCCTCCTGTGAGAAACGGGGCAGAAACAGGGCGAGCGCCGGATCGCCGTACAGCGCCACGTACAGCTGGACCAGCCGCCCGTCCGTCACCTCGCGCCGGTGCGCCGGCAACGGGTGCCGCTCCCGCAGCGTGGCGAGCAGCCGCCGCGCCGCCCGGGTCGCCGGCGGCAGCCGCAGCAGCACCGTCGCCACGAGCACCGGCAGCGCCCCCACCGCCAGCGTCCCGGCCAGCCCCGGGCCGGACGCCCCCGTCGCGTACGCCCCCACCGCCACCGTCAGCGGTACGCACCCCAGCAGCGCCCGCGCCGCCCACCACCGCGCGGGCGGCCGCAGCAGTCCCGCCCCGCGCAGCTCACCGCGCAGGGCGTCGACCGCCCGCCGCGCCTCGGGGCGCAGCGCGAGATCTCTCAGCGCGAAGGCCCGGTGGAGCGCTCCATGGACCCCCAGCTGTACGGGGTCCCGGGTGCGGCCCGGCCCGCCGTTGGCCCGAATCGTATGTTTGCGGCCCGCCGCGACCGCCCCGTGCTGGTGCAACGCGACCAGCGCCACGGTGACGGCCGCCCGCCGCCCGCCCCGCAGCAGCGCCAGGGCCTGCGGCGGCGGCACCTCGTCCGGGCGCTCCGTTCCGCTGTCCCGGCTGCGGGTTCGCAACAGCACGGCGGCCAACAGCAGTTGCCCGCAGGCCACTCCGATGAACCACCACATCCCCGTCGACATGACACCCACCCCCGAGGGTGTTGTGCCCGGGGGAGCGTGATCGTCACGCGTGAATGGCCGGTTTCGGATGCCGAGGTCTTGTGGGGGCTCTCGCGGGGGTACGCCTCCGGGCCTCAGGCGCCGCCCGAGGCCAGATCGTCGGCGGCGTCGTTGACCGGCTGCGGGGTTCCGGTCAGGTCGAGCACGAAGAGCGGGAGGCCGATCTCGGCGGCCCGGGAGCGGGCTTCCGGGGTGTAGCCGGCGAGCGAGAAGAACACGCTCACGCCCGAGGCGCTCAGCCCGTTGAGCCACAGGCACTCGACGGCCCGCAGCGCGGTGGGCCGGGTGCTCGGGTCCACCTGCGCGACGAGCCCCGGCCCCCGCAGGTCCACCCCGGACGCGGGGCGTTCCTCGGGCTGGACGACGTCCCGGAACCCCAGCCAGCGCAGGTATCCGGCCGCCGCCGCGACCGCGTCCCGCGCGGTCCGGATCGTCAGGGGCCGGAAGGCGCCACGCACCTGCCCCGGGCGCGGCGCGGTGGGCGGCAGCGGGATGTGCGCGGGATACCGCTCGGCGAAGGTACGGGGCGCCCCCGGGAAGGGCGGCGCGCCCGGTCCCGTGCGGAGCGCGTCGGAGTCACGGCCGTCCGCGGGGGCGCCGCCTGCCCGAGGGCTTCCCGCTTCGGGCTCGGACGTACGGCCTTCGTGTGCGGACGTACGGTCGTCGGGTTCGGACGTACGGCCTTCGGGTACGGACGTGTGGTCTTCGCGGCCCTTCGTGAGGCCCGTCCCGAACCACCCCGAGCCGGGCTCGACCCGTCGGCGCGGTGCGGCGGCGCCGGATCCGACCGCCTCCGCTCCGTCCGCGCCGGGCCCGCCCGCATCCGTTCCGGATCGTGAACCGTCCGCTTCCGGCCAGGGGCCACCGCCTCCACCCGCTCCGGGCGCGGTGAGTCCCGCGCCGGGAACTCCGGTCCCCGCTCCGGGCGCGGTGAGTCCGGCTCCGGGAGCGGCGAGCCCCGGCCCGAGGGGGCCACCCCCGTCGCCGATGTCCGCACGGTCCGTCCCCGGGACGCCGGCCACCGAGGTCCCCGAGTCCGTGGAGTCCACGGAATCCGCCGAGTCCACGGAGTCCACGGAGTCCACGGAGTCCACCGGTTGTACCGGTACCCGCAGGACCGTCCCGCA
This sequence comes from Streptomyces sp. Qhu_M48, assembly GCF_051305195.1. Classification (NCBI taxonomy): domain Bacteria; kingdom Bacillati; phylum Actinomycetota; class Actinomycetes; order Kitasatosporales; family Streptomycetaceae; genus Streptomyces; species Streptomyces sp. Qhu_M48. Next base: position 5,506,532 of record NZ_CP195432.1, on the reverse strand, counting down.
CGAGCAGCCCAGTTCCGGGTGGGGCCAGTCGTTCTCCCGGCCGCAGGCACCGCAGCGGACGGTGACCCATGCGTCGGTCCAGTTCCGGTGCGTGATGGGTGCCGCCGTCGCGCCCGCCGCCAACGGTGGCGCCACGGGGCTCCCGCACACGCAGGGGAAGACGGGTGCCGCGTACGCCTGCGTGCTCAGGCATTCCGGGCAGCGCACCGGTACCGACTCGCCCACAACGAACCCCCTGTCGTCCGGTCCCATCGTCCACCCATCGGCCGTCCCGGGGGGAGGTGTTCGGCCACTTCCCCGATCCCGTGGAGCGGACTTCTCTTGACGGCTCTCCGGAGCCCGACCTACATTGCTTCCGTATAGCAGAACAGTATTTCCGCATTACGGAAACAAGCCCCTCGGGCTCGGTGAGCCGACCCGGTGGCCTTGGATCCGCCCGGCCGAAGCAGGAGCACTCCCATGCCTCGTATGACCGCCGCCGCAGCGGCCGTTGAGATCCTCAAGCGCGAAGGCGTCACCCAGGCGTTCGGCGTCCCCGGCGCGGCGATCAACCCCTTCTACCGCGAGCTCAAGAACGTCGGCGGCGTCAACCACACCCTGGCCCGCCACGTCGAGGGCGCGTCCCACATGGCCGAGGGCTACACCCGGGCCAAGGCCGGCAACATCGGTGTCTGCATCGGTACGTCCGGCCCGGCCGGCACCGACATGATCACCGGCCTGTACTCGGCGATCGCCGACTCGATCCCGATCCTCTGCATCACGGGTCAGGCCCCGGTCTCGAAGCTCCACAAGGAGGACTTCCAGGCCGTCGACATCGCCTCGATCGCCAAGCCGGTCACCAAGGCCGCGACGACCGTCCTGGAGGCCGCTCAGGTCCCCGGCGTCTTCCAGCAGGCCTTCCACCTGATGCGCTCCGGCCGTCCCGGCCCGGTCCTCATCGACCTCCCGATCGACGTCCAGCTGACCGAGATCGAGTTCGACCCGGAGACGTACGAGCCGCTGCCGGTCTACAAGCCGCAGGCCAGCCGCGCCCAGGCCGTGAAGGCGCTGAGCTTCCTCCTGGAGTCCGAGCGCCCGCTGATCATCGCCGGCGGCGGCATCATCAACGCCGACGCCACCGACCTCCTCGTCGAGTTCGCCGAGCTGACCAACATCCCGGTCATCTCCACCCTCATGGGCTGGGGCACGATCCCCGACGACCACGAGCTCGCCGCCGGCATGGTCGGCGTCCAGACCGCGCACCGCTACGGCAACGCGACCTTCCTGGAGTCGGACTTCGTCCTCGGTGTCGGCAACCGCTGGGCCAACCGCCACACCGGCTACAACATGGAGGCCTACACCAAGGGCCGGAAGTTCGTCCACGTCGACGTCGAGCCCACCCAGATCGGCAAGATCTTCGCCCCGGACTACGGCATCGCCTCCGATGCCAAGGCCGCGCTGGAGCTCTTCGTCGAGATCGCCAAGGAGTGGAAGGCCGCGGGCGAGCTCCCGGACTTCTCCGCCTGGGCCGCGTCCGCGCAGGAGCGCAAGGCGACGCTGCAGCGCCGCACGAACTTCGACAACATCCCGATCAAGCCCCAGCGTGTCTACGAGGAGATGAACAAGGCCTTCGGCCCGGAGACCCGCTACGTCACCACCATCGGTCTCTCCCAGATCGCGGCCGCGCAGTTCCTGCACGTCTACAAGCCTCGCCACTGGATCAACTGCGGCCAGGCCGGCCCGCTCGGCTGGACCATCCCGGCCGCGATCGGTGCCGCCACCGCCGACCCGGAGACCCCGGTCGTCGCGCTCTCCGGCGACTACGACTTCCAGTTCATGATCGAGGAGCTGGCGGTCGCCGCGCAGCACAAGGTCCCCTACGTCCACGTCCTCGTGAACAACGCCTACCTGGGCCTGATCCGCCAGGCGCAGGGCGGTCTGGGCATCAACTTCGAGGTCAACCTCGAGTTCGAGAACATCAACACCCCGGAGATCGGCGTCTACGGCGTCGACCACGTCAAGGTCGCCGAGGGCCTGGGCGTCCAGGCGATCCGCGTCACCGACCCGGAGAAGCTGGGCGAGGCCCTGGAGCAGGCCAAGAAGCTGGCCGTCGAGCACCAGGTCCCGGTCGTCGTCGAGGCCATCCTGGAGCGCATCACCAACATCGCGATGAGCAAGACGGTCGACATGAGCGACGTCACCGAGTTCGAGGAGCTCGCGACGGAGCCCGGCCACGCGCCGACCGCGATCAAGGCCCTCCAGGTCTGATCCCGGAGCCGCGACACGGCCCCCGTCCCGAGGAGCACCGGGACGGGGGCCGCCCCCACGCCCACCTCCGGCACGAGTCACCCCACGTCCGGCACGCCCACCTCTCGCACGAGTCACCCCACGCCCGGCCTCAGGCGCCGCTCGTTCCCACCTGGGCCCGGACGAGCACCGCGCCCGCCTCCGTCCACTCGTACAGGACGGACCGGCCCGCCCGTCCCCGCCGTACGAGCCCGGCGTCGAGCAGCACCCTCAGATGGCGCCCCACCGATCCGAGCCCCTGCCCGGTCAGCGCCACCAACTGGCTGGTGGACTTCGGCGATTCGAGCCGTACGAGGACACCGGCGCGGGCCCCGCCGAGCAGGGCGCCGAGCGCCTCAGGTACGAGCGGGCCCGCCCCGCCCGTGAGGGCGCCGGAGCACGCGTACACGATCGCGTACCGTTCGGAGCCCTCCCAGGAGACCCACCCCTGGTCCGGCGTCACCGGGACGAAGAGCAGCCGGCCGCCGTCGAGCCGTCTCGGCGGATAGGCGCGCGGGTTGACCTGCAGCCGCCCGTCGCCCAGCCAGCGCATCTTCCCCGGGGAGAGCTCGTCGAGCGCCGCCACCCAGCCGTCCCGGGCCAGCCGCGCGGTCCGCGCCACCACATCGGCCTCCAGGACCCGGCGGCGGCGCGGCCAGTCGGGCAGCACCGTCTCGCGCCAGACCCACTCCAGGACTCCCGCCATCCGGTGCGGAAGATCCCTCGCCGAACGCAGCGGCTCCGGTACGGGGCCGCCGACCGCCACCTCCAACTGCGGTACTGCTTCGGCGGGTTCGGCGTCCCGGACGGCGGCGACCTCCTCCTCGAAGGACCGCCCGCTCTCGCCCGTCGGCGTCGGCGTCAGGAAGTCCGCGTTCCAGGTGGGCCCGAGGGCCGCCCGGACGAGCAGCGCGTCGAGCGGCTCGGCGGTCAGACGCTCCCGGTACGCGGGCAGATGCGCCGCCAGCCAGGCCCGCTCGCCCGGGTGGGCGCCGACGGCCAGGTCCAGGGTCTTCAGGGCCGCCACCGTCTCGGCGAGCGGTGAGACGACGAACCGGCTCCCGGCGAGGGAGTCCGTACCGATCTGCCACCAGCCCATGGAACCCGCCTCGTCCTTTCGCCCCCACGCGAAACAATACCGACGCGGACGGGCCGCCCGGAGACTCTCCGGCATGCCCCGCTACCGCGCGCTCTTCCGTACCCCCGAGTTCACGCCGCTCTTCCTGACCGGTGCCGCCCACAACGCCGCCCAGACCATCGCCGGGCTCGGCCTCGCCACCCTCGTGTTCCGCGAGACCGGCTCCCCGCTCCTCTCCGCCCTCGCGCTCTTCGGCCCCTCCCTCGCCCAACTGGTCGGCGCGACCACCCTCCTCTCGGCCGCCGACCGGCTCCCGCCGCGCGCCACGATCGCCGGGCTCGCCCTCTTCTTCGCCCTGGGAACCGCGGTCCTGGCGATCCCGACCCTGCCGACCTGGGCGGTCTTCGCGGTCCTCCTCGCCGAGGGCCTCGCGGCCTCGCTCGGCGGCGGTGTGCGCTACGGGCTCCTCAACGAGATCCTGCCCCGGGAGAAGTACCTCATCGGCCGCTCCGTGACGAACATGGCCGTCGGCATCTGCCAGATCGGCGGCTTCGTGACCGGCGGCGTCCTGATCGCCCTGCTCGCGCCGCGCGGCGCGGTGCTCGTCGGCGCGGGGCTCTACCTGGCCGCCGCGCTCCTCGCCCGCCTCGGCCTCACGGGGCGCCCGCCGCGCGCCACCGGGCGCGCCTCGGTCGCCGAGACCTGGCGCACCAACCGGCGACTGCTGTCCTCGCCCGCGCGCCGACGGTGCTACCTCGCCCTCTGGGTGCCCAACGGGCTGATCGTGGGCTGCGAGTCGCTCTTCGTCCCGTACGACCCCGAGCGCGCCGGGCTCCTCTTCGCCTGCGGAGCGCTCGGGATGCTGGTCGGGGACGTCACCGTCGGCCGTTTCGTACCGGCCCGGCTGCGCGGCCGGCTCCGGTTCCCGCTCCAGGCGCTGCTCGCGGCCCCGTTCCTGCTGTTCGTCCTGGACCCGGCGCCGCCGCTCGCGTTCCTCGTGGTGACGGTCTCGGCGGTCGGGTACGGGGCGAGCCTCCTGCACCAGGAGCGCCTGATGGCCCTGGTGCCGGAGGCGTCGAGCGGTCACGCCCTCGGTCTGCACAGCTCGGGGATGCTCGCCCTGCAGGGGGTGAGCGCGACGCTCGCCGGCACCCTCGCTCAGTTCACGTCACCGCGGACGGGGATGGTGCTGCTCGCGCTCGCCTCGCTCACCGTCACGTTCCTGCTGGCGCGGGCCGACCGCGGGGCCGCGGCAGGGAAGGCCCCCGAGACCGGTCCCGAGTCCGACGGCGCGGCCGACCCGGGGGCCGGCCGCGCCGGGCCGCCGCTCGGCGCGCCCGCTCAGTGAGGTGACGTCGACCGGATCACGACCGTGTCCTCACAGGGGCCGTCGGCGAACAGCTTGAGCGTCTCGACCTCGTCCTTGTCGGCGGAGAGGTCCCAGCGCAGCTTGGTGCCCACCCAGTCGCCGAGGTACCGGCAGTACCGGGCGGCGTCCGTGGGCACCCAGGCGGCCGGGTCCCGCCCCGCCCGGTCCCGCTGGCTGCGGGCGGTGACGGCGACGAGGGTGGCGGCCGCGCCCTGGTCGTTGGCGAAACGCTCGCGCCGGTCGGCGGTCCAGTCGGAGGCCCCCGACTCCCAGGCCTCCGCGAGCGGGACGAGGTGGTCGACGCGGAGCGTGGCCGGGTCGGAGACGCTCTGGCCGTCGTAGGGCGAGGTCCACCGGCCCCCGGTCAGCGCGCAGCCCGCACCGGTCGTGGGCGCCTCGACGGCCTCGGTGAGCAGGACCTCGGAGCGGGTGTCGCAGCCGTCGGCCGGGTCGAGGCCCGCGTTCCAGTGGGGGAAGGCACTCACCTGGAAGCCGGCCGGTTCCTCGGCCGCCTCGGTGAGCTCGGCGAGCGCGTCGGGCAGGAGGACGACGTTCGCGGAGAGGGCGGGGGAGGGGACGGCCAGCGGGGACAGGACGAGTGCGAGCGGGGCGAGCCCGCGCATCAGGTTCTTGATCATCACGTACGAGTGGATAGCGCCGGTCGCGGGGAGCGGGGGCCCGAATCGCGGTGCACTCCTCCGAGCGGGTGCCGATCTTCACCGCAGAAACGATGCGCTGCGGAGCCGTACACCGGGGAACAGGAAGAGCGCGGAACCAGGGACCGTAAACCTGGTTCCGCGCTCTCCGGCCTTGTGACCGCCCGACGGCACGAGGCTGGCGCGACAGGACGTTCGCACCGCCGGGCGGAGTCTTGGGGTTCTGAGGGTTCCTCGTAAGGGTTCTCCCAGTAAGGGGTCCCCTCGGGAAGGGCGTTGGGACCGCGGCGGTGCCGACGGGCGGATCAGCTGTCCTCTTCTTTCAGGTCAAGAAGGGGGACCGACGCCCTTACCACCGCACTGGCTCGGCGCCGCCGCGGTCCTCACGCTTGTCCGGTTCGCCGGCCACCCCTCATCCGGGTCGGCGATCCGGACCACGCACGGCACTGACCTCCCGTCAGGTGCCGTACGCAGTCTGGGTGCTGCGGGCGGATCAGTCGCGCAGGGCGTTGACCGCGTCCGCCACGCGCTTGCCGTACTCCGCGTCGGCGGCGGCGAAGTGCGCGAGATTCCTGTCGATGACGTCCTCGCGGGACACCTGGGAGAGGCTGCCGGCGATGTTGGCGATCAGGCGCTTCTTCTCGTCCTCGGACATCAGGCGGTAGAGCTCGCCGGCCTGGAAGAAGTCGTCGTCCTTGGTGTGCTGCGGCGCCTCGTGGGTGCCGGTCCAGCCGTGGATCGCGAGCGGGGCGGAGAGCGCCGCGTCGGTCTGGGCCGGGCCCTGGTACGAGTTGGGCTCGTAGTTCTTGTCGTGGCGCGAGCCCTGACGGGTGGCCATGAGGCCGTCGCGGCCGTAGTTCTCCGCCACGGTCGCCTTGGGCGCGTTGACCGCGAGCTGGGTGTGGTTGACGCCGAGGCGGTAGCGGTGGGCGTCCGCGTAGGCGAAGAGGCGGCCCTGGAGCATCTTGTCCGGCGAGGGGCCGATGCCCGGGACGAAGTTGTTCGGGGAGAACGCGGCCTGCTCGACCTCGGCGAAGACGTTGTCCGGGTTGCGGTCGAGGACCAGGCGGCCCACGCGCTGCAGCGGGTAGTCGCCGTGCGGCCACACCTTGGTGAGGTCGAACGGGTTGAAGCGGTACTCGGCGGCCTCGGCGGCCGGCATCACCTGGACGTACAGGGTCCAGGAGGGGTTCACGCCGCGCTCGATCGCCTGGAGCAGGTCGGTCTGGTGCGAGTTGGCGTCCTTGCCGACGAGCTCGGCGGCCTGGTCGGCGGAGAGGCAGCGGATGCCCTGGTTCGTCTTGAAGTGGTACTTGACGAAGAAGGCCTCGCCCGTCTCGTTGGTCCACTGGTAGGTGTGGGAGCCGAAGCCGTTCATGTGACGGTACGAGGCCGGGATGCCGCGGTCGCCGAACAGCCAGGTGATCTGGTGGGTGGCCTCGGGGGCGTGCGCCCAGAAGTCCCAGACGTTGTCCGGCTCCTGCCTGCCCGTGAAGGGGTCGCGCTTCTGCGAGTGGATGAAGTCGGGGAACTTGATCGGGTCCTTGATGAAGAACACCGGGGTGTTGTTGCCGACGAGGTCGTAGTTGCCCTCTTCGGTGTAGAACTTCAGCGCGAAGCCGCGCGGGTCGCGGACCGCGTCCGCGCCGCCGAGCGAGTCGGCCACGGTGGAGAAGCGGACGAACGTCTCGGTCCGCTTGCCGACCTCGCCGAGGAAGTTCGCGCTGGTGTAGCCGGTGACGTCGTCGGTCACCTCGAAGTAGCCGTACGCGCCGGAACCGCGGGCGTGCACCACGCGCTCCGGGATCCGCTCACGGTTGAAGCGCGCGAGCTTCTCCAGCAGGTGCTGGTCCTGGAGGAGGAGAGGGCCACCGACGCCGGCGGTGGCGGAGTTCTGGTTGTCGGCGACGGGGGCGCCGGACTCGGTCGTAAGCACGCGCTTCGACATCGTGACCTTCCGTACGGGAGCTCTGCTGACGGTCCGTGGAGCGTAAATTCGGCCCGAACATAACGTCAACAGTTTGTTGAAAAGGAAGTGTGGTGTTCCGGTCGGCGGCGGCGCCTGGGCGCGACAGGACAGTTGTCAGCGCCGCCGCCGACCGGAAATCTGGGGCCCCGGGAAGAGGGGCGACGGGTCAGACCTGCTGGCCGGAGAGGCGCTCGACGGCGCGCAGCAGGGCCGAGTGGTCCAGGCCGCCGTCACCCTGGGCGCGCAGCGAGGCGACCAGCTGGGCGACGACCGCGCCGACCGGGAGGGCCGCACCGACGTTGCGGGCGGCGTCGGTGACGATGCCCATGTCCTTGTGGTGCAGGTCGATCCGGAAGCCGGGCTTGAAGTCCCGGTTCAGGAAGTTGTCCTTCTTGCGCGTCAGCACGGTCGAGCCGGCCAGGCCGCCGTTGAGGACGTCGAGGGCGGCCTGGAGGTCCACACCGGACTTCTCCAGGAAGACGACGGCCTCGGCGCAGGCCTGGATGTTGACCGCGACGATCAGCTGGTTGGCCGCCTTCACCGTCTGGCCGGAGCCGTGCGGGCCGCACAGGACGATGGTCTTGCCGAGGGTCTCCAGGATCGGGAGGGCCTCGTCGAAGTCGGCCTTCTCGCCGCCGACCATGATGGAGAGCACGGCCTCGATGGCGCCGGCCTCGCCGCCGGAGACCGGGGCGTCGATGACGCGGATGCCCTTGGCGGCGGCGTTCTTGGCGAGGTCGACCGAGGTCTGCGGGGTGATCGACGACATGTCGACGATCAGCGCGCCCTGCCGGGCGTTCTCCAGGATGCCGTCGGGGCCGTAGGCGATGGCCTCGACCTGCGGGGAGGCGGGCACCATCGTGATGACGACGTCGGCGTCCTTGACGGCCTCCGCGATCGACGCGGCGGCCGTGCCGCCGGCCGCGGTGAGGCGGTCCAGCTTGTCCTGCTCCAGCGTGAAGCCGGTGACGGAGTAGCCCGCCTTGATCAGGTTCTCGGACATGGGGGAGCCCATGATGCCGAGGCCGATCCAAGCGATCGCCGGGCGGGCGGGCTGGGAGGAATCAGCGAGGTTGCTCATGAGGGTGCCTCTCAAAACAAGGTGGTACGGGGAGAAGTCGCTGGTCAGTGGGCCGGACGGGCCTCGGCCGGGAGCCACTCGAAGGACGCGGCGGCGTCGGCGGCCTTGTACTCCAGGCCGACCCAGCCCTCGTAACCGGCCTTCTTCAGCTCGTCGAGGAGCTGTTCGAGCGGCAGGTCGCCGGTGCCCGGCGCGCCACGGCCCGGGTTGTCCGCGATCTGCACGTGGCCGGTCTTCGACGCGTACTCGGCGATGACCTGGCCGACGTCCTCGCCGTTCATCGACAGGTGGTAGATGTCGAGGAGGAACTTGGCGTTGCCGAGTCCGGTCGCCGCGTTGACCTTGTCGATGACCTCGATCGCGGAGGGGGCGCTCACCAGCGGGTAGAGCGGCGACTCCGGCTTGTTGAGGGTCTCGACGAGGAGGATCGCGCCGATCCGGTCGGCCGCGCGGGCGGCCAGGACCAGGTTCTCCAGGGCGAGGGTGTCCTGGATCTGCGGGTCGACGCCCTCGACACGGTTGCCGTAGAGCGCGTTGAGCGCCTTGCAGCCGACCGAGGCGGCGAAGTCGGCGGCCACCTCGATGTTGGCGCGGAAGCGGTCCGACTCGTCCCCGGGCACGGAGAGGGCTCCGCGGTCCGGGCCGGGCAGCTGCCCGGCGTAGAAGTTCAGGCCCACCAGCTGGGTGCCGGCGTCCTCAAGGGCTTTCCTGAGGGCGTCGAGCTCGCTCTGCTCGGGGGTGGCGGTGTCGATCCAGGGCCACCACAGCTCGACCGCGGTGAAGCCCGCCGCGGCGGCGGCCGCGGGGCGCTCCAGGAGCGGGAGTTCCGTGAAGAGGATCGACAGGTTCACATCGAAGCGCTGGTCCGTGCCTGCGCCTACTGGGAAGCGGGCCATGAGGGGCGGCGCTCCTTCCGTATCGCGGAAGTAAGTTTCTGTCTGACGGAATGTTGCAAGGTTCCCGACACACTTGTCAAGAGGTCCCCGCAGGTCCGGGGCTCCCGCGCGCCGGAGCGGGGCCGTAGCGTGGGGCCATGGTGCGTTTGAGAGTGGAGTTCACGACCGAGCCGTTCGACCTCGACGAGGCGCCGGCGCACGCGGTCGTGGCCCGTGAGGTCATCCAGTCGGCCGAGCTGGACGCGGTCGACGTCGGCCCCTTCGGCAACACGGCGGAAGGCGGCGCCGACGAGGTGCTCACCGCGGTCGACGCGCTGCTGCGCAGATCGCTCGCGGCCGGCGCCACCCGCGTCTCGCTCCAGGTCAATGTCATCGGGGAGGGCGAGAAGTGACCGAGCACCCCTTGATCGCGGCGGTGAAGCCCCTGGTCGACGCCATGGGCGCCGAGCTGCTCGTCCCCGCGCAGGCGGAGGGTGACGACGTGGTCCTGTCCTGGGAGGGGGAGGATGTGCTCGCCGTGCGCCTGCCCCAGCTGTCCGAATCCCTCGACCACATCCTCGCGGCGATGGAGCGGCGGCACGGGATGCCACTGGCCGAGCTCGACCGCAGGGCCAAGCAGGAGGTCGTCCGGCTCCTGGAGGCACGCGGCGCCTTCTCGGTCCGCCATGGAGTGGAGACGGTGGCGGGGGCACTGGGTGTCAGCCGCTTCACCGTGTACAACTACCTGAACAGGGAGACCGCCCTGAGCAGGGAAAAGGCCGCCAAGAGCGAGTAGTTGATCATGTATGGCCGCAAGCCGTCGTTCGCATGTCGGGACGACGGCTTTTGCGTGACCGAGTTTTCAACAAAGTGTTGACGTTGTGTTGCGGAGGGCGTTAGCTATCCGCAGCCCGTCCGACGCACAGCGAAAAACAGCCACGGAGGCTTCCCGTGACTTCAGGTACGACACCGGGTCTCACCCGGTTCAACACCTCGGCGGACAGCGAGGCCGTCGCCGCGCTCCACGAGGTGTGTTCCAGTTCGGCGTGGGGGAGCAGGATCCTCGCCCAGCGCCCGTACACCACCGCCGAAGCTCTCTTCCTCGCCAGTGACGCCGCCATGGCCGAACTGACCGCCGAGGACCTTGCCGAGGCGATGGCGGGGCACCCGCCGATCGGTCGTCCGAAGGCCGGGGACCCGACCTCCTCCCGCGAACAGAGCGGGATGGCCGGCGCCTCCGCGGAGCTCAAGGCCGAGATGCTCGAACTCAACCTGGGCTACCAGGACACGTTCGGACACGTCTTCCTCATCTGCGCCACCGGCCTGACCGGCGAGCAGATGCGCGACGCGCTCCGGCAGCGGATCGGCAACTCGCCCGAGGAGGAGCGGGAGATCGTCCGCACCGAACTGGGCAGGATCAACCGCATCCGGCTGACCCGTCTCGTAGAGACCTCCGAGGAAGGGAGCTCCGCATGAGCACCGACACCACGGCCTCGGTGTCCACCCACATCCTGGACACCAGCATCGGCCGCCCCGCCGAGGGCGTCGCCATCACGCTCGCGGCCCGCAGCGGCTTCGACGCGGAGTGGGTCGCGCTCGGCGGTTCCGCCACCGACGCGGACGGACGCTGCAAGGACCTGCCGGCGCTGCCGGAGGGCACCACCCACGTCCGTCTCGACTTCGAGGTCGAGACGTACTTCTCCAAGAAGCAAGCCGAGGCGCAGCAGGACGCCCCCCGCGTAAGGGACAGCGGTGCGTTCTTCCCCGAGGTGGCGATCACGTTCGCCGTCACCCCGGGCGAGCACTACCACGTACCGCTGCTGCTCAACCCGTTCGGCTACTCCGTATACCGAGGGAGCTAGCAGACATGCCCACGATTCTCGGCCAGAACCAGTACGGCAAAGCAGAGAACCGCGTCGTCAAGATCACGCGGGACGGCGACACCCACCACATCAAGGACCTGAACGTCTCCGTCGCCCTCTCCGGCGACCTCGACGACGTCCACCTCACCGGCTCCAACGCCCACTGCCTCCCCACCGACACGACGAAGAACACCGTCTTCGCGTTCGCCAAGGAGTACGGCATCGAGTCCGCCGAGCAGTTCGGCATCCACCTCGCCCGCCACTTCGTGACGAGCCAGGAGCCGATCAAGCGGGCGCGCATCCGGATCGAGGAGTACTCCTGGGAGCGCATCGCCTCCTCCGACGCCAACTCCAAGTTCATCGGCGCCGAGGAGGTCAACCACTCCTTCGCCCGCAAGGGCCAGGAGACCCGCGTCACCCAGGTCGCCTACGACGGTGAGACGTGGGAGGTCATCTCCGGCCTCAAGGACCTGGTCGTCATGAACTCCACCAACTCGGAGTTCTGGGGCTACATCAAGGACCAGTACACGACGCTCCAGGAGGCGTACGACCGCATCCTGGCCACGCAGGTGTCCGCCCGCTGGCGGTTCAACTGGACCGACGACGACCAGCGCATGCCCCACTGGGAGCGGTCGTACGAGCAGACCAGGAAGCACATGCTCGAGGCCTTCTCGGAGACGTACTCGTACTCCCTCCAGCAGACGCTGTACCAGATGGCCACGCGCATCATCAACCACCGCTCGGAGATCGACGAAGTCCGCTTCTCGCTCCCGAACAAGCACCACTTCCTGGTCGACCTCGAACCCTTCGGCCTGAAGAACGACAACGAGGTCTACTACGCCGCCGACCGCATGTACGGCCTCATCGAGGCCACCGTCCTCCGCGACGGCGCCACGGCGCAGATCCCGGTCGACATGACCAACCTCTAAGCGGAGTCTGAGTGACCGGCCCCCGCCCGCCCGCAGTCGGGCGGGGGCCGCGCCAGACCGGAGGGATTCCCATGGCACAGCCCGCAAAGGGGCCGGCGCACGCCGAAGGCCCGTGTTCCACCCCGCCGGACACCACCCACGCGGTCCATCCGGTGGACGAGAAGCTCCCCGCCTCGCGGCTCGTCCCCGCGGCGCTCCAGCACATCGCCGCCATGTACGCCGGCGTCGTCACCCCTCCGCTCATCATCGGCCAGGCCGTGGGCCTGGACACCGCCGGGATGACCCGGCTCATCGCCGCCGGCCTGCTCATCGCCGGCTGTGCGACCATCCTGCAGACGCTCGGCGCCGGACGCTTCGCCGGCAACCGGCTCCCGTTCGTCAACGCCGCCTCCTCCGCCGGAATCGCCCCGATTCTCGCCATCGCCGAGACCAGCGCCCCCGGCCACCAACTCCCCGCCATCTACGGCGCGGTGATGGTCGCCGGAGTCTTCTGCCTCGCCGTCGGCCCCTTCTTCGGCAGGCTCCTTCGCTTCTTCCCGCCGCTCGTCACCGGCGTCGTGATCACCCTCATCGGGGTCACCCTGATGCCCGTGCCCGTCGGCTGGGCCCAGGGCGGCGACAGGACCGCCGCCGACTTCGGCGCCATGAAGTACCTGGCACTCGCCGGCTTCACCCTCGTCGTCATCCTGCTCTTCCAGCGCTTCGGCAAGGGCTTCCTCAAGCAGGTCGCCCTGCTCCTCGGCCTCTTCATCGGCACCCTCGCCGCGATCCCCTTCGGGATGGCCGACTTCGCCGCCCTGCGCGAGGCGCCCGTCGCGGCCCTGCCGACCCCCTTCTCCTTCGGCGCCCCCGAGTTCCAGCCCGCCGCGATCCTCTCCCTCTGCATCGTGATGCTGGTCCTCATGACCGAGTCCAGCGCCGGCATGCTCGCCCTCGGCGAGATCTGCGACCGGCGCAGCGACGGCCGGACCATCACCCGCGGGCTGCGCACCGACGGCGTCGCCACCCTGCTCGGACCCGTCTTCGGCGGCTTCCCGACCTCGGCCTTCGCCCAGAACGTCGGCGTCGTCTCGCTGACCCGGGTGCGCTCCCGCTACGTGGTCGCCGTCGCCGGCGGCGCCCTGCTCGTCCTCGGAGCCTTCCCCGTCCTCGGCGCGGTCGTCTCCATGGTCCCGATGCCCGTCCTCGGCGGCGCCGGCATCGTCCTCTTCGGCTCGATCGCCGTCAGCGGCATCCGTACCCTGTCGGAAGCCGGGCTCGACGACAGCTCCAACATCATCCTGGTGGCCGTCGCGCTCGGAGCGGGCATCATCCCGCTCGCCGCGCCCACCTTCTACGCCGGGTTCCCCGCCTGGACTCAGACCGTGCTCGGCTCCGGCATCAGCGCGGGCGCGCTCGTGGCCGTCCTGCTCAACCTGTTCTTCCACCACCTCGGCACCCGGAGCCGTCAGACGGCTCCGGCACTCAAATCCTCCTAGGGTCCTGCCGTGCCCACTCCACCCCAGAGGAATGAAGGAACCACCGCCATGGCAGCACCTTCGGCAGCCCAGCGCATCGTCATCGAGAACGCGGCGATCGCCACGGTCGACGCGAACGACACCGAGTACGCCTCCGGCTACCTCGTCGTCGCCGACAACAAGATCGAGTCCATCGGTGCCGGCCGGGCTCCCGAAGGCCTGGAGAACGTGGTCCGGCGCATCGACGCCACCGGCCACCTGATCACGCCCGGCCTCGTCAACACCCACCACCACTTCTACCAGTGGATCACCCGCGGTCTGGCGACCGACCACAACCTCTTCAACTGGCTGGTCGCCCTCTACCCGACGTGGGCGCGGATCGACGAGCGGATGGTGCGCGCCGCCGCCCAGGGCTCGCTGGCCATGATGGCCCGCGGCGGTGTCACCACCGCCATGGACCACCACTACGTGTACCCGGTGAACTCCGGCGACCTCTCCGGCGCCATCATCGGCGCCGCCTCCGAGATGGGCGTCCGCTTCACCCTCGCCCGCGGCTCCATGGACCGCAGCGAGAAGGACGGCGGCCTGCCGCCGGACTTCGCCGTCGAGACCACCGAGGGCGCGCTCGCCGCGACCGAGGAGACGGTGAAGAAGTACCACGACGCCTCCTTCGACGCGATGACCCAGGTCGCCGTCGCCCCCTGTTCCCCCTTCTCCATCTCCACCGAACTCCTCCGGGAGGGCGCGGCCCTCGGCCGCCGCCTGGGCGTGCGCATGCACACCCACGGTTCGGAGACCGTGGAGGAGGAGAAGTTCTGCCACGAGCTCTTCGGCATGGGACCGACGGACTACTTCGAGTCCACCGGTTTCCTCGGCGAGGACGTGTGGATGGCGCACTGCGTCCACATGAACGACTCCGACATCGCGGCCTTCGCCCGCACCAAGACCGGTGTGGCCCACTGCCCCTCCTCCAACGCGCGCCTCGCCGCCGGCATCGCCCGCGTCCCCGACATGCTGAAGGCGGGCGTACCCGTCGGCCTCGGCGTCGACGGCACCGCCTCCAACGAGTCGGGCGAGCTCCACACCGAGCTGCGCAACGCGCTCCTCATCAACCGCCTCGGCGCCCACCGCGAGTCCGCGCTCAACGCCCGCCAGGCGCTGCGCCTCGGCACCTACGGCGGCGCCCAGGTCCTCGGCCGCGCCGACAACATCGGCTCCCTCGAAGCCGGCAAGCTCGCCGACCTCGTCCTCTGGAAGATCGACGGCCTCGGCCACTCCACGATCGCCGACCCGGTCACCGCCGTCGTCTTCGGCGCGGCGGCCCCGGTCACGGCCTCCTTCGTCAACGGCAAGCAGATCGTCGAGAACAACCGACTGCTCACCGTCGACGAGGACACCATCGCGCGCGACGCGCGCGCGGAGGCCCAGCGTCTGGCCCGCATCGCGGCCCAGGGCTGATCCTCCCCATGGAGTCCGACCGAGGGGGACGGCCCTCGGTCGGTCGCCGCGGACCCGAGCGGGGTCCGCGGCAGCCTGACCGGGAGGCGCCGTACTCAGAAGCAGTACGGCGCCTCCCGGGACGGTGACGCCTGCCCGTACCCCCACCGGGCACCCCGTCCCCGCACCGCGGACTCCCGCCGCGCGCACCGCACGACCCCGCAACGAGCCGCACCTCCTGCACCTCGCACCGCATCGCACCACCTCCCTGAACCCCGCGTCACCGCCGACGTGTAACCGACCGGAGGAACCGCCGTGGCCGAAGCGCCCCAGGTTCGCAATGCACAAGACGCAGGCTCCGCCCCCGAAGACCGCGAGACACATCCGGTCGACGAGACGCTGCCCCCACTGAAGATGCTCACCAGCGGCCTCCAGCACGTGGCCGCCATGTACGCGGGCGTCGTCGCCCCACCCCTGATCGTCGGAGCGGCCGTCGGCCTCTCCGGTACCGAACTCACCTTCCTGACCGGCGCCAGCCTCTTCACCGCGGGGCTCGCGACCTTCCTCCAGACGCTCGGGGTCTGGAAGATCGGCGCCCGGCTGCCGTTCGTCAACGGCGTCACCTTCGCCGGTGTCGCCCCGATGCTCGCCATCGTCGACACCACCGACGACAAGGCCGACGCACTCCCCGTGATCTTCGGCGCGATCATCGTCGCCGGACTCCTCGGATTCCTCGCCGCCCCCTGGTTCTCCCGGCTCGTGCGGTTCTTCCCGCCGGTCGTCACCGGCACCGTGATCACCCTCATAGGCGTCTCCCTCCTCCCGGTCGCGTTCGGCTGGGCCCAGGGGCCCAACCCCAAGGCCGCGGACTACGGTTCGACCACCTTCCTCACGCTCGCCGGCATCACCCTCGTCGTCGTCCTGCTGCTCCGCCGCTTCACCCGCGGCTTCCTCAAGCAGATCGCCGTCCTCGTCGGCCTCGTCATCGGCACCCTCATCGCCATACCGTTCGGCGTCACCGACTTCTCCCCGGTGACCGAGGCGGACATCGTCGGCTTCCCGTCCCCGTTCCACTTCGGCGGACCCCAGTTCGCCCTCGCCGCCATCATCTCGATGTGCGTGGTCATGCTGGTCTCCATGACCGAGTCGACCGCCGACATGCTGGCGCTGGGCGAGATCGTCGACCGGCCCGCCGACGAGAAGACCATCGCGGCCGGACTGCGCGCCGACACCCTCGGCTCGGCGATCAGCCCGCTCTTCAACGGCTTCATGTGCAGCGCCTTCGCACAGAACATCGGCCTGGTCGCCATGACCCGGATCCGCAGCCGCTTCGTCGTCGCCTGCGGCGGTGGCTTCCTGGTCCTGATGGGCCTCTCCCCGGTCGCCGCCTCGCTCATCTCGGTCGTCCCCCGACCGGTCCTCGGCGGCGCGGGCGTCGTCCTCTTCGGCTCGGTCGCCGCCAGCGGTATCCAGACCCTGGTCAAGGCCGGCCTGGAGAAGGACAACAACGTGCTGATCGTGGCGGTCTCGCTGGCCGTCGGCATCATCCCGATCACCGCGCCGGAGTTCTACCACGCCTTCCCGGAGACCGCGAAGATCATCCTGGACTCCGGCATCTCCACCGGCTGCGTCGCCGCCGTCCTGCTCAACGTGGTCTTCAACCACCTGGGCAAGGGCCGCGACGACGACGACGTCACCGCGCCGATGGAGCCCGGCGACGAGATCTCGGGCAGCCGCACCGCGAAGGCGGCGCACGTCCACTGAACCCGCCCGGCGTCCCACCGCACGCCCCGGTCCCCGCGCACTCGGCGGGGCCCGGGGCCGTGGTGCTGATCAACCCCAACACCTCCACCGCCACGACCGTCATGATGACCGCCCTCGCCCGGCGCGCCCTGGGCCCGGCCCTCGCCGTCCGCGGCGTGACCGTACCCCGCGGCCCGCGCATGCTCACCGACCCGGCCGCCCTGCGCGCCGCCGCCCCCGAGGTGCTCGCCGCGGGCCTCCGCGCCACGGCCGGGGGCGGCTGCGCCGCGCTCCTCGTGGCCGCCTTCGGCGACCCGGGTGTCAAGGAGCTGCGTGCGGCGACCGACGTCCCCGTGGTGGGCATCGGCGAAGCCGCCCTCGGAGAGGCGGCCGCCGACGGGACGCCGTTCGGCATCGCCACCACGACACCGCTCCTGGCCGACGCCCTCGCCGTCCATGTCGCGTCCCTCGGCCTCGCCGACCGGTACACGGGCTCGCGCCTCACACCGGGAGACCCCGAACTCCTCACCCGCGACCCGGAGTCGCTCCTCGACGCGCTGGAGCGTGCGGTCCGCGCCTGCGTCGTACAGGACGGCGCCCGGGCCGTCGTCATCGGCGGCGGCCCGCTGGGCGAGGCGGCGGAGGCCCTCCGGTCCCGTTGCGCGGTGAGGATCGTGGCCCCGATCCCGGCGGCCTGCCGGGTGATCGCCGGCCTGCTGTCCCCGTGACGGCCGGGGAAGCGGTACGCGTGGCCCCTCATCCCTCCCCCGCGATCCGCCGGCGGCACTCGTGGGCCAGCGCCGGGTAGGAGGCCGCGATCGCCTCGTACAGCCGCCGCCGCAGCAGCCGTTCGGCCTCGCCGCGCCCGGTCGCCCCGTACAGGCCGTCGAGCAGCGCCTCGTACCGCGAGAGGGCGTGCCGCAGATAGCTCACCTGCCACCGCGCGAGCGCCCCGGCGGGAGGGCAGGCGGGCGGGCCGGCGGCCGCCCGGGCCGGAGACTCCGCCGGTGTCCCGGCGGCCGGGACCGGCGCTCCGAGGAGCCGTCGGTGCCGCACCGCCCTCCGCTCCAGTTCGGGCGCGGGGAGCCGGGGCACCTCGATCGGTTCCGCGCGGATCGCGGCCAGCACGGCCGCCCGGCGCCGCTGCGCGTACGCCGTGGCGGCCGCCGACCGGGCGGGGGAGAGCGCCGAGGTCTCGGCGAACTCGGGCGTCCGCTCCACGGTCTCGACCCGCGCCAGGAGGTAGAGCCGCAGGGGTGTGAGCGACCAGCGGCGCGGGTCGCGGCCCTGTACGTCGGGTGTGCCGAGCAGGTCCCGCACCATGGTGTCGGTCCAGCCCCGGCGGCGCACCCCGGCGAGCGTCACATAGGTCGTACGGTCCGTCATGATTCCCCCAGATTCGACTACGGAGCGTGATGTTCTCAGTGAAGCGCACGCCACTGACAACGCCCCCTTGCTGGGGTCGCCCCGCCTGTGGGATATAGGTCTGGACCATTCCGACGGACGGAGGCCGGACCGTGCACCCCCCACAACGCCCGATCCCCGCAAGCCTGTTGACCACCCTCGCACTCGCACTCACCCTCACCGGGTGCTCCGGCGCCGCCGACCCGGAGCCCCGGGACACCCGCGCCCCCACCGTCCCCACCGGGGTCACCGCGACCGCCGGCAGCTCCGGCACCGTCCACGTCATGTGGAGCGCGGCCACCGACGACAGGGCCGTCACCGGCTACGCGGTCTACCGCGAGGGCCGCAAGGTCAAGGACCTCCCCGCCGCCACCCTGATGACCGACATCGTCGGACTCGCCCCCGAGACCCGCCACCGCTTCACGGTCCGCGCCCACGACGCGGCCGGCAACGTCTCACCCCCGAGCGCCGCCGTCGCCGCGACCACCCTCCGCGCCGTCACCGAGGACCGCACGCCCCCCACCGCGCCGTCCGCGCTCCGCGCCACCCCCGACGGCGGCCGCGCCGTCACCCTCCGCTGGTCCCCGGCCAGGGACGACACCCGCGTCACCGCGTACGACGTCTACCAGGCCGACACCCGCATCCACACCGTGCCCGGTACCGCCACCACCGCCCACGTCTCCGGACTGCGCCCCGGCACCGCCTACGCGTTCACGGTCCGCGCCCGCGACGCCGCCGACAACTCCTCCCGGGACAGCGCCCCCGCCGACCTCACCACCGCCCCGTCCCCGGGCGCACCACCGAACACCGCCCCCACCGGCCTCGCCGTGACCGCGGCCAAGGGTGAGATCACCGTCACCTGGACCCCACCGGACGCGGGAGCCCCGGTGACCCACCATGAGCTCCACCTCAACGGCCGCTTCGCCACCACCATCATCTGGGGCACCACCCCACCCCCCGGCCGCGCCACCTACACCTTCCCTGTCCAGGACCCCCCGGGCACCCGCTACACCGTCACCCTCCGCGCCCGACTCCCGGACGGCACCTGGGGCGACTTCTCGGCACCCCGGACGGTGGCGGTGCGCTGACCGGGTCACCCCTCGGCCCCCGGCCGCCGGGCGGATTCCGCGCCCCTCCCGCCTGCGTCGCACGCCCGTTCCGCCCCTTCCGAACTACCCTGGGAAGCGTGGCCGAGACCGTTCTCACCAACACCGGGCTCGACAGCTTCCTCGACGGAGCACCCGAGCGCCGCGATCCCGTTTTCGTGCGAGCCGCCGAGGCGGTGCTGGGGCTCCTCGCCCTCCGAGGGGCGGACCGGGGGACGGGGGTACCCGAGCCGACGCCCCCTCTCGTGCGCCAGTTGCTCGTCGAGGACCTGCCGACGTTCGTGTACGCGCCGCCCGGGACGCTCGCGGCCTATCCGGCCGTCGTCGGGCGGCTCGCGGCACGGTTCGACGGCGAGCGGGGCGAGCGGGTCGCCGTCGCGGTCAGGGAGACCACCGCCGACTTCGAGCGGGCCATGACCGACCCCGGGAACCTCACCTGGCACCGGTGGTACGCCTCGCTCCTGCGGACCTGCGGCGCCGACCTCGCCGACCCCGAGGACGTACGGCGCCGGCTCGCCGCCCTCGACGGGGCGCCACTGCCCGACGGCGTCCACCGGGCCGACCTCATGGGGCGCACGGCCCTCGCGGACGTCCTCCTCGCCGAGGCGCTCAGCCGCGCGTACGTACGGGACGCCGAGGCGCCGCCCCCCGCCGGGCCGCTGCTCACCGACCACACCGTCGCGGCCGGGATCGGGCAGGTGGCCGCCGCGCTCCAGGACAGGTGGACCGCCGCCGGGCTGACCGAGCAGCTCGCCGGGCCGTACGCGCGGTTCGCGCCCGGGCCCGACGCCTTCCCGCACCTCGTCCTGGCCGACGCCCTCCTCGACGAGCACCTCGACCACCACGGGGACACCGGCGTACCCGTACCCCCGCCGCCCGCGATCGAGCCCGGGCCCGGGACCGTGGAGGAGGACGCCGACGCCCTCATCACCGCGGTCGAGGAGCTGTCGGAAGAGGAGTTCGAGCCCTACGGAGGCGAGGCCCCGCACCTCCTCTACGTGGTCTACCGGCGTGGCTGCTCGGCCGAGTCCGTCGTCCGCAAGGCCGCGGAGTACGAGGACCGGTCCGTCGATCCGGCGCTGGAGGACCTGCCCGTACCGGTACCGGCCGAGGCGGCCGGCCCCTACACGGTCCCGTCCCTGCCCGAGCTCGTACGGATCCTCGGGACGCCCGGGCTGACCGAGGCCGACCGGACGGCGCTCGAAGGGCCCGCACGCGACCTGGCCACCACCCTGGACCGGCTCGCCGCCACCGGTCTGGTCTTCCGCACCGGCGACGCCTTCGGGCTGACGCCGCGCGGCGCGGGCGCCGTCCGCTACCTCCTCGGGGTACGCGGTGTCGCCGCGCCCGACGCCACCGAGGCCGAGGGGTGGACCGCGTCCGAGGTGGTGACCGCCGCGGCGGGCTGGCCCTCGGGCGTCGCCGCGCGCGTGCTCGCCGACTGGCTCCACGCGCGCGGGGACACCGCCGACGCCTGGTCCCAGCTGCTCGCCGCCCTCGGCACCGTCCACGCCGGGACCTCCGACGCCGCCACCGTCCGCGGCCTCTTCGCCGTCCTCGACACCGCCGCCGCCCCGCCCGAGGCCCTGCGCGGCGCCCTGCGCGACCCGGTGATCGGCGCGTACGCCCATCAGGCCCTGCGCGCGCGGGGCGAACCCTCCGACCTGATCCAGGTGCGGACCTCGGCGCGGGCGCTGTTCGTGCTCGACGCGCTGCCCGCCAAGAAGGGTCCCCTGGAGTCCCGTCGTACCGCCTTCGACCAGGCCGCCGCCGCCTGGCCGGGCGGGTCGGCGGCCCTGCTCCGGGCGATGGTCGCGGCCGACCGCCACGAGACGGCGCGGGTACTGGCCCCGCTCGGCCTCACCCCACCGGGAACCCCCGCCTGATCCTCGGCCTCACCCCACCGGGAACCCTCGCCTGATCCTCGGCGTCGGCACACCGGGAGTTCACCCCGCCGTGAGGTACATCCCCGACGGCCCCGACCCCGCCGTGTTCCGGCAGCTGTGGTTGCCGGTCGGGCGGGCGTGGACCAGGGCCAGGCAGCGGCCGAGGGCCTGCTGACCGTAGGCGTTGGGGTGCATGGACTCCTGGACGAGCCCCTGCGTGCTCCGGCTGTCGATCCAGCGCGCCCACTCGCTCGTCGTCCCCGACGCGGGCGCGGCCGACGTCACCTGACGGCTCGCCTTCGCACAGACCTCACGCCCTTGGAGCGCGTCCCGCAGGTCCATGAACTGCACGCCCTTCGCCGCCGCGACGCTCTTCAGCCGGTTGGCGAGCTGCGGGACGAGGGAGTCGCGGGCCCAGTCGGAGTCGGCGTTCCAGAAGGGACAGCCGCCGGTGTCGGTACGGGACCAGCCGCTCTCCCCGTACCGGTTGTCGGCGGCGCGCGGGATGGGGGAGGGGTACGACTGGAGGACGATCCGGTAGTCGGACGAGCTGTATCCGGCGCCTGTCATGACGGCCCGGATCTCGTCGACCGAGCGGCCGACGTCCGCCATGACGCCGTCGATACGGGCGTCGACCTCGCCCTGCTGGTCGTCGTGGCAGTACGAGTACCAGACGATGTAGTCGGTCGCGCAGGCGGTGATGATGTCGGCGAACCCGAGGTCGTTGCCGCCGATGGAGAGGGCGATCAGCTCCACGTCGTGCGAGGCCGCCACCGCCGCCAGCTGGTCGGCCTGCGGCGCCTCGCCCTTGTGGGGAAGGCCGCCCCGCGAGGCGCGGAAGACGTTGTCCGTCGTCGCCCCGGAACAGGCCAGGTTGATGAGGGAGCCCGCGAGCGGGCCCGCGCTCCTCACCTCGGCGGTGTCCGAGCGGTGACAGCCGCCCGCGGTGGCGCCGTACACCCGGGAGGGGTCGTAACCGGCCCCGGTCCAGGCACGGTCGGTGCCGTTGCGGCCGCCCGAGTCGGTGAGGCTGTTGCCCAGCCAGCGGCCGGCCTCGCCGGAGATGTAGCTGTCGCCCATGGCGACGACGGCGGTGGGCCCGGTGCCGGGGGAGGCGGAGGCGGTGGGGGCGGCGACGGAGGCGAGCCCGGCGGCGGTACACAGTGCCAGGAGTGCGCGCAGCGCACGGTGGGGGGTCGAAGGCATGGCTGTGCTCCTGCGGTACGCGGTGACGTGGGGGACAGCCGCCGGCCGGTGGCATGGCGGAATCTCGCACGTCCTGGCTTGTTACCGCTAGGTAGCCGCACATCTCGGTTGTGTCACGTCACCTGTGACCCGGCAGGGCGCACGACAGGCCCCGCCCCCCGGAGCTGTGCGTCCACCGGGGTCGGGGCCTGTGACGGGCCGAGCCTGTGCGGGGCCGAGCCTGTACGGGAGGGGGTCGGGGTCAGCCGACCAACTGCTCGTACGCGGGGAGCGTCAGGAAGTCCGCGTAGTCCGCGTCGAGGGAGACGTGCAGCAGGAGGTCGTGGGCCTGCTGCCACTTGCCGGCCGCGAAGGCCTCCTCGCCGATCTCCGCGCGGATCGCGTCCAGTTCCTCGGCGGCGACCTTGCGGGCCAGCTCCGGGGTGGCGGTCTCGCCGTTCTCGAAGACCACGCCGGCGTTGATCCACTGCCAGATCTGCGAGCGCGAGATCTCGGCGGTGGCCGCGTCCTCCATCAGGTTGAAGATGGCGACGGCGCCCAGGCCGCGCAGCCACGCCTCGATGTAGCGGGTGCCGACCTGCACGGCGCTGACCAGGCCCGCGTACGTGGGCCTGGCGTCCAGCGAGTCGATCGCGATCAGATCGCCCGCCGCGACGGAGACGTCCTCGCGGAGGCGGTCCTTCTGGTTCGGCTTCTCGCCGAGGACGGCGTCGAAGGAGGCCATCGCGATCGGGACCAGGTCGGGGTGGGCGACCCAGGAGCCGTCGAAGCCGTCGCCGGCCTCGCGGTCCTTGTCGGCCTTGACCTTCTCGAAGGCGACCTTGTTCACCTCGGCGTCCTTGCGGGACGGGATGAACGCCGCCATGCCGCCGATCGCGTGCGCGCCGCGCTTGTGGCAGGTGCGCACGAGGAGTTCGGTGTACGCCCGCATGAACGGGGCCGTCATCGTGACCGCGTTGCGGTCCGGAAGGACGAACTTGGCGCCGCCGTCACGGAAGTTCTTGACGATGGAGAACAGGTAGTCCCAGCGGCCCGCGTTCAACCCGGCGGCGTGGTCGCGGAGTTCGTAGAGGATCTCCTCCATCTCGTACGCGGCCGTGATGGTCTCGATGAGGACCGTGGCGCGGACGGTGCCCTGCGGGATGCCGACGTAGTCCTGGGCGAAGACGAAGATCTCGTTCCAGAGGCGGGCCTCCAGGTGCGACTCCGTCTTCGGCAGGTAGAAGTACGGGCCCTTGCCGAGGTCGATCAGACGCTGGGCGTTGTGGAAGAAGTACAGACCGAAGTCGACGAGCGCACCCGGCACCGGGCGTCCGTCGAAGGTGAGGTGACGCTCGTCCAGGTGCCAGCCGCGGGGCCGCATGACGACCGTCGCCAGCTCGTCGGCCGGCCTGAGGGCGTACGACCTGCCCGAGCGCGCGTCCGTGAAGTCGATCTTCCGGCGGTACGCGTCGATCAGGTTGACCTGGCCGAGGACCACGTTCTCCCAGGTCGGCGCGGAGGCGTCCTCGAAGTCCGCGAGCCAGACCTTCGCGCCCGAGTTCAGGGCGTTGATCGTCATCTTGCGGTCGGTGGGGCCGGTGATCTCGACGCGGCGGTCGTTCAGGGCCGCCGGGGCCGGAGCGACCTTCCAGGAGTCGTCGGCGCGGATCGCCGTGGTCTCCGGGAGGAAGTCCAGGGTGGACGTGCGGGCGATCTCGGCGCGGCGCTCCGCCCGGCGGGCGAGGAGCTCGTCCCGGCGCGGGGTGAACCGCCGGTGCAGTTCGGCGACGAAGGTCAGGGCGGCCTCGGTGAGCACCTCTTCCTGGCGCGGCAGGGGCTCGGCATCGACGACGGCCAGGGGGGACGGCGCTGGTGCGGACATGAACTGTCACTTCCTTCAGCGGACTTCACGGGCGGTGCCAGGCGGCCGCCGGGCGTCGCGGGACGGCACGGAGTGCCGCAGGCGCCGAGATACGGCCGCGAGCGCCCTCTGGACTAGCAGGCGCTTCTGAACAGTGGATACTAGTTTCCTCATGGTGGAAGTTCAATGGTTTGTTGATGTCGAGATTCTCCGGATCGACACAACATGGCGCTCGGTGCCAGCCCACTCACTCCAGGTGCGCCAGATCCGCCTCCGTGTCGATGTCGTAGGGCTCGGCCACATCCGAACAGTCCACCGGCGTGATCGCATCCCGGTGCGCCGCCAGATAGTCCCGCGCGCCCCGGTCACCCACCGCCGTCCCGGCGATCCCCGCCCAGTGCCCGGCGCCGAACAGCACCGGATGGCCCCGCTCCCCGTCGTACGAGGCCGCCGCCAGCGAATCCCGCGAGCCGTACGCCGCCCGGACCCGGGCCACCGCCTCCGCCCCGATCCCCGGCTGGTCGACCAGGAACACGAGCGCCGCGTCCACCCCGCGCGGATCGGCGGCCAGCGAGGCGAGCCCGGCCCGCAGCGAGGAACCCATCCCCTCGGCCCACTCAGGGTTGTCCACCAGCACACACCCCGGCAACTCCGCCCGCTCCCGTACGGTCTCCGCCGACGCGCCCAGGACCACGTGCACCACCTCGCAGCCGGCCGCGCGCAACACGCCCACCGCGTGCTCGACCAGCGGCCGCCCGCGGTGCGTGAGCAGCGCCTTCGGCCGCCCGCCGAGCCGCCGCCCGCCCCCGGCGGCGAGCAGCAGACCCGCGACGACGGGGGCGCGGTCGTCGGTTCGATCTTCTGAGGTCTTCATGAGGACTGCATACCGCATCGGCGGAATCACACGGTCGCCTGAATTCCGTCCACGGAGGGTGGCGCGGTGGGGTGGCGAAGGAGTTAACTGGCCCGCGACTCACGGCGCCCGACCACCGTCCGACGGGTCGGCCCGGAAGCGCGGTGTGTTCGGGTACGGCGTTCTGCGCACAGTGTCGTGCGAGGGGGAGAGCCATGTTGCGAAGCGTGGGGCAGAGGCGAGTGACCGGCGAGGGTGTGGACCCCAGGGTGGCCGAACTGCGGTCCGCCGTGTCCCGGCTCCGACGCGAACTGGCCGCACACCGCGTCGATTTCGCCGACCGGGGCATCGCCGAGGGCGAGCTCGCCGCACTCGACGCCATGGCGCTCAGCGGCGCCCCGGAGGTACGGCGACTGCGCCGCTCCCTGCTGATCGTCGCGGGCTGCGTCGGCTCGGTCAGCGCGCTCGCCGAGGGACTCGCCGGGGTGCGGCACGCGGTGGAACTCTTCGGACCGCCGCCGCCCCAAGGGTCTGCCGACCTCTCAGGGGCCTGAGGGCTCAGGGGCCTTGTGGCTCAGCCGGCCGACTCCCGGGTGCCGGGCGGCCCGACGCTCCCGCGCCGGGCGGCCGGGCTCGGTGTCTACCGCCGGATCAGCCGGCGTGCCGTCGCCGTCGCCACCGCCGCGGTGCGGGAGTCGACGCCCAGCTTCGCGAAGACGTGCACCAGATGCGACTTCACCGTCGCCTGGCTCAGGAACAGCACCTTGCTGATCTGCTGGTTCGAAAGCCCCTCGCCGACCAGCTGGAGCACTTCCAGCTCGCGCCGGGTGAGCGCCTCCGCCGGGGTCCGCATCCGGTCCATCAGCCGGTGCGCCACCGCCGGCGCGAGGGCCGACTGCCCGGCCGCCGCCGTCCGGACCGCCGCCGCCAGCTCCTCCGGCGGCGCGTCCTTGAGGAGGTAGCCGGAGGCGCCCGCCTCCACCGCCGCCAGGATGTCCGCGTCCGTGTCGTACGTCGTCAGGACGAGGACCTTCGGCCCGCCCGGGGCCGCCGTGATCGCCGCCGTCGCCTCCGAGCCGTGCATCCCCGAGCCGAACTGCAGGTCCATCAGGACCACGTCGACACCCCCGGCGGCGGCCAGCTCCACCGCCCGCTCGGCGGTGGCCGCCTCCCCGACGACCTCGAAGTCCGGCTCCGTGTCGAGGACGGCGCGCAGGCCCGCCCGGACCACCGGGTGGTCGTCGGCGAGGAGCAGGCGGATGGTCATGATCGGACTCCGATGGGGAGAGGGAGGGAGACTGCGACGGCCGTGCCCTGGCCGGGGGCGGACTCGACGGTGAACGTGCCGCCCAGCGACTCCGCGCGGGAGCGCATCGCCGGAAGCCCGAAACCGCCGTCGGAGGAGGGGCGTACGGAACCCGGCTCGAAGCCCGCGCCGTCGTCGACCACGTCGAGCGTCACCGACGCGTCCATGAACGACAGGGTGATCTCCGCCCGCGAGGCCGCCGCGTGCCGCACCGTGTTCGCGAGCGCCGACTGGGCGATCCGCAGCAGAGCCACCTCGTACGGGGTCGGCAGCTCCACCGGCGTACCGCTGACCGAGAACCGGACCCGCGGCCCGCCCCCCGGTGAGTACGGTCCCGAGCCCGCCCCCGGCTCGCACAGCCGCTCAAGCGCCGCCGCCAGGGAGCCGTGTTCCAGGTCCGGCGGCGACAGGGCCCGGACGAAGCGCCGTGCCTCCGCCAGGTTGTCCTGGGCCGCCTGACGGGCCCGTTCGATGTGGCCGACGGCCGGTGAGCCCGGCGGCAGCGTCCGCTCGGCCGCCCGCAGCAGCAGCTGGATCGAGGACAGGCCCTGCGCGAGGGTGTCGTGGATCTCCCGCGCCAGCCGCTCCCGCTCGGCGAGCGTCCCCGCGTGCCGCTCCGCCGCCGCCAGCTCGGCCCGCGTCGTGATCAGCTCCTCGATGAGCCGCCGCCGCCGCTCGCTCTCCCGGTACAGGGCCTGGTAGCCGAGGACCGTCGCCACCGCGACCGCCGCGCCGAGCAGCGGCCCGATGAAGACCCCCGGATTGAGCGCGGCCCCGTGACCCACGTACGAGAGGATCGCCGCGAGCGCCGTCGACGCGACCACCGGCAGCGACCAGCGCGTCGGCAGCAGGTGCAGCTGGACGAAGTAGAGCGGGAACGCCACCCAGAGGGCCTCCGGGGTCAGACAGAGCATCACGATCCACGACGCGCCCAGGACACCCAGCCACACGGCGGCGGCCCGCTGGGAACTCCGCACGGACGGCAGATACGAACCGGCCGCGTAGATCGCGCCCGTCACCACCGCCAGAACCGTTCCGGCGGCCGAGTCCGCCCGCACCGCCGCCAGGGTGAGCAGGCCCGCCATCAGCAGGTGCAGACAGAGGCGCAGCGCACGCAGGGCGGGGGTGAGGGGACGCCGGGCGGGGTCGAGGGAGGAGTGGGGATCCATGATCCCTCCAGCGTAGACAGCGGCGGACAATCCGGACTCAACCGAAAGATTGATTGCGGAGCCATCCGTGGCGCGATGCCCGCCGGGCACCCGCCGGACCACTCTGGTCAGCATGTTCGTGGCATGGAGAGACCTCAGATTCGCCAAGGGACGGTTCGCCCTCATGGGCACCGTGATCGTGCTGATCACCCTGCTCGTGGGACTGCTGTCCGGGCTGACCGCCGGGCTCGCGCGGGAGAACGTCTCCGCGATCACCGGCCTGCCCGCCGACCGGCTGGCCTTCGCGGCGGCGCCGTCCGGGCAGTCGGTCTCCTTCACCCACTCGACGGTGACGGAGGAGCAGTGGCGCCGGTGGGCCGGACGCCCCGGAGTGACGACGGCCGCGCCGCTCGGCATCCGCACGCTCAACGGCGCCGCCGGAGACCGTACCGCCGCGGTCTCCGCCTTCGGCACGGAGCCGGACGGCGGGCTCGCACCCGTGGCGCCCGCTTCGGGCAAGGCCGTCCTCTCCGCGTCGGCCGCCGAGGAGCTGGGCGTCTCGGCCGGTGACTCCGTCCGCCTCGGCCCCCTGGAGCTGGCCGTCACGGCGGTCGCCGGTGACGCCTCGTACAGCCACACCCCGGTGGTGTGGACCTCCCTCGACGACTGGCAGCGGCTCGGCCACACCGGCACCACGGTGGAGGAACAGGCGACCGTCATCGCGCTCCGCGGTGGCGGGGAGACCGACTGGGCCGCCGGCGACAGGGCCGTCGGCACCGAGGCGCGGACCGTCGACGACGCCCTCACCGCCATAGGGTCGTACCAGGCCGAGAACGGCTCGCTCCAGCTGATGCGCGGGTTCCTCTTCGCCATCTCGGCCCTCGTCATAGGAGCCTTCTTCACCGTCTGGACCATTCAGCGCAGCGGTGACGTCGCCGTCCTGAAGGCGCTCGGGGCCTCGACCCCGTACCTCCTGAAGGACGCCCTCGGGCAGGCCGTGCTCATGCTCACGGCGGGGACCCTGCTCGGCACCGCGCTCGCGGTCGGTATCGGAGCGCTGGTCAGCGGCGGGAACGTGCCGTTCGTGCTCGAACCGCTGACCGTCCTGGGGCCGGCCGCCGTGATCATCGTGCTCGGTGTGCTCGGCGCGGCGCTCTCCATCCGGCGGATCACCGCCGTCGACCCCCTCACGGCCCTGGGGAGCGCCCGATGACCCCCGCCGCCTGTGCGGCCTGTGCCGCCTCCGTTGTCTCCGCTGCCTCCGTCGTCGTGATCCTGTCCGGGAGTGCCCGATGAGTCTCGTCCTCGATGCCGTCACCCTCACCTACCCGGACGGCGACAGCCGCCTGACCGCGCTCGACGCCGTCTCCCTCACCGTCCCCGCCGGCTCCCTCACGGCGGTCGTCGGCCCCTCGGGCTCCGGCAAGTCCAGCCTCCTCGCGGTCGCCGCCACCCTCGTGACACCCGACCGCGGACGGGTCGTCGTCGCCGGTACGGACACGGGCGCGCTGGACGCGGCCGGGCGGGCGGCGCTGCGGCGCGAGCGGATCGGGATCGTGTTCCAGCAGCCCAACCTGCTGCCCTCGCTCACGGTGGCCGAACAGCTCCAGCTCATGGCGCACGTGTCGGGGCGGACGCCCAAGGAGGCCCGGGGCCGGGCCGTGGAACTGCTCGACGCGGTGGGCCTCGCGGAGCTGGCCGGGCGGCGGCCGCACCAGTTGTCCGGCGGCCAGCGGCAGCGGGTCAACATCGCGCGGGCCCTGATGAACGAGCCGGCGGTGCTGCTGGTCGACGAGCCGACCAGCGCGCTGGACCACGAGCGGGGTGCGGCGGTGGTGTCGCTGCTCGCGGGTCTGACGGTGGAGCGGGGGACGGCGACGGTCCTGGTCACCCACGACCGCACGCACCTCGCGCGGGCGGACCACGTGGTCACGGTCCAGGACGGCCACCTCGCGGAACCCGCCCCGGCCTGAGGACAGGGCGCGGCGCGGACCTCGGACCGACCTTGGCCCGGCCCTCACCCGGCCTTGGTCCGGCCTTGGACCGGGCCCGGGTCGAGCCCCGAACCGGCCCCGGGTCGAACTCCGAACCGGCCCCGTGGAGGTGACCCGGAGCAGGGGGTGCGCCCGGGCCCGCGACCGGGCCTCCCGCCACGGCGCGGCGGGAGGCCCGCCCCCGGGGTGTCACGCCCCGCCGTTGCCCGCCGTGTTCGCCAGCGCCGTCGAGAGTTCGCGGGCGACCTCCTGGAGGATCGGGACGATCTTCTCCGTCGCCGCCTCCGTCACCCGGCCGGCCGGGCCGGAGATGGAGATCGCCGCCGCGGTGGGGGAGTCCGGTACCGACACCGCGAGGCAGCGGACTCCTATCTCCTGCTCGTTGTCGTCGACCGCGTAGCCCGTCTCACGGACCGCGACGAGCGCGTCGAGGAAGCCGTCCGGCGTGGTGATCGTCTTCTCCGTCGCGGCGGGCATGCCGGTGCGGGCGAGCAGCGCCCGCACCTCCTCCGCCGGGGTGTGGGCGAGGAGCGCCTTGCCGACGCCGGTCGAGTGCGGCAGGACCCGTCGGCCGACCTCGGTGAACATACGCATCGAGTGCTTGGACGGCACCTGCGCCACGTACACGATCTCGTCGCCGTCGAGCAGCGCCATGTTCGCGGTCTCGCCGGTCTCCTCGACGAGCCGCGCCAGGTACGGACGGGCCCAGGTGCCGAGGAGGCGGGAGGCGGATTCGCCGAGCCGGATGAGCCGGGGGCCGAGCGCGTACCGCCGGTTGGGCTGCTGGCGCACGTAGCCGCAGGCGACCAGCGTGCGCATCAGGCGGTGGATGGTCGGAAGCGGCAGTCCGCTGCTGGCGGAGAGCTCGCTCAGCCCGACCTCGCCCCCGGCGTCGGCCATCCGCTCCAGGAGGTCGAAGGCACGCTCAAGGGACTGGACGCCCCCGCTCGCGGCGGGCTTGGCGGCGTCGGTGGTGCTGGCGCTGGACGTCGGCACGTCAACGGTCCTTTCGGGGCAGGCGGGCAAGGCAGCAGCCTACCGGGCCAGTGGCCGGGACACCCGGTCCCGGTCCCGGCGTACGCGCCGGTCAGGGGGTGTTTGTCCGGTGTCGACGTGGGCCCGGAGGCGTCCGGCTCCACCCCGCATGTGCGGAGCTACGTTCTACTCTACGGAATTTGCATTCCACTTTGTGGAAACGTCCAGACGCGGTTGACCGGCGGCGGATGCTGGAAGTGTGCCCTTGACGACATGTCGTCCGGAAGTGAAGACTCCTTCAACAGTTCGTTGAATTTTCTGCCGGGCGGCCGGGCGGTTCCCGCCGAAGCGCCCGGTTCTCGCCGAAGCACTTGAAGAAGGGGTACGGGTGGACGTCAACCTGGTCCTGCGCTCGACGCGTGTCATCACCCCGGAGGGGACGCGCCCGGCGTCGATCGCCGTCTCCGGAGGGACGATCGCGGCCGTGCTGCCGTACGACGCCGAGGTACCCGCCGGGGCCCGGCTGGAGGACGTCGGCGACGACGTGGTCCTGCCCGGACTCGTCGACACCCACGTGCACGTGAACGACCCCGGCCGCACCGAGTGGGAGGGCTTCTGGACCGCCACCCGCGCGGCCGCAGCCGGCGGCATCACCACCCTGCTCGACATGCCCCTCAACTCGCTGCCCCCCACCACCACCGTCGAGAACCTGCGGATCAAGCAGGAGGTGGCCCGCGCCAAGGCCCATGTCGACGTCGGCTTCTGGGGCGGCGCCCTGCCCGACAACGTCAAGGACCTGCGCCCGCTGCACGACGCCGGGGTCTTCGGCTTCAAGTGCTTCCTGTCACCGTCCGGCGTGGACGAGTTCCCCGAGCTCGACCAGGAGCGGCTGGCGACCTCGCTCGCCGAGATCTCCGGCTTCGACGGCCTGATGATCGTGCACGCCGAGGACCCGCACCACCTGGCCGCCGCCCCCCAGCGCACGGGCGGCGCGTACGCCGACTTCCTCGCCTCCCGGCCCCGGGACGCGGAGAACACGGCCATCGAGAACCTGATCAACCAGGCCCGTCGGCTGAACGCGCGCGTCCACGTCCTCCACCTCTCCTCCTCGGACGCGCTGCCGGTCATCGCCGCCGCCAAGGCCGAGGGCGTCAAGATCACCGTCGAGTCCTGTCCGCACTTCCTCACGCTCGCCGCCGAGGAGATCCCGGACGGCGCCACCGAGTTCAAGTGCTGCCCGCCCATCCGCGAGGCCGTCAACCAGGACGCCCTCTGGCAGGGGCTCGCGGACGGCACGATCGACTGCGTCGTCTCCGACCACTCCCCGTCCACGGCCGACCTCAAGACGCCCGACTTCGCGTCCGCCTGGGGCGGCATCTCCTCCCTCCAGCTCGGCCTGCCGGCCATCTGGACCGAGGCCCGCAGCCGTGGATTCGACCTGACGGACGTCGTCCGCTGGATGTCCGAGGGCCCCGCCCGCCTCGCCGGGCTCACCCGCAAGGGCGCCATCGAGGCCGGCCGCGACGCCGACTTCGCCGTCCTCGCCCCGGACGCCACCTTCACCGTCGACCCGGCCGAGCTCCAGCACCGCAACCGGATCACCGCCTACGCGGGGAAGACCCTCAGCGGCGTCGTCACCTCCACCTGGCTGCGTGGAGAGCGGATCGTCGAACACGGCACCCTCGCCGAGCCCTCCGGCCGCCTCCTCGAAAGGAACAACTGACCCGTGAGCACCGGCATACCCTCCTTCACCGGCGACGCCAGCCCCTACGGCGGCGGCGACCCGTACGCCGACTACCGGACGGCCGAGTTCCCCTTCACCCGGTACGCGGACCTCGCCGACCGGCGCCTCGGCGCGGGCGTCGTCGCCGCCAACGACGAGTTCTTCGCCGAGCGCGAGAACCTCCTCAAGCCCGAGGCCGCCGAGTTCGACCCCGAGCACTTCGGCCACAAGGGCAAGATCATGGACGGCTGGGAGACCCGTCGCCGCCGTGGCGTCTCGGCCCAGCAGCCGCACCCCACCGAGGACGACCACGACTGGGCCCTCGTCCGGCTCGGCGCGCCCGGAGTCGTCCGCGGCATCGTCCTCGACACCGCCCACTTCCGGGGCAACTACCCGCAGGCCGTCTCCGTCGAGGCCGCCTCCGTCCCCGGCTCACCCTCGCCCGAGGAACTCCTCGCCGACGACGTGAAGTGGACGACGCTCGTCCCGCGCACCGCCGTCGGCGGTCACGCCGCCAACGGCTTCGCCGTCGACGTCGAGCAGCGCTTCACCCACCTGCGGGTCAACCAGCACCCCGACGGCGGCATCGCCCGCCTCCGGGTCCACGGCGAGGTCGCCCCCGACCCGGCGTGGCTCGCCGTCCTCGGCACCTTCGACCTCGCCGCCCTGGAGAACGGCGGCCAGGTCGAGGACGCCTCCGACCGCTTCTACTCCCCGGCAACCAACACCATCCAGCCCGGCCGCTCCCGCAAGATGGACGACGGCTGGGAGACCCGCCGCCGCCGCGACAAGGGCAACGACTGGATCCGCTACCAGCTGGCCGCCGAGTCCGAGATCCGCGCCGTCGAGATCGACACCGCGTACCTCAAGGGCAACAGCGCCGGCTGGGCCGCGCTCTCCGTCGCGGCCGCGGACTCCGAGGAGTGGACCGAGATCCTGCCCCGGACCCGCCTCCAGCCCGACACCAACCACCGCTTCGTGCTCGACACCCCGGCGGTCGGCTCCCGCGTCCGGATCGACATCTACCCGGACGGCGGCATCTCCCGCCTCCGCCTCTTCGGCTCCCTCACCGAGGCGGGCACGGCCCGGCTGACCGCCCGCCACCAGGAGCTGGGTGGCTAGAGCCCCTTTCGGGGCTCGGTTCGCCTCCGGGCGTTCCGCGGGGCCGGGGCCCGGGGCGGCCCGCACCGCCCGCCCCGAGCCCGGCCCACCCCCATGGGCCGAGCGGGTGCGACACCCCGCCCGGCCCACGAGGGCGCACCGACCGACAGCATCGGTGCGCCCTCACCCTCCTTCCGGGCTCGGTTCGCCTCCGGGCGCCTGGAACCGGGCTCACCAGCGCTCCGGGCGCCTGGGGCCGGGCTCACCAGCGCTCCGGGCGCAGCCCCGCAGGGCCCGCGCTCACGCCGCGTGCCCGCCGTCCACCGAGAACTCCGCGCCCGTCACGTACCGCCCCTCCGGCCCCGCCAGGAACGCGACCATCGCCGCGACCTCCTCCGGAGTGCCGAAGCGGCCCAGCGCCGTCATGACCGCCTGGCCCCCCGCGTACGGCCCGTCCGCCGGGTTCATGTCGGTGTCGACAGGACCGGGGTGGACGATGTTGGCCGTGATGCCGCGCCCGCCCAGCTCCCGGGCGAGCGCCTTCGTCAGACCGATCAGCGCCGACTTGCTCGTCGTGTAGAGCGTGCCGCCGGTGCCCGTCACCCGCTGGGTGACGCAGCTTCCGATCGTGACGATCCGCCCGCCCTCCGGCAGTCGCGCGGCCGCCGCCTGCGAGGTAAGGAAGGCGGCCCGGACGTTCACCGCGAGGACCCGGTCCACCTCCGCGAGGGTGAGGGACTCCAGGGGGCCGAGGACACCGACACCCGCGTTGTTCACCAGGACGTCGAGCCGCCCCAGGGCGTCCGTCGCCCACTCCACCGCGCCCGTCGCGTCCCCGGCGTCGGCCGCGTCGGCCCGCAGGGGCAGCGCCCTGCGGCCGGTCGCCTCGATCCGGGCGGCGACCTCCTTGGCCCGCGCCTCGTCCTGGACGTAGGTGAAGGCGACGTCGGCGCCCTCCCGGGCGAGGCGAACGGCCGTGGCCGCGCCGATCCCTCGGCTGCCGCCCGTCACCAGGACCGCCGTGCCGTTCATCGTGGACATCCCGAAACCTCCGTGAGAAGCGGTGAGTGGTTGCGGGTTCAATGAAAGTCGGTGGCGCGCGGGGAAGCTGGCGGGAATCGGACCGCGACCCGGACACCGGCACCGGTCGCCGCTCACCGGCGCCAGTCGCCAGCGCCCTTCACCGGCACCGGTCCCCGGCACCCGTCACCGAGACCGCACCGGTCACCGTGGCCCAGGGCGTCACCGATGACTTTCGCCGGGCCGCGCGGTCATCACTGGTGAGACACGATGGACCGGAGACGAAAGGCACCACCATGGCCACGCTCAGCCTCACCCAGTTCCTGACCCTCGACGGCGTCCACCAGGCCCCCGGTGGCCCGAGCGAGGACCCCAGCGGCGGCTTCGAGCACGGCGGCTGGTCCGTCCCGTACGGCGACGAGGACTTCGTGCGGTTCATGACCGAGGTCTTCACCCGGCCGACCGCGTTCCTCCTCGGCCGGCGTACGTACGAGATCTTCGCCGGCTACTGGCCGAAGCAGACCGACCCCGCCGACCCGATCGCCTCCAAGCTCAACGCCCTCCCGAAGTACGTCGCCTCGACCACCCTCGACTCCGTGGAGTGGGCCGGGACCACCCTGCTCCGCGGCGACACCGTCGAGGAGGTCACCGCCCTCAAGGAGCGCACCGAGGGCGAGATCCAGATGCACGGCAGCGGCGGTCTCGCCCGGACCCTCATCGACCACGACCTGATCGACACCCTTCACCTGCTCGTCTTCCCCGTGGTCCTCGGCACCGGCCGCAGGCTCTTCTCCGACGGCGTGCGGCCCACCGCCTTCCGGCAGACCGACGCCCGCACCACCGGCTCGGGCGTCGCCATCCAGACGTACGAGCCGGCCGGGCGCCCGGAGTACGGCAGCTACTGAGGCGCCGTCCGTCGCCGCGCGGGGCCCGTCGTGGGGTGGCGCGCCCTCCGGGTTCCCCGCCTGGTTGAATGCGGGCGTGATCGAACCAGTGTCTCTCGCCGTCGCCGCCATGGCCGCCGCCGGGGCCGCCGCCCTCGTGGGACGGCTGATGAACCGGAAGCGGCGGCAGCGGTCGGACGCCCTGGCCGCGGGGGAGGTGGCCGGGGTGCCCTGCATGCTCAAGTGGTCGGCGCAGGGCTCCCGCTGGCGGCCCGGACGTCTGCTGATCGGTGCGGGCCCTCCGGTCTGGAAGGCCTCCTGGGGCAGGCGGGAGGCCGCGTTGCCGGCCGATCTGCGGCGGACGGGGACGCGCTCGCCCTCCGTGCGCGAGGGGATCTCCATCAATCCGGGGTCCCGGATCGTGGAGTACGCGTCGTCCGGCGGAACCGTCCTGATCGCGGTCATGCCGGACGAGGTGGACCAGGTCGTCAAGGCCCTGGAGAGCCCCTGATCGACGAGGCCTCCGAGCCACGAGGCCCCCGAGCCACGGAACCCCCGAGCCACGACGCCTCCGAGCCGCGAGGCCCCTGATCCGCAGAACCCCCGAAAGGAGACGTCCCCGATCGGCGCGACCGGAAAGGTGTAGCCACCACAGGCCTCTCCCGGTACCGTGATCGCTCCCCGTGCGAGCCGTCGAAGTCTCCACCCCATTGAGAGAGTTGGAGAAACGGCCGCAATGTCCTCGATCGCCGCCCCCCTGCCGGTCGCCGGCCCCCGTCGGGCCTGGCTCACCGATCTGCCCGTCCTGCTCGTCGCCGTCGTCTGGGGCACCAGCTACCTCGCCGCCAAGGGCATCACCACCACCCACACCGTCATCGCGGTCCTCGTGCTGCGGTTCGCGGTCGTGCTGCCCGTCCTCGTCGTCGCCGGCTGGACCAGGCTCCGGGCGTTGAACGCGGCCCAGTGGCGCGGCGCCGCGACCCTCGGCCTGATCCTCGGCGGGATCTTCCTCCTGGAAACCTACGGCGTCGTCCACACCTCCGCCACCAACGCGGGCCTGATCATCAGCCTCACCATGATCTTCACCCCGCTCGCCGAGGCCGCCGTCACCCGGGTCGTCCCGCCCCGCGCCTTCCTCGCCGCCGGAGCGCTCTCCGTCACCGGTGTCGTCCTCCTCACCCAGGGCGGCGGGTTCACCGCCCCCTCCCTCGGCGACCTGCTCATGCTGCTCGCCGCCCTCGCCCGTACCGTCCACGTCCTGGCCATGTCCCGGATCAAGGCGGTCCGGTCGGCCGACTCGCTCTCCCTGACCACCGTGCAGCTCGGCTCCGCCGTCGCCGTCTTCGCCGTCATCGCGGCCTTCCCCGGCACGGGTGCCTCGCCCTGGGCGGTGGCCCTCGACTTCGGCCCGCGCGAGTGGGCAGGCCTGCTCTTCCTCTCCGTCTTCTGCACGCTCTTCGCCTTCTTCGTGCAGATGTGGGCGGTCCGCCGCACCTCCCCGTCCCGGGTCAGCCTCCTCCTCGGTACGGAGCCGCTCTGGGCCGCCGCCGCGGGCATCGCCCTCGCCGGTGACCGCCCCGGCGCGCTCGGCCTCGTGGGCGCGATCCTCGTTCTGGCGGGCACCAGTTGGGGCCGCCGGGCCGTCGACAGGGACGCCGGGTAGGTTCTTCGCCCATGCGTTCACTTACCTACGACAACGAGTTCCGCGCCCGTGCCCGGCGCACCCAGGGCTGGGGCCTGGGCCTGCTCACCCTCGCCGCGCTGCTCTGGGTCTGGTCCGGCGTCCTGCTCCTCACGCCGTACGAGCCGAACGACAGCAGCAACACCTGCCCCGCCCTCCTCACCAGCGAGTACGTCC
Source organism: Streptomyces sp. Qhu_M48 (assembly GCF_051305195.1). NCBI lineage: Bacteria > Bacillati > Actinomycetota > Actinomycetes > Kitasatosporales > Streptomycetaceae > Streptomyces > Streptomyces sp. Qhu_M48. The sequence continues at coordinate 5,469,504 of NZ_CP195432.1, read as the reverse complement.
ACGACAGGGCCTGCGAGGAGTCCCGCGACTGGCCCGAACTCGTCGGCGTCATCGGTGCCTCCGTCCCGCTCGCCGTGATCGGCGCCGTCCTCTACACCAGCGGCTCGGTCTCCCACCGCATGTCCGAGCACCTCGCCGAGGTCACCCGCCTCGACTCCGCGAGCGCCTGACCGCCCCGCGGGCGCGCCCGCCCGACGGACCTCGGCACCCCGGGCCGGGGCGCTGCGGGGCCTGTGCACCCCGGGCCGGAGCGCTGCGGGGCCCCGGCACCCCGAAGCGCCCCTCAGGACTTCGGCACCCGGTCCGACGCGATCAGGACGACCAGGCCGAGGACCGCGATCACGATGTTGACGAACAGCTCCCGGCCCTCCAGGAACCACACGTTCTCGGTGAGGAACCGGGTCACCCCGAAGAGCCGGAACCAGCCGCCGGTCAGCTCGCGCACCACCCCCGCCACGCCGAAGAGAGTGAGCAGGAAACCGGCGACCTCCAGAAACTTCTTCATGAAGTGATCATGGCGGGGCCGGGCGAGCGGTCACGTCCGCCTCCCGGCCACGCTTCCGCTACCGAAGTATCGACGTCCGCGACTTCGGTAGCGTCCCGGCCGCCGATGCCCCGCACGGCGCCCCCGGCTGCGTACATTGCGGCCATGACTCGCACGGACCGGCAGCGCTGGCTGCTCCCCTCCGACCTGGTCGAACCGGGCGGGAGCGGGGCGGCCCGGCCCCGCCGTACCGTCCGCGACTGGATCGTGGACACCCTGCTCTTCCTGCTCGCCGCCCTCTTCGGCCTCCTCGTCGCGGATGTCAGCGCGCAGTACAACAGCGAACCGGTCGTCCTCTTCGACCAGCTCGCCGGCGCCGCCGCCTGCTGCGCCCTCTGGCTGCGCCGCCGCCGGCCCGTCGGACTCGCGGTCGCCCTCTCCCTGGTGAACGTGATCGCCCCGGTCGCCGCCGGCGCCCTCCTCGTGGGTCTGTTCAGCGTCGCCGTACGCCGTCCCTTCCGCGAGGTCGCCTGGATCGGGGCGCTCGCCGTCGTCACCTCCACCGTCCAGGTCTTCGTCCGGCCCGACCCCACCACGAACACCGGGCTCTCCATCGGGATCGGCTTCGTCCTCATCCTGCTCGTCACCGCCTGGGGCATGCTCGTCCGGGCCCGCCGCCAGCTCGTCGAAGCCCTCAGGGAACGCGCCCGCCGCGCCGAGGCCGAGGCCGAGCTGCGCGCCGCCCAGGCCCAACGGCTCGCCCGCGAGGCCATCGCCCGTGAGATGCACGACGTCCTCGCCCACCGGCTCACCCTGCTCAGCGTGCACGCCGGAGCCCTGGAGTTCCGGCCCGACGCCCCGCCCGAGCAGATCGCCCGGGCCGCCGGCGTCATCCGCGACAGCGCCCACGAAGCCCTCCAGGACCTCCGCGAGATCATCGGCGTCCTGCGCGCACCCGGCGAGAACGGCGACGGGGGCGATCGCCCCCAGCCCACCCTGGCCACCCTCGACGCGCTGATCGCCGAATCCCGCGAGGCCGGTGCCGAGGTCGTCCTCGACACCACCGTCGACGAACCGGCCGCCGTGCCCGCCGCCACCGGCCGCACGGTCTACCGCATCGCCCAGGAAGGCCTCACCAACGCCCGCAAGCACGCCCCCGGCACGCGGGTCACCGTCACACTGCGCGGCCGCCCCGGCGAAGGCCTCACCGTCGACATCCACAACCCGGCGCCCGACGGACCGGTCCCGCACGTCCCCGGCTCCGGCCAGGGCCTCATCGGACTGACCGAACGCGCCGCCCTCGCCGGTGGCCGCCTGGAGCACGGCCCGGCCCCCGGCGGCGGATTCTCCCTCCACGCCTGGCTACCGTGGCCCTCATGACCATCCGGCTGCTCATCGTCGACGACGACCCCCTGGTCCGCGCGGGCCTCACCCTCATGCTCGGCGGAGCCGAGGACCTGGAGATCGTCGGCGAGGGAGCCGACGGCCGCGAGGTCCCCGAACTCGTCGCCCGGTACGCCCCCGACGTCGTCCTCATGGACATCCGGATGCCCCACGTGGACGGGCTCACCGCCACCGAACTCCTGCGCGCCCGCCCCGGCGCTCCGGAGGTCGTCGTCCTCACCACCTTCCACGCCGACGAGCAGGTGCTGCGCGCCCTGCGCGCCGGTGCGGCGGGGTTCGTCCTCAAGGACACCGCGCCCGCCGAGATCGTCGCCGCCGTCCGCCGGGTCGCCGCGGGCGACCCGGTGCTCTCCCCGGCCGTCACCCGCCAGCTCATGACCCATGTCGCCGGGCAGCCGGAGCGGCCGCCGCGCACCGCCGCGGCCGACCGGCTCGCCGGACTCGCCGACCGCGAGCGGGAGGTGGCCGTCGCCGTCGGCCGCGGTCTCTCCAACGCCGAGATCGCGGCCGAGCTGTACATGAGCGTGCCGACGGTCAAGACCCATGTCTCCCGCGTGCTCGCCAAACTCGGTCTCAACAACCGGGTCCAGGTCGCCCTCCTCGTCCACGACGCGGGCCTCCTGGGCGAGGACGACCCGAGCTGACCCGGCCAGGGGGGCTCGCCCGGTACGGCCGGCACCACCAGGGCCCGCCCGGGCCGGTCGGATAGCCTGTCCCGATGTCCGTCATCGAACTGGGGGAGTACGGCGCGGACTTCACCGCGAACCCGTACCCCTCCTACGCGAAGTTCCGTGAGAGCGGTCCCGTCCACGAGGTACGGATGCCCGACGGCTTCCGGTTCTGGCTGGTCGTCGGCCACGAGGAGGGGCGCGCGGCACTCGCCGACCCCCGGCTCGCCAAGTCCCCCTCCGTCATCGGCGTACGGCCGCCGGAGGAGGACGTCATCGGCGTCCACCTCCTCTCGGCGGACGCCCCCGACCACACCAGGCTGCGCCGGCTCGTCACGGGCGAGTTCACCGGCCGTCGGGTGGAGGGCCTGCGCCCGCGCGTCGAGCGGCTCACGGCGGAGCTCGCCGACGCGATGGAACCGGCCGGCCGGGCCGACCTCGTCGACGCCTACGCGTACCCGCTGCCGATCATCGTCATCTGCGAGCTCCTCGGCGTGCCCGCCGCCGACCGCGACACCTTCCGCGGCTGGTCGAACGAGCTCGTGACGCCCACCGGCGAGCAGAGCATGGCCCGGGCCATGCGGGAGTTCGCCGACTACCTCGACGCACTCGTCGAGGACAAGCGGGCCGCGGGACCCGCCGAGGACCTGCTCTCCGGCCTGATCGCCGCCCGCGCCGAGGACGGGGACCGGCTGTCCGGACCCGAACTCCGCGCCATGGCCTACCTGCTGCTCATCGCGGGCCACGAGACCACCGTCAACCTCATCGCCAACACCGTACGGAACCTCCTCACCCATCCCGAGCAGCTCGCCGCCCTGCGCGCCGACCCGGGCCTCCTCGACGGCGCGATCGAGGAGTCGCTGAGGTACGACGGACCGGTGGAGACCAGCACCTTCCGCTTCAGCCGCGAGGCCGTCACCCTCGGCGGCACCGAGATCCCGGCCCAGAACCATGTGCTCGTCGGCATCGGGGCGCTCGACCGCGACCCGGCCCGCTTCCCCGACCCCGACCGGTTCGACATCCGCCGGGACACCCGGGGCCACCTCGCCTTCGGCCACGGCATCCACTACTGCCTGGGCGCCCCGCTGGCCCGCCTGGAGGGCCGGATCGCGCTCCGGACGCTCCTCGACCGCTTCCCCCGACTGGAACTCGACCCCGACGCGGCCCCCTGGGAGTGGATCCCGGGCCTCCTCCTGCGCGGAGTCCGGCACCTCCCGGTGCGGTGGTGACCCGACGGCTCTCTCAGAGAACCCCGTCCTCCACCCGTACCGGACGCCGCTCCCGGCGCGAGCGCTCGCACGCGTCGGCGATCCGGAGCGCCGCCAGGGCCTCCCGGCCGTCGCAGGGGTTCGCCGCCTCACCGCGCACCAGGCGGACGAAGGCGTCGAGCTCCGCCTCGTACGCGGGGCCGAACCGCTCAAGGAACCCGGACCAGGGCTTCCCCGGCGCGGGCGGGCCCTGCTGTTCCACCGAGGTGAGCGGGGTGCGGTCGTCGAGGCCCACCGCGATCTGGTCCCGGTCGCCCGCCAGCTCCATGCGGACGTCGTACCCGGCGCCGTTGCAGCGGGTCGCCGTCGCCGTCACGAGCGTGCCGTCGTCCAGGGTGAGGAGCGCGGCGGCCGTGGACACGTCCCCGGCCTCCCGGAACATCGCGGGGCCCGCGTCGGAGCCCGTCGCGTACACCTCCACGACCTCCCGCCCGGTCACCCACCGCACGATGTCGAAGTCGTGCACCAGACAGTCCCGGAAGAGACCGCCGGAGAGCGGCAGGTACGCGGCCGGCGGCGGCTCCGGATCGGAGGTCGCCGCCCGTACGGTGTGCAGCCGGCCGAGCCGCCCCGACCGCACCGCCTCGCGCGCCGCCCCGTACCCCGGGTCGAAGCGCCGCATGAAGCCGAGCTGCAGTTCGGTCCCCGCCTCCGTCACCGCCGCGAGCGCGGTGGTCGTGCCCGGCAGGTCCAGGGCGATCGGCTTCTCGCAGAAGGCCGGAAGACCGGCGCCCGCCGCGCGGGCGATCAGCTCGGCGTGCGCGGCCGTCGCCGAGGCGATCACCACCGCGTCCAGGGCGTGGTCGAACAGCGCCGCCACGTCCGGCGCCGCCTCCGCCCCGAGCGCCCCCGCGACCCCGGCCGCCCGGCCGGCGTCCGCGTCCGCCACGACCAGCGCCCCGACCTCCGGGTGGCGGGCCAGCACACCCGCGTGGAAGCTCCCGATCCGTCCCGTACCGATGAGTCCGATGCGCATGGCCCCACCGTGGAGGCCCCCGTCCCCGGTGTCAAGGATTTGTCAGGACAACCGGACGTCACGACTTCCCGTCATCCACGCACCGGGCTACGCTCCCCCCGTGTCCAAGCAGTCCGGCTCCCCCCTGCCCCCGCTCTCCGTGGACCGCACCAGCCCGGTCCCGCTCTACTTCCAGCTGGCCCAGCAGCTGGAGAGCGCCGTGGAGAACGGGACGCTGACCCCGGGCACCCTCCTCGGCAACGAGATCGACCTCGCCACCCGCCTCGGTCTCTCCCGCCCCACCGTCCGCCAGGCCATCCAGACCCTCGTCGACAAGGGCCTCCTGGTCCGCCGCCGGGGCGTCGGCACCCAGGTGGTGCACAGCACCGTCCGCCGCCCGCTGGAACTCAGCAGCCTCTACGACGACCTGGACGCCGCCGGACAACTCCCCGCCACCCGCGTCCTGGTCAACCGGACCGAACCCGCCACCGGCCCGGTCGCGGCCGCCCTCCGCGTACCCGAGGGCAGCGAGGTCCACTACCTCGAACGGCTCCGCACCGCACACGGCGAGCCCATGGCGTACCTGCGCAACCACCTTCCCGCCGGACTCGTCGACCCGGACACCGCCCGCCTGGAGGCCACCGGCCTCTACCGGCTGCTCCGCACCGCCGCGCTCACCCTGCACAGCGCCCGCCAGGCCATCGGAGCCCGCGCCGCCACCGCCGAGGAGGCGGCCCTGCTCGACGAGGCGGAGGGCGCCCCGCTCCTGACGATGGAGCGCGTCACCCTCGACGACACCGGCCGCGCCGTCGAGTACGGCTCCCACCTCTACCGGGCCGCCCGCTACTCCTTCGAGTTCCAGCTGATGGTCCGTCCGTAACCGGGGCACACCGGCGAAGCGGCCGGACACCGGCCCCCTGGCGAGCGCCACGACCCGCATGACCGATACTGCAATGCACGACTGCAATGTACGCAAAGGACACAAAGGAGGGCACGGCCTCGTGACCAGGCTTCGGACAGGAGGGGTACGCGCCGCGGTCGGCGCCGTGCTCGCGCTCGCGCTCACCGCGGCGCTCGCCGGGTGCAGCAGCACCGGCGGGAAGCGGGCGGAGGACGCCCGCAAGGCCGCCGAGGCCCAGGGCAGGGCGGCCGTCGACACCCCCCGCTGGACCGTGGCGATGGTGACCCACTCCGGTGACGGCGACACCTTCTGGGACATCGTCCAGAAGGGCGCCAAGCAGGCCGCCGCCAAGGACAACATCAACTTCCTCTACGCCCACAGCGACGAGGCCCAGCAACAGGCGCAGCTGATCGACTCGTACGTCGCCAAGGGCGTCGACGGTCTGATCGTCACGCTCGCGAAGCCCGACGCCATGAAGGCCGCCGTCGAGAAGGCCGTCAAGGCGGGCATCCCCGTGATCACCGTGAACTCGGGCGCCGCCCAGTCCAAGGCGTACGGGGCGCTCACCCACATCGGCCAGGACGAGACCGTCGCCGGCGAGGCCGTCGGCGAGGAGCTCGACAAGCGCGGCAAGAAGAAGGCGCTCTGCGTCCTGCACGAGCAGGGCAACGTCGGTCACGAGCAGCGCTGCGCCGGCACGAAGAAGACCTTCGGCGGCGAGCTGGTCAACCTCTACGTCGACGGCACCAACATGCCCGACGTGAAGGCGTCCATCGAGGCCAAGCTCCAGTCCGACAAGGACGTGGACGCCGTCGTCACCCTCGGCGCCCCCTTCGCCGACGCCGCCGTCCAGGCCGCGAAGAGCGCCGGAAGCAAGGCCGAGATCGACACCTTCGACCTCAACGCCAAGGTCGCGACCGCCCTCCAGGCCGGCACCCTCGGCTTCGCCGTCGACCAGCAGCCCTACCTCCAGGGGTACGAGGCCGTCGACCTGCTCTGGCTCTACCGCTACAACGCCAACGTCCTCGGCGGCGGCAGGCCCGTCCTCACCGGCCCCCAGATCATCACCGAGGACGACGCCGCGAAGCTCGTCGAGTACGCGGAGCGTGGCACCCGATGAGTTCCACCGCACCGGCGTCCGGGCCGTCCGGTATCGACCACGTCGACGAGCGGCTGCTGCGCACCACCCCGCTGAAGAAGCTCCTCGCCCGCCCCGAGCTCGGCTCGGTCGTCGGCGCGATCGCCGTCTTCGTCTTCTTCTCGGTGGTCGCCGACAGCTTCCTGAAGGCCTCCAGCCTCGGGACCGTGCTCTACGCGGCCTCCACCATCGGCATCATGGCGGTCCCCGTCGCGCTCCTGATGATCGGCGGCGAGTTCGACCTGTCCGCCGGTGTCATGGTCACCAGCTCGGCCCTGATCTCGTCGATGTTCAGCTACCAGATGACGGCCAACGTCTGGGTCGGCGTCGGCGTCTCGCTGCTCGTCACCCTGGCGATCGGCGTCTTCAACGGCTTCATGCTGACCCGTACCAGACTGCCCAGCTTCATCATCACGCTCGGCACCTTCCTCATGCTGACCGGCCTGAACCTGGGCCTCACCAAGCTGATCAGCGGCACCGTCTCCACCAAGACCATCGCCGACATGGAGGGCTTCTCCTCCGCCCGCAAGCTCTTCGCCTCCCAGCTGACCATCGGCGGCGTCGAGTTCAAGGTCACCATCCTGTGGTGGTTCGGCCTCGTCGCGCTCGCCACCTGGATCCTGCTCCGCACCCGCTTCGGCAACTGGATCTTCGCGGTCGGCGGCGGCTCCGACGCGGCCCGCGCGGTCGGCGTTCCCGTCTACCGGACGAAGATCGGCCTCTACATGGGCGTGGCGTTCTGCGCCTGGATCTCCGGCCAGCACCTGCTCTTCTCCTTCGACGTCGTCCAGTCGGGCGAGGGCGTCGGCAACGAGCTCATCTACATCATCGCGGCCGTCATCGGCGGCTGTCTGATCACCGGCGGATACGGCTCCGCCATCGGCTCGGCCGTCGGCGCCCTCATCTTCGGCATGACCAGCAAGGGCATCGTGTACGCCGAGTGGAACCCGGACTGGTTCAAGTTCTTCCTGGGAGCGATGCTCCTCCTGGCGACCCTGCTGAACGCCTGGATCCGCAAGCGCGTGGAGGCCACCAAGTGACGAACGTGACCACGCCGCTGGTCGAGCTCGACGACGTCAGCAAGTACTACGGCAACATCCGCGCCCTCGAAGGGGTCTCCCTGGAGGTCCGCTCCGGCGAGATCTCCTGCGTCCTCGGCGACAACGGCGCCGGCAAGTCCACCCTCATCAAGATCGTCGCCGGTCTGCACCAGCACGACGCCGGCACCTTCCGCATCGAGGGCGAGGAGGTCACGCTCGCCAACCCGCGCGACGCCCTCGACCGGGGCATCGCCACCGTCTACCAGGACCTCGCCGTGGTCCCGCTCATGCCGGTCTGGCGCAACTTCTTCCTCGGCTCCGAGCCGACCAGGGGCTCCGGCCCCTTCAAGCGGCTCGACGTCGGCCTGATGCGGTCCACCACCCGCGAGGCGCTGCTCCGCATGGGGATCGACCTGCGCGACGTCGACCAGCCGATCGGCACCCTCTCCGGCGGCGAGCGGCAGTGCGTGGCCATCGCCCGCGCCGTCCACTTCGGCGCCAAGGTCCTCGTCCTCGACGAGCCGACCGCCGCGCTCGGCGTCAAGCAGTCCGGCGTCGTCCTGAAGTACGTGGCCGCCGCCCGCGACCAGGGCCTCGGCGTGGTCCTCATCACCCACAACCCGCACCACGCCTACCTCGTCGGCGACCGGTTCGTCCTCCTCAAGCGCGGCGTGATGGCCGGCAGCCACACCAAGGGCTCCATCACGCTCGACGAGTTGACCCGGCAGATGGCCGGCGGCACGGAGCTGGAGGACCTCCGCCACGAACTGGAGCGGCCCTCCGCGACGTGACCGCGCCCTCCTCGATGTGACGGCCCCTGCACACCCCACCTGGCAGAATCGGAGCCGATGAGTACCTACCGTGATCTCGCGCACCGGGGCTCCGCCCGCGGCACCGTGCTGCGGACCGTCGGCACCCGGGAGCGGCGCTCCCACCTGACGGCGCCCCGCGTGCCAACCGTCGGCATCGACATCGGCGGTACGAAGGTGATGGCCGGTGTCGTCGACGCCGACGGCAACATCCTGGAGAAGCTCCGCACGGAGACCCCGGACAAGTCCAAGAGCCCCAAGGTCGTCGAGGACACCATCGTCGAACTGGTCCTGGACCTCTCCGACCGGCACGACGTGCACGCCGTCGGCATCGGCGCGGCCGGCTGGGTCGACGCCGAGCGCGCCACGGTGCTCTTCGCCCCGCACCTCGCCTGGCGCAACGAGCCCCTCCGCGACGCCCTCCAGAGCCGCCTCGCCGTTCCCGTCATGGTCGACAACGACGCGAACACCGCCGCCTGGGCCGAGTGGCGCTTCGGAGCCGGACGCGGCGAGGACCACCTCGTCATGATCACCCTCGGTACGGGCATCGGCGGCGCCATCCTGGAGGGCGGCCAGGTCAAGCGCGGCAAGTACGGGGTGGCCGGCGAGTTCGGCCACATGCAGGTCGTCCCCGGCGGGCACCGCTGCCCCTGCGGCAACCGCGGCTGCTGGGAGCAGTACAGCTCGGGCAACGCCCTGGTCCGCGAGGCCCGCGAGCTGGCCGCCGCCGACTCCCCGGTGGCGTACAACATCATCGAGCGGGTCAAGGGCAACGTCCCGGAGATCACCGGACCGCTCATCACCGAGCTCGCCCGTGAGGGCGACGCCATGTGCGTCGAGCTGTTCCAGGACATCGGTCAGTGGCTCGGCGTCGGCATCGCCAACCTCGCCGCCGCCCTCGACCCCTCCTGCTTCGTCATCGGCGGCGGCGTCTCGGCCGCCGACGACCTCCTCATCGGCCCCGCGAGGGACGCCTTCCGCCGCCATCTCACCGGCCGCGGCTACCGCCCCGAGGCCCGCATCACCCGCGCCCAGCTCGGCCCGGAGGCCGGGATGGTCGGTGCCGCCGACCTCGCCCGGCTCGTCGCCCGCCGCTTCCGCCGCGCCAACCGGCGCCGGGTGGAGCGGTACGAACGGTACGAGCGCTACGCCCAGGCCCTGCGCAACGGGACCTCGGGCCGGGCCCCCCGTACCCCCGAGGACCCTCCTTCATGACCGTGCCCCACCAGACCACCCCTCCGCGCACCCCGCGGGACAAGCTGCCCGAGGACCGGCGGCACATGATCCGCCGCCGCTGGCTCACGGCCGTCATCATCGTGCTGCTCGTGGGCATTCCGGCCGGGTACCTCGTCATCTCCGCAGGTCAGAGCCGCGACAGTGGGCGCGACAAGGAGCGCGAGTCCTCGGCGGCCGGTCTCCAGGACAACTGGCCGTCGCTGATGAAGCGCCGGGTCTTCGAGGTCCCGGTCCCGGGCGGGGCCTGGGACGTGGCCTACTACGAGACCAGCAACTGGAAGACGAGCCGGCTGTACGTGCAGTTCACGACGACCGCCACCGGCCTCGACACCTTCCTCGCCGAGTCCGGCACGGGCAGGGCCGCCCTCGCCCCGGGCCGGATCACCGTCGGCGAACGGGACTCCGAGATCGCCGGCTGGACCTTCGTCGAGGGCATGAACTGGGTGGGCACCACGGTGAGGCGCGAGGCGCCGCGCCCGACGACGGACCTCACCGTCGACCTCACCGATCCCGCCTTCCCCCGGGTGTACGCGGTCTCGACGACGAGCCCCTGACACCGCCGGCCGGCGGGTCCCCGGTCAGGCGTTCTTCTCCATGCCCGGGCGCAGCCGGGCGAGCAGGCCGTAGAGAGCCGCGCTCTCGTCCGCGTCGAGCGTGTCGAGCGCTCCGCTGGTGGCCTGCATCTCCTCGCGGACGCGACGGATGACCTCGCGGCCCTCGTCGGTCGCCACGACGTTCTTGACGCGCCGGTCGGCGGGGGAGGGCTCGCGGCGGACCAGGGAGCGGGCTTCGAGGCGGTCGACGATCCCCGTGACGTTGGACGCGTCGCACACCAGCAGGGTGGCGAGGGCGCGCATGGGCAGCGGACCGTCGAGCTGGGCGAGGACCTTGGCCTGGGTGGAGGTCAGACCGTGGTGGGCCGCGGCGGCCGCGAAGTCGCGCCACTGGGCCGTGCCGATGGCGGCGAGGAGCTCCAGGAGCTGGAGCTTGGTGGGGGTCTCGGGGGTCGTCGCGCTCATGGTGCGAGCCTACTGAGAACACTTGACATTATCAATTGTTTACTTGGCATTACTTGACCCTCTCAAGTATCGAGGCCTACCTTCGTCGAAGTACTTGATGACATCAAACATCGACGGCCTGAAGCTCTGGCGCTCCGGCGTTCCCCGGAAAGCCCCGACGCCTCAGGCACGGAAAAGGCCTCCCCTGCCATGAGCCACACCCCCGCGCCGCCCGCCGCCGACCCCCGGCGCGAGACGCGCATCGTCTTCGCCCTGAGCCTCGCCGCCATGGTCGTCTCGATGATGCAGACCCTGCCGGTCCCGATCCTCGGCCTCATCCGCACCGACCTCGGCACCACGACCGCCGACGTCAGCTGGGTGACCACGGCGACGCTGCTCTCCGCCGCCGTCTTCACCCCGCTGCTCGGCCGCTTCGGCGACCAGCACGGCAAGAAGCCCACGCTCGTCGCCGTGCTCGGCGTCATGGTCGCCGGTTCCGTCGTCGCCGCCCTCGCGACCTCGCTGCCCCTGCTGATCCTGGGCCGCGTCCTCCAGGGCGCCGCCACCGCGATCTTCCCGCTCGCCCTGTCCGTCCTGCGCGAAGAGGTCCGCCCGCAGAAGCTGCCCGGCGCGATGTCCCTGGTCAGCGGCACCCTCGCCTTCGGCAGCGGCCTCGCGCTCGTCGCCACCGGCCTGCTCACCTCCGGCTCCGACGCCGACTACCGCAGCGCCTTCTGGATGGCGACCGGCTTCGCCGCTCTCGCCCTGCTCGCCGTCGTCCTCCTCGTCCCCGCGACCCGCCACAAGACCGGCGGCCGCACCGACCTCCTCGGCGCGCTCACCCTCGGCCTCGCCCTGCTGCTGCTCCTGCTGCCCATCTCGCAGGGCCACGAATGGGGCTGGACCTCCGCCCGCACGCTCGGCGCCTTCGCCGGCGCGGCCGTCATGACCGTCGTCTGGGTCCTCGTCGAACGCAAGGTCCGCGAACCCCTCGTCGACATGAGGATGTTCGTCCACCGCCCCGTGCTCATGGCCAACCTGGCCGGCATCCTCGTCGGCTTCGGCATGTTCGCGAACTTCCTGGGCGTCTCCTACCTCGTCCAGATGCCCGAAGCCCTCACCGGCTACGGCTTCGACGCCTCGATCCTGCGCGCCTCCGTCCAGTTCCTGCTGCCCGGCGCGATCGTCTCCCTCCTGGCCTCCCCGATCGGCGGCCGGCTGGTCCGGCACCGCGGCCCCCGCACGGCCCTCGCCCTCGCCGCCGGCCTCGGTACCGTCGGCTTCGCCTGGCTCGGCCTCGACCACGGCCACACCGCCTCGGTGATCGGCGCCGGAGTCGTGGTCGGAGCGGCTGTCAGCTTCGGGTACGCGGCCATGCCGGCCGTCATCATGGCGAGCGTCCCGCACCACCAGAGCGGCATCGCCAACGGCATCAACTCCATCTCCCGCTCCACCGGCAGTGCGATCGGCAGCGCGGTCGTCACCACGATCCTGGCCTCGCGGACCCTCGACCACCTTCCCGCCGGAGCCCCGCCGCTCCCCGCCGAATCCGGCTTCACCCTCACCTTCTGGATCGGGGCCACGGCCTTCGCCCTGGTCGCGGCCATAGCGGGGCTCGGTCTCCGCGGCGCGCAGGCACCCCGTACGGCCCCGGCTCCGGCCGCCCCCGAGCCCGCCGTCGCGGCGGTGCCCGAGAAGGCGCCGGTGGCCTAGGAGACGCCGTGGCGATCGGGCCCCGCCCGATCGCCCGGGCCCGCCTCCGGCCCTCAAGACCGTATTTCCGGAAAAGCCCTAGAATTACGATATGGGGCGAATACGTCGCCCGAACCACCTCCGCCGCCGAACCGGCCAGGAGGACGCAATGGATCCATGGCTGATCTGGTTGAGCGTCGCAGGGCTGCTGGCGATAGCCGAACTGCTCACCCTCACCGCCGCGCTGGGCATGCTGAGCGCGGCCGCGCTGGTCACCGCGGGGTTCGCCGCGGCCGGACTTCCGACGCCCCTGCAGTTCCTGGTGTTCACCGTCGTCGCCGTGGTCAGCGTGGTCTTCGTACGCCCCCTCGCCGTGCGTCACCTGCTCAAGCCCCAGACCGAGCGGTTCGGCGTGGACGCGCTGGTCGGCAGGGCCGCGTACGTCGTCTCGGAGGTCTCGGGCCTGGGCGGCAGGGTCCGCATCGGCGGCGAGGAATGGACGGCCCGCGCCTATGACGAGACGCTGGTGATCCCTCCGGGAACGACGGTCGAGGTCATGGAGATCAGCGGCGCCACCGCCCTCGTCTACCCCCGGGAGTGAGCCATGGAATTCTCGGCGCTGCTCATAGCCGGCCTGATCGTCGCGCTCATCGCCGTCTTCACGGTGGTGCGGGCGGTGCGCATCGTGCCCCAGGCGCGCGCCCGCAACGTCGAGCGCCTCGGCCGCTACCGCCGCACCCTGAGGCCGGGTCTCAACCTCGTCATCCCGTACGTCGACCGGGTCTACCCGGTGATCGACCTGCGGGAACAGGTCGTCTCGTTCAAGCCGCAACCGGTCATCACCGAGGACAACCTGGTCGTCGAGATCGACACCGTCCTGTACTTCCAGGTCACGGACCCCCGCGCGGCCGCCTACGAGATCGCCGACTTCCTCCAGGGCGTCGAGCAGCTCACCGTCACCACCCTGCGCAACGTCGTGGGCTCCATGGACCTGGAGAAGACCCTCACCTCGCGCGACACCATCAACAACCAGCTCCGGGGAGTACTGGACGAGGCCACCGGCAAGTGGGGGCTGAGGGTCAACCGCGTGGAGATCAAGGCCATCGACCCCCCGCAGTCCATCAAGGACGCGATGGAGAAGCAGATGCGCGCCGAGCGCGACAAGCGGGCGGCGATCCTGGGGGCCGAAGGGCAGCGGCAGTCGCAGATCCTCACCGCCGAGGGCGACAAGCAGTCCGCCGTCCTGCGGGCGGAGGGCAACCGCACCGCCGAGATCCTCAAGGCCGAGGGCCAGTCCCGGGCCATCGACGAGGTGTTCCAGGCCGTGCACCGCAACGACCCCGACCCCAAGCTCCTCGCCTACCAGTACATGCAGATGCTGCCGCAGCTCGCCCAGGGCGCGGGCAGCACCTTCTGGGTGATCCCCAGCGAGGTCACCTCCGCCCTCGACGGGGTGTCGCGCGCCTTCAGCGAGGTGCTGCCCCAGTCGCCGGCCACCCGTGAGACGTCCTCGGAGGACCGGGCGGCCGCCCAGGCCGCCGACGACGCGGCACAGGCCGCGGAAGCCGCCGCGGAGGCCCTCGCCGACGCGGCCGACGCCGACGCCGGCGCCCGCCCCCTCGTCGACGGCCGACGGGAAGCGCCGACCGTCGACGAGGAGTAGCCGGTGCCCGGTACCTCACCCTTCGACACGCGAAAACCTGTTGTGACCGTCGTAGACATTCGTCGGCGGCTTGACTATGGTTTTTTCATAACCCATAGAAGTGGCGAGGTCCGGCGGAGACGGACCGCCGGACGGGGTGGCCCGCGGTGATCAGGGGCCACCGAGAGTGGTCCCGCCGCTGACGCGGCGAGTGGTTCGCGCCTTCGGCCGGATCGACACCGGCGGAGGGTGGAGCAGTTCCTTCGGGGTCCTGGTGCCGCTCCGGCGCCAGGACCCCTCTCCGCGTTCCACAGAGAGGTGCGCATGACAGCGGACGACCCGTACGGCCGTCTCGACGACGACGACTACCCCGCCTACACGATGGGCAGGGCCGCCGAGATGCTCGGCACCACCCAGGGCTTCCTCCGGGCCATCGGCGAGGCCCGGCTGATCGCCCCGCTGCGCTCGGAGGGCGGTCATCGCCGCTACTCCCGCTACCAGTTGCGCATCGCCGCCCGCGCCCGCGAACTCGTCGACCAGGGCACGCCCATCGAGGCCGCCTGTCGCATCATCGTCCTGGAGGACCAGCTCGAAGAGGCCCAGCGCATCAACGCCGAGTACCGCCGCGCCGCCGACACGGCCGACCCGCGGACCGATGAATGAGAAGGTGCACGCCCACCGGATACCGGCAGATCGGGCGTGCACAACTCGGACGTGTGGCGCGTAACGCCGTTTCCTCTGGTGACAGCGTGTGCGGACGTGTAGCGTCTGGGTCAGCTGTCGTGGTTCGGAAGTTCCCTTGCTCACGCCTTCGGTGTGGGCGTTTTGCTGTGCTGTGCCGCAGGGACCAGGGCGATCACCTCCGTCTTCCGCATGGTGCGGAAGGCGTTCATCGACTGGAAGGCATGAACATGGCTACGGGAACTGTGAAGTGGTTCAACGCGGAAAAGGGCTTCGGCTTCATCGCCCAGGACGGTGGCGGCCCGGACGTCTTCGCCCACTACTCGGCGATCAACTCGACCGGCTTCCGTGAGCTCCAGGAGGGCCAGACCGTGACGTTCGACGTCACCCAGGGTCAGAAGGGCCCCCAGGCGGAGAACATCACCCCCGCCTGATCCTCTCCCTACCCCGCCCGTCGAACCGCGGGCTCCGCGGAGGCGCGGGCGGGATGCGAGGCGTACGTGATCGGGGCCGCGCGGCGACAGCCGCGCGGCCCCGATCCGCGTCCGGACCGGTGGGCCGGACTCCCGCGACCCCGCGCCCCCGGTGGGCCGGGCTCCCTGACCCCGTGCCCCTGGCGGGCCGGTATCTACGGCGGCGAACAGAGGATTCACCACGCGGCGCGGGGAGGCTTCTCGCCCCGGAGCGCGAGGGTTCTCTCCCCGGAGGACAGCGCGGAGTTATGAAACGTACACGGGTCGAAGCGGCGTGCTACTGTCGACCTCAGTAGTAGTCGTGGCTCCCATACTTCAAGCGCCTATGTCGGCGATGTCAGCCACTGGAAACGTTCTTTCAGCTCCGACGGTCATTCCCGTCGGACCATTGCCACGGTATTCGGTTTCCAGAAGAGCCCGACGGCCGAGAGCATTCGTTCCCGTCCGACACCGACGCGTCTTTCGTAGCTGGGGCCCGCATCCCTCGGGGTGTGGGCCCCAGCTGCAGGTATTCTCCCGACCGGTTCATCCGCGGGGAATCACCGGCATTCCTTTCATCGCCTGCACTCGCACAGAGTCGACCGCAGGTCAGTTTAGATTTCGCATTCCATTCGGCCCGTTCCGGTGATTCCCTGCGCTGCTCTTCCGCTGCGGGAATTCCTCGATGCGTGCCGTATCGAGGAAGGTTCTGAATGAACCCCACACGTACCAACAGCCGTTCTTCCCGGTCCCGTCGCGCCGGGGGTCACTCCTATGACTCCTCCGCCGGGGGTCCGGTGCGGGGCGGTCGTTTCGGTTCGTCCGCGCCGAGCCGGTCGGGTGGTCCGAAGCGTTCGGGCGGTTCCGGCCGGCGGCCCGCGGCGGTGCAGGGCGAGTTCGCCCTGCCGCAGACGATCACTCCGGCGCTGCCCGCTGTGGAGGCGTTCGCCGATCTCGACATGCCCAAGACGCTGCTGGCCGCGCTGACCGCGCAGGGCGTGTCGGTTCCGTTCCCGATCCAGGGCGCGACGCTGCCGAACTCGCTGGCGGGCCGTGACGTCCTGGGCCGGGGCCGGACCGGGTCCGGCAAGACCCTCGCCTTCGGCCTGGCGCTGCTGGCCCGCACCGCCGGACAGCTCGCCGAGCCCCGCCAGCCGCTGGCGCTGGTCCTGGTCCCCACCCGGGAACTCGCCCAGCAGGTCACCGACGCGCTCACGCCCTACGCCCGCGCCGTGAAGCTGCGCCTGGCCACCGTCGTCGGCGGGATGCCGATCGGCCGTCAGGCGAACGCGCTGCGCGGCGGCGCCGAGGTCGTCGTGGCGACCCCGGGCCGGCTCAAGGACCTCATCGACCGCGGCGACTGCCGGCTCAACCAGGTCGGCGTCACCGTCCTGGACGAGGCCGACCAGATGGCCGACATGGGCTTCATGCCGCAGGTCACCGCGCTCCTGAACCAGGTCCGCCCCGAGGGTCAGCGCATGCTGTTCTCCGCGACCCTGGACCGTAACGTCGACCTCCTGGTCCGCCGCTACCTCACCGACCCCGTCGTCCACTCGGTGGATCCCTCCCAGGGCGCGGTCACCACCATGGAGCACCACGTCCTGCACGTGCACGGCGGCGACAAGCAGCGGCTGACGACGCAGATCGCGGCGCGCGAGGGCCGGGTGATCATGTTCCTGGACACCAAGCACGCGGTGGACCGGCTCACCGAGGACCTCCTCAACTCCGGCGTCCGGGCCGCCGCCCTGCACGGCGGGAAGACCCAGCCGCAGCGCACCCGGACCCTGGCCCGGTTCAAGACCGGGCATGTCACCGTCCTGGTCGCGACGAACGTCGCCGCGCGTGGCATCCACGTCGACAACCTCGACCTGGTGGTCAACGTGGACCCGCCGACCGACCACAAGGACTACCTCCACCGCGGTGGGCGTACCGCGCGGGCCGGCGAGTCCGGCAGCGTCGTCACCCTGGTCACCGCCGGCCAGCGCCGTGACATGACCCGTCTGATGACAGCCGCCGGCATCGTGCCCCAGACCACCGAGGTCCGCTCCGGCGAGGAGGCACTGACCCGGATCACCGGCGCGCGGACCCCCTCCGGCATCCCGGTGACGATCACCGCACCCGCCACCGAGCAGCGCAAGCGCGGAACGACCACCCGCGGCCGCCGCAGCACCGCCTCGGCCGCCCGGCGCACCGGCGGACGCCGCCCGGCCACCGACACGGCCGCCTGAGCACCACGCGTTCTCGTACGGCGGCAGAACCCTTCCCTTCTCTCCCTGTGAGGCATCATGCGCTGTGTCATCGCCCGCTTCCCGTTCGACCTCACCAAGAGTGGTGTCCTGGATGCCATGCAGGGCGTCAAGCCCGAGGAGGCCGTCGGCGAGTCCGTGATCATCGGTCGCCGCACCTACCCCGTCAAGCAGGTCGGCCAGATCATCACCCGCCAGGACCGCCGCGACTTCAGCGCCGGTGAGGTCCTCCGCGCGATGACCAAGCTCGGCTTCACCTGCCGGAACCTTCCTCCCCAGGCCGCCGCGCCCGCCCGCGCCCTCGACCCGCTCCAGCACGCCTCGGCGATGCTCGGCGCTCCCGCGGTCGTCTGAGGCCGGACCCCACGGGCTCGGCCTTCGGCGTCAGGAACGTGTGAGGAGAGGGGCCCCGGGCGCCAAGAACGCGCCAGGGGCGGCGGGGTGTGCCTCGGCGACGAGGTCCGCCCGGTGCCGGCCCCGTCCCTCAGCTTCGCTGTGGTCCTCGATGCCCAGCACCACACTGTGCGGGTGCTAGCCCTTCCTGCGGTGCGGGCACCCCGTCTCCACCTCCTCCCTCGCCAGCCCGCCGCCCGGCACGCCCGCGGCGTGACCCGTTCCGGTTCGACCCCCGCCGCCGGGGCACCGGCGGGGGATGAGAGGGTCTAGCGGGTGAGCGAGACACCGACGAACACACCGACGAACACGCTGCAGTACCGCCTCGACGGGCGGGAAGACGCTCCGGTCCTGGTCATCGGGCCCTCTCTGGGGACGACCTGGCACATGTGGGACCGGCAGATACCCGAGCTCACCCGGGACTGGCGGGTCGTGCGTTTCGACCTGCCCGGGCACGGGGGCGCGCCCGCGCAGCCCTTCACCTCCGTCGCCGAGCTCGGTGACCGGCTGCTCGCCACCCTCGACGCGATCGGCGTCCAGCGGTTCGGGTACGCGGGCTGCTCCCTGGGTGGCGCCGTCGGTCTCGACCTGGCCCTGCGCGCGCCCCACCGGGTCGCCTCCCTCGCCCTGGTCGCCACCTCGCCCCGGTTCGGCAGCGCCGACGAGTTCCGTCAGCGCGGTGTCATCGTCCGCGCCAACGGTCTGGAGCCGATGGCCCGGACCGCCCCCGAACAGTGGTTCACCTCCGTGTTCGCCGGTGCGCAGCCCGCCATCGTGGACTGGGCCGTCCAGATGGTCCGGACGACCGACCCCGCCTGCTACATCGCCGCCTGCGAGGCCCTCGCCGTCTTCGACGTCCGCGAGGCCCTCGACCGGATCGGCGTCCCCGCCCTCGTCCTCGTCGGCTCCGAGGACCGGGTCACCGGCCCCGCCGAGGCCCGCACCCTGGTCGCGGGCATCGCCGACGCCCGGCTCGCCGTCGTCCCCGCCGCCTCCCACCTCGCCCCCGTCGAGCAGCCCGCCGCCGTCACCGACCTGCTCGTCGCGCACTTCGCGGGCACGGCCCCGGACACCAGCGGCCCCCTGACGGTGCCGCCCCTGCCCGCGGCCCCGGTGCCCGTGGCCGAGCCCGCCCCGGCCGCCGAGCCGACCGGGTCCGGCCGGCCCGACCCGTACGAGAAGGGGCTCGGGCTGCGCCGCGAGGTCCTGGGCGACGCCCGTGTGGACCAGGCCCTCGCCGGCGACCCCGACGGCGCCTTCCAGGACCTGGTCACCCGCTACGCCTGGGGCGAGGTCTGGACCCGGGAGGGCCTCGACCGGCGCACCCGCAGCGTCGTCACCCTCACGGCCCTGATCGCCGGAGGCCACCGGGAGGCCCTCGCCGACCACACCCGTGCCGCCCTCCGCAACGGCCTGTCGGCCGAGGAACTGCGCGAGATCGTGCTCCACGCGGGCGTGTACTGCGGCTTCCCCGCCGCCGAGACCGCGCTCGGTGTGGTGGCCCGCGTCGTCGAGGAGGAGACGACGCCCCCGGCGTAACCTGGCCCCGTGAAGCTGACGAAGAAGTCCCACGCGTGCGTGCGCCTCGAAAAGGACGGGCGGACGCTCGTCGTGGATCCCGGCGGGTTCACCGAGGAGGACGCGGTCCTCGGGGCGGACGTGCTGCTCGTGACCCACGAGCACCCCGACCACTTCGACGAGGGTCACCTGCGCGCGGCCCTGGAGGCCGACCCGGCCGCCGAGATCTGGACGCTGCGGAGCGTCGCCGAACAGCTTTCGGCGGCCTTCCCCGGCCGGGTGCACACCGTCGGGCACGGCGACGCCTTCACGGCGGCCGGGTTCGACGTCCAGGTGCACGGCGAGCTGCACGCCGTGATCCACCCGGACATCCCGCGGATCACCAACGTCGGGTACCTCGTCGACGGCTCCGTCTTCCACCCCGGCGACGCGCTCACCGTGCCCGACCACCCCGTCGACACGTTGCTGCTGCCCGTCATGGCGCCGTGGAACAAGATCTCCGAGGTCATCGAGTACGTGCGCGAGGTGAAGCCGCGGCGGGCCTACGACATCCACGACGCCCTGCTCACGGATCTCGCCCGCCCGATCTACGACCGCCAGATCGGCGCGCTCGGTGGCACCGACCACAGCCGTCTCGCCCCCGGGGCCTCCGCCGAGCTCTGAGCCCGGCGAGGCCTCGATTGTCGTACCCCGCACGTAGGCTTGCGCACATGCGCATCGCCACCTGGAACGTCAATTCGATCACCGCCCGGCTGCCCCGGCTCCTGGCCTGGCTGGAGAGCAGCGGCACGGACGTGCTGTGCGTCCAGGAGACCAAGTGCACCGCCGAGCAGTTCCCCACCGAGGAGCTGCGCGCCCTGGGGTACGAGTCCGTGGTCAACGCCACGGGCCGGTGGAACGGCGTGGCCCTGGTCTCCCGCGTCGGCCTCGCGGACGTGGTCACGGGCCTGCCCGGCGGCCCGGAGTACGACGGGGCCGAGGAGCCCCGCGCGATCTCCGCGACCTGCGGCCCGGTCCGCGTCTGGTCGGTGTACGTGCCGAACGGCCGGGAGGTCGTCCATGAGCACTACGCGTACAAGCTGCGCTGGCTGGAGGCGCTGAAGGCGGCCGTCGCCGAGGACGCGGCGGGGGACCGGCCCTTCGCCGTCCTCGGCGACTACAACATCGCGCCGACCGACGACGACGTCTGGGACAGGTCCGCGTTCGAGGGGCTGACGCATGTGACGGAGCCCGAGCGGGCCGCGCTCGCCGGGCTCCGGGAGGCCGGTCTGTCCGACGTGGTCCCGCGCCCCCTCAAGTACGACCGCCCCTTCACGTACTGGGACTACCGCCAGCTCGGCTTCCCGAAGAACCGGGGCATGCGCATTGACCTCGTCTACGGCAACAAGCCGTTCGCCGAGGCGGTCACGGACAGCTACGTGGACCGCGAGGAGCGCAAGGGCAAGGGCGCCTCGGACCACGCGCCCGTGGTCGTCGACCTGGACGTGTAGCCCCCGGGCTTCGGGCGAGTGCCCCGCCCCGGCCCGGAAGCGGGCCGGGCCTCCGGCGCACGTCACACCCCCCGGGCCGGGCCTTCGGCATACCTCCCGGCCCGGCCCTCCCGGGCACGTCACGACCCCGGCGGCGGAAACGATCTCCGCGCGCCGGGTGGTCGACCGGGAGGTGACGGTGCAAGGCTGTTCGGATGAACATCCCGTTTCTGGACAACTGGCGCAAGCGGCACGAACCCGAGTCGGCCGAGTCCCCGCTGGCCGCGGCCTTCGACCGCGACCCCGAGGGCGTGGCGGACCTGCTCGCCGAGTGCGGGCTGCTGCGTGCCCGTGTCGCGGAGTCGGGGGTGACGCTCGACGACACCCAGCGTTCCCTCCAGGAGCTCGACCAGCTGCCGCCCCGCTGGCGTGACGACCCGGAGGAGCTGCCCTGGATCGGGAACGACGCGGGGCTCTACCTCGGCACCGTGATCGTGAGGAACGTACCGGGTGCCCGCTGGCAGGTGTGGCCAGGTGGCGGACCGTTCGTGCGGCTCGCCTCGGGGCGGGAGATCCAGGTCGTCGAGGCCGGTCTCGACTGGGCGATGACGGGCTCGCCGGAGCTCTCCCAGGTGTACGCCGAGGCCGCCGAGTACTGACTCCACCGCCCCACCCGGCCCCGCCCGAGCCACCCTTCCGCAGTAAATACGGCTTATTCCGGTTTCATGCGTGTCGGGCGTGAAGTCCCTTTTTCTGGCGGATAGTTTGCGCTGACTCGACCGCTGAGAAATGGGGCAGGGCAGCGTATGGCCGTCGTCGATCCGCTGATCGAACTGCGTGGCGTCAACAAGCACTTCGGCACGTTGCACGTCCTCCAGTCCATCGATCTCACCGTCGGCCGGGGGGAGGTGGTCGTCGTCATCGGCCCGTCCGGATCCGGCAAATCCACCCTCTGCCGGGCGATGAACCGACTGGAGAACGTCGAGTCGGGCGAGATCGTCATCGACGGACAGCCCCTCCCCGAGGAGGGCAAGGCGCTCGCCCGGCTGCGCGCCGAGGTCGGGATGGTCTTCCAGTCCTTCAACCTCTTCGCCCACAAGACCGTCCTCGCGAACGTCTCCCTCGCGCAGATCAAGGTCCGCAAGCGCAGGAAGGACGAGGCGGACCGCCGCTCCCGCGAACTCCTCGACCGGGTCGGACTCGCCGCCCACGCCGACAAGTACCCCGCCCAGCTCTCCGGCGGCCAGCAGCAGCGCGTGGCCATCGCCCGCGCCCTCGCCATGGACCCCAAGGCGCTCCTCTTCGACGAGCCGACCTCGGCCCTCGACCCCGAGATGATCAACGAGGTCCTCGAGGTCATGCGGCAACTCGCCCACGAGGGAATGACGATGGTGGTCGTCACCCACGAGATGGGCTTCGCCCGCTCCGCAGCCAACCGGGTCGTCTTCATGGCCGACGGGAAGATCGTCGAGGACCGCGCGCCGGAGGACTTCTTCACCGCCCCGCGCAGCGAGCGCGCCAAGGACTTCCTGTCCAAGATCCTCAAGCACTGAGCGGGGTGGGAACCATGCAGCGCACGCACCGGACCCTGGCCGCGCTCGCCCTGCTGCTCGCCGCGACGACGGCGCTCGGCGGCTGCGGACGGGAGGGCAGCCCGCCAGTGAAGGGCCCGCAGCCCGACCAACTCCCCGTCTACCAGGTCGATTCGGGATTCACCCTGCCCGACTCGCCCACCTGGGAGCGGGCCAGACGGCGCGGCCACCTCGTCGTCGGCGCCAAGGAGGACCAGCCCTACATGGGGGAGCGGGACCCGGCCACCGGTCGCTACTCCGGCTTCGACATCGAGATCGCCAAGATGATGGCGGCCTCCCTCGGCTTCGACCCGGCCGGCGTCTCCTTCCGTACGGTCGCCTCGGCCAACCGCGAAACCGCCCTGCAGAACGGCCAGATCGACTACTACGTCGGCACGTACACCATCAACGACAACCGCAAGAAGCTCGTCGGGTTCGCCGGGCCCTACTACCTGGCCGGCCAGTCCCTCCTCGTCCGCACCGACGAGAACGACATCAAGGGCCCCCAGGACCTCGCGGGCAAGCGGGTGTGCTCGGCCGCCGGATCCACCCCGTACCAGCGGATCGAGAAGGACCACCCGAAGGCCGAACTCGTCGCCTACGACACCTACTCCGCCTGCGTGGACAACCTGCTCACCTACCAGGTCGACGCGGTCACCACCGACGACACGATCCTCATGGGGTACGCCGCCAAGGTCCCCCAGGAGCTCAAGGTCGTCGGCACGCCGTTCTCCGAGGAGCCCTACGGCATCGGCGTCCCGCGCGGCGACGACGCCCTGCGCCTCGCCCTGGACGACGCCCTCGCCGTCAACGAGAAGAACGGCAACTGGAAGAAGGCGTACGACGCGACCCTCGGTCTCTCCGGCGTCCCCGCCCCGACGCCGCCGCCCATCGACCGCTACCCGGCGAGCTGACCGGAGGAGCCTCCCGACATGGACGTCCTGACCGACAACTTCTCCCTCTACGGCGAGGGATTCCTCGGCACCGTCGAACTCACCGTCTACGCCTCGGCGCTCGCCCTCGTCCTGGGCTTCCTCATGGCCTCGTTCCGGGTCGCGCCCGTGGGCTCCTTCCGGGTCTTCGGCACGGTCTGGGTCACCATCCTGCGCAACACCCCGCTGACCCTGCTCTTCTTCGCGGTCATGCTGGGCCTGCCCCGGTTCGGACTCGTGCTGCCCTTCGAGCTGTTCGCCGTCCTCGCGCTCGGCTGCTACACCTCCGCCTTCGTCTGCGAGGTGCTGCGCTCCGGCATCAACACCGTGCCGCGCGGCCAGGGCGAGGCCGCCCGCAGCCTGGGCATGAGCTTCACCCAGACCCTCGGCACCGTCGTCCTGCCCCAGGCCTTCCGAACGGTCATCTCCCCGATCGGCTCCACCCTGATCGCCCTCGCCAAGAACTCGGCGATCGCCGGCGCGTTCAGCGTCACGGAACTCCTCGGCACCTACAAGACCTTGAGCGAACTCGGCTACAACATCGTCTGGACCTTCGTCTGGATCGCCGTCGGATACCTCATCATCACCCTCAGTATCAGCGCTCTCTTCCACGTCATGGAGAAGCGCTGGGGAGTCGCCCGATGACCGATTCCAACGCCCTCTACGACATCCCCGGGCCGCACGCCCGGCGACGCCACCTGCTCTACGGTGTCGCCTCCACCGTGGTGATCCTCGCGCTGGCCGGCTGGATCCTCTACCTCCTCTTCGACAACGACCAGTTCACCTCGACCAAGTGGTCGCCCTTCCTCTACAAGGGCATCCAGGAGCTGTTGCTCGAAGGGCTCGGCAACACCCTCAAGGCCTTCGCCTACGCCTCGGTGCTCTCGCTCGCCCTCGGCGGGGTCCTGGCCGCCGGGCGCCTCTCCGAGCACCGGGTGCTCCGCTGGCTCTCGACCCTCTTCGTCGAGTTCTTCCGGGCGATGCCGGTCCTCGTGATGATCTTCTTCATCTTCGTGGCGCTCAAGGTGCAGCCGCTGCCCGCGCTGGTCGCCGGACTGACCCTCTACAACGGCTCCGTGCTCGCCGAGGTCTTCCGTACCGGCATCCACGCCGTCGCACGCGGCCAGGGCGAGGCCGCGTACGCGCTCGGCATGCGCAAGACGCAGGTCATGACCTACGTCCTGGTGCCGCAGGCCGTGCGCGCGATGCTGCCCGCCATCATCAGCCAGCTGGTGGTGGCCCTCAAGGACACCTCGCTCGGCTTCCTCATCACCTACGAGGAGTTCCTGCACGCGGGCAAGCTGATCGCCTCGAACCTCGACTACGACCTGCCGTTCATCCCGGTCGTCCTGGTCATCTCACCGATCTACATCGGGATGTGCATGCTGCTCTCCTGGTTCGCCACCTGGGTGGCCCGCAGGGAGCGCCGCAACCCGAAGACGAAGGCCGTGGACGTCGCCCCGGCCGGACCACAGACGCTGCTGCCGGGACCGCAGTAGCGAGCGAGGAGCCGCACCCGCCCGGCAGCAGCCGGTGATCACTCCTTCCGCAGAGGTACCGACACGTACGACGGGTCGGCCGAAGGGGAGGAGAAGGTCAGCTGCGCGCCGGTCGGGTTGTGCTCGATGTAGAGCGGATCGACGGTGTCGACGACCAGGGCGAGCCGGTGCCCGGCCGGGACGTCGTACGCCGTGGAGAACAGCTCCAGATCGACGCCGAACGCCGTGCCCGGGGTCCGGTCGTGGAAGGTGTACGGGGCGTTGCTGACCAGTTTGCCGACGCCGAGCGGGCCCACGTCGTAGAGGTACGCCACGAGGGTGCCGCTCTCCTCGGTGGAGGTGACGGTGGTGTGTACCTTCACCGTGCCGCGCACCCGCTGCGGGGTGTCGTACCGCTCGGACTGCCAGACGCCGGCGAAGGCGCGGGGGAGCAGCGGGACGGAGACGACGGGCGGGGTGCGGAGGAACTGGTCCAGGGCGTTGGTGAGCAGGGTGATGCCGCCGTTGGCGCCGGAGTCCACGTTCGCCAGGACCCGCTGGGTACCGCCGAGGTCGAACTTCCGCTGGTTCGCGTGGACGGACTTCCAGTCGGGGTAGCCCTCGTAGCCGCCGGTGGAACGGGACTTGAGCTGGACGGGCTGCTCGCGGTCGATGCCGTTGTCGGCGCCCTTGAGGTAGCGGTCGAACCAGCGGTGGGCGCTGGTCCACGTGTCGTTGGGCAGCCCGAAGAGGCCGGTCGCCTCGGCGGTGGCGTGGTCGCCGGGTCGGAACTCCAGGCGCTTGGGGCCGGTGAGCTTCTCGTAGAAGTCGGCGTACTGGTTGGGCGGGAAGATGGTGTCGCCCCAGGCGTTGCCGAGCATGATGGCGGCGCCGTTGGCGTTGATCCGGTCCAGGTGGGTCGTGGGGGAGCGCTTGCTGCCCCAGGCGATCATCTCTCCCTCCTTGGCCAGGTTGGAGGAGAGGAAGTCGCCCAGGATCTGTTGGAGTTCGGGGCCGGGGCGGCCGGTGAGGTAGCCGGCGCCGCCGAGCAGGGCGGCGGCCTGGAGGTGCTGGGTCCGTCCGCTGTAGATGGACTCGATGAGGTCGGCCCAGCCGCTGAGCGCGGCGACGGCCTTGATCCTCGGGTCGTGCGCGGCGGCGAGGAGGCTGATCCCGGCGCCGTAGGAGACGCCCGCCATGCCGATGTGGGCGGGGTCGGCGGGGGTGTTCGCGAGGGCCCAGTCGATCACCTTGGAGGCGTCGGCGATGTCCTTCGGGCCCGCCGTCTCGATCTCTCCGCCGGACTGCCAGAAGCCGCGCGAGTTGTAACTCACCACGACGTAACCGGAGTCGGCGAGCCGCTTGGCCTGGGCGAGGTACTCGATCTGGGGCATGGCCCAGCTGGTGGGCAGCACGATCAGGGGGTGACGGGCGCCGGCGACCGCTCCGGCGGGGGTGACGACGTTCGCCTTGAGGACGGTGCCGCCCTCTCCGGCGATGTCGACGAAGCGGATGCCGGCGGCGGTGCTCGCTCCGGTCGTTCCGGTCTCTCCGGCCTGGGCGGCGGGGGCGAGCCCGAAGGCCGTCCCGGCCACGAGAGCGGCCGAGACGGCGAGGGTCAGGGATGTGCGCACGGGTCACTCCTCACTGGGGACACTGCGGGGGCGGTGATGGGGGGCAGTGAAAGTGACCCGACGGTAACGGCCGCGCCTTACCCGTGGTAACCGGTCGGTAAGTTACGTGCGGGTAACGATTGGCGTCCGGGCGGTGCCGTCCCTCCGGGCGGCGCCGTCCAGGAGGCCGACGGCCTCCGCGAAGTCCGCGTGGGCGTCCTGGTACCGCTGGGCGGCGACGAGGAACATGGCGCGATCCGTGAGGGCGTCGGCCAGTGCCTCCGGCGAACCGGAGGTACGGGCGCCGCGCGCGAGGGCGCCGGTCGGCGCGTCCGGTGCGCCGGCGCTGTCACCGGCGGGCGTTCCCGGCGGACCGGTCAGACGCCGGGCGAGCGCCACGTCCTCGTCGAAGAGGGGGCGGAGCTCCTCCTCGAACCGCCAGTGGTGCCCGTCCTGGCGCATGACGACCCGCCGGGCCAGCCGCCGGTGCGCCGCCCACGCCTCGGCCGGGCGCCCGGCCCCGGTCAGCTCCGTGACCGTTGCCTCAAGGGCCGGGATCCCGGCGAGGTAGGGCGTCCTCGTGTCGGGCGACCAGTGGCGGCGGTCCGCCCCGAACGGGGGCACCGGCGCCTCCCGGGTGCCGACGGGCTCCGCCGCCCGGCCCGAGAGGGCGAACAGGGTGACCCACCAGTCGAGGACGTTGCCCCGGCTCCCGGGTTCGACCGCCTCCCTCAGGCGGGAGAGCGCCAGGAGGGCCTCCAGTCGATCCGCTCCCGCCTCCTCGTGATGGCCGGAGGCGTCGAACATCCTTGAGCGGTGGACGAGTTCCCACACCAGGGCGGCCGGCGGGGGCCCCTCCGCCGGCGCCTCCCGCCGGGTCCCGTCCACCAGCGCGGTGAAGGCCGCGAGGGCCTCGCCGTGCCGCCCGGCCGCCGCCAGCTCCGCCGCCCACTCGACCAGGTCCCAGAAGTCGGCCCGGGGCCCGCGGGCCGCGGCCCTCCGGCCGAGGACGTCCGCGGCCTCCGCGTGACGCCCCTCCTCGGCGAGCACGGCCGGAAGGCGGCCCTGTCCGCCCACGAAACCCGTCACCCCGCCCCGCTCGGAGCCGAGCCGCCCGGCCTCGGCCATCTCCTCGCACACGGCGAGCGCCTCGGCCCGCCGCCCCGCGAGGAGGAGCGTGTGCTGGTACGCGTCCAGCGCCGCGCAGAGCACCTCGGTCCTCCCCGGTGCGGCGGCGTCGACGCGCCGGGCGACCCCCACGGCCTCGGCGTGCAGCGCGAGGCGTCCCTCCAGGTCCCGGTCCCCGGCTCGGTACCCGTACGAGACCAACGCCCGCGCCAGCTTCGGCAGATACGTCGCCGGACCCACCGTCACCAGCACCCGGTACGCCCAGACCTCCTGCGACAGGCCCAGCCCGCCGGATCCGAGCAGCATCGTCCGTGCCCGCAGCACCGCGTCGTGATCGATCTTCCCGGAAGTGTTCATGACGGCGATTCTGGGAGTCGCGGGAGGGGCCGGACAAGGTTCTCGAACTGTGCGATCGGTCCTACGAAAACCGCCTCTGACCTGTCATGATGGAAACGTCTTCACCCCTGACGGGAGGCGCGGTGCGGGAGTCGAGCGGTGTACCGGACGTCTTCGACCCGCGGGTCCACGCCGCCGGAATCCCGCACGACCGCTTCCGTGCCCTGCGTGACCACACCCCCGTCGCGTGGCAGGAGGAGCCGGAGATCCTGGGCTGGCCCGCCGGTCCCGGGTTCTGGGCCGTCACCCGGCACGCCGACGTCGTCGGGGTGCTCAAGGACCCGGGGACGTACTCCTCGTGCCTCGGCGCCACCCAGATCCGTGATCCCGACCCCGCCGACCTGCCGTTCATCCGGCGGATGATGCTCAATCAGGACCCGCCCGCGCACGGGCGGTTGCGGCGGCTCGTCAGTCGGGCCTTCACGCCGGGGCGGATCGAGCGCTTCTCCGTCACCGCGCGCCGGCGGGCCCGGAACCTGCTCGCTGAGGCGGTCGCGGACGGGGGCGAGACGGACCTGGTCCGGGCCGTCACCGACGACTACGCACTCCTCAACCTGACCGACCTGCTCGGTGTGCCCGCGAGCGACCGGGGGCTGCTGCACACCTGGACCGAGCGGGTCATCGCCTACCAGGAACCCGACGAACCGCCCGTCCTCGACGCCGGGGGGCGACCGGTCAACCCGCGCTCGCCCGCCATGCTCGCCGAGATGTTCGGCTACGCCCAGGAGCTCGCCGCGTACAAACGCGCACACCCCGCCGACGACGTCATGAGCGTCCTCGCCGTCTCCGAACTCGCCGACGCCGAACTGGAGATGTTCTTCTTCCTGCTGACCGTCGCCGGAAACGACACGGTCCGCGGCGCCGCCCCCGGCGGTCTGCTCGCCCTCGCCGAACACCCGGACGAGCAGCGGAGGCTGTGGGACGGCAAGGTCGGCACCGACACGGCGGTGGACGAACTCCTCCGTGTGCACCCGCCCGTGCTCTCCTTCCGGCGCACGGCCGCCACCGACACCGAACTCGCCGGGCAGGCGATCCGGCGCGGTGACAAGGTCGTCGTCTTCCACGCCTCCGCCAACCACGACGAACGCGTCTTCCGCGACCCGCGCCGCCTGGACCTCGGCCGGACCCCGAACCCGCACGTCTCCTTCGGCGACGGCCCGCACGTCTGTCTCGGCGCCCACTTCGCCCGGCTTCAGCTCCGGGTCCTCCACGAGGAGGTGCGCCGGGCCTGCGACGGCCTGGAGCTCGCCGGGCCACCCCGGCGCCTGGTCTCGAACTTCATCAACGGCGTCAAGTCGCTGCCGGTTCGGCTGCGGGAGCCGTCCGCGCCGCGACCGTGACATCGGCCACCAGCTCCACCACATCGGGGCCGTACGCCTGGGAGTTGACCACCTTCAGGAGCAGCACGAAGGAGCGGTGACGGTGGCGGCGCGCCAACTCGTCGAAGTGGCGTGCGAGATAGCGGGTGGCGGCCTGGTTGGTGATGGCCCGCTGGCCGCAGAAGAGGAAGACGGGCCGGCGGTCCTCACCCGCCATGAGCCGGGCCAGGACGACGTACTCCTCGACGCCGGCGTTCATGCGGTACCGCTCCGGGCCGATCAGGAACGTGCCCTGGTCGGGGCCCCGTTCGACGTCGACGTTCACCGTGAGCCCGGGGAGAAGAGTCGCGAGATGGGCGGCCGTGCGGCGGTTCGACCCCGGACCTCCGACGCAGAACTCGGTGCGGTCGCCGAAGCCCTGGTGCGCCTGGTCGTGCGGCAGGATGCGAGCGTGCGCCCCGCACTCCTTGATGAGCGTGGAGAGTTCGAGGAGCGCGAAGACGTCGAAGCGGTGCACCGCGCCGTTGCCGCCGGCCTCCTTGTTGACCACGAGCAGGCACTCGGAGTTCCCCGGCAGGCCGAAGAACTCCTGCTTGCGGCGGAGCTCGCGCCGCCAGAAGTACGTGCGGCCCAGCCAGCCGAACGACGCGCTGACCCCCGTCGCGAGCACCCCGAGCACGATGTTGCGCAGGTCTTCGTTCATGGGCGCGCATGCTAGCGGGGAAACGGCACTCCGTTCGAGGCGGTCCTGACGTGAGGGACCGGGGGAAGTTACGCTGCGCGGACGGTCATTGACTGGAGGTAGGGAATGCGTCGCTCCACCGCTGGGAAGGTCTCCGTTCTCGCCGTCGCGGCGACGGTGCTCTCGATGGGCGCCGCCGCTCCGCCGCCGGCCCCGGTGACCGCCCCGCCACCGCCGGCCAAGGTGCCCGTCGCCGTCGGGTACGGCGGCGCCGTCGCCAGTGTCGACGCCGACGCCTCTGCCGCCGGGATCGAGGTGCTCCGCAAGGGCGGCAACGCGGTGGACGCCGCCGTCGCCGTCGCGGCCGCCCTCGGGGTCACCGAGCCGTACTCGGCGGGTATCGGCGGCGGCGGCTACTTCGTCTACTACGACGCGAAGAGCCGCACCGTGAACACCGTCGACGGACGCGAGACCGCCCCCCGCTCCGCCGACGCGAACCTCTTCGTGGAGAACGGCGCGCCGATCCCCTTCGAGGAGGGCATGACCAGCGGCCTCGGTGTCGGTACCCCCGGCACCCCCGCGACCTGGCGGACCGCCCTCGACGCCTGGGGCAGCAAGCGGCTCGGGACCCTGCTCGAACCCGCCGAGCGGCTGGCCCGCGACGGCTTCACCGTCGACGCCACCTTCCGCGCGCAGACCGCCGCCAACGAGGCCAGGTTCCGCGACTTCCCGGCCACCTCCGAGCTCTTCCTGCCGGGTGGCCGGCTGCCCGTGGTCGGCTCGGTCTTCAAGAACCCCGACCTGGCCCGTACGTACGAGAAGCTCGGCCGCGAGGGCGTCGGCGCGCTCTACCGCGGCCCGCTCGCCCGCGACATCGTCAACACCGTCCGCGAGCCCCAGGTCCGCGAGGGCGCCACCCGGAAGGTCCGCCCCGGCGACCTGACGGAGCGCGACCTCGCCGCGTACCGCACGGAGTCCCGCAGGCCGACGAAGGTCTCCTACCGGGGGCTCGACGTCTACGGCATGGCACCCTCCTCCTCCGGCGGCACGAGCGTCGGCGAGGCGCTCAACATCCTCGAAGGCACCGACCTCGCGCGCGCCTCCCAGGCCCGCTACCTCCACCGCTTCATCGAGGCCAGCCGCATCGCCTTCGCCGACCGGGGCCGCTGGGTCGGCGACCCGGCCTTCGAGTCCGTGCCGACGCGCGGTCTGCTGTCCCAGCGGTACGCCGACTCGCGCGCCTGCCTCATCCGCGACGACGCCGTCCTCACCAGCCCCCTCGCACCCGGCGACCCCGCGAACCCGGTGCCGTGCGCGAGCGGCGGCACGGCGGCCCCCACCACCTTCGAGGGGGAGAACACCACCCACCTCACGGCGGCCGACAGGTGGGGCAACGTCGTCGCCTACACGCTCACCATCGAGTCCACCGGCGGCAGCGGCATCACCGTCCCGGGCCGCGGCTTCCTGCTGAACAACGAGCTGACCGACTTCTCCTTCGCCCCGGCCAACCCCGCCGTGCACGACCCGAACCTGCCCGGCCCCGGCAAGCGGCCGCGCTCCTCGATCTCCCCGACGATCGTCCTCGACCGGCACGACCGGCCCGTGCTCGCCCTCGGCTCCCCGGGCGGCGCGACCATCATCACGACGGTCCTGCAGACCCTCACCGGGGTCGTCGACCGGGGCCTGCCGCTCGTCGACGCGATCGCCGCGCCGCGCGCCAGCCAGCGCAACCAGACCACCACCGAACTCGAACCCGGCCTGTGGAACAGCCCGGTGAGAGCCGAACTGGAGGCGATCGGGCACGGGTTCCGGCAGAACCCGGAGATCGGCGCCGCGACGGGCGTCCAGCGCCTGCCGGACGGCCGCTGGGTCGCCGCCGCGGAGACGGTCCGCAGGGGCGGCGGGTCGGCGATGGTGGTCCGGTCGGCGGGGAGGTAGCCGCCGGGCGGACCCGATCCGCCGGGCCGCCCGTGACCGGGCCGGTGCGGCGGAGCCTCGGCCTACAGCGCCGTCAGGATGCGCGGGCCCTCGTCCGTGATCGCCACCGTGTGCTCCGCGTGCGAGGCGCGCGAGCCGTCGAGCGTACGGATCGTCCAGCCGTCGCCCGCCGTGTAGTGGTCGTCCGTGCCGCCCCCGATGAGCATCGGCTCGATCGCCAGCACCATCCCGTGGCGCAGCTTCATGCCCCGGCCCGGGCGTCCCTCGTTGGGGACGCCCGGGTCCTCGTGCATGGTGCGGCCGATCCCGTGGCCCCCGAAGCCGTCCGGTACGCCGTACCCGGCGGCACGGCAGACCCGGCCGATCGCGTGCGCGATGTCCCCGACGCGGTTGCCGACGACGGCCGCCGCGATGCCCGCCTCCAGGGCCTCCTCCGCCGCCGCGATCAGCCGGGTGTCCTCCGGCCGGGCCGGCCCCACCGTGAAGCTGACGGCCGCGTCGCCCGCCCACCCGCCGAGCAGCGCCCCGCAGTCCGCGGAGACGAGGTCGCCGGGGGCGAGCCGGGTGCCGTCCGGGATGCCGTGGACGATGGCGTCGTTCACGGAGACGCACACGACCGCGGGGAACGGTACGGGCGCCCACTCCGGGTGGTAGTCGAGGAAGGGCGAACCGGCGCCGGCCTCGGCGAGGACCTCCCTCGCGGCGCGGTCCAGCTCGGTCAGCGCGACGCCGGGCGCCGCCTTCGCCCGGACGGCCGCCAGGGCGCGGGCCACGACCCTTCCCGCCTCGCGCATCGCGGCCAGGTTCTCGTTCGTCTTGATCTCCACCATGCCAATTACTATACCGGTATTAGAATGGCGGCATGGTGCGCACACCCCTGACCCCCGAAGAGCGCGAGCGCGGCGAGCGGCTCGGACAGTTCCTGCGCGACGCGCGCGGCGGACGGTCCATGGTGGAGATCGCCTCCGCCGCCGGACTCTCCGCCGAGACCCTCCGCAAGATCGAGACCGGCCGGGCCCCGACCCCGGCCTTCTTCACCGTCGCGGCCCTCGCCGGGGTCCTCGGCCTCTCCATGGACGAACTGGTCGTCCGGTGCGCGCTCGCGCCGGTCTGAGGCGCGCGACCCTGGCCCGCGCCGTCGACCGCGTCCGGCATAGGCTCCCGGGCATGATCCCCGAAGAGCTGCGGCGCGGCCACTACGTCAGCCTGACCACCTACCGGAAGAACGGCACCGGAGTCGCCACCCCCGTCTGGTACGCCGTGGACGACTCCGCGCTCTACGCCTGGACCCGCACCGACTCCTGGAAGGTCAAGCGTCTGCGGAACGACCCCAGGATCGAGGTGACCGCCTGTGACCTGCGCGGGAACATCGCCGAGGGCGCCGAGCGCTTCACCGGCGAGGGCCGGCTCGTGGAGGGGGAGGAGCTGCGCCGGATCCGGCGGCTCCTCCTGCGCAAGTACACCTGGCGGTTCTGGCTGGTCGACGTGCCGGCCACGATCGCACGGCTCGGGAAGCGCCCCCACACCGGGATCGTCGTGCGATTCGGGTGAATTGGGCGGTGGGGCACCGGAAGGAAAACGGTCCGTAGTCGTCCCGTAACACGACTGCGGTCCAATACCCGCGGACCGGAAGCTTCCAGTCGACCGCGGGGCAGGTGCGTATCGCATGACGGTGTATCAACTCCCGGCGGAGGTCGCCACGTTCACCTCATGGCTGAGGGAGCTCGCGAGTCGCATCCCGTCGGGAGGCGGCTGGTACGGGGTCTTCGCCGAGCGTGACCCCGAGGGGCTGCGCGCCTGCTTCGACGGGGTGGAGATCCTGCCCTGGGACATCGTCGAGTCCCTGCTCCAGGACGCCGGGGAGGCGACCGACGGCCCGCTCGCCGTCCGGGGCAGGAGGCTGTACGCGAAGGCCGTCGGCGCCCATGACCGCCGACCCGGCGGAGCGGCGGCGCTCGCCGAACGCCGGGAGCTGATGGAGCGCGAACGACGGTACGCCGAATCCCGCGCCCTCGACCTCGGCGACCGGCTCCGCACGGCCCCGGCCGCGGGTCCGGAGGAGGTGGCCCGCCTGGAACACGACCTCGCCTGGACCCGCGACGACCACGCGAGGGCGCTCGCGCGGGTCGCGGACCTGACGGCCCGACTCGCCCGGCTCGGGGAGGGCTCGACGGACGCCCCGGTACCGACGCGCACCGGCGCACCGCCCTCGGCGCCCACCGGCCCTTCGCGGGCCCCCGCCGCCTCGGCCCCGAGTCCCCACGCCCGCCCCGCCAAGGACAGACGCCGCCCCCGTGGCGCGCGGTACGCCTGGCTGGAGGGTGGTGCCGAGGGCGAAGAGCCGGTGACCGCTCCCGTATCCGTGCCGGTGCTCCCGGTCGGGGGAGCGGCACCCCGGGGCGCCCGGTTCGGGGGCGCCGCCGCGCCCGAGGGGACCGGCGTCACCGCCGCCCCCGAGGTCGACCCGGTCCAGGCCGCCCGCGCCGCGGCCAACGCGGTCTACGCCCTCCAGCGGCTCCGCGCCCAGGGCCGTAGCGGCGAGGCCCACGCCCTGCTCTGCGAGGCGCTCAGCGGACCGCCGGGCCGGCTGCCCGCCCTCGCCGGGGAGCTGCACCGGGCGGGGCTCGGCGCCGACTGGACCGTCCTGCTCTGGGAGGCGGCCTCGCTGCCGCCCGCCCGGCTCGCCGCCGTCGCCGGGACGCTCGCCGACGCGGGCCGGTCCGCCGACTGCGAGCAACTCCTCCGCCAGGGCGTGGCGCGCCCCGTCGAGGAGCTGGCCGGGGCGTGCGCCGCCCTGCGGGCCGAGGGCCATCATCGCGAGGCCCACGCCCTGCTCACGGCCTTCGTCCGCGTCCGCGCTCCCGAGGACGGGGCCCGCCTCGCGGCCGAGGACCCGCGCGGGCTCGTCCCCCAACTCCTCGAAGCGGCCCGCGCCGTGTCCGTGTCCCGCGAGCGCGACCTGGTCCACGCCCTCCGCGTGGCGGGGATCGCCGGCGGCTGACGGGAAGCCCTGACGGGAGCGGCTGACGTGGAGGGCCGACGGGAAGGGCTGACGCGGAGGGCCGCCCCGCGCGGCGGCATCCCGCGCGGCGGCGTCCCGCACCCATCCCCGCCGCACGTGTCGGTCGTTGCCGGTACGTGTCGGTACGTGTCCGACGTGGACCACTCGGGTATGAAACATGATCGACCCGGCCGCTTAGCGGCGGCGGTCTTGCTCCGGGGTGTGACGGGGCTTACGTTCTCCTCCTACGCACCGCGTCTACGTGCGTAGAGGCTCTCTGACGCCGTGCCGAAGGAGCAGCTCATGACCGACGTCGTACGCGCCGCGCTCGTCCAGGCGACCTGGACCGGCGACACCGAATCCATGATCGCCAAACACGAGGAGTACGCCCGGGAGGCGGCCCGGCAGGGTGCCAAGGTGATCGGCTTCCAGGAGGTTTTCAACGCCCCCTACTTCTGCCAGGTCCAGGAACCCGAGCACTACCGCTGGGCCGAGCCCGTCCCCGACGGACCGACCGTGAACCGGATGCGGGACCTCGCCCGGGAGACCGGGATGGTGATCGTGGTCCCCGTCTTCGAGGTCGAGGGCGAGGGCTTCTACTACAACACCGCCGCCGTGATCGACGCCGACGGCAGCTACCTCGGCAAGTACCGCAAGCACCACATCCCGCAGGTCAAGGGCTTCTGGGAGAAGTACTACTTCCGCCCGGGGAACGCCGGCTGGCCCGTCTTCGACACCGCCGTCGGCCGGGTCGGGGTCTACATCTGCTACGACCGGCACTTCCCCGAGGGCTGGCGCCAACTCGGGCTCAACGGAGCCCAGTTGGTCTACAACCCGTCCGCCACCTCGCGCGGCCTCTCCTCCTACCTCTGGCAGTTGGAACAGCCCGCCGCCGCCGTCGCCAACGAGTACTTCGTCGCCGCCATCAACCGGGTCGGCGAGGAGGAGTACGGCGACAACGACTTCTACGGCACCAGCTACTTCGTCGACCCGCGCGGCCAGTTCGTCGGCGACGTCGCCTCCGACAAGGCCGAGGAACTCGTCGTCCGCGACCTCGACTTCGGCCTCATCGAGCAGGTCCGCCAGCAGTGGGCCTTCTACCGGGACCGCCGCCCCGACGCCTACGACGGGCTGGTGCGGCCGTGAGCAGTCTCTTCGACCGGCACAAGGCCGTCATCCCCGACTGGGTCGCCCTGTACTACAAGGACCCGATCGAGATCACCCACGGCGAGGGCCGCCACGTCTGGGACGCCGAGGGGCGCAGGTACCTCGACTTCTTCGGCGGCATCCTCACCACCATGACCGCCCACGCCCTGCCCGAGGTGACCAAGGCCGTCGCCGACCAGGCCGGGCGGATCATCCACTCCTCGACCCTCTACCTCAACCGCCCGATGGTGGAGCTCGCCGAGCGGATCGCCGGCCTCTCCGGCATCCCCGACGCCCGTGTCTTCTTCACCACCTCCGGCACCGAGGCCAACGACACGGCGCTCCTCCTCGCCACCGCGTACCGCCGCTCGAACCAGATCCTGGCCATGCGGAACAGCTACCACGGCCGCTCCTTCTCCACCGTCGGCATCACCGGCAACCGCGCCTGGTCACCCACCGGTCTCTCCCCGCTGCAGACCCTGTACGTGCACGGCGGCGTCCGCACCCGGGGCCCGTTCGCCCAGTACACCGACGAGCGGTTCACCGAGGCCTGCGTCGCCGACCTCGAAGACCTCCTCGGCCACACCCGGGAGGTCGCCGCCCTCATCGCCGAGCCCGTCCAGGGCGTCGGCGGCTTCACCTCCCCGCCCGACGGCCTGTACGCCGCCTTCCGCCGCGTCCTCGACCGGCACGGCATCCTCTGGATCTCCGACGAGGTGCAGACCGGCTGGGGCCGTACCGGCGACAACTTCTGGGGCTGGCAGGCCCACGGGCAGGCCGGACCGCCCGACATCCTCACCTTCGCCAAGGGCATCGGCAACGGCATGTCCGTCGGCGGCGTCGTCGCCCGCGCCGAGATCATGAACACCATCGACGCCAACTCCATCTCCACCTTCGGCGGTTCGCCCGTCACGATGGCCGCCGGGCTCGCCAACCTGTCGTACCTCCTGGAGCACGACCTCCAGGGCAACGCGCGCCGCGTCGGCGGCCTCCTCATCGAGCGGATCAGGGCCGCCTGCGCCGGAGTCCCGGCGGTACGGGAGGTCCGCGGCCGCGGCCTCATGATCGGCATCGAACTCACCGAGCCGGGCACCGACCGGGCGAACCCGGACGCGGCCGCCACCGTCCTGGAAGCCGCCCGGGACAACGGTCTGCTGATCGGCAAGGGCGGCGGCCACAACACCAGCACCCTGCGCGTCGCCCCGCCGCTCTCGCTCACCGTCGCCGAGGCCGAAGAGGGCGCCGCCCTCCTCGAAGCGGCGCTCCGAGCCCTGTAGTCCCGGCAGTTCCCGCTTCCTCACGCAGGAGAGTTCCGTGAGCACCCGTACCGTCATCCGGGGCGGCCTCGTCGTCACCGCCGCCGACGAACTCCATGCCGACGTGCTGATCGAGGACGGCCGCGTGGTCGCGCTCGCGGCCCACGGCTCGGACGTGGCGGCCGGCTGGACCGCCCAGCGGACCATCGACGCCACCGACCGCTACGTGCTGCCCGGCGGCGTCGACGCCCACACCCACATGGAGCTGCCCTTCGGCGGCACCTTCGCCTCCGACACCTTCGAGACCGGCACCCGCGCCGCGGCCTGGGGCGGCACCACCACCATCGTCGACTTCGCCGTGCAGAGCGTCGGCCAGGCCCTGCGCGAAGGGCTCGACGCCTGGTACGCGAAGGCCGACGGCAACTGCTCGATCGACTACGCGTTCCACATGATCCTCTCCGACGTCAACGAGCACACGCTCAAGGAGATGGACAAGCTCGTCCAGGAGGGCATCACCTCCTTCAAGCTCTTCATGGCCTACCCCGGCGTCTTCTACAGCGACGACGGCCGGATCCTGCGCGCCATGCAGCGCTCCGCCGAGAACGGCGGGCTGATCATGATGCACGCCGAGAACGGCATCGCCATCGACGTCCTCGTCGAACAGGCCCTGGCCCGAGGCGAGACCGACCCCCGCTACCACGGCGAGGTCCGCAAGGCCCTCCTGGAGGCCGAGGCCACGCACCGGGCGATCCAGCTCGCCCGGGTCGCCGGGGCGCCGCTCTACGTCGTCCACGTCTCCGCGGAGGAGGCCGTCGCAGAGATCGCCACCGCCCGCGACAAGGGGCTGCCCGTCTTCGGCGAGACCTGCCCGCAGTACCTCTTCCTCTCCACCGACAACCTCGCGGAGCCGGGCTTCGAGGGCGCGAAGTACGTGTGCAGCACCCCGCTGCGGCCGAAGGAGCACCAGGCGGCGCTCTGGCGGGGCCTGCGCACCAACGACCTCCAGGTCGTCTCCACCGACCACTGCCCCTTCTGCTTCACGGGGCAGAAGGACCTCGGCCGTGACGACTTCTCCAAGATCCCCAACGGGCTCCCCGGGGTGGAGAACCGCATGGACCTCCTCCACCAGGCCGTCGTCGACGGGCACATCTCCCGTCGCCGCTGGATCGAGATCGCCTGCGCGACACCGGCCCGGATGTTCGGCCTCTACCCGCAGAAGGGCACGATCGCCCCGGGCTCGGACGCCGACGTCGTCGTCTACGACCCGCACGCCCGCCAGACCCTCTCCGCCGAGACCCACCACATGAACGTCGACTACTCGGCGTACGAGGGGCGGACGGTCACGGGCCAGGTCGAGACGGTCCTCTCGCGCGGCGAACTCGTCATCGACCGGCGGACGTACGTCGGGCACGCGGGGCACGGCACCTTCACCCCCAGGGCCACCTGTCAGTACCTGAACTGAACCGAGCCGTACCGAACGAACCAGGAGGTCCCGCGTGGACTTCGGACTTGTCCTGCAGACCGACCCGCCCGCCTCCCAGGTCGTCGGGCTGATGCGCCGGGCGGAGCGCAACGGCTTCCGCTACGGCTGGACCTTCGACTCCGCCGTGCTGTGGCAGGAACCCTTCGTCGTCTACAGCCAGATCCTGGAGCACACCACCAGGCTCCACGTCGGCCCGATGGTGACGAACCCGGGCACGCGGACGTGGGAGGTGACCGCCTCCACCTTCGCGACCCTGAACGACATGTTCGGCAACCGGACCGTCTGCGGCATCGGCCGCGGCGACTCCGCGATGCGCGTCGCGGGCCGCAGGCCCAACACGCTCGCCCGGCTCGGCGAGGCCATCGACGTCATCCGCGACCTGGCCGAGGGACGCGAGGCCCTCGTCGACGGCAGCCCGGTCCGCATCCCCTGGATCAAGAACGGGAAGCTCCCCGTCTGGATGGCCGCCTACGGCCCCAAGGCGCTCGCCCTCGCCGGGCAGAAGGCCGACGGTTTCATCCTCCAGCTCGCCGACCCCTTCCTCACCGAATGGATGGTCAAGGCCGTCCGGCAGGCCGCCACCGACGCCGGCCGCGACCCCGACGCCCTCACCATCTGCGTCGCCGCGCCCGCCTACGTCGGCGACGACCTGGCGCACGCCCGCGACCAGTGCCGCTGGTTCGGCGGCATGGTCGGCAACCACGTGGCCGACCTGGTGGAGAAGTACGGCGAGCACTCCGGGATGGTGCCGGAGGAGCTCACCGCGTACATCAAGGACCGGCACGGCTACGACTACAGCCACCACGGTCGCTCCGGGAACCCGTCCACCGACTTCGTCCCCGACGAGATCGTCGACCGCTTCTGCCTCCTCGGCCCGGCCGAGGCCCACGTCGAGAAGCTGCGGCGCCTCCGGGACATGGGCGTGGACCAGTTCGCGGTGTACGCGATGCACGACGCGAAGGAGTCCACGATCGACACCTACGGCTCCGAGATCATCCCGGCGCTCCAGGGCTAGTACCCGCAGCCCAGCCCTCGGCCTCCCCACGGCGCCGATACCGCGCGCCGCCTCCGCCGACCCCCTACGCCCCGCACGGCCTCGTTCCCGTCCCCGAACGAAGGGTTCCGCCGTCATGACCACCACCAGACCCGCCGGAAGACCCGTCATATCCGACAGCCGCGTCGAACTCCCGCCGGGCGCGGCCCCCGACGACCCCCGATTCGTCAACGAGGACCTGCTCCCCGTCCCCGTCGCCCGGCGCCGCTGGACCACCTACAACTTCGCCGCCCTCTGGGTCGGCATGGCCCACAACATCCCCTCCTGGCTGCTCGCCTCCGGTCTCGTCGCCCTCGGCATGGACTGGAAGCAGGCGGTCCTCACGATCGCCCTGGCCAACGTGATCGTCCTCCTCCCGATGCTGCTGACCGGCCACGCCGGACCGAAGTACGGCATCCCCTTCCCCGTCCTGGCCCGCGCCTCCTTCGGTCTGCGCGGAGCGAACCTGCCCGCCCTGATCAGGGCCGGCGTCGCCTGCGCCTGGTTCGGCATCCAGACCTGGATCGGCGGCCAGGGCGTCTTCATCCTGCTCGACAAGGTGTTCGGCGGCTGGGCGGAGGCGTCGAGGATCGGCGGCCAGCCCTGGACGCTCTGGCTCTGCTTCGTCCTCTTCTGGGCCCTCGAACTCGCCCTCATCTACCGGGGCATGGAAACCCTGCGCCGCTTCGAGAACTGGGCCGCGCCGTTCGTCATCGTCGGCGCGCTCGTCC
The DNA here is from genome assembly GCF_051305195.1 of Streptomyces sp. Qhu_M48. Classification (NCBI taxonomy): domain Bacteria; kingdom Bacillati; phylum Actinomycetota; class Actinomycetes; order Kitasatosporales; family Streptomycetaceae; genus Streptomyces; species Streptomyces sp. Qhu_M48. Next base: position 5,428,803 of record NZ_CP195432.1, on the reverse strand, counting down.
TCCTCTGGTGGGTGGCGGCCAAGGCGGGCGGCCTCGGGCCGCTGCTCGACCAGCCGTCGAAGCTCGGCTGGGGCGCCGACTTCTGGCCCGTCTTCTTCCCCGCCCTCATGGGCATGATCGCCTTCTGGGCCACGCTCAGCCTCAACATTCCCGACTTCACCCGCTTCGGCGCCGGCCAGCGCGCCCAGGTCTGGGGCCAGGCCCTCGGCTTGCCCACCACCATGACCCTGTTCGCGCTGCTCTCGGTGCTCGTCACCTCCGGCTCGCAGGCCGTGTACGGGGCGCCCGTCTGGGACCCGGTGGCGCTCGCCGCCAAGACCGACAACGTCTTCGGACTGCTCTTCGCCCTGGTCACGGTGGTCGTGGCGACCCTCTCGGTGAACATCGCGGCCAACGTGGTCTCCCCGGCCTACGACCTCGCCAACCTCGCCCCGAAGCGGATCGACTTCCGTACGGGCGCGCTGATCACCGGCGTCGTCGGCGTGCTGATCATGCCGTGGAAGCTGACCGCCACCCCCGAGCTGTACATCTTCACCTGGCTCGGTCTCGTCGGCGGCCTCCTCGGTACGGTCGCCGGCATCCTGATCGCCGACTACTGGCTCGTCCGCCGCACCGTCCTCGACCTCGAAGGGCTCTACCGCGTCGACGGCCCCTACTGGTACCGGGGCGGCTGGAACCCGGCGGCCGTGCTCGCCTTCCTGGTCGGCGGCGTCCTCGCCGTCGGCGGCTCCCACTCGGCCCCGGGCGCCGGGCCGTTCCCCGAGGACGGTCTCATCCCCGTCCTGAAACCGCTGGCCGACTACGGCTGGGCCGTCGGCCTCGCCGCCTCACTGCTCCTCTACACGGCCCTCATGAGACGCGGGGGAGCCGTCCGGTCGTCCGCTCGATCCAGCTGAGGTAGGAGCGGACACGGGTGTTCACGGCGGGGGTGTCGGTGGCGCACTCCCTGCCGTAGGACACCAGGCCCACGACGTACGGCCGGCCCCCCACCGCCCGGACCAGGGGGCCGCCGGAGTCGTACTGGCAGGTGTCCCGGCCGGGGGCGTACGTGCAGATCTGGGTGGGCGCGACCTGTTCCATGCCCCGGCTCGCGCAGGCCGTGTTGCTCATGGTCCCGAGGGCCACGGTCCGCAGGACGTCCGAGGCGCGGCCGCCGAACGAGGTCGTGCCCCAGCCGGGGACCTCGACCTGTGTGCCGTCCAGGCCGGCGTGCGTGGACGAGGAGGGCAGACCGACCGGCCGGACATCGCGGTTGAGCGCGACCGGCTCGGCCAGTTCGACGAGGGCGATGTCGTTCAGCTGGGTGCCCGGGTCGTAGTCGGGGTGCGGGACGAAGCGGGCCGGTGTCAGCAGGACCGCGTGCGGGCTGTCGGCGCCGGTCGTCAGGTCGTGGTCGCCGAGCAGCACCCCCACCCGCGTGGGGTCGGCGTACGAGCCCGTCAGGCAGTGGGCGGCGGTGAGCACGTACCGGCCGCCGATCAGCGCTCCGCCGCACATCACCCGGCGCTCCACCACGTCCACGAGACCCGCCATGAAGGGGTACTGGTGGGGCCGTGCCTCCTGTCCGCCGACGACCGCCTGCGCGGGCGGCACGATCCCGAGGGGGCACACCGCCAGCACCGCGCCCGCGACCGCCGCCATGAGCTTCCTCGCCCGTCCCACCTGATCTCCGTACCGTCGGTGCCGTGTTCCGGGGGCCGACGGTGTGCGGAGACGTTTCCGCACGTCCGTACCGGCCCGCGTGGGCATCAACGAGACGGGTGGGATGTGGTCACCTGATCATGGGGCCGGACCGGTGACCGGCGCCGTGATCAGCTCTCGGCGTCCGGCGCCCAGCCGGGCACGCGCGCGGCAGCCGCCCCCTCCACGCGGCCGTACTAAGGCACCCGCGCCGTCCACTCCTCCGTGCCGAACTTCGTCTCCGCCAGCTCCTTCGCCCGCGTCAGCTCGTCCTCCGTGACGTGGCCCTCGGACAGTCCGTACCGGCCGCGGAAGGAGGCGATCATCCGCTCGATCACCGCCTCGCGCGGCAGGCCCGTCTGACGCCGCAGCGGGTCCACCCGCTTCTTCGCGCTCTTCGTGCCCTTGTCGGAGAGCTTCTCGCGGCCGATCCGGAGCACCTCCGTCATCTTGTCCGCGTCGATGTCGTACGCCATCGTCACGTGGTGCAGGACCGCCCCCCGGCCCGTCACGATCCGCTTCTGCGCCGCGCCCGCGATCTTGCCCGCGTCCGTGGCGATGTCGTTGAGCGGCTGGTACCAGGCCCGGACGCCCATGGCGCCGAGGGCACCGAGCACCCAGTCGTCGAGGTAGGCGTAGCTGTCGGTGAAGGACAGGCCCTGGACGAGGGCGTCGGGCACGGAGAGCGAGTACGTGATCGTGTTGCCGGGCTCGATGAACATGGCCCCGCCCCCGCTGATCCGGCGCACCACCTGGATGCCGTGCCGCCCGGCCGCCTCCGGGTCGACCTCGTTGCGCAGGGACTGGAAGCTGCCGATGACCACCGCGGGGGCGCCCCACTCCCAGACCCGCAGGGTCGGCGGGCGGCGGCCCGCGGCCACCTCCGCCGTCAGGACCTCGTCGAGCGCCATGTGCAGGGCCGGTGACTGGGGCGGCTCGTGGATCAGCTGCCAGTCGTAGTCGGTCCAGTCCGTGGCGTGGGCCAGGGCGCGTCGGACCGCGACGCCGACGCCCTCCGAGGTCAGCCCGAACATCCGCGTGTCCGGCGGCAGCGCCGCGTCGATCCGCGCCGCGAGCCCGGGGGTGTCCGTGTCGACCGGGGCGCCCTCCAACGCCCGGTCGATCGCCAGGATCGCCTCGTCCGGTTCCAGGAAGAAGTCGCCCGCCACCCGGACGTTCCGCAGGACCCCGTCCTCGGCGTCGAGGTCGACGACCACCAGTTTCCCGCCGGGGACCTTGTACTCACCGTGGTACGCGCCGTGCACGGAACCCTCCCTGCGTGTAAGGGGTGAACTGGGCCAAAGGGTACTCCCCGGGGAAACGGAGGGTGACGAATGCGACGGTCCGGTTGTCAGCGCCCCGTGCTTAGCTGGACACATGACCGATCAGTTCCTTGAGCACGTCCTCGACGGCCGTACGACCGAGGTCGAGGAGGCGGTCCGCAAGGCGGCCGCCGCCGAGATCATGCCGCGCTTCCGGCAGCTGGCCGCCGACGACATCGTCGAGAAGAACGGCCCGCACGACCTGGTCACCGTCGCCGACCGCGAGGCCGAGGCCCACCTCACCGCCTCCCTCACCGCCCTGCTGCCCGGCTCCGTCGTCGTCGGCGAGGAAGCCGTCCACGCCGACCCCGCCGTCTACGAGGCGCTGCGCGGCGACGCCCCCGTCTGGATCGTCGACCCCGTCGACGGCACCCGCCAGTTCGTCCACGGCGACCCCGGCTTCTGCACCCTCGTCGCCCTCGCCCTCCACGGCGAGCTGCTCGCCTCCTGGACCTTCGCGCCCGCCCTCGACGAGTTCGCCGTGGCCGTGCGCGGCCGGGGCGCCACCCTCAACGGGCAGTCGCTGAAGGCCGGTTCGCCCGCCCCGGGCGCGGTCCTCTCCGTCGCCACCTCGCACCCCGACTACACCACCCCGGACCAGAAGAGCGCCCTGCTCGGCCTGGTCACCGACGGCGTCGCCCCCCGGCCCTGCGGCTCCGCCGGACTCGAGTACCTCGCCGTGGCGCGCGGCACGCTCGACGCCACCGCCTTCTCCTGGGAGTACGCCTGGGACCACGCGGCCGGACTGCTCCTGGTCACCGAGGCGGGCGGCGCGCACACGACCCTCGCCGGAGAGCCCTTCCGGATCACCGGGGGGAACGCGCTGCCGTTCACCGCGGCCCGGGACGCGGCGACCGCCGAGCGGATCCGCGCCCTCCTCGGGGGGCAGTGAGGGCGGCCACCCCCACCGGCCTATCCTGAGAACCCTGGCCATCGGCTGACGTGAGGAGTCCGAAGGTGTCGAAGGATACGTCGATGCTCGATGTCGTCGTCGTGGGGGCGGGGCCCAACGGGCTGACCGCCGCCGTCGAACTGGCCCGCCGCGGCTTCTCCGTGGCCGTCTTCGAGGCCAGGTCCACGGTCGGCGGCGGCGCCAGGACCGAGGAACTCACCCTCCCCGGCTTCCGCCACGACCCCTGCTCCGCCGTGCACCCCCTCGGGGCCGGATCGCCCGTCTTCAGGACGATGCCGCTGGACCGGTACGGACTGGAGTGGCTCCACCCCGAACTGCCCATGGCCCACCCCTGGGACGACGGCACCGCGGCCGTCCTCGCCCGCTCCGTCGCCGAGACGGCCGCCTCCTTCGGACCGCGCGACGCCGGGGCGTACCGCAGACTCGTCGCCCCCTTCCTCGGCAAGTGGGACACCCTCGCGCGGGACTTCATGCAGCTGCCGCTCACCGCGCTGCCCAGCGACCCCGTCACCCTCGCCCGCTTCGGCCTCGCCGGACTGCCGCCCTCCACCTGGCTGATGCGCCGCTTCCAGGACGAGAAGGCCCGCGCGCTCTTCGCCGGGCTCGTCGGCCATGTCATCGCCCCGCTGGGCGGCTTCGCCACCGGCGCCGTCGGCCTCGTCTTCGCGCTCGCCGCCCACGCCGGCGGCTGGCCCGTGCCCCGGGGCGGCTCCCAGTCGATCTCCGACGCCCTCACCGCGTACCTCAAGGACCTCGGCGGCGCCGTCCACACCGACTTCGAGGTCAAGCGGCTCGACGACCTGCCGCCCGCCCGCGCCTACGTCTTCGACACCTCGCCCACGGCCCTCGCCCGGATCGCCGGCTTCGGCGGCCACTACGACCACTACCGGTACGGCGCGAGCGCCTTCAAGATCGACTACGCGCTGGACGGTCCCGTGCCCTGGACCGCCGAGGAAGCCCGCCGCGCCGGGACGGTCCAGGTCGGCCCCACCGCCCGGGACATCGACACCGCCCTGCGCCAGGCCTCCTCCGGCACCGCCCCCGACACGCCCTTCCTCATCACCGCCCAGCCCAGCCTCGTCGACCCGACCCGCGCCCCCGAGGGCAAGCACGTGTTCTGGGCGTACGGCCATGTGCCGAACGGCTGGCGGGGCGACCTCACCGAGGCGATCGAGCGTCAGATCGAGCGCTTCGCACCCGGCTTCCGCGACCGCGTCCTGGCCCGCGCCACGGCCGGACCGCCCGAACTCGCCGCCCGCAACGCCAACTACGTCGGCGGGGACATCGCCTGCGGCGCCGCCCGCGGCCTCCAGCTGGTGCTGCGCCCCACCCTCTCCCTCCGCCCCTACGCCACCCCGCACCCGGCGGTCTTCCTCTGCTCCTCCGCCACCCCGCCCGGCCCCGGCGTCCACGGCATGTCCGGGCACAACGCGGCGAAGGCCGTCTGGCGCCGGCTGCGCGCCTCCGCCCGCGAAAATTAGACTGACCCCATGGCGAAGTACTTCGACGTTCACCCCGACAACCCGCAGCCGCGCACCATCGGCGCTCTGGCCGACAGCATCCGGAACGGGGCGCTCGTCGCGTACCCGACCGATTCCTGCTACGCGCTCGGCTCCCGACTCGGCAGCCGGGACGGCATCAGCCGCATCCGGGCCATCCGCGACCTCGACGACCGGCACCACTTCACCCTCATGTGCTCGAACTTCGCCCAGCTGGGCCAGCTCGTGCACATCGACAACGACGTCTTCCGCGCGGTCAAGGCCGCCACCCCCGGCCCGTACACCTTCATCCTCCCGGCGACGAAGGAGGTGCCGCGCCAGCTGCTCCACCCCAAGAAGAAGACGGTCGGCGTCCGCATCCCCGACCACGTCGTCACCCAGGCCCTGCTCGCCGAGCTCGGCGAGCCGCTGCTCTCCAGCACCCTGCTCCTGCCCGACGAGGCGGAACCGCTGACCCAGGGCTGGGAGATCAAGGAGCGGCTCGACCACCAGGTGGACGCGGTGGTCGACTCCGGCGACTGCGGCACCGAACCCACCACCGTCGTCGACTTCTCCAGCGGCGAACCCGAGATCCTGCGCCGCGGCGCCGGCGACACCGCCCGGTTCGAGTAACCGCCCGCACGCCGGCCCGTCCGGTCCGGTGGCCGCCCCGGCGGGGCAGGCCACCGGTCGCGAAGCGGCCCTTACGGTACGGAACATGACCGCCGTACGGTCGGGCGAGCAGCACCCGCCCACCCCGACGGAGGACCGGTCACGTGATCGTCATCGCCCATGTCAGCGACATCCACGTCGACGGGGAACCGCGCAGCGCCGACCGCACGCGCGCCGTCCTGCGGTACCTGGAGGACCTGCCGTACGACCTGGCGGCCGTCCTCGTCACCGGGGACGTCACCGACCACGGGACCCCGGCCCAGTACGCGGTGGCACGTGAGCTGCTGAACTCCCGCCATCCGCTGCTCGTCTGCCCCGGCAACCACGACGACCGCGCCGCCTTCCGCAAGGTCCTCCTCGACGACGGGACGGAGGCGCGCCCGTACGCCCCCGTCAACCAGCTCCTCCGGGGCGAGGGCTTCGTGATCGCCCTCTGCGACTCCTCCGTGCCCGGCGAGCACCACGGCCTCCTGGAGGACGAGACCGTCGAGTGGCTGGAGGAGGTCCTCGACGCCACCCCGCGCGAGGTGCCCGTCCTCGTCGCCTTCCACCACCCGCCCGTCCCGCTGCACACCCCGTACGTGGACGAGATCCGCCAGTTCGGCGAGGAGCGGCTCGCCGCGCTCGCCGATCGCCACCCCCACCTCACCGCCTTCCTCGCGGGCCACGCCCACACCGCCGCCGCCACGACCTTCGCCGGGCGTCCGCTGCTCGTCGCCCCCGGTGTCGTCTCGGCGATCCGCCTCCCCTGGGAGCGCCCGGGGACGGATCCGCACGTCCACCTCGACCAGCCGCCCGCGCTCGCCTTCCACGTCCTGGGGGAGGACGGCAGGCTGACCACCCACTACCGGACGGTCACCGTCTGATCCGAGGACCGGATCGGGGCCCGGGCAGGTCCAGGGACGACCATGTCGTTTTCTCGCCAGCTCCCGAGCCGTCCGTCCCCGATGCTGGACTCATGCACACCGACACCGAGCGCTGCGTACGGGCCGTCCAGTCGAAGGACGCCCGCTTCGACGGCGTGTTCTTCACCGCCGTCCGCACCACCCGGATCTACTGCCGGCCCAGCTGCCCGGTCGTCCCGCCCAAGCCCGAGAACATGGAGTTCCACGCCAGCGCCGCCTCCTGCCAGCGCGCCGGGTTCCGGGCCTGCAAGCGGTGCCGCCCCGACACCAGCCCCGGCTCACCCGAGTGGAACGTCCGCGCCGACGCCGTCGCCCGCGCCGTACGGCTCATCCAGGACGGGGTCGTCGACCGGGAAGGCGTCCCCGGGCTCGCCCGGCGCCTCGGCTGGTCCACCCGCCAGATCGAACGCCAGCTCCTCGCCGAACTGGGCGCCGGGCCCCTCGCCCTGGCCCGCGCCCAGCGCGCCCAGACCGCGAGGGTCCTCATCGAGACCACCCCGATGCCGTTCGGCGAAGTCGCCTTCGCCGCCGGGTTCTCCTCCATCCGCACCTTCAACGACACCGTCCGCGAGGTCTTCGCCCTCACCCCCGGCGAGCTCCGCGCCCGTGCCGCACGCCCGGCCCACGACCGGGTCCCCACCCCCGGGGTGATCAGCCTCCGGCTGCCGTTCCGCACCCCGCTGGAACCCTCCAACCTCTTCGGCCACCTCGCCGCCACCGCCGTCCCCGGCGTGGAGGAGTGGCGCGACGGCGCCTACCGCAGGACCCTCGCCCTGCCGTACGGACACGGCATCGTCGCCCTCGCGCCCCGCCCCGACCACATCGCCTGCCGCCTCTCCCTCACCGACCCCCGCGACCTCACCCACGCGATCAGCCGCTGCCGCCGCCTCCTCGACCTCGACGCCGACCCCGTCGCCGTCGACGAGCGGCTGCGCGCCGATCCGCTGCTCGCGTCGATCGTCGACGCGGCGCCCGGCCGCCGGGTGCCGGGGACCGTCGACCCCGCCGAGTTCGCCGTCCGGGCCGTCCTCGGCCAGCAGGTCTCCACCGCCGCCGCCCGCACCCACGCCGCCCGCCTCGTCACCGCGCACGGCACCCCCGTCGACGACCCCGAGGGCGGCCTCACCCACCTCTTCCCGAGCCCCGGGGCCCTCGCCGCCCTCGACCCCGAGACCCTCGCCCTGCCCCGCAGCCGCCGCACCACCCTCCTCACCCTGGTCGGGGCGCTCGCCGACGGCTCCCTCACCCTCGGTCCCGCCGACGACCGGGAGGAGGCCAGGGTCCGGCTGCTCGCCCTGCCCGGATTCGGCCCCTGGACCACCGAGATCATCGCCATGCGCGCCCTCGGCGACCCCGACGCCTTCCTCCCCGGTGACCTCGGCGTCCGCCGGGCAGCCGAGGGGCTCGGCCTGCCCGGCACCCCGGCCGCGCTCACCGCCCGCGCGGCGCACTGGCGCCCCTGGCGCGCGTACGCCGTCCAGTACCTCTGGGCGACCGACGACCACCCGATCAACCTCCTGCCCAGCGAAGGACACTGAACCGCCATGGCCCCCACCGTCCAGCACACCGTCATGGACAGTCCGTACGAGCCGCTGACCCTCGTCGCCGTCGACGGCGTCCTGAGCCGCGTCCACATGACGGGGCAGCGCCACCGCCCGCCCGAGGAGACCTTCGGCGAACCCGACCCGCGCCCCTTCGGCGAGGCGATCCGACAGCTCGACGCCTACTTCGCGGGGGAACTCACCGAGTTCGACCTCCCCCTGCACCTCGTCGGCACCGACTTCCAGCTCCGGGTCTGGGCCGAGCTGTGCCGCATCCCCTACGGCGAGACCCGGACATACGGCGAACTCGCCGAACTCCTCGGCAACGCCGGCGCCTCCCGCGCCGTGGGCCTCGCCAACGGCAAGAACCCGGTCGGCGTCATCGTCCCCTGCCACCGGGTGGTCGGCGCGGGGGGCGGACTCACCGGATACGGGGGCGGGCTCGACCGCAAACAGCGTCTGCTCGCCTTCGAGTCGGGCCGCGACGGCACCCTCTTCTGAGGGCTCCGGAAGAGCCGTGCGGCGCCCGGCCACCGGGTGTTAGGTTCCCGACATGGCCAAGGTGAACATCGGTCTCGACGCCGAACTCGTCGTGGAAGTCATGGTTCTGGCCGGCATCGGCAACCCCCAGGACGCCGTCGAGGCGGTGGTCCGCGACTACATCGCCCGAGGGCACCGCACGGAGGCACGAGCCGTCAGCCGGGACGAGGCGGTGCGCACCGGAGAGGCCGTCCCGCCGGAGCCCCCGCAGGGCTGAGCACCCCGCCCGCCGCGTCCCCGCCCGCCGCGTCCCCGTCCGCCGTCCGGTCCGTCAGCGTCCGCCCTCGGGGGGTTCGGGGGCCCGTGCGGTCGGTTCCGGACCCGTGCGACCCCACCATGGTGCGACATATGGGTGCATCCGGGGGTGGCACGCCGTCCGGAGGTACGGATAGGGTCGGCCTCGGCGCGACTGCACGTTCGAAAGCAAGGGATGCAAGGTGACGGACGGAGCAGCAACTCAGGTGGCTCACGTGCTCGTGGCTGCCGACAAGTTCAAGGGTTCGCTCACGGCCGTACAGGTCGCGGAGCGGGTCACAGCGGGACTGCGACGGGTCGTCCCGGAGCTCACGGTGGAGACACTGCCCGTCGCGGACGGGGGCGACGGCACCGTCGCGGCCGCCGTCGCGGCCGGATTCGAACGCCGCGAGGTCCAGGTGACGGGCCCCCTCGGCGACCCCGTCACCGCGGCCTACGCGCTCCGTGACACCACCGCGGTCGTCGAGATGGCGGAGGCCTCCGGTCTCCAGCTCCTCCCGCCCGGCGTGTTCGCCCCGCTGACCGCGACCACGTACGGCTCCGGCGAACTCCTCCGCGCTGCGCTCGACGCCGGCGCGACCACCCTCGTCTTCGGCGTCGGCGGCAGCGCCACCACCGACGGCGGCGCCGGCATGCTCGCCGCGCTCGGCGCCCGCTTCCTCGACGCGGACGGCGCCCCCGTGGGCCCCGGCGGCGCGGCCCTCGCCGACCTGGCCACGGCCGACCTCAGCGGCCTCGACACCCGCTTCGCCTCGGTCGACCTGATCCTCGCGAGCGACGTCGACAACCCGCTCACCGGGCCCAAGGGCGCCCCCGCCGTCTACGGCCCGCAGAAGGGCGCCACCCCGGACGACGTCCGCACCCTGGACGCGGCCCTCGCCCACTTCGCCACCGTCCTGGAGAAGGCCGTCGGCCCCAAGGCGGCCGAGGCGGCCGTCGCCCCCGGCGCCGGTGGCGCGGGCGGCATCGGCTACGGCGCGCTCATCCTCGGCGCCAGCTTCCGCCCCGGCATCGAACTGATGCTGGAGGTGCTCGGCTTCGCCCCCGCCCTGGAGCGCGCCACCCTCGTCATCACCGGCGAGGGCTCCCTCGACGAGCAGACCCTCCACGGCAAGGCCCCGGCGGGCGTCGCCGCGGCGGCCCGCGCCGCCGGCAAGGAGGTCGTCGCGGTCTGCGGACGCCTGGCCCTTGCGCCCGAAGCCCTGGGCAGGGCGGGCATCCGCCGCGCCTACCCCCTCACGGCGCTCGAACCCGACCCCGCGAAGTCCATGGCGAACGCGGGCCCGCTCCTGGAGGACACGGCGGCCGCGCTGGCCCGCGACTTCCTGATCTAGGAACCCGTCTCGGGGCCCTCCACCGGGCCCCGAAGCGGGCACCCCTCCGACCGGCGCCTACGGCAGGGACAGCTCCCGCTCCGGCCTGGTCGTCACGACCGGGGGCGGCGAGGTGACGACCGTGCGCCTGGACGCGCGCGACGGGAGCCGCCCGGGCCGTCAGGCCGAACCCCCCGGCGCCGTCAGCCGGAACGCGTCGAGTGCCAGCGTCATCTCCGTCAGGTCCCGCGGCCGCGACAGCGACCGGGACGTCAGTTGTTCGAGCCGCCGCAACCGGTTGAAGACCGTGTTCCGGTGGCAGTACAGCCGTCCCGCCGCCCGTCCAGCCGACCCCTCGCAGTCCAGCCACGCGTCCAGCGTCTCCAGGAGGACGGCCCGGTCAGCCGGGTCCAGTTCGAGCAGGCCCCCCAGGACGTCCGAGACCAGCAGGTTCGCCATCTCCGGCTGGCCCACCACGAGCGCGCCCGCCATCCGCCGGTCGAGCCGTACGATCTCGCGGCTGCCCGGCGGACACGTCCGCAGCGCCAGCTCCGCCAGCCGGCGCGCCCGGCCCAGCTCGGTGAGGCCCACGACCACCGGACTGATCCCGCCGGGACCCGGGCACCGCCCGTCGAGGAGCTCCGACAGCGCGTCCAGACCGGTGTCCCCGGCCAGCGCCACCACCCCCAGCTCGCAGTCGGCGCCCATCCGCCACAGGAACCGCACTCCCTCGCCCTGCACCTGCCGGTGGAACGGCTCGCGCTCCTCCCGCCGGTCGTAGCGCAGCACCACCACCGCGTACCGCCCCAGCTCCGGCAGGTCCAGGCCCGCCGCCGCCCGTGACACCAGCTCGGGTGACCGCCGGCCCTGGAGCAGGGCGTCCAGGAGCGCCTGGAGCTGCTCGTCCGTGCGGCGGCGCAGTTCGAGCTCCGTCGTCCGGTACGCCTCCGACGCCGTGTCCGCCTGCGCGTCCACCGCCGACCAGACCGTCGTCGCCGACTGCATCAGCGCCGCCAGCTGCGCCGTGTCCGTCCCCGCGCCCTCGATCAGCGCGTCCCAGACCAGATGCCCGGCATGCCGGTAGGCGTGCACGACCAGTTCGAGCGGCATGCCCTGCGCGGCACGCCGCCGGCCCATCCCGTCCGCGTGCTCCAGATCCCGCCGGGGCGAGTTCCGCGGCGCCGAGATCATCTCGATCCCGATCCGCATCGCCTCCTGCGCCTCCTGCCAGTGCTGGTCGTACGGCAGGATCCGCCCGTAGGCGGGCTCGTACGCGTGGAGTTCCCTCAGATGCTCGTCCACCAGCTCCGGCACCCGCTCCAGAAGCGCCGTGCACGCCTGAGCGAGCACCTTCCAGTCGTCACCGGTCCGCCTTCTGCGCCGTCCCATGCCCGGAGGATCCACCGCCCCGGCCCCCTCCGCACAGCCCTGACGCGCAGCGTTGTGCGCATGCACAGCCCGTCGGCGCACCCGCTGGTCACCGGCAGCGATTCGGCGGCGGGGCGTGGACGCGCGGTCCGGCGCGGTGTTGTGGTGAGCGCCATCGAACGGCCGGGTAACAAGGACGGCCGGGAAAAGGGGAACCATGGGAGGTACCGCACCCGCCCTTCAGGTGACGGACCTGACGGCGGGATACGGACCGGTACGCGCACTGCGGCAGGTGTCGCTGACCGTACCGGCGGGTGAGGTGGTCACCGTCCTGGGAGGCAACGGGGCCGGGAAGTCGACGCTGCTGCGGGCCGTCTCGCGCACCCTGCGCTTCCACGGCGGCGCCGTGGTCTCCGGGACGGTGAGCCGTGACGGTCGGCCGCTCGACGGGCTGCCGCCCGACCGGGTCGTCGCGGCCGGCGTCTCCCAGGTGCCCGAGGGCCGGCAGGTCTTCGCCCGGATGACGGTCGAGGACAACCTGCGGGCGGGAGCGCTCGGCAGACGCGGCGGCCGGGCGGCGAAGGCCGCCGCCCTGCGCCGGGTCCACGAACTGTTCCCGGTCCTCGCGGAGCGCGCCCGGCAGCAGGCCGGACTGCTCTCCGGCGGCGAGCAGCAGATGCTGGCCGTCGGCCGCGCCCTGATGGCCGCGCCGGGCCTGCTCCTCCTCGACGAGCCCTCCCTCGGTCTGGCCCCGCTGATGGCGGCGCGGATCGCGGACGCGGTCCGGGAGATCAACGCCCAGGGCACGGCCGTGCTCCTCGTCGAGCAGAACGCGGCGCTCGCGCTGCGGCTCGCCTCCCGCGCGTACGTCCTGGAGGTCGGCGAGGTCACCCTGTCCGGTCCGGCCGCCGAACTCGCCGCCTCCGACGAGGTGCGCCGCCGCTATCTGGGCGTGGTCGACGAGGACGCCGCCGCCGACGCGGCCCGCGCCCGTGCCACGCACCCGGTCCTGCCCCGCTGGGAGGAATCCCCCCGATGACACCGCCCCCGCCCCCCGGCGCCGAGCCGGAGAAGTCCGCTCCCGGACCGGAGGAACACGCCCCCGCCCCCGACACCCCCACCCCCGACATCCCCGCCCTCGAAGTCCGTGACCTCACCGTCCGGTTCGCCGGGCTCACCGCCCTCGACGGCGTCGGCTTCACCGTCCGGCCCGGCACCGTGCACGCCCTCATCGGACCCAACGGCGCGGGGAAGTCCACCTGCTTCAACGTGCTCTCCGGCGTCTACAAGGCCACCGAGGGCTCCGTCCGCCTCGGCCCGCACGAGCTGACCGCCCTGCCCCCGCACCGGATCGCGGACCTCGGCGTCGGCCGGATCTTCCAGAACCTGGCCCTGCCGCCCCGCGCCACCGTCGAGGACAGCCTGATGCTCGGCCGCCACCGGCTGACCCGCACCGGCTTCGTCGCCGCCGGGCTGCGGCTCCCCTCCGCCGCGCGCGAGGAGGCGCGCCACCGTGCCAGGGTCCGGGAGATCGCCGCCTTCGTCGGCCTGGAGCCGTACCTCTCGCGGCCGGCGGGCTCCCTCTCGTACGGACAGCAGAAGCTCGCCGAACTGGCCCGCGCGCTCTGCATGGAGCCCAAGCTCCTGCTGCTCGACGAGCCCGTCGCCGGCATGACCGCCGACGAGCGGCGCCGTACCGCCTCGGTCATCGCGGGGGTCCGCGACAGCCTCGGCATCTCGGTCCTCCTCGTCGAGCACGACATGGGCCTGGTGATGCGGCTCGCCGACTCCGTCACCGTCCTCGACTTCGGCCGCCGGATCGCCGACGGGACCCCCGCCGACGTCCAGAACGACCCGGCGGTCGTCCGCGCCTACCTCGGAGAGGAGTCCGCCGCGTGAGCACGTTCGCCGAGTTCCTGATCAACGGCATCTCACTGGGCTCGATCTACGCCCTCATCGCCCTCGGCTTCGTGGTCATCTTCCGCGCCACCGAGGTCGTCAACTTCGCCCACGCCTCCCTCCTCCTGGCCGGCGGCTACGTGACCGCCGTGCTCCACGACGAGATCGGCTTCTGGCCCGCCCTCCTCGCCGGCATCGCCGGCGCGGCGCTGGTCGGCGCGGCCGTCGAGTTCTTCGTGATGCGCCGGCACCGGGGCGCCGACCACAGCGTCCTCGCCATCGTCACCATCGGTGTCGACATCCTGCTCGCCACGGAGCTGACCCGCCGGATCGGCACCGACATCCTCGCCCTGGGCGACCCGTGGGGCGACGCGGTCGTCACCGTCGGACCGGTCACCATCGCGGAGACCCGGATCGCCGCCCTGCTCGCCGCGGCCCTCCTCATCACCGCCTTCCTGCTCGCCTTCCGGTACACCTCCTGGGGCGTCGCCATGCGGGCCGCCGCCGAGAACCAGGAGACCGCCGCCCTCATGGGCATCCGGCTCGGCCGGGTCTCGCTCGGCGCCTGGGCCGTCGCCGGCGGTCTCGCCGCCGTCGCCGCGCTCTTCCTGACGGTCTTCCCGACCCCGGGCCTGGAACGGGCCACCTCGCTGGCCGCGCTCAAGGCCTTCCCCGCCGCCATCCTCGGCGGTCTCGACTCCACCACGGGCGCCCTCGTCGGCGGCCTCCTCGTCGGCGTCACCGAGTCCCTCGCCACCGGCTACCAGGGCGACCTGGCGTTCCTCGGCCGGGGGATCGGCGACCTGGCCCCCTACCTCGTCATGGTGGCGGTGCTCCTGATCCGCCCGGCGGGACTCTTCGGTACGAAGGAGCTGGCGCGTGTCTGAGACCCTCGCCCGGAGCGGCCTCCGGGTCCGCACCCCGGCGCTGTACGGGTGGGCCGCCGCCGGCCTCGTCCTCGTCGTCCTCCCCTTCTACCTGGACCGCTTCTGGCTCCAGGCGGGCCTCTTCGCGATGGCCGCCGCCCTCGGCGCGATCGGCATCAACCTGCTCACCGGCGCCACCGGCCAGCTCTCCATGGGGCACGCCTTCTTCCTCGCCGTCGGCGCCTACGGCTACTGTGCCTTCGCCGGTGACGGCACCGACGGACTCGCCGGGCTCGGCCTTCCCGGCTGGCTCGCCGCCGTCCTCGCGGTGGCGCTCTCGGGCCTGGCGGGCGGGGTGTTCAGCCCCATCGCGGGCCGGCTGCGCGGCGCGTACCTCGGGATCGCCACCCTCGCGCTGATCTTCATCGGCCAGCACGTGCTCTTCAACGCCCACGACCTCACCGGCGGCTACAACGGCCGCGCGGTCCCCCCGCTCTCCCTCTTCGGCCTCACCTTCGACGACAGCGAACTCCTCGTCGCCCAGGTGCCGTTCGGCGCGGTGGAGAAGCTCTGGTACCTGGGGCTCGTGCTGCTCCTCGGCGGGGTGGTCTTCGCCCGCGGAGTCCTCCGGGGCCGCCCCGGGCGGGCGATGAACGCCATCCGCGACCACCGGATCGCCGCCGGGGTGATGGGCATCCCGGTGGCCCGTTACCGCGCCGCCGTCTTCGTCCTCTCCTCCATGTACGCGGGCCTCGCGGGCGTCCTGCTCGCCCTGGTCTTCCAGCGCACGGTGCCGGAGTACTTCGGCATGGCGCTCTCCCTCGAATACCTGGCCATGATCGTCATCGGCGGTCTCGGCTCGGTCGCGGGCGCGGTGGCCGGAGGCGTCTTCGTCTCCCTCCTGCCGCAGCTCCTCAACCGCTACAGCGACGCCCTCCCGCTGGTCTCCGCCCCGGGCACGGGCGGGATCGCACCGGGGGAGGCCTCGCGCTACCTGTACGGCGCCGCCGTCGTCGCGGTGGTGCTGTTCCTGCCCGGAGGCCTGGCCCGCCTGGCGGCCCGGAGGCCCGGAAAACCGGGAGCACCCGGCGGGCCGGGAAGCCCCGGAGAACCCGAGAACCCCCCATCCCACCCCACCCCGTCCCACGCACCCTCGAACACCGAACCCTCAGGAGAGGCACGATGATCCACAGACGACAGGCCGTGCGGGGCCTGGCCGCCGCGCTCGCCGCGCTGGTCGCCCTCACCGCCGCCGGATGCAGCTCCAAGGCCAAGACCGACGACGCCAAGCCGACCGGCGCGGGCGGGGTGAAGACCGGCGAGGGCGTCACCGACAAGACGATCTCGCTCGGCGCGCTCACCGACATGACCGGGGTGTACGCCACCCTCGGCAAGAGCGTCACCCAGGCCCAGCAGCTGTACGTGAAGCAGGTCAACGCCGCCGGCGGGATCTGCGGCCGGCAGCTGGAGCTGACCGTCCGCGACCACGGCTACGACCCGCAGAAGGCGCTCGCCGCCTACACCGAGCTGGAGCCGAAGGTCGTCGGCTACGCCCAGTTCATCGGCTCGCCCTTCGTCGCCGCCGTCAAGCCCCGGGTCGACGGCCAGGACAAGGGCCTCGTCCTCCCGCAGGCCTGGTCCGCCTCGCTGCTCGGCTCCCCGTACATCCGCGTCCTGGGCGCCACGTACGACGTCGAGACGATCAACGCCGTCGACTTCCTGCTCAAGGAGAAGGGGCTGAAGTCGGGCGACAAGCTCGGCCACGTCTACTTCGAGGGCGACTACGGCGAGAACGCGCTCAAGGGCTCGAAGTACGCGGCCGAGAAGGCTGGCCTCAGCGTCGTCGAGCAGAAGATCAAGCCCACCGACAACGACATGTCGGCCCAGGTCGCGGCGCTCAAGCAGGCCGGGGTCAAGGCCATCGTCATCAGCGCGGGCCCCCGCCAGGCCGCCTCCCTCGTGGGAGTCGCCGCAGCCACCGGCCTGAAGGTCCCCGTCGTCGGCAACAACTCCGCCTTCGCGCCGCAGCTGCTCGGCACCCAGGCCGGTCCCGCCCTGGAGAAGATGTACTGGTTCGCCTCTCCGAGCCTCCCCATCGGCGCGGACACCCCGATCGCGAAGAAGCTCGTCGCGGACTACCAGGCCGCCTACCCGGGCGACTCCCTCGACAACGGCATCGTCGCCGGCTGGACCGCGGCGAGCGTCTTCGGCGAGGCCCTGAAGAAGGCCTGCGAGAGCAAGGACCTCACGCGCGACGGCGTCGGCAAGGCGCTCCTGACGCTGACGTCCTACGACGCCGGCTTCGGGATGAGCCACAACCTCGGCGACCCCAAGGCCCCGTCGTCCCGGGAGTCCGTCATCATCCAGCCGGACAAGAAGGTCCCCGGCGGCATGCGCACCGTCCGGCAGCCCTTCGTCGCGGACGCCGCGAAGGCCTACACCCCCTGACCGACCCGCTCGACCCCCTGGGCCGGGTTTCACACGCGCGAAACAACGCGGTGTGAAGCTCGGCCCATGAACGTGATGATCGAGGAGAACCGCTCCCACCCGCGCCTCTCCGACCTGCTGGCCGCCTACCACCTGGTCAACCAGGCGGAGAAGGGCACGCCCGCGGCGGCGGTGGCCGGGCTGCCGGCCGTATACCGCGGCGAGGCCGAGGACCCGGCCGCCGCCTTCACCGCCGACACGGTCCTGCTCGCCACCCCGCCCGGCGACGACGCGCCCGTCGGCTGTGTCGTCCTCAAGGCCCCCCGCGAGGGCCGCGCGCCCGAGATCAAGCGGCTCTGGGTCGCTCCCGAGGCACGCCGCAAGGGGATCGCGAAAGCCCTCATGGCCGAGGCCCTGCGCCGCGCGGAGGCCTCCGGCGCCCCGGCCGTGCGTCTCACCGTCTGGGACCGGCGGGAGGGACCGCTGGCCCTCTACCGGAGCCTCGGCTTCGAGACCGTCGCCTCCTGGGACGAGCGGCCCGGCCTCCTCTGCCTGGAGAAGCCCCTCGCGCGGGCCGCCGACCGCGTCGAGCGGCTCACCCCCGACGAGGTACGCGCCCACGCCCCCGCCGGTCTCGCCGCGCTCCTCGTCGACGCCGTGGACGGTGGTGCCTCCGTCGGCTTCCTGGCGCCCCTGGAGGCCACCGAGGCGGCCGCCTGGTGGTCCCGCGTCGCCGAGGAGACCGAGGAGGGCGTACGGGACGTCTGGGCGGCCCACGGCCCGGACGGGGGCCTGACCGGCGTCGTCACCCTCGTCCGCGCCGGTACGGCCAACGGCCGGCACCGCGGCGAGATCGCCCGCCTCCTGGTGCACCGCTCCGCCCGCGGCCGGGGCCTCGGGTACCGGCTCCTCGCCACGGCCGAGGCCCACGCCGCCGCCACGGGCCTCACCCTGCTCGTCCTGGACACCCAGACGGACAGCCCGGCCGAACGCCTCTACCGGGGAGCGGGCTGGACGGCCGCCGGGACGATCCCGGACTTCGCCGCCGACCCGGCCGGCGTCCCGCGCCCCACGACGCTCTACTACAAGCGCCTCGGCTAGCCCCGGTACGAGCGCCTCGGCCGGCCCCGGGCACGCGGAAGGGCCCCGGAGGCGATGTGCCTCCGGGGCCCTACTCGTACAGCGTGCGCTACGGCAGCTGGGCCGCCCGGGCCTCCCGGCTCTCACGCCGGTTGCCGCGGAAGGTGTTCACCCGACGGGCCGTCGCGAAGAGGGGGATCACGGCGCCCATCACGACCTGGAGCGCGCAGCCCGCCTGGAGCAGGAACTCCCCGCCCGGGGCGTCGAACGCCCAGGCCGCGAGCATGCCCATCGCTCCGACGATCCAGCTGAGCATCGCCACCGCGAGGATGCCCCGCGGCTTGGGGTACTCCACCCGGCTCACCATCAGCCAGGCGACGCCGATGATCGCGAGCAGCGTCGGGATGAACGGCAGCTCGAGGAGCACGATGGAGACCACCGTCAGCGCGCCGAAGGGGCTCGGCATGCCCTGGAACATGCCGTCCTTCATGGTCACGCAGGAGAATCTCGCGAGCCGCAGCACCACCGCGAGGAGCACCACGATCGCGGCCACCGCCGAGACCTTCTGCTGCGCGTCGTCCGCGACCATCCCGTACACGAGCACGAAGTAGGCCGGGGCCAGACCGAAGCTGATGAGGTCCGACAGGTTGTCGAGCTCGGCGCCCATCGGGGACGAGCGCAGCTTGCGCGCCACGATGCCGTCGAAGAGGTCGAAGATCGCCGCGCACAGCATCAGGATCACGGCGGTGGCGGCGCTGTTGCGCGCCATGCCGGTCTCGGTGCTCCCCGTGAGGTGCGGGATGAGGATGCCGGTGGTGGTGAAGTACACCGCCATGAATCCACACGTGGCGTTACCGAGCGTGAGGGCGTCCGCTATGGACAGCCTCAGCGACAACGGCATCTCCTCGGCCTCGTCGGCCGCCTCGTCGTCAGCGCCGCCGACCCAGTCGGCGGCACGTGTGTCGGGATCAATCACGGTCAATGCGAGTCACCCCCGCCGTGGTGGCCTGGCCGACCTCGACGGCGACCTCGACACCCTCGGGGAGGTAGATGTCGACGCGCGAGCCGAAGCGGATCAGACCGATGCGGTCACCCTGCTCGACCTTGGTCCCCTGCGGGATGTACGGCACGATGCGCCGGGCGACGGCGCCGGCGATCTGGACCATCTCGATGTCGCCGAGCTCGGTGTCGAAGTGCCAGACAACGCGCTCGTTGTTCTCGCTCTCCTTGTTGAACGCCGGGACGAACCCGCCGGGAACGTGCTCCACGGACGTCACGGTGCCGGCCAGCGGCGCGCGGTTGACGTGGACGTTCAGCGGGCTCATGAAGATGGCGACCCGGGTCCGTCCGTCCTTCCACGGCATGATGCTCTGCACCACACCGTCGGCGGGGGAGATGACCCGGCCCTGAGCGATCTCGCGCTCGGGATCGCGGAAGAACCACAGCATGCCGGCCGCGAGCGCGGTGGTCGGCACGGCGATGGCCGCGGCCCGCCTCGACTTGCGCGCGCGCACGAGGCTGAGCGCCGCGGTGGCGACGGTCGGCAGGAGCCACGGCGATGCTCCGCGCGCGAGGCGTACGCCCGTGAGGCTGTCGCGGTGTGCAGAGGTTTGGCTGTGGGGCATGGATGACCTTCGTAGCGGATGATGCCGCACTGGCAACGGGGACGGCGGCTTTCCCTCGATGCTATCGGTTGAGGGGCGCAACTGGGTAAGCCAGGAACCGAGTCGACGGCCGGAAGACGAACACGGGGTGTGATCTTCTTCGCGGCCGAACCGACTCAAAGCCGACAATCAACCCTGGAACCGGTACTCCTCGAGCAGTCGACGGCCGATGATCATTTTCTGGATCTCGGCGGTACCTTCACCGATGAGCAGCATCGGCGCCTCCCGGTAGAGACGCTCGATCTCGTACTCCTTCGAGAACCCGTAGCCGCCGTGAATGCGGAAGGCGTCCTCGACGACCTCCTTGCAGTATTCGGAGGCGAGGTACTTCGCCATCCCTGCTTCGAGGTCGTTTCGTTCCCCGGAGTCCTTTTTGCGTGCTGCGTTCACCATCATCGCATGGGCGGCCTCGACCTTGGTAGCCATCTCGGCCAGCTTGAACTGGATCGCCTGGTGCTGGGCGATCGCCTTGCCGAAAGTGTGACGCTGCTGGGCATACGAGACACCGAGCTCAAATGCACGCTGAGCGACACCGCAACCACGGGCCGCCACGTTCACGCGGCCGACCTCCACGCCGTCCATCATTTGGTAAAACCCTCGGCCGGTCTCCCCGCCGAGGACCCGATTGGCCGGAATGCGCAGTCCGTCCATGATGAGCTCGGTGGTGTCGACCCCCTTGTAACCCATCTTGTCGATCTTCCCGGGGATGGTGAGGCCGGGGCGGACCTCTCCGAAGCCCGACTCCTTCTCCACGAGGAAGGTCGTCATCGACTTGTGGGGGGCGGTGCCCTCCGGGTGTCCTTCGTCACTTCGGACGAGAACGGCCACCAGCGTCGACGTGCCGCCGTTCGTCAGCCACATCTTCTGGCCGTTGAGGACGTACTCGTCGCCGTCCTTGACGGCCTTCGAGGTGATCGCCGACACGTCCGAGCCGAGGCCCGGCTCCGACATCGAGAACGCGCCACGCGTCTCGCCGGCCGCCATCCGCGGAAGGAAGTAGTCCTTCTGCTCCTGGGTGCCGTGCTGCTTCAGCATGTACGCCACGATGAAGTGCGTGTTGATGATGCCGGAGACCGACATCCAGCCACGGGCGATCTCCTCCACGCACAGCGCGTAGGTGAGCAGCGACTCGCCCAGGCCCCCGTACTCCTCGGGGATCATCAGGCCGAAGAGGCCGAGCTCCTTGAGCCCGTCGACGATCTGCTGGGGGTACTCGTCGCGGTGCTCCAGCTCGGTGGCGACCGGGATGATCTCCTTGTCGACGAACTCCCGGACGGTCTTCAGGATCTCCTGCTGGACGTCCGTGAGCCCGGCGGTCTGGGCGAGTCGGGCCATGGCTACTTCTCCGTCTTCTTGGCGGGCTCGATGAGCTCCGGGCGGCCGGGCTGCTCGCCGCCGCGCTCCTTGATGTACGTCTCGGTGGGGACCATCACCTTGCGGCGGAAGACGCACACGAGGGTGCCGTCCTGCTTGTAGCCCTTGGTCTCGACGTAGACGATGCCGCGGTCGTTCTTCGACTTCGACGGGGTCTTGTCGAGGACCGTGGTCTCGCCGTAGATCGTGTCGCCGTGGAAGGTCGGCGCCACGTGCCGCAGCGACTCGATCTCCAGGTTGGCGATGGCCTTGCCGGAGACGTCCGGCACGGACATGCCGAGCAGCAGCGAGTAGATGTAGTTGCCGACGACGACGTTCCTGCCGAAGTCCGTCGTGTTCTCGGCGTAGTTCACATCCATGTGCAGCGGATGGTGGTTCATCGTCAGTAGACAGAAGAGGTGGTCGTCGTACTCGGTGACCGTCTTCCCGGGCCAGTGCTTGTAGACGGCACCGATCTCGAACTCTTCGTAGGTACGGCCGAACTGCATCGGGCTCCGTCCTTGTCAGCTAGTGGGGATCTCGAACTTGCCGGTGCGCTGCATGCCGGCGGCGCGGCCCTTGCCGGAGATGACCAGGGCCATCTTGCGGGAGGCCTCGTCGATCATCTCGTCGCCGAGCATCGCGGAGCCCTTCTTCCCACCCGCCTCGGACGTGTAGAAGTCGTACGCGTCGAGGATCAGCTCGGCGTGGTCGTAGTCCTCCTGCGAGGGCGAGAAGATCTCGTTCGCGGCGGCGACCTGGTCCGGGTGCAGCACCCACTTGCCGTCGAAACCGAGGGCGGCGGCGCGCCGCGCGACGGCCTTGTAGCCCTCCTGGTTGCGGATCTGGAGGTACGGGCCGTCGATCGCCTGGAGGTTGTTGGCGCGTGCGGCCATCAGAATGCTCATCAGGATGTGGTGGTACGCGTCCGCCGGGTAACCGGGCGGCTGCTCGCCCACGACCAGCGACTTCATGTTGATGGAGGCCATGAAGTCGGCCGGGCCGAAGATGATCGTCTCGACGCGCTGGGAGGCCTGCGCGATCGCGTTGACGTTGTTCAGGCCCTGGGCGTTCTCGATCTGCGCCTCGATACCGATCTTGCCGACCTCGAAGCCCATCGTCTTCTCGATCTGGGTCAGCAGCAGGTCGAGCGCGACGATCTGCTGCGCGTCCTGGACCTTCGGCAGCATGATGCAGTCGAGGTTCTGGCCGGCGCCCTCGACGACCGTGACGACGTCCCGGTACGTCCAGTGCGTCGTCCAGTCGTTGACGCGGACCACACGGGTCTTGCCGGTCCAGTCGCCCTCGTTGAGGAACTTCACGATGGTGTGCCGGGCCTCGGGCTTGGCCAGCGGGGCGCAGGCGTCCTCCAGGTCCAGGAATACCTGGTCGGCGGCGAGACCCTGGGCCTTCTCGAGGAAGCGCGGGTTGGAGCCGGGGACCGCCAGGCAGGAGCGGCGGGGGCGGAGCCGGTTCACGGGGCTGGTCATGCGGGGACCTCCGTACGTTCAAAGGGGCTGAGCTTGTTGGCTGTGCGGATCTCGTCGACGATACGGCCGATGATCTCCGTGATGCCGAAGTCCTTCGGTGTGAAGACGGCGGCCACACCCGCGCGCTTCAGTTCCGCCGCGTCGGCGTTCGGGATGATCCCGCCGACGATGACCGGCACGTCGTGCGCGCCCGCCTCGCGGAGGCGGTCCAGGACGTCCGGGACCAGCTCGGCGTGCGAGCCGGAGAGGATCGACAGACCCACGCAGTGCACGTCCTCGGCGAGGGCCGCGTTCACGATCTGCTCGGGCGTCAGCCGGATGCCCTGGTAGACCACCTCGAAGCCGGCGTCACGCGCGCGTACGGCGATCTGCTCGGCGCCGTTGGAGTGTCCGTCCAGCCCCGGCTTGCCGACGAGCAGCCGCAGCCGCCCGCAGCCGAGCTCCTCCGCGGTCGCCGCCACCTTCTCCCGGACGAGAGCCAGCGGCGTGCCCGCCTCGGCCGTCACCGCGACCGGGGCCGAGGACACGCCCGTCGGGGCGCGGAACTCGCCGAAGACGTCCCGCAGCGCCCAGGACCACTCCCCGGTCGTGACGCCCGCACGCGCGCACTCCAGGGTGGCGGCGAAGAGGTTGCCGTCACCGGCCGCCGTCGCCTTCAGCTTCGCCAGGGACTCCTGGGCGCGGGTCTCGTCGCGGTTGTCGCGCCACTCGTGGAGGGCGGCGACCACCCGCGCCTCGTTCGCCGGGTCCACCGTCATGATCGCGGTGTCCAGGTCGGCGGTGAGGGGGTTCTCCTCGGTCGCCTGGAAGATGTTGACGCCGATGATCTTCTCGTCGCCGGCCTCGATCCGGGCGCGCCGCTCGGCGTGCGAGGAGACGAGCTGCGACTTGAGGTAGCCGGACTCGACGGCGGCCATCGCGCCACCCATCTCCTGGATCCGCTCGATCTCGGCCAGGCACTCCTCGACGAGCGATTCGACCTTGGCCTCGATGACGTGCGAGCCGGCGAAGATGTCCTCGTACTCCAGGAGGTCGGACTCGTGCGCGAGGACCTGCTGGATGCGGAGCGACCACTGCTGGTCCCAGGGCCGCGGCAGGCCGAGGGCCTCGTTCCAGGCGGGCAGCTGGACGGCGCGCGCGCGGGCGTCCTTGGAGAGGGTGACGGCCAGCATCTCCAGGACGATCCGCTGGACGTTGTTCTCCGGCTGGGCCTCGGTCAGACCGAGCGAGTTGACCTGCACGCCGTAGCGGAACCGGCGCTGCTTGTCGTTCTCGATGCCGTACCGCTCCCGGGTGACCTTGTCCCAGATGCGGCCGAAGGCGCGCATCTTGCACATCTCCTCGATGAAGCGGACGCCCGCGTTCACGAAGAAGGAGATGCGGGCGACGACCTCGCCGAAGCGGTCCGCCGGGACCTGTCCGGAGTCCCGTACCGCGTCGAGCACCGCGATCGCGGTGGACATCGCGTACGAGATCTCCTGGACCGGAGTGGCCCCCGCCTCCTGCAGGTGGTAGCTGCAGATGTTGATCGGGTTCCACTTGGGGATGCTGTTCACCGTGTAGGTGATCATGTCCGTCGTGAGGCGGAGCGAGGGGCCGGGCGGGAAGACGTGCGTCCCGCGCGACAGGTACTCCTTCACGATGTCGTTCTGGGTGGTGCCCTGGAGCCGGGTGACGTCCGCACCCTGCTCCTCGGCGACCACCTGGTAGAGCGCCAGGAGCCACATCGCCGTGGCGTTGATGGTCATCGAGGTGTTCATCTGGTCCAGGGGGATGTCCTGGAACAGCCGCCGCATGTCACCGAGGTGCGAGACGGGGACCCCGACCCGGCCGACCTCGCCGCGGGCGAGGATGTGGTCGGGGTCGTACCCGGTCTGCGTCGGCAGGTCGAACGCGACCGAGAGGCCGGTCTGGCCCTTGGCGAGGTTGCGCCGGTACAGCTCGTTGGACGCCTCGGCGGTCGAGTGACCGGCGTACGTCCGCATGAGCCACGGCCGGTCCTTCTGGCGCTCAGTCATCTATGGTCCCGGGCTCAGATGTTGCGGAAGCGGTTGATGGCGTCGATGTGCTGGGCACGCATCTCGGGGTTGCGCACGCCCAGGCCCTCCTGCGGAGCGAGCGCGAGGACGCCGACCTTGCCCTGGTGCAGGTTGCGGTGGACGTCGTAGGCGGCCTGGCCGGTCTCCTCCAGGGAGTACACCTTGGAGAGCGTCGGGTGGATCTTGCCCTTGGCGATCAGGCGGTTCGCCTCCCACGCCTCGCGGTAGTTGGCGAAGTGCGAGCCGATGATGCGCTTGAGCGACATCCACAGGTAGCGGTTGTCGTACTCGTGCATGTAGCCCGAGGTGGAGGCGCAGGTGGTGATGGTGCCGCCCTTGCGGGTGACGTAGACGCTCGCGCCGAAGGTCTCGCGGCCGGGGTGCTCGAAGACGATGTCGATGTCCTCGCCGCCGGTGAGCTCGCGGATGCGCTTGCCGAAGCGCTTCCACTCCTTCGGGTCCTGGGTGTGCTCGTCCTTCCAGAACTTGTAGCCCTCGGCGTTGCGGTCGATGACCGCCTCGGCGCCCATCGACCGGCAGATGTCGGCCTTCTCCGGGGAGGAGACGACACAGATCGGGTTGGCGCCGCCGGCCAGGGCGAACTGCGTGGCGTACGAGCCGAGCCCGCCGCTCGCGCCCCAGATCAGGACGTTGTCGCCCTGCTTCATGCCGGCGCCGTTGCGGGAGACCAGCTGGCGGTACGCGGTGGAGTTGACGAGACCGGGGGAGGCCGCCTCCTCCCAGCTCAGGTGGTCGGGCTTCGGCATCAGCTGGTTCGACTTGACCAGGGCGATCTCCGCCAGGCCGCCGAAGTTGGTCTCGAAGCCCCAGATGCGCTGCTCGGGGTCGAGCATCGTGTCGTTGTGGCCGTCCGAGGACTCCAGCTCGACCGACAGGCAGTGCGCGACGACCTCGTCGCCGGGCTTCCACGAGTTCACGCCGGGGCCGGTGCGCAGCACGACGCCCGCGAGGTCGGAGCCGATGACGTGGTACGGCAGGTCGTGGCGCTTGCTGAGGTCGCTGAGCCGGCCGTAGCGCTCCAGGAAGCCGAAGGTCGAGACGGGCTCGAAGATCGACGTCCAGACCGAGTTGTAGTTGACCGAGCTGGCCATGACGGCGACCAGGGCCTCGCCCGGGCCGAGCTCGGGCAGCGGCACGTCGTCGAGGTGCAGCGACTTGCGGGGGTCCTTGTCACGGCTGGCGAGTCCGGCGAACATCTCGGCCTCGTCCTTGTGGACGGTGATGCCCCGGTACGACTCGGGGAGCGGGATGTTCGCGAAGTCGGTGGACGTGGCGTCCGACGACTGGATCGCGGCCAGGATTTCCTTCACGGGTTGCCTCCGGCGAAGAGCGTCCGAGGGGAGGACGTCTGAGGGTTACGGCGGGGAGTCTGCTGCTGTGGAGGTGTGCCGTCGGTTCGGCTCGGTGGTGCGGGTGGCGCGGCGCCTGTGGGCGCGGGTTGCCTGTGACGCAGGCGTCCGGGCGCACGAGCCTTTCGGCTTGTGGGGACAGCCGGCGCACGAGGAGACCTCTGCGCGCCGGCCGCCCGGACAACATCAACGTATGGCACGCCGTGTCACCTGACAAGGCACTGCGTGCCAACAATTTCACTCAGATGCAATCTCCTGGTCACAGATGAGCGATGATCGATCGAATGGGCCCCTCACACCGCCCTGAACTGGGAGAACGCACGGTGGGCCGCCCCCGGATCCGGGGGCGGCCCACGTCGTGGAAGGGGCACGCAGGCCCTGGAGAGGCGGCTCAGGCCGTCCCGAGCGCCTGCTGGATCGTCCGCATGACCTCGTCGAGCGGAGCGTCCGTACGGGCCACCGCGACCACCACGTCACCCGTGGTGGAGGCCCGCACGGCCGGAACGGGTTCGGCCTGCGGAGAGGAGGACGAGGAGGGGGCCGGCCGGCCCGCGCCTATCCCCGAGCCGAAGGTCTCCCGGACGATCGCGAAGGCGTGGTCCAGCTGGGACTCCACATCCCCCTGACCACCCGCCCGCAGCCAGCGGCGCAGCACGTGGTTGTGGGCCGTCACGACCGCCGACGCCGCCACCTCGGCGAGCAGCGGGTCGTCGTTGCCGTCGTGGTGATCACGCTCGTCGAAGTGCCCCAGGAGGTACCGGGTGAACAGCCGCTCGTAGCGGGCCACCGAGGCGATCTCCCGCTCCCGCAGGGTCGGCACCTCACGCGTGAGCCGGTAGCGCTCCACGGAGACCGCCGGGGACCCCGCGTACATCTTCATGACTTCCTTGATGCCCCGGCACACCGTGTCCAGCGGGTGCTCGTGCGGAGGCGCCGCGTTCAGCACCGCCTCCGCCCGCACCAGGGTGTCGTCGTGGTCCGGGAAGATCGCCTCTTCCTTGGAGCGGAAGTGACGGAAGAAGGTCCGCCGCGCGACCCCCGCCGTGGCCGCGATCTCGTCGACCGTCGTGGCCTCGTACCCCTTGGTCGCGAAGAGCTCCATCGCGGCCGTGGCGAGCTCCCGGCGCATCTTGAGCCGCTGGGCGGCGGCGCGAGTGCCCGCCGCGCTCTCCGGAGCGTCGGACGGGGACGTGGCACGGGGTGTCTTCGCGGCCTTGGGCATGGTCCGAACGTACTGCATCGGAGGGAGAGTGTGCCCAGGTGGGGGCGGGGAGAACCCCGGGACACCGACGGTGCCCGGGGGACTCAGCAGGCCGCCCCAGCCGGTCGCTCCGGGATCAGCGTCGGGCATATTCGCGGAAGCCGCGCCCCGTCTTGCGGCCCAGGCAGCCCGCCGCCACCAGGTGCTCCAGAAGGGGGGCCGGGGCGAGACCCGGGTCGCGGAACTCGCGGTGCAGGACCTGCTCGATCGCGAGCGAGACGTCCAGGCCGACCACGTCCAGCAGCTCGAACGGCCCCATCGGGTAGCCGCCGCCCAGCTTCATCGCCGCGTCGATGTCGTCCAGGGTCGCGTAGTGCTCCTGGACCATCTTGATCGCGTTGTTCAGGTACGGGAAGAGCAGCGCGTTCACGATGAAGCCGGCGCGGTCGCCGCAGTCCACCGGGTGCTTGCGGATCCTCGTGGTGACCTCGCGCACGGTGGCGTGGACGTCGTCGCCGGTCAGCACCGTACGGACGATCTCGACCAGCTTCATCGCGGGCGCCGGGTTGAAGAAGTGCATCCCGATCACGTCCTGCGGGCGCGAGGTGGCGCGGGCACAGGCCACGACCGGCAGCGAGGAGGTCGTGGTGGCCAGCACCGCGCCCGGCTTGCAGATCTTGTCGAGCCGCGCGAACAGCTCCTGCTTGATCTCCAGGTCCTCGGCGACCGCCTCGACCGCCAGGTCGACCTCGGCGAAGGCGTCGAGCGTGCCCGCCGGGGTGATCAGGGCCAGCGTCGTGTCGCGCGCCTCGCCGGTCATCCGGCCCTTGTCGACCGAGCGGGCCAGCGACTTGGCGATCCGGGCCTTGGCGGTGTCCGCCTTCTCCTGGGAACGGGCGGCGAGGACGACCTCGTACCCGGCCTTGGCGAAGACCTCGGCGATGCCCGAGGCCATGGTGCCCGAACCGGCGACGCCGACCGAGCGGACCTCACGGCCGCCGCCGGCCTCCGCCGCGCCGAGCGGGGTCAGCGCGTCCCGCACCACCTCGCCGGAGCCCGGCGCCTCGTACGTGTAGAAGCCGCGGCCCGACTTGCGGCCGGTCAGACCGGCCTCGCTGAGCTGCTTGAGGATCGGGGCGGGGGCGTGCAGCCGGTCGTGCGAGTCCGCGTACATGGCCTCCAGGACCGTACGGGCCGTGTCGACGCCGATCAGGTCGAGCAGCGCCAGCGGCCCCATGGGAAGGCCACAGCCCAGCCGCATGGCCGCGTCGATGTCCTCGCGGGAGGCGTACTTGGCCTCGTACATGGCGGCGGCCTGGTTCAGGTATCCGAAGAGCAGCCCGTCCGCGATGAAACCGGCCCGGTCGCCGACCGCCACCGGCTCCTTGCCGAGGTCCTGCGCGAGCTGGGTGACGGCGTCGACGGCCCGCGGGTCGGTCAGCACCGAGGAGACCACCTCGACCAGCTTCATGGCCTGGACCGGGGTGAAGAAGTGCAGGCCGAGGACGCGCTCGGGGTGCGCCGAGTCGGCGGCGAGCCGGGTGACGGAGAGCGCGTTCGTCCCGGTGGCCAGGATCGTGCCGGGCCGGACGATCCCGTCCAGGGCCCGGAAGACCTCGTGCTTCGCCTCGTACGACTCGGGCACGACCTCGATCACGAGGTCCGCGTCGGCGGCCGCCTGGAGGTCGGAGAAGGTACGGAAGCGGGCCAGGACGTCCTGCCGCTCCTCCTCGGTGATCCGCTCGCGGGCCACCGCACGGGCGGTGGAGGCCTCCAGGGCGGCGACGGCCTGGGCCGCGGCGGTGTCGCTGATGTCGATGCCGATGACCTCGCGGCCGGCCCGGGCGAGGACGTCGGCGATGCCGGTGCCCATGGTGCCGAGACCGACGACGGCGATGGTGGAGAGAGGGGTGTCCATCAGGGGACTCCAGAGAGGAAGAGTGACGACTGAGGGCAGTGCGAGAGCGGTGCGCGCGGGTGGTGCCGCGGAATTGCACGAAGTGGAAAGTCGCGCGGGAGAACACACGGGAGAAGGCCCGAAAGAAAGGGCGGTGCCCGGTGAAAAGGGGCGACGGACTCTGTCCCGGAGCCACGTCGAACTGCCGAACCGACGAAACGCCCACAACGGCTGCGTCACCAGGCCGTTGTGAGAAGTGCGGGTGGTGTCCCGCTCACCTGAGACTAACCGGCGGGTAACGAGCGCGCCAGTCCCGGGAAGTTGAGAAAATGTGATCTGGATCGCGGATAGGCTCGGATTCATGGAATGCGCCGAGGATCCGGAATTCTGCTCGATGATCGATCGATTGCGGGACGAGATCGAGAATGACTCCGGAGCGGTCCCGACGGCATTCGAACATCTCACGGAAACGGCCGACCCCGAGGAGCTGCACCACGTCCTCACCGCACCCGGCCAGCCCCTCTGGGCCCGCGAGATCGCCGCCTACACCCTCGGCGTCGCCGGCGACCCCCGCGCCTTCGAGGCCCTGGTGCTCTTCCTCAACCACCGCGACCCCGAGCGCTGTGTCACCGCAGCGCACGCCCTGACCCGGCTGGGCGACCCGCGCACCGCCCGCGCGGCCGCCACCCTCGCCACCAACGAACTCCGCGTCGCCTACGCCCTGCTGCCGATCAGGCTGCTCGCCGACCTCCGCGCCCCCGAGTCCGTCCCCGCCCTGATCACCGTCCTCGAACGGCGCCTGCCGGCCGACGACCCCCACTGGCGGGTCGGCCTCGCCTGCGTCGAGGGACTCGGCGCCCTCGGCGACCCCCGGGCCCGCCCCGCGCTGGAGGCCGCGCTCCCGCACCCCCGGCTGGGCGCCGCGGCCGAACGGTCACTGGGACGGCTCGGCACCGCCCACTGACCGGAGGAGGGGGCGGGTGCCGGTGCCGGTCCGGGTGTCCGCACCGGAGTCCTGCCGCTGCTCGGGAACCAGGGCGAACGCCTCGATCTCCACGAGCAGTTCGGGGCGCACGAGCGCCGCCACCTGCACCGCGGAGCTCGCCGGCAGCGGCGCCCCCGCGAAGTGGGCGTCCCGGGCCTCCCGTATCGCGGGCAGATGGGCCACGTCCGTGACGAAGTAGGTCAGCTTCACCACGTCCCCGAACCCGGCGCCCGCCGCGGCGAGACAACGCTCCAGGTTCGCGAAGACCTGACGGGCCTGAGCCACCGCGTCCCCGACCCCGACCACCGCGCCGGAGGCGTCGTACGCGCACTGGCCGGATATCGCGACGAAGCGTCCCGTCCCCCACACGACGTGGCTGTACTGCGGGGTGGGGGCGATGCCCTCGGGAGCGGGGACGTGGGTGAGGTGGCTCGTCATGTCCCACATCCTCGCGCACCGCACTGACAGTGCCCGCGACCCCGGGGTCGCGGGCACTGCCGGAGGGTGCTTTTGCCGTCCGTCCGCCGACCCGGTACGTCGAGTGACGGCGTCGTCCGTCGTCGAGGGGCGTGGGTCAGCGGACGTGGCCGAGGAGCCCGTGCAGGGCGGTCCCGTCCTTCCTGGCGTCCTTCTTCGCGTCCCTCTTCGCGGCCCGGGTCGCGGGCTCCGGCTCCGGGGCCGGGAGCGTGGCGCAGACCGCGTCCACCTCGGCGTCGCCCTCGCCGCGCGGGACCGTCCCCGTGGCGAGGTAGGTGGTCAGGTGCTCGTCCATGCAGGCGTTCCCGCCGAGCGTCACCCCGTGGTTCCCGCCGCCCTCCTCCACGACCAGGCTGGAGCCGCGCATCAGCCGGTGCAGGGCGACCCCACCCTCGTACGGCGTCGCCGCGTCGTCCGTCGCCTGGAGGACGAGGACCGGCGGCACCTGGTCGTTGCTGACGTCCGGCGGGGTCAGCGAGTCCACCGGCCAGAAGGCGCACGGCGCGTTGTACCAGGCGTTGTTCCAGGTGGAGAAGGGCGCCTTCGCGTGGACGTCCCAGCTGTCCTTGCGCCAGACGTTCCAGTCGCGGGGCCAGCCCGCGTCCCGGCACTGCACGGCCGTGTAGACCGAGTAGCCGTTGTCGGCGGCGGCGTCCGCCTCGCCGTACAGCTCGTACGCCTCCTTCAGCGGCTCCGCGTCCGCGTCGTTGACGTACGCGGAGAACGCGCTCGCCAGGCGGGGCCAGTAGCCGTTGTAGTACCCGCCGGGCAGGAAGGTGTCCTCCAGTTCGCCCGGTCCGACCTTCCCGCCGGCCGGGGCGTCGCGCAGCGCGTCGCGCATCCGGTACCAGGCCGCCTCGACCGCCGCCGGGTCGGTGCCCAGCTCGTACACGGCGTCCTGCTCGGCCACCCAGGCCATGAACGCCTTGTGGCGGGTGTCGAAGGCGTAGTCCTGCGCGATGTTGTCCTCGTACCAGACGCCGTGCGGGTTGACGACGGAGTCGAGCGCCATGCGCCGCACCCGGTCCGGGTACAGGCGCGCGTAGACGGCTCCCAGGTAGGTGCCGTACGAGTAGCCGAGGTAGTTGATCTTCGGGGCGCCGAGGGCACGGCGGATGACGTCCAGGTCCCGGGCGGTGCTGACGGTGTCGATGTACGGCAGCACGTCCGCGTACTTCTTGCCGCAGGCCGAGGCGAAGGCCTGCGCCCGCTCGACGGCCGCCCGCTCGTCCGCGGCGCCGCTCGGCACCGAGTCCTGGCGGACCGGCGCGAAGTGGCCGGGCCGGCAGTCGAGCGCGGGCTCGCTCTTGCCGACCCCGCGCGGGTCGAAGCCGATGACGTCGTACTCGGCGGCCACCTTCGCCGGCAGCGAGGCCGCCACGTACCCGGCCATGCCACGGCCGCTGCCACCGGGCCCGCCCGGGTTCACCAGCAGCGGTCCCTGGAAGGTCTTCGCGGTGTGCTGGACCCGGGTGAGGGCGAGCGTGACGGTCCGGCCGGCCGGGTCGTCGTGGTTGAGCGGCACCTTCAGGGTGGCGCACTGGAGCTTCGGGTACGCCTTCGTGGCGCAGTCGGTCCAGGCGAGCGGGAGGAGCGGGCGGGGGGTCGGTTCGCCGGCGCCGGCGGGCGTGGCGGGCAGGACGGTGACCGTCCCGGCGACCAGCGCTCCTGCGGCGATCAGCATTCCTGCGCGTGGAGTCATGGGGCGTTTGTGTCCCGTGCGGGGCGCGGCGGGACCTGTTTCGCCCAGAGTTGACCCGAACAGAGGAGGATCCGACGGCGTGTCAGGCGTGCTGTTGACCCGTCAGGGGGGTTCGTCGGTGTCGGTGTCGGTGTCGGTGTCGGTGTCGGTGTCGGTGTGGGTGTCTGTGTCGGCGTCAGTGACGACGTCCGTCTGTCGACCCGTCAGAGCAGGGTGAGCTGCTCCGGGGCCGTCGCCGCCTCCGGTTCCTCGGGCAGGGGTGTCCGGCGCGTCCCTCCCCGGTGGGCCGGGCCGATACCGAACTCGGCTGCCAGTTCGTGCACCTGACGGGTGATCCGGCGCTGGTACCAGGTCGGCGCGTACGCCCCGTCCCCGTACATCCGCTCGTACCGCCGCACCAGGCCGGGGTGGTGGCGCCGCAGCCACTGCGTGAACCACTCGCGGGCGCCTGGCCGCAGGTGGAGCACGAGCGGGGTGACCGAACTCGCCCCGGCTTCGGCGATCGCGCGCACGGTGTCGCGCAGCTGCTCGGGCCGGTCGCCGAGGAAGGGCACCACCGGGGCCATCAGGACTCCGCAGTCGATGCCGTGCTCGCCGAGTGTGCGCACCACGTCGAGGCGGCGCTGGGGGGAGGGGGTGCCGGGTTCGATCGTGCGCCACAGCTCCTGGTCGGTGAAGCCGACGGAGACGGAGATGCCGACCTCGGTGACCCGGGCGGCCTGGGTGAGCAGCTCGAGGTCGCGCAGGATCAGGGTGCCCTTGGTGAGGATGGAGAAGGGGTTGGCGTGGTCGCGCAGGGCCGTGAGGATGCCCGGCATCAGGCGGTAGCGGCCCTCGGCCCGCTGGTAGCAGTCGACGTTGGTGCCCATCGCGATGTGCGCGCCCTGCCAGCGGGCGGAGGCGAGCTGGCGGGCCAGTACCTCCGGTGCGTTGATCTTGACGACGATCTGGGAGTCGAAGCCGAGTCCGGTGTCGAGGTCGAGATAGCTGTGCGTCCTGCGGGCGAAGCAGTACACGCACGCGTGCGTGCAGCCCCGGTACGGGTTGACCGTCCACTCGAACGGCATCCGTGAGGCGCCCGGCACCCGGTTGAGGATCGAGCGGGCCCGTACCTCGTGGAAGGTGATGCCCCGGAACTCGGGGGTGTCGAAGGTGCGGGTGGTCACCGCGTCCGTTCCGAACAGGGTGATGTCGGCGGGAGCGGCGGGGGTGTCGCCCAGATTGTCCCAGCGCATGGACGCCTCCTCGGTGACTCTGCTTCGGCCGTTCGACCAGAATAGAACACATGTTCCCTTGATCGTCGCAACCCGGATTTCGCGCCCCGGAGCCCACGTGGTTCGCTTGGCCCGCACCCCCTGAGGAACCACGAGCTGGAGGAAGTCAATGGCGCAGGTCGAGGCCACCACGGAACGGATCATCGCCGCGGACGCGGAGACGGTGTTCGACGCGCTGGCCGACTACAGCGGCACGCGCGCGAAGCTGCTCCCCGAGCACTTCAGCGAGTACGAGGTGCGCGAGGGCGGCGACGGCGAGGGCACCCTCGTCCACTGGAAGCTCCAGGCCACCAGCAAGCGCGTCCGCGACTGCCTCCTGGAGGTCACCGAGCCCACCGACGGCCAGCTCGTCGAGAAGGACCGCAACTCCTCCATGGTCACCACCTGGGTCGTGACCCCCGCCGGCGAGGGCAAGTCCCGTGCCGTGGTCACCACGGTCTGGGACGGCGCCACCGGCGTCGGCGGCTTCTTCGAGCGGACCTTCGCACCCAAGGGCCTCGGCCGGATCTACGACGCCGTTCTCGCCAAGCTGGCGGACGAGGTCGAGAAGTAACGCCCGGAGCGTTCACCGATTCGAGTGGATCGCCCGCACCCCCCGTACCGGCGCCGCGTGCGCCGGGGGGCGCGGGCCTTCTCGCAAACACGCTGATGAGCGACCCAAGTGCGCCGTCGCGCGGGCTCGTTCGCCGCCTCGGACGCCACTGACCTCCCGTACCGCCCGACTTGCTCCCGCTTCGCGCCCAATGCGAAGAATGGCGCGGCGCAGACGCGCGACGAGGGGAGCAGATCCGTGGGCGCGATCACGATGGCGAAACACACCGAAGGTGCCGCGGGCGGCGAAGGCACGTCGCCCTCCGAGGGCGCGGAGCCGGCCGCCCCACCCGCCGGCATCGAGCCCCCGCCCCACTCCGGACCGGCCGACCACCTCGATCCCCGGCGCGTCCGGCTCGTCTTCTGCGGCCTGATGCTCGCGCTGCTCCTCGCCGCGCTGGAGCAGATGATCGTCGCCACCGCCCTGCCGAAGATCGTCGGCGAACTCCAGGGCCTCGACCGGATGTCCTGGGCGATCACCGCCTACCTGCTGACCTCCACCATCGGCCTGCCGATCTACGGGAAGCTCGGCGACCTCCTCGGCCGCAAGGGCGTCTTCCTCTTCGCGATCGTCGTCTTCGTCATCGGCTCCGGCCTCGCCGGCTGGTCCCGCAGCATGGACGAACTCATCGCCTTCCGCGCGATCCAGGGCATCGGCGCCGGCGGCCTGATGATCGGCGTCCAGGCGATCATCGCCGACATCGTCCCCGCCCGGGAGCGCGGCCGGTACATGGGCCTGATCGGCGCCGCCTTCGGCCTCGCCTCCGTCGCGGGCCCCCTCCTCGGCGGCTTCTTCACCGACCACGTCTCCTGGCGCTGGTGCTTCTACTTCAACGTGCCCTTCGGGCTCGTCACCCTCGCCGTCGTCGCCGTCGTCCTCAAACTCCCCAAGCCCACGGCACGCGCGCGTTTCGACGTCCTCGGCGCCCTGCTCCTCGCCGCCGCCTCCACCTGCCTGGTCCTGCTCACCAGCTGGGGCGGCACCGAGTACGCCTGGGACTCCCGCGTCGTCCTCGCCCTCGCCTGCGGCGCCGCCGGAACGACCCTGCTCTTCCTCGTCGTCGAGCACGTCGCGCCCGAACCGCTCATCCCGCTCCGGCTGTTCCGCGACCCGGTCTTCACCGTCACCGCGCTCGTCGGCGCCGTCGTCGGCATCGCGCTCTTCGGCGCCGCCAGCTACCTCCCCAGCTTCCTGCAGATGGTCGAGGGGGCCAGCGCCACCGAGTCCGGCCTGCTGATGCTCCCCCTCATGGGCGGCATCGTCCTCGCCTCCGTCGTCTCCGGCCAGCTCATCAGCCGCACCGGGCACTACAAGATCTACCCGGTGGCCGGCGGAGCCCTCTCCGTCCTCGGCATGTGGCTGCTCTCCCGGATGGACATCGACACCCCGCGCCTCCAGCACAGCCTCTGGCAGGCCGTCCTCGGCACCGGCATCGGCCTCGTCATGCCGGTCCTCGTCCTCGCCGTGCAGAACTCCGTGCGCCCCGCCGACCTCGGCACCGCCACCAGCGCCCACAACTACTTCCGCCAGATCGGCGGCAGCGTGGGCGCCGCCGTCTTCGGCACCCTCTTCGCCTCCCGGCTCGACGACGCCCTCGGCGACCGGCTCGCCGGCGTACTGTCCGGCGGCGCGACCTCCCTGCCACCCGCCGAGTCGATCACCCCGCAGACGGTGCACACCCTGCCGCCCGCCGTGCGCGACGCCTACATCCAGGCGTACGCGGACGCGATGCCGCGGATCTTCCTCTACCTCGTGCCGGTCCTCGTGCTCGGCCTCGTCCTCGCCTTCTTCCTCAAGGAGAAACCGCTGGTGTCCCACCACAGCCCCACCACCGAGGCCACCGACGCGGACGGCTTCGGCGGCGTCCAGGCCGTTCCGCACGCCCGCCACGCGGCCCCCGCGCCCCCCGCCTCCGCGGCCCCGCCGCACTCCGGGCTCCCCGTCTGCGGCACCGTTCAGCACCACGACGGCAGCCGCGTCCCCCGGGCCGCCCTCACCCTCATCGACGTCCAGGGGAGGCAGGTCGGCCGCGGTGCCAGCGGCGAGGACGGACGGTACGCGCTGAGCGTCCCCGGCGGCGGCGCGTACGTCCTGATCGCGGCGGCCGGCGGACACCAGCCCCAAGCCGTCTCCGTCACCGTCGGCGACCGGCCGGTCGACCTCGACGTCGTCCTCGGCGGCGCCGGGCGGCTCGCGGGCAGCGTCGTCACCGCCGACGGGACCCCCGTACGGGACGCGGCGGTCACGCTCACCGACGTACGCGGCGAGGTCGTCGCCTCCACCCGCAGCGGGCGCGAGGGCGGGTACGTCATCTCCGAACTGGTCGCGGGCGAGTACACCCTCGCCGCCAGCGCCCCCGCCTTCCGGCCCGCCGCGCTCCCGGTGAGCGTCCAGTCCTCCCGTGAGACCCGCCAGGACATCGAACTGGCCGGCGGCGCGGTGTTGCGCGGCACGGTGCGGGCCGGCGGCGGGCGCCCCGTCGAGGACGCCCGTGTCACCCTGCTCGACGCCGCGGGCAACGTCGTCGACACCCTCACCACCGGGGCCGACGGCACCTTCCGGTTCGTGGACCTGTCCTCCGGCGAGTACACGGTCATCGCCGCCGGCTACCCGCCCGTCGCGACCGTCCTCCAGATGGCCGGCGGAGGCCGCACCGAGCGCGACCTCCAGCTCGGCCACCAGGACTGACCGACCCGCCGCAGGGGGCGGCCGCCCTCGGGACGCGGCCGTCATGGGGAGCGGGACGCGGTCGTCAGGGGGTGGTCGTCGCCTTGCGCAGCGCGCTGATGCAGGTGCCGATCGCCTCCTGAAGGGCTTCGAGGCGCTGGAGCATGTCGGCCTCGTAGATGTCCTCCTCCATCACCTCGTCGAGCGTCAGCTCCTCGAAGACCTTCGTGGCCTTCTGCAGGCTGTTGTAGAACTTCGTCCGCCGCTCCTGCACACGCAGCGCCGGATCCTCCTCGACCGCCTTCGCGACCAGGCCCTTCACCGCGTCGTAGGCCTCGCCGGCCCACTCGCCCGCCTCCTCGGAGTCGTCGAGCTCGTCGAGGAGCGACAGATGCCGCTCCGCCTCGGCGCGCAGCTCGGCCGGCGCCTCCACGGTCTGCCCGGCGGGGGTCTTGATCTGCCCGTTCTCGACGATCTGGCGGACGTACCCGATGCGGTCGGCCGCCTTCGCCTCGCTCGCCACCGCCTTCTTCAGGTCGTCGGTGCGCGCGATGGCGCGGGCCATCTCGGTCTGGAGGGCCGGGTCCTCCCTCATCCGGTCGAGCAGCGCGCCGCGCGCCGCCTCGGCCGTCCCCGGGTCGGCGAGGATCGCGGCCCGCAGCGCCGTCGGGTTCTCGGCGACCTCCAGGGCCTTCGTCGGCCGGATGCCCTCGGCCTCGGCCGCCGCGCTGATCGCCTGGCCGCGCACGGAGGCCGCGCTGTTGCGCGAGGTGTAGTACGACAGCCAGACGTCGGCGTCCGGCAGCTCGATCTCCTCGCCCGGGACGAGCACCTCGAACTGGGGGACGAGACCGTCGTCGGCCGCCATGTCCCAGGCCTTGTAGTACCGCATGACCCGCTCGGGGGAGCACCCCGCGAGCCGGGCGAAGGCCTTCGCGGAGACCTTCGTCGCGGCCGTCCCCTCCGCGGGCTGGCCGCCGGGCCGGACGCTCCGCGCCACCTTCAGCGCGAAGGTCCAGCCGCCGGTCCTGGCGTAGACCCCGAAGTCCAGGGCGTCACGGACGACGACGGGGTCGAGGTCCGCGGCGGGGGCGAGGTCGGCGGGGTCGGCGGGGTCGTCCTCCGCGCCGAGCTCGGCGGCCTCCCGGGCCTCCGGCACGGGACCCGGCTCCGGGGCCGTGTCCGCCGGGGTCGCCGGGGTCTCCGCCTCCGGGGCCGCCTGCGTCTGCGGCTCCGGCTGCTGCACCCAGAACTCGCCCGACGCGTCCGGCCGCTCCCCCGTAGGGGACTGGGGAGCGGCGGGCGCGGGGACGGTGGAGGAGGTGTCGGACGGGTCGAGGGCGATGGTCACCGAGAGCACTCCGGGAAGTCGGGTACGGGAACTGCGGCCGACAGCCTATACGCACCCCTTGGTGAAGTTTCGCCCGATTCGGAAGAACCGGGCACCGGAAAACCGATGGCGCGGCGGGAGGCTGGTGGACAGGATGCCGCCATGACCTGTGGAAACGAGTCCCACCCCGCGCGATGAGCGCACCGTACGAGCGCCCGACGCTCGCACCCTCCCTGTACGCGTACGCCGAGGGCCTGCGCGACTCCGCCCCCGACGCCCCACTGCCCCACGGCGGGCTGCCCCTGCCCGAGAGCGCGCGCCCACCGCGTGATCCGGCCGCCGGCCTCGGTGCCCGCGAGGCGCGCCTCGCCCTCCCCGGCCTCCTCCGTCCCTTCCTGGCGGACCCGGACCCCGAGCGGGCCGCCGTCGGGATGGAGCGCGCGCTCGCCGCGACCCCCGTCCGCGAACAGGCCGTCTTCGCCGCCTTGCCGCCACCCCGGAACCCCTCCCGAGGCGCGGGCCGCGGCCGCCCTCAGCCGTCTGGGGGAGGAGGACCCCAGGGGGTATCCGGAACCGCCGGGGTGATCCGTACGCCGTCCCGGTGAGCGTCAGTGGTCCACTCCAACGACGGTTTTCCACAGGGGTGGTGACGCCGCCGGGCGGCGCGTACGGTGCCAGACATGAAGATCCTCATCAGCGCCGACATGGAGGGCGCGACCGGTGTGACCTGGCCCGCCGACGTCCTGCCCGGCACGCCCCAGTGGGAGCGGTGCCGCGCGATGTTCACCTCGGACGTGAACGCCGCGGCGCTGGGCTTCTTCGACGGCGGCGCCGACGAGGTCCTCGTCAACGAGGCGCACTGGTCCATGCGGAACCTGCTCCTGGAGCGGCTCGACGAGCGGGTCGAGATGCTGACCGGCCGCCACAAGTCCCTCTCCATGGTCGAGGGCGTCCAGCACGGGGACGTCGACGGCATCGCCTTCGTCGGCTACCACACCGGCGCCGGGACCGAGGGCGTCCTGGCACACACCTACCTCGCCAACTCCATCACCGGCGTCTGGCTCGACGGCGAGCGCGCGAGCGAGGGACTGCTCAACGCCCACGTGGTCGCGGAGTACGGCGTTCCCGTCGTCCTCGTCACCGGGGACGACCTCACCTGCGAGGACGCCCTGGGGTACGCGCCGGAGGCGCCCAAGGTCGCCGTCAAGGACTACGTCTCGCGGTACGCGGCCGTGTGCCGGACCCCCGCCAGGACCGCCTCCGACATCCGGGCGGCGGCGAAGACCGGGACCGCGCTCGCCGTGCGCCACGCGCCGGTCCGGGGCGGCCCGTTCACCGTGGAGCTGGAGTTCGACGCCGAG
Organism: Streptomyces sp. Qhu_M48; assembly: GCF_051305195.1. Taxonomy (NCBI): domain Bacteria; kingdom Bacillati; phylum Actinomycetota; class Actinomycetes; order Kitasatosporales; family Streptomycetaceae; genus Streptomyces; species Streptomyces sp. Qhu_M48. Next base: position 5,389,142 of record NZ_CP195432.1, on the reverse strand, counting down.
CACCTGGGCGCCGCCGCCACGGTGGTTCCCGGCGTGGCGCGGAGCGGGGAGCGCCGTGTCACGTACACCAGCGAGACCATGTACGAGGCAATCCGCACGTTCAAGGCGGTCACGACCATCGTCTCGGCCGCGGTGGAGGAGCAGTATGGCTGAGGAGGTCCGGAGCCCGGACACGACAGCGCTCGACGAGGTGGTCACCTTCACCTCCGAGCTCATCCGAATCGACACCACGAACCGGGGCGGCGGCGACTGCCGCGAGCGGCCCGCCGCCGAGTACGTCGCCGAGCGGCTCGCCGCCGCCGGGATCGAACCCACCCTCCTGGAGCGGACCCCCGGCCGCACCAACGTCGTGGCGCGCATCCCCGGCACCGACCCCTCGGCCGAGGCGCTCCTCGTCCACGGCCATCTGGACGTGGTGCCCGCCGACCCCGCCGAGTGGACCGTCCACCCCTTCTCCGGGGAGGTCCGCGACGGCGTGGTGTGGGGGCGCGGCGCCGTCGACATGAAGAACATGGACGCGATGGTCCTGGCCGTCGTCCGCTCCTGGGCCCGGCAGGGCGTCCGGCCGCGCCGCGACATCGTCCTCGCCTACACCGCGGACGAGGAGGCCAGCGCCGAGGACGGCTCCGGCTTCCTCGCCGACCGGCACGCCGCGCTCTTCGAGGGGTGTACGGAGGGGATCAGCGAGTCCGGGGCGTTCAGCTTCCATCCGCACCCCGGCACCACGCTCTACCCGATCGCCGCCGGGGAGCGGGGCACCGCCTGGCTCAAGCTGACCGCCCACGGCCGGGCCGGCCACGGCTCCAAGGTGAACACGGCCAACGCCGTCACCCGCCTCGCCGACGCCGTCGCCCGGATCGGCTCGCACACCTGGCCGGTCCGGCTCACCACGACCGTCCGCGCCGCCCTCACCGAACTCGCCGCGCTGCAGGGCCTCGACGTCGACACGAGCGCGCCCGACCTCGACGTCGACCTCCTCCTCGACAAGCTCGGACCCGCCGCCGACTTCGTCCGGCCGACGGTGCGCAACAGCACGAACCCGACGATGCTCGAAGCCGGCTACAAGGTCAACGTGATCCCGGGCCAGGCCGTCGCGTACATCGACGGGCGGACCCTGCCGGGTACCGAGGAGGAGTTCGCCGCGACCATGGACCGGCTCACCGGACCGGACGTGGAGTGGGAGTTCCATCACCGCGAGGTCGCCCTGGAAGCCCCGGTGGACTCGCCGACCTTCGCCAAACTGCGGGCGGCCGTCGAGCGCTTCGACCCCGCGGGGCACGTCGTGCCGTTCACCATGTCCGGCGGCACGGACGCCAAGCAGTTCTCCCGGCTCGGCATCACCGGGTACGGCTTCTCGCCCCTCCGGCTGCCCCCGGACCTCGACTACGGCGCCCTCTTCCACGGCGTCGACGAACGCGTCCCCGTGGACGCCCTGCACTTCGGCGTCCGGGTCCTCGACCACTACCTGAGGTCGGCGTAGGTACGGTGTCGGCGGAGAACGACGACAGTCCGCGCACCACCACGACAGGGGGAGTCGAGATGGCCACGACCACGGCCGCCCACGGCAGTTGGCCGTCACCCGTCGACGCGAGGCTCGCCGCCGCCCACGACGGGCGGCCCGAGTACCTCGGCGCCGTCGACGACGAACTATGGTGGACCGCGCCCCGCCCCGCCGAGGGCGGCCGGCGCGCCCTCGTGCGGCGGCGCGCCGACGGCACGGAGGAGAGCCTCCTGCCCGCCCCGTGGAACGTCCGCAGCCGGGTCGTCGAGTACGGCGGCCGGCCCTGGGCTGCGGTCGCGCGGCCGGCGGGCGGACCGCTCGCCGTGTTCAGCCACTTCCCGGACCAGCGGCTGTACGCGTACGAGCCCGACGCCGCCCCCGGCGCGGAGCCGCGGCCCCTCACCCCCGTCTCCGGGATCGGTGGCGGGCTGCGCTGGGTGGACCCGGTGATCCACCCGGACCGGGGCGAGGTGTGGTGCGTCCTGGAGGAGTTCACCGGACCCGCGCCGACCGATGTGCGCCGCGTGCTCGCCGCCGTACCGCTCGACGGATCGGCCGCCGAGGACCGTACGGCGGTGCGCGAACTCTCCGACGGGCGGCACCGGTTCCTGACCGGCCCCCGACTCTCCCCGGACGGACTGCGGGCAGCCTGGATCGCCTGGGACCACCCCCGGATGCCCTGGGACGGCACCGAGGTCCAGCTCGCCGAAGTCGCCCCGGACGGCACCTTCCGCGGCGCCCGGACGGTCGCGGGCGGGCCCGCCGAGTCGATCCCTCAGATCGAGTGGGACGCGGCGGGACGCCTCCTCCTCGTCAGCGACCGCACCGGCTGGTGGAACCTCTACCGTGCGGAGGTCGCCCCGGACGGACACGTGGGAGAACCGCGCCCGCTCTGCCCCCGCGCCGAGGAGTTCGGCGGACCGCTCTGGAAGATCGGGCTGAACTGGTTCACGCCCCTGGAGAACGGGCTGATCGCCGTCGTCCACGGCAAGGGCACCACGGCCCTCGGCATCCTCGACCCCGAGCGCGGCGCCCTCGTCGACGCCGTCGGGCCCTGGACCGAGTGGGCCGCGACGCTCGCCGCCCACGGCACCCGGGCCGTCGGCCTCGCCGCCGGACCGCACACCTCGTACGAACTCGTCGAACTCGACACCCGCACCGGCCGCACCCGGGTCGTCGGCGCCGCGCACACCGACGCCGTCGACCCCGCCCACCATCCCGAGCCCCACGTCCGTACGTTCACCGGGCCCGGCGGACGGGAGATCCACGCCCAGGTCTACCCGCCGCACCACCCCGGGTTCACCGGGCCCGAGGGCGAACTGCCGCCCTATGTGATCTGGGCCCACGGCGGTCCCACCGGACACGCCCCGCTCGTCCTCGACCTGGAGATCGCCTACTTCACCTCGCGGGGCATCGGGGTCGCCGAGGTCAACTACGGCGGCTCGACCGGATACGGCAGGGAGTACCGGGAGCGACTGCGCGAGCAGTGGGGCGTCGTCGACGTCGAGGACTGCGCGGCCGTCGCCCGGGCGCTCGCCGCCGAGGGCACCGCCGACCCGGCCCGGCTCGCCGTGCGCGGCGGCAGCGCGGGCGGCTGGACGGCCGCGGCCTCCCTCGTCACCACCGACGTGTACGCCTGCGGCACGATCATCTACCCCATCCTCGACCTGCGCGGCTGGGCGACCGACGAGACCCACGACTTCGAGTCCCAGTACCTCCGGGGCCTCGTCGGCTCGATCGACGAGGTGCCCGCCCGCTACGAGGAACGCTCTCCCATCGAGCACGTCGACCGCGTCACCGTCCCCTTCCTGCTCCTCCAGGGGCTCGACGACGTCATCTGCCCGCCCGCGCAGGCCGAGCGCTTCCTCGCCCGCACGGCCGGCCGGGGCGTCCCGCACGCCTACCTGGCCTTCGAGGGCGAAGGCCACGGCTTCCGCAGGGCGGACACGATGGTGCACGCCCTGGAGGCCGAACTCGCCCTGTACGCACGGTCCTTCGGCTTCAGCCGTCCGGACGTGCCCGACCTGGAGTACCGCACATGACCGTGCCCCATCCCGATGCCGACCGCGTGCCCGAGGCAGAGACCGAGGCGGATCGAGTGGACGGCCGTGACGGTCCGTCCACACCTGATCGTGCGCCAGGGCCCGACCGCGCGCCCGGGGCCGGTCCCGCCGCCGGGAGCCCGCCGCGCGTCGGGCCGCTCACCCGGCCCGGCCGGCTGCGGCCCGGGGCGCGGGTCGCCGTCGTCGCGCCCAGCGGGCCCGTGCCAGAGGAGCGCCTCCGCGCGGGGCTCGACATCCTGCGCGGCTGGGGACTCGACCCCGTGGTCGCCCCGCACGTCCTGGACACCCACCCCACCCTCGACCACCTCGCGGGCGTCGACCGGGCCCGCGCCCAGGACTTGACGGAGGCCTGGTGCGACCCCACCGTCTCCGCCGTCATCTGCGCGCGCGGCGGATTCGGGGCGCAGCGGATGGTCGACCTCGTCGACTGGCGGGCGATCAGGGCGGCGGGGCCCAAGGTGTTCGTCGGCTACAGCGACGTCACCGCCCTGCACGAGGCCTTCGCCGTCCGGACCGGGTACGCGACCCTGCACGGTCCGATGGTCGCCGCGGGCACCTTCCTCTCGGACCCGCGCACCCGGGAGTCGCTGCGGGCCACCCTGTTCGAGCCCGAGTCCGTGCGGACGCTCGGCCTGGAGACGGCACGGGCCCTGGTGCCGGGCCGGGCCCGGGGGGTCACGCTCGGCGGCTGCGCCAGCCTCCTCGCCGCCGACCTCGGCACCCCGCACGGCCGGCCCTCGGCCCGCGGGGGGCTGCTGCTCCTGGAGGACGTGGGGGAGGAGCCGTACCGGCTCGACCGCGTCCTCACCCAGCTGGTCCGCTCCGGGTGGCTCGACGGGGTCACAGGCATCGGGCTGGGCTCCTGGGCGGAGTGCGGTCCGTACGAGGAGGTGCGGGCGGTGCTGGCCGACCGGTTGGGCGGACTCGGGGTGCCCGTCGTGGAGGAGATGGGGTTCGGGCACAGCGAGACGGCGCTGACCGTGCCGCTCGGGGTGCCCGGGGTGCTCGACGCGGAGGAGGGCACGCTCACCCTCGACGTACCGGCCCTGCGATGAGCCCCGGATCCGCGCTGTCCCCGAGCTGTCGCCGCACCGAGCCTCGGGCCTGCGGTGTCCCCTAGCTGTCCCCGCACTGAGCCTCGGGCCCGTGCTGAGCCTCGGGCCTGCGGTGTCCCCTAGCTGTCCCCGCACTGAGCCTCGGGCCCGTGCTGGGCCACGGCCCCGCGCCGGGTCGGGCCGGACGGGTCGGGCCGGACGGGTCGTCGGACGTCCTCTTCGCTGAATCTCCGTCAACAACCTTCGCTCGGTGCATTGACGGGACATGACACGTGTCACAGCATGGGCGCTGCCCCGGGTACCTACCAGTCGGTAGGTGCGTGGGTCTCTCGGCGTCGTCCTCAGCGTGGAGGTCTCTGTGTCCCGTGCCGTGCCCCGATCCCGCAAGACCCTCGCGCTCGTGGCCGGTGCGGCCGCGCTCGCCGTGCCCCTGACCCTCGCCGCGCCCGCGACCGCGGACGCCCGAACGGCGAGCGTCGCAGGCGCCGCCGGTGCCGCCGGCACGGGCGCGGCGACCGCCACCGGTGCGTACACCGTCACCCCGCTCCGGTTCACGGTGGACGCGGGGGGCCGGAGTTGCTCGATCGACGCCGACCTCTACCGCCCCGCCGGGGTGGACGCCGCCCACCCCGCTCCCGCGGTCCTCGCCACCAACGGCTTCGGCGGCAGCAAGGCCGACGGCTCCACCGATGCCATCGGCAAGGCCTTCGCGGCCCGCGGCTACGTCGGTCTCGTCTACTCGGGCCTCGGGTTCGGGAAGTCCGGCTGCCTGATCTCCCTCGACGACCCGGAGATCGACGGCCGCGCGGCCGCCCGGCTCGTCGACTTCCTCGCCGGCACCCGGGCCGCCGACGACGGCACCCGCGCCGACTTCGTCACCCGGGACGGCACGGGCGACCCGCGCGTCGGCATGATCGGCGGCTCCTACGGCGGCGCCGTACAGCTCGCCGCCGCCTCCGTCGACCGCCGCGTCGACGCCCTCGTCCCCCTCATCACCTGGAACGACCTCGCGTACTCCCTCGCGCCCAACGCCGCCGACCGTGCCACGCCCGGCGTCTTCAAATGGCAGTGGGCCAACGGCTTCTATTTGATGGGGGAGGGGCAGCCGCTGCTCGTCCCCTCCCTCGATCCCAGCCGGATCAACTCGCTCGGCTGCCTGCACTTCGTCACCGACGCCTGCGACACCGTGCGGCTCCTCAACTCCGGCCGTTTCCCGCAGGCCGAGACCGAGAGGATGCTCGCCTACGCCCGGAGCGTCTCCCCGGTCTCGTACCTGGACCGGGTCACCGCCCCCACCCTGATCGTCCAGGGCCAGGCCGACACCCTCTTCAACCTCAACGAGGCGCGGGCCACCTACGACCGGCTCCGCGAGCGCGGGGTCGACACCCGGATGATCTGGCAGTCCTGGGGCCACAGCGGGGGCCAGAAGCCCGGCGAACTCGACCTGGCCCAGGGCAACCTGGAGAGCAGTTACGTCGGGCAGCGCATCCTCGGCTGGTTCGACCGCCACCTGAGGAAGAACCCGACCGCGGACACCGGCCCGGCGTTCGCCTGGTTCCGCGAGGGGCGGAGCGGCTATGGCACGGCCGACCGTGTCCCGGCGCCCAGCCAGCGGCTGTACCTCTCCGGCGACGGCAAGCTCGTCGACAACCGCGCGAAGGTCGCCGAGGGGTCCCGCCGTTACAGCAACTGGCTCTTCCCGACGAGTCATTCGGAATCCTCGCTCGCCGGAATGATCGGCCTTGCCGACCCCCGGCCGTACGACACCGCCGGCACCCACCTCGGCTGGACCAGCGCCCCGCTCGCCGCCCCCGTCGACCTCGTCGGCGCGCCGAGGGCCACCCTGAAGGTGGTCTCTCCGGCGGCCGAGCGGGTCCAGGACTCCGGCGACGCCGCCGACAAGCTGGTGCTCTTCGCCAAGCTCTACGACGTCGCGCCCGACGGCACCAAGACCCTGGTCAACCGGCTCGTCGCGCCCGTGCGGGTACCGGACGTCACCCGCCCGTTCACCGTCGAACTGCCCGCCGTCGTGCACCGCTACGAGACCGGGCACCGGCTGGAGCTGGTGATCGCGGGCAGCGACACCGCGTACTCCGGCAACCGGGGTATCAAGCCGGTGACCGTCGTCAGCGCCCCCGACAGCACGGGGACGCTCGAACTGCCCTTGGTCCAGGGGCGGGTGGGCTAGGACGGCCAGTCCTTCGGACCGGGCCGGAGGTCGGACCTGGCCGGGCCGGGCCGCACCAGGTCGGACCAGACCGGACCGGGCCGGACCAGGGAGAGGGCCCGCGAGCCCGGCCTGGTCCGTAAGACAGGCCCTGGGCCTGCCCGGCGTCGAATCGCCCGGCAGGCCCGGCCCGTGCGGGTCAGAGCGCCGCGTACCCCGGGCGGACGACCTCGGCGATCAGCCGCTGCCGCTCCGGCAGCGGCAGGAACGCGGCCTCCAGGGCGGCGACCGTGAACTCCTCGAACACCTCGGGGCCGTACCCGAAGGCGTCCACCATGTGCTGGAACTCCTCGCTCATGGTGGTGCCGGAGACCAGCCGGTTGTCGGTGTTGAGCGTGATCCGGAACCCGAGGCGGCGCAGCTCGTCGATCGGGTGCGAGGCGTAGTCCTTCGCGGCGCCCGTCTGGAGGTTGGAGGTCGGGCAGACCTCCAGGGCGATGCGGTTGTCCCGGACGTACGAGGCGAGGCGGCCCAGGGTGCCGTCCTCGGCGATGTCGTCGGTGATCCGCACGCCGTGGCCGATCCGCTCGCTGCCGCAGACCTGCACGGCCTCGTGGATCGACTCCGCGCCGACGGCCTCGCCCGCGTGGATCGTGTAGTGGCAGTTCTCCCGCTTCAGGTGCTGGAAGGCGGGGAGGTGGCGGGCCGGCGGGTTGCCGATCTCGCCGCCGGCGATGTCGAAGCCCGCCACGCCCTTGTCCCGGTGCGCGACCGTGAGCCGCGCGATCTCCAGGGAGCGGTCCGTGTGGCGCATGCCGGTCAGGAGGGTGCGGACGGTGATACGGCCGTCGGCACGGCGCTCGCCCTCGCGGAAGCCGTCGTTGACCGCCTCGACGACCTCGTCGAGGGTCAGCCCGCCTTCGAGGTGCTGCTCGGGGGCGTAGCGGATCTCGGCGTAGACGACACCGTCCGCCGCCAGGTCCTCGGCGCACTCGGCCGCGACGCGCGTGAGCGCCTCGCGGGTCTGCATGACCGCGCAGGTGTGGGCGAAGGTCTCCAGGTAGCGCTCCAGCGAACCGGAGTCGGCGGCGTCCCGGAACCAGACCGCGAGCGCGGCCGGGTCCTCGGTCGGCAGCGCGGTGTAGCCGCACTCCCGCGCCAGCTCGACGATGGTCGCGGGGCGGAGTCCGCCGTCGAGGTGGTCGTGGAGGACGGCCTTGGGCGCCCGGCGTATCCACTCGGAGACGGTGGCGGCGGCAGGCGTGGCAGGGTTGTCAGACAAGTGCATGGCGGGGAAGTGTACGCCACGGGGGAGGGCGGCGCTGTGACGACCCTGACGCGGGTGCTGGACGGGGCGTGACGCGGGGGTAGGACGGGGTGGGGCGGGGTGTGGCGCGGGCGTGGGATGAGTTGTGACGCCCGGACTTCCGGGGCTGGTCCGGGAGGAGTCCGGGCGCGGCACCGCCGGAGGTCGCGGCGACGCGGTGGTCGGTCGCCACGCCGTGTTCAGTGGGACTGGAGCACCGGCAGTGCGGGCGCGCCCGTCGGGAGCATGTGCTTGGCCGCCAGGACCGGGATCTCGCCGACCCGCACCACCTGGGTGACCAGCACGGCGGGGGTGTCCGCCGGGCGGCCCAGCTGCTCCCCGCGCCGCCGCCCGAGCAGCGTCGCCGTGATGCCGCTGTGCGCGCTCAGAGCCGTCTCGCGCGAGGCCCCGACCAGGACCGAGAGCATGGAGACGGCGGACCCGTTCCCGGCGGCCCCCGCCTCCCCCGGAGTGTCGGTCTCCGTCGCCCGCAGAGCCCGTGCGAACTCGGGGTGCACCCGGTCGAGCAGCTCGTCGGCCGCCGCCCACTCGTGGCTCAGGGCGGCCGCCGTACCCTCCCCCGCCAGCACCGACTCCCAGAACCGCAGCTCGGCACGGGCCGGGGCCAGCAGGTGCTGGGTGGTGAAGTCGGTCGGTTCCTCGACCGTCCGCAGGAGGGGGCGCACCCGCAGCGGCGTGCCCGCGCCGATCAGCTCCTCCAGGGGCTGGACGTGCTCGAACCCGCGCCGGGGCGGCCGGTCGTTGACGGTCCGGCCCACCCCGCGCCGTACGGTGAGCAGGCCGTCCTCCTGGAGCAGGAGCAGCGCCTCGCGCAGAGCGGGCCGGCTCACGCCCAGCTCGGCGGCGAGCTTCGGCTCGGAGGGGAGCGTCGAGCCCGGCGGATACGTGCCGTCGTGGACGGCGTCCGCGATCCGTTCGTAGAGCGCCACGACCGGTCGCCGCCGCTGTCCGCTGACCGCCACGGCCACTCCTCGTCTCGTCCCCGCCGGTGTCCGGGACCCACCGTAGCGGCCCACGTTGTCTGACAAGTCACCCGTACGGCTCTCCTCGCCGTCACGGTGGGGCTCCGTCCACCCCATTCTGGTCCCACGGCTGCGGCCGGGTACGGCCGACGGCACGACGGAGGGAGAGGGCCGGGTATGAGTCCCACGGAGACGCCACGGGCATCGGGCGGCGGCGGGTCCCGCCTTGCCGGGTCCTTCACCCCGGGCCGCATCGCGATGGTCGCGGTCGCGATCCTCACCCTGGTCCTCATCTTCGAGAACACCCGGCAGGTCCGGATCAGGATCCTGATCCCCGAGGTGACCATGCCGGTGTACGTGGCCCTGCTCGTCACGGCGCTCCTCGGCGGCGCCTGCGGCTACTACCTCGCCGCCCGGAGTCGGAAGTGAGACGGCGCGCCGTCGTCGGCGCGGGTGCCGTCCTCGCGCTCGCGGCCGTCGCCGTCACGTCGGCGGAGGAGACCGCCGCACCGGACGACGAGGCGTGGACCCGTCCCATGCCGGACTTCCTCGGTCGGGGCCTGTGGCGGGTCTTCACCCGCCTGGACCGCCGTACGCGACTCGACGTCCACGACGTGAGCGGGCGGGACCGGCGGGTTCTCTGGCCGCCGAGATGGCAGGTCTGCACGCAGTACCCGGCGGCGGGCACGGACATCGAGCGCCGGACCACCCTCATGATCGGAGTCGTACGGAAGGGCGAGACCTGCCCGCCCCGCGTCCGTACGGCCCGCCGCTGAGCGGCCGAGCGGCCGGATCGCCCGGCTCCCCGAGCGCGGTCTCCCCCCGGTCCTCCGCCGCCGCGCCCGCCATCTCGTCACCGTCCTCGACGGCGGAGACGACGACCAGACGGTGGTACGAGAAGTGCTGAAGACGACCAGGCGGTACGAGAAGTGCTTCAGCGTCCGGTCGCCCTCCAGAGCCGGGCGCGGCTGCTCGCCGAGGTGGACGGTCCCGCCGGGGATGTCCGGGCGCCCCCGGACCCCGGCCCCGCCGAGCCCGATGTGGAGAACCCCTGGTCAGGACGGCTCCCGCCGTGTTCCATGGGGCGATGACGACCGTACGACGTGCCGTACTGACGCTGCCCGCCGCCCCGTTGGGCCCGGACAACCCCCTCCCCGCACTGCGGGCCCCCGCCGGAGCAGGGGCCCCCACGGTCGACGGCCGGACCCTCGCGGAACTCCCGCGCGACATGGCCCGGGGCATCGGACGGGCCCCCCTGCGCAGCCTGCTGCCCGTACCCGTACGCGACGGCTACGGCCGCGACCGCACCCCCACGGACCTCGACGCGATCGTGATCGAGAACGACCGGCTCCGGGTGACCGTGCTCCCCGGTCTCGGAGGCCGGATCCACTCCCTCCACCACAAGCCCACCGGGCGCGAACTCCTCTACCGCAACCCGGTGCTCCAGCCCGCCGCCTTCGCGCTCAACGGCGCCTGGTTCTCCGGCGGAGTCGAGTGGAACATCGGTGCCACCGGCCACACCACCCTCTCCTGCTCGCCCCTCCACGCGGCGACCGTGCCCGCGCCCGACGGCTCCCCGATGCTCCGGCTCTGGGAGTGGGAGCGGCTGCGGGACCTGCCCTTCCAGGTCGACCTCTGGCTCCCGGAGGACTCCGACTTCCTGTACGTCGGGGTCCGGATCCGCAACCCCCACGAGCGCACCGTCCCCGTCTACTGGTGGTCCAACATCGCCGTCCCCGAGGACCGCCGGGTCCTCGTGCCCGCCGACACCGCCTGGCACCACGGCTACGAGCGGGGCCTGCGGCGCGTCCCCGTACCGGTCACCGAGGACGGCACCGACCGCTCGTACCCGCGCAACGGCGCCCACGCCGCCGACTGGTTCTACGACCTGCCCGAGGGACAGCGCCGCTGGATCGCCGCCCTCGACGCGGACGGCACCGGACTCGTCCAGACCTCCACCGACCCGCTGCGCGGCCGCAAGCTCTTCACCTGGGGCACCGAGCGCGGCGGTCGGCGCTGGCAGGAGTGGCTGACCGAACCCGGCACCCCCGGCTACGCGGAGATACAGGCCGGGCTCGCCCGCACCCAGCTGGAGCACCTGGAACTGGCGGGCGAAGCGGAGTTCAGCTGGCTGGAGGCCTACGGGCCGCTGGCCTCCGACCCCGCCACGACGCTCGGCGACGACTGGACGGCGGCCCGTGCGGACGTCGAGCGGAGCCTCGCCGACGCCCTGCCCCGCGCCGCCGTCGACGCCGCCTACACGGCCTGGCGCGAGCGCGCGGCCGACACCGCCCCGGAGGAGGTCCTCGCGGCCGGCTCCGGCTGGGGCGCCCTCGAAGTCCTGCGCGGGAGCCATGTGCTGCCCGGCACGCCCTTCCCCGCGTCGACGATCGGCCCCGAGCAGGAACCCTGGCGGGAACTGCTGCTCACCGGAGTCCTGCCGGCCCCGGCCGAGGGCGCCGCGCCGGGCCCCCCGCTGGTCGCCGCGCCCTGGCGGGACATGCTGGAGACCGCCCCGGCCGATCCGTCCACCGAGTACCACCTCGGCATCGCCCAGTGGCACGCCGGTGACCGCGCCCAGGCGGTACGGAGCTGGGAGCGGGGACTCAAGGAGGCCACCGTGCGCTGGCCCCTGCTCTACTGCCTGGCCGTCGCCGACCGGGAGGACGGACACCCGGCCCGGGCCGCCGAACGGTTCGTCGACGCCTTCACCGACCACACGGAAGGGACCGGGACCGGGGCCGGGGCCGGGGCCGGGGTCGGGACCGGGGTCGGGACCGGGGTCGGGACTGGGACCAGGGCCGACGCCGCGTGGGAGGAGGCGGTGACGGCCGCGCTCGCGCGCGAGGCGGTGGAGTCGCTGCTCGCCGCCGGTGGCCGGGCGGGGCGGCCGCGGGAGCTGTGGGCGCGCCTTCCGGAAGACCTCCGGGGCAGGGGCGCCTTCCGGCTCCTGGAGATCCGGATGCTCCTCGCCGAAGGGAGGCCCGCCGAGGCCCGCGCCGTCTTCGATGCGGGCTTCGAGGTCGCGGACCTGTCCGAGGGCGCCGAGGTCCTCGGAGAGATCTGGGCGGAGCTCACCGACGAACCCCTCCCGGACGCCTACGAGTTCCGCATGCGTCCGAGCTGAGGTCGGGCGCCGCGCGGGCTGCCGGGAGCCGGACCTCGTCGCTACCCTGGAACGGAGGCGGCGAGGGACGGGGGGTCCGGCGATGGCGGCCTGGGCGACGACGGAGTGCCGGTGCGGCCATCCCCGCTTCCGGCACGGGGAACCCCGGTTCGCCGGCTCCTGCGGCCTCTGCCGGTGCGAGGTGTTCGACCTGCCGCCGCCGGCGCCGGGATACCGGGACCCCGAGCCGACGCCTCCGGAACCGCCCCGCCGCCCCCACCCGGACTGCCCCTACCAGGACCCGGACTGCAACGGGTACCACGGCGACTACTACTACAGCCCGTAGCGGCCCCCCGGGCGGTGGCGCGGGGACGGGTCAGGGCACCCGGCACAGGATCTCGCCGTGCGGGACCATGAACCACGCGTCCTCGCGCGTCCCCCACTCCCGCCAGGCCTCGGCGACCGCCGCCAGCTCGGCGGCGGTCGCGTGGCCGCCGGACACCGCCAGGTCCGCGTAGCCGGAGCCGGTCGTACGGTCCGCCCACAGGCCGCTCCACCAGGCCCGTTCCTCAGGAGTGGCGAAACACCAGGTGCCGGCCGTCGTCGTGATGTCGGTGAAGCCGGCCCGCCGGGCCCAGGAGAACAGCCGTCGGCCCGCGTCCGGTTCGCCGCCGTTGGCGCGGGCGACCCGGTGGTACAGGTCCAGCCAGCCGTCCAGCGCGGGCCGTTCGGGATACCAGGCGAAGGCCCCGTAGTCGCTGTCGCGGACCGCCACGACACCGCCGGGGCGGCAGACCCGCCGCATCTCGCGCAGCGCCCGGACCGGGTCGCCGACGTGCTGGAGCACCTGGTGGGCGTGGACGACGTCGAAGGAGTCGTCGGGGAAGTCCAGGGCGTGCACGTCCGCGACGGCGAACCCGACGTTCTCCAGGCCGCGTTCGGCCGCCACCGCGCGTGCCTTCGCCAGGACGTCCTCGGCCGCGTCGACCGCGGTCATCCGGCCGGGCGCCACCAGGGCGGCCAGGTCGGCGGTGATCGTGCCGGGCCCGCATCCCACGTCCAGGACGTCCAGGCCCGCGGAGAGCGAGGGCAGCAGGTAGGCCGCGGAGTTGGCGGCCGTCCGCCAGCTGTGCGAGCGCAGGACCGACTCGTGGTGGCCGTGGGTGTAGACGGCGGTCTCGTGGGCCGCGCCGGGTGCGGACGGGGCGGAGGCGTGCGTCATGGAAGCGACTCCCTCGGTGTGGGTGCGTGCCCACCACCGTACGCACGAATGCCGCATGCTGAGACTCCGGTCTTGTCATATGGACACGCGGTTCAGGTGAACAGCTCCCGCCGATAGCGGAGTTCCTCCAGGACCCGGCCGCCCGTCTCCTCCCGCACGACCTCGCCGTCCGGTCGCCAGCCCGCCGCCTCGTAGAACCGGCGTGCCCGCGCGTTCCCCGCGAACACCCACAGCGCGGCCGTACGGAACCCCGCCGCAGTGAGCGCCTCGGTGGACGCCGCGAGGAGCGCCCGCCCGACACCCGTGCCCCACGCCTCCGGCAGGGCGTAGAGGGCCGCCACCTCCGCCGTGGGCCCGGGGGCGAACCCTTCGCCAGGCCAGCCCCGGACACAGGAGAAGGCCCGCACCCGACCGTCCGTGTCCGTTGAGACGAGGACCGTGTGCCCGTCAGGGGCCGTGAGGCGGGCCCGCCACACGGCGGTGCGCTCCGCCACGTCCAGGGCGTCCAGGTAGGGGCCGGGGAGCAGGCCGCGGTAGGCGGCCCGCCAGGACAGGACATGGACGGCGGCGACGGCCGCCGCGTCCTCGGGACGTGCTTCACGGATCGGCATGCCGCATTGTCGGCGGAGGAGCGCCGTCGGCGCCTCCGTAAATCCGGGGCGTGCTCGCCGGGTCCGCCCCGTCGTCCCCGGCCGCCGGCGCTCGCCGGGTCCGCCCGTGGTCCCCGGCCGAGGCGACGGCGCTCACCGGCCCCGTCGCCCTCGGCCGAGGTGACGAAGCCTCTGTTTCAGCACTGTGAACGGACCGTCCGGACCGCCTCCACGCCCCTAGGATCGGCGCGCCGCCATCCGCTGGTCCCTCCCTTCCCCGTGCCGAGGAGTCCCGTGCCGAACCCGCCCGCGCCCGACCGTCGCTCCCTGCTGAAGCTGCTCGCAGCGGGTTCGGCGGTCTCCGCCCTCGGCGGGCTCGCCACCGCCGCGCCCGCGTACGCCGGGACCTCGGCCGGCCACCCCGCCCGCCCCCTCGCCGCCCCCGGGACCGCCGGCGTCCTCGCCGCGCCGGGGATCGTCAAGCCGCTCCCGACCGAGTACTTCACCGTCCGGGGCACCAACGCCGAGGCCCGTTTCGACGCCTTCGGGGACACCGGCACGATCACCCCGAACGACCGTTTCTTCGTCCGCGACCACACCTCCACCCCCGTCCTCGACGCCGCCGACTGGCGCCTGACGCTCTGGGGCGACGGACTCCACGGCCGACACCCGGTCCACTTCACGTACGGGCAGCTGCGCGCCCTGCCCTCCGTCACCCGTACGGCCCTGATCGAGTGCGCCGGAAACGGCCGCAGCCTCTACACGACCCAGCAGGGCGAGCCCGCCACCGGAACCGCCTGGACCCTCGGGGCCGTCGGGGCCGCCCGCTGGCGCGGAGTGCGGCTCTCCGACGTGCTCCGGCGCGCCGGGATCGCCCGCGACGCCGTCGACCTCCTGCCGCGCGGCCTCGACGACCCGTACGTCTCCGGCGGCGTCGACTACGGCCGCGTGCGCCGCCCCCTGCCGGTCGCCAAGGCCTTCGACGACGTGATCCTCGCGTACGAGATGAACGGCGAGCCCCTCCCGTACGACCACGGCTACCCGGTCCGGCTCGTCGTGCCCTCCTGGGTCGGCATCGCCTCCATCAAGTGGCTCGGCGACATCGAGGTCTCCACCCGCCCCCTCACCTCGCCCTGGTCCACCGACTGGTACCGACTGTTCGGCGCCGCCCACCCGGCCGGCGGCAGCGCCCCGATCAGCCGCCAGACCCTCAAGTCCGGCTACCAACTCCCCTTCGGCGCCACCCTGGAGGCCGGCCGCGTCCACCGGCTCACCGGCCGCGCCTGGTCCGCGCTCGCGCCCGTCCGGTCGGTGGAGGTCTCCACCGACGGCGGCGCCCACTGGCGGCGGGCCCACCTCCACGACGCGCCCCGGCGGGACGGCTGGGTCCGCTGGAGCGTGCCGTGGCGCCCGGACCACACCGGTCCTGTCACCCTGCTCTCCCGTACCACCGACCTCGCGGGCAACGCCCAGCCCGACCGGGCCGTCCACAACACCCAGGGCTATCTCTTCAACGCGGTCGTGCGGCACCCCGTGACCGTGGTCTGACCACGCCCCGGCCCCCGGGCATACCGCTCCCACCCGTCGCCTGAAGTGACGTCTGGAGCGGCGGAAACGGGCGAACCTTCGTATAAAGGGCTCGGGGGTGCCGTGCCGGCGCCCCCGAGCGCTCAGGAGGTACGGGACATGCGGCAGACGGCTCCGGACGGCCGCGGCCCGGTGCGCTACGGCCCTCCCGCCCCCGACACCGGCCTCCCCGTCCTGCCGGGACTCGCCGCACTCCTCTCCGCCGCCGCGGGACGCACCACCCCCGAACCGCCCGGCGGCGGCCCCGTCCTGCGCGAGGCGGCCTCCGGCTACTGGTGGCGACGCGGCCTGCGCACCCACCCCGAGGACGTGGTGGCCGGCCCCGGCGCCCCCTCCCTCCTCCTCGCCCTGATCGCCGCCCACGGCGGCGACGTCCTGCTCCCCAGGCCCTGCCCCGCCTGGTGGACCCCGCAGGCCCGTCTCCTCGGCCGCCCGGCCTACCACGTGCCCACCCCCGCCGAGTGCGGCGGCGTCCCCGACCCGTACGCCCTCCTGGAGACGGTCCGGCGGGTCCGCGCCGAGGGCGGCACCCCACGCCTCCTGCTGCTCTCCGTCGCCGACGACCCCACCGCCACCGTCGCCCCGCCCGAACTGGTCCGCGAGGCCTGCGAGGCGGCCGTCGCCGAGGGACTGCACGTCATCAGCGACGAGACCTGGCGCGACACCCGCCACCATCCCGAGGGCACCGTGTTCCTCAGCCCCGCCGAGATGTGCCCGGACGACGTCACCGTCCTCAGCGACCTCGGCGGCGCCCTCACCCCGGCCGCCTGGCCCTGCGCCGTCGCCCGCTTCCCGCCCGGCGACCCGTCCCGCGCCGACCGCTGGACCGACCGCAGGGCCCGCGTCCTCGACGTGCTCACCGCCCTCGGAGCCGTCGTCCCCGGGCCCCTCGTCCCCGCCGTCGCGCACGCCCTCGACGAACCCGAGGACGTCACCGCGCTCGCCGCCCGCTCGGCCGCCGTCCACGGCCGCCTCGCCGAGGCGGCGCACCGCGCCGTCCTCGCCGCCGGGTCCCTCGCGCTGCCTCCACAGGCCGGCCGCCACCTCTACGCCGACCTCGGACCGCTCCGGGCCGGCCTCGCCGCCCGCGGTGTCACCGACTCCCTGGAGCTGGAGAACCATCTCACCGCGCGGCTCGGCGCCCCGGCGCCCGGCGGCCATCGCTTCGGCGACGAGATCGGCGCCCTGCGCGTCAGGTTCGGCACCGGCATGTTCCTGGGAAGCACCGAGGAGGAGCGGGCCGGGACGCTCGCGGCCGAGGACCCGGAGCGACTGCCGCACGTGGCCCGCGCGCTGGCCGAGTTCGGAGGAGCCCTGGAGGAACTCCGGTGAGCACGGCCGTACGTCGACGTCCCCCGCACACGCCACCGATCGCCGACCGGAACGGAGCCCCCAGATGACCGAGCGGACGGCACACACCCCCCGGGCCGCCCAGGCCCCGTACCAGCCCGACCAGGTGGCGGCCCCCGGCCCGGCGCCCGCCCCGGCACCCGTCCTCCACCCCGTCGGACGGCTGAGACCCGACTGGCCGCGCAGCTTCGCCGACCGGCTCACCGCCCCCCTCCCCGGGGCCCGGGCCCTGGCCCGCCTGGCCCGCGAAGGTGCCGTACGCCCCCGCCCCGAGGGGCTCCGTGACATCCCCCTGCTGCCCTTCGAACCGGGTCCGCTGCCCGCAGCCGGACCCGACACCCTCGCCGTCACCTGGGCGGGGCACGCCAGTTGGATCCTGCGCGTCGGCGGGCTCACCGTCCTCACCGACCCCGTCTGGTCCCGCCGTATCTTCGGCACCCCCGCCCGGCTCACCCCGGTCGGCGTCCGCTGGGAGGACCTGCCGCGCGTCGACGCCGTCGTCATCAGCCACAACCACTTCGACCACCTCGACGCCCCCACCCTCCGACGGCTGCCCCGGCACACCCCGGTCTTCGTCCCGGCCGGCCTCGGCCGCTGGTTCACCCGCCGCCGGTTCACCCGGGTCACCGAGCTCGACTGGTGGGAGGCGGCCGAACTCGACGGGGTGCGCTTCGACTTCGTCCCCGCGCACCA
Organism: Streptomyces sp. Qhu_M48; assembly: GCF_051305195.1. Lineage (NCBI taxonomy): Bacteria > Bacillati > Actinomycetota > Actinomycetes > Kitasatosporales > Streptomycetaceae > Streptomyces > Streptomyces sp. Qhu_M48. The sequence goes on along the minus strand of NZ_CP195432.1, from coordinate 5,371,519 downwards.
CTGGTCCAAGCGCACCCTCCTGGACACCTGCCGCTCCCTGTGGGGCGGCTGGGTGCTGACCGACCGGGCCGGTCGGCGGATCCACTTCGCCGGGGACACCGGCTACGGACACTGGTTCGCCGAGATCGGCCGCCGCTACCCCGGCATCGACCTGGCCCTCCTGCCGATCGGCGCCTACGACCCCCGCTGGTGGCTCAGCGACGTCCACACCGACCCGGAGGAGGCGGTCCGCGCCCACCAGGACCTGGGGGCGCGCCGGATGGCCCCCATGCACTGGGCGACGTTCGTGCTCTCCTCCGAGCCCGTCCTCGAACCCCTGACCCGGGTCAGGACCGCCTGGGAGAAGGCCGGACTGCTCCGCGCGGACCTGTGGGACCTGCCGATCGGCGGCTCACGGGTGCTCGTGCCCTGACACCTCGCGGCTGCGCACGCCCTGAGCCCTCTCAGCCGGCTCAGGGGTGCTCGTGCCCTGACACCTCGATCGCCCTCGGCCGCCCCCGGACACGCCGCCACAGCGCCGGCACCGCGCTGATCAGCACGGTGAGACCCACCGCCGCGACGACCCCCTGCCACGGCTCCGGGAAGAGCGAACCGCCCAGGATGCCGATCAGCTGGTACGTCGCCGCCCACGCCAGACAGGCCGCGATGTCCCCCCGGACGAACCGCCGCAGCGGCATCTCCGACAGCAGGCACGCCAGCATCACCGGGATCCGCCCCGCCGGCACGAGCCGGGACAGCACCAGCATCGACACCTGATGGGTGTCGAGCCGTTCCTGCGCGTGGGCGAGCCGATCGGGCGTCACCCGGCCCTTGAGCGCGGCGAGCCACCGCGAGCCGCCCCGCGAACGGACCCCGCGCTGCCCGAGCCAGTAGAGGGCGGCGTCGCCGAGGCACGCCGCGAACGCCGACACAAGGAAGACATCGAGCAGCGCGAACGGCGAGGACTGGTGGAAGGCGACCACCGCCGCCGAGCTGACGATCGCGCCCGTCGGCACGACCGGCACGAGGGCACCGAGCGCCACCAGGAGGAAGAGCGAGGGGTACCCCACGGCCTGCTGCGTCGACTCCGGCGGCAGGTCCCCCACCGCCGCCGCGATCCCGGTGAGCCCGTCTATCACCGGGCGACCTCCGGGCGCACCCGCTCGCCGTGCCCGAGGAGGTGCACCACCACCTTCGGCGCCAGCCGCGCCGCGTGCCGTACGAACTCGTCGCCCGGCGCGTGGAACTCGTGCGGCCGGACCCCGTCGAGCCCGATCGGCCAGTACGTGCCGTAGTGCACCGGGACCGCCGCCGCGGGCGACAGCGCGGCGAGCGCCTCGGCCGCCCGGGACGCGTCGAGATGGCCGTGCCCGAGGTACGGCCCCCAGCCGCCGACCGGCAGCAGCGCCACGTCCACCGGCCCCACGGCCTCCGCCATCCCGTCGAACAGACCGGTGTCCCCGGCGAAGTACGTCCGCGCCTCGCCCTCGACGACGTACCCCAGCGCGGGCGCGCGGTGCGGCCCGACCGGCAGCCGCCGGCCGTCGTGGCGCGCCGGCACGGCCCGTACCGTCACCCCCTCCACCGTCACCGTCTCCCCGGCCTCGACCTCGGCCAGCCGTACCCCGTTCGCGTCGAGCCTGCGCAGCCCCGGCACGGCCGCGGGGGCACCGCGCGGCACGACGAGGAGCGTCCCGGGCGCGAGCCGGGCCAGCGAGGGCAGGTGCAGATGGTCGGAGTGCAGGTGCGAGACGAGGACGGCCTCGGCGAGCGCGGCCTCGGGCGGGGGCACGGCCCCGCGCCGCCTCCGCAGGTGAGCGAGCCGCCGCGCGAACAGCGGATCGGTGAGGAAGCGGACCCCGGAGTCCTCGACCGTGCAGGTCGCGTGACCCCACCAGGTGACCTCCACCGGCATGCCGCCTTCCGTTGTCGGGGGCTTCGGGCGTCGTTCACGATGTCCGCAGCCGTTCCGTACCTCCTCAACGAGGGTAAATGTCCGGAGCGGGTGCCGGAGGATGTTCGGCCGCGCCGTCCCGCAGTAGGGTCGGCGCATGGACGACGTTCGGGTGGCGGCGATCGCCAGCCTCACCCCGCTCGAAGAGCTGGACAGCGACCCCTTCCTTGTCGACACGCGTGGTCAGCACGCCGTGTGCGCCCGCTGGGCCGAGGCCAAGGGGTACGTGGTCGCCCGCCAGTTGCTGTTCTACGGCATCCGACCCGACCACGCGGCGCTGTGGGTGGACGTGGAGGCGGGGGCGATCGACCTCTTCGTCGCCGCCAACGAGCGGGTCCTCGCGCGCGCGTTGACCTCCGTCCCCGGCTTCCGGGCCGAGTGCGCGCGGCGCGGGGTGCGGGTGGAGACCGCCGGTCCCGAGGAGCCGGCGTACGACACGGCGGCCAAGGCGGGCGTCCACCGGCGGCTCTCGATGCCGACGGCCGGGTACGACGGCTCCTGACCCGACGCCCGCGGCCGGGCCGGTGCGCCGTACGACACGGCCCGCGCCCCTCGGTCCGACACCCCGGCGTGCCACCCGACTCGCGCGCCCTCCGGTGCCCGACCTGACACACCCTGACCGATCACCCGCACCCCTTTTCCCCACCGGCCATGGGCGTTGTGCCACGCTTGGGGCAGGAAACGGGCGAAAGGTGAAGCGGGCGTGGGTGACGGGCGATGGGGTGGCGCCGACCGCTGGCGGTCCGCGGGCAGTGCGCTGGGGCGCGTGATCGTGGTGTGGGCGGTGTCCACGCTCACCCTGCTGATCCTCGCCGGGCTGCTCCCCGACTTCCAGCTCCAGTCCGCCGACGGCGACAGCTTCACGAGGACGGCGCTCACCGCCGCCGCGGCGGCCGGCGCGTTCGGTCTGCTCGGGGCGCTCGTGTGGCCGCTGCTCGTCCGGGCGCTGCTGCTCGTCCCGGCCCTCGTCCTCGGCGTCCTCGTCTTCTTCCTCAACGGCTCGCTGCTGATCGTCGCGCTCTGGCTGATCCCGGACGGGCGCGGCGCCGTCGCCCCCGAGACCGCCGTCGTGGTCGCCGCCGTCATGTCCGCCGTCGCCTCCGCCACCTCCACCGCCCTCGCCGTCCACGACGACGACGCCTACCGCCGCCGCCTCTACCGGCTCACCGGCCGCACCCGGCCCCGTGCCTCGGACGGCTCGCCCGAACAGGTCCCCGGGACGGTCTTCCTCCAGCTCGACGGCGTCGGCCACCACGTCCTGCGCGACGCCGTCGCCGACGGCCTCATGCCCACCGTCGCGGAGTGGCTCGACACCGGCCACCGGCTCACCCCCTGGCGCACCGACTGGTCCAGCCAGACCGGCGCGAGCCAGCTCGGCATCCTGCACGGCTCCAACGAGGACGTCCCCGCCTTCCGCTGGTACGAGAAGGACACCGGCCGGCTCATGGTGTCGAACCGCCCGGCCAGCGCTGTGGAACTCCAGCGCCGGGCCGTGCGCCGCACCGGGGACGGCGGCCTCCTCACCGTCGACGGCGCCTCCCGGGGCAACCTGTTCAGCGGCGGCGCCGACCAGCTCGCGCTCGTCCTGTCGATGGCCGCCCGGCGCGGCCCGCGCAACCGCTCGCGCGCCGGCTACTTCGCGTACTTCTCCGACCCGGCCAACGCCGTCCGAACCGCCGGATCGCTCGTCGCCGAGTGCGCCCGCGAGATCTTCCAGTCGACCCGGGCCCGGCTGCGCCGCGAGGGCCCGAGGGTCTCGCGCGGCGGCACGTACCCCTTCGTCCGCGCCTTCGCGACGGTCGTCGAGCGGGACGTGGTGGTGTCCGCCGTGATGGGGGACATGCTGGCCGGGCGGACCGCGGTCTACGCCGACCTCGTCGCGTACGACGAGGTGGCCCACCACTCGGGCCCGCACGGCCGGGACACCGACCAGGTCCTGCGCCGCCTCGACCGTTCGATCGCGCTCATCGCCACCGTCGCCGAGCACGCGCCGCGGCCCTACCGGATCGTGCTCCTCTCCGACCACGGGCAGAGCCCCGGCGAGACCTTCGAAGGGGCGTACGGACTGACCCTGAAGGACCTCGTCAGGGCCGGGTGCGGGCTTCCCGTGCCCCGCAGGGTACGCCGCACCCGCAGCGGTTCGGAGGCGCGCGACGCGGCCAGGGACGCGCTGCGCCTCGCCCTGCACCGGCCGGTGGACGAGACCGGCGAGACGGCACGGGAACTGCCCGCCCGGCCCTCCGAGCCGCTCGTCCTCGCCTCGGGCAACCTGGGGCTCATCTCCTTCCCCGACGTGCCGCACCGGATGACCCGGGAGGAGATCGACCGGCGCCACCCGGCGCTGCTCCGCACCCTCGCGCACCACCCGGGCGTCGGCTTCGTGCTCGTGGCGAGCGCCGAGCACGGCTCGGTGGTCCTCGCCCGCGACGGGGCGGAGGTGCCGGTCGCCGAGCTCGACGACGCGGGACCGCTCGCCGTGTTCGGCCGGGGCGCGGCGGGCGCGGTACGGCGCACCGACGGCTTCCCGCACGTCGCCGACATCATGGTCAACTCGATGTACGACCCGGCCACCGGCACCGTGCACGCCTTCGAGGAGCAGATCGGCTCGCACGGCGGCCTCGGCGGCGAGCAGTCGCACCCCTTCCTCCTGTCACCGCCCGAGCTGTCCCCGCCGGTCGGCGCGGGGGAGGAGCTGGTCGGCGCGGAGCAGGTCCACCGGGTGTTGCGGCGCTGGCTGCGGGAGTGCTCCGGTCCGCAGGTGCCGCTGGCGCCACTGCCGCCGCGGGAGATCTCCCCGGCCGCGGACGAATCAGCCGGTGCGGTGAATCACCCGCCCCACCCGTAGGCCGCCCGGGCGGATCTCGGGCCCGCACCGCCCCGCCGGGCCCTCGGCGGGGCAGTACGGATCTCCGTGAGCCCCGTGTCCGAGCCGCCCGCCGTGCCCGCCGTCCCGGCGGGCCCCCCGGCGCGTCCGGGCCGGATCCGGCGCCACTGGATCGTGCTCCTCCTCGTCCTCGCCGCGCTGTTCGGCACCGGGGCCGCGGCCACGCTCACCGGCGGCGCCGAACTCCGGCCCGCCACCGCCGCACCGGCCCCCGACCCCAGCGGCGAGACGTACGATCCGGCGGCCACCGAGGCGGGCGTCCCCGGCCGCTCCCGACGACACCGGACGGGCATCCGTCCCGTCCGTCCCCTGTTCCCCTCGCGTGGCGCCCGCGGGCTCCGGCGGCCCACCGCCCCGGTCCTCGTACCCGCCCCGCGCGGCGACGCGCTCCGGTGCGTGGTGATGCGCTGCTGAGAGGCCCCCGCCTCCCCGCGGTCCCCTCCCGACATCCCCCCGCACCCACGAGGAGCTTCGCCATGCCCGTCGACCCGTACGCCGCCCTCCAGGCCCTGCTGCGCGCCGAGGCCTCGCGCGCCCGGCGCACCGACCCCGGCGCGTCCGAACCCACCCTCCAGGCCTCCGAACCGGCCGCGGCAGCGGAGTCCGAGCCGCCCGCGTACCGGGAGGACCCCGTCCGCTGACCCTCCGCGACGCCCCGACGCGGGCCACGGCACCATCCGACGCGCGTACCGGTGTTCGGACGTACGAGGCTCTCCCGATGACCTCGACCGACCGGAGCACCAGACCCGATCGTCCGCCGGACCCGCGTCCGGCGGAGGCCCGCACACCGACGGCGGCACGCCGCCCGGCGCTCCTCACGACAGCGCCGCGGACGGCGCTCACGACGCCGCTCGGGACGGCATCCACCGACTCTCCGGCTCACTGCCGCGAGGTGCGCCGTCCACGTCCGCGCCCGTTCCCGTCGGCCGCCTCAGGCCGCCTCCACCGCCTCGAAGCCCGTCCGCGCCTCGCGGCGGCCGTGCAGCCAGACCAGGACCGCCGCCGCGCCGGCCAGTGTCGCCAGGGCCACCAGGGCGGGGACGAGACCGACGAGCGGGCCCGCCGCCAGGCAGCAGACGCCGCCCGTCGCCAGAGCGGTCGGCCGGCGGCCCGTGGTGCGCCGTACGATCGCCGCCGCGCCGAGGAGGTACACCCCGACCCCACCGGTCAACGACCAGGCCACGACCCCGTGCAGCGGCTCGGCGAGACCGTAGTGGCCGGTGTCGGCGACCTGCTGGAGGACCTTCTTCATGCCGAGCGCGCACAGCACGACGCCCGCGACCAGCGGCAGGTGCAGGAAGGTGTACACGTCCCGGGCGAACCGGGTGCGCTCGTCGCCGTCGAGTCCGGCGAGCCGGTGCTCGGCGGCCTCGCCGAGCTGCCGGAAGTACAGCCGCCACAGCCCGGCCGCGAGCAGCAGACCGGCGGACGACGCGCCGAGTACGGCGAGGGTGAGCGGGAAGCCGGAGACGCCGACGCCCATCGCGACGATGGACTCGCCGAGCGCGATGATCACGATCAGGCCGTGGCGCTCGGAGAAGTGCCCGGGGGAGTTGACCCGCCAGCCGGAGGCGCCGGTGACCCAGATGCCGCCGTAGTCGACGGCCACCGCCCCCAGCCACAAGAGGAGTTGGACCCGCCCGCTGAACGCGCTGCCGATCAGGAGCAGCACCAGCGGCGGCAGCACGGACAGCAGGGCGGTACGCCGCAGGGTGGCGCGCAGGACGGGGTCCCCGGGACTGGAGATCCTGTACGAGGCCAGGTGCAGGACGCGCACCGCGCCGTAGCAGAGGACGAACACCAGCGGCGCCGAGAGCCCGCCGGGCGCGTCCGCGAAGACCTCGGGCACGGTGAGCGACACGATCAGGACGACGGCCATGACGGTGACGAGCACCGCGAACAGGGCGCCGGAATCGGCCCGTACGACGTTCCCCAGCCAGGCGAAACAGCACCAGCACCACCAGAGCAGCGCGAGCACGACCATCCCGCCGACCACCCGCACCGGCGAGGGTGCGGTCGCCATCAGGGCGGTGACCTGCGTGATCGCGTACACGAACACCAGGTCGAAGAAGAGCTCCGCGGGCGTCACCCTATGATCGTCCCCGGTGGCCACCATGCGGGCCCGTTCCCTGTTCCACGCCATGCGTCTCTCCCCCTCCGGGGGACCACTCCCGGCCACCCCGGCGCGAACAATACGCACACCCGCGGCCCGGCGACCCGGAGTTCGCCCTACCGCGGGAAACCGCTCACCCACCGCCGGACGGCCCCGCATTACCTCACGCGTCATCGACCCCCTCCGCCCCGCCCGGCATGCTCGGGGACACCGGAACCCGGGCGGCGCACTCCGCTCGGGCTCCGGGCCCACCGCCAGCACGAACGTCCCCCATGGAGGGTGATCCGCCATGTCCCAGGCCCTGCTCGCCGGTCTTGCCCGCACCACCCGCCCGCACGCCGCCGTGCGCCGGTTCCTCGCCCTCGACGCCGTCGTCACCGGGGCCAACGGGATCGCCTACGCCGTCGCCCCGGACCCGGTGGGGGAGTTCCTCGGGATCGACGCGGGCCTCCTCCTCCCACTCGGCCTCCTGCTCACCGTGTACGCCGCCGGCGTCGCCTGGCTCGCGAGCCGCCCCCAGCCCCCGGCGTCCGCCGTGAGACTCGTCGTCGACATCAACGCGCTCTGGGCCGTCCTCAGCGTCGTCGCCCTCGTCGCCTGGCTGGAGCCGACCACCGCGGGCCTGGTGTGGACGCCGGTCCAGGCGGCCACCGTCGGCGGGTTCGCGGTCCTCCAGTGGGCCGCCCTGCGGGCCGTCCCCGCGAGCCGCTAGTCGCCGAACGGCGGCAGGGACTGGAGGTACGCGACCGTCGCCGGGTCGGCCGGGAGGAACGTCTCGATGGCCAGCTCGGCGACCGTCACGTCCAGCGGCGTGTTGAACGTCGAGATCGACGACACGAACGACAGCACCCGTCCGTCGTGCTCGACGCGCAGCGGCAGCGCGAAGTACGGGTACACCTCCTCCGGACCCGGGGCGCCCGGCGCGTCCTCGTCCTCCCCGCCCGGCGGCAGCGGATACGCCGTCACCTCCGCGTACAGCGCGCGCAGCGACTCCGAACGCGCCAGACCGATCTGACGCTCCATCTGGTGCAGCAGATGCCCCCGCCACTCCCGCAGGTTCCGGATCCGGGGCGCGAGCCCCTCCGGGTGCAGGGTGATCCGCATCGCGTTCAGCGGCGGGGCCAGCAGATGCTCCGGCACCCCGTCGAGCAGCAGCCCGATGCCCCGGTTCGCCGCCACCACCGTGTACGAGCCGTCCACCACGAGCGCCGGATACGGCTCGTACCCCCGCAGCAACTGCTCGATGCCCTCCCGCAGCGCCTCCAGACGCGGGGCGTCGAGCGGCGACTCCGCGTACCGGGGCGCGTACCCGGCGGCCAGCAGCAGCGCGTTCCGCTCGCGCACCGGCACCTCCAGGTGCTCGGCCAGCCTCAGGACCATCTCCTCGCTCGGCCGGGAACGCCCCGTCTCCACGAACGAGATGTGCCGCGCCGACGAGTCCGCCCGCAGTGCCAGCTCCAGCTGGCTCAACCGCCGCTGCTCGCGCCAGCCGCGCAGCAGCGGCCCCACCCCCGTGTCGCTCACGACCGTTGTCATGGCCAGACGGTATCCCAGAGGGTGACCCGGGTACCTTTCCCCCGGGACCCCTGTCCGTCACCCGCGCCACCCGACCGGAGGGAGCACCGCCGTGCCCACACAGCCGCTGTCGCAGAAGGAGATCGAGGACCGACTGCGGGAGCTCCCCGGATGGTCCGTCACCGAGGACCGTCTCACCCGCGAGTACCGGCTCGGCGACCACTTCGCGGCGACCGCGCTCGTCGTCCACGTGGCCCGGATCCAGCAGGAACTCGACCACCACTCGGACCTGACCCTCGGCTACAACACCGTAGCCCTCTCCGTGAACACCCACTCCGCCGGTGGCGCCGTCACCGAGAAGGACTTCGCACTCGCCGAGCGCGTCGAAGGGATCGCCCCGGGCCACGGCGCCCACTGACCCCACCGGCTCGCCGTACGGCCCGCGCACCCTCCCTCGTACGATCACCGGCATGGCGGACACCGTGCTCGACTACGAGGCCGAAGCGGCGCACTACGACCGGACCCGGGGCGGGGTGCCCCGGGCCGGCGCCGCGGCCGAGGCGGTCCTGCGCCTCGTGCCGCCCGGCGCCCGCGGCCTGCTCGACCTCGCCTGCGGCACCGGCCTCGTCACCGAACGCCTCACCCGGCCCGGACTGCGCGTGTACGGAGCCGACGCCGCCCACGCCATGCTGCGGGTCGCCGCCGGACGCGCGCCCGGCCGGGTCGTCCGCGCCGACGCACGCCGACTGCCCCTGTCCGACGCCTCCCTGGACGCGGTCACCGCCGTCTGGCTGCTCCACCTCGTGCCGTTCACGGCGGAGATCGTCGCCGAGAGCGCCCGCGTCCTGCGCCCCGGCGGTGTCCTGATCGCCACCGTCGACAAGGACGCGGCCCACGACGTCGGCAGCGACATCGACGAGATCCTCCGCCCCCACCGCTCGACGGCCTCCGCCTCCGACCGCGCGGACCTGATCACCCGGTACGCCGCCGCCCACCGCCTCGAACCCGCCGCCGGCACCGACTTCACCGGACACGGCCAGGGCACCACCCCGCGCGACACCGTCCGCAAGCTCCGCGCCGGGTACTTCGCCTCCTGGTTCCCTGGCGACCCCGCGACCGTCGAGACGCTCGCCACCGCCCTGGCCGCCCTCCCGGACCAGGACCGCCCCCGGGCCGACCCCCGCTACCGACTGGCCTCCTTCGTCAGGCGCGGCTGACAGGAACGGGCAGGATCGGTTTCGGGATGGTCCAGGGCCGGCCGGCCGGGGCGGAGGGAGCCGGTGCGCGGGCGCCTCAGGCGCCCGCGCCGCCCCAGGTCGCGTCCGCGAACGCGGCGAACGAGCGGGGCTCGCGGCCCAGGACCCGCTTCACGCCGTCCGTCGACGAGGCGTTGTGGCCGTCGAGGAGCTTCGTGAACAGGGCCGCCAGCCACTCCGCCTCCGGGACCGGGAGTCCGAACCCGGCGAGCAGCCCCGCGTAGTCGGCCTCGGACACCGCCTCGTAGACCACCGGGCGGCCCGAGGCGCGGGAGATCTCCGCCGCCACCTCGGCGAAGCCCACCGGACGGGGCCCGGTCAGCTCGTGCACCCGCCCCGCGTGAGCGTCCGTCAGCAGGGTCTCGACGAGGACGTCCGCGAGGTCGTCCACGTCGACGAACGGCTCGGCCGAGTCCCCCGCGGGGAAGACGACCGTGCCCGCGGCGACCCCGTCCGCGATGAACCCCTCGGAGAAGTTCTGCGCGAAGAACGCGGCCCGCACGACGGTCAGTTCCACCCCTTCGGCCGCCGCACGCAGGGCCTCCTCCGTCACGACCGCCTCGGGCTCCCCACGCCCGGACAGCACGGTCAGCCGCCGTACGCCGTTCTCCGAGGCGAGCCGGCCGAACTCCCGCATCGCCTCGACCGCTCCGGGAGCCGCGAGGTCCGGGTAGTAGGCCACGTACGCGGCGTCCGCGCCCCGCAGCGCCGGGGCCCAGGTCTCCGGGTCCTCCCAGTCGAAGGGGGTCGCGCCGGTACGGGACCCGGCGAGGACCGTCACCCCGCGCGCCGCGAGTCGCTCGGCCACGCGGCGCCCGGTCTTGCCGGTGGCGCTCGTCACCAGGATCGTCCGCGGCGCGTCGGTGGCGCCGGTGGTGTCGGTCGTGTCGGTCGTCTTGTCCGTGTGCGTCGTCATGGTTCAAGACTCCCGCCCACGGCCCCCACCGCCCATGCTCCGCAGTCTCACGCCCCTACGTCTGCGTCTCACCGCTCGCCTAGGCTTGCCGACCATGGACGCACTCGCCGGACTCCTCGACGGGCCCCGCGCCAGGGGCGCCTTCCTCCTCCGCATGATCATGGAGCCGCCGTGGTCCGTGCGCATCGAGGACGGCGCGCCGATCTGCCTGATGTGCGTCACCGAGGGCGAGGCCTGGATCGTCCCCGACGCCGGTGAACCCGTCCTCCTGAGGCCCGGGGACATCGCCATCGCCCGCGGCCCCGAGCCGTACACCGTCGCCGACGTCCCCGGCGCCCCGCCCCGCGCCCTGATCGGACCGGACGGCGAGTGCACCACCCTCGCCGGGGAGCCGCTCGCCGAGTCCATGCGGCTCGGCGTCCGCACCTGGGGCAACGCCCCCGACGGCGGCACCACGCTTCTCGTCGGCACCTACCGGATGGACGGAGAGGTCGGCCGTCGCCTGCTCGACGCCCTGCCCGGGCTGCTGCACCTGTCCGCCGACGGGTGGAACTGCCCCCTCATGCCCTTTCTCGGTGAGGAGATCGCCCGCGACCAGCCCGGCCAGACCGCCGTCCTCGACCGGGTCCTGGACCTGATGCTCATCACCGGCGTCCGCGCCTGGTTCTCCCGGCCCGGCGCCGAGGCCCCCGCCTGGTACGTGGCCATGGGCGACCCGGTGGTCGGCCAGGCGCTCCGGCTCCTCCAGAACGACCCCGCCCACCCCTGGACGGTCGCCTCGCTCGCGACGAAGACCGGCGTGTCCAGGGCCGCGCTCGCCCGCCGGTTCACCGAGCTCGTCGGGGAGCCCCCGATGGCGTACCTCACCGGCTGGCGGCTCGCGCTCGCCGCCGACCTGCTGCGCGAGACGGACGCCACGGTCGAGTCCGTCGCCCGACGGGTCGGCTACAGCGGTGCGTTCGCCCTGAGCGCCGCGTTCAAGCGCGTCCGGGGCGTCAGCCCGCAGGAGCACCGCGCCGGGGTGTGACGGGTCCGCGGCGGATTCTTTTGCGGTACCGGCAAGTTTTCTCGCGATCCGGGCGGCTGCGCCGCACCCTGGACCCATGAGTCAGCAGAGCGCACCCCACCACGACCACGCGCACGGCGAGGGCCAGGGCCAGAACCACCAGCACGGCGCGGGCCACCAGCAGGGCGAGGGGCAAGGCCACCAGCACGGCGAGGGCCACGGCCACCAGCACGACGCGGGCCAGGGGCATCGGCACGGTCACGGCCACCACCACGACAGCACCCACCTGGACTGGAACGAGCTCGGCGCCCACCTGGAGCGCCAGGCCGAGCTCGCGAGCCCCGCCTACGCGGACGCCGCCGCCTGGCTGGGCACCCTCACCCCCGCGCAGGGCGTCCGCCGCCTCCTCGACGTCGGCAGTGGTCCCGGTGTGATCACCGCCGTCCTCGCCGAGGCCTTCCCCGCCGCCGAGGCGGTCGCCGTCGACGGCTCGCCCGAGCTCCTCGCCCGCGCCCGCGACCGTGCCGGGGCGCGCGGCCTCGGCGCCCGCGTCTCCACCCTCCACGCCGAACTCCCGGAGGCCATCGCCACCTTGGGGCAGGCCGACCTGATCTGGGCGGGCAACACCCTGCACCACATCGGCGACCAGCGGGCCGCACTCGTGGAGTTCGCCGGACTCCTGAACCCGGGCGGTCTGATGGTCCTCGTCGAGGGCGGGCTGCCGACCCGGTACCTGCCCCAGCACATCGGGATCGGCCGACCGGGCCTGGAGGCCCGCCTCGACGCCGCCCACGCGGACTGGTTCGGCGCGATGCGCGCCGAGGCACCCGGGTCCAAGGACGAGCCGGACGACTGGCGGGCGCTCCTCACCGGCGCGGGCCTCACCCCCGCCGGCACCCGCGCCTTCCTCACCGACCTTCCCGCGCCGGTGTCCCCGGTCGTACGGGAGCTGGCCGTCGGCCACTACACGCGGCTCCGGGACGGCTACGGCACCGCCCTCGACGCGGACGACCGGGCGACGCTCGACCGGCTCCTCGACCCGGCCGACGCCCTGTCCCTGCACCACCGCACGGACCTGTTCCACCTCACGGCCCGCACCGTCCACACCGCCCGCAAGGGCTGACGGCCGCGCCCGGCCGGGTCAGGACACCGGCTCCAACCGCCACCACTGGAACGGCGAGTCGGTGTCCTCCCACTGCCGGACGTTCCCGCCGTCCTCCTCGGACTCGTCGGCGACCTCCAGGAACAGCCCGCTGGCGAAGCTCACCAGAGCGACCGTCCCCGGCGACTGCAGGTCCTGCTCGATGATCCACTCCTGCGCCCCGAAGTTGTTCGCCTTCCACTGCTGGATGTTGGCGCCGTTCTCCGTGGACGCGTTGGCGACATCGAGCCGCTTGCCGCTGGCCGCGTTCACCAGGTGGTGGAGCCCGCCGCCGTTCTCCACGGGAACGATGTGCCAGTGCTGCCCGGGGGTTCCGGTCTCGGTGCCCTGCTGCACGTTGGCCCCGCTGCGACCCGACCCCTGGTACACCTCCAGAAGCAGCCCACTGGCCACGTTCCGCACCCGGTAGAGGCCCTCCTCCACGGGCATCGGAGAACCACTCACCGTACCGACTCCTTCGTTCCACGCGACCGCCGGACCCCGCCGCCCGAGGCGGCGGGACAGCCCCCAGGGGCTGTCGCCGACTCTACGGCCCGGGTACGACAGCGGGCCGGGCGCCGGAGTCAGCGGGCTCGGCGGCCACGGCCACCGAGCCCCCGCACCCGGCCGGCGCCGCGCCGCACCACGGAGGCCGCACGGCGCCGGAGGGCCGCACGCCTTCAGGCACCGACGCTGAACTCCGCCGGGTCCGGGCCCAGACGGCGGCTCTCGTCGAGCGCGGCGATCGCCGCCAGGTCCTCACCGTCCAGCTCGAAGCCGAAGACGTCGATGTTCTCCCGGATACGGGACGGGGTGACCGACTTCGGGATCACCACGTTCCCCAGCTGGAGGTGCCAGCGCAGCACGACCTGGGCCGGGGTCACCCCGTGCTTGCGGCCGATCGCCACGATCGCCGGCACGTCCAGGAGACCCTTGCCCGAGCCCAGCGGCGACCATGCCTCGGTCGCGATCCCGTACCGGGCGTGCGCCTCGCGGGACGCCTGCTGGGAGAGCTGCGGGTGGAGCTCGATCTGGTTGACGGCCGGCACGATCGACGTCTCGCCGATCAGCCGCTCCAGGTGCTCCGGGAGGAAGTTCGAGACGCCGATCGCCTTGGCGCGCCCGTCCGCGTAGATCTTCTCGAACGCCCGGTACGTGTCGACGTACGCGTCCTTCGCGGGCACCGGCCAGTGGATCAGGTACAGGTCGACGTAGTCGAGGCCCAGCTTGTCGAGCGAGGCGTCGAAGGCCTTCAGCGTCGCGTCGTGGCCCTGCTCGCTGTTCCACAGCTTGGTGGTGACGAACAGGGCCTCGCGGGCGATCCCGGACGCGGCGACGGCACGGCCCGTGCCCTCCTCGTTCCCGTAGATCGCGGCGGTGTCGATCGAGCGGTAGCCGGCCTCCAGGGCGGTCGCCACGGCGTCCGCCGCCTCGTCGTCCGGCACCTGCCAGACACCGAAGCCCAGCTGCGGCATCCGGACGCCGTTGTTCAGGGTGACCGAGGGAACCTTGCTGTCCGTGCTCACGTGGGAGGGATCCTTACGTTGTCGCGGTTCGTGACGGCCGTACGCCCCCTGGGGGCCGTACGGAGTACTCCCAGCGTCAACGATCACGGGCCGCCCCGCATTCCGGCCCGCCCGCCCCGTCCCCCGGGGTCAGCCGTACAGCGCCGCGACCTCCGCCGCGTACGCCCGCTCGATCGCCTTCCGCTTCAGCTTCAGCGACGGGGTGAGCAGCCCCTGCTCCTCACTGAACGGATGCGCCAGGATCCGGAACGTCCGGATCGACTCCGCCTGCGAGACCAGCGTGTTCGCCGCCACCACCCCCCGACGGATCTCCGTCTCCAGGGACGGATCACGCACCAGCTCGGCCGGCGCGAGCGGCGCCCGCCCCTGCATCGCGAGCCAGTGCTCCACCGCCTCCTGGTCGATCGTCACCAGGGCCGCGATGAACGGCCGGTCGTTGCCTACCACGATGCACTGGGCGATCAGCGGATGCGCCCGCACCCGCTCCTCCAGGCCCGTCGGAGCGACGCTCTTGCCGCCCGAGGTCACGAGGATCTCCTTCTTGCGCCCGGTGATCGTCAGATAGCCGTCCTCGTCCAGGGCGCCCAGGTCCCCGGTGGCCAGCCAGCCGTCGTTGAGGACCGCCGCGGTCGCCTCGGGGGCGTTGAGATATCCGGAGAACACCTGACCGCCGTGGAGCCACACCTCGCCGTCCTCCGCGATGTGCACCGTCGTGCCCGGGACCGGCTGCCCGACCGTGCCGTACCTCGTCCGCTCGGGAGGGTTCGCCGTCGCCGCCGCCGACGACTCCGTCAGGCCGTACCCCTCGAAGACCGTCACCCCCGCCCCCGCGAAGAACAGCCCCTGCCTGCGGTCCATCGCCGAACCGCCCGACATCGCGTGCCGCAGCCGCCCGCCCAGGGCCGCGCGGACCTTCCCGTACACCGTCTTCTCGAAGAACTGGTGCTGCACCCGCAGCGCCGCCGACGGCCCGGGCCCCGTCCCGAACGCCCGCTGCTCCAGCGCCTCCGCGTAGGCGACCGCCACGTCCACGGCCTTGTCGAACGGGCCCAGCTTCCCCTCCCGCTCCGCCTTGCGCCGCGCCGCGTGGAAGACCTTCTCGAAGACGTACGGAACGGCCAGGACGAAACTCGGCCGGAAGGCCGCGAGGTCCGGCAGCAGCTCACCCGCCGCCATCACCGGCTGGTGCCCCAGCTTCACCCCGCTGCGCACCGCCGCGACCTCCACCATCCGCCCGAAGACGTGCGCGAGCGGCAGGAACAGCAGCGTCGAGGCCTCTTCCCCCGGCCGGGAACGGAACACCGGCTCCCAGCGGCCCACCAGCATGTCCGTCTCGAACATGAAGTTGGAATGGGTGATCACACAGCCCTTCGGGCGGCCCGTCGTCCCCGACGTGTAGATGACCGTCGCCACCGTCTCCGGGGTCACCGCCCGCCGGTGCCGGTGCACGACGTCCTCCGCGATGTCCGCCCCCGCCGCCGTCAGCTCCGCCACCGCGCCCGCGTCCAGCTGCCACAGCCGCCGCAGCAGCGGCAGCCGGTCGACCACCGAGCCGATCGTCATCGCGTGGTCCTCGTGCTCCACCACACACGCCGTGACCTCGGAGTCGTGCAGCGCCCAGAACACCTGCTCGGCGGAGGACGTCGGATAGATCGGCACCGGCTGCGCGCCGAGCGTCCACAGGGCGAAGTCGAAGAGCGTCCACTCGTAGCGGGTACGGGCCATGATCGCGACCCGGTCGCCGAACCGCACACCCTCCGCGACCAACCCCTTCGCGAGACCGAGGACCTCGTCCCGGAACCGCGCGGCCGTCACGTCCCGCCACGCCCCGTCCGGGCCCTTCCGGCCGAACGTGACCCGGTCCGGTTCGGCCACGGCCAGCTCGAACACGGCGTCCGCCAGACCGCCGACCTGAGGCGCCGCCTCGACGGGCGGCACGGTGAACTCGCGCACTGACCTGCTCCTCGGACGGCTCGGTGGCTGGAAAAGCTCGTTGTAGCGCTCCGTACGGCGCGGGTGACGGTACCCCACCCGACTGCCCGGCGGGAGGGCCTTCACCAAGCCGGGACATTCGGTGTTCTCACAGGTCAGGACGGGTAGGAGAGCCAATTCAGGGATACGCCGGGGCCGTTACCGACCGAGCGGTACGCCCACCCGGCGGGAATCTCCACGGAATCTGTACCGGCCGCTCACGCAGTGCCACCACAAGCACCCGGCTCCCGTACGCGTCGCCCGCTCCCTCAGCCCGGCCGGTGCAGCCGGTCGCCGCCCGCCAGGATCGCGTCCGCCAGCGCGTCCGCCGCCTCCTGCACCGCCCCGCCCCGCCGCCCCCCGCGCAGCACGAAGCCCACCTCACCCAGCTCCGGCAGCCCCGCCCGCGCCGGAACCGGCACGAGCCCCGGCGGCACCATCCCCCGCGTGTGCGCCATCACGCCGAGCCCCGCCCGGGCCGCCGCCACGTTCGCGCTCAGACTCGAACTCGTGCACGCGATCCGCCACGCCCGCCCCTGCGCCTCCAGGGCTTCCAGGGCCCGCGCCCGGGTGATCCCCGGCGGCGGATACACGATGAGCGGCACCGGCCGGTCCGGATCGAGCCGCAGTCCCGGCGCCCCGATCCAGATCAGCGCGTCCTCCCACACCAGCCGCCCCTCGCTCTCCCCACCGCGCCGCTTGGCCAGGATCAGATCGAGCCGGCCGGCCGCGAGCCGGGCCTGGAGCGTGCCGGACAGCTCGACCGTCAGCTCCAGATCGACCTCGGGATGCTCACGCCGGAACGACTCCAGGATCTCCGGCAGCCGGGTCGTCACGAAGTCCTCGGACGCCCCGAAGCGCAACCGCCCCCGCAGCCGCGTCCCGCCGAAGAAGGCCGCCGCCCGCTCGTGCGCCTGAAGGATCGTGCGGGCGAAGCCGAGCATCGCCTCGCCGTCCTCCGTCAGCGCCACCCGGTGCGTGTCCCGGGTGAACAGCGGCCGGCCGGTCGCCTCCTCCAGACGCCGTACGTGCTGGCTGACCGTCGACTGACGCAGCCCGAGGCGGTTCGCGGCCCGCGTGAAGCTCAGCGTCTGGGCCACGGCGAGGAAGGTGCGCAGGTGCGTGGGCTCGTACACAGGACGACGCCACCGCTCATCGTCAACCGTGATGACAGTCAGAGCGCTGTACGGGATTCCCGATCACCGACCCGTGGAGCAGGATGGACCCGCGCGACCCACCCCGGAGCGCGCGGCCGCCACTCACCCCCGGAGCGCGCGGCCGCCACCCAATCCGGAGCGCGCGGCCGCGACCACCCCCGGCAGTGCACCAGAGCAGTGGAGCCCATGACCGTCCGTACCCCAGGCCCCACCCCGGCCCGCGCCCCGGCCCGCGCCCCGCGCCGTACCCTCCGCCGGCCGTCCTGGCTGCCCGTCGACGGATACGTCCTGGCCCTGCTCGGCACGGTCGCCCTCGCCGCGCTCCTCCCCGCCTCCGGCACCGCCGCCGACGTCACGGAAGGGGCGTCGACCGGGGCCGTGGCGTTCCTCTTCCTCCTCTACGGGGCGCGGCTCTCCACCCGCGAGGCCCTCGACGGCCTCAGGCACTGGCGGCTCCACCTCACCGTCCTCGGCTCCACCTTCCTGCTCTTCCCGCTCCTCGGCCTCGCCGCGCGCGGCCTCGTCCCCACCGTCCTGACCCCGCAGCTCTACAGCGGCTTCCTCTTCCTCTGCCTGGTGCCGTCCACCATCCAGTCCTCCATCGCCTTCACCTCGATCGCCCGGGGCAACGTCCCCGCCGCGATCTGCGCCGGCTCCTTCTCCTCCCTCGCCGGCATCGTCCTGACCCCGCTGCTCGCGGCCGGGCTCCTCGGCGGCAGCACGGGCGGCCTCTCCGCCGACGGCGTCCTGAAGATCGTGTTCCAGCTCCTCGTGCCGTTCCTGGCCGGACAGTTCCTGCGCCGCTGGGTCGGCGGCCTCCTCACCCGCCACAGGAAGGTCCTCGGGTACGTCGACCGGGGATCGATACTCCTCGTCGTCTACACCGCCTTCAGCCAGGGCATGGTCGCCGGCGTCTGGCACCTGGTGACCCCGGCCCGGCTCGGCCTCCTGCTCACCGTCGAGGCCGTCCTGCTCGCCGCGATGCTCGCCCTGACCTGGTACGGGGCCCGCCGCCTCGGCTTCGACCGCGCCGACCGGATCGCGATCCAGTTCGCCGGCTCCAAGAAGAGCCTGGCGGCCGGACTGCCGATGGCCAGCGTCCTCTTCGGCCCCCAGGCCTCGCTCGCCGTGCTCCCGCTGATGCTCTTCCACCAGATGCAGCTCATGGTGTGCGCGGTGATCGCCAAGCGACGGGCACGCGACGAGGAGACCCCGCGCGAACGCGCCGACCTCGCCGCCGCGACCGCCCCGTAGGCCGGATCACACCCCCGACCGCCCCGCGGTGATCATCCGGGCCGCTACCGTGCTCCCATGCCCGCACTCGATCCCGGCCGCACCGCGCTCGTCCTCGTCGACCTCATGGAGCGCATCGTCGCGCTGCCCCTCGCCCCCCGCCCCGGCACCGACGTGCTCGCCGCGGCCACCCGGCTCGCCGACACCTTCCGGGCCGCCGGCGCCCCCGTCGTCCACATCCGGGTCGACCGGCCGAACGTCGACACCCAGCCGCCCGGCAGCGACCTCGTCCCCGGCCTCGTCCGGGACGGCGAGCCCGTCGTCGTCAAGCGCACCATCGGCGCCTTCCACGACACCGGACTGCACGAACTGCTCTCCGGGCTCGGCGCCACCACCCTGGTCCTCGGCGGCATCGCCACCAACCTCGGCGTCGAGTCCACCGCCCGCGCCGCCTGCGACCTCGGCTACGACCTCGTCTTCGCCGAGGACGCCATGTCCGCGCTCACCGCCGACGAACACCGCGCCTCCGTCGACCTCGACTTCCCCCGCCTCGGCACCGTCGCCCCCGTCTCCGCGATCACCCTGGACGGACCCGAATGACCCCGGTGCCGATACGGTACGGGGCCCGCCCCTGCTCCCTCGTCGTCTGCCGGGGCTGCTGCTGCGGCGACGCCCGCAAGAACCCCGGGACCGACCACACCGGCCAGCTCGCCCGCCTCCGCGAGGCCGCCGCGACCTCCGGAGGCCGTCTCGCAGTCCGTACGAGCGACTGCCTCGGCCCCTGCGCCCAGGCCAACATCGTCGTCGTCCAGCCCTCCACCGAGGGCCGGCGACGCGGCGGCCGGGCCGCCTGGGTCGCGTTCGCCCTGGACGAGGACTCCCTCGACGAGATCCTCGCCTGGACGGAGGCCGGCGGCCCGGGAATCGTCCCGCCCCCGGCCACCCTGGCCCTCCAGATGATCGACCCGCCGAAGAACTGACCCCCCGCACGGCCGGCCCGACCCCGACGGGGCCCGTGCCGCGCCCGGGCCCTTGTCACGGTCGGCCAAGGGGTACGGGTGAATCTTGGTGGTTTACGTCACCTGTTACCCATCAGTCGCTGGCGAGACTGGGGGATCCTGCCGGCCGATCGACACACCAGGGGGTCCCGGGTATGACGGGCACTCGCATCGCAGCGCTCGGGCACTACCAGCCCGCCAAGGTGCTCACCAACCACGACCTCGCTACGTTGGTCGACACCGACGACGCGTGGATCACCAGCCGGGTCGGCATCCGCACCCGGCACGTCGCCGGACCGGACGAGCCCGTCGACGAGCTCGCCGCACACGCGGCGGGCAAGGCCCTGGCCACCGCCGGGCTCACCCCCGACGACATCGACCTCGTCCTCGTCGCCACCTCCACGGCCATCGACCGGTCGCCCAACATGGCCGCCCGTGTCGCCGCCCGCCTCGGCATGACCTCGCCCGCGACCATGGACCTCAACGTGGTCTGTGCCGGGTTCACCCACGCCCTGGCCACCGCCGACCACGCCGTACGGGCCGGCGGATCGCGCCGCGCCCTGGTCATCGGCGCCGACAAGATGACCGAGATCGTCGACTGGACGGACCGCACCACCTGCGTCCTCGTCGGCGACGGCGCGGGCGCCGCGATCGTCGAGGCGGTGGACGACGAGGGCGCCACGCCCGGCATCGGCCCGGTCCTGTGGGGCTCGGTCCCCGAGATGGGCCACGCCGTCCGCATCGAGGGCACCCCGCCCCGCTTCGCGCAGGAGGGCCAGAGCGTCTACCGCTGGGCCACCCAGCAGCTGCCCGCCCTCGCCCGGAAGGCCTGCGAGCGGTCCGGCATCACCCCCGAGGAGCTCGCGGGCGTGGTCCTGCACCAGGCCAACCTGCGGATCATCGAGCCGCTCGCCGCGAAGATCGGCGCCGTCAACGCGATCGTCGCCCGCGACGTCGTCGACTCCGGCAACACCTCGGCCGCCTCGATCCCGCTGGCCCTGGCCAAGCTCGTCGAACGCGGCGAGCTGAGCACCGGAGACCCGGTCCTGCTCTTCGGCTTCGGCGGCAACCTCTCGTACGCGGGCCAGGTCGTCCGGGTCCCGTAGCGGGGCCGCTCCGGGCCCGGGCTTCGGACCGGGACCGGGGGAGAGGGACGGTGACCGGGGCAGCGGAGCCGTACGGCCCGCCGTGCCCCGTTCGGCGGAGCCCGGTGGCGGCGCGCCGGGGCCGGACCTAGCTTCGATCGCGGTGAGGGTCGTCGTTCTCCGGACACGGAATCGCTCCGTGGCCGAGTCCCTCCCGTGAGCTGGAGGACCGCCATGCGCGCGATACGTGCCGCTTCCGCCGCTCTGCTGAGCGCCGCCGCCGTGGTCACGGTCGCGCCGATCGCCCTGGCCGGCGAGAACGACCACGGCATCACGTCGTTCGGCTTCTCCGTCACCCCCGAGACCGTCGCTCCCGGCGGCACCGTCACCCTCACGTCCGACGGCTGCGAGGTCCCTTCGGTGACGGTCACCTCCGGTGTGTTCGACACCGTGACCCTCGCCGAGGGCCGCCCGGGCAGCGCGACCGTGGACGTCGACGCCAAGGCGGGCGCCCAGTACGAGATCACCTTCGACTGCGAGGGCGAGCGCGGGACCACCACCCTCACCGTCGCCCAGGGCGACACCGGCGGGACCACGACCGGACACGACAACGGCGTGTCGTCCGGGGCCCACAAGGGCGTGAAGGCCGGCTACGGCACCGCCGCCACCTCCGGAGCGGACACCGAGGGCCTCGGCGTCGCCGAGGTGGTCACGGGCGTCCTGCTCATCGCCGGGGCGCTTGGCGCCGCCGTCGTCCTGACCCGCCGCCGCGCCGCCGACGGCCGCACCTGACGGCCGGGCCCCGGGGGGCTGAAACGGCCCCTCCGCCCCGGTGTGACGAGGTCCGGGACGGAGGGGCGCCACGACGGACGGTCGGGCGGGACGACGGCTCGACGTGGCGACGGTCGGGCGTGGCGACGGTCGGGCGTGACGACGGTGACGCACCACGACGGACGGACCCGACGACCGTGCGGCGTCACGACGGACGGGTGCCGTGACGGTGAGGGACCACGGCGACGGACGCCATGGCGGACGGGCACCGGCGCGCGGACATCGCCCCCGCGGCCACCACCGCGCGGACTCGACACGGCAGGAGAGCGGACGTGGGGCGTTCGGACGTGACGACGGGACGGCACGGCGCCTGGGGCCTCGTCGCCGTCGCCCTCCTCGTCGGCGTCCACCTCGTCCGCGGCGGCGCGGACGAACTCCGCGCCGAAGGCCCGCCACAGCCCCAGCCCCTCGCCGCCGCCGCACCCGATGTCGCCGGAGCCGCAGGCAGGCCCGCCCCCGTCTCCGTACCGGATCCGCTGCCCGCGTCGGCGCCCGTGCGGGTCCGCGTCCCCGCCGTCCGGATCGACGCCCCCGTCACGTCCGTAGGACTCGACGCCGACGGCTGGATCGAGGCGCCACCGCCCGAGGACGATCGGCTCGCGGGCTGGTTCACCGGGGCGGTCACCCCCGGCGAGCGCGGCACCGCCGTCGTGGTCGGCCATGTCGACACCCCGAACGGCCGCGCCGTCTTCTACGACCTCGGCGCCCTCGGCAGGGGCCACCGCGTGGAGATCGCGCGCCGCGACGGCCGGACCGCCGTGTTCGCGGTGTACGGGGTCGAGGTCGTCCCCAAGGAGGGCTTCCCCGCCGACCGGGTCTACGGCGACTCCGGCGCGCCCGAGCTGCGCCTGATCACCTGCGGCGGCCCCTTCACCGAGGAGAACGGCTACGCGGGCAACGTCGTGGTCTCGGCCCGCCTGGTGGAGGTCCGCTGACCGGCGACCGCCCTGCTCGACGTTCCCCCTCCCCACGACGTTCCTCTCCCCACGGGGTTCCCCCTCCCCACCCTTCTCCCGCGCCGACCCCTTGCTTTGTCCCCAACCGGGAAGAAGTCGGGGTCGATTCCTGCGCAACTTCTTCCCACCCCGGTACACCGCTGCTACGTTCCCCTCGAAAGCCCGCGGACGAGCGCGTGAGAGACACACGAGCGTGTACGAGAGGGAGGGGCGCGTGAGACGCATGACGGCACGACCTGCCAACCGGCATCAGGCGCGACTCCTCAGGCTGCTGCGCGACGGAGGACCCAACTCCCGGGCTCAGCTGGGAGATCAGATCGATCTCTCCCGCTCCAAGCTCGCCGTCGAGGTCGACCGGCTCCTGGAGACCGGTCTCGTCGTCGCCGACGGCCTCGCCGCCTCGCGGGGCGGCCGTCGCTCGCACAACATCCGGCTCGCACCCGAACTCCGCTTCCTCGGCATCGACATCGGCGCCACCTCCATCGACGTCGCCGTCACCAACGCCGAGTTGGAGGTGCTCGGACACCTCAACCACCCCATGGACGTCCGCGAAGGACCCGTCGCCGTCTTCGAGCAGGCCCTGTCGATGGCGGCGAAACTCCGCTCCACCGGACTCGCGGAAGGCTTCGACGGCGCCGGCATCGGCGTCCCCGGTCCCGTCCGCTTCCCCGAGGGCGTCCCCGTCGCGCCGCCGATCATGCCCGGCTGGGACGGCTTCCCCGTACGGGAGGCGCTCAGCCAGGAACTCGGCTGCCCCGTCATGGTCGACAACGACGTGAACCTCATGGCCATGGGGGAGCAGCACGCCGGCGTCGCCCGCTCCGTCGGCGACTTCCTCTGCGTCAAGATCGGTACCGGCATCGGCTGCGGCATCGTCGTCGGCGGAGAGGTCTACCGCGGTACGACGGGCAGCGCCGGCGACATCGGACACATCCAGGTCGAACCCGACGGCCGCCCCTGCGCCTGCGGCAACAACGGTTGTCTGGAGGCCCACTTCAGCGGCGCGGCCCTGGCCCGCGACGCCGAGGACGCGGCCCGCGGCGGCCGCTCGGAGGAGCTCGCCGCCCGGCTCGCGGCGGCCGGGCACCTCACCGCCGTCGACGTCGCCGCGGCCGCCGCCGCGGGCGACGCCACCTCACTCGCCCTCATCCGTGAGGGCGGCAACCGGGTCGGGCAGGTCATCGCCGGACTCGTCAGCTTCTTCAACCCCGGTCTGGTGGTGATCGGAGGCGGAGTCACCGGCCTCGGTCACAACCTCCTCGCCAGTGTCCGCACCCAGGTTTACCGGCAGTCACTGCCCCTGGCCACCGGCAACCTCCCCATCGTCCTCGGCGAACTCGGCCAGACCGCCGGCGTCACCGGCGCGGCCCGCCTCATCAGCGACCACCTCTTCTCCCCGGCGTAACACCCTCGTTCCGGGGTCGCGCGGGCACACGTTCGGCAACCGCGGAACGGAGGGGCACCGACCCCACCGGACGGCACCCGCCGGACCACCCGCACCCCCACCCGTCCAGGCGCGCCCGAACGGCCACCGCGACCGGCCGCACGGCCCCGCACGGCGCGCCGCAAGCACGCCGCCCCCCACGGGGACGGCACCCGCCCCACGTACCCCGCACCTCGCAAGCGCGGCCGCAGGGCCCGCACCGCGCCGCAAGCACGCCGCCCCCCACGGGGACGGCACCCGCCCCACGTACCCCGCACCCCGCAAGCGCGGCCGCACGGCCCCGCACCCGCCGGACGGCACCCCGCACCCGCACTCCGCAAGCACCGCACCACCCCCGTACCCCACCCGCACCACCCCCGTACCCCACCCGCCCCGCCGCACGGCGCCACCGCGCCCGCCGGACGGCCATCCGCCGAGGGGATCTCCGCCATGCCCCAAGCCCACCCGCCCCTGCTCACCATGGACGGCATCACCAAGTCCTTTCCCGGCGTCCGCGCCCTCGACGGCGTCGACCTGGAGGTCGCGCCCGGCGAGGTCCACTGCCTCCTCGGCCAGAACGGCGCCGGCAAGTCCACCCTCATCAAGGTCCTCGCCGGAGCCCACCAGCCGGACGAGGGCGGCATCACCTGGAACGGCGAACCCGTACGGCTCCGCTCCCCGAGCTCCGCCGTCCGCCTCGGCATCGCCACCATCTACCAGGAGCTCGACCTCGTCGAAGGCCTCTCCGTGACCGAGAACGTCCACCTCGGCCACGAACCCACCACCGCCGGATTCGTCCGCACCCGGGCCACCCGCACCGCCACCGCCGCACTCCTGAAACGCCTCGGCCATCCCGAGATCGACCCGGCCCGGCGCGTCGCCGAACTCTCCGCCGCCCAGCGGCAGATCGTCTCCATGGCCCGCGCCCTCTCCCACGACGTCCGCCTCATCGTCATGGACGAACCGTCCGCCGCACTCGACCCCGACGAGGTCGCCAACCTCTTCCGGATCGTCGCCGACCTCACCGCCGAGGGCGTCGCCGTCGTCTACATCTCCCACCGCCTGGAGGAGATCCGCCGCATCGGCGACCGCGTCACCGTCCTCAAGGACGGCCGGGCCGTCGCCCGGGGACTGCCCGCCGCGACCACCCCGACCCGCGAGGTCGTCGCCCTCATGACCGGCCGGGACGTCCCGTACGTCTTCCCCGACCGGCCCGCCCGGCCACCGGTCGGCGAACCCGTCCTCCGCGTCCAGGGCCTCGCCAGGAAAGGCGAGTTCGAGGCGCTCGACCTCGAACTGCGCCCCGGCGAGATCGTCGGACTCGCAGGCCTCGTCGGCTCGGGCCGCTCCGAGATCCTGGAGACCGTCTACGGAGCACGGAGGCCCACCGCCGGCCGGGTCCTCGTCGACGGGCGGCCCCTGCGCCCCGGCAGCGTCCCGGCCGCCGTCGCCGCCGGACTCGGCCTCGCCCCCGAGGAACGCAAGGCACAGGGCCTGCTCCTCCTCGAATCCGTCACCCGCAACGTCTCCGTCTCCTCCCTCGCCCGCTACTCCCGGGCCGGCTGGATCGACCGCGCCGCCGAGCGCACCGCCGCCCGGACCGCCACCCGGGAGCTCTCCCTCCGCCCCGACCACCCCGAGGTCCCCGTCCGCACCCTCTCCGGCGGCAACCAGCAGAAGGCCGTCCTCGCCCGCTGGCTGCTGCGCGGCTGCCGGGTCCTCCTCCTCGACGAACCCACCCGGGGCGTCGACGTCGGAGCCCGTGCCGAGCTCTACGCCGTCGTCCGCCGCCTCGCCGACGAAGGCCTCGCCGTCCTCCTCGTCTCCAGCGAGGTCCCCGAGGTCCTCGGCCTCGCCGACCGCGTCCTGGTGCTCCGCGAAGGCCGCGTCGTCCACCAGGCGCCCGCCCATGACCTCGACGAACACCGCGTACTCGACCTCGTGATGGAAGGGAGTCCGGCTCCATGACGCTCACCACACCGGCCAAGGCACCGGCCCAGGACGGCCGATGGCGCGCCATCGGCGTCAGGGCCGACGTCCGCAACCTGTCGCTGCTCGGCGTGCTCGTGGTCCTGATCGCCGTCGGCGGCCTCACCCGGCCCGCCGAGTTCCTCGCCACCTCCAACCTGCAACTCGTCCTGACCCAGGCCTCCGTGATCGGCGTCGTCACCGTCGGCATGACCTTCGTCATCACCAGCGGCGGCATCGACCTGTCCGTCGGCGCGATCGTCGCCCTCGCCTCCGTCTGGGCGACCACCCTCGCCACCCAGGAGTTCGGCTTCGCCGGCATCCTCTTCACGGCGGTCGCCGTGGGGCTCGGCTGCGGTCTGGTGAACGGCGTCCTCGTCGCCTACGGACGGATGGTCCCGTTCATCGCCACCCTGGCCATGCTGGCCTCGGCCCGCGGCCTCGCCCTCCAGATCACCGACGGCAGGACGCAGATCGTCACCGTCCCGTCCGTCCTCGACCTCGGCGTCCCCGACGCCTACGTCCTGGGGATCCCGCCGCTCGTCCTCGTCTTCGCCGCCGTCACCGCCGCCGGGTGGCTGCTGCTCAACCGGACGACCTTCGGCCGCCGCACGATCGCCGTCGGCGGCAACCCGGAGGCGGCCCGCCTCGCCGGCATCGACGTCCGCCGCCAGCGTCTCCTGCTCTACCTGCTCTCCGGACTGTGCTGCGGCATCGCCGCGTTCCTGCTCGTCGTGCTCGCCGGCTCCGGCCAGAACACCAACGGCAACCTGTACGAGCTCGACGCCATCGCCGCCGCCATCATCGGCGGCACCCTCCTCAGCGGCGGCCGGGGCACCATCGTCGGCTCCGTCCTCGGCGTCCTCGTCTTCACCACCATCACCAACATCTTCGCCCTCAACAACCTGCAGAGCGACGTCCAGCAGATCGCCAAGGGCGCGATCATCGTCGCCGCCGTCCTCGTCCAGCGCCGCACCGTCCGCGACAGCGAGACCTGACCGGCCCCGGCCCCGAACCCCCCTCCGCCCCTCCATCCCCTCCCTCCCCTTCACCACCGTCACCCGCTCGGAAGGGATCCACCGCCATGCCCGAAACCAGCCGCAGACACCTCCTCCTCGGCGGCGCGGCCGTCTCCGCCGGCGCCCTGCTCACCGCCTGCACCAGCAACGAGCCCAAGAGCCAGACGCCCGCCGCGAGCGCCGCCCCCGCCGCCGACGACAAGCCCGGCACCCCCGTCACCATCGGCTTCGCCGGCCCCCAGGCCGACCACGGCTGGCTCAACGCCATCAACCAGAACGCCAAGGACCGGGCGAGGAAGCACTCCGACGTCACCCTGGAGATCACCGAGGGCTCCAACGACACCGCCACCCAGATCGGCCAGGTCCAGACCCTCATCAACAAGAAGGTCGACGTCCTCGTCATCCTCCCCGCCGACGGCAAGGCCCTCACCCAGATCGGCCTCCAGGCCATGAAGGCCGGCATCCCCGTCATCAACCTCGACCGGATCTTCGCCTCCCCGCAGGCCTACCGCTGCTGGATCGGCGGCGACAACTACGGCATGGGCCTCAACGCCGGCAACTTCATCGGCGAACGACTCAAGGACAAGCCGAACGCCACCGTCGTCGAACTCGCCGGCATGGACAGCCTCGAACTCACCAAGCAGCGCACCCAGGGCTTCGACGACGCCCTCAAGAACTACCCCAACATCCGCAAGGTCGCCCGCCAGGCCGCCGACTTCACCGTCGAGTCCGGTCAGGCCAAGATGGCCCAACTCCTCCAGGCCCAGCCGAGGTTCGACGCCCTGTGGAACCACGACGACGACCAGGGGGTCGGCGCGCTCCGCGCCGTCGCCCAGGCCGGACGCAAGGACTTCCTCATGGTCGGCGGCGCCGGCGCCAAGTCCGCGATGGACGCCATCAAGGCCGACACCGGCGTCCTCAAGGCCACCGTCCTCTACCCGCCGACCATGGCCGCCTCGGCGATCGACCTCGCCCGCGCCCTCGGCCAGAAGAAGGGGGTCGGCGGCATGGCCGAACTGGAGATCCCCGCCTCGATCACCCTCTACTCGGCCGTCGTCACCAAGGAGAACGTCGACGAGTACCTGCCCACCGGCTTCAGCTGACGGGCCCGCCCGGGGCGGCCCCGGCCGACCCGCCCCCTGCCCCCGGGCGTCGGGCGTCGGGCGGCGGGCCGCCAGGGCCGCCGGGGCCGTCCGAAGTCGGCCCGACCGGGCCAGGCCTCCCGGCGGTCCGACCGAACCGGCTCCCGGAGGTCCCACCGGACCCGCTCCCGGCGGTCCGGCCGACCGGCTCCCGGCGGTCCGACCGCCCCCGGGGAGCCGTACCTCGCCGCACCACGAAACGGAGGAACCGTATGGAACAGACGGAGAGCGGGGCCGCACCGCCGCCCCTGGGCATCGGCATGGTCGGCTACGCGTTCATGGGAGCCGCCCACTCCCAGGGCTGGCGCACCGCCGGCCGCGTCTTCGACCTGCCGCTGAGACCCGTCCTCGCCGCGATCGCCGGCCGCGACGCCACCGCCGTCCGGGCCGCCGCCCGCCGACACGGCTGGGCCGCCGCCGAGACCGACTGGCGCGCCCTGATCGCCCGCGACGACGTCCAGCTCGTCGACGTCTGCACCCCGGGCGACAGCCACGCGGAGATCGCCGTCGCCGCCCTGGAGGCCGGCAAGCACGTGCTGTGCGAGAAGCCGCTCGCCAACTCGGTCGCCGAGGCCGAGACGATGGCGGCCGCCGCCGAAGCGGCCGCGGCCCGGGGCCAGATCGCCATGGTCGGCTTCAACTACCGCCGGGTCCCCGCCCTCTCGTACGCCCGGCAGCTCGTCGCCGACGGACGGCTCGGCGCCCTGCGGCACGTCCGGGTCACCTACCTCCAGGACTGGCTGGTCGACCCCGCCTTCCCGCTGACCTGGCGCCTGGAACGCGAGCACGCCGGCTCCGGAGCCCTCGGAGACCTGGGGGCACACGCCGTCGACCTCGCCCAGTTTCTGGCGGGGGAGCCGCTCGTCGGCGTGTCGGCGCTCACCGAGACCTTCGTACGGAAGCGGCCGCTGCTCGCCCGCACCGGCGCCGGAGGTCTCGCCGGGGGAGCGGGATCGGAGGCGTACGGACAGGTCACCGTCGACGACGCCGCCCTGTTCACCGGGCGGCTCGCCTCCGGGGCCCTCGCCTCCTTCGAGGCCACCCGGATGGCCGCGGGCCGCAAGAACGCGCTGCGCCTGGAGATCAACGGGGAGCGCGGCTCGCTCGCCTTCGACCTGGAACGGCTCAACGAACTGTCCTTCCACGACCACACCGAGCCGGCCGTCACAGCCGGGTTCCGCCGCATCCTGGTGACCGAACCGGACCACCCGTACCTGGAGGGCTGGTGGCCGCCCGGACACGGCCTCGGCTACGAGCACACCTTCGCCCACCAGGCCCGCGACCTGGTGCACGCCGTAGCGACCGGCACCGCCCCCACGCCCTCGTTCGCCGACGGCCTCCAGGTCCAGCGGGTCCTGGCCGCGGTGGAGGAGAGCGCCCGGAACAACGCCGTCTACACCCCCGTACCCGTACTCGAACCCGCGTCCGCACCTGGATCCGCATCCGCATCCGCGCCCGGACCCGCATCCGCGCCCGGATCCGTGTCCGCCGAAGCTCCCACCACGCCCGTACCGAGCCCGAGCAGCTAGGAGGCGCCCGACGTGCCCCGACCCTTCACGCTCTTCACCGGCCAGTGGGCCGACCTACCGCTGGAGGAGGTCTGCCGCCTCGCCCGCGACTTCGGCTACGACGGCCTCGAACTCGCCTGCTGGGGTGACCACTTCGAAGTGGACAAGGCCCTCGCCGACCCGGCCTACGTCAAGGGCAGGCGCGAACTGCTCGACGCGTACGGACTGAAGTGCTGGGCGATCTCCAACCACCTGGTGGGGCAGGCCGTCTGCGACCATCCGATCGACGAACGCCACCAGGCGATCGTGCCCGCCCGGATCTGG
Source organism: Streptomyces sp. Qhu_M48 (assembly GCF_051305195.1). Classification (NCBI taxonomy): domain Bacteria; kingdom Bacillati; phylum Actinomycetota; class Actinomycetes; order Kitasatosporales; family Streptomycetaceae; genus Streptomyces; species Streptomyces sp. Qhu_M48. The sequence goes on along the minus strand of NZ_CP195432.1, from coordinate 5,341,614 downwards.
GGCGACGGCGACGCCGAGGGGGTACGGCAGCGGGCCGCCCGCGAACTCGCGGACACCGCCCGGGCCGCCGCCGCGCTCGGCGTCGACACCGTCATCGGCTTCACCGGCTCCTCGATCTGGCATCTGGTGGCGATGTTCCCGCCGGTCCCCGAGCGCATGGTCGAGCGCGGCTTCGAGGACTTCGCGGAGCGGTGGAACCCGATCCTCGACGTCTTCGACGCCGAGGGCGTGCGCTTCGCCCACGAGGTGCACCCCAGCGAGATCGCCTACGACTACTGGACCACCCAGCGGGCCCTGGAGGCGGTCGACCGGCGCCCCGCCTTCGGTCTCAACTTCGACCCGAGCCACTTCGTGTGGCAGGACCTCGACCCGGTCGGCTTCCTGTGGGACTTCCGCGACCGGATCTACCACGTGGACTGCAAGGAGGCCCGCAAGCGGCTCGACGGCCGCAACGGGCGACTGGGCTCCCACCTGCCCTGGGGCGACCCCCGGCGCGGCTGGGACTTCGTCTCCGCCGGACACGGCGACGTGCCCTGGGAGGACGTCTTCCGGATGCTCCGGTCGATCGGCTACGCCGGGCCCGTCTCCGTGGAGTGGGAGGACGCCGGCATGGACAGGCTGACCGGTGCCCCCGAGGCGCTGTCGTTCCTCAAGCGGTACGACTTCGACCCGCCGGCGGCCTCCTTCGACGCCGCCTTCGGGAGCGGCGACTGACCTGAACGCGCGGGTCCGTGCCCGGCGGCGACGGTGCCACCGGGCCGGTCCGCCCTGCCCGCGAGAGGCTTTGTCCTCTGGCGGGGAAAAGTTCGACCGTGCCGGTGCGCCAGGGCTTTCCGCGGTGGACGAACCCGGCTACGGTCCCTGATGTGTACATGGCAAGGCGGCGTGTGGTGACGCCCCGTCGACGCGCGGTGTGAAGCGGCCGGCGTGACGGCGCACGCCGGTCCCCGGACACCCGCACACCCGGCCCGAATCCGGAGGACATCCGTGCAAGGAAACCCACTCCGAGCCGAACGATCCCGAGCCGAGCGACCCCGAGCCCAACTGTTCCGAGCCCGACGACTCCGACCGCGAGGACTGCGATCGCGGCCGCTCCGATCGGGGGGACTCCTGCCACAGGGACTCCCTGCCCGACGGCTCCGCGCCAGGAGGACACTCGCCCTCCTCACCGTCGGACTGCTCGCCCTCGGCACCCCCCAGGCCCTCGCCGCCCAACCCGAGGCCCCCGCCCCCGCCGCCGAGGAGTTCCAGCAGATCACCCTCGCCAAGGGCGGCGAAGAGGTCGGCGAACCCATGTCCCTCGCCGTACTCCCCGACCGCAGCGTCCTGCACACCTCCCGCAACGGCGAACTCCGCCGCACCGACGCCGCCGGCAACACCACCGTCATCGGCACCGTCCCCGTCTACTCCCACGACGAGGAAGGCCTCCAGGGCATCGGCCTCGACCCCGACTTCGCCCGGAACAAGGCCGTCTACCTCTACTACGCCCCGCCCCTGAATACCCCCGCGGGCGACGCCCCCGAGAACGGCACCGCCGCCGACTTCGCCCCGTACGACGGAGTCAACCGCCTCTCCCGCTTCACGCTGAAGGCCGACGGCACCCTCGACAACGCCAGCGAGAAGAAGGTCATCGACGTCCCCGCCACCCGCGGCATCTGCTGCCACGTCGGCGGCGACATCGACTTCGACGCCCAGGGCAACCTCTACCTCTCGACCGGCGACGACTCCAACCCCTTCGCCTCCGACGGCTTCACCCCCATCGACGAACGCCCCGACCGCAACCCCGCCTTCGACGCCCGCCGCACCTCCGGCAACACCAACGACCTCCGCGGCAAGATCCTCCGCATCAAGGTCGCCGACGACGGCACCTACACCGTCCCCGACGGCAACCTCTTCGCCCCCGGCACCGCGAAGACCCGTCCCGAGATCTACGCCATGGGCTTCCGCAACCCCTTCCGCTTCAGCGTCGACAAGGCCACCGGCGTCCTCTACGTCGGCGACTACGGCCCCGACGCCGGCGCCGCCGACCCGGAGCGAGGCCCCGCCGGACAGGTCGAATTCGCCCGCGTCACCAAGCCCGGAAACTTCGGCTGGCCCTTCTGTACCGGCGACAACGACCCCTACGTCGACTACGACTTCGCGAGCAGGACCTCCGGCGCCACCTTCGACTGCGCGGCGCCGAGGAACGACTCCCCGCACAACACCGGACTCGTCGACCTCCCGCCCGCCGAACCCGCCTGGATCCCGTACAACGCGGGCTCCGTACCCGAGTTCGGCACCGGATCCGAGTCCCCGATGGGCGGCCCCGTCTACCGCTACGACGCCGCCTCCACCTCCCCCGTCAAGTTCCCGGAGGCGTACGACGGCGACTTCTTCGCCGGAGAGTTCGGCCGCCGCTGGATCAAACGCGTCGACCAGGACGACAACGGCACCGTCGCCTCCATCAACGCCGTGCCCTGGACAGGCACCCAGGTGATGGACATGGCCTTCGGACCCGACGGCGCGCTCTACGTCCTCGACTACGGCACCGCCTGGTTCGGCGGCGACCACAACTCGGGGCTCTACCGCATCGAGAACGCCACCGGCGGCCGCTCCCCGGTGGCCGAGGCGAGCGCCGGCAAGACCTCCGGCACCGCCCCCCTCAAGGTCTCCTTCTCCTCCGCCGGCACCACCGACGGCGACGGCGACACCCTCACCTACACCTGGGACTTCGGCGACGGAGGCACCTCCACCGCCGCCAACCCCACCCACACGTACCGCAGGAACGGCACGTACACCGCGACCGTCACCGCCAAGGACACCACCGGCCGCACCGGATCCGCCTCCGTCCACGTCGTCGTCGGCAACACCGCCCCCAAGGTCACCCTCGAACTCCCCGCCGAAGGAGCCCTCTTCGCCTTCGGCGACGAGATCCCCTTCCGCGTGAAGGTCACCGACCCCGAGGACGGCACGATCGACTGCGCCAAGGTCAAGGTCACCTACGTCCTCGGCCACGACAGCCACGGCCACCCCGTCACCTCGGCCAACGGCTGCACCGGCACCATCAAGACCTCCTCCGACGGCGGCCACGACGACGACGCCAACATCTTCGCCGTCTTCGACGCCGAGTACACCGACGGCGGAGGCGGCGGACAGGCCGCCCTCACCACCCACGACCAGGCCAAACTCCAGCCCCGCCACCGCCAGGCCGAGCACTTCGACGCACAGGACGGCGTCACCGTCTTCGACAAGACCCAGGCGCACGGCGGACGCACCGTCGGCGACATCGACGACGGCGACTGGATCTCCCTCAAGCCCTACAACCTGCGCGGAGCCACCAAACTCACCGCCCGCGTCTCCTCCGGCGGCGCCGGCGGCTTCCTCGAAGTCCGCACCGGCTCACCCACCGGAACCCTCCACGGCTCCGCACCCGTCCCCGTCACCGGCGGCTGGGAGACCTTCCAGGACATCGACGTACCCCTGCGAAGCCTGCCCCGCACGACCACCGAGCTCTTCCTCGTCTTCAAGGGCGGAACCGGCGCACTCTACGACGTCGACGACTTCACCCTCTCCAGCACCCCCGTCGACCGGAACGCCACACGCGTCCTCGTCTTCTCCCGTACAGCCGGATTCCGCCACGACTCGATCGGCACCGGCATCACCGCACTGAAGGAACTCGGCGCCCAGAGCGGCATCACCGTCGACGCGACGGAGGAACCCCGCCAGTTCACCACCAGCAACCTCGCCCGCTATGACGCCGTCGTCTTCCTCTCGACCACCGGAGACGTCCTCGACGCCGCACAGCAGACCGCCTTCGAGAACTACCTCTCCACCGGCGGCGGCTACATGGGCATCCACGCCGCCGCCGACACCGAGTACGACTGGGAGTTCTACGGCGGACTCGTCGGCGCCCACTTCGCCTCACACCCCCAGATCCAGCCCGCGACCGTACGGGTCGAGGACCACGACCATCCCGCCACCGCCCACCTCGACGGCCCCTGGCAGCGCACCGACGAGTGGTACGACTACCGCACCAACCCCCGCGGCCAGGCCCGGATCCTCGCCACCCTCGACGAGACCACCTACCGGGGCGGCACCATGAAGGGCGACCACCCCATCGCCTGGTGCAAGACCTACGGTGGAGGCCGCTCCTTCTACACCGGCGGCGGCCACACCAAGGAGTCGTACACCGAACCCGCCTTCCGCCACCACCTCCTCGGCGGCCTCCGGTACGCCACCGGCCAGGTCAAGGCCGACTGCCGGCCCCGGACCGGCTACCGGGACCTCTTCAACGGCGAGACCGCCGAAGGCTGGAAGCAGGCCGGCCCCGGCGCCTTCGACATCACCGACGGCGAACTCCGCTCCACCGGCGGCATGGGCATGCTCTGGTACCAGGCCAAGGAACTCCGGTCCTACTCCCTCACCCTGGACTGGAAACTCACCGGCGACGACAACTCCGGCGTCTTCGTCGGCTTCCCCGCCTCCGACGACCCCTGGTCCGCCGTGAACAACGGCTACGAGATCCAGATCGACGCCACCGACACCCCCGACCGCACCACCGGAGCCGTCTACGGCTTCAAGTCGGCCAACCTCAAGGCCCGCGACCAGGCCCTCCGCCCACCCGGCCAGTGGAACACGTACGAGATCCGCGTCCAGGGCGAACGCCTCCAGGTCTTCCTCAACGGCCTCAAGATCAACGACTTCACCAACACCGACCCGGCCCGCAGCCTCACCAGCGGCCACATCGGCATCCAGAACCACGGAGCCGCGGACCGGGCCGCCTTCCGCGACATCCGCCTCAAGGAACTCCCCTCCTGACGGGAGCCCACCCGGACGACGGTGGGCGGGGCGGCGCCGTACCCCCCGCCCACCGTCACCACCTCCCACCGTCACCACCTTCCCCATGCGCAACCCCACCCCCTTCCCCGGATGAGCAGGGAGGCCGCCGCCATGACCCCCGCACCCCGTACCGGAATCTGGCTCGTCGGCGCGAGAGGCTCCGTCGCCACCACCACCGTGGCCGGCTGCGCCGCCCTCGGCGCCGGACTCCACCCACCGACCGGCATGGCCACCGAGACCCCCGGCCTCGCCGACACCGGCCTGCCCCCACTCCACTCCCTCGTCTTCGGCGGACACGACACCACCGACTGCCCGCTCCCCAAGCGCGCCGAACAGCTCACCGCCGCCGGAGTCCTCCCGTACGGCCTCGTCCACGCCCTCACCGGCGAGCTCGAAGCCGCCGACCGAGAGATCCGCCCCGGCGGCCCCATCCCCGGCGACACCCGCACCGACGAACAACTCGTCAGCGCCTTCACCGCAGACCTGACGGATTTCCGTCATCGCATTGGCCTGGACCGCGTCGTGGTCGTCAATGTGGCCTCCACGGAGCCGGCGTCGGGGGGCGCCGGGCTCCCGCCCAGCACCCTGTACGCCGCCGCCGCGCTCCGCGCCGGTTGCCCGTACGTCAACTTCACCCCGTCCACCGGCCTGCGCCACCCCGCCCTCGCCACAGCGCTCGCCGCGAGCGGACTGCCCCACGCCGGCCGCGACGGCAAGACCGGACAGACCCTCCTCCGCGCCGTCCTCGCCCCGATGTTCCACCAGCGCGCGCTGACCGTACGGGCCTGGTCCGGCAGCAACCTCCTCGGCGGCGGCGACGGAGCCGCCCTCGCCGACCCGGCGGCCGCCGCCGCCAAGAACGCCGGCAAGGAACGCGTCCTCACCGACACCCTCGGCCCCGGCGTCGAAGGCCAGGTCCACATCGACGACGTCCCCGCGATGGGGGAGTGGAAGACCGCCTGGGACCACATCGCCTTCGACGGCTTCCTCGGCACCCGCATGATCCTCCAGACCCTCTGGCAGGGCTGCGACTCCGCCCTCGCCGCCCCCCTCGTCCTCGACCTGGGCCGCCTCACGGCCCGCGCCCACGAGAAGGGCCTCGCGGGACCCCTGGAAGACCTCGCCTTCTACTTCAAGGACCCCGAAGGCACCCCGCCGGCCGCGTTGGCCGACCAGTACGCCCGCCTCCTTGCCTTCGGCCGCAGACTGGGGGAACCGTCGTCCTCGGACGACGCGGGCCCGGAGTCGGCCCGATGACCGCGCGCGCCGGAAGGGGACGGGCACGGGCCTGGGCGGAACTCCTCCGCGTCTCGGCGCTGTTCTCGGTCCCGGGCGACGCCCTCGCGGGCGCGGCGGCGGCGGGGGCCCGCCCCGGACGGGGCACGCTGTACGCGATCGGCGCCTCCCTCTGTCTGTACGAGGCGGGGATGGCCCTCAACGACTGGGCCGACCGCGCGGAGGACGCCGCCGAACGCCCGCACCGCCCCCTGCCCTCCGGCCGCATCACCCCCGGGTCCGCCCTCGCCGCCTCCGCCGCCCTCACCACGGCGGGCCTCGCGCTGGCGTCCCGCGCGGGCCGCCCCTCCCTCGCGGTGGCCACAGCCCTCGCCACCACGGTCTGGGCCTACGACCTCGGCCTCAAACACACCCCGGCGGGCCCCGCCACCATGGCCACGGCCCGCGCCCTGGACCTCCTCCTGGGCGCAACGGCCTCGTCCCCCGCCTTCCCCTTGCTCACCGGGCCGTCCGGATGCGGTTCAACAGCGTCCGGTGCGCGCGCCGGGGCGTCGGGGTCCGGCTCGCGCCCGATCGCGCACCCTCACACCGCTCACCCTCACACCGCCCTCCCTCACGCCGTTCGGGCGCTCCCGTCCGCGGTCCTGCTCGGGGCCCACACCTACGCCGTCACCGCCGTCTCTCGCCACGAGACCCAGGGCGGCTCCACCCGCACCCCGCTCGCCGCCCTCGCCGTGACCCTCGCGGTGGCCGGGGTGGCCGGGGTGGCCGGGGTGGCGGGGGTGGCTGGGGTGGCCGGGGTGCCCGGAGCGGTGCCCGGATCCCGGTCCGGCGGCGCGGGGGGCCGCCGGACCGGCGCGGGCGACGTTCCCGGCTCCTCCGGGGGCCCCGCCCCCCGCCCCCGCCCCGCCCTCCCCACCCACCGGACCCGCCCGCCCCGCCCCTCCCGCGGTCTCGGCCCCCTCCTCGCCCTCGCCTACGCCCGCACCCCCGCCACCCTCCTCCTGCACGCCGCGCTCAACCCGTCCGCGGCGCTCACCGAGCGGGCCGTGGGTGGCGGGATCCGGGCCACGATCCCGCTCCAGGCCACGCTCGCCGCCCGGGCCGGGGCGCCGGGTACCGCGCTCGCGCTGCTCGCCCTCGTCCCGGCCGCCCGCGCCCTCGCCCGGAAGGTGAGCCCCACATGACCACCACCGGCCGCTCCGCACACCATCCTGACCACCCCGACGCACCCGACCCCGTGCGCATCGATCACTCCGACGGAGCCCACCCCGCGCGCCCCGCCGCCATCCCCGTCCCCGCCGACCGGGCCGCGGCCGACCCCGCCGTCCGTCCACGGCTGGGCTACGGCACCAACGGCCTCACCGACCTCCGGCTCGACGACGCCCTCGGCCTGCTCGCGGACCTCGGCTACGACGGAGTCGGGCTGACCCTCGACCACATGCACCTCGACCCTCTCGCCCCGACCTGGCCGCCCGCACCGCCCGGGTCGCCCGGCGCCTGGGCGAGCTGGGGCTCGGCGTCACCGTCGAGACCGGCGCCCGCTACGTCCTCGACCCCCGCCGCAAACACGGCCCGTCCCTCCTCGACCCGGACCCCGAGGACCCGCGCCGCCCGCGTCCGGCTGCTGCTGCGGGCCGTCCGTGTCGCGGCCGATCTCGGCGCGCACGCCGTGCACTGTTTCAGCGGCACCCTCCCTGCCGACACCCCGCCCGACGAGGCCTGGAAGCGGCTCGCCTCCTCGCTCACCCCCGTTCTCACGGCCGCGGAAGCCGCCCGTGTCCCCCTGGCCGTCGAACCCGAACCCGGCCATCTCCTCGCCACCCTCGGCGACTTCCACCATCTGCGGGGACTCCTCGGAGACCCCGCACCCGCCCTCCTCGGCCTCACCCTCGACATCGGCCACTGCCAGTGCCTCGAACCACTCCCTCCCGCCGACTGCGTACGGGCCGCCGCCCCCTGGGTGCACCACGTCCAGATCGAGGACATGCGGCGCGGCGTCCACGAGCACCTTCCGTTCGGAGACGGAGAGATCGACTTCCCGCCGGTCCTGGCCGCCCTCACCGAGCTCACCGCCGCCGGCTTTCCCGGCCTGACCGTGGTCGAACTGCCCCGGCATTCGCACGCCGGCCCCGAACTCGCCCGCACCTCCCTCTCCTTCCTGCGCCCGGAGTCCTCGTCATGCTGACCGCCGCCGACCTCCCCGCCGACGCCCGCGCCTGGCTGCACTCCGCCCTCGCGGAGGCCGCCGCCCGCACCCCCGGGTGGGAGGAGCGCTTCGTCGCCGCCGGACGGTACTGCGGGTACGCGCACGCGGACGAGGTCCGCTCCCTCCTCCTGAAGGCGGCCGGAGCCGACCCCGACACCCTCGCCCGGCTCTACCACCACGGCGCCGCCGCCGAGCGCCGAGCCGTCCTCCTGGCCCTCCCCACCCTCGTCACCGGCCCCGAGGCCGTGCCCCTCGTCGAGGACGCCCTGCGCACCCACGACACCACCCTCCTCGCCGCCGCCCTCGGCCCCTACGCCGCCACCCACCTCACCCCCCACGCCTGGCGCCACGCCCTCCTCAAATGTCTCTTCACCGGTGTCCCCGTCACCCGCGTCGCCGGCCTCGCCGAGCGCGCCGCCGGCGACACCGAACTCGCCCGGATGCTCGCCGACCACGCCGCCGAACGCACCGCCGCCGGCCGCCCCGTCCCCGCCGACCTCTCCCGCGTCCTCGCCCTCACCGCCCCCGCCGAGGAGTCCTGATGCGCATCTTCGACCCCCACATCCACATGACCTCGCGCACCACGGACGACTACCGGGCGATGTACGACGCCGGCGTCCGCGCCCTCGTCGAACCGTCCTTCTGGCTCGGCCAGCCGCGCACCTCGCCCGCCTCCTTCCTCGACTACTTCGACTCCCTGCTCGGCTGGGAGCCCTTCCGCGCCGCCCAGCACGGAATCGCCCACCACTGCGCCCTCGCCCTCAACCCCAAGGAGGCCAACGACCCCCGCTGCGTGCCCGTCCTCGACGCCCTGCCCCGCTATCTCGCCAAGGACGGTGTCGTCGCCGTCGGCGAGATCGGCTACGACTCCCTGACGCCCGCCGAGGACACCGCTCTCGCCGCCCAGCTCCAGCTCGCCGCCGACCACGGCCTGCCGGCGCTCGTCCACACCCCGCACCGCGACAAGCTCACCGGTCTGCGCCGCACGATCGACGTCGTGCGCGAGTCCGCGCTCGCCCCCGACCGCGTCCTCCTCGACCACCTCAACGAGACGACCGTCAAGGAGGCCGCCGACAGCGGCGCCTGGCTGGGCTTCTCCGTCTATCCCGACACCAAGATGGACGAGGACCGGACGGTCGCGATCATCAAGGAGTACGGCACCGGACGGGTCCTCGTGAACTCGGCCGCCGACTGGGGCCGCAGCGACCCCCTCAAGACCCGCGCGGTCGCCGACGCCATGCTCGACGCCGGCTTCACCGACGACGACGTCGACCAGGTCCTCTGGCGCAACCCGGTCGCCTTCTACGGACTCGGCGGCCGCCTCCGCCTCGACCTCCCGGCCCCGCCGGACCTGCACGAGGGCAACTCCGTCCTCCGCGGCGGGGAATGAGGCGCCCCCATGCGCTTCCGGCACCCGGACGGCTCCACCGTCCACCTCGCCTACTGCACCAACGTGCACCCGGCCGAGACCCTCGACGGCGTCCTCGCCCAACTCCGCGACCACTGCGAGCCGGTCCGCCGCCGCCTCGGCCGAGACCGCCTCGGCATCGGACTCTGGCTGGCCCGCGACGCCGCCCGCTCCCTGACCACCGACCCGTCCGCGCTCCGCGCGCTCCGCGCCGAACTCGACCGACGCGGCCTCGAAGTGGTCACCCTGAACGGCTTCCCCTACGAAGGCTTCGGCGCCGACGAGGTCAAGTACCGGGTCTACCAGCCCGACTGGACCCGGCTCGAGCGCCTCGCCCACACCACCGACCTGGCCCGGCTCCTCGCCGCGCTGCTCCCCGACGATGTCACCGAGGGGTCCGTCTCCACCCTGCCCCTCGCCTGGCGCACCCCCTTCGACGCCCGCGCGGCCGCCCTCGCCCGCACCGCGCTGACGACGCTCGCCACCCGGCTCGACGCACTGGAGGACCTCACCGGCAGGAGCATCCGGATCGGGATCGAGCCGGAGCCCGGCTGCACGGTCGAGACCGTCGCCGACGCCGTCACCGCGCTCGCCGGCGTACCGAGTCCCCGCATCGGCGTCTGCCTCGACACCTGCCACCTCGCGACCTCCTTCGAGGACCCGCGCACCGCGCTCGACGCGCTCGCCGCCGCCGGAGTCCCGGTGCCCAAGGCGCAGCTCTCCGCCGCGCTCCACGCCGAGCAGCCGCACCTCCCCGAGGTCAGGGCGGCGCTCGCCGCGTTCGCCGAACCCCGGTTCCTCCACCAGACCCGTACCCGGACCGCCGCCGGACTCCGCGGCACCGACGACCTCCCCGAGGCCCTCGGCGCCGACGGCCACGCGCGCTCCGCCGTGCTTCCCGACGCCACGCCCTGGCGGGCCCACTTCCACGTTCCCCTGCACGCTCCCCCCGCTCCTCCGCTCGGTTCCACGCTTCCCGTCCTCCAGGACACCCTCGCCCTCCTCGTCGGAGGTCCGCATCCACGCACCCGCCACCTGGAGGTCGAGACGTACACCTGGCAGGCCCTTCCGCCCGACCGCCGCCCCCGCACCCGGGCCCGGCTCGCGGACGGCATCGCCGCCGAACTGACCCTGGCCCGCGACCTGCTGACCGACCTCGGCCTCAAGGAACTGCCGTGAAGGAACTGCCATGAGCGACACCGCACCCGCGCCCACCCCTCTCCTGGTCCTCGACGTCGTCGGTCTCACCCCCCGGCTCCTGCCCCACATGCCCCACCTGGCAGCCCTCGCCCGCAGTGGCTCCCAGGCCCCGCTCTCCACTGTCCTGCCCGCCGTCACCTGCACCGCCCAGACCACCTTCCTCACCGGCACCCTCCCCGCCGAGCACGGCATCGTCGGCAACGGCTGGTACTTCCGGGACCTCGGAGACGTCCTGCTGTGGCGCCAGCACAACGGCCTCGTCTCCGGTGACCGCCTGTGGGACGCCGCCCGCCGCACCCACCCCGGCTACACCGTCGCCAACATCTGCTGGTGGTACGCCATGGGCGCCGACACCGACATCACCGTCACCCCACGCCCCGTCTACTACGCCGACGGCCGCAAGGAACCCGACTGCTACACCCGGCCCCCCGCCCTCCACGACGAGCTCACCGAGAAGTTCGGCACGTTTCCCCTCTTCCATTTCTGGGGCCCCGGCGCCGACCTCGTCTCCAGCCGCTGGATCGTCGACGCCACCCGGCACATCCTCCGTACCCGCCGCCCCGACCTCGCCCTCTGCTACGTCCCCCACCTCGACTACGACCTCCAGCGCTACGGCCCCGACGACCCGCGCTCCTTCCGCGCCGCCGCCGCGCTCGACACCGTCCTCGCCCCGCTCCTCGCCGATGCGCGCGCCGAGGGGCGCACGGTCGTCGTCCTCTCCGAGTACGGCATCACCCGTGTCGACCGGCCCGTCGACATCAACCGGGCCCTGCGCCGCGCGGGCCTCCTCGAGGTCCACACGCAGGACGGCATGGAGTACCTGGACCCCATGACCTCGCGGGCGTTCGCCGTGGCCGACCACCAGATCGCCCACGTATACGTCCGGCGCGCCACGGATCTGCCGGCGGTCCGCGAAGCCCTCGAAGGCCTGCCCGGTCTGGAACGGCTCCTCGACGACGACGGGAAGAAGGAGTACGGCCTCGACCATCCGCGCTCGGGGGAACTGGTCGCCCTGGCCGAGCCCGACTCCTGGTTCACGTACTACTACTGGCTCGACGACGCCAGGGCCCCCGACTTCGCGCGGCTCGTCGAGATCCACCGCAAGCCCGGCTACGACCCGGCCGAACTCCTCATGGACCCGTTCGACCCCTACGTACGGGTCAAGGCCGCCCGGGAGATCGCGCGCAAGAAGCTCGGTATGCGGTACCGGCTCGCGGTCGTCCCTCTCGACCCCTCACCTCTTCGCGGCAGCCATGGCCGCCTCCCCGCGAGCGATGACGAAGGTCCGCTCATCCTGTGCTCCACCCCCCGCGCCCTGGACGGCCGCGTCGCGGCCACCGATGTGAAGAACCTGCTGCTCAGGCTGGCCGGAGCCGTCTGAGACCCCGTCCTGATTCCCAGCTGAATCCAGTGAAGCAGGCCCCGCCGACAGCGAAGGAGTTATCCACAGATGAGTCGCACCCGCCGTACCGAAGCCGACCGCGACCCCGAGCTCGTCCACAGGCTCAGCAGGCGGAACATGCTGGGCGTCGCCGCCGGCGCGACCGCCGCCGCCCTCCTCGGCGCCGCGGCCCCGGCGACGGCGGCGACCGAGGCCACCGCCGCGCCACACGGCGGCCACGGCCACGGCCGCCCCGTCCTGCCGCCCGGCCGTCTCGGCATCCAGCTCTACTCGCTGCGCGACAAGGTCTCCACTCTCGGCTTCGCCCCCGTCTTCGCGGAACTGCGGAAGTACGGCTACGACGAGGTCGAGTACGCGGGCTACGAGCAGGGCTCGGCCGGCCCGATCAGCCTCGCCCAGCTCAAGCGCCTCACCCGAGACCACGGACTACGCCCCATCGGCAGTCACGTCGGCTACTACTCCACCGACCCCGCCGCGTACACCTTCGCCCAGAACCTCGACCGCGTCCTCGACGACGCCGCGGCCCTGGGGCTGCCCCACATCGGCACCGCCTCCGGGCCGTGGCGCTACGGCTCCACGGTCGACGGCTGGAAGCGCTGCGCCGAGGAGTTCAACCGCTTCGGTGCCGCGGCGAGGAAGCGCGGCATGAAGTTCTACCAGCACAACCACTCGGAGGAGTTCTCCTTCGCGAGCGACCGTCCCGACGTACGCCTCTACGACGTCCTCCTCGCGGAGACCGACCCCGACCTCGTGCACCTGGAGATGGACGTCTTCTGGGCCTACGTCGGCCAGTACCGCTACTCCGTCCGCCCGGACGGCGCCCCGGCCCCGTTCGACCCGCTGGACTACGTCCTCGCGCAGCCGCACCGCTATCCGCTCTTCCACGTCAAGGACGGCGACCGGGACGACTCCGCCGTTCCCTACGGCTACCGCATGACGGACGTCGGGGACGGGGACATCGACTACCGGCGCTTCATCTCGGCGGTCGACCGCACCCGCCATGGCAGGCACGCCCACCACTGGCAGACCGAGCGGGACAACCCCGTCGACTCGCTCGGCTTCGCCCGCAGGTCCAGCGCCCACCTGCACTCCCTGCGCGAGAAGGGCCGCTGACCCGAGGGGCGGCCCAGGCCCCCGACCAGGGGTTCCGCGCCACCGTAGGCACCCGGCCGCACTCCGCGTACGCGGGCGCGCACCCCGCGTGCGCGCGGTCGGACAATTCGGTCTGGATCAAGGACTGTAAGGCGGCTGCACCTCACTGACCACGGAAAACGCTGGTGAAAGGCACCTCGAACCCCTGGTAGAGTTACATCTGTCGCCGCGAGGGAAACCATGAAGCGACAGACACCTTGTCCGGGTGGCGGAATGGCAGACGCGCTAGCTTGAGGTGCTAGTGCCCTTTATCGGGCGTGGGGGTTCAAGTCCCCCCTCGGACACCAGCGGAAATGCCGGTCGATCTCGTATCGACCGGCATTTCGCGTTCCCCGCCGGGCGCTCCGGCGGCCCGGGGTGGTGCCGTAGGCGGCCGCCTCCTCGGCGACGCGATGACGGTCGTCAAGGCCTCAAGGTCAGGGGTGACCCCTCCGGGATCACGGCGGGCACCGAGGTGCGCACCATCCGTCCGGTCGACGGCGTCGACGGGCACGACATCGACTGCGGGATCGACGGCTTCGGCGCCATGCGGCTCACGTCCGGTGTGGTCAGGAAGGCCTGACCGATTTCTTCAGAGGGAGTTGTAGGCCGCGAGCCAGCCCGAGGCGAGGTGGTCGCCGCGGGTGAAGACGACGTGGCCGCGGCCGGACGCCGCCGGGGCGGGAGTCAGGCCCGTCGCGCGTTCGGCGAGCAGGGCGAGGTAGGCGGAGGGGGAGAGCGCGCAGTCGCGCGGGGGTGTGGTGCCTGGCCAGTCGGGTGAGCCGAGGCCGAGGTCGAGGGCGGCGTGCCAGAGGCGGGGGACGAGGTGCGGGGCCAGGGGTGCGGTGGCCATGCGTTCGCAGATCCAGAGGAGGCGGCCGGCGCCGCGGGTGGGGCCGAGGGAGCGCCAGCGGATGCGCTGGGAGAGGTCGGAGGCGACCACGGCGACCCAGGGCGGCACCGTGCCGAGGGGGCCTTGGGCGCCGAGCCAGCCGAGGTAGCGGCGGGCTTCCTCCAGGATGTTGGTCATGCTCTCGACGGGGATGCCGAGGACGTAGCCGGAGTGGCTGCGGAAGAGCCGGGGCTGGTGGGCGATGAGGAGCAGGACCGCCCGGGCCAGGTCTCCGGCGATCAGCGGGGGTTCCTCCTCGCCGTCCGCCGGGGTGGCGTCGCGCTTCCCGAGGGCGCCGCTGCGCAGCACTTCGATGAGGGCGCGGCGTGACCGGTCGGAGAACGGGGCCTGTTCGAGGGTGGGCAGCCGGGTGCTGAGGACGTCCGCGAGGAGGTCCTCGGCGGCGTCGGGGGAGGCGGGTTCGGGCAGGGCCCGGAGGACCGCGCCGATTTCCGAGGCGAGTTCGGCGTCGACCATGAAGCGGCTGGTCAGTGTGCCGAGGGCGGTGGGGCGCCAGGCGCTCGTGCCGTGGTCGGTGGCCGGCCCGGGCTGGGCGGGGGTGAGCAGCCCCGCGGTGAGGAGGAAGGCGGCGGCTTCGTGCACGGGGTCGTGGGAGTCGTGGCCCTGGTGCATGGCGAAGGACTCGGCCCACCATTCCTCGGCGTCGGAGAGGGAGGTGATCCTGCCCTGGACGGCCTCCGCGAGAAGGTGGTCGGGGAGGCGTTCGTCGAGGCGGGACCGCACGGTGTAGCCGGCCGCGAGCCGGGCCTGCCAGTGGGCGCGTTCGTTCTCCTCGGCGAGCAGGAAGGCCCAGCCTTCGCGTTCTCCGGCGCCGACGCGGCCGGCCCGGCCGAACATCTGCTGGACCATCGACACCTCCATGCGGTCCTGCCCGATGGTGGTGTCGGCGACGACGACCGCACGTGCGGGCAGGTTGACGCCCGCGGCGACGGTCGAGGTCGCGACGAGCACGTCGGCCTCGCGTGCGCGGAAGGCGCGTTCCGCCTCCCTCTTGAAGGGCCAGTCGCGGTAGTGGAGCCGTACGCCCGCCTTGGTGCAGAGCCGTTCGACGGTGTCGGCGTCGTCGGCGTCGACGCCGGCCGTGGGGACGCCGCGGTCGGCGGCGAGGGCGAGGGCGGTCGAGCGCACCCGGCGTTTGCTGCCGCAGAAGACGAGCACGCTGCCTCCGTCGGCGGTGATGTCGCGGGTGATCGCGACCGTCGTGGCGGTGCGGAGGGCGGCGCGTTCGGTCCAGCTCCGGGCCTCGGCGGTGGGCAGGACGGGGAGCTGCCAGGTCAGCCGGGTGGGCCGCCAGGCGGTGCGCAGCAGTCGGGCGCCGAGCCAGAGGGCGACCTGGTCGGCGTTGGCGACCGTGGCGGAGAGTCCGACGATCCGGACCTGGGCGGTGTCCCTGCGTACCCGGGTGAGGAGTGCTTCGAGTACGGCTCCCCGGCCGGGGTCGCCGAGGAGGTGGATCTCGTCGACGATCAGGCAGCCGACTTCGGCCAGCGCGTCGCGCAGGGAGCCGGTCCGGCAGATGGACTCGAACTTCTCGGTCGTCGCCACCCAGATGTCGGCGGTCCGGATCAGCTCGGCGTCGATGGCGAACTCTCCGGTGAGCCGGACCACGACCAGCCCGTTGTCGCGCCACCGGGCCAGGTCGCGGTCGAGTTCGTCGGTCAGGGAGCGTTGTGGGACGAGCCAGGCGGCCTTGCGTCCGGAGGCGTGGGCCTTGAGCGCGGCGACCATGCCGATGGGGCTCTTGCCCGCTCCGGTGGGCGCGACGACGACCAGGGGGGCGTCGTCGGCGAGGACGGCGGGCACCGCGTCGGCCTGTGCGGGGTTGAACCGGGGGTGCGGGAGCAGCCGGGCCCAGTCGGCGGGGACGAGGTCGGTGACGGGGATGTACCCGGCGTCGTCGTTCGTGTCCGGTGGCAGGGCCTCCAGGGTGTCCCACTGGCCTGCGAAGGAGTCCCGGGCGGCGTGGGAGCCGGGGCCGGTGACCGGCGTGGAGACGGCCCCGGTGGTGCGGACGGGGTGGGCGACGAGGTCGGTGGGGCCGCCGAGGTCGTTGAGCGTGCCGAGGTGCTCCGACTCGATCCAGTACCGCGCGGTGCGGAAGGGGACGGCCTCCCCGGTGAGGTGGGTGCGCAGGGCGTCGAAGCGCGGTCCCTCCGGGAGGATCACCCGTACGTCGTCGGCGGCCTCGACCGCGGCGGCGGACGGGCGCCACGCGGGGTCCGTCACCTTGTGCCACAGCAGGGCCCGCCGCTCGGGGGCGTCCGGCAGGGGGAGGTCGTCCGGCCATCCGCCGTGGGGTGTGCCCGGCGCTGTCGGCGGGGCCGCCCGCGGTGGCCTGGGGGCGGGGACGGTGCGGGACGGCTCTCCCCGGTGGGGGCGGGGCACGGTGACGGCGCCGCCGGTCGCGGCCGGTGCGGCGCCGAGCTGGTCGTACGTCTTCAGCCCCAGGTCGGCGAGGGTGAGGGCCCGGGGGCAGGTGGGGCAGACGAGGGCGACGTAGCGGTAGATCCGGCCGCCCGACTCGTACGGTCTGCGGAGGGTGTGCAGCGGTCCGGCGCAGTCGGGGCACGGGTGCGGGACCTGTTCCTCGTAGCTCCAGCCGGGTTCGTCGAAGCGGGGCGGCAGCGGGCCGGCCGGTGTCGAGCCCCAGCGCTGCCGCATCAGCGCGGCGACGGACACGTCCTCGGTCTTCTCCTCAGCCATGCGCCGACTCTGGCAGGGCGCGTTCGCCCGTGCCAGCGGTTTCGGACAAGATCACTCGGCGCGCTTCCGCGCCACCACCAGCCTGCACCGCGGGCTTCCGTCCGCCCTGCGGCCCAGGGGTTCGACGGGAGTGAGGGAGACGTCGAAGCCGGTGTTCTCCAGGAGGGTGCGGACGTCCGTGAGGCGGAAGGTGCGGTAGTACATGACGAACGGGGGGCGCCAGAGTGCGTTGCGGGCGCGCATCGTCGCGTCGAAGGCCCACAGGGTCCAGTAGAGGCGGGAACCGACCGGGGGCGGGGCCGGGAGGGGGAAGGCGAAGGTGCCGCCGGGGCGCAGGGAGGCGTGGACCTGGGCGAACAGGGTGCGCTGCTGGTCCGGGAGGAAGTGGCCGAAGGCGCCGAAGCTGACCGCCAGGTCGAAGGCCGGGGCGAAGGGCAGGGCCAGGGCGTCGGCGCGGACCAGGTCGGCGGTGGGGTGGGCGGCGCGGGCCCGGGCCAGCATGCCCGTACTGAAGTCGACGCCCGTGACCCGGCCCGCGCAGACCGCGCGCAGGACGCCGAGCCCCGCGCCGGTGCCGCAGCAGACGTCGAGCCCGGTGTCGAAGGGGCCGAGGGGTTCCAGGGTGTGGGTGACCGCGGTCAGGAGGCGGTCGGAGGTGCGGAAGGGGGTCGCGTCGAAGGTGTCCGCGAGCAGGTCGTAGCCGTGCTCGACCGAGGAGAGGGCCTGGACGGTCAGCTCGCGGAGGCTGGGGCCCTGCGGGGTGAACATGCTCCTGACCCTATGCCGTCCCGGCCCGTGGGGGTCAGAGCGCGCTGCGTACCGGGGGCGACGCCCAGGACGGTGCGATCCCCGTCAGCTGGCAGACCAGCAGGTACAGCGGGATCGGTGGCGTGTAGGGCGAGGTGCCGTCGGGGTGGTGGATGAGGCGGGGCCGGCGGTCCGGGATCTCGGCGCCCCGCGCGTAGCAGGCGGGCAGCGGCCAGGCCACGTCGTGGTCGGAGCCGGCCGGGACCAGCCACCACCACCAGTCGGAGTCGGCGTAGACGCAGCCCTTGGCGGGGAGGCGGGAGAGGATCTTGAACCCGAAGCGGGCGGGGACGCCGACGGCGTCGCAGCCGAGGCCGGTGTGGAGTCCGACGGGAACGGCGAGGCGGGTGGCGCCGAGCTCGCTGGGGCGGGCCGGGCCGGGGGTGCCTCGGTCGGCGGAGCGGAGGCCCGGTGCGCGCGGGTCGGCGGCGGGGATGCCGGTCGCGCGGAGGTCGGGGGTGTGGCCTGCGTCCGAGGTGCGGCGGGGTTCCGGCGCGCGGCCTGCGGTGGGGGACCGGAGGGCCCCGGGAAGCAGCGGGATCATGCGGGTGGCCATCGACCTCAGCACGGTTCCCCCATGCCGTGGGCCAGTTCCGCCCAGACGATCTGTGCCGTGCCGTGTCCGGTGCGGTCGGCGCCCCAGGCGGAGCAGAGCGCGTCGACGATGAGGAGGCCGCGGCCGCGTTCGTCCTCGCCGCAGTCGCGTATCCGGGGTCCCGCGGGTCCGCCCTCGTCCCGTACGGCGATCCGCAGCGTCTCCTCGCCCTCGCGGAGCTCGCATATGAACCGGTCGCTGGCGGTGTGCACCACGGCGTTGGTGACGAGCTCGGAGACGACGAGGGCCACCGTGTCGCGGATGTCGGGGCCGCAGCCCCAGAGGATGAGCCGCTCCTCCGCGAGCCGGCGGGCCCGGGCGACGGACTCGGTGCGGGCCGGGAGCTCGAAGGCGAAGCGGCGGACGGCATCGGGGTGCGGCTGTGGGCGCTGGGCCATGACCCGGGGGGCTCGGGGACTCAAGAGACCTGAGGGCTGCGCGTTACCAGAAGCCACGACCGGTTCCTCACAACAGTGGGCAGGACTGCCGTACGGCGCTGTCGCCGTGGCGCGGTGGCGCACGGCGGCAGCGTGTACTGGTTCACCGGAACACTGTCCTCCTGACTCGGACACTTGGCAAGTGGCACTCTGAAAATTGCAGAGTGCCGTGTTCTCTCTGGCCCGGCTTCGTGTCACACTCGTCAAAACAGTGCGTCGGGGAGGTCTGAGAGTGAGCGAGCCGCGGTCCGCCCCCACGGTGGGACAGGTCGTTCTCGGCAGGCGCCTGCAGGATCTGCGGGAGCGGGCCGGCCTGAAGAGGGAAGAGGCCGCGAAGATCCTCCGGGTGGCCCCGGCCACCGTCCGGCGGATGGAGACCGCCGAGGTCGCGCTGAAGATCCCGTACGTGCAGCTCCTGTTGAAGGAGTACGGGATCACGGACTCCGAGGCGGAGGGCTTCATCGCCCTCACCGAGGAGGCCAACCTCCCCGGCTGGTGGCAGCGGTTCCACGACGTGCTGCCCGGCTGGTTCTCCATGTACGTCAGCCTGGAGGGGGCCGCCAGCCTCATCCGGGCCTACGAGCCCCAGTTCGTCCCCGGTCTGCTCCAGACCGAGGACTACGCCCGCGCCATTCTGCGCAGTGGGGCGGTCGGTGGCGGCAGCGATGCCGCCAAGGACGAGGACGCCGAACGGCATGTAGCCCTACGGATGGAGCGTCAGTCCCTGCTGACCAGGGAGGACGCCCCGAAGTTCTGGGTGATCATGGACGAGACGGTGTTCCGCCGACCGGTCGGTGCCGGGCCCGAAGTGATGCGCGACCAGCTCGACCGGCTGCTCGAAGCGTCCGAGCTGCCGAACGTCACCCTGCAGATCGCGGAGTTCGCGTCCGGCCACCACCCCGGCACCTACGGACCGTTCGTCCTCTTCCGCTTCGCCATGCCCGAACTCCCGGACATGGTCTACAGCGAGTACCTGACCGGCGCCGTCTACCTCGACGCGCGCCCCGAGGTGGCATCCCACCTGGAGGTCATGGACCGCATGGCGGCTCAGGCCGCGACTGCACAACGCACGAAGGAGATCCTCAGGGATCTCCGCAAGGAGCTGTGAATGGATCGCATATACAACGGCATGCCCGCCGCGGAGCTCGGTGCCGAGGGTTGGCACAAGCCCTGGAGCGGTGGGAACGGGGGCAACTGCGTGGAGGCCATGAAGCTGGCCGACGGCAGAGTCGCCGTGCGACAGTCCGCAGACCCTGAAGGACCCGCGCTCATCTACACCCACGGGGAGATCGCCGCTTTCATCCAGGGCGCCAAATCCGGTCAGGCTGATTTTCTGCTCACCTGACCCCTTCCGTACCACCGGTACCGTCGCGTAACTCTTGTTGTAGCGCCACTCGTTCATCCCGACCAGGAGAGCCGATGACCCAGGACCCCGCATCCGTTCGGATCGACACCAGCACACCGCATCCGGCACGTATGTACGACTGGTTCCTGGGCGGCAAGGACAACTACCCGGTCGACGAGGCGATGGCTCGTCAGCTGCTCACCGTCGACGCCCGGGGCCGGGACATGGCCCGCGTCAACCGGGCCTTCATGCACCGCGCCATCCGTTGGCTCAGCGCCCACGGCGTCCGCCAGTACCTGGACGTCGGTACGGGCATCCCGACCGAGCCCAACCTGCACCAGATCGCGCAGCGGGCCGCGCCGGAGTCCCGCATCGTCTACTGCGACAACGACCCGATCGTGCTCGCGCACGCGGCCGCCCTGCTGCGCTCGACCCCGGAAGGGGCCACCGAGTACATCCAGGCGGACGCGCGTAACCCCGAGATCATCCTCGAAAGGGCCGGAAAGGTCCTTGACTTCGATCAGCCCATCGCGCTGTCGATGCTCGCCCTGCTGCACTTCGTCGGGGACGAGGACGGCGCCTACGACCTGGTCGGCAAGCTCGTCGACCAGCTGGCACCGGGGAGCTACCTGGTCCTCTCGCACGTCACCGGGGACTTCAACCCCGTGGGCGCGGCGGAGGCGGTCGCGATGTACAAGGCCCGCGGCCTGACCCTGCGGCCCCGCTCGCGGGACGAGCTGGCCGCGTTCTTCGACGGCATGGAGTTCGTCGAGCCGGGGGTCTCGCTCACCGCCGAATGGCACCCGGAGCTGGGCGAGCCGGTCCCGGTCCAGGGCGACGAGCCCATCCCGGGGTGGGCCGCGGTGGCCCGCAAGCTCTGACGGACCGCCGGCCCGACAGACGAACAGCGCGCGAGAAGGCCCGCGGACTCCGGTCCGCGGGCCTTCTCCGCTCTTCGGGTCTTCGCTCAGAGCTCCCGCGGGTTCACCGCCCGGCCGGCGGCACCAGCGTCACCCGGAAGCTCCGTGCCGGGCTCACGTTGCCGGCCGCGTCGATGGTGCGGTACTCGATCGTGTGCGTGCCGTAGTCGGGGGTCGCGTCGTCCCACGGCACCGCCCGGCTCCGGCCCAGCTTCCCGTACACGAGGTCGTCGATCACCGTGCCGCCCGGCGAGAAGCGGAACGGCGCGTCCGCGTCCGTCGGCCAGCCGTAGTACGTGTACCAGCCGTCGCCGTCCACCCGGAACTGGCTCACCACCGCGCCCTCCTGGTCGTCCCGGGCGGTCAGCCGCATGGTGAACGGGCCGTCGTGGACGTACTCCACGGGACGCCCGGGGCGCCGAACCGTGCGCAGCGGCTCGGAGAGTTCGTACGAGGCCGTGGCCGGGCGGGCGTCCACCGTCCAGCTCAGCCTCGCCTCCGTTCCCGCGAGGTGAGCCGTGAGGGTGTGGGTCCCACGGGTCAGCCTCAGCGAACGCAGGTCGAGATCACGGTCGTTGGGGCCGGTCGGGACGGGGCGGCCGTCGAGGCGCCAGCGCACGGCCGGGGTTCGGTCGACCGGGTGAGTCGTGTCCGCGTGGACGACGGACCGCGCGCCGACGGGCGAACCGGTGGGGGTGTGGCCGGTGAAGGCGGCCCGGGTGCCGTCGCGCGCGGTGGTGAGGGAGGGGTCCACCGTCCAGCTGACGGTCCGGGTCAGCGCGGCGGAGGCGCGGACCGCCGGGTCGCGGACGAAGGGCGTCGGGTCGGTGACGGTCGCCGTGAGGGTGTGCGGCCCGGGGGAGAGCCGCAGCTTCCGCAGGTCGACCGTGCGGGCCCCGCGCGTGGGCAGGGTCCGGCCGTCGAGGCGCCAGGTCACGCCGAGCGCGCCGCCCACCGGGTGCAGGGTGTCCACCCACACCGTCCGGTCCGCACCGACGGGCGCGGTGTTGGGCGTGTGTCCCTGGACCAGGTTCACCTTCGCGGAGATCGCCTTGACCATCACCTCGCGCTCCACCTGGTCGAAGGCGTAGCCGAGGGTCTTCATGAGGGAGTGGCGGCTCGGGCGCCAGACGCCCCCGGTGCTGTACAGGCCGCCCTCGTGGCGGCCGATGACCCCGCCCGACTCGCTCTCCTCGCCGAGCCATCGCCACCACTTCGCCCGCCGCTCCCGCAGCTGGGGTTCCGTCAGGAGCGTGTGATGGGCGGAGGAGGGCTCGGGGCCGGAGTACGCCCCGCCGGGCACGCCGCGCGCGTAGTAGTCGTACTCGTCCTGGAGGCCGCCGAGCGAATGCCCGATCTCGTGCGGGGTGATGAGGGAGGAGAGCGCGTTGCCGCCGGACGCGGTGGCGTAACTGCCGCCCGCGCCCCCGTAGGTGGAGCTGTGGGCGAGGGCGACGATCTGCCGGTTGGCGTGGCTGGTGCCGGGGACGAGATCGGCGAGCGCGGCGGCCTTCCCGCTGTCGACGGTCAGCAGCCGCTGCACGCTGCCCGGGTTGCAGCCGCCCCAGAACCCCATGTCGAGCACGGTGTCACGGGCGGGGGCGTCCAGGCCCGTATCGCAGTCCACGCCCGATTCGGCCGAAGGGGATTCCACCGCCCACACGTTGATGTACGAGCGGTACGAGGCGAAGGGCTCGATGCTCCACAGGGTGTTCAGGTGCCGTTCGAGGTCCGCGCGGAACGCCGGCATCTCCGCCGCCGTGTAGCCGTCGCCCATGAACACCAGGTTGAACCGCCGGTCCGCGGGCCCGGTGGTCCGCACGGGGACGACGGCCGGGCCGTCACCGGCGGTCGGCGTTCCGGCCGCCGCGGGTACGGTTCCCACCAGGCCCGCGGCCAGCAGACACACCGTGACGAGGCGGGCCACCCCTCGTCGAACTCCACTGCGCTGTGAGGTCATGGGGCGCGAGCCTAGGCCGCGCCCCCGGCCCCGTAAAGATGTTGGCCGGTCGTACGGACGGGTGTCGCCTCAGTGTCGCAGGTACGCCAGCCCCGCGTGCTCCGCCGTGTAGCCGTCCACCAGCCGGCGGGCCACCGCCACCGAGTCGACCAGCGGGTGCAGGGCGAAGGCCTTCACGGCGGCCGACCGCGAGCCGCTCTCCGCCGCCGCGAGGACCTCCCGTTCCACGGCCTTCACCGCCGTCACCAGACCCACCGCGTGGTACGGCAGTGGGGACACCGCCACCGGATGGGCGCCGTTCGCGTCCACCACGCAGGGCACCTCGATCACCGCGTCCGCGTCGAGCGCGCCGAGTGTCGTGCCGTTGCGCACGTTGAGGATCAGCGTGGCCCGTTCGTCGCGCGCGATCGCCCGCATGAGGGCGAGCGCCACCTTCTCGTAGCCACCGGACTCCAGGTCCTCCTCGTCGCGCTCCCCGATCCCGGCGGCCTCCCGGTTGGCGGCCATGTAGGTGGCCTCGCGGTCGGCGAGCGTACGGTGCCAGGCGGCGAGGGCGGGCGTGTCCGGCTTGCCCATCTCCCGGTAGAAACCGGCCTGTTGGTCGCGGAGGTAGGCGCCGCGGGTCCGCTCCGCGGTGCGGTAGGCGTGCACGGCCTCCCGGTTGAAGTAGTAGTAATGCAGATACTCGTTGGGGATGGCGCCCAGCGAGCGCAGCCACTCGGGGCCGAACAGCCTGCCCTCCTCGAAGGAGCCGAGGGCCTCCTCGTCGGCGAGCAGCCGGGGCAGCTCGTCCCGGCCGCCGATCCGCAGTCCCCGCAGCCAGCCCAGGTGGTTGAGGCCCACGTAGTCGATCCAGGCCTCGTCCGGGTCGGCGCCCAGGACGCGCGCGACCCGCCGGCCCAGACCCACGGGGGAGTCGCAGATGCCGACGACCCGGTCGCCGAGGATCCGGGACATCGCCTCCGTGACCAGGCCGGCCGGGTTGGTGAAGTTGATGACCCAGGCGTCCGGGGCGAGTTCGGCGATCCGGCGGGCGACGCGCACCGCGACGGGCACGGTCCGCAGGCCGTAGGCGATGCCGCCCGCCCCCACCGTCTCCTGGCCGAGGACGCCTTCGGCGAGCGCGATCCGCTCGTCGGCCGCCCTGCCCTCCAGGCCGCCGACGCGGATCGCGGAGAACACGAAGTCCGCCCCGCGCAGCGCCTCGTCCAGGTCCGTCGTCGCCGTCACCCGCGGCGCGTCCGGCACCCCCTCGCCCTGCTCCGCGAGGACCCTGGCGATGGCCGAGAGCCGCCCCTCGTCGAGGTCGTACAGGGTGACGTGGGTGACCCGCCCCTCGGCGTGGTCGCCGAGGAGAGCGCCGTACACCAGCGGCACCCGGAATCCGCCGCCTCCGAGAATCGTCAGTTTCATGCTCGTACGCTACTCGGGCGACCGCTCCGAGCAGCGGGAATCCGGCCCGGCGTCCACCCGGCCGTCCACCTGCCGGGCGCCGTGCCGTGCGTCCGGTGGGGGACAATGGCGGCATGTCCCGACGCAAGACCCGCCCCCGTACGACCGCCGTCCCCGCGCCCGCCGTCACCGCGGAATCGCCCTGCCCGTGCGGCCTCGGCGCCCCGTACGGGGCGTGCTGCGGCCGGTTCCACACGGGTGCGGGCGGCACGGCTCCCACCGCCGAGCTGCTCATGCGCTCCCGCTACAGCGCGTTCGTCGTCCGCGACGAGGGCTATCTGCTGCGCACGTGGGCGCCGGAGACGCGACCGGGCGAGGTCGACTTCGACCCCGGCATGCGCTGGGCGGGGCTGGAGATCGAGGGAGCCACCGAGGGCACGGCCTTCCACCAGCGCGGCACCGTCACCTTCACCGCGCGCTACGTCCACGGCGGCGAGCCCGGCGCCCTGCGCGAGCGGAGCCGCTTCGCCCGGCACGAGGGAGCGTGGGTGTACGTGGACGGGGACGTCACGGAGTAGGGGCGCCGTCCGGTCCGACGAGTCCCAGGGCCCCCGAGACCGTCGGCCGGGGCCGCGCGTGAGGTCGTGCGCGAGTCCGCTCGTGAGGTCGTGCGTGAGGCCGCTCGTGAGGACCTCGGGCACGGAGAGCGGCGCCCCCGGGACAGTCCGGCCGGGCGCGGGTCTCAGCGCGCCCCCGCCGACACCTTCGGCCTGTCGCGCGGCAGGCCGTGCGCGAGGTCCTCGGCGACCATCCGCTTCGCGATGGCGTCCGTCGCCACGCGCAGCTCGGGCCCGCTGGGCTTGCCGCGTTCCTCCTCGATGCGGCCGGAGAGCCAGTCGCCCCAGGCGTGAGTGATCACGTCCGCCTCGCGCTTGCCCGCCGGGGTGTGCGAGAGCAGGCTGCCGTCGCGGGTGAGGAAGCCCTCGTCGACCATGCGGTCGAAGACCGGCAGGAGCACCTCGGGCGGCACCCGCCGCCCGGCCGAGATCAGGCCCAGGCTCGCGTGTCCGACCGTGCGGGTGAACAGTTCGACCTGCATCACCGCCCAGGCCCCGGCCGTGTCGAGCCGGGTGTCGGAGTCGGTGACGATCCGCCGGGCCGTGTCCAGGTCGGTGCGGCGCAGGATCCGGCCGACGGACAGTTCGAGGAGTTTCGCCGAGTCGCCGGAGGTGGTGGGGGAGGCGAAGCCCTCGCCCATGTCGGGGGCGGCGGCGCGGGCCGAGTCGCGGAGGGTCACCTGCTTGAGGAAGAGCGCGACGACGAAGCCGACGGCGGCGACCGGCACGGTCCAGAGGAAGACGGTGTGGAGGGTGTCGGCGTAGGCGTTGACGATCGGTTCGGCGACCTGGTCCGGCAGCCCGTGCACCCCGGCGGGGCTCTGGGCGGCCCGGGCGACACCGGCCGGGTCCACGCCGAGGCTCTGTGCGACGGCCGTGGCCTCGCCGACCCCGGCCGCCAGGTTGGGCCGGAGGGAGTTGACGTAGATCGTGCCGAAGACGGCGGTGCCGAAGGAGCTGCCGAGCGTACGGAAGAAGGTGACGCCGGAGGTGGCCGTGCCGAGGTCGGCGTAGTCGACGGTGTTCTGTACGGCGATGGTCAGGACCTGCATGCACAGACCGATGCCGACGCCGAGCACGAACATGTACAGCGACGCGAGCCAGGTGCTGGTCCCCGGTTCCATGAGCGACAGCAGATAGAGCCCGAGCCCCATCACCAGGCAGCCGACGATCGGGAAGATCCGGTAGTGGCCCGTCTTGCTGACCACGTTGCCGCTGAAGACGGAGGCGATGAGCAGACCGACGACCATGGGGAGGGTGCGGATGCCGGAGACGGTCGCCGAGTCCCCGTCGACGTACTGGAGGTACGTCGGAAGGAAGGTCATCGCGCCGAGCATGGCGAAGCCGACGACGAAGCTCAGCACCGAGCAGACGGTGAAGACCGGGTTGCCGAAGAGCCGCATGGGCAGCATCGGTTCGGCCGCCCGGGTCTCGACCCAGCAGAACAGGGCGAGGGCGATGATGCCGCCGGCGAAGAGGCCGATGATGACCCCGGAGCTCCAGGCGTACTCGTTGCCGCCCCAACTGGTCGCCAGGATCAGGGCGCTGGATCCGGCGGCGACGAACGCGATGCCGGCGTAGTCGATGACCGGTCGGCTCGCGGAGCGTACGGAGGGGATGGTGCGGGCGGCGGCGATGACGACCGCGATCGCGATGGGCACGTTGACGTAGAAGGCCCAGCGCCAGCTCAGGTGGTCGGTGAACAGACCGCCGAGGAGCGGGCCGATGACGGTGGACACACCGAACACGGCGCCGATCGCGCCCTGGTACTTCCCCCGTTCGCGCAGCGGGATCACATCGGCGATGAGCGCCATCGAGGTGACCATGAGGCCGCCCGCGCCGATGCCCTGGAGACCGCGCCAGACGATGAGCAGCGTCATGTTGGTGGCGAGTCCGCAGAGGAACGAGCCAGTGATGAAGATGATCGCCGAGATCTGGAAGATCACCTTGCGGCCGAAGAGATCGCCGAACTTGCCGACGAGGACGGTCGCGACCGTCTCAGCGAGCAGGTAGGCGGTGACCACCCACGACATGTGGGCGGCGCCGCCGAGGTCCGAGACGATCGTGGGCAGTGCCGTGCCCACGATGGTCTGGTCGAGGGCCGCGAGGAGGACACCCAGCATGATCGTGCCGAAGACGATGTTGCGGCGGCGGCGGTCGAGCACGGGTGGCTCGGTGGCGGCCGGGGGCGCGGGCGCTGCGTCGCTGGTCGTGGTCACTCTCGCAGCGTCACACCGGCCCCGTCCGGGTGCATGCGGGGGGCGGCCGAACGGGCGGACCCGTCAGGGGGCGCCGGCGGCGTGTCCGGGGCGGGTGACCGGCCCCGGAGTCCGGTCGGTTCCGGTGGGTGAGCGGCCCGGCGGACCGTCAGGGGGCGACGGGCAGCGTCGGGTGGTGCTTGGCGAGGATCTTGTTGGCGCGGGCGAGCGCGGCGAGGGCGTGCTCACGGTCGGCCCGGTCCTCCGCGCAGAGCGGTCCCCGGAACCGGTACACCTCGCGCGCCGCGCAGTCCGCGTCGATCTCGGCCTGGAGGACGTGCAGGGGCAGGCAGGACCCGATCAGCGCGGCGACACGGTCGGGGATGGGAACGGGTACGAGGCGCGAGAGAGAGGTGATCACGGGTCAGTCCTAGCGGGTCCGGGGAGCGTACGGAAGTGTTCTCCCCTCCATACGTACCGGATCGACGTACGGGTTCCGGTACGGCGTCGTCGCGGTCGGGCGACGACCGGGACGGCCCTCCGGGCGGTCCGGGGCGGATCAGGTCGGGCGACCCGGCGCGCACGTGATCCGGGGACGGGGGTGTTCTCGCAGGTACGGGGTCGGGTGACGGCGGCGGACATCCGTACCGTCCCTGTATATCGCCCGCACGGGCGGCGAACACATGGTCGATTCAAGGGTGTTGCGCCCCGTCCGTCCGCCCGGGGAATGTGAAGGATCTCACGTCGCGGAATGGTGCATTCCGGAGAAGGGGTCCTAGTCGAGGATCTCGGACAGGTCGTACGACACGGGTTCGTCCAACTGCCCGTACCCGCAGGACTCCGGCGCGCGGTCCGGGCGCCACCGCTTGAACTGGGCCGTGTGCCGGAAGCGGTCGCCCTCCATGTGGTCGTAACCGACCTCGCAGACCCGCTCGGGCCGCAGCGCCACCCACGACAGGTCCTTCTTCCCCGACCAGCGGCTCGGCGCACCCGGCAGCCGCGCCCCCTCGTGCGCCGCCTCCTCCGCCCACGCCGCCCACGGGTGCCCGTCCGGCGGGTCCATCCGGAGCGGTGCGAGCTCCTCGATCAACTCGGCCCGCCGCTGCGCGGTGAAGGCCGCGCACACGCCGACGTGCTGGAGGGCGCCCCGGTCGTCGTAGAGGCCGAGCAGGAGTGAGCCGACCACCGGGCCGCTCTTGTGGAGGCGGTAGCCGGCCACCACGACATCGGCCGTCCGCTCGTGCTTGATCTTGTACATGAGGCGGGCGTCCGGACGGTACGGCAGGTCGAGCGGCTTGGCGATCACCCCGTCGAGCCCCGCGCCCTCGTACTGCTCGAACCAGCGGGCGGCGAGCTCGGCGTCCCGGGTCGCCGGGGCCAGGTGAACTGGCGCGTCGATCCCCGCGAACACCCTCTCCAGGGCGGCCCGGCGCTCGCTCAGCGGGGTGTCGAGCAGCGCCTCGTCCCCGAGGGCGAGCAGGTCGAAGGCGACGAACCGCGCCGGAGTGGCCTCGGCCAGCATGCGGACCCGCGACTCGGCCGGGTGGATCCGCTCGCTGAGCCGGTCGAAGTCGAGATGACCGCCGTGCTCGACGACGATCTCCCCGTCGACCACGCAGCGCTCCGGCAGCCGGGCCGCGAGCGCCTCGACCAGCTCGGGGAAGTACCGGGTGAGGGGCTTGCCGGTACGGCTGCCGATGACGAGTTCCGCTCCGTCCCGGTGCACGATCGCGCGGAAGCCGTCCCACTTCGCCTCGTACTGCATGCCGGGCGGAATCCGCTTCACGGACTTGGCGAGCATCGGTTTCACGGGCGGCATCACCGGAAGATCCATGAGGCGATTGTCCGGTATGCGGGAGTTGTCGGCGAGCCCTAGGCTGACCGGCATGGCAGGCAAGGCGGCAGCGGTGGAACTGGAAGTCGGCGACCGGACCGTGCGCGTGTCCCATCCGGACAAGGTGTACTTCCCCGAACCCGGCTACACCAAGCTCGACGTGGTCAGCTACTACCTGGCCGTGGGCGACGGCATCACCCGCGCCCTGCGGGACCGCCCCACCACCCTGGAGCGCTACCCCGACGGGGTGACCGGCGAGTCCTTCTTCCAGAAGCGCGCCCCGAAGTACATGCCCGACTGGATCCCCACCGCCCACATCACCTTCCCCAGCGGCCGGTCGGCCGACGAGATGTGCCCCACCGAACCGGCGGCCGTGCTCTGGGCCGCCAACCAGGGGGCCTTCACCTTCCACCCCTGGCCGGTACGGCGGGACGACACCGACCACCCCGACGAACTCCGCATCGACCTCGACCCGCAGCCCGGCACCGACTACGCCGACGCGGTCCGCGCCGCCCACGAACTCCGTGCCGTCCTCGACGAACACGGACTGCGCGGCTGGCCTAAGACCTCCGGCGGGCGAGGCCTCCACGTCTTCGTGCCGATCACGCCCGACTGGACCTTCACGCAGGTCAGGCGTGCGGCCATCGCGTGCGGCCGGGAGCTGGAACGGCGGATGCCGGAGCGGGTCACCATCAGGTGGTGGAAGGAGGAGCGCGGGGAGCGGATCTTCGTCGACTACAACCAGACCGCCCGGGACCGCACGATCGCCTCCGCCTACTCCGTACGCCCGCGACCGCACGCCCCCGTGTCCGCGCCCCTGCGGTGGGAGGAGATCGACGACGCCGTGCCGCGGGACTTCGACATCAGGACGATGCCGGTGCGGTACGCCGAGGTCGGCGACGTCCACGCCGACATGGACGACGAGCGGTTCAGCCTGGAACCCCTGCTCGAACTGGCCCGGCGGGACGAGGCGGAGCACGGCCTCGGCGACCTGCCGTATCCGCCGGAGTACCCGAAGATGCCGGGCGAGCCGAAGCGGGTGCAGCCCAGCAGGGCGAAGAAGGAGAAGGGGGAGACGAAGGGGGAGTCGGAGTCGGGGTGAGGCGGGTGGGGGAGGCGGGCCGGCGCTTCCGGGTGGGCGCCGGCCCGCCTCTCTGTGAACCATAAAACAACACGAACGGTCGTGCTAGCATTTTTACCTGCCCAGGACGACCGAGGAGATCCGGCATGTACCCGATGGCTCCGCTCATCCGCACCGCCCTGAACGCCACCGCCCGCGTCGCCCCCGGCCCCGCCGGCCGCTGGGCCTTCCACCTCTTCGTCCGCCCCCTCGGCAGGGCACGGGTGAAACCCGGGGAGGAGGCGCTGCTCGCCACCGCGCGCACCGGGCACCTCCGGGTCCGGGGCAAGGACGTCGTCACCTACGCCTGGGGCGACGGCAGCCGTCCCGTCCTCCTCGTCCACGGCTGGTCCTCACGCGCCTCGCGCCTCACCGCCTTCGCCGAGGCGCTGCTCGCCCGCGGCTACAGTCCGGTCGCCTTCGACGCGCCCGGCCACGGCGACTCCCCGGGACGGGCGACCAACATCCTCGAATACCGCGAGATCATCCGGGAGTTGCACGCGCGCCACGGCGACTTCGACGCCGTCGTCGCCCACTCCTTCGGCGTCCTCGCCTCCCTCTTCGCCCTCCGCGACGGCGTGCGGACGGACCGGTTCGTCGGGCTCGGCGGCGTCGGCTCCTTCGACCTGCTGCTCGCCGGCTTCCAGGCCGGCCTCGGCCTCGACGACCGGGTCGTCCGGTGCATGCGCGACCATGTGGAGCGGCGGCTCGCGCCGGGAGAGCCCGGCGTCTGGGACCGCTTCGGTGCCGACCGGGAGCCCGGCCAACTCGGCGCTCCCGTGCTGCTGTTCCACGACGAGAGTGACGACATGGTGCCGCCCGCCCAGTCGAGGCTCCTCGCCCGGGCCCACGGCGACAGGGCCCGGCTCGTCGCCACCCGGGGCCTCGGCCACCGCCGCATCCTGCTGGACCCGGCGGTCGTGACGGAGGCGATGGAATTCCTGACGGCCCCGGCCGTGGAGCCGTCGGCCGTGGAGCCGTCGGAGGGGCGGGTGACCGCGCGCTGAGTCGGTACGCCTCGGGCGTGTTCGTCGACCGCCCTGCCGACGCGCCGCGTCAGCGCCCCTCGGCGTCGAGTCCGTCCCGGCCCCGGTTCGTGGCGGAGGCGCGCAGTCGGGCGGCGACTCCCCGTTCGGCGCGGACGTAGGCCGTGGTGTCGCCGAAGAGGACGGACTGCGCGTTGGCCGCCTCCATCAGGGCGATCACCTCGAACGCCAGCTGTTCCACATCGAGGTCCTCGGCGAAGTCCCCTACCGCCTGAGCCTCCGTCAGGGCCTGTTCCACGTAGGCGTTCCAGTCGCGGCGGGTCCCGGCGACGGCGTCGTGGACCGGACCCGTACGGGCGTCGAACTCCGCCGAGACCGCGTAGAAGAAGCAGCCGCCCGCGAACACCCTGCCCGAGGAGTACGCGAGCCAGTTCCGGCACAGCTCGTGGACCCGCCGCGCACCCGGCGGCACGTCCTTGAGGGGCGTGACGACGTGCTCGGCGAATACGGCCACGGCGGCCCTGATCGTGGCGAGCTGGAGCTCCTCCTTGGAGCCGAAGAGGGCGAAGACGCCACTCTTGCTCAGCCGCAGCTCGGTCGCGATCCGCCCCAGCGACAGGCCTTCGAGACCCTCGACCGAGGCGATGTCCATGGTCCGGCCGAGCACCAGGCGCCGGGTCTGGTTCCCGCGCTCGACGCGCCCGTCCGTCTTGGTCCCGGCGCCGCCGCCGGTGCTGCCGCTCATGTGCCCATGATACTGAACGCACGACCGTGCGGAAATCTTGGGCGCGCAGGTCGGCGGGTGCGCGGTCGATCGGGTGAGCAGGTGTGCGGCGGGGCGGGCAGGCTCCTAGCCGGTCCGTTCTCCGGGGTCGCGCCGCTCCGAGGGGGTCAGCAGAAGGACCTCAAGGGCGCGGGCGCAGGACCGTGCCTGCGCCAGGTACCAGTCGAGCCGCGCGTCGGTGATCAGCTCCGGCGTCGCGCGGACCGCCAGCGCGAACCGCGCGTGCCCCGTCCGCTCCAGGACCGGCACGGCGACCGTCCGCACCCCGAGGGCTGACTCGCCGTCGTTGAGGGCGTAACCCGCCTCCCGTACCCGCGCCAACTCGGCCGTCAGGGCGGGCGGTTCGACGATCGTCCGCTCGGTGAACGCGTACAGCGGCGGCAGCGAGCGCGGGCCCGCCTCGCCCGCGCGGGGCCAGGCGAGCAGCACCTTCCCGAGCGCCGTCGAGTGCAGCGGCCTGCGCAGCCCCACCTTCGGTGTCACCGAGCCACCCGCCACGATCACCACGTGCGGTCCGCTGCGCAGGGCCAGATCGGCGGTGGCGCCCGTCCGTTCGGCGAGATCGGACAGCTCGGGGGCGGCCAGATGCAGCCCCCGCTGGTGGTACGAGAGGCGGCCCAGCTCCGTCATCGCCGGGCCGAGCCGGTAGCGGGCGGTCCGGGCGTCCTGTTCGAGGAAGCCCGCGCCGAGCAGGGTCCGGGCGAGGCGGTGCGCGGTGGAGGTGGAGAGCCCGAGCCGCCGCGCCAGGTCGGAGGCGCTGAGGTCGGGCCCGTTGTCGTGGAAACAGTGCAGCACGTCCAGTGCGCGGCGGACCGCCTGGGCGCCCGCCGGGGGTCGGGCGATGCCGGCCTCGGTCGTCATAGGGTTCGCTCCCCGTGGGTGATCGGGCTCCCACGCTCCCACATGGCGGGAGCCGATTCAGGGCTCCGGGGCGGTCGGAAACACGCCGTTCATACGCAATCCCACATCGTGGGAGACGAGTTGTCGGAGGTCGAGCATCCGTGGCAAGGTTCCGGCCAAGCCACCACAGCGGCGCCGAACCGAAGGGAGCAAGGCCGGTCATGAACGGACGACGTACCGCACGACGTGGCGCACGATGTGCGCCCACCGCCTCTCCCGCACCGCTCGGACTCACCCGTCGCCGCCACATCGACCTGGGGCGCGTCGCAGGGGCCGGCTGTCGCTGACACGGCTCGTCGCCTGACGCCAGTGGCGCTGACGACGCTCGTCTCGGACGAGGCCTGTCGCTGATCGTCGCCCTCGGACGGCGCCCTTCGCCGGGGTTCGCTTCTCGGCCTCGTGCGGTCAGCGGGCCCAGGGTGGTCAGCGGACAGACGATGGCCAGCGGGCCGACGACGGTCAGCAGGCCGACGATGGTCAGCGGACGGACGACGGTCGGCAGGCCGATGGCGGCCGGCCGGGTGAGCCGGTCCCTCGGTCCTCTCCGGTCCAGCCTTGTCCCACCCGGTTTCCGGTTCCCCTGGTCTTCCCGTTCCCCCGGTTCTCCAGTCCCCCCGGTTCTTCAGTCCCCCCGGCCTTCCGGCTCCGCGATCCTCTCCGGATCCATCCGGTCCGGCGCGCCGTTCCTTCCCCGCTCCGTCACTGGCGCGTGATCGTGCGACCTGCCGTCGCACCCCACGCACCCTCCGCTGCCCCCGCCGTCCTCCCACCACACCCCGGGAAGCCCTCCATGCCGCACGCCCGCGTTCCCGACACGCTCTGGTTCACCCGTTGCCCCGTTCCCACCGCCACCGGTATCGCCGCCGATCGAGGCTGGCTGGCGGGCGAGTTCGCACCGGACGGCATCGCCGTCCGCTCGCTCCAGGACGCGGAACCCGGCGCCGACCGTGCCACCCACTTCACCCACGCCCTTCCGGGACTCCTCCGCGAGGGTGGCAACGTGCCCGCGCTGTGGGCCCGTTCGCGAGGTGAACGGACCCGGCTCATCGGCCTCACCTGGATCGAGGAGCGCCAGGTGGTGCTCGTCGCTCCCGGCTCCCCGGTGCGCGGCGCCGCCGCGCTGCGCGGTCTCCGTCTGGCCCTGCCCAGGCACTCCGTCCCCATCGACTTCTGGCGGGCGATGGCCCTGCGCGGCTTCGAGGGTGTCCTCGCCTCCGCCGGGTACGGGCTCGGCGACGCGGTCCTCGTCGACGTACCCGCCGACGGTCACCAGGGTCAGTGGGCCGCCGAGCTGGGCGCCCTGCGCCGGGGAGAGGTCGACGCCGTCTACGTGAAGGGTGCCCTCGCCGTCGAGGCGGCCCGCCGCGCCGGGGCCGAGGTGGCCGTGGAACTCGACTCCCTCCCCGATCCCGCCCACCGCGTCAACAACGGCACCCCGCGCCCCCTCACCGTGCACCAGGACCTCCTGGACGAACACCCCGAGCTCGTCGCCCGTTTCCTGGCCGTCCTGCTCCGTGCCGCCGACTGGGCGGCCGGTGAGCCGGCCGAGGTCGCCCGCATCCTCGGGGCCGAGACGGGGGCGGGCCCGGAGGGGGTCGCGGGTGCCTACCGGCCCGGCACCCACCGCACCCTGCACCCGGACCTGTCCGGCACCCGGCTCGACCTGCTGGCCCGGCAGGAGGAGGCCCTGCGTGCCCACGGCTTCCTGCCCGAGGCCGTGGACGTACGGAACTGGGCCGACCCGGAGCCGCTCCGGCTCGCCCGGCAGCTCACGGCAGCCGCCCCGCCGGCATCGACCCCGCCCGCGACGTCACCGCAGCCGGTCCCGTAGCCGCGCGAACACCGCACCACGCCCCGCCCCACCCCGGCGCCTCCCGCCCCCGAAGACTCACCCCCCCCGAAGACCTACCTGCCCACCGGCACCCGCCCCGCCCCACCGGCCCCCCCGACCCCCGAAGGACGACCGCCATGCGCCCCCTCACCCCGCTCGCCGTTCTGGCGGCCCTCGCCGCCCTCTCCACCCTCACCGCCTGCGGAGGCGCCGCGGACCCGGCCGCCGCTCAGGGCGGCGGCGGGGCGAAGGGAGCGAACGGCACGGTCACCATCCGTATCCCCGACCCCGGCAACGCCGGTGTCCTCGCCCGCGGCAAGAAGGACGGCAGCCTCGACAAGGCCCTCGCCGCGGTCGGCGCCAAGGTGGCGTGGACCGGCAGCGCCGGCCCCTTCGCCCCCGCCGCGCAGGCGATGAACGCCGACCAGCTCGACATCGCGACCGGTTCGATCACCTCCGGCATCACGTCCCTCTCGCAGAGCCCCGGCTTCGCCTTCTTCACGGCGACGGCCCCCGACCCCGTCGGCGAGGGCATCCTCGTCCGCG
Source organism: Streptomyces sp. Qhu_M48 (assembly GCF_051305195.1). Classification (NCBI taxonomy): domain Bacteria; kingdom Bacillati; phylum Actinomycetota; class Actinomycetes; order Kitasatosporales; family Streptomycetaceae; genus Streptomyces; species Streptomyces sp. Qhu_M48. The sequence goes on along the minus strand of NZ_CP195432.1, from coordinate 5,306,322 downwards.
AGGGTTCGGACATCGACTCCGTGCGGGACCTCGTCGGCCGCAAGGTCGCCGTCAACAAGGGCGGCACCGGCGAGTACCTGCTCCTGAAGGCCCTCGCCAAGGCGGGTGTCCCCGCAGACAAGGTGGAGCGGGTCTATCTGCGCCCCGACCAGACGGCCGCCGTCTTCAACGCCGGTCAGGTCGACGCCTGGGCCGTCTGGTCCACCTACGCCGTCGCCGAGATCGGCTCGGGCAAGGCCCACTTCGTCGCCGACGGAACCGCCATCGGCTCCGACAACTACAGCCTCAACGCCGTCCGTTCGGGCTTCGTCAAGGAACACCCCGAGGTCGTCAAGGCGCTCTACGCCTACCTCCACGAGAACAGCGCCAAGGAGAAGCGGGACCCGGCCGCCTACCTGAACGTCTTCACCGACGCGGGCCCCACCGCGGTCAACGGCAAGGCCAAGGACGTCCAGATCGCCTTCACCGGCAAGGGCGGCACCGTCGACCCGATCCGGCCCGAGGACATCAAGCGCTTCGAGACCGTCGCCCGGTTCTACGCCGACCAGAAGGTGACGCCGAACAAGGTCGACATCGCCGCCCACCTCCTCGACATCGAGAAGCTGTCATGACGGCCACCGCTCCCGACTCCACGACGGCGAAGACGGCCACCGCCCCCGACTCCACGACGGCGAAGACCGGCACGGCGGCAGTCGACGCCGCCGTCGGACTCGTCGCACCACGCCCGCAGCTGCGCCGCCCCCGCTCCCGTACGTACTCCCTCACCGTCCGCGCCCTCGGCCCCGTCGCCCTCCTCGCCCTCTGGTGGTCCTCGTCCGCCACCGGCCTCCTCACCCCCGACGTCCTCGCGTCCCCGGTGCAGGTCATCGACGCGGTAGGGGAGTTGTGGGGCAACGGACAGTTACCGGACGCCCTCGCCACGTCCCTCACCCGCTCGGGCATCGGGCTCGTCATCGGTCTCGCGGTCGGGCTCACCCTCGGCATCACCACCGGCTTCACCCGGCTCGGCGACGAACTCCTCGACTCCTCGCTCCAGACCCTCCGCACCATCCCCTTCCTCTCCCTCGTCCCGCTCTTCATGGTCTGGTTCGGCATCAACGAGACCGCCAAGATCCTGCTCATCGCGGTCGCCACCACCTTCCCGATGTACGTCTCCACGGCCGGAGGCGTCCGCAACACCGACCCCAAGCTCGTCGAGGCCATGCGCAGCTTCGGCCTCGGCCGGCTCGCGATCGTCCGCCAGGTCGTCCTGCCCGGCGCGCTGCCCTCGCTCCTCGCCGGACTGCGGCTCTCCATGACGCTGAGCGTCATCGCGCTCATCGCCGCCGAGGAGATCAACGCCACCGAGGGCATCGGCTATCTGATGTCCCAGGCCCAGAGCTACGCCCGTACCGACATCCTCGCCGTCTGCATCCTCGTCTACGGCCTGCTCGGCCTGACCGCCGACGTCCTCGTCCGCGGTCTGGAGCGGGTCCTGATGCCCTGGCGGACGGCCGGCCCCGGGGGAGGAACCCGATGAGCGCGTCCACCACCACCCCGAGCACGGCGGTACGGGTACGGGGCCTGCGCCGGGTGTTCGGTACCCGCGCAGTCCTCGACGGACTCGAACTCTCCTTGGCCCGCGGCGAGTTCCTGGCCCTGCTCGGCGCGAGCGGCAGCGGCAAGACCACCCTCCTCCGTATCCTCGGCGCCCTCGACGGCGCCGACAGGGGAGAGGCGCTCGTTCCCGAGGCGCGCACCATCGTCTTCCAGGAACCCCGCCTCATCCCGTCCAAGAGGGTCCTCGCCAATGTGACCGTCGGCCTCCCGCGCGGAGCGGCGACCCGGGCGACCGGGCTGCGGGCCCTCGCGGAGGTCGGCCTGGAACGGCACGCCGACGCCTGGCCCGCCACCCTCTCCGGCGGCGAGGCCCAGCGGGTCGCGCTCGCCCGGGCGCTGGTCCGCGAGCCCGAACTCCTGCTCCTCGACGAGCCGTTCGCCGCCCTCGACGCGCTGACCAGGCTCCGTATGCAGGACCTGGTCGGCGAGCTGCGCCGGATCCACCGTCCCGCCGTCCTGCTCGTCACGCACGACGTCGACGAGGCCGTGCGCCTCGCGGACCGGGTCGCCGTCCTGCGCGACGGCCGCCTCGTCACGGACGAGCCCGTCACCGTCGCCCACCCCCGCGACCCCGGCGACCCGGCGTTCGTCGCGCTGCGCCGCCGTCTCCTCGCCGACCTGGGCGTCCACACGCCCGAGGAGGCACCCACCTCCGTACCCGCCCCCACCCCCGCCCCCACCCCTGCCCCCGCCCCCGCGCCCGTGTCTCTCGAAGGAGCGTCCGCATGACCGTCGTCATCGGTGTCCACCGCAGCAACCCCTCCCTCTACCACCTGTCCCGGCTCGGCTACGCGGAGGAGGAGCTCGCCGCGCTCGGCGAGACCGTGACCTGGCACCCGTACACCGACGGCGTCCGTACCGGCGCCCATCTCGCCGACGGCACCATCGACTTCGGCGGCACGGGCTCCACCCCGCCCGTCACCGCGCAGGCCGCGGGCCACGACATCGTCTACACGGCCGTCTCGGCGCCCCGCCCCGACCACGGCGCCCTCCTCGTCCCCGAGGACAGCCCGGTCCGCACCGTCGCCGACCTGAAGGGCGGCACCGTCCACCTCGCCGTCGGTTCCTGGCAGACCCACCTCGTGGCGAAGGCCCTGGACGACGCGGGGCTCTCGTACGCCACCGACATCACTCCCGTACGCGGCGACTCCGGCAGCGAGGGGAAACTGCGTTCCGGTGAGATCACCGCCTGGGTCGCCCAGGGTGCCGAGCTCGCGGCCGCCCGCCGCACCGGCGGACTGCGCACCCTGGTCCGTACCGGCGAGGTCATCAGCGACCGGTCCGTCTTCTTCACCCGGCGCGATCTGGCCGAGCGGCGGCCCGAGGTCGTCGAGGCGCTGACCCGGGCGCTGCGGCGGGCCGACGAGTGGGCCGCCGCCCACCCCCGAGAGGCCGCCGAGATCGCCGCCGCGGACCAGGGCGGCGCGGTCGACGACTGGGAGACGGCGCTGCGCGCCCTGCCCTGGACGATCGAGGCGGTCAGCGAGGAGTTCGTCGCCGAGCAGCAGCAGGCGGCCGACATCTTCCACCGCACCGGCTTCATCGACCGCGCGGTCACCGTCGCGGACGCCCTGCCCCGGAAGGCCTGAATCCCATGACCTCCCCGGCACCCGAAGTGCTCTGGTACATCATCCCGCGCGAAGGCGCCTACCCCTGGGAGCCGGCGGGCCGTCGTCCCGTCGACCTCGGCTACCTGACGCAGCTCGCCGGAACCGTCGAACGTCTCGGCTACACCGGCGCGTTGCTCGCCACCGACCTGTACGACGTGTGGCCGCTCGGTTCGGCGCTCGCGGCCTCCACCAGCACCCGCTTCAAGCCGCTCCTCGCCGTCCACCCCGGCCTGATCGCGCCCACCCTGCTCGCCAAGATGGCGCTGAGCTTCGACAACCTCTTCGGCGGACGGCTCCGCTTCAACGTCGTCAACGGCTCGACCGCCTCCCTCCGCGAGTACGGGCTCCACGTCGAGCACGACGAGCGGTACGAGCTGAGCGCCGAGTACTGGTCGATCGTGAAGCGGCTCACGGCGGGGGAGGTCTTCGACCACAAGGGGCGCTTCTACGACCTCAGGGGCGCGGGCGCCTCCTTCCGGGACCTGCGGCCGGTCCAGGAACCGTACGTGCCGCTCTGGTTCGGAGGTTCCTCGGCCCCCGGCATCGAGATGGCCGCCGAACACGTCGACGTCTACCTCACCTGGGGCGAGCCGCCGCACCTCCTGAAGGAGAAGCTCGACCGCGTGCGGGCCCGGGCCGCCGCCCACGGCCGTACCCTCCGCATCGGCCTGCGTCTCCACCTCATCGTCCGCGCCACCGAGGACGAGGCCTGGGCCGCGGCCGACCGGCTCCTCGACGTCACCAGCGAGGCGACGTACGCGCGGCAGCTCGGCGAGCGCGCGGGGGAGGACGGCGTCGGCTGGCAGCGCCAGTTCCGCCAGCACGGCGGCAGGGTTCCCGCCCACGCCCGCGAACTGGAGACCCACCCCAACCTCTGGCCCGGCATGGGCCTCTTCCGCCCCGGCCCGGGAACGGCGGTCGTCGGTTCCACGGCCCAGGTCGTGGAACGCCTCAAGGAGTACCAGGACCTGGGCGTGGACACGTTCATCCTCTCCGGCAACCCCCTCCTGGAGGAGGCCTACCGGGTCGCGGAGACGGTCCTCCCGGCTCTGGGCGTCACCCGCTGAGATCGAAGACGCACCACGCGGTGTACGGCTCGACCTGGACGTAGATCCTGCTCCCCCGGCCGACGACCCGCCGGCGGCCGAGGGGGGTGCCCGCGGGCAGGGTGAGCCGGCCGGCGGCCGTGGGTTCCACGGACGCCTCGGTGAGCTCCCCGTAGGCGAGCCGGTCGTGGTCCTCCCCGTAGCCGCCGAGGAAAGCGACCCGGTTCCCGTGGACCGCCACCGCCTTGGCGCCCCGCACGGTGTTGGTCCGCACCCTCATCTCCTGGTCCGGCCGGATCTCCAGGAGAGGGAAGTCGGTGTACGGGCAGGCCCAGGCGACGGATCGGGAGACGTTGAGGGCGTAGCAGTCCGTGATCCACGCGACTCCCGGGACGTGGTCGAGCACCTCGTGGATCTGGCCTGTGGCGCTCCACCGGCGGATGCCCAGGGGGTTCTCGTCGAAGTGCCCGACCCAGAGGTCACCGGCCGCGTCCACGAGCAGGTGCTCGATCGCGTCCCCGACGGAGAAGGTCCAGCTCTCGCGGCCGAGGGCGTCGAAGACCTGCACCTGGTTCCCGTCCTCGTACCGGCGGGCGCGGGAGGACGCGACGACGAAACCGCCGTCCGGCAGGCGGCCCAGGTGCGGCCACCGGGCCCGGACCGCGCTCAGCTCCGTGACCTCGGCGCCTCCGTCGTCGTGGACGGAGACGAACAGCGCGTCGTAGGGAGGGAGGTCGGCGCCCGGGTCCGGCAGGCGGTCGGCGAGCAGCCAGTGGGCGGCGCCGAAGGCGTCGACGGTACTGCCCAGGACATGGCGGGAGTGGTACGTGCGGGGCAGCCGGGCGTGGGGGACGAGGGCGGTCTTCCGCACGGGCGGGCTCTCCTGGGTGGGGCGGTCGCGGGGGTTCTGGCGCGCGGACGGCGGAACCCGGTGGTGCGCGACCGGCGGAGAGCGGGGCCGGGCGCCCACGCGGCACGGCCCTTTCCGATCGTCTTGCGGCGATCCTCGCCCATGCCCCGAGGGGTGACGATCCCCTTCGGCGCGCCGCATTGATCGAACGTTGATGGCTCGTTTACGACGCTCCGGCAGCGTGTACGGCATGCAGACCTACACGAGCGTACTGACCGCACCGGAGCCCGACATGACCTGGCAGGAGAACGCGCTGTGCGCCCAGGCCGGACCGGAGTTCTTCTTCCCGGCCCCCGGCTCCTCGACCCGCGAGGCGAAGCAGCTCTGCGGAGCCTGCGAGGGGCGCGTGGCCTGCCTGGAGTACGCGCTGAGCCACGACGAGCGCTTCGGCGTGTGGGGCGGCCTCTCCGAGAAGGAGCGGGGGCGGCTCAAGCGGCAGAGCCGCTGAACCGCCCCGGCATCACCGGCGGATATCAGCCCGCCTTGCGCGCGGCCAGCCGCGCCTTGCGGGCCGCGAGCTTCTCGTCGAACTTGCTCGCCTCGGAGTCCAGGCCGTCCATGTACAGCCCCAGCTCCTCCTGGGCGCGCAGGCCCTCCGGGCCGAGGCCGTCGATCTGGAGGACCTTGAGGAAGCGCAGCACGGGCTGGAGGACGTCGTCGTGGTGGATGCGCATGTTGTAGATCTCGCCGATCGCCATCTGCGCCGCCGCCCGCTCGAAGCCGGGCATGCCGTGTCCGGGCATCCGGAAGTTGACCACGACGTCCCGCACGGCCTGCATGGTGAGGTCGGGGGCGAGCTCGAAGGCCGCTCCCAGCAGGTTGCGGTAGAAGACCATGTGCAGGTTCTCGTCGGTGGCGATGCGGGCGAGCATCCGGTCGCACACGGGGTCGCCGGACTGGTGGCCGGTGTTGCGGTGCGAGATGCGGGTGGCGAGCTCCTGGAAGGCGACGTACGCCACGGAGTGCAGCATCGAGTGCCGGTTGTCGGACTCGAAGCCCTCGCTCATGTGCGCCATCCGGAACTGCTCCAGCTTGTCCGGGTCGACGGCGCGCGAGGCCAGCAGGTAGTCCCGCATCACGATGCCGTGCCGGCCCTCCTCGGCGGTCCAGCGGTGCACCCAGGTGCCCCAGGCGCCGTCGCGGCCGAAGAGGCTGGCGATCTCGTGGTGGTAGCTCGGGAGGTTGTCCTCGGTGAGCAGGTTGACGACGAGGGCGATCTTGCCGATCTCGGTCACCTTGGACTGCGCCGGGTCCCAGGCCTCGCCGTCCTCGAAGAAGCCGGGGAAGTTGCGGGCGTCGGACCAGGGCACGTACTCGTGCGGCATCCAGTCCTTGGTGACCTTGAGGTGCCGGTTGAGCTCCTTCTCCACGACCTCTTCCAGCGCATAGAGCAGCCGGGCGTCGGTCCACCCTGCCGAGCTGTCGAGGTGGGGAGAAGTGAGCGTCACGGGGACTCCTGGGGACGGAGAGGGGCGAACGGGCGTACCTACGGATTCGTAGGTTACGAGACCGTAGGTTAAGGCTCCGTAAGGCGTCGGCCAAGCCCGTCCCGACGATGTCCGGTTACGTTCCGTTATGCGCGCTGCTCGGACGGGGTGCTGGAGACGCAGGTCACGTCCGGGACACCCCCTGGCGGCCGGTCGGCTGACTACGCAGTGCAGCCGTTCGGCGGCTCAGGGCACGCGCCCGGCCCGGCGGCTCGGAGCGCCCGCTGCCCTCTCGTCCGGACCGCCGGGTGGCGCCCCCTCCGCCCGGACCGCCGCCCGATGCCCCTCGCCCGGACCGCGCCCCGCGGCTCAGAGCAGATGGTCGGCGGCGCCGGACTTCACCGCGGAGAGTCAGTGCCCGAAGGGCCTCCACCGAGTCGCTGACGCACGCGTCGGGGCTGAGGGTCGAGCCGATGTACGCCCGGCCCGCGTCGTCGAGGAGTGCCGCGACCGCCGCGGCCGCAGCATGTGGCTGCTGGCCGCGGCGGTCGACGCGCACGGAGGGGACTGGGGACTCGCCCCCGTCCTCACTCCCGGCGGCGGCACGAAGTCCTGGGCCCTGCTCCACCGTTAGCCCCGGAGACCGCTACCGCCCGGGAACCGCCCCACCGGCGACGGGACCCGGCGCCGTCTCCCGTACCTCCTCCGCGGTCGTCGGCCTCAGCTCACCGTCGAGCAGCAGCCAGCGGGTGATGCCCAGCGACTCCAGGAACGTCACGTCGTGGCTCGCCACGACCAGCGCCCCCTCGTACGCGTCGAGGGCCGCCGTCAGCTTCCGTACCGACGCCATGTCCAGGTTGTTCGTCGGCTCGTCCAGCATCAGCAACTGTGGCGCCGGCTCCGCGAGGAGCAGTGCCGCGAGCGTCGCCCTGAACCGCTCCCCGCCCGACAGGGTGCCCACGGCCTGGTCGGCCCGCGCCCCCCGGAACAGGAACCGGGCCAGCCGCGCCCTGATCGCGTTCCCCGTCGCCGTGGGCGCGAACCGGGCCACGTTCTCCACCACACTCAACCCGTCGTCGAGGACGTCGAGCCGCTGCGGCAGGAAGCGGAGCGGCACCCGCGCCTCCGCCTCGCCCGAGAGCGGCTCGACCTCCCCGGCGATCGTCCGCAGCAGCGTCGTCTTTCCAGCGCCGTTCCTGCCGCCCAGCGCGACCCGCTCCGGCCCGCGCAGCTCGAACGCGCCGGCCACCCGAGCCCCGTACCGCAGCTCCAGATCCCGCAGGAACAGCACCTCGCGGCCCGGCGGCACCGAGGTCCGCGGCAGCTCGACCCGGATCTCGTCGTCGTCCCGCACCGCCTCCACCGCCGCGTCCAGCCGCTCCCGGGCCTCCGAGAGGCGCTCCGTGTGCAGCGCCCGGTGCTTGCCGGCCGAGACCTGGGCCTCGCTCCTGCGGTTGTTCGCGACGATCTTCGGTACGACCTTGTTCTCGAAGCTCTTCTGCCCGAACCGTCTCCGGCGGGCCAACTTCACCTGGGCGTCGGAGAGTTCCCGCTTCTGCCGCTGGACGTCGGCCTCGGCGACGCGGACCATCCGCTCCGCCGCCTCCTGCTCGGCGGCGAGCGCCGCCTCGTAGTCGGAGTAGGCGCCGCCGTACCAGGCGACGGAGCCGTCCCGCAGATCGGCGATCTGGTCGACCCGCTCCAGGAGTTCACGGTCGTGGCTGACCACGACCAGGACACCGGACCAGTTCTCCACCGCCTCGTACAGTCGCGCGCGGGCGTGCCGGTCCAGGTTGTTGGTCGGCTCGTCGAGGAGCAGGACGTCGGGGCGGGCGAGCAACAGCGCGGCGAGGCGCAGCAGCACGGACTCCCCGCCCGAGACCTCGCCGACGGTCCGGTCGAGGCCGACGGAATCGAGCCCGAGCTGGTCGAGGGTGGCACGGGCCCGCTCCTCCACGTCCCAGTCGTCGGCGAGGGCGGTGAAGTGCTCCTCCGCCGGGTCGCCCGCCTCGATGGCGTGCAGGGCGGTGCGCTTGGCCGCGATGCCGAGGATCTCGTCCACCCGACGTGAGGTGTCCAGGACCAGGTTCTGGGGGAGGTAGCCGAGTTCACCGGTGACCCGGACCGTGCCGGAGACCGGAGCGAGCTCGCCCGCGATCAGCTTCAGGAGGGTGGACTTGCCGGAGCCGTTGAGTCCGACGAGCCCCGTTCGGCCGGGGCCGACCGAGAGCCGGAAGTCGTCGAGGACCTCGGTGCCGTCGGGCCAGGAGAAGGAGAGGGACGTGCAGGTGATGAAGGTGGGGTGATGCGCCATGGGGGCCTCCCGGATGCGTGAGCGCGAGCGTGACGTGATGCGACGCGTGGAGACACCGGGGCGCGGGCAGTCGGAGGAACGGCTCGTACGCCGAGGTCGAGAACGGCACACGCGGCTCACAGGGCACGCGCGGCGCGGTGTCTCGCAACCTCAGACGAGCAACGTCCTTCTCCGATCTGATGACGACAGGTCGTTACGGACCGTACGCCGGGGCGCGGGAGGGCGGCAAACGATTTAAGCGGCGACGCGCGTGAGGGAGGGGGAAAGGGCCGGTGGCGGCCGGGCCGCTACGGGCGCTCGTCCAGCAGCTCCGTGAGGTCCTCGTCCCAGTCCAGGTACTGGTGCTCACGGCCCGCCGGCACCAGATGCTGCGAGGCCTCCAGGAAGCGACGCAGCTCCGAGGTCCGGACGTGGACCATGGCCACCCCCTCGGGAGCGTGGAACTCGACCACCGTCCGGTCGTACCCGTACGGGCGCAGGCGTACGTCCCCGACACCGGCCGGCCGCTCGACGCCCTGCACCAGGAGCTCACGGGCGAAGGCCCACGAGACCTCGACACCCTCCAGGGTCGCGGGCGGCGGGAAGGCCATGCTCACCGCGTACGGGTCCTCGCGGTCGTACCGCAGAGTGGCGGGGACGGTCTCCATCCGCGGAGCGGATGCGACCAGACGGGCCTGGACGGCCTGCTCGATGACGACGGCGGACAAGACCGGCTCCTCTCACACGGGCTTCGGATCCTGTGCGTCTCCCCGACACCAGGGCACCTGACACCTGGCTAGACGAGCGGAACGGCCGGAACGTGCACTCCAGGACCACGTGACCTGCGTCACCGAGCTCGGACCGACGGCGGTACGGGGCGCATCGGCGCAGGTCAACGCTGTTCTTCCAGGTCGTCGTCGGGTTCGGCGCACGGACCGGAGTGATCGCAGTACGGCTGGTTTCCGGAGGCTCCGCAGCCGCACGGGACCACCCGGGTCTCCTGCCGCTCGCCGTACGCGCCCGCCATAAGGAGGTCTCCGCGCGGGACGAGTCGGCCGGAGGGGGTGCGGCGCACGGTCGTGGGGGAGTCGGGGGGTTCCGCGGAGCCGTCGGCCGGGTGGTACCGCAGCGCGCCGGAGGGGCGGCGGCGGACGGCCTCGGCGACGAGACCGGTCCCGGCGGCGTCGGTCAGCACCCATGGGTGCCGCGACGGGTCGAAGACCTCGGGCAGGCCGTGGACGCACTCGGCCGCGTGCAGGCAGCGGCGTGGCTCGAAGGTGACGGTGATGCCCTCGCCCTCGTATTCCTTGAGCTTCGGCCTCTCGTCGGGCCCGCCCTCGTACTCCTTGAGCTTGGGCTTTCCGTCGGGCCCGCCCTCGTACTCCTTGAGTTTCGGCTTCTCGTCGGGCCCGCCCTCGCCCGTGCGGTGGGTCATGGCACCCAGCCTGGGAACGCCCCTCGGGGGACGCACCCTGGACGGGGAGCGGCCGGGGGTACTAGCTTCCGGCGCCATGACGTCCATGGGGAAGACGAGACGAATGATGTCGGTGGGGCTGATCGGGGCGGCGCTCGCGCTGACCCTGGCCGCCCCGGCGCGCGCAGGGGCGACGCCCGCGGCCGCGCTCGACGGGCGGACGGCGGAGACAGGGGCCACCGCGATCGGCTGGCATCTGACGCCGACCGGTACCGACGCCCGGTTCCGCGGCCTCGCGGCGGTCGACCGCCGCACCGCCTGGGCCGCCGGCTCGAAGGGCACGGTGCTGCGGACCACCGACGGCGGCCGGAGCTGGCGGAACGTGTCGCCGCCGGGCGCCGCCGAGCTCGAGTTCCGTGACGTGGAGGCCTTCGACGCCCGCCGCGCCGTCGTCCTCGCCATCGGGGAGGGCGAGGCCTCGCGCGTGCTGCGCACCGAGGATGGCGGCGCCACCTGGACCGAGGCGTTCCGCAACACCGATCCGCGCGCCTTCTACGACTGCATGACCTTCTTCGACCGCCGGCACGGACTCGCCATGAGCGACCCGGTCGACGGGAAGTACCGCATCCTCTCCACCCGGGACGGCGGCCGTTCCTGGAAGGTGCTCCCGAACGCCGGGATGCCCGACGCGCTGCCCGGCGAGGCCGGTTTCGCGGCGAGCGGCCAGTGCCTGGTGTCGGCCGGCCCCCGGGACGTGTGGCTGGCGACGGGTGGCGGCGCCACCGCGCGCGTGCTCCACTCCGCGGACCGGGGCCTGACCTGGACCGCCACCGTCGCGCCGATCCCCGCGGGAGACCCGGCCCGGGGCGTCTTCGGGCTCGCCTTCCGCGACCGCGCGCACGGCATCGCCGTCGGCGGGGACTACCGCAAGGACCAGCCGTCCCCGCGGGCGGCGGCGGTCACCGGTGACGGGGGCCGCACCTGGCGCGCCTCGGCGACACCCCCGCCCGCCTACCGCTCCGGCGTGGCCTGGCTCCCGCACAGCGGGAACGCGGCGCTCGCGGTCGGACCGACGGGCACGGACCTCACCACGGACGGCGGCCGCACCTGGCGCACGGTCGACACCGGCTCGTACGACACGGTGGACTGCACCCGCGACGGCTCCTGCTGGGCCTCCGGCGAGAAGGGCAGGATCGCCCGCCTCACCGGTCGCTGACGAGCGCGGCCCGGAGCCGGGCGGGCGAGGGCGGTAAGGGGGCGAGCGCGTACCGGGATCAGGAGGGGAGCTGCTCCCGGTACGCGGCGAGGTCGTCGGCCGTCTTCGTCGCGTAGAACTCCGTGATCCGGTACGCGCACACGCCCTCGACGCTGAACGGGTCGGCCGCCGCGATCTTCTCGATCTCCGCGCGGTCGACCCCGGCGGCCAGGATCACCCCGCCGTCGCGCGGGTTCTTCCGCCCCGATGCGAGGAACACGCCGGCGGCGTACTGCGCGTCGAGCCACTCGATGTGCGCGTCGAGCAGCGCGTCCGCCCGCTCGACGGGCGCGGTGTAGGTCAATTCCAGTACGAACATGATCGCCAGGCTACCCGCGCGGCCCGGACACCCGCGGACCGTCCCACCAACCGGACCGCCCTCCGCGACGCCCCGCCCCACGTTTCCCCGCCGCGGGCCTGGGAGCCGGCCGGCGGCCGAACATAGGGTGACCCGCATCATGACGATCATCGACATTCCGGCGGGCTGGCCCGCCGACGAGACCGCCGCCCGGGCCGTCCAGCAGGAGCTGCGCGGGCGCCTCGTACGCGACGAGGAGGGGCCGGAGGCCGGCCGGGGGCACGTCACGGGGCTCGACGTGGCCTACGACGACGAGCGCGACCTCGTCGCCGCGGCGGCCGTCGTCCTCGACGCGCGGACCCTGGAGGTGGTGGAGGAGGCCACGGCCGTCGGCCGGGTGTCCTTCCCGTACGTCCCCGGGCTCCTCGCCTTCCGCGAGATCCCGACGGTCCTCGCCGCCCTCGACCGCCTCACCGCCGATCCCGGCCTCCTCGTCTGCGACGGCTACGGCCTCGCCCACCCCCGTCGCTTCGGCCTCGCCAGCCACCTCGGGGTGCTCACCGGCCGGCCGTCCATCGGCGTCGCGAAGAACCCCTTCACCTTCACGTACGAGCAACCCGGCTCGGCACGCGGCGACTTCGCCCCGCTCCTGGCCGGCGGCGAGGAGGTGGGGCGGGCCCTGCGGACCCGCGCCGGGGTGAAGCCCGTGTTCGTCTCCGTCGGCCACCGGGTCTCCCTGGCCAACGCCTGCGCCCACACCCTCCACCTCACCCCCCGCTACCGCATCCCGGAGACCACCCGCCACGCCGACTCCCTCTGCCGCCGCGCCCTGACGGAGGCACTCGGGGCGGTCTGAACCCGGGTGCGTCCGATGGGGTGGGCGTCTGTGGCCCTGGGGCCCTGGACCCTGGGGTGGCCGGGACGCCTGGGATGCCTGGGGACGTTTGGGGCGCCTGAGACGCCTGAACACGTCCGAGACGCCTGAGTGCGTCGGAGCGGCGAGAGGCATGAGTCGCCTACTGGGACGTCTGAGTACCTGTACGGATACCGAGCCGTGACCCGGCCCCGGCAGAGTGGGGTTCATGACAACACCCCTTTCCGCTCCGCCGCGTTCCGCCGGGCGCGGCCTGAACCTGATCCTCGCCGGGTCCGCGCTCGTCGCCCTGGCCTGGGTCTGCGCCGTGCTGTACATCATCGTCGCCTGGGCCGTGGCGTGATCGGGCGCCTGAGGTGCCTCGTGCTCGACTGCCCGGACGCCCTGCAACTCGCCGCGTTCTACCGGCGGTTGATCGGCGGGGAGGTGGAGAGACCCGATCCCCGGTGGGCCGTCGGCGAGGGCTCCGCCGTGCTGCGCGGCGACGCCGGTCCGGTGCTCGCCTTCCAGGGCGTGGCCGATCACCGGCCGCCCGTCTGGGGCGCGCCCGAGCAGCAGTTCCACCTCGACGTGCGGGTCGACGACCTGGGCGCCGCCCATGACGCCGTGCTCGCCCTCGGAGCCGTACCGCTCGACGACGGGGGCGACGGCCAGGCCTGGCGCGTCTACGCCGACCCGGCCGGCCACCCGTTCCGTCTCGTACGGCCCTGATCCCGCGCGTCCGTCCGTCGTATGGCCCTGCCCCCCCCGCCCGTCCGCTCAGCCGCGGTGGGCCACCCGGAAGCGGATGCCCGCCGCCCTCAGGCGGGTGATGAGCGCGTCGCCCATCGCCGCCGCCGTCGTGACCTGCCCCGCCGTCTTCGGCAGCGGGTCGAAGGCGAGGCAGAGGGCCGACTCGGCGAGCATCTTGGCCGTCTCGTCGTACCCGGGGTCGCCGCCCGAGACCTCGGTGAAGATCCGGCGTCCGCCGCCCTCGCCGACGAAGCGCACCGAGAACCAGCTGCGCGCGCGCCGCTCGGCCGACGGCCCCCGGCCCGCCTGGTAGCGCCCCATCAGCCATTCACGCACGGGCGGCAGTTGGGCCGCCGCCACGCTCGCCCCGACGGCGGCCGCGCCCCCGAGTGCCACCGGGAGGTTCTTCACGGAGGCGTAGTGCCGGTAGCGGAAGTCCGGCCCGTACCGGTCGAGGGCCGCCGCCGAGCGGGCCACGACCTGCGGGTCGAGCGTCGGCAGCGGCAGCGCCCAGGTATCGGTCTCGCGGCTGAACCGCGGCCCGCCCAGCGGTGCGCGGGCCCGGCGGGCCACCAACCTCGGTTCGTGGAGGTGTCGTTCGCGCGCAGCCCGCAGCATCTCCCGGCCCCGGCCGAGGGCGGTCAGCGCCGAGGCGAAGGTGCCGCCGGAGAAGGTCGCCCCGACCCGCACGAAGCCGTCCACCCGGAGCGGCACCCCCTCCGGGAGCTGCTGGACGGTGAAGTACGCGCCCAGATCGTGGGGGACGGAGTCGAAGCCGCAGGCGTGCACGATCCGGGCGCCGGTCTCCCGGGCGCGGGCGTCGTGCCGCACGTACGTCAGGTCGACGAACTCCGCCTCGCCGGTGAGGTCCACGCAGTCCGTCCCGGCCTCGGCGCAGGCGGCGACGAGCCCGTCGCCGTACCAGACGTACGGACCGACCGTGGTGGCCACCACCCGGGTGGACTCGGCGAGTTCGCGCAGGGAGTCGGGGTCGGCGGCGTCGGCGACGACGAGCGGCAGGTCGGCGCGGTGCGGCCACCGGGCGGCGAGCCGCTCGCGCAGGGCCGTGAGCCCCGCGAGGTCGCGGCCCGCGAGTGCCCAGCGGCACTCCGCCGGGGCGTGCTCGGCCAGGTAGGCGGCGGTGAGTTCGCCCACGAACCCGGTCGCGCCGAACAGGACCACGTCGTAGGGCCTGCCCCCACGGCCCGGCGAGGCCTCCCGCCCGCCCTCGGGCGCCGTGCCGCTCCCGCTGTCCGGCGCGCCTTCGTTCCCGACCCCGGCCCCAGCCCCGGACCCGGCCCCGCTCCCGCTCGCGGTCCCGCTGTCCGGCGTGGCCCCGCTGTCCCGCGTGGAGCCGTGGTGCGGCGTGGCCCCTTGGTCCGATGCGCCCCCGCTTTCGCCGCCGGGCTCCGCCCCGCTCCCCACGCCCGTCCCTGTACCCATCCAGCCCCTCATTTCGGCCGTGCCGCGCCGCCGCGCGCGGCTGTCGTCGTCGGCGGAGGATAGCGGGTCCCGCACCATGCCCCGTTGCCGCCCTACCCCCGGTTACCCCGTCTGCCCCCGTCCGGTAATTTCCAAGCGCTTGCTCGGCCGGGGGGCTTGTGCCGAGTGGAACACGTTCCTAGCATCTCTGGTGTTACATCATTGGTGTCACACATGCCTGGGGGCTCGATGAGCACGACGCACACCGCCGGGAACGGGCCGCTGACCGGGGTCCGCGTGGTCGAACTCGCCGGCATCGGCCCCGGCCCCTTCGCCGCCATGCTGCTCGCCGACCTCGGCGCCGACGTCGTCCGCGTCGACCGCCCGGGCGGTCCCGGCCTCGGCATCGACCCGGCCCGTGACCTCACCAACCGCAACAAGCGCTCCGTCCTCGTCGACCTCAAGGCCGAGGACGGCCCCGCCACCGTCCTCGACCTCGTGGCCCGCGCCGACATCCTGATCGAGGGCTACCGGCCCGGCGTCGCCGAACGCCTCGGCGTCGGCCCCGACGTCTGCCTCGTCCGCAACCCGCGTCTCGTCTACGGCCGGATGACCGGCTGGGGCCAGGACGGGCCGCTCGCCGCGACCGCCGGACACGACATCGGCTACATCGCGATCACCGGCGCCCTCGGCATGATCGGCCCCGACCCGGACGGCCCGCCCACCGTCCCCGCCAACCTCGTCGGCGACTACGCGGGCGGCTCCCTCTACCTCGTGATCGGCGTCCTCGCCGCCCTCCAGCACGCCCGCGCCCACGGCGAGGGCCAGGTCGTCGACGCGGCGATCGTCGACGGCACCGCCCACCTCACCACCATGATCCACGGCATGCTCGCCGCCGGCGGCTGGCAGGACCGCCGAGGCGTCAACCTCCTCGACGGCGGCTGCCCGTTCTACGGCGTGTACGAGACCTCCGACGGCGGCCACATGGCGGTCGGCGCCCTGGAGGAGCGGTTCTACGCGGAGTTCGTCCGCCTCCTCGGCGTCGAGGACGTCGCGCCCGCCCGCCGGGACCCCGGCCGCTGGCCCGAACTGCGCAAGGCCGTCGCCGACCGCTTCCGGAGCCGTACCCGCGAGGAGTGGACAGCCGTCTTCGACGGCGGTGACGCCTGCGTCGCTCCCGTGCTCTCCCTGCGCGAGGCCCCGTCCCACCCCCACCTCGCCGCGCGCGCCACCTTCACCGAACACGGCGGCATCGCCCAGCCGGCCCCCGCACCGCGCTTCTCGGCCACCCCCGGCACCCTGCGCACGGGCCCCGCCCTGCCCGGCGCCGACACCGCCGAGGTCGCCCGCGACTGGGCCGTACCCGCCCTCGATCGTCCGATCCAGACCCAGGAGACCGACGCATGAAGCGCCAGCTGTACACCGCCGACCACGAGGCCTTCCGGGCCACCGTCCGCACCTTCCTGGAGAAGGAGGTGCTGCCCCACTACGCGCAGTGGGAGAAGGACGGCATCGTCGCCCGCGAGGCCTGGCTCGCCGCCGGCCGTCAGGGGCTGCTCGGCCTCGCCGTCGACGAGGAGTACGGAGGCGGCGGCAACCCAGACTTCCGCTACGGAGCCGTCCTCGCCGAGGAGTTCACCCGCGCCGGCGCCCCCGGACTCGCCATCGGCCTGCACAACGACATCATCGGCCCGTACCTCACCTCGCTCGGCACCGAGGAGCAGAAGCGGCGCTGGCTGCCCGGCTTCTGCTCCGGCGAGACCGTCACGGCGATCGCCATGACGGAGCCCGGCGCCGGTTCGGACCTCCAGGGCATCCGTACGACCGCCGAGGACCACGGCGACCACTGGATCCTCAACGGCTCCAAGACCTTCATCTCCAACGGCATCCTCGCCGACCTGGTCGTCGTCGTCGCCCGCACCACCCCCGAGGGCGGCGCGCACGGCCTCTCCCTCCTCGTCGTCGAGCGCGGCGCCGAGGGCTTCGAGCGCGGCCGCAACCTCGACAAGATCGGCCAGAAGTCCCAGGACACCGCCGAACTCTTCTTCCGCGACGTCCGCGTCCCCAAGGAGAACCTGCTCGGCGAGCTCAACGGCGCCTTCCTGCACCTCATGACCAACCTCGCCCAGGAGCGCCTCGCCATCGCCGTCGCCGGGATCGCCGGGGCCGAGCACCTCCTGGAGATCACCACCCGGTACGTCAAGGAGCGCGAGGCCTTCGGCCGCCCGCTCGCCCGGCTCCAGCACATCCGCTTCGAGATCGCCGAGATGGCCACCGAGTGCGCCGTCACCCGGACCTTCGTCGACCGGTGCATCGAGGAGCACACCGAGGGAGGGCTCGACGCCGTCCACGCCTCCATGGCCAAGTGGTGGGCGACCGAACTCCAGAAGCGGGTCGCCGACCGCTGCCTGCAACTCCACGGCGGATACGGCTACATGAGCGAATTCCCGGTCGCCCGCGCCTACACCGACGGCCGGATCCAGACCATCTACGGCGGCACCACCGAGATCATGAAGGAGATCATCGGCCGTTCCCTCCTCGGCTGACCTCCCGCCGCCCGTCTCCCCAACCCTCATCGCGAAAGGCTTCCCGTGAGCACCGAAGCGTACGTGTACGACGCGATCCGCACCCCGCGCGGACGCGGCAAGGCCAACGGCTCCCTGCACGGCACCAAGCCCATCGACCTGGTCGTCGGCCTCATCCGGGAGATCCAGACCCGCAACCCCGGCCTCGACCCGGCCGCCATCGACGACATCGTCCTCGGCGTCGTCGGCCCCGTCGGCGACCAGGGCTCCGACATCGCCCGGATCGCGGCCATCGCCGCCGGACTCCCCGACACCGTCGCCGGCGTCCAGGAGAACCGCTTCTGCGCCTCCGGCCTCGAAGCCGTCAACATGGCCGCGATGAAGGTCCGCTCCGGCTGGGAGGACCTCGTCCTCGCCGGCGGCGTCGAGTCGATGTCCCGGGTGCCGATGGCCTCCGACGGCGGTGCCTGGTTCTCCGACCCGATGACCAACCTGGAGACCAACTTCGTCCCGCAGGGCATCGGCGCCGACCTCATCGCCACCATCGAGGGCTTCTCCCGCCGCGACGTGGACGAGTACGCCGCGCTCTCCCAGGAGCGGGCCGCGGCCGCCGTCAAGGACGGGCGCTTCGCCCGGTCGATCGTCCCCGTGAAGGACCGCGCGGGACTCACCGTCCTCGACCACGACGAGTTCCTGCGCCCCGGCACCACCGCCGACTCCCTCGCCCGGCTCAAGCCCTCCTTCGCCGACATCGGCGAGCTCGGCGGCTTCGACGCCGTCGCGCTGCAGAAGTACCACTGGATCGAGGAGATCGACCACGTCCACCACGCCGGCAACTCCTCCGGCATCGTCGACGGCGCCTCCCTCGTCGCCATCGGCTCGAAGGAGGTCGGCGAGCGGTACGGACTCGCCCCGCGCGCCCGGATCGTCTCGGTCGCCGTCTCCGGCTCCGAGCCGACCATCATGCTGACCGGCCCCGCCCCGGCCACCCGCAAGGCCCTCGCCAAGGCCGGACTCACCATCGACGACATCGATCTCATCGAGATCAACGAGGCCTTCGCCGCCGTCGTCCTGCGCTTCGTCAAGGACATGGGCACCACCCTGGACAAGGTCAACGTCAACGGCGGCGCCATCGCGCTCGGCCACCCGCTCGGCGCCACCGGCGCGATGATCCTCGGCACCCTCGTCGACGAACTGGAGCGGCAGGACAAGCGCTACGGCCTGGCCACCCTCTGCGTGGGCGGCGGCATGGGCATCGCCACCGTCGTCGAGCGCGTCTGACCGTCCCGTCCGAACCCCTCATACGGAGAAGCAGAGCCATGAGCGAGAGCACCACCATCCGCTGGGAGCAGGACGCGACCGGGATCGTCACCCTCGTCCTCGACGACCCGAACCAGTCCGCCAACACCATGAACCAGGCCTTCCGGGCCTCGATCATCGCGATCGCCGACCGCGTGGAGGCCGAGAAGGACTCCATCCGCGGCATCATCTACACCTCCGCGAAGAAGACCTTCTTCGCCGGCGGCGACCTCAAGGACATGGTCCAGGCGGGCCCCGAGCACGCCCAGGACATCTTCGAGGGCGCCCTGGAGATGAAGCGCGCGCTGCGCCGCATCGAGACCCTCGGCAAGCCCGTCGTCGCCGCGATCAACGGCGCCGCGCTCGGCGGCGGCTACGAGATCGCCCTCGCCTCGCACCACCGCGTCGCCCTCGACGCCTCCGGCTCCAAGATCGGCCTGCCCGAGGTCACCCTCGGTCTGCTGCCGGGCGGTGGCGGCGTCACCCGCACCGTGCGCCTCATGGGCATCACCGACGCCCTGCTCAAGGTGCTGCTCCAGGGCACCCAGTACACCCCGAGGCGGGCCCTCGACAGCGGCCTCGTCCACGAGGTGGCCGCCACGCCCGAGGAGATGATGGACAAGGCCATCGCCTTCATCGACGCGCACCCCGAGTCCCGGCAGCCCTGGGACGTCCCCGGCCACCGGATCCCCGGCGGCACCCCCTCGAACCCCAAGTTCGCGGCCAACCTGCCCGCGTTCCCCGCCAACCTGCGCAAGCAGCTGAACGGGGCGCCCTACCCGGCGCCGCGCGCCATCATGGCCGCCGCCGTCGAGGGCTCCCAGGTCGACTTCGAGACCGCGCTCACCATCGAGAGCCGCTACTTCACCGAGCTGGTCGTCGGCCAGACGGCGAAGAACATGATCCAGGCGTTCTTCTTCGACCTCCAGGCCGTCAACTCCGGCGCCAGCCGCCCCAAGGGTGTCGAGCCCCGCCCGGTCCGCAAGGTCGCCGTCCTCGGCGCCGGCATGATGGGCGCCGGCATCGCCTACTCCTGCGCCCGCGCCGGCATCCAGGTCGTCCTCAAGGACGTCTCGGCCGAGTCCGCCGCGAAGGGCAAGGCCTACTCCGAGGCGCTCTGCGCCAAGGCCGTCTCCCGGGGCCGCACCACCCGGGAGAAGGCCGACGCGCTCCTCGCCCGGATCACCCCGACCGCCGAGGTCCGGGACCTGGCGGGCTGCGACGCCGTCATCGAGGCGGTCTTCGAGGACACGTCGCTCAAGCACAAGGTCTTCCAGGAGATCCAGGCCGTCGTCGAGCCCGACGCGCTGCTCTGCTCCAACACCTCGACCCTGCCGATCTCGGTCCTCGCCGAGGGCGTGGAGCGCCAGAGCGACTTCATCGGCCTGCACTTCTTCTCCCCGGTCGACAAGATGCCGCTCGTCGAGATCATCAAGGGCGAGCGGACCGGCGACGAGGCGCTGGCCCGCGCGTTCGACCTGGTCCGGCAGATCAGCAAGACGCCGATCGTCGTCAACGACTCGCGCGGCTTCTTCACCTCCCGGGTGATCGGCCACTTCATCAACGAGGGCGTCGCCATGGTCGGCGAGGGCATCGAGCCCGCCTCCGTCGAGCAGGCCGCCGCACAGGCCGGCTACCCGGCGAAGGTCCTCTCCCTGATGGACGAGCTGACCCTGACCCTGCCCCGCAAGATCCGCAACGAGACGAAGCGGGCGATCGAGGAGGCCGGCGGGGTCTGGGTGACCCACCCGGGCGAGGCCGTGATCGACCGCATGGTCGACGAGTTCGGGCGGCCCGGACGCAGCGGCGGCGCGGGCTTCTACGAGTACGGGGAGGACGGCGGGCGCGGGAAGCTCTGGCCCGGCCTGCGCGAGCACTTCGCCAAGCCCGGGTACGAGATCCCCTTCCGCGACATGCAGGAGCGGATGCTCTTCGCCGAGGCCCTGGACACCGTGCGGCTGCTGGAGGAGGGCGTCCTGACGTCGGTCGCCGACGCCAACATCGGCTCCATCATGGGCATCGGCTTCCCTGCCTGGACCGGTGGCGTGCTCCAGTACGTCAACGGGTACGAGGGCGGTGTCGCGGGCTTCGTGGCCCGCGCCCGCGAGCTGGCGGAGACGTACGGCGAGCGGTTCACCCCGCCCGCCCTCCTGGTGGAGAAGGCCGAGCGGGGCGAGGTCTTCACCGACTGACGGTCACGGCCGGCCGGGACGCGCCACGGAGACCCGGCCGCCGGACGGGCGTTCACGGAGCCCGGAACGCCGTCCTCAGCTCCTCGCTCAGCGAGCGCTGGAAGGCCGTGAGGAGGGCCTGGACCACCATCGGCTGCATGTGCGCCGAGAGCGACCTCATCGCGCTCAGGTGGTCCGGGTCCTCCCCGCTCTCCCGGTACGGGCTCCACACCTCGTCCCGGAAGAGCCGGGAGAGCTCCTGGGCGGCGGCGCGCGCGTGCTCCAGGAGCACGGTGCGGGAGGCGAGGATGGTCTCGTGCTCGATCGGCACGTCGAGCAGTTCGACGCCGAGCCGGAGCAGCGCGCCGTCGAGCCGGAACGTGTCCTCCTCCCCGGTCCGGTCGAGCACCCCCATCGCGGCCAGCCGGTCCACGTCCCGCTCGGTCAGCGCCCGCCCGGCCCGCCGCTCCAGCTCCCGCCGGGTGATGGACTCGGCGGACTCCGGAGCCCAGGAGGCCACCAGGGCCCGGTGGATCGCCAGGTCCTGCGCGCTGAGGTCGGGCGGCAGCTGCTCCAGGTACCGCTCGATCGCGGCCAGGGTCATGCCCTGCCGGCGCAGCTCCTCGATGAGCGCGAGCCGTGACAGGTGCCCCGGCCCGTAGTGCCCGACCCGCCGTGCCCCGATGACGGGCGGCGG
Organism: Streptomyces sp. Qhu_M48; assembly: GCF_051305195.1. NCBI lineage: Bacteria > Bacillati > Actinomycetota > Actinomycetes > Kitasatosporales > Streptomycetaceae > Streptomyces > Streptomyces sp. Qhu_M48. Next base: position 5,284,750 of record NZ_CP195432.1, on the reverse strand, counting down.
CAGGAGACCCCGCGTCCCGTAGAACCGCACGGTCCGCACCGTGACCCCGGCCCGCGCGGCCAGCTCGTCGACGGTGTAGCTCGGCCCGTCGTCCCCGTCGCTCCCGACGCCCATCCGAGGTGCCCCGCTTCCCCTCCAGGCGACCCGCCGGTCGGGATCGCTTGAACAGTATTGCTGTCTCACCACCTGTGTAAAAGACTGCCGCCGTTGTCAGTGCGGCGCCGTACCGTGATCGTCATGAACGGGATCACGTACGTCCGGGGGGACGCGACCGCGCCGCAGGCCAGGGGCGTCAAGATCGTCGCGCACGTCTGCAACGATCTCGGGGGCTGGGGGAAGGGCTTCGTCCTGGCGGTCTCACGCCGATGGAGCGAGCCGGAGGCGGCCTACCGGCGGTGGCACCGTGACCGCGCGCGGAACGACTTCGGTCTGGGCGCAGCCCAGTTCGTCCAGGTCGAGCCGTGCGTCTGGGTGGCCAACCTGGTGGGCCAGCGGGGGATGCGCACCGGGCGGAGCAGCGGCGTACCCGTGCGGTACGAGGCGATCGACGCCGCGCTCGGGCGGCTCGCCGACCGGGCGGGCGAGCTGGGGGCGTCCGTGCACATGCCGCGCATCGGATGCGGGCTCGCGGGCGGGTCCTGGGAGCGGGTCGAGCCGTTGGTCGTGCGGCGGCTGGTGGAGCGGGGGATACCGGTCACCGTGTACGACTTCGGCGGGTGAGGGGCGCGGGCGGCGGTGGGGGTGTGGGCTCGTGGGGGCTAGAGTCTGCGGCTGTTCGAACCGGGGGAACGGGAACAGGGGAGTCATATGTACACGCAACTCAGGGAGACGGCCGCCGAGTTGGCCAGGGTCCTGTGGCGGGAGCACACCGTCTACCGGGAGCGGGGCGGTGGCGTGGTGATCCGGGGCGAGCACGTGGGCCGCTGGATAAGTCTCGGTCCGACCGGGGGCAGGGACCAGGCGCTGCTGCGCGCCGGGCGGCTGCTCGACGGGGGGACCACCGCCCCGGCCCGTACCGAGGTGGTCGTCGACCTGACGGTCGGGACGGCGGAGCTGGCGGCGGTCTGCCGCAGCCTGCTCGCCGATGTCGCGGCGGTCGCCGAGCCGGCCCCCGTCGCGTCGGGTCGGTCCGGTCGGTCCGGTCGCGCGGGAGCGTCCGGGAGACAGCCGAAGCCGGGTCGGGCGGCGCGCGCCGCCCGACCCGGCCGGCCCCGCAAGGGGCGGCACACGAGCCTGGGTTCCCTCGTCGTGCTGCTCTGTGTCGCCGGTGTGCTCGGCGCCTGGCTCTACAGCCTCTTCGGCGGATCCGGCTACTGAGCCGCGCCCGCCGCCGGCCCGGTCCCGGTCAGAAGCCGGTGACCGGGTAGTGGTCGGAGAGGTTGGTGTACGTGTAGCTCGTGCCCCAGCTGGAGACCGTCCACGGGGCGCTCCGCTCCAGGACCACGTGGTTGGTCCAGCCGGCGGGGCGGGCGTTCCCGGCGCGGAAGAGGACGTAGTCGAGGTCCTCGCGCGGGTCGTCCGGGTAGCGCTCGGAGGCGATCGAGTTCAGGTCGGTGTCGAAGGAGTAGGGGTGGCCCGTGCGGGCGTCGGCCCCCACGAGGCCGGCGTCGGCGAGCATGGTGGCGTGCTCGGGCGTGTGCGAGTCGACGTTCAGGTCGCCGGCGACGACCACCTGCTCGTTCGCCGGGATGTTCTTGGCGTCGAGGAAGGCGTCGATCGCCTTGAACTGGCGGCTGCGCGTCTGGGCCGCCTCGCCCGCCGAGCAGCCCGGGTCGGTGGACTGGGCGTGGGTGCCGAGGACGTGGACCCTGCTGCCGTTCACGTCGAGCACGGCGTAGGCGAATCCCTTGTTCGACCACCAGTCGGCGCCGCACGCGTCCTTGTAGACGTGCTGCTCCTTGCGGACGATCGGCCACTTGCTGAGGATCGTCACCCCGCCGTCCTCGGGGGTGGTCGCGGAGTAGGCGCCGCCGGTGGCGTCCCAGCCGCCCTTGCCGCGGCCCACGACGGGGGTCTGGTGCGGATACTGCGCGGCGGCGTTCGCCTTGAGCGCGTCCGAGGCCCCGTTGTCGAAGGCCTCCTGGAGGACGACGACGTCCTGCCCCTGGAAGAAGGGGGCGGCGGGGATCGCCTTGGCGCGGTGGTCCTGGCCCCAGTTCGGGTAGAGGGACTTGGAGAACAGGAACGCGTTGTAGGTGAGCACCTTGAGCCGGGGGGTCTCGGCGGCCGTGGCGGAGGCGGCGGTCGCGCCCGGCGCGGTCGCGGCCAGGGTGGCGGCGGCGAGCGCGAGGGAAAGGGCGGCGCCGGGGGCGCGGCGGAGCGCGGCGAGCGTCACGGTAACTCCCATGAGGGTGTGGGGGGTTGAGCTGGCGCGGCACATACAATCAGTCGGAGTTACCATCCGGTAGCCTCTGGATGCCGGGAATCTTGCCGATCTCGCAAGATCACGCCAACTCTCGTTCCGGTTTCCGATTTGTACCTTTTTGAACCAGGTAGAATGCGCCCATGACCCTCGCGAACTCCACTGTCTTCAAGATGGACCTCGGTCCGCTCAACCCCGTCTGGGCCGAGCTCATCATCGGCGCCGTGTTGTTCGGGCTCACCTTCCTGATCATGGCCAAGGCCGTCCTGCCGAAGATCAAGCGCACCATCGAGGAGCGTGAGGACGCCATCGACGGCGGCACCGAGCGCGCCGACGACCTGCGCGCCGAGGCCACGCGGATCCGTGAGCAGTACGAGGCCGAGCTGGCCGAGGCCCGCCACGAGGCCGCCCGTATCCGCTCCAAGGCCGTCGAGGAGGGCTCGGTCGCCATCGCCGCCGCCCGCGCCGAGGGCAACGCCGAGCGCGAGGCCATCCTCGCCGCCGGTACCGAGAAGATCGCCGCCGAGCGCACCGCCGCCGAGCGCGAGCTCTCCGCCGACGTCGACGCCTGGGCCCACGCCCTCGCCGCCCGCATCGTCGGCGAGCCGGTCGGCGCCGACCGCGCCTGACCCGTACTCCCCGGAAGGGGCCGTCACCAGGGGCCGCAGCGCCCGGGTGACGGCCCCTTCGTCGTGGGTGCAGCCTTGGAGTGTGAGGAGAAGCCCCATGGAACGCGCGCGTCCCGTCGACCCCACCGACCCCACCGATCCCGACGCCTCCGGCCGTCCCGGGGACCGGGACGGGGCCGGCGACCCGGCGCCGCCGCCCGTCGGCGGGGTGCTGTGGACCGTCGCCGGTGACATCCGCGCGCTCCTGATGCTCCCCGCCGCCCTCACGATGCAGGTCGCCCACCCCGCCATCGGCGCCGGCGTGGACGCCCACTCGGTCTTCCGCACCGACCCCTGGGGCCGCGGGGAACGCTCCCTCAGCTCGGTCCAGCTGTGGATCTACGGCGGTGAGGACGCCGCACGGGAGGGGCGCCGCCTCCGGAGGCTGCACCGCGACATCCAGGGCACCGACGCCCACGGGCGCCGCTACCACGCGCTGACCCCCGCCTACTACTCCTGGGTGCACGCGACCGGCTTCCCCGTCTACGCGCACGGTCTCCGCCTCCTCGCCCGCCCCCTCACGGAGGCGCAGGAACGGCAGCTGTACGCCGAGTGGCTCCAGGTCGGCCGCGTCCTCGGCATCCACGACCGGGACATGCCGCAGACGATCGAGGAGTTCTGGCCGCACTACCGGAAGGTCCTCGCGGAGGAGCTGGAGGCGACCGTCGTCGTCCGGGAGCTGCTCGACCCCGACCAGCCGGTCCCCGCCCCCGACCGGGGGCCGCTGCCGGCCCGGCTCGCCCTCCGGCTGCTCTGGCCGGTCCTGCGCCGTCCGTTCCTGCGGCTGCGCGCCTTCCTCACCGTGGGCATGATGCCGCCGGACGCCCGCGAGGCCATCGGCCTGGAATGGACGCCGGAGCAGGAGCGCGCCCTGCACCGGTTCGCCCGGGTGGTCCGCCTGGTGGTCCCCGTCCTGCCGGAGCGGCTGCGCTATCTGCCGCTGGCCCGGAAGGCCCGGGAGGCCGCCCGCCGCGCGAAGCGCTGACGGACGGCCCCGGTGGGCGTACGGCCGGGGTGCCCCCGAGCTGGTGCGGCTCAGGCGGCCCCGGGCCCGTGACGGCTCGGGTGACCCCTGGGGACCGATGGGCTCAGTGCCCGCCGTGCCCCGTGGCGCCGTGCTGACCGGTCTCGTGGACCGTGTTCGTCGCCGCGATCTTCTTCCACGACTTCGGCTGCGCCGGCTTCACCGGCCTGGCCTGCGGAGCCGCCGAGCGCGCGGACGGGGCGCCGGACGCGGGCGCCGCGGCCGGCGCGGACAGACCGACCGCCGCGGCGGTCGACGCGGACGGCTTCGACGGCTGGTACAGCCAGGTGTCGAAGAGCTCGGCCAGCGGCTTGCCGGAGACCTTCTCCGCGTACTTCACGAAGTCGGCCACGCGCGCGTTGCCGTGGGCGAACTTCTGCGGCCAGCCCTTCAGGATCGCGAAGAAGTCCTCGTCGCCGATCTCGTTGCGCAACGCCTGGAGCGCCAGCGCGCCCCGGTCGTAGACGGCGATGTGGAACTGGTTCTCGGGGCCCGGGTCGCCCGGCTTCACCGTCCAGAACGGGTCCTCGGCGGTCCTGGTGGCGTACACGTAGTCCGCCAGCTCCTGGGCGGTGCCCTCGCCCTCCTTCTCCGACCACAGCCACTGGCTGTAGCGGGCGAAGCCCTCGTTGACCCAGATGTCCTTCCAGTCGCGGACGGACACGCTGTCGCCGTACCACTGGTGCGCCAGCTCGTGGACGACCACCGACACGTTGGCGCCGTTGGCGAACTGCCGCGGGCTGTAGAACGGGCGGGTCTGCGTCTCCAGGGCGAAGCCGCTCGTCACGTTCGGCACGTACCCGCCGAGGGCGTTGAAGGGATACGGTCCGAAGACCCCCTCCAGCCACTCCGCGACCTCGGTGGTGCGCTCGATCGAGGCGCGCGCGGCGCCGTCGTTGTCGCCTAGGTCCTTGCTGTACGCGTTGAGGACGGGCAGCCCGTTCGCCGTCCGGTCCGTCATGATGTCGAACCTGCCGACGGCGAGCGTGGCCAGGTACGTCGCCTGCGGCTTGTTGGAGCGCCAGTTGAAGCGGGTCCAGCCCAGACGGGAGGACTGCGACTGCAGGACACCGTTGCTGATGGCCTGGGTGCCGTCCGGCACCGAGACGGAGACGTCGAAGGTGGCCTTGTCCAGCGGGTGGTCGTTGGACGGGAACCACCAGGCGGCCGAGTCCGGCTCCTGCGCGGCGACGCCGCCGTCCGGGGTACGGGCCCAGGCCGTCCAGCCGTCGATCTTCACCTCGGAGGGCTTGCCCGCGTAGCGGACGACGATCGAGATCGACTTGTTCTTCTCCAGCGGGACGGCCGGGGTGACCTCCAGCTCGTGGGAACCGGAGGTGGCGAACTTCGCCACCCGGCCGTTGACCCGGACCTCACTGACCTTCAGTCCGAGGTCGAGGTTGAACCGGGACAGGTTCTGCTTGGTGGTGGCGACGATCGTCGCCGTGCCCTCCAGGAGGTCGGTGGCGGGCTGGTACGTCAGACGCAGGTCGTAGTGCGAGACGTCGTAGCCGCCGTTGCCGCTGGTGGGGTAGTAGGAGTCGCCGATGCCCGGGGCCCCCGGAGTGAAGTCGGCCGCCGATGCCGGGATCGCCAGCAGCAGGGCGGCCGCGAGGGCGCTCGGAACGATGATTCTGCGGTGCACAGGTGCTCCCCAAGTCATAAGAAACGTAAGACGCGCGGGTGGTCGTCGGTCCTTAGTCCGGACACTATTCAGAGCCCCGACGCACCGTCACGTCCAGAGGACCCGCTGTCACACGATCGCCATTCGGCCGACATGAACCCCTCCGCCTCCGGAATCACCCTGAATCCCCCCTGATTGGCTACGGCACTCTTTTGCACGGGAGTTGACCGGGGTACGTTCCCGCCCATGCCGATGCGAAAGCGGAGAACCCGCGGAGCCCGACTGCCGTACGGAACCCTCGTGGCCGCCGCCACCGCCGCCCTGCTCGCGACCATGGTCGCGCCCGCGAGCGCCCGGCCGGAGCCCGCCACGCCGTCCGGGAGCACGGCGTCGTCCGGGACCGCCGTGCCGTCACGAGCCGCGCTCTCCTCGCCCGTCGCGTCCTCCGTCCGGGAGTCCCGGCCCGTCCACTCCTACGCCGATGCCATCCGTGAGTCCGTCTGGGTCGACACCGGGCTCGACGGCGACGGGGACGGGCGCGCGGACCGGGTCGCCGTCGACATCGTCCGCCCCCGGGAGCCCGCCGCGGCCGGCCGGAGGATCCCGGTCATCATGGACGCCAGCCCGTACTACGCCTGCTGCGGACGCGGCAACGAGAGCCAGAAGAAGACCTACGACGCCGCCGGAGATCCCGTCCGGTTCCCGCTCTTCTACGACAACTTCTTCGTCCCGCGCGGCTACGCCTTCGTCGCCGTCGACCTCGCCGGCACCAGCCGCTCCGACGGCTGCGACGACGTCGGCGGACGCTCCGACGTCCAGTCGGCCAAGGCCGTCGTCGACTGGCTGAACGGCCGCGCCCGCGGCTACACCTCCCGTACGGGGGAGGCCAGGGCCCGCGCCACCACCTGGAGCACCGGGAACGTCGGCATGATCGGCAAGAGCTGGGACGGCACCATCGCCAACGGCGTCGCCGCCACCGGCGTCGAAGGGCTGAGAACCATCGTCCCGATCGGCGCCATCTCCTCCTGGTACGACTACTTCCACTCCCAGGGCGCCCCGCTCTACGACGCCAACCCGAGCTGGCTCTCCGCGTACGTCAACAGCCCCGAGGCGCAGGCCCGCTGTGGCGCCGTCCAGGACCGCATCACCGCCGGCACCCCGTACAGCGGTGACCGCACGGCCGCCTGGACCGAGCGCGACCACGTACGGAACGCGGCCAAGGTGAAGGCCAGCGTCTTCGTCGTGCACGGACAGCAGGACCTCAACGTGCGCGCGAACCAGTTCGGCCAGTGGTGGGACGCGCTCGCCGCCCACGGCGTCGAGCGGAAGATCTGGCTCTCCCAGACCGGCCACGTCGACCCCTTCGACTTCCGGCGCGCCGACTGGGTCCGCACCCTGCACCGCTGGTTCGACCACTACCTCCTGGGCTACGAGAACGGCATCGACCGCGAACCGGTCGCCGACATCGAGCGCGCCCCGGACCGCTGGACCACCGACCGGCAGTGGCCGCCGCGTGCCACCGCGACCACCACCCTGCGCCCCGCCCCGGGCACGGCCTCCGGCCCCGGCGTCCTCGGCCGCGCCCCCGCGGCCCCCGGCTCCACCGCGACCTTCACCGACGACCCGGGCCTCGGCGAGCTCGACTGGGCGGCCCGGATCGACAGCGCGACCCCCGAGAAGGCCGGGTTCGTCACCCGCCCCCTCTCCCGGGACCTGCGGATCTCCGGCTCCTCGAAGGTGACGGTCACCGCCACCCCGACCACCGCCACCGCCCACCTCTCCGCCGTCCTCGTCGACCTCGGCCCCGACACGATCCGCGACTACGCGGCGGCCGGTGAGGGCATCACCACCCTCGCCGACCGCACCTGCTGGGGCGCGAGCACCCCCGGGGACAGCGCCTGCTTCAAGGAGACCGAGGCCCGCACGGCGGACGTCGGGTACACGGTCGTCAGCCGGGGCTGGGCCGACCTCGGCACCTGGGCCGACGCGCGCGAGGAGCGCCCGCTGACCCCCGGCAGGGCGTACACGATGACCCTGGACCTCGCCGCCACCGACCACGTCGTCCCGGCCGGGCACCGGCTCGCCCTGATCGTCGGCGGCACCGACAGGGACCTCCTCGACCCCCCGTCGACACTTCCGACCCTGACCCTCGACCTCGCCCGCACCCGGGCGGCACTGCCGCTGGTCGGCGGCGCCGAGGCCTTCGTCCGCGCGACGACCGGGCCGTACCCGGTCCTCCCGTCGCCCGTCACCGCCGCCCCGTCCCTCGGCGACGCCCCACCGCCGGCCGGAGTCACCGGTCCGCGCCTCCCCGGATTCGGAGCCGCCCGATGACCTCCCGTACCGCACGCCGGAGTTCACGGCGCGCCCTCTCCCTGGTTGCGGGGGCCGCTGCCCTCGCCCTGCCGCTCGTCGGCCTCCCCGCCGAGGCGGCGGACAGCACGCCGGTGAAGCCGCTCCCGCGCACCGGCTTCGAGCTCAGCGGGGGAGCCCGGTGGACCGGCGAGACCGAGGAGCGGGACTTCCTCGCCGCCGTCGACCTGGCGAGCGCGCGGGTGTCGCTGCGGGTGATCGGCACCACCGCGCGGGGTCGTCCGATCCGGCTCGCCACCCTCGGCACGGGCCGCACCACCGTGCTGCTCGTCTGCAGCCAGCACGGCGACGAGCCCGCCGGCCGCGAGGCCTGTCTGAGCACGGTGCGCGACCTCGCCCACGCCCGGGACCGGGAGACCCGGGAGTTCCTCGCCCGCACCACCGTCCTCGTCGTGCCCACCGCCAACCCCGACGGCCGGGAGGCCGACACGCGGGGCAACGCCGACGGCGTCGACGTCAACCGCGACCACATCGCGCTGCGGACCGCCGAGGCGCGCGCGGTCGCCGCCGTCATCCGCGACCACCGCCCCGAACTCGTCTACGACCTGCACGAGTACGGGGCCACCCCCCGGTTCTACGACAAGGACCTGCTCGCCCTCTGGCCGCGCGCCCTCGACACCGACCCGCACGTCCACGACGAGTCCCGGAAGCTCTCCGAGCGCTACGTCCGGCCCGCCGCGGGGCTCGCCGGGTACACCAGCGGCATCTACGGCATCTGGACCGACCCCCTCACCGGGAAGCCGCTCAAGCAGGTCGCCGGCGACGGCCAGGAGCGGATCCTGCGCAACACGGCCGGCGTCAAGCACTCCGCGGGTCTGCTCGTCGAGACCCGGGTGGACGCGCTCGACGAGGCCGAGCGGGACGACCCCGCGCTCAACCACCGGCGCCGTGTCGCCACCCAGCACGCGGCCCTGGAAGGCGCCTTCGCCTACGTGAAGGAGCGGCGCGTACCGCTCACGGTGGCCACCGCGGTCGCCCGGCGCGCCGGGTTCGCCGACCGCGGCCCGGTCCACCTCGGCGGCGCGGACAACGACCCGCCGGAGCCGGGGGAGATCCTCGCCGACCCGCCGTGCGGCTACCGGCTGGACTCCGCGCGGTACGCCGAGGTGGGAGACGAACTCGCCCTGCACGGCGTCACCGTCCGAAGGGAGGGCGCGGGGGTGTTCGTCCCGATGGGCCAGTCGCGTAGGGCGCTCGTCGCCCTTCTCCTGGACGGTCGCGCCACCTATCACCTCGTCAGTGGCAGTCCTGTGGAGGAGTGTTGACGATCATGTGACGCAGGGCGGCGATGGCGTGAATCCGACGTTTGCCGAGGTAAAGTTACCGGCCGGTACTGACCATGCCTCATGGGGGCACCCCCGGCCGAAGGCCGGGGAAGGGTCCCCGCGGCCCCGAAGTTGGAGAAACACCATGCGCGCCACCACGACCGCCCGTCGTGTCCTCACGTCCCTGCTCGCCACGACGCTGCTCGCCGGGGGCGTGCTGCTCGGCCAGACGGTGACCGCCGAGCCCGCGGCCGCCGCCAAGATCACCTGCAACATCGGCCAGCTGAAGGCCGACGCCCGCAAGGAGCGCGACCGCGCCGCCCAGCTCAAGCGCCTCGGCGCCACGACGGAGGCCCGCAAGGCCCTCGCCAAGGCCGAAGCCCTGGAGAAGCGCGCCCGCCAGTGCGCCGACGCGGAGAACAACAGCAGGCCGCCGCTCTGGAAGTAGCGACACGAGCGGGGCGGGCGCGGTCCGAACGGGCGGCGCCCGCCCCGCTGCCGTTCGCGCGCGCCGCCGTTCGCCCGCGTCGCCCGTCCGGGTCCTGTCCTTCGGATCAGGCCTTGCTCGCGGGGCCTGATCCGAGGCCACGACCTAACCGCCCTCCACCAGCTCCGCCGCCCGCTCCGCGCAGCCCCAGGCCACCGTCACCCCCGCGCCCCCGTGCCCGTAGTGGTGCACCAGACGCCGGCCGCCCGGCAGCGACACCGCCTCGATCCGCACCCCGCCCAGCCGCGCGGGCCGCAGCCCCACCCGGTGGCCGAGCACCCGGGCCCCCGCGATCTCCGGCCGCACCCGCGCGCACCGCGCCACGATCGCCGCCGCCGTCGCGGGATCGGGCGTCAGCCGCTCGTCGCCCTCCTCGGCCGTCCCGCCCAGCACCAGCCGCCCCGGCTGCGGGAAGAAGTACGTCGACCGGCCCGACCCGGAGTCCGGCGAGGTGAACCACTCCTCGACCCCCGGGTTCTCCACCAGGACCAACTGGCCCCGCACCGGACGCATTCCGGGATCCGGCACGAGCTCCCGCGCCGCCGCCCCGGTGCAGTCGACGACCACGCGCGCCCGGGCCGACGCCTCCTCGAAGCCGGTCACCGCACGCCGCTCGAAGACGCCGCCCGCCGCCTCGAACCGGGCCCGCAGCCAGGCGAGATGGACCGGCATGTCGATCAGCGGCAGACGCGCCGCCAGACCCGCCTCGTACGGCCCCGGCACCTCCTCCGGCGCCAACTGCCGTAGCTCCGGCACCTCCAGGGCCCAGGCGCCGAGCCGGTCGAGCACGGTGTCCGCGTGCACTCCTGACACCCACCGCACCCCCGTCCGCCCGGGGTCGGCGGCCAACTCCCCGTACACGCGCAGGGATGCCAGCGCCCAGGCGCCGACCTCGGCCGCCGGCTCGATCCGGTACGGCCACCACAGCGCGCCCGCCACCGCCGAGGTCGTCGCCGTCACGTCGTCCCGCGACCAGATCCGTACGCCGAGCCCGCGTTCCGCGAGCGTCACCGCGGTCGTCAGGCCGACGACCCCGCCACCCACCACGATCACGTCGTTCTCCATGGGCGGACCGTACCGGGACCGGGACATTTCCGGGACGGCCCGGCCACGGAAGAGCGGAAGACTCGATGTCATGCGCGGCGCCTACACGACCCTCGACCTCGCCCCCGCCGACCGTGCGGAGGGCGTCCTCCCCGGGAGCCCCAGCGGACACCGGCCCGGCCCCGCCGACCTCGTGGTCGACGGCAGGCCGCTGCTCCGGCTGATCGACGAGGTCGACGGCGTCGACACGGTCTCGCCCCTCGCCTCCGACCTCCCGCCCGTCCTGCGCGCCGACCACGTCGAGCGGCTCCTGGACCACGGCCACGGGGCCGGCGACGGCCGCCGGGTGATCTACTCCTGCCCCGACTGCGACGACCCCGGCTGCGGAGCGGTCACCGCACACGTCGGGAGCGACGGCGACGACGTCGTCTGGCGCGACTTCGCCTGGCAGACCGGCCCCACCGCCGACCCGGTCCGCGAGGGCTACCCCGGCGTCGGCCCGTACCGCTTCCACGGCGCCGCCTACCGGTCCGTGCTGCGGCGCCTCCTCGACGGCCGGGCGTGTCGATCCGTCGCCTAGGATTCGTTCCCTGATGACTGCAACCCTCGTCGCCAAGGACCTCGCCGCCGGCCACGGCGAACGCACCCTCTTCGCCGGGCTCGACCTCGTGGTCGCCCCCGGCGACGTGATCGGCCTCGTCGGCGTCAACGGCGCCGGCAAGTCGACCCTGCTGCGGCTCCTCGCCGGGCTCGACGCCCCCGAGGAGGGCGAGCTCCGGCTCTCCCCGCCCACCGCCGCCGTCGGCCACCTCCCACAGGAGCCGGAGCGGCGCCCGGGGGAGACCGTGCGCGAGTTCCTCGCCCGGCGCACCGGCGTCGCCGCCGCCCAGACCGCCATGGACGAGGCCACCCAGGGCCTCGTCGACGGAACGCCCGGCGCCGACGACGCGTACTCCGTCACCCTGGAACGCTGGCTGAACCTCGGCGGGGCCGACCTCGACGAGCGCGCGGAGGAGGTCGCCGACTCCCTCGGCCTCACCGTCGGCCTCGACCAGCCGATGACCGCGCTCTCCGGCGGCCAGGCCGCCCGCGCCGGCCTCGCCTCGCTGCTCCTCTCCCGCTACGACGTCTTCCTGCTCGACGAGCCCACCAACGATCTCGACCTCGAAGGTCTGGAGCGCCTGGAGGGGTTCGTGAAGGGGCTGCGCGCCGGGACGGTCGTCATCAGCCACGACCGCGAGTTCCTCACCCGCACGTGCACCAAGGTCCTGGAGCTCGACCTCGCCCAGCAGCAGATCACCCTGTACGGCGGCGGCTACGAGGCGTACCTGGAGGAGCGGGACACCGCCCGGCGCCACGCCCGCGACGACTTCGAGGAGTACGCCGGCAAGAAGGCGGCCCTCGAAGCGCGCGGTCACATGCAGCGGTCCTGGATGGACAAGGGCGTCAGGAACGCCCGCCGCAAGGCCACCGACGGCGACAAGCTCGGGCGCAACGCGCGCAGCGAGGCCAGCGAGAAGCAGGCCGCGAAGGCCCGCCAGACCCAGCGCATGATCGAACGCCTCGACGTCGTCGACGAGCCCCGCAAGGAGTGGGAGCTGCGCATGGAGATCGCGGCCGCGCCGCGCTCCGGCTCGGTCGTCGCGACCCTGCGCGAGGCCGAGGTGCGCCGCGGCGACTTCTCCTTCGGCCCCGTCACGCTGCAGATCGACTGGGCCGACCGGGTCGCCGTCACCGGCGCCAACGGCGCCGGGAAGTCGACCCTGCTCGCCGCCCTCCTCGGCAGGCTGCCGCTGGACTCCGGCGACACCGTCCTCGGCTCGGGCGTCGTCGTCGGCGAGGTCGACCAGGCCCGCAAGCTCTTCCACGGCACGGAGACCCTCCTGGAGGCGTTCTGCGCGGCCGTGCCCGAGACCGAGCCCGCCGAGGTCCGTACGCTGCTCGCCAAGTTCGGCCTCAAGGCCGTCCACGTGATGCGCCCTGCCACCACCCTGTCCCCGGGCGAGCGGACCCGCGCCGCACTCGCCCTGCTCCAGGGCCGGGGCGTGAACCTGCTCGTCCTGGACGAGCCCACCAACCACCTGGACCTGCCGGCCATCGAACAGCTGGAGTCCGCCCTCGACTCGTACACGGGCACGCTGCTGCTCGTCACCCACGACCGGCGGATGCTCGACGCCGTCCGCACCACCCGGCGCGTCGAGGTCGCCGACGGCAAGGTGACCGAGCTCCGATGACGCTCCCGTGCGGCGGGGGCCGGCGATGACGGTCTCCTTCGGCTGGGGCCCCGTCGAGGCGCGGGTCCTGGCCCCCTCGGCCGCCTGCGTGGTCGTGGTCGACGTCCTGTCCTTCACCACGTCGGTCGGTGTCGCCGTCGAGGGCGGCGCTGCGGTGCACCCGTACCGGTGGCGGGACGCGACGGCCGTCGCGTACGCCGAGAGCGTCGGGGCCGGCCTCGCCGTCGGTCGCCGGGAGGCGACCGACGAGCACCCGTGGACGCTCTCCCCGGCCGCCCTGCGCGCCGCCCCGCTGCCGCCCCGCCTGGTCCTGCCCTCGCCGAACGGCTCCACCATCGCGGCGGAGGCCGGTGACGCGCCCGTCGTCGCCGCCTCCCTGCGCAACCACTCGGCCGTCGCCCGCTGGCTCACCGACCGGGGGTACGGCACGGCGGACCGCCCCGTCGCCGTGATCGCCTCCGGCGAGCGGTGGCCCGACGGTTCGTTGCGCCCGGCCCTGGAGGACCTGCTCGGCGCGGGTGCCGTCCTCGCCGGACTGCGCGCCGCGGGCCGGAGCACCCTGACCCCCGAGGCGACCGCGGCGGCCACGTTGTGGGCGGCGACGGAGGACCCGGTCGCCGCCTTGCACGGCTGCGACTCGGGCCGTGAACTGTACGCGTACGGCTTTCCGCAGGACGTGGCCGTGGCCGCCGAGACCGACAGCTCGACGACCGTCCCCGTTCTCGTGGACGGCGCATTCCAGGAGGCACCATGACCGACGACGGCATCACCCGGCTCATCGAGATGCTGGACGACCTCGACGCGGACGTCGACGCGACCATCGACCTCGCCGACGAGATCGCGGCGACCGGCGACCGGGCGCTGCTGCCGCGCCTGACAGCCGAGCTCGACCGGGCGATCGCCGAGCGCAACGCGTACGCCCGCGAGCTGCTCGGCGGTGTCGTCGCGGGCGTCGGCGGCACCGGGACCCTCCCGGTCCTGGTGCGGGCCTCGGCCGTCGACCTCGGGGACGACCAGGACGGACTGGCCACCGAGATCGTCGACCTGGTCCAGGCGGACCCGCAGACGGCCCGCGGGCTGCTCCAGCCCCTCACGGAGGACGACGACCTCTCCGTCGCCAACCGCGCCGACTGGGCCCTGCGCTTCCTGCCGTAGCGCCGGACGTACGTGAGGAGGCCACGGCCGGTGGGCCGTGGCCTCCTCACGTCTGTGCGTACGGGGTGCCTAGCGGCGCTTGCCGCCGCCCTCGCCCAGCAGCCCGGCCTTGCGCAGGGCGTCGGCCATCGCGCTGTTCGCGGGGGCGGGCGCGCCCGAGCCGCCCGCCTTGCCACCACGGTCGGACGGGCCGCCCCCGGCCGCCCGGTCGCCGCCCTGAGCGCCCCGGCTGCCCTGGCCGCCCCGGTCGGGCTGACCGCCCCGGCCGCCGCGTTCGCCCCGGCCGCCACCGCCCTGCCGCTGCTGCGGCGGCCGGCCCGAACGCTCGCCCCGCTCGCCCCGCTCGCGCCTGGGCGCGCCGTCCGGGTCGTCCGTGCCGGCCTGGTCGTCCAGGCGCAGCGTCAGCGAGATCCGCTTGCGCGGGACGTCCACGTCCAGGACCTTCACCTTCACCACGTCACCGGGCTTCACCACGTCGCGCGGGTCCTTGACGAAGGTCTTCGACATCGCCGACACGTGGACGAGACCGTCCTGGTGCACACCGACGTCCACGAACGCGCCGAACGCGGCCACGTTGGTGACGACCCCCTCCAGGACCATCCCGGACACCAGGTCGCCGATCTTCTCGACGCCCTCCTTGAAGGTGGCCGTCCTGAACGCCGGACGGGGGTCGCGGCCCGGCTTCTCCAGCTCGCGCAGGATGTCCGTCACCGTCGGAAGCCCGAAGGTCTCGTCGACGAAGTCGTCCGGCCGCAGCGAGCGCAGCGTGCCCGTGTCGCCGATGACCGCGGCGACCTGGCCGCCCGTCTTCTTCACCATCCGGCGCACCACCGGGTACGCCTCCGGGTGCACCGACGAGGAGTCGAGCGGGTCGTCGCCGTCACGGATGCGCAGGAAGCCCGCGCACTGCTCGTACGCCTTCGGGCCGAGCCTGGCCACGTCCTTGAGCGCCCGGCGGGAGCGGAAGGGGCCGTTGGCGTCCCGGTGCGCGACGATGTTCTCGGCGAGACCGGAGCTGATGCCCGAGACGCGCGAGAGCAGCGGCGTGGAGGCGGTGTTGACGTCCACGCCGACACCGTTCACACAGTCCTCGACGACCGCGTCGAGGGAGCGCGAGAGCTTCACCTCGGCCAGGTCGTGCTGGTACTGGCCGACGCCGATGGACCTCGGGTCGATCTTCACCAGCTCCGCGAGCGGGTCCTGGAGCCGGCGGGCGATGGAGACGGCGCCGCGCAACGACACGTCGAGGCCGGGGAGTTCCTGCGAGGCGAACGCGGAGGCCGAGTAGACCGAGGCGCCCGCCTCCGAGACCATCACCTTGGTCAGGTTCAACTCGGGGTGCCTGTCGAGGAGTTCGGCGGCCAGCCTGTCGGTCTCCCTGGAGGCCGTGCCATTGCCGATCGCGACCAGCTCGACCGCGTGCTCCTTGGCCAGCCGCGCCAGCCTCTCCAGCGCCTGGTCCCACTTGTTGGCGGGGACGTGCGGGTAGATCGTGTCGGTGGCCACGACCTTGCCGGTCGCGTCGACCACGGCGACCTTCACGCCGGTACGGAAGCCGGGGTCGAGGCCGAGCGTCGCCCGGGTGCCGGCCGGCGCGGCGAGCAGCAGATCGCGCAGGTTCGCCGCGAACACCCGGACCGCCTCGTCCTCGGCGGCCGTCCGCAGCCGCAGCCGCAGGTCGATCCCGAGGTGGACCAGGACGCGGGTCCGCCAGGCCCAGCGGACCGTGTCCTGGAGCCACTTGTCACCGGGGCGCCCCCGGTCCGCGACGCCGAAGCGGTTCGCGATGATCCCCTCGTACGAGGAAGGCCCCTCGGTGGGCTCCTCCGGCTCCAGGTCCAGGCTGAGCACGTCCTCCTTCTCACCGCGCAGCATGGCGAGCACCCGGTGCGAGGGCAGGGCCGTGAAGGGCTCGGCGAAGTCGAAGTAGTCGGCGAACTTCGCTCCCGCCTCCTCCTGCCCGGCCCGCACCTTCGCCACGAGGCGGCCACGTCCCCACATGCGCTCGCGCAGCTCGCCGATGAGGTCGGCGTCCTCGGAGAACGTCTCGGCGAGGATCGCCCGCGCGCCCTCCAGGGCCGCGGCGGCGTCCGCGACGCCCTTGTCCGCGTCCACGAAGGCCGCCGCGGCGGCAGCCGGCTCCACCGACGGGTCGGCGAGCAGCCCCTCCGCCAGCGGCGCCAGACCGGCCTCACGGGCGATCTGGGCCTTCGTCCGGCGCTTCGGCTTGAAGGGCAGGTAGATGTCCTCCAGGCGCGCCTTGGTGTCCGCCGCCCGGATGCGGGCCTCCAGCTCCTCCGTCAGCTTTCCCTGCTCGCGTACGGAGTCGAGGATCGCCGACCGGCGGTCCTCCAGCTCGCGCAGGTAGCGCAGCCGCTCCTCGAGCGTGCGCAGCTGCGCGTCGTCGAGCATCTCCGTCGCTTCCTTGCGGTAGCGCGCGATGAACGGCACGGTCGAACCGCCGTCGAGCAACTCGACGGCTGCCTTCACCTGTCGCTCGCGTACGCCGAGTTCCTCGGCGATCCTTGCTTCGATGGACGTCGTCACGGTGTCCCGACTCGCCTTCTCGTGCCTCAAGCTTGCGAGTGCATTGTGCCGGGTCCGTCACCCGTACGCGGCAACCGACCCGTCCCGCGCGCGTCCCGCGGCCTCCCGCGCGCCCCCGCTCACCCCTTGCCGACGAGGTCCGCCGGGAAGGCGCCCGCGCCCGCCGCCGTGATCAGGAAGCCGCGTCCCAGCTCGGTGAGCCGCTCGACGCCGGCCGCGCCGAGGTGCTCGTAGGGGGCCGAGTCAAGGCGGTCGGTGTGCTCCTCGAGCTCGGCACGGAGGGCCGTGCCCGCCTCGGTCAGCTCGCCGTCGGCGCCGAGCAGTCCGCGCCCGCGCAGCCGCTCCACCGCCGCCTCCCAGTCGGCGCGCCGCCAGCCGCGGGAGCCGAGGACCCAGCGCGGGGCCATGCCCTTGCCGGTGGCGGTGTGGGAGGCGAGGGCCTCGACGGGGTCGAGCCCGGCGGAGAGCAGGGCCGCGAGGTGCCCGTCGCCCCGGTGCTCCCGCAGCAGGGTGGCGGCGTGCCAGTACGCGAGGTGGGGCTCCTCGGGGACCGGCAGGTCGGCGTTGGCCGAGTACAGGGGCCGGGCGTGCCGGGTGCAGGCCTCGGCGGCCCGCAGGGCGAGCCGAGCCGCCTCGGCCATCTCGGGGGAGGAGACGGTGTCCTCGCCGAGCAGCCTGCGCAGGGTCGCGTCCGCGGTGCGCAGCCTCGCGTCCAGGACCTGGGCGGGGGAGGCGGTCTCCCAGACGGCCGGGAGGTGCCGGGCGAGCAGCTCGTGGTTGTAGTTGTAGAAGGTCGCGGCGACGGTGCCGGCGCCCACCGCGCCGAGCGCGGCGCTGCGCGCGGCGAGCCGCATCGCGCTCTGGTCGGTGAACCCGAGGGCGCCGAACTCGCGGTCGAGGTCGGGCGAGAAGTAGAGCGTGGAGTGCAGCGGGTTGAGGGCGTTGTGGCAGCGGCGTCCCGCGCGCGGCGGCAGAGCAGTCGTCATGCCCCGAAGGTTACCGACTGGTCGGTACGACGGGAACAGTCGGCCCTCTCCGGCCCTCCCCCGGCCTTCCGCGACCAGGGGGCCAGCGTCATGGCAGAAAAGGTGGGGTCGGCGTCATTGCGGCCGTCCCTACCCCCTCCCAGGATGGAGCCATGACGCAGCGACCCGTACTCGTCGTCCTCTTCGACGGCGTCCAGAGCCTCGACGTCACCGGCCCCTTCGAGGTGTTCGCCGGTGCCGGCCGCGCCGCCGGAGACCCGGACGCGTACACCATCCGCACCGCCTCGCTGGACGGTGGCCCGGTCCGTACGCACAGCGGACTGCGTCTGCTCCCCGACACCACACTCGACGCGGCGGTCGCCGATGGCGCCCCGCACACCCTCGTCGTCCCCGGCGGCGAGGGCACCCGCGCACCCGACCCCGCCCTGATCGAGTGGCTGCGCGTCCACGCCCCCGGCGCCGGACGCCTGGTCTCCGTCTGCACGGGGGCGCTGCTCCTCGCCGAGGCCGGGCTCCTCGACGGACACCGGGCGACGACCCACTGGATCGCCTGCGACCACCTCGCCCGCCACTACCCCGAGGTCGAGGTGGAACCCGACCCCATCTTCGTACGGGACGGACGCCTCTCCACCTCCGCCGGGGTGACCGCCGGCATCGACCTGGCGCTCGCCCTCGTCGAGGAGGACCTCGGCCGGGACGTGGCCCTCACCGTCGCCCGCCATCTGGTCGTCTTTCTCCGCCGCCCCGGCAACCAGGCCCAGTTCAGCGCCCAGCTGGCCGCCCAGACCGCCCGCCGGGAGCCGCTGCGCGACCTCCAGGCATGGATCACCGAACACCCCGACGGGGACCTCTCCGTCGAGGCGCTGGCCGCCCGCGCCCGGCTCTCGCCCCGCCACTTCGCCCGCGCCTTCCACGCGGAGACCGGCGCGACCCCCGGCCGCTACGTCGACCGCGTACGGCTCGAACACGCCCGCCGCCTCCTGGAGGAGACCTCGCGCGGGGTCGAGGAGGTCGCCCGCGCCTCGGGCTACGGCACCCCCGAGGCGATGCGCCGCGCCTTCACCAGGGCCCTGGGCACCGCACCCGCCGACTACCGCCGCCGCTTCCACGCACCCGTCAGCTGAAAGGGACCACCGTGCAGATCGCCGTCCTGCTCTACCAGGGCTTCACCACGCTCGACGCCGTCGGCCCGTACGAGCTCCTCGCCCGCCTCCCCGGGGCCGAGACCGTCTTCGTGGCCAAGGAGACCGGGCCCGTCCGCAACGACCAGGGCAGCCTCGCCCTCGTCGCCGACAGGAGCCTCGCCGAGGTCCCGCGCCCGGACATCGTCCTGGTCCCGGGCGGGCCCGACTCCCGGGAGGCGATGAACGACCCGGAGATCCTGGCCTGGCTCCGCACCGCCGACGAGACCAGCACCTGGACCACCTCCGTCTGCACCGGCTCCCTGATCCTGGCCGCCGCGGGGGTCCTCTCCGGCCGCCGCGCCACGACCCACTGGCTCGCGTACGAGGAGCTCAGGGCGCTGGGCGTCGAACCCACCGGCGAGCGGGTCGTCTTCGACGACAAGTACGTCACCGCCGCCGGCGTCTCCTCCGGTATCGACATGGCGCTCCACCTGCTCGGCCGGATCGCCGGGGACGAGGTGGCCCAGACGATCCAGCTGCTCACCGAGTACGACCCGCAGCCGCCGTACGACGCGGGTTCGCCGGAGAAGGCGCCGGCCGCGATCGTGGCGCACTGGCGGGGCGAGAAGGTGGAGACCCTCGGCCGGTAGGGCCGGCCCCTGAGCTGTCCGGGCCGTCTCCGGGGTCAGCTCCCGTAGGTGAAGCGGGGCGCCCGGCGTTCCAGGAAGGCGGCGACACCCTCCGCGGTGTCGCCGCTGCCGCGCGCCTGCTCGGCCCAATGGGCGTCCCGGTCCAGGCGTCCGTCGGCGAACTCCTTGGCCGCAGCCTGGGTCAGCAGCGAGCGCGAGGCCAGCACCCGGGCGAACTCGGCGACCCGCTTGTCCAGCTCGCCCACCGGGTGCAGCTCGTCCACGAACCCGGTCCGCAGCGCCCGCCCGGCGTCGATCAGCTCACCGGAGAACAGCAGGTACTTGGCGGCCGAGGGCCCCACCAGGGCGGCGAGCCTGCGGGTCGACGAGGACGGGTAGACGATGCCGAGCTTCGACGGGGTGATCCCGAAGCGGGCGCCCTCCTCGGCGAACCGCAGGTCGCACGCGGCGGCCAGCTGGCTGCCGCCCCCGACGCAGAAGCCCCGCACGGCCGCCAGGGTCGGCCGGGGAAAGGCCGCGAGCGCCTCCTCGGCCCGTACCGCGAGCGTCCGCTGCTCGTCGCCGGGCTCCCGGAGCGCCGAGATGTCGGCGCCGGCACAGAAGGTGTCGCCCTCGCCCGTCAGCACCAGGACCCGGACCGAGGGATCGGCGGCGAGCCGGTCCAGTACGCCGGGCAGCGCGCGCCACATGCCGGCGCTCATCGCGTTGCGCTTGGCCGGGTTGGCGATGACGACGGTGGCGATCCCGTCCGCGACGGTGTCCCTCAGCTGCGGCTCCATGGGCCGGATGCTATCCGCCGCACCCGAACGTACGATCAGGAAGGGGTCGTTCCGAGGAGGCACGGCATGGCCCAGGACGCCCGCGAGACGCACGAGGACCCGGACCCCCTCCGGGAGATGGCCCGCGAGGGGAAACGGCTCAACCGCAGCTTCGGCTGGCTCGCCGCGCTGGGCATCCTGCTCGTCATCGGCGGTGTCGTCGGTCTGGTCTACACGGGCCTCGCCACCCTGACCTCGATGCTGCTCTTCGGCTGGCTGCTGCTGATCGGCGGTGTCGTGGGGCTGCTCCAGGCGATCCAGTCGCGGGGCACCAGTTACTTCTGGCTCGCCGCGGTGGTGGCCGCCCTGAACATCGCCGCGGGCGTCGTGGTGATCCGTCACCCGGAGGGCTCGGCGGAGGCGCTGACGATGTTCGCCGCCCTGCTCTTCCTGACCGGTGGTGTCTTCCGGCTGGTCGGCAGCGTGGTGGTGCGCGGTCCGCAGTTCGGCTGGACGCTCCTGCAGGGGGCCTTCGGCCTGCTCCTCGGTCTGCTGGTCCTGTTCGACTGGCCGCACAGCAGTCAGTACGTCCTCGGGGTGTTCTTCTCGCTCGCGCTGCTCTTCGACGGCCTCGGCCTGATCGCTATCGGGGTGGGCGGCCGAAGGATCGTCAGCATGGTGGCCCCGGCAGCCCCGGCCTCGACCGCTGTGACACCCCCGGCCCCGGCCGCCCCGGCCCCGGGCTCCGTGGCGCCCCCGGAGGCCTCAGAAAGCGCGCCCGATCAGTCGAAGAACTGACATGGGCATACTCACCCGATCAGAAGGTGGCCGATAAGTGTCGACTTCTGGTCAGTAGGTCGGTCTGCCCACGCGTATTGCCAAGACTCGATCCGTGGCGAGAATCGAGCACGAGGGTGGGAACCGGACCGTGGAGAACCACGGGGGTGGCTCCGCCCGGCAACCGTCCTACGAAGGAGTCTGGCGCTTCACCGCTGCCGCGGTCGACGTCTCCGTCCCGCAGGCCCGGCACGCCGTACGCGACCTGCTGGTCCGCCAGGGCGTCCCGCTCCATGAGGAGATCATGGACGGCCTGCTCCTGATCGTCTCCGAGCTGGTCACCAACGCCGTGCGGCACGCGGCGCTGCTGTCCCCGGAGATAGCGGTGGAGGTGGCCATCGGCCCCGAGTGGATCAGGGTGTCCGTCGAGGACAACCACCCGTACCGCCCCAAGGCGCTCGAGGCGGACTACGGGCAGACGGGCGGGCGCGGACTGCTGCTGGTCCGCGAGATCGCCCAGGAGGCCGGCGGCGCCTGCGACGTCGAGCACACCGCGAGCGGCGGCAAGATCATCTGGGCGGCGCTGCCCCTGGCCCCGATGGCACCGGGGCCGGGAGCGGCGATCCACGCGCCGATGGTCACCAGCCCCCGGACGGACCCGTCAGCTCCCTGACGGCCGGACGCGCCGCGTCGAGCACCGTCATGAACCAGGCGGAGAACGGCGCGGCGGCGTGACGCTCGGCCAGTTCGGCGGCGGTCACGAAGGAGGTGTCCTCGATCTCCTCCGGGTCCGGCCGGGGCTCGGCCTGCACCAGGCCGACGAAGAGGTGGTTGAACTCCTGCTCCACCAGGCCCGAGGCCGGGTCCGGGTGGTTGTAGCGGACGGTGCCCGCCTCCGCGAGCAGCGTGGGCGAGACGCCGAGCTCCTCGAAGGTCCGACGGGCCGCGGCGGCGAACGGCGCCTCGCCCGGGTAGGGGTGGCCGCAGCAGGTGTTCGACCAGACGCCGGGGGAGTGGTACTTGCCGAGCGCGCGGCGCTGGAGCAGCATGCGGCCCGACTCGTCGAAGAGGAAGACGGAGAAGGCGCGGTGCAGCAGGCCGGGCGCCTGGTGGGCGGCGAGCTTCTCGGCCGTGCCGATGGTCGTCCCGTCCTCGTCGACCAGTTCGAGCATGATCGGCGCCGGGGCTCCGGACGGCTGGACACCGTTCGACGTGATCTCGGGCGAGATCTGAGCCGCGGTGGCTGGTGTGGTCGGCATACCCATCCTTCGCTTCGGTCCTCGCCCCGGTGGGGCCACCTCAGTCTGCCGTACAAAAGCGGCTTGTCCGTACTTCGGCGGCCGGACGTGGCCGCTCCCGCCGCACCGGAGTGTCTCCGGCGCGGCGGGAGCGGAAGGGCGGCGCGGGGTGGCTACACCCCGAAAGCCCCCGGATAGACGATCGTGCCGGACGGAACGGGCGCGGAGTCGTCCAGGACGAGGGCCATCACCGCCTCGTCCGGCACCTCGAAACCTGGCTTGATTCCGTACTCAGACGCACGTACGAACCCGAACCTCGGGTAGTACTCGGGATGGCCCAGGACGAGCACCAGCGGCTCGCCCCGCAGCCGCGCCGCGTCGAGGACCGCCCGGACGACGGCCTGTCCGGCCCCCGTCCGCTGGTGCCCGGGGGCCACCGCGACCGGGGCGAGCGCCGCCGCGGGGGCGCCGCCCACCCGGCAGCGGGTGATCAGGGCGTGCGCCACGACCGAGCCGTCGGGGGCCTCGGCCACGTACGACAGGCCGGGGAGCCAGGCGTCGGGGTCCCGCCGGAGCGCGTCGACCAGTTCCGCCTCCGCCTCCGATCCGAAGGCGGCCGCCACCAGCGACCGGATCACCGGCGCGTCCTCGGCGGTCTCGGGCCGGGTGCTCCGGCGCGGGTCGGCGGGCCGCAGGACGAATCCGGCGTACCCGTAGTCGGCACCGTGCTCGCGCCGCAGGGCGATCTCGGCGCGGGCCCCGGCCACCGCCTCGGCCATGCCGGGCCGGGTGGTGTCCGCCGCGTCGGCGCGGGCGGCGAGCGGACCGTAGTACTCGTCCCAGTCGCTCCTGGGCTGGCTGACGGTGCCCAGGACGTGGTAGCCGGCCGCGACCGCCGCCGCCGCGTTCCCGGTGACGGTACGGAGCGGGTAGTGCTCCTCCCAGAAGGCGCGGGCCACGGGGCCCGGCTCCTCGGTGGTCCAGACGCATTCGGTGAGCACCAGGGTGCCTCCGGGCGCGAGCAGCCTGCGCCACTCGGCGAGGGCCCGGTCGAAGCCGAGGACGAAGACCGAGCTCTCGGCCCAGACCAGGTCGAAGGAGCCATCCGGGAACGGCAGCGCGCCCATGTCGGCGCGGAGGGTGTGGATCGAGCCGTCGAGACCGCGGTCGGCGGCGGACCGCCGCAGCTCCGCGAGGAACGGTTCGTGGAGATCGACGGCGGTCACCTCGGCGCCCGCCTCGGCGGCCAGGAGCAGCGCCGAACGGCCGGGGCCGCAGCCCAGGTCGAGCACGCGCGGGCGCTCGGGGAGGGCTCCGCAGAGCGCGAGGAGCCGACGGGTGGTGGCGTCGGAGCCGGGACCCTGCCGCGGAAGACCGTGGTGCAGGGCGAAGAAGGAGTCGTGCGAGGCGTTGTCGGACAACGTGGGAGACCCTTTGTGAGAGGGCTCCGGCCGACGACGTGACGGACCGGTGGGAACCGGGATCAGGTCAGCCGGAGACCCGGAGGCTGAGGAAGGACCGGGTGCTGCCGCTCGGGGCAGCCTCCATCGCGACGGTCATCGACCTCAGCTCCTCTCTCCACACGTTCGTACGAAGAGACTAACAGTCGGGCCCCGGCCCTCACAGGCAGAGCTTCGCCTCGTGCTCCGCGTGCCCGACCGGCTCCAGCTGGAAGGTGCAGTGCTCCACGTCGAAGTGCGAGCCCAGGCAGCCCTGGAGGGCGTGCAGCGTCTTCTCGTGTCCGACCGAGTCGAGCGCGCCCTGGTCCACGACCACGTGCGCCGAGAGCACCGGCATCCCCGAGGTGATCGTCCAGGCGTGCAGGTCGTGCACGTCCTCGACCCCCGGCAGGGCCAGGATGTGTGCCCGTACCTCCGCCATGTCGACGCCCTTGGGGGCGGCCTCCAGGAGCACGTCCAGGGTCTCCCGCAGCAGCTTGACCGTGCGCGGGACGATCATCAGGCCGATCACGATCGAGGCGATCGGGTCGGCGTACTGCCAGCCCGTGGTCAGGATGATCGTGGCCGCGACGATCACCGTGACCGAGCCCAGCGCGTCCGCGAGCACCTCCAGGTACGCCCCGCGCACGTTGAGGCTCTCCTTCTGGCCCCGCATGAGCAGCGACAGCGAGACGATGTTGGCGACCAGACCGATCAGCGCGAAGGTGATCGCCAGACCGCCCTTGGTCTCGGCCGGCTCGACGAACCGCTGGATCGCCTCGTACAGCACGTATCCGCCGACGACGAGCAGCAGCAGACAGTTGGCGAGCGCCGCCAGTATCTCGGCCCGTGCGAACCCGAAGGTGCGGTTCCCCGAGGGCGGCCGGTTGGCGAAGTGGATCGCGAGCAGTGCCATCGCGAGGCCGACCGCGTCCGTCGCCATGTGCGTCGCGTCGGCGATCAGGGCGAGCGAGTCGGACACCAGGCCGCCGATGATCTCGATCACCATCACGGAGAGCGTGATGCCGAGCGCGATGCGCAACCTGTTCTTGTACGCGGCCCCGGCCGTGCCCGTCGGCGGCGGACCGCCGTGACGGTGTCCGTGGTCGTGTCCAGCCCCCATGGCATGGCCTCCAGATCGTGTCGTCCTCAGGTGCCCCGAGTGGCCAGTGAACTACGGGTGGGGGGTATGTGCAACACGGTACTGAACACCGTTGTCATATGCTCTGACCTGCGATGATGCGATCAGGCCCGACCGTGGCGAGCGGGCGCCGGCAGGAGCCCCCGGGGCGGCACCCGACCGTGGTTTGTGAGGGGGGCCGCCGATCACCCATGATGATCACCACCGGACGGGGCGCACCCGCGAGGACACAGGTGGGCCTGGGGGAGTCCTGCCCGCCAAGCCTCGGTGAACTCGCGCTCCTGTTCATCCGATAGCCTCAGCCGACGTGTCGCCGCCCGGTGCCGGGCCGCACCGCCGCGCCCGGGGCCGCCATGGGCCCCGCCGGCCCCTCCGTCAGCTCCAAGGAGTGAGTTCGTCTGTCGACCGCCATCCTCACCGGACCGCCGGCACCCGGATCCTCGCTCGACGGAGATCTCCGGTCGCTCGGCTTCGACGTCAGGGCCGCGTCCGGCCCCGACGAGGCCGGCGCCCTGCTGGCCGCCGTCCCGGCGGGCGAGCGCGTCGCGCTCGTCGACCCCCGGTTCGTCGGACACCTGCACGCGCTGCGCCTCACCCTCACCGACCCCCGGTTCCCCGCGGCCGCCGCACCCGGCGCGCTCACCGCGCAGGGCGAGGCCCGCCCCGCGCTCACCCGCGCCCTGACCGCCGCCGGGGCCCCCGGCGCCGCGGACGACCTCACCGGCACGCTCGCCGACGCCCTCGACGCCGACGGCGTCGCCGTGCACCGGCCGCAGCTCGGCACCCTCGTCGCCACCGTCCCCACCGACGCCGAGACCCGCCACGCGGCGCGCGCCGCCGTCGACGCCGTCGACGACGAGGCCGTCCGCCTGCGCTCGGCCGTCAAGGCCCACGACGGCTTCTTCACCACCTTCTTCATCAGCCCGTACTCGCGCTACATCGCCCGCTGGTGCGCGCGCCGCGGACTGACCCCCAACCAGGTCACCACCGCCTCGCTGCTCACCGCCCTGGTCGCGGCCGGCTTCGCGGCGACCGGGACCCGGGGCGGCTACGTCGCCGCGGGCGTCCTCCTGCTCGTCTCCTTCGTGCTCGACTGCACCGACGGCCAGCTCGCCCGGTACGCGCTGAAGTACTCGACGATGGGCGCCTGGCTCGACGCCACCTTCGACCGCGCCAAGGAGTACGCCTTCTACGCGGGCCTCGCCCTCGGCGCGGCCCGTGACGGCGACGACGTCTGGGCCCTGGCGCTGGGCGCCATGGTCCTGATGACCTGCCGGCACGTCGTGGACTTCTCGTTCAACGAGGCCAACCACGACGCCACCGCCAACACGAGCCCCACCGCGGCCCTCTCCGGCCGGCTCGACAGCCTCGGCTGGACCGTCTGGGCCCGCCGCATGATCATCCTGCCGATCGGCGAGCGCTGGGCGATGATCGCCGTCCTCACCGCCTGCACCACCCCCCGGATCGTCTTCTGGGCGCTGATCGTCGGCTGCGCCTTCGGCGCCTGCTACACCACGGCAGGCCGCGTCCTGCGCTCCCTGACCCGCAAGGCCAAGCGCACCGACCGGGCCGCCCAGGCCCTGGCGGACCTCGCGGACTCCGGCCCGCTCGCCGGGATCGTCGCCCGCGTCCTCGGCCGCGGCGGCCTGCGCGCCCCCGGTGTCGTGCTCGCGGCCGTCGCCACCGGCGCGCTCCTGGCCACGGTCCTGGCCCGGCCCTTCGGCGACCGCCAGACCGTGATCATCGCGGTCCTCTACGTGGTCCTGGCCGGCGCGGCCGTCGCCCGCCCCCTCAAGGGCGCCCTCGACTGGCTCGTGCCCCCGCTCTTCCGCGCCGCCGAGTACACCACCGTGCTCGTGCTCGCCGCCCGCTCGGACTCCCCGCACGCCCTTCCGGCGGCGTTCGGGCTGGTCGCGGCGGTCGCCTACCATCACTACGACACGGTGTACCGCATTCGCGGAGGCACCGGCGCGCCGCCCGCCTGGCTGGCGCGCGTCACCGGCGGACACGAGGGGCGCACGCTCCTGGTGACCGTCCTCGCCGCCACGCTGGCGGACCGCGGTGACGACTTCACCCTGGCACTGACCGCTCTCGCGGTGGCCGTCGCGCTCGTGGTGCTCGTGGAGTCCGTCCGCTTCTGGGTCTCCTCCGGAGCACCCGCCGTTCACGACGAAGGAGAAACAGCATGATCGGTCTCGTACTGGCAGCCGGTGCCGGACGGCGTCTGCGCCCCTACACCGACACCCTTCCGAAGGCCCTCGTCCCGGTCGACGGCGAGACCACGGTCCTCGACCTCACGCTGAAGAACTTCGCCGAGATCGGTCTCACCGAGGTCGCGATCGTCGTCGGCTACCGCAAGGAGGCCGTCTACGACCGCAAGGAGGCCCTGGAGGCGAAGTACGGGCTCAAGCTCACCCTCGTCGACAACGACAAGGCCGAGGAGTGGAACAACGCCTACTCCCTGTGGTGCGCCCGTGAGGTCCTCAAGCGCGGTGTGATCCTCGCCAACGGCGACACGGTGCACCCCGTCTCCGTCGAGAAGACGCTGCTCGCCGCCCGCGGCGACGGCAAGAAGATCATCCTCGCCCTCGACACGGTGAAGAGCCTCGCCGACGAGGAGATGAAGGTCATCACCGCCGAGGGCAAGGGCGTCCAGCGCATCACCAAGCTGATGGACCCGGCCACCGCCACCGGTGAGTACATCGGTGTCACCCTCATCGAGGCCGAGGCCGCCGAGGAGCTCGCGGACGCCCTCAAGGCCACCTTCGAGCGCGACCCCGACCTCTACTACGAGGACGGATACCAGGAGCTCGTCAACCGCGGCTTCACCGTCGACGTCGAGCCCATCGGCGACGTCACCTGGGTCGAGATCGACAACCACGACGACCTCGCGAAGGGCCGTGAGATCGCGTGCCAGTACTGACCCGGCTGATCCCCTCGCCGGTCGTCGTCGACATCCGCCGGGGAGCGCTGGACGACCTGTCCGCGCTCCTCGCGGACCAGCGGATCTCCAGCAACGGCAAGATCGCCGTCGCCATCAGCGGCGGCTCGGGCCTCAAGCTGCGTGACCACTTCGCCCCCGAGCTGCCCGGTGCCGACTGGTACCCGGTCGCCGGCGGCACCATCGACGAGGCCGTGAAGCTCGCCGACGCCATGCGCGGCAAGCGGTACGACGCCGTGGTCGCCCTCGGCGGCGGCAAGATCATCGACGTGACGAAGTACGCGGCGGCCCGGGTCGGGCTGCCGCTGGTGGCGATCGCCACCAACCTCTCGCACGACGGGATCTGCTCCCCGATCTCGACCCTGGACAACGACAACGGCCGGGGTTCGTACGGTGTGCCCACCCCGATCGCCCTCGTCATCGACCTGGACGTGATCAGGGACGCGCCGGTCCGCTTCGTGCGCTCCGGCATCGGCGACGCGATCTCCAACCTCTCCGCGATCGCCGACTGGGAGCTCTCCCACCAGGTGACCGGCGAGCCCGTCGACGGCCTCGCGGCCGCCATGGCCCGCAGCGCCGGCGAGGCCGTGCTCCGCCACCCCGGCGGCGTCGGGGACGACGACTTCCTCGTCACCCTCTCCGAGGGCCTGGTGATGTCCGGCATCGCCATGTCGATCAGCGGGGACAGCCGCCCCTCCTCGGGCGCCTGCCACGAGATCAGCCACGCCTTCGACCTGCTCTTCCCGGCCCGCGCCGCCAGCCACGGCGAGCAGTGCGGCCTCGGCGCGGCCTTCGCCATGCACCTGCGCGGCGCCCACGACGGCTCCGCCCAGATGGTCGAGACCCTGCGCCGGCACGGACTGCCCGTCCTGCCGGAGGAGATGGGCTTCACCGTGGACGAGTTCGTCCAGGCGGTGTCCTTCGCCCCGCAGACCCGGCCGGGCCGCTTCACCATCCTCGAACACCTCGACCTGTCCGACGACGAGATCAGGGACGCGTACGCCGACTATGCCAAAGCCATCCGTAGCTGAGCTCCGCCCGGTCGTCCACCCCCCGGGTGTGAAGGACCGGCGCAGCGGGGAGCACTGGGGCGGCCGCCTGTACATGCGGGAGATCTCGCTCAGGATCACCCGGCGGCTCGTCGGCACCAGGATCACGCCGAACCAGCTCACGTACGTGATGACCCTCGCGGGCGTCCTCGCGGCACCGGCCCTGCTGGTGCCCGGCATCCCCGGGGCGCTGCTCGGCGCGCTCATGGTCCAGCTCTACCTGCTGCTCGACTGCGTCGACGGCGAGGTGGCCCGCTGGAAGAAGCAGTTCTCGCTCGCCGGCGTCTACCTGGACCGGGTCGGCGCCTACCTGTGCGACGCGGCCGTGCTCGTCGGCTTCGGCCTGCGCGCCGCCGACCTGTGGGGCTCGGGCCGGGTCGACTGGCTCTGGGCCTTCCTCGGCACCCTCGCCGCCCTCGGCGCGATCCTGATCAAGGCCGAGACCGACCTCGTCGGTGTCGCCCGGCACCAGGGCGGACTGCCGCCGGTCAAGGAGGCCGCCTCCGAGCCGCGCTCCTCCGGCATGGCGCTGGCCCGCCGGGCCGCCGGGGCGCTCAAGTTCCACCGGCTCGTCCTCGGCATCGAGGCCTCGCTGCTGATCGTGCTCCTGGCCATCGCGGACCAGGTCAGGGGAGACCTGTTCTTCACCCGTCTCGGTGTCGCCGTCCTGGCCGGCATCGCGCTGCTCCAGACCGTGCTCCACCTGGTGTCGATCATGGTCTCCAGCAGGCTGAAGTGAGGCCGGCCGTGAGCGCGCCGCTCAAGGTGGGAGCCGTCGTCATCACGATGGGCGACCGCCCGGACGACCTGCGCGCGCTCATCGACTCGGTCGCCGAGCAGGAGGGCGACCGCGTCGAGGTCGTCGTCGTCGGACAGGGCACCCCGGTCACCGGGGTGCCCGCCTGGGTACGGACCGTCGACCTGCCGGAGAACGTCGGCATCCCGGCCGGGCGGAACGTCGGCATCGAGGCCTTCGGACCCGGCGGCACCGACGTCGACGTCCTGCTTTTCCTCGACGACGACGGTCTGCTGGCCCACCGGGACACCGCGGAGCTGGTCCGCCAGGCCTTCACCGCCGACCCGCGCCTCGGCATCATCACCTTCCGGATCGCCGACCCGGAGACCGGGGCCACCCAGCGGCGGCACGTGCCGCGGCTGCGCGCCTCCGACCCGATGCGCTCCTCGCGGGTGACCACCTTCCTCGGCGGCGCCAACGCCGTCCGCACCAAGGTGTTCGCCGAAGTCGGCGATCTGCCGGGCGAGTTCTTCTACGCGCACGAGGAGACCGACCTCGCCTGGCGCGCGCTCGACGCCGACTGGATGATCGACTACCGTTCCGACATGGTGCTGTTGCACCCCACCACAGCGCCCTCCCGGCACGCCTCGTACCACTTCAACGTGGCCCGCAACCGAGTCTGGCTGGCACGCCGCAATCTGCCCGCGCCCCTGGTGCCGGTGTATCTCGGTGTCTGGCTCCTGCTCACCCTGGCCCGTCGGCCCTCGCTCTCCGCGCTCAAGGCGTGGTGCGGCGGATTCCGGGCCGGCTGGACGACCCCCTGCGGACCGCGCCGCCCCATGAGGTGGCGTACGGTGTGGCGGCTGACCCGGCTGGGTCGCCCCCCGGTCGTCTGACATCGTGGTACCGACGTGCCGCGCATTTGAACACGAAAGTTTCGACTTGTGAGTGACACACAGCAGGGCGGGGCGGTCGCGACGAGCGCGCCCCCGTCCGTCGACGAGGGCCTGTCCTCGGCCGAGGTGGCCGCCAAGTACGGCCTCTCGGTCAGTGGCGCCAGGCCCGGCCTTGTCGAGTACGTCCGTGAGCTGTGGAGCCGCCGCCACTTCATCCTGGCCTTCTCCTCGGCCAAGCTGACCGCCCAGTACAGCCAGGCGAAGCTGGGCCAGGTGTGGCAGGTGGCGACCCCGCTGCTCAACGCCCTCGTCTACTACCTGATCTTCGGCCTCATCCTGGGTGCCGGGCAGGGGATGACCAAGGAGGTCTACATCCCCTTCCTGGTCACCGGCATCTTCGTGTTCACCTTCACCCAGAGCTCCGTCATGGCGGGCGTCCGGGCGATCTCGGGCAACCTCGGACTCGTCCGGGCCCTGCACTTCCCCCGCGCCACCCTCCCGATCTCCTTCTCTCTCCAGCAGCTCCAGCAGCTGCTGTTCTCGATGATCGTGCTCGTGGCGGTGGCGATCGCCTTCGGCAGCTACCCCTCGCTCCGCTGGCTGCTCGTGATCCCGGCGCTGTTCCTGCAGTTCGTGTTCAACGTGGGACTCGCCATGATCGTGGCCAGGATGGGCGCGAAGACGCCCGACCTCGCCCAGCTGATGCCGTTCGTCATGCGCACCTGGATGTACGCGTCCGGCGTGATGTTCTCGATCCCGGTGATGCTCTCCGACAAGCCGGCCTGGATCGCCGACATCCTCATGTACAACCCGGCGGCGGTCTACATGGACCTGATCCGCTTCGCCCTCATCGAGGGGTACAGCGCGCACAACCTGCCGGACCACGTCTGGATGACGGCCCTCGCCTGGGCCCTGATCTTCGGCATCGGCGGCTTCGTCTACTTCTGGAAGGCCGAGGAGAGGTACGGCCGTGGCTGACACCAACCGGTCCAACGTTCCCACCGTCATCTGCGACGACGTCCACATCGTCTACCGCGTCAACGCCGGCGGTGGCGGCAAGGGCAGCGCCACGGCGGCGCTCAGCCGGATCGTCGGCCGGGGCAAGGCCGAGGTCACCCGGGGCGTCCGCAAGGTCCACGCGGTCCGCGGCGTCACCTTCACCGCGTACCGCGGCGAGGCCATCGGCCTCATCGGCTCCAACGGCTCCGGCAAGTCCACGCTGCTGCGCGCCGTCGCCGGGCTGCTCCCCACCGAGAGCGGCAAGGTCTACACGGACGGCCAGCCCTCGCTCCTGGGCGTCAACGCGGCCCTCATGAACGACCTCACCGGTGAGCGCAACGTGATCCTGGGCGGCCTCGCGATGGGCATGAGCCGCGAGGAGGTGCGCTCGCGCTACGAGGGCATCGTCGACTTCTCCGGCATCAACGAGAAGGGCGACTTCATCAGCCTGCCCATGCGCACGTACTCCTCCGGCATGGGCGCCCGGCTCCGCTTCGCCATCGCGGCCGCCAAGAACCACGACGTCCTCCTCATCGACGAGGCGCTGGCGACGGGTGACCGCAAGTTCCAGATCCGCTCCGAGGAGCGCATCCGCGAGCTCCGCAAGGAGGCCGGCACGGTCTTCCTGGTGAGCCACAGCAACAAGTCCATCCGGGACACCTGCGACCGGGTGCTCTGGCTGGAGAAGGGCCAGCTCCTCATGGACGGGCCCACGGACGAGGTGCTCAAGGCGTACGAGCGGGAGACCGCCCGCTGACCCGCGCCGCCGCACACCGCCCCCACCCCCGGTGGGGGCGGTGTCGTTTTCCGCGCGTCGCGCCGCCGCCTGGAATGTTCATGCGGTCAACATCGGGCAGGATGAGCCCATGGCAGCGATCTCGGGGGGAAAGACCTACCACCACGGCGATCTGCGCAACGCGCTGATCTGCGCGGCCGTCGACCTCGCCACCGAGGGCGGGCCCGAGCGGGTCGTCCTGCGCGAGGCGGCGCGCCGGGTAGGCGTCTCACCCACCGCCGCCTACCGGCACTTCGACGGACGGGGAGAACTCCTCCGCACCGTCAGGACCCACGCCCAGCGGCTGCTCGCCGACGCCATGGAGCGGGCCGCCGGCCGCGAGCCCGGCGCCGACGACCCCGCCCTGGCCGCCGAGCGCCGGCTCGCCGCCCTCTGCCGGGCCTACGTCGGCTTCGCCGTCGACCAGCCGGGCCTCTACCGCGCCGCCTTCTGCGTCCCCCGCCCGACCGGGGCGGACGAGCCGGTGCCGGAACGGCAGACCCCCGAGCCCGAGGTCCGCGCCTTCACCCTGCTCCGCGAGGCCCTGGAGGCCCTCACCCGCGCCCGGACTCCCCTCCCGGACCCCCGGCCCGGCGCCCGTCCGGCGGCCGGTGCCGCAGCGTGGTCGGCGGTTCACGGACTGTCACTTCTGCTGCTCGAAGGCCCTCTTCGCCGCCTTCCCGCGCAGCGCAGGAACGCCGTCGTCGAGAGCACCCTCGCGATGGTGGTCTCCGGCACGCGCGGCCTCTGAACCCCCTGTCGCTCCGAACTCCCTTGCGGTACGCCGGGGTTGGTGACACGTACGGGTGAGCCCCGGGGCGCCGGACACCCCGGAATGGCGACGGCCGTCGTACAACGTAAGCTGGACCGGTCTGTTTCGCGGCAAGTGGGGCGATACCCCACGACCATCGGGCCTCCGGGCGGCGGCTCTCCGTGCAGGGGTCGGCGGCGTGTCCGAAATAGGATGGATTGGGTCGGCAGTGTAGAACGGGAGACGTGACGGCCATGACGCAGAATCTCCAGCTCCACGAGGGTCTCGCCGTCCCTCCGTCGGGCAGCGCCCTGTGACGGACACCCGGCAGGCGCGCCCCGACGCCTCCTCGCGCGCCACCCTCGGCAAGGCCGCGGACGAGAACTTCCCCGTGGCCCCCTTTTTCCTGCCCCGGGCCTGGCGGGACGACCTCATGGCCGTCTACGGATTCGCCCGGCTCGTCGACGACATCGGCGACGGCGACCTCGCCCCCGGCGGCGCCGACGCCCGCCACCTCGGCGTCGCCCCCGAGACCGCCGAGGACCGCCTCGCCCTCCTCGGCGCCTTCGAGGACGACCTCCGCCGCGTCTTCGACGGCACCCCCCGCCACCCCCTCCTGCGGGGCCTCCAGCCGACCGTGCGGCGCCACCGGCTCACCCCCGAGCCCTTCCTCGGCCTGATCGCCGCCAACCGCCAGGACCAGCAGGTGAGGCGGTACGAGACCTACGACGACCTCCTCGCGTACTGCGAACTCTCCGCCAACCCCGTCGGCCGGCTCGTCCTCGCGATCACCGGCACCGACACCCCCGAGCGGATCAGGCGCTCCGACGAGATCTGCACCGCCCTCCAGATCGTCGAGCACCTCCAGGACGTCGCGGAGGACCTCGGCAACGACCGGATCTACCTGCCCGCCGAGGACCTCAAGCGGTTCCACGTCACCGAGAGCGACCTCGCCCGGCCCACCGCCGGAGCCTCCGTGCGCGCCCTGATCGCCTTCGAGGCCGAGCGGGCCCGCGAACTGCTCCACGCGGGCACCCCGCTCGTCGGCAGTGTCCACGGCCGCCTGCGGCTCCTCCTGGCGGGATTCACCGCCGGAGGGCTCGCGGCGCTCGACGCGATCACCGACGCCGGATACGACGTGCTGACCGGCCCACCGAAGGCCACCAAGCCGAGCCTGATGCGCCAGGCGGGAGCGGTTCTGCTCCGGGCGCGGAGAGAGGGGTGAGCGTGACCGTGGAGGGACAGCCCCAGCCGTCCGCGCCGGTCCAGGCCGCCTACAGCTACTGCGAGGCGGTCACCGGACAGCAGGCGCGGAACTTCGCCTACGGGATCCGGCTGCTGCCGGCCGAGAAGCGTCAGGCGATGTCCGCGCTGTACGCGTTCTCCCGGCGCGTCGACGACATCGGCGACGGCACGCTCGCGCCCGAGGCCAAGCGGGAACGGCTGGAGGCCACCCGCGTCCTGCTCGACCGGATCCGCGCCGGTGAGATCGACGACGACGACACCGACCCGGTCGCCGTCGCCCTCGCCGACTCGGCCCGCCGCTTCCCGATCCCGCTCGGCGGCCTCGACGAACTCATCGACGGCGTCCTGATGGACGTGCACGGCGCCACCTACGAGACCTGGGACGACCTCAAGGTCTACTGCCGCTGCGTCGCCGGGGCGATCGGCCGGATCTCCCTCGGTGTCTTCGGCACCCAGCCCGGCGCCCAGGGCGCCGACCGCGCCCCCGAGTACGCCGACACCCTGGGCCTCGCGCTCCAACTCACCAACATCCTCAGGGACGTCCGCGAGGACGCCGGGAACGGGCGGACCTATCTGCCCGCCGACGACCTCGCCAAGTTCGGCTGCGGTGACGGCTTCGGCAGCGAGACCCCGCCCGACGGCGCCGACTTCGCCGGGCTCGTCCACTTCGAAGTACGCCGCGCCCGCGCCCTGTTCGCCGAGGGCTACCGGCTGCTGCCCATGCTCGACCGGCGCAGCGGCGCCTGCGTCGCCGCCATGGCCGGCATCTACCGCCGTCTCCTCGACCGGATCGAACGCGACCCCGAGGCCGTGCTGCGCGGCCGGGTCTCGCTGCCGGGCCGCGAGAAGGCGTACGTCGCGGTGCGCGGCCTCTCCGGCCTCGACACCCGCCACATCGCCCGGCGCACCGTCAGGAGGCGTGCCTGATGAGCCCGTGCGCCCCCGCCCACCGCGCAACCCCGGACGCCGCCCCGGCGTCCCTGCTCGGGGCGGCCGTGTCCGCGCCCGCCCGGCCCCCGGCCGTGACGACCCGAACGGAGGCCGTGTGACGACCGACGGAAGCGAGCGGAACACCGTGCCGGACACCGGCCGGGCCACCCGGACCGGCGCCGGTGACGCCACCGGCGGGGGACGGCGGCCCCACGCCGTCGTCGTCGGCGGCGGGCTCGCCGGCATCACCACCGCGCTCCGGCTCGCCGAGTCCGGCGTCGGCGTCACCCTCCTCGAAGGCCGGCCCCGGCTCGGCGGCCTCGCCTTCTCCTTCCGCCGCGGCGACCTCACCGTCGACAACGGCCAGCACGTGTACCTGCGCTGCTGCACCGCCTACCGGTGGTTCCTCGACCGGGTCGACGGCGCCCGGCTCGCCCCTCTCCAGGACCGGCTCGACGTGCCCGTCCTCGACGTCGCGCACCCCCGCGGCCCCCGGCTCGGCCGGATCCGCCGCGACGCCCTCCCCGTACCGCTGCACCTGGCGCGCAGCCTCGCCACGTACCCGCACCTCTCCCTCGCCGAGCGGGCCTCCGTCGGCCGGGCCGCGCTCGCCCTGAAGAAGCTCGACCCCGCCGACCCGGCGCTCGACGGCATCGACTTCGCCACCTGGCTCGGCCGGCACGGACAGTCCCCGCGGACCGTCGAGGCCCTCTGGGACCTGGTCGGCATCCCGACCCTCAACGCCCCCGCCCCGCAGGCCTCCATGGGGCTCGCCGCGATGGTCTTCAAGACCGGACTCCTCTCCGAGCCCGGCGCCGCCGACATCGGCTGGGCCCACGTCCCGCTCGGCGAACTCCACGACACCCGGGCCGCGAAGGAGCTCGACGCCCTCGGCGTCCGCACCGCGCTCCGCACCAAGGCCGAGCGGATCTCCCGCACCGACGACGGACGCTGGGCCGTCGACGTACCCGGCGAGACGATCACGGCGGACGCGGTCGTCCTCGCCGTACCGCAGCGGGAGACCCACGACCTGCTGCCCGAGGGCGCCCTCGACGACCCCGACCGGCTCCTCGACATCGCCACCGCCCCCATCCTCAACCTGCACGTGGTCTACGACCGCAAGGTGCTGAAGCGTCCCTTCTTCACCGCCCTCGGCTCCCCGGTGCAGTGGGTCTTCGACCGCACCGACTCCTCCGGACTACTGAGGGGCGGGCCCGAAGGGCACTCGGACAAGGGTGGTGGTGGGCGACGGGTGGGCGGCCAGTACCTCGCCGTCTCCCAGTCCGCCGCCCAGGACGAGATCGACGAACCCGTCGCCGCCCTGCGCGCGAAGTACCTCCCCGAACTGGAGCGGCTGCTGCCCGCCGCGCGCGGCGCCGGGATCCGCGACTTCTTCGTCACCAGGGAGCGGACGGCCACGTTCGCCCCCGCCCCGGGCGTCGGCCGGCTCCGCCCGGGCGCCCGCACCCAGGCACCGGGGCTCTTCCTGGCCGGGGCCTGGACCGCCACCGGCTGGCCCGCGACCATGGAGGGTGCCGTCCGCAGCGGATTCAGTGCCGCGGGCGCCGCGCTCTCCGCCCTCGGCCGCCGCCATGACCATCCGCTGCAGGAGGCGGTATGAGTGTGAGTACCGGAACAAGAGGAGAGACCGTGCCGACTGTGCCGCCGGGTAATCCGGCCGTCGACACCGCGGACGTGTCCGCACTGCTGGAGCGGGGGCGGACCCTGTCCACCCCCGTACTGCGGGCGGCCGTCGACCGCCTCGCGCCGCCCATGGACACCGTGGCCGCCTACCACTTCGGCTGGATCGACGCCCACGGCAACCCCGCCGACGGCGACGGCGGCAAGGCCGTCCGTCCCGCGCTCGCGCTGCTCTCGGCCGAGGCCGCGGGGGCCGCGCCCGAGGTCGGCGTCCCCGGCGCCGTCGCCGTGGAGCTCGTCCACAACTTCTCGCTGCTGCACGACGACCTGATGGACGGGGACGAGCAGCGCCGCCACCGTGACACCGTGTGGAAGGTGCACGGCCCCGCGCAGGCCATCCTGGTCGGCGACGCCCTCTTCGCCCTCGCCAACGAGCTGCTCCTGGAACTGGGCACCGTCGAGGCGGGGCGGGCCACCCGCCGGCTGACCACGGCCTCCCGCAAGCTCATCGACGGGCAGGCCCAGGACATCTCGTACGAGCACCGCGAGCGGGTCACCGTCGAGGAATGCCTGGAGATGGAGGGCAACAAGACGGGCGCCCTGCTCGCCTGCGCCGTCTCCATCGGCGCCGTCCTCGGCGGGGCCGACGACCGGACCGCCGACAAGCTGGAGGAGTACGGGTACCACCTCGGGCTCGCCTTCCAGGCTGTGGACGACCTGCTCGGCATCTGGGGAGACCCGGAGGCCACCGGCAAGCAGACCTGGAGCGACCTGCGCCAGCGCAAGAAGTCCCTCCCGGTCGTCGCCGCGCTCGCCGCCGGCGGGCCGGCCTCCGAGCGGCTCGGCGAGCTGCTCGCCGCGGACGCCAAGTCCAACGACTTCGACACCTTCTCCGAGGAGGAGTTCGCCGTCCGCGCGGCCCTCATCGAGGAGGCCGGAGGACGCGAGTGGACCTCCCAGGAGGCCCGCCGGCAGCACGCCGTCGCGATCGGGGCCCTGGACGAGGTGGACATGCCCGCCCGCGTGCGGGCGCAGCTCACCGCGCTCGCCGACTTCGTGGTCGTACGGAAGAGATGATCACCATCACCCTGATATGAGTTCGCGGTCGCCGGCCGGTGCCTCACGGCGCCGGCCGACGGCAGACCCGTAGAAGCAGAAGCAACCGACTGCGCAAAGGGGAAGCCATGACAGCGACGACCGACGGAAGCGCCGGGGCCGTGGGCCCCCGGGCGGCCGCGGCCAGCACGACGTACGACACCGACGCCTCCGCGTCGGCACTCGACACAGCCGCCGCGCGGGCCGCGGAACGGGCCGTCGAGCACCTGCTCGCCCTGCAGGACCCCGAGGGCTGGTGGAAGGGCGACCTGGAGACCAACGTCACCATGGACGCCGAGGACCTCCTCCTCCGCCAGTTCCTGGGCATCCTCGACGCCGACACCACCCGCGCCGCGGCCCTCCACATCCGCCGCGAACAGCGCGAGGACGGAGCCTGGGCCACCTTCTACGGCGGGCCCGGCGAGGTCTCCGCCACCGTCGAGGCCTATGTGGCCCTCCGGCTCGCCGGAGACCCGCCCGAGGCGCCGCACATGGCACGGGCCGCCGCCTGGGTCCGCGCCAGGGGCGGCATCGCCGCCGCCCGGGTCTTCACCCGGATCTGGCTCGCGCTCTTCGGCTGGTGGCGCTGGGAGGACCTGCCCGAGCTGCCCCCGGAGCTGCTCTTCCTCCCGAAGTGGTTCCCGCTCAACATCTACGACTTCGGCTGCTGGGCCCGGCAGACGATCGTGCCGCTCACCGTGGTCTCCGCGAAGCGCCCGGTCCGCCCCGCGCCCTTCCCCCTCGACGAGCTGCACACCGACCCCGCCCGCCCCAACCCGCCCACGCCGCTCGCCCCGGTCACCGGCTGGGACGGGCTCTTCCAGCGGCTCGACAAGGCGCTGCACGCCTACCACCGGGTCGCACCCCGCGCCCTGCGCAGGACCGCGATGAACCTCGCCGCGCGCTGGATCGTCGAACGCCAGGAGAACGACGGCTGCTGGGGCGGGATCCAGCCGCCCGCCGTCTACTCGGTCATCGCCCTCCACCTCCTCGGCTACGACCTCCAGCACCCCGTCATGCGCGCCGGCCTGGAGTCGCTCGACCGGTTCGCCGTGTGGCGCGAGGACGGCTCCCGGATGGTCGAGGCCTGCCAGTCGCCCGTCTGGGACACCTGCCTCGCCACGATCGCGCTCGCCGACGGGGGACTCCCAGCCGACCACCCGGCCCTGGTCAAGGCCGTCGACTGGATGCTCGACGAGGAGATCACCCGGACCGGGGACTGGGCGGTGCGACGGCCCGGACTGCCCCCGGGCGGCTGGGCGTTCGAGTTCCACAACGACAACTACCCCGACATCGACGACACCGCCGAGGTGGTGCTCGCCCTGCGCCGGGTCAGGCACCCCGACCCCGCCCGGGTGGAGGCGGCCGTCGCCCGGGGCGCGCGCTGGACGCTCGGCATGCAGTCCCGCAACGGTGCCTGGGGCGCCTTCGACGCCGACAACACCAGCCCCTTCCCCAACAAGTTGCCGTTCTGCGACTTCGGCG
Organism: Streptomyces sp. Qhu_M48; assembly: GCF_051305195.1. Classification (NCBI taxonomy): domain Bacteria; kingdom Bacillati; phylum Actinomycetota; class Actinomycetes; order Kitasatosporales; family Streptomycetaceae; genus Streptomyces; species Streptomyces sp. Qhu_M48. Next base: position 5,245,311 of record NZ_CP195432.1, on the reverse strand, counting down.
AGGTCGTCGACCCGCCCTCCGCCGACGTCACCGCCCACGTGGTGGAGATGCTGGCCCACGAGGGGCAGGCCCAGGACCCCCGGACCCGCAGGGGCGTCGAGTGGCTGCTCGCCCACCAGGAGCCGAACGGCGCCTGGTTCGGCCGCTGGGGCGTCAACCACGTGTACGGCACGGGCTCGGTGCTGCCGGCGCTCACCTCCGCGGGGCTGCCCGTCTCCCATCCGGCGATCCGGCGGGCCGTCCGCTGGCTCGGGACCGTACAGAACGAGGACGGCGGCTGGGGCGAGGACCTCCGCTCGTACCACGACGAGGAGTGGATCGGGCGCGGCGCCTCCACCGCCTCCCAGACCGCGTGGGCGCTGATCGCCCTCCTCGCGGCGGGCGAGCGCGAATCCGAGCCCGTCCGGCGGGGCGTCGGCTGGCTCGCCGGGACCCAGCGCGAGGACGGGTCCTGGGACGAGCCGTACTTCACGGGCACCGGCTTCCCCTGGGACTTCTCCATCAACTACCACCTCTACCGGCAGGTCTTCCCGCTCACGGCGCTCGGGCGCTATGTGTACGGGGAGCCCTCACCCGGCTCGGTGCGCTGATGGGCCGCGAGCCGGGCCCCGGCGCCCCACCGCCGCTGCTGATCGCCTGCGCGCTCGGCATCGAACGGTTCGCCCTGCGCGGCGGGGACCGGGGCGGCGCCCCCGGGCCGGTCACCGTCGTCCGTACGGGCATGGGGCCGGACCGGGCCCGCGACGCGGTCTCCCGAGCCCTCGGCGAGGAGGGGTGGCGGGACGCCGCCGTCATCGCCTCCGGCTTCTGCGCGGGGCTGGCCCCCGGTATGCACCCCGGGGACCTCGTCGTGGCCGACGAGACCCGGAGCCCCGACGGGACGACGTCCTGCGCCGGAACCGAGCTCCTGGTGAAGGCCCTGGTCAGGGCGGTGCCGGGGCGGGCCGTCCACACCGGGCCGCTGGTCGGCTCCGACCACGTCGTGCGCGGCCCCGAGCGGGCCGCCCTGCGGGCCACCGGGGCGATCGCCGTCGACATGGAGTCCGCGGCGACCCTGCGGACGGCCCGGGGCGTCCCGGGTCTCGTCGGCGGGCCGGACGCGCGCCCGGTTGCGGCCGTCCGGGTGGTCGTGGACGCTCCAGAACATGAGCTGGTCCGGATCGGCACGGTACGCGGGGGAATATCGGCGTTCCGAGTTCTCCGTGCCGTCCTTCCCGCTTTCTTCGAATGGCACCGTTCTTTGCTGCTCCCCAGGAGGTGAACGAGTTATGGCCATGCCGCTCCGTCAGTCCATCCGGGTCGGGACCTATCTCATCGAACAGAAGCTCCGCAAGCGCGAGAAGTTCCCGCTGATCGTCGAACTGGAGCCGCTGTTCGCCTGCAACCTCAAGTGCGAGGGCTGCGGGAAGATCCAGCACCCGGCGGGTGTCCTCAAGCAGCGCATGCCGGTCGCCCAGGCGGTCGGCGCCGTCCTGGAGTCCGGCGCCCCCATGGTGTCCATCGCGGGCGGCGAGCCCCTGATGCATCCCCAGATCCACGAGATCGTGCGCCAGCTGGTGGCCAAGCGGAAGTACGTCTTCCTCTGCACCAACGCGATGCTCCTCCGCAAGAAGCTGGAGGACTTCACACCCTCGCCGTACTTCGCCTTCGCCGTCCACATCGACGGCCTGCGCGAGCGGCACGACGAGTCCGTCGCCAAGGAGGGCGTGTTCGACGAGGCGGTGGCGGCCATCAAGGAGGCCAAGCGGCGCGGATTCCGCGTCACCACCAATTCGACCTTCTTCAACACCGACACCCCGCAGACGATCATCGAGGTGCTCAATTTCCTCAACGACGACCTCCAGGTCGACGAGATGATGATCTCTCCGGCGTACGCGTACGAGAAGGCCCCCGACCAGGAGCACTTCCTCGGCGTCGAGCAGACCCGCGAACTCTTCAAGAAGGCCTTCGCCGGAGGGAACCGCCGCCGCTGGCGCCTCAACCACTCGCCGCTCTTCCTGGACTTCCTGGAAGGAAAGGCGGATTTCCCCTGCACCGCCTGGGCCATTCCGAACTACTCGCTCTTCGGCTGGCAGCGGCCCTGCTATCTGATGAGCGACGGGTACGTCCCCACGTACCGCGAACTCGTCGAGGACACCGACTGGGACAAGTACGGCCGCGGCAAGGACCCGCGCTGCGCCAACTGCATGGCGCACTGCGGCTACGAGCCGACCGCCGTCCTCGCCACCATGGGCTCCCTCAAGGAATCCCTGCGCGCGGTCAGGGAGACCGTCTCGGGGAACAACGGGTGAGGACGGAGGAGCGATGAGCGGGGAGTTCGACCTGCGGGCCCTGCTCGCCGAGCGCGGCGGCGAGCGGTACGAACTGCACGCCCGCCACCTCAACCACCAGCTGCCGCGCATGCTCCACACCATCGGCTTCGACAAGGTCTACGAGCGGGCCGAGGGCGCCCACTTCTGGGACGCCGACGGCGTCGACCACCTCGACATGCTCGCCGGCTTCGGCGTGATGGGCCTCGGACGGCACCACCCCGTCGTCCGCAAGGCCCTCCACGACGTCCTGGACGCCCAGCTCGCCGACCTCACCCGCTTCGACTGCCAGCCGCTGCCCGGACTCCTCGCCGAACGGCTCCTCGCCCACAGCCCGCACCTCGACCGGGTCTTCTTCGGCAACAGCGGCACGGAGGCCGTGGAGACCGCCCTCAAGTTCGCCCGGTACGCCACCGGGCGGCCCAGGGTCCTCTACTGCTCCCACGCCTTCCACGGGCTCACCACCGGCTCCCTCTCCGTCAACGGCGAGAACGGCTTCCGGGACGGCTTCGCCCCGCTCCTGCCCGACACGGCGATCGAGCTCGGCGACCTCGACGCCCTGGAGCGGGAGCTGCGCCGGGGCGACGTGGCCGCCTTCGTCGTCGAGCCCATCCAGGGCAAGGGCGTCCACGCGGCCCCGCCGGGGTTCCTGCGCGCCGCGCAGGAGCTGCTCCACCGGCACGGCGCCCTGCTCATCGCCGACGAGGTCCAGACCGGCCTCGGCCGGACCGGTGACTTCTACGCCTACCAGCACGAGGAGGGGGTCGAACCGGACCTGGTCTGCGTCGCCAAGGCGCTCTCCGGCGGGTACGTGCCGGTGGGCGCCACCCTCGGCAAGGACTGGATCTTCAAGAAGGTCTACTCGTCGATGGACCGGGTCCTGGTCCACTCGGCGAGCTTCGGATCGAACGCCCAGGCCATGACCGCCGGGCTCGCGGTCCTCTCGGTCATGGAGAACGAGGGGACGGTCGCGCACGCCCGCCGGATCGGCGACCTGCTCTCCGGCCGCCTCAGGGAGCTCGTGCCCCGGTACGAGCTGCTCCACGAGGTCCGCGGGCGCGGCCTCATGATCGGGATCGAGTTCGGCCGGCCGTCCTCGCTGGGGCTGCGCGGTCGCTGGACGATGCTCCAGGCGGCCCGCAAGGGCCTCTTCGCCCAGATGGTCGTCGTCCCGCTGCTCCAGCGGCACCGGATCCTCACCCAGGTCTCCGGGGACCATCTGGAGGTGATCAAGCTGATCCCGCCGCTGATCATCGACGAGGCGGACGTGGACCGGTTCGTGACCGCCTTCACCGCGGTCATGGACGACGCCCACGGCGGCGGCGGGCTGATGTGGGACTTCGGGAGGACCCTGGTCAAGCAGGCGGTGGCCAAGGGCTGAGCCGCACGCGGCGGAGCGATGGCCCGGCACTGAGCCCGCCGTTTACGGCCGACCGTTTTTGCCTCTGGGGCAAGAAACTTGCCTCAGAGGCATAATCCTGGCGGAATGGACGCATGGACCACGTCCCCGGGGACAGCTTCCCGGACCCCGCCACCCCCGACATCCTGCCCGACGTCGCGCCCCAACTGCGGGCCCTGCGCCGCCGCCGGGGACTCACCCTGGAGGCCGCCGCCCAGCGGGCCGGCCTCTCGCCGGCCCACCTCTCCCGCCTGGAGACGGGCAACCGGCAGCCCTCGCTGCCGATGCTGCTCGCCCTCGCCCGCATCTACGGTACGACGGTCTCCGGGCTGCTCGGCGAGGCGCCCCCCGGGCGCGACCCCGTCGTCCGGGCCGGCCGCTCCGAACCCGTCGAGGCCGACGGCTGGATCTACCGCCAGGCCGGCGGCGCCGGACGCGCCCTCCAGTGCCTGCGGGTCCACGTGCCGTACGCCACCCCCGCCGACCTGGTGCGCGTCCATCCGGGCGAGGAGTGGATCCACGTCCTGGAGGGCCGGGTGCGGCTCGCGCTGGGTGAGGCCGTCCACGTCCTCGATCCCGGGGACGGCGCGCACTTCGACTCCCTGACGCCGCACCGGATCGGGGCCGCGACCCCCGGCGGGGCCGAGCTGCTCTTCGTCCACACACTGATGCAGAGCCCCGCGGCCGAACTGTGCCTCGGCGACGGCCCCCCGCACCGGCGCTGACCCCGTACCCCTCTCATACGTGCATCCCCTTCGAAAGAAAAGGACCGAGATGTCCGAGAAGTCACGACCTGTCACCGGCGAGGAGCGCGAGGAAGGCAAGTTCCCCAAAGGGCTGGTCCTCCGCCTCTTCGCGTACCTGGTCGCCGGGCACCTCTTCGCCGGCTTCCTCTACCTGCTCTTCATGCTGGGCGGGCAGAACCAGTAGTGCGCCGCGGGCTCACGCCTCCGTGAGCAGGCGCTCCCGCAGGCGCTCGCGGGTCTCCGGGGCCAGCTTCAGGCCCTCCGCGAGGTAGGCGTCCACCGAACCCCAGGTCGCCTCGATCATCTCGAAGGCGCCCCGCAGGTACTCCACCCGCGCGTCGAACAGCGGGCTCAGCAGCTCCATCACCTCGGGTGACATCGCGTCCGCGTCGGTGGAGCTGCGGCGCACCTTGTAGCGGCGGTGCGGGTCGTTCGACTTCACGTAGTCCGCCTCGATCGCCTCCCGCTCGACCCCGACGGCGAGCAGGGTGATCGCGATGGAGAGCCCGGCGCGGTCCTTTCCGGCCGCGCAGTGCATCAGCGCGGGGAGGCTGTCCTCCGCCAGGGCGTGCAGGATCCGGCTGTGCTCCGCGGTCCGCTCGACCACCATCTTCCGGTACGAGTCGGACATTCGGGCCGCGGCCTTGCCCTCGCCGAGGATCTCCCGCAGCTGCTCGATGTCGCCGTCGCGGACCAGCTTCCAGAACTCCTTGCCGTCGGCCGGGTCGTTGAGCGGTATGTTCACGTTCCGCACGCCGGGCAGGTCCACGTCAGGTCCCTCGACCTTCCGGTCCGCCAGGTTCCGGTAGTCGAAGACGGTGTGGAGTCCCAGCGAGTCGAGGAAGGCGACGTCCGCCTCGGTGGCGTGGGCGAGGTGGCCGCTGCGGTAGAGGCGGCCGGGGCGCACGGCGCGCCCGTCCGTCGTCGGGAGGCCGCCCACGTCCCGGAAGTTGCGGACCTCCGCCAGCTCGGGTTCGTTCGCCTCGACGGGCGGGACCTGCGGCAGCTGCTGCGTCACGGATGCTCCTGGTGATCGACGTTCGGGTGCCCCGACACGAGGTCGGTTCCAGGGGCAATCATCCAGCCGGGACGGTCTCGGCGCACCCCCCTGGATGGGAATGGGTGATCTGTCCGAATTGAGGCCTTGCGTATAACGCGCCCTGGTTACAGGCGAGATGAGCCGCGGCGCGTGAGCAGGGTCATAGAAGTGACGGATCGTGGCCGAAGGCCCGAAGCAATTGCCGTACGGAAAAAGGAAATCGAAGGACCGTCATCGACGGAGGGTGACCGGAATTCCGGGCGGAGGGGCGGGCGGGGAAAGCCGGCGGAAATCAGTGGCTTGTTCGCGCCGACCCCGCTCGTCTAGCGTCACCGTCAATCCGGTCGGACCGCCGAATCCTGCCACCGTCCGGAATTCCACTCATCCCATGCGTGGCAGGAGCGGGGGACCCAGGAAGTACGCCGGTCCCGCGAAGCAGGACGGCTCGGGGTGAAGCCGCGTGGACACGTGGCCGGGCATCTCCAGTCCGAACCCGACAGCTCACCTCGCAGGCGCCGGAGAGGAATTCGCCATGCCCGCGAAGGGTAAGCACCGCCGTACCAAGTCCAACCCCCTGACCCGCGGAATCGTCGCCGCCGGTACGGGAGGCGCCGTCGTCGCCCTCCCGCTCCTCGGTGCCACCGGGGCCCACGCCGCCACGCCGGCCGCCGCTCCCGGACAGGCCGTCACGGCCGCCGTCCAGGTGAAGGCGCCCGCCGCCGCCCAGGCCGCGCCCACCGCCAAGGCCAAGCCGAAGACGTACTCCGTCGTGAGCGGCGACTACCTGTCGAAGATCGCCGAGGAGCACCACCTCACCGGCGGCTGGCAGAAGCTGTACGCGGACAACCGCCAGGTCGTCGGCGAGAACCCCTCGCTCATCCTGCCCGGCATGAAGCTCACGCTCGGCGCGAAGAGCGCCGCCCCGGCCGCCGCACCGAAGAGCGCCGCGCCCAAGGCCGCCCCCAAGAGCTCCGCGAAGACCTCCGCCAAGAACAACGACGAGGCCCCCCGCGCCTCGCGTGGCGCCGAGCGCTCCGCCGCCCCGGCCGCGAGCACGGAGTCCTCGGGCTCCACCTCGACGTCCTCGGGCTCCTCCACCTCCGGCGCCTCGGCCTCCGCGTCCGGCTGGGTCGCCCCGGTCGGCGGCGGCGTCTCCACCCCGTACCGCGCCTCCGGCTCCATGTGGTCCTCCGGCTACCACACGGGTGCCGACTTCATCGCCTCCTCCGGTACCACCGTCCGCGCCGTCGGCGCCGGCACGGTCGTCTCGGCCGGCTGGAGCGGTTCGTACGGCAACGAGGTCGTCATCCAGCACGCCGACGGCAACTACTCCCAGTACGCCCACCTCTCCTCGCTCTCCGTCTCGTCCGGCCAGGCCGTCACCGGCGGCCAGCAGATCGGCCTCTCCGGTTCCACCGGCAACTCCACCGGTCCGCACCTGCACTTCGAGATCCGTACCTCGCCGAGCTACGGCTCCGACGTCGACCCGCTGGCCTACCTGCGCCAGCACGGCGTCTCCATCTGACGCACACCTGTCACCCGACTGGCCCGGCACCCCGTGCCGGGCCGCTCGGCGTGCCCAGGTCTATTCCGGCTTGGCAAATTCTTTATCGGTGGCATATGTCACCCAGCGTCAACCCCTCCTTACGGTCGCGTAGGTCACATCCGAAAGGGAAGGATGTGCTCCCGTGGCAGACGATTCGAGATCAAGAGACAAGAACGCATTCGGGTCGTACGCGGCGATCGGTGACAGCTTCACCGAGGGCGTCGGAGACCCCGGACCCGGCGGGACGTACGTCGGCTGGGCGGACCGCCTCGCGGTGCTGCTCGCCGACCAGTTGCCGGTGCACGACGCCTTCCGCTACGCCAACCTGGCCGTACGCGGGCGCCTCCTCGACCAGATCGTGGCGGAACAGGTCCCCCGGGCGAAGGAACTCGCCCCCGACCTGGTGACCTTCTGCGCCGGCGGGAACGACATCATCCGCCCCGGCTCGGACCCCGACGACGTCGCCGAGCGCTTCGAGCGCGCCGTCGCCGAACTGACCTCAGCCGTCGGCACCGTCATGGTGACCACCGGCTTCGACACCCGTGACGTGCCCGTGCTCCGGCACCTGCGCGGCAAGATCGCCACCTACACCGCCCACGTCCGGGCCATCGCCGACCGCTACGACTGCCCGGTCCTCGACCTGTGGTCCCTGAGGTCCGTCCAGGACCGGCGGGCCTGGGACAACGACCGGCTGCACCTCTCGGCCGAGGGGCACACCCGGGTGGCCCTGCGCGCCGCCCAGGTCCTCGGCCTGCCGGTGCCCGCCGACCCGGACCAGGCGTGGCCTCCGGTTCCGCCGCGCGGCACGCTGGAGGTGCGCCGCGACGACATCAACTGGGCCAAGGAGTACCTCGTGCCCTGGATCGGGCGCCGGCTGCGGGGCGAGAGCTCCGGCGACTACGTCGAGGCCAAGCGCCCCGACCTCATGCCCCTGTAGCACCGGGGGAGGCCGGCGGGTGGACGACGGCGGGGATCCGCTCCAGGACCCCGCCGGCGAACACGTCGTACAGCGGCAGCGTCTCCAGATGGACGTAGCCGATGTGGCAGTCGCAGACGCCGAGCGGGCAGGCGCGGGGCCGCAGGGCGGCGCGGTAGGAACCGTCGTACAGGTTCCCGAGCTCGGCCCTGACGAAGTGGCAGCGCCGCACCGTCCCCTCGCCGTCCACCGAGATCACCGACTCGCCGGTCCGGCAGGGCAGCCCCGCCGAGCGGTGCGGACGGCGGCTGTACGGGAAGAGCGGGTCGATCCCCGTCCACCCCGCCGCCTCCGCGTCGGTGTACGTGTGCCCCTCCGCCGCGTTCACCCAGAGGTAGACGTGCGGCGGCAGCGCGGCCCGCAGCCGACGGGCGTGCCCGGCGTGCTCGGGGAGCCCGACCACGCCGACGCTGAAGCGGACGCCCCGCTCCGTCAGCTCCCCGCACTTCGCGAGGAAGCGCTCGTACGGCGTCTGCCCCGGGTGGTACGTGCACCAGAGCGCCACCGTCTCCGGGTCCGCCTCCGCGAGCCAGTCGGTCCGGCAGCTCAGATTGGTCTGGATCGCCACCCGCTCGACGTGCGGGAGCCGGGACAGCTCGACGATCGCCCGCCGGTACCAGGAGCGGACCAGGCCCTCGCCCCACGGGGTGAAGAGGATCCGCAGCCGGTCGCCGCTCTGCCCGGCGGCCCAGCCGGTGAACCGTTCGAGCGCGGCCCGGTCGGCCCGCAGCTGCTCCCGGCTGTCCCGGCGCTTGGCGAAGGGGCAGTACGGGCAGTCGAAGTCGCAGGAGGAGAGCGGCCCGCGGTAGAGCAGTGTCAGGTCCATGACCGCCCGCTACTTCGGCTCGTACGCGGCCATCGCGGCCCGCACCGAGGGGGAGAACAGCTCGGGGCCGACACCGTCCGAGTGGGCGAGCCCCTCCGGCGACAGTCTCAGGAGCCCTCCCGGTGCCTCCCCGTCCAGCCAGCCGAGGGCCTCGAACCGGTCCAGCTCCTCCGCGAAGTCGGCGAACGGAGAGGAACCGAACCTCTCCTCGTACTCCGCGAGAGGCATGCCCCCGGCCTGGAGCAGCGACTGCAGCAGATGGCGGCGGCGAGCCTCCCCGGCGTCGACCCACCGGCCGACCTCGGCGCGCGAGAAGTCCGCGGTCTCCGTGTACGCGTCGATGATCGAGCGGATCTCCCGCATGTCCACCGCGTAGTCGAAGGAGTAGTGGAGGGCCGAGGTGTACGAGCGGGCCCCGCAGCCCAGTCCGATCATCCCGTCCGTCTGGCAGGCGTGGTCGTCCGGCCCCAGCGGTGCCGCGTCCGCCCGCCGGAACATCCGCATCGACACCTGCTCGTACCCGTGGGAGAGGAGATGGTCACGGCCGTACCGGTACAGGCGCAGCCTCCGCTCGTCCCACGCGCGGTCGGCGCCGGGGGAGATCCGGCCGAGGCCGGTGAGCGGCCGGACGTACAGCGGGTAGAGGTACAGCTCCTCGGGACGCCAGGCGAGGGCGGCGTCGAGCGAGGAGCGCCAGGTCTCCTCCGTCTGCCCGTCGATCCCGTAGATCAGGTCGATGTTCAGGACGGGGACGCCGGTGTCCCTGATCCGGCCGAGGGCCGACTCGACGTCCGCGCGGCGCTGCGGCCGGACGGCGGCGCGCGCCTCGGCCTCCACGAAGCTCTGCACCCCGATGCTGAGCCGGGTCGCGCCCCGCCCGGCGAGCACGGCGAGGCGGTCGGCGGTCGCCGTCGCGGGCGAGGTCTCCACGGAGAGCGGCACCGCCCGCAGGTCCACCCCCGTCCGCCGCTCGGCGATGTCGCAGAGCCGCTCCAGCTCGGCGGCGGTGAGGAAGGTGGGCGTGCCGCCGCCGAACGCGGCCGTAGCGAACCGCACCGGGTCGCTCTCCCCGAGGGCCTCGCGCACGGCCGCGGCCTGGCGGTCGAGGGCGTCGAGGTAGCGGGCGGTCAGCTCGTCGGGGGCGCCGATCCGGGTGAAGAGGTTGCAGAAGCCGCAGCGGACCTCGCAGAACGGTATGTGCGCGTAGAGGGAGAGCGCGTCCTTCGGCTCGTCCCGCCAGAGGGCGGCCAGCTCCGGACGCTCGGGCAGCCTCCGGTACGCCGTCTTGTGCGGGTAGGCGTAGACGTAGCTCCGGTACGGGCGCGGGGTGGCGTCGTCGCTCATGCCACGGCCTCCCGCTCCGGGCCCGCCAGCTCGAACTGCGCGTACGGGACGGTCCACACGACCTCGTGGCCGAGCCGGTGACCGGTGTGGCCGTCCTCCCCGTACGCCGTGCCGTGGTCGGAACAGACGATCGCGAAACACGGACGGCGGCTGCTCATCGCGGCGAAGAGCCGCCCGATGTGGCGGTCGACGTAGGTGAGGGCGGCCGCGTGGGTCTCCCGGGAGTCACCGGCCTCGTGGGTGGCGCCCGGCAGATGGAACCAGTTGGGCTGGTGCAGCGCGGACACGTTGACGAAGAGGAAGAGCCGCCGCTCGTGCGGGAGCCCGGCGACGACCTCCTCCGCGCGGGTGACCTGGGACTCGAAGGAGGTCGGGGAGGCGACGCCGAAGGAGGGCTCCCAGTGGCTCTCCTGGAACAGACCGGGGAGCACGGTGCCGAGGGGCGGCCGCCGGTTGAAGAAGCCGACTCCGCCGACGCAGACCGTGCGGTAGCCCTCGCCCGCGAGGGCCGACACGAAGTCCGGGGTGTCGTGGACGTAGGTGCCGTCGGCGGTGGTCTCGCTGCCCTCGAAACGCGCCGCGAAGAGGCGCGGGTGCGGACCGGGGGTGGCGGGGGTCGGCAGGAATCCGGCGAACATGGCCTGGTGGGAGGCGTAGGTGAAGCTGCCGGGCGCGTGCCGGCGCTCCCAGCCACCGGCGGGCAGATGCCGGGCCAGGTTCGGCAGGCGGCCGGCGGCCGCGAGTTCCGCGGCCACGTCGTACCGCAGCGTGTCGAGGGTGACCAGGAGCAGATCGTGGCTGCCGACGATCCTGTTCATGTCGGGCTGGTTCACGTGGTGCTCGTTCCTGTGGTGCGGGTGGCGCGGGTGGTGAGGTCGGGTCCGGTGTCGGTGGTGCGGTCGGGTCGGGCGGCGGTGGTGGTGCGGGCGGGGCGGGCGTCGGCGGCGCCGCGCGGGACCGGGACGTGGGCGGCGACCTGGGCCGCGTACGTGTCGAGGCCCTCGACGCCGCTGCCGGGCAGGCCCGTCAGCCCCGGCAGCAGATCCCCGAAGGCGTTCACCTCGCCCACCGCGAAGCGGCGCCAGCCCGAGGCGGGCAACAGGTCGACGCCCACGCACCGGGTGCCGGGGAACGCGGCGGCGGCCCGCTCGCACACGTCGACCGCGTCCGTCCACCGCCCGCCGGTCGCGGCGATCGCCGCGCGGGCCGCGTCCAGATCGCCGCGGGCGCCGCCCAGATGAAGATTGGTCATGGGGGAGCGGCTGGTGCGGAGCACGGCGTGGGTGGCCCGCCCGTCGACCACCACCACCCGCAGATCGGCCGCCCGGCCCCCTTGGGAGGCCTTGGGCAGCCAGCGCTCGACGTGCAGACCGTCGGGGGCGAGGGCGTCCACGATCGCGGCGACCTCGCGCTCGCTCGTGTAGCGCCGCACCCGCAGGGAGTTGAAGAGCAGCCCGCCGGCCGCGAGTTCCACCGAGGTGGTGGCCTGGACCCGGCCCGCGGCGTTCGTCTCGACCGCGAGCACCCCCGAAGCGGAGGAGCCGTGCGCGAGCTTCACGAAGGCCCGGCGCAGACCGGCCTCCGCCGTCAGCGACCTGAGGTGCTCCCAGCCCCGCACCGGCGGGGCGGAGGGACCCGAGGTGGGCGACTCGGGGACCGGGACGCCGGCCGCGCGCAGCAGGCCATGGCCGAGCCGCTTGTCGAACAGGACGGACAGCTCGGCCGGGTCGTCGACGAGCACGGCGCCCGCCTCGGCGACGGACCGGGCGAGGCCCGCCACGGCGGCCGTGAACCGCTCGTACCAGAGGCCGGTGCCCTCGACCCGGGCCGGATCGTCAAGCCCGCGCAGCAGCCGGTCGGCCTCCGCGTCCTCGCCGGGCGAGTCCAGGCGTACGGTCTCGCCCGCGGCGAACCGCGCCCGGCCGCGCAGCACCTCGGGCCAGGAGACCACCCGCGCCCCGGGCAGCCCGGCGGCCCGCAGCGCGTCCTGGAAGAACGCGACGCGGCGGCCCGCCGGATCGCCGACGACCACGAGGCGCGGGCCGGCGGTCACTCGGCGACCGCGACGTACCGGTAGACCCCGCCGTCACCGTCGTCCTCGGGCTCCTGCGCGCCGTCGAGGTCGACGGTCACGCCGTACGGGGTGAGCGCGGCGAGCACCCGCTCCCCCATGGCCTCGGACAGGAAGTGGTGCGAGAGGTCGAGGTGGACGAGATGGGTCAGCGGCTGCCCGTCGAGCAGGGCCGCCGCACCCTCGTCGGTGAGGACGCCCATGGACAGGTCGAGCCGCTCGATCCGGGCGACGACGGGGGCGCCCGCCACGGCGGCGGCGACGGCGTCCTGGATCACGCTGTTGCACAGGCCGAGACTGCGCAGCGCGGGGAACGACGAACCGGAGAGCAGCGGCGCCAGGTCCTCGGCGGTGCTGTCGCCGCCGTACTCGTCGGTGCCGAGCCAGAGTTCCAGCTTCTCCAGGGCCGGCAGGTCACTGCCCACGATCCCGCGCACGACCTCGGCACCCAGGCCGCCCGCCTCCACCACCAGGGTCTCCAGACCGGTGTGCCGGATCGAGGGGAAGACCAGGCCCGTGCCGCCGCGCACCGCGAACTCCCGCAGGGTCGGGTAGGCCGCGAGCAGCGGGGTCACGTCGGACTGGACGATCCACGAGATCTCGCAGTCCTCGGACCCCATGTCCCCGAGGAAGACCGCCTCCAGGCCGGTGAGCCGGTTGTTCGCGGCGATGAGGGCCGTGACGATGCCGGCCGACGAGGTCTCGTACGCCTCGTTCCAGCCGCCGACGACCACCGCGCGCACCCGACCCGTGTCCACCGTCTTCAGGAACCGCTCGAAGAGCGGCCCCCACTGCTCGTCCCCGGGGTCGCAGTAGGTCGGGGAGGAGATCCGCCAGGCGACGGCCGCCGCGTCGGGCAGTTCGACCCGCGCGTCCTCGGCCGGGAAGTCGAACACGGGCAGGCCGTGGAATTCCTGCAGGTGGTGGCCAACGGTCATGACTGCGCTCCCGGACGACGGACGGCGTGGATCAGCTGATGGCAAGAGTTCTACCAAGCGGCACCGACAGCGCTCCGCGGAGGGTCGGTGGCCGACGGCGCGGGCCGGGCGGGCGCCGGCGCGGGGCCGATTGTCAGACCCGGCCCCTAGCGTCGTTCCCGTGTCCGGCGTACCGCGCCGAACGGGGAGGGGAGAGCCATGTACCGGCAGGGAGACGTGCTGATCGCGCCCGTCGAGGAGACGGCCGTTCCGGAGCGCGCCAGGACCGTGGCGGGGGAGCCGAGGGACGCACGGGGCCGCCTGGTCCTCGCCCTCGGCGAGGTCACCGGGCACGCCCACGCGATCCCGGGGCCCGGCCGGCTCGTCCGGGAGGCGGGGCCCTACGGCCCGCTCCTGCTCCACCTTCCCGAGGGCGGCCGGGTGGTGCACGAGGAGCACGCCCCGATCCCGCTGCCCAAGGGCTGGTACCGGGTGGTGCGCCAGCGGGAGTACGTGCCCGGCGCCTACCGGATCGTGGCGGACTGACCGAGAGAGACCTGGGGGACACGACATGAACCACACCACCGCACAGGACAAGTGGCGGTCCGTCGCCGCGGCCACCGGGCCCGCCGACCGCGCCGCCGCGGAGGCCGGCGTCGGACTCGCCTACCGCACGGCGGGCCTCGCCGAGCCCGGCCGCGTGCTCTGGGCCGACTCGCCGCTCGCGGCTGTCACGCTCGTCAGGGGCCTGACGGAGCGGGGCCGTTCGGTACGGGACGAGGTGCGCACCCGGCCGTGGGCCGAGGAGCGCCGCCGCCTCCACGACCTGCTCGGCCCGGCGGGCTGGGCCGCCCACTGGCAGGCGACCGGCGCCCCGCTCTGGGATCTGACCCGTGGCCTCGCCGACCGGATACGGGCCGGGGTGACGGAGGCCGCCACGGGAGCGGCGGGCCCGGGCGACGCGGGTTATCCGGGCGGCTCCGGTGACGTGAGTGACCATCGTGGCGCGAGTGGCTCCCGTGGCTCCGGCGGCTCTGGTGCCTCGGGTGACGCCGACGGTTCCGCCGCTCCCGTGCGGGAGGCGACCGCCGTGCGGCTCGTGCTGCTCGACGCGGTGCTCGGCCAGCACGACGCCGCCTGGCTCGCGGCCTTCGACGGCCGCGGAGAGCGGCTCGCGGGGCTCGCCGCCGTCGCCGGACACGCGGGCTGGTGGTGGCCGTACGAGAACGTCGCCGTGGTCTGCGAGCGCCCCGTCGCCCTCCACCGGGACGAGGCCGGGCGGCTCGACCGGGGCGACGGCCCCGCACTGGCCTTCGCCGACGGATTCGCCCTCCACGCCTGGCGTGGCATGCCGGTGCCCGCCGCGTTCCTCGCCGGCCTCGCCGGTCTCACCCCCGAGCGGATACGGAAGGAGGAGAACGCCGAACTGCGCCGGGTGATGCTGGAGTACTACGGCTACGAGCGCTATCTCGCCGCCTCCGGCGCCCGGCACGAGCACCGCGACGAGACGGGTGTCCTCTGGCGGATCGCGCTGGCCGACGACGAGGACGTGGTGATGGTCGAGGTCGTCAACTCCACCCCCGAGCCGGACGGCAGCCACCGCACGTACTGGCTCCGGGTGCCGCCCACGACCCGGACCGCGCGGGAGGGCGTCGCCTGGACCTTCGGTCTCTCTTCCGACGCGTACCGGCCCCTCGTCCAGACCTGAGCGCCCCGCCCGGGCAGGGACGGGCCCGGCTGGTACGGAGAGGTGAAGGGAGCCGGTGGTCAGGAGTGGCGTACCGGAGGGGACGGCGCCGGGTGCTGGGATGTGCCCGCCGGAGCTCCGGCACCCACCATCGAAGGGACCGCCCGTGACGATCCGCCGGCCCAGCGCCGCAGCCCGTACCGCCCGTCTGCTCGCCGCCACCGCCGTGCTCGGCGGCCTCCTCGCCGGTACCTCGGCCCCCGCGCTGGCCGCCGCGCCCGAGCGGACGGCCCCGCGCACGGCCGGCCGGGCGGAGGAGCCCGCGACGGTCTCCGTCAGCGGCAGCGGCCGCGCCGCCGCCGCGCCCGACCTGGCGATCGTGGCCGTCGGGGTCGAGGCCTCGCGCCGGACCGCGAAGGAGGCGATGGCCGCGCAGAGCACCGCCGCGAAGTCGCTCCTCGACGTGCTGCGCGGGCAGGGCATCGCCGAACGGGACATCCGCACCGACAGCCTGTCGCTCTCCCCGGTCTACACCCAGAACACCGCGGGCGAGAGCAAGGTGACCGCGTACCAGGCCGGGCAGTCCTTCTCCGTGAAGGTCCGGGACCTCGACAGGACCGGGCAGGTCATCGGCGCCGTCAACGACACCACCGGGGACGCGGGCCGGGTCAACGGCGTCGTCTTCGACGTCGCCGACCCCTCGGCCCTGCGGGTGAAGGCGCGGGAGGCCGCCTACCGGGACGCGTACGACAAGGCGGCGCAGCACGCCCGGCTCAGCGGCCACCGGCTCGGCCGGCTCGTCTCGCTGAGCGAGGGCGAGTCCGTGCGCCCCGGTCCCGGTGCGGCGCCCGGGATCTCCGCGGACGAGGCGAGCGTTCCGCTGGCCCCGGGCGAGATCGAGGAGCAGGTCACCGTCTCGGCGGTGTTCGAGCTGCTCTGACCGGGCGGGCGTCCGGGGCGGCGGGCTCGGAGCGCGCGGTGGCCGGGCCGGGCCGGGCCGCGGGTCGCACGGCGTCGGCGCCGGCGGACGACCCGTCGGGCATGCCCACCTCCGCGTCCGGATCCCGGTCCGTCGCTTCCTGGTCCGTCGCTTCCCGGTCCGTCGCCTCTTGGTCCGTCGTCTTGCGGTCCGTCGTCTCCTGGCCCTCCGTCTCTCCGTCCCGAGCCGATCCGTCCCGAGCCGCCCTGTCCCGGGTCTCTCCGTCCCGGGCCTCCCCGTCCGGGGCCTCCGCGTCCGTCGCCTCCTCGGCCGGCAGGTCCAGCTCGCGGGCGAGGGCCGTGTCCGCCCAGCGGAGCATCGCGGTGCGGGAGAGGGAGCCGGCGTAGGCCGTCGTCTGGACCGCCAGGCCGTCGAGGAACGCGGTGAGCCGCCAGGCCGCCGCGGCCGGGTCCGGGCAGCGGAACTCCCCGGCGGCCGCGCCCTCCGCGATCACCCGGGTCAGCGCGGCCTTCCACTCCCGGTCGAGCGAGGCGGCGACCCGGCGCAGCCCGGGGTCCCGCAGGGAGGCCGCCCAGCCCTCGATCCACAGCCGCCAGCCCTTGGCCTGACCGGTCGGGGCGTACCAGCGCACGGCGGCCCGCAGGCGGCGCACCGCCGTGGAGCGGCGCCCGAGGAGCCGCCTCAGATGGGCGAGATCGGCCTCGGCGGCGTGCGCGAAGGCGGCCGCGACCAGTTGTTCCTTGGACGAGAAGTGGTAGAGCACCAGCGCGTTGCTCACTCCGAGCGCGGCGGCGACGTCCGAGATCCGGACGGCGGCGACGCCGCGCGCCTCGATCTGCTCGACGGCGGCCCGGAGGAGTTCCTCCCGCCGCTCGGTCACGCTCAACCGCACTCTCGCCACGCCCGGCAGCCTACACAGCACATGACGCGGGCATGATCGTCAACGGTCCGGCGGGTGGCCGGCTCAGTACCAGCCGTAGCGTTCGGCGATCACCGGCAGCCGCTCCGCCACCAGCGCGTGCGCCGCGGCGCGCGGGCTGGTGCCGTCCGCCGCCGCCCGGTCGAGCATCCCGCCGACGAGCGTCCGCATCGCCCCGCGCACCCGGTCGAAGGCCTGGTCGGTGTCGGCCTCGATGTCGCCGAAGAGCGTCCACCACCACCAGGCGTTGGTGCACGAGTTCACCACCACGTCCGGCAGCACGGTGACCCCGCGGGCACGGAGCGCCTCCTCGGCCTCCGGCAGGACCGGCATGTTGGCGGCCTCAGCGATCCAGCGGGCCGTGATCCGCCCCTGGTTCCCGGCGTCGATCGCGTACGAGACGGCCGCCGGGACCAGGACCTCCGCCTCGGCGGCGAGCCAGGCGTCCCCGGGCTCCTCCCGGTCCCCGGGGCGCAGGGCGGAGCGGTCGACGGTCCCGTGGGCGTCGCGGGCGGCGAGCAGCGCCTCGACGTCGAGGCCGTCGGGGTGGGTGATCGTGCCCCGGACGTCGGCGACGGCCACCACCCGCAGTCCGGCCCGTGCCAGGAACCGGGCGGTCGCCCCGCCCATGGTGCCGAGCCCCTGCACCGACACCCGGGTCCCGGCGTGTTCCCGGCCGGCCCGGTCGAGGGCGACGAGCACGGACTCGGCGACCCCGAGGCCGCCGACCAGCTCGTCGAGGCCGATGCCGTCGACCTCGATCGCGAAGGCGTCGGCGAGCCGCTTCCGGGCCGCCGCCTCGTCGTCCAGGAGCGGGTAGACGGCCTGCACCGACGAGACGAGGCCCACCTCGGCCACGGCGCGGTCCACCAGGTCCTGGGTGAGCCCCAGGTCCTCCCCGGTGGTCCAGAACCGCTCGACGTACGGCCGCATCGCGCGCAGGTAGCGCACCAGGACGCCGTGCGCCTCGGGGGAGCGGGGGTCGCAGTCGATGCCGCCCTTGGCACCGCCCAGCGGCACGTACCGGGCCGTCGGGTCGTAGTGCAGGGCCTCCTTCATGGTCATGCCGCGGGCGAGCCCGGCGACCTCCTCCGCCGTGCACCCCTCCCGCATCCGCAGACCGCCGCTGGCCACGCCCCGTACCAGCCGGTCGACGACCAGATGGCCCCGGCGGCCGGTCACATGGTCGGTCCAGCCGACGGAAAGCAGGGGGGCGGGGGTCATCGTGCGTCTCCTGGGAGGGGCGGGGCGGCCGGGCCGTCGTACCGGTCGGCCGGGGTGGCCATACTGAACAGTGGTTCAGTATGGCGGACCTTCCCGACCGTTCGCGGCGCGGGCCGCCCATAATGGAACGACCCCCAGAGATCAGGAGGTCCTGTGACCGGTACCGGCTCCGACCGTTCGCCGCGGGCCCGGCTGCGCGCGCTGCGCCCCGAGTCCTTCGGGGCGGATCCCACGGGTGAGCGCCTCGCCCGTATCCACCGCTCGCCGAACTTCGCGGACGGGATCTTCCAGAACCCCGAACAGGCCCGACGCGGCCCCTCCGGCTCCAGCGTCGAGTTCGCCAAGATCTACTTCGACAAGGAGGGGCGCTCGCGCCGAGCCCCCACCGGCACGATCCCCGTCCACCCCACCACCGTCGCCGACCTGGCCCGCCCGCCGGTCACCGGTCTCCGTCTGACATGGATGGGTCACTCCGGCGTCCTCGCGGAGATCGACGGCCACCGGGTCCTCTTCGACCCCGTCTGGGGCGAGCGCTGCTCCCCCTTCCCCTTCGCGGGGCCCAAGCGCCTCCATCCGGTGCCCGCGCCGCTCGCCGCGCTCGGCCCGGTCGACGTCGTCGTGATCTCGCACGACCACTACGACCACCTCGACCTGCCGACGATCAAGGCGCTCGCCACCACCGGCACCCTCTTCGCGGTGCCGCTGGGCGTCGGCGCGCACCTGGAGCGCTGGGGGGTGCCCGCCTCCCGCCTGCGCGAGCTGGACTGGAACGAGTCCACCGAGATCGGCGAGCTGAGCCTGACGGCCACCCCCGCCCGGCACTTCTGCGGCCGCGGCCTGCGCAACCGGCAGATGACGCTCTGGGCGTCCTGGGTGGTCACCGGACCCGCCCACCGGATCTTCCACAGCGGGGACACCGGCTACTTCACCGGCTTCAAGGACATCGGCGCCGCCCACGGCCCCTTCGACGCCACCATGATCCAGATCGGCGCCTACTCGGAGTTCTGGACCGACATCCACATGACCCCCGCGGAGGGCATGCGCGCCCACCTGGACCTCCAGGGCGGCGCTCCGGCCGGTGTGATGCTGCCGATCCACTGGGGCACCTTCAACCTCGCGCCGCACCCGTGGGCCGAGCCGGGGGAGGGGACCGTCGAGGCCGCCACCGGTGTCGCCCAGCGGATCGCCCTGCCCGTCCCCGGCGAGCCCTTCGAACCGGGCGCCGAGCGGATCCCCGAGAGCCCGTGGTGGCGCCGGGTCGCCCGCGCCCCCGTCGGCGGCTGGGCGGGCGCGTCTCTCACCGAGGGTGACCGGTCGTTCACGTCCGCGTCCGGCATGGATGCGGACGCGAAGACGGAAGCGATCGCCGGAGGGACGTCCGGCGAGCCCGGCCCGGACGCCGGCCGGGGTGCGCCGGAGGCCGCGCGGACTCCCTAGCCGCGATGCGGACCGCCTGGTCCGCAGCCGCCCGCCGGGGATTCCGGTCGGGACGATTTCCGCAGAGGGCGGAGGTGTGAGAACGCCTCCGCCCTCTTCCGTTCCCGTTCCCCAACAGCCCTTCCGCGCCATGTCGTCGACTTTCGGCCGATGGATATCGGCCTGTCGCGCCGGCGGTGATACCAGAGGGGCCCGCTCAACGGGTAAGTTTGCCAACTGCGCACCGCACATGAATGGTTGACGACTACAGTGTGTGGTTGGTGATCATCGATAGGCTCGGTCCCTCCTTGTCGTCCACCTCCTGAACCACCCCCTGAATCCCCCGAAGTCCACCTCCTCCGCTCCCCGCAGTACGCCGATTCCTGGGCACGTACGTACCAAGGACACTCATGTCTCAACTTCGCGCACCCGCCTCGCGGTCCGATCGACGCGAGGGCGGGCGGCACGGCCGGTCAGGCGCCCGCTCAGCCCCCGGCGCCGGCGGCAACCCCCCGGCGCAGCCCCCCGCGCCGCACACGACGGAAGCCCGCATACGCCCCCAACTCCTGCGCAGCTCCGTGCTCCCCGCCGTCGCGGTGGCACTGGGCGGGGCCGCGGCCGTGCTCTTCACCATCCGCTCCACCGGCGCCACCCCGACGCCCGGACTCTGGGCCGCGCTCACCGGCGCCGCCGCCCTCACGGTCGCCTCCGTGACGGCCGCCGCGCTCGGCGCGGACCGGGCCGCCAAGGCGGTCCTCGACCGGTGCAACGCGCTGCGTCGCTCCAGCGCCCGCAGTCAGAGCGAACTCCGTACGATCCTCGAACAGTTGCGCAAGGGGGAGGGCATCGCACCCCGCCCCGCCCCGCCGACGACCGCCGCCTCCGGGGACGAGTTCGACCTGCTCTCCCAGGAGCTGACGCGCTCTCACGAGGGCGCCGTGGCAGCCGTCGTGCAGGCGTCCCGGCTCTCCAGCAGCGTCGGCAACGAACAGAAGGTCGAGGTCTTCGTCAACCTCGCCCGGCGCCTGCAGTCCCTGGTCCACCGCGAGATCCAGCTCCTCGACGAACTGGAGAACGAGGTCGAGGACCCGGAGCTGCTCAAGGGCCTGTTCCACGTCGACCACCTGGCCACCCGCATCCGCCGCCACGCCGAGAACCTCGCCGTCCTCGGCGGCGCGATCTCCCGCCGCCAGTGGTCGAACCCGGTCACCATGACCGAGGTGCTGCGCTCCTCCATCGCCGAGGTCGAGCAGTACCCGCGCGTCAAGCTCGTACCGCCGATCGACGGCACGCTCCGGGGCCACGCCGTCGCCGACGTCATCCACCTCCTCGCCGAACTCGTCGAGAACGCCACGCTGTTCTCCGCGCCGCACACCACCGTGCTGCTCCGCGCGCAGTACGTGACGGCCGGACTCGCGATCGAGGTCGAGGACCGCGGCCTCGGCATGCCGGTCACCGAGCAGAACAAGATGAACGCCCTGCTCGCCGACCCCGACCAGGTCAATGTCGCGCACCTGCTCCAGGACGGCCGCATCGGACTCTTCGTCGTCTCGGCGCTGGCCCGCCGGCACGGCATCGCCGTACGCCTCCAGTCCAACATCTACGGCGGAGTCCAGGCCGTCCTCGTGCTGCCGCAGGGTCTCCTCGGCGCCGACCCCGAGGGGCTGGCCCACCACGAGCGCCAGGCCGCCGCGACCGCCGGTTCCACCGCGGTCCCGCCGAACCAGGTGCAACTGCAGCCCCAGCCGACGCAGCAGCCGCAGGGACACGCGCCGGCGCAGCCCGCGCCCGTCGTCCCGATGCCCGCCCCGGTCCAGGCCCCCATGCCGATGCCGATGACGGCACCGGCGCCGGTCCACCCCCAGGCGCCCGCGCCGATGGCCATGAACACGACGGCCGACACCGGACCCGTTCCGTACGCGGTGGCCTCCCCCGAGCGGACCGCCGTCCGCCACGAGGAGCCCCCGGCCCTCCACCCGCTCGCCCACCCCCGTACCGGCGAGCCGTCGAACGGGTACGCGGACTCCGGTCGCACCCCCG
Source organism: Streptomyces sp. Qhu_M48 (assembly GCF_051305195.1). Classification (NCBI taxonomy): domain Bacteria; kingdom Bacillati; phylum Actinomycetota; class Actinomycetes; order Kitasatosporales; family Streptomycetaceae; genus Streptomyces; species Streptomyces sp. Qhu_M48. The sequence goes on along the minus strand of NZ_CP195432.1, from coordinate 5,223,912 downwards.
CCGCACCGGCCCGGTCGGCCGGCGCGGAACACACCGGCCCGCCGGCCTCCCTCATGTCGCCGCTCCCCCCGGCGCCCGAGGCCAACGGCCGGCCGCTGCTCCCCAAGCGGCGCGCCCAGGAGCACATCGTCCCGCAGCTGCGCGACGAGCCCGCGGTCCGCAAGCCCGAGGAGCACGCCCTGCACGACCCCGGCTTGATGGCCGCGTTCCAGCGCGGCATCGGTCTCGCCGAGTCCCAGTCCGCCCCCCATGAATCGCCGCGTCCCGGCGACGCGCACAAGGAGTAGATGCACCATGGCGAGCAATGTGCCGACCGGCCATTCCTCGGACCTCGACTGGCTGCTGAGCGGACTGGTCCAGCGGGTCCCCTACACCCGCAACGCGGTCCTGCTCTCCTCCGACGGCCTCGTGAAATCCGTCCACGGCCTCGACCCCGACGCGGCCGACCACATGGCGGCCCTCGCCTCCGGGCTCTACTCGCTCGGGCGCAGCGCCGGCGCCCGGTTCGGCGACGGCGGCGAGGTCCGTCAGGTGGTCGTGGAGCTCGACTCCACCCTCCTCTTCGTCTCCACCGCGGGCTCCGGCACCTGCCTGGCGGTCCTCGCCGGGCGCGAGGCGGACGCCGCGGTCCTCGGGTACGAGATGGCGATGCTCGTCAAGAGCGTCAGGCCGTACCTGGTCACCCCCGCCCGGCAGGCCGCCGGCGTGGTGGGTGGCATCGGGCAGTGATGACGTCACCCCAGGAAGGGCCCTGGCTCGACGACGCGGCCGGCCGGCTGATCCGCCCGTACACCGTCAGCGGTGGCCGGACCAGGCCGACGACCGCGCTGGACCTGCTGTCGATGGTGATGGCGACCGGATCGTCCCCCCAGACACACATGGGTCCCGAGCACAGCCTGGCCCTGGGGCTGTGCGACGGCCCCACCTCGGTGGCCGAGATCGCGGCGCACCTACGGCTCCCGGCCGTGGTCACCAAGGTCCTGCTCTCCGACCTCGTGGACTGCGGGGCGCTCACCGCCCGCGCGCCCCGCTTCCATGCCAACCCAACCGACCGTTCCTTGCTGGAGGCAGTGCTCGATGGCCTACGACAACGGCTCTGAGCGCCACGACGGCTTCGCGACCGACCCGTTCCCCACCGCTCTCAAGATCCTGGTGGCGGGCGGTTTCGGCGTGGGCAAGACGACCCTCGTGGGCGCGGTCAGCGAGATCGAACCACTCAGCACCGAAGAGCTGCTGACCTCGGTCAGCGCGGCCACCGACAGCCTGGAGGGCGTGGAGTCCAAGACCACGACCACGGTCGCCATGGACTTCGGCCGCATCACGCTCGACGACCGCCATGTGCTCTACCTCTTCGGCACCCCGGGCCAGGAACGCTTCTGGTTCATGTGGGACGAGCTCTCCGAAGGGGCGCTCGGGGCGGTCGTCCTCGCCGACACCCGCAGGCTCCAGGAGTGCTTCTCCGCCGTCGACTTCTTCGAACGGCGGGGCATCCGCTTCGTCGTGGCGGTCAACGAGTTCGACGGCGCCTTCCGCTACGAACCGGACGAGATCCGGTCCGCGCTCGACCTCAAGCCGGACGTTCCGGTCGTCCTCTGCGACGCCCGCATCTCCAGCTCGGGCATCCGCACCCTGCTGACCCTCGTCCAGCATCTGCTCACCACCATCCCGGACACCGTGCCGAGCTACGGAGCCACGCCATGACCTACGACCCGACCGGTCACCTCCTGCTGACCCCCATCGACAAGGAAGCGCCCGTCCGCGCGCAGCGCCTGCGCGAGCTGGGCCTCGGGGAGCGGCCGGAGCCGGCGTTCGACGAGTTCGCCCACCGCCTGGCGGACGTGACCGGGGCCCCGTTCTCGATGGTGAACTTCATCGACGAGAACCGGCAGTTCTTCGCGGGCCTGCACACCCCCGAGGGCACCCACTCGGGCAGCGACCTCGGTGCTGCCGCCGCGGGCTCCGGCGGCGTCGGCCGTTTCATGGCCCGCGACCACGGCTACTGCCCGCACGTGGTCGTACGGCGCAAGGCCCTCGTCCTGGAGGACGTCTGCGACTACCCGCGCTTCGCGGGGAACCCGGTCGTGGACGAGATCGGCATCCGCTCCTACATGGGAGCGCCGCTGATCGACCGCACCGGTGTGGCCCTCGGCACCATCTGCGTGGTCGACACCGACGTCCGGCCGTGGGGGCGCGCCGGTCTGGAGACGATCAAGGCGATGGCGGCCGAGCTGGTGGAGCAGATCCACCGGCGCGAGGACGGGATGTTCTGACGGACGCCGTCCGTCCGATCGGACACGTGGGGAGCCCCGGTACGGCCGTCGCCGTGCCGGGGCTCCTTCCGTACCGGGGTGCGTCAGGCGTGCGCCGGCTCCGGTTCCGGCGTGCGGACCAGCTCGGAGAGGCGCTCCGACCAGCTGCCCTTGTCCTGGCCGAGGGCGACCTCGGCCAGTCGTAGGAGCTGGATGTCGGAGGTGCCGGCCGGCGCGAAGATGTGGTGCGCGTCACGGAGGTACCGCTCGATGGCCCGGTCCGTGAAGAGGCCGGCGGCGGCGTGGATCTCCATGGCGTTGCGCCCGGAGTCGATCGCCGACTCGACGTTGACGAGCTTGGCGTTCATCAGCTCGGTGTCACAGGAGAGTCCCTGGTCGAGCAGGTGGACGGCGTGGTACGCGGCGAGCCGGGCGGTCATGAGCCGGGACTGCATCTGGCCCAGCTTGAGCTTGACCGTGGGGAGGTCGTGGAGCGGCTTGCCGTACCGGATGCGCTCGGAGGCGAACCGGGTGGTCTCCTCCAGGATCGCCTGGTGGATGCCGAGCGAGACGGCGGTGAGATTGGCCCGCCCGTAGAGCACGCTGGAGGAGTACGCGACGGAGAGGCCGTCGCCCTCGTCGCCGAGCCGGTTGGAGGCCGGGACCCGGCAGTTCTCGAAGATCAGCTCGCCGAAACTGAAGCCGTGGAGCCCCATGGCGGGCTGCTGCGGACCGGTCCTGAACCCCGGACGATCGGATTCGACCAGGAAGGCGGTGAGTCCCTTCGAGCCGGGCCCGGTCCTGACCACGACACCGTGCAGATCGCCGACGTGGCTGTTGCCGACGTAGACCTTGCTGCCGTTGAGGATGTAGTCGTCGCCGTCCCGGACCGCGCTGGCGCTCATGCCCAGCACATGGCCGCCGGACTCGGGCTCGGTGACCGCGATGGTCGGCAGGCACTCACCGGCGGCGATCGCCGGGAGCCAGGTCTTGCGCTGCTCGTCGCTGCCGAAGTGGACGATCTTGGCCGTGCCCAGCTGGGAGGCCTGGACCATGGCACCCATGGCGCCGCTGACCCGGGACAGCTCTTCGATGATGATGGTCTTGGCCAGGTGGCCGGCGCCCATGCCGCCGTACTCCTGGTGGATGGTCGCCCCCAGCCAGCCCTGCTCGGCGATCAGCCGGGACAGCTCGTGGTGGACCGTGCGGTTCGCCTCCATCTCGGCTATCCGCGGCCGGACCTCACGCTCCGCGAACTCCCGGACCGTCTCCCTGAGCTGATGATGCAGTCGACTGCTGAAGTAGCCGTCCATCCGGAGTTCCTCCCCTGCGAAACGCCTGATCGGTTGTCCGGTCAGGTGGTGCATCGGCAGTGGTCCCGTCCCGAACAGGCCGACCACCTCATGGTGTTGATCTTTCGGAGATGGATCAATATCGCCACGAGATTTGTCCGAAACCCGAGCGGTTGACGATTGATTCCGACTGTGTTTCTGGTGGTCTCGGCATGATCGCCCTCGTCCGCCGGACATTCCTCGGGGGCGGCTTTCTGCCACATGCCAGCGGCAACGGGGGCCCTGGCATATGGCCACGAGGTCGGCCCGTTCGGCACATGAGCACCTTCGTTCTCAGAGGGGCGGAATTCTGGCCCCCTTCCGACCGCCCTCCTGCCCGGACGACCCGCCCCCAACGACCCTCCGGACCCGTGTTCGAACCCCCGGAGGTGGCGCGCCAGTGCGCACGCCGGCGCCCGGCGCGTCACGGAGAGTGAACGCCCGACTCCGTGCGCCCCTGTCTCCGGGTGCCGGGAAAGGGTTCGTGACCACCAGCGAAAGTGCGGTATTGTTCTCATGCGCGTCCAGCCGGGGGAAACCCCAGGTCAGACGGGCAACGGGACGTGGCGCAGCTTGGTAGCGCACTTGACTGGGGGTCAAGGGGTCGCAGGTTCAAATCCTGTCGTCCCGACTTTTCGAAGTCGCAGATCAGGGGCCGTTTCAGGGGAATCTGAAACGGCCCCTTGATCGTTTTTGGGGACTACACGGGGACCAGCGCACTTGACCGGGGGAAGCGCACCTCGACTTGGTCACGGTGTGCTGCTGGCTTCCCGGGTGGCTCAGGTGCGTCACGCCGAAGCGGAGGGATGCAGCGCCGCTCAGTGGCCAGGGTCTCGCGCTTGCCGGGGGCACGGCTCCAACGCGCTGCTGTTCGTCGGTCCGACCCGCCCTCGGGTGCCGGAGCCGTGTGCCGTTCGGCGACGACGACCAGGGTCCAGGGCAGGACGAGAGGCAGGCCGCCGACCTGGGGGGAATGCGAGGGCGGTCCCGGCTCCAGGCCGTCGCTCTCACCGAGCCTCAGGGTCGGTGAGAGCGCCTTGGGGGCATTGGCGGTGCCTCGGTGCTGTGGGGCAGCACCGTCCCGGCGCAGGTCGGTTTCGCCTCTGCCCCGCGCCCGTTTCCCGCTGCCGAACGCGCTCGTGAACACACATGTATCGCACAGCGCCTGAAGCGTTGGTCCTGACTGGAAGTCAGGGCCATGACTGGGTAGTTGGAGTCTTTGCTCCGGCCTCGCAGGCCCGAGCCGATCGCCGTTCCTTGCGCCACATGATTCGCAAGAACACTCTCGGCTTTCCGCCTCGGACGGATTGGTGCATCTAGAGGCCGACGGACGAGTCGCTCTTCGAGCTCTGCGGGGCCCTGTCCTCCGCCCCCGAAACTCAGTCGCATTTGCGACGAAGTCAACTGTTCGCTGCGTATGTCTCCTTGGACACAGGCGCTTGACCTGCGGCGTTCACCAGACCGTCGACACTTTCGTCAAGGATCCAGACAGGTTGCTGCAGCGCATTACGCCTCGTCAAGACACCGTGGTAGGACTGTGTGGCTGACTGATCATCGTATGGGGGATTTTCGATCATGGCTGTCACGGTGCCGGACTGGGCGGATACGCTGCTGGATCTGGTGGGGGTGAACTGGCCCAACGTGGACGAGGACGCCTACCGGGAGATGGCGGACGCGCTGCGGGAGTTCGCGGATGACCTCGCCGACGACGGTCAGCTCGCCAACAACCACATGGAGCGCCTGCTGTCGTCGGGTCACGGCGAGGCCATGGACGCGCTGAACGAGCACTGGGGCAAGGTCAAGGGCAAACACCTGAAGGACATGGTGTCCGCGGCCCGGACGATCGCGGGCGCACTCGACATGGCGGCCGGTGCGATCGAGGGCATGAAGTGGAAGGCGGTCGCCGAGCTCGGGATCCTCGCCGGGCAGACCGGGCTCGCCATGGCGCTGATCCCGGTGACCGGTGGCCTCTCCGCCCTGCTCGGTGCCGGAGCGATCGCCTTCACGAAGAAGCAGTTGCTGAAGCTCATCACCGGTGCCATGGAGGAGGCGGTCGGACACATCGTCGGGGTGATGACCGAACCGGCCGTCTCCGCGCTGGAGAACATGGCGGCGGACCTCGTGGTCCAGATCGGCATGGACGCCCTGGGCGTCCAGAGCGGTGTGAACCTCGACCAGACCAAGCAGGCCGGCAAGGACGGCTTCGACGAGGGGGTGCAGGGCGCGAAGGACGGCCTGAACCTCGCCTCGGCCGGAGGCAGCGGCGCTCGGCCCGGGGGCAAGGGCTTCCACATCGAGCACGACGAGCACGACAACGCCGGCACGAAGCTCAACGGCGTCAGCGTCGGCATCCACGGCAAGACCGCCGGCAAACTCACCAAGGCGAAGACCGCGCAGGGCCGCAACAAGGGCCGCGACGACATCGCCGACGCCCTCGACCCGGTCATCGAGAAGGCGATGGGCGCCCTGGTGAAGTCCGCCAAGGCCATGGGCGACCATGTCGGCAGGACGCTGCCGAAGGCCGTGAAGCAGATATCCGTCGACCACAAGAACAACGACGACGCCATCCGCGACCGCCTCGCGCGGCAGCGCAAGGGCGACCATGACGACACCAACGGCGGCAACGGCAACGGCGGGTCTCAGCAGCGCAGAGCCCCCGGCCCCCACGCCCACACAAGGCCCAATTCCGTCAGCGATGCCAAGGGCGATCCCCGCGCCAACAGCGTGTCCCTGGAGAAGACCGTCTGCAAAAACGATCCGGTCGACGTCGCCACGGGCAAGATGTTGCTCCCGCAGACGGACCTCGTCCTGCCTGGAGTGCTCCCGCTCACGCTGCGCCGAACCCATGTATCGACCTACCGCTACGGTCAGTGGTTCGGACCCAGTTGGGCGTCTACCCTCGACGAACGTATCGAGGTCGACGTGTTCGGCGGCGGAGCCATCTGGGCTCGTGAGGACGGCTCTCTGCTCATCTATCCGCGCCTGCCTCGCCCCGGCGGCGAGCAGGTCTTCCCTCTGGAGGGCGACCGGCTTCCCCTGGTCCATGGCGGCGTCGACGGTGACGCGACCACGTACGAGGTGCGCGACCCTCACGGGGGCCCGGTCCGGAGCTTCACCGGCAACCCCTACCGGGCCTCGACCGCCTACTGGTTGTCCGCGGTCGAGGACCGAAATGGCAACCGCGTCGACTTCGCGCGCCGCGGCGACGGTGCCCCGACCGCCGTGACCCACTCGGGCGGATACGTCGTTCAGATCACCGCGACCGAGACCCGGGTGACAGACCTGGCTGTCCGTGGCCCTGGAGGCCCGACCACGGTCGTCGGCTACGGCTACGACCAGGCTGGTCACCTCACCGCTCTGACCGGCCCGGATGGTACCGACGGCCCCGTCATGTCCTTCACGTACGACGGCGATGGCCGCGTCACCTCGTGGACCGACCGCAACGCCTTCACCTTCCGCTACGTGTATGACACCGAGGGCCGGGTCGCCGGCACGGTCGGCCCCGAAGGCACCCTCTCATCGACGTTCAACTACGACGTCCACCCTGAGACCGGACACCGTGTAACCCACTACACCGACTCCACCGGCGCCACCACCGTTCTCCACCTCAACGACCGCTTGCAGGTCGTCGCCGAGACCAACCCGCTCGGCCACACCACATACCTGACCTGGGACGCGTACGACCGCCCGCTCACCCGCACCGACGCCCTCGGCCACACCACGGAACTCACCTGGAGTGAGGAAGGCAACCTGGTCGGGGTACGGCTGCCCGACGGCACCACGGCCACGGCTCGCTACGACGGGCGGAACATGCCCGTGGAGATCACGGGGGTAGACGGGACCGTGTGGCGGCAGACCTTCGACGGCCTGGGCAACTGCACCGGCGTCCAGGCTCCCGACGGGACGGTGAAGCGTTTCACCCACGACCGCACCGGTGCCATCGCGACCATGACCGATGCCCTCGGCGGCACAGTCCGCTTCACCTCCGACGCCGCCGGCCTCACCCTGGAGGTCAGCGACGACGAGCACGGCGTGACGCGCGTGCAGCGGGACCACCGGGGACGCCCCCTCCGCATCGTCGACCCGGTTGGCCAGGCGCAGGAGTTCGTGTGGGACAACGACGACCGCCTGCTCGCCCGAACCGCGACGGACGGAGCCCGTGAGAGCTGGGCCTGGGACGACGAAGGCAACTGCACGGCGTACACAGACGCCGTCGGCGCCATCTGGGGCACTGCGTACGGCCCCTTCGACAAGCCCCTGGTCCGACTCGACCCGGACGGCGCCCGGCACCAACTGCGCTACGACACCGAACTGCGCCTCGTCGAAGTCACCAACCCGCTCGGGCAGAGCTGGAACTACACCTACGACGCCGCCGGCAACATGGCCGCCGAGACCGACTTCGAGGGACGCACCAGCCACTACCACTACGACGCGGCCAACCGGATCACGCGACGCGTCAACCCCGCCGGACAGACCGTCACCTACACCTGGGACGCCATGGGCCGGCTGACCTCAGACGACGCAGACGGCGCCCTCACCAGCTACGTGTACGACACCGCCGGTGCGCTCGTCGAAGCCCGCACCGCGACCTCCACGCTGAGTATCGTGCGCGACGGCATGGGCCGACCGCTCATCGAGCGCATCGACGGGCGGACTCTCCGGTACGCGTACGACCCGGCCGGACGCCGCATCGCGCGCACCACACCCACCGGCGCCGTCACCAGCCTCGCCTACGACCCCGCAGGCCGGTGCTCCTCGGTGGCCGTGGACGGGCACGCCCTCACCTTCGGACACGACATCCTCGGTCGCGAGGTCTCCCGCGTCTGGGGCGATCCATCCACCCCGGTATGCCTGTCAACCACCTGGGACGCCGCCGGCAGGCCGACGGCCCAGAGCCTCGCCGCCGGAACCGGCCCCATACCCCTTGTCACACGCGACTACTCCTACCGTGCCGACGGCTTCCCCGTCGCCATCGGCGAACAGACCGCAGGCGCGGACCGACGCGTCAAGCAGATCACCCTCGACCCGATGGGCCGGCCCCTCACCGTCGCCGACGACGGCTGGACGGAGCAGTACGCCTACGACCGAGCAGGCAATCAGGACGCAGCGCAGTGGCCCACCCGAGCCGGGCGTGGCGAGGCCCGCGGCCCGAGAACCTACGCCGGCACCCGCCTCCTCACTGCCGGAGCCGTCCACTACACACACGACGCAGCGGGCCGGGTCGTCGAACGCCGCCGTACCCGCCCCTCACGCAAGCCCGACCTCTGGCGCTACACCTACGACGCACGGGACCGTCTCACCTCCTGCACCACACCCGACGGCACCCTGTGGACCTACACCTACGACCCCCTCGGCCGCCGCACCGCCAAGCACCGAATGGCAGACGACGGGCGAACCACGGTGGAGACCATCCGCTACACCTGGGACGGAACCGTCCTCGCCGAACAGGTCGACGAGGCCACCGCCACCGTTCTGACCTGGGAATACGATGGACACCGCCCGCTCGTCCAGTACGAACGCAGACTCCTCGACGACGCCGAGACCGACGCGCGTTTCTTCGCCATCGTCACCGACCTCGCCGGCACCCCCACCGAACTCGTCTCCACCACCGGCGAGACGGCCTGGCGCAGCCGAGCGACCACCTGGGGGACCACAGGGTGGAACCGCGACGCCACCGCCTACACCCCGCTCCGCTTCCCCGGACAGTACGCCGACCCTGAAACTGGCCTCCACTACAACTTCCACCGCCACTACGACCCCGACACCGCCCGCTACACCACACTCGACCCCCTCGGTCTCGCTCCCGCGCCCAACCCGGCCACCTACGTCGCCAATCCCTGGGCGTCCACCGACCCACTGGGGCTCGCCCCCAAGCGCTGCAGCTTCGACGCCTACGACTGGGGCGACTCGACGAGCGGGTTCGGCGGCAGCGTCCGCTACGGGCGCCTCGACCACCTGGGCCGCCCCACAGGTGTCTACGCCTCCATACGGCCCGAGATGCTCAACAAGGGAACCGAGGCCGGCACCCTGCGGACCCCCGGCTGGCGCGGCAACGGCAACGACTTCAACGAGGCCCGTGGCCACCTCTACGCCAACCGCCTCGGCGGTCACGGAACGGGAAAGTTCGCCCATCAGAATTTGGTGACCGAGACGCAGACCCCCACCAACACGCCCGAACAGCGGCTGTCGGTAGAGGCGGTGATCTATGACCAGGTCAAGAACAATGACGAGGTCGTCCAGTACAACGTGGTCCCCAAGTACGCGGGAAGCAACCCGATCCCGCACGAAATCCACTTCACGGCGTACGGCAGCAAGGGTTTCACCTTCACCTACATTCTTGAGAACCCCGCCGCGTACGTCAGAACCGGCGTCTAGCGCTCACGACGAATCGTTCCGGAGAAACGCATGCCCCGCACCACACCCTCGCGTCCAGCCGATGTCGAGGAGCTCTTTCCCGGCCTCGCCGAGTTCCGGCGGACAGCGACGCGACTTCACCCGCGCCCGGGTGACCCGAAGGCACAGGACAGCTCTGTCGCAGGCCCCATGCTGTGGCCGGCCGACGAGCCCTGGCCGATGTGCACCGCCGTCCACCCCAAGGGAACCGGGCACCTGCTGGCCGACGTCCGACTCGCACGCCGTATCCACGCCGCTTCGGAAGGGCGGAAGAAGACCGAAGAGGAGACCGCTCTCCTCGCCACCCTCCGGGACGGGCTGCACGACCCCGGCATCGGCGACGCGGACCCCATCCCCATGCTGGCCGCCGCGCAGCTGTGGGCACGTGACATCCCCGACCTCACCGGGCCCCAGGGGCACGACCTCCTCCAGGTCTTCTGGTGCCCGTTCGAGGTACACGGCCCCGACGCGAGCGTCGATGTCGTCTTGAAGTGGCGCCGCAGCCGGGACATCGGTGCGGTACTCAGCGAACAGCCGGAGCCGCTTGTCGTCGGCGCACCCGAGTGCGTTCCCCAGCCCTGCGAGCTCCACCCCGAGCAAATCGTCGAACACGAATACCTCGGCCTGCTCCCCGAGGATCTGCAGGAAGCCATCGCGACGTGGGAGGAGGAGCTCCTCGAAGAGGACGAGCAGGAAGCGGAAGCGGACTTCCCCACCGAGTACTCCAGCGACCTGTCCCTCGCCCCGGGCTGGAAGGTCGGCGGCTTCGCCACCTGGCACCTCACCGACCCGCGCCCGGTCGACTGCACCGTGTGCGGCACCTCCATGCCGCCGCTCCTCACCGCCCACTATGTCGAGTGGGACCCCGCCTCGGAGAGCTGGGCTCCCCTGGAAGACCGCCGTCCCGATCTGTACCGGCACGTCATCACCCCCACGGGCGTGTATCTGGGGCGCGGTTACCTGCGTGTCCACACCTGCCCCACAGACGCGTTCCACCCCCATCAACTGAGCTTCCAGTAGCAGTGGGAGAGGCCTCCGACTCAACGACGTCCTCAGCCCGGTCGACGCCGGCTCCGCGCTGCTCGACCGGTTCGGGCGCGAGCGGCTTCGGGCCGCGTCCGATATCCACGCGCAGGCCGGGCGCATCAGAAGCTGCCTGGAGGCCCTCGCCGTGCCGGCGCCCGGCCAGTAGCCGGCAGCCGGGAGGCGATCTCGCCGGCTCTGGCGCCGAATGTCGGGCCGTCGTGGCGGGGGACTACGTGGCGGGCAGGGCGCTCGGTAGCGGCGGGGTGCTGTCAACGGACCGCTCGCCCGGCCTCGCTGGTGGGCGACCCGGTGGCCAGGAAGCCGATGAGGCCGCAGCGGGCCCAAGGCTGGGATCGACGTTGCTCGGGTCGGAGGTCGTTCTCTCATTCATGAGAGGGCGGCCTTTCATGCGTCCGGGGGCGTGGTGCACGCGGTCGCGCCCGTGGGGGTGGGCGTCGCCGGTGTCGGAGGGCGCGACGGCGAGGGGCCGGCCCTGGTGGCCGGCCCCTCGGTGGTGTCGGGGAGGGAGCGGGGGCTAGAAGCCCTTCACCACCCAGTCCTGGACGTCGGAGGTGGGGCTGCCCTTGGTCCACAGGGTCAGCCAGACGCCGTTGCCCAGGGAGTTGCCCTTCGGCGTGATGGCCTTGCCGTAGGCGTTGACGGCGCTGCCGTCGGCCGACGGGGAGAAGCGCTGGACGTCACTGGCGGGGTTGCACGTCCACAGGGTCAGCAGGGCGCCGTTGGTGTTGGCGCCGTTGGCCTCGGGAGTCATGCACTTGCCGCTCGGCTTGTGGACGATCAGGCCGTTCTCGTACTTCCAGCGCTGGGTCTCCGCTCCCGTGCAGGTCCACACGGTGATCGGGGTGCCGTTGGCGGTGCCGTTGCCCTGGGGCGTCGCGCAGACGGAGCCCGCCACGTGGAAGTTGGTGAGCCAGCTCCAGCCGTCGACGGGCTTGCCGGCGTCGGGCTGGATGTTGAACACGACCCTGCGCGGTCCGCTGGCGTCCACCAGTGCCTCGTTGGCGCCCCAGAGCCGCTTGGCGAGGGGGTCCCAGGAGAGGCCCTGGGTCAGCTGGGGCGCCTGGGTGAGGACGTGCGGCGCCTCGCCGGGCTTGGCCACGTGGACGCAGGAGTAGAGCTCGGTGCCGCCCGGCCAGTACGTGGGGCAGGTGCCGCTCATGTAGTAGCTGGTGCCGTCCGTGGCCGCGCCCTGGATGCCCCACACGGGAGAGGTGTAGCCCGTGGTCTCCGAGGCGACCGTGGCGGGAAGTCCGGTGCCGAGGGCCGACAGCGGCCAGCGGACGATGCGGGCGCCCGCGCCGCTCCTGTTCTCCACCGAGACGAGGGCCGGTGTCGCGCCGGAGCGGTCGACGCTCAGGCTGCTCAGGCACAGCTCGTTGTTGACGGACGGGCCGCAGGCGCGGGGGCTGTTGTTGAGCCAGGCCGTACCGGCGTTGTCGACCGCGGCGCTGCTGATGGTGCTGTAGCGGGCGACCAGCGGCATGGCCCAGAGGTGGTAGCGGGCGGAGGTCTTGCCCGCGTTCAGTCGGGTGAGGGCGCTCGTGGTGTCGTTCATGCGCCACATGCGGGTCAGGTCGAAGACCTGGAGCTCCGCGCCGTTGGCGACGAACAGCCGGTTGCCGTACCAGGCGACGCCGTCCGAGTGCGAGATGTACTGGAGGGGCTTGAAGTTGCCGTCGACCGGTTCGACGAGCGCGATGTGCCCGTACTTGACCTGGCCGCCGGCCGACTCCGCGATCGTGACCCGCGCGTAGTCCTCCACCGTGGTCGGAACGCGGTCCTTCACGTAGGTGCCGTGGTACCAGGAGGTGGCGGTGAGGGAGCGGCCCGCGTACAGCCCGTCGGCGGTGGCGGCATGCGAACCCGCGAAGCCCTGCGGCATCCAGCCACCGCCGCCGTCCGCGTAGTTGGACCGGTCGTCCTCGTCGTCCCAGCAGAACCCGTCGGGCTTGAGGGCGCCGTTCAGCGCGGTGGCGTGACACAGCCCCGGACGTCCCGTACGAGTGCCCAGGACGTCGGTGACGGAGGCCCTGGCGACTCCGGCGGCCTCGGCGGAGTCGATGAGGGCGGTCTTGTCCCCGTCGACACGGGTGAGCTTGAAGTTGGCGGTGAACGGGTCCAGGCCGGAGGCGGCCTGGGCGGGCTGGGCGGGTAGCAGGAGGGAGGCTGCCAGGGCCGCGCCCAGCGCGAGCGGGGCGAGGCGGTTTCTTCGTCCGAACATGAGTCTCATTCGGGCAGGCTAAACCACGCCCGCTTCTCATGATCATCTTCTTCGCCAGGTCTTCACGCAGGTCACAGGGTCTGCACAGGGGGTACGGAGGGCGGGCCCTCCGTCCCGCACACGGTCCGATCGGCGTCTCTCGTACGTTCGAACCCCGTGCGGGACGCCCGTTCAGACGATCCGTGGGGGCCGGGGGACGGCGGGGCGGTCGGAGGTGAGGGCGGCCAGGCCCACCAGGTCGTCCGCCTGCGCGTCCGGTACCTCCCGGTCGAACCGGGCCAGTACCCGAACCCGGAGCGAGATCGCCCCCAGAAGCAGGATCGCGGCCCCCAGCAGGACGTAGAGCAGGCCGATTCCCCGGCCCTCGCCCGTACCCAGGACGGCGCCCACGGTGTCGGCGAGGCCGCCGCCGGAGGCCATCAGGGGCTCCAGGAACCGGCTGCCGAACGGTGCGATCAACAGGAAGCCGACCGGCAGGGTGGACCACGCGACGAGCTGGTTCAGCGCCATCACCCGGCCGTGGAACCGCTGCGGCACCTTCACCTGGACGATCGTCAGATAGATGCCGTTGAGCAGGGAGAGCGACGCCGACATACCGAACACCCCGGCGCAGACCACCAGTACGTCGGGGCGCGAGCCGGTCACGACGGAGAAGAACGCCAGCACCGGCACCACGAGCAGCATCCCGCGCATCCGGCGGTGGCGCGGCCCGCCCCAGACGCCCATCGCCAGACCGCCGGTGATCGCGCCGAGCCCGCCCGCCAGGGAGACCGTCGCCACCGTGCCCAGCCCGGAGAACCCGAGCACCAGCGGGGAGACGAGCTGGAAGAGGACCGGCAGGAAGAGGTTGAGCACGGCGAAGAAGAACAGCATCGCCCGGAAGCCCCGCCGCCGCCAGACCAGCCGGAACCCGGCCGCGATCTCCTGCTTCAGGGTCTCGCGCCGCCGGGCGCCCAGCGTCTGCGGGAAGCGGACGGTCAGCAGGACCAGCGCCGCCACCGCGTAACTGACCACGTCGATCAGCAGCACGCCGCCCAGACCGATGACGGCGAGCAGACCGACCGCCGCCAGTGGCGCGACGACCTGGGCGATGCCGCCGGATACCTGGACGACACCGTTGGCGTGGCCCAGATAGCGCTTCGGCACGAGCTGCGGGATCGACGACTGGAAGGCGAGCCGTTGCCCGGTCAGGGAGACCGAGAGGATCGCCATCAGCACCCCGACATGCCAGGACCGCAGACTCCCCGACGCATGGAGCAGCGCCAGCACCGCCTCGGAGGAGCCGCAGACCAGGGTCGAGGCCAGCATCACCCGGCGGCGGTCGACCCGGTCCACCAGGCTGCCGAGGACGGGGGCGGCCAGCAGCCCCGGCACGATCCCGAGGACGGCGAAGAGGCCGAACCAGGCGATCGAGTCCGTCGACAGGTAGATCCACAGCGGCAGGGCGAACTCGGTCAGCGCCGAACCGGTCTGCGAGATCGTCTGGGAGGCGGCGACGGCCACGAACCGGCGGGTGTCGCGGCGGGTCGCCGGGGCGGCCGGGCGCTCACCCGCGGCGGGCGCGTGATGGACGCCGTCCAGCCACCAGGTGGCGCGCGCGGGGCGCCGGGCACGGGTGAGGGCGAGGACGTCGGGGTGTTCGGGGAGTCCGGTGCTGTCGGGCTTCGGGACCGCCGCGCCGGGGTGTTCGGGATGTCCGGTGCTGTCGGGCGCCGGGACCGCCGCGGCCCTCTCGGCCTTCACGGCCTCCGTGGCCGCGGAGGGTCCGGACACGTACTCCGGGCCCGTTCCGGCGCGCGAGGCCACGACCGCCGGGTGGACGGTGGTGACGATCTCGGCCAGTTCCCCGGCGCGGTGCTTGAGGAAGTAGTGGCCGCCCTCGTCGAGTACGGCCACGGCGGTGGTGGAACCGACGAAACCCCACTCCCGGTACCGCTCGCGGTGGAACTCGGTCCCCGGGTCGGCGGAGCCGACCACCGAGACCACCGGGGACGCCAGCGTGGGGGCGGGCCGCGCCAGCCGCTCCGTGAAGTACGCCTCGGCCGCGCGGGAGTCCTCCCGCACGTTCCGCACGATCGTCGCCAACTGCTCCGGGTCCAGGCCCTCCAGGTCGGCGCCCATCGAGCGGAGCCAGTTCAGATGGAGCCGTCCGCTGCGCCGCCGGTCGAGCACGGAGAAACGGGCGAGGAGGCCGAGCAGGCCCTCGGTGGGCCGGGCGAAGGGGAAGATCCCGCCCAGGTAGAGGGCGGTGGGCTCCCGGCCGGCGGCCGCCAGCCGGTGGGCCAGTTCGACGCCGAGCGCCGCGCCCACCCCGCAGTGCCCGTACACCGCCACCGGTCCGGCCACCCCGCCCAGCACCTCCTCGGCGCAGCGGCGGGCCACCTCCTCCAGCGGCAGCGACTCCTCGGACATGCCGAGGTCGTGCCCGGGAACGGCGACGGCGTGCAGGGCGACGCCGGGCGGCAGGGCGTCCGCGAGCGGCTGGTACACGACGGCGCTGCCGCCGCCGTACGGCAGGCAGACGAGGGAGAGCGTGACGCGGTCGGCGGGCTGACGTGGAGTCAGCTCGTGGAGCAGGCGGCTCGGTCCGCGTTCGGAGCCGGAGCGGTCGGCCAGCGCGGCGAGCGCGGCGACGGTCCGTTCCCGGAAGACGTCCATGAGGGTGATCCGGGCCTCGGGGCCGAGCGCCTTGCGCAGCCCCGCCACCATCCGGATGGCCAGCAGGGAGTGACCGCCGAGGTCGAAGAAGTCGTCCTGCGCGCCGACCCGTTCGAGACCGAGGAGGGCGGCCCAGCAGGCGGCGACGGCCTCCTCCGTGGGGGTGGCGGGGGCCGTCCAGACGGCGCCCTCGCCGGGCCCGGGCGCGCCGGGTTCGGGAAGGGCCCGCCGGTCGACCTTGCCGTGGGCCTGCCGGGGCAGGTCGGGCAGGACGACGAAGCGGGAGGGGACGAGATAGTCGGGCAGCTTCTCGGCCAGCAGGCGGCGCACTTCGGCGACCGGCGGCGGAGCCTCGTCCGCTGAGGGGACGAGATAGCCGACGAGGACGAGTTCGCCGGCGGGGCCCCGGGCGGCGGCGACGGCCTGGGCGACCCCGGGGAGCCGGGCGAGATGGGCCTCCACCTCACCGAGTTCGACCCGGTAGCCACGGATCTTCACCTGGTGGTCGTCGCGGCCGAGGAACTCGATCGTGCCGTCGGAGCGGTGCCGGGCGAGGTCCCCGGTGCGGTACATCCGAGGCGTACCGGCGCCGCCCCCGGCCTGACCGGCGGGGGCGAACGGGTCGGCGCGGAAGCGGTCGGCCGTCAGCTCCGGCAGCCCCAGGTAGCCGCGCGCCAGCCGGTCGCCGCCGATCCACAGTTCCCCCGGCACCCCCGCGGGCACCGGCTGCCGACGGGCGTCGAGCAGATAGACCCGGGCGCCCGGCAGCGGCCGCCCGATCGGGGTGGTGGGTCCCGCCGCCGGCCGGTCCGGGTCCACGAGGTGGGTGGTGGCGCCCACGGTGGCCTCGGTCGGTCCGTAGTGGTTGACCACCCGGCAGCCGGTACGGGCTCCCGCCGCGGCGAGCCGGCGCGCCCACTCCCAGCCGGAGGCCTCGCCGCCGAGGACGAGCAGCCGCCGGGGCAGCAGCTCCGCCGGGTCGTCCACCTCGGCGCTCAGCGCGGCCAGATGGGAGGGGGTGAGCTTGACGCAGTCGACGCGCCGCTCCGCGAGGTAGGCGGCCAGCTCGGGGCCGGGGGTGCGCGGGGGCAGCAGATGCAGGGCGCCGCCGGTGGTGAGCGCCAGGTAGAGGGTGGTCAGGCCGAAGTCGAAGGCGAGTGACTGGAGCAGGACGTAGCGGGCGCCGTCCGGCAGCCCCGCCTCCGCGAAGCGCCGGCGTACCCCGGCGAGGTAGGTGAGCACCTGCCGGTGCTGCACGGCCACCCCCTTGGGGGTGCCGGTGGAGCCCGAGGTGTAGATCACGTACGCGAGGTCGTCGGGTCCCGCGCCGTCGTCGGGCGGGGTGTCGGGGACGGTGGCGAGCCGGTCCGCGAGCCCGTCGAGCAGCAGCACGGGCGCGTCGGACGCGGTCAGCAGCGACCGCCGTACGGAGGTGGTGACGAGGGCGACCGGCGCGGAGTCGGTCAGCATGTGGGCGAGGCGTTCGCGGGGCTGTTCGGGGTCGAGCGGTACGTACGCGGCACCGGACTTCAGCACGGCGAGCAGACAGACGGCCTGGTCGAGGCCCTGGTCGAGACAGACGCCGACGAGCCGGTCGGGTCCGGCGCCCGCCGTGCGCAGCAGCCGGGCCAGCCGGTTGGCCCGGCGGTCGAGTTCGGCGTAGGTGAGGGTGTGGTCCTCGTGGACCAGGGCGACCGCGTCGGGGGTTCGGGCGGCCTGCGCCGTGACGGCCTCGGCGAGGGTCTCGGCGGCCGGGTGGGCGGTGCCGGAGTCGTTCCACCCGTACAGCACCTGGTCGCGTTCGCCGGGGGTGAGGAGGTCGAGGGCGCCGACGGGGGTGTGCGGCTCGGCGGAGGCCCGGTCCAGGACGCGCTGCCAGTGCCCGGCGAGACGGGCGACGGTGCCGGCGTCCCAGAGGTCGGTGCGGTAGGTGACGAAGGCGTCGAGGCCGTCCTCGGTCTCGGTGCAGTACAGCCCGAGGTCGAGGTGGACGCCGCTGCCGTCGAAGGGGAAGGTCCGCCACTCCAGGTCGTGGGGGCGGACGGTCTGGGCGCGGTGGTTCTGGAGCGCGAAGGAGACCTGGAAGAGGGGCGGACGGCCGAGGTCGCGCGGCAGGTCCAGGGCCTCGACCAGCCGCTCGAACGGGGTCTCGCGGTGTTGCTGGGCACCGAGGGCGGCGGTGCGGACGCGGTCGAGGACCGTGGCGAAGTCGGGTCCGGCACCGTCGTCGGAGACCGCCCCGGCCTCCGCCCCCGCTCCCGGCGCGGACGCGTGAGGGGGCCCGGACTCGGGCTCGGGCGTCGTGAGATCGGCCCGGATCGGCAGCATCGTGCTGAACAGACCGATCAGGCCCTCGGTCGCCTCGGTGGGGCGGCCGGCGAACGGGGTGCCGACGGCGAAGTCCCGCTGCCCCGACCAGCGGCCGAGCACCACCTGGAAGGCGGCGAGCAGGGTCATGAAGAGGGTCGCGCCCCGGGCCCGGGAGAGCGCGCGGACGGCCCGGTACGTGTCGGCGTCGAGCCGGAAGGCGTGGGTCGCTCCGCCGGGGCCGGGCAGGACGGGGCGCGGCCGGTCGGTGGGCAGGTCCAGCGGCGGGACCCCGGCCATGGCCTCGCACCAGTACCGCAGCTCGTCGGTGGCCCGGGGCAGGTTCTGGCGCTCGCGCTGCCAGTGGGCGAAGTCGCCGTAGCGGACGGGCAGCGGGGGCGGGGCGGGGGTGGTGCCCCGGGCCAGTTCCCCGTAACCCGTGAGGAGTTCGTCCAGGAGCAGCCCGGCGGACCAGCCGTCCCCGACGAGGTGGTGCTGGCAGACCACCAGGACGTGGTCGTCGTCGGCGAGGCGCAGCAGCAGGGCCCGCAGCAGGGGCCCGTCCGTGAGGTCGAAGGGGCGCGCCACCTCGGCCTCGACGGCGGCACGGGCGGCGGCCTCCCGCTCCCCGGCCGGAACCTCCGTCAGGTCGCGGGTGCGCCAGGGCACGGTGAAACCGCCCGCGGGCGCGACGCGCACCCGGGGCGCGCCGTCCTCGTCGACGGGGAAGGAACTGCGGAGGGTCTCGTGGCGGACGGCGATCAGGCGCAGCGCCTCGGTGAGCGGTCCGGCCAGGAGCGGTCCGCGCAGCCGTCCGGCGGTGGGCAGGACGTAGGCGGCGGTGCCGGGGGTCAGCTGTTCGACGAACCAGAGGCGCTCCTGCGCGAGCGAGAGCGGCGGGGGCACGTCGTCCGGGCGCACCGGAATGCCGGTGGGCCGGGCGGCGGAGCGTTCCCGCAGTCGCCGGGCGAGCAGGGCACGTTGGTCACCGCTGAGCGCCCGCCGGGGCGCTCGCTCGGCCGACCCGGGCGGCGTGATGGCCGCGGGGGCGGGAACCGTGGCGGCGGGGGGCGGCGGTGGGGTCGCCGTCCGTACGGAGGCGAGGGGCGCGGGTCCGGGCGGGACGAGGTTCGTGGACGCGGGTCCCGTCGGCGCGGGCTCCGTCGGCGCGGAGAGGGGCGGGAACGCCGCGGCGGCCGTGGGCGCGAGGGGTCCCGGGGCGGTGTGCGCCCCCGGGGCGGGGGAGTGCAGGGGGTCCATCACGCCTCCTCCGCCAGCAGTTCGCGCACGACCTCGTCGGTCACCGTGGCCACCGTGGTGGGCTCCTCGTAGAAGACGTGCAGGGGTACGTCGACCCCCAGGCGGTCCCGGATGCGGGCGGCGACCTGGGTGATGGTCAGGGAGTGGGCGCCGAGGTCGACGACGTCGTCGTGCCGGCCGACGGCGGGCAGGTCCAGCACCTCGCACCAGATGGCGGCGATCTCGTCGGCCAGCTCCTCCCATCCGTCGTCCGCGGCCGTGGCGTCGTGCGGGGCCGCGCTCTCCGGGGTGCCCCGGGCCGGCTCGGGCAGGGCCGCGCGGTCCGTCTTGCCGTTGGGGGTGAGCGGGAGCGCCGGGAGCGGGTGGACGACGCCGGGGACCATCGCGTCCGGAAGGGTCCGGGCGAGGAAGGCGCGCAGTGCGGCGCCGGTCGGCACGGCGGCCTCCGGGCGCCAGACCGGGTACGCGACGAGCATCCGGCCGACCGGGTCGCCGTCGTCGCCCCGGACGGCGACGGCGGCGGCCGTCACGGCGGGGTGTTCCTGGAGACGGGCCTCGATCTCGCCGAGCTCGATCCGGTGGCCGCGCAGCTTGATCTGGTCGTCGTGGCGGCCGAGGCAGTCGAGCGCGCCGTCGGACCGGACCCGGGCGAGGTCGCCGGTGCGGTAGTGGCGGGCGCCGGTGACCGGGTCGGTCACGAAGCGTTCGGCGGTGCGTTCGGGCAGGCCGCGGTAGCCCCGGGCGAGTCCCGCGCCGCCGAGGGCGAGTTCGCCGACGACCCCGTGCGGTACGGGGTGTCCCGCCGGGTCGACCACGAGCGCGGTGGTGCCCGCGATGGGGCGGCCGACGGTGACCTCGTCCGGCGCGGGCGGCACCTCGGCGGCGGTGGACCAGATGGTGGTCTCGGTCGGCCCGTAGACGTTCCAGAGCCGGGCGACGCGTGCGCGCAGCCGGCGGGCGAGGGCCAGCGGCAGGGCCTCGCCGCCGGTGAGGGCGGTGAGGGCGGGCGCCGCGAGTCCGCCGTCCAGCATGAGCCGCCAGCCCGAGGGGGTGGCCTGCGCGTGGGTGACGCCGTGCCGTTCCACCAGGGCGGCGAGGGCGCGGCCGTCGCGGGTCTCCGTCTCGCGCGCGATCACCACCCGGCCGCCGGTGACGAGCGGCAGCAGCAGTTCGAGGGCGGAGATGTCGAAGGCCAGGGAGGTGACGGCCAGCCAGACGTCGTCGGGGCCGGCGGCCAGGGTGTCGCGGAAGGCCAGCAGGAGGTGGGCGAGGGCGCCGTGGGGGACTTCGACGCCCTTGGGACGTCCGGTGGAGCCGGAGGTGTAGATGAGATAGGCGAGGTCGTCGGGGGCGGGCAGGGGCAGCGGTGCGCCGTCGGCCCCGCCGGTCGCCTCCCCGGTGAGGAGGTCGTCGAGCAGGAGGACGCGGCCGTGGCCCTCGACCAGGTGGGCGGTGCTCCGCTGGGCGAGCGCGAACGGGGTCCCGGCGTCCGCGAGCACCAGGGAGACGCGCTCCGCCGGATAGGACGGGTCGACGGGCAGGTAGGCGCCTCCGGCGAGGGTGACGGCGAGCACGGCGGCCACCATCTCGGCGGAGCGCTCCGCGCAGACGGCGACCACGGTGCCGGGGGTGACCCCGGCGGCGGTGAGCCGCCGGGCGAGGCCGGTGGCGGCGGTGGCCAGTGCCGCGTAGTCCAGGGTCCGTTCGCCGTCCGTGACCGCGGGCCGTGCGGCGTGCGCGGCGAAGGAGCGGGCGAGCAGCGCGGGGAGCGTGGCGGTGGCGGCGTCGGGGGCGGGCTCGGGTCCGCGCAGCGGGGCGCGTTCCGCCTCGTCCAGGAACGGCAGGTCCGCGAGGGCGGTGCCGGGGGCGGCGGCGATCGAGGCGAGCAGTCGGCGCAGATGGGCACCGACCCGGTCGGCCCGGACGGGGGAGGGCAGGTCCGTACGGTGCGTGAGCAGGACGCGGAGCCGGTCCGGGCCGTCGAGGACGTGGAACCGGAGGGCACCGCGCGCGGTGCCGGGGAAGAGCGTCCAGTCGATGGTGGCCCGTACGCCCGGGAAGGTGACCGGGGCGATCCGGCTGCGGTAGGTCACGATGACGGGCGCGAGGGAGAGGCCGGGCCGCATACCGGGGACGGCGCGGGACAGCGGGACGCGGCGGTGGACCGAGCAGCCGCGGATTTCGGCGCGGACCGCGCGGGCGAACTCGGCGAAGGGCGTGTCCGGTGCGGGGGCGGTGACCACGGGCAGCTCGTTGGCGTGCATGCCGATCCGGTCGGTGGTGCCGAGGGCGCGGGTGCCGAGGCCGATGGTGACGGCGGGGCGCTCGTTCCCGTACCGCAGCAGGAGGGTGTGCACGGCGGTGAGGAGCAGTTCGAAGAACGTGACGCCGAGTTCCCCCGCCGTGTCGGCGAGTTCGGCGCGGAGCGCGGGGTCGAGGTCGAAGTCCACGGCCGCGCCCGGGCCGGCGCCGTCGGCGCCGCCGGGGCCGGCGTCGAGACCGGGCAGCAGCACCGTGGGGTCGGGCAGCGGGCGGCCGGCCCAGTGGGCGGACGCCGCCGCGACCGCGTCGGCGTCGGGTCCGGGAAGGTCGGCGGCGTGGTGGAGGGAGGGCCCGTCGGGGGCGGCCGGGGCCGGTGCGCCGCCGGTGCGGTGGGCGTAGCAGGCCGCGAGGTCGGTCAGGAGCACATCGGTGGAGGTGCCGTCGAAGGCGATGTGGTGCGCGACGACCAGCAGGGTGGCGTGGGTCGGGTCCGTGCGCAGCAGCGTGAACCGTACGGGGGGTCCGGCGGCGAGGTCGAACGGCTCCGCGCTCCCGGCGGCCAGTTCGTCGGCCAGCCGTTCCGGTCTGGTGTCGCGTACCGACAGGGAGGGAGCCGGGCCGGGGGCGAGGAGGGGGACGCCGTCCTCCTCCCCGACGGTCAGGGTCAGGGCCGGATGGCGCTCGGCCACGTCGGCGCAGGCGGCGGCGAGCGCGGTGGTGTCCAGGGGGCCTTCGAAGTGGACGGCGAAGGGCATGTGATGGACGGAGCCGAGCGGCGCGATCCGCTCGTTGATCCAGATGCCCTGCTGGGCGGCGCTGGCGGGGGTGCTGGTCACGGGTCTTCCTCGGTCTGGTCGGCGCCGGGAGGCGTGGCGCGGGTGGCACGGGAGAGCGGGTGGCACGGGGGAGCGGGTGGAACGCGAGAACGGTGGTGCGGTGAACCCGGTGGTGCGGGCACCCGGTGGTGCGGTGGAGGGGTGAACGCGGTGAACCGGTGGGCGGTGAAGCCGTGGAGCTGTGGCGCGCGCGGGAGCGTGGTGGGGCTTCCGCTCCTGCCGGGCGCGGATCGACGCGGGCGGGCAGGACGGGACGGCGGCACGGGGACGGGACCCGGCGTCGGCGCTGACGGCGGGCGGGGTGCGGCGGAGGTGGGCCGCGTCCGTGGGTGGGTGCCGGGTCTTCGGTGTGCGGTGGCCGGTGCCAGGACGGGGGATGTGCCGGGTCTTCGGTGTGCGGTGGCCGGTGGCAGGACGGGGGATGTGCCGGGTGGTGGTCAGCGCGGGGCGCTGGGCATGGCGGGTGTCAGGGGGCGGTGGCCGTGGTGAGGGCCGCGCGGAAGTCGTCGGCCAGTGAGGTGATCACCGGCTCCTCGAAGGCGAGCGCGTTGTACTGGATCCAGCAGTTCAGCGAGCCGTCCGGCTGCTCGACCACGGTCAGTTCGGGCACCCCGAGGTCCCCGCCGGGCAGCGGCCAGGGAACGGTGGTGCCGCGCGGCAGGTCCCACGGCTCGCAGCGCACTCCGGGCAGATGGGCGGCGGCCGCCCAGCTCTCGTACCGCAGCCAGGCCGGGAACGCCACGACGTGCGGCGTGAACTCGGCGTACGGGTAAATCTGGTGGTCCAGCGCGCCGGTGGTGGCCCGGCGGACCCGCTCGGCCAGTTCGGCGAAGCCGGGGCCGCCGGAGCAGTCCACGCGTACCAGCAGGGACTGCACGAGACAGCCGACGGCCTGTTGTGCCTCGGCCCTCGTCCGGCCCGGCACCGGGGTCATGAGGACCAGGTCCGAGCGGTCCGCGCGGGCCGTGAGCAGTCCGCTCCACAGGGCGGCGACGGCCATGAACGGGGTGACGCCCAGCGCGTGCGCCCGCTCCCGCAGCCGTCCGGCGGGACCGGACGCGACGGTGAAGGGGTGCGCGACGGTGTGCACGCGGTCGACGGCACGCCGGCCCGGGAAGGGGTCGAGTGCGGACGGGGCTCCCTCGAGCGCGGTGGTGAAGTGCCGCCGGCCGCTCTCCCACCGGTCGTTGGCCCAGCGCACCAGCTCCGGGTAGGACAGGTCCGGGTCGGGCAGCCGGGGGGCGCGGCCCCGGCGCAGCGCGTCGTAGGCGAGGCCGAGTTCGCGCAGCAGGACGCCGATCGACCAGCCGTCGGCGACCATGTGGTGCACGGCGAGCAGGACGACGTGGTCCTCGGGCCCGCGGGAGACGACGAGCAGCCGCGCCGTCGGGTCGACCGCCAGGTCGGTGAGACGGTCGCGCTCCTCGACGAGCAGGGCGTTCACCTCCTCGTCGGTGGCGCCGGGGGCGTCCCGCAGGGTGACTCGGGCGCGTGGCTCCTCGTCGAGGACGGTGCGGGCGAGGCCGCGTACGCCGACGGGAACGGGGACGAACCGGGTGCGCAGGGCGAGGTGGCGGGCCACGAGCGCGGACAGGGCGCGGCCGAGCGCGGGGCGGTCCAGGGGGCCGGTGACGCGGAAGAGGGCGGTGACGGCGCCGACGTCGCGGCCGTCCTCCTCGGCCATCCAGGCGAGGAAGTTCTCCTGCTGGCTGGTGAGCGGGACCTCGTGGTCCTGGGCCCGCAGGGCGCGCAGATAGGGCGGGAGCTCCGGGCCGGGCGCGCGGCCCCCGGCGGTGAGGTCCTCGGGGGCGCGGGGGGCCCGGTCCCGTCGCCGGGCCGTCTCCTCGTCCAGCCAGGCCGCCTGGGCCCGCAGCGACGGGCGGCCGAAGACGAGGTCGACGCCGGCGTCGACGCCGAACCGGCCGGCCACGGCGCCGGCGAGGTGCACCGCGCGGAAGGAGTCGCCGCCGAGGGCGAAGAACTCGTCGGCCGCGTCCCGCACCGGGCGGCCCAGCACCTCCTGCCAGACGGCGGCGAGGCGCAGTTCGGTGGGTGTGCCGGGGGGCCGGACGACGGCCGGGTCCCCGGCGGCCGTGCCCGCCGCGGGTTCCTGGTCCGTCGCGAAGAGCGGGCGCAGCCGGTGCTTGACCACCTTGCCGGAGGCGTTGCGCGGCAGGTCGTCGGCGAGCAGGACGCGCACGGGCAGTTCGGCGCGGGCGAGGCGGGTGCTGAGGAAGAGCCGGAGCGCGTCGAGGTCCAGACCACTGGCGGCGGGGACCACGACGGCGACCGGCACGGCCCCCATGACCGGGTGCGGCACACCCAGCGCGGCCGCGTCCGCGACGTCCGGGTGCTCGTGCAGCGCGTCCTCGATCCGGAGGGTGGAGACCTTGAGAGCACCGGACTTGATGACATCGCTCTCCCGGTCCACCAGGTGCAGATAGCCGTCCCGGTCGAGCCGTCCGAGGTCTCCCATCCGCACCCAGCCGTCGCGGAAGACCGTGGTGCCGGCGGCCTGGTCACCGGCGTAGGAGCGCGGGGGCCCGGGCTGGCGCAGCCAGATCTCGCCCGTCTCGCCGGTCGCTACGGGGGCGCCGTCCGGGGTGAGGACGCGCAGGTCCCGAGGGTCGGTGGGGCGGCCCACCGCGCCGGGCGGGGCCTGGCCGACGACGGCGGAGAGCTGCGCGGGAGCGGCCTCGGACGAGGTGTAGACGTTGACCACGGTGGCCTTCGGCAGTGCCTCGGTGAGGGCTCGTGCGACGGGGGCGGGGAGGGCGGCGGCGGAGGAGCTGAGCAGCAGGACGCCGGACAGGTCGTACCGGTCGGGCGCACCGGAGTTGAGCAGTTCGATCGCCATCGACGGGACGAGGAAGACGGTGCCGACGCCCAGTTCCTCGATGGCCCGGCCGAACGCGTCGGCGTCGAAACGGGGGAGGACCACGGTGGTGGGGGCGCCGGTGAGCGCGCTGATGAGCATCACCTGACCGGCATTGGTGCCGATGGGGAAGGAGTGCAGCGCATGACGCGAGTGGGCGTAGGGCCGGGGGCGGGGGTTGAGGCTCAGGCCCGCCGTGAGGTTGGCGTGGGAGGCGCGTACGCCCTTGGGGTCGCCGGTGGTGCCTGAGGTGCCCACGACCTGGGCGAGGTCGTCGGGGGCGGGGCCCGTACGCCTGCGGTCGAGCGCCCCGCCGGATGCCGCCCCGGCTGTCTCGACCTCGGCGAGTGACAGGTCCGTCCCGCCCAGGGCGGCTCCCAGCGGCGGCAGTTCGGCCCCGCGCAGCACCGTGGTGGCCCCGCAGATCCCGGCGAGCCGTACGGCCTCCGATGCGGCCAGGTCGGCACGGAGCGGCAGCGCCGCGGCCCCGGCGTGGTGGACGGCGAGGATCGCGACCGCGTAGCCGTCCCACTCCCGGTCGGTGAACCGCAGGGCCACGAGTTCGCCGGGCCTGACTCCCGCGTCCACCAGCCCCCGGGCGGCCCGGACGGCCCGCTCGCGCCAGTCCCCGTAGGTGAGCGAGCCGCCGCCGCGCACCTTGATCGCGACGCGGTCGGGCTGTTTCGCGGCCCGGGCGTCGAGAAGGTCGGGAACGGTCAACGGTGCGGGCTGGGCGTTGATGGTGTCCTCCAAGAGCGTTGTCCCCGGGGGAAGTTGGTCTGGGGATGTGATGGCACAGGAGACGTTCACGGGCATGGCGCGCGATTGTTGCCCTTGGGTATGGTCTGGACCATCGGCGGGGCATGCGAACAATAGCGCGCCTCTGTCGTACTTGTGTCGCAATGATGGAGAGTTCGTGGACATCGGTGGGGATCGGGCGCCTTGGCCGGGCCCCACCGGGACCTGAGCGCGGCACGAAACCCCTCGTCAGGGGGGTGGGGCGGTCAACTCGGCCAGATGGGAAGACCAGTTGATCCTGGTGCGGCTCCGGCTCCCGCCCTCCGCGATACGGAGTCCCTCCGCCCCTCCGCGGTACGGAGAACCCGGCCCAGCGGGAACGGGAACCCCACCGCGCCCGCCCGCGACGGCGCTCCACACCCACCCGTCCGCGCGAGCGGCCCCGGACCCGTCGGCACGCCCGTCCGTCCCACCCCCGTCCCGAGGAGAAGAACCCATGCTGTACGCGGGAATCGCCTGGTCAGCCGATGGCTACGACGTGGAGGTCATCGACACCGACGGGAACCGGGCGGCGGCCCCGACCCACTGGGGCGCGG
The DNA here is from genome assembly GCF_051305195.1 of Streptomyces sp. Qhu_M48. Taxonomy (NCBI): domain Bacteria; kingdom Bacillati; phylum Actinomycetota; class Actinomycetes; order Kitasatosporales; family Streptomycetaceae; genus Streptomyces; species Streptomyces sp. Qhu_M48. The sequence goes on along the minus strand of NZ_CP195432.1, from coordinate 5,197,139 downwards.
AGCGCGTACCGGAGCTGGCCGCCTGGCTCGGAGCGCCCGGCCCGTCGACCGGACCACCCCGCGCCGTCGTCGTGGAGAGCACCAACGGCCTCGTGGACGGCCTCCTCACGGCGGCCGGCCTCACGGTCTACCGGGCCGACCCCTGGGTCCTTCCCGAGCGGCCCGACTTCGGCTCCGTACCGGCGCGGGCCCTCGCCGAACGGGCCAGAACCGACCTCGCGTCCCTCTCCCCGCTGACGGCGGAGGGCGGCGGCCAGACCGGCCGCGACGACGACTACCACGGCGGCATCGGACGCAGCGCCGCGCACGAGGCCGAACTCGCCCGGGCGAGGCGCTGGTTCCGCCACGGGCCGCGCGACCGCCACGAGATCGCTCTGACCTTCGACGACGGTCCCGACCCGGTCTTCACCGGCCAGGTGCTCGACATCCTGGCCCGGTACGGCGTGCACGCCACCTTCTTCTGTGTGGGCCTCCACGTGCACGCGCTCCCCGACGAGGTGCGGCGGATCGTGGGCGCGGGACACAGCCTCGGCAATCACACCTGGTCGCACCCGTTCCTGCCGGACCTGAGCCCTCGCCAGTTCCGGCTCCAACTGGAGCGGACCGACGAGGCGTTCGACCGCGCGGTGGGTCGGGTCCCGGCGGTCTTCCGCCCTCCGTACGGCGCGCGCACCCCGGAGGCCCTGGGCGAGCTGCTGCTCGGCGGGCCCGCCCTGGCCCTGTGGGACGTCGACTCCTGGGACTGGGCCAGGCCCGGCCCCGAGAAGATCGCCCGGACGGTGCTGGACCACGCCGGGCCGGGCTCCCTGATCCTGATGCACGACGGCGGCGGTGACCGCCGCCAGAGCGTGGCGGCCCTGCCGGCCGTGATCGAGGGCCTGCTGGAGCGGAACCTGCGCTTCGTGGCGGCGGACGCGCTGGGTGAGCCGGTCGGCGGACGGGCCGGGTAGGCCGGCCGGCTGACGCGGGTGCCCAGCGGGTGAGTTGTCCCGGCGGGCTCCGGTGCTCAGCCGTCCTGTCGGTCCGGCCGGCAGCCGGTGCTCGGCGGTCCTGAGGTTCGGCGGGCTCCGGTGCTCAGCGGTTGAGCCGGTTCGGCCAGTCCTGCGGGACGCGGTCGGCGGGTCCGGGGGCGGGCTGGTCGGCGGGGTGGCTCGTCGGCGGGGCCAGTTCGGGGCCCGCGTCGTACAGGGCGTCGGTGGCGTAGTTCCAGAACCACGCCTCGCCCGGCTCGAAGCTCTGCACGAGGGGGTGCCCGGAGGACTTCCAGTGGGCGGTGGCGTGCTGGGCAGGCGAGGAGTCACAGCAGCCGACGTGGCCGCACTGGGCGCAGCGCCGCAGGTGGAACCACCAGCCGCCGGCCGTGTCGCACTCCGTGCAGCCGGTGCCGCTGGGCGCGGTGCGGGGGTCGATCCCGTCGATGTCGGTCATGTGGGCTCCTCGGCGGTCGTGGTCGTGGTCGTGGGCGACGACGTTGATCGCGTCGACGGCCGCGTCCGTGTCGGCGTAGGCGGTGAGCAGCACGCGGCGCGCCCCCGGGTAGGCGGAGTCGCCGGACTCGGCCCGCACGATTCCGGTACTCGCTGCCGTAGCGGCGCCGAAGGTCACGGGCGATCGCCCGGGAGACTCCCGGCTCCCGGGTCGTCGTCCACCGTCAGGATGACGGTCCGCGTCGCGTCGGTGGCCGGTGCCATGTCCCTCCGCCCTGCGTGGTCGGGGCGACCGGCACGACGGGCTGCTCGCACCGGCTCCCGTCCATCGTAGGTTCGATCGCGGACGACCGCCCCGGCGCGCGGCTGCCGGGGCGGGGGCGGCGGGCACCGGCCCCGCTCCCCGGACCCGTCCTGTTGCCGCGCCCCAGGCCTGTCCTGTATGAGCGTTTCCGCACCGTTTGCGCGTGAGGCGGACCACTCTCTGCAAGGCATTGCGCATGCATCCCGGGGCCCAGGGCATGCGGCCGAACCGCCGGTACTCCCGGCAGGGGGATTCAAGGAACGAAGGGCCGTGCACGACGTGACCGCAGTACAACAGACCATCCATGTCGGCGGAGAGTGGCGCGAGGCCCTCTCCGGCGCCACGCGCGAGATCATCGACCCCGTCGACGCGACCGCCTTCGCGGTCGTGGCGGAGGGCGGTGTCCAGGACACCGACGAGGCCGTGGCCGCCGCGCGCGCCGCGTTCGACGACGGCACCTGGCCGCGTACCCCGATCGCCGAGCGGGCCGCCCTGCTGCGGCGGGTCGCCGACCTCCTGGAGCGCGACCGCGAGCGGATCGGGGCCCTGGAGAGCCAGGACGCGGGCAAGACGCTGGAGGAGGGCCGCGTCGACGTCGACTGCGTCCGCGACGCCTTCCTCTACTTCGCCGACCTCGTGGAGAAGGAGAGCGGCGACCGGGTCGTCGACGCCGGTTCGGACGAGATCCGCAGCGTCGTCGTGCACGAGCCGGTCGGAGTCTGCGCCCTCATCACGCCGTGGAACTACCCTCTGCTCCAGGCCAGTTGGAAGATCGCGCCCGCACTCGCCGCAGGCAACACGTTCGTGGTCAAGCCCAGCGAGATCACCCCGCTGACCACCGTCGTACTCGTCGAACTCCTCCTGGAGGCGGGCCTGCCGCTCGGCGCGGCCAACATCGTCACCGGTCCCGGCGACACCGTCGGCGCCCGGCTCGCCGAACACCCCGACGTGGACCTCGTCTCGTTCACGGGCGGTCTCGTCAGCGGCCGGAAGGTCGCCAGGGCGGCCGTCGACAGCGTGAAGAAGATCGCCCTCGAACTGGGCGGCAAGAACCCCAACGTCGTCTTCGCCGACGCCTGTTCGACGCCCGAGGGCTTCGACACCGCCGTCGACCAGGCGCTCAACGCCGCGTTCATCCACAGCGGGCAGGTCTGCTCCGCGGGCTCCCGCCTCATCGTCGAGGAGTCGCTCCGCGAGCGCTTCGTCGCCGAACTCGCCCGCCGGGCCGGACGGATCCGCCTCGGCCGCGGCACCGACGCGGGCGTCGAGTGCGGTCCGCTGGTCTCCGCGGCCCAACTGGCCCGGACCGAGCGGTACGTGGCCTCCGCCCTCGGGGAGGGCGCCGTCCTGCGGGCGGGCGGCGAGCGGCCGGCCGGCCCCGGCTACTTCTACCGGCCCACGGTCCTGGACCGCTGCCACCGCCGCATGCGCGTCGTCCGCGAGGAGATCTTCGGCCCCGTCCTCACCGTCGAGACCTTCCGCACCGAGGAGGAGGCCGTCACCCTCGCCAACGACACCGAGTACGGCCTCGCCGGAGCGGTCTGGAGCTCTGACGAGGCACGGGCCCGGCGGGTCGCGGCCCGGCTGCGCCACGGCACCGTCTGGATCAACGACTTCCACCCCTATCTGCCGCAGGCCGAATGGGGCGGCTTCGGCAAGTCCGGCATCGGCCGCGAACTGGGCCCCACGGGGCTCGCCGAGTACCGCGAGGCCAAGCACATCTACCAGAACCTCGCTCCGCGCCCGGTGCGCTGGTTCGCGGGCGCCACGGAGCAGGGGGACCGGGCATGAGCGACGAGCGCGTGTACGACTACGTCGTCGTCGGCGGTGGCACCGCGGGCTCCGTGATCGCCTCCCGGCTGACCGAGGACCCGGACGTCTCCGTCGCCGTCATCGAGGGCGGCCCCAGCGACGTCGGCCGCGACGACGTCCTCACCCTGCGCCGCTGGATGGGCCTGCTCGGCGGTGAACTCGACTACGACTACCCCACCACCGAGCAGCCCCGGGGCAACTCGCACATCCGGCACAGCCGGGCACGCGTCCTCGGCGGCTGTTCCTCGCACAACACCCTCATCGCGTTCAAGCCCCTGCCCTCCGACTGGGACGAGTGGGCCGAGGCCGGTGCCGAGGGGTGGGACGCGGCGGCGATGGACCCCTACTTCGCCCGGCTGCGCAACAACATCGTGCCCGTCGCCGAGACCGACCGGAACGCGATCGCCCGGGACTTCGTCGACGCCGCGCAGAGCGCGCTCGGCGTCCCGCGCGTCGAGGGGTTCAACCGACAGCCCTTCCACGAGGGCGTCGGCTTCTTCGACCTCGCCTACCACCCGGAGAACAACAAGCGGTCATCCGCCTCCGTCGCGTATCTGCACCCGTTCCTGGACCGGCCGAACCTGCACATCGCCCTGGAGACCTGGGCGTACCGGCTGGAACTTGAGGGCACCCGCGCCACCGGCGTGCACATCCGCACCAAGGAGGGCACGGAGCACGTCGTACGCGCACGGCGAGAGATCCTCGTGTGCGCGGGCGCGGTGGACACCCCCCGCCTGCTGCTGCACTCCGGCATCGGGCCCCGGGCCGACCTGGAGAAGCTCGGCATCCCCGTCGCGCACGACCTGCCGGGCGTCGGCGAGAACCTCCTCGACCACCCCGAGTCGGTCATCGTGTGGGAGACCCACGGCCCGATCCCCGAGAACTCCGCGATGGACTCCGACGCCGGGCTCTTCGTCCGCCGGGACCCGGAGGCCGAGGGGCCGGACCTGATGTTCCACTTCTACCAGATCCCCTTCACCGACAACCCCGAGCGCCTGGGCTACGAACGGCCCGCGCACGGCGTGTCGATGACCCCGAACATCCCCAAGCCGCGCAGCCGCGGCCGGCTCTACCTGACGAGCGCCGACCCCGAGGTCAAGCCCGCACTCGACTTCCGGTACTTCACCGACGAGGACGACTACGACGGCCGGACCCTGGTCGACGGCATCCGCATCGCCCGCGAGATCGCGGCGAGCGAACCGCTGGCCGGATGGCTGAAGCGCGAGGTGTGCCCGGGGCCGGAGGTGACCTCCGACGAGGAGCTCAGCGCCTACGCCCGCCATGTCGCCCACACCGTCTACCACCCGGCCGGCACCTGCCGGATGGGGGCCGACGACGACGAACTCGCCGTCGTCTCACCCGATCTGAGGATTCGCGGCCTCGACGGCATCCGGATCGCCGACGCGTCCGTCTTCCCGACCATGACCGCCGTCAACCCGATGATCGGCGTCCTCATGGTCGGCGAGAAATGCGTGGACCTGCTGGGAGGCAGCCGACGATGAACGACTCGACGCGGGACCCCGCCGAGACCGTCTTCTCCGTACGCGAACTCTGGAAGGTCTTCGGACCGAAGGCCCGGCGCGTGCCCGCCGACCCGGAACTCCGCACCCTCGACGCCGCCGGGCTGCGCGAGCGCACCGGCTGCACCGCCGCCGTCCGTGACGTCTCCTTCGACGTCCGCAAGGGCGAGGTCTTCGTCGTCATGGGCCTCTCCGGCTCGGGCAAGTCGACGCTCGTCCGCTGCCTGACCCGGCTCATCGAGCCCACCTCGGGCACCCTCACCATCGACGGCGAGGACGTCCTGTCCATGGACACCGGCCGGCTCCGCGAGCTGCGCCGGCACCGCGCGGCCATGGTCTTCCAGCACTTCGGGCTGCTGCCGCACCGGACCGTGCTCGACAACATCGCCTACGGTCTGGAGATCCAGGGCGTGGGACGCCGCGAACGACGCGAACGGGCGGCCCGGTTCGTCACCAAGGTCGGCCTCGAAGGCCTCGAACACCGCAGGCCGAGCCAGCTGTCCGGTGGCCAGCAGCAGCGGGTCGGACTCGCCCGCGCGCTCGCCGTCGACCCCGAGGTCCTGCTGTTCGACGAACCGTTCAGCGCGCTCGACCCGCTCATCCGCCGCGACATGCAGGAGGAGGTCGTCCGTCTCCACCGGGAGGAGGGGCGCACGATGGTCTTCATCACCCACGACCTGAGCGAGGCGCTGAAGCTCGGCGACCGCATCGCGCTGATGCGCGACGGCCGCATCGTGCAGCTCGGCACGCCCGAGGAGATCGTCGGCGCGCCCGCCGACGACTACGTCAGGGACTTCGTCCGGGACGTGCCGCGCGCACAGGTGCTGACCGTCCGCTCCGCCATGCGCCCCGCGCAGGCCGACGAGAGCGAGTCCGGCGCCGCCCTCGCCCCGGGCGCCACCGTCCACGAGGCGATCGACGCGGTCGCCCGTACGGGCGAGCACGTACGGGTCGTCGAGGGCGGCCGGTGCCTCGGCGTGGTCGACCACGCCGGACTCCTCGGCGTCGTCGCCGGGATCCAGGCGGCTCCGGCCGTGACGCGGAAGGCGGTGGCCTGATGTACTCCCACACCACGTGGCCGCCGCCGGGCGGCACGCACGCGGCCGGTACCGACGCCCGGTCCGGTGACGATGCCCGTACCCGGTCCGGTCTCGATGCCCGTACCCGGTCCGGTGTCGACTCCCGTATCCGGTCCGGTGCCGAAGCCGCAGCCCCGAGGCGGTGGGGCCGGTGACCGCCACCGTCACCCCCGCTCCTCCCGGCCGTACGGCCGCCGTCGACGCGGGGCCCCGTGCGCGGCGCGCCCTCGCGCGCCACCGCTCCCGCGTGATCGGCGCGGGCGTCGTCCTCGCGCTCGTCCTCGGCGCCGTGCTCCTGGGCGGCGGCTCCTGGCCGGCGTCGTTCGCCGTCGACCTGTCCGGGCCGCTCGGCCGCACCAGCGACTGGATCATCGACAACCGCGACGGCCACCCGCTGTTCCTCTACTTCCTCGGGCACGTCAGCAACGTCGTGGTCGTCTCCGTCCGCGCGGTGTACCTCGCCCTCCTCGCCCTCGGCTGGGCCGGTGTCACCGCGGCCGCCGGCCTGGTGGCCTGGCGCGTCGCGGGCGTCCGGCTCGCGCTGACCTCCGTCGCCGCCTTCGCCGTGTGCGGAGTGCTCGGCATGTGGGTGCCCACCCTGCAGACGCTCGCCCTGATGGTGGTCGCCGTCGCCGCGTCCGTACTGCTCGGTGGCCTCCTCGGGCTCGCCGCCGGTCTCTCCGACCGGACGCACCGGATCCTGCGCCCGGTCCTCGACACCATGCAGGTGCTGCCGGCCTTCGCCTACCTCCTGCCCGTCGTCCTCGTCTTCGGCATCGGCGTGCCCGCGGCCGTCCTCGCCACCGTCGTCTACGCCGCCCCGCCCATGGCCCGGCTCACCGCCCTCGGACTGCGCGGCGCGGACGCCGGCGTCCTGGAGGCCGTGGCCTCCCTCGGCGCCACCGGCAGGCAGCGGCTGCTGACGGCCCGGCTGCCGCTGGCCCGCAAGGAGCTGCTGCTCGGGGTCAACCAGTCGATCATGATGGCGCTCGGCATGGCCGTGATCGCGTCCGTCATCGGCGCGGGCGGCCTCGGCGACCGCGTCTACCAGGCGCTGGCCTCCGTCGACGTCGGGGCCGCCCTCGCCGCCGGTGTGCCCATCGTGCTGCTCGCCGTTGTCCTCGACCGGGTCACCGCCGCGGCGGGCGCGCGCGTCGGCGCGGCTCCGGCCCGCCGGGCCCGGCTCGGCTGGGCCGTCGCCCTGGGGGTGACCGCCGCCGTCGCCGTGGCCGGCCGGCTGTCCGACCGGCTCACCTGGCCCGCCGGGTGGACCGTCGACTTCGCCGAGCCCGTCAACCGGGCCGTCGACTGGATGACCGCCCACCTCTACTCCGGCGTGCCCCTCGTCGGCGGCACCGCCGACTGGGCCGCCCGCTTCACCACCTGGGTCCTCAACCCCCTGCGCGACGGACTGCAGTGGCTGCCCTGGTGGACGGTCCTGCTGGCCGTCGGCGCGCTCGCCCTGCTCATCGGCACCTGGCGCACCGCCGCGACCGCCGTGCTCGCGACGGCCGCGATCGGCGTGCTCGGCGTGTGGGACCCGGCGCTCGACACGCTGTCCCAGGTCCTGGCCGCCGTCGCCGTGACGCTGCTGATCGGCGTCGCCCTCGGGGTCGCCTCGGCCCGCAGCACCCGCCTGGGGCGAGCGCTGCGACCGGTGCTCGACGTCTTCCAGACGATGCCGCAGTTCGTGTACCTGATTCCCGTCGTGGCCCTCTTCGGCGTGGGGCGCGCCCCGGCGGTCGCGGCCGCCGTGGTCTACGCGCTGCCCGCCGTCGTACGGATCACGGACCAGGGCGTACGCGCGGTGGACCCGGCCGCGACGGAGTCCGCGCGCTCGCTCGGCGCGACCGGGCGGCAGCAGCTCCTCCAGGTCCAACTGCCGCTCGCGCGGCCCGCGCTGCTCCTCGCCGTCAACCAGGGTGTGGTGCTCGTCCTCGCCGTCGTCGTCATCGGCGGCCTCGTGGGCGGTGGCGCGCTCGGATACGACGCGGTCTTCGGCCTCGCCCAGGGCGACCTCGCGACCGGTCTGGTCGCCGGTGCCGCGATCGTCTGCCTCGGCCTGATGCTCGACCGCGTCACCCAGCCGACGGAACGCCGCGACCCCGCCGGAAAGGGGGCCTGAGATGGCTCGTACCCGCTTCGCCGCACTCGCGGCCGCCGTCGCCCTGACGGTCCTCACGGGCTGCGGCGCCGCCGACATGACCCGCCAGGCCTCCCCGTACGCCGACGCGAAGGGCTCCCGCACGGTGACCCTCTCCGTACAGTCGTGGGTGGGCGCGCAGGCCAACGTCGCCGTCGCCCGGTACCTGCTGGAGCACGAGCTCGGCTACCGGGTGGACACCGTCCAGATCGACGAGGTCCCCGCCTGGGACGCGCTCAGCCAGGGCCGGGTCGACGCCATCCTGGAGGACTGGGGCCACCCGGACCAGGAGCGGCGGTACATCGACGACAAGGGGACGATCACCCGGGGCGGCGACCTCGGGGTGACGGGCCACATCGGCTGGTTCGTCCCGACGTACTTCGCCGAGAAGCACCCGGACGTCACCGACTGGAGGAACCTCAACAAGTACGCCGACGCGCTCCGCACGGCGGAGAGCGGCGGCAAGGGGCAGCTGCTGGACGGCTCCCCGTCCTACGTCACCAACGACAAGGCGCTCGTGGACAACCTCGACCTCGACTACCAGGTCGTGTTCGCGGGCTCCGAGGCGGCGCAGATCACGCAGATCAAGCAGTTCGCCAAGGAGCGCAAGCCGTTCCTCAGCTACTGGTACAAGCCCCAGTGGCTCTTCGAGAAGGTCCCGATGACGGAGGTGAAGCTGCCCGCCTACACGGAGGGCTGCGACGCCGACCCGGAGAAGGTGGCCTGCGCCTACCCGCACACCCCGCTGCAGAAGTTCCTCAACACCCGCTTCGCGGACGGCGGAGGCGACGCCGCCGCCTTCCTGAAGAGGTTCCGCTGGACGACGGAGATGCAGAACGACGTCGCCCTGATGATCGCGGAGCAGAAGCTGTCGCCGCAGGAGGCGGCCGGCCGCTGGGTGAAGGAGAACGAGGCCACCTGGCGGACCTGGCTCCCGTCCTGACCTCCCGGCCGGGTACGGCGGGCCGGTGAGAGGGGGGCGGATCGGGCGCGCGCCTGATCCGCCCCCCTCACTCCGCGCCCCGGGGCTCAGGGGCGGTGCGCCGGTGGCGGGCGTAGAGCCGGCCGACGGGCTCGCCGCTCAGGCCGTGCAGCACGATGCTGACCATGACGGTGATCACCATCACCCGGGAGACGAAGTCGCCGCCGCCGGCGGCGGGCAGCTCGATCGCCGCGAGGAGGCCGAAGACCACCGAGGTCACGCCCCGGGGCCCCATCCACCCCAGGAACAGCCGGTCGGACAGCGACAGATCCGTACCGACGAGCGCGAGCAGCACGGGCACCAGGCGCACCAGGGTGACGGCGAGGAGGGCGTACAGGACGACGGAGAGGTGGAAGCCGTCCCAGAACTCGTCGCCGACCAGTTGGCCGAAGAGGAACCACAGGCCGAGCGTCAGCAGGGTGACCAGGTCGTCGGTCATCGTCACGGTGCCCTCCGGCAGCTGCCGCAGCGCCGGGGCGACGCAGACACCGGCGACGAAGGAGGCGACGAAGCCGTTGCCGCCCAGCGCCCCGGACAGGGTATACGCGGCGATGGGCACGCTCAGTACCGCGAGCCTGGTCGCGGCGGGCAGCGTCCAGCCCCTCGCCCACGAACGGCGCAGCACCCGGCCGGTCGCCCAGCCGACGAACGCTCCGGCGCCGACGGCCCAGCCCGCCGCGCCGACGGCGTCGAGGAGGGCCTCGGCGTAGTCGTCGCCCGGCGTGTGGGACTGGGCGGCGGCCGCGACGCAGAGCAGGAACACCGGAGAGACGATGCCGTCGCTCAGGCCGCCCTCGACGTTGAGCACCTCCCGGAGACGCGCCGGGATCCGCCTGTCCCGTACGACGGCCGCGGCGGGCGCCAGATCGAGGGGGACGACGACGGTCGCCAGCACCGCCAGGACCCATCCGGGCCGGTCGGGGAAGAAGACGAGCGCGGCCAGGAACGCGGCGGCCAGGGTCAGCGGCAGCGCCAGGCCCAGGAGGCGGGCGACGACGCGCCGCTCCCGCCGGATGACCCCTGACGGGACCTCGGTCGCGTCGACGAAGAGGAGCAGGGCGAGGACGACCTCCACCGAGCGTTCGAAGCCCGCCAGGTCGCCGAGGTCGAAGACGAGCGGCGGGTCCGAGCCACTGGTGAGGGCGAGGCCCGCCACCATCATGGCGATCGGCGCGGTGACGCTCCACAGCGCGAGCCGGCGCGACAGGACGCACCAGGTGAACAGAATGCCCGCGATGACGGTGACGGCAAGCAAGACCAACCGCGCTTTCGGAGGGTTCCCGGAAAGACGCAGCGTAGGACGCGTGCCGTGCCGACCCGTGCGAGCACGCCGACAGCGGCCCTTCCCCTCACTCCCCGACGCCACCGGGAGCCCGTACCGGGGCCCCGGCCTCCCTCCGCGGGGAGGCCGGGGCGCGAGCGGATCGAGGACCGGGGCCTCCGGGTCGGTCCGCCGGGCCGGCTCGGCCCGGAGGACGCCCGGGTGCGTCAGACCAGGTACACCGGCAGGTCGAACAGGTCGTTCTGCGTGACGACCGGCTTGTTGCGGAGCTCCTCGCGCGGCACCGCGAGACGGAGCTCCGGGAAGCGCGCGTACAGCGCGGGCAGGGCCACCGCCGCCTCAAGCCGGGACAGCGCCGCCCCCGGGCAGACGTGCGGGCCGTGACCGAAGGAGATGTGACGGTTCGGCGTGCGGGTCACGTCGAACGCGCCCGCGCTCGGGCCGTGCTGGGCCTCGTCGCGGCCGATCGCGCCGAACGACACGATCAGGGCGTCGCCCTTGGGCAGGATCCGGTCGCCGACCTCGATGTCCTCGGCCGCGAACCGGATCAGCACGTGCGAGGTCGGAGTCGACCAGCGCAGGGTCTCCTCGACGACGTTCTCCCACGGCACCTCGCCCTTGAGCACGAGGGCGCGCTGCTCGGGGTGGGTCTCCAGGGCGACGACGGCGTTGACGATCAGGCTGATCGTCGTCTCGTGGCCCGCCGCGACCATCAGCTGGAGGGTGTTGGTGATCTCCTCCGTGCTGAGCCGGTCGTCGTCCTCGGCGGCCTCGATCAGGGCGCTGGTGAGGTCGTCGCCCGGGTTCTCCTTCTTGCCCGCCACGATCCCGGCGAACAGGGTGCCCAGGTCCGCCATCATCTGCGGCACCTCCTCGGGCGGCGTCTGCGTCGAGAAGAACTTGTCGAACAGTGCCTTCATCCGGGGATGGTCGGCCTTGTCGACACCCATCAGCTCGCTGACCACGTTCATCGGCAGCGGGTAGGCGAACTCCGCCTTCAGGTCGACGACCTCGCCGGCCGGGCGCTCCGCCGCGACGTTCTGCGTGGGGGTGTCCTCCCACAGGACCTCGTTCATCGCCTCGCCGACGCTGTGCCGGCCGCCGGAGAGGGAGGCCGCGAACCGGTCGTCGGTGAGCATGAGGCGGAGCGAGTTGCCGATCCAGTCGGCGGTGGGCTGGTGGCCGGCCGCCAGCATCACCATGAGGTCCTGGGCGACCTCCTCGACGGTGAAGCCGGCGGTGTTGGCGATCATCCGCGAGGCGACGTCGTCGCCGGGGTTCTCCGCCTTGGCCGCGAGCAGCGCGAACATCGACTCGCCCAGGTGGCGCTGGCCCTCCAGCGCCCCCTCCTGGCCGTTGATCATGTCGTTCAGGGCGGTCACCAGGCCCGGGCCCTGCTCGTCGGCGAATCCGTAGACGCTGGCGAGGACCCTTACCGGCAGCAGCATCGCGTACTCGGCGATGATGTCGCAGGAGCCCCTGGAGCAGAGGGCGTCGATGAGTTCGTCGGCGAAGCGCTCGGCCCGCTCCTTGAGGACGAACGGGTCGACGGCGTCGAGCGCGTCGGAGATGACCCCGGCCCGCTCCCGGTGGCGCTCGCCCACGGTGTACAGGATCGACGGCTGCCTGCGGCCGATCATCGGCAGCAGCGGCCAGTCCGCCGGGATCGCGTCCCACTGGTTCCACAGTTCGGAGTCGCGCGAGAAGAGGACCGGGTCGCTGGTGACCTGGTGCAGTTCGCGGTAGCCGAGGACCAGCCAGGCGGGGATGTCGCCGTCGAGCAGCACCGGGGCGACGGAGCCGTGCTCGCGCCGGATCCGCCGGTACAGCTCGGAGGGGTCGGTCTGGAACAGGGGGCCGCTCAGCGGGACCGGCTGGGGCGCGGGGTGGGTCACGGGGTGTGCTCCGGAATCGGCTGCGGATCCGAGGCGACGAGGGTCTGCAGGTGTTCGACGAGCGAGATGAGGACCTGCTTGCTGGACTCGCGCGACCGGGCGTCGCAGAAGACCAGGGGGACCTCGTCGGCGAGGTCGAGTGCCTCGCGGATCTGGGCGGGGGTGTGGGCGGGCCCGCCGAAGTCGTTGCAGGCGACGACGAACGGGGTGCCGTGGTGTTCCAGTCGGTCGACGGCGTACCAGGAGTCGGCGAGCCGTCGGGTGTCGACGAGGACGACGGCGCCGAGGGTCCCGGAGAAGAGCCGGTCCCACAGGAACCAGAACCGCTCCTGGCCGGGGGCGCCGAACAGGTAGAGGACGTTGTGCGTGTCGAGGGAGATCCGGCCGAAGTCGAACGCCACGGTGGTGGCGGTCTTCGCGGCGACGCCGACGGTGTCGTCGATTCCCTCGCCCGCCTGCGTCATCGTCTCCTCGGTGTTCAGCGGACGGATCTCGCTGACCGAGCGGACGAGGGTGGTCTTGCCGACTCCGAACCCGCCGACGACGACGATCTTCAGTCCGTTGTCGGCGGTGCTGTGCAGGGTCTGGCGCTGTTCAGAGGCTACGGAGTCCAACGAGCACCTGCTCCAGGATGTCGTGATCGGGAAGGCGGTACGTGGGGCGCGGGTGGCGCGCGCTGATCCGGCCGGTGGCCTGCATGTCGGCGAGGAGGATCCGGGTGATCGACACGGGCAGGCCGAGCCCGGCCGCGATTTCGACCACGGCCGTGGGGAAACGGCACATGCGCAGGATCGCGGCGTGCTCGGACTGCATGCCGGGGACGGGGTCGCTCTCGGAGACCACCAGCGTCACCAGGTCGAAGGAGTCGGACCCGGCACGGCTGCGACCGCCGGTCACCGTGTAGAGGCGGTCGGGGGAGTCGTCGCGGCCCGGCCTGGCCCGGCTCATCCCCGGGGCCTGGCGACGAGGTGCTCGCCCAACTGCTCGACCAGTTCCGTCATGTTGTGGCCGACGAGTCCGGCGTCGGCGTCCTCGTCGGCGACCAGGGCGAGATGGGCACCGTCCCCGGCCTCCACGATGAAGAGGATGCCGCCGTAGAACTCCGCCATCGCGGAGCGGACCCCGCCGGTGCCGTCGCCGAACTCCATGGACGCGCCGTGCGACAGGCTCTGGATGCCCGCGGCGATCGCGGCGAGCTGGTCGGCCTGGTCGACGGAGAGTCCGGGGGTACGGCAGAGCTTGAGGCCGTCGCGGGAGAGCACGAGCGCGTGACGGGCGGCCGGGGTGCGTTCCAGCAGGCCCTCCAGGAGCCAGCTGAGCTTCTCGTCGGTGGTGGAGCCGGTCATCGCGGATTGCCTTCCGAATACGGGGAGTTCGAGGACGGCGACGTGTGCGGTGCGGTCGCCCGGTCCTGGGGGTGGGACGGTACGGGGGTCTCGGCGGGGGTGCCGGTGGTCGCGGGTGCGTCGGCGTCTTCGCCGTCGCCGGCGGTCGCGGGTCCGCCCTCCGGCCGGGTGCCCGTCCCGCGTACGGCCCGGTGGAAGCTGCCGAAGCGCGGCGGGGTGGCGGGGGCCGCCTCGGTCCGCGGAGCCGTCCGGCTCTCCTTCGCGGGTGCGTCCGTGGCCTTGAGCTGGGAGGCCAGGGTCTCTCCGCGACGGCGGCGCGGGAGGACGATCGCGTCCGTCTCCGGCTCCGGTGCGCCGGGGCCGGACGCGGGGGTGGGGGCGGACGCGCGCACGGGCAGGGCCACGGGCTCGGGTTCCGGCTTCCGGGGCCCAGGAAGGGTGGCGGCGGGGGCGGTCACACCGCGGCCGGACACGGGGAGCGGCGGTTCGCCGGGCGCGTCGACGGGCTTCTCGGCGGCGTGGCTGATCAGTTCCTGGGGCAGCATGAGCAGGGCGCCGGTCCCTCCGCGCGCGGACGGGCGGAAGGACACGGTCAGGCCGTGCTTGCGGGCCAGCCGGCCGACCACGTGCAGGCCGAGACGGGTCCCGGAGAGTCCGGCGAGGTCCTGGGTCGCCGAGCCGACGGCGGCCTGGGCGCGCCGCAGCTGCACCTCGCTCATGGCCAGACCGCTGTCCTCGACGGTGATGACGATGCCCGCCGGGACCTCCTCCACGTAGACGTGCACCTCGGCGCTCGGCGGGGAGAAGTTCGCGGCGTTGTCCAGGAGTTCGGCCAGCGCGTGCATGACGCCCTCGGCGGCGTGGCCGGCTACGGCCGCCTCGCTGCCGGAGTGGAGCCGCACCCGCTGGTAGCCGCCGATCCGGCCCATCGCGCCGCGCAGGATCGACTCCATGACGATCGGGCGTGCCCAGCGCCGGCCGGAGCGGGCTCCGGTCAGCACGGCGACGGAGTCGGCGAGCCGCCCCGCCTGCGCGGTGCGGTGGTCCAGGTGGAGGAGGTCGGTGAGGACGTCCTCGTCGGCGTGCCGGTGCTCCATCTCACGGAGGTCGGCCATCATGCTCGTGGCCAGGGCCTGCATGCGTCCGGCGGCGTTGGCCGCGGCGGCCAACGCCGCCGACCGGCCGGACTCGGCACGGCGCAGCCGGCTCTCCAGGTCCTTGACGTCGGCGGCCCGTGCCTCGACGAGCCGGGTCGTCTCCGCCTCGTGGGCGCGGACGAGCTCCTCGGTCCGCGCCGTGTGGCCGGCGGCGGCGGCGGTGGCCTCCGCCTCGTGACGTTCTCTCAGCGCGGCGGTCTCGGCCTCGTGACGCTCCTTCAGGGCGAAGGCCTCGCGCTCGGCGGTGGCCTTGAACCGGCCGATGTAGGCCTCGCGGGAGGCGAGTTCGGCGGCGAGGGTCTCGGCCCGGCCGCCGTGCGTCCGCGCGGTGCGCGCGTACCAGGTGACGGAGAAGGCCGCGGCGGACAGCAACAGGACTCCGCAGACGGCGAACCAGCCGAGCGCGGGGCGTACCCCGGCCGGTGCCGCGGCGATCGCCGCCGCGGTGAGCGCACCGGTGGCGGCGGCCGTCAGGAGCGCGGCGATCAGGGCAGGACGGAACGGGGTGGGTGATGCCGACATCAACCAGACTCTCGGGTGCGGGCACGGAAGAAGGAGACGGAGGAAAGTGGTCGCAACGACGGAACTATAGATGCGTTCTTGATCAGTTCGGAACGCTCGTGAGGGGATTGATATGCATACAGAGCATGAATCTTCCAGTCCCGTGCCCAGGAAAGTCGGATTTCAGATGGTCTCTGACCGGTTCTCCGTCCGTCGGTCGTTCCCGCGAAGCGGGGCGCCGGGAGTCGCCGGGAGTCGCCGGGCGGCTCAGTGGCCGTAGCGGCCGGTGTCGATCTCCCAGCGGTGGTAGCCGCCGATCCAGGCCGCGAGGCCCTCGACGTACCGGTGGGCGGCCTCGCGGCCGGCCGGGTCGAGCCCCAGCAGATCGCTGATCCCGGGCACCTGGGACGAGAGCTCCGCGAAGCGGTCGACCATCGCCTGCGCCTCCCGCATCACCTCGACGGCCGCCTCCTCGGGGGTGCCGCCGTGCTCCTCGCGGACGATCATCACCAGGTTGGCGACATCGCCCCGGGCGAGTTCCTGGGCGTAGGAGTGCACGTCGTTGGTGAACGACGGTATGTCGGCGGCGAGCTGGCGCATCCTGCGGAAGGCGGGGTGGTGCAGCACCTCCTGCGGCAGCTCGAACCGGTTGAGCCGCTCGACCATGTCGAAGAGTGTCTCCATGGCGGCCGTGCCCCGGCGGAGCGCCAGGTACTCCTCCCGGTCGGGGAGCCGACCGGAGAGACGGCCCGCGGCCTCGGCGGGATGGCAGGCGAAGTACCACTCCCAGTGGTAGGCGGACCGGGCCCGCCAGCGGGCGGACATGCCGTGCAGGCTGCGCTCCCAGAGGTCGGCGAACGCCCGCTCGACGGGGGTGCGGGCGCCGGGCTCGGGTCCGTCCCCGTGCAGGAGGGACGTCAGGCGGGTGCAGAGCCGCGCCACCTGCGCCGGGGCGCGGCCGAGACCGGTGTCGAACCGGTCGTCGAAGAGGAAGTAGAAGCTGAGCAGGTCGGCGGCGAGGGTGAGGTCGCCGGTGTCGCAGTCGGGGCTGGTGAGCGCGGCGAGACGGGGGACGTCCCACTTGGCGTAGGCCGTCGGGTGGATGGCCCCGGACAGCCCTTCGTGACGGAGGAGCCACCCCTCGTGAGCGCGGGCGATGGAACGCTGGTTCGGGTTGCTGCGGAGTGGAAACGGCAGATCGAGCACTGCGGCGTTGAACACGGGCCCCCCAGGTCTTGATCCCGGGTGATCTTCAAACGCTCCCCGGCGCGACCGAAGAGTACTTGACGTGATCATCAACTGTCAGGAACGTCCAGAAAGTTACTTGTGAGTTGACGGATGATCAGTACCCGGGTCCCCCGCCGCAAAACCCCCCGGGCTCCGCGCCACCGGAGCCCCCGGCGCGGTCCGGAGCGCGCGCCCCGGCCCGCGAGCCCAGGCCCGCGACCGCGCGCGTATCGGTGGAACGACCGATGTGCGGGGAGCGGGCACGCCGCCATAGTCCTCGGGAGATCGTCTCCGGGCGGCCGAGCGCGCCCGGACCCTTCGAAAGGACCCCTCTGTGGACACGTACGCGGACCTGGTGTTTCTCGACGGGCGGGTGGTCACGGTCGACGCCGAGTCCACCGTCGCCTCGGCCCTCGCGGTGACCGGCGGGATCATCACCGCCGTCGGCGGGCGCGGCGACGTGGAGCCCCTCGTCGGTCCCGGCACCCGCGTCGTCGACCTCCGGGGAGCGACGCTGCTTCCCGGCATCAACGACTCCCATCTGCACGGCTGCGCCTTCGGCATGTCGACGCCGCCGCTCTCCCTCGAACTCGGCCATCCCGCCGTGGCCTCCCTCGCGGACGTGGCCGGAGCCGTACGGGAGGCCGTCGGGCGGGTTCCGGCCGGACAGTGGATCACCGGGCACGGCTGGGACACCGGCTACCTCGACGAGTGCGTGGCCGATCCGGCGCGGCTGCCCTCGCGGCACGACCTCGACGCCGTGAGCCCGGACCACCCGGTCGTCCTGTACTCCTTCTCCGGGCACGCCACCTGGGTCAACTCCCGGGCCCTCGCGCTCATGGGGATCGACCGCCACACCGTCGCGCCGCCCGGCGGCGCCGTGGTCGTGGACGAGGACGGCGAACCGACCGGGCTCCTCCACGAGGGGGCCCAGGCCCTCGTCCAGAACGCGCTGCCGCCGCTCAGCCGCCAGGAGCGGACCGACGCGATCAGGTCCACCCTCGCCACCCTCGCCCGGCTCGGCGTCACCAGCTACACCGAGCCCGGGCTCGGCCCCGGCGGCGACGGCATCATGCGGGGCGCGCTCGGCGCGGAGACCCTCGACGTCTACCGCGAACTGCTGGCCGGGGGCGAACTGACCGCCCGCCTCGGTGTCCTCTTCCTGCCCACCGGAATGACCAGCACCGCCGAGGAGTTCGCCGAGGGCCTCACCGCCCTCGGCCGGTCCGGCGTCACGTCCGCATCCGGGGCGGGTGACGTCGATCCGCGCCGCCTCGCGATCCACGGCGTCAAGATCTTCGCCGACGGCATCGTCCCCAACAGGACCGCCTGGATGCACGAGCCGTACGTCGGCGGCGGCTGCGGCTCCCTGTGCGTCGGCGGCGCGACCGACGCCGAGCGGACCGCCGGGATCGACGCCATGATCCGGCACGCCCACGCCGCCGGACACCAGCTGGGCGTCCACGTCACCGGCGACCGGGCCTGCGACGCCGTCGCGGATGCCTTCGCCGCGGCCCTCGCCGCACACCCGAGGCCGGACGCCCGCCACTACGTCATCCACGGCGACTTCCTCACCCCGCACAGCATGAAGGTGCTCGCCGCGCACGGCCTCGGCGTCAACATGAACCCCACCATCAAGTGGACCGTCGCCGACATGGAGGAGGACTTCGTCGGCGCCGAACGGGCCGCGTACGCCTGGCCCTACCGCGATGCCATCGACGCCGGAGTACGGGTCGCCAGCGGGTCCGACGCCCCCGTCACCTTCCCGGACTGGCGGCAGGGCGTCGCCACCATGGTGCTGCGCGAGTCGAAGGCCGCCGGGCGGGTCAGCGGCCCCGAGCAGCGCATCGGCGTGGCCGAGGCCATCCGTACGTACACCATCGAAGCGGCCTGGCAGGACTTCGCCGACGACTGGAAGGGCTCCCTGGAGCCGGGCAAGGTCGCCGACCTCTGCGTGCTCGACGGGGACCTGCTCGGCTCCGACCCCCACGACATTCCGGGGATGCCCGTCGTCCTCACCGTCGTGGACGGAAAGGTCGTGCACGACACCCTCCGTCTTTGACGTACGGCGGACACGTGATCATCCTGGGGGGATGGCAGCGGAACGGAGCACGGCGGACGTCCTGGACGCGGCCCTCCACGTCCGCGAGGCCGCCAGGAGCGCCACGAGCGGCGCGGCCGGCGTCGACGCGGTCCTGGCGGCGCTCTCCCGGGTGATGGAGTACGACCACGCCTCCCTGGTCCGGTGGGATCCGCTGCGCCGGCGCCACACCACGCTCGCCGGAAGCTACCCGGACGACGCCACGGCCTACATCGAGACCCGCCTCCACCGCGACCCGATGTTCCCTGTGCTGCACAGCCCGGCCCGAGGAGGCGTCTGGCTCAGGGACGCCCCCCGGCGGCTCCTGGCCGCCTCCCCGGGGTACCAGGACGTGCTGTCACCCCTCGGCATCGAGGACGGGGTGGCCCAGTGCCTGTTCGCCGCCGACGGCCGGTACGTCGGCATGCTGAACGTCAGCACCCGCCGGCCCCTGCGCACGCCCGACCCGGCGCGCGCCGTGGTCACCCTGCTCACCGAGGCCCTCGCCGCGGCCGTCGACCCCGGCCCCGCCCCGCACCCCGCTCCAGCCCCCGCCGAGGACGAGCGGGGAGCGGCCGGGGGCCGACGGCCCGGCGGCCTCTCCCCGCGGGAACTCCAGGTGCTGGCCGAGCTGACCGCCGGCCGCACCAACCGCGAGATCGCCGAGCGGCTGTACATCACGCCGCGCACCGTGGGGACCCACATCGAGCACATCCTCGCCAAGCTCGTCCTCCCCAACCGCGCGGCCGCCGCCGCCCGGGCCGTCGCATGGGGCATCGAACCCACCGCTTGACTGCGGACCGCCGGCGGCCGGAGCCCCCGGGCCTGACCCGGCCCGGCCGTCACAGGGCCATCACCGTCACCTCGGTCGCCTTCACGCCGGTCCACACGGACACCCCGTCGGCGAGGCCGAGTTCGGCGGCGGCCCCCGGGGTGATCTCGGCGACCAGGTCGGGCGCCCGGTCGGAGGTCACGAGCACCCGCAACCTGCTGCCACTGGCCGTGATCTCGCGGACGGTGCCGGGCCAGACGTTACGGGGGCTTCCGCCGGGCCTCTCGCGGTGGACGGCCACGGCCTCCGGCGCGATGACGGCGAGCGCCTCGGTGCCGGGCGGCAGCGGCTCGGCGGTGATGAGGGTGCCGCCGCCGAGGAGGGCGAGGCCGTCGGCCGTGGCGGTGCCGGCCCAGGCGTTGCCGCCCAGCATCCGGGCGACCCAGGGGGAGCGGGGGTGCCGGGTGACCTCGGCGGGCGTCGCGTCCTGGAGGGCCCGGCCCTCGTCGAGGACCAGCACCCGGTCGGCGAGCGAGACGGCTTCGACGGGGTCGTGGGTGACGATGAGGCAGACACCGCCGAAGCCGGCGAGGTGGGTGCGCAGGGTGTGGCGTACACGGGCGCGGGTGGTCTGGTCGAGCGCGGCGAGCGGCTCGTCGAGGACGAGCAGCCGGGGCCGGGCGGCCAGGGCCCGCGCCAGGGCCACGCGTTGGGCCTGGCCGCCGGACAGCTGGGCCGGCCTGCGCTGAGCCAGGTGCCCCACGCCGAGCCGGTCGAGCCAGGACCGGGCCTCCCGGCGGGCCTCGGCGCGTCCGACACCCTGGGCGCGCAGCCCGTACGCGGTGTTGGCGAGCGCCGTCATGTGGGGGAACAGGGCGCCGTCCTGCGGGACCCAGGCGACCCGGCGCCGGTGCGGCGGAAGGCCGGTGACGTCGGTGTCCCCGAGCGTGAGCTCGGCATGGGCGCGGGGGGTGAGTCCGAGGAGGGCGCGGAGCAGGGTCGTCTTGCCGGCGCCGTTGGGGCCGACGACGGCGATGGTCGTACCCGGCGCGGCGTCGAGGGTGAGGCGGGTGAAGCCGGTGACCTCGGCGTGCAGGGACCAGCGTTCCTCGGCGGGGGCGGGGGCGGGCGGCCGCGCGGCACGGGCCGGTGCCTCCGTCGCGCCCGGGTCCGTCGCGCCCGCGTCCTCGACGGCCGCGTCCGCCGCCAGGGGGACCGAGGGGGGCGTGCTGTCCGCCGCGACCCCGTCCGTCCTCCCCTCCGGGGCCGTGGGCCGAGCCCGGTCCGTCGGGGTGCCCGTCCATCGGCCGCGCAGGGCGACGAGGACGGCCATCGCGATGGCGAGCAGCAGCAGGGAGACGGAGGTGGCGGCCTCGGGTTCGTCCTGGAGGAGCAGATAGACCTGGAGGGGCAGGGTCTGCGTGGTGCCGGGGAGGTTGCCGGCGAAGGTGATCGTGGCGCCGAACTCGCCCAGCGCCCGCGCCCAGGTGAGGGCCGCGCCCGCGACGACGCCGGGCGCCACCATCGGCAGGGTGACGGTGAGGAAGACCCGGACGGGCGAGGCGCCGAGCGAGGCGGCCGTCTCCTCGTAGCGGGGCCGGAGGCCGCCGAGGGCGCCCTCCAGACTGATGACGAGGAACGGCATGGCGACGAAGGTCGCCGCGACGACGGCCCCCGAGGTGTGGAACGGCAGGGTGATGCCGAAGGTGTCCTCCAGCCACGGCCCGAGGAGGCCGCGCCGGCCGAAGGCGAGGAGCAGGGCCACGCCGCCGACGGTCGGGGGGAGCACCATCGGCAGCAGCACGAGGGAGCGGACGAACGCCTTGCCGGGGAAGGACACCCGGGCGAGCAGCCAGGCGAGCGGGACGCCGAGGAGCAGGGAGAGCCCCAGGGCCCAGAAGGAGACGAGGAGCGACAGCTTCAGCGCCTGGACGGTGCCCGGTGAGCTCAGGTGGTCGGAGAGTTCGCCCCACTCGGTCCGTACGAGGATGCCGACGAGCGGCAGCGCCAGGAAGGCCACCGCCGCCAGCGCGGGCAGCGCCAGGGCGAGGGGCGGACGGGCGCCGGTCCTGCGTACGCCTGCTCGTTTCATCGATGACCCCGAAGAGATGACGGCAAGAGGAGAAGGACTGTCCGTACCCCCGAGACGGACAGCCCCCACGATCCGGGTGATCCGGTTCGGTCAGGGCTTCTGGAAGCCCGCGTCCTGGAGGATCTTCTGGCCCTCGGGAGAGGAGAGCCAGGCGACGAAGGCGGCCGCGGCCTCGGCGTTCCTGGAGTCCTTGATCGTAGCGGCCGGGTACTTCGCGATGGCGTTCCGGTCGTCCGGGATCTCGACGGCGTCGACCTTGTCCTTCGCGCTCTCGGCGTCGGTCTTGTAGACGAGGCCGGCGTCGGCCTCGCCCAGCTCGACCTTGCTCAGGACGGCGCGGACGTTGGGCTCCTGGGAGACCGGCTTCACCGTGATCTTCTGGGCGTCCAGGATCTGCTTGCTGTACTTGCCGGCCGGGACCTCGGGCGCGGCCAGGACGACCTTCAGTCTGGTGTCGGCCAGGTCCTTCAGGTCGTCGACCCCGAGCGGGTTGCCCTCGCCGGTGGCGATGACGAGCCGGTTCCTCGCGATGATGCCCGGGGTGCCCGTCTCGGCCTTCACCTTGTCCATGCTCTTGGTGTCGGCGGTGACCAGGACGTCGGCGGGCGCGCCCTGCGAGACCTGGGCGACGAGTTCCTGCGAACCGGCGAAGGAGAAGGTGAGCTTGGTACCGGGGTGGGACTTCTCGTACGCGGCGCCCGCGGTCTTGAAGACGTCGGTGAGCGAGGCGGCGGCGAGGACCGTCAGGTTCGCCCGGGGCGCGGCGCTCGCGGAGCCGGAGGGGGTGGAGCCGCCGGTGTCCTTCTGGGTGTCCTCGTTGCCGCAGGCGGCGAGCGGGACGAGCAGGGCCGCGGTGAGGGCGGCCGTGGCAGCGCGGCGTCCGGTGAGGGTGAGGGACATGGGGCGAACTCCTTGGGGACGAACGGAAGGTGCGGAGTCAGGGGCCGGCCGCGCCGACGGCCGAGGTGTTTCGGTCGTGCGTGAGGGGTGGTCAGGTGCGCTCGATGTGCACGCTGGTCGACTTCACGCGGGCGGTGGCCTGCATGCCGACTTCCCGTCCCGGTTCCTCCCCGGCCCCGCGGGCCGGGGAGGGAGACGATGCGGTCCGCCCCGGATCGCGCACCGTTCCGCGAGTCACCGAGCGTGGTCGCGGTGGCGAGGGCCGGTGCCCGGCAGGCGTGCGGGCCGGCCGGTCGAGTGGGACTGCATGTGCGACACCGTAGGTCGCCTGGCCTCTTATCTGCAAGAAACATGTGGGACTGTCCATCGCGGATGCGAGGGAGCTTGGAGGAACGGACAAGCTCCGCCTCGACCGCCGCGAAGCGGTTCCTGAGGGGCTTCGCCGACGGCGCCGGGGTCGCGTACGGACGGTCGACCGTCCGGCGCCGGGGGTCAGGCGGGTCAGGCGGGTCGCGGGCCGGCTGAGCGGAGCGCCCGTCCGCCACCTGGGAGCCGGGCACCGGATCTCCCTGCGCCTCGCCCGCGGCGGGGCCCGGAACCCGGAGGGGGACGCCAGGATCGTGACGAACGACAGGGCGGGCGAAGGCCTCCAGGCCGGGCGCGGTCGGTGGAGTGGGCCGACGGTCAGGCGGTGACGCGGGCCAGCCAGGCGAGCAGGTCGCCCACGACCTCGTCGCGGTTGGTCTCGTTGAACAGCTCGTGCCGGGCCCCGGGGTAGCTGCGGTACGTGACGTCGGTGAGCCCGGCGTCCCGGTAGCGGGAGACCGCCAGGTCGCTGAGGGAGAGGCCCTGGTTGAGCGGGTCGCGGTCGCCTACCAGCACGTATACGGGCAGGTCGGCCGGGAGGCCCCCGGGGGAGGCGAGACGGGTGGCGGCGGCGGCGAGCCCGGCCATGGACGCCGCGTCGAGGGTGAAGCCGCACAGCGGGTCGGCGAGGTACAGGTCGACCTGGGCCTCGTCCCGGCTGAGCCAGTCGGCGTCCGTACGGGCCGGCCGGAACTCCGCGTTGAAGGCGCCCATGACGTCACCGCCGGCCGCGGCGAGGAAGGCGAACAGCTCGTCCACGGCGCTCGTTCCGCACAGGGCGACCGCGTCGGCGAGGCCGGGGTGGTCGAGCACGTACTGCTGGGCGGCGAACGATCCGAGGCTGTGCCCGAGCAGGACGACCGGGATGTCCGGATGGCGGTCGGCGATGACGCCGGTGAGCGTCGCCAGGTCGTCGACGAGCAGGTTCCAGCCGTCCTCGCCGAGCACGCCGGGCAGCCCCGGGAGCATGGTCAGACCGTGGCCGCGGTGGTCGTCGGCGTACACGGCGTAGCCCTCGGCGGCG
Source organism: Streptomyces sp. Qhu_M48 (assembly GCF_051305195.1). Lineage (NCBI taxonomy): Bacteria > Bacillati > Actinomycetota > Actinomycetes > Kitasatosporales > Streptomycetaceae > Streptomyces > Streptomyces sp. Qhu_M48. The sequence goes on along the minus strand of NZ_CP195432.1, from coordinate 5,173,230 downwards.
AGCCGTTCGGCGAGGGGCGCGTAGCGGGCGCCGTGCTCGCCCATGCCGTGGGCTATCTGGACGACGGCGCGCGGCGGTCCGTCCGGAAGCCAGGAACGCGCATGGACGGTCAGGCCGTCCTTGCCGGTGAAGGTGAACATCGTCTCTCCTGAAGTCGGTCGGTCGGTCGGTGGGTCCGTCGGTCGGTTGTTCGGTTGCTCGGTCGCTCGGGCCGCGATGTCGCGCGCCGCCTCCCGCTCCTCGACGAGCGGACTCGGGTGTGACAAGGCCGGCCCATCGAAACACGCCGTCCCCGCCCGGACCATCGTCGGATCTCCGGCCGTTCCTCCCCCACGGGTGCGGTCGGAGGCACGCGGTGTGGTCCGCTTGACCTTGACACGGTGACAAGGTCTTCACTGACGGCCGAGGAGGTGGTCCCGATGACCATGCCGAAACAGGACACGGACCCGACACGCGCTCTCCAGGGCCTGGCGGACGACCGTTCGTCGGTACGGCTGCGGGCGGCGCTCGCGGTCGGCTCGGCCCCGGACCCGCGGTTCGTCGACAAGCTCATCGAGCGGTGCGCGGTCGAGCCCGATTTCTCCGTCCGTGAGACGCTCACCTGGGCGCTCACCCGCCACCCGGCACCGGAGACGGTCCCGGGGCTGCTGCGGGAGCTCCGCTCGGAGGAGGCCCAGGCACGCAGCCAGGCGCTGCACACGCTGTCCAAGATCGGGGACCGGCAGGCGTGGCCGGCGCTCACCCGGGCGCTGCTGGCCGACGCCGACGACGAGGTGGCGCGGAGCGCGTGGCGGGCGGCGGTCGTGCTCGTACCCGAGGGTGAGGAGTCCGCGCTGGCCGGAGCGCTGGCGACACAGCTGGGGCGCGGCGGGCGGGAGACGCAGCTGAGCCTCAGCCGGGCCCTGATCGCGCTGGGCGAGGCCGTGACGCCGGCCCTGAGTAGCGCGATGACGGACCCCGACCCCGCCGTACGGGCCCACGCGACGGCCACGGAGCGGCTGTCGCGTGACCCGGACGCCGGGTTCGAGTTCGCGATCGAGGAGGCGAAGCGCGTGGTGGCCCTCGGCGGGAACGGGGAGGCGGGGTAACCGTGCTGATCGGAGACGTGGCGCGGCGGTCCGGGGTCAGCGCCCGCATGCTCCGGCACTACGAGGCGCTCGGCCTGGTGCGGCCGACGGGTCGCAGCGGCGCCGGCTACCGCGAGTACGCCGACGAGGACATCCGGCGGATCTTCCACATCGAGAGCCTGCGCTCCCTGGGCCTGTCGCTGCGGGAGGTCGGGAGCGCCCTGGACGATCCGGGCTTCGCGCCCTCGGCGCTCGTCGACGACCTCATCCGCCAGACACAGGACCGCATCGCGCGGGAGACCGCGCTGCTCACGCGGCTCCGCCGGATCGGCGCGGCGGAACCCGCCGACTGGGAGGACGTCCTCCAGACCGTCGCCCTCCTCCAGGCCCTGGGCTCGAAGAGCGCGGGGACCCGTCAGCGCGCGGCCCTGTCCTCCGTGGTCGAGGAGGTTCCGGTGCCGGTGGAGGCGCTGGTCGAGGCCGCGCTGTGCGAGCGGGACCCGCACGTCGCCGGAGCCCTTCGCTGGGCTCTGGCGCGTGCGGGCGACGGTGGGGAGGCGCTCCTCGCGGAGGGCCTCGGCTCGCCCCTGGCCGCGGTCCGCAGACGGGCCGTCCAAGCGCTCGCCGAGCTGACGAGCGGCGAGGCGACCGCGCGACTGCGGGACGCCCTCACCCACTCCGACGTCGCGGTCCGCCGGTGTGCGGCCCTGGCGCTGGGGGGCCGGGGAGCGGCCGACGCGGTTCCGACGCTCCTCGACATGATCGTCGAGGAGGCGAACGACGTCGACGCGGCCGACGCCCTGGGCGCGCTCGCGAGCGATCGCGCGTCGGCGGACCGGATCGCCGCCGGGCTCGTCGAGCGTCTCGCCCGCGCCACCGCCGACGTGCGGGCGCGCCGACGGCTGACGCAGGCGCTCGCGGACATCCCGGGCGCCACGGCGTCGCGCGCCCTCGCGGAGCTGGCACAGGACGAGGACCGTGCCGTCGCCCTGACCGCGACGTACATCCTCACCCTGCGCGAGTCCGCCGACCCCCGGACCTAGAGGGGCGGTCCGTCCCCGTGCCCAGGCGATCGCGGTGAAGGCGGGTGGGCGGGCCGGGGGAGCCGTGCGGTCAGGAGCCGGTCGGCCGGTCGATCCGGTAGACGTAGTGCAGACGGTCGTCGATCGGGTTGTCGGGCTCCAGTTCACCCTCGGCGACCCGTACGAGCCCCGCCTTCTCCAGCGCCCGCCACGACGCCTGGTTCGCGGCCACCACCGGGATGACGACGCACGGGGTACCGGGGTGGTCGAGCCAGGTGCGTTCGATCATGGCGCGGATCATGAGGGGTCCGACGCCCCGGCCGGTGAGCGCCGGATCGCCGACGAGATAGTCGATGGTCGCCGCGGCTCCCGGGACCTCCAGCACCGGCGCGATCTCCGTCAGGTACTCCGGATAGTCGCCCCACAGGCACCGCTGGACCAGCCCCACCGGTACGCCGTCGAGCAGGGCGAGCCAGTCCTCGGCGGGCTCCTCGCCGCGGGCGACCGGGCCGAAGTCGCGGGCCACGGCCGCCGCTTCCGTCTCGTGGTTCCACCAGCGGGCGACGTGCGGCTGGGAGAGCCACCGCCGGAGCAGAGGGAAGTCGTCCTCGGTGACCCGACGCCAGGTGATCATGAACGCTCCTCGGAGGGTGTCGCGGTGCGGCGACGCCAGTCTCCCCGACCCCCCGCGGGTCGTCACCCGTGATGTTCGCCGTGGGTGTGGTCGGTGTCGTGCGGCGGGGTGGGCGTCCGGCTGGGCGACCCCGTCGGCGTCGGCTCCCGTCCCGGCCGGCCGTCGTCCCCCGGGCCGCCCGGTCCGACGGCCGCTCCGAGCCCGTACGCCCCGGCGAAGACGAGCGCCAGGAGCAGGAGGTACCCGCACAGGGTCGCCCGTGGGGAGCGGGTCCGCGGCGCGGCACGCAGCCTCGCGCCCACCCGTGACGAGGACGCTCGGGGTGTGTCCATCGGCCGCCCCTCCGGAGCATCGCGTTCCGCGCCGCTCGGATCGGGCGCGTCCGCCGGAGGAGTCGGATCGGAGGGTCGTCCGGTTCCCCGGTCACGTCCGACGGCAGGAGCGGGGTTGGCGACGGGGCGGGGACGGTGGTGGCGACGGGACTGGGAAGGTGGTGGCGACGGGGCGGGAACGATGGTGGCGACGGGGCGGGAACGGTGGTGGCGACGTCCGGTGGGGGGCCCGGGGCGCCCCGCGAGCCCGCCACCGTCGTCCTGTGACACGGGAGGTCGACCGTCATCCCCCGTGTCCCCTGAGGTCAGGCCAGGGCCGGAGCCCGGGTGAACCTGCTCCGGGGCGCGGACCCCTCGTCGGAGGGGGACGCCGGCCGGGGCGTCTCCTCGCCCCGCAGCAGGTCGACCAGCGAGGCGCGGGCCCGAGCCACGCGCGAGCGGACCGTGCCGACGGGACAGCCGATGGTCTCGGCGGCCTCGGCGTAGGGCAGACCGAGGAGTTGGGTGAGGACGAACGCCTCCTTCCGCTCGGCCGGGATCGCGGCCAGGAGTTCGGCGAGGGCGATGCCGTCCTCGAAGCCGGGAAGCCCCCGGGGCTGGGTGTGTTCGGCCTCCGCCTGCCAGTCGTCCCGGTCGGAGAGCCGGGGCCGGGCGGCCGCGTGCCGCAGGCTGTCGACCACGGTCCTCCGGGCTATGGACAGCAACCAGGTACGGGCCGAGGACCGCCCCTCGAACCGGGGCAGCGCCGGGAGCGCCCGGAGGAAGACCTCCTGCGCGAGGTCGTCGGCCGCCTGGCGGTCGGCGCTGAGGTAGGCCACGTACCGCCAGACGTCGGGGTGCAGGGCGCGTACGAAGAGATCGGTCTTGACGGGATCGCCGTCCCTGGCGGCCAGTGCGAGCAGCGTCGTCGCCGCGTCCGTATCGGCCGAACGCGCCGGGCGGGGCGTGCTCGCCGGCCGCCGGGGGGAGGTGTCGTGGGCAGGAGTCATCGCCACAAGTCCTTACGGGGCAGGGGGAATCCGGCGGCGCGCGAAGGGCGGCGCCGGTGACGGGTACGGCCGGCCGGAAGGGCCTGGCCGATGCCCGAGCGACGGATCGGTGCCGTCGAGCTCGGGGAGCCGGCTGTCAGAGGACAGCGAACACCCGTGGGGGACCCCGGGAGATGACGGAATGGGTGAGCAGGAGGCGTCGCGGAACGCGCTCGTCACCCGCGCGGACCGGCCGGAGAGCGGGCCGCCGCGCCGGTACGGGGACGACGGCGGCGATCAGGAGGCGCAGCGGCCGGAAGAGCCCCAGGGGCAGGGCCCGCAGCAGGCGGAACGCGGCCCGCTCCCCGTACGCCAGCCAGAGCCCGCTGAGGAGCGCGGCCAGCAGGTGCGCCGACAGCATGCCCCACGACGAGGCGATGTCCGTCATGTCGTGGGCGACGGGTGCCTCGGCGATGCCCCGGACGACGTTCGCGCCCGCGCCGACGTTCGCGTCGGCGGCCGGGACGGCCGCTCCGTGGCCCATGGCCGCGTGGGACAGCATGCCGTGGCCCGTGTGCGCGTGGTCCGTCACGGTCCGCGCCGCCGGTGCGGGTACGGCGACGGGTGGCCGGGCCCAGGAGAACACCGTGTGCAGCAGGCCCTGGACGGCCACGGTCGCCGCCGTGACGGCCCACGGACCGCGCTCCCGACCGGCGAGCGCCCAGGCCACCGCCACGGTGCCCGCGAGAGCGAGGAGGAGCGTCCAACCGGGCACGCCCCGGCCCGACATGACGACGTGACCGGTGGCCGCGAGCAGCACACAGACGACCGCGAACATCGCGGCCCGCAGCCCTCGCGAACATCGGCCTGGTGTCATGGCGCGCCCATCCCTGCACCCTCTCCGGAGGCGTGAAGGCGGGAGCGGACCTGCTGAGGCCGCCCCCCTCGACCCTGTCGGGTCATGCCTACGCGACTGTGGCGCGCCCCACAAGAGTGTCTCGGGAACTCAACGGTTCCACGGCACGACTTCTGGATGTCGGCGGTGACGGACCGTCCGACGCCGACGCACGTACGCCGGGAAGGCGGCGGCGCGCGTACGCCGGGAAGGCGGCGGCGCGCGTACGGCGGGAAGGCGGCGGCGCGCGTACGCGGGGTAGGCGGCGGCGCCCCACCGACGGACGCGGTCGGCGAGGGCGGACCGCCTGGCCGATCGCGGCACGGGAAAGGGAGCACCGGGTGAGAACCGAGGGAACGACGGAGACCGGCCCGGCCGATGCCGGACACGGCACGCCGCGCGGGCTGACCGCGCTGCTGACGACCGCGATGGCCTTCTCGATGATGCAGCTCTTCCTGATCGGCGCCCTCGGCCCGCGTCTCGTCGACCGGCTCGGAATCCCTGAGACGGTGCTGGGCCTGACCACCACGGTGGGGTTCGGCACGGCGACCGTCCTCTCGCCCGTCGGCGGCCGGATCGTGGACCGGATCGGCCCCCGGCGCGCGCTGGTGGCGCTGCTCGCGGTGTCCGCGGTGGCGCTCGCGCTCATCGGCGCCGCCCCGGGGGCCGCCCTGCTCCTCGCGGCCGTCGCGCTCGGCGGGCTGCCGCAGGCGCTCGCCAATCCGGCCACCAACAAGGCGATCCTGGCGGCCGTCCCGGCTCCGAGGCGGGGCGCGGTCACCGGTGCCAAGCAGTCCGGGGTCCAGCTGGGCGCGTTCGTCGCCGGGCTGCCCCTCGCGACGGCGGCCGGCCTCCTCGGTTGGCGGGGCGCGGTGTGGGTGGCCGCCGCAGCGGCGCTGCTCGCGGCCGGATGGGCGTGGCGGGTGCTGCCGGCCGACGCGCCGCCGCAGGGCGGCGCCGTCGTCCGTACGCCGTCCCGCCCCGACGGCTCCGTGCCCTGGCTCGCGGCCTTCTCGCTCTTCCTGGGCGCGGGGATCGCCTCCGTCAACACCTACCTCGCCCTGTTCGGCGTCCAACGCCTCGGCTTGGGGCCCGCGGTGGCGGGCGCGCTGGTGGCCGTCCTGGGTGTCGCGGGGATCGCCGGCCGGGTCGGCTGGTCCCGGGCCGCCACGCCCGGCCGGGCCCCCTGGTTTCCGGGTCTGCTGGCGGGTGGGGCGGTGGGAGCGGCTCTGCTCCTGTCCCTGACCGTCCACGTCGAGGCGCTGGTGTGGGTCGCGGCCGTGGCGGTGGGCGTCTTCGCCGTGTCCGGCAACGCGGTCTCGATGGTGCTGGTGATGCAGCGGTCCGCGCCCGGCCGCGCCGGGCAGGACTCGGCGCTGGTCGCGGCGGGCTTCTTCGCCGGATTCGCCCTGGGGCCACCCCTGTTCGGCGTGCTGGCGGAACGCGGCCGGTACGGCCAGGGCTGGCTCCTGGTCGCGGCCGAGTTCGCGGTCGCGGGGGCCGTCGCCCTGGTCTGGGCGCTGCGGGACCGCCGTACGAGGGCGGGCGGTACGGCGTGAACCCCGGGCACTGGGCCGAGGAACCGCTCGAACGACTGCTCCGACGCGTCGGGGAGACGGCCGAACAGGTGGGCACCCGCTTCCCGCTGTACGCGGACCCGGCCGACGGCCGCTGGACGACCACCGGACGAGGATCATGGACCGGCGGCTTCTGGGCGGGACTCCTGTGGCTGCGCGCCCTGCACACCGAGGGCGCCGCGCCCGGCCCGGCGGTGCCCGTCGGCACACGCGACGGCCGCGCCTGCCGCTCGGTGGCGGTGGCCGCGAGGGAGCGGCTCGCTTCCTGGGTCGACGCCGACACCGCGACCCGCGGGCTCATCCTCTGGTACGGCACGGCCCCGGCCGTCGGCGAGGAGGGCGCCGAGGCGCTGCGCGAGCGCGCGGCGACCGCCGTCCTCGCCGCCTGGGACCCGGGCCTCGGGCTCGTCCCGTGGGGCGCGGCGCTCGGCGGTCCCCGGCTGCGGGCGCGTGCGGACGGTGTCCCCGGCCTCGTGCCGCTGCTCGCCTCCGCCGGACCCGAGGGGCGCGCGGCCGCCGCCGCGCACCTCCACCGGCACCTGGACCTGTGTCTGCCGCGGGAGCCCGCAGCGCGGCCCCGCCCGGCCTGGCGCTGGGACGGGACGGGCGGCTGGACGGCCGGAGCGGAACCGGCGTCCGGCTGGACCCGGGGGGAGTCCTGGCTCCTCCTGTCCGTCGCGGACGGGCTCCTGCACCTGGAAGGCGACCCGGACCGTCTGACCGACGCGGCCGAACTGCTCCTCGACCGCTGCGAGTTCCTCACCGGACCGCTCGTCCCACCGGCCGACACCCGCCACCCCGAAGGCCCCCTGGACACCTCCGCCGGGGCCATCGCGGCGGTCGCCCTGCTGAAGCTCGCGCTCCTCCCCGGGGCCGCGTGGGCGTCCGCGTGCGCGCACCGGGCGGAGGCGGTCCTGCGCCGGCTCACCCACGCCCATCTCACCCCACGGGGAGGCCCCCGCCCGCCGGGCATGCTCCTCGACGGCTGCTACGACGCGCACAGCGGGACCGCCGTCCGGCACGAGCTGATCTGGGGCGACTTCTTCCTGGCCCTGGGCCTCTCCGCGCTCCTCGGGCGGGTCGACCTCAGGCGGGTGTGACGCCCGTGCCCGGCGTGCCGCGCAGCACGCGCCGGGCCACCGAGGAGACGTGCTGCTCGTCGGGCCCGTCGAGGATCCGGGCCGTCCGCCCCGTGCGGAACAGCGCGGGCAGCGGTGTGTCCGGGCCGAGCCCGGCGGCGCCGAAGACCTGGACGGCACGGTCCGCGACCTCCTGGAGGGTGCGGGCCGCCGCCGTCTTCGCCAGGCCCACCTCCACCTGGGCGTCGCGCCCCTCCGCGACCAGCGCCATCGTCTCGTACACCAGCGGCCGTGTCGTCCGCAGTGACAACAGCGCCTCGAAGACGTGCTGTTGGACGAGCTGCCGGTCCGCCAGGGGTCCGCGCGCGCCCTGTCGTGCGGTGGCGCGCGCGCACATCAGGTCGAAGGCCCGCTGGGCCTGGCCCACCCAGCGCAACGCCCGCAGGGTGCGCCCGAGTTGGAGCCGTTCACCGGCCACGGCGAGCGCGCGGCCGGGCTCGCCGACGAGCAGGTCCTCGTCGACCTCGACGTGGTCGAACTCGATCTCGTACTGACCGGTCGCGCCGAGGACAGGCAGCTCGCGCACGACCCGGAAGCCGGGGGAGCCGGTGGGCACCAGGAACAGGGACAGCCCCTCGCGGTCCCCGGCCCATCCGCCGGTGCGGGCGAGCACGGTCACCAGGTCCGCGTCCGCCGCGTGCGACACGAACCACTTCCGGCCCGTGACGCTCCAGCCGCCGCCGGCCCGTCGCTCCGCCCGGGTCGAGCAGAGCGTCGGCTCGGTGCCCGGCGTGTCCGGCTCCGTCATCGCGAAACACGTGCGGAGGTCGCCGGAGACCAGGCGCGGAAGGTGTGCGGAACGCACGCCCGGTGAGCCGTGCCGGGCCAGCATGGTCACGTCGAGGAGAGGCGCCGAGCCCACGGCGGCCGGCCCGTGGTCGCTGGCGCCCTCCGCCTCGGCGAGCGCCGCGTACGCGCTCAACGCGACCCCGCCGCCGCCCAGTTCGGCCGGGAGGGGCAGCGCCCACAGTCCGGCCTCACGCGCTTCCGTACGCAGCCGCTCCCGTCGCTCCCTGGCGGCCGGCCCACCGGCGTCGAGCAGCGGCTCGCACGGGAACACCCGGTCGTGGACGAACGCGGTCAGTCGCTTCCGCAGCGGATCGACATCGGCCGCGCCATGATCCTTTACGTCATGATCCGTCATGGTTTCCTCCCTCTTCCGGGAACTCGACAGAACACGCGTCCGACTGCCTGCCCGTGGAAGTGGTCGGACGCACCGGCCCGCCGGTTCCCGCAACCGAGAGAGTCCCCGCGCGCCGGCCACCGCCGCGCCAGGAGAGGAGAGGCATGGCGTCCCCAGCGACCACGCACACCGCGGTCCGCCGCCCGCTCGAACCAGCCCGTCCCCTCGACGCGTTGCGCTGTCACGTCAACGGGCCTCCGGCCGTGACCGCGGTCGTGGCCGACCACCTCCGGCGCCTGGGCGCCCGGCCCTCGGACGGGGACGGGCAGGCCCGGGGAGCCGGCGGGATCACGCTCCACGGCGGCGGGTTCGCGCCCGTCACGGCCCGTACCGCCTGGGGCGCGCGCGGCTCCGGCATCGAGGACGAGGCCACCGCGCAGGCCGCCACCGGCGTGATGGCCGTGCACGGCCGTCGCCACGGGGCCCCGCGCGGCCTCGGCGTCGACTACCTGGCCACCGCCACCGGCGTCCTCACCGTCCAGGGCCTGCTCGCCGCGCTGGTCGGCCAGGCCCGGGGCGGCCGGACCCCTGCGGGTCCGCCCCGGGGCCCCGGCGGTCCGGCGGCCCACGTGAGCACGGCCGTCGACCGTACCGGCCTGCTCACCGTCTCCCAGTACCTCGCCGCCACCGGCGCCGACGAGCCGGAGGCGGTCGAACCCGCCCCCGGCGGACCGCCGTTCACCTCGGCCGACGGCGTCCTCTTCGAGCTGGAGACCCTCGACCCGGGGGAGTGGGCGGCCTTCTGGCGAGCCCTGGAGGCCCCCGCCGACGCGCTACGGGCGGGCTGGCGGCCCTTCCAGTTCCGGTACGCCACCGCCTGCGCGCCCTTCCCCGTCGTGCTCCACGAGGTGACCCGGCTCCACCCGTGGGAGCGGATCCGGCAGGCGGCCGGAGCCTCCGGTGCCGAGGTGTGCCGGCTGCGCACGCTCGCCGAGCGGGCCGGGGAGTCCGACGGCGCCGACCCGTGGACCCTCGCCCCCCTGGGGGCGGGCCACGCGGCGACGACCCCCGTCCCCGCGCCGGGGCGGCCGCTCACCGGCCTGACCGTCCTGGAGGCGGGCCGCCGCATCCAGGCACCCCTCGCCGCGCACCTCCTGGGCCTCCTCGGGGCGCGGGTGATCCGGATCGAGCCGCCGGGCGGCGACCCCCTGCGCGGGATGCCGCCCGCCTGCGACGGGGTCTCCGCCCGCTGGCTCGCGCTCAACCGGGGCAAGGAGGCCGTCGAGATCGACATCAAGTCGCCCGTCGGCCGGAGCGGCCTGCGCGAACTCGCCGCCGAGGCCGACGTGTTCCTGCACAACTGGGCCCCGGGCAAGGCGGCGGAGCTACACCTCGACGCCGAGCACCTGGCCGTCGTGAACCCGTCCCTCGTGTACGCCTACACCGGCGGCTGGGCCGACCGGATCGCCGACCCCCCGATGGGCACCGACTTCATGGTGCAGGCCCGCACCGGCGTCGGCGAGGCCGTCCACCCGGCCGACGAACCGCCCGTACCGTCCCTGATGACCCTCCTCGACCTGATGGGCGGCCTGCACGGAACCGAGGCGGTGCTCGCCGGGCTGCTCCTGCGCGAGCGCACCGGCCACGGCGTACGGGTCGAATCCTCGCTGCTCGGAGCGGCGGACACCCTGCTCGCACCGGCCCTGCGGCGGGCCGCCCGGGGCGAGGACCCGCGCCGCCCGGCCGGCTTCCGCCACCCCCTGCGGACCTCGGACGGCTGGATCGCCCCCAGCGACGCGAGCGCGACGGCCGCCGCCGCGTACGACGTACGGGGGATGTGTACGGAGGACGCCCTCGACCAGCTGCGTTCCCACGGGCTGACGGCCACCTCGGTCACCACCGACCTGTCCGACCTCCACCACGACCCGCGCCTGTCCGGCCCGATCGGCCGGGACGCGCACGGCGCCCCCGCCGTTCCCGACCCCTGGAGCTTCGCGTGACCGTCACCCTGACCGACCTGCTGCCCGCCCGGCTCCGCCGTTCCTGGGCGGTCGACGGCACCTGCCCGGACCTCGACCTGTACAGCCTGTTCCGGGCCCGGCGGATCGCCGACCCGCACCGGACGGCCGTCGTCGACGCCAGGGGCAAGCTCTGTTACACGGCCCTCGACCGCAAGGTCCGATGTCTCGCCGGGGGCCTTCGGGCCCTCGGGGTCGGGGCCGGGGACGTCGTCGCCGTACAACTCCCCAACAACCGCGACGCCGTCGTCGCGGACCTCGCCCTCGCCGCCCTCGGCGCCGTGGCCCTGCCCTTCCCGGTGGGTCGCGGGGTCGCCGAGGCCGAATGCCTCCTTCGCAGGTCCGAGGCCGTGGCGGTGGTCGCCGCCACCGAGCACCGGGGCCAGAGCCACGCGGCCGACCTCGCCGCGCTGGCGTCCGCGCTGCCCGCCCTGCGGCACGTGATCTCCGCCGGACCCGGCAGCGCCCCCGAGGAAACGGTTCCCCTCGCCCGGCTGCTCCGCACCGACCCCCATGGATTCGTCCCGGCCCGGCCGGATCCCGACAGCGCGGCGCGCATCCTCGTCTCCTCCGGGTCGGAGGCGGAGCCGAAGATGGTCGCGTACTCCCACAACGCCCTGGCCGGCGGCCGCGGCAACTTCCTCGCCTCCCTCATGCCCGACGACACCCCGCCCCGGTGTCTCTTCCTCGTCCCGCTCGGCTCGGCCTTCGGCTCGAACGGCACGGCCGTCACCCTCGCGCGCCACGGCGGCACCCTCGTCCTGCTCGACCACTTCACCCCCGAGGCGGCCCTCACCGCCGTACGCGAACACGCCCCGACCCACATCCTCGGCGTCCCCACCATGATCCGGATGATGCTGGAGGCCATGGAGTCGGTGGCCTCGGAGACGCCGACGGAGGTCGGGCCGGCGAAGACGGGGGCGGCGGAGGGAGAGGGTTCCGCGCCGGCGGCTCCCACCGCGCTCGTCCTGGGCGGCGCTCCCCTCGACGAGGTCACCGCGAAGGCGGCGGCGGAGGCGTTCGGCTGCCCCGTCGTCAACCTGTACGGGTCGGCCGACGGCGTCAACTGCCATACCGGACTGGGGAACACCGTCCCGCCCACCGACCGCTCCGGTGTCGTCGCGGGCAGGCCCGACCCCAGGGTCGCCGACATCCGCATCGCCGACCCCGACACCCACGAGCGGCTGCCCGACGGACGGATCGGCGAGATCGTCTCGCGCGGCCCGATGACCCCGCTCTGCTACGTCGCGTCCCCGGAACTCGACGCCCGGTACCGCACGGCGGAGGGCTGGGTCCGCACCGGCGACCTCGGCTTCCTCGACGAGGAGGGCGTCCTGCACGTCGTCGGCCGCCTCAAGGACGTGGTGATACGCGGCGGCGCCAACATCAGCCCCGCCGAGGTCGAACGCGGACTCGTCACCCACCCGCGGGTCCGGGACGTGGTGTGCGTGGGGGTGCCCGACGAGCGGATGGGGGAGCGGCTGGCGGCCTGCCTGGTGGTCAAGGGGCCGGGGGCCCCCACCCTGACCGACCTCGGCCGGCATCTGTCCGAGCGGGGTCTCGACCGGCACAAGCACCCCGAGCACCTGCTCGTGCTGCCGGAACTGCCGCTGACCGCCGCCGGCAAACCCGACCGTGCCGAGCTGCGGCGCCGGGTCGAGGCGGAGCGGGGCGCGGTCGCCCTGGCCCAGGCGTGACGGAGGGGGAGGGACGCGCTCCGCGTCCCTCCCCCTCGTCCTGTCTTCCTCCCCCTCGTCCCGTCTCCGCCCGCCGTCGGCTCAGGCTCCGCGCATGGCCTTCCCGAGTTCGGCCGCGGCGTTCCGGTACACCGCCAGCAGGTCCAGGTCCTCACCCGGGTAGTTGACGATCTTCACCTGCTTCGCGCCCGAGTCCGGCAGCACCTCGCCCGTCGACATGTGCGCGTTGTCGAGCACGTACGCGGGCTTCTTCGCGGAGAGGGCGGCCAGTTGGGCGGGGGTGACGGGCTCGGGGCCGTACGTCCCCACCGTCGTGGCGCCCGCGAGGCCGGCCGCCCAGCCGGTGAAGACCTGCGAGACGACGGCCGGGCTCCTCCCGCCCGGCCAGGCCGACCTGAGCTCGCCGTTCAGCTTCGTGACCTCGGCGTCGAGGCCCTTCTTCCACCGGGCGGCGGCGTCCTTCGTGCCGAACAGGGCGCCGAGGCGGGCGACTTCGGCACCCGCCTTCGCCGGGTCGTTGTCGAGGTTCACCTCGACCAGCCTCGCCTTGGAGCCGGCCGCCTCCTTGATCTTCGCCGCGTACGGCTCGAACGGCGCGTACAGCACGAAGTCCGCCCTCGCGACGGCCGCCAGGTCCGAGGGCTTCGGGTCGTAGTCCGGCGCGTGGTGCACCGACTGCGGCACGATCACCGTGACGTCCTCGGCCCCCGCCGCCTTGGCGAAGGCCCCCTCCCAGGTGGTGGTGGCGACCACCACCGGCCTGTGACCGGCCGCATCGGGACCGGCCGCGCCGGAGGAGGAGGTGTCCTCGCCCCCGCAACCGGTGGCGAGCGGAAGGACCGCGCTCAGTGCGAGGAGGGAAGTGATGCGGGCGGTACGGACGCGGGTGCGCGCCATGAGCTGTTTCTCCGTTCGGGGACGAGATGCGCGGCGAGGACGACAGCCCCCGCCGTGAGGACGAGGACCGGGCCGGGAGGCCAGTCCAGCCACAGGGCCAGAAGGAAGCCCGTCAGGTTGACGGCGACGCCGATGCCGACCGCCCACAGGGTGATCGACCACAGCGAACGCCCCAGGCGCCGCGCGGCCAGGGCGGGCAGCAGGGTCAGGGCGTCGACGAGGAGCGCACCGGTCAGCTTGATCGCCCCCGCGACCGCGACGGCGACCAGCACGAGCAGCGCGGTGGTGAGGAACCGGACCGGTACGCCCGAGCACTGGGCGAGCTCGCGGTCGTACAGGAGCAGCGCCACGTCTCGGCGCCGCCACCAGAACAGGGAGGGGACCACCACGGCGAGCACCGCGAGGACCACGAGGTCGGTGGTGCCGACCGAGAGGATCGACCCCCACAGGAGCGCGAACGCCCCGGAGGCGTTGACGCCGGAGACGGCGAGGACGAGCAGCGCGGCGGCGATCGCCAGGCTCATCAACAGGCCCATCGCACCGGACAGTCCGTCCGGCGTCCGGGCCAGCGGGGCGATTCCCGCCCCGGACAGGGCGCAGGCGACGAGCGCGCAGAGCATCGGGTCGAGCCCGGTCAGGAGCCCGACGGCGATGCCGAGGAGCGCCACGTGCATCATCGCGAACCGGACCGGCATGATGTCCAGGCCGACGATGACCACGCCGATCACCGGCAGTCCGACGGCCGCGAGGAGCAGGGCCACTCCGGCCCTCTGCACGGGGACGAGTTGGAGGACGGCGCCGAGGTCGGCGGCCGCGAGCGCGTTCACCGCACCTCCCGCAGCCGGCCGGCGGCCATCTCCAGGACCCGGTCGCACCGTTCGGCGAGCGCCCGGTCGTGGGTCACGACGACGAGCGTGACCGGCAGCGCGGTCAGGACCTCGGCGGCCTCCTCCTGACCCTCGAAGTCGAGTGCGGCGGTCGGCTCGTCGGCCAGCAGGACCTGGGCCCCGGCAGCGACGCAACCGAGGGCCCGCGCCAGGTACACGCGCTGCAACTGCCCGCCGGACAGGGTGCCCACGGGTCTCGGCGTCAGGGCGCCGACGCCGAGCCGCTCGGCGGCCTCGGCCGCCTCGACCGGTGCCCCGCTGCTCGCCAGGAGCTCGTCGCCGCGCAACGGGAACCGCCCGGCGGCCGGCTTCTGTGGGATCCACGCGCAGGACCGGCGCCGCACCGCCCACTCGGCCGCCGAGCGGGCGCTGCGTCCGCCGACCTCGATGGTGCCGGTCGACTGCCGGTGCAGCCCGAGGACCGCACGGAGCAGCGTCGTCTTCCCCGAGCCGTTCGTGCCGGTCAGCGCAACGCGTTCACCTGCGGCGATCTCCAGGTCCACACCCACGACCGCCTCGCTGCGGCCGTGCCGACAGGCGACTCCGCGCATGCGTATGTCCAGTCCGCCCATCCTCTGCCCTTCGCCGCTGCCGTGCCGGTGCGGTGAAGAAGTCGGACGGAACACCCGCCGGGTTCCCACGACCCGGCGCGTACCTCAGGACGGTGAGTGCGCGGCGGCGGGCCGGGGCGGCGCGGCCGGCCTGACGGGGCCGACGACGGTCAGGGGAGTGCGCAGGCCCTCGCACAGCCGACGGGCCAGGGCGAGCACGCTGAGCGAGGCGGGTGAGGGGTCCGCCGTGGGCAGCTGGATGCGGACGTGGCGCGGCCGGTCGGCGACCAGCAGCATCTCGATCTGCAGGGCGGCCGCCGCGCGGCTCGCGACGTCGAGATCACGCAGGAGCGTCACGTGCAGGACCCGATCTTCGAGAACGTGCCTGATGAGCATGATCCCTCCCGTCTTCACGGCGGGCCACCCGTCCCGAGGGCGGGTGTGCCAGGCGGATCTTCGGTGCTGGGACGACGCCGTGGCCTGCGGTCCTTCCTTGAGAAGCCCGTCGGGGGCGACGTACGAAGAGGTTATGCGTCGTCCGAACAGGTTATGCAGAGGTGGCCGGTGATCGCATGCTTCGGCGGGCGACGGGGTCCTCGGGCGGGACGCGAGCCGAGCCCGCCGCGCGATGGGGCCCGGTCGCGTGCATGGAACCGGCTGCCCGGGGCAGGGGCCGCGTGGGTGCGCACCCGAAAAGCCGCCGCTCGGCCTTCCCCCCCCGCCGGGTGGCGGCGCCGCGCGGGCCCCCGCACAGTGGCGACGCCGGGGGCCGGTCGGCGAGGCGGCGGCACGTACCCGAACCGGCGCCGGCCGGGCGCCGGACCGGGGGCGCGCGGGCGGTCGTCAGCGGCCCAGGACGCCGTCCAGCCACTTCTCGACCTCGGGGGTCACCGGGTCGGTGATGTCGGCGAACTCCCCGTGCTTCGTCAGGAACTTCGCCACGTAGGGGCAGATCGGCACGATCCGCATCCCGGAGGCGCGCACGTCCGTCAGGGCCTGCTCGACGAGGACGGAGGCGAGACCCCGGCCGGCGTAGGCGTCGTCGATCTCCGTGTGGAAGAAGACGCGCCGGTCCTCACGGTCGCGGTACGCGGTGAGGCCGGCGCGCCGGCCGTCGACCAGGATCTCGTAGCGGTGGCGGTCGTCGACGCGCCGGACGACGGGAGTGGATTCCTGCTCGCTCATGGGGGCCTCTCTGGTGAGGTCGGTGCGGTGGGTGAGGTAGGACGACGGGGTGCGGCGTGGGGGCGTCGCGTCAGGCCCGGGGAGGGTTTCGGCGGGGGGCGAGGGTGGCGTTCGGGAGGGCCGGGGCGGGGAGGCGGTCGCCGGGGTAACCGTCGACGTGACCGAAGCGCTCCGAGGCCCGCTCCCACTCCTCCCTGGCCTCGACGATGTCCTGGTGACGGCGGCCGATGAAGTTCCACCACATGACGATCTCCTCGTCGAAGGGCGTACCGCCGAGGAGGACCGTTCGCGCGGGGCTGTCGGACTCGTTCGTCAGGGTCAGGGTGGAGTGTCCGGTTCCGGCGTAGCCCAGTTCGGCCGGGCGCAGGAGCGTTCCCGCCAGTCGGACGTCTCCCGCGTCGACGAGCAGGCCGTGCTCGAAGGCGGGGTCGACGGGGAGGGTGACCGTGGCACCGGCGTCGAGGAGGAGTTCGGCGCCGAGGAGGGGGGTGAAGGTGGGCACGGGGGAGGTCTCGCCCGCGAGCGTGCCGAGGAACACCCGGAGTTCCGCGCCGTCGAGCCGTACGGGCTTCGGGGCGTGGTGCTGGAAGTCGCGTGCGGTGTGGCGGTGTCGCTCGGGCAGCGCCACCCATAGCTGCACTCCGTGGAGGACGGTGGTTCCGGGCGAGGAGACCTCGGTGTGGCTGATCCCGTGGCCGCCGGTCATGAGGTTGAGCTCGCCGGGCCGTACGAAGGCGTGGCTGCCCAGGCTGTCGCGGTGCTCGATCTCCCCGGCGAAGAGCCAGCTCACCGTCTGCAGGCCGGTGTGCGGGTGGGGGGCGACGTCCATCCCGCCGGACGAGGCGACCTCGTCGGGGCCGTAGTGGTCGGCGAAACACCAGGCCCCGATGAGCGTCCGGGACCGCTGGGGCAGGGTGCGCCGCACGGTCATGGCGCGCGGGCCGCCCAGCGGGACGTCCCGGGCGGTGAGGACCTCGACCTCCGTGTCGTCCATGTCCGACCCCTTTCACACCTGGTGGCGAAATGTAGTTGTGATTTCAACTACTGTGATGATCATAGCCTCACGAACCGGCGCGCGCACGGGGCCCGGCGTCCGCGCCGACGCGCTCCGCCGTCAGCCGCTGGAAACGGTAGCGAGCATGAGCGGCCGCGGCGGCGCGTGGGTCGCCCTTCGGCGGAGCCAGCGTGTGGGCCGCGTCGACCAGCAGCTCGCGCGTCCTCGGACGCTCCATGCGTGACGGGGAGGGGGTGCCCCCGGACCCGCCGTCCCCCGGACGCCCCACGGGCGGCGGGCGTCGCGGACAGGGACACGTACCACCCCGTCGCGGTCGGTCCCCCGTGTCGCCACGCGGTGCGGTGGCCGCCGGTCCCGCCCCAGGATGCCGCCCGGCCACCACAGGGGGACGGCCGGCCACCTCGGCGGCGCGCAGGAGCCGCCCGGTGCCGACACCCGTGCGCTATCCCCCTTGGTGGTGCTTTCAGGCGGTGTGGGTGGGGGAGTGGCCGTGTCCGTCGGCGCGGCGGGCCGTTGTGAGGGTGTGACCTCTACACGACGCATCTCCTCGGTCCTCGCCGTCGCCGCCGCCTTCACGTGCCTCGGCGCGTCGGCGCAGGCCGTCGCCGCCACCAGCCCGATCGGCCCGCCGATCAACCCGATCAACCCGATCAGCGAACTCGACGCCCTCACCACCACGGGGATTCCCGAGGAGTCCCGCGCGCAGTTCCCCGGCATCGCCGGTCAGCTGGGCGGACTCAACCGGCTGAACGACCTCCACCAGATCCACCAGCTCACCGACCTCGCCGCCCCGGCCACCGGGCTGCTCCCCGAGATCTCCTGACCGGTCGCGAGTCCTTCCCGCCGGGCTTTCGGGCGGACCCGGCCGGCACCGTGCGCGCGGCGCGGTGCCGGCTTTCTCATGCGCGGCGCAGGTCCCGCGCGCGGTTGTCCTGCGTACGGTGGTCCCGGGCGCGGCGGTCCGGCGCGGGACGGTCCGCCGTGCGGTGGTCCCGGGCGCCGTCCGGGGCGCGGCGGTCCGGGGTCACCAGCCGAAGCGGCGGTCGACGAGGGCGGCGAACTCCTCGAACGACAGGACGCGGTCGCCGTTCTGGTCGGCCGCGTCGAACAGGGCCGAGGCGTCGTCGGCGGTCCCCACGCCCCAGAACGGGATCACTCCCCGCGCGGCCAGGGTCGGGCCCTCGGCCCGCAGGGCGTTGATGACCTCGACGCGCGTCAGGGTGCCGTCGTGGTCGAGGTCGAGGGCGTCGAAGAGAGTGCGGGCCTTGTCGCTCATAGATGTGTCCTGTCCCCTGTGGCCGTGGCGGCCGGTGTGTCCCTGTGAGGGAGGACGCCTGGTTCGCTCCGCAGGTTGCCTCAAGCCTGTCACCGGGCCGGGCCGGGTCGTGCGGGGCGGAACGGAGTCGGTGGGAGGTTTTCCACAGGTCTTCCCGGTGCGGCCGGGGTGTCGGCGGGGGCCGATAGGGTGGGTGAATGGTCCTTTCCGACGGTTCCGCCGTGATCTCCGAAGCCACGAGCTCCGAGGCTGCGCAGGTGCTCCACCGCGTCTTCGGCTACAGCTCCTTCCGAGGCGAGCAGCAGGAGATCATCGAGCAGGTCGTCGACGGCGGCGACGCCCTCGTCCTGATGCCGACCGGCGGCGGAAAGTCCCTGTGCTACCAGATCCCGGCCCTGGTCAGAGACGGCACGGGCGTCGTGATCTCACCGCTCATCGCCCTGATGCAGGACCAGGTGGACGCGCTCAGGGCCCTCGGGGTGCGGGCCGGCTTCCTCAACTCGACGCAGGACCCGTACGAGCGGCAGGCCGTCGAGCAGGCCTTCCTCGCCGACGAGCTCGACCTGCTCTACCTGGCCCCCGAGCGCCTGCGGACCGAGGGCACCCAGCGGCTCCTCGACCGGGGCACGGTGTCGCTCTTCGCGATCGACGAGGCCCACTGCGTCGCCCAGTGGGGCCACGACTTCCGGCCCGACTACCTCGCTCTCTCGATGCTCCACGAGCGCTGGCCGAAGGTGCCCCGGATCGCGCTGACCGCGACGGCCACCGAGGCCACCCACAAGGAGATCGCCGCGCGGCTCGGCCTGGAGGACGCCCGGCACTTCGTCGCCGGCTTCGACCGGCCGAACATCCAGTACCGCATCGTCCCGAAGAACAGCCCGCACAAGCAGCTCCTCGAACTGATCAGGACCGAGCACGAGGGGGACGCGGGGGTCGTCTACTGCCTCTCCCGCGCCTCGGTGGAGAAGACCGCGGCCCTCCTCGTGGAGAACGGCGTCGACGCCGTGCCGTACCACGCGGGCATGGACGCCCGGACGCGCGCGGCGAACCAGTCCCGCTTCCTGCGGGAGGACGGCGTCGTCGTGGTGGCGACCATCGCCTTCGGCATGGGCATCGACAAGCCGGACGTCCGCTTCGTGGCCCACCTCGACCTGCCGAAGTCGGTCGAGGGCTACTACCAGGAGACCGGCCGCGCGGGCCGCGACGGGGAACCGGCCACGGCCTGGCTGGCGTACGGCCTGCAGGACGTGGTCCAGCAGCGCAAGATGATCGACGGCTCCGAGGGCGACGAGCAGCACCGGCGCGCCCTCGCCATGCACCTGGAGGCCATGCTCGCGCTCTGCGAGACGGTCGACTGCCGCCGGGTGCGCCTCCTCGCGTACTTCGGTCAGTCCGGCCTTCCGTGCGGCAACTGCGACACCTGCCTGACCCCGGCCGAGTCCTGGGACGGGACGGTCGCCGCGCAGAAGCTCCTGTCCACCGTGTGGCGGCTGGCCAAGGAGCGGCGCCAGAAGTTCGGCGCCGGCCAGATCATCGACATCCTGCAGGGCAAGAAGACGGCGAAGGTCATCCAGTTCGACCACGACGGGCTCTCCGTGTTCGGCGTCGGTGCGGAGCTGGGGACGGCGGAGTGGCGCGGGGTCGTGCGTCAGCTCCTCGCGCTGGGGCTCCTCGCGGTGGAGGGCGACTACGGGACCCTCGTGCTCACGGAGGAGAGCGGCGAGGTGCTCGGCGGACGCCGCACCGTCACCCTCCGGAAGGAGAAGGCGCCGGCCGCCGCCTCCCGCAAGGAGTCCGGGGCGCGCTCCGGGAAGGGCGCCCGTGTGCCGGTCGATCTGCCGGCGGCGGCCGTGCCGGTCTTCGAGGCGCTGCGCGCCTGGCGGGCGGCGACCGCCCGCGAGCAAGGCGTACCGGCGTACGTCGTCTTCCACGACGCCACGCTGCGGGAGATCGCGACGCGGCTCCCGGGCACGGTCGAGGAGCTCGGCACCATCGGTGGCGTCGGAGAGGCCAAGCTCACCAAGTACGCCGAGGGCGTCCTCGAAGCGCTGGCGGAGTCCGGCGCGGCGGGTGACAGCGCGGCCCCCGCTCCGGACGCCGGTCCGGGTCCCGCTTCGGACGCCGGTCCCGCTTCGGACGCCGGTCCCGCTTCGGCCTCGCGCTCCGGCTCCGCCTCGCGCTCCGGCTCCGCCTCGCGCTCCGGCTCCGGTCGTGCGGCGGCCCCCGCCCGCGCCGCCGCGCCGGTCTCCGTACCGGAGCACGCCGCGCCGTACGACGAGGAGCCGCCCTACGACCTGGACGAGATGGAGGAGCCGCCGCCCTTCGACGACTGGCGGTAGTCCGGACTTCCGGTGTCGGGACGGGTCACGCGGGCTGCGGCGTGAGGCGGCGCAGGCCCCTGCGGTCGTAGTAGTGGGTCATGGCGAAGCCGAACGCCACGGCGGCGGCCATGCCGACCGCGATCATGATCCAGCCGCGGGCCAGGCCGGCGTCGGCGCGGGCGTCGAAGTACAGGATGGACCGCACCCCGGCGCTGAGCTGGTGCATCGGCTCGAAGACGCCCAGGAAGCGGTAGAAGCCGGGGGTGGCCTCCAGGGGGACGGTCGCGCCGGAGGAGGGGAGGGCGAGGGCGATGAAGACGAACATCGACACGAGCTGGCCGATGCCGCCGAAGGCCGCGTTGATGGCCTGGACGCCCAGACCGACGGCGACGGTCGCGCAGTAGGAGAAGAGCCACAGCATCGGCAGGTGCGAGGCGTCCATGCCGAGGACGGTGATCGTGGCCAGCATGACGAGGCTGGTGGTGAGGAGCGAGATGCCCGCCGTCATGAGCATTTTCAGGAGAAGCGTCTGGGTACGGCTGATGGGCACCGCCGGGTGGCGGGAGTGCCAGGGGCCGATCTCGCTGTCGGCGTAGCCGAGCGCGGTGTCGACGCCGCTGTTGACGAGGTTGCCGCCGATGAAGCCGCCGAGGACGAGCAGCAGGGTGTAGTAGAAGGCGGTCAGGCCCAGGCCGCTGTGCCGGCCGATCGGGTGGCCGACCCGGGTGGTGACGGCCACCGGGTCGGTGAGGAGCAGCCGGGTCGTCGGGACGGCGGTGGAGGCCGCGAGCTGCTTGCCGATCGTGAGCGAGGCCCGGTGGGCCGCGCTCTGGTTGATCTGCGCGGTCAGGGAGGAACCGAGGCTGCCGACGCCGGGATTGGTGAGCACGGTGAGCGTCGGCCGTTCCGTGGCCCGGTTCGTGGTCAGGGCCGCGACGGACGCGGTGAAGTCCGCCGGGACGACCAGGGCGCCGAAGACCTTGCCCGACGCCAGGGCGTCCTGGGCCGCCGCGCGGTCGAGCCGCCGCCAGTCGACGTCGGTCCTCGACGAGCCGTCGGAGACGATCGCGTCGGTGATCTGCTTCCCGAGGTTCTCCCGCTGCCCGGGCAGCGGGGCGCCCCGGTCCTCGTCGACCAGGGCGACGGGCAGCCTGTGCAGGTTGTCGGTCGGGTTGAGGATGCCGCCCATGTAGAGGAGCGAGAGTCCCACGGCGACCAGGGCGCTCAGCACGGCCGGTACGAGCCACAGCTTGGGGTTCCGGACGAGGGCCCCGGCGCGGAGCTGGGGGCCGGGGGTGTTCGGGGGGATCGCGGACGTCATGGTGTCATCGTCGGCGCGAGCGCCGCCGTGGCGGGGATTGCGACCCGTAAGGGGAGGGGGCGTGTCGGCCCGGGGGAGGGGGGTGCGCCGTCCGTTCCGCCGGGCCCCGGTGCGCGATTCCGCGGGGTCGGGCTGCCCGCACCGCCGGCCCCCGGCACGTGCTTTCGTGGGGTCGGACTCCGGATTCCTTGGGGCCGGCCCGCCGCTTCTGTGGGGTCGGACTCCGGATTCCTCGGGGTCGGGCCGCTGCTTCCGTGGGGTCCGACTCCGGTTGCGGAGCCATGTCCGTCACGTTTGAGTGGGAATGCCCCCTCATGCGTCTCTGGAGCTGACATGTCGATGGCGTTCGGTTCACCGTTCGGTTCGTCCGATCCGTTCAGTGACATGCTGAATCGATTCTTCGGAATGTCGCCGGCGTCGTCGCCCCCAGCGGTGCAGCGCGTCCCCATCGGGCGCCTGCTGACCGAGTCCTCGCACGAACTCCTCAACCTGGCGGCCCGCAAGGCGGTCGAGGACGGCACCCCCGACCTCGACACGGAACACCTCCTGTGGGCGGCGACCCAGGTCGACCCCTCGCGCCGTCTGCTGTCCCAGGTCGGGGTGGACCCCGAGGCGCTCGCGGCCCAGCTCGACGAGGTGCTGCCCCGGGAGGCCGGCGAGCCCTCCTCGGAGCCCGGGCTCACCCCCGCCGCCAAGCGCACCCTGGCCGCCGCCTACGGCCGCTCGCAGCAGGCGGGTGTCTCGTACATCGGCCCCGAGCACATCCTCGCGGCGCTCCTCGACGACGCCGACTCGGGCGCCACCCGGCTCATGCGCGCCGACGACATGGACGTCAGGAAGCTGCGCGGCCTCACGGACCAGGCGGCACGCTCCGACGGGGACGCTCCGGCCGCCGGGAAGCAACAGAAGCAGCCGGCCACCACCCTGGACGAGTTCGGGCGGGACCTGACGGACGAGGCGAAGGCCGGCAGGCTCGACCCGGTGGTCGGCCGCGCGGACGAGATCGAGCAGACCATCGAGATCCTCTCCCGGCGCTCCAAGAACAACCCCGTGCTCATCGGCGAACCCGGCGTCGGCAAGACCGCCATCGTCGAGGGCCTCGCCCAGCGCATCGTCGCCGGGGAGGTGCCCGACACCCTGAAGGACAAGCGGGTCGTCTCCCTCGACCTGTCGGGCATGGTGGCCGGCGCGCAGTACCGGGGCCAGTTCGAGGAACGCCTCAAGAAGGTCATCGAGGACGTCCAGCAGGCCGGTGGCGAGATCATCCTGTTCATCGACGAACTCCACACGGTCGTCGGCGCGGGCGCGACGGGCGAGGGCTCCATGGACGCGGGCAACATGCTCAAGCCCGCCCTCGCGCGCGGCGAGCTGCACGTCGTGGGAGCCACGACGATCGACGAGTACCGCAAGCACATCGAGAAGGACGCCGCCCTCGAACGCCGCTTCCAGCCCGTCCTCATCCCGGAGCCCACGGTCGAGGAGACCGTGCAGATCCTCGAAGGACTCCGCGACGCCTACGAGGCCCACCACCAGGTCCGGTTCGCCGACGGCGCCCTCACGGCGGCCGCCGTGCTCTCCGACCGGTACATCAGCGACCGTTTCCTTCCCGACAAGGCCATCGACCTGATGGACCAGGCGGGCGCGCGCGTACGGCTGCGCAGCGCCAACCGCTCCACCGAGGTCGTCAGCCGCGAGGACAGCCTCGCCAAGCTGCGCCGCGAGAAGGACCAGGCCGTCTCCGCCGAGCAGTTCGAGAAGGCCTCGGACCTCAAGCGGCAGATCGCCGAGGCGGAGGGCGAACTCGCCGGCATCGAGGAGCGTCGCGAGGGCGTCGTCTCCGTCACCGCCTCCGACATCGCCGACATCGTCTCGCGCCGCACCGGCATCCCGGTCTCCCAGCTCACCGCCAGCGAGAAGGAGAAGCTCCTCAGACTGGAGGAGGAGATGCACGCCCGGATCGTCGGCCAGGACGAGGCCGTCACGGCGGTCTCCGAGGCCGTGCGCCGCAGCCGCGCCGGCATGGGCGACCCGAACCGGCCCGTCGGCTCGTTCCTCTTCCTGGGGCCCACGGGCGTGGGCAAGACCGAACTCGCCAAGACCCTCGCCGACCTGCTGTTCGGCGACGAGGACCGGATGATCCGGTTCGACATGAGCGAGTTCCAGGAGAAGCACACGGTCGCCCGGCTCGTCGGCGCGCCTCCCGGGTACGTCGGGTACGAGGAGGCCGGTCAGCTCACCGAGAAGGTCCGGCGCAACCCGTACAGCGTGGTGCTGTTCGACGAGGTGGAGAAGGCGCACCCCGACGTCTTCAACACCCTGCTCCAGATCCTCGACGACGGGCGGCTCACCGACGGACAGGGCCGCACGGTCGACTTCCGGCACTGCGTCATCATCATGACGTCCAACATCGGCGCCCATCGCATCCTCGCCCACCAGGGCGACGCGGCGGAGCTCAAGGAAGAGCTGATGGAGGATCTGCGCGGCCGCTTCCTGCCCGAGTTCCTCAACCGCATCGACGACATCATCGTCTTCCACAGCCTCACCGAGGCGGACCTGTCGGAGATCGTCGACCACCTCCTGGACCGCAGCAAGCACCGGGTGCACGCGCAGGGCCTGACCCTGGAGGTCACGGACGCGGCGAAGAAGCTGCTCGTGGCCCACGGCTACCAGCCGGAGTTCGGTGCCCGCCCGCTGCGCCGCACGATCCAGACCGAACTCGACAACCGCGTCGCCTCCCTGCTGCTCGGCGGAGAGGCCGACCCCGGGGACACGATCGTCGCCGACGTGATCGACGACTCCCTGCACTGCACGATCCGCAAGGGCGACGGCGGCGGGACCCCCGCGGCGCCCGCCGCCCCCGAAGGCGAGGAGTGACCGATGGCCCATCACCACCACAAGTCGAACGAAGAGGTCGAGGGCGACCCCGACACCGGCCACGGCCGTGGGATGCCCCGCCGCCCGGACGAGGAGGAGGTCGAGGAGCGCCTGGAGGAGGACCGCGAGGACGTGGGCCTTCCCCCGGACGGGGAGAGGCAGGCGGACTAGCCCGGGTCCTCGGAACAGGACGGTCCGGCCGGTCCCGGCCGGCCCGTTCCTCGGGCAGCCGCTCCAGGGCGGCGGCCACATCGGTCCGGCCCGGGATCCCACGGAGAGCGCGGGTACCGTCCGGAAGGTGTCAGGCCACGGGCACCGGGACCGGCTCCGTCCGGAGAGGTCAGGCCACCGGCACCGGGAGCAGCCGCTCGTCACCCGAGTACACGTTCATCGAGGAACCGCGCAGGAAACCGACCAGGGTCAGACCGCTCTCCGCGGCGAGGTCGACCGCGAGCGAGGACGGCGCCGAGACGGCCGCGAGCAGCGGGATGCCGGCCATCACCGCCTTCTGCACCAGCTCGAACGAGGCCCGCCCGCTCACCATCAGGACCGAACCGCGCAGCGGCAGGAGCCCCTCCCGCAGGGCGTGGCCGACGACCTTGTCGACGGCGTTGTGCCGCCCGACGTCCTCCCGGAGGCACACCAGCTCGCCGTCGGCCGTGAAGAGCCCCGCCGCGTGCAGACCGCCGGTGCTGTCGAACACCTTCTGGGCCGCGCGCAGCCGGTCGGGGAGGGCGGCCAGCGCGTCCGTCCCGATCCGCAGCGGGTCCTCGGCGACCGACCAGGCGGCCGTGGTGCGCACCGCGTCCAGGCTGGCCTTGCCGCACAGGCCGCACGAGGACGTCGTGTAGAAGTTCCGCTCGAGGGACGCGTCCGGGGCCGCCACCCCGGGTGCCAGACCGACGTCCACCACGTTGTACGTGTTGCCGCCGTCGGCGGTGGCGCCCGCGCAGTAGCGGATGCCGGCCACGTCCTCGGCCCGGTGGACCACGCCCTCGCTCACCAGGAAGCCGACCGCGAGGTCGAAGTCGTCCCCCGGCGTGCGCATGGTCACCGTCAGCGGGCGCCCGCCGACCCGGATCTCCATCGGTTCCTCGGCGGCCAGGGTGTCCGGGCGGTAGGAGGAGTCACCCTCCCGCACGCGCAGGACGCGCCGCCGTACGGTCACTCGTCCCATGGTTCGCTCCTCTCCTCGGAGCGCCGCTCCGACGGTGTGGTGGTGGTCGTGCCTCTCCGGGCGGCCGTGTACGACTCTGTCACGGGGGCCGTGTGAGGCGGAGTCACGGGTGCGTTCGAGGCGGACCACGGGTCCACGTACCTGCTCCCGGAGCGGCCTCCCGGTCGCGGTCACCGCGACCGGGAGGCCCGGACGGCCCGACCGCCGTGACCGCACGCTGTACGGGAAGGGCCGGGCGCGCGGTCAGGCGGCGGCCGGCTCGATGGTCACCTTGACGTGCTTCATGATCGGCTGGTCGCTCTGGGTGCTGTAGTCGACGAGCGCGCACAGCACGTTCATCTCGGGCATGTACCCGGCCGCGCAGCCGCGGGGGATGTCGTACGGGATCGCGAGGTAGCCGTTCAGGTGCCTCTCGCTCCCGTCCTTCGCGGTCGACGTGATGTCGACCGGTGCCATGTCGGCGATCCCGCGCTCCCGCATGTCGGCCCGGTTCATGAAGACCAGGGTGCGCAGGTTCTTGACGCCCCGGTAGCGGTCGTTGTCCGAGTAGATCGTGGTGTTCCACTGGTCGTGGGAGCGCATGGTGCCCAGGGCCAGGGTGCCGGGCTCGGGCACGACGTCGGGCAGCGGGGCGCTGGAGAACTCGGCGCGCCCGGACGGGGTGAGGAAGACCAGCTCGCGGGCCGGCTGCTTGATGCGGAAGCCGAGCGGCAGGCGCACCCGCCGGTTGAAGTCCTCGAAGCCGTCGAGGGCCTTGGCCATGGTGTCCCGGATGCGGTCGTAGTCCTCGATGTACCACTCCCAGGGCGTGGCGCTGTCGGGGAGCGCGGCACGCGCCATGCCGGCCACGATGGCCGGCTCGGACAGGAGCTGCGTCGACGCCGGGCGCTTCATACCGATCGACAGGTGCACCATGCTCATCGAGTCCTCGACGGAGGTGCTCTGGATCCCCTTGCGCTGGTGGTCCTTCTCGGTGCGGCCGAGGCACGGCAGGATGAGGGCCCGAGCGCCGTGGACGATGTGGCTGCGGTTGAGCTTGGTGCTCACCTGGACGGTGAGGTCGCAGGTGCGCAGCGCCGCGTAGGTGAGCGGGGTGTCGGGGGCCGCGAGGGCGAAGTTGCCCCCCATGCCGACGAACACCTTGATCTCGCCCCGCACCATCGCCTCGATGGTGCGGACGGTGTCCAGGCCGTGCTCGCGCGGCGGCTCGATCTGGCAGACCTCGGCGAGCCGGTCGAGGAACGCGTCGCCCGGACGGTGGTCGATGCCGCAGGTGCGGTTGCCCTGGACGTTGCTGTGTCCGCGGACGGGGGAGGGGCCGGCGCCCTCACGGCCCAGGTTGCCGCGGAGCAGCAGCAGGTTGACGATCTCGCGGACGGTGTCGACCCCGTGCTCGTGCTGGGTGAGGCCCAGACACCAGCTGACGATGGAGCGGTCGGCCTCGCCGTACACCTGGGCGGCCTTGAGGACGTCGGCGCGGCTCAGCCCGGACTGCCGCTCGATCTCCTCCCACGGGGTGGCCTCGCACACCGCGCGGTACGCGTCGAATCCGGCCGTGTGCCGGTCGACGAACTCCCGGTCGAGCGCCTTGGGGTCGGTCGTGGACCGCTCCAGGATCGCCTTGGCCATGCCGCGGACCAGCGCCATGTCGCCGCCGATGCGGGGCTGGAGGTTCAGCGTGCTGGTCTTCGTCGCCTTGAAGAGGGCCATGTCCGTGAAGTCGTGCGGGACGATGGTGCGGGTGGCGGCTGCCTCGACGAGCGGGTTGACGTGCACGATCTGGGCGCCGCGGTGGTGGGCCTCGGCGAGGGCGGTCAGCATCCGGGGCGCGTTGGAGGCGGCGTTCACCCCGAAGATGAACAGCGCGTCGGCGGTCTCCCAGTCCTGGAGGTCGACGGTGCCCTTGCCCGTCCCCAGGGAGGCCTGGAGGGCGCGGCCGCTGGCCTCGTGGCACATGTTGGAGCAGTCGGGCAGGTTGTTGGTGCCCAGTTCGCGGGCCATCAGCTGGTAGAGGAAGGTGGCCTCGTTGCCGAGGCGTCCGGAGGTGTAGAACGACGCCTCGTTCGGGTCGTCGAGGCCGCGCAGGGCCCGGCCGACCACCTCGAACGCGTCCTTCCACGTGACGGGCACGTAGTGGTCGGAGTCCGGGTCGTAGACCATCGGCTCGGTCAGCCGGCCCTCGTTCTCGAGGTCGTAGTCGCTCCACCCGGCCAGCTCGGACACCGAGTGCGCCGCGAAGAACTCGCGGCCGACCCGCTTGCGGGTCATCTCCCAGGTGACGTGCTTGATCCCGTTCTCGCAGATGTCCAGGTGCAGCCCCTTGGTGTCGTCGGGCCACGCGCAGCCGGGACAGTCGAAACCGGTGTTCTCGTGGTTCATCCGCATGATCGCGCGCGGGCCGTCCACCAGGGCCCTCTCGCGTACGAGGAAGCCGGTGACGCCCTTGGCCGCGCCCCAGCCGGCGGCGGGGTGGTGATAGGGGTGGAACTCGGGATCGCCCTCAGGGGTGGGGCCCACCCTGGGCTCCAGGGGTTCCGGCGCGTCCTGGGGGGTCGGGGCTTCCTGGTCGGTGCTCAAGGCGTTCACCCTCTCCCCACGCGGAAGCATGGGACGTGACGGAACGAAAAGGCCCCTTCGGGCAGGCTATGCCCGCCTCACCACCCGTGCCATTCGGTCGGGGCGGGGGTGCGTGACCTGTGCCGTCCGGTCTCGGCGGGGGCGCGCGCCGGGCTGCGTACCGGATCACGCGCGCCTACGCTGACGCTGTCCTTTTCTGCCGTTCTCGGTGTGTACGGGGGAGCCCCATGGTCGTCGTCCAGCCCGTCGTCGCCCCACCCTCGCGGGCGGCCGTGTCCCTGGTGGCCACCGTCAACCCCGGTGGTGAGGCCGAGGTGCGGGAGGTGCTCAAGGACGTGACGGGCCTGACCCGTTCGGTGTCCTTCCGTTCCCCCGACTCCGGCCTGACCTGTGTCGCCGGGATCGGTTCCGAGGGCTGGGACCGGCTCTTCGGCGGCCCCCGCCCCCGCGAACTCCACCCCTTCCCCGCCCTGCGGGGGCCCCGCCACCGCGCCCCGGCCACCCCCGGTGACCTGCTCTTCCATCTGCGCGCCACGCGCATGGACCTCTGCTTCGAGCTGGCCCGGCAGGTCGTGGAGAGGCTGGGCGCCTCGGTGACCGTCGTCGACGAGGTGCACGGCTTCTCGTTCTTCGACGAGCGCGACCTCCTCGGCTTCGTCGACGGCAGCGAGAACCCCGGCGGCCAGGTGGCGCTCGACGCGGTCCACATCGGCGACGAGGACCCCGACTTCCGGGGCGGCAGCTACGTCATGGTGCAGAAGTACCTCCACGACATGCCGGCCTGGGACGGCCTCACCGTCGAGCAGCAGGAACACGTCATCGGACGCGCCAAGGCGTCCAACGTGGAGATGCCCGACGACGTGAAGCCGGCGGACTCGCACGTCGCCCTGAACACGATCGTCGACGAGGACGGCACCGAGCGGCAGATCTTCCGCGCGAACATGCCGTTCGGGCAGATCGGCGACGCGGAGTTCGGCACGTACTTCATCGGGTACGCGCGGACCCCCGACGTCACCGAACGGATGCTCCGCAACATGTTCCTGGGCGACCCGCCGGGCATCACGGACCGCATTCTCGACTTCTCCAGGGCCGTCACCGGCGGCCTCTTCTTCGTGCCGAGCGCCGACCTCCTCGACGACCCGCCCGCCGCGCCGCCGGCCACCGCCCGCCGGGGGGAGTCCCTCGGCATCGGCGGCCTGAAAGGAGCCTGAGCCCCATGACGAACCCCGATGACACGAGCACCCCGCACCGCGGAGGCGGCACGGACAACCTGCACCGCGAACTCGCCCCGATCACCCCCGCGGCCTGGGCCGAGATCGAGGAGGAGGCCCGCCGCACCTTCCGGCGCAACGTGGCGGGCCGACGCGTCGTCGACGTCCCCGACCCGGCGGGGCCGGAACTCGCCGCCGTCGGTACGGGACACCTCAGCGCCATGCACGCCCCCGCCCCCGGGGTCACCGCCCGGCTCCGCGACGCGCGGCCCCTCTTCGAGCTCAGGGTGCCGTTCACCGTCGACCGGGCAGCCGTGGACGACGTCGAGCGCGGCGCGAAGGACTCCGACTGGCAACCCGTCAAGGACGCGGCGCGCGCCATGGCGTTCGCCGAGGACCGCACGATCTTCGACGGCTACGAGGCGGCGGGCGTCGACGGTCTGCGCGCCCGGTCCTCCAACCCCGTCGTCCAGCTGCCCGCCGAGGCGCGCGACTACCCCGACGCCGTCAGCCGTGCGCTCACCGCGCTGCGCCTCGCCGGTGTCGACGGACCGTACGCGCTGCTGCTCGGCCCCGACGAGTACCGGGCGGTCAGCGAGACCTCCGACCACGGCTACCCGATCGCGGCGCACCTGGGCCGCATGCTCGACGGCTCCCCGATCTGGGCGCCGGCCCTCCGGGGCGGCTTCGTCCTCTCCACGCGCGGCGGCGACTTCGAACTCGTCCTCGGCCAGGACCTGGCGATCGGCTACACAGGGCACGACGCGAACAGCGTCCAGCTGTACTTCCAGGAGACGCTGACCTTCCGGGCGTACACCGACGAGGCGGTCGTCGTCCTGGAGGCCTGACCCCCGGCCCGGGCCCCCTGGAGTGCCCGGCCCGGACTCCCTGGAGCGCCCGCCCGGCCTCCTGGGGCGCCGGTCCCCACCCGCGGAGCGCCCGCCGACTCCGGAGCCCCTGGAGCGCCAGCCCCCCACCCGCGCAGCGCCCGCCGACCCCGGACCCCTGGAGTGCCCGCCGTGAACCGTCCGCCGCTGCTCGCCGCCGTACCCCGTCTCGCCGCCTCGGCGGTCGTGGGGGCGGCGGCCGGCGCCCTGGTCGCCGCTCTCACCCACGTGCCCCTGGGGGTCCTCTCCGGGATCGCCGTGGCGGAGACGCTGTTCGTCGTCGCCGGGTGGATCGTCCTGTGGCCGATGGACGCCGCCACCACCCACCGCAACGCACGCCGCGAGGAGTTCCGCCCCGTCGTGGAGGAGCTGGTCGTCGTCGCGACCGCGGTGAGCGGCCTCGTCGGCATCGTGGTGCTGCTCCTGGTCGGCAGGTCGGACCTGAGCCACGCCGCCGCCGCGACGGCGCTCGGCGGGGTCTTCATGTCCTGGGCGGCCCTGCACATGATGTACGCCACCCGGTACGCGTACATCTTCTACCGGGAACCGAGCGGCGGGATCGACTTCAACTCGCAGGCGCCGCCCAGGTACAGCGACTTCCTCTACTTCAGCTACAACCTCGGCATGACCTACCAGGTCTCCGACACCAACGTCTCCAGCACGACGATCCGCTCGGTCGCCCTCCGTCACTGCCTGCTGTCGTACGTCTTCGGCGCCAGCATCCTCGCCACCACCATCAACCTCGTCACCGGGATCGTCACGGGCTGAGGGGCCGGGGCGGCGCGACGGCCGGCGGCGGGCTAGTCGCCGAGGGACAGTACGACCGCGGTCGTCCGTCCTTCGGGAGTCACATACGTGACGGTGTCGCCCACGTGGTGGCCGAGCAGCGCGCTGCCGAGCGGGCTGTCGGCGGTGACCATGGTCCGGTCGAGCACCGCCGCGACCTCGCCGATCTGGACGGTCGTCTCGGTGCCGTCCTCGAACCGCACCTTCACCGTGCTGCCCACGCCGACCGCGTCGGTGGGGGGAGCGCCGGCGGCGTCCGCCTCGCGCAGCCGCCCGTCGATCTCGTCGATACGGCGGTCCAGCCGGGTGAGTTCCGTGGCGCGCTCCAGCTCGTCGGCCTGGTCGGCCCGGTCGCCGGTCTGGTCGCCGCCGCCGCCGCGCAGGGTGACGGCGACGGCTTCGCGTTCGGTGCGCAGGTCGTCGAGCTCCCGCTCCAGTGCCTTGCGGGCGACGGCGCTGATGGGCTCGGGTCCACCGGTCATTCCTGCTCCCGTGGTGCGGCGGCACGGTGACGTGTCGCAGGGCAAATGCGGCATTTCTGACATTATCAGCCCGGTGGTCGCCGTGAGGCCGGAGCGTGCCGGGAGAGCGGCGTGCCCGGACGCCGGCCGGTTCTCGCTCGGGCGCCCCCGGCGGGGTCTGTTACGTTGCGGGCTGCCCGGATCGCGTACGAGAGGGAGACCCGCACGATGGCCGTCGTCCACCGCACCACCCTGCAGCCCACCAAGCTCGAACTGCTCGCCGCGTGGCTCCCCACCCGGGCGTGGTACACCGGCGGCGAGCCGCGGCCCGTGAGGGTCGGCGGGTTCCGGCTCGACGACCCGGCGGGCGAGGTCGGCATCGAGTTCATGGTGGTCGCCGACGGCGAGGGCGACGAGGCCGCCGCCTACCTCGTCCCCATGACGTACCGCGCCGGCCCCCTGGAGGGCGCGGACGAGGCCCTCATCGGCACCTCCGAGCACGGCGTCCTCGGGAAGCGCTGGATCTACGACGGCACCCACGACCCGGTGCTCGTCGCGCGGTTGTACGCGCTCCACACCGGCCGCGCCGAGGCCCAGCACCAGTCCCTGACCGACACCCCCGACCCGACGGTCGCCGTCTCGCCCGCCGCCGGGGCGGGCGCGGCCGACGCGGAGCTCGTACGGGTCACGGAAGGCCCCGACCACTCCGACGTGGTGGTACGCACACCCGGCGCGCCCGCGCCCCTGACCCTGCGCGTCCGGCGCGTCCGGCGCGTGCTCCGCGCGGAGACGGACGCGGACGCGGCCCCGGACGCCGGGGGCCGCGTCACCGCCGAGTGGCGGCGTCCCGACGGGACCACCGCCCGAGGCGTGTACACCGCAGTCCTGACGGAGCGATAACCCGGTGGCGGGACCGTACCGTTCCGGACGATCATGCGACCCATGAGTGACGAAGTGGAGCGGTGGACCCGGGCGACCGTCTACCCCGACATGTGGGCCGACCCCGACGACGACCCCCGTAACAAGAACGGGTCCCCGCCGGACGGCGAGCGCCCGACGCTGGAGGAGTTCCTGAAGGACTACCGGCTGACCCTGAGGATGAAGTGCGACGGCCTGGACCCGGAGCAACTGGCCCGCCGCTCCGTGCCGCCGTCGACGATGTCGCTGCTCGGCCTCGTCCGGCACCTCGCCGAGGTGGAGCGGGACTGGCGCAACTGGCTCGGCGACGCCGACCCGCTGCCGAAGCTGTACGGCACGCGCGACGCGGACTTCGACGGAGCCGTCGCCGAACAGGACGTCGTCGACGCCGCGTTCGCCGACCTGGAGCGCGAACAGGCGGCGACCGACGCCGCCCTCGACGGGTTCCCGGACCTCGGCGCCCGGGTGGGGAGGGACGAGGTCGTGATCCGGGAGCTGCTGGTGCACCGGATCGACGAGTACGCCCGGCACTGCGGGCACGCGGACCTGTTGCGCGAGTGCGTCGACGGCCGAGTGGGCCAGTGACGGGAGCCGGGCGGGTCCCGGCGACGCCCGTCCGGCCGCCCGGCTGAAGGGTCCGGCGCGGTCAGGGGTGCAGCACGATGTCCCCGTACGACTCCAGGCGACGCCACCGTTCCTCGGGCGCCCGCGTCGCCGGCATCACGTCGACGTCCGGCAGCGGCCCGAGCTCCAGCTCCGTGATCTCCGCGACGTCCGCGACCGGCACCTGGTACGTGCGGAACGGACCGAGCGGCGGCGGTGCACCCGACGTCGCCCCCGCGAGCGCCCGCTCCGCGTCCCGGCCCAGGTCGGGACTCTGGTCGAGGACGAACGCGGCGGCGGTGAGCACCCCGTCCCGGAGGAACGCGGCCACCTTCCAGAAGCGCATCGGCACCTGGATCCCCCGGTAGGGCGGGTCGGAGTCCTGGAGCACCGGGCCGGTGAGGACCGCGAGCCGCAGGTCGTCCGCGGCGGCGTGGTCGAGCAGGTGGTGCTCCAGGCCCTGCCAGAGCTGCTTGCCCGCGTTGAAGCCGTCGCCCTGGGGAGCGGCGTTGGTGAAGCGGTGGGTGTCCCCGTTGGCGCGGACCGCCACGGCCGGGGCTCCCCAGACCGGGTCGAGCCGCCGGACGAGATGGCCGCGGTCGAGACTGTTGTTCCGGTAGACCTCCTCGCCCGCCTGCTGCTCCTCGGGCAGCCGGGGGTCGAACTCCCAGACACCGTCCCGGGGTACGTCCTCGTGGAGCTCCCGTCCCTCGACGCACACGGCCGTCGCCGCCGCCAGACGCCGGTCGGGACGGAAGACCACGGTGAAGTGCGTGTACGGCAGGATCACCGTACGGACCGATGCCCGGGCCGGGAGCGGCAGCGGGACGACCGGGCCGAGAAAGGCCTCGTCGTAGCCGGCGCGGTCGGCGAGCGTGTCCGCGCCCGGAGGGGGCGGGGGATCGGAAGGGTTCATACGAGGTAGGTACCGCGCGGACCGGCCTGCGCTCGGCACCCGGGCGCAGGCCACTCGATCAGCCGCTCTCCTCCGCCGCTCGGGCCGATCGCTCGGGCCGATCGCTCAGGCTGACCGCTGGGGCCGATCGCCCGGTCGAATCCTGGGGCCGGCCGTCCGGCTCGGTCGCCCGGTCTGACGCCCCGGCCGCCCGGCCGCCCGGCTACGGCCTGAGCGCCGTCGCCAGCTGGGCCCGTGAACGCACGTCGAGCTTCTGGTAGATCCGGGTCAGCCGCGCCTCGACCGTCTTCACGCTCAGGTACAGCTTCGCCGCCGCCTCCTGGTTGCTGGCGCCCTGGCCCACCAGGCGGGCGAGCCGCAACTCGGCCTCCGTCAGCGAGGAGAGCGCGGGCGGCGACTCCTCGCCCGCCGAACCGCTCCCGGGGTTCTCGCCGGTCACCCCCGCCGGGGTCTCGCCCGCGAGGGCCAGCCAGGGGGCCGCCCCGGCCCGCTCGAACACCGAGGCCGCCGCCTGCAGCGCGCTCTGCGCCGCCGACCGGCGCCGTCTGCGGCGCTCCACCCGGGCGAGGGCGATCAGCGCCCGGCCCCGTTCGAGGGGCAGCCCGGCCCGTCCGAAGGCCTCGGCCGTGCGGGTCAGCAGCTCCGCCGCCTCGTCCGTCCGCCCCTCCGCCGCGAGCCACAGGGCGTACGCCCGGTCGCAGCCCAGCAGGACGGTGGCCCGGCCGAGCCGGGCCGCGACCGGCCGTACCTCTTCCAGGAGTGCCAGGGCCTCGTCGCCCGCGTCGTGGGCGAGCAGCGCCTCGGCCAGCTCCTCGTGCCAGCGCAGCATCGACGGGTCCACGGTCGACTGGGCGCGCTCGTCGGCCTGGACGCGCCGCAGCGTCTCCAGGGCGGCGGCCACGTCGCCGTTGATCAGCTGGACCCGGCCGAGCGCGTACCGGCTGCGGGAGAGGAAGACGCGGTCGCCCTCCTCCTCCGAGGCCTGGACGCTGCGCCGGGCGTAGCTCGCCGCCCGTGCGAAGCTGCCGCCCGCCGTCTCCGCGAGGGCGAGCGCGTACCAGGCGGGGCCGGGGGAGAGGCCCGCCTCCAGGGTGAGCGCGAGGGACTGACCCGCGTGCGCGAGCGCGGCGGAGCAGGGGCCGATGCGGGACTCGACCTCGGCGAGGGTGCGGAAGAGCTCGATCGCGTCCTCGACGGAGCCGCGTCGCTGCACCAGCGGGAGGAGCGCGCCCAGTTCGTCCCGGGCGTCCGTGAGCCGGTCGTCGAAGAGGGCGTGCCGGATCGTCAGGATCTGTGCGGCGTTGCGGATGCCGAGCGGACGCTCGGCCAGCTCCAGGGCGCGGGCCTGCGCGAGCACGGCGTCGGCGTCCGGTGAGCCGAGGGCCCGTTCCATCCGGGCCTGGACGGTCAGGGCCTGCGCCGCCGTGCGCGGATCGCCCATGGAGGCGGCGAGCGCCGCCGATTCGACGGCCGCCGTCCGCGAACGCTGCGGATCGCCGTCCGCCAGCACGTACTTGACGGCGAGCCTGAGCTGTACGGCGGCCCGCAGCGCGGTGTCGCCCTCCGAGTCCTCCATGGCGTGGACGTACATCTCGTCGAGCCCGGTCAGCCCCTGGCCGGCCGTGTCGAGCACGGCGAGCCGCGCCCTGACCCGGTCGGCGGGGGCCGCGTCCCGGGCGAGCAGATCGGTGGCGGCCCGCATCGCCAGGTCGGCGCGGGCCGCCCGGGCGGCCTCCTCCGCGGCGTCGACGAGCCGTGCGATCCGGCGGGTGCCGTGCCGGCCCGGCGTCGACTCGGCTGCGAGGAGGGCCAGTTCGGCGGCGAGCGCGCTGTTCCCGCGCCGCCGGGCCAGGTCGGCGGCGGCCGCGACCTCGGCGGCGAGGTCCTCGTCCGGGCTGTCGGTGGCGAGCGCCCGGTGCCGTACCGCCTCCACGGTGTCGTCCACGACCTCCGCGAGGGCCGCGTGTCCGGCGCTCCGCTCGGCCCAGCAGGCGTCGTGGACCAGGGTGGAGGGCAGCAGTCCCGCGGTGAAGGTCACGGAGCCGTCCTCGGCCAGCGAGACGAGCCCGGCCCGCTCGGCCGCCGCGAGGTCCGCCTCGGCGTTGGGCCGTCCGGCCCGCCGTACCAGCGTCGACGAGGGGCGCAGCGCGAGGGCCGCGAGCAGCAGGGTCTCGCGTACGGCGAGGGGCGCGGCGCCCAGGAGCTGCCGGGCGAGGTCGCGGGCCCGCCCGGAGAGCGTCAGGGCCTCAGCGTGGTGCACCGGGGTCCGCGCGTCGGCGAGGGAGCGGCCGACGGCGAGCGCGAGCCGCGGGTTGCCGCCGCTGGCGCGGTGGATGCGGCCGGCCATCCGGGAGGGGAGGCGGTGGTGGATGAGGAGTTCGGCGATCTCGTCGGCGTGCAGCGGGGGGACGAGCAGCACGTCCGCCTCGGACGGCACCCAGAGGTGGGCGGCCTGCGGGTCCTCGGGGCGGTGGGGTGCGCGGTGGGGCGCGCCCGCCTCGCCGTACGGCTCCGGGGTCTCGACGGCCACCACCCGCAGGGCGGGCGGTGCCAGGTGGAGGGCGAACCGCAGCAGGTCCGCGCTGTCCGGGTCGACGTGCTGCACGCCGTCGACGACGAGGAGGACGGGGCCCCGGCAGGTCAGGGTGCGCAGGATCTGGGCGATGCCGAGCCGGAGCGCGATCGGGTCCCAGCCGCCCGCGTCGATCGGTGCCTCGCGGCAGAGCATGGCGACGGCGGTGCGCTGGGGTCCGGGCAGCTCGTCGAAGACCCAGGACGTCTCCTGCCCGGTGGTGACCGGTCCCGGCCAGGTCACGGTCGCCGCGACCGAGGCCACGAGCGCGGCGGCCGACGCGCCGGGTATCTCGCGGTCGGACGGGAGGGTCGCCAGCCACAGCACGGTCTCGCCGCGCGCCTCGGCGCGGTTCGCCTCGGCGAGCGCGACCTCGGTCTTGCCGACGCCGGCGGGTCCGGTGAGCAGTGCGCGGCCCCGGGTGCCGAGGGCGCGTTCGAGCCGGGCGAGGAGTTCCTCGCGGCCCACCGGCGCGGGGGGACCCCCCATGCCCGCGGGACGCAGGCCGAGGTACGGAGCTGTCGTCACTGTCCACCACCTCCGGCGCTCGGGCCCCCGGCCCATGAGCCCCGTGGGCAGAGAATACGGAGCCCACCGGCGGAGTCCAGGCCCCTTGTCCGGCATACGGACAGCGAGCCCCGCCGGATCGGCTCGCCACCACGCCAGGACGCGCCCGTGGTGTAGACCACGAGCGCGTCGCTGACCAGCAATGATGCTGATGTGGGGGGTGGGTCAGAGGTGGATCAGTGGTGCGTCAGAAGGTGAGGCTCCACGTGTTGATGTAGCCGGTGTCACCCGAGGCCACATCGCGGACCTGGAGCTTCCAGGTGCCGTTGGCGACCTCGCTCGACGCGTCGACCGTGTACGTGGTCACGACGTTGTCGGCGCTGTCCGAGGAAGAGGACGCCTTGAGGTTGCGCACCGTACCGTCCGGGGCGACCAGGTCGATGACCAGGTCCCCGCGCCAGGTGTGCTTGATGTCCACGCCGACCTTGAGGGCGGCGGGGGCGTTGCCGGTGCGGCCTGTGACGGCGATCGAGGACGACACGGTGGCGTTGTCGGCGATCGTGACGTCGGTCGCGTTGGTGAAGACGGTGCCGGTCGGCGGGTTGGTGGTGCCGGTGACGGCGTCCACGGTCTTCGCGGTGTCGGCGATACCGGTGCCGCAGCCGCCGGTGCAGGTGCCGGGCAGCGGGCGGGCGTTGGTCTTGATCGCGGTCTCGATCTCGGCCGGGGTGAGGGTGCTCTTGGCCGACTTCAGCAGGGCGGCGAGGCCGGCGATGTGCGGCGCCGCCATCGAGGTGCCCTGGTAGGGCTTGAAGTTCTCGGCCGACGGGGTCGTCGTGCCCGCGTTCAGCGTGGAGTAGATGCCGTTCTCGGGGGTGGTGACGGTACCGGGCGTGTCGGTGGAGCGACGGGTCTCGCCGCCGGGCGCGGCCACGTCCACGATGGTGCCGAAGTTGGAGTAGTACGACCGGTTGCCCTCACGGCTGGTCGACGCCACGTTGATGACGTTCGCGCAGTTCGCGGGGGTGAAGCCGGAGGCGTTGGCGTTGCTGTTGCCCGCCGCGACGACGACGGTGGTGCCACGCGAGACGGCGCCGTTGATGGCGGTCTGGTAGACGCTCGGGCAGGTGGAGCTGGCGCCGCCCAGGCTCAGGTTGACGACCTTGGACGGGTTCGGGTTGGCGGGGACGCCCGGGACGGTGCCGCCGGAGGCCCAGGTGATGGCGTCGGCGATGTCGGAGGACGAGCCGCCGCACTTGCCGAGCACCCGCACGGGCTGGATCTTCGCGTTGTACGCGATGCCCGCGATGCCCTTGGTGTTGTTCGTGACGGCGCCGATGGTGCCGGCCACGTGGGTGCCGTGCCAGGAGGAGTTGGACGCCTTGGAGCCGAGACCGCACTCGTTGTCGGTGGCGTTCCAGTCGCCCTCGTCCTTCGGGTCCGCGTCGCGGCCGTTGCCGTCGCGGGCGTCTGCGGAGGTCGAGATGAAGTCGTACCCGGAGACGACGTTGGCCGCCAGGTCCGTGTGGGCGGCGTAGCCGGTGTCGATGACGGCGACGGTGACGCCCGAGCCGGTCGTCTTGTCCCAGGCCGCAGGAACGTTCATGCCACCGGTGGGCTCGAAGAGGTCCCACTGCTTGGCGTAGTCGGTGTCGTTCGGCGTGACCGCCATCGCGTAGGCGCGGATGTCGGGCTCGACGGAGGCGACGGACGGGTCGGCGCGGAACGCGTCCATGACCTCCGTCAGGTCCTGCTTGGTGGCGCTGTCGCCCAGGTCGACCAGGGCGCCACCGCCGGCGAGGCGACGCTCGAAGGAGAGCTTCTCGCCCGTCTTCGCGGCCTTCTCGGCCGTGTCGCCCTTCGCGGCGGTGTTGGAGCCGGCCTCGGCCGCCTGGCTCTTGTAGGTGACGATGACCTTCTCGACCGGGGCGCTGGGGAGCGCCCGCATGGTCTGCGAAGCCGGTGCGGGCTTCGGGGTGGCAGCGCCCGGGGCGGCGGCGATCGCCCCGGTCGTGGCAGCGGCGCCGAGGATCGCGGCGCTCGCGACCACGGATATGACTCTCCGCCTGGAACCGTTCAAGGTGTGGCCCTTTCGAGTACGACGTAACTGCGGAGCAGTGGCGGCGGCGCGGGACACACGGGGCGAAGTGGGGTCGCGGTCCGGCAGTCCCTGGGCTTGGGGGGCCCGTGCGCCGCCACCGGCGCGACGGCCCGGGTCAAGGCCGTCACCGGCGGACGCCACCCTCCTCATGCACCTGTCAGGGTGCGTTCGGGGGATGATATCTGCCGGTGCGGAGGACAGTAGGGAACGGGGGGGTGAACCCGATACGGGGAAAACCCTTGTCACCCCTCACAGGGCGGTGGGGGGTCGGTGAGGGGAGGTCCGACCGCGGCGCGCGGAACGGAGGGTTCAGCCCAGTTCGAGCGTCGTCACACCGAAGACGCGCTCGTGCGGCACCGGCCGGACCGGGCCCGTGTACATCCGTGCCGTCTCGAACGTCGGCTCGAGCCCCCGCTCCTCGGCCAGCCGGGCCGCCGCCGGGTTCGACTCCGGCATGTCGACCGCGATCCGGGCCGAGCCGAACTCCCGCGCCTCCGCGGCGAGCGCGTCGAGCAGGGCGGCCGCGTCGGCCGGGGAGTCCGCGAACAGTGGCCCGACCCGCGCCTCGTCCCGCGCGGGGCGGACCACCCCGTATCCGGTCGGCCGCCCGTCCACGACCCTGACCAGCGCGCGGTGGCCGGGCGTGGTCAGCCAGGCGGAGAGGAACCGCGGCCGGTCGGCGTGGTGGCAGGCGCTGTCGTACGCGGCGAGGGCGGCCGGGTCCACCGACGCGGCGGCCACCACACCGGCCGGCGGGCCGTCCGGAGCCGGGACCCCGCCCACGTACCGCGCCGTGCGGTACGCCGTCGCGAAGCCGGAGCGCCGGTAGTTGTCCTGCTGCGCGGGCACCCCGTCGAGCCCGACGGACCGGTCGCCCGCGTGGGCGAGCGCGGCCCGCCAGGTCGCCAGACCGTGACCGAGACCGCGGAGTTCCGGGCGCACGAGGTAGAAGCCGAGGAAGGCGTACGCGTCGTCGTAGGTGACGACGGAGATGGCGGAGACCGGCTCCCCGTCGACCCGGCCGAGGAAGAACCCCCGGGGGTCCTGCGCGAAGAACGCCGGCGCGTCCGAGAGCCCGGGGTTCCACCCTTCCTCGGCGGCCCAGGACCGCACCAGCTCCCACTCCCGTGCCGTGGCGGGGGAGACGGAGAGCGAGCCGGAGGAGACGGAGGCCATGGGGTTCCCTTCGACAGCCGGGAGCGGGCGGGCGCCTGGACGGACAACGGGCCGCGCCCGGACCGAAAACCGGGCAAAGCGCGCCGAGCATAGCGCCGCGCGCGTCCCGGCCCGCCCACGGCCGATCGATTCCGGCCGCGCTCACCGGCGGGCGTGCCGGCCCCGGCGGCGGGGCCAGAGGCCCCGTGCCCTCAGTGGACGAGACGCAGGCGCGGTCCGGCGACCGTGAGGCGGACGGTCTGGCCCCACGTCAGCTCCAGCGCGTCCGACTCGACGCCGTCCCCGAACGCGACCAACCGGTCCGACTCGACGGTCAGGCGCAGACCCTGGCCCGGGTCGAGGAGGCCCTCGACCCGGCTGGTGCCGGTCGTCGGCGAGGGCCAGGCCTCACGGACGAACCAGGCGAGCCGGGCGTCCGCGGGCGCGGGCAGGGCGAGGGAGCTGGAGCGCTGCTCCCACAGGGACCGAAGCCACCCCGTGGCCCCCGTGCCGGTGCCGACGAGCACGCCCGAGGAGGCCTGGGGCTCGGGCGACACCTCCGTCGCGTCCAGCTCCAGCGTGTAGCGCGCCGTCTGGTGCCCGGGCGGCCCGACGTAGATCTCGTTCAGGGCGAGGAGCCGCTGGGCGTCGTCGGTGACGGCCTCCACCATGGTCAGTTCGTCGACCGTGGCCCCGGCCCCCGCCGCGTACGGCAGCAGCCGGCGCGCCCGGTCCGCGCGGTGGCGGACCAGAACGCCCGGATTGCGCCCCGGGTCGGCGTCGATCCCGATGACGGGCTGCCCGGTCAGGTACTTCGCCGCGTTGGCGACGAGACCGTCCTGACCGACCACGACCACCACGTCCTCGGGGCCGAACAGGAACCGGTCCAGGTCGGCCCGCTCGACCCTGGTCTGCCGCCACGTCAGCGGCACCGCGCCCGCCACCTCGGCGAGCGCCCGGCGGGTGCGCTCGTGCCGCTCGCGCACGGCGTCGACCGAGCGGCCGCGCGCGGAGAGGAAGAACGCGGCCTGGCCGTGCGTCCCGTGCCGGGCGAGCAGCTCCTCGTACTCCGTGGTCCGGTGCACGAGCACCGCGCGCGGCGCGAGGCTCACGGTCGCGCACCGCCCTCGCCGAGCCTGGCGAGTAGCCCGGTCAGCACGTCCGGCGAGAGCGTCAGGTGCTCGATCCTCGGGAGGTTCTCGGCCGCGCGGGTCACCGCGAGGGCGTGCAGGGTGGCGGGTTCCACCTCGGTGTGCGCCCGCAGCCACGCGGACTGCGCCCCGGCGCGCGCCTCGCCGACCTCGCGCGCCGCCTCCGCCTCGGCCCGCGCGAGGCGCACCGTGCGCACGGCCTCCGCCTCGGCGCGTACCGCGTCGGCGGCGGCGTTCTCCTCGGCCTCGCGGCGCGCGTTGGTGCCGCGCTGCTCGACGAGCCGCTCCTCCTGCCGGGCCAGCTCGATCTTGCTGGCGAGCTCGTTCTCCGCGATGGCGCGTTCACGTTCGACGGCGACCGCGCGGCGTTCGTACGTCGCCCGGTCGGCCTCCTGCTGGATCTGCTCGCGGGCGGGGGTCCGCAGCGCGCGTTCGACCTCGGGTTCGGGGCGGATGGCCACCACGCGGACGGCGACGACCTCGATGCCGGTGGCGGGCAGGCGCGGCTCGTCCGCGAGTCCCTCCGTGACGCGGTCCCGGACCGCCGCCACCCCGTCGACGAGCGCCTCGGCCAGCGCGGTGCGGGCGAGGACGTGGAGGGCGTGCTGCTGCGCGGTCTCGGTGAGCAGGGTGGCGATCTGCTCCAGCGGGGCGCCGCGCCACGCGCCCGTGTCGGGGTCGATGGAGAAGTCGAGCCGGGTGGCCGCGGCGGCCGGGTCGCCGATCCGGTAGGTGACGGTGGACTGGACGCTGACGTCCTGGAAGTCGGCGGTGCGGGCGTGGAAGGCCATCGCCAGTTCGCGGTCGTTCACCGGGACCTCGGAGAGGGCGGCGGTGAGCGGCCGGAACCAGAAGCTCAGCCCCTCGCCGTCGTGCACGAGACGGCCCCGGCGCTGGAGGCGGATGTGTGCGGTGGGCGCGGAGCGCAGATGGCGCCAGCCGGCCCGCCGGGTGATGTCGGCCATGAGGAATCCCCCTTGTCGTCAGGTTGACGATAGTGGGCTTCCCGGGTTGTCGTCAAGATGACGAATTCAAGGTCATCTCGGCCTCGCGGCCCCTCGGTCCGAGTTCGGCGACCCGGGGCGCCGGTACCGTCCGCACCCCCCAGTGGGCACGCGCGCGGAGGGAGCCCCGGCCGACGGCCTCCGGCGCCGTGGCCGTCGCGGACGGAGCCGGCTCCGGTTCCCTCGCGGGCTCGGCGGGTGCGCCCTTCGTCAGCAGGACTACGCCCCGTGCCGCGACCAGCGAGGCGCCGGCCGCCACCAGCCAGCCCCACGCGCCCGCGCGGAAGGTCTCGCCGAGCAGCGCCACCCCGATGATCGCGGCGGCCGCCGGGTTGGAGAGGTTGACGACGGCGAGCGGC
Source organism: Streptomyces sp. Qhu_M48 (assembly GCF_051305195.1). Lineage (NCBI taxonomy): Bacteria > Bacillati > Actinomycetota > Actinomycetes > Kitasatosporales > Streptomycetaceae > Streptomyces > Streptomyces sp. Qhu_M48. Next base: position 5,130,046 of record NZ_CP195432.1, on the reverse strand, counting down.
GCCGCGAGGCCACCCCGGTAGGCGGCCTGCGAGAGGAGCAGTCCGCCCGTCGCGAAGCCCGAGATGAGGACCGCGAGCAGCGCGGTCTGCCACCAGACCGGCTGGCGGCCCGGAAGTTCGAGCGCGAGCGCGGCCGTCAGCGTCTGGGTGAGCGCGGAGGCGACGCCCGAGGCGATCCCGGAGGCCGTGGCGTGGCCGAGCCCGCGGGAGGCCCGGCCGCCGGCCCCGTCCGGACCCGCCCCGCGCGCACCGCCGTGCTCGCGTCCGTGCAGCCGTCCCGAGGCGAGCGCGGCGATGAGCAGCGCCGTCGCCGCCGCGACGACCAGGGCCTCGCGCAGGCTGAGCGCCTCGCCCGGTGCGGCCGGTCCGGTCACGGCGACCAGACCGACGAGACCGGCCAGGGTCCACAGCGCCCCGCGCCACTCGGTGCGGGTCACGCGCCGGCGTGCGGCGTAGGCGCCCAGCGGCAGCGCCGCCACCAGCGTCAGCGCGCCGAGCGGCTGGACCAGCGTGAGCGGTCCGTAGTGCAGGGCGGCCACGTGGGCGAGGGCTCCGGCGGCGTTGAGGCCGACCGCCGACCACCACTGGCCACGGGTGAGCAGCGCGCGCAGCGCCCCGCGCCCGTCCTGGGCGGGGGAGGCGGCGGCGAGCCGGGACTGGGCGACGGCGGCGAGCGCGTATCCGGCGGCGGAGACGAGCGAGAGGAGCACCGCGACGACGGTGCCGGTGGCGGGGTTCATCGGAGGGCTCCGACCGGGAGGTGGGCCGTACCGAGCGGGTGGGGTACGGGTGGGGGCGCCGTCCGGCGGCCGGGGGCGCGGACGGCGAGCAGGGCGAGACCGAGGATCGCGGCGGCGGCGAGCGCGTCGAACCAGTAGTGGTTGGCGGTGCCGACGATGACGAGCAGCGTCAGCAGTGGGTGCAGCAGCCACAGGACCCGCCAGCGGGACCGGGTGGCGGCGATCAGGCCGATCGCGACCATCAGGGCCCAGCCGAAGTGCAGCGAGGGCATGGCCGCGAACTGGTTGGCCATCGAGTCGCTCTCCGGGGTGGCCCCGTACACCGAGGGTCCGTAGACCCGGGCGGTGTCGACGAGTCCGCCGGCGGCGAGCATCCTCGGCGGCGCGAGCGGCATCAGGAGGTGCAGGGCGAGCGCGGCGCCGGTGACGAGCGCGAGCACGCGGCGCGACCACACGTAGTGGGCGGGGCGGCGCAGGTACAGCCAGACGAGGAAGGCGAGCGTGGCCGGGAAGTGCACGGCCGCGTAGTACGTGTTCGCTGCCCGGACCAGCGGCTCGCCGTGCAGGAGCAGCTGCTGGACCGTCTCCTCGCCCGGCAGGTGGAGCGCCCGCTCGGCGTCCCAGACGCGGTCGGCGTTCCGGAAGGCGCGGGTCTCGTGGCCGTTGGCGAAGAGCCGGCCGAACTTGTAGACGAGGAAGAGCGCGGTGACGAGCGCGAGCTCGCGCAGGAGGGGCGGTCTGGCGGTCCCGCCGCCGTCCCCCGCTCCGCCGCCGCCGTCCGCTCCGGTGGGGCCGGGGGTAGGCGTCATCCCCGGTCCCGCAGGACGTGTCCCGCGTATCCCGCGTATCCCGGCAGCCATCGCGCGGCCCTCTAATCCGTCAAATCGCCAACAAACGGAGTGAGCCTAGATCCGATTTCATCGAGACGCAAGCGTCTCGATACGTTTGCGTCTCGATTGTGCACCCCCTACTCTCGGATGTGCAGAGACAGAGGTGTCCGGGAGGGATCGATGACCACAGAGGCCGCGACCACCGCAGCCCGCCGCAGCAAGATCACGCCCGAGCGCGAGACGGAGCTGTACGACGCCGTGCTCCGCCTCCTGCGCGAGGGCGGCTACGACTCGGTGACCATGGAGGGCGTCGCGGCCCGCACCAAGTGCGGCAAGGCCACCCTCTACCGGCAGTGGGGCACCAAACCGCGGCTCGTCACCGCCGCGCTCGCCCGGCGGCGCTGCGTCGTCTTCGCCGGCATCGACACCGGCACCCTCGCCGGCGACCTGCGCGAGGCGGCCCGCATCGCCGCCTCCCACCGCGAACGCGACGCCGAACTCATGGAGGCCGTCGCCCAGGCCTTCATCCAGCACCCCGACCTGCGCGCCGCGCTCCGCGAGACCGTCATCGCGCCCGAGGTCGCGGCCATCGAGGCGGTCGTGGCCCGCGCGGTCGAGCGGGGCGAGGTCGACGGCGGCAACCCCGCCATCCCGTTCGTCGCCCCCTGCTTCATGGGCATGCTCCGCATCGAGCGGCTCTTCGAGGACCGCTTCACCGACACCTCGACCATGCGGAGCTTCGTCGACGCCGTCCTCCTTCCGGCGCTGCGCGTCGACGGGTGAGTCCCCGACCCGTCCGGCACCCTGGAGCCATGCCCGCACGCAGCCACGACGTCCGCGTCCGCCGCGTCTACGAGACCCCCTCGCCCGACGACGGCGTACGGGTCCTCGTCGACCGGCTCTGGCCGCGCGGACTCGCCAGGACCGACGCCCGCATCGACGAGTGGCCCAAGGCGCTCACCCCGTCCGCCGAACTCCGCCACTGGTACCACGGACCGGAGGGCGCGTACGAGGAGTTCCGCCGGCGGTACGAGGCCGAACTCACCGCCCCCGACGCGGCGGCGGCCCTGGACCGGCTGCGGCACCTCGCGGCGGAGCGGACCATCACCCTTCTGACGGCCGCCAAGGACCCGTCCGTGAGCCACACGTCGGTCCTCCGTCGCGCGCTCGACGGGACGTAGCCCCCGGGCAGCCGGCCGTCAGGACGGATCCCGCCGCAACCGAGGCGCCTCGGCGACGGCGTCGACCACGACGGGACCCCGACCGGTGGTGCCGGCCGCACCGGCGCCAGGACCGGCGGTGTCGGTCACGTCGGCGCCCCGGGCCCCTCCGTCGGTCACGTCGGCGCGCGGGGACCCTCCGTCGGTCACGTCGGCGCCCCGGGCCCCTCCGTCGGTCACGTCGGCCAACTCCCGTGCCCACGAAACGAGTCCGCCGACGTCGATCCCGTACGGCTGCGTGACGGCGCCCGTCGCACCCCCCGGCCCGCTCGCCAGCCGGTCGGCGCCGCGGCGCAGCAGCCGCGCCCCACCCGCCGTGTTGCCGCGCGCGGCGTGGGTCAGCCCCACGGCGAGCTGCGCGAGGCCCTGCCACAGCTCCCGTTCGGACTCAGGCCCGCCCTTCCAGGCGTCCTCGAAGACCTCGTGCGCGTGGAACGGCATCCCCGCGTCGAACAGCCGCTGTGCCTCGCGCAGGGTCTCCTCGGGGCTCCGGACGACACCCTCGGGCTGCCGGGGCACGCCCTCCGCCCCGTACGGCAGCGGCCGCCCGAGCCCGTCGCGGGGACGGGCGCTACGGGCCCGCCCCTCCTCGTCGCGGTCGCGGCCACGGTCACTCGCTGTCCGGTTCACCCACCCATTGTCGCCCCCGCGACGATCAGGAACGCTAGGCTCGTCGGTCCAGCGCAAACCGGTTCCGCCCCGCCGCGCTGGCCCGCGACGCGCTCGGCGGGCACGCGGACGCGCCGTTCTGCCGCGAACTGTGGACGGTGACCTCAGGGAACCCCTACGAGACCGTCGAACTGCTGGCCAAGGCCCGCGACCGGATGGTCGAACCCGTCGCCGGATCCGCCGGACTGCTCCGCGGTCTCGGCGCGGGTGCGCGCGGCGGCGGCCTCGTCGCCCGCCTGGAGGAGCTCGGGGCCGGACCCACCCGCCTGGCCTGGGCGATAGCCGTCCTCGGCGCCGACAGCACACCGGAACTCCTCGCGGCGCTCACGGGCACGTCCCCGAACGAGGTGGCCGACCACACCGAACGGCTCCGCCGGGCCAGGATCGTGGCCCCGCCGCACCCGTCCGCACCGGACGACCCGCTGGAGTTCGGGCACCCGCTCATCGCCACCGCCGTGTACGGATCGGTGTCCCCGGCCGTCAGGACCGCCCTCCACGGGCGCGCCGCCTGGGCGCTCACCGAGGCGGGCCACAGCCCCGCCGCCACCTCCCGGCACCTCCTCGAAGTGCACCCCGACGAGGACGAGAGCGTCGTCCGGCTGCTGCGGGCCGCCGCCGTCGAGCACCTCGCCGTCGGAGCGCCCGACGCGGCCCGCCGCTGTCTGGACCGGGCCCTCGCCGAACCGCCGCACCCGGACACGTACGCCGCCGTCCTGTACGAGCTCGGCTGCGCGTCCCTGCTCACCGCGCCCGCCGCCACCGTCCGGCATCTGCGCTCCGCGCTCGACCTGCCCGGCCTGGACGACGCCCTCCGGATCGACGCCACCCACCGGCTCGCCCAGGCGCTCGCCCACAACAACCAGCTCCAGGAGGCGGCGAGGACGGCCGCCGCCGGGGCCACCCGGACCCCGCCCGGCACCGGTCGCCGACGCCTCCAGGCCGCGCACTTCATGTTCGAGGGGTTCCAGGCCGCCGAGGAGAACGGCATCGGCCGCTCCCGCCGCCTCGACGAACTCACCGCGGAGTTCACCGGCGCCGACAACTCCGAGCGGGCCCTCATCGCCGTCCGCGCCTTCGACGGGATGCTCCGGGGCGAACCCGCCGCCGAGGTCGTGCGGCTCTGCGACCTCGCCCTCGTCGACGGCGTACCGGCCGCCGGGCTCGGCTGGACCGACCTCATCTGGGGCTTCGAGATCCCCGCGCTCACCGGCATCGCGTACGCGTTCGCCGACCGGCCCGACCGTGCCGAGGCCCTGTTCGGAGAGGCGGTCCGGGCCTTCGAGATCTCCGGCTGGAGCGGCGCCCACCTGGCCTTCGCCCACACCCTCCTCGGCCTCGTCCACCGGAGGCGCGGAAACCTGTCGGGCGCACAGCACTACCTGGAGGAGGGCCTCAGGCTCGCCGACCGGGTCGGCACCGGTCTCCCCGTCCACTGGGACACGGCCTGTCTCCTCGTCGACACGCTCCTCGCCCGGGGCCGTACCGCCGAGGCACGCGGCGTCGCCGACCGGTACGCCTTCGGCCCGCCCTGGCCGGGCGCGGTCGTGCTGCCCGACGGACCGAGCGTCCTCGGTCGGCTGCTGCTCGCCGAAGGCCGGCGCGAGGAGGCCGTCCGTACCCTCGAAGCGGCGGCCGAGGCGCTGACCGTCCGGGGCCGGCACCACGGCATCTGGGCCCCCTGGCCCTTCGAGCTCGCCCGGGCGCTCGCCGGCACGGACCCGGACCGCGCGGCCCGGATCGCCGCAGAGGCCCACGTCCACGCCGAACGCCTCGGCACCCCCACGGTGATGGGCGAGGCCCTCCGCTGCCTGGCCCTCTTCGCCGAGCCCGCCGAGGCCCGCGACCTCCTCACCCGGGCCGTCGCACACCTGGCCGAGTCCCCCTCCCGCTACGAGGAGGCCCGCGCCAGGCTCGACCTCGCGCACGCGACGGGCTCGGCCACCGCCCTCGCCGAAGCGACGTCCCTGGCCGCCGCCTGCGGCGTGGACACCCTCACCTCGGACGCGGTGACAGCCCGTGCGTCATCCCGCCCTCCGGAGTGAGGTAATGTTTTCCCTGCACGCAGCCGCGGGGGCGACCCGGCGGAGACGGGCATCGGGACGTGGCGCAGCTTGGTAGCGCACTTGACTGGGGGTCAAGGGGTCGCAGGTTCAAATCCTGTCGTCCCGACCATGCGGAAACGCGGGTCGGAGGCCGTTCTCTCATCCATGAGAGGACGGCCTTTCGTGCGTCCGGGGCCGTGGTGGTCGCAGTGTGGTCGCACGCCCGCGCCGGGGCTGGTTCGCCGGGGTGCTGGTGGCGGGTGGCGCGGGGGAGCGGAGCTTGTGGAGGGCTTCGCGGAGGCGGTGGAGGTGGTCGCTCGGTGGTCGCAGCCATGCGGGCTGGTCCGTACGGCTGGCCGTCTGCTGGGCGCCGCTGAGGACGTGGTCGATGGTGTCGACGGCCTGGTGCGCGGCTTGTTGGGTGAGGTGGCTGTAGAGGTTCGCGGTGGTCGACAGGGTGGAGTGCCGCAGCGTCTTGGAGACCACGGTCAGCGGGACGCCTGCGGTGATGGTGATGGTGGCGGCGAGGTGGCGCAGGTCGTGGACGGTGACCCGGGGGACGCCGGCTTCCTCGGACAGCCGGTGGAGTCGGTCGAGCACCAGATGCGGGCCGAGCGGGCGGCCGTCGGGTCGGCAGAAGACCAGCCCCGCGAACGGATTGTTGGGGTCTCCGCGGGTCTGGGCTGCCGAGCGTGCCCGGCGGCGGAGGGCTGTGGCGACGCGGGGTGAGATGGCGATCCAGCCTCTGCTCGACCGGGTCTTGGGCGTGGTGATGACGAGGCGGTTGTTGTCGATGGCGGAGAGTGTGCAGCGGATGTAGAGCACGCCCTCGTTGAGGTGGACGTCGTTCCAGTGCAGGCCGAGGGCCTCGCCCTTGCGCATGCCGGTGCCGATGAGGACCTCGAACAGGTCGGCCATCTCCGGGTCGGCCTCGTGGCAGTGAGCAAGGAAGCGGGCCGCCTCCTCTGCGGTCCAGGTCCGTCGTTCCGGTGACGGCGGCCGGCGCAGGACCGGGGGAGTAGCGGGGTTGCGGGGGAGGCGGTGCTGGCGGACGGCGTCGCCGAGCGCGCTGGAGAGGGTGGCCAGGCACCGGTAGAGAGTGGTGCGCCCGCGGCCTGCGGCGAGCTGACCGGTGACGAAGGCCGCGATGTGCCGGTGCGCGAGCTGGTCGAGCTTGAGGGTGCCGAACGCGGGGACCAGGTCGTTGCGCACGTAGTCCCGGTACCGGGCCATCGTCGTCGGCTTCAGCACCAGCGCCTTCGCCGCCAGCCACGCGTCCAGGTAGGCGGCGACAGTCTGGTTCGGATCCGCATCAAACCCGCCAGCCTCACCCTCAAGGAACCGGCGCAGTGCCTCTTCAGCCGAATCCTGGCTGGCGAAACCACCCCGGCGCACCGTCGTCCGGTGACGGTCTGGGGCAGGGACGTCGACGGCGAAGCCCCAGGTCCCGTGGGCCCCGTCGGTAAGCAGGTGAGGACAGCGGGCACCTACCTGGTGACGGTGGGTGTCCCGGCAGCCACACCGACGGTAGACACGGCCTCGGCCGGCACTGGTACGCATGGCGATCGCCTCCACGAGGCGGAGAAAGATCCGACACCCTCAGCGTGCGACCACACGCGACCACCACGCCCGTCAGAGAAACCGTGACCAGCGAATTTCCCTTGTCTGCGCGCCAAGGGACCCGCAGACGCTCAGTAGATTCTTCGTCTGCGGGTTCAGGAGGCGTACCGAGGTATGGAGGTAGCACCCGTGGTAGCGACGGTCACGTCGGCAATGCCGTTCGTGCCGACCGAAGAGCCTTGCGCCGCCTTCGATTGGTCCCGCGAATTGACCACCAGCTCGGCCGGTAGGCTTGCCACCACTGCGGCAGGTACCAGAGGTCATCCCTGACCGTGTCCACGAATGCCCGGTGAGCCTCGCCGACTTGATCGGCTGCCTTCCAGAACTCACCCTCGTCGCCAGAGACTAGGTCGAACATGCCGTTGACTGCGGTGAGCACAGCGTCGGCTGCCTCGAGAGGCTTCGGGTTCGCGACGACTCGCAGGTCCATGTACGTCTGGAGTGTCTCGGTCAGCAACCGGTGAAGGGGCTCCACCATCCCTTGCGCCTTCCTGGGGCTGATCCAGGCGGGGAATACGACCTTCACGAGCAGCCGCTGATGTTGAGCTTCGACCATCGCGGCTACGGTCGCCTGCTGGAAGCGGGCGTAGACCTGGCGCCGTTCTTCCCGGCCCCCGAGCTTGGTCCCTGTCTGCGACATCAGCTGCTTGGTGACGGCGCCTACCAGGGCGCGTGATGCTGCGGAGGCGGCGGCTCCGACTGGTTCGACCATGCCCGCATCAAACACCAGTTCGTCCACAGGGCGCAGCGGAATCGATGATCCATCTGTGGAGCCAGCAGGGGGTATGCCGACTGTCAGTGCCGTAGGGCATGCTGCCTGCTGTCACACTACGTTCAGAGGAGTGCAACGTGACCATGGCCAACACCCAGCCTCAGGGCGGCGGAGGCGGACAGAGTGGAGCCGGCGGTTCGAGCGGGAGCGGCGCAGGAGGAACCTCTGAAACGACCCGGGACTACCCGAGGAAGCTGACACTGAAGAGCCTCACGGCTGGCGCGAATCCGCGCAAGAAGCCGAAAAGTGGCGGCGCGTGACTGCCGGGAAGGTCGCGGCGGAATTCATCTCTCAGCAGCTGACGTATGTCCGGGCGCGCCGCGACAACATCGAGGCGCGGGCGGTTTCGCTCATTACCACGTCGGGTGCTGTGGCCAGTATCGGACTCGCTTTCTTGGGAATCCTGGCGCCGGGACGAAAGCTCTCGACTGCTCAGCTCGCCAGCGCATCCTGCGCGCTCACGGCCTTCATCTTCGCCTGCATCTGCGGACTCTTGGTGGTCAAGCCGCGCACCGCACCCGACGTCATCGAACCGAGTGATCTCCGAGTGATCATCGCTGAGGAACACTGGGAAGCCCCCGAGGGGCAGGCTCAGCGTGTCATTGCGGACGCGCAGGTGGACGTATTCGAGGAGACGACCAAAGCGATCAATGAAAAGGGAGTGTGGTTGCGCCGCGGATTCATATTGGAGGTGGCTGGGATTGCGCTCTTGGGCATTACAGTCCTTCTGACAATCCGCAACCGGTGATGCCCTGCTGCGAGATCCGCGATCCGACACAATGAGGCTGTGATCAAGGAATTGACGGTCATCCGGTGGTCACAACCGCGATGGCCGCCTACTCGCTCAGCATGAAGCCCTTCCCGTTCCGCTCCTGGGCGCGCCGCGGCATGACCGCCGCCGACTACCGCCGTGCTGTCGAGAGCACAGGCAGGCCACTGCCCTCTGGGGTCTCGCTGACCTGCGCAGATCTGCCACGCATCATCGGCTCAATGGTGCAGGTAGTGCGTCACGGGGACCAGCCGTCCGGCTGGCCCTGCGCGTTCGTGAGTTAATTCAGCGAAACGCTTGTTCGATACCGAAGACGAGTTGGTGGGCTTGGGGCCATCCAGCCTCGATGAAGATGTCGCAGATTTCGCGTAGGGCAGTCAGGTTCTCAGGGACCCTCAGAATGTCTCGATGGTCGGCGAGGATGCGTTCCGCAAGCTTGACGCACGTGCTGACAGCGAGGCTGTCTGCCGTGTAGCCGCTTTGGGTTCCTGTCGTGGTGAGGATGTCCCGCACGCCGGTGAGGCCCTGCTGTGGGCGTTGATCCAGGACGTGCTCGTAGACCTGGACGAGATGGTGGGTGACCTTTGCGATAGGGACCGCCATGAGTAGGTGCATCAGTGGCGTGGCTTCGTCGACGAGTCCGACCTGCTCCTCTGTGGGCTGGCCATCACCGGAGTCACCTGGCTTGGTGGCCGCGTAGATCTGGAGAGCGATGGTGTCGGCTAGGAGGAGTTGTGCCCGCAGGTCTTGCTGCTCGGCGTCCGTCAGTGCTTGGGTTCGCTCGAGTAGAGATGTGATCCTGGCCATGGCTGGCTCAGCCAGCTGAAGGTACAGGTCCAGTGCCCGTGTCCTGACTGCGGGATCGCTGTCGACGAGCGCCCCGCGCAGGTTATGGACGCACGTCAACCATGGTTCTGCGCCCGGCCACTGTTCTGCCATGTGCGTGACAGCGCTGCCGGCCTCGGGCAAGGCGTGGTGGACCCACAGGAGCCCGGCTGTTGTTGCACACGTGGCTGCCGCAGAATTCCGGTTGGCCGTTGGGACGATGCGTGCCGTTACGCGGGTGAGCAACTCCATTCCGCGGCCCCAGTTACCCATGGAGCGGCAAGCCGCATCGACTGTCGCGCCGAGTACGGCCTCGTCGTCGTCCTGGTCGGCCAAGCGGTTTAGGAGCTCCCAGGCGAGGGTTGGGTCAGTGTGGTGGAGATAGCTGGCCGCCCGGGCGACGGTGAGTCTGATCCAACCAACGGGATCTGCGGCGAGTTCTTGAAGGGCTGATGTGAGCTGCGGGCCGTACTGCTCTGGCAGGCGGCTGAGCTGGAGCAGGCCGCGTGCGGCGTCGCCGCGGGGGCCTTGGGGGATGAGAGTGTCGAAGTGGGCGTTTTCCGTGGTGGGTTCGGGTCGTCGATGTACAGCGAAGGCCAGCAGCATGTCCCGGGCCTGTGTCAGCATGTGGCCCGGGGTTTGTGTGTTGCGTGTCCAGATTTCCGCGGCTCGCGCCAGGAGGTCTTCCGATTCGTCGCGGACGGTGTCTGGGAGAGCACCGAGCATGCCCCACAGCTCGGTGGCTTCGGGGAAACTGGACGTGATCTCTGATACCTCAGGGACGCCGTTGAGATGGCGGTCGGTGAACTCGCGCAGCACCGTGATGAGGGCCCGGGCAGCCACGGTTGAGGGGGCCTCGTCTGCGCTGGAGCCCGCGGAATTCGGCTCCCATGGGCTTGGGTCTGTGGCAACCCAGCCATCCCAGTCACCCTGCTCGAGTGACCGGTCAGCCGCTGGATCAGGATGGTTCGTGGACAGGGAGTCAGCGAACGCGTGGTAACGCCGGGTCGCTGTGGCCGCTTCGGGGTCATCTGAGCCGACGTCCGTGGGCTTCAGGGCTTGGACGGCGTCCTTGAGAGCGGCTGACTGCTCCGGATCGAGGTCGGGATGGATTGCTCGGATGAGTGTCGCCGCGGCGCCGAAGAGGTCGGGGACGGTCAGGTGCGTCGCCATGGTGGCGGGCTGTTCGAAAAGCGCCTTCCGCAGAGCGGGGTTGTCGGCTGCTGCCAGCAGGATGCGCCGCCACACACTGGCAGCGTGCGGCGCGGATGCTGCGGCTCCGACGCTGGCTTGAGAGTGATCCTCGTTCGCCCCGGAAGCGTGCCTCTGGAAAGTATCGAGTAGTTCCGGAAGATCCCGTCCTGCGGGACTGAACGGGAAGTCCCACCGTCGTGAGTCATCGACGATGATCTCGACAGGGTTGCAGGCGAGTCGAACCGTCACGGTCGGGGCGTCTGGGCGCTCCGTGAGGCTGAGCCTGCTGAGGATCGACAAGGCGACCGCGATGTTCCACCGCAATACGTCCGGGAAGCTTTGGACCAGGCTGTACTTGGATGCGTCGAAGTCCTGTTGTCGGGTGGATTGCAGGGTGAGGACAGCTCCAGAGCCCATACGTGTGGCTTCGGATGACGTCTCCTTGTGGCTCAGCACTGCCACGTACAGGTCCTCGACCATTCCGGGCACCTGATCGATCAGTCGCTCGATGCTGTCCGTCAGGGCGAATAGGTCGTGGTAGCCGCGTTCGGAGAGTTGCTTCGGGTCGATGGCCCGGCGAAGCAGAGCCTCCGTTGCCGCGGGGTCGCTTGCTGCGGTCTGGATGACGGCGGTGATCGCCAGTCGTGCCCCGGATACGGGTGGCTGGCCCCACAGGTACTCCATCAGCCGGCGTGCGGCGAGGCCGCACGCCCGCTGATGCTCGGGCACCAGGGCTTGGTACTGCGGAGCAAGGTTTCGGACCAGGTCTCCCAGAGCCTGGAGGGCCGCCGCGGGATGGTGCGAGAGTCGTTCGGCGATGGCCGCCCATACCCCTGCCCCAGGAAGCGACGGGTCGGCGACTCGGATGGAGACGGCGATGGCCGCTGCCTGCAGGAGGCGCTGCGCCGCGGGGATGGCGCTCGACGTGGCTTCGAGCAGGGGTTCGAGGTCCGCAGTGCTTCGCGTATTGCGGGCCATGACCTCGGCGGCAGCGGTCATGGCCATCGGGCTTATTCCCGGATCGGCGAGCTTCAGGACCAGCTCACAGAACACTGCCGGCCCCTGGTTCCAGGCCATGTCCAGGTACATGTCGATGCTGGGACGCGCGAACAAGAGGAGATCTGGGTCATCCTGTAGGCACTCGGGCAGGCCCCCACTAAATGCTTCGAAGTGCACCAGTGCGACCGCGTAGTCGAAGAGCACATGGTGCGCGAACTGCAGGGGCCCCCGACCGGGTCCGCCCGCGATGCTAGGCGCAGAGGTGAGGACTGACCGAGACAGCAGCGATTGGAGGACGGTGCCTGCAGCAGTGTCGCCGGACAGGATCTGTTGGGCGGGCACAGCCAAGCGCCGTTCGCGCACCGCGTTTGCGCACAGCTTTGCGAGCAGGGCCTCTCGGGCACTCCCATCCTGGCCCTCGCTGATTCGGCTCTGCCAATAGCGGCTCAAGAGATCGAGCCGACTGCCAACGCCAGCGAGCCCGGCAGGAGATACACCGTCCTGGAGCAGCTCGGCGGCCAGCCGTAGATTGAACGGGTTCCGAAGAAGGCGCCGCTGGTGGTCGTCGGAACTGTCGATCAAGTCTCCGAGCTCAGGAAAGATGCTGCTGACCTGTGCGACTTCCTCGTCGTCCAAATCATCCACTTCAGCTGGATCTGCAGGGAATGCCGTGCGCAGCTGAGGAGAGTGGGACAAGTCCCAGGTGCGGATCGAAGCAACGACCCGCCAGTGCGGCAGCCGACGGCCCACGTCCTTGATGATCGACCTCCAGAGCCCGGAGGATGCATCAGTCCGCGCCGCGTCGAGAGCGTCGATGACAAGCAGCCCAACCTCACCTGGGGACCACTGGGCCAGGACATCCAGGAGCGGGTGTTGGAGTCCCAACTCGGACTGCAGGCTTCCAGCGCTGGTCGCTGCAAGGCTGCCCACCTGGAGGAAGAGCACGGGGCGCTGAGCATCACGCGCCGTCGACGCAATCTCGTGGAGGATGACAGTCTTGCCTGTGCCGGGGCCGCCCACAACGAGGAAGGACTCCGCCAAGGACCGTTCGGCAAGCCCCGAGGCCGAACTGCGGCTGATCGATACGGCTCCTCGTGGCGCGGGGACCGTGGTGAGTCCGCTGCTCAGCTGCTCGATGCTCACGTCGGTGACGTGCGTCAGCCGGACCACGTCCGCCCTGAAGTTCAGCAGTGTTGCGAGAGCTACCCCACTCACGATGAGTGACTCCTGCAGTTGCTCCAATCCCGCCGCCCCGTGATTGATGGCCAACTGCCTGCAGGTGCTGAGCAGGACATTCCATGCAGCGGTTGCCTGCCCGGCCTCGGCGATCACAGATGCGCGAAGCCGGTCGAGAACTCCTACTTCAGCTGCGCCCCCCACCTCCACATCGAGAGTCCACACGTAGCACTGTCTCAAGAAGCCTTCCAGCTCAGAAGCAGAAGGCGCTGTGCCGCGCTGCTGTTCCCACTCCCTTGCCACATGAGTAGTGAACGCCTTGTGCGCGGACACCTGTCTTGCGTTGAGCTGGAGAGCGGCGATGTCGGAGCCGACCGGGCTGTTCCTCAGCCGCCGGAGAGCCTGTTCAAGGTCGTTCCTGACTGCCCCGGAAGCCTCTGAAGTTGTCACGAGGACAAGGCGGTCATCATCGTGCCCAGGTAGCAGGTACTGGGCAACGAACTGTCTTACGGTTTTGGCTAGTTCGCTGGTCTTCGTGCTGCCCAAGGTGATGGATCGTTTGGCTTGGAGTGCCAGGGTGATGCCATCGGTGGTGTGTACCCTGCAGTCGTCGACAGGCTCGCCGGTCTCGCACGCGACCTGCTCGACCGCGCCAGTCCACAGGCCCTGCACCGGTGCTGCGGCCTCGCTGGCGAGGGTGGCGACGGCGAACCATGCAGCGACGCGGTCCTGGAAGTCAAAGCCGCCAGCTCCAGCGCTACCACCCGCGTCCGAGCGCGCTGACGAGTTCTCGTTCACAGGCCGCTCCTCGATCTGTTTCACCCGGAGTGTCGACTCTATCTCCGCCGCCAGAAGAACTACCCGGTGCCGGCGTCGAAGGCTGGCAGATCGATGGACCCAACCGTGTGCATCGCCCTGGTCGAGGTTCGTCCAGGAGTGCAAACGCTGACCATCGCCTACCGCAGGGCAACGAGAGCCCGAATTCGGCCATCCTGCCGATTGCCGCATACCAACCCCAGCTTCGCACAGCACACACCGAGCTGGCTGGATACGTGTCGAACTCCTGACCGGCGGCACTGTTCACAGGCAGGGCAGGCAGTTTGGCGCCCAATGAAGTGACTTATTCGAGGCAATGTGTGCGATGTGCTGCGATGCACGCGGCCCTATCCGTTTCCGTCATGCTTCCTCATCTCGCTGCTCTGTGTGCATGAGTGATCGCAGACTGTCCCCTGGCTGTAAAACGACAACGTATGACGAGGGGGAATGGTGGCTTCGGAACTGGACGTGATGGCAGTGGCTGTGCCAGCGGCGAGTGCCGTGGCGGCGGAGATGGCCAGGGGCGGTTGGTTGTCGTTGCGCGGAGCCCTGGCGCGGTTCTTCAGGCGGGACGGGGAGTCGTCTGTGGAGCGGCAGCTGGAGCTGCTGGATGCGGCGGAGCAGACCCTCGCCGAGGCGGCAGAGGAAAACCGCGACGATCTGCGCAGCCGGCTGGAGCAGCGGCTCGTCCTGCAGGTTGCTGCCTATCTGGACCGCTATCCCGACATGGGTGAGGAACTGGCGGTGCTCCTGCCCGCCCCGCAGGACGACGCACCGTCGGAGGGCGCCCCGGTGTTGACCGCGCAGAACAACACCAACAGCCAGATCGTGCAGGCGTTGGGCAACCTGGACGCGGGCAGTGGGGGCATCAACTACGGGGTGCCGCCACGCAACCCGAGGGCGTGAACGGGCCGTGACCTCGTCCACTGTGCCGCCCGACAATCGTGTGTCCCACGGAGGGATTCACGCCGCCAACAACACCTACTCGACTCTGCTGCAAGCTGGGCGGGACATCAACCTGCACCAGCAGGAGCCTTTGCCCACCGAGCCCGTGCCACCGGCGGAGATCGACGCGGTCCGCCGTGCCTGGGTCGCCGAGAACGGCGAGGGCAAGGAGATCGCGACCGCCCCGGAAGTGCTGGCGATGCTCGGCCTGGACGAGCGCGTAGTCGTGATCGCCGGCCCGCCCGGGACGGGCAAGACCGCAGCGGGACTGCGCGCCCTGTCTGAGCTGCGGCCCGTCCTGCCCGGCAACAGCGGGCCCAGGCTACGGCTGCGCCTTGAGCACGTATTGCCGGACTGGGAATCGGTTGAGAAAGACAAGTTCTTGCTCCCCGCCGAGCATGGCCGGGGGTACCTGCTTGACGTTTCGGGCGAGAGCATGCGCTGGGAGAAGCCGGACGTCACGGCCAGGAAGTTCCTCGGACACGCCGAGATCCTGCGGAAAAGAGGTTCCTACCTTGTCGTGGTGGCGGGTGAGCGCGGCTGGCCCGAGAACGACCCGGTCCTGGGGCGCACCGTCGTTCGCGCCGTCCACGCACCCCCGGGGGACCGGATCGCGCGGCGCCACATTGAGCAGATCTATCCGTGGGTCGCACGCCGGGGATGGTTGCAGGAAAGTGTCCGGGACGTCGACAGGCGGGGCGAGGAGAGCGACGGTGAGGACCGTCGAGCCCCGCTCGATGATCTTCTTCGCGCCGACATGCATCCGGGCGACGCCGCGGCACTCGCCCGTGAACTCAGCCGCATCAGTGAATCGGGCGGCACGGTCAAGGACGCCCGCGACCTCGTACTGCGCTGGCGTGAACGAGTCAGCACCGTCTTTCGCGAGACACAGGACAGCGCGGATGATCGGGCGTTGCTGCTGGCGGCCATCATGCTTGAAGGACTCAGCCCCGCCGAAGTGCTGGCCGGGGCGCGTCTGCTGCTCAGGGACCAGAAGACGCGCGGCATCCGGGACATTCTCACGGGCCGTGACCTCGTCACCCGGTTGGAGGCGGTCCAGGCGAAGAGTGACGGGCAGCGCGTCTCCTTCAGCCACCTGCCCGGATACCCGGCCGCGGTGCTGCGGCACTTCTGGCGCCAGCTCAGCGACATCCAGCCCAGCCTGATCCAGTGGGTCAAGCAGCTCACCGCCCCCAAGGGGCTCGGTGCCGGACGGATCCCGCAGATCGCAGATCTGCTCGCCCAACTCGCCGTCGACGAAAGCGATCTGCGTCCCCTGGACGTCGCCCAGTCATGGGCCACCGCGAGCGACGCCGGGCAGGACGGCGCCGCCCGTCTGCTCGCGCGCGTCGCCAGGGACCCCGCCCTCGGGCCGGAAGCCCGTACGAAACTGCGATCCTGGGCCGGCCAGGAATCCCGGGCCAACGCCACCGTGGCCGCGGTGGTGTGCCAGGGGCCCTTCTCCAAGGAATACCCCCGCCAGGCGCTCACCTGCCTGCGCTGGGTCCTGGGCCGTGGCGAACACGACAGCGCCGTATCCCTGGCGGAAGAGGTCCTGCGCGCCATGGGCTCGGACCTCCGGCTGCTGCCGCGCGTGTGGGACACGGTCAACAAATGGCTGACCGAATACAAGCAGCCGGACGATCGCAACCATCTCGCGGCACGCCGCGCAGTCCTGTCTCTGCTCCGTCCTTCCGCCGAGCACCCTGCCGCGATCCTGCTGCTGGCCAACGCCCTGGAGCACTCAGACACAGCCGACGAGCTGGTGCAGGGATGGTCCGCCGCCCTGTCCGTGCCGACGCTGGAAGCATGGTGCGAGGAGGTCCTCACCGCCTGGGCCGAAGCCGTGGCCGACGGCGTTCTCGACGCCGACGCAGTGGTCGAGGTACTCAACCGCGTCATCCGCGAGCACTGGATGACCGGTCCGCTGTCCACCTTCATCGCCGGACGGGCCGGCACGGGATACACCTCACAGTCGGTCGTCGACCTGCGCGAGCGCCTAATCCTGCGATGGAACGACCCCCGGCCGACGCCGCCCGGCGGCCAGATCCAGACGCCGCTGGGCCCCGCAATTGCCTCCGAAGACGATTCCGCCCTTCGCATCGGGACGGAGGACGCGACATGAGGCACGGCTTCAAACGGGCCCGCCGTAAGCGACTCCATCGGGAGATCGACGCCTTCTCCGCAGTGTTGCGCAGCAGCCGACCTGGCATTTACTACACCGCCACCATCCAAGCGACCCTGGCACCGGAGCCCTCAGGCTCCTATGACCCGGACGAGATCGCCGACCGTGTCCGCACCGCCCTGCGTACCACGGCGGCAGCTGCAGTACGCGACCAGGACCCAATCGACCTCCCCGCCGCACAAGACGCCTGCGCACGGCAATTGCGCCAACCTCAGGAACTCGGCCTTCCGGACGGTGCCACCGTCACCGCCTCCGTCCAGCTCGAACTCGCGGACGAGGACCGTGCCGCGGTGAAGGAACTGCTCACTGCCATACGCGCTCAGGCAGCCACAGACACCCTCACGAGGCAGCGCGCGGAAGCCCTCGCCCAGGAACTCGCCCACCCGGCAGCCCTCCTGGCTCGATGGCTCCAGCAGCCCGATGCCCAGATCACCCAGCCGCCCGCTGACGCGGAGCTGGAAGCGCTCGCACGACGGCTGCGCGGCTACCCGAAGGATCACGACGAACCCATGGAGCGGCAACTCCTGACCATCCTGCGAGATTTCCTCGCCGAGTTCCCCAAAGAGGAACAGAAGCGACTGCTGGTGATACTCCTGGCCAACGGGATGCGCGCCGCCCGGAAGCCCGGTCATGCCGACCAGGTCGAAGCCCTGCTGACACCGCCGCCGGCGACCAGTGAGACCAGGCCCACTGCCACGGACGCATCGTGAGCGCCCGGCACACGACGTTGTGGCGTCTCCTTCTGTCCCCGCGAACCAGCTGGCGTGCGCTGCTCCTGATGCGCCGCGCCCGCGCCCGCGCACACGCCTCGCCTCCCCAGCAGCTGTCGTTCGACGCCGCCTGGCGACAGGCCCGGGTCCAGCGCCACCCGGGCGACTCCCACTACCTCCTGCACGGCCACGGAGACCGTGCCTGAACCCGGGCTAGGCGTTCCTGGGTGGGGCTCGACGCTTGCTACACGCCGAATCGGACAGCGCGCACGGCCGCTGCGAGGCATGAGGCTGGGCCCGGACGTGAGTTGGGGACCAGTTGGGGACCACACGGCATGCGCGATGGTGCACGACGGGCCGTTACGTGCACGATATTCGCCCGGATTAAGTCTGTAATATCCAGAAAATGCCCCTGACCCTTACTCCTGGGGGTCAAGGGGTCGCAGGTTCAAATCCTGTCGTCGAGTCGAAGGAGTCGTAGATCTAGGGGCCGCTTCAGAGAGATCTGAAGCGGCCCCTCGATCGTTTTTCGGGATGTTCTGGGACCAGCACCCGACCCGCCGGCCCTCGTGGTGAATCCAGGACGGTCGGAGCCTCACGGCCCGTATGGTGGAGGCGACGGCTCCCGCGTATCAGCGGGGCCGAGCGACCGGACTCGGGGGCCCGATTGCGCGACGTCATCTACTTGTCCGTGAGCAAGCTGCAGCAGTTCCTGCCGGAGCCGCGCCGCGCGCCGCGCGCCGGGGCGGTGCGCCTGTCCACACCGTTCGGCGTCGGGGTCGACGTGGACGCGCAGGCCGCCGACAGCGAGCAGGGACGGGTGCGGCGTCTGCGGCAGGTGCAGAAGCATCTGGAGGGGTCGGCGCTCTGGTACGAGGAGCCTGCCCTCCGCCCCGGCCTGTGGGTGCAGTTCGAGGCACCCATGCGCTGCGTCACGCTCCGGGGGGCCTACCGGGAGCTGCTGCTCTTCGTCGACTCCGGGCCGGGCTCCGGCGGCGGTGGAGGCGCCGGCTGCCGCCTGTTGCTGCACGGCTCCGCCCGCCACCTGCTGGGCTGGACGCCCCAGCTCACCGACGGCCCCACGCTGAACGAGAGCGGCGGCGGCGACAGCGTCGGCGCCGTCTTCCTCACCAGGGCCGGGCAGGTCGTCGAGGCGCTCTCGCCCGGCTCCGATCCCGGCGCCGCCGCGCTCGCCGACGCCGCCTCGGCGTCACCCCTGGCCCCCGCCCTGAGCGCCGCGGGCATCCGCGACCTGCTGCGCGCCCTCGACGCCGGCCACGACGGCATCGATACCACGGCCCCGATGACCGGATACGCCCGCGTCACGGCGCTGCTCCCCGAGCGGAACGGAGCACCTCGCTGTCTCGTGGCGAGCCCGCTCACCGTGGAGTACGTCCGAGAGACGCCCTGATCGACGGCAAGCTCGGAGCACCGTCGCCCGGTCGTGCCGGGCGCCCTGGACTTCACCCCGCCCGGGCCTCCCCTGACGGCGAGGGCGCCCCGTACGGGACGAACCGCCTGTTCACTCCGTGGACAGGCGGTTCGTGACGCGGCTGCCGAGTGCTAGCGTTCCCCCCATGCAGCACACCACCGGTCTCGCCATGATGCGAATGATGCCCCGAACCTCGGAGGCGCTTCGCTAGCGAAGCCGTGTGCGCACAGGATGCGACGGACCCTCCGGAGACGGGGGGTCCTTTTTTGTTGCCCGGACCCCGCCGTCACGGGACCCGTTCGCCCCCGTCGGACCTCTCGGTCACCCCAGCCCCCGCCGTCACTCGACAGAAGGCGAAGAACCCGCCATGACCCGTCCACCGGTCGTCTCCCTCACCGACTGTGCCGACCCCAACGCGCTCGCCCGGCAGTCCACCCGGATCGCCGCCCTCTTCGGTGCCACGCCGACCGTCCTGCCGCTGGGGGGACCGGACCCGGAGGGCGCCGCCGCGCTCACCCTGCTCGACCTGCTCCGCTCCACGGACCTGATCGGCGGGCCGACGCAGCCCGTGGTGGTGCTGGTCAACATCGCCCCCCGCGACGGGCACTGGCCCAACGGTGTGCCGTTCTGCTACTTCCGCCACGGGGACCACCTGGTCATCAGCACCCTCAGCGACCGGGTCCTCGCCCCGCTCGCGACCTACCTGGGCGTGAAGGAGGTCCAGGTCACCGACGTCCGCGAGGTGCTGGAAGCCGCGGCCGCCGGATGGGCCGAACTCGCTCCGGCCGAGGTCGAGGAGATGGTGCGCACCCAGTTCCGCAGCCTCTGGTACGTGCCGCTGCTGGCCCGCTGGCTGGCCGACGGCCGCCCGGTGCCGGCGAGCCCGAGGGCGGTGCACCAGCCCGCCCCGGGCGAGGTGCGGATCGCCGTCGTGGACAACTTCGGCAACTGCAAGCTGGACCGGCCGGCCGCCGAACTGCCCGGCTACGACAGCGCGAAGGGACTTCCCGTGCACAACCGACGTGAAGGCCGCAGCGTCGTCGTCCCCTGTTACGACCGGCTTCCGGACGTCCCGCTCGGCGAGCCCGGAATCACCGTCGGGAGTTCCGGCGTCGGCTTCGCCGAACTCGTCGTCCGAGGCGGTTCAGCGGCCGAGGTATTCGGCCTGAACCAGGGCGATCAGGTATTCCATCTCACCAGCTGACATGTTATCAACGCGTTACCCCGGCGGTGACCTGCGAGATTGACGACGGTCTCCACGGACCGGAATGCTGAAACGCATGTCCGGAACTCTCCCGCTGGTACGCCGCCGCCACGTGGACCACGTGCGCTGCGCCGCCGATCTGTGTCGCTGAGCGCCCCGCACCGGCCTCCCGCCCGTACCCCTTTTCCGGACCCTCCTTCGAAGGACCCCTGATGTCGCGTACCCGAACAGCCCTCGCCACCTCCGCTGTCGTCGTCGTGCTGGCCGCGGCCGCCTGCGCACCCCAGCCGAAGAGCGCCGCCGGAGCGAAGGCCTCCGGCGCCGACTGCACCACCGAGAGCCCCAGCCTCCACAAGCGCGGCCAGCTGACCGTCGCCACCGATTCCCCGGCCTACGCCCCGTGGTTCGAGGACAACACCCCGTCCAACGGAAAGGGCTTCGAAAGCGCCGTGGCCTACGCGGTGGCCGGTGAACTCGGCTTCGCTCGCGATCAGGTGAAATGGGTCGTCGAACCCTTCGCCCATTCCTACGCCCCGGGGGCGAAGTCCTTCGACTTCGACATCAACCAGATCTCCATCACCCCGCAGCGCAAGAAAGCCGTGGATTTCTCCGCCAGTTACTACACGGCCAACCAGGCCATCCTGACGCTGGGCGACTCGAAGTTCGCCAAGGCCTCGTCCCTGGGCGCGTTCAAGGACGCCAGGATCGGCGTCCAGGTCGCCACGACCAGCTACCAGGCCGTGCTCGACCAGATCAAGCCCTCGCGCCGGCTGAGTGTCTTCAACACCACCAAGGACGAGGTCAACGCGCTCAAGAACGGTCAGATCGACGCGATCGTCACCGACACGCCGACCGTCTTCTACCTGGCCGGGGCGGAGCTGGACAACGGGAAGATCGTCGGCCAGTTCGGCTACGCGGGCGGCACTCCAGAGGAGTTCGGTCTGCTCCTGCCGAAGGGCAGCGGCTACACCAGCTGCGTCGACAAGGCCCTGAGCACCCTCAAGGCCGACGGCAGACTCGCCAGGATCACCTCGCAGTGGCTGTCCGCCTCGGCGAACGTGCCCGAGCTGAAGCCGTAACGGGCCGACCGTGGAACTCACGAAGACCACCGTGCCGCCCGCGTCGGCCACGCCGCCGGACGACACCTACCGACCCAGCGACCACGAGCTCGAACGGCAGCGGTTCCGCCGCTCCCGCCGGCGTCGCCACACCTGGACCGCCTCCCTGTGCACCCTCCTCGGCCTGGTGGCGCTGGGGGCGGCGGCCGTCTCCTCCCCGGGATGGGACCGCGTCGCCGAACTGTTCCTCGACGGCGGCGAGTTCCGGGCCGCGTTCCCCGAACTCCTCCGGGGGTTCTGGCTCAACATCCAGATGTTCCTGATCGCCGAGGTGCTGATCCTCGTCCTCGGCCTGCTCATCGCCCTGGTCCGCGTGACCCGCGCACCGGGCCTGCAGCCGCTGCGGCTCGCCGCGACCGTCTACGTGGACGTCTTCCGGGGCGTACCGACCCTGCTGCTCGTCTTCCTCGTCGGATTCGGGCTGCCGGCCCTGGAGCTGCAGGGCACGCCCTCCGAGCCCTGGGTGCTCGGGGTGATCGCCCTGGTCCTCTCGTACTCCGCCTACGTCGGCGAGGTGTTCCGCGCCGGACTGAACTCGGTGCACCCGGCGCAGCGGAACGCCGCGAAGGCGCTGGGGCTCAACGAACGGCAGACGCTGCGGCACGTGGTGCTGCCCCAGGCCGTGCGCAACGTGCTGCCGCCCCTGCTCAACGACTTCATCGCGCTGCAGAAGGACACCGCCCTCGTCGCCGTCCTCGGCCCGCTGGAGGCGCTGCGGGCCGCGCAGATCAAGGCGGACTACGACTTCAACTACACCCCGTACCTGGGAGCGGCACTCTTGTTCATCGCGGTGACCATCCCGTTGACCCGCTTCGCCGACCGGCTCCAGCGGCGAGCTGCGCGGCGCACCTGGGCGGAGACGGGCCGATGACCCAGCCCCTGCTGCGCATCCGCGGCGTCCGCAAGCGGTACGGGTCGCGCCTGGTCCTGCGGTCGATCGACCTGGACGTCGCCGAGCACCAGGTCGTGTGCCTCATCGGCGGCTCCGGCTCGGGCAAGTCCACCCTGCTCCGCTGTGTCGACCTGCTCGACGTCGTCGACGACGGAACCGTCCACCTGGGCGAGAGCGAACTGACCGACCCCCGCGCGGACCCCGACCTCGCCCGCCGGCGGATCGGCATCGTCTTCCAGGCCTACAACCTGTTCCCGCACCTGAGCGTGCTCGACAACATCACGCTCGCACCACGCCAGGTCCACGGCGTCCCGCGCAAACGGGCCGAGGCGTCGGCCCGCGAGCTGCTCGCCCGGCTCGGACTCGCGGACAAGGCGCACGAGCACCCCGACCGGCTGTCCGGCGGGCAGCAGCAGCGCGCCGCGATCGCCCGGGCGCTGGCCACCGGCCCGGAGCTGCTGCTCTTCGACGAGATCACCTCCGCTCTCGACCCCGAACTCGTGGGGGAGGTCCTGGACGTCGTCGCGGACCTCAAGCAGCGCGGCCTGACCATCCTCATGGCCACCCACGAGATGGACTTCGCCCGGCAGGTCGCGGACCAGGTCTGCTTCCTTGAGGACGGCGTCATCGTGGAGCAGGGCACCGCGGAGCAGGTGCTCACCGCCCCTCGGGAGCAGGCCACCCAGCGCTTCCTCGCGCGGGCGCTCGACCGTTCCTAGGCGGCCCGCCGGACCACGGCCGCTTCACCGCTCCCGGCGGGCCAGCAGGTGGGCGTCGAGGAAGCCCCGCTCGGAGGCCGGATCGTGGACCAGCCGGGCGAACGGGACGAGCCCGGATCCGGCCAGCACCTCGGCGAACCGGTCCACCGGCCAGCTGTAGGCGGGCGTCACCCTGTGGTCGAAGCGGACCGGTTCCGGTGCTCCGGTCGCGAAGAACGAGACCAGGAGCAGGCCCCCCGTCGCCAGGACGCGGGCCTGCTCGGCGAGGAGCGCGGGCAGTTCGCCCGGCGGGGTGTGGATCATCGAGTAGTGGGCCAGTACGCCGCCGAGCGCGCGGTCCTCGACCGGCAGGGCCTCCATGCGCGCCTCGGTGAACCGCAGGGCCGGATGGGCCCGCCGGGCGTGGTCGACCATGGCCGGGGAGAGGTCGAGCCCGAAGGCGTCCAGTCCCAGGTCCCGCAGCATGGCCGTCAGATGCCCGGGCCCGCACCCGACGTCGGCCGCCCGCGGATTCCCCGTGCCGCGCACCAGCTCGGCGAAGGTGGAGACCATGGCCCGCGCGAACGGTTGTGTCTCCAGCCGGTCGGCGAACAGCGACGCGTACAGCTCGACGACCCCGTCGTAGGCCGCTCTGGTCCGTTCCTGATGCTCCACCACGGGAGGGAAGCTAGCACGGGCTCGCTCACGTCCGCCCGCGCCCGCGGACCCGGAGCGCGGCCCCACTCCGGTATGAGGTGGGTGTGGGAGGTGGATTCGGGGGCAGGAGGGCGATGAGCGCATGGGACCGCTCCGGCTTCCACGGACCCGCCGCCCCCCCTTCCGGCGGGTCCGTGGGCAGCCGACCGGCCCGCACCGGGCAGGGGCGCGGGCCGGTCGGCATCAGGTCAGGGACCTCGGTGACCACCCCGGGCGATGCGGCCGATCATGACGCCGACGACGCTGTCCGCCGGTACCGGGCCCCACACGCGGGAGTCGGTGCTCAGGTCCGGGTTGTCGCCGAGCACCACGAAGTGGTCGTCGGGGACGGTTCCCCGGCCGCCCGCCCGGAGCGGCACCCGCGCCCCCGGAGCGGCGGCGATCCGCTTGACCAGGAGGTCGTCGCGGCCCGCGGCGGGGATGCGGTCGGAGCGCAGGACGACGATGTGGCGGTCGCGGAGGCCCCGGGCCGGGCGCCGCAGGACGAGGATGCGGTCGCCGGGGGCGAGCGCCGGGGTCATGCTGGCCCCGCGCACGGTGACCACGAGGAGGGCGCGCCGGGCCGCCACGAGCAGCGCGGAGGCGAGACCGAGCGCCGCGAGGACCAGGAGCGCGGCGGTGGTGGCACTGTCGGACATCGGTCGGGGTTCCTTCCTGCGGCGCCGTTACGGGAGGCGGGAGGCGGGTGACGGGGCTGCGGCCGGGTTCGGCGGGTCCTCCGCGTCGGCCGGCTGCTGGTAGCCCGCCGCCTGGAGCCTGAAGAGGCGGGCGTACTGGCCTTCCCTGGCGAGGAGTTCGCCGTGGGTGCCGCTCTCGGTGATCCGGCCGTCCCCGAGGACGACGATGCGGTCCGCGTCGCGCACGGTGCTGAGCCGGTGGGAGATGACGAGGACCGTCGCGTCCGCGCGCAGCTCGCGCAGGCTGTCGTGGATCTCCTGCTCCGCGGCGGCGTCCAGGCCCGAGCTGGGCTCGTCCAGGATCATCATGTCGGCCTCCCGCCGCATGAAGGCGCGGGCCACGGCGACGCGCTGCCACTCGCCGCCGGAGAGGAGCTCGCCCTCGGCGGCACCCGCCGTTCCGGCGGCGGCGAAGATGCGGCTGAGCAGGGTGTCGTACCCCTGACCGAGCCGGGACAGCCGGTCGTGGACGCCCGCGTCGGCCGCCGCGCGGGCGACCAGGTCCGTCCGGTCGAGGCTGCCGACGCGGCCGAGTCCGATGTTCTCCCCGGCCGTGAGGTCGTACCGCCCGTAGTCCTGGAACACCGCTGCCACCCGGTCCCGCAGCGCCTCGGGGTCGAACTCCCGGATGTCGATCCCGTTCCACAGGATCCGGCCGCGTGTCGGGTCGTACAGCCGGCAGAGCAGTTTCACCAGGGTTTTGCCGGTTCCGTTGACTCCGACGAGCGCGGTGACCTCACCCGCGGTGAGGGTGAGGTCGACGCCCCGGAGGATCCACGGCGACCGGGGGGTGTAGCGGAACCACACGTCGCGCAGTTCGATCCGGCCGCTCAGGCCGGGCACGGCGCGCGGCGCGTCCGGCAGGGCGAGGTCCACGGGGACGTCCCGCAGGGTGCGGAAGTAGGTGAAGGTGAGGGACGCCTGGAAGGCGGTCGCGGCGGTGCTGGCGAGCTGGCTGACACCGCGCTGGATGCCGGCGGTGGCGGCGATGAACACGGACACGTCACCGATGGTGAGGTGGCCCTGGCGTGCGGCGCGTACGGCCCACAGGAGGCCGATGCCGAAGATCGCGACGCCGAGCAGCAGGTCGGGGGTGCGCTGCCGGAGGTTGCGCACGTCCGTGGCGCGTTCCGCGCCGACGACGGTGCGCAGCTCGGCGGCGGCGCGGTCCGTGAAGAAGCGCTGCAGACCGTAGAGGCGGATCTCCTTCACCGTGTCCGTGTCGGTGAGCAGGCTGCCGTAGAACATCTCGCGGCGGCTGTTGTGCATGGTGTCGCGCAGCACCTCCGCCCGCCGTCGGCCCGCGGCCAGCTGGGTCCGCAGGGCGGGCAGGGCGAGGAGCAGGGTGGCGGCGCCGAGGACGGGGTTGATGACGGTCACGGTGACGAGGAAGCCGACCAGCATCACGGCCGCCTGCACGCTGCTGACCAGCGAGCCGACCAGCAGGTCGGGGGCGCTGCCGGCGGCCTGCTGGGCGAGCCGGAGCCGGTCCTGGAAGGCGGGATCCTCGAAGTGCCGCATGCCGGGGAGCCGGTTGACGCCGTCGAACAGCTCGTCCTGGACGCGTACGCGCAGCGCCCTGGTGCTCTGGCCCCGAAGGTACTCGCCGAGCGGCGCGGTCAGCGAGATGCCGAGCGTGGCCGCGACGAGCAGCAGGGCCATGGGCAGCAGCGAGCCGGATCCGGGCCGGGTGAGGCCGTCCAGCAGGCCGCTCACCAGCAGGGCGGACGCGGTGGGCAGCAGTCCGCCGGCGATGCTGACGGCCATGTACGCCGTGACGGCGCGCGGGCTCGACCGCCAGGCCAGCGCGCAGGCGGCGACCGCCGAGCGCAGTGCCTCGCGGTACTGGCCCGGCTCTCTCGTACGCGGGGCGGAGATCACCGTGTCCCTCAGACGGTCTGCGGCGCGGAGTCCGCGAACAGCTCGGTGGACGAGTCCCGGTTGGTGACGCGTCCGTCGGCGCCGACCTCGATGTAACTGGGCCAGCGGACGATCCCGAAGGCCTCGGAGGTCAGGCTGATGTCGGGCAGCAGCGTGGGGTCGTTCTCGGTGTCGGACTCGACGACGACCCGGGCCACGGGGGAGAGCAGCTTCACCAGGTCCTCGGCCACCGGGCCGGAGCCGGTGATGACGGCCACGGCGCCGTCGCGTCCGCCGGGGAGGGAGGCGGCGGCGCGGGCGAAGCCGGGCGCCTGCTCGCGGCAGGGGCGGCAGGTGGTGGAGAAGAAGCCGATGGCGGTGGCGCCGGTCAGGTCCGTGGTGGCGAGTGCGCCGTCCTCGCGGGTCGTCACCCGGAACGCGGGGACGGGGGAGCCGTCGGCGAGGCGGTTCTCGGGGACGGTCACCGCGGCCTCGCCGCCGTGCGCGTGCCCGGCGTGCTCGCCACCGGTGATGCGGCGGGCGAGGGCGAGGAGCAGGAACAGGTTCAGTACGCCGATGACGGCGTTGATACAGATGACGACGGTGGCGGTGGTGGACAAGGGGGCCTCACTTCGGTGCGCTGCGTGGGGACGGGCGGGCCGTCGGGCCTGCCGGGGGCCGGCGCGGTCGTGACGGCTGCTCAGGAGGGGCGCGAGAACAGGTCGACCAGAGTGTCGGTGGAGATCAGCAGGGCGCTGACGACGGCGGCGGCGAGCGCGGCGGCGAGCGCGGCCGGCAGCTCCGCGGGCAGGGCGGCGCCGGAACCCCCGGCGGCCGCGAGGGCTCCGAGGACGGCGATCGCCAACAGCGCCCCGTTGCGGACGAGATGGGCGGCGCCGACCGGTGTGCGCGACTGCCCGAAGCAGGCGCAGGACACGTCGGAGCCGCGACGGATCAGGGCGACCAGGACGGCCGTGAAGGCGGCGAGGAGCAGCGCGGCGGCGGCGAACGCGACCGCGCCGAGCCCTCCGGGCAGCCAGACGAGGAGGATCAGGGCCGTCTCGGCGGCGAGCACCGCGCCGGCGACCGGGCCGGCCAGCCGGTCGGGCACGACGTCCATGTCCTGGACGGCCCGGCGGAAGTCGCCGGGGGCGCGGAGCTTGCCGATCGCGGAGGCCGCCAGGGTCACGGCCAGCGCGCATCGGGCGCCGAAGAGCAGGTATTCCATGTCCCTCGTCGTCCCTCGTGCTGGATCACCCGTCCGGTGTCGCGGAGGGTGGTGTGGTGCGGATGCCGGTGGGCCGACGGCGGCCCGGGGCCCCCGCCGACGGCCGGAGCCGTCGACGGGGACCGCGCGGGGGGCTACCGGTGGACGACCGGGTCAGCAGCCGCCGTAGATGACGGTGACGGTGCAGGTCGGTGCGGCCGCACAGTTCCAGGAGCAGCAGAACCGGTGGTACAGGTTCTCGCCGGAGCACCAGCTGGAGCTGCCCGCCGGGCAGGCGCACGCCGCCGCGGCGGTCTCCTGGGGCAGGACACGGGAGAGGGCGCGACCCGCCAGGTTGGACAGAGCCTTGACCATGAGATTCCTCCGGATGATGGAGTGAGGACGACAGTGGGACCGGGAGCTCCCTTGATCGTTCGTGGGACAACGTAATGACGGGTCTCGGGAAACGTCTAGACCAACCGCGTGGAGTGGGCCGGCCGTCGTCCGCCGGTTCGTCCGGGTCCCCGCAGGTCGGATCGGCGCCCCGCAGGTCATGGGACGCGGTGATCAATATTGGTCTAGTCCATATGGTGGGACGCGCGGGAAGGCCCGCATCCCCCGCTGGCCGGTAACTACCGGAAAAGAATGGCTACTTCACGCCAGCGGGGTGAGATCTGCCCACAATGCGGCAGCGTCGGCGGAGAGCGGTACGACCGCCGTCCCGCCCGACGTCACGTCGTCCGCGTCCCACCACACACCCTGGCCGGACTCCAGGACCTGCCCGTCGTCCCCCGCCCGCCAGCCGCCGCGCAGGACGTGGAGCACCCCGGCGTGACCGGCGGACGGCGAGACCGGGCCGACGACCCGGTCCACCCGGGCCGCCCAGCGGCCTTGCCGCACCATGATGTTGAGCACCCGGCAGGGACCGCCCGCCAGTTCGGCGGTCAGCGCGAGGTCGCCGGAGAAGCCGACGGGCTCGCCCACGCCTACCGGCAACCGGTCGAACACCCCGGGGGCGGAGAGCCGTACCCCCTCGCCCGCCACGGGCGTGAACGTCCGGTCGACGCCGGGGTACGCCGAGAACGGCCCGTCCCGCTCGATGTCGGCGACGCTCGCCCGCCACCCGAACTCCTCGGTGCCCGCCGGCCGTGAGGCGATCTCCCTCGTCGCACCGGAGCCGTTGCGCCACCGGCCCACCGTCAGCGTCTCGACATCGAAGCGGTGGTGCATGAGCGGTCTCCCCGGAACGTACGAATGTGCTGGAACGCGTCCTCGGACGCATTCCAGCACATCGTCGTCACACGAACCCCGTCACCGGGGCGGCCTCACTTCCCGAGGAAGGCGTTGTGGATCGTCAGGGTCGAGGTGTTGCCCTGCCTGTCCGCGACCTCGGCGAGGAACGAGACGCCCTTGTCCTTCGCCGGGCTCTTCACGGAGATCCCGCCGTTCACGACCTTCACGGTCTGCCAGGTCTTCCCGTCGTCGTAGCTCACGGACACCGCGAGCGACTTGAGGTTCCTCCCGGCCGCCGAGCCCTGCACGGTCACCGGGACCAGGACCGACGTCCCCGCCGGGGCGCGCGAGGCGAGGTCGACGGGGGCCGCGAAGCGGACCGTGGAGACCGGAAGCGCGGTGGTGGCCGCGACCTGCTGCGAGCGGAACGTGAAGGCGGCGTCGACACGGGTGGAGACGGCGGCGACCTGCGTCGAACGCTCCACGGAGGTCGTCAACCGGTACTCGGCGCCGGAGGCGTCGACCGTGAAGGGCTTCTCGCCGGTCAGCGGGTCGTCGCTCTCGGCGACCTTGACGCCGTCGCGGTACAGCGTCGTCGTCGCCGAGGTGTGCTTCGTGCGCCCCGCGTGGCCCTCGCCGTCGGCGAACAGCGGCAGGGCGCCGACGATCCGCTGCTCACCGGTGGCCGGGTCGGGCGCGGTGCGGAAGACACCCATGTCCTGGCCGAGGAGCGGGCCGAAGACGCCCGTGCCGAACGTCTCCCGGTACGTCCTGCCGGCCGCGTAGCTCTTCGGCCGGCCCATCTCGTACACACCCTCGAAGGCCGGGTAGCCCCACTCGTCGGGCTCGCCGAACTGGTTGAACCTGGTCAGCCAGGAGACGCCGTCGGCGGTGGAGACGAGGAAGGTGCGCGTGCCCGGCGCCGCCTGGAACGCGGAGAACCCGTTGCCCTCCGGCGCTCCCGGCAGATGGGCGTAGGGGGAGGCGAGCACGCGCTTCCCGGGCGCGGACGAGCCGAGACCGACCTTGAGCGTGGCCAGCTCGTTCGCCTTCACGTGCTTGGTGTAGCCGGTCGCGATCCTGTTCGTCCTGCCGCCGAAGGCCACCGAGTACTGGGTGGTGGCGTCCTTGACGAAGTGCGCGTCCCAGGTCTGCAGGAGCGAACCGTCGGTGACGGCGGGGCCCAGGTGGGCGGTGCGGAAGCCGGTGAAGCCGTTGAGGACCCAGCCGTTGCCGACCCGGCCGACGTCGGTGGCGACCTCGTAGTAGGTGCCGGCGTAGTCCGCCGTCTCGATGCCGGGGACGGTCAGGTTCACCGGCTTCGTGGTGCGCGCGTCGGCGACGAGCGCGGTGTCACCGGTGATCTCCAGCTTCGGCTGGGCGATCCAGTCGGTGCCCTTGGTGTAGTCCGACGGGTCCTGGTAGACGGCCGTGTTGAAGGTGTACGAACCCTTCGGCACGCGGATCCGGTGCGTGCCCGGCTCGTTGTCGACGCGGGTCTCGAACCCCTTGGCGGGGCCGCCGACACCGATCAGGGTGCTGGAGAAGTCCGCGGCGTCCGCGCCGTCGCGACCGAGGGTCCGGAGCGTGATGTCGTACGACTCCGCCTCGCGGACGGCGACCGCGGCCGTACGGACGGACTGGCCCGCGCCGGTGGCGGTGACGTAGCCCGAGTAGGTGCCGTCGGCGTCGCCGATCCTCGTGTCGGCGATCAGGTCGACCTCGGCCCGGCCGCCGGCGGGCACGGTCACCCGGGTCGCGCCGAGCGTGAAGAACCCGGCCGGGGCCTGCTTGCCCGTCGGGTCCAGCGTGGACACCGACAGGTCCAGGGTGACGTCGCTGGTCCCGAGGTTGCGGTAACCGACCTTCCTGGTGACGAGCGGGTCGTCGGCGTGGGGCCACCGCGCCTCGCCGAAGCTCAGCGAGACCGGGTCGGCGATCACGCTCTGGGCGAGTGCCCTGTCGACCTGGACGCGGCCCGAGCCCTGCTGGAAGGCGGTGTAGGCGCCGCCCTTGGTGGACGCGACGAGGGCGCCCTTGAGCTCGGTCGACTTCCAGTCCGGGTGCAGCTGCTTCAGGATCGCGGCCGCGCCCGCCACGTGCGGAGTGGCCATGGAGGTGCCGTCGATCTGCAGGTAGCCGGGGGCCGGGTGCGGTGTGCCGGGGCGCGTGTCGATGGCGCTGCCGGGGGCGGCGGCCGCGGTGACGGCCACGCCGGGCGCGGTCACGTCCGGCTTGACGGCACCGTCGTCGAGGCGCGGGCCGATGCTGGAGAAGCCCGCCAGCTTGTCGTCCTTGTCGACCGCGCCGACGGTCAGCGCGGCGTCCGCGGTGCCCGGCGAGCCCAGGGTCGAGTCGCCGAACTCGCCGTCGTTGCCCGCCGCGACGGCGAACAGGATGCCCTTCTCGGCGGTCAGCGTGTTCACCGCCGCCTCCAGCGGGTCGACGCCGGGGCTGTCACCGCTGCCGAGGCTGAGGTTGACCACGTCCGCGCCCTCGGCGGCGGCCCACTCCATGCCCGCGAGGACGGCGGAGTCGTCGCCGAAGCCCTCGTCGTCGAGGACCTTCCCGCTGATCACCTTGGCGCCGGGGGCGACGCCCTTGTACACGCCACCGGACCTGGCGCCGGTGCCGACGGCGATCGACGCGACGTGGGTGCCGTGCCCGACCCGGTCCACCGCGTCGGGGGAGGCCGAGAAATTCTTCTCGCCGACGACCTGGGTCCTGAGGTCGTCGTGGGTCTTGTCGACCCCGGTGTCGAGGACGGCGATCTTGACGCCCGCGCCGTCGTAGCCGGACTCCCACGCCTTGTCGGCGCCGATCTGCCGGACGCCGCTGTCGAGGTTCGCCCTGCGCACCCCGTCCAGCCACACCGTGCCGATACCGGAGGCGGCGGCGCGCGCGCCCGCCTTCGGCTGGTCGGTCAGCGCCTCCCACACCTTGGCGACGTCGTCCGCCGAGGTACGGACGGCGTCGGCGTTGAGGGTGGGGAAGGTGCGCCGCAGCTGGGTGTCACCGGCCGCGCGCACCTCGGCCCGGGCCGCGGCCGCGCCCCCGTCGTACCGCACGATCAGCTTGAGCCCGTCGCGGTGGCTCCGGCGCAGCCGCGGGTCGGAGAGCTCGGTGACGTCGAAGAGCCGCTGGTCGAGACGGCCTTCGGCGATCAGGCGCCGCGCGTCGCTGGGCACCACCAGGGTGCGGTCCTCGACGCGCTGCACCTGGACGGGTATGTGCTCGCGGCCCTTGGCGGCCTCGAAGCCCCGTACCTGGCCCTCGGCGCCGACCACCACGTGGTCGCCGGTGATGAGCTGGATCCGCTGGTCGCCTTGGAGGCGGGCGGGGCCGGGTGTGGTCGCCGTGTTCGCGGCGATCGCGGTCGCGGGGCCGGTCATTCCCGCGACGAGGGCCACCGAGGTGGCCGCTGTGATGGTGAAGGCGCGTGCTCTCTTCACATGTGCGCGCAAAACTCCCCCAGGAGCTTGGGATGAGGTCGAGTGGTCGATTCCGGCCAGGGGGCGCAACGGCGCCCGCCGGCGGTCAGCGCAGTATGTGAGGTGGGGGAGGTGTGATCAACGGCGGTACGGGCCGGTGGAGTTGAACCGCGTACTTTCAGGCCACCCCGGGCTCGGCGAGTTTGATGGGACCACGACAGCACTGTGACGAGCGTGTGACGGCGGAGCGATGCTTCCGCGACACCGGCTCCCGCCGGCCCCTCCGGAGAGCGGTCCGGGGCAGGTCCGAGGCGCTTTCCGGGGACCACGGCGTCCGAGGTCGGAGCGTGCCCCTCCGATTGGCTGTATTCACACCCGGCGCGGACCGCGGAGAGCGTGGCCCGTCAACCGGCCACGGAGACAGGCCGGGTGAGCCCCCGGCGGTGGAAAACCCTTGGACGGCGCACGCGTCCGCACGGAACACTGCCGCCTGTCCAGTTCGCTCCGACAAAGCAGGGTTGGGATGGGAACGCCTGAATCGCGCAAGGGTTCGCCAGGCAGGGGCCCCGTGCTCCTCGCACTACGTCACTACGGAAGGGAGCTGGCCCGCCTCAAACGGCTGACACTGCCCGCGATGCTGCTCCCGGCACTGGGCAACATCGGCATCTTCTACATCGTGCCGCTGGTCGTCGCGAAGCTCGTCGGCCACATCGCGGGGGGCTCCGACTCCGGCATCGGCCCGATGCTGCCCTACGTCCTCGGCTTCGCCGGCGTGCTGCTGCTCGCCGAGGCGCTGTGGCGCGTCGGACTGCACTGTCTGAACCGCCTCGACGCCCTCGGCATCGAGCACCTGTACGTCATCGGCATGGACGAGCTGTTCGCCAAGGACGCCGCCTTCTTCCACGACAACTTCGCCGGCTCGCTGACCAAGCGGGTCCTCAGTTTCGCCTCCCGATTCGAGGAGTTCGTCGACACCCTCACCTTCTCGGTCATGGGCAGTTTCGTGCCCCTGGTGTTCGCGTCGGTGGTGCTGTGGACGTACGAACCCCTGCTCGTCGTCGGCCTCCTGGTGATGATCGCCGTGACCGCCCTGCTCGTACGGCCGCTGATCCGTCGCCGTCAGGCGCTCGTCGACCAGCGCGAGGAGGCGATCGCCCGGGTGTCGGGCCATGTCGCCGACAGCCTGATGAACATGGACACCGTCCGGTCCTTCGCCGCCGAGGAACGCGAGGCGGCCGAACACCGGTCCCGCGTCGCGGAATCACGCCGGCTCACCCTGCGCTCGTGGGACTACGGCAACCTGCGCATCGACACCGTGGTCGCACCGTTGTCCGTACTGACCAACGTCCTCGGGCTGCTGCTCGCCCTCTCGCTCGGCGCGGGCGAACACGGCGTCGAGGCGGTCGTCGTCGCCTTCACCTACTACTCCAACGCCACCCGGATCATGTTCGAGTTCAACCAGATCTACCGCCGGCTGGAGAGCTCGATGACCGAGGCCGCCCAGTTCACCGAACTGCTGCTGACCCCGCCGACCGTACGGGACCCGGAGGTTCCGGAGCGGCTCCTCACCGAGAGCGCCGACGTGCGCTTCGAGAACGTCACCTTCGCCCACGCGGGCGCGAAGCCGCTGTTCGAGGGACTCGACCTGGCCGTGCCCAGCGGGGCGAAGATCGGCTTCGTCGGCCGGTCCGGCGGCGGCAAGACCACCCTCACCCGACTGCTGCTGCGGATGACGGACCTCGACGGCGGCCGCATCACGATCGGCGGACAGGACATCAGCCGGCTGCGCCAGGCCGACCTGCGCAGCCTGATCGCCTACGTACCGCAGGACCCGGCGATGTTCCACCGCACGCTCCGGGAGAACATCGCGTTCGCCCGGCCCGACGCCACCGACGCCGAGATCCGCCGCGCGGCCGAGGCCGCGCACGTCACTGAGTTCGTCGACGGCCTTCCCGAGGGCTTCGACACGATGGTGGGGGAGCGCGGGGTGAAGCTGTCCGGCGGCCAGCGCCAGCGCGTCGCCCTCGCCCGGGCCATCCTGCGCGACGCGCCGATCCTGCTGCTCGACGAGGCGACCAGCGCCCTGGACTCCGAGAGCGAGCTCCTCGTCCAGGACGCGCTCTGGCGCCTCATGGACGGGCGGACCGCGCTCGTGGTCGCCCACCGGCTGAGCACGGTCGCCACGATGGACCGGCTCGTCGTCCTCGACCGCGGACGCGTCGTCGAGCAGGGCACCCACCACGAACTGCTCGCCGCGGAGGGACCCTACGCGAAACTGTGGCAGCACCAGTCGGGCGGCTTCCTCGACGACGAGGCCCCCGCCCGGGTCGATCTCGTGTAGCCGTCCAGCGGGCCCCCGGAGCCGGGCCGGGCCCGGCTCCGGGAACGTCCCCGCGGCCGGTCCTCCGTGACCGGGCCCGACAGCCGTTGTCAGACCCTCGCGAGAGGATCACCCCATGACGACTTCTCCCGCCGTCGAGGCGCTGTCCAGCCTGCCCGTCCTCTCCGACCGCACCGCGTACGAGGCCGCGTCCCAACGCCTGCGCGAGGCCTCGCGGTCGTACTACGCGGACGGCGACAGCGCCATGGACGACACCACGTACGACCGGCTCAGACTGGCCGTCCTGGCCTGGGAGAGCGAGAACCCCGACGAGGTCCCGGCCGACTCGCCCACCGGCCTGGTCGCCGACGGCGCCGCCCCGGTCGGCGACGTGGCACACACCACCCGGCTGCTGAGCCTGGACAACGTCTTCGACGCCGAGGGGCTGGTGGCCTGGGGCGCCTCCGTCCAGCGCCGCCTCGGCCGCGCCCCGGCCGGCGGCTTCTCCGTCGAGCCCAAGATCGACGGCGCGGCCGTGGCCGCCCGGTACCGCGACGGCCGCCTGGTGCAGGTCATCACCCGCGGCGACGGCAGCCACGGCGAGGACGTCAGCCACGTCGTCGGACAGATCGACGGCCTGCCCGAGCGGCTCGCCGCGCCCGTCACCGTCGAGGTCCGCGGCGAGGTCGCCTTCACCCAGGAGCAGTTCGAGACGGCGAACGAGGTCCGGACCGCCCACGGCGCGCAGGTCTTCGTCAACCCGCGCAACGGCACCGCCGGAACGCTGAGGGCGAAGGACCGCCCGTACCGGCTCCGGATGACGTTCTGGGCGTACGGAGTCGTCGAGCTGGACGGCGTGCCCTTCCTGCCCGCCGGCGCGACGCACGCCGAGGCGCTGGCGGCGGTGGCCACCGCCGGAGTGCGGACGACGGCGTCCTCGGCGGCCGGGCTCCTCGTCGTCGCCGACCTCGCCGAGGCGCAGGCGCGGGTCGACGCGATCACCGCGATGCGCGCCGACCTGCCGGTCGGCATCGACGGCGTGGTCATCAAGCTGAACGAGACCGCCGAGCAGGAGGCGGCCGGGTTCGGCACCCGCTTCCCGCACTGGGCCATCGCGGTGAAGCTGCCCGCCGTCGAACGGCAGACGGTGCTCCAGGACGTCGTGTGGGAGGTCGGCCGCACCGGGGTCCTGGCCCCCACCGCCCTCCTCGCCCCGGTCGAGATCGACGGGTCCACCGTCACCCGGGCCACCCTGCACAACCCGGCCGACATCCGCCGCCGCGACCTCCACCTGGGCGACACCGTGACGGTCTACAAGGCGGGGGACATCATCCCGCGCGTCCAGGCGGCCGTCGTACGGCTCCGCCCGGCCGGGGCGACGCCGGTGCCGCTGCCGGAGGCCTGCCCGCGCTGCGGCGGCGAGATCAACGCCACCCAGGAGCGGTGGCGGTGCGCGCGGGGCACCGCGTGCGCGCTCCCGGCGCTCATCGAGTACGCCGCCGGGCGCGAGATGCTCGACATCGACGGGCTCGGCAGGACGTACGTGGCGGCCCTGGTCGAGTCCGGAGACGTCCGTGACGTCGCCGACCTCTTCACCCTCACGATCGAACAGCTCACCGCCGCCTCCGGCAGCGCCAAGCGGGCCGCCAAGCTCGCCGAACAGATCGAGGCAGCCAGGACCCGCCCCCTCAACCGGGTCTTCTGCGCCCTGGGCGTGCTCGGCACCGGGCGCAGCATGTCCCGTCGCATCGCCCGCCACTTCGGCACGATGGAGGCGATCCGCGGGGCGGACGCGGCCGGCATGCAGGACGTGGAGGGGATCGGGCCGGAGAAGGCGCCGGTCGTCGTCGAGCAGGTCGCCGCGCTGGCCCCCGTCATCGACAAGCTGATCGCGGCGGGCGTCAACATGACCGAGCCCGAGGCCGCGTCGGCGGGCCCGGGCGGAGGACCGCTGGAGGGCAAGGTGGTCGTGGTCACCGGAAGGATGGCCGGTCCTCTGGACGGCTTCGGCCGCTCCGAGATGAACGCGCTCATCGAGAAGGCGGGCGGGCGCGCGGGCAGCAGCGTCAACGCGAGGACGTCGATCCTCGTCGCGGCGCCGTCCGCGAACGGGAAGCCGAGCTCGAAGGCGGTCAAGGCCGCCGAACTCGGCGTCGAGGTCCTCACCCCGGAGGACTTCGCCGAACTGGTCGCCGACCAGCTGGCCTCGGGCTGATCACCCGACCAGCCGGCCTGGGGCTGAGTCAGCAGGGGCTGCGCCAGACGTCCAGCTCCAGCTTCTTCCGCATCGACGACAGCCGCAGGGCACGGGCCTGCGGGCAGAAGGCGGCCTTGGGCTCCGTGTACTCCACGTGGAAGACCGCCTTGCCCGCGGCGACGAAGGGGGTCAGCAGCGCGCACTCCTCGAACTGCGCACACTCCTCGTTGACCGCGAAGTCGAAGTGCTTCACCAGCCGGGGGATCTGGGCGAGGTCGTTCTTGAGGCCCACGGCCAGACCCCGTTCGTGCGCGATCTCCGCGATCATGCGGTTGTAACGGAGCTGGTCGTCCGCCGTCAGCGGGAAGCCGGTGTCGCTGTTGTAGCCCTCCATCAGGTCCGGTTCCACCGCGTCGAAGCCCTTGTCACGGCACATGTCGAAACGGCGCTCCATCAGGGGCCGGAGGAGGTCGACGCGGCGGATGTCCAGCCAGCGCTCGCCGTGCCAGCCGTTGGGGCCGCCCAGCAGGGAGCGGGGGAAGGCGTCCCGGTCGGGGCGGTAGTCCTCCCACGCCCCGACGTTGATGTAGCAGATCACCCTGCGGCCGTCCCGGTGCAGCCGGGCCACGTCGGCGGCGCTGTTCTCGAAGCCGTCGATGTCGTACACCGGCACGTCGACGGACGGGTCGACCTTCCCGTCGAGCTGCCACTGCCAGGCCAGACCGGGGCGCGGCCGCCACCGCGTACGGACCGGGGTACCGGTGGGACGGGTGGCGGACGGCCCGGGACCGGTGGACGGGCGGGCCGGGGTGCTCGCCCCGCCGCCGGACGTGCGGTGGGGCGCGCGGTCGGGTGTACGGCCCGGGGACGCGCCGGACGAAGGCGGTGCGGACGAGGGCGCGGCCGTGGCCCCGGTCGGACGGTCCGTCGCCCCGTCGGCCCGCCCTCCGGAGCCGCCGGAGCAGCCGGCGAGGACGGACAGGAGGAGCAGCGCGGTCACCGGCGTCGACCAGCGGCGGGGGCTCACCGCTCCGCCTCCGCGAGGGCGGGGGTCAGCCCGGACCAGGGGTTGGGCGGCTCCCCCGTGACCGGCCCGCACACCTCGGCGCCCCGCTCGCGCGCGGTGCGCACGGCGAGCGGGACGAGCGGTTCCGGCACCCCGTACACCAGATGGCAGAGCCGTTCCGGTGCCAGCCGTGTCGTCCACGACGGGCGGCTGAACGTCGACACGTACGTCGACCAGTGGCCCTCGAAGGTGACCGTCACATCGGCGAGCCGCGCGTACCCGGGGGCCGGATGGACCCCCGGGTTGAGGACCACGGTGGAGGCCCCCGCCCTGCGCAGCGCACGTACGAGCCGTCTGCACTCCGGCAGTCCGTCCCGCCCCGCCGTCGTCCGGTCGAGGAAGCAGCCGTCGACCGCGTACCACTCCCGGTGCCGGAGCGCCTCGGCGGTGATCCGCTCCGCGTCGCGCATGCCGTAGTCCGTGTCCACGTAACCGAGCAGCCGGGCTCCCGCCGCCCGGAGCGCACGGGCGGCGGCGGCGAACGCGGGATCGGGCGCGTCGCCCGGTCCGCTCGCCGGGTTGATCACGACGGCGTACGTGTGCGCGGCACCGGCGATCAGCCGGCGCCACGCGTCCGGATCCTCGGCCGGATGGACGTACAGCGGGATCAGCAGACTCACGGTGCCGCCACCCGGACGGGGTGCGCCGCCCACAGCGCCTCCAGGGAGGCGACGAGGGAGTGGGCCGGCCGCCAGCCGAGCGCGAGACCGGCGGCGGTGATGTCGGAGCACTGCCACGACACCCGCGCGGACCGCGCGGACCCGCCCCCGTCCGCCTCGACGATCCGGCCCCGGAACCCGGCCACGTCGGCCAGCCCCCGCACCAGCTCCCGCACCGGCAGGGCCTCGCCGCCGCCCACGTTGAGCAGGGGCGGCAGCGGCCCCGGCGTGACGGCCGCCAGCTCCACTGCCCGTGCCAGGTCCCGTACGTCCACGAAGTCGCGGTACGCGGACAGGTCGCCGAGCCGCAGCTCGGCGCCCGGTGCGCCCGGGGCCCCGTCCCCGGCCTCGGCGAGCAGCGCGGCGACCCGGCCGGGGAGGCCGGTGGGCGGCGCCCCGGCGCCCACCGGGTTCCCCACCCTCAGCACGACCGCGTCCAGGCCCGACGCGGTCACCGCCACCGTGCCCGCCAGCTTGGTCGCGCCGTACGGTCCGGCCGGCAGGCACGCCTCCGTCTCCGTCACCCGCAGCCCGGGTGTGCCGGGGCCGTACTCCGCGGCCGACCCCAGATGGACGAGCCGGGCCGAGGGAGCGGCCTCGCGGAGCGCCGCGCACAGCACGGCCGGTCCGCGCGCGTTCACCTCCGCGAGGGTGACGGCGTCGCCGCCGGTCGCGCCCGCGCAGTTGACGACGGCGTCGGGCGCGACCTTCGCCAGCGCCTCGGCCAGGCCGTACGGGCGGTCGGAGGCGAGGTCGACGGTGACGTCGGCCGCCGGGGAACGGCCGCCGACGAGCACCCGGGCGCCCGGCACCGCGCGCAGCCGCTCGGTGACGTGGCGGCCCAGGTATCCGCCGGCGCCGAGGACGAGGATCCGCATCGGTGCTCAGGCTCCCTTGAGGAGGAGGGACTTGCGGCTGGTGAACTCCGCGTTGGCCCGGTCGTAGTCGTCGGGACGGCCGATGTCCAGCCAGTAGCCCTCGAAATCGTAGGCGTGCGGCGGCGTCTCGGCGGCGAGCAGGTCGAGGACCAGCTCGTCGAAGCCGAGCGGAAGGCCGGGCGTGTAGGCGTCGAGCGTGTCCCGCGAGACGCCGTAGACGCCCATGGAGACCCGGTAGTCGATGCTGGGCTTCTCGGTGAAGGCGACCACCCGGCTGGCGTCGGTGGTCAGCACCCCGAAGTCGATGTGCACCTTGCGCGCGTAGGTGGCGATGGTCAGGGGCGCGGCCGACAGCTCGTGCCGGCGCAGCACGTCGGCGTAGTCGAGGTCGGTGAGCACGTCGCCGTTCATGACGAGGAAGTGCTCCGGCAGCCGGTCGCGGAGGTTGAGCAGCGGGCCCATGGTGCCGAGCGGGCTCTCCTCGGTGGCGTAGTCGATGGACATGCCCCATTGGGAGCCGTCGCCGACGTAGGCGCGGATGATCTCGCCGAGGTGGCCTATGGCGAGGGTGCAGCTGGTGAAGCCGGCGGTGGCCAGCTGGCGCAGCACGATCTCCAGGATGGCGTGTTCGTCGCCGATGGGGACGAGGGGCTTGGGCAGAGCGGTGGTGTACGGCCGAAGCCGGACGCCCTTTCCACCGGCCAGGATCACAACGTGCATGGCAAACCTCCTGCGGGTCGTGCCGGGTGGGTCAGATGTTGTAGATGCCGGTCTTGTAGCGGGCCAGATGGGCGGGGTCGACGAACCAGTCGGCGGTCCGCGCGAGGCCCTCCTCCAGGGAGTGGCCCGGGCGCCACCCGGTGGCGGCGGTCAGCCGCGAGGCGTCGGCGACGAGCCGCATGACCTCGGAGTTGGCGGGCCGCAGCCGGTCGGGGTCCTCCCGGACGTCGAGCGGGGCGTCCATCACCTTCCCGATCAGCGCGACCAGGTCGCCGACGGAGATCTCCCCGCCCGTCCCCGCGTTGAAGGTGCGGCCGACGACCTGCTCGGCCGGTGCCGTGCCCACCGCGAGGAAGGCCTGCGCGGTGTCCTCGACGAAGGTGAAGTCCCGGGTGGGACGCAGGTCGCCGAGGGTGAGGGTGCGCTCCCCGGCCGCCACCTGACCGATGACGGTGGGGATGACGGCCCGCATGGACTGCCGGGGACCGAAGGTGTTGAACGGCCGCAGGGTCACCACGGGGGTGCCGAAGCTGGCGTGGTAGCTGTCGGCGAGCCGGTCGCCGCCCGCCTTCGAAGCGGCGTACGGGGACTGGGTGTTGATGGGGTGGTCCTCGGTGATCGGCACGGTCTGGGCGGTGCCGTACGTCTCGCTGGTCGAGGTGTGCACGAGCCGGGGCGTCCCCAGCGCGCGGACCGCTTCGAGGACGTTGAGGGTGCCGGTGACGTTGGTGTCCACGTAACTGTGCGGCGCCTGGTAGGAGTACGGGATCGCGATGAGCGCGGCGAGGTGGTAGGCGCAGTCGGCGCCGTCGAGCAGGCCGCGCACGGAGCCGGGGTCGCGGACGTCGCCGAGCACGATCTCCACGTGGTCGAGGACGTCGGGGGAGAGGGTCTCCAGCCAGCCGTAGGAGGAGAACGAGTTGTACTGGGCCATGGCCCTGACCCGGTGGCCGGAGTGGACGAGCGCCTCGGTGAGGTGCGAGCCGATGAAGCCTTCGGCTCCGGTGACGGCGGCGAGCGGTGCGGAGGACAACTCTCTGGATCCTTTCGTCGGTGGGACGTGCGGGTGGTGGGACGTTCAGGTGGTGGGACGTGCGGATGGTGGGGCGCGTGTGGTGGTGCGGTGCGGTGTGGTGGTGGTGCGTGCGGGGGTGGCACGGCGGTGGGCCGGCGAACGGTCGTGCCCCGGTGGCCGTGGGGCGGCGGGTCCGTCAGACGTGCGGGGACGGCCGGCCCAGGACGGTGACGGCGCAGGCCGCGAGGCAGACCGCGGCCGCGCCGCAGACCGCGGGCAGCAGCGGGGCGGGCCCCGGTGGCGGCGCGAGCCCGGCGACGACGCCGGCGGCGCAGGCCGCCGTGAGGCAGATCGCGGCAGGCGGCCAGGCCACGCCGAACGCCTGGAGGAGGAGGGCCGTCCAGAGCACCGCCGCCAGGAGCAGCAGCCCGGCCGGGTCCGAGTCGGTGAGGAGCGCGGCGGGCAGCAGGAGCAGGAGGTACCCGGACAGGCAGAGCGCGAGGACGCCGGACGACCGGAGCAGGAACGCCCTGGGCGTCGCGCTGGCGCGCAGCGCCGCCACCGACCAGCCCCGGTAGCGGTAGAGCAGCCACTCGGCCGGTCCCATGCTCAGCGTCAGGGCGATGACCGCGTACGGGTCCTGCCGGCCCTCCAGCATCACCAGCACCGCCGCCGCCAGCCCGAACAGGCCGTACGGCACGGACAGACGCAGGAGCGGCCGCGGACCCTCGGCGGCGGCCGGTACGGCGAAACCGGCCCCCAGCGCCCGTGCGGCGGCGGCGAGCGTGCCGAACAGCGCGAGCAGCGGCAGGGCGAGCCGCAGCAGGGCGCCCGGCTCCCACCAGGGCAGGACGGTCGCACCGGCGATCAGCGGGCTGAGTGCGGCCAGCAGCAGCCGCTCCCGGCCCAGCACCAGCAGGACGCCCGCCGCCCCGAGGTAGAGCGACTGGGCCGCCGCCACCACGGTGACCGCACCGCCTCCGGCGGGGATCGCGGCGAGCCCCGTCGCCAGGGCGGCCCCGAGCGCGGAGCCGGCGAGCAGGGTGCGGGTCGCCTCCCGGCGTCCTGCCACGAGCCGCAGGTGCGCCCGGTGCCCCAGTGCCTGCCCCCACGCCCACGAGACGACGCCCGCCACGATCAGGACCGGGGCGTGCCGGTCGATCCGCCACAGCGGGGCGGTGAGCAGATAGGCGAGGGCCGGCAGCGCGAACAACAGCCCCCGCAGCAGGCAGCGCACGGTGTCGGGCCGCCACGGGTCGGCGGGGGCGGCCGGCTCGGGGAACGCCCGGGGCACCCGCTCGTACAGCGCCGCCGCGAGGGAGAACAGGTCGGGGTGCCCGTACCGCTCCTTGATGAGGGCGGCGGACAGGCCGTCCGCCTCCAGGAGCGCGGCCACCTCGTAGGGGTGGACGGCGGGGCCGACACCCTCGGCGAGCTCGGCGGCGAGCGCGCTGACCGCCTCCTCGTCGGGTCCCTTCCCCTTCCGTCGCCCGGAGAAGAGCCCGGTCCCGGAGAGCCGGATCGCGAGCGTGGGGTCGTCATGGTGCCGGCGGCGGCGCGGCGCCGCCAGCCGGATCGCGAGGGTGTCCTGCTCCGCGCCGCCGGGTTCGAGGGACATCGGCCCGCTCATCCGGCGAGGCTTCCCGTGCCACTGACCGCCGGAGAGGGCAGGACGATCCGCACGGGCGACTCCCTTACTCCCGAAGCGAGTTCGTGGTAGATGGCGCGGAAGGTGTCGATGGTCTGCCGGAGGGTGAACTGCTCGATCACCCGCAGACGGGCCGCCTCACCCATCGCCCGGCGCCGCTCGGGGTCCCCGAGCAGGGCGAGCGCGGCGCCGGCCATCGCGGACGGATCGCGCGGCGGCACCACCAGACCGGTGTCGCCCACCGCCTCCCGTACGCCCCCGACGTCGGTGGAGACGGTCGCGCGCCCACACGACATCGCCTCGATCAGGGTGAACGGGAAGCCCTCGCTGATGCTGGACAGCATCACGACGTTGCCGGCCGCGTAGGCGTCCTTGATGTCGTCGACACGCCCCTCGAAG
This sequence comes from Streptomyces sp. Qhu_M48, assembly GCF_051305195.1. Classification (NCBI taxonomy): domain Bacteria; kingdom Bacillati; phylum Actinomycetota; class Actinomycetes; order Kitasatosporales; family Streptomycetaceae; genus Streptomyces; species Streptomyces sp. Qhu_M48. The sequence continues at coordinate 5,087,163 of NZ_CP195432.1, read as the reverse complement.
GTCACCGCCCCCGCCAGTCCGAGCTCGGCCGCGAGCGCCTCGCAGCGCTCCCGGTACCCCTCGCCGCCCCGTGGCGTACCGCCGAAGAGCCGGAGCCGGACGTCGGGTATCTGGTTCCTGACCAGGGCGAAGGAACGTATCAGGGTCTCCAGGTCCTTGATCGGGTCGACCCGGCCGGCCCAGCTGAGGGTGAGGGTGCCCGGCTCGGGTCCGGCGTGCGGGAAGGCGTCGGGGTCGACGCCGTTGTAGACCGTGCGGATCGACTCCGGATCGGCGCCGCCCTCCTCCTCCCACAGCCGGTTGTAGCGGTTGCCCGGGGTGATGAGCGCCGCCCGGCGGTAGCTCTCCTCCGCGAGGAGCCGGAAGAAGCCCAGGACCACCGCCTTGACCGGCCAGCGGTAGGGAGCGGTGCGGTAGCCCAGGTAGCGCTCGCGCAGGTACACCCCGTGTTCGGTCAACAGCAGCGGTACGCCGTGCCGTTCGAGGGCCGCGAGACCGGGAAGGACCGCCACCCCGCCGCTCACGGCGTGTGCGACCCCGTCCTCGGGCGGCGGCGCCGACAGCGGACGCAGGGCGTGTTCGAGCAGCGCCGTCGCGGTGAGGGCGTCGTGCAGGGTCGGCCGCGCCTCCCGTACGGCGAGTCCCGGCCGCCGCCACACGGCGGTGAGGACCGCGATCGCCGTGTCGCCGCGCAGGAACGGGCCCAGCAGACCGTCCCCCGCGGCGCGGGCGAGGACGTACAGGGCGGGGGCGAAGCCTCCCTCGGCCGCCGGGTCCAGCAGCGCCGTGAGGAACTTCTCGTAGGCGTCCGCGAGCCGCCGCGCGGATCGGCCGCGAGGCGGGTGGCCGGGCGGCGCGGCACCCCACATGGGTACGGAGAGGACGCTGGAGACATGGGCCGGCAGGTCCCACGCGAGCGGCTCCCGGCCGGTGCCGGTGACGGCGACGACGTCGAAGTCGATGTCCGGCATGCCGGTGACGAGCTGGTCGCACCAGACGCTCACGCCACCGTGGCTGTGGGGGTAGGTGCCTTCGGTCAGGAGGGTGACGCGCGGGGCGCCGTGGCGCCGCGCGCCGTGGTGAACGTGCATCGATGTGTGCTCCGCGGCCGTGGTGGGGGTGGTGCCGGTCCCGGCCGCCGCTGGGCGGCCGGGACCTCGCTGCCGGTACGGCGTCAGCCGTCAGAACCGGGCGGGACCGGATCGGCCACGCCCTCGGGCACACGGGCGGCCGGTGCCGGGGCCGACACGGGGCCGCCGCTCCCGATGGCCGGGGAGGGGGCGGGGGTGGCGGCGGGCAGCGTGAGGGTCAGCGGGGCACCCGCGAGGGACGTCCAGCCGGACCGCTTGCCCGCGTAGGCCTCGCCGAAGGCGGAGCCGTCCCGGAGCGTTCCCGCGGTCGCGGTCGCGGGAACCGCCAGACCGCCAGGGCCCTCGATGGTCACGGTCCCGCCGACGCGGTACGCCGTGATCAGGCCGCCCTGGACGGCGGCGCGCCACGCGGCCCGCTGCCGGAGTTCCTGCCCGATGTCCTTCATCCGCAGGTTGACCACGGGGGTGTTCGCGGCGAACAGCGCGTCGTAGCCGTCGAGCACACCGTCGAGGACCGGGTAGGCGATGCGGTCCTCGGCCAGGTTGGACTGGTGGATGAAGTGGGGCTTGGGGTCGTTGGCGAGGACGTGACCGAGGGCGATCTGCCGCTCCAGGGGCACGATGTGGTTCGCGTAGCCGGTGGCCGGGTCGAGCGGGGCGGGCAGGCACGTGGTGGTGGCCGGGTTGTCCTCGCAGATCCCGCTGCCGCCCTGGGCGCGGCTGGTGTAGATCCAGTTGTACTCGTCGACCTGTTCGGCCGCCCGTCCCGCGTTGTAGAAGACGTTCATCGGGTAGCGGGGGACCGTCGTGGCCGGACCGACCTGCCGCTGGCCGGGCTCGCGGGAGTTGTCCGAGGCCAGCCAGGCGATGCCGTTGTCGGCGAGGGCCGGACCCAGGTGGGGGTTGTCGACGGACTGCTGGGGCAGGACGCGCAGCCCGGAGTGCTCGCCGGTGACCAGCTCGTCGTCGGCCAGGGGCAGTCCCGCGCTCTGTCCCCACACGCGGTTGAGGGCGATCTCGTCGGAGACGGCCTGCCGGGTGACCCACTTGACGGAGCCGTTGGGGAGGGTGGCGCAGCGCCAGGGCACCACGCTGGTGTCCTGTTCGCAGCCGAGGAAGGCGTGCGTGTAGGTGTGGTTGATCCAGCGGAACTCGTCGCGTGCGGCGACGAGCCGGTCCGCGAGCGGGTCGGCGCCGTTGTTGTCCTCGCGGAAGTCGACGCTGCCGGCGGCGTTGTAGGCGAGGTCGAGGGTGAAGCCGCGCGTGTCCTGCCAGGTGACGGCGTGGTCGACGTCCGCCGCCGACATCCGGATGGGGTCGGGCGTGGCGTTGGGATCGGTGCAGTCCACGTCGCCGGGCGTGCAGTTGAGCGTGGAGTTCCACCGGTCGTCCGCCGCGAACACGTCGTCGACGTGGACGGCGAAGTAGTTCCGGGAGGCACCGAGGTGCACCCCGCCGGTCATCCACGCGACGATGCCCCGGGCGAGGAGGCGGAACTGCTGCTGGTACTGGTTGTAGACGAAGGTGACGACCAGTTCGCGTCGCCCGTCGTGGCGGTACTCGCCCACCAGGGACCCGCGCTTGGTCGTCCCGGGTATCGCGGCGTCGACGTACGGAGTGAAGTCCGCGCCCGCCACCGGGGTCGAGAGGTAGGCGTAACTCTCGCCCACCGTCGGCGAGTTGTCCTCGAACGGGACGGCGCCTTCGAGGTAGCCGAACGGTCCCGAACGGCCGGCGGCGGTCACCTGGGCCCGGGCCCCGTCGACGCTTCCGGAGTAGCCGCCGTAGACCGGGTACTGGAGTCCTGCCTCGGGCCTGGCGTAGGTGTACGCGTCGACCTGCGGGATGTCGAAGGTCCGCTCGAAGTTCGCGAGCGCGGTCATCTCCGGGGAGTTGGCCGGGAACGGGTTGTCGTTCGGCAGGACGACGGCCTGGAACTTGGCCCGGTCGCGGCCGCCCACGGTGTCCGCGAGGTAGCCGGCGTCGATCACCGGCCGGTCGGCGCGGGTCAGGTCGACCTTCGTGTACGGCGTTCCCGCGGCGTCGAGTTCGGCCGCGATGGCATCGGTGGCGGGGCCGCCGTCGGTCACGACGAGCACCCGCAGATCGACGCGGGGAACCGCGTCGTCGGCGAGGGCCGTCGTGCCCGGCAGGACGAGGGCGGCGACGAGCGCGCCCGTGGTCAGCCCCGTGGTCAGCAGGGTGGTGCGTAAGTTCCGCTTCATGCGGTGGTAAGTCCCTCCCGGGGCAGGGGTGAGCACAGCTCCGAGGAGCGGACGCACCCCCTCGTGCGACGCCGGCATCCCCCTCGAAGGCCGGTCGTCCACGCATCCGTCGCGTCACATGGTGGGGTATCTGTGGAGCTTCTGTGGTCTTGCTGCGAAAGGTGACGGAAAAACGCGGGCGCGCGGGTGGTGGGCCCGGCGTGGCGGTCGGCCCCGGTGGGCCTTCCCGGTTCCTCCCGGCCGCCGTCCTGTCCCGCGCGTCACAGGGCTGACGCGCAGGTGGGAGGGGGACGGGCCCCACCGGCGGACTCGTGAGCCCGCCGGTGGAGTGCCGTGGAACCGCCATTGGTTCAGACCGGTCGGCCGGGAGGGGCGGGGGCCGGTTTCCGGCCGCGTCCCGCCCTGCGCGTGTCCGTCAGGAGCAGAGGACGCGGGTCTCCGGCGTGTAGACCGGGCCGCCGGTGGCGCTGGAGGTGTCGCTGAACTCGGCGTAGAAGTACGAGTAGAAGCCGATGTTGCCGTTGCAGCCGGAGTCCGGGGCGACCTGGAGCGTCAGGGTCACCGTCCGGCTCTGGCCGGGCGGGATGGTGGCTCCGTAGTTGGCGCCGAGGTTGGCCGGGCCGGTCCCGGAACAGGGGGTGCTGCCGCCGGGGCCGGCGAGGGAACAGCCGGCGAACGAGTACTTCAGGTCCGGGCGCTGGGTGGTCAGCCAGGTGGGGTCGATGGTCTGGTAGACGAACCAGACGTCATAGGTCTTGTTGTTCGTGAGCGTCATCGACAGGTTCACCGTGCCGCCGGGGGTGGTGGTCGCGGCGTCGGTGGTGAACGTCAGCTGGGCGGAGGCCGGCTCGGCGGCGCTCGCGGCCGGGGCCAGACCGAAGAGGGTCAGGAGCAGGGCCAGGACGGCGGTGAGACCCAGGCGTCTCATGGGCTGTGATCGCATGGCCGGGAGGCTAGGGACCGGGCCGGTCCCGCGTCTGCCTCGGCGCGGGGGCCCGGATCGACCGGCGGCCGAAAGCGCGCGTCACGTGAAGGCCGTGCGGGGAAAGTGTGGTGGTGGCTGTGGGTGCGCGTCCGCGCACGCTGCGGCGGGTGCGGCGCGTGCGCGGGCGCGGGCTCCGACGCTCCGTGCGCCCCTGGAGCGCGGACGGAGTATTGGCGCGTACGCATCAGTTTTCCGGTCGCCGGGAACCGCTCGCGCGGGCGGACGCCGCCGACTCCCGGCCACGGGGCCGAGATCCGACGCCCGGGCCGCCGACGCGCGAGGGGCGGCCTCCGGTGCAAGGCTGAATGCCTACCTGATCTGCGAAAGGCCACTGCCATGATCACCACCGACTACGTACCCGGCTCCCCCTGCTGGCTCGACCTCGGCGCCCCCGACGTCCCCGCCGCCGCCGAGTTCTACGGCGCCGTGCTCGGGTGGGAGTACGAGTCCATGGGCGAGAGCGAGGACATGGAAGGCGGGATGTTCAAGAAGGACGGGAAGACCGTCGCCGGACTCGGCAGACTCACCGAGGAGGGCGCCCGTTCCGCCTGGATGATCTACTACAGCGTCGCCGACGCGGACGCCACGACCCGGGCCGTGGAGCAGGCGGGCGGCACCGTCCGCGTCGCGCCCATGGACCTCGACGAGTGGGGCCGGATGGCCCAGTACACCGACCCGCAGGGCGGCCAGTTCGCCGTCTGGCAGCCGGGCACGAACAAGGGCGTCGACCTGGTGGACGAGCCGGGCTCGCTCTCCTGGGCCGAGCTGTACACGACGGACGCGGCAGCCGCGAAGGAGTTCTACGGCGGCGTCCTCGGCTGGTGGTACGGCGACATGGAGATGCCCGGCGGCGGGGGCACGTACAGCGTCGTCACCCCGGCCGGACTTCCCGAGGAGCGCATGCACGGCGGCGTCATGGCCATGGCCGAGAAGGACCTCGCCCTGAACGGCGGACGGCCGTACTGGCACCCCGTCTTCGCCGTCACCGACTGCGACGCGGCGGTCGCCGAGGTGGTCGAGAACGGCGGCAGCGTGCAGATGGGGCCGGACGACGTGCCGGGCGTCGGCCGGCTCGCCGTCTGCCTCGACCCGTCGAACGCCGACTTCGTCGTCCTCGCGGCCGAACAGAGCTGACCGGCCACCGTTGCCGGCCACCGATACCGGCCGCCGATCCGGCACCGCCGCCGCGCGGCGCGGGGCGGTTCCCCTGACGGTCGTCGGCGGCAGGAGGCCGGGAGCGGCACCGTACCAGCGTCGCCGCCACCCCGGACGGAGATTCACATACTCTCCGCTCCCGGCCGTGTCCATACGGTAGTCATGGACGCCGGGAGGGAACACCTTGATCTTCAGCCTGAGCCGCCGCCGGAAGTCCGCCCCCACCACGGGGACCTGCCCCTACACGTCCGGGGACCTCGCCCACGCCGCCCCCGCGCCCGAGAGCCGGGTCCCGGTGTCGCACCTCGCGGACCGGGGACAGGCGGAACGGTTCATCCGTCAGTTCCACCACGAGCACCCGGACGCCGGGGACGTGGAGAGCCGCGTCCGGCAGGTCCTCGACGCGATCGACCGCACCGGCGGCTACGAGCACGTCCCGGCCGAACTCGCCTTCGGCGCCCGCGTCGCGTGGCGCAATTCGGCCCGCTGCATCGGAAGGCTCTACTGGCGCAGTCTCGTCGTCCGCGACCTGCGCCACGTGACATCCGCCGACGCCATCGCCGCCGAGTGCTTCGAGCACCTGCGGCTCGCCGGCAACGGGGGCAGGATCCGGCCGGTGATCACCGTGTTCGCCCCGGACCGGCCGGGCCGCCCCGGGCCCCGGATCGTCAACGACCAGCTGGTGCGCTACGCCGGACACCAGGAGCCGGACGGGCGCTGGAACGGTGACCCGCGCGGCGCGTCCCCGACCGCCCGCGCCCGCGACCTGGGGTGGAAGCGGGACGGAGGCCCCTTCCAGGTGCTGCCGCTGATGGTGCGGGAGTTCCCCGACGCGCGGCCGGAGTGGTACGAGCTGCCGGACGACTCCGTCCGCGAGGTGGAGCTCAGCCACCCCGACCACCCCTGGTTCGCGGAGCTGGGACTGCGCTGGTACACGGTGCCGGCGATCAGCGACATGACGCTGGAGATCGGCGGCGTACGGTACCCGGCGGCGCCGTTCAACGGCTGGTACATGGGCACCGAGATAGGCGCCCGCAACCTCGCCGACGCCGAGCGGTACGACCTCCTTCCCGAGGTGGCCGACCGGCTCGGGCTCGACCGGTCGACCGAGCGCACGCTCTGGCGTGACCGGGCGCTCGTCGAACTCAACGTGGCGGTGCTGCACTCCTTCCAGGAGGCCGGGGTGACGATGGCCGACCACCACACCGAGTCCCGGCGGTTCCTCCGTCACATCGCCCAGGAGAGCCGCCACGGCAGGGAGACGCCCGCCGACTGGAGCTGGATCGTCCCCCCGGTCTCGGGCGGGGCCACCCCGGTCTTCCACCGGTACTACGACCCGGTCGACCCCTCACTCCGCCCGGCCTTCCTCGCCCGCACGTGAGTCCGTGAAGTGAGTCCCCGCCCGGCCGCCGGGTCAGCGGCGGCCCAGGACCTCTACGACCCGGGTGAACCCCTCCGTGCCGTGGCCGAGGGCAGCCGTCCGGCGGGCCAGCCCCTCGATGGAGCGCATCACGTTCGCCTCGATGCCATGCGCCTCGGAGGCGTGCACGACGTGCGCCATCGTCGAGATCCCCGAGGTGATCGGGTTGCCCTCGCCGGAGTAGTCGCCGCGCTCCACGTCCTCGGCCCACTCCTGGAACAGCGGCGGCAGGATGGCGCCGATGCCCTGGGCGAAGGGGGCCAGCTCGGTCGGCGAGATGCCTTCGGCGCGCGCCACCGCCAGGGCGTGGACGTAACCCGCCATCGAGGTCCAGAAGATGTCGAGCAGCGCGATGTCGAAGGCCGCGGCCCGGGCGATCTCCTCGCCGAGGTGGGTGTGGGTGCCGCTCAACGCGTCGAGCACCGGACGGTGTTCGGCGTAGAGGGCCTCGGGGCCGCTGTACAGGAACACCCCTTCGGGGTGCCCGATCGTCGGCGTCGGGGTCATGATCGCGCCGTCCAGATAGCCGATGCCGTGCTCGTCGGCCCAGCGCCCGGTGTCCCTGGCCCGCTCGGGGGTGTCGGCGCTCAGGTTGACCAGGGTCCGTCCCTTGAGCGCCCGCGTCACGGCCTCCCGCCGCAGTACGGAGTCGGTGGCGTCGTAGTTGACCAGGCAGACCACGGTCAGCGGGCTCGCCGCGACCGCCTCCTCGGCGCTCGCGGCCGACACGGCACCGGCGGCGACCAGTTCGCCGTCCCGGCCGGGCGTCCGGTTCCAGACGGTGGTCCGGACGCCCGCCGCGAGGAAGGCGGCGGAGAGCGCCCGGCCCATCGGCCCGAGCCCGATCACGGTGACGGCGGCGCCGTCCTGCGCGGAGGAGGCGGACGCGGGGGAAGGGGAAGAAGACATGGGTGAACTTCCTTGTAGACAGAGGTATCGAGAAGTTCCCGGAGGAAGGAGAAGGACGCGGATGTCACGCGCCCGGGCCCAGGACACGAACGTGTGCGGAGTGAGCGCCGCGATCGTGGTCATCGAGGGCAAATGGAAGACCCACCTGCTGTGGCTGCTCGAGTCCGGCCCGCACCGCCCCGGCGAACTGCGCCGGAAGCTGACCGAGATCAGCGAGAAGGTGCTGACCCAGGCCCTGCGCGAGATGGAGGAGGACGGACTCGTGCACCGTGAGGTGTACGACGTCCTGCCCGCGAAGACCGTCTACTCGCTGACCGGCTTCGGGCTCGAACTCTGCGACGCCCTCGCCCCGTTGTCCGACTGGGGGTACCGTCGGATCGACCGGGTCGCGGCCGCGCCCGCCGCCGTCTGAGGCCCTTGGGTTCTCCCTTCCTCCGGGCTGCTCCCAGCTTCGCCCGCAGGCCGCGTCCCCGACAAGTACGCACAAAAAAGTGGGTACCCGGAGGTACGCGAAAGGGGGCCTCCCGGGAAGGAGGCCCCCTTTCGGCGGTCGGCCGCGTCAGTCGCGCGGCTCCCCGAAGGCTTCGAGGATGCGTTCGGCGGCCAGGGTCGCCGTCAGCTCGCCGGCGCGGACCCGCTTCTCCAGGGCGGGCGCGAGCTCCTGCACGGCCGGGTCCGTGTGGAGCCGGCGCAGGAGTTCGTCGCGGACCATGGTCCAGGTCCAGTCGACCTGCTGGTCGTGGCGCTTGGCCGTGAGACGGCCGGTGGAGTCGAGCAGCGCGCGGTGCTGTTCGAGGCGCCCCCAGACCTCGTCGAGACCGGCCGACTCCCGGGCGCTGCAACTGAGGACCGGCGGCGTCCAGAAGGAGTCGGCGCCGTGCATCAGCCGCAGGGCGCCCGCGAGTTCGCGGGCGGCGGCGCGGGCGTCGTGCGCGTGCGGGCCGTCGGCCTTGTTGACGGCGACGACGTCGGCGAGCTCCAGGACCCCCTTCTTGATGCCCTGGAGCTGGTCCCCGGTGCGGGCCAGGGTGAGCAGCAGGAAGGAGTCGACCATGTTGGCGACGGCGGTCTCGGACTGGCCGACGCCCACCGTCTCGACGAGGACGACGTCGTACCCCGCGGCCTCCATCACGACGATCGACTCGCGGGTCGCCTTCGCGACACCGCCGAGCGTCCCGGCCGTGGGGGAGGGGCGGACGAAGGCCGCCGGGTCGACGGCGAGGCGCTCCATCCGCGTCTTGTCGCCGAGGATGGAGCCGCCGGTCCGGCTCGACGAGGGGTCGACGGCGAGCACCGCGACCCGGTGGCCGAGCCCGGTCAGCATCGTCCCGAACGCGTCGATGAACGTCGACTTGCCGACACCGGGCACTCCGCTGATCCCGATCCGCACGGCGTTCCCGCTGTGCGGAAGGAGCTCCGTGAGGAGCTCCTGGGCGAGTGCCCGGTGCTGGGGGCGGGTCGACTCGACGAGGGTGATCGCGCGGGCGACGAGCGCCCGCCTCCCCTCGCGTACGCCCCGTACGTACGTGTCGAGATCGATCACCGCTCGTGCCCGAGGTCGGCCGACAGACGCGTCACCAGGTCGTGGGCCGCGTCGGGGATCACCGTCCCCGGCGGGAACACGGCCGCCGCGCCCATCTCCAGGAGCGTCGCCACGTCCTGCGGGGGGATCACCCCGCCGACCACGATCATGATGTCCTCGCGGCCCTCCGCCGCCAGTTCCTCCCGCAGCGCCGGCACGAGCGTGAGGTGGCCCGCGGCCAGCGACGAGACCCCGACGATGTGCACGTCCGCCTCGACGGCCTGGCGGGCCACCTCGGCAGGGGTCTGGAACAGCGGGCCGACGTCGACGTCGAAGCCCAGGTCGGCGAAGGCGGTCGCGATGACCTTCTGGCCGCGGTCGTGGCCGTCCTGGCCCATCTTGGCGACGAGGATGCGCGGGCGGCGTCCCTCGGCCTCGCCGAAGGCGTCCACCAGGGCCCGGGTGCGCTCCACGGAGGGGGACTCGCCTGCTTCGTTGCGGTACACACCGGAGATCGTACGGATCTGGCCGGCGTGCCGCCCGTACACCTTCTCCAGGGCGTCGGAGATCTCGCCGACGGTCGCCATCGCGCGGGCCGCGTTCACGGCCAGCTCCAGGAGGTTGCCCTCGCCGCCGGCCGCCCGGGTGAGCGCGGCGAGCGCGTCCTGGCAGGCCTGCTCGTCGCGCTCCTCGCGCAGCCGCTTCAGCTTGGCGATCTGCTGGGCGCGCACGGAGGAGTTGTCGACGGCTCGGACGTCGATCTGTTCGTCGGTCGCCACCCGGTACTTGTTGACGCCGATCACCGGCTGCCGTCCGGAGTCGATCCGGGCCTGGGTGCGGGCCGCGGCCTCCTCCACACGGAGCTTGGGGATGCCCGCGTCGATGGCCTTGGCCATGCCGCCGGCCTGTTCGACCTCCTGGATGTGCTGCCAGGCGCGGCGGGCGAGGTCGTAGGTGAGCTTCTCGACGTACGCGCTGCCGCCCCACGGGTCGATGGTCCGGCAGGTGCCCGACTCCTGCTGGATGAGGAGCTGGGTGTTGCGGGCGATGCGGGCGGAGAAGTCCGTCGGCAGGGCGAGGGCCTCGTCGAGGGCGTTGGTGTGCAGCGACTGCGTGTGGCCCTGGGTGGCCGCCATCGCCTCGACACAGGTGCGCGTGACGTTGTTGAAGACGTCCTGCGCGGTGAGCGACCAGCCGGAGGTCTGCGAATGGGTGCGCAGCGAAAGGGACTTGGCGTTCTGCGGGTCGAACTGCTTGACCAGCTTGGCCCACAGGAGCCGGGCGGCGCGCAGCTTCGCGATCTCCATGAAGAAGTTCATGCCGATCGCCCAGAAGAACGACAGGCGCGGCGCGAACGCGTCCACGTCGAGCCCGGCCTCGCGGCCCGCCCGGATGTACTCCACGCCGTCGGCGAGCGTGTAGGCCAGCTCCAGGTCGGCCGTCGCACCCGCCTCCTGGATGTGGTAGCCGGAGATGGAGATGGAGTTGTAGCGCGGCATCCGCTGCGAGGTGTAGGCGAAGATGTCGGAGATGATCCGCATCGAGGGCCCCGGCGGATAGATGTACGTGTTGCGGACCATGAACTCCTTGAGGATGTCGTTCTGGATGGTCCCGGCCAGCTTCTCGGGCGGTACGCCCTGCTCCTCGGCGGCCACGATGTACAGCGCGAGGACCGGCAGCACGGCGCCGTTCATCGTCATCGACACCGTCATCCTGTCCAGCGGGATGCCGTCGAACAGCTGGCGCATGTCGTAGATGGAGTCGATGGCGACGCCGGCCATGCCGACGTCACCGGTGACGCGCGGGTGGTCGCTGTCGTAGCCGCGGTGGGTCGGCAGGTCGAAGGCGACCGACAGGCCCTTCTGGCCGGCCGCCAGGTTGCGCCGGTAGAAGGCGTTCGACTCCTCGGCCGTGGAGAAGCCCGCGTACTGGCGGATCGTCCAGGGCTGGTTGACGTACATCGTCGGGTACGGGCCGCGTAGGTACGGGGCCATGCCCGGACGGGTGTCCAGGAAGTCCAGGCCCTCCAGGTCCTGTCCGGTGTACAGCGGCTTGACGCCGATGCCCTCCGGGGTCTCCCAGAGCAGGTCGTCGCCGCCGGTGGCCTTCTTGACGGCCGACCGCCAGGCCTCGGGGCCGCCGTCGGCGGTGGGCGCCCCGAGCGCGATCCCGGTGAAGTCGGGGATGGACATCAGGACACTCCCATGCGGTCGAGGGCGGTGGAGAGCAGGGCGACGGCGTCACAGCCCGCGAAGAGGTACGTGTCGACACCGGGGTACGCCCCGGGGCGTCCGGCGAGGAGGACGTGCTCGGCGCCCGCCGCGCGCAGCTCGGCCGCGACGGCCTCGGCCCGCTCCTCGTACACCGCGTCGCTGGAGCAGAGGCAGACCTCGCGGGCGCCGCTCTCCTCGAAGGTGCCGTCGGTGACCGGCTCGACGCCGCCCGCCTGGAAGAGGTTCGCGGCGAACGTGACCCGGGCCGAGTGCGCGGCCGCCGGGCCGAGCGCGGCCAGGTAGACCCGGGGCCGGGCCCCGGTCGCCGCCAGGTGTCGGTCGGAGCGGGCGCGCAGGGCCTCGTACGCCTCGTCGCGCCGGACCCTGGGGAGCCCCCCGGCCGGCTGTTCGGGCGCGGGGGCCCGGTCGACCGGCTTCTCGGCGAGGTTCGGGAACTCGCTGACTCCGGTGATCGGTTCGCGGCGGGTGGCGAGCTTCGCGCTGCGCGCGGACCAGGTGGCGGCCAGCTGCTCGCCGATCGCCCCGGACCGCAGCGCGGCCTGCTGACCGCCCGCCCGCTCGATGCCCTGGAAGTACTCCCAGGCGGCGTGGGCGAGTTCGTCGGTGAGCCGTTCCACGTACCAGGAGCCGCCCGCCGGGTCGATCACCCGGGAGAGGTGCGACTCCTCGATGAGGACGGTGGAGGTGTTGCGGGCGATCCGGCGCGCGAACGCGTCGGGCAGGCCGAGCACCTCGTCGAAGGGCAGCACGGTGACGCTGTCGGCGCCGCCCACTCCGGCGGCGAGCGTCGCCACCGTGGTGCGCAGCATGTTCACCCACGGGTCGCGGCGGGTCATCATGACCGGCGAGGTCACCGCGTGCTGGCGCTGCGCGCCCGCCTCCGGGACGCCGCAGGCCTCGGCCATCCGGGCCCAGAGCCGGCGCGCCGCGCGGAGCTTGGCGATCGTCAGGAACTGGTCGGCGGTCGCGGCGTACCGGAACTCCAGCTGCGCGCACGCCTCGGCGACGCTCAGCCCGGCCTCGGTGAGGCCGCGCAGGTAGGTCACGCCCGTCGCGAGCGAGCAGCCCAGCTCCTGCGCTGCCGAGCCGCCGGCCTCGTGGTACGGCAGGGCGTCCACGGTCAGGGCACGGACGCCGGGGTACCGGTCGGCGCAGCGGCGCGCGAGTCCGGCGGCGGAGGCGAGGTCGTAGGCGGCGCGGCCGGTGCGGGCCTCGTGGCCCAGGGGGTCGGCACCGAGGTTGCCGAGGGCCGCGTCGTCGGCGACGCCCCGCTCCTCGTACAGCCGGAGGAGCCGCTCGGCGGCGGCTTCCGTCTCGGCGCCCGCGTCGAGGACCACCGGCGCCAGGTCGAGGTAGACGCCGTCGAGGACCTTGTCGAGCGAGGAGACCGGGATGCCGGCGCCGCCGACACCCAGCCAGAGGGAGGTGACGCCGTTCTCCAGGTCGGAGAGGACCGCGTCGCCGTCGGCGGCGAGGTGTCGCTGGCGTACGTCCCAGCCGCCGAGGGTGTTGCCCTCGGCGCGGCCGCCGCGTACGAAGGGCGCGAAGCCGGGGAGCCCGGTGTCGGGCGCGGTGTCGCGTGCCGTGTACAGCGGACGGGTGTCGAGGCCGTCCTCCAGGAGCGTGGAGAGGGCGTCCTCGGCGGCGTCGCCGGAGACCTCTTTGCCGGACTTGCGCAGCACACCTGCCACAAGGTGTTGCCACTGTTCGTGTGGCGCGTCGGGAAATTCGGACGCCAGGGAGAGCCCGTCGTCAGGCAGGACCGTCATGCTCGGATGCTAGGGGAGATCGACAAAGGAGCAGGAGGGCGTACGACTGTGACCTTCTTCTCTTCGACCTGAGGCGTTCGATGTGGTGGGCACGGTTCGGGGCGTTGTCAGTGGCGGCTGGGACGCTGGGGCCCATGGACAGGGACGAGGAACTGTTGAGAGGCCGGGTCTACGGCCAGGACCACGACGACCCCCGTCCGGGCCCCCGGCCCGGGCGGGTCTACGCCGAGTTGGTCGGCGGCCCGCTCGACGGCCTGCTGCTCGACGTCACCGACCGGGCGCCGGGCGCGCTGGGGGCCGGAGTCGCGCTGGAGACGGAGCTGGGCCGGTACGGCGCGGACGGGCGCTCGCTGTACGACCCGCGCCCCGGTGACGCGCTCCGCTTCGACTGGTCCGGCGACACGCCCTGACACGACCGGTTCGGGGGCATCTGCTCTCCCGGCGTCCCCCTTTCGGCCCTCCCGGCTCGCGAGTTAGCTTAGGCTTACCTAAGTAACAGTGTCTCCGTCACCTGTCCCGGGAGAACTCGGATGCGTCCCTTCAGTACCCGCGTCACACGACCCACCCCCGCCGAGCGCGTGCGATCGGTCCTCGCCGCCGCCCACTCGATGACGGTCGTCTCCGACGGAGTCCACCAGGAGGTGCACCTCCTCGACGGGACCGGGCCCATGGGACACATCCACCTGCACGACCCCTCCGAGGAGAGCCACGCCGGGCACGCCGCGCGCACCCCCGTGCGCCTGGAGTTCACCGACATCGCCCCCACCCCCGTACGCGACCGGCTGCGGGCCCGCGTCACCCTGACGGGACTCCTCGCCGCCCCCTACGAACCCGAGTCGGCCACGAGCGTCTGCGTGGAGTTCGGCCAAGCCCTCCTGGAGGACGCCGAGGGCCGCCACTTCGTCACCCTCGAAGAGCTCCACGCCACCGGCATCGACCCGATGGCCTCCTGCGAGGCCTCCATGCTCACCCACCTCGTCGACAGCCACGGCGAGCTCGTCCCCCTCCTGCTGCGCCTCGTCCGCCCGCGCCCCGAACGGGACATGGTCCGCGCCCTCCCCGTCGCCCTCGACCGGTACGGCATCACCCTGCGCCTCGAACACCCCACCGGCCACCAGGACGTCCGGCTGCCCTTCCCCACCCCCGTCACCGACATCGGCCAGGCCGCTCCCCGGATCCACGCCCTCCTCGCCGCGGCCCGCCGCTCCTCCCACCCCAACCGGCTGCTGACCTGAGCGAACGCCCGCACGCCCCGGCCGAGATGCCGGAGCGGCCCGGCGGGCCAACAATGGACGGGTAGACCCGCGCGCACGGCCGGTGCGGGGGACCGCTCGGGGACTTCCCTACCGGACACGGCCCCGCCATGAACGCAGGAAGCCCGGCCACAGACCGGCCGGCACGGCCCAAGGGCGCCCTGTACCGACTCGGCCACTGGTGCGCCCGTCACTTCATCGTCGTCATCGCCCTCTGGCTGGCGGCGATGGTGGGACTCCAGATCACCGACAGGGCCGTCGGAGGGCAGTACTCCGACGACTTCGACCTCCCCGGCGTGCAGTCGACGGAAGGCCTCGACGTCCTCCAGGCACACGATCCCGCCGTCGGCGGCTATGCCGCCCAGATCGTCCTGAACAGGCCCTCGGGGCCGCTCACGGACGAGGCGTCAGCCGTCAACTCGACCGTCGCCGCCCTTGAGAAACTGCCCGACGTCCTCGGCGCGCAGAACCCGCTGCCGCCGCCGGGCACCACCCCGCCGGCGCCCCCGGCCGGGGTCCCGAACACCGGCCCGCTGTCCACGGACGGCAAGACCGCCTACATCACCGTCCGCTTCAGCGCGCCCCCCTCCACCCTCGGCACCGGCTACCTGCCCGGCGTCGACGCCGCCGTCCAGCCGCTCCGGGACGCCGGCGTCACCGTCGAGTACGGCGGCGCGCTCGGCGAACTCGCCCGGCCGGAGGCCGACGACCGCACCAGCGAGGCCATCGGCTTCGCCGTCGCGATCGTCGTCCTCCTCATCGGCTTCGGCAGTGTCATCGCCGCCGTCCTGCCCCTGATCACGGCCCTCCTCGGAGCGGTCTGCGGCCTCGCGCTGCTCGGCCTGATGGCGGCCGCCTTCACCTTCGGCACGGTCTCACCCACCCTGGCGACCATGATCGGCCTCGGCGTGGGCATCGACTACGCCCTGTTCCTCATCACCCGCCACCGCCAGAACCTCATGAACGGGCACGATCCCGCCGACTCCGCCGGCCTCGCGACCACCACCAGCGGCCGCGCCGTCCTGGTCTCCGGCTGCACGGTCGTCATCGCCCTCTCCGGCCTGTGGGTCTCCGGCGTCAGCTTCATCGGGAAACTGGGCCTGGCGGCCGCCTTCACGGTCGTCACCGCCGTCCTCGCCGCCCTCACCCTCGTCCCGGCCATGCTCGGGCTCGTCGGCAAGCGCATCGACCGCTACCACGTCCGCAAGCCCGTGGCGGAGACCGACGCCGAGCCCGGAGCGCCCGCGCACGGCACCTGGCACCGGTACGCGCAGCGGGTGGAGAAGCGCCCCTGGTGGTTCCTGACCGGCGGAGTCCTGATGCTGCTCGTCCTGGCCTTCCCGCTGCTCTTCATCCAGCTCGGCCACATCGGCGACGGGGCCGACCCCGAGTCGTTCACGGACCGGCGCGCCTACGACCTCGTCTCCACCGCCTTCGGGCCCGGCGCCAACGGGCCGCTGACCCTCGTCGTCGACCAGTCGGCCGTGCCCGCCGCCGACCGGGCGGACCTCGCCGACAAACTCGAGCAGGCGCTCACCGGAGTCCCGGACGCGGCCTCCATCACCCCGCTCCAGACCACCTCCGACGGGGACGTCCTGGTCAGCACCGCCTACTCGGTGGCCTCCCCCCAGGACGAGAAGACCACCCGGCTCACCGACCACCTCGTCCAGGACGTGCTGCCGCAGGCGGTGGCCGGCACCGAGGCGCAGACCTACGTCACCGGCACCACGGCCGCCCAGGTCGACTTCCTCGACCTCGTCTCCAGCCGGCTCCCCCTGATCATCGCCGTGGTCGTGGCGCTCGCCTTCCTCGTCATCCTCATCGTCTTCCGGGGACTGCTCGTGGCGGTGAAGGCCGCCGTGCTCAACGTCCTCTCCATCGCCGCCTCGTACGGCGTGGTCGTGGCCGTCTTCCAGTGGGGCTGGGGCGGGCCCGCGCTCGGTGTCTCCGGCAAAGTACCCATCGAGAGCTATGTGCCGATGATGATGTTCGCCATCGTCTTCGGCCTGAGCATGGACTACGAGATCTTCCTGCTGTCCCGCGTCCGCGAGGCCTGGCTGCGCACCGGGGACTCCAGGGCCAGCGTGGCCCACGCCCTGGAGATCACCGCCCGGGTGATCACCTGCGCCGCACTGATCATGGTCAGTGTCTTCGCCGCCTTCATCGTCTCGGACAACATCGTCGTCAAGATGCTCGGCCTCGGCCTCGCGGCCAGCGTCCTCATCGACGCCACCGTGGTCCGCCTGCTCCTGGTGCCCGCCGTGCTGACCCTCCTCGGCAAGCACGCCTGGTGGACCCCGAGGTGGCTCGACCGGATCCTGCCGCACCTGGACACCGAGGGCGAGGGCGACAGCGAGCCGGAACCGGCCGCGCCGAAGAAGAGCTGAGACCCGGCCGCGCGACGGTGGCGACGCCGGGGCCGGCCGGGTGACCGCGTGGCCGGGCCGGGACTCAGCCGCGCGACAGCTCGCCGAGCAGCTTCCAGGTGCGGCGGCGGTCGTCCTCGCCGCCCAGCTCCGTCGCGGTGAACACCACCTCCGTCACACCCGCCTCGCGGTAGCGCCGTACCTCCGCGGCGACGGTCTCCTCGTCGCCGATCACGGCGAGTTCGGCCGCCCGCGAGACACCGGACAGCTCGATCGCGCGCTGGTACGACGGAATCCGCTCGTACAGCGCGAGCGCCTCGTGCGCCTTCTCCCGTAGGGCCCCGGCGTCTGCCGTGACCACGCCGGGGACCAGAGCCACGATCCGGGGCGCGGGGCGGCCGGCCGCGGTGGCGGCGGCGGTCACGGCCGGCACGATGTGCTCGGCGAGCGCACGCGGCCCCGCCAGGAACGGCAGGATGCCGTCGGCCAGTTCGCCGCTGACGCGCAGGGCCTGCGGACCCATGGCGGCGACCAGGACGGGAACCGGCGGATCGGCGCCCGGCACCGCCGCCGAGTACGGGGTCGTCGCGGTGAGCAGCTCCCCGTGGAAGTCGGCGCTGCCCGTTTCCAGCAGCGGTCGCAGGGCCGTCAGGAACTCCCTGAGCAGACCGATGGGCCGCTCGTACGGGATGCCGAAGCCGGTCTCCGTCAGATGCCTGGTGCCGAGCGCGAGCCCGAGGTGATAGCGCCCGCCGGTCGCGGCCTGCGCCGTCTGCGCCTGGCTGGAGAGGAGCAGCGGATGGCGGCCGAAGACCGGGATCGCGGAGGTCCCCACCTGGAGACCCGGCACCTCGCGCCCCACGATCGCGGCCAGTGACGGCGAGTCGTACGCGAAGGTCTGGCCGAACCACGCCGAGTGCAGGCCCGCGTCGCGCGCCTCCCGCGCGAGCCGGACCGTGCTGTCGATCGTGCGCTGGACGGCGGTCGAACCGAGCGTTACTCCGAGAGTCATGTACCCGGCAACCCGCCCGTCAGGGAACGCCATTCCCGCTCGTGTGTGAAGAGTGTGTTGCACACCCCCGGGTCCGCCCGCCGGTCCGCCCGTCGGTCCGCGCGACGCGGCGGGCGGGGGTCTGTCGGGGGAGACGCGGGGGCGGTCGCCCAACCCCGCGATGATGGTGCGATGAAGACTCTCGCCGAGGTGGACGCGCTCGCCGACCGCGCGCACGCCGGACAGACCGACAAGGCCGGCGTCCCGTACGTCGCACACGTCCGCGCGGTCGCCGCGGGCCTGGCACCGCTCGGCCCGCACCTGGCCATGGCCGGACTGCTCCACGACATCGTCGAGGACACGGAATGGACGACCCGGCGGCTCCGCGCCGCCGGAATCCCCGACCGGGTCGTCGCCATCGTCGACGCCGTCACCAACCGGCCCGGCACGGCGTACGAGGAGAAGATCCGCCGCATCACGGAGGACCCCGACGCCACCCTCGTGAAGATCGCCGACAACGCCCACAACAGCCGCGCGGACCGGTCCGCCGCCCTCCCGCCCGAGCAGCGGGAACGGCTCGCCGCCAAGTACCGGGCGGCACGCGGGGTGTTGTGGGCGGCGGCCGACCCCGCCGACATCGCGACGATCCTCCGCGTCGTCAACCCCGGCCTCCTCGACGAACTCACCCCCTGATGTGACCGGGGTCACGGGAACCCGTCCCCGGGGCCGGACAGACGAGAGACGTGAACATCGACCTGCGCGCACGCATCCGGGACGGGGACCCCTCGGCCTTCGCCGAACTCTTCGACTCCTACGCCCGGAGCGTCTACAACCACGCCTTCCGGCTGACCGGTGACTGGTCGGTCGCCGAGGACGTCATGTCGGCGACCTTCCTGGAGGCCTGGCGGCTCCGGGGCAAGGTGGACCCCGAAGGGGGATCCGTCCGGCCCTGGCTCCTCGGCGTCGCCACCAACGTCGCCCGCAACCACTGCCGCGGCAACCGCCGTTACCGGGCCGCCGCCGCCGCGTACGCCTCGTCGGGACCGCCCGAGGCCTCGGTGCCCGACCACGCCTCCGAGGTCGCCGGCCGCGTCGACGACCGCCGCCGCATCGCGGCCACCCTGCGCGCCCTCGGCACCCTCCGCCGCACCGAACGCGAGGTCCTCGTGCTCTGTCTGTGGGAAGGCCTCGCCTACACCGAGGCCGCCCAGGCCCTCGGGGTCCCCGTCGGCACCGTCCGCTCCCGGCTCTCCCGCGCCCGCACCAAGCTCCGTCTCGGAACCGAGGAGGAACTCGCCCGCGAAAAACGGGAACCCGCCCCCCGCCCCCGACAGACAACAGGTGATCGCGTGAACGCGGTCCGGCCCGCGCAGGAAGGAATCCGATGAACCCCGACCCGAACCAGCCCCGCACGGCGAACCGGCAGGAGACCGGAGTCCTCCCGGCGATCGAGGAACACGACCTTCCTCCGGGCCGCCACCAGTTCCACAAGGAGCGCCTGATGAACCAGATCCACGACGACCGCCTCGCCGCCGCGGCTCGCCCCGCACGCAACCCCTTCCTGCGGAAGGCGATCCTCCTCCCGGCCGCGACCGTCCTCGCCGGCGCGCTCGCCGTCGGCGTCCTCCTCCTCACCCCCGGCGGCGGCGCCGGCCCCGACGACCGCGCCACCGGCCCCGTCCTCACCACCTCGCTCGGCACCGTGGACGCGAAGGGCGCGCCCCGGCTCCTCGACCGGATCTCGCTCGCCGCCGCCGGGGCGGACGCCCCGCACAGCCGCGCCGGCCAGTACGTCTACATCGAGTCGCGGTCCGCCGGCACCCACCTCAGGACCGTGGGCGACGTGACCAGCGTCGTGAGCGTGCCCCTGCACACCCGGCAGACCTGGATGTCCCCCGACGGCCTCAAGGGCTGGCTGATCGAGCCCGGCACCACCGAACCCGAGGGCATCACCCTGGCGGGCCCCGACGAGACGGGCAACACCCCGAAGCCGCACCTCGGCGCGCCGACCCTCGACTACCTCGCCGCCCTCCCCACCGATCCCGACGCGCTGCTGCGGAAGATCTACAAGGAGACCGAGGGACAGGGCCGCACCAAGGACCAGCAGGCCTTCACCACCATCGGCGACCTGCTCGGCGGGAGCTGGCCGTCCCCGAAGCTGACGGCCGCCCTCTACAAGGCCGCCGCGAAGATCCCCGGCGTCGTCCTGGTCGACAGCGCCACCGACGCGGCCGGACGCAAGGGCGTCGCGGTCGCGCGGTACGACGAGACCGGTGGACAGCGCACCGAGTGGATCTTCGACCGCGAGACCTACACGTTCCTCGGGGAACGCACGGTGCAGGTGGGCGACGACGGCCAGGGCGGCCTCATCAAGCCCGGCACGGTCGTCTCCACCAACGCCGTCATGGTCCGGGCCTTCGTCGACGACATCAAGGTCACGCCGTAGGCCGTGTCCGGCCGGCCGACCAGCCGCCCAGCTCCGTCGGGCGGTTGGTGATGATCCCGTCCACGCCGAGCGCCTCCAGGGCGGCCCAGCGGGCGGGGGTGTCCACCGTCCAGACGTTCACCGCCACGCCCGCCGCGTGCAGAGCGCCGACCACCGCCGGACGGGTGGCGAGCGCCGCGTCCGAGACGTTGTACGCGGCGAGGTCCAGCTCCTCGGCGAGCGCCACCGGGTCGGCGTCGAGGGTGCTCCGCAGCAGCCCGAGCGGCAGCTCGGGCGCCAGCGCGCGGGCGTACCGCAGCGACGGGATGTCGAAGCTCTGGACGAAGACCCGGTCCGTCATGCCCTGGCTCCGGATCTCCCGGACGATCCGGGCCACCTCGGCGTGACTGTGCCGGCCCTTGATCTCCAGGAGCAGGTTCCCGCCGCGCACCCGGAGGTCCGCCAGCTGGGCGGCGAGGGTCGGCACCCGGGTGCCGGTGTAGGCGGGCGCGAACCAGGAGCCGGCGTCCAGCGCGTCCAGCTGGGCGGCGGTCAGGGAACGGACCGCGCCCGTACCGTCGGTCGTCCGGTCGACGGTCGTGTCGTGGAGGATGTACGGCACGCCGTCCTTGCTGGGCTGGACGTCGTTCTCGATCCAGACCGCCCCGCCGCGCCGCGCCACCTCGTCGGAGACCAGGGTGTTCTCGGGAGCGGCCGAGGAGGCCCCCCGGTGGGCGATCACGGTCGGCGGCGCCCCGGCGCGGCGCATCCACGGGGTCGCCGGAGCACCGGCCTTCGCCTCCGTCGCGACCTCCGCCGCGGGGCGGGGCGCGGACCGCGAGGGCGGGGCGGCGACGACGAACGCGGTCGCGAGCCCCGCCACGACGGTGGCCACGGCGACCAGGCCGGCGACTCCGCGCCGACGGGACCGGGCGACGGGCGGGTGAGCGTCTCTCATGTCGGCACACCCTAAGGGGCGCCGCCCGGCGACACGACGGGCGGCACGAGCCCTTGGCCGGAATCGCCCGGACTGCGGCATCGTGGGGGTGTGCCCGGAGCCGAGCCATCGGGGACCACGGCCGGGCGTGCGGAGTCGGGGGGACTCATGGAGACCGGAGAGAGACGTGTACCGGGCGGAGACGGGCTCGGGCCGGAAGGCGAAGGACCGGACCCCTGCGGGCGGCCCGGTGGGGACCGGGACCCCGCCACCGGTCCGGAGCGGGGCGGGGCGCCGACGCGCGGGCGGGGAGTGCTCGAAGGCGCCTTCGCGCTGCTCGACGCCCTGCGCCGCAGCGGTGACGAGGCGGGTGTGACCGAGCTGGCGCTCGTCTGCGGGGTGCCCAAGGGCAGCGTCCACCGGCTCCTCGACCAACTGGTCACCCTCGGCGCCGTCGAGCGGAAGGGCAACCGCTACCGGGTCGGACCCCAGCTGTACCGCCTCGGCCAGGCCTGGGAGCCGCACCCCGGACTGCGCCGCGCCGCCCGGCTGCCGCTCCAGCGGCTTCGGGCAGCCACCGGCGCGAGCGTGGTCCTCACCGTGCTGCGCGAGGACATGGCGATCACGGTCGGTTCGGTCCCGGGGGACCTCGAACCGCTCTTCCCCGTACGGGACGGCATGGCGTTCCACCTGGACACCGCCGCCGGGAAGGCCCTCCGGGGGCCGCTCAGGGGAGGCCCAGTCCTCGACCGGGAGGACGTGATGGCCGGCGTGTGCTGCGCCGCGCTTCCGGTCCGCACCCCGGACGGGCGCACGGTCGCGGCGCTCGCCGCCATGGTCCCGGCGAGCCGCCCGCTCGACCCGCTCGCCCGGGGCGTCGCCGAGGCGGGGGTCGCGATCGGCCGGGCGCTCGGCCGGGGCGGGCCCCGGAGGGCCGTCCCGTCGAGAGCGCTCGTGCCCTGAGCCTCTGTCGAGCGGGCCCGTTCCGGCCAGCGGAACACGCGTAGAACCGGCGGGGACCGGCGGGCACAGTAGGTGACGTGCCGAGGGGAACGGCACACCGGCCCCGCCGACAGCGGCGGGCCGGAACCACTGTCACGCGAGTGACCCGATGTGTGGGGGGACCACATGCGTACGAACCGAATCGCCCGAACGGCCGCGACCGCCCTGCTCGCCTTCGCCGGCGTCGCCGCCTTCGCCGGCACCGCGCAGGCCGAGCCGATCGACTACGTGCGGATCGAACTCGTCGAGCTGCACTGCCAGAAGAACAGCGAGGGCGACCACGACGAGGCGTACCTCAAGATCACCGACGCCAACGGCAACGCCGTCAAGGTCTGGCCCGGCAACGGTCTCAAGTACCAGACCATGGGCACCGGTTACGTCCGCTCCATGGGCGACGGCAACGGCAACGCGGCCCTGATCCTGGGCAAGCAGCAGGCCCGCACCCTGACCGTCTGGGACTACGACACGACCAGCCCCGACGACAAGCTCGGCGCCACGCTCGTCACCGGCAGCGAGGTCGGCGCCGAGACCCAGTGGCGCTCCGTCGAGGGCTCCGGCGGCGTCTACGTCATCGGCTACCGCGTGATCGACATCTGATCCGGTCGCCGCACGGGGGTGGGCCGCGCCGGTGCGACCGGCGCGGCCCTCCTCCCTGTGCGGGGATCAGTCCCCTTCGGGGGCTCGCAGCTCGCCCGACCGCGCCACCCGCGCGTACCAGCGGGCGCTGGACTTCGGGGTCCGCTCCAGGGTGTCGTAGTCCACCCGGACCGCGCCGAACCGCTTCGCGTAGCCGTAGGCCCACTCGAAGTTGTCCAGGAGCGACCAGAGGAAGTAGCCGCGGACGTCCACCCCGTCCTCGATCGCCCGGTGCACCGCCTCCAGATGCGCGTGCACGTACGCCGCGCGCTCCGGGTCGTGCACCGAACCGTCCGGGGACACCACGTCCTCGTACGCCGCCCCGTTCTCGCTGATGACCAGCGGGAGCTGGGGGTACTCCCGAGACACCCGGGTCAGCAGGTCGTACAGGGCGCTCGCGTCGACCGGCCAGCCCATCGCCGTCCGCTCGCCCGGCGCCCGGTGGAAGGCGACCGCGTCCGCGCCCGGCCAGGGCGAGTGGTCGCTGTTGCCGTGACCGTCGTCCTGTGGCTTCTCCGCCCCCTCCGGGACCTGGGAGACGAGCGTCGGCGCGTAGAAGTTGATCGCCAGCAGGTCCAGCGGCTGCCGCGCGGTCGCCGTGTCGCCGTCCCTGACGAAGGACCAGTCCGTCACCTGCGCCGTGTCGGCGATCAGGTCCTCGGGGTAGGCGCCCTCCAGCATCGGCCCCAGCCAGATCCGGTTGCCGACGGCGTCGATCCGGCGGGCCGCGTCCCGGTCCTCGGCCGAACCGGTCAGCGGCCGGATCTCGTGCAGGTTGAGGGAGACCGAGAGCTGCCGGTCCGAGGGCAGCGCCGACCGCAGGGCCTGCACCGCGAGCCCGTGCCCGAGGTTGAGGTGGTGGGCCGCGCGGAGGGAGGCCACCGGGTCCGTCCGCCCCGGGGCGTGCACCCCGGAGCCGTACCCCAGGAACGCGCTGCACCAGGGCTCGTTGAGCGTGGTCCAGCGGTTCACCCGGTCACCGAGGGCGTCGGCGACGATCCCCGCGTACTCGGCGAACCGCTCGGCGGTCGCCCGCTCCGGCCAGCCGCCCGCGTCCTCCAACTCCTGCGGCAGGTCCCAGTGGTAGAGGGTCAGGGCCGGCTCGATCCCGGCGGCGAGCAGCTCGTCGACGAGCGCCCGGTAGAAGTCGAGGCCCTTCTGGACGGCCGGGCCGCGGCCGGTGGGCTGCACCCGGGACCAGGAGACGGAGAACCGGTAGGCGTTCAGGCCGAGTTCGGACATGATGCCGACGTCCTCGCGGAACCGGTGGTAGTGGTCCACGGCCACGTCGCCGGTGTGGCCCTCGAAGACCTTGCCGGGGGTGTGCGAGAAGGTGTCCCAGATGGACGGGGTACGGCCGTCCTCCGCCGCCGCTCCCTCGATCTGGTACGCGGCGGTGGCCGCGCCCCAGAGGAAGCCGGGCGGGAACGAGCGGATGGCCGTGAGCGGCCGGGTTTCGGACGCGGTCATAGGAGAGCGCTCCCAACGCGGGTACGGGGTAGGTACGTTCGGTCGTGCGGTACGGAAGAGGGGTGGAGTGCGGGCGGCGGGCGCCGTCAGCTCTTGACGGCGCCGGCCGTGATGCCGCCCACGATGTGCTTGCCCAGGAAGGCGAAGACGAGCAGCAGCGGCACGGTGGAGATGAGGGCGCCGGTCAGCACGACGGCGTGGTCCACGCTGTGGTTGCCCGCGCCGAGACCGGCGAGCGCCACCTGCAGGGTGGGGTTGCCGTCCGGGGTGAGGGCGATGAACGGCCAGAAGAAGTCGTTCCACGCCTGGACGAAGACGAGCATGCCGAGCACGGCCATGGCGGGTCTGGCCACCGGGAAGACCACGTGCCAGATGATCCGGAGGCTGTGCGCGCCGTCCATCCTGGCCGCCTCCACCAGCTCCGTCGGCAGGGCCTCCACCAGGAACTGGCGCATGAAGAACACGCCGAAGGCGGCGACGAGCGACGGCAGGACGACCGACTGGAGCTGGTCGAACCAGCCGAGGTCCGTGATGATCTGGTAGAGCGGGATGACGCTGAGCTGCGGCGGGATGGTCATGGTGGCGACCACGAGCGAGAGCAGCATTCCCCGGCCCCGGAACGGCAGCTTGGCGAAGGCGAAACCGGCGAGCGTGGAGAACAGCACGGTGGACAGGGCCACCAGGCTCGCCACGATCGTGGTGTTGATCAGCGCCTCGCCCATGTCGACCTGGTTCCAGGCGAAGCTCAGGTTGTCCAGGAGGCGGTTGCCGGGCAGCAGCGGCGCAGGGGCCTCCACGACCCGCTCGCCGGTGTGCGAGGCGGCGACCACGTTCCAGTACAGCGGGAAGAGGGAGACGAACGCGGCCCCGACGAGCAGGACGTAGGTGAGCGGTCCCGCGTGGTGCTGGCGGCCTGCGGACTGCCGGAAGCGCCTTCCCGGGCGGTTGGCCGCCGGGGCTCGGGACGCGGTCGTGTCGAGTGTGCGGGCCATGGGTCAGCTCCCCGGCTTCTTGCGGTGATGGCGGGAGACGAGCGCCTGGACGCCGCCGACGAGCAGCAGGAGCAGCAGCATGACCCAGGCGATCGCCGAGGCCTGGCCCAGCGCGCCGGTGATCCACCCCTTCTCGTACATCAGCAGGCTCAGCGTCTGGAACTGGTTGCCGCTGCCGCCGCTGATGCCGACACTGCCGCCGAAGAGCATCGGCTCACCGAACAGCTGGGTGGCGCCGATGGTGGAGACGATGATCGTGAAGAGGATCGTCGGCCGGATGGACGGGATCGTGACGCTGACGAACTGGCGCCAGCGCGAGGCACCGTCGAGCGAGGCCGCCTCGTACAGGTCCTGGGGCACGGCCTGCATGGCGGCCAGGTAGATCAGCGCGTTGTAGCCGGTCCAGCGCCAGGTGACGATCGTCGAGATCGCGATCTGCGCCGGCCACTTGGACGACTCCCAGTTCACCGGGTCGAAGCCGAACCAGCCCAGGACGCCGTTGATCATCCCGTAGTCGGTGTTGAAGAGCTGGGCGAAGACCAGCGTCGCCGCCGCGATCGACGTGGCGTACGGGGCGAGGACCGCGACCCGGAAGAAACCCCGGCCGCGGAGCTTGTAGTTGAGCAGATGCGCCAGGCCCAGGGCCATGAGCAGCTGGGGAACGGTCGAGATGACCCCGATGGTGAAGGTGTTGACGAGCGCGTTCCAGAAGAACTCGCTGGTCGCGAGGTCGGTGTAGTTCTCCAGGCCCTTCCACGTCGGGTCACCGCCGAGCTCGACCCGGTGGAGCGAGAGCCAGCCGGTGTAGATCAGCGGGAAGAGACCGAAGGCGGCGAAGGTGAGGAAGAACGGGGCGACGAAGACGTACGGGATCGCCCTGAGGTCCCAGCGGTAGAGCGTGCTGCGCCAGCGGGGGGAGGAGCGGTGGCCGCGCGGGCCGGGGGAGGAGGGCGGTGCGGCGGGCGGCGGGGAGCCGTCCGGCCTCGCCCGAACGGGGGTGGCCACGGGGGCGTCCTTCCGGGTCGATGCGTGCGGTGGTGCGGACGGTGCGGGTCCGCCGCCCGCGGGCGGCGGACCCGCACACGGCCCCCGCTACTGGTCGATCTTGTCGTCGACCAGCTTCTTGACGTTCTCCCAGGCCTTGGCCGGGTCGGTGCCGCGCTGCTCGATGTCGAGGATGCCGTTGTCGGTGAGGAAGGTCTTCACCTGGCCGTCGTACCGGCTGATCGAGGCGGGCGTGATGCCGGCCGCCGCGCTGGAGAAGATCTTGCCGACCGGGGTGTCGCCGAAGTACGGCAGCTTCGCCTCCTGGACCGTCGAGGACGTCAGCGTGTCCTTCGACGAGGGGATGTTGCCGTTGACCGCGAACACCTTGGCGTGCTGCTCCGGGGCGGTCAGCCAGGCGGCCAGCTCGGCGGCCTCCTTGGTGTGCTTGCCGGCCTTGGGCACGGCGAGGAAGGCGCCGCCCCAGTTGCCGGCGACCGGCGGCGCGGCGATGTCCCACTTGCCCTGGTTGGCGGGTCCGGCCTGGTCCTTGATGATGCCGGTCATCCAGCTGGGGCAGGCGACGGTGGCGAACTTCGAGTTCTTGAAGGCCGCGTTCCAGGTGCCCTTCTCGTCGAACTGGCGGAGCTTGGCGGTGAGTCCGCCCTGGGCCGCCGTGACGGCCGTCTCCCAGGCCTTCTTCACGCCGGGGCTGTTCTCCCAGTCGAGCTTGCCGCTGGTGTCGGCGTACTGCACGGGGTCGCTGGAGATGACGGCGTTGAAGAGTCCGCTCGCCGAGTCGTGGAAGGAGGTGCCCGCGGGGGCGGCCGCCTTGTACTTCTCGCCGGTCTCGATGAACTTGGCCCAGTCGCCCGACCACAGCTTGGCGACGGCGTCGCGCTCGGTGGGCAGTTTGGCCTTGGCGAAGAGGTCCTTGTTGTAGCAGATGGCCATCGGGCCGATGTCGGTGCCGAGGCCGATCACCTTGCCGTCGCCGGTCGTGGCCTGCTTGACCTTCCAGTCGAGGAAGTCGCCGAGGTTCGCGCCGCCCTCCTTGCCCAGGTCGATCCACTTGTTCGCCATGGCCGGGCCGGTCGCCTCGGCGATGTAGCCGACCTCGACGGCCTGGATGTCGGCGACGCCGCTGTTCTGGGAGAGGCGCAGCTTGAGGGTGTCCCAGTACTTCTGACCGTCGGAGACGTTCGACTCCTCGA
The DNA here is from genome assembly GCF_051305195.1 of Streptomyces sp. Qhu_M48. Lineage (NCBI taxonomy): Bacteria > Bacillati > Actinomycetota > Actinomycetes > Kitasatosporales > Streptomycetaceae > Streptomyces > Streptomyces sp. Qhu_M48. The sequence continues at coordinate 5,059,583 of NZ_CP195432.1, read as the reverse complement.
TCTTGATGTTCGGGTGGAGCCGCTCGTACTCGGCGTAGAGCTTGGCGCCGGTCTTGTCGTCGTAGCCGAAGGAACCGAAGGTCCCGACCCGCAGCGTGATCTTCCCGCCCGCCTGGCCGCCCCCGCCGCCCTTGGCGCCGTTGTCGTCGTCGCTGCCGCAACCGGTGAGCAGGGTCGTGCCGGTCACGACGACGGCGACCGCCGCGATCGCCGCACGGCGTCCGCGTCTGCTGCTGGAAGTGCGCATTCCACTCTCCTCGTCCAAAGGTGGTGCTCGTTGTGCGCCAAGAGGTCCGGCCCGCTGATCGCGGCTCGGCGGCGCCGGCCGGGACCTGATGCAAGGCTGTGCGCATCCCGGATGGGAGCGCTCCCACGTCGTTGCCGGAAGGTTGCTGCCTGGCGGGTGGGGGTGTCAAGAGATGAACGCGGATTCGTTACCGGAAGGTTTTCCGGGGGTTTCGCGGCCTCTCGCGGCCGTCGTCGCGTCATCTCCTGAACACACCCTCGTGGCGCGGCCCGGGTCCCGTGGGCTAGTTTGGGGCTCGGTTGGGAGCGCTCCCATGACCTTCGGGCCCAGGGTGAGCTGCGCGTTGTCCTACGAGGGGAGTGCGGGAGCGGTGAACGGACGGCAGAGCGGCAGACCCACCCTGGAGGAGGTCGCGGCCATGGCAGGGGTCGGCCGGGGCACGGTCTCCCGGGTCATCAACGGCTCCCCCCGCGTGAGCGAGCGGACCAGGACGGCCGTCGCCAGAGCCGTCGCCGAACTCGGCTACGTACCCAACCAGGCGGCCCGCGCCCTCGCCGGCAGCCGTACGGACGCGATCGCGCTCGTCATCCCCGAGGCCGAGACCCGGCTCTTCGCGGAGCCGTACTTCCTCGACCTCATCCGCGGGGTCAGCGCAGAACTCGCCGAGGCCGACAAACAGTTGCTGCTCACCCTGGTCCGCAGCGAGCAGGAGCGCCAGCGCTTCGAGCAGTACCTCGCCGCCCAGCGCGTCGACGGCGTCCTGCTCGCCTCCGTCCACGGCGACGACCCGCTGCCCGACCGCGTCAGGGAACTCGGCCTCCCCGTCGTCATGAACGGACGCCGCTCGGAGGCCGAGCCCGTGCCCTACGTCGACTCCGACAACATCGGAGCCGGCCGGGCCGCCGTCGCGCACCTCGTGGCGCGCGGACGGAGCAGGATCGCGACCGTCACGGGACCGCTCGACATGTACGTGGCGCGCGCCCGGCTCGGCGGCTACCGCGCCGGACTCACGGAGGCCGGACTCGCGCCCGACGAGGCGCTGGTCTCGGCGGGCGACTTCACCGAGGAGGGCGGCCGGCTGGCCATGCGGCGGCTGCTCGACCGCAGCCCGGACCTGGACGCGGTCTTCGCCGCCTCCGACGTCATGGCGGCGGGCGCGCGGGCGGCCCTGCGGGAGGCGGGGCGGCGGGTGCCGGCGGACGTGGCCCTCGTGGGGGTCGACGACTCGCCGGTGGCACGGCTGACGGACCCGCCGCTGACGAGTGTGCGGCAGCCCATCGAGGAGATGGGCCGCACGATGGCGCGGATGCTGCTCCAGGACATCGCGGAGGCACCGGAAGAGCCCCGGCGGCACGTGCTGCCGACGGAGCTGATCGTGCGGGAGTCGAGCTGAGCAGGTCGGCGCGGGCACGCGCGCGTGGGGGTGGGCGGGGAGTTCCCTGTGGCGGGCCGGGACCCCGGCCCGCCACAAGGTCGCGCGGGGGTGTTACAGCGCCGGGTGGGCGTTCTTCAGGAGCTCCTGGAACTGGGCCGAGAACCACTGGCCCGAGATCGGGGCGTCCGGCAGCGCGCCCGACATGCTGTTCCCGTTACGGGCGTTGCCCGTGTAGGTCGGATCGCACATCCGGTCGAAGCCCTTGCCCTCGTTGTTCGGGATCTCCTTGCTGGCGCCGTCGGACTCGCCCGGGGGCTTCATCCAGACGTACGCGTCGATGCCCGTGGCGGGCGCCGCCTGCGGCCGCTCGCCGAGACCGGCGCCGGACTGGTTGCACCAGTTGCCGAGGTGGATGCGCCGGTCGTAGCGACCGCCGTTGACGTAGGTGTCGACGCTGGTCGTCGCGCCCGGGGCGGTGGGCCGGGCGGTGCCGCCCCAGCCGTTGCGGGAGGTGTCGATCAGCATGCCGAGGCCGCTGTCGAAGCCCAGCTGGACCAGCTTGGCGCGCATGGCCTGGGCGTACGACAGCTCGTCGGTGTACCGGTTCCAGTCGACCCACTTCGACTGGCGCACGGAGACGCCGTTCACGCTGTCGTTGATCGTGAAGTGGTTCTCCTTCAGGGCGCTGTAGTTGGCGGTGTTGACGATGAAGCCGTGGACGTTGGAGAGCGTGGAGCCCTCGGCGGTGGCCGCCTGCTTGAACAGTTCGGCGGAGGGGCCGAAGTTGTCGTCCCAGCCGAGCCAGCCGTGGTGGCCGGCGTCCACGTAGTTGTAGACGTTGCCGATCGCGCCGAGCTTCTTGAGCGCGTAGCCGACACCGGTGACGTAGTTGCCGTTGGCCTTCATGACGTCGCAGTTGGGCGTGGCGGTCGGGCGGCCGGAGACGTTGGTGACGAGGTTGGGCAGCGAGTCGATCTCGACCGTGGTGACGATCCGCAGCCCCGCGTACTTGGAGTCGGCAAGGATCGCGGCGATCGGGTCGATGTAGTCGGTCTTGTAGCGGCCGATCTCGGTCGGGCCGAGCTCGCCGTTGGAGGCGAGCGCGGCGCAGTCGCGGCCCGGCAGGTTGTAGACGACCAGCTGGACGACGAGCTCGCCGGTGCCCTTCTGCCGGAGGGCCTCGTCGAGGTGGGCACGCAGGCCCATGGAGGTGGCGGAGCCGTTGACGGCGGCGATCCGGTCCAGCCAGACACCGGTGGGCTGGCCGGAGATCTTCGTGCCGCCGGGCTCGGCCGCCGCCTTCGCGGCCCACTCCGGGTTCACGTACACCTTGGCGCCGGCGTACGGGTTGTCGGCCTTGCCGCCGGCCGGCGGCGGGGTGGTGGGAGGCGTGGTCGGGGGAGTGGTGGGCGGGGTGGTCGGGGGCTGGGTCGGCTCGGTGGCGCCGTTGCAGACGACCCCGTTCAGCTTGAAGGTGGCCGGTACGGCGTTGGTGCCGCTGTACGAGCCGTTGAAGCCGAAGGAGGTCGAACCGCCCGTGGCCAGGGTCCCGTTGTAGGAGACGTTCTTGGCGGTGACGGCGGTGCCGGACTGGGTGATCGTGGCGTTCCAGCCCTGGGTGACCTGCTGGTTGCCCGCGTAGGACCATTCGAGGGTCCAGGCGGCAACCGGGTCACCGGTGTTGGTGACGGTCACGTCGGCGCCGAAGCCGGTGCTCCACTGGTTGGTGATCCGGTAGTCGACCCGGCAACCGGGGGCCGCGGCGCCGGCGGTGGCGGTGCCGAGGACGGTGGCGGTGGCGCCGGTGGCCGTGATGAGGCCGAGGGCCGCCAGGAGGGCGGTGCGGCTGGTGCTTCTGGTGCGGCTCATGCGGGTGGGGATTCCTTCCAGGGGGTGGGATCAGGGGGTGAGGCCGCGCAGGTGATCGCGCAGCCCGATGCCGAACGCGGTGGGAGTGCCGTCGTACGAACTGATCAGCGCGGGACCCGAGTTGCAGTTCCAGGTGTTCCAGGTCCAGCCCAGGTACGAGAGGCCGCGGTCGTCGAACCACTCCATGACGCGGTCGACGAACGCGTGTCCGCAGGTGTTCTCGCCGATCTCGCCGGCGAGGAGGGGAACCTCGGCGGCCACCGGGGCGAGGGTGGTGTTCCAGCACGTCTCGTCGGAGCAGGTGTTGAAGTTGTAGACGTGCCAGGCGGCGGCCAGATTGTCCGCCGGGTCGGTGGGGGCGTACGCGAGCCACTGACTCAGGTCGTTGGAGTACGCGATGCCCGGGACGAGGACGAGGTTCCTCGCCCCTGTCGCGCGGACCGCGTCCACCAGGTCCTGCATGCCGGCGACCTCGTAGCCGATGCCCGGGCAGCTGCCGCCGTCGCGCCAGCAGGTCCACGCCTGGGTCGCGGTGGAGGTCGCCCGGTCCGGATAGGGCTCGTTGAAGAGGTCGAAGACGACCCGCCGGTCGTTCTTGAAGGTGTTCGCCACCGAGGTCCAGAACGCCGGGGTGTACTGGGCGCCGGGCATCGGCTTCTGGCAGGAGGCGTGCACGTCGGAGCAGCCCGCCGAGTTGCCCGTGTACAGACCGTGCGTCCAGTGCAGTTCGACCACGGGTGTCATGCCGTGGGCGAGGACCCTGTTCACCAGGTCCCTGACCGCGTCGATGTAGGGCGTGCCGCGGTAGGCGGGCTTGATGTTGTCGAGGCCGAGCCAGCACTCCTCGTTGAGGGGGATGCGGACCGTGTTGGCCTTCCAGTCGGCGATGGCCCTGACCGAGGCGTCGTCGACGGGGCCGTCGAAGAAGCCGTGGCCCTGGACGCACATGAACTCACCGCCGGAGCGGTTGACGCCGAGGAGGCGTCGGGTGGCGCCGTTCTGGTCGGTGAACCTGTTTCCGGACACGCTGAGTTCGGGCGCGCCGGTGACCGGGGCCGGTGTCGGCGGGGGAGTGGTGGGCGGCGTGGTCGGAGGGGTGGTCGGCTCGGTGGGTGTGGGCGTGGGTGTGGGAGTCGGCGTCGGCGTCGGGGGGACGCCGGTGCCGCACGGGGCGCCGTTGAGCGTGAACGCGGTGGGAGCCGTGTTGGCGCCCGACCAGGAGGCGATGAAGCCGCCCGACACCTTCGCTCCCGTGCCGAGCGAGGCGTTCCAGCTCTCGTTCACGACCGTGACGGCGGCCCCGGACTGGGACCACTTCCCACCCCAGCCCTGACTGACGGACTGGCCGGCCGGAAAGTCGAAGCCGAGTCTCCAACCACTCAGCTGCGCACCGTTGTTGGTGATCGTGACGGCGCCCTGGTAGCCGCCGGCCCACTGGCCGGTGACCGAGTACTCCACCGTGCAGACGGGTGCGGCCGCGGCTCCTGAGGCCGTACCCAAGAGGGCGAACGCGGTGCTCGCCATCGTGAGCGCCGCTCCGGAGAGCAGCGCGGACAGACGTGGGGGATGTCGCATGAGCGAGTCCTCGCAGCGAGGGCACACCTCTGGCGGTGTGCCGACCGGACGGATTCGCTCCCACTGGTCGGCCAGACCGTAGCGTCAACTGCCGCCAAGGAAAAGAGGGGTTGGGTAAATTTCCTTGTCCGTTGCCTTCGACTCTTCACGCACCTTGACGCCGCAGCGCCCCAACTGCACAGTGGGAGCGCTCCCACTGGTTCACAGCTTGTCTCCAGGCACGTTCCGCTCTTCGCTCCCCCCGCCCTCACGAGCCGCGAGGAGAACCACCCGCATGCCACGCCTCCGACCGAGAACGAGCCCACGCCGACCGTTGACCGCCCTCGCCGCGGCGCTGTCCCTCTCCCTCGGCCTCCCCGCCGTCGGAGCCGACACCGCCGTGGCGGCCGCCGTCCGGTGCGGCGTCGACTACCGGACGAACGACTGGGGTTCGGGCTTCACGGCCGAACTCACCCTCACCAACCGCGGCGCCGAAGCCCTCACCGGCTGGACGCTCACCTACGCCCAGACCGGCGACCAGAAGCTCACCAACGGCTGGAGCGGAGTCTGGTCCCAGTCCGGCAGGACCGTCACCGTGACCAACGCGTCGTGGAACGGCACCCTCGCCCCCGGGGCCGCCGTCACCACCGGCGCCCAGTTCACCTACACCGGGGCCAACGCCGCCCCGACCTCGTTCGCGGTCAACGGCACCCCCTGCACCGGCGCCCACCAGCCCCCGGTCGCCGTCCTCACCAGCCCCGCCCCCGGAGCCGTATACACCGAGGGCGACGCGGTCCCGCTCGCCGCCACCGCCGCGGCCGCGGACGGTGCCACCGTCGGCAAGGTGGAGTTCTACAGCGACTCCACGCTCCTCGGCACCGACGACACCGCACCCTTCACCTTCAGCGCCACCGGTCTCGCCGCCGGAGCCCACTCCCTCTACGCCAGGGCCCACGACAGCCTCGGCGCCTCCGCCGAGTCGGCCCCCGTCGGCATCACCGTCGCCGCGGGCCCCGCGCTCGTCGCCTCCCCGAGTCAGCTCGGGGTACGGCAGGGAACCACCGGCACCTTCGACCTGAAGCTCTCGACCGCCCCCACGGCGAACGTCACGGTCGGCGTCACCCGTACCTCGGGCAACACCAACCTCACCGCGACCCCCGCCGCGCTCACCTTCACTCCGTCGAACTGGAACACCGCGCAGAAGGTGACCGTCGCCGCCGCGGCCACCGGCACCGGCTCGGCCGTGTTCACCGCAACCGCCCCGGGCCACGCCAAGGCCCAGGTCACCGTCGCCCAGCTGGCCGCCGACTCGACGTACGACGCACGCTTCCTGGACCTCCACGGGAAGATCACCGACCCGGCCAACGGGTACTTCTCACCCGAGGGCATCCCGTACCACTCGGTGGAGACGCTGATCGTCGAGGCCCCCGACCACGGGCACCAGACGACCTCGGAGGCGTACAGCTACCTGATCTGGCTCCAGGCCATGTACGGCAAGATCACCGGCGACTGGACCAAGTTCAACGGAGCCTGGGACATCATGGAGAAATTCATGATCCCCACCCACGCGGACACGCCCACCACCGGCTCCTACAACGCCTCGAAGCCGGCGACGTACGCCCCCGAGTGGGACCTGCCCTCGCAGTACCCCGCCCGGCTCGACTCCGGAGTGACCTCCGGCTCCGACCCGATCGCCGCCGAGCTCAAGAGCGCCTACAGCACCGACGACATCTACGGCATGCACTGGATCCAGGACGTCGACAACGTCTACGGCTTCGGCAACGAGCCCGGCAAGTGCTCCGCCGGACCGACGGCGACCGGCCCCTCGTACATCAACACCTTCCAGCGCGGCCCGCAGGAGTCCGTCTGGGAGACCGTCACCCACCCGACCTGCGACAACTTCACGTACGGCGGGAAGAACGGCTACCTCGACCTCTTCACCGGGGACGCCTCCTACGCCAAGCAGTGGAAGTTCACCAACGCCCCTGACGCCGACGCCCGCGCCGTCCAGGCCGCCTACTGGGCCGATCTCTGGGCCAAGCAGCAGGGCAAGGGGGGCCAGGTCTCCGCGACCGTCGGCAAGGCGGCCAAAATGGGCGACTACCTGCGGTACGCCATGTTCGACAAGTACTTCAAGAAGGTCGGCGACTGCGTCGGCCCGACCGCCTGCCCGGCCGGCACCGGCAAGAACAGCGCGCACTACCTGATGTCCTGGTACTACGCCTGGGGCGGCGCCACCGACACCTCGGCCGGCTGGTCCTGGCGCATCGGATCCAGCCACGCGCACGGCGGCTACCAGAACCCCCTCGCCGCCTACGCCCTCAGCTCCTACGCCCCGCTCAAGCCCAAGTCCGCGACAGGGCAGGCGGACTGGGCGACCAGCCTCGACCGGCAGCTGGAGTTCTACCGCTGGCTCCAGTCCGACGAGGGAGCCATCGCGGGCGGCGCGACCAACAGCTGGCAGGGCCGCTACGCCACCCCGCCGGCCGGCACCCCCACCTTCCACGGCATGTACTACGACGAGAAGCCCGTCTACCACGACCCCGCGTCCAACCAGTGGTTCGGCTTCCAGGCCTGGTCGATGGAACGGGTCGCCGAGTACTACCAGCAGACCGGTGACGCCGAGGCGAAGACCGTCCTCGACAAGTGGGTCTCCTGGGCGCTGTCCAAGACCACGATCAACCCGGACGGCACCTACCGCATCCCGTCGACCCTCCAGTGGTCCGGCAAGCCCGACACCTGGAACGCGGCGAACCCCGGCGCCAACGCCGGTCTGCACGTCACCGTCGCCGACTACACGAACGACGTCGGTGTCGCCGCCGCCTACGCCAAGACCCTCACCTACTACGCGGCCAAGTCCGGCCACGCCGAGGCCAAGCGCGTCGCCAAGGCCCTCCTCGACGGCATGTGGGACCACCACCAGGACCCGCTGGGCGTCGCCGTCGAGGAGACCCGCGCCGACTACCACCGCTTCGACGACCCCGTGTACGTACCGAACGGCTGGACCGGCACCATGCCGAACGGCGACACGGTGAACAACACCTCCACCTTCGCCTCGATCCGCAGCTTCTACCAGGACGACCCGGCCTGGCCGAAGATCGAGGCCTATCTGGCGGGCGGCGCCGCGCCCGTCTTCACGTACCACCGTTTCTGGGCCCAGGCGGACATCGCCCTGGCCATGGGCTCGTACGCCGAGCTGCTCGAATAGCAGCCGCCCCGCAGGGAGCGGCTCGGCGTACGACGAGGCCGGGCGGCCGCCGGAAGGCGCCGCCCGGCCCGCACGCGTACCCGCGCGGTCCGCGGGATCAGGCGCCCGTCGTGGAGCCCGGGCGGACGATCATCAGGACGACGACGACCGCCCAGAGGACGTTGAACATCCCGGTGGTCATGGAGAGCCGGGACGCGATCGGCCGCGCCTCCCGCTCCGCCGCCGCGCCCTCGGCCAGGGCGAGCATGCGCCGCTGGCCCGGCAGGATCGCCAGGCCGAGGAGGGCGGCGGCGACGACGGTCAGCACGAGCGAGACGATCAGCCACGCGTCGGTCAGCACGCCGAGCCGGGCGCCGGTGGCGATGCCGAACACCGGGACGACGACACCCGCGACGGCGTACCCGGTGCAGACCCGGTGGAGCAGCCGGGCCGTCCCGGTCCCGGTGTCCCTCCCGGTTGGGGCCCCCGTCTCCTCGGGGCGCGCGTCGGGCTCCCCGTCTCCGAAGGCCCGTAGCGCGACGCGCGGGAACATCGACGCGGCCACGGTGATCGATCCGACCGTGACGATCGCGACCAGGACGTGGACGGACAACAGGAACTCGGTCACGGCGTGCGCCTCCGTGGGGATGCCGAGCAGAAGCTCGATGGACTGGCTGCCAATACGTTGGCTACCAATACATACACTGCCTACAGCTCTCTTGTGTAGGCTGCCTACCCATGAAGGCGGATGCGGTGCGAGGGCACCTGGACGGACTGCTGCTCGCGGTGCTCGAACCGGGCCCGCTGCACGGTTACGCGATCATCGCCGCGGTCCAGAGCCGCAGCGGGGGCGTGCTCGAACTGCGGACGGGCACGATCTACCCGGCCCTGAACCGGCTGGAGCGGGTCGGACTCCTGAGCAGCAGCTGGCAGTCCTCCGGCGAACGGCGACGGCGCTGCTACGAGCTCACCGACGCGGGCCGGCACACGCTCGCCGGCGAGCGGACCGCGTGGAACGAGTTCACCGCCGCGATCGGCTCGGTCCTGAACCCCGCCACACCGCCCGGGCTCGCCACGTGAACGCCTCCGCCACCGGAGCCGACCCCCTCGCCGAGTACGTCGCCGACCTCGACGCCGCCCTCCACGGACCGACCCGGGCCAAGGCCCGGCTGATCGAGGAGATCCGCGGCGGGCTCGCGGACACGGCGGACGCCCACGTCGAGCAGGGGGTCCCGCGACGGGACGCGATCGGCGCGGCGGTACGGGAGTTCGGCACCGTCGGCGAACTCGTCCCCAGCTGCCAGCGCGAACTGACCCTCGCCCAGGCCCGCCACACCGCCCGCGCCGTCGCCCTCACCGCCCCCTTCCTGGTCGCCTGCCGGTACCTGGCCGGGAGCCCCGACCACGACCTGACGGGGCTGATCCCCCGCACCGCACAGCTCCTCGCCTTGCACCTGGCCGGTGTCGCGATCGCCGCCACCCTGCTCGCCGCCGGGACGCTCGCCGTCACCGGCACCCTCGCCCGCAGGCTGCCCACACCGCCCCGGCTGCCGCTCGTGGTGGCCTGGACCGGGACCACCGCGGGCATCGCCATGGCGGTCACGACCCTCGCGCTCGCCACGGCCTCCGCACTCGCCACGAACTGGCCGCTGCTCGCGTTCGCGGGCGCGCTCGCGGCCGCCTGCCACGCCGTCGTGGCGACCTCGGCCCGCGCCTGCCGCCGCTGCGCCCGCCTCCCGGTCTCCGGAGCGCCGGCCCGCTGACCGCTCCGCACCACCCTTCGCCGCAGGATCCCCCGACGACCGGGTCGCACGGCGGGGGAGACCCTTCCCCGTCCGCCGTCCGCGTGGGAAGCGCGAGATGACGGCCCGGTCGGCCACGATGGAACCATGAGCCACGGATTCGAGACACGCACCCTGGACGTCACCACGGGGAGGGCCGAGACGGTCCACGACCTGACCCAGGAGTGCGCCTCCTTCCTCGCCGAGGTGGCACAGGGGCGGGACGGACTCCTGAACGTCTTCGCACCCCACGCGACCATGGGCGTGGCGCTGATCGAGACCGGATCGGGGAGCGACGACGACCTGCTGGCGGCCCTCCACCACCTGCTCCCCGCCGACGAACGCTGGCAGCACCGCCACGGCAGCCGGGGACACGGCCGCGACCACGTCCTGCCGGCCATCGTCCCGCCCCACGCGACGCTCCCCGTGATCGCCGGCGAACTGGCCCTCGGCACCTGGCAGTCGGTGTGCCTCGTCGACACCAACAAGGACAACCCCCACCGCCAGGTGCGCCTGTCGTTTCTCGGGTGACGGACCCGGCCGTGTCCCGGGCCGACGGATCGGGGCGTGAACCGAGGCCCCCTCCTGTGAGGTCAGGAGAAGGGCAGGCGCGGGTCCCAGTCGCCCAGGTAGGCGGTGCGGGTCGCGGACCGCGCCTCGACGGGGTCCAGTCGGGGGCGGTTCTCCGGGACGGTGATCCGGGCGCCCGGGCCGGTGTTGCGGTACTCGGCGAAGCGCTGTGCCTGCCACGGGTGGGCCGCGCTCATGTTCGCGTACGGCGCGGCCGCGTCGATCCCGGGGCCGAGGACGCTCTCCCGGACCACGAGCGACGGCCTGGCCGTCGGGTCCGAGCTCGGCACCCAGGGACGGGCCAGCTTGTAGAAGCCGTCCGGGGCCGAGCTGGTGACCCGGCACCGGACGGCGAGGAACCCGTTCGGGTTCGCCCCCGCCGTGGACGGCGCGAAGACGAAGCCGTGCGGCGGCGCCGCCAGGTCGGGGCGGAACAGCGTACGGAAACGGCAGCGTTCGAAGACGGCGGTGGCCCGGCCGAAGACGAAGTCGACGTCCCCTTCGACATGACAGTGCGCGAAGTACTGGCGGGCGAAGGCCGACAGAGCCGGGGAGTCGGCGTACAGGGTGTCCTGGTGGCCGAGGAACCGGCAGTGGAAGAACGCCGAGCGGTCCCCCTGCGTCTTCAGGGCGACCGCCTGCGTGCCGGGGTTCCCCGGCAGGTCGGTGCGGAGGAAATCGTTGCCGAAGGTGACCCCCTGGGCGGTGAAGCCGGCCGCCTGGACGGTGGTCGTGGCGGAGCCGGTGGTGCCGTACGTGCCGCCCCCGGGCCGGGGCGTTCCGGCGGCGTTGGCGTACACCACGACGACGTCCCGGGGGTCGCCGCTCGCGCCGATCCAGGTCATGTCCGTACGGTCCGGGCTCACGACGACCGTCTCCCGGTACGTGCCCGGGGCCAGGACCAGGGTCCGGCCGGGGCCGCTGGCGGCGGCGACCGCCGCCCGGACCGTGGTGTGGTCGCCGAGCCCGCCCGGATGCACGTACAGCGTCCGTTCGGTGAGCCGGGCGGCGGGTGAACCGAACCGGCCGAAGGGCCGTCGGCGGGGTGAGGCCGCGGCGGGCGCGGCGGGCGCGGCGAGGGCGGTCAGCGCCGCCCCCGCCGCGCCCAGGAGCAGGGAGCGGCGCCCCGGGGCCGCGCCGGTGGGATGTGCGGGCATGCGGGTCCTCCTGGGGTGTGGGGGCGGGGCTTTCCGGACACGGCCTGGGTTCAGCGGGAGCGGCCGGCGCCCGCACGGTGACCGACCAGGGCGGGGACGGCCCTCGGGTGGTCGACGCGGGTGCGCAGGACCGGGGTCCAGCCCGCGTCCGGCCGCAACAACTCGTCGGGGAACTGCGCGTTGTGGACGGCGAGGAGGTCCACCGGCCTGCCGTTCACGTAGTTGCCCACGGTGGTGACCGGCGCGTCCTTCCACTTCTTCAGGATCTTCCCGGCCGGCACTCCCTCGGCCAGCGTGAACGCGTTCCTCTCCGCGACGAGCTGGGACTCCAGCCCGACCCCGAGGCTGTACGCGTAGGGGGCGGAGGCGCTCGGCACCACGAAGTGGTTGTTGTACGCGTCGACCTGCCCGAACCGGACCCGGGGCGCCCGCTCGACCACGTTCTCGAAGAGGTTGTGGTGGAGGGTGACCCGCAGCTTCCCCCGGTCGGTGGCGCCCGCGCTGTCGCTGTTGCCGATCATCAGGGTCTTGTCGTGGTCGGTGAAGACGTTCCAGGAGACGGTGACCAGGTCCGCGCCCCGCACGATGTCCAGCTCGCCGTCGTGCTGCTGGTAGACCTCCCCGTAGTACGAGGGCAGCGAACTGTCCGGGTGGGCCCCGTCGGTGAAGGTGTTGTGGTCGATCCAGACATGGGTGGAGCCGTACACGACGAGACTGTCGTACTCGGAGTTCCACGCCCCGGTCGCGCCGTCCGTCGGGTCCCACTGCGGGAAGCAGTCGAGCGGGCTCTCCAGCGTGAGGTCACGGATCACGACGTTGTCGACGCCCTGCACCTGGAGGCTGCCGCCGGTGATCCCGGCGTGCCTGCCGACACCGACGATCGTGGTGTTCGCGGGCACCTTGACCTTGATCGCCTCGCCCTGGGCGGTCGCGGACGCGGCCCGCAGTTCCTCCTGGGGGCCGCTGACCACGTCCTCGTACCCCCAGACGGCGGGGTCGTAGTCGGCGAGGTAGCGGGCGAAGTCATAGCCGGGCGCCTCGAAGGCGGCGCAGCCGGCGGCGGTGGCGTTCAGCGTGCCGACCACCTTGACGATCCTGGGCTCGGTGCCGGGCACGGCGAGCGCGGCCCGGAACTCCTCCCAGGTGGTGACGGTGAAGACCCGGGAGGCCCGGGCGGTGGCCCCGCCGGTGGTGCCGGTTCCCGCGGACGCCCAGCCGTCACCGGCCGGCAGCGTCACACGGGCGGGGTCGGCGCTCGGGCGCGGGGCGGCGTGGGCGCCGGCCGCGGGGGCGGTGACCGTCAGGGCGAGGGCGGCCGCGGCCACCGCTCCCCGTCGCGTACGTCGGTTCATGGACGGTTCTCCTCGGAGGGGGCGGTGAGGGGGGAATCGGGTGGGGAGGCGGGTGCGGGCTCGGGTGCGGGCCAGGTGATCAGGTCGGCGGGGATCTCGGCTCCCGTACGGCGCGTCTCGCGCGGCGCGAGGGCCTGGGTGCGGAGCAGCTCGGTGACGACCAGACGGGCCACCGCGATCGCCCCCGGCGGGTTGAAGTGCGTGTTGTCCTGCTCGGTCGCCGTCCAGTTGAAGTACGCCTTCGTGGCCTCGGGACCGAGCCGCTGCCACAGGGCGAACGACAGCGCCTCGATGTCGAGGAGCGGGACGTCCGACGTGCGGGCGGTCTCCCGCATCGCCGCCGGATACGCCCCGTGCGTGCGCAGCGCGGTGCCGTCCGCGGCGAACCTGCGCCGTTCGACGGAGGTGGCGAGCACCGGGAGCGCGCCCCGCGACCGCGCGGCCTCGACGAAGACCCGCAGGTTGTCCTGGTAGGTGGTCCACGGCTCGGTGAAGCGGCTGGGGTCGGCGGCCTTCTGGTCGTTGTGGCCGAACTGGACCAGGAGCAGGTCGCCGGGGCGGAGCGCCGTCAGGAGGGCGTCGAGCCGCCCCTCGTCGAGGAAGCTCTTGGTGCTGCGCCCGTTGACGGCGTGGTTGGCGACCCGCACGCCCCGGTGCAGGAAGAAGGGGAGGGCCATGCCCCAGCCGGTCTCGGGTGCGGCGTCGGAGTACTTCTGGGCGGCCGTGGAGTCGCCCGCGAGGAAGAGGGTGCGCATGCGGGGGTGTCCTTGGGAACGGGCCGGGGGAGCCCCGGCCAGGGCGAGCGCGAGGCCCGCCCCGGCCGTGACCACCGCGCGGCGGCCTACGCTCACGGGTTCTGCTGCTTCCATTCGGCCTGCGCCGCGTTCAGCTGCTCGGCGAGGTGGTCGAGGAACTCCTTGGCGGTGGACGTGCCGAGCAGGACCTTCTGGAAGCCCGACTCGTTCTCGGCCTTGGAGATCGTGTTCCAGTCCGGCAGGTAGTACGGCAGCTCCACGATCGTGGCCTTGCCGCTGAAGAGGACGTCGGCGCCGAGCTTGGTCGGCTCCGCCTCCTGGAGCCACGGGTCCTTGGCGGCCTCCGTGTTGGCGGGGATGGCGCCGGCCGACTTGTTCCACTTGCTGTTGGAGGCGTGCGAGGCCGCGAACTCGATGAACTTCCAGGCGGCGGCCTTGTTCTTGCTGGAGGAGAAGAGACCGAGGCCGTCGACCGGGTTGGAGACCTGCACCCGGGTGCCGTCGTCCAGGGTCGGGTTGGGAATGCCCCGGAACTTCTCCGTGCCGAGCGCCTTCACGTGGTCCTGGTAGGAGCCGAGGTTATGGTTCAGCATGCCGATCTGGCCGCTGTCCCACTGGGCGACCATCTTGGTGAAGTCGTTGTTGACGTCGGCGGCCGGGGTGGTCCGCTTGAACAGTCCGGCGTACTTCTCCAGGGCGGCCACGTTCTCGGGAGCGTTGACGGTGGTCCGGTCGCCGTTCCAGAACGTGGTGATGCCGCTCTGGCCGTACATCGCGTCCAGGGCCTGCGCGATCGAGCCCGCGCCGCCGCGGATGGTGTAGCCGAAACGGTTCTTGTCGGTGGCGGTCAGCTTCTCGGCCGCCGTGTAGAACGCCGACCAGGTGGTGGGCTCCGGCAGCCCGGCCGCCTTGAACAGGTCGGTGCGGTAGTAGAGCACGCCGTTGCTGGCGGAGGTGGGGACGGTGAACAGCTTGCCCTGCCCGCCCGCCGACTTCACGCTCGTGACCATGGCGGCGTTCAGCTTGCCCTTGAGCGAGCTGCCCTCGACCCGGGCGTCGAGCGGCTCCAGCGCGTTCTGCGCCGCGATTCCGGCAAGCATCGCCGCGCCGACACCGCCGACGTCGGGCAGACCGCCGCCCTGGATGGCGGTGTCGTACTTGGACTGGACCTCCTTGGAGGCGATCCCGACGTACTCGACGTCGATGTCGGGGTTCGCCTTCTCGAAGTCCGCGATGATCTCCTTCCACACGTCGGTGCGGACACCGCCGTTGTTGTCCCAGAAGGTGATCTTTCCCTTGCCCGATCCCTCGGTGCCCTTGTCGCCGCCCGCGCCGCTGCCGTCGTCACCGCAGGCGGTGGCGGTCAGGGCGAGGACACCGGACAGGGCGAGGGCGACAGCGGCTCTGCGCCGTCCGCCGGGGAAGATGGTCATCGTCGGCTCTCTTCTCTCGGGGTGGTATGGGGTACGGGGGGTGGTGCGGGGGTGTGGGGGAACTCGGGGGTGGCCGGCCGGACGGGAGGCCGGCCGGACGGGGAGGCAGGTCGGCCGGGGAGGTCGGTCGGACGGTGCGGCCGACCGACCAGGGACGCGGGTCAGCAGGCATGCCGGTCGGCGGGGTGACGGTCAGGCGGGGGTGACGCGGAAGTCGGAGAACACGGCCGTCCCGGCGTGTCCCGCCCCCTCCGGCGCTCCGGCGAAGAGGCCGAGCAGCGCGCCGACCCAGCGCCACGGGGTGGCGGCGAACTCCGGCCCGAGCGGGACCGGACGGCCCTCGCCGGAGGGACCGGTGCCGTCGCCGTCGTCGGGGGCGTACGAGAAACGGCAGCGCGCGTCCGCCGTCACCTCGATCCGCAGCAGGACCCGGTCACCGGAGACCGGCCGGGAGTGCGCCGCGTCCCGTTCCCGGTCCGCGCCCGCCGGGGCGAAACGGTGCACGAGCCGGGCCGTGCCGTCCCGGGCCCGCTCCAGGCCGATCCACGCGTACGCGTCGCCCAGGACGACGAGCCCCGCGCGGGACCCGGGCGCCCCGGAGTCGAGCCGGAGCCCGACCTCGACCCCGCGCGCCCCGGCGGGCAGCCGTTGGGTGAGGACGTGCGGCACGGTCCGCAGATCGCCCAGCCGGTCCGTCCGCACACAGCCGAGCCGCAGCCCGTCGCCCGCGTGCTGACTGGCCCAGCCCTCGGCCGGGTTGGCGGTCCACTGCCACTGGCGGCCGAACCGCCCGCCGGGAAAGGTGTCGTCCACCGCGGGCCGGGCGGGCGGCTGCTCCGGCAGGTCCGGCTTGCGGTGGACCCGGACCGGGGCGCCGCCGTCGCCGAGCACGGGCCACCCGTCCGTGTCCCAGCGCATCGGCTGGAGATGGACGAGCCGGCCGTGCGCGCCCGACTGCTGGAAGTGCAGGAACCAGTCCTCGCCGCGCTGGGTGCGCACCCAGCCGCCCTGGTGGGGGCCGTTGACGTCGGTGTCGCCCTGCGCGAGGACGGTCCGCTCCTCGTACGGACCGAAGAACGACCGCGACCGGAACGCCCCCTGCCAGCCGGTGGCCACACCCCCGGCCGGGGCGAGGATCCAGAACCAGCCTCCGTGCCGATACGCCTTGGGGCCCTCCAGGGTGAACCAGCCCGGTATCCGGTCGGCGTCGACGAGGACCCGGCCCTCGTCGAGCACCTTCGTGCCGTCCGGGCTCATCCGGTGTCCGACGAGCCGGTTGTTGACCCCCGCCCGGGACTTGGCCAGGGCGTGCACGAGGTACGCCTCGCCCGACTCCTCGTCCCACAGCGGGCAGGCGTCGATCAGGCCGAGGCCCGCCTTCACCAGGTGCGGGGGCGTCCACGGGCCGCGTACGGAGGGGGCGTTGACCTGGAAGACCCCGTGGTCGGGGTCGCCCCAGAAGATCCAGAACCGTCCGTCATGGTGCCGGAGGGAGGGCGCCCACACCCCGCTGTCGTGGCGGGGTTCCGCGAACGCGGCCGCCGGTTCGAGGTGTTCCAGGGCGTGACCGACGAGCGTCCAGTTGACCAGGTCGCGGGAGTGCAGCAGGGGCAGGCCGGGGGCGCGGCCGAAGCTGGAGGCGGTCAGGTAGTAGTCCTCGCCGACCCGGACCACGTCGGGGTCGGACCAGTCGGCGGCGAGGACCGGGTTGCGGTACGTGCCGTCGCCTTGATCCCCGGTCGCGTACGGCTCGCCGGTGACCGCTCCGGCCGGCGCAGGCGTGCGCGGCGGCCTCACGAGGTCACCGCCGTGCGGACCAGGGCCGCGGCCCCGACCCGGTCGAGGCGGCCGTCGGCGACGATCGTCACCACACGCCGTACGAGGGTCTCGCCGTCCGCCACCGCGAGGCGTGCCTCGTGGGCGAGGGAGGAGCCGACACCCGGGTACTCGGCGGCGCGGACGAACCACGGGTCCTCGCGGGTCCGCGCGGTCGCCCCGGCGAACACCAGGGTCCAGCCCTCGCCCGCGAGCGCCACCCAGTCGGAGCGGCGTCCGTGCGCCGCCTCCTCGCCGTCCCCCTCCACCGTGAACACCGCGGGGGCCGTGGCCTCCTTCGGCGCGCGCCAGAAGAATCCGCCGTACGCGGCGCCCGGACGGCCGTTCGTCGCGGGGCTGCCGATCGACAGCTCCCGTCCGGACACGTTGGTGAGGGACAAGGTGAGGTCGAGCGCCCACGCGGAGTCGGCGAGCGCGGTGGCCGCCACCGTCCGGTGCTCGCGGAGGAGCGGCTCGCCGGCTGCCGTCCAGGTCAACTCCTCCACGAAGCAGTCCGGTTCGCACCGCGTGAACCCGTCGTGCCGCTGCACGCCGTGGTTGTCGAGGGCGACGGGGCCGCGGTCGCGGACGAAGGTACGGCCGCCCCAGAAGTTGTGACCCGCGACGTCGGGCACGGCCACACCCGCCCCGAGGTGGTGCGGATGGTCCTCGGGCACGCTCTCGGTCACCACCCGCCCGGCGAGGGTGGTGACGGGGTGGAGGTACGGCCGGGGCGCGTGGTCGGGGGCGAGAACGGGCCGGGTCGTACAGCGGGCGACGGCGCGCTCGGCGCAGTACAGGACGACCGTCGCGGATACGGATGCCGCTGCGGAAGGGGAAGGGGAAGGGGACGAGGAGGCGGACGGGGGCGAGGTCGAGGGGCTCATCGGGCCTCCACCCGGGTCGACGGGGCCCAGGGGGCGCCGAGTTCGGAGAACAGCCTGAGTTCGTCGGCGCTGGTGTCCACCAGGGCGTCGATGCCGTCGACGACCCGGCGCGGCGCGCTCTCGCCGGGCGCACTGTGCCAGTGCGCGGCGGGAATCCCCCGGGGGTCGGGAGCCGTCCGCACCGCCTCGACGACCCGCATGAACGCGCCGGTCTCCGCCGGCGGCACCAGGAGCGGCTCGCCGTCCGCGACGTGCGCGACGAGGTTCTCCAGGAGGTCGGTACGGCCGTACACGGTCTCCACCGGGCCGTGCCCGGCACGCTGCACGAGCACCCGGTCCTGCCGGTACCAGAAGGTGATCCGGCCCCGGCTGCCGTGGACGATCACGTACGGCTCCGAGGACGTCTCGGCGCACAGCGTCACCGCCACCGTGACCTGGACACCGGCGGAGGTCACCACCCGTACCCCCGAGGTGTCGTCCGACTCGATGGAGTGGGCGTGCGACAGCTCGGTCTCGATGTGCTCGACGTCCTCGGCCCGGGTGGCGCCGGAGAGCGCGAGGGCCGTCGCGACGGCGTGGGCGAGGGGGTTGGTGAGCACCCCGTCGACGACGTCGACCCCGCCGAGCCGACGCCGTCCGGCCCAGGGCGCCCGCCGGAAGTAGGCCTCGTCGCGGACCCAGGCCCCGGCTCCGCCGACGCCGAGGAGTTCACCGATCGCGCCCTCCCCGACCATCCGGCGGATCGCGGGCACCGCGTGCGAACCGAGCGACTGGAAGCCGATCTGGCAGGCCACCCCGGCCGCCCCGACGCCGTCGGCCATCCGGCGGAACTCCGTGAACGACGGGGCGGGCGGCTTCTCCAGGAGGAGGTGGGCCCCGTGCCGGGCGGCGGTGAGGGCCATCCCGGTGTGGGTCTGGATGGGGGTGCTGAGCACGGCGATCCGGGCGCCGGTGGAGGCGAGCAGGGCGTCGAGGTCGGCGGACTGCTCCGGGTCCCCGAGGCCGTCGAGTTCGGCCGCGTCGAGCGGGCGCAGCTCGCAGATCCCGGCGAGGCGGACGAGTCCCCGCTCTTCGAGCCGGCGGATGTTGAGGAGGTGGCTGCGGCCGTGGCCGCGGGCCCCGGCGAGGACGACGGGCAGCGGCGTACGGGCGGGGGCTGCGGTCGCCGCGGGTACGGTGCTCATCCCTTCACCGCCCCCGCGCTGAAGCCGGTGACCAGCCACTTCTGGATGAAGGCGAAGACGACCACGACGGGCACCGCGGCGATGACCCCGCCCGCGGCGAGCGCCCCGAGGTCGACGCTGTCGGCTCCCATGAGGGTGTTGAGGCCGACCGGGATCGTCTGCTTGTCCTGGCTGCTGAGGAACATCAGGGCGAAGAGGAAGTGGTTCCAGGCGTGCACGAAGGCGAAGGAGCCGACGGCGACCAGACCGGGCCGCAGCAGCGGCAGGACGACGATCCGGAAGGCGTGGAAGCGGTTGCAGCCGTCGACCCAGGCCGCCTCCTCCAGGGAGTACGGCACGTTCCTGATGAAGCCGCTGATGAGGATCATCGAGAGGGGGAGCTGGAAGACGGTCTCGGCGATGATCACGCTGCCCAGGGAGTTGATCATCCGCAGCTCGGCGAAGATCTGGAACAGCGGCACGAGGAGCAGGGCGCCCGGCACGAACTGGGAGCAGAGCAGGGCCAGCATGAAGCCCTTCTTGATCCTGAAGTCGAAGCGGGCGAGCGCGTAGCCGCCGGCCAGGGCGACGACGGTGGTCATCACCAGGACCGCGACCCCGATGAGCAGGCTGTTCTGGAAGAAGACGCCGAAGCTGCGCTCGTTCCAGACCTTCTCGAAGTGCGCCGTCGTCATCGGCCAGGGCAGCAGCGAGGTGGAGCCGGTGGGACGTACGGCGAAGAGCAGGATCCAGTAGAAGGGGATGAGGGTGAA
The DNA here is from genome assembly GCF_051305195.1 of Streptomyces sp. Qhu_M48. Classification (NCBI taxonomy): domain Bacteria; kingdom Bacillati; phylum Actinomycetota; class Actinomycetes; order Kitasatosporales; family Streptomycetaceae; genus Streptomyces; species Streptomyces sp. Qhu_M48. The sequence goes on along the minus strand of NZ_CP195432.1, from coordinate 5,039,665 downwards.
GAGGAGGTAGATCCCGAGGGGCAGGTAGATCTGCCAGCGGGGCACCTCGTCCCAGGCCCGGCGCCGGGCGCGGGCGGTGGCGGGCGGGGTCCGGTCGGGGGGCTGCGCGGCCCGGGGCGGGGTCACGTCGGCCGGGGCCGGGCTCAGGGTGGACTCGGCTCTCACTTGCCGTCGCCTCCGAACTTGCTCAGGCGCAGATAGACCATCGAGCAGAAGAGAAGGATCACGAACGCCACCGTGGTGAGGGCGGAGGCGTATCCGAAGTTGTGGGCGTCGACGCTGGTGTGGGCGATGTACAGCGGCAGGGTGGTCGTCTCGCCCGCGGGGCCGCCGCCGGTCAGCGTGTACAGCAGGTCGACGTTGTTGAACTCCCAGACCGCCCGCAGCAGCGTGGAGAGGACGATCGCGTCCCGGATGTGGGGCAGGGTGATGTGGAGGAACTGGCGGACCCGGCCCGCCCCGTCGACCTCGGCCGCCTCGTACAGGTCCTTCGGCACGGACTGGAGGTCGGCCAGGATGAGGATGGCGAAGAAGGGCACCCCGCGCCAGAGGTCGGCGACGATCGCCGCCGGGAAGACGGTCGCGGTGTCGGAGAGCCAGGACGTGCCGTACGTGCCGAGGCCGAGGTCCGCCAGGTAACGGCTGATCCCGGTCTGGGAGTTGTAGAGCAGCACCCAGATCGCGGAGGTGAGCACGCCAGACACGGCCCACGGGGAGAAGACCAGGGCGCGGCCCAGGGCGCGGCCGACGAAGGTCTGGTTCACGATGAGGGCGAGCGCGAGGCCGAAGAGGAGCTGGAGCGTCACCTCGACCACGACCCACTTGAGGCTGAAGGACAGCGTCCCCCAGAACTTCGGGTCGTCCGTGAAGATCCGGGTGAAGTTCTCCAGGCCCGCGAAGCCGTTCCGCCACGGCTTCGTGGGGTTGTAGTGCTGGAGGCTGTAGTAGAAGACGCTGAGCACCGGGTAGGCGATGAAGCCGAGCATCAACAGGCCGGCGGGGGCGATCAGCAGGTACGGCAGTCGGCGGGGTGTGGCTCCCGTGCGGCGGCGCCCCCGTGACGCGGCGGCTCGGGGTGGTGGGGTCACAGCTGAGGCCATGACGGCGGCTCCGTTCTCGGTGAAGCGCTTCGCGAACGTCGTTCGAGAATTCGGACAAGGCGGTACGGATGGGGCGGGAGATGAGGGAGGGGTCGTTCCCGGCGTACGGACGGCGGGGCGTCGGCCCCCGTGCACACGACGGGTCGTCAGCCCGCGTACGGATCGGGGGTGGCGCCGGGCCGGGCGAGGAACGCGAAGTCGCAGCCGGTGTCGGCCTGGGAGATCTGCTCCATGTACAGCGCGCCGTAGCCGCGCTCGTACCGGTTCGGCGGCGGTGTCCACGCGGCCCGCCGGACGGCCAACTCCTCGTCCGTGACGTGCAGATGGAGCGAGCGCGCCGCGACGTCGAGCGTGATCGTGTCGCCCGTGCGGACCAGGGCGAGAGGCCCGCCCACATGGGACTCGGGCGCCACGTGCAGCACGCACGCTCCGTAACTCGTCCCGCTCATCCGGGCGTCGGAGATCCGCACCATGTCCCGGACCCCCTGCTCCAGGAGGTACCGGGGGATGGGCAGCATGCCGTACTCCGGCATCCCCGGCCCGCCCTTGGGGCCCGCTCCACGCAGCACCAGCACGTGCTCGGGCGTGATGCCGAGCGCCGGATCGTCGATGATCCGCTGCATCGACCGGTAGTCGTCGAAGACGACCGCGGGGCCGGTGTGCTTGAGCAGCCGCGGCTCCGCCGCGATGTGCTTGATGACGGCGCCGTCGGGGCAGAGGTTGCCGCGCAGCACCGCGACCCCGCCCTCGGCGGCCAGTGGCCGCGACCGGTCGCGGATCACCTCCTCGTCGTGGACGAGGGCGCCGGCGAGCTGCTCCCGCAGGGTGGTGTGGGAGACGGTGGGCCGGTCCAGGTGCAGGACGTCGGTGAGCCGGGAGAGGAAGCCCGTCATCCCGCCGGCGAAGTGGAAGTCCTCCATCAGGAACCGTCCGCCCGGTCGCAGGTTCGCGAGGACCGGGACCGTCCGCGCGATCCGGTCGAAGTCGTCGAGCGTCAATTCCACGCCGGAGCGCCCGGCCATCGCGATCAGATGGATGACCGCGTTGGTCGAACCGCCGAGCGCGAGCACCGCGGCGACCGCGTCCTCGTACGCCTCCGGGGTCAGGATCTCCGACAGCCGCAGGTCCTGGCGTACGAGCTCCACGATCCGCAGCCCCGACGCCGCCGCCATGCGGTCGTGCCCCGAGTCCACCGCCGGCACCGAGGAGGCCCCCGGCACCGTCACGCCCAGGGTCTCGGCGGCGGCGGTCAGCGTGGACGCCGTCCCCATCGTCATGCAGTGGCCGGGGGACCGGGCGAGACCGCTCTCCAGCTCGGCCATCTCGCAGTCGCCGATGAGCCCGGCCCGCTTCTCGTCCCAGTACTTCCACATGTCCGTACCGGAGCCGAGGACCTCGCCCCGCCAGTGGCCCGGCAGCATCGGACCCGCCGGAACGAACACGGTCGGCAGGTCGACCGAGGCCGCGCCCATGAGGAGCGCCGGGGTCGTCTTGTCGCAGCCGCCCATCAGCACCGCCCCGTCCACCGGGTACGAGCGCAGCAGCTCCTCCGTCTCCATGGCCAGGAGGTTGCGGTAGAGCATCGGGGTCGGCTTCTGGAAGGTCTCCGAGAGCGTGGAGACCGGGAACTCGAGCGGGAAGCCGCCGGCCTGCCACACGCCCCGCTTCACGGCCTGGGCGCGGTCGCGCAGATGGACGTGGCAGGGGTTGATGTCGGACCAGGTGTTGAGGATCGCGATGACCGGCTTGCCGAGGTGCTCCTCGGGCAGGTAGCCGAGCTGCCGGGTGCGGGCGCGGTGGCTGAACGAACGCAGCCCGTCCGTGCCGTACCACTGGTGGCTGCGCAGCTCCTCGGGGCGCTTCGGGGCGCCGTTCGGGTGGGCCGGACCGACCGGTGCGCTGTCCGTCGAGCTCCGCGCGGGGTGCGTCCCGGCCGGACCGGTGCCGCTCATGCCGGCCATCCGGCGGCTATGGCGGCGACCTCGGCCCGAGCGGCCTCGGGGAGTTCCCGGCTCGGCGGACGGACCGCGCGGCGGCAGAGGCCGAGGGAGGCGAGGGCCTCCTTGACCACGGTCACGTTGTCCGCGTTGCCGTTCGCCGCGCGCAGCTCCTCGAAGCGGCGTATCCGCTCCCAGACCTTCATGGCCGTCGGGTAGTCGCCGGCTCGCAGCGCGTCCCGCATCTCCAGGGAGAGCGCGGGGGAGACGTTGACCAGGCCGGAGGTGAACCCGGTGGCGCCGCTCGCGAAGTAGGCGGGGGCGTACGGCTCGGCGAGACCCGCCACCCACACGAACCGGTCGAGGCCCGCGTCCCGGGCGAACCCGGCGAACCGGGCCGCGTCGGGGACCGCGTACTTCACTCCGACGACGTTGGGGCAGGAGGCGCCGAGCTCGGCGAGGCGCTCCCCGCCGAGCAGCGGGTTGCGGATGTAGGGGACGACGCCGAGTTCCGGGACGGCCTCGGCGATGGCCCGGTGGTAGTCGACCCAGCCGCCCTCGGAGACGTACGGATGGACCGGCTGGTGGACCATCACCATGTGCGCGCCGGTGGCGCGGGCGTGCCGGGCGGCCTCGACGGCGGTCGGCACGTCGTGGCCGACGCCCACCAGGATCACGGCCCGGTCGCCGGCCTCCTCGACGGTCACCTCGGTGAGAAAGCGGCGCTCCTCGGGGGTGAGGGCGTAGAACTCACCGGTGTTGCCGTTCGGGGTGAGGGTGCGGACCCCGCCGTCGAGCAGCCGGCGCAGCAGCGCGCGGTGGACGGCGGTGTCCACGGAGCCGTCCTCGGCGAACGGTGTGACCGGGATGGCCACGACGTCCGCGAGCGCGGCTCTGAGGGTCTCGAACTCGATGGTCACGTGCTGCCCGCTCATTCGCTGTCCAGGGGGGAGTGGGGGAAGGCGCGCTCGACGAACGAGGCGATGTGGTCGTGCACGGCCCGGCCCGCCCCGTCGACGTCACCGCCGGTGGCCAGCCGCAGGATCTCCTCGTGCTCCGCGGCCTCGCGCTCCCACGAGGGGACGGCGGCCCAGGCGACCGTGGAGACCAGCGCGGCCTGGTCGCGCACCTCGTCGAGCATCCGGCCGAGCAGCGGGTTGCCGCACGGAAGGTAGAGCGCGCGGTGGAAGTCCCGGTTGGCCAGCGAGCGTTCGGCCGGGTCCTCGGCACCGGCGGCCCGGCGCAGCGCCTCGTGGGCCGCTTCGAGCGGAGCGCCGGAGGCGACCGCGCGGCGGACCGCCTCGGGCTCCAGGAGCAGCCGCACGTCGTACACGGCGCGGGCCATGTCCGCGTCGACCATCCGGACGGTGACGCCCTTGTACTGGCTCATCACCACGAGCCCACTGCCCGCGAGGGTCTTGAGCGCCTCACGGACCGGGGTCTTCGACACCCCGAAGCGGGCGGCGAGTTCGGTCTCCACCAGGGCCTGGCCGGGTCTGAGCCCTCCGGTGAGGATGTCGTGCTTGATCGCTTCCAGGACGTACTGGGTGCGGGAGGGGATGGGACTGGGGGCGAAGGCCATGGCGCACTCTCAGATCTCATGTATCGCGTCTCATATATGACGTACGAAGTGCAACGGGCATGAAGCTATGGGGACGTTCGTGTTTCGTCAATGCTTCGCGCAAGCGCTTTCTCCCGTGCGTGCCCCCGAAGTGCGTGGATCACGGGAAAGACGGCCCGTAGGGTCGGGTCCATGACGAACGATCCGACGGTTCGCGGTCCCGAACAGCGCAAGAAGGACGTCCTCGCCCGCCTCGCGGAGGAGGTGGACATCTGGGTGGCCTCGGCCGGTGGCGCCGACGCGCCCTACCTCGTGCCGCTGGCCTTCCACTGGGACGGCACCGACGTCTGGCTCTGCACCCGGCTGACCAACCCCACCGGCCGCAACCTCCAGGCCGGGGGGCGGGCCCGGCTGGCGCTCGGGAACACCCGGGACGTCGTCCTGCTCGACGGCGAGGTGACGACCCTCTCCGTCGGGGACGTACCGACACGGGCCGTCGACGGGTTCGCCGCGAAGTGCGGTTGGGACCCGCGCGGTTCGGGCCCCACGTACGCCTGGTTCCGGGTCCGGCCCACCGCGGTGGAGGCCTGGAACGAGGAGCCCGAGATCGCCGGGCGCCACCTCATGCGGGACGGCGTCTGGGTGGTCTGAGGCGGGCGCTTCCCACCAGGCCCGTCAGCCGACGGTCACCAGGACGACTTCGAGCGTCCGGGGGCCGTGGACTCCCTCCACCCGGTCGAGTTCGATGTCGCTCGTCGCCGACGGACCGGAGATCCACGTCAGGGGGCGCGTCGGGACGAGACGGGGGAGCGCCAGCGGCACCGAGGCCACCACCTGCTCCGGGGCGAGGACCACGCAGACGTGCAGATCGGGGACGAGGGTGAGGGCGCGGCGGCCCTGCCCCGGTCCGCCGTCGAGGACGAGGGTGCCGGTCTCGGCGATCGCGAGGGCGCAGCCCGTCACCACGGCGTCGATGCCGTCGAGTTCGTACGGGGTCAGCCGGGGCTCGTCGGCGCGCCGCTCGGCCCCGGTGGAGTCGAGCCAGCCGTCGGGCAGCCCGGGCGGTACGGCGACGCTGCGGGCACCGCGCTCGGCCAGGATCCGGGCGATCAGCCCGGCCAGACCGTCCGGCGCGGTGCGGTGGACGTGGGCGCGGTAGTCGGCGAGGTTCTCGTGCAGCAGGTCCAGGAGCCCGTCGGGGTCGTCCGTGCTGTGGCTCGTCCGGTAGGCGCGGGCGATGTCCGGCGCCGGGGCCACCGGCGCTCCCGAGGCTCCCTGCGCTCCCGGGACTTCCGGGGTGTCCCCGCCGTGCGGGGTGCCCCGGCCATCCGGGGTGTCCTGACCGTCCGCGACCGCGGCACGGATCCGGGCGAGTACGCGCGCGCGGGAGCCGCCCGGGGCGTCGCCGGGAGAGTGGGTGGGAGAGCCGGCGGGAAAGTGGGTCACGTGCGGTTCCTCTTCCACCAGTCGCGGAACGGTTCGGCGGGCAGTTCGGGCAGGTTCCGGTGCGCGGACCACTGGCGGGCGCCGGGGCCGGGCAGCCGTTTCGGGTGCCACGCGCGCGTGGCGGAGGCCAGGCGTTCGCCCGCCACCAGGGCCGTCGGGTGGTCGAGCACCCAGGAGGAGGCCCTGATCGCGGCCCGTTCGAGCCGGTGCCCGCTGCCTCCCTCCCCGGCCACCTTCTCGCGCAGGTGGACCAGTACCTCGGGGATGTCGATGGCGACCGGGCACACGTCGTAGCAGGCGCCGCAGAGGGAGGAGGCGTATGGCAGGGAGGCGTCGATCTCGCTCGTCGTGCCCCGTAGCTGGGGGGTGAGGATCGCGCCGATCGGTCCGGGGTAGACGGAGCCGTACGCGTGCCCGCCGGCCCGTTCGTACACCGGGCAGACGTTGAGACAGGCCGAGCAGCGGATGCAGCGCAGGGCCTGGCGGCCGACCTCGTCGGCGAGGGCGTCGGTACGCCCGTTGTCGAGCAGGACCAGGTGGAAACGGGAGGGCCCGTCGTCGTCGCTCGTGCCGGTCCACATGCTCGTGTACGGGTTCATCCGTTCGGCCGTCGAGGAGCGGGGCAGCGTCTGGAGGAACACCTCCAGGTCCCGCCAGGACGGCACCACCTTCTCGATGCCGACGACGGAGATGAGGGTCTCGGGCAGGGTCAGGCACATGCGGCCGTTGCCCTCGGACTCGACGACGACGAGGGTGCCGGTCTCGGCGACCATGAAGTTCGCGCCCGAGATCCCGACCCTGGCCCGCAGGAACTTCTCCCGCAGGTGCAGCCGGGCCGCCTCGGCGAGCTCGGCCGGGGAGTCGCTCAGCCCCTCGGGCGCCGGCCGCCCCCAACTCCCCATCTTCTCCAGGAAGATGTCCCGGATCTCGGCCCGGTTGCGGTGGATCGCCGGGACCAGGATGTGCGAGGGGCGGTCGTCGCCGAGCTGCACGATCAGCTCCGCGAGATCCGTCTCGTAGGCGGCGATGCCCTCGGCCTCCAGATGCTCGTTGAGCCCGATCTCCTGGGTGGCCATCGACTTGACCTTGACCACCTCCGTCTCGCCGGTGGCCCTCACGAGGTCGGTGACGATCCGGTTGGCCTCGGTTGCGTCCGCGGCCCAGTGCACGGTGCCGCCCGCCGCCGTCACCGCCCCCTCCAACTGGAGCAGGTAGGTGTCCAGGTGACGGAGCGTGCGGTCCTTGATCTCCTTCCCGGTCTGCCGCAGTTCCGCCCAGTCGTCCAGTTCGGCGACCGCGCGCGCCCGCTTGTCGCGGATGGTGTGGGTCGCGTGCCGCAGGTTGGCGCGGAGCGTCGGGTCCCCGACGGCCGCCCGCGCCGCCGTCGGGAAGGCCGGCATGCCGACGAATGTTCCGCTCACGACCAGGGCTCCTCTTCGGTGCTCGCCAGGATGTCCGCCACGTGCACCGCGCGCAGCGGCGACCCCTGGCGGCTCAGCATGCCGCCCACGTGCAGCAGGCAGGAGTTGTCCGCGCCGCACAGGACCTCCGCGCCCGTGGAGAGCGCGTGCGCGATCTTGTCCGCGCCCATCGCCGCCGACACGTCCGGGTTCTTCACCGCGAACGTACCGCCGAAGCCGCAGCACTCCTCGGCACCCGGCAGTTCCAGGAATTCCAGGCCCTTCACCGCCTCCAGGAGGCGCCGCGGCCGCTCCCCGAGCCCGAGGAGGCGAAGTCCGTGACAGGACGGGTGGTAGGTCACCCGGTGCGGGAAGTACGCGCCCACGTCCGTCACGCCCAGCACGTCCACCAGGAACTCCGTCAGCTCGTACACGCGCGGGGCCAGGTCCGCCGCCTCCGCGCCGAACGAGGCGTAGTGGTGGCGGACCATGGCCGCGCAGGAACCCGAGGGGGTGACGACGTACGCGTATCCCTCGAACGCCCGCACGGTGCGGCGCACCAGCGGTGCGGTCTCCTCGCGGTACCCCGTGTTGAACTGCGGCTGCCCGCAGCAGGTCTGCGCGGCGGGGAAGTCGACCTCCACGCCGAGCCGTTCGAGGACCCGGACGGTGGCCACCCCCGTCGCGGGGAAGACGGCGTCGTTGACGCAGGTGACGAAAAGGGCGACACGCATCAGGGTTCCTCGGGGACGGGGCGGTGGCGCCCAGTGTCGCAGGACCGACGTGGCCATGACGGGCCGACCAGCCGACGAGCCGACCCACTGGCGCGTCCGACTCGGCGGGCCGACCCGCCGAGTCGTACGCGCCAGGCTCCCTCAGCGCACCCCGAGCAGGTGCTCCAGGGCCAGCTGGTCGAGGTGCTCGAAGGCCATGGAGCGCGCCGCCGCCGTGTCCGGGTCGAAGGTCTCGTACGCCGTCGGGTCGGCGAGCAGCGCCGCGAGGCCGTCGGCGGCGGTGGGGACCGCGAGTTCGGGGAGCCTGGAGGCGACGAGGGCCGCCGTCACCTCCGGATCGGCGCGGAAGGCCCCGGCGCGCTCCTTCAGGATCAGGTAGTTGCGCATGCAGTTCTTCGCGGACTCCCACACCCCGTCCGCACCGTCCGTGCGCACCGGCTTGAAGTCGAAGTGGCGCGGGCCCTGGTATCCGGCCGTCTCCAACAGGTCCACCAGCCAGAACGCCTGGCGCAGGTCGCCCGCACCGAAACGGAAGTCCTGGTCGTACTTGATGCCGGACTGGCCGTTCAGGTCGATGTGGAAGAGCTTGCCCGCCCACAGCGCCTGCGCGATGCCGTGCGGGAAGTTGAGGCCGGCCATCTGCTCGTGGCCCGTCTCGGGGTTGACGCCCACCAGTTCGGGACGCTCCAGGCGCTCGATGAAGGCGAGGGCGTGCCCGATGGTGGGGAGCAGGATGTCGCCGCGCGGCTCGTTCGGCTTGGGCTCGATGGCGAAGCGCAGGTCGTAGCCCTGCTCGGTGACGTACTGGCCGAGGAGGTCGAAGGCCTCCTTCATCCGGTCCAGCGCGACCCGGACGTCCTTCGCCGCTCCCGACTCGGCTCCCTCACGGCCGCCCCAGGCCACGTAGACGGTGGCGCCGAGCTCGACGGCCAGGTCGATGTTGCGGAGGGTCTTGCGCAGCGCGAAGCGGCGGACGTCCCGGTCGTTGGCGGTGAAGGCGCCGTCCTTGAAGACGGGGTGGGTGAAGAGGTTCGTGGTGGCCATCGGCACCGCGAGCCCGGTGCGGTCCAGGGCGGACCGGAAGCGCTTGACGATCGCGTCGCGCTCGGTGTCCGGGGTGCCGAAGGGGATGAGGTCGTCGTCGTGGAAGGTGACGCCGTACGCGCCGAGGGCGGCGAGCCGCTCCACCGCCTCGACGGGGTCCAGGGCCGGGCGGGTGGCCTCGCCGAAGGGGTCGCGGCCCTGCCAGCCGACGGTCCACAGGCCGAAGGTGAAACGGTCGTCGGGGGTGGGGGAGAAGAGCTCCGGCATGGTGTGTCCTTCTCGGGTGCGGGGGTGCCGAGCGGCACCCAGGTCTGGTCGCCGTATTTGTTTTCTGAGATAACTAATACGCGACGGGGTACCGGGACGCCAGACCCGACGGCGAATCCGCGACACGCTCCACCGGCGCGCCCCGCAGGCGACCAAAGAACAGGGAAGAGGTGAGGGCGTGCCCACGAGCCGCTCCGTCGTGATCGGCGTGGACAGCTCCACGCAGTCCACCAAGGCCGCGGCCGTCGACGCCGACACCGGGGAACTCCTCGCCCTCGGCCGCGCACCGCACACCGTCACCGGCACGTCCGGCGCGCGCGAGAGCGACCCCGAGGAGTGGTGGACCGCCCTCGTCACGGCGGTCCGAGCGGCGGTACGCGACGCGGGTGTCCCGCCCGGCTCCGTCACCGGCATCGCGGTCGCCGGGCAACAGCACGGTCTCGTCACCCTCGGCGCCGACGGACGCCCCCTGCGCCCCGCGCTGCTCTGGAACGACACCCGTTCCGCCCCCCAGGCCGCCGCCCTCGCCACCCGCCTCGGCGGCCCCGAGGCCTGGCCGGCCCGGACGGGGTCGCTCCCCGTCGCCTCGATGACCGCCGCCAAGTGGCAGTGGCTGCGGGAGCACGAACCACGGCACGCGGCGGCCGCCGCCGGGGTCCGCCTCCCGCACGACCACCTCACCGAGCGCCTCGCCGGAGTGGCCGTCACCGACCCGGGGGACGCCTCGGGGACCTGTTGGTACAGGACCGCAGACGGCGCCTACGACCCCGACGTCCTCGACCTCATCGGCCTCGACCCGGCCCTGCTGCCCGCCGTCGCCCCCGGCGGCGCCACCCGCGTCGGCACTCTCACCGCGGCCGCCGCCGAGGCCCTCGGGCTGCCCCGTACGGTCGTCGTCGCCGCCGGAACGGGCGACAACATGGCCGCCGCCGTCGGTCTCGGCCTCGGCGGCGGCGGACTCCTCGACCACCCGGTCGTCAGCCTCGGCACCTCCGGCACCGTCTTCGCCGCGACCCGCGCCCGCCCCGCCGACCCCGAACTCGCCGGCTTCGCCGCCACCGACGGCACGCGCCTGCCGCTCGGCTGCACCCTCAACTGCACCCAGGCCGTGGACCGGTTCGCCACGCTCCTGGGCCTGGACCGGGAGGACGTGGTGCCGGGCGGCGGAGCCGTCGTCCTGCCCTACCTCGACGGCGAACGCACCCCCGACCTGCCGCACGCCTCGGGGCTCGTCACCGGCCTCCGGCACGACACGGACCCCCGGGCGGTCCTCGGCGCCGCCTACGAGGGAGCGGCCTTCACCGTGCTGCGCGCCCTCGACCGGGTCCTCGCCGCCTGCGGCCTCGACCCGGCCGCGCCGGACGTACGGGACCGGCCGCTGCGCCTCATCGGAGGCGGTGCGCGCGGCCGGGCCTGGACCGACACCGTCCGCAGGCTCTCCGGCCGTCCGCTGCTCCTCCCCGCCGCCGAGGAACTCGTCGCGCTGGGCGCGGCGGCCCTCGCGGCGGGGGCGGCGACGGGCACCGACCCGGTGGCCCTGGCGACCGCCTGGGGAACGGGGTCGGGCGAGGCCCTGCCCCCGGTCAGCCGCGACGACGAGACCTGGGACCGCGTCGCCGGCGTCCTGTCCGCCGCGACACCGGCGCTGCTGGACGGCCCCGCCCGGTCGTGAGCAGGCTCTCGGGGTGAGGGGCCGTCCGGTCCGGTCGCCGAGGGCGCTCTCCCGGTGTGAGGGCCGCCCGGCCCGGTCGCCCAGGGCGCTCCCCGCCACCGGACCGGTCATCGCCCCCGGCGTCAGCGGCCGTCGAAGAGATGGGCCAGGCTCGTGGGGGCGAGGCGGATGTCGTCGAACTCGACGCGGCAGCCCTCGCCGACGGGTGACTGCACCTCGATGCCCACCCGTACGGCACCGGGCCCGGCCAGGGCGAACTGCCGTACCAGGCGCCAGGAACCGCCGTCGTCCGAGACGTGGAAGGCGTAGCCCTCCCCGATCCGGCTGACGCGCAGCCACAGCGCGTCTCCCGCAGCCGGGCCCCCGACCGCGTCGTCGGAGCGGCCGCGGGTCACGACCGAGAAGATGCCGGGGACCCCGTCGGGAGCCTGCTCGAAGTTGAGCTTGGCCCAGTGGTCGTCGTCGTACCGGACGATGAGGGCCCCCGCGTCCCAGGCCGCGCGGAAGCCGACGCGAAGCCGGGCCGAGAACTGCCAGTCGCCGTCCGGCGGGGCGGTCAGGGCCACGGCGGCGTCACGTCGCGCCGTCCCGGTGAACGGGTCCGTGAAGACGTCCGTTCGCGGGGCGGCCGTGACGGTGAGGACGCCTGCGGAGAGGGTCCACGCCTCGGGGGCGGTGACCCAGTCGAGGCCGAGCGGAAGCGGGATGTCGACGGTCATGGCGTCATGATCGCGAGCCGGCCGGGGGTGTGCGAGGGATCTCTCCGAGGATCCACGCCCGCCGGGACGAAAGTCCAAGCCGGCGCAGCCGCACCGGGCGGACGGGCGTGTCCACCGCCCGACCGGTCCCCGGCCGATCCGTCACCGCCCGACCCGCACACCGGCCGGCCCGCCACGGCCCGGCCCGTCCCCGGCCGGCCCGCCACGGCCCGACCCGTCCCCGGCCGGCCCGCCACGGCCCGGCCCGTCCCCGGCCGGCCCGGCACCGCCCGGCCCGTTCCCGGCCGGCCCGGCACCGCCCGACCCGCACATCAGCTGGCCCGCCACGGCCCGGCCCGTTCCCGGCCGATCCGTCACCGCCCGCCCCGCACACCAGCCGGCCCGCCACGGCCCGGCCCGTCCCCGGCCGGCCCGTCACGCCCGCCCCGTGACCGCCCGGCCCGTCCCCAGCCGACCCGTCACCCCGATCCGCCACGGTGCGGTCCGCCGCCGCCCCGCCCCCGGGCGACCGAGTGCGACAGGGGGTCAGGCCCCCGCCGCGGGCGCCCCCGTCGTGACGCGCCGCTGGTGCACCCGCAGGTGCAGGGTCGCCAGGTCCAGGAGCGGGGTCGGTACGCCGAAGGCGCGCGCCCGGGCGGTCAGGTCGCCGAAGAGGTGCTCGACCTCGGTGGGGCGGCCCGTCGTGAGGTCGCGGTAGAGGGACGGCACCATGGGCGAACCGGACGCGGACACGACGGCCAGCGTCGCCGCCCGCTCCGCCTCCGCCACGGGGTGCCCCGCCGCGGCGGCCACCGCGGCGGCCTCGTCGAGCACCGCCGGGCCGAGGGCGGGGCCGCCCGGCGCGTCGTACACCTCGCCGACCGTGCCGCGCATCAGGCTCGTCACGGCGCCGAACGTGGTGATGAACACCCACTTGTGCCACATCGCCGTCATCACGTCCGCCGGCACGGATGCGTCGATGCCCGCCCCTTCGAGGACCTCCCGGATCTTCTCGACGCGTGCGGAGACCGTGCCGTCCTGCTCGCCGAAGGCCAGCTGGGCCAGCGGGGCGAGCCGCAGGATGTCCCCCGTGTCGTCGAGCGTGGTGACCACCTTCGCCACGCCGCCGAGGACGGCCGAGGCCCCGAAGCGGGCGTTGAGGGCGTCGACGTGGGCGAGACCGTTGAGGAGCGGGACGACGGCCGTGTCCGGGCCGACGGCCGGGGCTATGTCCTCGATCGCCTGGTCCAGGCCGGTGGACTTCACCGAGAGCAGGACCAGGTCGTACGGGGTGTCGAGCGCGTCGGCCGTGACGAGGCGGGGCGTCAGGACCCACTCCTCGTCCCGGCCCACGACCCGCAGTCCCCGTGCGCGCAGCGCCGCCGCGCGGGCCGGGCGGACCAGGAAGGTCACGTCCTGCCCGGCGCGGGCGAGGAAGGCACCGAAGTAGCCACCGGTGGCACCGGCGCCGACGACCAGGATCTTCATCGTTGTGAACCTCTCGTGGAGCGCCCCGGGGGCGCGGTGGTGAGGAGGGGGGTGAGCAGCCGGTGCGGCCGCGCGAGCGCCGCCGTCACCGGGTCGTCGTCCGGGGACGCGGGGGCGAGCCCCGGGCCGGGGACGACCAGGACGTCCGCGACGGGCACGGCGGCGCCGCACTCCGTACAGCGTCCGTCCGGGGCCAGGGGGGCCTCGTCCCCGGCGTGCAGGAAGGCGCGGCGCGGGCCGCCCTCCGCCGCGTGGAACTCCTCGCCCCAGGCGGTGAGCGCGCGGACGGCCGGCCAGAGGGCGACGCCCTTGGGCGTGAGCGCGTACACCTCGCGGCGCCCCGTGCCCGTCCCGGGGCGGCGCTCCAGGACCCCCGCCCCGGTGAGCGTCGCGAGCCGGTCGCTGAGGACGGCCCGGGGCACGCCCAGGTGCGCGGCGAACTCCCCGAACCTGCGGACCCCGTAGAAGGCGTCGCGCAGGATCAGCAGCGTCCAGCGCTCGCCGACGATCTCCATCGAACGGGCGAGGGCGCAGGTCTGGCCGCGGTAGTCGCGCGGAAGCGTCATGGCCGGACCATAGCGCAGAAGAGTTCGGTGACTGAACCGAAATGGGGTGAGCGCAGCCGTACCCGGGTCATGGAGAGCGGTCTTCGGGTACGCGAAAGGGGACGACTAGGCTCTTGCTCACCATGAACCAGCCCACGGAACCCAAGGCCGACAAGTCGGGTGTGCGCCGGCACAACCTGAGCCTCGTCCTGCGGACCGTCCACGACGCCGGAGAGACCACGCGGGCCGCGGTCGCCGCCCGCGTCGGCCTCACCCGTCCCGCCGTCTCCTCCCTCGTGGAGCAACTCCTCGACCTGGGCTTCCTCGTCGAGTCGGGCAAGACGTTCAGCGGGCAGGCGGGTCGGCCGGGCACCGTCCTGAAGCCCGCCGCCACCGGACCCGCCGGCCTCGGTGTCGAGATCAACGTCGACTACGTGACCGTCTGCGTCGTCGACCTCACCGGCGCCGACCGCGTCCGGCACAGCGAACGCCTCGACAACCGCACCGCCGACGCCCCCGAGGTCCTGGCCCGGGCCGCCCGGATCGCCGCCGGCGCCCTCGACGCGGCCGCCGAGCGGCACCTCGCCCCGGCGGGAGCGGGACTCGCCCTGCCGGGCCTCGTCTCCGGCGGAACCGTCCGGCAGGCCCCCAACCTCGGCTGGCACGAGGTCCCCGCCGAACGCCTCTTCGGCGACGCCCTGACCACCCTGCGCCCCGCCACCGGGGGCCTGGCCCTCACCTCGGACAACGAGGCCAACATGGCCGCCCTCGCGGAACTGTGGTCCGGCGCCCTCGGCGACGTCCGCACCTTCCTGCACCTGACGGGGGAGATCGGCGTCGGCGGCGCGATCGTCGTCCACGGCGAACTCCTGCGCGGCGCGCACGGCTTCGCCGGCGAGATCGGCCACCTGGTCGTCGACGCCGAAGGGCCCCGCTGCCGTTGCGGCTCGCGCGGCTGCCTGGAGCAGTACGCGGGACAGGCGGCCCTCCTGAGGTCGGCCGGGTCGACCGACGTGCCCGACCTGGCGCACCGCGCCGGGGCGGGGGACCGGCGCGCCCTCGCCGCGCTCGCCGACGCGGGCCGGATGCTCGGGCGCGCCCTGTCGGGAGCCGTCAACCTGCTCGACCCCGAGGCGATCGTCCTCGGAGGCGTCTATCCCCAGCTGATGCCGTGGCTCGAACCGGCCCTCGCGGAGGAGCTCTCCGCGCGGGTCGTCTCCGGCCTCTGGACCCCGGACGCGGGCCGCCTGCGCCCCGCCTCCACCGCCACCGACGCCTCCCGGGGCGCGGCTGCCCTGGTCCTCCACGACGTCCTGGCCGATCCAATGACGTACGCCACGGCGGCCGGGGTCTGACGGCGAGTCGGCCTCGTACGCGAGGGTCACCGGGTCCTGTCGCCGAGTCGCCCACGTACGCCACGGCGGCCAGGGGCGGAAGGCGGGTTGTCGGCGTACGCCACGGCCGCCGGGGCCGGAAGGTGGACCCTCGGCGTACGCCACGGCCGGCGGTGCCGTCACGCGAGTCGCCCTCGCACGCCGGAGCCGTGGGCCGCGGCCCCGATCAGGTCCCCGAACCCCGGCAGTTCAGGGGCGTGCGGGTCGTTCCGCGAGGGCCGGTGGTTCGACGAACGGGCGGGTCAGGTGGGCCGTCGCCAGCACCGCCCCGCAGTCGGCGGCCCGCGCGAGCAGCTCCTCGCGCGAGGTCCTGGCGGCGACCGGGTCGCGTTCGTGGGCGTAGGCCACCGCCGGGGCGGCGAGCTGCACGGCGTGGACCAGGAGGTCACCGGTGACCAGGACGTCCCGTCCGTCCGGCCGTTCGACGAGGACGGACTGGTGGCCGGGGGTGTGCCCGGGGGTGGGCAGCAGCGTGACGCCCGGGCGCAGCCGGTGCCCGCCGTCGACCTCGTGCAGCTGCCCGGCGGCACGCAGCGGCTCCACCACCCAGCCCCAGACGGGGTCGAGCCGGTCGAGGGCGGCGGTCTCGGCGCGCTGGACGACATAGCGGGCCAGCGGGAAGAAGGACCGGCCGGCGGCGTCGGCGGCCCAGCCGGTGTGGTCCTCGTGCAGATGCGTCAGGACCACGGTGTGGACGTCCGCACGGTCGATCCCGGCCTCCTGGAGCAGCTCCGGCAGCCGCCCGGCCACCGGACACCACGGCGCCCCCGGCCCCTCGGCGGGACCCACGCCCGCGTCGATCAGCGTCCAGCCCCCACCGACCGGATCGGCGACGGCGAAGCAGCGGAAGTCCAGCCGCCAGACGCCCTCGGGGCCGACCGCGCCCGGATCGAGCGCGGCGGCCGCCGCCCAGTCGGCCTCCACCGCCCCGGGGAAGGCGTCCCGCGCCGGCTTGAAGAACACCCCGGTGGCGTCGAGCAACGCCGTCACCGGTCCCCTCCGCGTCATCCCCGTGCTCTGCGACATGACGCCGACCCTGCCATCCCGGACGCCCGCGTGCCCAGCGATCGCCGCTCTCATCCCGCTCTCACGCGGGCCTTATCCCGTCATCACACGCCGCCCCTACCTTCACGCCCATGTTCTTCACCTACCTCCGGCGCGAACTGCGCCGTCGCAGAAGGGCGGCGCTCGTCGTCGCCTCCGGGCTCGCGCTCGGGATCGCGCTGGTCATCGTCGTCAACTCCGTCTCCTCCGGCATGAGCCGGGCCCAGGGCAGGGTCCTGGAGTCCCTCTACGGTCTCGGCACGGACCTGACGGTGACCAAGGCGCAGGAGCGGCCCGAGGACGGCACGCGGCCGCAGCGTCCCCGGTTCGAGTTCCAGGGCAAGGAGGACGGCGAGGAGCAGAGCGGTGACCGGCTGATGGTCCAGGGCTTCCAGACCCTCGCGGACACCACCGTCGCCACGGTCGCCGGGCAGCCGGGTGTCGACCGGGCGGTGGGCGGACTCAGCCTCGTCAACCTGAGGATCGACGGCGAGTTCCAGCGCGGCCGCATCGAGCGAGGCGGGCCCCAGCCGGACCAACCGGGCGGCGAGAACGGGGGCGGCGGCGGTTCCGGGCCGGGTGACACCGTCACCGGCGGCGGCGCGGCCTTCGACGTCGACTCCTTCACCCTCTACGGCACCGACGTCACCGCGCCCGACCTCGGCCCCCTCACCACCTCCACCGTCTCCCGGGGCCGTACCTTCAAGACCACCGAGACCGATGCGAAGGTCGCGGTCGTCGACAGCGCCTACGCCCAGGAGCAGGGGCTCGCCGTCGGCGGGGAACTGACGATCAGAGGCGTGAAGTTCGAGATCGTCGGCATAGCCACCGCCGACCGCGGCCAGTCCGCCGCACAGGTCTACCTTCCGCTGAAGCGGGCGCAGACGCTCTCCGCCTCCGCCGCCAGGATCACCACGATCTATGTGAAGGCGACCGACTCGACGCGGATCGAGGCGGTCAAGACGGCCATCCGGAAGAACGTCGCCGGCACCACCGTCACCAGCTCGGCCGACCTCGCCCAGACGGTCTCCGGCTCGCTCGACACCGCGGCCGACCTCGCCGCGAACGTCGGCAGGTGGCTCTCGTACGCCGTGCTGCTCGCCGCCGTCCTCGTCGCGGGGCTCCTCACCTCCTCCGCCGTCACTCGCAGGGTCCGCGAGTTCGGCACGCTCAAGGCACTCGGCTGGAAGAGCGGCCGGGTCACCCGCCAGGTGGTCGGCGAGGCCCTCGTCAACGGGGTCATCGGCGGCGCCCTCGGCATCGCGATCGGCCTCGCCGGCGCGTATGCCGTGACCGCCGTCAGCCCGACGCTGACCGCCGAACTCGGCTCCGCCGGAGGTGGGTTCGGCGGCGGAGACGGACGAGGCGGCATGGTCCTCGGCGGCGGCCCCGGTGCCTCGGCCGCGGGCCGGACGGTCGACATCGCCCTCACCGCCCCGGTCAGCGTCACCACCGTGGGTCTAGCCGTCCTCCTCGCCCTCGGCGGCGGACTCGTCGCGGGCGCGTTCGGCGCCTGGCGCGCCTCGCGGCTCCGTCCCGCCGACGCCCTGCGCCGCGTCGAGTAGCCCCCCGAACCCACTCACTTTCCACAGGAGTCGCACCATGTACGAACTCATCGGCGTCACCAAGCGGTACCGGCGGGGGCAGAAGAAGGTCGACGCGCTCGCCGGGGTCGACCTCACCCTCGCGCAGGGCGACCGGCTGGTCATCCAGGGCCCCACGGGCGGGGGCAAGTCGACCCTCCTCCAGATGCTCGGAGGACTCGACCGCCCCACCTCCGGACAGGTCCTGCTCGACGGGACCGACCTCGCCGCGCTCTCCGAACGCAGACTGACGGCCGTACGCGGCCAGAACATCGGCTTCGTCTTCCAGAGCTTCAACCTCATCCCCACGCTCACCGCGCAGGAGAACGTGGAGACCGCGCTCGTCCCGCTCGGTGTCCGCCCCGCCGAGCGCCGGAACCGGGCCGCCGAGGCACTGGACTCCGTCGGTCTCGGCGAACGTCTCGGGCACCTGCCCTCCGAGCTCTCCGGCGGTCAGCAGCAGCGCGTGGCGATCGCCCGCGCCCTGGTGAAACGGCCGAAGGTGCTGCTCGCCGACGAACCCACCGGAAACCTCGACGAGTCGATGCGCGACGAGATCGTCGACCTGCTCGAAGGGCTCTGGAAGGAGCACGGTCCGACCTTCGTCATGGTCACCCACGACAGCGCGATCGCCCGCCGGGCGCCGCGCCTGGCCACGATCAGGAAGGGCCGGATCACGATCACGGAGAACCTCCCGGCGGCCTCACCGGACCCGGTCGAGGCCTGAGCGAGGCCTCCGAGCGGCCTGAGCAGGGGCGTTGATGTCCGGGGCGAGGCCTAGACGGGTACGCCGTGGGCCCGGAGGTAGGCCAGCGGGTCGACGTCCGAGCCGAAGTACGGTGTGGTCCGCACCTCGAAGTGCAGGTGCGGACCCGTCACCCGCCCGGTCGCCCCGGAGCGCGCGATCCGCTGTCCGGCCGACACGCTCTGCCCGGGGGACACCTCGATACGCGAGAGGTGCGCGTACTGGGTGTGGCGGCCGTCGGGATGACGGACCACCACCTCGTAGCCGTACGAGCGGCCGTACCCGGCGGTCACCACCCGGCCGGGTCCGACCGAGCGGACCGCCGTTCCCGTCGGCACCGCGAAGTCCTGCCCCGTGTGGTAGCCCTTCGACCAGGTGCCGGTCTGCCCGTAGTACCCCGTGAAGACGTACGAGGAGACCGGCGCCGTCCAGCCCCGGGAGGAGCCGGACGGCGGTGCCGTCGACCCGGAAGGCACGGAAGGCTTGGAAGTGTTCGAGGGCTTGGACGGCTTGGACGGCTTGGACGGTCCGCTCTGTCCGCTCTGTCCGTTCGGACGGCCGGGGTGCCTCGGGTCGTCCCGCTCGGACGTGTCGCCGGGCAGGCCCGTCCGCTGCCGGTACTTCCACGCGTGGCCCGTCCAGTACCAGTGGCCACCGGACTCGTACCAGTACACGTGGTCCCGGGCGTCCCAGCCCCGCCGCCCCCGGAAGACCGGCTCGCCCCTGCTCGCGGGGGCGGCGGCCGCCGCGCGGCGGCGCTCGTACACCGTCGCGTGGCTGGTCCAGCGCCACTCGCCGGCCTCGCTCCGGAACCAGTACTTCGAGCCGTCCCAGCCCGCGTGCGCCGGGGCCGGTTCGGCGGCTGCCGTGCCCGCGCCCGCGCCGGCCAGGGCGACCGCGCCCACGGTCGCGACGACCGCGCGGCGCACCCCGTGCAGGGCGGGCGCCGTACGCGCGCCGTCCGTGCCCTGGTGACGGACGGCGTCGGCGCAACCCGCGCAGCCGCAGTCAACGGACGTCTCCTCGGTGAATCCGGGGGTGTCCACGATCCTCCTCACTCCTGACCCGGGTCGGCGGGGACGCCGCTCCGGGTGTAGAAGGCCACGGTCAAGTCCTTGACCAGAGCCTGGCGTTCGAAGTCGTCGAGCTCGACGAGTCCTCGCGTGGTCAGCCGCGTCACCGTGTCGTCCACGGCGTCGATCACGCCGGTGAGGACCGAGTCCCGGTGCTTCGCGTCCAGGACGGCGATCTGCCGCCGTCGCATGGCGGCGGCGACCTCGGGGGCGTACTCGATCCTGGTCGGCTGCGCGGAGAACACGGCGATGCCGACCGGTCGGCACTCGGCCGCGAGCAGGCGGGTGAGCGCGTCCCCGACCGCCTCGGCGTCCCGCAGGGTCGGCGCGTCGCCCCGGAAGGCGTCGGCGGGGAGCTGCGAGAGGACCCGCGCGGTCGCCGCCTCCACCTGCTCGCGCAGATAGCCGAGATGGTCGTCGACCGCGAGCAGCGCGCGAGCGCTGTCCCGCACCGACCACACGATCAGGACGACCACGCGCAGCGCCGAGCCCTCGGCGTCGACGACGGCGATCGGCTCGCTGCGCCAGTGCCTCAGCCGTACGTCGATCCGGCGGCGCAGGACGAAGGGGCTGATCCAGACGAGACCGGTGCGGCGCACGCTGCCCCGGTAGCGGCCGAAGAGCGAGAGCACCCAGGCGGAGCCGGTCCGTCCACGGGTCAGCCCGCCGAAGGAGACGACGGCGACGACGACACAGCCGGCGAGCGCCGCGCACTGCCAGGGCGACAGATCGACGTCGCGGAGCGGCCGTGCACGCCACAGCGTCGTCGTCACTCCGGTGAGCGCGGTCAGTCCGGTCAGGACGGCCACCCAGCCGGGCAGGGCGGGGCCGGGGCGCTCCGCGAGGTCGGGGTCGGCGGGCGGAGGACGGCGGGGGAGCGGAGCGGAGTCCCCGGCGGCGCGGTCGGGTGCGCGCCCGGCCTCCCGCTCCGCGGCGGCGGTCGGGGTTCGCGTCGACCGGGCGGGACCCGACCGGAAGAGGTCGTCCATGGGTATACCGTCGCCGTGCCGCCGGACACGGACGGGCAGGGGCCGCTTCTGTTCCTCGATCGTCATGAGGCCCTTCCGGCCGTTCGGCCGCCCGGCCGTTCCCGAGGTGACGGCGCGTCGGATGATCTTCACGCACCATCGTCACAGGGGTGTATGTCCGGAATGCCGCGACGAACGTCCCGAATGCCGAGGACTTAGGTCCCCTGGCCAAGGCTTCACCGAAGGCCGTTGTCAGTGGCTGCCCCTACCGTTTCCACCATGACGACGACCTACCTGGAGCTGTCGCAGGACGACGGCGCTGCCCACAAGTTCTACGAAGTGACCGTCGACGACCTGACGGTGTCGGTCCGTTACGGCCGGATCGGCGCGGCGGGCCAGACGCAGCGCTCCACGTTCCCGACGCAGGCGAAGGCCCAGGCCGCCGCGGCGAAGAAGATAGGGGAGAAGGTCCGCAAGGGATACGCCCCGGCCGTGCGGGGACAGCGGGCCGCCCGCGCCGTGACGCGCCGTGCGGTGACCTCCGCGCCCTCCACGGCACGCGCCGTCGCCCCCGTGCTGTGGCGCTTCCGGACCGGTTCGGCAGCCTTCGGCATCCACGTCGACGAGGAGCGCTGCTGGGTCGGCAACCAGGCGGGGGACGTGTTCACGCTCGACCGCTCCGGCGAGGTGCAGGCCCGGTTCAGCCTGCCGGAGGGCGTCAAGTGCCTGGTCGCCGACGACTTCTGGATCTACGCGGGCTGTGACGACGGCAAGGTGTACGACCTGTCGTCCAAGCTGCCGTTCGCCGCCTACGACATCGCCACCGACGTCGACATCTTCTGGCTCGACATCCACGAGGGCGTCCTGCACGTCGCCGACCGCTCGGGCCGGCTCACCGTCATCGACCACGAGGACGAGCACCAGTGGGCGCGGGGTGGCCAGGGCGAGCACGCCTGGATGGTCCGCGCCGACGGTGACGCCGTCTACTACGGGGACACGCGGGGCGTCGCCGCCCACGCGCCGGACGGCGGCGGGGAGCTGTGGCACACGGCCACCGAGGGCGGGGTCCTCTTCGGCTGGCAGGAGGACACCGCCGTCTACGCGGGCACGGCGCGGAAGAAGGTCCAGCGGCTCGCGAAGAAGGACGGGCGGGTCGAGGCGGTCTACGCCTGCGACAGCCCGGTGTACTCCTGCGCCACCTCGCCCGGCGGCCGGTTCGTCTTCGCCGCCGACTCGGCCTCCTCCGTCTACTGCTTCGCGGAGGACGGCACCCGGCTGTGGAAGCTCGGCACGGGAGGCGGCTCGGCGCTCTCCATGCAGTACCGCGACGAGCGCCTCTACCTGGTGACCACGGACGGTTCGCTGGTGTGCGTGGACGCGAGCGAGGCGGCGATCGAGGCGGCCCAGGAGGGCACGGTCCCGGTCGCCCGGGACATCAAGCTCGCCGCGGCCCTGCCGGTGTACGAACCGGCGACCACCGTCACCGCCGTGACCGCGATCAGTGACGCTCCCGCCGGTTCGGTGGTCGTGGAGTGCGTGAACGAGTCGGGCAGGACCCGGGTGCGGGTCATCTCGCAGGGCTACGACTCCGCGTGGAACGTCCAGTTCCCGCGCGCGATCAGGCAGCCCGGCGCGCGGTACGTGGTGGACGCCCTGCACGCCGCGGCGGGCGGCTTCTACCGGGTCCGCGGGGACATCCGGCGGCTGCTGTGACCGGCGGCACCGGAAGCGGGGGTCTCGGAGGTGGCCGGTCCGCGTGCGGTGGCACCTTCGAGGCGGCCACCGGCGACGGCCCGGGGGTGGCTCCGGCCGAGATCGAACAGCGATCGCGGGATGTGCGGGCGGCGCTCGACGGGCTGCTCCAGATCAGACGGCTGACCCTCCACCAGGGCGGGGGCGACCCCAAGGCTGTGCCGGCCGAGTGGGAGCGCCGGCAGCCGGTCCGCGCGGTGGCGCTCGCCCTGGAGTCCGGCGGGCTCACGCCCTCGTCGGTGGACGCCTCAGGCGCGCGGATCACCACCGGCTACCGGGTCCGGGCCGGGGACCGGCCCGGGACGACCGTGGTGGAGTGGCTGGGCCCGCCGGGCTCGGGCGCCGCCCAGGAGGAGACGGCTGCCCTCGGCGCCTGCGTGCTGGCCCTGGCACGGCTCGGCTGGGAGGCCCTGCTCTACAAGGGGCCGCGCGGACGCCGCTTCCTGGAGGTGGAGCCCCTGGAGAGCTGAATCCCGGCTTCCGTCGTCAAGGGCTCCGTCGGCGGGCCTCTGCCGTCAGGCCTCCGTCGGCAGGCCCCTGCCGTCAGGATGCGGTCGTCAGGCGATCGAGGCGGAGACGATCGCCGAGACCGCGATGTTGCAGGAGGCGGTCACCCAGACCGCCGGGTGCGGCTCGGGGTCGACCAGGGTGGCGCCGAGCTTGCCCGGCGTGACCAGGTCCACGACGAGGAAGGCCACGGCCATCATCACCAGGCCCAGGAGTCCGAACGCGGCCGTGGAGACCAGGCCCTTGCCGAAGTTCTCGTACGTCGTCCAGATCGAGGTGAAGACGATGCCGCCTATGCCCAGGAGCGCGGAGCTCAGCAGGATCGCGGCGTTGCGGTTGCGGTCCTCCCAGATCTGTCGCCCGAGCTTTCCCGGGGTCAGCAGGTCCACGAGCACGATGCCGAGGATCAGCAGGACCACGCCGAGGGCGCCGTAGGCGCCGGCGCGGCCGAGGCCGTTGACGATGTCGCTCATGGTGTGCCGGTCTCCGGAGGGGTCGCGATCGCGGGGGATCGGTGGTCGAGGACCGGCAAAATGTAGCGCACGCGTCAAACGAGCCCACCGCCCGCCCGTGAATCGGGCGGACGGCGGGAGAACCGAGGGACCGGCGGAGGACCGGCGGAGCGCCGACGGAGGACCGACGGAGCGTCTGCGGAGCGCCGACGGAGCTTCGGCGGGTTTTGGGTGGAGAGGCGGCGGACGGGTCGGCCGACCGGACGCGGAGGCGGGGGCGCCCTGTTCAGGCTCCCGGCGGCAGGTTCCTGGCGCGGGAGCGGACCCGGAAGGCCGTGACGATCTCGATCGCGCCCACGGCGACGAGCCAGATGCCGCCGAGGAGCATCAGCACCGCCGCCGACTCCAGCGGCGACACGATGAGCACCACCCCGGCGAGCGCGCTGACGACGCCGAGGAAGATCTGCCAGCCGCGCGCCGGGATCGTGGCGTCGGAGGCCGCCGCGATGATCTCGGTGATGCCCCGGAAGAGCCAGCCGATCCCGATCCAGAGCGCGAGCAGCAGGATCGACTGCGTCGCGCCCCGGAAGCAGAGCAGGCCGAGCAGGATCGACAGGGCACCGCTGATGAACGCCATCACCCGCAGCGCGGTGTTCGCGTGTGTGCCGAAGGCGGCGACCAGCTGCATCACACCGCTGAAGAGCAGGTAGAGGCCGAAGAGCACACCGGCCACGAGCAGCGAGGCGCCCGGCCAGACCAGAACCAGGACGCCGAGGACCAGCGACGCGACGCCGGCGACGAGCAGGGCCTGCCAGGCCGCGCCCGCGAGCATGCCCAGCGGGCCGGGCGGTATGTCCCGCCGCGGGGGATGGTCATGAGTCTGCGTCATGGACGGACTCCGTCCTTTCCTGGGTGGGGAGGTCCTGGGCGGGGAGGTCCCTGGGTGGGGAGGACCCGGGGTGGGGAGGACTCGGGGGCAGGCGGTTCCGGGAACGGGAGACCTTGGGGCGGGGAGGGGCGGAGAGCGTCAGAGAGGGGTCGCGTACGTGCTGAGGAAGAGCGCCTCGGCCAGCGCCATGTACTCGATCTCGGAGGGGTCGACGCTCTCGTTGGGGGCGTGGATGAGACAGCCGGGCTCCTCGACCCCGATCAGGGCGATCTCCGCGTCGGGGAAGTGGGCGCCCAGCACGTTGCACAGCGGGATCGAACCGCCCTGCCCCGACTGGACCATGTCCTTCCCGTACGCCTCGCGGAGCGCCGTCGCCAGCGCCCGGTAGGCGGGGCCGTCGGTGCGTGCCCGGAAGGGCTGACCGGCGCTCTCCGGCTCGACCTCCACCCGCGCGCCCCAGGGCGCGGCCGAGACGAGGTGGTCGGTGAGGGCGCGCAGGGCGTCGTCGGCGTCGACCCCGGGCGGGATCCGCAGGCTGACCCTGGCGCGTACCTTCGCCTGCACCGCGGCCGAGGAGCCCACCACCGGCGGGCAGTCGATGCCGAGGACGGTGACGGCGGGCCGGGCCCACAGTTCGTCGGCGACCGAGCCGGTCCCGACGAGGGACACGCCGTCGAGGGCGCCGACATCGGTCCGGAACTGCTCGGCGGGGTACTCCACCCCGTCCCAGACGCCGTCGCCGGGCAGCCCCTTGATCGCCGTGTTGCCGTGCTCGTCTCGGAGGCTGTCGAGGATCCGGACCAGCGCGGCCAGCGCGTCGGGCGCGGGACCGCCGAACATGCCGGAGTGCATCGCGCCCTTGAGGGTGGAGACGGTGACGACGACGTTCGTGAGACCGCGCAGCGAGGTGGTAGTGGTGGGCAGACCGAGCGCGAAGTTGCCGGTGTCGCAGATCAGCAGGGTGTCGGCGGCGAAGAGTTCGGGCCGCAGGGGCACGAGCTGCTCCAGACCGCCCGTCCCCTGCTCCTCCGAACCCTCCGCCACGAACTTGATGTGCACGGGGAAGCCCCGGCCCTCCGGTCCGCCCAGGGCACGCAGGGCCGTGAGGTGCATGGCGATGTTGCCCTTGCAGTCGGCCGAACCACGCCCGTACCAGCGTCCGTCGCGTTCGGTGAGCTCGAAGGGCGGGGTCTCCCAGGCGTCGTCGTCCAGCGGCGGCTGGACGTCGTAGTGGCAGTACAGGAGCACGGTGGGCGCCCCCTCGGGGCCCGGCGCGTGCCCCACGACCGCGTCGGTGCCGTCCGGGGTCGTCACCCGCCGCATGTCGCGGAGTCCGGCCTCGGTGAAGGCCCGTACGAGGAAGTCGGCGGTCTTCGCGCACTCCTCGGGTGGGAACTGGCGCGGGTCGGCGACGGAACGCATCGCCACGAGCGCGGTCAGGTCCTCCTTCGCGCGGGGCATCAGCGCCCGGACCTTCTCCCGCAGGGCTGCGGTCTCGGTGGAGTCGGTGGACCCGGCGGACCCGGTCGACCCGGTGGACTCGGCGGTCATGCGTACCCACTTCCCTCGGCCGCTGGGGGGTCACGGCTCGCGAAGCCCCGGCACGGCGACAGCCCTCCCACCCAAGCACCCGCAAGCAAGCGCCGCAAAAGGTGACACAAGTGGAGTAGTCGTCCTGGTTCCGGGCGGCGCGGGCCGGAGCGGGCGACGACAGTGGAGGGCGTACGTGTCCGCGCCCCCGCCCCTCACCTGGAGGAATCCATGGGTCAGAGTCACCCCAACCGACGCGATCTCGGGCTCCTCGTCCTGAGGGTCGGCACCGGCGCCGTGCTCGCCGCGCACGGCACACAGAAGCTCTTCGGCTGGTTCGGGGGAGGCGGCGTCGAGGGCACCAGCAAGGCCATGGAGGCCATGGGCTTCCGGCCGGGCCGGGAGAGCGCCGTCGCCGCCGGACTCGGAGAGGCGGGCGGCGGACTCCTGCTCGCCCTGGGCCTCGCCACCCCGGCCGCGGGCGCGGCCGCCGCCGGAGCCATGACCGGAGCCGTCGCCGTGCACGCCCCGGCCGGCTTCTTCGCGCAGGGCGGCGGGTACGAGTACCCGGCGTTCCTCGGGTTCGTCGCCGCCGCGATCGGCGTCACCGGCGCCGGACGCTACTCGCTCGACCACGCCACGGGGCACGTCCTCGACCGTCCCTGGGTGGTCGCCACCGCCTTCGTCGGCACCGCGCTCGCCGCCGCGGCCGTGATCGGCCGCCGCGCCGAGGAGCAGGCCGCCACCGAGGACGCCGGGCCGGATCCGGAGCCGGAACCGGCCTGAGTGCCCCCCGCGCCGGGGCCGCACGCGTCCGACGGTGGGGGCCCGCACGCGCGCGCTCCGGGGGAGGGTTAGGCTCGCCGCAGAGGAAGGGACGGCCGCCGCGCATGAAGATCGATCTGACGGACACCGATTCCAGCAAGATCAACAAGGCGATCCTGGAAGGCCGCAGGGCCGTCGGCACACCCGCCGTCGGCGCCGTGCTCACCCTTGTCGTCGTCACCGACGAGGAGAACGCCTACGACGCGGTCAAGGCCGCCAACGACGCCTCCCGGGAACACCCTTCCCGCATCCTCGTCGTCATCAAGCGCCACGCCCGCACCCGCCGGGAGCGCCACGAGACCCGGCTCGACGCGGAGATCCGCATCGGCACCGACGCCGGTTCGGGCGAGACGGTCCTGCTCCGGCTCCACGGCGACCTCGGCGCCCGCGCCGACTCCGTGGTCCTGCCGCTGCTGCTGCCGGACGCGCCCGTCGTCATCTGGTGGCCCATGGACGCGCCCGAGGTGCCGTCCCTCGACCCGTTGGGCGCACTCGCGCAGCGCCGCATCACCGACATGTACGCGGTCGAGGACCCGCTCGCCGCCCTTGAGGCCCGAGCCGCCTCGTACGCCCCCGGTGACACGGACCTCGCCTGGACCCGGCTCACCCCGTGGCGTTCGATGCTGGCCGCGGCGCTCGACCAGGCCCCGCTGACCGTGACCTCGGCGGCCGTCGAGAGCGAGGCGGAGAACCCCAGCGCCGAACTCCTCGCCCGCTGGTTCGAGGTCAGGCTCGGCGTGACCGTCGAACGGATCGTCAGCGGCGGCCCCGTCGTCACGGCCGTCCGCATGGGCACCGCCGACGGCGAGATCCGCATCGACCGGCCCGAGGGGCCGGTCGCCCGGCTCGCGATCCCCGGCCAGCCCAACCGGGTGCTCGCCCTGAAGGTGCGGACCACCGCCGAGCTCATCGCCGAGGAACTGCGCCGCCTCGACCCCGACGAGGCCTACGAGGCCGCCCTGCGCGGCGGCGCCTGAAGAGGCCGGGGCCGCCCCGGCCCGGTGGTCCCGGTCCGGCCGGGCTTTCGGTCAGGCCTTCGGCCGGGCCTCTGGCCGGGCTTTCGAGAGGGCCTTCGGCCGGGCTGTAGGCCGGCCGAGCCCGGTCCCCGTCGGTGTCGGCCGGGTCAGCCCTCGGGCGTGAAGGCCACGGGCAGCGTCGCCATGCCGCGCAGGATGCCCTCGCGCCGGCTCAGGTCCGCGTCCGGGTCGGCCAGCCGCAGGTCCGGGAAGCGGCGCAGCAGGGTGCCGATGGCGATCCTGGCCTCGGCGCGCGCCAGCGGGGCACCCAGGCAGAAGTGCACGCCGTGACCGAAAGCGAGCTGTTGCGGCACCTCTCGCCGCGCCACGTCGAGGATGTCGGCGCGGTCGTAGCGGGCCGGGTCGCGGTTGGCGGCGGCGAGCCCGATGATGATCATCTCGCCCGGCGGGACCGTGATCCCGCCGATCTCGTACGCCTCCATGGTGAATCGGGCGACGCCACGGCTCACCGGGCCCTCGTAGCGCAGGAGTTCATCGATCGCCCCCGGCAGCAGCGAGGGGTCGTCGCGCAGCGCGGCGAACTGGTCGGGGTGGCGCAGGAGGGCGTGGACGCCGTTGGCGATGAGGCTGGCCGTCGTCTCGTGTCCGGCGAGCGTGAGCAGGATCGTCATGGCCGTCAGCTCGCGGTCGCTGATCCGCTCCTCGGCCTGCGCGGCGCAGAGCGCGCTCAGCAGGTCGTCCTGCGGTTCCTTCTTGCGCTGGGCTATCAACGGCTCGAAGAACTCGGTGAGTTCGGCGCGCGCCCGGGCACCCTTGGCGAGGCGCTCCGGAGTGTTGGGCGGCATGATGAGGCCGACCGCGAGACGGGCGAAGTCCGGCTGCCCCTCGGCCGGGACGCCGATGAGTTCGCTGAGCACGGCCATGGGGAGCGGCAGGGCGAACTCGGAGACCAGATCGGCGGTTCCGCGCGCCGCGATCGCGTCGAGGAAGGCGTCGGTGTGCGCCTGGACGCGGGGCGCGAGCTGTTCCACGCGGCGGGCCGTGAAGGCCTTCGAGACGAGGTTGCGCAGACGGGTGTGGTCCGCGCCGTCGGCGACGAGCATGCTGGCCATCAGGACGTTGGTGCGCTCCTGGTGGGCCATCTCCTCCTCGAGTCCGGTCACCCCGACGGGGCTGCTGCTGAGGCGGGGGTCGGTGAGGGCGGCCACCGCCTCGTCGTAGCCGGTGACCATCCAGACTTCAAGGGTGGGATTCAGCCGTACGCGCTGGACGACCCCGTGCTCCCGGATGCGCTCGAAGAGCGGGTAGGGGTCTGCCTGTTGGGCAACGTCAACCGGGACATCGTGAACGATTGTCTGGTCTTGACCGGTCATCTTCCGTAACTCCCCGCCGCTTTGTGAAAGATCTCGTGCAAGTAGTCATACCAGCAGCCCCGGTTGCGTGGTAGCGTCACCGGCGCTCGGCTCGGATGAGGTACGGGGAAGGACCGGCGAACAGCCGGTGACAAGATCAGCGAGGCGGCTCCACCCACCGGTGGCCGGCGTCTCGTGTCGCTCGACTCGGTAGCGGTCAAGGCCTCAACCAGGCCCTATGCGCAGGGGGAGACGTCTCGTGGAGCAAGCGGCAGCCGTGGACCCGATTCTGGATCTGGCCCGCCCGTCGATCCTGCGGAACCCCTACCCGTCCTACGACCGGATGCGCGAGACCGCCCCCGTCTTCTGGCACGAACCGCTCGGCTCCTGGGTCCTGACCCGGCACGCCGACTGCCTCGCCGTGCTCACGGACAGCAACCGCTTCGCCTCCGACTGGCGGCGCGCCGGAGAGGACGTCCCCGCTCCGCTGCTGAGCGTGCAGACCCTCGACCCGCCGGAGCACACCGCCATCCGGCACCTCCTGCTCGACGGATTCCGGGCCCAGGACCGCCGGGCGCTCCACGACGACCTGGAGGGGCAGATCGCGGACCTGCTCGCCGAGTTGGCCCGGCGGCCCTCGTTCGACCTCGTCGGGGAGCTCGCGGAACCGGTCGCCCTCCGCTTCGTCACCGCCTTCCTCGGCGTTCCGGCCCCGGGGCTCGACTGGTTCGTGCCCATGTCCCGTACCGTCGTCGACGGCATGGACGCCGGCCTGTGGCCCGAGAAGCACGAGCCGGCCGTCGCCGCCCGGGCCCGGCTCGCCGAGTACGCGGGCGGGTGGCTCGCCGACCCGCCCGAGACGGGTCTCATCGCCCACGTGGCCGAACACGCGGCGGACAGCGGTGTGGCAGAAACGGTTCTGCGCAACAGTCTGCGCGCCGTCCTCCACGCCGGCTACGAATCCGCCTCCCGGCTCCTCGGCAACGCGGCGGCCGCCCTCCTCACCACCCCCGGCGCGCTCGAAGCGTTCCGGGCGACCCCGTCCACGGCCGTGGACGAACTCATCCGGTACGACGCACCGGTCCAGGCGGACGCCCGGGTCTGCGTCACCGACACCGCACTGGGTGGCGTCGCGATGAAGGCGGGTGATCCGGTCACGCTCCTCCTCGGCGCGGCCAACCACGACCCGCTCCGCTTCGACCACCCCACAGAGCTGCGACTCGACCGCGCGCCCAACCCGCACCTCGGGTTCGGCCGCGGGGCCCACGCCTGTCTGGGCGCGTCCATGGCGATCCGTCTCACCGGATCGGTCCTGGGGACCCTGGCCAAGGAGCACCCCGAGGCACGGGCGGTCGCGGAACCGCACCACCGGCGCAACCTGACCCTTCGCGGTCTCGACCGCTTCGAGGTCACCCTGCGTCCAGACACGGGGGAGGAGGTACGACCATGAAGTACTGGCACTGAGACCAGTGAGCGTGCGGCCCGTCCTGGAGGCGGGCACCATGCCGGTGCGCGACACGCGCACCCCGCCGGAGCCCGAGCCCGCTGCACGGCTCGGGCTCCGGCCCGTCAGCGGCACGGCGGCGCGCGCCGCTCGTCAGCAGGCCGGCCGTACGGGTGCGTCGTCGACGAACAGTGCCAGCGACCCGTCGGCCACACACCGCAGGCCGACCGACAGGCGCTCGACGCGCCCGTCCGCTCCGAGTCCGTACGCTGCCGCCACCTGGAACAGGTCGTGCCCCGTGGAACACCTGACCATGTCCGTGGCGGCGCCCCACGCCGCGGTCGCGGACGGTGCGAGCCTCCAGGACGCGTCCTCGGCGTGGATCTCCCCGTCCTGTACGCCGAGCGGCAGACAGCAGCCCACGCAGAAGCACTCCAGCGCGGTCACCTCGTACTCGTCGTGCGCGCAGTAGCGGCAGACGAGGGGACCGGTCACGATCCGCCGGTCCGCCGCTCCGGGTCCGTGCCCGGCCCCACCGAGCAGCCACAGCAGGCCGCCGCCCCCGGCACCGCCGCCCACCGGCCCGTCACGCCACACCCTGACCCCGCCCACGCCGTCCACCCCGACCTCGTCCAGGCGGCCCACGCCGTCCACCCCGGCCCCGTCCACCCCGTTCGCGCTCATCGCGCTCTTCACGGCATGGATCCTTCCATCCCCGCGGTGAGCTGGGGCTCCACCGGGTGGGTCCCGCTCCGGACACTCCGCGGCGTCGGAGCCACGAGAGCGCCGCCGGGCCGGATCCCATGACATCCTCGGACGAACCGCCCACACCGTGTCGAGTCGTGGGCCCTCGTCGTCCTGCGCGGAGGGACACCATGCTCATCACCCACGCCGTCCGTCAGCACGTCCTGCACGTGACCCTCCTCCGCGACCTGGACGTCACCAACCGGGCCGCGGCCGCCCTTCAGGTACAGGCCCTGGTCCAGACGCACCGGCCGACCCGGGTGGTCATCGCCGTCCCGACCGTCGACCCCACCCCGGCCACCCTCAGCGCCCTCGCCCGCGCCCACCGCATGTGCCTGAGCCTGGGCATCCCGCTCACCCTGACCGGCGCGAGCGCCCGCACCCGCAGACTCCTCGACGCGACAGCGGAATGAACCGCGCGCTCCGGCCCGGAGGCCGGCGTCGCGGCATGTCCGTTCCGGCGGTGCGGTGACGGTGATGACGGAGTGACTCCACGCGGCTTCGCGTGGGCTTGCGTCTCCGACCCGCAGCAAGGCGCCTGAACAGGGTTCTTGGGCTGAAACCGATGGTGCGTCACATGGCCCGACAGCCAGCCCGCGGCATGGGGTCCCTCCTGAACGACTGCGGCGGTCCACCGCCGCGGTGTCGGCGAAGTCGGGTACGAGGACGTCGACGAGCTCGGTGCACGTGGCGTCCAGCTCCAGCGTGCGCCCCACGCGTTCGCGGACAGTGCCGAGGTCGCCGCGCGGCCCGAGGCGCTCCCCGTCGTCCCCGCCCGGAGCCGAACTCGGATCACCCTTCGCCGTGATCATAGGGACGCCTCGGGCGCGGAACGGTCACATGCTCGGCCGGTCACGTCCGACATGCCGGGTGATCAGCGACCAGAGCCGCTCGGAGTCCTCTGCCGAACCGAGACCACTCTTCGGCAGGACCATCACTCCAGTTCCCCACACGTCCGGGGTGATCAGCACGAATACTCGCCGACCCTCGACGCCGCGCCCGTAGAACCCCCAACCAGTGTGAAGCGTGTGTCGCGCGGAAACGGTCTGGATCCCTGACTCATCGACTGTCACGCGGTGTTCGCCGAGATGTCGGGCGTAGGCGAGCAGAGCCAGGGCCATCAACCAGCGGAAGGCGACCAAGGCGAGGTAGGCAATGGCCAGGAACTTCCACAAACCGATGCCCGGGGCGTCCACGCCTCTGGTCACCAGGTTGGCGACGATCACCATGCCGAGGAGAACCGCGGCTGTCCACAGGACGCGATACAGCCATCGGCCGGCCGGACTGTGTCGCAGCTGAATCTTCAACCCGTCAGATATCTCCCGCCATGTCACCACGTAGGTCAGCTGTACCGGCACGTCAACGGCCATGTGTCCTCCCTGGATTCTCTGGGGCCGGGACTGTACCGCCTGGTGATCAACAGCGTCGACGACCGGTAGACCGAGCGCGCCACCCGGCCAGGCGTCCATGCGTCGCCTCGTCTGAAACGTTTTCGACGTGGGTCAGGAGCACCCGTATGTGCCCCGAAGGGTAGGGGTCGGTGGTGCCCTTCGCCCCGGGCAAGCGCACCGCCCCCTTCCTGCCTCCCGTATGACGGCGGGAGGTGAGGACGCAGTGACGTGTCATCAAAAAATTTTTGTCGCCTTTAGGTTGACGGCCCGTCAGGTGATGGCCGGGTCAAGGTCGGTTGTAAGTCCGGCGCTTCGGGTGCTTGGGCCTGGGCGCGTTTGACAACCTCTATTCTCTGAGCGAATAGTGTGCGACATGTCAACGGCCCACGTCCTTCTCGGTCTGCTCACTCCGCAGGCTCTGCACGGGTACGAGCTGAAGCACGCTCACGACGAGCGCATGCCCGGCGCCAAGCCACTGCCCTTCGGCCAGGTGTACGCGACGCTCAAACGGCTGGTCCGTGACGAGCTCGCCGTCGAGGTGCGCCACGACCGCGAAGGCGGGCCCGACCGCACCGCCTTCGGTGTGACGGAACGCGGCCGCCAGGAGCTGGACGAATGGCTCGCGACGGTTGAACCACCAGCCCCCCATCTGTCGAGCATGCTGCTCGCGAAAGTGGTGATCACGCTCCTCGTGGCCGACGAGAACACCGCTCGTCACCACCTGGCCGCCCAACGGGCCGCGCATCTCGCCCGGATGCGCGAACTCACGGCGCTCAAGATCGAGACCGACGCCGCCCTCGCGGACGTGCTGGCGGCCGATCTGCTGATCGCCCATCTCGACGCGGACCTGCGATGGATGCAGAACGTCCTGGACCGCGTGACCGAACTGCGCCTGGAGGTGCACCAGTGATCCTCGAAACCCAAGCACTCACGAAGTCCTACGGACCGGACCCCGCTCTGCGCGGCGTCTCCGTCGGAATGGAGGAAGGCAAGATCCTGGCTGTCACGGGCCCCAGCGGCTGCGGCAAGTCCACCCTCCTGCACCTCATGGCCGGCATCATGCGCCCCGACAGCGGTGAGGTGCGCTACCGGGGGCAACGGATCGACGACTGGAGCGAGACACGCCGTTCGGTGCTCCGTCGTACCGAGTTCGGGGTGCTCTTCCAGTTCGGTCAGCTGGTCGCGGAGCTGTCGGCAGGGGAGAACGCCGCGCTACCGCTCCTGCTCGGCGGCGCACGGCGCCACGAGGCCATGGCGAAGGCGCATGACTGGCTCGACCGACTCGGCGTCGCCGAGGTCGCGGGCCAGCTGCCGGGCGAGATGTCCGGCGGACAACAACAGCGTGTGGCCCTCGCCCGCGCCCTGGTGACCGAGCCGGCGGTACTCGTCGCCGACGAACCGACCGGTGCCCTGGACACCCTCGCCGGCGAGGTGGTCCTGCGGCACCTGGTCCGGGCGGCCCGCCATCAGCGGACCACGGTGGTTCTGGTGACGCACGACGCGACCGTCGCGGCGTACGCCGACCGGGAGATCCGGATGCGGGACGGCGTCCTGGACGTCGACGGCTCCGCCCTGCTCGGCCCGGCCCCGGGGCGTCTGCCCGCCGGTACGGAGGTGCCGCGATGAGGCCGCTCGTCATGCTGCCGCTCGCGCTGGCCGGCGACCGGCTCGACCGCGCCCGCGTCGTGCTGACCGCCCTCGGCGCCGCCCTCGGCACGGTGGCGTTGCTGGCCTCGGCCACGGTGCTCGCCATCGACGCCTCGCGAGCGGTCAACTACACCAGCGACGTGCTGAACGAGTCCGGACTGCGGCCCGGTGTCGCGTTCGGCATGGTGCTGATGACGATTCCCGTGCTCACCTTCGTCGCCCAGTGCAGCCGACTGGGGGCACCCGCGAGGGAGCGCCGGTTGGCTGCGTTCCGGATGGCGGGGGCGACTCCACGCCAGGTCGTCCAGTTCACCGCGGTGGAGACCGCTCTCGCGGTGCTGCTCGGAGTGGCATCCGGATTCGGTGCCTACTTCGCCGGACGGGCCCTGCTCGACGCGCCCGACGCGCAGGGGCGGCGGCCGCTGCCGACGGACGTCCTGCCCGGTGTGCTCTCCATGGCCGGGATCGCCACCCTCGTACCGCTGTTCATCACGGGACTCGCGGTGCTGACGATGCGACGGGTGGTGATCTCCCCGCTGGGAGTGGTCCGCGACGTCTCACGGTGTCGCCCCCGCGCCTGGCCCGGGGCGCTGCTGCTGGTCGGCATCGGCGCCTGCGCCCTCGTCGAGCCGGTCTTCCGGTACTTCGCCGATCACCCGCGCGGCGACGATCTTCCCGCGATCGTCATGGGCGTCCTGATCGTCATGGGCGTTCTGTCGGTCAGCGTGGGTCTCGTCGGAGGTACGGGGTGGATCACCTACGAGACCGGAAGGCTCCTGCACCGCTGGGCGCGTCGCCCCGCCGGCCTGCTCGCCGGGCGGCGCCTGATGGCCGACCCGTGGGCGGGCAGCCGGACCTTCGCGGCCCTGATCGTGGCCCTGCTCGTCGGCTCCGCGGCCGCCGGGCTGTCAGAACTGACCGTGGCGACGGTCTCCGCCCAGCAGGAGAACGCCCGCAGGCTGGCCGGTCTGCTCGGCGAGAGCTACGAGTCCACGGGAACGGCCTTCTACGAACGTACCTATGACATCGTGGGCTACGCAGTCGCCGTGTCCATGGTGATCGCCGTGGCCGGGCTCCTTGTCGCCCTCGCGGAGGGCGTGCTGTCCCGGCGGCGGACCCTCGCCTCTCTCCTCGCCGCCGGCACACCACGGGGGGTGCTGTCGCGAGCCATGGCCTGGCAGGTCGTCACCCCCGTCGTGCCCGCCGTCGCGCTGGCCGTGATCGTCGGTGTCCTGCTGCCGCGGTTCGCGGTCACCGGCGGCCCCGCATCGGCGAGCATCGAGGTACGGCGCTGCGTCCCGTCGCCCGGCGACCCGGCCGACTCGTGTCTCGACGCCGCGTACGACGCCACTCACCAGGTGCTCCTCACCGCCGAGCGGATGCCCGTCACCGTACACATCCCCTGGGGTCAGGTGGGACTGCTGGCAGGCGGCGCGATCGCCGCGACGGTCGCCATGACCGTGGTGGGCCTGGCCTTTCTGAGGACAAGCACACGCATGACAGAGCTGCGCGCGCCCTGACCCGCGGGGCTGCTCGGAACCCGCCGCCCGCCGCCTCCGGAGGAGGTGCTCTGACGGCACGCCGCGCAGGGACCGGGGCGCGGGGGAGCTCTTCACCGGCCCGGCGATCGGACGGCCGCAGGGACCCCAAGGAACCTGCTGGGCCGGGGTCGAATCGCGAGCCCGCGGAAAGTCCGGGGCGCCCAGCCGCACCGGGAGCTGCGACAGGACCGGGCTCCCGCCCGAACCGTGCTGGAGCCCGCATCGCGACGGATCGCCCCCATAAACCCCCACGGGACGTCCTCGTCCCCACGGAACCCGATATCAGGAGAAGACATGGCTGGATCGCCCCCGGCGATCAGGCGCCTCTGGACGTGGCTCATGGCCGCGGTCGTCGCCGCGACAGTGCTGGTGATAGTCGAACCGGCGCCGCCCCGCGCACAAGCCGCTCCGTTGAACCAGACGCCCTTCATCACATGGAACATGCAGGGCTCCAGCAACGGCGCCAAGTGGACGGACACCGTCGCGCACTACCTTCCGCAGGTGCCGCTCATGATGCTCCAGGAGGTGGGGCCCACACCGCCGCCCCACTCCCGTCGACCCGGCACCCCGCCGGTACAGAACATCACCGTCAACGGGGAGACCGTCACCCACACCCGGTGGGACTACGGCACGGGACGGACCCAGCCGGAATCCGCCCACCTCTACTTCCTGCAGACCGACGACAACGGCGGAACCGCGGTCGGCGGCCGGGTCAACACCGCGATCGCCACACACCAACAGCCGGACCAGGTACACGTGGTGACCAACCCGAACGTAGCCGGGCGCACCGCGCTCGGCGTCCGGTTCGGCGACGACTGGTACTTCAGCTTCCATGGTCTGTCCGGCGGCGGTGGCGACTCGCCGGGGATGGTCGACGCGATCGCGTCCGACGTCGCCTGGCTGGGCGTCTTCGCGAACCGAACGTACACGTGGACGGTGGCCGGTGACTTCAACGTCTCGCCGACCGACTTCCAGGACAGGGGTACCAACACCCTCGCCTTCATCTACGACAGCGGAGAGTCGACGCACCAGGACGGAGGCGAGCTGGACTACGCGGTGGCTTCCCTCAACGCCGGTGACGACTACCCGGTCTACCGGCTCAACGGCGCCGGATCGGACCACTTCCCCGTGCAGGTCGGCGGCATCCGGGCCCAGGGGGAGGCCGAGCCGCCGCTGCTGCGCGAACACATCGCGCTGGGCCCCGGAGGAGACTCGACCACTGCCGGCGAGAACAGCACAGACAAGAACGGCTGGCGGCTCCCGCTCTTCGAGGACATCACCCCCTCACCGCTCGATATCGGCGCCCTGCCCTACATCGACATCGACGGGACGCTGTACCGGCGCGATTTCGTAGGTGATCAACGATCCGGAGACCTGCCGGATCCTGACCACGACGGTGTCTCCGGTGAGAGAATCGACCAGATCGCGGCGCGGTTGGACTGCACCGTCCCCGCCTATCGCCCGAACATCGTCACGCTGCATGTCGGCCTGAACGACATGAACCAGGATTGGCACCTGCCCGACGCGCCCCGACGGCTGGGCGCACTGATCGACCAGGTTCTCGCGGACGCGCCTGAGACCGTCGTCATCGTCGCAACGGTCATTCCGGTGTCGAAGGCGGGCCTGCAACCCCTCGTCGACGCGTTCAACGCCGAACTCCCCGACCTGGTGAAGCAGCGGCAGGACCAGGGGAAGCACGTTCTGCTGGCGCCCATGGACATGGTCCCCGTCAGCGAGGTCGACGGAGCGCACCCCAACGACGCCGGGTACCGCAAGATGGCGGATGTGTTCGGTAACGCGATCTGGCAGGCCCACTACCTCGGCTGGCTCAAGGACCCCGTCCCCGGCAACGGACAGGACTGCCCGGTCGAACCGGACCCCGGCCCCGGCTGGCGCTCGCTGGGAGTGGTGGCCCCCGGCATGAGTGTTCCCGGCGGGCGCACCGACCTGGCCGACTTCGACGGCGATCAGCGCGCGGACTACGTGCGCATCCCGGACAGCGGACCGATGCGCATCGCCCTGAACATCCAGGACAAGCCAGGGAAACCGCACTGGAGGGAGCTGGCCGGCCCCGTGGAAATGCGAAGCCCCGGCGAAGCCGAGCGGCTGCGGTTCGCAGATCTCAACGGCGACGGCCGCGACGACCTCGTGTGGCTCGATGGCAGCTACGACGGGTGGATTCACTACCGGGAGAACAAGGGCATTCAGGACGGCGTCATCCTGTGGAACGAACACGTCAATC
Source organism: Streptomyces sp. Qhu_M48 (assembly GCF_051305195.1). NCBI lineage: Bacteria > Bacillati > Actinomycetota > Actinomycetes > Kitasatosporales > Streptomycetaceae > Streptomyces > Streptomyces sp. Qhu_M48. The sequence goes on along the minus strand of NZ_CP195432.1, from coordinate 5,001,673 downwards.
CGATCCAGCTGGACGCATCCCTCGGCGTTCCCGCGGAAGCCGTCCGGTTCGCCGACGTCAACGGAGACGGCCGCGATGACTACCTGAGGGTCGGCGAGAGCGGAGCCGTTCACGCGTACCTCAACCTTCCGACGGACGACCGTTGGTTCCGCTGGGAGGAACACCTGAACTGGGCTCCCGGGGTGTCCTACGGCTCCCGCGCAAAGCTTCGCCTCGCCGATGTGAACGCGGATCGCAGGGCCGACTATCTGATGGTGGGCGGCGACGGCACGGTGCACGCCTACATCAACAACGGCCTCGAAGGGGTCGGTCCTGAGAGACGTCGCTTCACCGAGCGGCTCAACTTCGTGAACGCCACGGGCTACCCGGGAGACAAGTCGACGTTCCGGGATATCAGCGGGGACGGGAAGGCGGACTACGTGCTGGTCTACGACGGCGGCTCCGTCCGCGCGTGGCACAACCTGGGAGGCAACCCCTGAGCCGGCGCACCTTGCCGGGGGAGCATTGGGCGATGGGTCGCCGAATCCGCACCACCAGCCGTTCGCCGCAGTGGAACGGGACGTCGTCGACGAGCCGGCCGGTGGGCGGGGCCACCTCCTGGAGGCCCGTCTCACACCGATTCGCCGCGTCTCACGTCGATTCGCCGCACTCCCCACCATCCCGATCACACCGCAACGCCCCCCGCATGGAAGCAGGCATGCTTCGGCGGGGCCGGTGAGTCCCCCGTAACTCAGCTGACGACCGGGGCTCATCGGAAAGGATGGGGCGGGAGCGCAGAAGCTCCCTCATACTGCGGCGTGCGCTCCGACCGCCTGTCGGTAGGCCACGTGCCCGCCCAGCGCGCCGCTGACGGCTACGGCAGACATCCCACTCAGCGCCCACAGCCGGCCCCGCGCCGAGCGACCGCGGAGCCGAGCGGCCAGGGACGCGGTGTAGCAGGCCACCGCGAAGACGTTGGAGGCCGCGTGGACCAGGCCGACCCGGGCCTGCTCGGGCGGCAGGTCCGCCCAGTCCGCCCAGCCGGCGACCGCGGCTGGTGCGACACCGACCAGTCCGACGGCGGTCAGGGTGGTCGCCGCGTGGTGGGTCCCGGGCACGAAGTCGAGTACCGAGGCCGACAGCCAGCATCCGATGGGCACCTGCACGAGCACGGGGTGTACGGGGTGGCCCAGCGGCCTGCCGCGCAGCAGATCGCGCATGCCCCCCAGGGGGAGGGAGCGGATTCCCCGCTGCAGCGCCCTGATGGCCGGATCGGCCACCGTTGTCCGTTCGAGCCGGTCCAGGGTCTTCAGCCAGCACGCCGAGGCAGTGTCGAGAGCTGCGGTCGGCCCGGCCATGGGCGAGGTGTCCAGGGTGCGTGAGTTCATACACGACGCCTACCCGCCGGCACGCCGTCATCCCGGCCTGGCGCCGACTGCACCCGAACGACAGGCCCGCCGGATGGGGGAGCGGCCATGAGCACGACGAAACAGCAGACGGCCGAGAAGGTCTCTCTGCTCGCCGACCAGTTCCGTGAGCCGGGGGGACGAGCCGCCCAGCTGGTGCGGGACAGGGCCCCGACCCGGACCTGGACCAGACCGCCCAAGCCGCCGCGCAGGTGTAGGACGGCGCGACCCGCGTCGCTCACCACGCGGCGGGAATCCCCACGGGCCGCTGCTGGAGAAGACTGGCCGGGCCGACACGGTCGCACGTGGCAACCGCACTCCGCTCCTGGTCGCCGACGCTGTGATGATCGCAGCGGTCGAGCCGACTGCCGTGCGCCGAGGTGCCGTAGAGCCGGGCACGCGCGAGCCTAGGAGGAGTTTTCCCTCGCGTACGACTCGGAGGTTCTCCGCAGTGGACCAACCTCGCCCCCCTCGCCCGCCCGGATGGCTCACCCGGGTGAAGGACGGCGCCACACGCCTCAGCGAGCGTCGGGCGCGGCTCCAAGCCCAACGGGAAGCAGACGACGAAGGAGCGGGGGAGGACTCGCTCCCGTCGGAGCTACGACCCGGGGACGCCACCCGCGCACGGGGCCCCGCGGATGCGGTGCCCTGGGCCGTTCGAGTGGCTGCGGAGGCCGGTTGGCGCTTCCTGGTCCTCGCTGCGACTCTCTGGGTTCTGATGCGGGTCATCGGCGCGGTACGGCTCGTCGTCCTTGCATTCGTCGTCGCGCTTCTGGTCACGGCGCTGCTCCAGCCGACGGTCGCCCGGCTGCACCGAAGCGGGCTCTCCCGTGGCGCCGCCACGGTGGTGACGGCGACCTGCGGATTTGTGCTGCTCGGACTGGTGGGGTGGTTCGTCGTCTGGCAGGTGCTCGACAATCTCGGCAACCTCTCCGAACGCGTCCAGGAGGGGATCGACGAACTCAAACAGTGGCTGCTCGACAGCCCGCTCCACGTCACGGAAAAGCAGATCAACGACATCGCTGACAACCTGAGCGACACCATCGGCAGTAGCACGAGTGAGATCACGTCCGCGGGACTTCAAGGTGTGACCGTGCTGGTCGAGGTAATCACCGGGCTCTTGCTGGCCATGTTCGCCACGCTGTTCCTGCTGTACGACGGCAGGCGCGTATGGCAGTGGACGCTCAAGCTCGTCCCCGCAGCGGCACGTCCCGGCGTTGCCGGCGCAGGCCCGCGAGCCTGGCGGACCCTCACCGCCTACATCCGCGGCACCATGATCGTAGCCATGATCGACGCGGTCTTCATCGGTGTGGGGATCCACTTCCTAGGCGTCCCACTCGCGGTCCCCATCGCTGTGGTGATCTTCGTGTCCTCCTTCGTGCCCCTGGTGGGCGCCGTCGTCTCGGGAGCGCTGGCCGTTGTCGTCGCACTCGTCACCGAAGGCGTCTTCACCGCGCTGATGGCATTGATGGTCGTCCTCGTGGTGCAGCAGATCGAAGGGCACGTGCTGCAGCCGTTCATCCTGGGCCGGGCTGTCCGGGTCCACCCGCTGGCCGTCGTCCTGGCCGTTGCCACGGGAGGCACGGTGGCGGGTATCGGGGGAGCCGTCGTGGCGGTCCCGCTCGTCGCGGTGGGCAACACCGTGGTCGGCTACCTCCGAGCCCACCCCCCGGGGGGGGCGCGACGGTTGCGATCCCCCACGGTTCCCCGGCTGGCGGTCAGGAGGCGAAGAGCGAGAACGGCGATGCCACCGACAGCGCCAGTGAACTCTGACGACCCGGTGCTTCAACGACGGTCACCGGTTCACTGCCTCAGTCCGCTCGCGGCAGCAACGGGCCGAGTGGCCCGAGGTCGAGATTGAGGTCGTCGATGGTGTAGCCGTGCTCGGCACAGAGGTCGGACAGCGCTCCGTGAAGAGCCATCAGCGTGGCGCCCAACTCCTCCTCCTGGTCGTCGGTGAGGTCGCCTGCGTCGACGCGCCGCAGTGCCTGCTTCTCGATGAGTTGACGCAGGAGCTCCACCAGAGTGAGGACCAATTTGAGAAGGTCCTCCTCCATCGACTCGCGATCGGCACGGATGCGATGCGCCGGGCGCGGGGGTTCGCCACCTCGGCCGGGCGGTGCCTGGACAAGACGGAAGGCGTCGCTCAGGGGGGCGCCGACGCTACGCAGGGGCGCGGGAGCCCCCGGCCGGGAGGGTGGGGGAGCGTTGGGCCGCCCGCCCGGGGACGAGTGCCGGGAGGCGTCCTGCTCGCCGCGCGGCGCGCTCTCGTTCGTCACGGCTGCCGCTGCCCAGTCGTGGTGAACGGGTCCGACTCGGAATCGACCGACACGATCAGGGCCCGGAGTGAGATGCGAACCAGGTCGATGTCGGCGATGGACAGGACGATGTCGCCGGAGAGGACCACACCCCCACTGAGCAGCCGGTCGAGAAGGTCGACCAGCGCGACCTGGCGGCCGGGCAAGGATTCGGTAGGCCGTGAGACGGTCATGGCGCTCGTCCGTCCCCGCCGACGGTAGGCGGTGGTGTGGGGTAGGTCGCCGGTTGCGCCGGTTGCGCCGGTTGTGGCGGCGGTGGCGGCATGGCGAACGAATACGGGGCCCACGGCCCCGTGACCTCGACCCGTACGCCCTCGGCGTCCTGGACGGCATCGGCGAGCGCCTTCCGGAACGCCTCCGCCTGCTCGGCGGCGACGAGGTAGGCGTCGTTGAGGACGTTCTCCTCCGGGCCGCCCGCCAGCTCTCCTCGCTGAGCGGGGTGGCGCACGCGGTGCCTGGTGAAGCGCGCAGCCAGGTCGTCGACGCGCTCGGCGACGCGCCCGGCCCGCTGGTAGCGGGTCTCCCGCTCACTGTGCTGGGCCCGGCGGCTTCGGAGGTACGCCTTCCCGGGACTGAGCGGTGCCGCGTCGGTGATCTCTGGAGACTCAGGGCCGCCCGCCGGGGCCTGGCCGGGTGTGACGTACAGCTTGACGCCCATCTCGCTCCTCCCGCGCAGCAGAGAGAGTCTCTCGACGAAGACGCCCCGCTGGGCGGCGAGGGCTTGGCGCGCGCGGTCGTCGCTCTGGTACACGGTCGCCATACGCAGCGGCAGGACAGTGTCGTGGGCGGCGATGGTCTGAACGACCTCATGATGGGCGCGGGCGACGCCCTCCAGCCATTCCAGGTCCTCGAACCGCCGCTTCAACGTCGGTTCGTCGAACTCCTGCCGTGACACCCGGCCCGCGACGAACGCGATGATGTCAGGACCGTCTGGAACCGTGCCGGCTGCTCCGGTCGGTTCGTTCTCGCCAAGGAGAAAGACGGGCGAGCCAGAGATGCCGTGGAGACCGGACAGGAAGTCGCGCAGCGCCCTCGTGTCCCGAGCCACGGCGTACACGTACGTGAGGCCGACGTCGGTGTTCATGGCTCGCGCTTTCGAGGCCCTCGGCGGCGAGGCTCCGGCCGGTCCACGGCCTCCGGGCTCGTGTCCTCCTCCACGCTCTCCCCTTCCGGGAACTCGCTGCCCGCGTCCGCGGCCCAGAACTCAGCGGTTTCGCGCGGCCCGCGGCCGGAGTCGAGCGAGTCACGCCGCAACGCGTCCAACTCCGCACGGAGCCGCCTGTTCTCCTCCGCCAGAGGACCGCCCGTGTGCTTCGAGGAGAGCGACGGGTCGTGCTCCCACCAGTCGATGCCCATCTCCTTCGCCTTGTCCACGGAGGCGACCAGGATCCGCAGTTTGATCGTCAACAGCTCGATGTCCAGCAGATTGATGCGGATATCGCCCGCGATCACGATCCCCTTGTCGAGGACACGCTCAAGAATGTCCGCGAGATTGGCGGACGAACTCGGCGGCCCGTACGGCATGGGTGCCGCTCGGGAGGGAACAGACCCGAACCGGTCGGGCAGGGGCTCAGACACACCGTCCTCGATTCCGCATCACGGCATCCGCTGCCTGTAGGCGGTGATCTCCGTCAGCCGGTCGATGAGCTCGTCCTCGCGCTGATCGAAGGCCTCCTGATCGATTTCGCCCCGCACCAGCCGGCCCTCGAGCTCGGCGAGCTCGCGCCAGATGGGAGCGGGGTCGTAGTACTCCTCCTCCGCCTTCTCCGTGACGCGCTCGGCGACCCAGACGACACCGCGCACCGGGGCCAAGGGGAGGGTGAGCAACTGCGTCAACAGTCCCATTCCGACGCTCTCCTTTCAGCTTCGTCCTGCGTTACCACGGAGGTTTCAGCTCCGTCTCGCGTTATCGCGGAGGCCGTCACTGTACGAAGCTGTACGGTGGCAGAGGGCCGGTCAGCCGGCACTCGACCCCGCCGTCGATCTCGCGAGCGAGGTTCGACTCAGCCGTCAGGAAGTTCTCCACGTGGTCGTGGGGCACGAGCAGTGACAGGTTGAGGAAGTCGTTACCGGACGACGGCCGGACGCTGTGCTCGCGGGCGAACGGCAGGAGCGCTTCGACCAGCCCGGCAGCCAGCGCGTCCTGCCGTCTCTCCACCTCTGCCGCGACCAGCTGACCCAGGGCCATCGGCAGCTGGGGGGCTTGATCACCGGCCAGGATCCGCTCGTTGAGTTCTCGGGCCTCGGGGGTGTCCAACAGAATGTTGCTCAGCAGCTGTTCCTCGTCCTGGGAGGCCCGTAGGTGGTATTCGGCGCATCCGGCGAGCCGTTCGAGAGTCGCGAGGTAGGCGGCCGAGTCCCTCTCCAGCACTTCTGCCACCGACGAGTCGTCGGCGGCGGTGTAGCCGAACTGCAGAGGCAGGACCGTACCGCCCCGCATGAGACGTTCCTGCACCTCTTGGTGCGCCAACAGATCCCGGCGCTTGGGCCGAATCTCCTCGGAGATATCGCTGACCACGGCTGCCAGGGGCCCTGAGGCGATGGCGCGAATCCGGGAAGGCTCGGAGCCGACAGCGGAGAGTCCCTCCAGGTCGAGCGGGTGGCTCTGCCCAGTGATCGCATAGACGTACAGGACCATCGGTCACTCCTTCTCTCGGCGCGCCGCTCGTCGGGCCGGCCGCCGCCTGGGAGCGGGCTCCTCCTCCGCTTCCTCCTCCGGTTCTTCTTCGCTGCGCGACTTGCCGCCCAGGGTCTCGGTCACCGCGTCGACCGCTCCGCTGAGCGCGCCCTTGGACTTGCCATGGGCACCGCCCTCCATCATGTTTCCGACGACCTCGGGGAGCTGGGCCGGAGCCTTCCGGCCGGCTTCGAGGTCGAGCCGGTTGCACGCTTCGGCGAAACGCAGGTAAGTGTCCACGCTCGCCACGACGATCCGGGCGTCGATCTTGATGATCTCGATCCCCACCAGTGAGACGCGAACGAAGACGTCGATCACCAGGCCGCGGTCGAGTATGAGTTCCAGGACGTCGTAGAGACTGCCTGTGGAGCCGCCGCTCCTGCTGACGGACCCGCCGCTCTGCGGCACCATGGTCATGGCGCCTCCCTTCACGGCCAACCGGTTTCAGATCGGCCGATCGATCATTCCGCGGTTGTAGCGACGCGTCCGCTCGAAGGAGATCAACGCGCCTTCCTCATCCAGTGCGACCTTGTAACTGGCCAACACACTTGTCGTGTCGGGGATGCGTTCGAGTTCAACCACCTCTACCTGTGCCTCCCACCCCGACTCCGTGGGTTTCAGCGAGGAGACGGACTCCGGCGGCCTGCCCAGCAACTTCGCCAGCTGGGTGGCGGCCGAACCCATCGCCGAGGCAGCGTCGACGGTCCTTCCGCGGCTCGAAGCCGCTCGCCTACGAGTGGCAGGGCGCTTCGGGGGCCCGTCGTCGGAGGCGCGGGGGGCCGCCCGTCGTGGACGAGCCGGATCTGCGGCCATAGGTCACTTCCAGCCAGAGAACTTACCGCCAGTAGAAGCTAGAATTCCATCTTATAGGGCGAAATGTCACGCCCGGGAGCGGAGGCTCCCTAACCGCCCGAGCGGGCGGCCTTTGCGGGCGACGGTGCGGATGCGCGGCCCGGGTCGGGAGCCCCGTAACGAGGGGCAGCCGAGGCCGCTGGTGCCCGGTGAAGGGATAGGTCATGGAGGACACGACCAAGATGGCCCTGGCGGCCGCGGTGGCCGGGGGCTACGTACTGGGACGGACGAAAAAGGCTCGCCTCGCCTTCACGGTGGCGACCTATCTGGCGGGGCGTCGGTTCGGGCTGGACCCGAAGCAACTTGCGACGGAGGGGCTGACCAAGCTCAAGGACATGCCGCAATTCGCCGATCTGACCGAGCAGTTGCGGGGCGAGGCCTTGGACGCCGGCCGGAAAGCGCTCAGCGCGGCGGCCAACCGCAAGCTCGCGGACTTCGCCGACTCACTTCACGAGCGCACGCTGGGACTCGGCAGCGGCAAGGAAGACGAAGGGCGCTACGAGGACGAGGACGAGGACGAGGAGGGGTACGAGGACGAGGAAGAGGACGAGGACGAGGGAGGGGCGGTGCGGGGCGAGGAACCCGAGGAGGAAGACGAGGAGCAATGGGAGGAGGAAGAAGAACCTCCGGAGGAGGAGGAGCCCGAGGAGGAGCCCGAGGAGGAGCCCGAGGAGGAGGAACCCGAAGAGGAGGAACCCGAAGAGGAAGAGTCCGAGGAGGAAGAGCCTGAAGAGGAGCCCGAGGAGGAGCCCGAGGAGGAAGAGCCCGAGGAGGAGCCTGAGGAGGAAGAGCCCGAGGAGGAAGAGCCCGAAGAGGAAGAGGAGCCTAAGCCCGAGCCCGAGAAGCCGCGGTCCGGCAGAACGCGTGCGCCGTCCCGGGCTGGTAAGCCATCCCAGGGGCGTGGTACGGACAGGTCGGCTGCCCCGGCAAGAAAGACGGCGGCTAAGAAGACGGCGCCGAAGAAGGAGACGAAGGAGCAGCCGGCCAAGGGCAGGGCTCCTGCGAAGAAGTCCGCTCCTGCCAAGAAGGCGGCTCCCGCGAGGAAGTCCGCTCCTGCCAAGAAGTCCGCTCCCGCCAAGAAGGCGGCTCCCGCCAAGAAGGCGGCCCCCGCGAGGAAGACCTCCAGGTCCGGGCCGGCGAAGAAGACGGCAGCGCGCAAGACGACGGCCGCCAAGAAGTCGCCCGCGAAGAAGTCCGCGGCGAAGAAGACCACGGCGAGCAAGAGCCCGGCACGCAAGTCGGCAGCGAAGAAGACGGCATCGCGCAAGCCGTCGACGCGGAGGTAGGTCATGGCAACGGAAGACCGTAGCCAGGAGAAGGAATCCAGCTCTGGGATGGACCGACTGCTCAGCGAACTGAGCGACTTCCTCTCGGCCCAGGTCGGTCAACTGGCTGACAAGGCAACGGACAAAGTCGGCGACGTAACCAGCCAGCTGACCGACGTGGCGGAAAACGGCGGCAAAATCACGGATATCGGCGGCCGCATGCTCAAAGGCGACTCGCCGGTCAAGGCGATGCTGGGCAGCACGTTCGGTGGACTGAAGGACAAGGTCACCGATGCCGCCTCGAACCTGTTCGGTGGCTCGGGCAAGGGCAAGCGCAAGAGTGGCACCCAGAAGATGACCAGCATCGTCGAGACCGTCGATGTGGGTGCTCCACTCCGCCAGGTCTACGACCACTGGACCCAGTACGAGGACTTCAGTGGATTCACCAAGGGCGTGCGACACGTCTCGCAGGGCGACGAGGTTTCGAGTGACTGGAAGGTCAAGGTGGGTCCCTCCACGCGTAGTTGGAAGGCGACCGTCCAGGAGCAGGTTCCTGACAGCCACATCATCTGGACCTCCGAGGGAGCCAAGGGCTCGACACGAGGCTGTGTCAGCTTCCACGAGCTGGGCCCGTCACTTACCCGGATTCTCCTGACCGTCGAGTACTACCCCTCGGGCTTGTTCGAGAAGACGGGCAATCTCTGGCGCGCACAGGGCCGCCGTCTTCGGCTGGACGCGAAGCACTTCCGCCGTTTCGTCACTCTTACCGACGACGAGCCGGAAGGCTGGCGTGGAGAGATCCGCGACGGCGAAGTAGTCCGCACGCACGAAGAGGCGCTTGAAGAAGAGGAAGCGGAGAGGGAAGAGGGCGAATCCGAAGAAGAGGACGGCGACTACGAGGAAGGGCAGGAACCTGAGGAGGGTTACGAGGACGAGGACGAGGACGAAGACGAGGACGAGGACGGAGCCGAGCCCGAGGACGAGTACGAGGAGGGCGGCGAGGACGGAGAGGGGTACGCGGACGAGGATGAAGACACGGACGCGGAAGCGGACGAGGACGAGAACGACGAGAACGACGAGGACGACGACGCGGAAGACGATTACGAGACCGCTGGTCGTCGTCAGCGTAGGCGCTGATGCACATGGCAGAGGAGCGGCCTCGGGAGGCCGCTCCTCTGCCATGTGTGCCGAGCCCGACGGCATTCGACACAGGGCGGGGGGTCAGTGCTTCAGCGTGTCCTTGGCCTTCTGGACAGTCTGCTTGGCGTCACCCTTCATTTGCTCGGCCCGGCCCTTTGCCTCAAGGCTCTCGTTTCCTGTCGCCTTGCCTGTGGTTTCCTTGGCCTTGCCCTTGGCTGTCTGCGCCATGTTCTTGGCTTTCTTGCCTCCGGCCATGTCCCTCACCTCTCTGAGCCGCCCCTTGTGCGCCCGATGTCCGGCGGGCGCCCCGTCTTGCCCGTACCCTGAGCTCTCTTTCGCATGCCCGTTTCGCGTGCATTTCTAGGTTGATGGTGACGTGCCGGATGTGGGTATGACGTGCTTCGAGATCAGCGCTTGAAGACGTCCTTGCCCTTCTCCTTGGTCTCGCGAGCCTTGCCTCGAGACTCCAGGGCTGCGCCCTTTGCCGCCGTGGTCTCGTCGCCCCTTGCGTGAGCGACCTTCCTCAGGGCCTTGCCCGCGAGCTGCTCTGCCTTGGCTTTGGCCTTCTCCTTGGCGCTCATGTCGATCCTTTCGCCACTGCTCGCTTTCGCGGCTCCCCCCCCATCACGGGATCGGGTGGGCCGCAGCCGGTGAAGCCGCCCACGGTTGCCGGTTCGTTGGCGACCCCCGTGCTTGTGCGCGCGAGGAACAGTGGATCTTCGCTTGCGCGCGCGAGGAACAGTGGATCCTCGGGCCGCCCTGGTGGGCGTTGCGGCTCGTGCGGTGGATCCTTCCAGCGGGCCACGCGCTCTTCGGGAGCGCCCGGCGCTGCTGCGCCTCGCGTCTCGCTCCCGGGCGACTGCCGTCTACCAATAGTGACGGCGCCCGCCGACCGCGTGACCGACCGCCCCGAGGATCCAGAGGATGACTCCGATGACGACCAGGATGATCCCGATGGTCCACAGGATGGAGATGCTGGCCACAAACCCGATGACGAGCAGAATGACTCCGAGAATGATCATGACGACCTCCGACTTCGCGGGTGTCTCGATTTCAGAGTAGGCGTGCGCCTCTGAGTGAGCGCACGGAGGGCGCGAGCCTGTCACGTGGCCTTTACCCCCCAGGCGTCCCGTCAGTCACGCGACGATTCCTGTTCATGGGAGCGGTCGTCGATGGGGGAGTGACGCGGGCCGCGAGCGTGGGCGGCATTCCTCTCGGGTTGCCGGAAAGGACCGCGGCGCCTCAAAGGTGTGCGCGGCGGATGCGGAGACGCTCGGCCGTGTTGTCGCGCGCACGAGGTCGGTCCCGCTTGCCGCTTGACTGCCGCGCGGCAGGTCTGCGGATCGTCGACCGGCTCATCGACGGTTTGCGGCAGGGGGTGCCGGGCGGGAGCGTGCGAACGGTGCGCTGACCGCACCCGGGGCGTACGTCGGGGAGGTGTTGGCGCGTCAGGCCGGAGTGGTGTGGGCGGACCTCCCGCCGGGGGATCGTCTCCGTTCCGACAAATGCCCGGGCGGCTCGGCGGCGCTCCTGCCCCGGACCGCGTCTGAGTGCCGGACCGCGCCTTCCCGCTCTCCGTTGCGCTCTGTGCGGAGTGATGCCAGACGGGTAGGTGTGACGTTGAGCAGGCTCCTTCCAGTACGACTGCACCCGGCCACTCGCCGCTGGCCTCATCGTCGAGTTCCGGCACTCGCCCGTTCACGTGGGTGTTGCGGCGGGCCGATCGTCGTCGTCCCCCTGGCGTGAGCTGCGAGAGAGGCCTGAGTCGGCTGTTCAGTTCGCGCTCCCCACGCCCCCTTGCACAGCGCCCCCGGACCTCCCCCTGTTACCGGGGCACGGCCACGTCCACCCCGGGGCGCCGACACCCGCCACGCTGAGTGTGTGCCGCGCCACCCCAAGCACCCGGGTCGCGTGGCGCCTGCCTCCGCCGCATGACGATCTTCGTCCTCGTCGTGCATCACGAACAGCCGGGTCGCCGTCGACCGGCCTCCAGCCCGGTCCCTCGCACCCGGCCCGCAGGGCTCACCCCTGCCGCCGACCGGCCACCGGCTCCGCCTGCGAAGGCTTCGTGGTGACGACGGAATCACCTCTCGCGAACGCAAGAGGCCCGTGGCATGGCTGACGTCTGTCAGCCCGGGACGGGTCGTAGACAATGCACGTCAGCCGGCGTCTTGCTGTCGACGTCTGTGGGCTGTCCCATACCTGGGCGGTGCTGCCTTGTCTCTCCCCGATCGGACCGTGTCGGTGGCTGGTGACAGGATCGCGGGGTGCTGATCAAGGGATATGACGTCGGCCCGTTGGTGGCAGGCGAGTCACTGCTGGTCCACCCGGGCTTCTGGTCGAACTACCTTCTGGCGATGTGCGGAGACGGGGGGTGTGCTGAGCGGCCGGTTCCGGAGTGGTTCGGTGAGGATGGCGCCGATGTCGATGCCCTGTCCGAGGTCCTCTTCGATCCTGAACGCTGGCCGGTGTTCCGGGTGCCGGCAGAAGACGACCCCGGAGCCGTGGTGATCTACCGCAACCTGGAGGGCGAACACGGCATCGACTACCTCCTCACCCATCCAGGCAGAAGCTACGTCGAGCAGATCGCCAGCTGGGACGGAGACCTCTCCGGCACTGGGCTGACATGGCGCGAACTGATCCGGATCGCCGACAGCCCGCCTTTTGCGGCCGAAGGCGTCCAGGAGGACACGGCCATCCGCTTCCTGCTGCTGCTTCCCCTCCTCACCGACCCGGACGTGCCGGAAACAGCGTCGGCGAGGATTATGGCCGCCCTGGCCGTAGTCGGCGCGCCGCAAGACACCGCCTCGATCACGGCGGAGCACCTGCTGGCCCACCTCACGAGGAGATCTCGACACGACCCCACGTGGGCGTCTCCGCTGAGTGGCAGCTGAGAGGTGGGACGGTCGCCGGTCACCCCATGGAACGATCTTGGTGCGGCTGGTGTGATCACGGGGTCGGAGCCGTCCTGGACAGCCCCGTTCTCCGGGCTGAGCCCTCGCGCCTTCGGGAAGCTGCCTTCGGGAAGCTGGTGACGACTCTGCGGCGCCGAGGTGCGGACCCTGTCCGCAGGGGCCGATCGGCCGTGGAGCCTTCCACTGGAGGACCGGGCACTGCTGGTTGCTGCGTACTGGCGAACGAACCTCACGATGCGGCAGCTTGGCCCCGCTGTTCGGGGTGCGAGTCGGCGGCGGACCGGATCATCGACCACCTTGGGCCGATGCTCGCCCTCCAGCCCCGAAAGCGGTACGCGAAGGACGCCGCGCTCATCGTCGACGGCACCCCGGTCCCTGCCCGAGACCACGCCATCGCCGAGCGGACGAAGAACTACCGGTACTCCACCGACAGCGCCAGGTCGTCCTCGACGCCGCCACCCGCCTGGTCGTCGTGGTCGGTCGGCCGCCGGCCGAGAACCGCAACGGCTGCAGGGCATGGGGGAATCCGGCGCCAAAGCCGCCGTTGGCAAGACTTTCACGATCGCGACGGCGGCTACCAGGGCACCAGACCTGTCATCAGGAGATCAGCGTGTCTGCCGCTTTCTGGCGGCCCGCCGGATCCAGTGTCTCCACCGGGCGAGAATTTCGCCGGGTGTCCGGGCCGGCGGTGGCTTATCCGCTTGTTCGACTCCGTATCCGGGAGGGTGCGCGACTGGCATGAGGTAGCGCATCCCTTCCATTTCCAGCACGCACAGCAGGGCGTCGTCGCGAGAGGAAGGCGGCCTGAGGCGGATGACGAACGGCCCGGCGGGATCGGTCGGGATTTCGCCTTGCATGAAGGTGATCCTGCCGTGAGCCGTGGGTGTCACCGCGACGGTTTTTCCGTCGACCCAGGTTTCGGCTACGCGGCGTCGCTGGTCATACACGACGGTGATTGAGTGCCCGCTGTGTTCCAGGTGATGCCTGTGGTAGGTCGCAGCCATAGGAACCCCCTCAAGACCCTGTCAGCTCTACTGCAAGTCTGCGCCCGTCGCACGGTGGCCGAATGGCTGCTCGCGTAGGCAGGTCAAGGGGCCCAGGTGATCGAAGGCGGGGGCGCCGATAGGGCTTCCGCCGGAGGCCGTCCCCTTCCACATGGCGCCTTGTTGCTGCCGTGCACCCGCTCTCGGACTCAGAGCTGCGGACCGGCTCACCCTCCGCATCCGCGGCCGCCTACACGCGAATAGCTGCGCGCGCACCGACTGGCGAGGTGCCCAGAGGGTAGGGACGATATGACGGATAGCGGCATTTTGCTCGCACGGTCGCAAGACGAAGGGTTCGCCCATGTCTCCTGAGGCGATCATCCCGACCGGTGCGCTCGACGACGAGCACGAGGCCAGGCGGCCACCGGGCCGTGGGCTGACGGTGGGGGTGGAGGAGGAGTTCCTGCTCGTGGACCGGCGCACCTGCGAGCCGGTTCCCCGCGGCCCGCAGGTCGTGAAGGCCGCGCGTACCGTCCTGGGAGGCAGGGCGCAGATGGAGTTCTTCGGCCCGCAGGTCGAGGTGTGCACCTTCCCTACCGTCTCCCTGGCGGAGTTGAGGGCCGAGCTGGCCCTGCTGAGGCGTGTGATGGCCCAGGCCGCCGCCGACGCGGGGTGTCTCCTGATCGCCACCGGCACGCCGGTGATCCCGTCGGCACACCCGACGGTCGTGAGCCCCTGCGACCGATACGCTCGCATGGCAGTCCACTGGCCATCCCTGGCGGCTTCGTACGACGGGATGGTGTGTGGATGCCACATCCACATCGGGGTGACCGGGCGGAACCAGGCGCTCGCACTGGCCAATCACCTCCGCCCCTGGCTGCCGATCCTGCAAGCGCTCGCCGCCAACTCGCCCTTCCTCCGGGGCCGCGACACCGGCTGGGCCGACCGGAGGTCCGTGGAACACACCCGCTGGCCCGGTGTGGGGCCCGCCCCCCTGCTGAACGAGATCGGCTACGAGCGCGTCGCCGACCACCTGGTACGTACAGGGGCCCTGCTGGACCGGCGGATGATCTACTGGCACGCGCGCCCGTCCGAGCACGTACCGACGCTGGAGATCCGCCTCTGCGACGTGAACGCCGACCTCGACGTGGTGGTCCTGCTCGTCGCCCTGGTGCGGGGCCTGGCCGAGGTCCTGCTGTGCGACATCGCCCAGGGACGGCCCCTCCCTCGTGTCCCTGAGCGCACCCTTCGGGCAGCGCACCGGCTTGCCGCGTCGCGGGGGCTGGAGGGCGAGATCCTTGACACCGCGCGCGGGGAGTACGTACCGGCGGAGACGAGTGTCGAGCTGTTGCTGGCGCGGGCGACACCCGGGCTGGTGGCGACCGGCGACCTCGAACTCGCGGAGGTACTTTTCGACCGGGTCCGACGCACCGGCGGCGGAGCGGCCTGTCAGCGTGCCTCCCTTCTACGGCGGGGGCTTCTGCAGGACGTGATCCGTGATCTGGCCCGCACGACCCTTGTCCCTGCGACGTGACAGCACGCACCGAATCTGAACTCCAGCAGAACAGCCGACCGATGTGACAGCTCGGACGCCCCGGTGCGCAAGGGACATCGACAACTCCTCATCTCCTCGTGTCGGCCTTCAGACGGCGGTGGGTCGGTCTCTCGGTGGGCGTGACGGTAGGACTTTCGCGGCACGTGTTCGATCATCCGTCGCTTGGCGCAGTCCTCCCTGGCCATCCGGGCCAGAGAACCTCGCGAGACGAGATAGGAACGGGGCGTGGGGGTAGTGGGTGGTCATGAATGCCTCTGAAACCACGCCTCTGCGGGCCGTCGCCCTCGTCTGTACGTTGTCCCCCTCCCCGGCCCCGTCGAGTTCGCAGCTGCTCGCCGAGCAGACCATGGCGGCTCTGAGCGAGCACGGGGTGAGCGGCGAGGTGATCCGGATCGCCGACCACGACGTGCGGGCCGGCGTGAAGACCGACATGGGCGACGGGGACGCCTGGCCCGAGATCAGGGACACCGTCCTGGGCTGCGACATCCTCGTGCTGTCGACCCCGATCTGGCTCGGTCACCCCGCGAGTACCGCCCAGCGGGTGATGGAGCGGCTGAACGCCGAGATGTCCGAGACCGACGAGGAGGGCCGGATGCTCACCTACGGCAAGGTCGCCGCCGTCTGCGTCGTCGGCAACGAGGACGGGGCGCACAAGGTGAGCGCCGACCTCTTCCAGGGGCTCAACGACGTCGGCTTCTCCCTCGCCCCGAACGCGGTGACGTACTGGGTCGGCGAAGCCATGCACAAGACGGACTACCAGGACCTCGACACGACCCCCGAGGCGACCGCGGACGCGACCGCGACCCTGGCGGCCAACACCGCACACCTCGCCCGCCGCCTCAAGGCCTCCCCGTATCCGGCCACGGCCTGAATCGCATCGGAACCCGTCCACCAGAACCATCCCGGAGGCCTCGATGTCCCCTCAGGAGCAAGCACACGTGCCCGATCCGGAGACCGCCTACCCGCGTCCCCCGTTTCCCGAGCAGGAGCAGGACCACCCCGGCTCGACGGGCTTGATGCGGCCCCGCCCGGACCATGGTGAGGATTCGTATCGTGGTCATGACGTCCTCGTCGGCCAGGTTGCGGTCGTCACGGGTGGCGATTCCGGCATCGGCAGGGCGGTCTGTCTCGCCTTCGCACGCGAAGGCGCCGACATCGTGTTCACCCACTTGCCCGAGGAGGCCGACGAAGCCGCGGAGACTGTGCGTCTGATCCGTGGAGCAGGCCGAAAAGTCCTGCCTGTCGTGTGCGACATCCGCGACGAGAGCCAGTGCGCGGCCCTGATCGACCGCGCGGTCAGCGAATACGGGCACATCGACATCCTCGTCAACAACGCCGCTTACCAGATGGCCCAGCCGGACGGAATCGAGGCGATCACCACAGACCAGTTCGACCGGGTGATGAAGACCAACCTCTACGGAATGTTCTGGCTCACCCGGAACGCGCTGGCCCACATCCCCCGCGGTGGCTCCATCATCAACACCACCTCCGTCCAGGGCTACCAGCCCAGCCCTCACCTGCTCGACTACGCGATGACGAAATCAGCGATCATCTCGTTCACCCACAGCCTGGCGCAGATGCTCGCCGAGCGAGGCATCCGCGTCAACGCTGTCGCCCCCGGCCCCGTGTGGACGCCGCTGATTCCCGCGACGATGCCGGACGTGAAGGACTTCGGCAGCCAATCGCCCCTGGGCCGGCCCGCCCAGCCGGCGGAGATGGCTCCCGCGTACGTGTTCCTGGCCTCGCCCCAGGCCAGCTACATCACCGGAGAAATCGTCAACGCGACCGGAGGCACCCCGCTGCCGTAGACCGAAGGCCCCTTCCCTCGGGTCGAACGGGGCGGGGAGACCCCGGCAGTCGCCGCAGGTCCGCGGGTTCAGGCCCTCACGCGGCGGCGGGCTCGGCGGAGACGCCGGGTTGTGCTGTCGTGGGGCCCTCGGCAGCAAGGGGGATGCCGAGGCTCGCACACATTCTGCGGGCCCGGGCGAGCGTGCTCAGCGAAGCGGACGTCGGGTCGGTCCCGCCCAGCTTCACCTGGACGAGCCTGGGGCGATGGGCGCGGACGAGCGCCTCAGTCTCCAGGGCGGCCGCGGCCCGGTTGGTGACATCGAGGTCGCACGGGAGCGTCACGCGCAGGACCCCGTCAGCAAAGGCGTGGCTGATGATCATGACGGTCTCCTTCCGTACCGGTCGGGACATCAGGTCGGCGCCGCAGCGGATTGCCAGGACCTGTGACCATTATGCGAAGAGAACGCCCCTTCAGCACGCCGCTGAACTGGAGCTTTACCGAAAAGTGGCACGGGCCGCCCGCGCGGCCCCGTGTTTCGTGTGCGCCGCCGTCCGGCTGGAGCCATCGTGCGGTCTCAAGGACCCGGGGCGAACCCCCGTCGTCGGGCGGTTCGCGGTCGAACCAGCCGTCCGGCCGGTTTCCTGCGGACATGCCTGAGGAGGACCAGCGTGCGAAGGTCGAAATAGCGGGTAGCGGCATCCCATGAACACCCCCGCTCCTCCGGCGGCCGCTCATGCGCCACCTGGATTCGTCCGGACCGCCAGGATTCTCGGCGGTTCCCCGCTGACGTGGGGACTGTCCTCACGTCACCCGGCGCCCCTGAGGTCGTGTCTGCCGCAGCCCCGTCTTCGCCGGTCGAACGAGTCGACCAGGAGGTATTCAGTGCCGAGTACTGCCATGACCCGCTACGACTTCCTGCCGCGCCTCGTCGCCCTACCGGGTGTGTACCGCCCCCAGGCCGACACCCGGCTGCTCGCGGCCGCTCTCACCCAGGAACCCCTCCGCTCAGGCGCGAAGGTGGTCGAGATCGGAACAGGCACGGGAGCTCTCGCCCTCCAGGCGGCTGCCCGGGGTGCGGACGTCACCGCGATCGACGTGGCGTGGCCGGCGGTCCTCGCGGCCCGTCTGAACGGATGGCGTCACCGTCTTCCAGTACGCGTCCGGCACGGCGACTTCGAGGCCCGGACCCAGGGACTGCGGTTCGATCTGGCCCTGGCGAACCCGCCGTACGTGCCGTCTCCCGACGCCCGGCTGCCCACCAGAGGCGCGAGGCGCGCGTGGGACGCGGGAACAGACGGCAGGGCCGTCCTCGACCGGATCTGCGAGGCCGCACCGTCGCTGCTGCGCCCTGGAGGCGTGCTCCTGATGGTGCACTCGGGGATGTGCGGGGTCGAGAAGACCCTGGAGCTGCTGGGCCGTGAAGGAATGTCCGGACAGGTCACGGAAAGGGCGCTGGTGCCGTGGGGGCCCGTACTGCGCTCACGCAGGGCGTGGCTGCGCAATCAGGGCCTCGCGGGAGACAGCCACGAACAGGAGGAGCTGGTGATCGTTCGTGCCCAGAAGTCCTGAACCCGACCGGACGCCGCCGACGCCCTCGTCGGAGAGCACTCGCCCCCGGCGGCTGCGCGTGGACCGATCCGGCCCCGTCCTCGTGGAGGGACCCGTCGAGATCGTCCTCCCCGACGGGACCACGGCCCGGTCGGACCGGTTCATGGTCGCTGTGTGCACCTGCCGCCGCAGCCGCACCTATCCCTGGTGCGACACCAGCCACCGGCCCCGCGAACGCACCCCACCGCCGCCCGAGGACAGGAACGAACGATGACCGCACCCGCCTCCACCACCCGGATGCCCAGTGCCGGGCCCGCGCTGGCCGAAGGCCGAGGGCCGCTGTCCCACGCCGTGATGACCGCCTTGCGCGGCGGCCGACTCCCCGACACGGCGGCAACCTACGCCCGAGAAGCCCAGGTGTGGGGCGAAGACCTCCAGCTGACGCTGTACGTGCTGTACGAGCTGCACTACCGCGGCTTCGAGGGCGTCGACGACGCCCTCGAATGGGACCCGGATCTGCTGCGGCTGCGCAGGATCCTGGAGGACCGGTTCCTCCGGACACTGAGGGACGGCACTGCCGACGCCCCCGCGACCGTATCGGGCGCGTTCGGCCCCCTCCTGGTCGAACCCGTCGACCTGAGTGGCAGCCTGAGTCACTTCCTGGAGACCGACGGCGAACTCTGGCACCTCCGCGAATACGCGGCTCTGCGCTCGCTCTACCACCTCAAGGAGGCCGACCCGCACGCCTGGGTGATTCCCCGGCTCACCGGGCGGGCCAAGGCCGCGATGGTCGCCATCGAATACGACGAGTTCGGCGCAGGCCACGCCGAACGCGTCCACGCCCGACTCTTCGCCGGCCTCATGGCCGACCTCGGCCTGGACACGACCTACGGCCGATACGTCAACCAGGCCCCCGCCCCCCTGCTCGCCACGGTCAACCTCATGTCTCTCCTGGGTCTGCACCGGGCCCTACGCGGGGCGCTCGTCGGACACTTCGCCTGTGTCGAGATCACCTCGTCGCCCGGATCCCGTCGGCTCGCCAAGGCCATGCACCGGTGCGGCGCGGGCCCGGCCGCCGAACACTTCTACGCCGAGCACGTGGAGGCCGATGCCGTCCACGAACAGGTCGTCCGCCACGAGGTCGTCGGCGGTCTCCTCGACGACGAACCGCACCTGGAGGCCGATGTCGCCTTCGGCTGCGCGGCCACCGTCTTCACGGAGGACCGTCTCGCTGAACACATCCGGACAGCGTGGGCGCGAGGAGCGTCGGCCCTGCGGGTGCCCCTGGCAGACTGATGCGGCCTGGGGCACCGGATCCTCACCCGTCTCCAGTCCCCGGCCGTCGCGAAAGACGCGATCGTCTGGGAGCTGAGCGTCGACTCCTCGGTGTGCCGCGTCCCTCGGCACGCGGCCGGGTCCGCAAACGGGTTCACCTGCAAGAGGATCACCGGGCGGCATCTTCACCGACTCTGGCGATCACAGCCTTGGGACGCTCGCGCGGCGGGGCCACCACCACGCCGCACTTGGCCGGCGAGCTGGGTCGAAAGCCGATGTCCCGCGGGACGGGTTCTGGTCGCGTGGCGCATCTCATGGGGAACGCGTGAGAACGCCCGGCCGGGGCGGTGGGAACCATGAGGGGAACCAACCCGGGGACCCCCGCCGTTGCCCCGGCATGAGCTCCATACGGGAAACCCCCGACGTCCTGCGTTACACCGCCTTCTCCGACGATCCCGAGGGAGGCAATCCCGCCGGAATCGTTCTCGACGCCACGGGCCTCAGCGACGAGGAGATGCTGGCGATCGCCGCCGAAGTCGGCTACAGCGAGAGCGCGTTCCTGACGGCGTCGCCCGAGGGAGCGGGCTCTGGCACGTCGGACGCCGGGCGCGCCTACGCCATCCGCTACTTCAGCCCCAAGGCGGAAGTACCCTTCTGCGGTCATGCCACCGTCGCTACGGCCGTGGCCCTCGGCGAGCGCATCGGCCCCGGAGACCTGGTGTTCACCACGCAGGCGGGGACCGTGCCGGTCACCGTGACGCGCGAGGGCGGGACGCTGCGGGCCACGCTCACGAGCGTCGAGCCGTACATCGAGGAGGTCGCGGCCGATGACCTGGCAGAGGCACTCGCCGCGCTCGACTGGCCGGCCGGCGACCTCGACCCCGCACTGCCTCCCCGCATCGCCTTCGCGGGCGCCCGCCATCTGATCCTTGCCGCCGCAAACCGAGACCGCCTGGGTCGCCTGGCGTACGACTTCGCCCGCCTGGAGGCCCTGATGCACCGGCTCGACCTGACGACGCTGCAGTTGGTCTGGCGCGCCTCTGCGGAGGTCTTTCACGTCCGGGGGCCGTTCCCGGTGGGCGGTGTGGTCGAGGACCCGGCGACCGGGGCGGCGGCCGCCGCCTTCGGCGCGTACGCCCGTGAACTCGGACTCGTGCCCGAGGCGACGGTCCTCACCCTCCACCAAGGGGAGGCCATGGGACGCCCCGGCGTCCTCACGGTGGAACTGCGGGCGGGCGACCGACGGATCAGGGTCGGCGGCGCAGGGACCCGCATCCCGGCCTGATCCCCACGACAGGTCCTTACGACCTGAGTCGGAGATTCGGTGGCAGTGGGCGGCGGCTTTGTCGAGGATCTCGTCGGCGGCCTTCGTCCGGGCGGGGGACCGGGGTTGGTCGTTCCAGTCGGCCAGCCAGATGCGGACGTCGCGTTCGAGGGCCTGGACGGAGCGGTGGACCCCGCGCTCGGGCTTCTTCTGGATGAGCTCGGCGAACCACCGCTCCACCAGGTTCACCCAGGACGCGCTCGTGGGTGTGACGTGCAGGTGGAAGCGCGGGTGCGTCGGTCCGCGCCTCTCCGGGGGCAGAAGTCCGCGATCCTCCGCATCCAGGCCGGCGGGGAGGCGACCGGGCAGCCCATGTCCCTCGAAAGCCCAGGTGGGGAACCCGTATCGCCCGACCGGGAGCGACGTTCCTCACAAACACCGGACGGGGGTGTCGGTGTAAAGTCGGGGCCGCCCTTGACCTGCAGGAAGCAGGCAGGGAGCCGTCTTCGAGGAGTCCACAGTGCTGCGCACTCTGTTCAAGTCCAAGATCCACCGGGCGACCGTGACCCAGGCGGACCTGCACTACGTCGGTTCGGTCACCGTCGACGCGGAGCTGATGGAGGCGGCCGACCTGCTTCCCGGTGAGCTCGTGCACATCGTCGACGTCGACAACGGCGCCCGCCTCGAGACCTATGTCATCGAGGGCGAGCGGGGTTCCGGTGTCATCGGCATCAACGGTGCCGCCGCCCATCTGGTGCACCCCGGGGACCTCGTGATCCTCATCAGTTACGCGCAGGTCGAGGACGCCGAGGCCCGGACGTTCGTGCCGCGCGTCGTGCACGTCGACGGCGACAACCGCATCGTGGAGCTGGGGACGGACGCGTCCGCGCCCGTCCCGGGCAGCGACACGGTGCGCGGCCCGCACGCCGTACCCGCGACGGCGTAGGGAGCCGTACCCCTGGCGGCGCCCGGACCTGAGCGACCCGAGCGGAGGGAGATCCGCCGCATGGCCGAGCCGAGGATCCGCGACGACCGGGCGAACGGTCGCCTGGAGGCGTTCGAGGGCGACACCCCCGTCGGTGTCGTCGTCTACTTCGTCCTCGACGACGCGCCCCACGCGCTGGTGGCGGTGCACACGGTCGTCGAGGACGGCCACGAGGGGAAGGGCGTCGCCGGAGCGCTCGTGGGCGAGTTCTACCGGATCGCCGCCGCCGAGGGCGTACCCGTCGTGCCGCTCTGCCCGTACGCCGCGAGGTGGGCCGAGCGCCACCCGGACGAGGCCCCGGTCGCCCCGCCCGAGGTGGTCGGCGCGGCGAAGCGCCGGCTCGGGGCCACGCCCGGCCTGTGGTGAGCGCGGGGAGGGGCCCAGGGCTCTCCCCGCCGTCTCCCGCGTACACCACCGATCACGGGGTACCCGAAGAGCGGGGTTCGGCGGGCGGGACAGAGTCCGGCGCGCCACCCTGGAGAAGGAAGAACCCGTCGACCGAGAGGTCCGTGATGACCCAGCCCTACCCCGATCCCGTGCCCCCCTCGCCCATCCCGCCGCCGGTTCCCTCGCCGCCGCCCGTCCCCCCGCCCAACCCGGTGCCGACGCCCCCGAGCCCCGAACCGGGGCCGCCGCAGCCCGGCGGACCCGTACCGGAACCCGAGCCTCAGCCCCAGCCGGGCCCCGCCGGCCACCGCTGGGAGTCAACACAGAGGTGACGTAAGAGGGTTGGGCTTTGGCGAATCGCTTGTCACGGAGCGTGCGCCACCCCTAACTTGGACGGCTGCTGCTGTGTTCAAGGGGGGCCCATGGCCGTACGCGGACGTCACCGCCGCCACCAGCCGAGCCGGATCAACCGTGCCTCGCTGACCGTCACCGCGGGAGGCGCCGGAATGGCGCTGCCGCTGATCGGCGCGGGCGCCGTGCAGGCCGCCTCGCTCGATGTCTGGGAGAAGGTCGCGGCCTGCGAGTCGACCTCCACCTGGCACATCAACACCGGGAACGGCTACTTCGGCGGCCTGCAGTTCAGCCAGTCCACCTGGGAGCAGTACGGCGGGACGCACTACGCGCCGCGCGCCGACCTCGCCTCCAAGGACCAGCAGATCGCCATCGCCGAGCGGGTCCTGAAGGGCCAGGGGCCCGGCGCCTGGCCGTCCTGCGGGCCCCGGGCGGGTCTCGCCCGGGGCGGGGACGCGCCGGGCGTCACCCCGGCCGCCACGGCGGCGAAGCCGTCCGGCGGCGGGAACGCGGTGAGGACCGCCTCGGTGCCCGGGCAGCGCGCGTTGTCCGAGAAGCCCGCCAGGAACGTCGGCCCCACCGCCGTGCCCACCGTCCGCGAGATGTACACGGTCACGCCCGGCGACTCGCTGTCGAAGATCGCGCGGGAGGAGCGGGTCCAGGGCGGCTGGAAGGGTCTGTACGAGACGAACCGGCCCGTCGTGGGCGACGACCCCGACCTCATCCACCCCGGCCAGCGGCTGACCCTGCGCATCGCCGCGCCGAGGAAGCCGGACGAGGCGAAGGCGACCACGCCGTCCAGGGTCACCCCGCCGGCGAAGGCGACCCCGCCGAAGTCCTCCGCGCAGGCCGCCGTTCCCCGGACCCGGCCCGCCGCGCATCCGTCGACGAAGCCGACCACGAAGCCCACGGCCCGGCCGACCGCCCGGCCCGAGTCGCGGCCGAGCGCGAAGCCGAGCACCGGTCCGCAGTCGAGGCCGACGGCCAAGCCGCAGTCGAAGCCGGTCGCCCGGCCCGAGTCGAAGCCGACCACCAGGCCGCAGACCAACCCCCAGCCCAAGCCGCAGACCAAGCCCAAGCCGCGGTCGGTCTCCTCGGAGGTCCGCTTCTCCGCCCCCGTCTCGGCGGACATCGGGACCCGCTACGGCACCCGCGGCTCCTCCTGGTCCAGCGGATACCACACCGGCGTCGACTTCCCCGTGCCCACCGGCACCTCGGTCAAGGCCGTCGCCGGGGGCCGGATCGTCTCCGCCGGATGGGGCGGCGCGTACGGCTACCAGATCGTCCTCCGCCACGACGACGGCCGGTACAGCCAGTACGCGCACCTCTCCGCGCTCTCCGTCCGTGAGGGCCAGCGGGTCACCGCCGGTCAGCGCATCGGGCGCTCAGGATCGACCGGCAACAGCTCGGGACCGCACCTCCACTTCGAGGTGCGAACGGGTCCCGGGTACGGGTCCGACATCGACCCCCTGGCCTACCTCAGGGCGCGCGGCGTCTCCGTCTGACGCCGATGGTCCCGGCCCGGACTCCGGCTCACGCACGGGGTCTGACGCCACCGGCGCGCCGGTGGCGTCAGACATCCGGTCGAGCGTGAGCCGGACCAGGCCGCCCGCGGCGACCGCGCCGCAGATCAGGGCGGCGACGGTGCCCGCCGTGCCGTACCGGAAGCTCTCGCCGAACAGGGTCAGGCCCACGGCGGCGGCGACCACCGGGTTGACCACCGTGACCATGGCCAGCGGGGCGGCGAGCCCCGCGCCCCGGTACGAGGCCTGGGACAGGAGCAGGCCGGTCACGGCGAGCGCCGAGAGCACCAGCAGCCCGGTCCACTCGGCGAGCGGCGCGTCGGGCGTCCACTCCTCGGCCACCGCCTTCGTGAAGACCGAGGCGATGCCGAAGGAGACACCCGCCGCCGCGGCGAGCACCACGCTGCGCAGTACGGACCGGCCCGCCAGGTGAGCGGCCGTGAACAGGACGCCCACCAGGGCGAAGGTGCAGGCCGTGAGGAGCCAGCGGTCCCCGTCGGCCAGGGCCCGGCCCTCGGAGCCGCTCGTGAGGCTGAGCAGCCCCGCCAGGCCCACGGTGGCCATCAGGGCGCCGCGCCAGGCCCGGTGGCCGGCCCTGCGGCCGACGAAGAGCGCCGCCATGGGCAGCGCGAACACGATCGTGAGGGCACCCAGCGGCTGGACCAGGCTGAGCGGTCCGTACGCGAGGGCCGCGACGTGCAGGGTCGCGCCGACGCCGTTGAGCAGGACGGAACCCCACCAGGCCGGGCTGCGCAGCGGCGCGTAGCGCGGACCGGCGGCGGAGGCCGCGACCCGCTCCTGCACGATCGCCGCGGCCGCGTAGGCGACCGCCGAGACCAGGGCCAGGAGGACGGACAGCAGGAGGGGACTCATACCTTCCACGATCTCTCTTCCCGGCCGGTCGCGTCGTCGTACCAGGGGACGTCTTCGCGGCTACACCCTCCGCGGTACGTCGACCCGGCGTACTCCCTGAGATGTACACCTGTGCAGGTCAGAACGGGTGCAAAGCGACTTTTTCGAGTGTTCGGGGAGGGCTTCGAAAAGGCCGATACGGTAGCCGGAGGACATCGGAGGATTCCGGAAGTCGCCGGAGGAGACCGAGCGGGGCGAGCGGGTCAGGGGGGGATGTACGGGTGGATCTCGTCGAGAGCGGTCAGGTGGGCGGATTCTTCGCCCTGCGCACCACGGAGCCGGAGACCGCGGGAGCGCACCGCCCGCTCGCGCGCCTGTACGCGGGGGAGGACGGCCCCCTCCACGCGCGCGTGGACCGGGTCGCCACCCGGCTCGGCGCCCCCGAGCGACGCGTCGGAGCCTCCGTCGCCCACCTCGGGCTCGCCGCCCGGCTCTGGTCGACCGCCCTCGGCCCGGCCGCCCTCCACGGCCGCTTCCCCGCCCTCGACCCCGCCGAGCTGTACTGGGACGGGGCGCTGACCTCCCCCGACGACCTGTGGTGGGCCGGCTCCGAGACCCGCCCCGCGACCGTGGACGCGCTCCGCGCGGCCGTCCAGGAGGCCCACCTCGTGCCGCTTCACGCGGCCCTGCGCCGCGACGGCCGGATCTCCCCGCGCCTGCTCTGGGGCAACGCGGGCTCCGCCCTCGCCGGAGCCCTGCGCGAGCTGAGCCGCTGGGCGCACGCCCACGGCCGCCCGGAGGCGGCCGAACGGGCCGCCGTCCTGGTCTCCGGACTGCTCGACCACCCCGTCCTGGCCGGCACGGTCCGCGGTCCCCGGCTGCGGCGCGCCAGCTGCTGCCTCTACTACCGCTGCCCCGGCGCGGGGCTCTGCGGCGACTGTGTCTTCGACCACGCCCCCCGAACGGGTTTGGATACGCGGCCGTCCGCTCCGTAAAGTTGCCCTTTCGAAAGCCCACGAACGGCGACCCGCCCACGAACGGCGACGTACGAGCGAACGAGGAACCCGAAGGCCATGACGGTGACCGAAGAAACCCAGGACTACGGGCCGGGCGTCGACCCCGAGCGCCTGGCCGTCTGCCTCGCCGTCCTCGACGAGCTCGACAAGCTGGACGTGGACCACCCCGACGCGATCCGCGTCCGGCGCGCCACCGCCGGGATCTACCGGACGGTGAAGCAGCGCCGCCGCCAGGAGCGCCGCGCCGCCAAGACGGCCAACGACAAGGCGGTCACCGAGGCCACCGCCACCGGCTCCGCGCAGCGCATCGACGACGAGACCGAGGGCATCCTGCCCTCCTCCGTCACCGAGGAGGGCCGGATCGCCGGGATACTCCAGCGCCCCCGCTCCTGCTACGTCTGCAAGGCGCGGTTCGTCGAGGTCGACTACTTCTACCACCAGCTCTGCCAGAAGTGCGCCGCCGAGAACCGGGCCAAGCGCGAGGCCCGCGCCGACCTCACCGGCAAGCGCGCCCTGCTCACCGGCGGCCGGGCCAAGATCGGCATGTACATCGCGCTGCGGCTGCTGCGCGACGGCGCCCACACCACCATCACGACCCGCTTCCCCAAGGACGCCATCCGCCGCTTCAAGGCGATGGACGACTCGGCGGAGTGGATGCACCGTCTCGAGGTCGTCGGCATCGACCTGCGCGACCCCGCCCAGGCCGTCGCCCTCGCCGACCAGGTGAGCGAGGCGGGTCCGCTCGACATCCTCATCAACAACGCGACGCAGACCGTGCGGCGGCTGCCGTCCGCGTACGCCGCCCTGGTCGACGGCGAGAGCGCGCCGCTGCCGGCCGGTGAGCTGCCGGCCCACCACGTCATCGGTGCCTTCAACTCCGGCGCGGTCGGCGAGCTCGGCTCCGCCGCCGCGCTGCCCGCCGGCGTGAGCGACCTCGACGCCCAGCAGGTCGCGGACCTCGCCCTCGTCGCGGGCAACGCCAGCATCGCCCGGCACCTCGACGGCACCGCCATCGACGCGGGCGGCCTGGTGCCGGACGTCGTCGACTCCAACACCTGGGTGCAGAGCATCGAGCAGATCTCCCCGGTGGAGCTCCTCGAGACGCAGCTGTGCAACTACACGGCGCCGTTCATCCTGATCAGCAAGTTGCGACCGGTGATGGCGGAGGCCGCCAGGAAGGCCGCCAGCGGCCGTTCCTACGTCGTCAACGTCTCCGCGATGGAGGGCGTCTTCAGCCGCGGCTACAAGGGCGCCGGGCACCCGAACACCAACGCGGCCAAGGCCGCGATGAACATGGTGACGCGGACCAGCGGCCAGGAGATGTTCACGACCGACGGCATCCTCATGACCTCCGTCGACACCGGCTGGATCACCGACGAGCGTCCCCACTTCGACAAGCTGCGCCTCGCCGAGGCCGGCTTCCACGCCCCGCTCGACCTGGTCGACGGCGCGGCCCGCGTCTACGACCCGATCGTGCGCGGCGAGGAGGGCGAGGACCTCTACGGCTGCTTCCTGAAGGACTACGCCCCCGCCAACTGGTAGGAGCGCCAACTGGTGAAAGAGGGCGCCGACCGTCCTGACAAGAGCGCCCCACCGGCCCGGTGGGGCGCTTTTTCGGCTCCGTTCACCCGATCGCGTCACACTTGGAAGCCCGGTAGAGCGCGGATGCGCTCATTTGGTTACTCTGAGGACCACGGTCGGCCACCGAGGACACACACCGTCCTCACGGCCTTCCCGGGACAGGTCTGCCACCAAGGCCGCGGTCCCCGCCCGACGAACGGCGCCACCGCGACCGACCGGCACTGTCCCACAGGTACGCGACACAGAGGAGTGCGCGGTGACACCAGAACTGACGAAGCAGGATTCGCACCCGGCCGAACCCAACGACCGGACGCGTCGGAACGGCGAGCTGGGAAGCCTGGAAGTCTGGGCCCACGCGGCCCCGATCCGGCTCGCGGGCTACGAGGACGACCTCGCCGAGCCCCACATCCTGCCCAGCATCGACTGATCCTGCTTCACCCCGAGTGCCCCCGGCCGCCCACGGCCGGGGGCACTCGCACGTCTGGGAGCGCCCGCGCCCCGTTCACGGCGGCGGCCGGTGCGCCGGATCCCGGAGCCGGGTCGGCGGCAGGTACTCGCGCACCAGCGTCCGGTGCCACCAGGCGCCGGTCGCGCGCAGCTCGCGCCAGGTGGTGTACCGGTACCGGTACAGCCGGGCGCGGACGAGGACCGGCGGAGCCCCGGGGAAGGGGTTGTGGGCGAGCAGCCGCAGGGTGTCCCGGTCGCCGTCCAGCAGGCGCTCGACGAACGGGCCGAACCACGCGCGCGCGTAGCCGGGGCTGAGCGCCGCGAACCACATCAGCCAGTCGAGCCGCAGATGGTACGGGGCGAACTGCCGGGGCATCCGGCGCGGGTCCCCGGGCTTTCCCCTGAAGCCGTACTCCCGCCACACCGTGCCCGGGTGCGGCACCGGCTCGTCGGTGCCCTCGACGACGATCTCGTCCCGGACCCGGCCGACCGTGCCGAACGCCCCGTACGTGTTGACCAGGTGGAACGGGTCGTACGAGCGGTTCATCGCCTGGTGCCGGGAGAGCAGGTTGCGCACCGGGCGGTAGCTCCGTGCCAGGACGAGCGCGGTCACCGCGACGACGAGGACCACGTACCAGAGCGGCGGGTCCGGCCGCGGGTGCGCGCCGGTGAGTGGGGAGGCGTCGACGACGGTGAGCGCGAGCACGACGGTGAGCCAGTTCAGCCAGGCGAAGTTGCCGGAGAGCACCAGCCACAGCTGGGTGGCGACCATGAGTCCGGCGGCGACGGTGGCCACCGGCTGTGGGGCGAAGAGCAGGAACGGCACGAGCAGCTGCACGACGTGGTTGGCCGCCGCCTCCACCCGGTGCAGTGGGCGGGGCAGATGGTGGAAGAACCAGCTCAGCGGGCCGGGCATCGGCTGGGTCTCGTGGTGGTGGTAGAGGCAGGTCAGCTTCCGCCAGCAGGGATCACCGCGGATCTTGATGAGCCCGGCGCCGAACTCGACGCGGAAGAGCAGCCAGCGCAGCAGGAACAGGACGAGGACGGGCGGCCCGGTCTCGTCGTTGCCGAGGAGGACCGCCAGGAACCCGGTCTCCAGGAGCAGTGACTCCCAGCCGAAGGCGTACCAGGTCTGGCCCACGTTCACGATCGACAGGTACATCGCCCAGAGCAGCAGCCACAGCAGCATCGAGACCGGCAGCGGCACCGCGTCCCCGGCGCCGGCGACGAGCGCCAGGGCGAGCGCGGCGCCGGACCAGGCGACGGCCGCGAAGAGGCGGTCGGAGTAGCGCCAGTGGAAGAGCGAGGGGGTCTGCCGGGGCCGGGTCCGCCGCAGGTACTCCGGGACGGGGAGCATGCCGCGCTCCCCGATCAGCGCCCGGAACTGAAGGGCCGCCGAAAGGAACGCCACGCAGTACAGCCCGGCGAGGCCCCGCTGGAAGACGATCCGGCTCAGCCATAGGTCGGGTGCGGTGAACCACTCCATCGCTACCAGTATCGGCCTGGGATCAGGTCCTGACGAGGCGCCGGAGGGTACGGCCCAGGTGTTGGGCGTACGTCCGCTGGAGCAGCGGGACGAGGGGGCCGCCGAGCCGGGTGTACCAGGCGGCGGGGCGGCTGAAGGCGGTGACGGCGAACCGGACCGTGCCGTCGGGGTCGAGATGGACCATGAACGACTCCTCGCCGCGCTCCGGGTGTCCGGTCAGGGTCCCGTAGGCGAAGCCGACGCGGTCCTCCTCGTACGCGGTCCAGATCACCGAGCAGGGGGCGCCGAGCCGGAGCGGGCCGATGCCCGCCGAGACCTCCAGGGTGACGCCGGGCTCGGCGCGGTCGGCGTCGGTGAGGACGTCCGCCCCGGAGACGCGGTGCATCCGCCAGGTGGTGACGGCGGCGCCGGCGGTCTCGAAGGCGGCCCGTCCGTGGCCGACGACCGCGCTGTACCGGAGGTGGTGGTAGCCCTCGGGGAGGGCCGCCGGGGTGCGGGTGGCGCCCACCTCGCCATAGGTGAGGGTGGGGCGGGGGCGGTCGGGCCGGGACAGGCTTTTCATGAGGCGGGTCATGCCGGAAGCTCCGTTCGCGGGCGGGCCGGGTGCGGGGGCGTGGGCGGGAGGGGCGTGGTGCGGTCCGCCCGGAGGCGGCGGTGGGCGAGCAGGGCGCAGACGGTGAAGCCGAGGGCGTTGCCGAGCCCGTGCGTCGCGGCCGTCCAGGTCAGGCCGAGGTGGGGCAGTCCGGTCGCCTCGCCGACCGCCCAGCTCAGCGCGAGCAGCATGGTGACGACGAGGATCAGGGCCGAGACGGCGAGCAGACCACGGGTGAGACGGTCGGTCGCGGCCACCGTGCGGCGCTCGCGCATCGTCAGTACGGCGACCGCCGTCATGCCGGCGGTCAGGACGACGGCCCCGGCGAGCTCGGCCCAGTCGTCGACGAAGTAGCCGAGCAGGACCAGCAGGGTGCCCGCGGGGACGCTGAGCGCGGCGAAACGGGCGGCGGGGCCGTCGGAGACGCGGCAGAGGAGCCCGGCGACCAGGGCGGCGCCGAAGCCCGCGAAATGGAAGTGCGGGACGGTCAGGGCCAGGATGTCGAGGTCGAAGCCGAACAGCGGGTAGGAGGCCCGCTCGGCGACGAGCGCGAGACCGGCGACGGAGGGCGCGACCAGGGCGGTGAGGACGGCCACCTGGGCCGGCCGGAGGGAACGGGTCAGGAACAGCCGGGCCGGGGCCTGGAGCGCGAGTGCCAGGGTGGCGAGGGCGTAGACGGCGGCGAGCGCGGCCGACAACCCGGAGCGGGGCAGCCAGAGCGCCAGCGCCCCGGGGGCGGCGAACACCGGCCAGGCGCGCCGGAGCACGGTCCACCCCGGTGGTCGGGGGCCGTCCAGGAGGGCGAGCCCGGTCGGGACCACCCAGAACATGCCGAGCGTCACGACCGAGGCCACGAGGACCGACAGCGCGGTCATGTGCCACCACCCCCACTTGAACGCGTTCAACTGTCATTCGCAGCGTAGGCCCTTTCTTGAACGTGTTCAAGTGGGCTGCCGGTGTCGATCGACACGGTCGGCCGCCCTCCGCTTGCGGGACCCCGGGCGCTGCGACAGACATGAGGGACTGGCCGGAACCGGGCGCCGTGGCCCGGGGGAGAGAAAGCGGGAGAACCAGGTGCGCTCAGCCCCACGCCGGACACGGCGAACCCCCACTTCCGCCGCGCCCCCGCGCGCCGGGGCCCGCTCCGCACTCGCGGCGGTCACCGCCTCCGTACTGCTCGCGGGGTGCACCTCCGTGTGGGAGGGCTCCGGCGGCGGCGCCCCGCCCGCCGCGGCCGGAGCCCCCGACGTCCTCCTCCAGCCGGTCGCGGCCGGGGGCCCCGACCCCTTCACCGCCTCCACGGCCCGCCACACCGCCTCCGCGCCCTCCGGGGAGCGAACCCCCGACCCCACCGCCGAGTACGTCCGCGAGGTCACCGGCTCCACCCCCGGGCTCTACGGCGGCACCCGCGCGGAGGGCAGCTGCGACGTCGAGCGGCAGGTCTCCTTCCTCGCCGCCGACCAGGACAGGACACGCGCCTTCGCCGAGGCCGCCGGCGTCCCCGAGGCCGGCGTCGCCGCGTGGCTGCGCGGACTGACCCCCGTCGTCCTGCGCGCGGACACCAGGGTCACCAACCACGGCTACCGCGAGGGCGCGGCCAACGCCTTCCAGGCCGTCCTCCAGACCGGTACGGCGGTCCTCGTCGACCAGTACGGCTCCCCGCGCGTCCGCTGCGCCTGCGGCAACCCGCTCCGCACCCCCACCGCCGTCCCGGACGGCGTCCACCAGGGGGACCCCTGGGACGACTTCGACCCCGACCGGGTCATCGTCGTCCGGCCCACCACCACCGTCGTCACGAGCCTCGTCATCGTCAACGCCGCCGACCGCAGCTGGATCGAGCGGCGCACCGGCAGCGACGGCGCCGAGGACCGCAAGCCCGCCGTCGAGCCCACCTGCGACCCGGACACGTGCGCCCTGACCGGCCGGGGCACCCCCGACCCGACGGCGCCGGGCACCGCCCCGCCCACCTCCCCCGGCACCGGCTCCCGGCCTCCCGTCCCGCCGCCTCCCGTCCCGTCGAGCCCCGACGCCTCCGGGACCGGGGGCACGGACACCGAGCCGAGCCCCGCGGACCCGGCCCCGGACCCGTACCCGGTCCCCGAGACGGAGCCCTACCCCGACCCGTACGACGACCCCGGCACGGAGCCTTACCCCGACCCGTTCGCCGAGCCCCCGGCCGAGTCGCCCACCGTGCCGGACGGCGAGCTCCCGCCCGAGGAGCTCTTCCCGGCCGGGCCCGCCCCTGAGCAGCCCGAGACCTTCGAGGGATGAAGCGGATCTTCCTGGTGCGCACGGGCGGGGCTGCGCCTAGCGTGGCCCCATGAACGTGGGCAACGGGGGAGGGGAGCCGGCCGAGCGGCTCCCCCGCGGGCCGCAGGGGCCGGGAGAGCCGGGGGCGGGCGCCGGGCTCCTGTCGGAGTACGCCGCCGCCTTCCGGATGGGCGGCTTCGACTGGGACCTCGTCGCGGGCACGATGCTCATGGACGAGGTGGCCCTCGACGTCTTCGACTTCGATCGCGAGGAGTACGACGGCCGCCCCGAGTCCCTGGAGAGCCGGGTCCTCCCGGACGAGGGCCGCCGCCTCGACACCCTGGTCACCCAGGCGCTAAAGGACGGCAGCACGCAGTACGGCGCGTACTTCCGCATCCGCCGACGCGACGGCAGCCACCAGTGGACCCACACCCAGGGGCTCGTCCAGCGGGACGGCAGCGGCCGCCCGGTGCGCATCGTCGGCGTCGTCCGGGACGCCACCCACGAGCTCAGCGAGTCCGCCGCCCGGCTCGGCCTCGACGAGGGGCGCCGCCAGCGCGCCGGCGTCGTGGAGGGGACCACGGCCGCCCTCGCCTACGCGCGGACCGTGCAGGACGTCATCGACCTGCTCAACGACTCGCACGCCCTCGAACACTTCGGCGCCGCGAGTCTCGTCATGGGCCTCCTGGATGCCGGCCGCATCCAGCTGGTCGCCGAGGGCCCCGAGGGCGCCTTCGTGCCGGGCACCCGCTTCACCCGGGTGGACGAGCCGTACCCGATGAGCGAGGTGATCCGCACCCTGCGGCCGCGGTTCATCGAGTCGGGCCGGGACTTCGCCGAGTCCTTCCCGGTGCTCTGGCCGCACATCAGCGGACTCGGCATCACCGCCGCCGCCTACCTCCCGCTCATCGCCCAGGCCCGGCCCATCGGCGCTCTCGGGCTGCTCTACAGCGACAAGACCGGATTCAGCGAGGACGAGCGGACCCTGCTCGTCGCCCTCGGCAGCAGCATCGCCCAGAGCCTCCAGCGGGCCATGCTCTACGAGCAGGAGCACGACCTCGCGGAGGGGCTCCAGCAGGCGATGCTGCCGCGCCGGATCCCCGAGGTGCCCGGCGCCCAGACCGCCGTCCGCTACCGCTCGGCCCGGCTCGGCCGCGACATCGGCGGCGACTGGTACGACATCATCCCGCTGCCCGGCGGGCGGGTCGGCGCCGTGATCGGAGACGTACAAGGGCACGACACCCACGCGGCGGCCGTCATGGGACAGCTGCGGATCGTGCTGCGCGCGTACGCCGCCGAGGGGCACACGCCGGCCACGGTGATGGCCCGCGCCTCCGTCTTCCTGCACGAACTGGACACCGAACGCTTCGCCACCTGCACCTACGCGGAGGTCGACCTCGGCACCGGCGTCGTCCAGGTGGTCCGGGCCGGCCATGTCGACCCGCTCGTCCGGGAGGACGACGGGCGCTGCCGCAGGGTCCCGGTGGAGGGCGGGCTGCCGCTCGGGCTCTCCGCCGAGTTCGGCCGGCTCGACTACCCGGTCACCACCCTGGAACTGGACCCCGGACAGACCCTGATGCTCTACACCGACGGCCTGGTCGAGAAGCCCGGCGCCGACCTCGACGAGGGTCTCCAGTGGCTCTCCGCGCTCGTCCGGGGCGGACCCGCCGACCTTCAGGAACTCGCCGACCACCTGTGCGACGTGGTCGCCGACCGGGGCGGCGAGGACGACGTCGCGATCCTCCTGCTCCGTCGCGAGGGCGTGGTCGCCGGCCGCGGAGCAGGCCGGTTCCAGCAGCACGTGGCCCAGAGCGACCCCGAGGCGCTGAGCTCCGCCCGGCACATGATCAGGGCCGCCGTCCGGGCCTGGGGGGCCGAGGAGCGGGCGGACGAGATCGAGCTGGTCGCCGACGAGCTGATCACCAACGCCCTGATGCACACCGACGGCGGGGCGATCGTGACCCTGCGGATCCTCGGCGGCGCCGAGCGGCGGCTCCGGGTGGAGGTGGAGGACCGCTCCAGCGCCCTGCCCCGACGCCGCGAGGCGGGGGAGGCGGGGGTGTCCGGGCGGGGACTGCTGCTCGTCGACCAGATCTCCGACGTCTGGGGCGTGGAGCCGCGCGGCAGCGGCAAATGTGTGTGGTGCGAGTTCGCCGTGGAGAGCTGAACGCCGACTTCAGCGCGGAGGGGCCGAACCGCCGACTTCAGCGCGGAGGGGGTCGAGCCGATGAATCCACCATGGAGCGGCTGAAGCGACGACTTCACCACGGACCGGTGCGAGTGGACGACCTCACCACGGACGGGTCTAGCCGATGACTCCACCGTGGAGAACCGAACCGTCGGCCGAGCCGGTCGGCCGACTCGGTTAACTGAGCGTGAACTGATCGTACTTGACCGTAACTGTCTGTACGCGATTGACTTCGCTCTTCCAGCTTTTCGTGCAGGATGTGAGGACCCCCGTGAGCAGCGAGCTACTGGCACCGCTTGACCTGGCCTTCTGGCACCTCGAATCCACCGCGCACCCCCTGCACCTCGGGGCCCTCGCCCACTTCGGGCCCGCCCCCACCGACGGCGGCCACGAGCCGCCGGACGTCCTCGACCTGCTCGCCCGCCGCGCCGCCGCCGTCCCCCGGCTCCGGATGCGGGTCCGCGACGTCCTGATCCCCGTCGGCGGCGCCGCCTGGAGCGCCGACCCGGACTTCGACGTACGCCACCACGTCCACGAGCTCACCCTCCCCGGGGCCGACTTCCCCGCCGAGACCGCCCGGCTCGCCGCCGAGCTCATGGAACGTCCGGTCGCCCGCGGCCTTCCGCCCTGGGAGATGTACCTCCTCAGCGGCGCGCCCGACGGCTCCTTCGCCGTCCTCGTCAAACTCCACCACGCCCTCGCCGACGGCATGCGGGCCGTCGCCATCGGCGCCGGGATCTTCGACGAGATCGCGGCGGGCCGCCGACCCGCCCGACGCCCCCGCCCCGTGCCCCCGCGCTCCTGGCTCCCCGGCCCCGGACGGCTCCTCGGCATGGCCAGGGACCGGATCGGCGACCTCGGCCGGGCCGTCGAGGTCGGCGCCTCCGTCGTCCGCGCCAGCCGCCTCGACGGACGCCCCACCGCGGCGCTCGCCGCCGAGTCCAGCGGGACCCGCCGGATCGCCACCGTCACCCTCCCCCTCGACCGCGTCCAGCGGATCCGGCGCGCCACGGGCGGCACCGCCAACGACGTCCTCCTCGCGATCGTCGCCGGAGCGCTCCGCCGCTGGTTCGACGGGCGGGGCCTGCCCTTCCCCGGAGCCGACCCCCGGGCGCTCGTCCCCGTCTCCCGCCGCCGCCCCGGCGCCCCGGCCGGGCCCGGCAACAGCCTCTCCGGATACCTCCTCGACCTGCCCGTCACCGAGCCCGACCCGGCCGCCCGGCTCGCCGCGGTCCGGCGCTCGATGGACCGCAACAAGGCGGCCGGGCCCTTCCGGGGGGCCGGAGCCGTCGCCCTGCTCGCCGACCAGCTTCCCCCGCTCGCCCATCGCTTCGGCGCCCCCCTCGCCTCCGGCGCCGCCCGGCTCCTCTTCGATCTCCTGGTCACCCAGGTGCCGCTGCCCCGCTCGGCGCTCTCCCTCGGCGGCGCCCCGCTGCGCGCCCTCTACCCGATGGCCCCGCTGGCCCGCGGTCAGTCCCTCGCCGTCGCCATGTCCCCGTACGGCGGCCAGGTCCACATCGGTCTCGTCGCCGACGGCGAGGCGGTCCCGGACCTCGACGCGCTGGCCGCCGCGCTCACGGCCGAACTCGACCTGCTCGACCCGGCCGTCCTGCCGCACCCGGCGGACCCGGCGGACCAGACGGCGCCGACGGGCCCGACGACGGACCTCGTGGAGCCCGCGACGGACGCGACGGACGTGGTGGACATGGTGGAGGCGACGGACACGGTGGACGCGGGTCCGGACGCCGACGCGACGGACACGGTGGACGCGGCTCCGGAGCCCGGCGCGACGGAGACCACCGCCCCGACGAACCAGACGAACCATCCGGGGCAGAACACCTAGCCCTGTCCGGCGGGCGTCCCCGTCCCCCGTCGGGCAGGGTGGAACCATGCCCGAACTCCCCGAGGTGGAATCGCTCCGCGCGTTCCTCGACACGCACCTGGTGGGCAAGGAGATCGCCCGCGTGCTGCCCGTCGCGATCAGCGTCCTCAAGACGTACGACCCTCCCCTGAACGCCGTCGAGGGCGCCGAGGTCACCGCCGTCGGACGGCACGGCAAGTTCCTCGACCTCACCACCTCGGGACCCGCGGGCGAGCTCCACCTCCTCTTCCACCTGGCCCGCGCGGGCTGGCTCCGCTGGCACGACCCCCTGCCCTCGGGGCCGCCCAAGCCCGGCAAGGGACCGCTGGCCCTGCGTACCGCGCTCACCGGCGGCGACGGCTTCGACCTCACCGAGGCGGGCACCACCAAACGGCTCGCGGTCCACCTCGTGCGGGACCCCCAGGAGGTGCCGGGCGTCGCACGGCTCGGCCCCGATCCGCTCGCCGACGACTTCGGCCCCGAGGAGTTCGCCGCCCTGCTCGCCGGCGAACGGCGCCAGATCAAGGGCGCCCTGCGCGACCAGAGCCTCATCGCCGGCATCGGCAACGCGTACAGCGACGAGATCCTCCACGTCGCGAGGATGTCCCCGTTCAAACCCACCCAGAACCTCACCCCGGAGGAGACGGCCGCCCTGTACACGGCGATGCGGGCCACCCTCCACGAGGCCGTCGACCGCTCCCGGGGAGTCGCCGCCGGCAAGCTCAAGGCCGAGAAGAAGAGCAACCTGCGCGTCCACGGCCGCACCGGCGAGCCCTGCCCGGTGTGCGGGGACACCATCCGCGAGGTCTCCTTCAGCGACTCCTCCCTCCAGTACTGCCCCACCTGCCAGACCGGCGGAAAGCCCCTCGCCGACCGCCGCCTGTCGAAGCTCCTCAAGTAGGCCTCCGCCCCGGGGAAGGCCCACGGCCTCCCGTTACACTCCGCCGCATGCTGCGCGTACTGGCCGTCGACGACGAGGCACCCGCCCTCGGGGAGCTGCTCTACCTGCTGCGCGCCGACCCCCGCGTCCGCACCGCCGAAGGGGCCGGCGACGCCACCGCCGCCCTCCGCCGGATCGGGCGCGCCCTGGAGACCGGGCCCGACGGCGACGAGGCGATCGACGTCGTCTTCCTCGACATCCACATGCCCGGCCTCACCGGGCTCGACGTCGCCCGGCTGCTCGCCGGCTTCGCCCGCCCGCCGCTCGTCGTCTTCGTCACCGCCCACGAGGGCTTCGCGCTCCAGGCCTTCGACCTGAAGGCCGTCGACTACGTCCTCAAGCCCGTCCGCCGCGAGCGGCTCGCCGAGGCCGTCCGCCGGGTCCACGACCTGGTACACGCCACCGCCGCCCCGGCCGCGCCCGCCGCGCCCGAGCAGATCCCCGTGGAGCTCGGCGGGGTCACCCGCTTCGTCTCCGTCGACGACATCGCCTACGTGGAGGCCCACGGCGACTACGCCCGCCTCCACACCGACCACGGCAGCCACCTCGTCCGCATCCCGCTCTCCACCCTGGAGGAGCGGTGGGCCGCCCGGGGCTTCGTCCGCATCCACCGCAGCCATCTCGTCGCCCTCGCCCGGATCGACGAGCTCCGGCTCGACGGCGGTGCCACCTCGGTCCGTGTCGGCGACACCGACCTGGCGGTCAGCCGACGCCACGCCCGCACCCTGCGGGACCTGCTCATGCGGCGTGCCGGAGGCTGAGCGCCTCCCCGGCCACCCCCTACCGCA
Organism: Streptomyces sp. Qhu_M48; assembly: GCF_051305195.1. Classification (NCBI taxonomy): domain Bacteria; kingdom Bacillati; phylum Actinomycetota; class Actinomycetes; order Kitasatosporales; family Streptomycetaceae; genus Streptomyces; species Streptomyces sp. Qhu_M48. The sequence continues at coordinate 4,963,460 of NZ_CP195432.1, read as the reverse complement.
GGTGCTCCCACCTGCGTAGACTCCACGCGTCCCGGGCCCCGAGGGCCGCCGCCTCAAGGGAGTCGAGACATGCCGGAGCGGACGCCGATGCCCGAGCAGCACCCTCGCCCGGCCTCCGGCCGGGTGGACCCCCAGCGCAGACCCCGCCGCGAGACCGTCACGTACGCCTCCGCCCACGGCGCCGGGGCCGCGCCGGGGTCCGCCCGGCGGCGCGCCGTCCATCCGCCGGCCCGCTCCGAGATCGACGAGCAGACCACCCTCGGCCACACCTACGTACGCTCCCTGATGCGCAGCCAGCTGCGCGCCGCCCTCACCGCCCTCGGGGCGCTCGCCCTCCTCGTCGGCCCGCTGCCGCTGCTCCTGGCGCTGCCCGCACCCGAGGCCCTGGTCTGGGCCGCCCTCGGCGTCGGGGTCTACCCCGTCGTCTGGGCGACGGCCCTCTGGTACGTGCGCCGCGCCGAACGCAACGAGCGCGACTTCACCGGCCTCGTCGAACGGTGACGCGCCCCGCATGAACGAACCCTCCCCACGGGCCCCGGACCGAGCCCTCGGCGGTGCTCCCGCGCACGTGTCCCGCGCGGTGCACCCGTGAACCAGACCTACGCCGTCGCCGCCGTCACGGCCGTCGTCCTCGCCACCGTCCTCATCGGCGCCCTCGGGCTGCGGATCTCCCGTACCACCTCCGACTTCTACGTCGCCTCGCGCACCGTCCGGCCCGGCCTCAACGCCGCCGCGATCAGCGGCGAGTACCTCTCCGCCGCCTCCTTCCTGGGCATCGCGGGGCTCGTCCTCGTCCAGGGCCCCGCCATGCTCTGGTACCCGGTCGGCTACACCGCCGGCTACCTCGTCCTGCTCGTCCTCGTCGCCGCCCCCCTGCGCCGCTCCGGGGCGTACACCCTCTCCGACTTCGCGGAGGCCCGGCTCGAATCCCCGGGGGCCCGCAAGCTCGCCAGTCTCTTCGTCGTCGGCATCGGCTGGCTGTACCTGCTGCCGCAACTCCAGGGCGCCGGACTCACCCTGGAGATCCTCACCGGCGCCCCTGACTGGGTCGGCGGACTGCTCGTCGCCGTCGTCGTCACGGGGACGGTCGCGGCGGGCGGGATGCGCAGCATCACCTTCGTGCAGGCCTTCCAGTACTGGCTGAAGCTCACCGCGCTGCTCGTCCCCGTCCTCTTCCTGCTCGCCGCCTGGTACGGGGACGGGGCGCCGAGGGCCCGTTTCGACGCTCCCGCCGCGCTGCGCGGCCACACCGTCGTCACGGTCGCCGACTCCGTGCGCGTCGGGCTCGACGAGCCCCTCACCCTCACCGTCACCGGCAGCGTCGACTCCGTCCGGTACGAGGGCGGGACCGTGACCCTCGCGCCCGGCACCCACCACGTCCTCGGCGGCACCACGCTCGCCTTCGCCCCGGGGGCGGCGCTGCCCGAGCGGAGCGGCAGGGGACCGGCCGAAGAGGTGTCCGACGGGACCGACCCCCTCGGCTGGTCCCAGCCCCTGGCCGGGGGGCGTGACGGACACCAGCTGTACGCCACGTACGGACTGATCCTCGCGACCTTCCTGGGCACGATGGGCCTGCCGCACGTCGCCGTCCGCTTCTACACCAGCCCGCACGGCCGGGCCGCCCGCCGGACCACCCTCGTGGTGCTCGGCCTGGTCGGCGCCTTCTACCTGCTGCCGCCGCTCTACGGCGCACTCGGCCGGATCTACGCCCCCGAACTCGCCCTCACCGGCTCCGCCGACGCCGCCGTGCTCGTCCTGCCCGACCGCGTCATCGGCGGACTCCTGGGGGATCTCCTGGGAGCGCTCCTCGCGGGCGGCGCCTTCGCGGCCTTCCTCTCCACCGCCTCCGGGCTCACCATGTCGGTCGCCGGGGTCCTCACCCAGGACGTGCTGCCCTCCCGGGGCGTACGGCACTTCCGCCTCGGGACCCTGCTCGCCACCGCCGTCCCGCTCGCCGTCGGGGTGTTCGCGTCGAAGGTCCCGGTCGCCGACGCCGTCGGCCTCGCCTTCGCCGTCTCGGCCTCCTCCTTCTGCCCGCTGCTCGTCCTGGGCATCTGGTGGCGGCGGCTCACCCCGCCCGGCGCCATGGCAGGGCTGCTGCTCGGCGGCGGCTCCGCCCTCGCGGCCGTGATGGCGACCCGGGCCGGGCTCGCCCCCGTGGGCTGGCCGCACACCCTGATGGCCTGGCCGGCCGTCTGGTCGGTGCCGCTCGGCTTCCTCAGCATGGTCCTGGTCTCGCTCGCGACACCCCGCCGGGTCCCGCCCGGCACCCCGGCGCTCCTCGCCCGTCTCCATCTGCCGGAGGAGATCACCTTGTCGGAGCGGAGCGCCCTCGCGGAGACGACCGGGACACCGGAGGGGAGCGGTGTGCCGGAGGGGAGCAGAGGGCCGGCGGGGCCCGGCGCGTCGGAGGTCACCGACAGGCCGGAAGGGCCCGGCGCGTCGGAGACGACCGGCGGGCCGCGGGGGGCCGCCGGTCCCGGCCCCGCCCAGGAGGTACGCCGATGAGCGGCATCGCCCTCGCCGCCGCGGCCGCCGCCGGGGCCGTCCTGCTCGCGGTGGGCTTCGTCCTGGGGCGGCTCGCCGCCCGGCGCGCCGGGCGAGACGCCGACCCCGACCTCGGCACACCCGTCGAACGGGCCACTTTCCACACCCTGCACACGGCCTCTCTCGCCGCCCCGCCGCTGCGCGCCGGACTCACCGAGGAGACCGCCCGCAAGGCGGCCGGCACCCTCCGCTCGCTGCTGGGCACCGAGGCCCTCTGCCTGACCGACCGGGGCGCCGTCCTCGCCTGGGACGGACCGGGTGAGGAACACCACCGCGCGCACGTGCCGGAACAGGTGGCCGAGACGCTGGAGACCGGCCGCAGCCGGTCCGCGCACACCGGGTGCGCCGACCCGGCCTGCCCCTTGCGCTGGGCGGTGATCGCCCCCCTCGCGGGGGAGGACGGTGTGCTCGGCGCGCTCGTCGCCTACGGTTCGCGGGAGTCGGCCGTCCTGGTGCGGGCCGCGACCGAGGTGGCCCGCTGGGCCTCCGTGCAGCTGGAGCTGGCCGAGCTGGACCGCTCCCGCACCCGGATCGTGGAGGCCGAGATCCGGGCGCTGCGTGCCCAGATCTCCCCGCACTTCATCTTCAACTCCCTCGCCGCCATCGCCTCGTTCGTCCGCACGGATCCGGAGCAGGCCAGGGAACTCCTGCTCGAATTCGCTGACTTCACCCGCTACTCCTTCCGCAGGCACGGCGAGTTCGCCCAGCTCGCCGACGAACTGCGCTCCATCGAGCAGTACTTGGCGCTCGCCGGGGCACGCTTCGGGGACCGCCTCAAGGTGACCCTGCAGATCGCCCCCGAGGTGCTGCCGGTGACCCTGCCCTTCCTCTGCCTCCAGCCCCTGGTGGAGAACGCCGTGAAGCACGGCCTGGAGGACCGGGAGCGGGGCTGCCGGGTCACGATCGCGGCCCGGGACGCGGGCGCGGAGGCCGTGGTGACCGTCGAGGACGACGGCATCGGCATGGAGCCCGAGCTGCTCCGCGCCGTCCTGCGCGGCGAGCACCCGGCCGGCTCCGGCATCGGCCTCTCCAACGTGGACGAGCGGCTGCGGCAGGTGTACGGGGCGGAGTACGGGCTCGTCATCGAGACCGGGGTGGGGGCGGGGATGAAGGTGACGGTGCGCATCCCCAAGTACCGTCAGGGAGTGCACCGTTCGGCGCCCTGACGGAGACCGGCACCGGTCAGCGCAGGTGCAGCGAGAGATGGGCGAGCGGCAGACCCAGCCTCCAGGCGGGCAGCCAGATCTGCTCCTCCTCGTCGACCGGGTACCCGGTGTCGTCGTCCGTCCGGCCGTCGAGGTCCGTGGCGCGCATCCAGGTGTCGCGCAGACGCCGCCACGCGTTCTCCGCGAGCGCCAGGTCGGGACCGGCGCCACCGGTCGCGCGCCGTGCCGCGAGCCGCTCCTCGACCCAGGGCGGCCAGGGCCGGTCGTAGGCCGTGTGACCCAGCCACTCGTCGACCCGCCCCGCGGTCCACCTGTCCGCGGGCCCGTCGGGCTCCCCGGTGAGGTGGACGGTGAGGGCGAGGGCCTGGAGGCCCGCCCGGTACTCCAGTGAGCCGGGCGCGACGAGCGCGGCGGCCCGCAGGACCTCGTCGGCCAGGTACTCGGCGCACAGCCAGGCCATCGGGACGGCGAGTCCGCCGCCACTCGTGCCGCCGGCGCCGTTCGTGCTCTCGGGGCGCAACGCTCCCACCTTCTCCCGGACATCGGGGACCCGGACGTGTGGGACCCGGGGAGAGCTTCCTCCGTCGAGGGCGTCCACGGGTCCCGCTTTGCTCAACTCGCCCGTGTGGTTTCGGATACGTTTCCCGGCCGGATAGGTGCCGGTGGGATTCCCGACGTCACCGGAGGCGTACGGGGCGGGGGAGGCGTCTCAAGGGGAGGCGTCTCAGCCAGGCGCGTCTCCAGGAGGAGCGTCCCCGGGAGACGGACGGGCGCGCGGCGCCTCAGCCCAGCAGTGCGTACACCGCGGTCGCGTGGGCCGCGACCTCCTCCGTGCCCTCGGCCGTCATGGTGATGTCGGCGAAGGCCATCCGCTTCCCCGCCTTGGTGAGCCGGGCGCGCACGAGGACGTCCGCGCCGACGACCGCCCGCTGGAAACTGATGGACTGCTGGACGGTGGTCATCGGGACGAAACCGCCCCGGGCCGCGGCGACCGCGAGGACCGTCGCCGTGTCGGCGGCGGCCATCAGGGCCTGACCGGACAGGCCCCCGCCCTCCCGGGCGAGCCGGTCCGACCACGGGAGGCGGAGCACGGCCTCCTGGCCGTCGGCGGACTCGACGGATTCGACGGTGAGTCCGAGATCGAGCACCCAGGGGGCGAAGTTGTCGGCGAGGACCTGTTCGGCGGCGGTGAGTGTCAGCGTCACCGCGTCATTGTGGGGCCGCGACGCGGGGCCGGGCAACGCCCGCGCGGCGCGGCCGGTAGCCGGGCAGCGACCGGCCGAGCTGCCGCAGCGCGTAGTGCGAGCGGGACTTGACGGTCCCGGCGGGGATGCCGAGCTCGACGGCGGCCTCGTTGACGGTGAGGCCGTGGAAGTAGAGCCGGACGAGGACCGCGCGGTGCTCGGGGCTCAGCTCGCGGACGGCAGCCCGGACGTCGAGCGCCGCCTCGGCCGAGGTGGTGGCGTCGGCGGGGTCGGGCGTCACCGCGAGGACACCGTCCCCGATCTCGGCGGGCCGCGCCAGCCGTGAGCGCCGGGCGTCGATGGCGAGGCGGCGGGCCACGGTGAAGAGCCAGGGGCGCATCGACTCGTAGGGGCCGTCGAAGGCCTCGGGGTGGAGCCAGGCCCGTACCAGGGTCTCCTGCGCGAGGTCCTCGGCCCGCTGGCGGTCCCCGTAGGTGAGCCCGAGCAGGAAGGAGAGCAGCGCGGGGCCGTGGTCCCGCTGCAGTTGCTCCAGGGTCCGTTCGTCGGTGGTCGCCGTCGTCATGCTTCCCGCCTCTCCTGCGGCTCGTCGTCCGGGGCGTATCGGAACGCATCCGGACGGCGAGGGACAGGGAACGGACATCGGTGTGCGACGAACGGTCGCACCGAGCGGCGAGTGGTACGCCGAACGGTCACCCGGAGTCGCTGCGTCCGTTTCAGCGGGGTTGGTGACGCTCTGCGGCCTTGACCCTTGACTGCGGCTTTCCTAGACGATCAATTCGTCAGAACAGATGTTCATCCGATGAACAGGGGGAGTGTCGCCCATGACCTCACGCACGAGACCCGCGGGGGCGGTGGCGCTCGCCGCCGTCCTGCTCGCGGCGGCGACCGGCTGCGGCGACGGGAGCGCACCGGCGGTCGGCACTCCCACCCCCCAGGGCACGACGGAGCGCACCGCCGCCCCGTCCGCCGCGCCCGGCGGCGCCTCCGCGCCCGCCGGATTCACCCTCGTCGCCTCCGGTGACGTCCTCCCGCACGACTCGATCATCCGCAGGGCGGCACAGGACGCGGGCGGCACCGGCTACGACTTCGCGCCCATGTTCGCCGGCGTGAAGTCCGTCGTCTCCGGGGCCGACGTGGCCATCTGCCACATGGAGACCGTGTACGGGAGGGACGGCGGGCCCTACACCGGCTACCCGGCCTTCAAGTCACCGCCCGAGGTCGCCGCCGCGCTCGGCGCCACCGGGTACGACTCCTGCTCCACCGCCTCCAACCACACCCTCGACGACGGCGCCGAGGGCCTCGGCCGCACCCTCGACGCCCTCGACCGCGCCGGAGTCCGCCACGCCGGATCGGCCCGTACCGCCGAGGAGGCGCGCGAGACCACGCTGCTCAAGGCCGGCGGTGCCACCGTGGCGCAGCTCGCCTACACCTACGACACCAACGGCTACCCCATGCCCGAGGGGCAGCCCTGGGCGGTCAGGCTGCTCGACGAGCGGAAGGTGATCGCGGACGCCCGCGCGGCCCGCGCGGCCGGCGCCGACGTGGTCGTGGTCAGCGTCCACTGGGGCAGCGAGTGGCAGACCGAACCCGACGAGCGACAGCTCTCACTCGGCCGCGCGCTCACCGCGTCGCGCAGCGGCGGCCGCCCCGACATCGACCTGATCATCGGCACCCACGCACACGTGCCGCAGGCGTACGAGAAGGTCAACGGCACCTGGATCGTCTACGGGATGGGCGACCAGATCGCCGGGGACATGATCAACCACGAGGGTGTCTTCGACCCCCGCGGAACCCAGGGCAGCATCGGCCGCTTCACCTTCACACCGCCCCGGAACCCCGGGGGGCGCTGGGAGGTCGCCAAGGCCGAGTTCGTCCCCCAGTGGTTCGACACCGGGCGCGGCCGGGTGGTCAACCTCGGCGCCGCCGACGGCTCCGACCCGCGCCACGCCGGGATCCGCGACACGATCCGCCAGGTGGTGATGAGCCGGGGCGCCGGCGAGGACGGCCTGGTGATGGGCGGATGACGCGCGGGGCGTGAGGGCCGGTCGCGGGAGGACCGGGGCCGGCGCGCTATCGGCTCATCGGGTGCTTTCGGACGGGCGGCCGGTGTCGATGAGTCACGCCGACCCTCATCCGTACGAACCATTGGTCATGAAAAAGGATCAGATGACCAGTGGGCGTCGGGCGGTGCTGAGGCTCGCCGCCGCCCTCGGGGCCACCGCCACCGTCGGAGTCCTCGCGGCGGACCGGCTCACCGCGCCCGACGGGGCCACCCCACCCCCGGCCCCGCCCCACCGGGGCGGCACCGGAGCGGGCCCCGCCGCGGGCCCCCAGGCCCAGGCCGCCCGGCTGCGCCCCTCCGCCTACCGGCTCCAGCCGATGACCGCGTACGCGCCCCCGGCCTTCCGGCGCGCGGTGCCTCCGGTCCGGCAGCGCCCCTTCCTCAGCATGTCCGGCGTCGGCCGCTCCATGGTGCTGAGCTTCGACGACGGCCCCGACCCCCGCTACACCCCGGCCATCCTGGAGACCCTGCGCCGTCACGACTGCCGGGCGATGTTCTTCGTCTGCGGCGAGATGGCCGTCGAGAACCCCGACCTGCTGCGGGAGATGGCCACGGACGGGCATGTCGTCGGCAACCACACCTGGTCCCATCCTCTCGTCCCCAAGCTGCGGCCCTCCCTCATCCGTGACGAACTCGGCTCCACCAGCGAGGTGATCGAGCGGACCCTCGGAACGGCGCCGCTCTGGTACCGCGCCCCCTACGGGGCCTGGAACCGGCACTCCTTCGAGATCGGCGCCGAACTCGGCATGGAGCCGCTGGCCTGGACCGTGGACACCCTCGACTGGAAGGAGCCCGGCACCGACACCATCGTCCGCCGGGTCCTCGACGGCGCCGCCCCCGGCGCCGTCGTCCTCTCCCACGACGCCGGCGGCGACCGTGCCCAGAGCGTGGCCGCGCTCCGCCGCTATCTGCCCGAACTCCTCGACGCCGGCTACCACATCACCGTGCCCCGGCGCTGACCGTCGCGGTACGGCGAAGGGCCCCGGCACCTCGGGTGCCGGGGCCCTCCCTGTCCCGACGCCTACCGGGAGCCGACCAGACGCGCGTACACGACGACGTTCCCGTCGTAGCCACGCGCGCGCGTGTAGCCGCCGCCGCAGGTGATGACCCGCAGTTCGGGCGCACCGGTGTCGGCGTAGACCTGCACGCCCGGGAAGTTGTCCTTCGCGTACACCTCGACCCCGTAGATCTCGAAGATCGCGACCCGGCCGTCGTACCGCTCGACCTCGACGTGCTGGCCCTTCTCCAGGGACCCCAGGCCGTAGAAGACCGCCGGGCCCTGCTCGTTGTCGACATGGCCGACGACCACGGCGGTGCCGCGCTGGCCGGGGGAGATGCCGTTCTGGTACCAGCCGGCGAGGTTGGCGTCCTGGGGCGGAGGGGCCGCCACCCAGCCGTCCGGGTCCAGGCCCACGTCCATGATCGGGGCCGCGACCCGGATCGCCGGGATCTTGATCCGGGAGGCGGGGGCGAAGGTCAGCGGCTCCAGACCCTCGACCGACCCGGGCGGCGGGGCGACGGGGCGCGCCACCGGCCGGGCCGCCGCGGCCGGCTGCGGGGGCCCCGGCGCGATGTCGACTCCGTTGCGCATCATCGCGATCCCGGACAGCATGGCGAGGGCCAGGACGCCCCAGGGTCGGCGTCTCCTGCGGGCGAGGACGCGGAAGTCCTTCGGGGGCATGGTTCTCCCTTCGTGGCGTCGTCAGAACGGTAAGTGCGGTCCGACGGACCGTCGCGCCGGACGGCGCGAACGGGTGGGGACCGCTGCCGGACGGGTGTCGGGGGCCGCGGGGGAGTGTCGTCGACGTGCCCGGGGAGCGTCGTCGGAACGGGTCCGGGACGCGCGGGAGCGCGGGTCCTTCCGGGCTGCCCCGACGGCTGTCCGGGCCGCTCCTTGACGGCTCCCCGGGGCTCCCCAGACGGCTGCCCCGGCCGCCCCCTGACGGCTCCCCGGGGCTCCTTTCGCGGCCCGGGTGCGGGCGTGCGGAGGTCCCCGCCGCCGACGGGCGGAGGATGGGCCGGGGGCAGGCGGGTGACGGAGGGCTGACCCATCCGAGTATTCGTCAGATAAGCGGCCCAGTCGGCTCTGACCTGCGGCTCTGTCGTCCGCGAGGGGCTGATTCCGGGCGTGTCGCCTCACCGGGGTGGACCAGTGCCGACATGCACAGCTCGCCACGACTTGTGATGGTTCGTCATGGAAGGCGTACTCGTCGAAACTCCCGGAGCACCGCTCTGGGGCGTCTTCCACTGGAGGTTCAACCATGCGTGCTGCACGCACTCTGGCGGTGACCGCCACCGCGATCGCGGCGGTCGGGCTCTCGGCCCCCCTCGCCGCCGCCACCTACACGCCGGGCAACGTCCTCAGCGGTGGCTCGAACAACGGCCCGAGCGACGTCACCGTCAACCCCTTCGAGGTCCACCCCGGGTCGACGCTCACGATCACCGCCAGGGGCTGCAACCGCGGCGGCACCGTCACGTCCAACGCCTTCCCGGAGACCACCCTGTCGGGTAACAACAACGGGGTCTCTTCCGCGGTCGCCCGTGTCTACAACCACGCCACTCCCGGCAACTACAACCTGGCCGTGAGGTGCAACGGGAACAACTCCGTGGTCACGCAGCCGTTCCGGGTCCTCCCGGGCCGGGGTGCGCAGGGCGGTCTCGGTGGCTCGCTGGCGCCCAGCTCCACCGAGATGGCCGTCGGCGGCAGCCTCGTCGCCGCGGCCGCGCTCGGCGGCGGTCTCTTCATCGTCCGCCGTCGCCGTGTGACCGGTGCGGGGGTCTGACCGGCCGAACCTCCTGGTCGGCTCGCCGACCCCGTCGCCCCCGGGTCCTCACCAGGACCCGGGGGCGACGGGCGTCCGGGGACGACCGCGCACCGCTCCGGTCCGCGCCGCACCGGCCGTCAGTGCCGGCGGGACGCGGAGTCACGGCGGCGCACCACGTAGAAGACGCCGCCCGAGGCGGCCAGGACGAGCGCCCCGCCCGCGGCCAGGTCGACCGGCCCGACCCCGTTGTCCTGCGAGCCGCCGAGGCCGCCCTGGACACCGCGCGGGAGCGCGGTGATCGTGGAGCGGATCGTCGGGGTGGCGGTGGGCGTGCCGCTGATGGTGAGGGTGACGGTCTCCTGCACGCCGCCCGTGCAGTTGAACACCACCGTGTAGACGGCGCCCGGCCTCGCGTCCAGGTCCACGGTGGCGGTCGCCACCGAGCCGGGGGCGATGACGGCGGTGTCGAAGATGCCGGCCGAGGCCGTCGCCGTGCTGGCGCAGCCGGGGGCGCTGAGCGTCACCCGCCCGCCGGGGGCGACGAGCGAGGGCGACACGACGAAATCGCCCGGTGCCTTGGCCCGTGCCGCTCGCGGGTTGGGTGCGGGAGCACCGTCCGCCGCGACAGCGGCGGGGGCGGCCAGGGCGAGGGTGGCCGCCCCCAGTAGGGCAGTGGACGCGGCACGTATCGCGCGCATGGTGAATCCTCCGGGTCCCGAGGGGCAGCCGCGGAAGGGGATTTCCGCGAAAGGCCGTGCGTACACCTCGATGTCCGCCACGCTAGGAGCGCACTACCACAGCCGCGATCCCAGACGTGCGAATGGGGCACCGATGTCCCCCGGGTGGCTCACTCGGCCGGGTCATCTCACCGTGTGACCTGCGGGAACAGATCGGTGAACGGCGCGGCGGTGGCCGAGACGCCCCGGCCGAAGGGCGCGTCGAAGTCCCAGATGAGGAAGAGCAGGAACGCGATCAGCACGCTGAAGAGCCCGGCGAGCAGCAGTTCCCTTCCGGTCCTGCGGATCTGGAGCGTGAAGATGAGGCCGACGGTCACCAGGCCGCCGAGGATCAGGCCGAACCACACCACCCCCGGCATCGTCGCCCCCGCGTTCTGGCCCCGCGCCCCACGGGCGTCGTCGGCCACCGCGACCTGGTCCACCAGCGGCTGGTAGGCCTGCCCCTCGAAGTCGTCGGCGGGCTGGTAGTCGGTGACGCTGCGCCGCACCCGCTCCAGGAGCGCGGTGCCCTTCTCGCTCAGCGAGCCCTCCTCGGCCATGTACGCCCACTCGTCGTTGACCACGTACGAGACGTACGCGTCGACGTCGGCGCGGATGCGGTCGCGGACCTCCTGCGGATAGACCTCGACGCGGGCCGAGATCTCGTGCATCGCCTGCGCCTCCTGCCGCACGGTCTCCTGGGCGGCCCCGCGGGCCTCCCACACGCCGGCGATGGCCAGGCCGAGGACGATCGCGTAGATCACGCCGATCATCATCGTCATGTACTCGATGACGTCCGGGGTCTCGCTGGGGTCGTCGTCCTCGGTGATCCGACGGTTGTTGATGACGACGATGGTGAGGACGACGGCGCACGCGGCGGCCATCGCAAGGGTGAGAACAAGCCATTCAGACATGGATTCCTCCGGCGGGGATCAGCGGGAGCGGGGGCGCAGGATGGCGGTCGCGAGGACCGCGGGGGCGATGATCACCAGCGTCATGGTGACGACGGACGTACTGCCCTTCGGCTGGGGCCGTGCCGTGCGGCGGTAGTGGGGGAACGCGACGGGACCCGCCGCCGGTGGCCGCGGACCCGCGGTGGGCGCGGGCGCGGGAGGCGGCGCGGGTGCCGGGGTGCGCTCCGGCGGCCGGGTCGTGGGCGGTGCGGGGGACGCCGGGTCCGGGCTCGGTGCCGGTGTGCCGGCCGGGGGAGGCGGCGTCGTCGTCCGTACGGGAGGCGGGGGCGGCGCCGGGACCGGTGGGGGCGGCGGTGCCGGGGTGGGCCGGGGCGGGACGGGCGGCGCCGGTGGCGCGGGCTTCGTGGGACGCGGCGGCGGTGGCGGAGACGGCGGGGCGGGCGTGGGCGAGCAGGCGCCCGGCCCGATGACCGCCACCGACGTGTTCGACCCGCCGGGGCCGGTGGTGGCGTAGGCGCAGGAGTCGGCGGCGGCGGGCACGGGTGTGGCGAGGAGCCAGACGAGTGCGAGGGCCGCCAACGGCCGCGCGAGGAGTGATCCGTACAGAGGCACGCCGTCGAGCTTGATCACAGGGACGGCGCGCCGGGGCGGAATCCGGTGGGATTCGCCAGATGGAGGGGATCTCCGGATGCGCCGGTTTGACGTTTCGTCGGTCCGGGGGGCGACGAGACGCAATCAACGGCTGTCACAGGCCTCTTGAATGGGGCAGAGGCGGCCGGGTCGGCCCGTTCCGGCCTTCGATTCGATAACTGTCCGGTTGTCGCCCTGTCGGGGTGACGCCGAACGGGGCATCCTGCACCGGCGACCAGGCTCCGACGACGGCAACGACCGTGGTACGGGCCGGGGCTCGGGCGCCCACCGGGTGGAACCACGGCCGGCCGAGGAGCCGACGCACACTCATATGCACGTGAATTTGCACAGCCTGAAGGCGTGAACTCTTCGCTCGGAGACCACGTGACAATGGCGTGTGACCAAGAACGGACCGCGAATTTCCGTTTCTACTCGCTCTCCCGGCGGGCGATCAGTAGCCTCACCTCGAACACCGGCCGCGAACACATGGCCGCATCCCCCGGCGACTTGTTGGAGACATTGATGGAGCGTCCCGCCTGGGCTCCGCCTGGTATCGACATCTCGGTGCCGAGCGTGTCCCGTATGTACGACTTCTATCTGGGCGGCTCGCACAATTTCGAAGTGGACCGGGACGCGGCGCGCAAGGCCATGGAGTTCATGCCGGGCCTGCCCAAGATCATGCAGGCGAACCGTGCCTTCATGCGGCGTGCCGTCCGCCACGCCGTTGACAACGACGTCACCCAGTTCCTCGACATCGGCTCCGGCATACCCACCTTCGGCAACGTGCACGAGGTCGCACGCGCCGCCGACCCCGGCGCCCGCGTCGTCTACGTCGACCACGACCCGGTCGCCGTGGCCCACAGCCGCGCCGTCCTGGAGGGTGACGAGAGCGCCGCGGTCGTCGCCGCCGACCTGCGCAAGCCGGCCGACATCCTGCGCAGCCCCGAGGTGTCCCGACTCCTCGACCTGAAGCGGCCGGTGGCGCTGCTCCTCGTCGCCGTCCTGCACTTCCTGGAGGAGGAGGACCGGCCGTACGAGGCCGTCGGCGAACTGCTCGACGCCCTCGCGCCCGGCAGCCTCCTCGTCCTCACCCACGCCTCTTACGAGGGCGTCCCGCTCTCCGAGGAGGAGGCGGGCGGCACCGTCGGCGTCTACCGGAACATCCGCAGCCCCCTGGTGATGCGGACCAGCGGCGAGATCACCCGCTTCTTCGACGGCACCGACCTGGTCGAGCCCGGCCTCGTCGCGATGCCGCACTGGCGACCGGACAGTCCGGTCGAGGAGGAGGACCCCTACGCCTTCTCCGGTTTCGCAGGGGTGGGGCGCAAGGCGTGAAGGTCCCGTCGCAGCCGTCCGGCACGGTTGCCGAAGCCGACGGCCCCGAGGACAGACTCCGGCGGTTCGTCACCATCTGGAGCCGCGCGATCTTCCCGGTGACCGCCACCTCGCTGACCCGCGCCGAGTTCGAGGGCCACCTGCTGCCGCTGGCCCGCACCCTGTGCGACGCCCTGCACGCCCGGCCCTTCGACACGGCCCCGGCCCAGGGCGCCGGAGCGGCCCTCGTCGCCGCCCACTGCACCGACCCGGACGCCCTCGGCCGCAGCCTCGGGGTCGTCGACTCCTACCTGGTGCTCTACTGCGGCATGGATTCGGACCTGCCGGCCGAGGAGCTCCGCGCCCGCTGCGCCCGGCTCCAGCACGCCATGGCCACCGGCTACGCCCAGGCCCTGCGCGAGCGGACCCGCGCCGAGCAGGAGGCCATCGCCCGCTCCGCGCTCTCCGCCCGCAGCGCCGCCGAGATCGCCCTGCACGCCACCGAGAGCCGCTTCCGCGCGGTCTTCGACGGTGCGGCGATAGGGATCGGCATCGCCGACCTCGACGGCAACGTCCTGGAGGTCAACGAGACCCTCACCCGCATGTTCGGCGGCATGGAGGGCCCGCTCCGCAGCCGGAAGGTCAGCGAGTGGGTCCACCCGGAGGACGGCCCGCACGTCTGGAAGCTGTACGAGGAGCTCGTCCGCGGCGACCGCGAGCACTACCGCGTCGAGAAGCCGTACTACCGCGGCGACGGAACGGTTCTCTGGACCAACCTCACGGTCTCCCTCCTCCGCGACGCCGACGGCAACCCCCAGTACCAGCTGGCCCTCATGGAGGACACCACCGAGCGGCGCCTGCTCCACCTGCGCCTGCGGTACGAGGCCACCCACGACGCGCTGACGGGGCTGCCCAACCGGACCCTGTTCTTCGAGCGTCTGGAGAAGGCCCTCGCGCCCGGCGACAACGCCCGCTTCGGCCTCTGCTACCTGGACCTCGACGGCTTCAAGGTCATCAACGACAGCCTCGGGCACTCCACCGGCGACCGGCTGCTCGTGGAGGTCGCCGACCGGCTGCAGAGCTGCGTCACTGGGGCGGGGGAGATGGTGGCCCGGCTCGGCGGCGACGAGTTCGTCGCCCTCACCACCGCCGCCGGTGGCGAACGCGACGTCACCGCACTCGCCGACCGCATCCTCGCGGCCCTCGCCACCCCCCTCAGCATCGACGGCCGCGAACTGACCGTCCGCGGCAGCCTCGGCGTGGTCGAGGGACCGGCCGGCGAGCGGACCCCGGCCGAGGTGCTGCGGAGCGCCGACATCACCATGTACCGGGCCAAGTCCGCCGGCGGCAACCGCTTCGAGCTCGCCGACCCGGAGGCCGACGCCCGCGCCATCACCCGGCACGGCCTCACCACGGCCCTGCCGACCGCTCTGGAACGCGGCGAGTTCTTCATCGAGTACCAGCCGCTCGTCCACCTCGACGACGGCAGCGTGCACGGCGCGGAGGCGCTCGTCCGCTGGTGCCACCCGCAGCACGGCGTGCTCGGCCCCGACCGCTTCATCCCCCTCGCCGAGGACACCGGCCTCATCGTGCCGCTCGGCCGCTGGGTGCTTCAGGAGGCCGTGCGCCAGGCCCGCTTCTGGCAGACCCGGCACGCCGACGGCGGACCGCTGCGGATCAACGTCAACCTCTCCCCGACCCAGCTCCACCACCCGCGCCTGGTCGCCGACACCGTCGACGTCCTGGAACGGTCGGGGCTCGACCCGGGCGCCCTCTGCCTGGAGGTGACCGAATCGGCGCTCATCGGCGCGGACGAGGACCTGCTCAAGCCCCTGCGGCAGCTCGCCGAGATGGGCGTGGACATCGCGCTCGACGACTTCGGCACCGGCTACTCGAACCTGGCCAACCTGCGCCGTCTGCCGGTGAGCGTCCTCAAGCTCGACCGTTCCTTCACCCGGGGCATGCAGCAGCACCCGGTCGACCCGGTCGACCTGAAGATCGTCGAGGGGATCGTCTCCCTGGCGCACAGCCTGGAACTCGCCGTCACCGTCGAGGGCGTGGAGACCGGCACCCAGGCCCGCCAGCTCCGCGAGCTCGGCTGCGACACGGCCCAGGGCTGGTACTACGCCCGCCCCGGCGCCCCGGACCGCATCCACTCGCTGCTGCTGGCGGACGCGGTCTGACTCCCGGATCCCGCGAAACCGGCCTCCCCGCGCGAAGCGGGGAGGCCGGGAAGAGAGACGGGGGAGGAAAGCGGAGAGGCTATATCGGCAGAGATTTCTGAGAAGGAAGCCTCTCCATGGCCTCGCCCCGGAACGACCGTAACACTCACGCGGGCAGCAGGTCGCGCAGATTCTCCGGGGTGATCACCCGCGAGCCCGTGGGCAGCCCCTCGGGACGTTCCATGCCGAGGTACGTGACCGGCGCCTCCGGTACCGAACGGCCGTCCCACAGCGTCACCCGGGCGCCGGACTCCTCCATCAGCGACACCAGATGACGTACCGTCAGCGACTCCCGTCCGAGCAGGCCGCGCAGCAGGACCGCGATCGACACCCGGTGCTCCTCGACCTGGTTGGCCGACGGCCTCCCCCGCAGGTAGAGGTGGAGCCAGTGCGCGTGCCAGCGGCCCTTCTCGTCACGGCGGAACGCCAGCGGCAGCGCCACCCGGCCGGGGCCGCGCAGATCCGACTTCGTCCGCACCGTCCGCGGCTCGAACGGACGCCCCTCCTGTGCCGGCTCGCGCAGCATGAAGCCGAAGAAGCACTCGGCCGCCTCGTCGAAGCCCTCGCCCGCGTAGACGTGCACCTGTGGCACGACGAACGTGCCGCGCACCGCGCCCAGCCGCAGGTCGATGAACTCCGAGGCCCCGTCCGGCGCTTCGGTGATGTCGCCCGAGTGCACGCCCTCGACGTCGGAGAGCGCCGTGTACGACAGCCAGGTGACGGTCGCGTACTCCTTGTCCAGGACGAGGGCCGACAGGTCGTGGTCCGTGGTGTGCCGCTCCTCCCTCCAGTAGGTGAAGAACCGCAGCAGCTCGCCCTCGACCGGCGAGACCGAGCCGCGCGGCAGTACACCGAGCCCCGCCGGGGCCGCCCGCCCGCTCAACGGCAGTGCCACGTCCAGCATGTGAGGATCGATCAGCAGAGGCCCCGGGTCCGGCAGTCGGCGGCGGGTCTCCGCGTCGAGCACGGCCACCAGCCGCGCGCGGACGGTGTCCGGCAGCGGCGGACGCGTGTCGGAGCCGACCCAGGCCCGGCCCTCGCGGTTCACGAAGACCCGGCGCGGGGGAGCGTCCGCCCCCGGCAGGCCCGCCCGGTTGTGGACGTGCTCGCGCAGTGACAGCACCACCCGGCCCGACACCTCCGGCGCGGCCCGCTCCACGGCGGCGAGGACCGCCTCCCGCTCCGCGCCCTCCTTCGCGGTGCGCAGGAGCCGGTCCACGGCGCGGAAGAGCCGGCCCGGGGCGTGCGAGGCCAGCAGGTCCGCCGCGCCGGTGAGGTCACCCCGTACGAGGAGTTCCTCCACGCGGCCGTCGAGGGACGGCGCCTTCCGCTCGCCCCTGGCCACGGCGAACACCTCGGCCGCGTGCGGCCAGTGCGGGTACTCGTGAGGGTGCAGCCGCTCCCCGAGCCGCTTCCACGTCTCCCCGTGCGCGGAGACGTCCGCGAGCCTGCCCGGGGAGGCGGCGACGAGCGCGTCGAGGCCCGCGAGCAGGGCCCGGCGGTGCGGGCGGGACAGCGCGCGGAACCGGGTGGACCCGCGCAGGGTGACATCGCCGTCCACGAGCGCGCAGGCGAGCCGCAGGACATCGGTGACGGTGTCCAGGAGCGGGGCCGCGCCCGCGCGGAGCCGGCCCCGGTTGACCACGGCGCGGTTCTCGCGGACCGGGATGTCCTCGGGCTCGGCTCCGTGCGCGTGGTGCCCGGCGAGGAGCGCCAGATCCTCCAGGTGCTCCTCGCCCAGCGGGGTCGTGCTGCCGGCCAGGGCACGGTAGAGCGCCGCGACCTCCTCCTCGGCGTCGCCGCCGGGGTGGAGCACGGTCAGCCGGTCACCGGCCGCCGCGATCAGCTCGTCGTGCCTGGCGATCATCTCCTCGTAGGTGTGCGGGTAGCGGCCGTACGAGGGGAGGCTCAGCAGGTCGAGAAGGCCCGTGCGCAGCCGCCGGAACAGACCGGCGCGGGCGTCGCCCCCGTCGACCGCCCGGGCGAAGCACTCCGTCCAGAAGTCGAGGGTGTCCGGCACGTTGGCCGGGAAGTCGACGAAGTAGACGTTGTGCCGGACGTGGTCGCCGACGAGCTCGCGGACCGAGGCCAGGGTGCGGACGGCGGTCTCCTCGACCACCGGCTCGGCGAGGGCCGAGAGGCGTGCGGTCAGTTCGGCCGACAGCTTGAACCCGGCTGTCATCAGGGCCGCGTCGAACCGGCGCGCGGCGGCGCTCCCGTCCCCGGCGGGGCCGGCGGGAAGGGGGAGGCGGCGGGTGTGCCGGACGACCAGGTGTTCGAGGGCGTGGACCATGGGGGCATGCTGGCAGTCACCGACGGTCCGTCGCACGCGGATTTACCGGGGTCCGGGGGAGGCGGTGGGGCGGGCGACGACCGCCTCAGCCGATGGTCACGGCCCCTTCCGGGCCGCCCCGCCGCGAGGCCAGCAGCATCCGCTGGAGCTCCCGGGCCGCGCGCGGCGGAGCCACGTCGCTGCGGTGGGCCAGCGCGATGGTCCGGCGCAGGCCCGGCCGGCCGAGGGCGGTCACCCGGAGGTCCCGGCCCGCGCGCGCCGCCACCATCGCGGGGACGACCGCGAGCCCGAGCCCGGCCCGTACGAAGCCGAGGACCGCGTCCAGCTCGCCGCCCTCGACCGTGAACGTGGGCTCGAAGCCCTCCGCCCTACAGGCCGCCACGGTCAGCTCCCGCAGGTCGTAGCCGTGCCGGAACATCACGAGAGGCTGGTCGCGCAGGTCCGTGATCCGCACCGGCCGACGGGGCGCCGGGGCCGAGGCGGCGGAGACCACCACCAGGTCCTCGCGGAGCAGCTCGACCGTCGTCAGGGCCGGTGACGGGGTCGGCAGCGGCAGCACCACGAGCGCCAGGTCGAGGGCCCCGCGCGCCAGCTCCCGTACGAGATCGTGCGAGCCGCCCTCCTCGATGAGGAGCTCGATCCCCGGGTGCAGGTCGTGGAAGGCCCGCAGCACGTCCGGCAGCAGTCCCGTGCACAGGCTCGGGGTCGCGCCGAGCCGCACCCGGCCCCGCTTGAGCTGGGCCAGCTCCTGTACCTCGATGCGGGCCGTCTCGGTGTCGGCGAGGATCCGCCGGGCGAGCGGGAGCAGCGCCTCGCCCGCGTCGGTCAGCGTGATGTTGCCCCGGGCGCGGCTGAACAGTTCGGCGCCCAGTTCCTGTTCCAGGGCCTTGATCTGCTGGGAGAGCGAGGGCTGCGAGACGTGGACGCGCTCCGCGGCCCGGGTGAAGTGACGGGTCTCGGCCACGGCGACGAAGTAGAGGAGCTGCTGGAACTGCATGTCCCCAGGGTAGGGCACATGAATAGGCTGCACCTATCGAGATCAGCCGGACCATGTCTTGGACCTCTCGGGCCCTTCGGCCCTAGCGTCGTGGACATGGCTCTGGCACCCACGAGGGACCGGACGACGGGCCGCCCGCCGTCCCCCACACCGTCACGCGGATTCCTGTCATCGACCCTCGGCAAGAAGACGGTCATGGCCGTCAGCGGGCTGCTCATGCTCGGCTACCTCGTCGCCCACGTCGTCGGCAACCTCAAGGTCTTCTTCGGCCCCGAGGAGTTCAACGCCTACGGCCACTGGCTGCGGGTCATGGGCGCCCCCGTCCTCCACCACGAGTGGGCGCTCTGGATCGTCCGGATCGTGCTCCTCGCCGCCGTCGTGGCCCACGCCGTCTGCGCGTACCAGCTCAGCCGCCGCGACGTGAAGGCCCGCCCCGTCGCGTACGCCCACCGCCGCCGGCGCGCCTCCTACGCCACCCGCACCATGCGCTGGGGCGGGATCATCCTCGCCCTCTTCATCGTCTGGCACGTCCTCGACCTGACCACCGGCACCGTCCACCCCGGCGGCTTCGAGGAGGGCAGGCCCTACCAGAACGTCGTCGACACCTTCTCCACCTGGTACGGCAACGTGATCTACATCGTCGCCATGCTCGCCGTCGGACTCCACGTCCGCCACGGCTTCTGGAGCGCCGCCCAGACCCTCGGCGTCGGCAGCGCCCGTCGCGAGCGCCTCCTGCGCGGCCTCGCCGACACCCTCGCGCTCGTCCTGACCGCGGGCTTCGTCTCCGTCCCCGTCGCCGTCATGACCGGAGTGGTGAGCTGACCATGACCTCCACCGAATTCGCGGAGTACGCCACCGGCGCCCCGCTCGCCGACACCAAGGCTCCCGCCGGGCCCGTCGCCGAACGCTGGGACACCCGCCGCTTCGAGGCGAAGCTGGTCAACCCCGCCAACCGCCGCAAGCACCGGATCATCGTCGTCGGCACCGGCCTGGCAGGCGGCTCGGCCGGCGCCACCCTCGCCGAACAGGGCTACCACGTCGTCCAGTTCTGCTTCCAGGACTCCCCGCGCCGCGCCCACTCCATCGCCGCCCAGGGCGGCATCAACGCCGCCAAGAACTACCGCAACGACGGCGACTCGATCCACCGCCTCTTCTACGACACCGTCAAGGGCGGCGACTTCCGCGCCCGCGAGTCCAACGTCCACCGCCTCGCCCAGATCTCCGTCGAGATCATCGACCAGTGCGTCGCCCAGGGCGTTCCCTTCGCCCGCGAGTACGGCGGACTCCTCGACACCCGCTCCTTCGGCGGCGTCCAGGTCTCCCGCACCTTCTACGCCCGGGGCCAGACCGGCCAGCAGCTCCTCCTCGGCGCCTACCAGGCGCTGTCCCGGCAGATCGCCGGCGGGAACGTCGAGATGCACGCCCGTACCGAGATGCTCGACCTCGTCGTCGTCGACGGCCGGGCCCGGGGCATCGTGGCCCGCGACCTGATCACCGGCGAGATCTCCACCCACTACGCGGACGCCGTGGTCCTCGCCAGCGGCGGCTACGGCAACGTCTTCTACCTCTCCACCAACGCGATGAACTCCAACGCCACCGCCGTCTGGCGGGCCCACCGGCGCGGCGCGTACTTCGCCAACCCCTGCTTCACCCAGATCCACCCCACCTGCATCCCGCGCACCGGCGACCACCAGTCCAAGCTGACCCTGATGAGCGAGTCGCTGCGCAACGACGGCCGCATCTGGGTCCCGAAGGCCAAGGGCGACACCCGGCCCGCGGCCGCCATCCCCGAGGACGAGCGCGACTACTACCTGGAGCGGATCTACCCCTCCTTCGGCAACCTCGTCCCCCGGGACATCGCCTCGCGCGCCGCGAAGAACGTCTGCGACGAGGGCCGCGGCGTCGGGCCGGGCGGCCAGGGCGTCTACCTCGACTTCGCCGACGCGATCCGGCGGATGGGACGCGAGGCGGTCGAGGAGAGGTACGGCAACCTCTTCGACATGTACGAGCGGATCACCGCCGAGAACCCGTACGAGGTCCCCATGCGGATCTACCCCGCCGTCCACTACACGATGGGCGGCCTCTGGGTCGACTACGACCTCCAGACCACCGTCCCCGGCCTCTTCGCCATCGGCGAGGCCAACTTCTCCGACCACGGGGCCAACCGGCTCGGCGCCTCCGCCCTCATGCAGGGCCTCGCCGACGGCTACTTCGTCCTCCCCGCCACGATCAACGACTACCTGGCCCGCCACCCCCACGCCGAACCCGTCACCGACGAGCACCGGGCGGTACGGGAGGTGCTCGCCGAGACCGAGGACCGGCTCGACCGGCTGCTCGCCGTCGACGGCGACCGCACCCCCGACTCCTTCCACCGCGAACTCGGCGCGCTCATGTGGGAGTACTGCGGGATGGCCCGCACCGAAGCCGGGCTGCGCACCGCCCTCGCCCGGATCCCCGAGATCCGCGCGGAGTTCTGGAGCCGCGTCAAGGTCCCCGGCACCGGCGAGGAGTTCAACCAGTCCCTGGAGAAGGCCAACCGGATCGTCGACTACCTGGAACTCGCCGAACTCATGTGCCTCGACGCGCTCCACCGCGCCGAGTCCTGCGGGGGACACTTCCGCGAGGAGTCCCAGACCCCCGAGGGCGAGGCCGCCCGCCGCGACGAGGAGTTCGCCTACGCGGCGGCCTGGGAGTTCGGCGGCACCGGCGAGGCCCCCGTCCTCCACAAGGAGGACCTCACCTTCGAACACGTCCACCCCACCCAGCGGAGCTACGCATGAGGCTCACCCTGCGCGTCTGGCGCCAGCGCGACGCCGACACCCCCGGCGCCATGTCCAGCTACGACGTCGACGGCATCTCCGCCGACATGTCGTTCCTGGAGATGCTCGACACCCTCAACGAGGACCTCATCCTGCGCGGTGAGGACCCCGTCGCCTTCGACCACGACTGTCGCGAAGGCATCTGCGGCGCGTGCAGCCTCGTCATCAACGGCGACGCCCACGGCCCCGAGCGCACCACCACCTGCCAGCTCCACATGAGGTCGTTCGACGACGGCGACACCATCGACGTCGAACCGTGGCGCGCCTCCGCCTTCCCCGTCGTCAAGGACCTGGTGGTCGACCGCTCGGCCTTCGACCGCGTCATCCAGGCCGGCGGCTACATCACCGCGCCGACCGGCGCGGCCCCCGAGGCCCACGCGACCCCCGTCCCCAAGGCCGTCGCGGACTCCTCCTTCGAGCACGCGGAGTGCATCGGCTGCGGCGCCTGCGTGGCGGCCTGCCCCAACGGCTCGGCGATGCTCTTCACCTCCGCCAAGATCAACCACCTGAACGTCCTGCCCCAGGGTTCCCCCGAACGCGAGACCCGCGTCCTCGACATGGTCGCCCAGATGGACGCGGAGGGCTTCGGCGGCTGCACGCTCACGGGCGAGTGCGCGACGGCCTGCCCGAAGGGGATCCCGCTGCCGTCGATCGCGGCGATGAACCGGGAGTGGCTGCGGGCGCAGCGAAAGGGAGGCCGCGGCTGAGTCCGGATCAGGACAGTCTCGCGGCGTGGGCTCCGCCACACCGCACACTCCGGGGCGAAAGATCGTTCACCAAATGATCACTTTCTCCGTAAGATCTTCGCTGCAGGGCGCCCCCAGCCGACCCGACAGCAAGATCAACTCTGTTCAACTCTGTACATTTCATGACAAGTTGTCCACTTCGCAGCCAACCGGCCTCAGGCGATTTCCGCCGCGCCGACACCCCCCGGTACTGATGACGGCTGCCGGGGGCATATGACCAAACCCCCGGTCGCACAGACCACTTGGGGGTTCCATGTCCAGCATCACCCGCCGCCGGGCACTCGGCGTCGCGGCCGGCGCAGCAGGCGCCGCCGCGGGCCTCGCCCTGGCCGGCAACGCCGCCGCCGACGCCACCCGCCCCGCCGCTCCGGCGGCCGGCCCGGCCCCGGCCTCCTTCAACGAGGTCTACCAGGGCCGCCGCATCCAGGGCGGGCCCTCGCACGGCGGCGGCCACCACGGGGGACACCACGGAGGCGGCTACTCCGTGACGATCGACGGTGAGGAACTGCACGTCATGCAGAACGCCGACGGCACCTGGATCAGCGTGATCAACCACTACGAGCCCGTCGCCACGCCCAAGGCGCTCGCCCGCGCGGCCGTCCGTGAACTCCAGGGCGCCCCGCTCGTACCCCTCACCCTCAGCTGATCGTTCCAGGAGCCGCACCATGACCGTACGCAAGAACCAGGCCACCCTCACCGCCGACGAGAAGCGGCGCTTCGTCAACGCCCTCCTGGAGCTCAAGCGCTCCGGGCGGTACGACACCTTCGTCACCACCCACAACGCCTTCATCATGAGCGACACCGACAGCGGCGACCGCGTCGGCCACCGTTCGCCGTCCTTCCTGCCCTGGCACCGTCGCTTCCTCATAGAGTTCGAGCAGGCGCTCCAGTCCGTCGACCCGACGGTCAACCTCCCCTACTGGGACTGGACGGCCGACCGCACCTCCCGCTCCTCGCTCTGGGCCCCCGACCTCCTCGGCGGCACCGGGCGGGCCCGCGACGGCCAGGTGCTCGACGGCCCGTTCGCCCGCAGCGGCAGCCGCTGGACGATCAGCGTCCGCGTCGACGGGCGCGACTACCTCCGGCGCGACCTCGGGGCGGGCGGCCGCCAGCTCCCCACCCGTGCCGAGGTGGACTCGGTCCTCGCCATGGAGACGTACGACACCGCCCCCTGGAACAGCTCCTCGGACGGCTTCCGCAACCACCTGGAGGGCTGGCGCGGAGTCAACCTCCACAACCGCGTCCACGTCTGGGTCGGCGGACAGATGGGCACCGGAGTCTCCCCCAACGACCCGGTGTTCTGGCTGCACCACGCCTTCATCGACAAGCTGTGGGCCGACTGGCAGGCCCGCCACCCCCGGTCGACCTACCTGCCGGCCGCGGGCACCGCGAACGTCGTCGACCTCCGCGACACCATGCGCCCGTGGAACGACGTGACCCCGGCGGACATGCTCGACCACACGCCGCACTACACCTTCGACACGGCGGCCTGACCCGCCGGACGGCGCCGGGGCGGGGCGGGGAACCTCCGCCCCGGCACCGCCGGCCGCGGGATCCCGCGCGGCGGACCGAGCCGTCAGTCGATCCCCAGGGACCGGGCCAGATACGGCGCGGTACGGCTGTCCGCCGCCCGGGCCACCCGGTCCGGGGGCCCCGCCGCCACGATCCGGCCGCCCTTGTCGCCGCCGCCCGGGCCGAGATCGACGACCCAGTCGGCGGTGGCGACGACGTCCATGTCGTGCTCGACGACGATCACCGAGTGCCCGGCGTCCACCAGGCCGTGGAGCTGGCGCATCAGGACCTCGACATCGGCCGGGTGCAGGCCCGTCGTGGGCTCGTCCAGCACGTACAGGGTGGGGGAGCGGTGCGGCCGCTGGAGTTCCGAGGCGAGCTTGATGCGCTGCGCCTCGCCGCCGGACAGTTCGGTGGCGGGCTGCCCCAGCCGCAGATAGCCGAGGCCCACGTCGAGCAGCGTGCGCAGACTTCGGGCGGCGGCCGGCGTGTCGTCGAAGAAGGCCGCGGCGGACTCGACGGTCAGATCGAGGACCTCGGCGATCGTCAGACCGCGCATCCGCACCTGGAGGGTCTCGGGGTTGTAGCGCGCGCCGTGGCAGTCGGGGCAGGGCGCGTACGTACTGGGCAGGAAGAGGAGCTCGACGGAGACGAAACCCTCGCCCTGGCAGGTCTCGCAGCGCCCGCCCGCGACGTTGAAGGAGAAGCGCCCCGCCTTGTAGCCGCGGGCCCGCGCCTCCCCGGTCTCCGTGAACAGCCTGCGCACGACGTCGAACAGGCCCGTGTACGTGGCCAGGTTGGAGCGCGGGGTGCGTCCGATCGGCCGCTGGTCCACCGTCACCAGGCGCTCCACCCCGGAGAGTTCCTCGGTCAGGGCGCCGACGAGCGTCGACTTCCCCGAGCCCGAGACGCCGGTGACGGCCGTCAGCACCCCGACCGGGAAGGCCGCGTCGACCGCCCGCAGGTTGTGCCGGGTGACCGGCCCCGTCCGCAGCCAGCCGGCCGGTTCGCGCACCTCCCGCGCGGGCGCGGGCGCCCGGCCGAAGAGGAACCGCCGGGTCGCGGACGCCTCGACGTCCGCAAGCTCGCTCGGCGGGCCGCTGTGCAGCACCCGCCCGCCGTGCACCCCGGCGCGCGGGCCGACGTCCACGAGCCAGTCGGCGTGCCGGATGACGTCGAGGTGGTGCTCGACGACGAAGACGGAGTTCCCGGCGGCCTTGAGCCGGTCGAGGACCACGAGCAGCGCCTCGGTGTCGGCCGGATGCAGTCCGGCGGAGGGCTCGTCGAGGACGTACACCACGCCGAAGAGCCCGGAACGGAGCTGGGTGGCGAGCCGCAGCCGCTGCAGTTCGCCGTTGGAGAGGGTGGGCGTGGCGCGGTCCAGGCTCAGGTAGCCCAGACCGAGCTCGGTCACCGTCGCGATGCGCGAGACGAGGTCCTCGGTCAGGACCCGCGCGGTCTCCCCGTCCCCGGCGGCCGCACCGGAGAGGAGCGCGGACAGGGTCGTCAGCGGCAGCGAGGCGAGGTCGGCGATGGACCGGCCGGCGAACGTCACCGCGAGGGCCTCGGGCCGCAGCCGCCCACCACCGCACACCGGGCACGGCGCGCTGGTGAGGAAGCGCTCCGCCTTCGCGCGGAGCGACGTGCTCTTCGAGTCGGAGAAGGTGCGCAGGACATAGCGCCGGGCGCTCATATACGTGCCTTGGTAAGGGCGTTGGATGCGATCGGCGTCCCGCACCGGATGGACGGTGACCACCGGCTGCTCGTCCGTGAAGAGGATCCACTCCCGGTCCTTCGCGTCGAGGTCGCGCCAGGGCCGGTCGACGTCGTAGCCGAGGGCGTCGAGGACGTCCCGCAGGTTCTTCCCCTGCCAGGCGCCCGGCCAGGCCGCCACGGCACCCTGGCGGATCGACAGCTCGCGATCGGGGACGAGGAGTTCCTCGCTGGTCTCGTGGACCCTTCCCAGGCCGTGGCAGGAAGGGCAGGCGCCGGCCGCCGTGTTGGGGGAGAAGGAGTCGGAGTCGAGCCGCTCGGCACCCTCCGGGTACCGCCCCGCCCGCGAGAACAGCATCCGCAGGGAGTTGGAGAGGGTCGTCACCGTACCGACGGAGGACCGGGCGTTCGGGGAGGACCGGCGCTGCTCCAGGGACACGGCCGGCGGCAGCCCCGTGATCTCGCCGACCGCGGGCGCCCCCACCTGGTGGATCAGCCGTCGCGCGTACGGGGCCACCGACTCGAAGTAGCGCCGCTGCGCCTCCGCGTAGATCGTGCCGAACGCCAGGGACGACTTGCCGGAGCCCGAGACCCCGGTGAAGGCGACGAGCGCGTCGCGGGGGATGTCGACGTCCACCCCGGTGAGATTGTGCTCGCGGGCACCGCGGACACGGACGTACGGATCATGGGGGCTGTCTGGCATGGGATGATTTTATCCTTTGGTCCCCCTCGCGGCCCGGTGGCACCAGGCGCCCGGGGGCGGGCGGACGTCGCGGCGCGAGACCCCTGGACGCGGGTCGCGCGGCGCCGCCCCAGGGCTTCCCCTCCCGCGTCAGGCTCACCGCGGTGTCAGGCCGACCGCGTGCGCGAGCCGCCGGTACGACTCGCGCAGCGCCACCCGGTCGCACGTGCTCGTGCCGACCAGCACCTCCTGCGCGCCGGTCTGCCTCACCGCCCGCTCCAGCGCCTCCGCTCCCAGCGGACACGGAGTGCGGAGGGGACAAGCCATCAGGCCGCGGCCGGGGACGGCTCGCAGGTGTTCGCCAGGTCGATGCGGACCGTCCGGTCGCAGAGCCGTTCCACCTGCGCGGGGTCGTGCGAGACGAGCAGCACCGTCCGGTTGCCCCGCAGAGCCGCCACGGACTTCTCGACCGTGTCGCGGCTCCGCTCGTCCAGGGCGCTCGTCGGCTCGTCGAGAAGGAGGGCCGCCGGTTCGAGAGCCAAGGCCCTTGCCAGACAGAGCCGTTGGCGCTGCCCGTTGGACAGCGTCCGGGCCGGCGTGTCCAGTCGGTCGGAGACCTCGCTCCACAGGCCCGCCTCGCGCAGTGCCTGCTCGACGCGGTCGTGCATCTCCGTGCGGGACGCCCGCACCAGGTGACGGAGGCCGAACAGGGCGTTGTCCAGGATGCTGCCGCCGAAGACCACGGGGGTCTGCGGCACCAGGACGACTGTGCTGCGCAGGTCGGCGTCCCCCTTGCCGTAACGGACCGGACGCCCGAGGACCTCCACCTCACCCTGACGGCGGAGCCCGTGGGGCAGCAGGTCGACCAGGGCGCGGAGCACGGTGGACTTGCCGGCGCCCGACGGGCCGCACAGGCCGGTGGTGGATCCGGCGGCCAGCTCGAACGTCACTGGTCCGACCAGGCGCTTGGTGCCGTCGAGGATCTGCAGGTCGCGGACCGCGATGACGGTCCCGTCGACCATCTTGTCCGTGGTCGTGGCACCTGTCGTCACGTCGTCCATCGTCGTGCTCCTTCGAAGCGGTTGCGCAGGAGGACCGCCAGGCTGAGCAGGCCCGCGGTGATCAGGACCAGGACGAGGGCGCTGCCCCATGCCTGGGCGATCGCCTCGGGGGCGCCCGAGTCCTGCGACAGGGTGAAGATGTGCGTGGGCAGGGCCTGGACCGGAGCGTTGACGACGCCGGTCGGGAGGGCGGGCGCCCCGAAGAACACCGTGGCGGTGAAGATCAGGGGCGCCGTCTCGCCTGCCGCGCGGGCCAGGCCGAGCAGCAGGCCGGTGAGCGTGGCCGGCCAGGTGTAGGGGATGACCACGGAACGGACGTACTGGGAGCTGGTGAGGCCCAGGGCGAATGCGGCCTCGGTGATCTCCGCAGGCATGCTCCGGATCCGGCCCGCGGTGGTGAGGGCGACCACCGGCACCACCACGGGCACCAGGACCACGGCGCCGGCCAGCCAGGAACGGCCCCAGCCCATGGTCGTGCAGAAGAGGACGTACCCCGCGAGGCCCAGCAGGATGGTCGGCGTCCCGCCGATCGCCACGGTCAGCGTCTCCAGGACGCGGGCGGTCTTCGCGGAGGCACGCGTGCCGATCACGATGCCCGCTCCGTAGCCGAGCGGAAGTGCGATCAGCGCCGTCGTCGCGAGGAGCAGGAGCGTACCGAGGATCTGGTCGCGGATGCCGCCACCTGCCGCGCCCTCGGAAGGTGAGACCCAGAAGACCGGATTGAGTGCCGCGCCGCCGCGGGCCAGCAGGATGCCGAGCATGCCGACGAGCAGGGTCCCCGGCAGCAGCAGGGCCCCGAGACGGACGACGGTGGTGACCCTGTCCTTCGGAGTGCGCAGCCACGCGGAGGACCGACGGGCACGCGGGGCGCGCGCGGTCCGTCCCGTGGAGCCGCGGGTCCCCCATACGGTGGCTACGGCGACCAGGGCCAGCAGGATGACGCCCAGTCCGCACAGTGCTGCGAAGTACGCGCCGGAGGTACCCGCCAGCATCGGCTCGGGGCCTGCCAGCTTGGTGGTGAGCGTCTGACCGGGGCGTACGAGGGAGGAGAAGACGTCCCCCAGCGATTCCGGCAGCCGTCCGTCGGCGCGGCCGATGACCATGAAGACCGCGATGGCCTCACCCAGTGCGCGGGCCAGGCCGAGGAGGACGCCGGCGCGCATGCCCGACCGGGCCTGGGGCAGGACGGCGGACCGGACCACCTCGCGGCGGGTCAGGCCGAGGGAGTACGCCGCCTCCCGGTACCGGCCGGGTACGGCGGCCAGTGCGTCCACGCTGACCGCCACGATCGTCGGCATGATCATCACGGCGAGGACGATGCCGGCGGCGAGGAGGCTGTCGCCGCCTGGCACGTCACCGAGGTCCGCCACGAAAGGCCGGATCACCATGATGCCGATCAGGCCGTAGACGATGGAGGGGACCGCTGCCAGGAGTTCGATGCTCAGGCGCAGTGGCTTGGCGAGACGGGGCGGCAGGTACTCGGACAGGGCGATGGCCGCCGCCCAGCCGATCGGGACGGCGAGCACCAGTGCCAGGACGCATACGGCCGCCGAGCCGTAGATCATGGCCAGGCCGCCGAAGGCGAGGGTCCCCGGATTCCAGGTGGACGAGGTGAACAGGGCCGCCCAGTCGACGGTACCGCTCGCGATGCCCGTGACCAGGTAGCCGAGCAGGACCGCGAGGGTGAGCAGTACGGACAGGATGCCGCTGTACGCCCAACCCCAGACCCATCTCGCCCGGCTGCCGCGGCCGCTCCCGGAGGAGGGCCGCGGCAGGGTGGGTCCGGGCGCCTGGGCGGGGCGCTCCAGAGTCAGACCCATGGTCAGAGGCCCATCTGCTCGCGCGTGAGGTAGCCGTGCTTGGGCAGCAGCTTCTGGCCCTCGGGCGAGAGGATGTAGTCGATGTACTGCTTGACGGTGCCCTTCGGCTTGCCGTTGGTGATCATGTACAGCGGGCGGGTCATCGGGTACGTGCCGGACGCGACGTTCGCCAGGGTGGGGGCGACGCCCTCCAGAGGCACGGCGACCAGTTCAGGGTGACCGTCGATGAAGCCGGTCGACAGCGGGGCGACGGAACCGCGGGTGGACTTCAACTTGTTGCGGGTCTCCAGGTTGCCGCCGACGATGGCGTAGTTCGCGGACTTGGGCGGGGCCGGCGGCTCGTCCTTGCCGTAGATGAACTTGTCGAGCACCTCACGGGTGCCGCGGCCGGGCTCCTTGTCGTACACGAAGACCTGGAGGTCGGGGCCGCCGACCTCCTTCCAGTTGGTGATCTTCCCCTCGAACAGGCCCGCCACCTGCGCCTTGGACAGGCCCTTGACCCCGCCGTCGGCCACTTCCTTCGTGATGATGACGCCGACGGCGTCCGCGCCGATCTGCGTGGTGACGAAGTCCGTGTCGGGGTACGCCTTGTGGTCCTTCTCGGACAGGGGCTTGGAACTGAGGGCGATGTTGATCTGGCCGGTCCCGAGCTGGGAGATGCCGCCGGCGGAGCCGCCCTGAGTGGCGACGGTGATGTTCAGGCCCTTGGCCTTCAGTGCCTCGGCTGCGTCGGAGGCGACCGGAGCGACGGTGGTGGAGCCACTGGCCTGGATGGCGTCCGAGTCGGCCTTCGCGGAGCCGGCGCAGCCGGTCAGGGCGGCTGAGAGGAGGAGAGCGGCGGAGGCGGCAGAGGCGCTCTGGCGGACACGCCGTCCGGTGAGGCGCGATGCTCTGCTGCGGGTTTCGGTGGACGTGAAAGACATGGCGGTGCCTTTGCGGTGATGGAAGGGGTGGGAGTCGGGGAAGGCCGTCGGCGGATCGCCGAGGCTGGGGCCCATGTGGCAGGCAGGTCTGGGGGCGGGACGTAGAGGGGGCGCAGCCGTGCCGAAGGTGGCACCCCCGCCGCGTGGACGAGGGGGCGGACACCTGGCGAGCCTGCAGGCGCTCCGCGGGCGCGGCGTGGGACACCGAGGGTGCGGGTGATGGCTGCCGGCGACACGCAGCCGAGATGTCCTTGCGATCCTTACCGCGTTCCCCGTTGAACCCGCTCAGGACCCTTGAGCTGCCGTAGGGCGCTTGCGAGCTGAGCGATGATGCTCGGCCCACTCCCCATTGACAGGGCTGAAGCATCGAAGCATCGGTACCCGTTCACCCGCTGACCCCGGGTGCGGACCGCGATGCCGTGGGCGAACGCTACCGCCTCGGAGTCGCCCTGGCGAGAACTTGAGGGGCGAAATCATCGATGATCAGCGATTGAATTTGAGTCACACGCCAGGTCGGCGGGTGCACTGCCGGAGGTCGGCCACGAATTCCGAAGGCGCATGGGTCGCTGGTGGACAGCCTCGCTCCACACAGCTTCAAGCTGTGTGAACAACCGGATTCAAGCGCGTGACCTCTCTTCGCAACCAGCTACAGACGAGGGCGTATCGGGGCAGCGGTGCTCTGTGGCAACGGAGGGTCGGGGAGATGGTCTTCAGTCATTCATCGATCTATTGACATACATCGCTCAACGCTGGCAGGGTTCCGGCCGTCGGTCGACAGCGTCGCTACCGACCTGGGCTCTGACCCGGCCCCAACTCGATCCGTCACGCTCCTTGATCACTCCCTGGGGGGAAGTGTGAGTAGTCCCCGTGTTCTGGTTGCCTCCGCGTTCGAAGCGGAGCTCCAGCCCTTGACGTCCGCGTGTGCGGCCGCCGCTCTACAGCAGCACGGCGCCGACGTCGTCGGCTGGGACGCGCACCTGCTTCCCGACGCCA
Source organism: Streptomyces sp. Qhu_M48 (assembly GCF_051305195.1). Taxonomy (NCBI): domain Bacteria; kingdom Bacillati; phylum Actinomycetota; class Actinomycetes; order Kitasatosporales; family Streptomycetaceae; genus Streptomyces; species Streptomyces sp. Qhu_M48. The sequence goes on along the minus strand of NZ_CP195432.1, from coordinate 4,932,360 downwards.
TTCCGGAAGGCCCCTTCGACCTCACGCTCGTCTCGGTCCAGCAGTTCGAGGGTCTCGAGCGGGGAATCGCCCTGGCGCGCAGGGTCTCGGAGGCGTACGGCACCACGGTCGTGACCTTCGGCCAGTACGCGCAGATGAACCACCGGGAGTTCCTCGAGGTCGCCGACGGCATCATCATGGAGGAGCCCGAACTCATCAGTGAGGAGCTGGCCCAGCTCGCCGCCGGCACCATCGCTCTCGACGGGGTGCCCGCCCTGATGACCCGCACGGGCATGCGGCCCAAGCCCCCGCGCCGGCGCATCTCGGTCACCAAGCCCGCCCGGGACCTCTTCCCCTCCCTCGTGCACTACCCGGCGCATCACTCGCCGTTCGGCCTGATGGGCAACATCGAGGCGTCCCGCGGCTGCCACCACAAGTGCACGTACTGCTCCGTCTACGGCGCGTACGACGGCGGCGTCGCCGCCTACGACGCCGACAGCGTCCTGGCCGACGCACTGCAGCTGGCGGAGGAGGGCGTCCGACACTTCTGCTTCATCGACGCCGAGTTCTTCAACTCCCGCACCATCGGCATCGGTGTGGTCGAGCGACTCGTCGAGGCCATCGGCCCCATCACGTTCGAGTTCACCACCCGCGTCGACCACGTCCTCGACTACACCAAGGAACTGGAGAAGCTCGTCTCGCTCGGGCTGCGCCGCGTCACCTGCGCCCTCGAGTTCCCCTCCAACCGCATCCTGCGCATCTTCGACAAGCACATCGACGTCGACCACATGCGCGAGGCGGTCGACGAGGCCGAGCGGATCGGCTTCGAGCTCTACCCGACGTTCATCCCGTTCACCCCGTGGATTGAGTACGAGGAGCTCCTCGGCTTCGAGGACTGGCTGGTCGAGACGGGCCTCGCCCGCGTCACCGACCCCACCGCCCTGCAGACCCGACTGCTGCTGTTCAAGGGCTCCCCGCTGCTCTCCTCGCCCTGGATGGAGGACATCGCCACCGTCGACCGCGGCTTCTGGGTGGAGTGGACCCACCCCGACAAGCGCGTCGAGGAGCTCTGGCAGGAGCGCCGCACCGACGCCGAGGACGCGGGCAAGATCCGCTGCTGCGTGAAGTGCTGACCCACCCGCTCACAAGAAAAGGACACTGACATGGGTGGATCACCCCGCGTCGTCATCTCCACCGGCCAGGCCCTCCCGGACATGGACTGGACCGGCGAGCTCGACGGTCTCACCGACTCGTGGCCGTACCTCGGACCCACCTGGCTCCGCGCCACGGAGAAGGTACTCCCCGACGTCCAGCCCTGGCACACCCTCGCTCACCGTGCCCGTGGCGAGCTGGCCCTGCTGCCCGGCTACATCCTCACCGCCCCGCCGGTCGTCGACCACGAGCCGCGCACCTACCTCGGATGGCAGGCGCCCTCCGGTGAAGAGGTGTGCTGCGGCGCCGAGACCGACGCCGCGCGCAGCGCCGAGGTCGACGCCCTGGGAACCGAGCCCTTCTTCCCGACGCTCCTGCTCGGCTCCCCGCTGGGCTACCGCACCGAGGTCGCCTACAACTTCTGGACCCCCACCCTGATGGGGTCCATCGTCGAGAAGCTCGTGCCCGCCGCGTTCGAGGCGGGCATCCGCTGCATCGTCGCCCCCTGGATCCCCAGCCGACGCGGCAACGACGCCCTCGTCGACGCGCTCGACGCCGCCGGCGCGTCCACCACTTTCTGGGGCTACGAGGACTTCATGAGCCTCGACGCGCCGAACTGGGAAGGACACCTCGCCGCCCTGCCGCTGAAGAAGCGTCAGCGCATCAAGGGCGACGTCCGCCGCGCCGAGGCCGCCGGTGTGACGATCGAGCGCGTCGACGGCCCCGACATCCGCCCCTACGTCGCCCGCATCGCCGAACTCACCTGTCTCAACCGGGAGAAGAACGGCGCCGGTGAGGAGCCCGAGCACATCATCGGCATCCTCTCCGCGCTCATCGACGAGGGCGCGGACGTCCGCGCCTACCTCGGCTACAAGGACGGCGCGCTGGTCGCCACGTGCGTCACCATCCGCAAGAACCACCGCCTCTTCCCGAAGTGGGCCGGGTTCGACTACGCCGCGATCGGCGAGCGCAGCGGCATCTACTTCGCCCTCGTCCTGGACGCGCCCGTCCGGGACGCCTACGCCGAGGGTCTGCGCACCGTCGAGTTCGGCGCCGGAGCCCACCAGGCGAAGGCCCTGCGCGGCTGCACCCCGCGCGAAGTCCGTACGTCGATGCTGCTCTCCGACCCGGCGCTGCGGCCGCAGGCGAGCGCCTGGCTCGACGCCTTCGGCAACAGCAGGCGCGTCGCGTTCGGCGCCGCGTCCCCCGCCCCGGCCCAGCCCGCGAACCTGCCCCTGCTGGGCGGCGCCGGCGACGGCTGCTGCGGCTGACCCCGCCCGGCTCCACGACAAGGACGAGAAGGACCACATGATCACCTTCATCCCCCTGACCGGATTCCTCGGGGCGGGCAAGACCACGACCATGACCGCCGCCGCCCTCGCGCTCCAGGAGCAGGGCCGCAAGGTCGCCGTCATCACCAACGACCAGGGCGTCGAACTGGTCGACACCAAGCTGGTGCGCAGCAAGCTGGACAGTGTCGCCGAGGTCACCGGTGGCTGTTTCTGCTGCAAGTTCGAGGACCTCGTCGAGGCCATCGTCGCGCTGGTCGCCTCCGACAGCGTCGACACCGTGATCGCTGAGGCCGTCGGCAGCTGCACGGACCTCCAGGCCACCGTCGTACGACCGTTGCGCCAGTACTACGGCGACGACATGGTCGTCGCCCCGCTGACCACCGTGGTCGACCCGCTGCGGCACCTGGCGTTCGCCCGCGCCGCCGAGCGGGGTGAGCCGGAGTCGGACCTGTCGTACCTCTTCCGCCAGCAGGTCACCGAGGCCGACGTCATCGCCGTGAACAAGCTGGACACCATCAAGCCGGACCGGGCCGAGGAACTCATCGCCTCGCTCCGTACGAGCAACCCGAAGGCGACCGTCGTCGGTTACTCGGCCACCACGGGCGCCCACCTGGACACGCTGCTCGACGCGTGGCAGGCGCCGGCCACGAACGAGGACGTCGTCCTCGACATCGACTACGACCGCTACGCGGCCGCCGAGGCCCAGCTCGCCTGGATGAACCAAGAGCTCGACCTCACGGCCGCCGGGGACGGTTTCGACGCGACCGCGTGGGCCCGAACCGTCCTTCAGGAGCTGTCCGTCTGGGCCGCGGAGCACGACGCCGTGATCGGCCACGCCAAGATCACCGTGGAGACGGCCGACGGCGACTTCGCCAAACTCAGCCTCACCGAGTCCGGCGCGCAGCCCACTCTCGACCGCGCAGCCGACGCACACGCGGCGGCCGGGCGGGCCGTCGTCAACGCCCGGGTCGCCTGCGAGCCCGACGCCCTGGACGCGGCCGTCACCGAGGCCGTCAAGGCCGCCGACCTGGCCACCGCCGTCACCTCCTCGGCGACCACCCCGGTGTCGTTCAAGCCCTCCTATCCGCGCCCCGTGCACCGCCTCGCCCCCGCCGGCACCTGACCGAGAAGGACCACCCGTCATGAGCGACACCACCACCGCCGGCAGCCTGCAGGACGAGGTCCGGGAGTACTACCGGGCCAAGGCCGCCGAAGCCGAGACGAGCGGCGCCTGCTGCTCGCCCGACCCGCAGACCTTCGGCCCCGCCGCGTACGACGAGATCGGCCCCGGCACCGCCCCGGACGCCGCCCTCCTCGCCAGCCTCGGCTGCGGCAACCCGAGCGCCGTCGCCGAACTGCGCGAGGGCGAGACGGTCCTGGACCTCGGGTCCGGCGGCGGCCTGGACGTCATCCTCAGCGCCCGGCGCGTCGGCCCCGACGGCCGCGTCTTCGGCCTGGACTTCCTGGAGGAGATGCTCGCCCTCGCCGCCCGCAACGTCGCCGACGCCGAGATCGACAACGTAGTCCTCCTCAAGGGAACGATCGAGTCCATCCCGCTGCCCGCCGCCACCGTCGACGTGATCATCTCCAACTGCGTGATCAACCTGTCGCTGAACAAGCCCGCCGTCTTCGCCGAGATGGCGCGCGTCCTCACCCCCGGCGGCCGCCTCGGCATCAGCGATGTCGTCGCCGAGGACCGGCTCAGCCCCGCGGAGCGAGCCGAACGCGGCGGGCACAGCCAGTGCATCGCCGGTGCTCTCTCGGTCGCCGAGTACAAGGAACTCCTTGACGCGGTCGGCCTGAAGGACGCGGAGGTCGTCTTCACCCAGGAGGCGGCCGACGGCCTCCACGCCGCGATCATCCGCGCCCACAAGCCGGTCGACAGCACTGCCGGCGTGCAGGAGTGCGAGCCCGGCGGCACCTGCTGCTGACCACGTCGTCACGGCCAGGTGTCCGTGGCCGGAGCCGAAGCTCGGGCCGCGGACACCTGGCCACGTGGTGCACCCTCGTGCTCGCCGTGTGCCGATCCCGGCGCGCGCAACAGCCGACAGCTCTTGATTGCACGGCCGGTCTGCGGCGCGCCGCAGACCGGCGGGGCGTTCTCCTCGTGGTCCGTTAAGGATGCCCATGTCCGAAACGTCGCTCGACCGGGAGACCGTCGAGGAGTACGCCCGCTGGTTCCGAGCCCTGGCAGACCCGACGCGCATCCGCATCATGCGGTTCCTGAGCGGTCGGCCGGAGCCCGTGCCGGTGGGCGAGATCGTCGACCATCTTCGACTCAACCAGTCGACCGTCTCGCACCACCTGAAAATCCTCCACACCGTCCGCTTCCTGACCCGGCGCCGTGCCGGTGCCAGCATCCGGTACGCCATCAACCCCCGCTGCATGACCGAGTTTCCCAGCGCTGCCGACATCCTTATCGGCGCCCCGGTCCACTCCTGCCCGGAGCCGGGATCCAGCTGAAGGCCCCTCGGTCGCTGTCGTGAGAGCAGATCAGCCGGCAACGAGTCTCGTTGCCGGCTCCTTGTGCTTGCCCGTGGCCGTGGAGCAGGCGGGAAGACCGGCCGGAGTACGACTCACCATGCCGACCAGGGAGAGGGCCAGCTCCTGCCCGTCAGGTCCGCCAACGTGACGGGCAGGGGCTGGTGTTCATGGGAGGTCCACAGCTCGGCCGCGGTGTGGCCTCAGGCTGTGGCGGCGACGCTCGCCGCGGCCTTGCTCCTGTCGGCAAGGGCGGCGAGGTATCGCTCCGCGTCGAGTGCGGCCTGGCAGCCGGAGCCTGCCGCGGTGATCGCCTGCCGGTAGGTGTGGTCGACGACGTCACCAGCGGCGAAGACCCCGGGCAGGTTCGTGTGGGTGGAGGGCGACTCCACCGTGATGTAGCCCTCGTCGTCGAGGTCGATCTGGCCGGTGAAGAGTTCGGTGCGCGGGTCGTGGCCGATGGCGATGAAGAGTCCGGTGGCGTCGAGGGCGCGGGTCTTGCCGGTGAAGGTGTCGCGCAGGACGACGCCGGCGAGCATGCCGTTCTCTGACCTGATCTCGGCGATCTCGCTGTCGAAGGCGAAGGAGATCTTGTCGTCCGCGAAGGCCCGGTTCTGCATGACCTGGGAGGCGCGCAGGGTCGAGCGCCGGTGGACGACGGTGACGGAACGGGCGAAGCGGGTGAGGAAGGTGGCCTCCTCCATGGCGGTGTCCCCGCCGCCGACCACGACGATGTCGCGGTCGCGGAAGAAGAAGCCGTCGCAGGTGGCGCACCACGAGACGCCGCGGCCCGAGAGCTCGTCCTCGTTCGGCAGGCCGAGCTTGCGGTAGCCGGAGCCGGTCGCGATGATCACGGCCTTGGCGCGGTGGACAGTGCCCTCGCTGTCGGTGACTTCTTTAGTGTCGCCGGTCAGGTCGACGGAGACGATGTCGTCGTCGATCATCTCGGCGCCGAAGCGCTCGGCCTGGGCCCGCATGTTGCCCATGAGGTCGGGGCCTTCGATGCCGGTGGGGAAGCCGGGGAAGTTCTCGACCTCTGTCGTCGTGGTCAGGGAGCCGCCGACGAAGATCGAACTGCCGAAGAGCAGGGGCTTGAGCTGGGCTCGGGCGGTGTAGAGGGCGGCGGTGTATCCAGCGGGTCCGGAGCCTATGACGATGACCTCACGGACGTCGTCACCGGTGGCCGTGGTCGGGCCGGTCACTGAGGTCACGCCTCCTGCTTCGCGTCGATCTCGGCGATGAGGCCCTCGATCAGCATCTTGATCTCGTCACGGATGGGGCGGACGGCCTCGACACCCTGGCCGGCCGGGTCCTCCAGGGCCCAGTCGAGGTACTTCTTGCCGGGGAAGATCGGGCAGGCGTCTCCGCAGCCCATGGTGATGACGTAGTCGGATGCCTGGACGGCCTCGGTGGTCAGCACCTTCGGCTTCTGGCGGGAGATGTCGACGCCGGCCTCGGCCATGGCCTCGACGGCGGCCGGGTTGACCTGGTCGCCCGGGATCGAACCGGCGGAGCGGACCTCGATGCGGTCGCCGGCCAGGTGGTTGAGGAACCCTGCGGCCATCTGGGAGCGGCCGGCGTTGTGGACGCAGACGAAGAGCACGGAGGCGAGCGGAGCGGTGGTCATCGGTTCTTCCTTGCCGGCAAGAGGTCAGCCCCGGCTGGTATCAGCAGCGGGTGATGTGACAGTATCAGCCTATGATGACGTCAGTCGATACTGATCTGATCCGGGTTCTGGCCGATCCCCTCAGGCTCCAGATCGTGACCCTGCTCGCCCGAGAGACCCTCTGCACCACCCACCTCGTCGAGGAGACGGGCGCCAAGCAGACCAACCTCTCCAACCATCTGCGCGTGCTGCGCGAGGCCGGTGTGGTGGAGACCGAGCCCTGCGGCCGCTTCACGTACTACCGCTTGAAGCCGGACGTCATCGCCCAGCTCGCCGGCCAGTTCGCCGACCTGGCCGAGTCCGCCCGTACCGCTGCAGAGAACAAGAGGGCCTGTCCGTGACCCCCACCCAAGCGCCCGCTCCGGCGGCGGATTCCTCGGTCGTCGCGAAGCTGTCGACGCTTGACCGATTCCTCGCCGTCTGGATCCTCATCGCCATGGGCCTCGGTATCGGGCTCGGGCGGCTGATCCCCGGCCTGAACGACGCGCTGGCCAAGGTCGAGATCGGCGGCATCTCGCTGCCCATCGCCGTCGGCCTGCTGATCATGATGTACCCGGTCCTCGCCAAGGTCCGGTACGACAAGCTCGACGCCGTCACCGGCGACAGGAAGCTCATGGTCTCGTCGCTCGTCATCAACTGGATCGTCGGCCCGGCACTCATGTTCGCCCTCGCCTGGATCTTCCTGCCGGACCTGCCCGAGTACCGCACGGGCCTGATCATTGTCGGCCTGGCGCGGTGCATCGCCATGGTGATCATCTGGAACGACCTGGCCTGCGGCGACCGTGAGGCCGCCGCCGTCCTCGTCGCCCTGAACTCGGTCTTCCAGGTCATCGCCTTCGGCGTCCTGGGCTGGTTCTACCTCGACCTGCTGCCCGGCTGGCTGGGCCTCGGAAAGGGCGAGACGCTCGACATCTCGATGTGGAAGATCGCCCTGAACGTCGTCATCTTCCTCGGCGTCCCCCTGGTCGCCGGCTTCCTGACCCGCCGCATCGGCGAGAAGCGGATGGGGCGGGAGTCGTACGAGACGACGTTCCTGCCGAAGATCGGACCGTGGGCGCTCTACGGGCTGCTCTTCACGATCGTCATCCTCTTCGCCCTCCAGGGGAAGACCATCACCTCGCAGCCGCTGGACGTCGCGAGGATCGCCCTCCCGCTCCTCGTCTACTTCGCGGTCATGTGGTTCGGCACCTTCGCGCTCGGCAAGGCCATCGGCCTCACCTACGACCGCACCGCGACGCTCGCCTTCACCGCCGCCGGAAACAACTTCGAACTCGCCATCGCCGTCGCCATCGCCACCTTCGGCGTCACCTCCGGCCAGGCGCTCTCCGGAGTCGTCGGCCCCCTCATCGAGGTCCCGGTCCTGGTCGCGCTCGTGTACGTGTCGTTGGCCTGGCGCAAGAAGTTCGTCCCTGCCCAGCATTAGCCCCGCCAAGTCGCTATTCTGCGCCGCGCCCCTCTGCCGGGGCGAGGCGCGGCCGTGTGAAGGGAAGCCGAGGAGATGAGCAAGGCACTCGACGTCGTCGTGATCGGCGGTGGCCAGTCGGGACTCGCCGCCGGATACCACCTGCGCCGCCTCGGTGGCCTCGACTTCGCCGTCCTGGACGCCCAGCCCACGCCGGGCGGGGCCTGGCAGCACACGTGGGACTCGCTGCACCTCTTCTCGCCGGCCGCGTACTCCTCCCTGCCCGGTCGCCTCATGCCACCGCAGCAGGGGGAGACGTACCCCGACGCCGCCCACGTCGTCGACTACCTGACCGACTACGAGCAGCGATACGAGCTCCCCGTCCACCGGCCCGTTCGCGTTCAGGCGGTCCGCCGAGACGGCGAACATCTTCGCGTCGAGACGGACTCCGGCACCTGGCGCGCCCGCGCCGTCGTCAGTGCCACCGGAACGTGGTCACGGCCGTTCCTTCCCACCGTCCCAGGCCGCGACGTCTTCCAGGGGCGGCAGCTTCACACCGTTGAGTACCGCAGCGCCGGCGAGTTCGCCGGAATGCGGGTCATCGTCGTCGGAGGCGGGAACTCCGGAGCGCAGGTCGCCGCCGATCTCGCGTACGACACCGACCTCACCTGGGTCACCCAGCGACCCGCGCGGTTCCTCCCCGACGACATCGACGGTCGTGCGCTCTTCGACCACGCCACCGCCCGCCGCCGTGCCCTCGACGAAGGCCGTACCGACGGCGGGGGAGTCGCGTCGCTCGGCGATATCGTCGCCGTACGGCCTGTACGCGAGGCCCGGGATGCGGGCCTCCTCAAGGCGCAACCGATGTTCACTCGTGTGACGGGGACCGGTGTCGAGTGGGCTGACGGTACGCGGGCCGAGGCCGACGCGATCATCTGGTGCACCGGCTTCCGTCCCGCTCTCGCCCACCTCGCCCCGCTCGGGCTTCGCGGTCCTCGCGGACACATCCCCACCCGGGGAACAGAGGCCTTCGGAGAGCCCCGACTTCATCTGCTCGGGTACGGCGACTGGACCGGGCCCGCGTCGGCCACCCTTGTCGGCGTCGGCCGTCCCGCCCGCGAAGCCACGAGGGCCATCGCGGCCCTTCCGTGATGAGGCTGCGCGGGTGAACGAACGGTGAACGCCTGACGGATATCGATCCTCGGATTCGCCGTGCGATCTTGTCGGCTCGTATGGTGTCCGGATGGCAACTCCGTTGGCGGGCATACCGATCGAGGACGTGAGCGAGGAGCACTGTGTGCCCTGCTCTCCGGGGCGGCTGATCGACCGCGTAGAAGTCGAGACGCTGACCGCCCAGTTGAAGGCGATGGCTGACCAGACCCGCCTCCAGATCGTCCACCTCATCGACCAGTCGCCGGCCGGAGAACTCTGCGTCTGCGACCTGACCGAGTCGCTCGACCTGGCCCAGCCCACGGTGAGTCGCCACCTGAAGATCCTTACCACGGCCGGGCTTCTGCGCCGCGAACAGCGAGGAACCTGGGCCTGGTTCTCGATCCGCTGGGATGCTCTTCAGGGGCTCAGGAAGCATGCCTTCCCCCGAGGTGTCGACTGCTCGCCGTTCTGACCGTTCTGGTTCAACGTGCCGCCGCAGCGTCCATCTCCACGATGAGATTCTCGACGAGGTCCCTGATGGCATCGCGGATGGGGCGGACCGCCTCCACCCCTTGCCCGGCCGGGTCGTCGAGCTTCCAGTCGAGGTAGCGCTTGCCGGGGAACACTTCGCAGGTGTCCCCACAGCCCATGGTGACGCACACGTCCGACTCGCCGACGGCTTCCGTGGTGAGGATCCTGGGGACCTCCGCGGACATGTCGATGCCGACTTAGCGCATCGCTTCGACCGCCGCCGGATTCACCGACGAGGCCGGGGCGGAGCCCGCCGAACGGACCTCGATCCGGTCGCCGGCCAAGTGGCGAAGCCACGCGGCGGCCATCTGGGACCGGCCGGCGTTGTGAATGCAGACGAACAGGACAGAGGGCATCCGGGACACGTACGTCCCCTCAAATGGGCAGCGATACAAGAGCGTTCAGAAATCTGGTGGTTGACACCGGTTGTGCTCGGTGTGTCACGATCAAGCCATGCTGACGTCGGTGAACGCGGAACTGCTGAGGGCCCTGGCTGACCCACTACGGCTTCGCATCGTGTGCCTGCTTGCCTGTGAGTCGCTGTGTACGACTCATCTTGTCGAGGAGACGGGCGCGCGGCAGACGAACCTGTCGAACCATCTCCGGGTTCTCCGGGAAGCGGGTGTCGTGGAGACCGAGCCCTGCGGGCGTTTCACCTACTACCGACTGCGCCCCGAGGCGCTGGTCGATCTGGCCACGTTCTTCGGCGGTCTGGTCGACGGGGCGCACGAAGTCTCTGTGGCCCGGCGGCCGTGCGGTTGAGAGCCCGGCCGCTTCTTCTTCGAGCGCCCGCGCCGTCTCGACGTCCACTCGCCCGTGGCCCCCGCGGGCTGCGGATCGCGATCCGTGCGCGAAGGCTACTCTCTCCCCGCCGCTCTGACGACCCCGGTGCAGGTGGCTCGAGCACGTCAGCGACCGCGTGGGGCAGGTTGCGCCCGGGGGTCATCCGCTGCGTCTGGAAAATCGATGGTTACCGATCGAATTTCGACACGCGTCGCGCAGACAAGGCGTCATCCTGCAGCCCTGGCGACGGAATCCGCAAGAGTCGCAAGGTGTGTGGGCGCCCTTGGTTTCTACGGTTCTCATCTGCATGAATGCCCCCACTGGGCAACCTGACCAGCTTGCGCAAGCACCTACAGAGGTGGGCGAATCGGGGCAGGGGTGCGTGTGGCGGTGACGTCCGGCAGGGGGTGGCCCTTCGATTCATTCATCGATCTATTGACATACATCGCTTAACGCTGGCAAGGTTCCGGCCGTCGGCCGACAGCGCCGTGGCCGACCAGGGCGCTGCCCCGCTCCGTCGGCCGGCCTCGGCCCCGACCACACGTCGACACGAAGGTTCCCACCATGGCCGCCACGCCCCACCCGCACTCGTCTACCACCGAGGCACCGGTCCTGCTTCTCATGGGCAGCGGTGACCGCCGCTACCGGGAGTACCTCGTGGCGGCCGTCTCCCGCCACTTCCGCCTGTGGCTCCTCGACGCCCACGAGCCGAGTTGGCAACTGCCCTACGTGGAGGGGACCTCACTCCTCGACACCAAGAACCTCGACGAACTCCTCGCCGAGGCGAAGAAGGTCATGCAACGGATTCCCGTCGCAGGGGTCTTCACCTACGACGAGTCCCTCGTGCACGCTGCCGCGCGCCTCGCTGAAGCGCTCGGCCTGCCCGGGAGCGCACCCGAAGCGGTGCTCGCCTGCCGCGACAAGGCGACCACTCGGGCACGGTTGACGGCCGCCGACGTGCCGCAGCCGGCCTGCACCCCGGTCTCCACGGCGGCTGAGGCGCGCCGTGCGGCCGATGCGACCGGCTATCCCGTGGTGGTCAAGGCCCGTGGACTCGCAGGCAGCCTCGGTGTCGTCCGAGCCGACCACGGCGACGCCGTCGAAGAGGCCTTCGAAGCGGCCAGCTCCGCCAACTGGCCCGGAGTACCCCGCTACGAGGCCGACGTGCTGGTCGAGGAGTACCTCACCGGTCCCGAGATCAGCATCGACGCGGTCGTCGTCGACGGTGTGTGCACCCCGATGATCGTGGCGCGCAAGCAGGTCGGGATGGACCCGTACTTCGAAGAGACCGGCCACACCGTCGACGCCACCGACCCCCTCCTCCAGGACTCTGAACTCCTGGACCAGTTGCACCGCATCCACAAGTCGCTCGGCTTCGAACACGGCTCCACTCACACCGAGTTCAAGCTCACCCCCAAGGGGCCGCGCCTCGTCGAGATCAACGCGCGCCTCGGCGGCGACTTCATCCCCCTCATCGGAATGCTCGCCACCGGCACCGATCCCGCCGTCGCCGCCGCCCAAGTGGCAGCCGGGCTCACCCCCGACACCACGCCGAAGTCGCAGAAGACCGCAGCCATCAGGTTCCTCTACCCGGAGCGCGACTGCGAGGCGGTCGAAGTGGTCGTCCGAACCGACCTCTTCGGGTCCACGGTGCACAGCGCGGTCGCGACCGCCGGCCCCGGCACCCGGCTGGCCCTCCCGCCCCGGGCGTACATGAACCGGTACGGCTACGTCATCGCCGTCGGCGAGGACCACGAGCAGGTCACCGCCGACGTGGACGCAGCGCCCACCCTGGTCGAACTGCGGTCGCGCCCCCTGACCGACTAACCGGGTTCCACCTTTCAGGCCCCAAGGAGCCGCCGCCCGTGAGCAAGCCCTCCGACCAGCCGTCACTGCGCTGGGACGACAACGCGATCATCACCCTCGACCAGCGCGCGCTGCCCCACGAGCGGCGGCTCCTGCGCCTGGACACCGTGGACGACGTCATCACCGCCATCACGACCCTCTCGGTACGGGGTGCCCCCTCCATCGGTCTCGCGGGCGCACTGGGCGTCGCGCTGTCGGCGTACCTGCACTGCCCGCCCCGGGCAGACGGCCTGGGACGCGAGGCCGTACGCGCCGACGCCCGGCGGATCGTCGCCGCCCGCCCCACGGCCGTCAACCTCGCCTGGGCCGTGGGAAGGGCGCTCGGGCGGCTCTCCGACGGCCCCGACGCCGTCCTGGCCGAGGCCACGGCGATGATCGAGGAAGACAGGGCGGTCAACCGGCGGATGGTCGAGCACGCGGCACGGGCGGTACGGGACCGCTGCCCCCAGCGCTCCCTGCGGCTCCTGACCCACTGCAACACCGGCCGCCTGGCGACCGCCGCCGTGGGCACCGCGCTGGGCACGATCCTCGCCCTCGCGGAGGCCGGACAGGTCACCGAGGTCCTCGTCGACGAGACCCGGCCGCTCCTGCAGGGCGCCCGGCTGACGGCCTGGGAACTGGCCGAGGCCGGCGTGCCGCATCGCGTATGCGTGGACAGCGCGGCCGCCGCGGCCATGAGCCAGGGGCTCGTCGACTGCGTCCTCGTCGGAGCCGACCGCATCACCGCGCGAGGGGACGTGGCCAACAAGATCGGCACCTACGGACTGGCGATCGCCGCCGCCCACCACGACATTCCGTTCATCGTCGTGGCCCCGGAGTCGTCGTGGGACAGGTCGCTCGCCGACGGCCGGGACATCGTCATCGAGGAACGCGCTGCCGACGAGGTGACCTCCTACGGCGGGGTCCGCACCACGCCGCGCGGTACCCGCGCGTACAACCCCGCCTTCGACGTCACCCCGGCTTCCCTGATCACCGCGATCGTCTCCGAGCACGGTGTCCACCACGCATCCGAGGTGAGCGCATGAGCTACGCGCCGTCCACCGCCGCAGGCAAGCAGACCGCCCAGCAGCTGGCCGACATCTCCCGCACCCTGTATGAGCGCGGCTGGATGCCGGGCACGTCCGGCAACATTTCCACGCGGCTGCCCGACCATCCCGACCGGGCACTGATCACGGCGAGTGGCCGGGACAAGGGCGACCTGACCGCCCGGGACGTGGTGGAGGTCGACGCCCGCACCGGCGAGGCATCCCATCCCGGCCAGGTCCGCCCCTCGGCGGAGACAGCCATCCACGCGGCGGTCTACCGCGCCACCGGCGCCCGCGCCGTCATCCACGTCCACTCCCCGTACGCCACCGTCGTCGCCCACCGCGCCGCTGCCCTGGACGCTGTCTCCTCGGTACGAGTGGATCGCTTCGAACTGCTCAAGGGACTGGGACTGAACGACCCGACGTTCACGGACCTGCCGGTGTTCCCCAACTGGCCCCGGGTCGACCGAATCGCCGATGACGTCGCCTCCCACCTCGCGGTCGACCGGGACGCACCGCCCGGGCTGCTCCTGGCCGATCACGGCATCACCACATGGGGCGACTCGCTGGGGCAGGCGAAGATCCGGCTCGAGTGCCTCGAGTCGCTCTGCCAGCTGCTCGTGCTCTCTCACGCCGAGCTGCATGTCTCCCGTGCCGCGCAGGCACCCGACCACAGGACCGCGCCATGACACTGCTGCAGATCATGCCGGACGACGCACCGGACACCGTGCTGCTCCGCACCCGCGACGAGGACGCCATCGCGCAGGCCCTGCGCGAACGATCGGTCTCCTTCACCCGTTGGCCCCTGCGCGCACAGGTGACGCCGCAGACGTCGTCCGAGGAACTGCTCGACGCCTACCGGACCGAGGTCGACGAGCTGTGCGCCGACCAAGGGCTCCGCCTCGTCGACGTGGCCCGTCTGCACCCCGAGGAGGCAGCGGAGTGGCAGGAGCGTGCGGCCAAGGCACGCTCGACCTTCCTCGACGAGCACAGGCACGCCGAGGACGAGGTCCGGTTCTTCGCCCACGGCACCGGCTGCTTCTACCTGCACCTCGACGACCGCGTGTACGCCGTCGTGTGCGAGGCAGGCGACCTTCTGTCGGTCCCGGCCGGCACCCGGCACTGGTTCGACATGGGTCCGGTACCGGACTTCTGCGCCATCCGGTTCTTCGAGAAGGAGGACGGCTGGGTGGGCGACTTCACCCAGGAGCCCATCGCCGAAGGCTTCCCCCGCCTCGACGCGATCCTGCGGGAAGGCTGATGCCGGGCAGCCGGCAGGCCCACGTTCCCGAGATCGGGCTGCGGGCTGTCGTCCTCGACATCGAGGGAACCACCGGCTCCCTCAGTCACGTACGGGACGTCCTCTTCCCCTACGCGCGTGAGCGGCTCGCTCCCTGGCTCGTCGCTCACCGCGGCACCGCCCCCTGGCGGCAGATCCTCGACGCGGTCACCGCCCACACCGGGGAGGCCCAGGACGAGGCGAGCGCTCTGGCGCTCCTGGAGCAGTGGGCCGATGCCGATGTGAAGGCGGCGCCGCTGAAGACGCTGCAGGGACTGATCTGGTCCGGCGGCTACGCGGCGGGCGAGTTGTACGGACACGTGTACCCGGACGTACCGCCCGCACTCGACTGCTGGCGGACACAGGGCACGGGCCGCTTCATCTACTCCTCCGGCTCCGTTGCCGCCCAGCGGGACTGGTTCGGCCACACGGCCCACGGCGACCTGCGCCCCCTGCTCGACGGCTACTTCGACCTGACGACGGCCGGCCCCAAGGCGGACGCCGACTCCTACCGTGCGATCGCGGCGGAGCTGGGGCACGCACCCGCCGACCTGCTGTTCGTCAGCGACGTCGGTGCCGAGCTCGACGCCGCGGCCGAGGCCGGCTGGCAGACGGTGGCCGTGCGCCGCCCCGACGACGAACGCGCGGCCGTGCCTGGTCACGAGGCCGTCGCCTCTCTCACCCCACTCGTTTCCCTGACCCGGCCCGGGCAGCTCCACGGCCCCGGTCGACGCGCCCACGCAGGAGGAACCAAGCGATGAGTGATCCGTCCGACTCGGCGCCGAAGGCCGACATCGCGGTCATCGGCGGCAGCGGCTTCTACGAACTTCTGGAATCGGTACAGCGCGTCGAGGTCACCACCCCGTACGGCGCACCCTCCGACGCGGTGTCCGTCGGCACCGTGGGCGACCGCAGAGTGGCCTTCCTGCCCCGGCACGGCAGCCACCACGAACTCCCCCCGCACCGCATCAACTACCGCGCCAACATGTGGGCCCTGCGCTCGCTGGGGGTACGGCAGGTCCTCGCGCCCTGCGCCGTCGGCTCGCTGCGCGGTTCCCTCGGCCCCGGAAGCGTCGTCCTCCCCGACCAGCTCGTCGACCGGACCGCCGGCCGCGTGCAGACGTACTACGAGCACGGCGCCACCCACGTGTCGTTCGCCGATCCGTACTGTGCGTCGGGCCGCGCGGCCGTGCTCAAGGCCGCAGGGGAGGCAGGCGCCGAAGTCCACGACGGGGGAGTGATGGTGGTCGTCGAAGGCCCCCGGTTCTCCACCCGGGCGGAGTCCCAGTGGTACGCCTCCGCAGGCTGGTCCCTGATCAACATGACCGGGCACCCCGAAGCCGTACTCGCCCGTGAACTCGCCCTCTGCTACACCTCCATAGCCCTGGTCACCGACTACGACGCGGGTGTGGAGCACGGAGAGGGCGTCTCGCAGGACGAGGTGTTCCGCGTGTTCGCGGCGAACGTGGAACGCCTGAAGGGCCTGGTCCTGAAGACCGTCGACCTCCTGGAGCGCGAGCGGGCCTGCGCGTGCGCGACGGCACTGGACGGGATGGACCTGCCGTTCGAGCTCCCCTGACACGGTGGTCTGTACGGGCCATGTCCGTATCGACCAGGGACATACAGGCTGATGCCGGTCACCGTGGTGACCGGCATCAGTCATACGACCACCGGGCTGCGGCGCTCCACGAGCAGGACGTCGCGCCAGACGCCGTGATGTCGGGCCACGCGCTCTCGTCGGCCCAGCACGCGGAACCCCACGGACTCGTGCAGGGCCAGGCTCGCCACGTTCTCGGGGAAGATGCCCGCCTGGATCGTCCAGATCCCCGCCTTCTCCGTGGAGACGATCAACGCCTCCAGAAGCGCGCGCCCCACACCGGCTCCGCGCGCCGTGGGACTGACATACACGGAATGCTCGACGACCCCCGTGTAGGCGGGACGAGCCGAGACGCGGGACACCGCCGTCCAGCCGACGACCCGCCGTTGTACGTCGAGCGCCACGAGCCGGTGGGCCGGCAGCTTGGAGGTGTCGAAGGCGCTCCACGGCGGTGCGGCCGTCTCGAACGTGGCGTTTCCCTCGTCGATGCCCTGCTGGTAGATCGCCATGACGGCGGGCGCATGGTCGTCGGTCATGGGGGCGAGAACGATTGCGGTGCGTGGGGGTGCGGCCATGCTCGGCTCCTTTCCGGGGTGCGCTCCTGGAAGGTGCGCACGGGGGCGGGTACGGCGACGCTCCTGTGGCGGCGTCGGCCGCCACAGGAGCGTGGGTGGGGGGTGAGGAGGAGTTCCAGGTCAGAGAATCGCCAGCGAGACCAGGCCGATAGCCACGCTGCCGAGGAGGCCCACGCCGAGGTAGAACGCGAAGACCTTCGCCTTGACGACGCTCTTGACGGCCACCATCGCCGGGATCGTCGTGATGGCACCGCCGAGAAGGAAGGTGACACCCGCGGCAGCGACCATGCCCTGATCCAGGAGACCCTCGACGACCGGGATGGCGCCGACGCCGTTGAGGTAGAGCGGGACGCTGATGAGCCCGGCGACCAGGACGGAGAGGACGCCGTCCGTGCCCAGGATGCCCGACACGACGTCGGTGGGCACGTAGCGGACGATCAGGGCTTCGAGGACGATGGCGAGCAGCAGCCACTTGCCCAGGATCAGCGAGTCGCTGACGATCTCCTTGAGGATCTCGCCGGCGCGGAGGTTCTTGATGTCACGCCGGACGAGCACACGCCACGGAGTGCCGTCGTCGTCCGCGTCGTTCCGTGCGGTGGTGGAGCAACCTCCCGCCGCAGGCGTGGGCTCCTGTGTGGCACCTCCGCAGCCACCCTCGGGCGTGCCGCCGCCGACGCCGCCGCCACCGACGGTCACGGGCTCGGGGACGGTCGCCTTCGCCGTGGAGCACGCCGTCTCGGGAACGGTCACCGTCTCCTGAGTGCAGGTCTTCGCGGGCGTCTTCTCCTCAGTGGAGTCGAGCAGGGGATCGGCGAACCGCCCACGCCGTTCGAGCGCCAGGACGATGAGACCCGCGCCGAAGCTCAGCACCAGGGCACCGATGAGACGGGCGGTGGCGATGGGGAGCCCGAGCTGGGCGGCGGAGAGCGCGTAGATCTCCGGGTCCATGGAGGGGGAGGCGATCCAGAACGACATGACCGCCGAGAGCGGGACGCCGGCTATCAGGAAGCGGCGGATCAGCGGGATCACGGTGAAGGAGCAGAAGGGGCTGAAAGCTCCGATGGCCGTGACGATGGCGATGCCGAGGACGCCCTTACGCCCGTGGGCGAAGCTGCGGCGCGCGACCACGTCGATCGACAGACGCTGTACGGCGATCCCCAGGACGATGGCGACCAGGAACCACGGGAGATAGTGCAGCACCTCGAACAGGATGAACCGGCCAAGGGCCAGCAATTCGTCCACAGGTGAACCTCTCTGAGACGGTGACACATGAGGGGGAGCGGCGCCGTGAAGGAACGTACGGGGGACGTCGCGAGCCGCGTGGGGAGGCTCGAGCGGCATCCCCTTTATCGAATATCGATGATAGACGATTAAAGAGATGCCCGGCAATGGGGATCCGAGGTCCCTCGTCGCGCCGAAGAAGCCCGCCCTGCGCTTCCGGTGGCGGTTGCCAGGAAGGGAGCCTTGTTCCCAGGTCGCACCGGCGTGGCTACCTTCCATGTGGTGTCTACACAGTCGCTCGCGGCCGTGTCCTCGGGCGTGCCTGTGGCGCGGGCGGGCCTCAGCGGGCCCTCCGCAGGCCCCATCTGCGTGGAGCGAACCTTGCCGTCGCGGGTGGTCATCGAATAACATCGATGGATCATGAGCGGTACGATGAATGCCCAGCTGATCGACCGAAGCACGGCCGAGTCCTACGCAACCTGGTTCAAGGCCCTCTCCGACCCCACCCGCGTGCAGATCCTCAATCTCCTAGCGCTGGCAACCGGGCCGATGAGTGTCGGAGAGATCGTGGACCGGATGGGCGTCGGACAGTCGACGGTGTCCCACCACCTGAAGCTGCTCGCCGACGTGCGATTCGTCCTGCGCGAGCGTCAGGGGACCTCGATGCTCTACTCCATCAACGTCGCCTGCGTGGCTTGCTTCCCCAGTGCCGCCGACGCCGTCATGGGCCGCCCCGCGGCCTCGGCGTGAGGACCGGCCCCTTGACCAAGCCGACCCCACACATACCCGGTGCGCCCCCTACCGCCTGCTGCCCACCCATCGTGACCGCCGCGCTGTCCGAAGGGGACGCCGAGATCATGGCGGCGATGTTCAAGGCGCTGGCCGACCCCGTCCGACTCCGCCTCCTGTCCAGAGTGGCCTCGCACCCCAACGGTGAGGCATGCGTCTGCGACATAGCCGACGTGGGCGTCTCACAGCCCACGGTCAGCCACCATCTGAAGAAGCTCCGGGAAGCGGGCCTGCTCACTTCCGAGCGGCGCGGCACCTGGGTGTACTACCGCCCGGCGCCCGGCGTCCTGGCCTCGCTGGGGGAGTTCCTCGCCGACACCGAGAAGGCCGGTAAGGAAGAGATCGCGCTGACGGCCCAGGCATCCTGACGTTCGGCGCCGCCGCCCCTGCTCAGGGGCGGCGGCGCCGGTTCCGTCCTGGTGTGCGTGCCCGCATGCGGGCAGGCGTGCTTCCTTGCCGTCAGTCGATGCGCGGGCTGCGACGCTCCACGAGGACGGTGTCGCGCCAGACACCGTGGTGGCGGCCGACACGCTCGCGCGTGCCGATGATCCGGAAGCCCGCACGGGCGTGGACGGCGAGGCTGGCGGAGTTCTCAGGGAAGATGCCGGACTGAATCGTCCAGATCCCGGCCGCCTCGGTGGAGTCGATGAGCGCCTTCAGCAACACCGAGGCGACGCCGCGCCCCCGTGCATGGGGGTGTACGTACACGGAGTGCTCGACGACTCCGGCGTACGCGCACCGGTCGGAGACCTTCGTGGCCGCCACCCACCCGAGCACCCGGCCGGCCTCGTCGACCGCGGCGAATCGATGCGCGGGCATCTTGGCCGCGTCGAACTGTTCCCAGGTCGGAGCGGAGGTCTCGAAGGTGGCGTTGCCCTCGTCGATGCCGGCCTGGTAGATCGCGACGACCTCGTCGGCGTGATCGGCCGTGAGAGGTACGACGGTGATGGTGCGCATGGCTGATCCGGTCATGGGGCGGAGTCTCCCAGACGGTGGTGTGAGTCCGGCGCCGAGGCGGCGCCGCTCTTCGGGCTGCGCAGCAGCGCCCACGTGCTGCGTGACCTGGAATCGCCGCCGTGGACCGAACCGTCCGATGCCCGGCGCCTCATCGCGACCTGCCCGACGATCGAGGAGCAAGGCACGGGAGCGCGGGTCACCGTGGGCCGGTCCGGCGACCTCACACGTCTTCGCTTGCCCCACCGATCCCGACCATCCGGACAGGTGGAACATCCGGTAGCTCTTGGGCCAGCCTCGCTGGACAAAGCCACCCCGGCGACCTTGAGACCGGTCAGGCCGAGGCTGCCTTGGTGAGGAGGGCTCCCATGGCGGCGAGAACGGTGGGCTCGACGCGGTAGTAGACCCAGGTGCCGCGCCGTTCCGAGGAGAGCAGCCCGGCTTCCTTCAGCTTCTTCAGGTGGTGGGAGACCGTGGGCTGGGAGACGCCGACGTCGGAGATGTCGCAGACGCATGCCTCGCCACCCTCATGCGAGGCGACGGAGGAGAAGAGCCGCAGCCGGACCGGGTCGCCCAGCGCCTTGAACATGACAGCAGTCCGCTCGGCCTCCTCGGCGGTCAGAGGCCGCTCGTTCAGAGGCGGGCAGCAGGGCTCTATCTCGGGCTCCAGTACCGGCAGTACCTTGACGTTCGACATGTATCTATGTTGACACATGTCGAACCAGGCGCCCAGGGATTCACCCCTTGAGCCGTGCTCGGGCATGCCGACGACCGTTGTCAGCCGAGCCGGGATGCTTGCGATCGGAGCGCCGCTACAGGTCGTCGCGCAAGGGGGCGGCCGGTGCGAGCGCGACGAGGCTGGGCGTCTTGCGCCTATACCCCTGGGGCATAGGGCCCCTTTCTTTTCTGGTCGGCCCGCGTGAGGCCGGCCCGATGGCGAATATCGGCGCGAGCTACGGGGGTGAATGCCGCAGCACCGTCTAGGTTCGATGGATGTCTATGTTGACGCTTGTCGAATCAAGTGCCATGCTGAAGACACAAGAGATCGACGAACGTCGAATCAAAAGGGGAAGATCCGTGAACGTCACCGCCATCGACCAGCTGCCCGTCGTGGTCGTCGGAGCCGGGCCCGCCGGTCTGGCCGCTGCCGCGCACCTTGTCGACCGAGGCCTGGAACCCTTGGTCCTGGAGGCCGGCACCCAGGCGGGAGCGGCGGTGCGGGAATGGTCCCACGTGCGACTTTTCTCCGCCTGGGGCGAGGTCGTCGACCCGGTCGCCGAGAAGCTCCTGGCGCCGACCGGCTGGGTGAAGCCGGACGCGGACACCTACCCGACCGGCGGGGACTGGGCGGCCGCCTACCTCCAGCCGCTCGCGGACGTCCTCGGCGACAGGATCCGGCTCGACGCCCGGGTCACCGGCGTCTCCCGCACCGGACGCGACCGCGTCGTCGACGCCGACCGCGAGCAGCAGCCCTTCACGGTGCACATCCGCTACGGAGCCGGACGTGAGGAGCGCGTCCTTGCCCGGGCCGTGATCGACGCCTCCGGTACGTGGTCCACCCCGAGCCCCGCCGGCGGCGACGGACTCCCGGCCCTCGGCGAGCGCGCGGCGGCCGACCGGATCTCCTACCGCGTTCCCGACCTCAAGGACCCCGCCGTGCGCGCCCGTTACGCAGGCCGGCGCACCGCCGTCATCGGCTCCGGAGCCTCCGCCTTCACCGCCCTCGCCTCGCTCGCCGCCCTCGCACAGTCCCAGGACGGCGCAGACACTCGTGCGACATGGATCCTGCGGCGCGCCATTTCGGGCAACACCTTCGGCGGAGGCAGCGCCGACCAGCTCCCCGCCCGCGGCGCCCTCGGCCTCGCGGCGAAGGCCGCGGTCGACGAGGGGTACGCGGACGCCGTCACCGGCTTCCGTACGGATGCGATCGAGCGCGACGGCGAGCGCCTGGTCCTGGTCGCCGAGGACGGCCGACGGCTCGACCCGGTCGACGAGGTCATCGTCCTCACCGGGTTCCGCCCCGACCTGACCTTCCTCGATGAGCTGCGCCTCGGCCTTGACGACCGTCTCCAGGCCCCGGTCGAGCTGGCTCCGCTGATCGACCCGAACCAGCACTCCTGCGGCACGGTCTACCCGCACGGTGTGAAGGAGCTGGCGCACCCGGAGGAAGGCGTGTACCTGGTGGGCATGAAGTCCTATGGCCGCGCTCCGTCCTTCCTGGCCCTCACGGGCTACGAGCAGGTCCGCTCGGTCGTCGCCGCCATCGCCGGCGACCGCGAGTCCGCCGAGCGCGTCGAGCTCGTGCTCCCCGAGACCGGGGTCTGCGGCGGCGCCGGCCTCTTCGACCAGCCCGCCGACACCCCGGCCGGCGGCGGCTGCTGCGCGAGCCCGACGGCGCTCCAGATCGGCGTCGGAGCCCCGGCCGTCTCCGGCGGTTGCTGACCCCACCCCATCCACCCACCCGCAGCTGGAGGAACACGATGTCCCGCGTACAGCTCGCCCTGCGCGTCCCCGACCTGGCGGCGTCCGTCGCCTTCTACAGCAAGCTCTTCGGCACCGAACCGGCCAAGCTCCGTGACGGCTACGCCAACTTCGCCATTGAGGAACCGCCGCTCAAGCTCGTCCTCGTCGAAGGCGCCGAGGACGAGGACACCCGTCTGGACCACCTCGGCGTGGAGGTCGGCACCACCGATGCGGTCCACGCCGCCACCGCCCGCCTGGGCGAGGCCGGTCTGCCGACGACGGAGGAGAACGACACCACCTGTTGTTACGCCCTCCAGGACAAGGTGTGGGTCCACGGCCCCGGCCGTGAACCGTGGGAGGTGTACGTCGTCAAGGCGGACGCCGACACCCTGACCAAGCAACATGGCAGCACCTGCTGTGCCGGCACAGCGGCCACCGCCGACAACGAGGCGAGTGAACCGGTCGCCGCCGGCGGATGCTGCTGATCTCTCGATGACCGACCTTCACACCCGCGGAGCCGCGACCGGAGCAGGGGACCGGTCGCGGCCTCGTGCCGTTCTGCCCGCGCTCTGCGCCACCCAGATCACCAGCTGGGGCATCGTCTACTACGCCTTCCCGGTCCTGAACCCACAGATCACCGCCGACAGCGGATGGTCCACCGGCGCCACGGCGGCGGCGTTCTCGCTCGCCCTGGTCGTGTCCGGGATCGCCGGGATACGCGTGGGCCGCATCATCGACCACCGCGGCCCACGCACGGTCATGACGGCGGGCTCCGTGGCCGGGGTCCTGAGTCTGGTGATCGTGGCCCTGGCGCCGAACCTTCCGTTGTTCTTCGCCGGGTGGCTGCTGGGCGGGTTGGCCATGGCGGCGACCTTCTACCAGCCCGCGTTCGCCGCACTCACCCGCTGGTGGGCCCCCGACCACGTCCGCGCCCTCACGATCGTGACTCTTGCCGGCGGCCTCGCCTCCACGGTCTTCGCCCCGCTCACCGCGGCCCTGGCCGACCAACTGTCGTGGCGCGAGACCTATCTGGTGCTGGCGGCGATCCTCGCCGCCGTCACGATCCCGGCCCACGCGATCGCCCTCAGAGCCCCCTGGCCCCCGGCGGCACCCTCCCCGGCCGGTACGGACGCGAGCCCCGGCTCGGTCGCCCGCAGCCGACCGTTCCTCCTGCTCGCGGTCGCGTTCACCCTCTCGGCCTTCGCGATGTACGCCGTGGTCGTCGCTCTCGTCCCACTTCTGCTCGAACGCGGCTACACCACGTCCCAAGCGGCCTGGGCTCTCGGCCTCGGCGGCGCGGGCCAGACCCTCGGCCGCACGCTCTACGCCCCGCTCGCCCGCCTCACCGGCACGACAGTCCGCACCACGACCCTCATCGCGCTGGGCGCCCTGACCACCGCGGCCCTCGCCGTCACGCCGGGCCCGTACGGCCTGGTGATCACGGTGTCGATGGCAGCAGGCATGGTCCGCGGCAACCTCACGCTCCTCCAGGCCACTGCGATCACCGACCGCTGGGGCACACAGCACTACGGCCGACTCTCCGGAATCCTCACCGCGCCAGCCATGACCGCCTCAGCCCTCGCCCCCTTCACCGCCGCCCTTCTTGTGGGACCGTTGGGCGGCTATCCGGACCTGTTCGGAGCGCTCGCGGGTATCGGGGCGGTGGCCGCGTTCGTCGCGACGGCGACATCCGTCCCCGCCCCGCCCGCCCCGGCCCGGCCGAGCGCCCCGTTCTGAGCGTCGGCTACCCGGTCACGGGCAAGCAGGGCTCTCGACTCCGTTCTCAGCGGCCAGTTCCTCAGCGTATTTTCGGTCCATGATGAAGGACCATGAGGTTGGAAGGTACCGGTTGTCGCGGCCGTCGATGACCTCTGCTGCAGGCTTGCGCGCGGGTGGGTCGTTCAAGTAGCTGTGAAATCGCGGGCTATCGCGCAGCTCCGCAGGCCACCTTTCATAGGTGGGAAGCCGGTTGAGGTTGCACGGTTTGCACAGGATCCCGCGCACGCAGCATCCGCGCGAGCGCAGCGGACCGCAGCAACTGTGGTCGTGGTCGATCTGCCAGATCGACTTCGCCTCATGCGGGATGCCCATGTCGCAGGCCTCATCGCTGTCGCCGCAGAGAGCACAGCTGAATCCCTGTGCTCGCCAGATGGCGTTGTAACGCGCTATCGAGAGCCCGTACTTCCACATGCGCCGCTGCATCCGACGGCACCGGGCGCACACCTCTGAGCCCGCGACCAGGCGAGGAACCCAGTCCCGGCACAAGAGGCACAACTCGTCGCAGGCGTCGTCCCAGTCCCAGTCGCTTTCCTGTCCCCGTCTTGCCACCAAGACTCCCCTCTCCGCGGTGCGCACGAAGATAGGGCACGGGACTGACAGCGGCCTCTATGGGAAAGAGGCTGAGCTCATGGAGCGACCTGCCATGTGCTGTGACCGAGGCGCTCGAACCGGTCGGGTCCCGGGGAGCGTGGAACCTGGGCACACACGGCAGAGCGCAGAGTCGGCCCGGCGCGCCACCTTGCGGGAGCCGCCGCCGCCCGAGACCCGCAGAAGCGGTGGTGGCCGAGGGCCTCCACCTCCTAGGCGAGCCGTACGGTGTCGCGCAGCGCCCGGGGGGCGTCCTCGCCCTCCCGGGTGCGGGAGCGGTCGAGGACGGAGAAGCGGGTGCCGTCGGGAAAGGTGCTCACACGGGGTTCAACGCGGGAGACGTGCGGGGAGTCCGGGGACGGCGCCGAACGGGTTCCCGGGGGCGTCGCGGAGGGGACGCGCGGTGGATGTCCGACGGGGCTCCTAGGCTGGGGCCGTGACAGCCGACAACGACAGGCCGCTGGCCGTCTTCGACCTCGACAACACCCTCGCCGCGACCGCCCACCGCCAGCACTTCCTGGAGCGGCGCCCCAAGGACTGGGACGCCTTCTTCGCCGCGGCGCCCGACGATCCGCCGCTCGCCGAGGGGATCGCGCTGTGCCGGGAGGCGGCCGAGGAGTGCGACGTCGTCTATCTCACCGGGCGTCCGGAGCGCTGCCGTCGGGACACCCTGGCCTGGCTGGCCGGGCAGGAGCTGCCGGAGGGGCCGGTCCACATGCGCCGCAACCGGGACTTCCGGCCGGCCCGGGTGACCAAGGTGGAGATCCTGCGCCGGCTCGCCGCCGACCGGGGGGTCAGGATGCTCGTCGACGACGACCCGCTGGTGTGCGACGCGGCGGAGGCGGCCGGGTTCAGGGTCGTACGGGCCCTGTGGGCGACCCCGTCGGAGGAGCTGAGGGACGCCCAGGAGAAGGAGGGCCGGACCTGAGCCTCGCGGGCCCGGCGGCCCGATCGCGTTCGACGGCACCACGCGGGGGCCGACGGGCGCGACCGCGTACGACGCCGGCCCCACGCGGCCGGCGAACCCGGCCCCACGAGGCTGGCGAATCCGGCCCCACGCGGCCGGGCCTCGCAGGCCGGCGCCGGATCGCGCCCGCCCCCGACCGCGTACGGCCGAAGCGGGGACGCCGGTCCTGCCGTGCCCTCGGGCCCCGTTCTCGGGCCGCGTCCCGGGGTCGTCCGCCGCCCGTGACTCAGGCCTCGTCCTCCAGGCGGAATCCGACCTTCAGGCCGACCTGGTAGTGCTCGATCGCGCCGTCGACGATGTGGCCGCGGACCTGGGTCACCTCGAACCAGTCGAGGCCCCTCAGGGTCTGCGAGGCGCGCTTGATGCCGTTGTCGATGGCCTCGTCGACGCCCTCGGTGGACGTGCCGACGATCTCGGTGACGCGGTAGGTGTGGTTCGACATGGGGGCCGGGCTCCTCTCGTTGGGTTCCTCCACCGTGCCCCAGGGCTCGGCGGCGCGCGACACGGCATCGGCCGGGCGGCCGACGAATCCACCGCCCCGGCGCCGACCAGAAGCGACTGACGGGTAGTTACCGAAGGTAACGGAATAGATGGGGCGTCCAGGGCGCGGAAGGGGATGGTCAGGGACTTGACCATCCCGTTGGTCCAGACCAGAATCCAGGCCACATACCCGCGCGAACACCCCGTTCGGTCCCCCCATGTCGGGTCAGCCCCCCATGCGCACGACCCTGTGCTGAACCGCAGAAGGTGACCCACGTGAAGAACCGCCATCTCGCCTGTCCACTGGCAGCCGTCACCGCGCTCGCCCTCGCCGGCTGCGGGATGCTGCCCGGCGGAGGCGGGACCAAGACCGTCAGCATCTGGCTCATGCGGGACAGCGTCAGCGAGGACTTCCTCAACCGCTTCACCGAGGCCTACGAGGAGGAGCACGACGGCGTCGACCTCCAGGTCACCATCCAGGAGTGGACCGGCATCGGGAAGAAGGTCACCGAGGCGATCCAGGGCTCCGGCGGACCCGACGTCATCGAGGTCGGCAACACCCAGGTCGCCCAGTACGCCGACACCGAGAAGCTCTACGACCTCACCCTGGAGTCGGTCCGCGACCTCGGCAGCGAGGACTGGCTGCCCGGTCTCGCCGAGCCCGGCAGCATCGGCGGATCCCAGTACGGCATCCCCTGGTACGCGGCCAACCGCATCGTCATCTACAACAAGGACCTCTTCGCCGACGCCGGCATCGACAAGCCCCCGGCCACCCGCGCCGAGTGGCTCGCCGACACCGAGAAGCTCAACAGCAACGGCTCCCAGGGCATCTACCTCGCCGGACAGGACTGGTACACCCTCGCGGGGTTCATCTGGGACGAGGGCGGCGAACTCGCCACCGACAAGGGCGGCGCGTGGACCGGCGCGCTCGAGAGCTCGGCCGCCCTGCGCGGCATGGCCTACTACAAGGCGCTCCAGTCCCTCGGCTCCGGACCGAAGGACGCCGACGAGCAGAACCCGCCGCAGGCCGACGTCTTCGCCAAGGGCGACGTGGCCCAGCTGATCGCCGTGCCCGGCGCCGTCGCCGCGATCCTCAAGGCCAACCCGGGCCTCAAGGACAAGCTCGGCTACTTCCCGATACCCGGCGCCAAGGCAGGCCAGCCCTGCGCCGTCTTCACCGGCGGCTCCGACCTCATCATCCCGGAGAACGCCCCCCAGCGCGGGGCCGCCCTCGACGTCGTCAAGGCGCTCGCCGGCGAGAAGTGGCAGACCGAACTCGCCCGCACCATGGGCTACGTGCCCAACAAGAAGGGCCTCGCCTCCGTCGTCGCCGGCCAGGAGGCCACCGCCGTCATGGCCAAGGGCGCCGCGCGCGGCCGGGCCACCCCCAACTCCCCGCAGTGGGCGAACGTCGAGGCCGACAACCCCATCAAGCCCTACATGACGGCCGTCCTCCAGGGCGAGGACCCCCTGAAGGCCGCCAAGGAGGCCTCGACCGCCATCACGGACACCCTCGCCGAATAGCATTCAGCGCCTCCACACCCGCGAGTCCCCGGACGGTCATGTCGAATCCAGCCGGTCACGGAAGAAGTAAGGAGCAGGGCCACCGCTCACGGCCCGGCCCCGCCCCTTTCTTTTCCGTACGCCGGAGGAGCCCGACATGGCCGCACCGACCCCCACGCTCGCCGTCCCCGCCCCGCCGCAGGTCCCCGCCCAGCCCCGGGCCCTCGCCGTCCCCCCGTCCCTCGCCGCCCCCCGGCCCCCGGCCGAGGAGCCCGCGCCCCGGTACGTCGTCGGTCTCGCCCGCGACCAGGAGGACGTCCGCGCCGCCCAGCGGCTGCGCCACCAGGTCTTCGCCGGCGAACTCGGCGCCCGGCTCGACGGACCCGAGCCCGGCCTCGACTCCGACGCCTTCGACGCGTACTGCGACCACCTCCTCGTACGGGAGGAGACCACCGGCGAGATCGTCGGCACCTACCGCCTCCTGCCGCCCGACCGGGCCGCCGTCGCGGGGCGCCTCTACTCCGAGAGCGAGTTCGACCTCACCCGGCTCGCCCCCGTCCGCCACGACCTGGTGGAGGTCGGCCGCTCCTGCGTCCACCCCGCCCACCGCAACGGCGCCGTCATCGCCCTCATCTGGGCCGGACTCGCCCGCTACATGACGAGCACCGGCCACAACTGGCTCGCCGGCTGCTGCTCCCTGCCGCTCGCCGACGGAGGCACCCTCGCCGCCGCCACCTGGGACACCGTCAAGGCCAAGCACCTCGCCCCCGAGGAGTACTGGGTCACCCCGCACCGGCTGTGGAACTCCGAGGGCGTCGCCCGCCCCGAGGGCCGCGCCGAACTCCCGCCGCTGCTCCGCGGCTACCTCCGGCTCGGCGCCTGGGTCTGCGGCGCCCCCGCGCACGACCCCGACTTCGGCGTCGCCGACCTCTACGTCCTGCTCTCCCTGCGCCGGACCAACCCGCGCTACCTCAAGCACTTCCTCTCGCTCGCCCCGGCGCGGTGAACGGGACCACGGCCCCGTCGCCGTGGCTCCCCACGGCGCCCTGCACCCCGGGCCGCTGCGCCGCCCACCCCGAAGCCGCCCACCCCGAAGCCGCCCACCCCGCGTCAGCCCACCCCGCGTCCGGGCACCGGCCTCCCGGGGCGGCCGGGGCGGCTGGGGCGGCCGGATCCGTCCGCGCCGTGGCCCGGCTGGCCGCGGGACTCGCCACCGTCGTCCTCGGCGTCCTGCTCGCCCCGGCCACGGGCCTGCTCCCGACCGCCGTCCGGATCGCCCTCGTCCGGCACTGGCTGCGGGCGGTGGTCCGCGCCTTCGGCGTCCACGTCCGGTACGAGGGCGAGCCGGGCGGCGGCCCGCTCCTCGTGGTCGCCAACCACGTCTCCTGGCTCGACATACCGCTGATAGCGACCGTGCTGCCCGGCCGGATGGTCGCCAAGTCCGAGGTGCGCCGCTGGCCCGTCCTCGGCACCGTCGCCGCGCTCGGCGGCACCCTCTTCATCGACCGGGACGGGCTCAGAGCTCTGCCCGGCACCGTCCGCGCGATGGCCGGGGTGCTCGCCGGCGGCGGCCGGGTGATCGTCTTCCCGGAGGGCTCGACCTGGTGCGGACGAGCCGGCGGGCGGTTCCGGCCGGCCGCGTTCCAGGCCGCCCTCGACGCCGGCTGCGCCGTGCAGCCGGTACGGATCGACTACCGGCCCACCGGAGCCGCCGCGTACGTCGGGGACGACCCGCTCGGTACCTCCCTGTGGCGGGTCGTCACCACCCGCCGGCCCACCGCCGTCGTACGCCTCCGCGAGCCCTTTCCCGCGGCCCGGCACCCGGACCGGCGTGCCCTCGCGGCAGCCGCTCAGCGGGCCGTCGCGAGCGACACCGCGAACCTTCCCCCGCCGTCGGTCCACCAGCGGTCCAGGTCGAGGCCGGCCTCCGCCAGTTCGGCCCGTACGCCCGCCTGACGGAACTTCGCGGACACCTCCGTCCGCATCTCCTCGCCCGCCGCGAAGGGCACCACGAGATTCAGCTCTGGGATCTTCACGGTGAGCGCGCGGCGGGCCCGCAGCCGCATCTCGATCCACTCCCGCTCGCGGTCCCACACCGCCACGTGGTCGAAGGCGTCCGGATCGAAGTCGGCGCCCAGCTCCCGGTCGATCACCGACAGCACGTTCTTGTTGAAGGCGGCCGTCACCCCGGCCGCGTCATCGTAGGCGGCCGTGAGAGTCGCCTCGTCCTTCACCAGGTCCGTGCCGAGCAGCAGGGCGTCGCCCGGCGTGAGCATCGCCCGCACCGAGCGCAGGAAGCTGCTCCGCTCACCGGGGAGCAGATTGCCGATGGTGCCGCCGAGGAAGGCCACCAGACGCGGGCCCGGCGTCCCCGGCAGCGCGAGCCCCCGGGTGAAGTCGGCGACCAGCGCGTGCACCCGCAGCTCCGGCCGCTCGGCGAGCAGCGACTCGGCCGCCCCGGTCAGCGCGGACTCGCTGACGTCCACCGGCACGTAGCTTTCGAGCCCCGGGAGCAGGGCGTCGATCAGGAACCGGGTCTTCTCCGAGGAGCCGGAACCCAGCTCCACCAGGGTCCTTGCCCCGGTGGCGGCGGCGATCTCCGGCGCCCGCTCGGCCAGGATCTCCCGCTCGGCCCGCGTCGGATAGTACTCGGGCAGCCGGGTGATCTCCTCGAAGAGGTCGCTGCCCCGGGCGTCGTAGAACCACTTCGGCGGCAGCTCCTTGGGGGAGCGGCCCAGTCCGTGGAGGACGTCGGCGCGCAGGTCGGCGCCGGCGGCGTCCGCGGCGAGGGTGCGGGTCAGCTGGAACGGGCTCACGCGGAGGGCTCCTTGAGCGGGGTGAGGGTGACGTCGGCGCGGGTGGCGGTCACGAGCGTGCGCTCGGGAACCTCTCGCCAGCGCGGATCGTCGTCGTAGGGTTCGGAGGCCACGACCACCCGGTCGGGACCCGTCAGGTACCAGAGGCTGTTCTCCCAGGCGGTCGCGGCGATCAGCGAACCGTCGGTGAGCAGCAGGTTCAGCCGGGAGCCGGGGGCCGCCTCGGCGGCCTCCCGCACCGTGTCGGCCAGGGCGGGGCCCGGCGCGTCGCCGGACCGCAGCCGGTGCAGGACGAGCGCCCAGAGCAGCGCCGAGTCGGTGCGGGCCTCGACGCGGAGGAGCTCGCCGGCCGACAGCGTCCCGGCGAGCGGCTCCAGGGAGCCGGGCCAGTCCTCGACCGCGCCGTTGTGGCTGAACAGCCAGGGCCCGGCGGCGAACGGAGCCGCCGCCGCCTCCCCGTCGGCGCCCGGCAGCGTGGCGCCCCGGACCGCCGCGAGCAGTGCCCCGGAGCGCACCACCCGGGCGAGGTCCGCGAAGGACAGGTCGCCCCAGATGGGGGCCGCCCGCCGGTAGCGCGCGGGGACCGGATCGCCCTCCGCGTACCAGCCCACCCCGAAGCCGTCGGCGTTCACCACACCGCTGCTCTGCGTCCGGGGGTCCCAGGACTGCCGCAGCAGGCCGTGCTCCGGCTTCACCAGCAGCTCCCCGAGCGCCACCGGCTCGCCGAGGAAGGCGACATGGCGGCACATCAGCCCAGCTCCGCGTCGCGTGCCGTGCGGAAGCCGGAGAAGATCTGCCGCCGCACCGGCAGGTCCCAGTTCCGGAAGGTGCCCCGGCAGGCGACCGCGTCCACCGCGAACGACCCGCCCCGGAGCACCTTGTGCTCCGGCCCGAAGAACACCTCCGAGTACTCCTTGTACGGGAAGGCCGTGAAGCCCGGATACGGCAGGAAGTCGCTCGCCGTCCACTCCCACACGTCACCGATCAGCTGCCGTACGCCCAGCGGCGAGGCACCCTCCGGATAGCTGCCCGCCGCCGCCGGACGCAGGTGCCGCTGGCTCAGGTTGGCGTGCGCGGGCCCCGGGTCGGCGTCGCCCCACGGATAGCGCCGCGAGCGCCCGGACACCGGGTCGTACCGGGCGGCCTTCTCCCACTCCGCCTCGGTCGGCAGCCGCCGGCCCGCCCAGCGGGCGTAGGCGTCCGCCTCGTACCAGCTCACGTGCACGACCGGCTCGTCCTCGGGGACCGGCTCCGTCACCCCGAACCGGCGGCGCAGCCACTGGGCGCCGTCCCGGCGCCAGAACAGCGGCGCCGCGATGCCGTGCTCCCTGATCTGCGCCCAGCCCTCGGGCCGCCACCAGCGCCGGTCCGTGTACCCGCCCTCGGCCATGAAGGCCAGATAGGCGCCGTTGGTGACCGGAGTGGTGTCGATGCGGAAGGCGGGCACGGTCCGGGGGTGCGCCGGACGCTCGTTGTCGAGGGCCCACGGCTCGTCCGAGGTGCCCATCGTGAACGGGCCCCCGGGGACGAGGACGTCGGCGGGCAGCGGACCGGTCCGCGGAGCCGGCGGCGGGGGAGCGGTCAGCGCGACCGGCCCCCTCCTCAGCTGATGGGTGATCAGCATCGTCTCATCGTGCTGCTGTTCGTGCTGCGCGATCATGCCGAACGCGAAGGCGGCGTCGAGCAGCGGCCGCCCCTCGAACCGGGCGCTCTCCAACACGTCCAGGACCCGGAGCCGTACGTCCGCCGCGTAGGCGCGGGCCTCGCCCGGCGCGAGCAGCGGCAGCGACGGACGGCTGGCCCGTGAGTGCTCGAAGGCGTCGTACAGCGAGTCGATCTCGGGCCGCAGCGCCTCCTGCCCCGCGACGGCCCGCCACAGCCACTGCTCCTCCTGGTTGCCGATGTGCGCCAGGTCCCAGACCAGCGGCGACATCAAGGGGGAGTGCTGGGCGGTGAGTTCGCCGTCCTCGACGCAGGAGGTCAGCAGCGCCGTACGGTCCCGTGCGACGGTCAGCGCCTCCAGGGCCCGCCGGCGCAGGGCCTCCGGATCGTTCCGGGGCCCCGTCTCCGTCGTCGTCATGACGTCACCGCCTCGAAGTCGTCGGCCGGGCAGCTCCCGGGGAGCACGTACCGCTCGTGGTACGCGGCGACCGCCCGCCGCACCTCGTCGCTCGCCCCGATCCGGGGCAGCGCCTCCAGGGCGGACGAGAACACGGCGCGCGCGGCGGCGTGCAGCTCGGGGTCGGCGAGGCCGTCACGGGCCGCCGCGAGCCACAGCGGATTGCGCGGCGCGGGACCCGGCCCGGCGCGCTCGGCGAGCGGCTTCACCGCCCGGTACACGGTCTCGGCGGCCTCCGAGTCGTCGAACACCGCCGTCGTCACCGCCACCGGCACCATCCAGCCGTCCAGGCCGGGCTGCGCGTCGACCATCCGCAGCTCCAGATGACCGCGCGGACGCACCGGCGGGAAGAGTGTCGTCATGTGGTACCGCAGGTCGTCGGCGTCGGCGGGCCGGGGAAGGCCCGTACGCAGCCAGTCGCGGAAGGTCAGCCCCTCCGGCACCGGCCACGGCCCCTCCTCCATCCGTACGCACATCACCGGGGTGTCCAGGACGTGCGCCGCCCACCGCGCGCGAGGCTCTCCGTCCTGCGGGGGCGCGAGGGCCCGCAGCGGGTCGAGATCCGCCCACAGCGACTGCCGCGTCGAGCGCCAGCCCGTGCGCCGGCCCCCGTGCAGCGGGGAGTTGGCGAAGGCGGCCACGAGCACCGCGCCCACGAGATGGGAGAGCTGCCAGCGCCGGTGGTAGCCGAGCGGACCGGGCTCCTCCAGACCGGCGTCGAGACAGATCTGCACCGAGGCCGACTCGCGCATCATCGCCCGCCCCGCCGGGCCCGTCCGGTCGAGCGCGGCCTCCATCGCGTCGTACCGCGGTTCGTGGAGCACCCGGCCGCGCGGCGCGTGCCAGGGATCCACCCCGTACCCGCTGAGGGTCAGACCGAGCCGGCCGAGCGTCGACCGCACCGCCCGCAGGTCGGTGGCGAGCGAGTCGAGGCACTCCATGAGCGATCCGGCCGGGCGCGAGCTGAGCTCCAGCTGCCCACCGGGTTCGAAGGTGAGGGACGACACCAGCGGCAGGGACCGCACGGTGTCGAGGGCCGCCGCGAGCCTCGGCGTCCGCACGGGGACGCGGGGGTCACGCAGCTCGTGGACGAGCCACTCCAGCTCGACCCCGACGGTACGGGGCGGGCCGGTCTTGAAGCAGATACATCGCAGCAGGTCCTCCGCCTCCCTCACGGTGAGAGGGGGGCCGCCACGCGGTATGCCGCTCGACGACATCCGTGCACCTCCTGGTCATCGGGACTGCTCCCGGAGAGTCGTTGTCTCCACCTAAAGCCACTGCCGAGCGGCGTGCAAGAGCGCCCCCGGCCCGCCGGACGCGCCCCCCGTGCACCCGCCCGACCGAAACGGCCTGCCTCACCGGCTGCCCGCGAAAGCCGGCACGGAACCCCGGGGCTCGGCGACATGGCCGGGAAAACCCGTTGTGGCGGCCGAGAGGGGACGATCATCCTGAGCCCATGAGTGCACGACTGCGCGCGATCGCGCGGCAGACCGAGGAGATCGTGGCCGCGGGCCGCTACCGGGCCCCGGACGGCCGGACCGTCTCGCTCACCGAGGACCTGACCGCCGCCCTGGCCGGAACCCGCCTCCACGGCCCCGGACCCGTCACGGTCACCCCCGACACCGACCGGACGCCCACCCTCGTCGTCACCGGCGAGAGCAGTCTGGAAGCCGCCCGCAGGATGACCCGCGCCGACGCGGACCGTCCGGTGGCCGTCCTGAACTTCGCCTCCGCACGCAACCCCGGCGGCGGCTACCTCAACGGCGCCCAGGCGCAGGAGGAGGCCCTCTGCCGGTCCTCCGCCCTCCACACCACCCTGCTCCGCGCCCCCGCCTACTACGCCCACCACCGCGAGGAACGGGACGTCTTCTACACCGACCGGGTCATCCACTCGCCTCGCGTACCCGTCTTCCGCGACGACCGCGGCGGCCTCCTCGCCGAACCCTTCACCGTCGGCTTCCTCACCTCGCCCGCCCCCAACGCGGGCGTCGTGCGCCGCCGCACCCCCGACCGCGTCGGCGACCTGCCCGCCGCCCTCGCCGCCCGCGCCGAACGGGTCATGGAGACGGCCGCCGCGTCGGGCTACCGGCGGCTCGTGCTCGGCGCCTGGGGCTGCGGCGTCTTCCAGAACGACCCGGAGCAGGTCGCCGGCGCGTTCACGGCCCTGCTCACCGGGGACGGACGCTTCGCCGGCCACTTCGAGGAGATCGTCTTCGCCGTCCTGGACCGCGCCAAGGGCACGCCCACCCTGGCCGCCTTCGACCGGGTCGTCGGGGCGACCGCCGCCTGACATGCGGCCCCCGCACCCCCGTGACAGGCTGAGGAGACACGGACCATCGTCCGAGACTCCGCACGGGAGGCACCATCGTGGGCAAGAAACAGACCCGGACGAACCGGGGAGCCCGTACCGGCGGCCATGAGCACCGCACCGAGGCGGCCACGAAGGAACAGAGCACGGCGGTTCCCCGGCCGGAGCCCTCGATGCCGCTCGTGGAGCACTCCTCACACCGCAAGGAACGGAAGTTCGGCCACAACTGAGCCGAGCGGGGGACGGGGTCGACAGGGATACGCGGAAGGGGCCCGGCGCCGTCACGGCGCCGGGCCCCTCCCTCACCGCCGGGACCGCTACTCCTTGTCGCCGACCGTGATCTCGACGCCGGCCTCCGCCCCCCGGGGCGCCGGCGGCACCCCGGTGCCGAGCCGCTCCTGAGCCCCCGGGTTCATCGTGGAGAGCAGCTGCCGGGCCAGACCGAGCCCGGTCCCGCCCATGGTCAGCGCCTTGGCGAAGACGTCCGCCATGCCGTCGGCGCCGTTCAGGAGCACCATCTGGTCCACGTTCCCGAACGCCGACGCGCCCGCCGAGACGATCTCGGGCCACTTCTCGGCCAGCTGCTGGGCGACCACGGCCTCCTGGTTCTCCGCCAGCGCCGCCGCACGGGCCTTGATCGCCTCGGCCTCCGCCAGACCCTTCGCCCGGGTCGCCTCGGCGACCGCGAGCCCCTTCGCGTGCTGCGCCGCCGCCTCCGCCTCGCCCGTGAGCCGGGTCGCGGTCGCCAGGGCCGCGCTCGCCAGCTCCGTCTCCTTCGCCTCGGCCTCGGCCGCCGAGATCCGGGCGTCGCGCTCGGCCGCGGCCAGCGTCCGGGTCTCGTACGCCATCGCGTCGGCCGGCTTGCGGACCTCCGCCTGGAGCTGCTGCTCCTTGCGGTGTCCCTCCAGCTCGGCGACCCGGGTCTCCTGGACCACGACCTCCTGGCGCGAGGCGGCCTCGGCCAGCGGACCGGCCTGCCGGGCCCGCGCGGAGGCCTGGTCCCGCTCGGCCTGGTAGCCCGCCTGGAGGATCTCGCTGTCGCGGGTCGCCTCCGACATGCGCGCCGCGGCCTGCTGTTCGGCCTCGGTCGCCCGCCGGTTCGCCTCGGCCTGCGCGATCCGCGCGTCCCGCGTGACGGCGGCCGCGTGCGGGGCGGCCAGGTTCTTGATGTACCCGGTCGGATCCTCGATCTCGTGGATCTGCAAGGAGTCGACGATCAGGCCGAGCTTCTCCATCTCCGTGCCACAGGCCGAACGGGCCTGCCCGGTCAGCTTCTCCCGGTCACGGATCATGTCCTCCACCGTCAACCCGCCGACGATGGCGCGGAGATGACCGGCGAAGACGATGTGCACCCGCTCCGACATCAGCTTCTGCTGATCGAGGAAACGGCGCGCCGCGTTGGCGATCGACACGAAGTCGTCACCGACCTTGAAGATCACCACACCGCGGACCTTGAGCGGAATGCCCTGATGCGTGACGCACTCGACGGACAGCTGAGTCTCGTTGAGGTCGAGCGAGAGCTTGCGGACCGCCTGGACACCGGGCAGCACGAGCGTGCCGCGGCCGGTGACGATGCGGAACCCCATGCCCGCGCCGAGAGCCTCGTTCTTGTGGTTGGAACCGGAGATGATGAGCGCCTCGTTGGGTTCCGCGACACGCCACATCATTTTGAACACAGCGACGAGAACGACGAAGGCGCCGACGACGACCCCCGCCAGGATGCCGATGCCCATGGGCCTGATCCCCCTTCACCGGAGCCGACGTGGATCCGGTGAGGGGAGTGTGCGCCTGTGACGGGCGCCACTCAACGGCTCGGTCAACTGTCGTACGCGGCTGTGACATAGACGGTGCGTGGAGGGAGATGTTCCATGACCATCACGACCGTTCCGACATCGATCCGTTCCTTCGGCGCGGCCGGATGGGCGAGGAAGTGCTCGGCACCGCCCCGGATCCGGACGATCACCTCACCGACGAGACCGGGCCCGACGGTGCCCGTCACCCGGCCGAGCAGTCCCACCATCGAGGAGTCCATCGACGCGTCGTCCATGACCGAACGGTACGTCAGATCCAGCCCTCCAGGGCGGAGATGAACCCGTCGAAGTCGTCCCGGTGGATGGTGTGACCCGACCTGGCCACCGTACGGACGGTGAATCCACGCTCCTCCAGCATGCGGGCGGCGTCGGGCGGGACCAGCGTGCTCGGGTCGGCGAGGGTGACCAGGGAGGGGACGGTGGCGCGGGCCGGCCACAGGTCGGCCCCCACGAACTCCAACAGACCGTAGGCCGATCGCTCGTCCCAGAGGCGTACCGCCTCCATCTCGGTGTCGAGGTCCTCATCCGCCCAGCCGGGGTTGAAGCTCCTGATCTGCTCCCTGGTCAGTGACTTGCCCCGGACGAAGAGCTCGGCCCGGTAGCCGGCGGGGCCCGCGCTCAAGTGCCAGGCCGGGTCGGAGTAGACCGCGCGGACCGGCTTCAGCCGCTCCAGGGCGTGGGCGAGGACGAGGCCGCCGAGCGAGTGCCCGACGGCCAACTCGGCCCCGGCCGGAAGGGTTTCGACGAGATCGTCGGCATAGTCCTCCGGCCGGTACCCCTCCGGCCCGGCGGCCCGCCCGCTCACCCCGTGCCCCCGAAGGTCCACCGCGAGCACCCGGTAGCCGCGCTCCGCCAGCGCCGGTCCGACCCGCCGCCACGTGCGGTGGTCGGCCATGATGCCGTGGACGAGGAGGGCGATCCGGTCACCGGATCCCCAGGTGGTGGTGTGCAGGCGCACGATGCCGCCTCTCTGACGGTGGTCTGCGCGCGCCGACCGGGGGTCAGCGCACGCTGCGGATGGGGCGC
Source organism: Streptomyces sp. Qhu_M48 (assembly GCF_051305195.1). Classification (NCBI taxonomy): domain Bacteria; kingdom Bacillati; phylum Actinomycetota; class Actinomycetes; order Kitasatosporales; family Streptomycetaceae; genus Streptomyces; species Streptomyces sp. Qhu_M48. The sequence continues at coordinate 4,894,756 of NZ_CP195432.1, read as the reverse complement.
ACGGCGAGTGCGCCGAGTACCGACAGTACGGCCGCGATCAGGAACAGCGCCGTGTACCCGCCACTCAGCGAGACGACGAGCGAGGCCACGAAGGGGGCGACGATCTGCGGGCCCGCGTTGGCGACGTTGAGGACGCCCATGTCACGGGCCGCGTCCTCGGCCTTCGGCAACACCATGGTCACCAGGGCGGTGTCGACGGCCATGTAACAGCCGAAGCCGAGTCCGTTGACGGCGGCGAAGGCCAGCATCGCCGCCCAGCTCGTCGAGACGGCCGGGATGAGCAGGGCCGCGGCGGCGAGCGCCGCCGAGGCGCCGACGAAGAGCTTGCGCCGGTCGAACCGGTCCGAGAGCCAGCCGCCGAGCACGGTGGAGACCACCATGGCGACCGAGGTGAGCGGCATGAGGATCGCCACCGCCTCCTCGGGGCTCAGCCCGGCGGGCAGGTCGGTGTGGTCCTTGAGGATGTACAGCTGGAATCCGGCCACCGCGAAGTAGCCGAGGACCAGCAGGGCGCGGCCGATGAAGGCCCAGCGGAAGTCGTGGTCCTTCAGAGCGCCGCCGAAGGCCGCGATCTGCTCCCGCACCGGCAGCGGGGCCTTGGCCGGCATGCGCCGCTCGCGGGCGCAGGTGGTGAACAGCACGGCGGTGGCCGCGATGACCGCGCCGAAGACGAGGTAGCCGGTGCGGTAGTCCTCGGAGAACGCGGCGCCGACGAGGGCGCCGATCGTCGAGCCGACGGGCAGCCCGAGTCCGACGGCCGCCGAGGCCTTGCCGCGGGCGGCCAGTGGCACCCGGTCGGGTACCACGGAGGTCAGGGCCGCCTGGTAGACGTTCATGACGGCCTGCCCCAGGCACCAGGCGATGGTGACGAGCAGGATGGTGTGGACGCTGCCGAGGAGCAGCATCACGGGGACGGCGAGCAGGCCGCCGGCGAGGATCCACGGGTTGCGGCGGCCCGAGCGGTCCGAGAGGGCGCCCGCGACGGGGTTGAAGACGGTGGCGAAGATCGCGGATATGCCGGAGACGAGGCCGAAGTTCGCCACCTTGCCGGCGGGGTCGATCTCCTCGATCTGGAGTGCGAGGAGCATGCCGGGGACGCCGATGTACAGGGCGTACATCGCGGTGTTCCCGGCGAGGAGCAGGGGAAGCAGGCCACGCGTCGGCCGCGCGGCCGCGGGGGAGCCGGGCGCACGGGAGGCGGAGCCGGAGTCGGGTCCGGACGGGGTGCCGGAGTCGGATCCGGAGGGGGTCCCGGACGGGGTGCCGGAGTCGGATCCGGTGCCGGATCCCGAATCCGAGCCGGTCTCGGGGGAGGAAAGGGCCACGGTGCCCTCCTGGGGAGGATCGCCCGACGAGGGGGCGAGAGGCGGAACGAACGGGAGGTGTTTACACGTGTCAGTGACACGTGTGAGCATTGTGTAGCACTCGATTCCGGCCATCCGCCAGACCCCGTGCGGGATCGTTCTGGAAAGATGCCGAAGCGATGAGCCAGCCAACCGAACAGACCCCCGAACGCCCCACCGGGCGCACGGTCCCGACCAGCGCCGACGTCGCCCGCCTCGCGGGCGTCTCCCGGGCCACCGTCTCGTACGTCCTGAACAACACCTCGGCCGTCCGCATCAGCGAGCCCACCCGCCGCCGGGTGCGCGAAGCGGCCGAGGAACTCGGGTACGTGCCCCACGCCGCCGCCCGCAGCCTGCGCGCCGGCCACAGCCGGATGGTGCTGCTGCCCACCTCCCACGTCCCCGTCGGGCCGCTGTACAGCCAGTTCTTCAACGAGTTCCAGTGGGCCCTGCGGCGCCTCGACTACACGGTGGTCCAGTACGGCAGCGTCGGCCTGGAGGCCGAGGAGGCCGCCCGCGCCTGGGCCGAGCTCCGGCCCGTGGCCGTGGTCTCGCTCGGCGAGGTCCGGCTCACCGGACAGGGCGTGGAGATCCTCAAGCGGTCCGGGGCGCGGGCCGTGATCACCCTCGGCACCCAGGAGGTGGAGGGAGCCCACGCGCTCGTCATGGACCAGGGGCGGGTGGGCGAGGTGGCCACCGCCCACCTCGTGGAGAGCGGCCGGCGTCGGATCGGCGTCGTCATCCCCGAGGAGCCGGGCCTCGCGATGTTCTCCGGCCCCCGGCTCGACGGCGCCCGGCGCGCGGTCGAGGGCACCGACGCCACCGTCGTCCCCCTGCCCCTGCGGTACGAGGAGGATTCGGCGCACGCGCTCGCGGCCCGCTGGCGCGAGCTGGGCCTCGACGGGGTCTTCGCCTACAACGACGAGTACGCGATGCTCCTGATGCGGGCGCTCCAGGACGCGGGTGTCGCGGTGCCGGGGGAGACCGCCGTCGTCGGTGCCGACGATCTGCTCCTCGGCCGGCTCCTGCGGCCCCGGCTCAGCACCGTACAGATCGACATGGTCCTCGGCCGCGAGCTGGCGGAGCTGGTCGACCGGGCCGTACGGGAACCGGAGACCCCGCCCCGCAGCCGTGAGCTGCTCGCCTCGCGGGTCGTCCGGCGGGAGTCCAGCTGAACGCTTAGCGTCGGGACCATGAGCACAGTTCCGAAGCGTTTCGAGATCCTGCTGGTCCCCTCGCACGTCCTGGACCGGGGCGATGCCTCCGTGACGGACAGCGCGGTCCGTTCGGCGGTCGTCGAGGCCACCGGGCGGCAGGGCGAGTCGGGCTACCCGATCTACGAGGGGCACGGTCTCAGGGCCGACATCGACCCGGAGACGCGGACGGTCGAGGCGCTGCTCGTCGACGGGCGCGAGCTCGACTACGGCCTGACGGCCCTCGTCCGTCCGCCGTCCCGGGCCTGACCCGGGGAGCCCTCCGCTTGCCTTGCCCCGCCGTCCCGGGCCTGCCCCAAGGCGTCCTTTCCCTGCCTGTCCGGCAGTCCCGTGCCTGACCCGGGTGCCCTTCCCCTGCCGACCCCGCCGTCCCGTGCCTCACCCGGGGCCGCACTTCCCCTGCCTGCCCCGCAGTCCCTCGTATCCCCTCCCCGGGGGTCTCGCCTCCGCCCCCTCCATGCCCTTCCCCGTCCCGTGTCCCGAGACGGCCCGTTGACACGGCGGACCCCGGGACGGAGACTCTGCGCGCGCACCCGAGCCGGGCTCCCGGGCCGCGCGCTCGGGCGAAAGCCTTTTCACCGGGCGGACAGAGTCGTTCCGAAGGTCACGTGGGAGAGAACCGATGAGCATCCGCGACGTCTACATCGTCGACGCCGTCCGCACCCCGATCGGGAAGTTCGGGGGCGCCCTCGCCCCGGTCCGCCCCGACGACCTCGCGGCGCACGTCGTCCGGGCCCTCGTGGACCGTTCGCCCGCGCTCGACCCGGCCCGCGTCGACGACGTGTACTTCGGCGACGCCAACGGCGCGGGCGAGGACAACCGCGACGTGGCGCGGATGGCCGTGCTGCTCGCCGGGCTGCCCGTCTCCGTCCCCGGCGTCACCGTCAACCGCCTCTGCGGCTCCGGCCTCGAAGCCGTCATCCAGGCGGCCCGCGCGGTCGCCCTCGGCGACGCCTCCGTGGCGATCGCCGGCGGCGTCGAGTCGATGTCCCGCGCCCCCTGGGTCCTGCAGAAGCCCGAGCGGGCCTTCCCGGCCGGCCACCAGCAGCTCCACTCGACGACCCTCGGCTGGCGCATGACCAACCCGCGCATGCCCGCCGAGTGGACGGTCGCGCTCGGCGAGGGCGCGGAGCTGATCGCGGACAAGCACGCCCTCACCCGGGAGCAGCAGGACGCCTTCGCCCTCGCCAGTCACCGCAAGGCCGCCGAGGCCTGGGCGAAGGGGCTGTACGACGACGAGGTCGTGCCCTACCCGGGGGTCGAGCTCGGCCGGGACGAGTGCATCCGCGACTCCACCTCCATCGAGGCCCTCGCCAAGCTGAAGCCCTCCTTCCGCGCCGAGGGCGGCACCGTCACGGCGGGCAACTCCTCGCCGCTCAACGACGGGGCCGCGGCCCTGCTCCTCGTCGACGAGGATGGGCTGCGCGAGACCGGCCGGGAGCCGCTCGCACGGATCCGCGCCTCCGCCGTGACCGGCATCGAGCCCCAGCTCTTCGGCCTCGGCCCGGTCGAGGCGGTCCGGCGCGCGCTGGAGAAGGCGGGACGCTCCTTCGCCGACCTGCGGACCTTCGAGCTCAACGAGGCCTTCGCGGCACAGTCGCTCGGCTGCCTCGCGGAATGGCCGGAACTCGACCCCGAGATCGTGAACCCGCGCGGCGGAGCGGTCGCCATCGGTCACCCGCTCGGGGCCTCGGGCGCCCGGCTCGCCGGATCGGTGGCGCACCAGCTGGCGGCCGCGGGCTCGGGCACGGGCCTCGCCGCCCTCTGCATCGGTGTCGGCCAGGGCATCGCGCTGGTCCTGGAACGCTGAGCCCGAGCGGGCCCGCCGAACCCGACCCGGGTCCGCCCGGGCCGATGAGGTCCGCCGAACCCGAGCGGGTCCGCCCAGGCCGAAGAGGTCCGCTGAACCTCGGCGGGCCCGCCGACCCGCCCCGGCGCCGCTCGGCCGGCCGTCCGCCGCCGACTCGCCACGCCGCTGCCGAGTCCGTCCCGGACATGACGCGAGGGGGGTACGGGAGAGACTCCCGTACCCCCCTCGCGGTGGGTCACTGCCGCGGGGACTCCTTGGCGTCCTCGACGGACTTGCGGACCTCGTCCATGTCCAGCTTGCGCGCCTGGCCGATGACGTCCTCCAGGGCGTTCTCCGGCAGCGCGCCGGGCTGCGCGAACACGGCCACGTTGTCGCGGACGATCATCAGCGTCGGGATCGAGCGGATCTCGAACGCCGCCGCCAGCTCCTGCTGCGCCTCGGTGTCCACCTTGGCGAAGACCAGGTCCTGGTGGCGCTCCGAGGCGGCCTCGTAGACCGGGCCGAACTGACGGCAGGGACCGCACCAGGAAGCCCAGAAGTCGATCAGGACGAACTCGTTGCCGCTGACGACCTCGTCGAAGTTGTCCTTGGTGAGCTCTACGGTGCTCATGCTTCCTACCTTTCGGGGTCTCCTGGCGGTGTCCTCACGGTCCCCTGGGGACTCGCCCGGCACAACGGCGTATCGAGCCGCGCTATTCCGCACCGCTGCCGCCAGACTGGGACCCATGACACGAACGGTGGAAGACGGGCGCGAGCACGAGTACGACGTTGTGGTCCTGGGCGCCGGCCCGGTGGGCGAGAACGTCGTCGACCGGGTGCGGGCCGCCGGCCTCAGCGCCGCGATCGTCGAGAGCGAGCTGATCGGCGGCGAGTGCTCGTACTGGGCCTGCATGCCCAGCAAGGCGCTCCTGCGCCCCGTGCTCGCCCGCTCCGACGCCCGGAAGGTCGCGGGCCTGCGAGAGTCGGTCTACGGACCGCTCGACGCCCTGGAGGTCTTCGCCCACCGGGACGAGGTCGTCGGCGACTGGACGGACGACGGCCAGGTGGACTGGCTGGACTCGATCGGCGTACGGGTCTTCCGGGGCCACGGCCGCCTCCTCGGGGAGCGCCGGGTCGAGGTCACGGCCCCCGAGGGCGAGCGCCATGTCCTCACCGCCCGGCACGCGGTGGCCGTCTGCACCGGCAGCCGTGCCGTCCTCCCCGACCTGCCCGGCCTGGCCGGGGCGCGGCCCTGGACCAGCCGTGAGGCGACCAGCTCCGACCGGGTGCCCGGGCGCCTGATCGTGGTCGGCGGGGGAGTGGTGGGCGTGGAGATGGCCACCGCCTGGCACGCCCTCGGCTCGAAGGTCACGATGCTCGTTCGGGGCGGGGGCCTGCTGCCCCGGATGGAACCCTTCGTCGGTGAGCACCTGGCCGAGGCCCTCACCGCGCGCGGCGCGGAGATCCGTACCGGCGTCTCCGTCACCGCGGTGGTGCGCGACGGGGGTACGGGGCCGGTCACCGTGGTCCTGGAGGGCGGCGACCACGTCGAGGGCGACCAGGTGCTCTTCGCGACCGGCCGGGCCCCGCGCACCGAGGACATCGGCCTGGAGAAGGCCGGTCTGAAGCCGGGCTCGTGGCTCGACGTCGACGACAGCCTGCGGGTGACCGGAAGCGACTGGCTCTACGCCGTCGGGGACGTCAACCACCGCGCGCTCCTGACCCACCAGGGCAAGTACCAGGCCCGGATCGCCGGCGCCGCGATCGCCGCCCGGGCCCGGGCCGCCGAGCCGCTGGACGAGGGGAGCTGGGGCGCGCACGCGGCCACCGCCGACCACGCCGCCGTGCCGCAGGTGGTGTTCAGCGACCCCGAGGCGGCCGCCGTCGGTCTGTCGCTCGCCGAGGCCGAGCGGGCCGGGTACCGGGCCCGGGCCGTGGACCTCGACATGGGCCAGGTCGCCGGGGCCGGACTCTACGCCCAGGGCTACCGCGGACACGCCCGGATGGTCGTCGACCTCGACCGCGAGGTCGTCCTCGGCGCCACCTTCGTCGGCCCGGGCATCGGAGAGCTGGTCCACTCGGCGACGGTCGCCGTCGTCGGCGAGGTCCCGATCGCCCGCCTGTGGCACGCCGTCCCGTCGTACCCGACGCTGAGCGAGGCGTGGCTGCGCCTTCTTGAGGCGTACCGGGGCTGAGTCGCCCCCGGCGGGCCGGGGCCGGTGGGGAGACGGGCGCCCGCCGGGCCGGGCCACCGGACGCCCGTCGGACGAGGGACGTCCGGTAAGCCCGGCCTCCCGGCCCCCGTCAGCCGCCAGCGGTCAGCCGTCAGCCGTCAGCCGTCAGCCGTCAGCCGTCAGCCGTCGGGGGTCCGGCAGGCCCGCCCCCGTCAGCCGACGCTCCCGGCCGGTGTGTCGCCCGTCCCGGAGCCGTACGGCGTGATCAGTGCCCGTGTCGCCGAGCGGGCCACCTCCAGGGCCGGCCGGGTGTCACGGCCGGACTGCTGGCCCAGGACGACCCGGGTGCTCAACCCGTCGAGCAGGGCGAGGAGTTCGGAGGCGCGGGCGGCGATGTCGAGGGGGGCGAAGCGGCGTCGCGCGACCCCCGCCGCGAGCAGCGTCTCCAGGTCGTCCTGCCAGCCCCGGTCCAGCTCCTCCTGCGCCTCGCCGAGCGCGCTGTTGCCGGGGGTACGGGCCCACAGCTCGATCCACAGGGTCCAGCGCGGATCCCGCGGGCCGCGCGGCAGATAGAGCCGGAGGAACCCGTCGAGCTTGCGCTCGGCCGTGACCCGCCGTGACAGCAGCGCCCGGCGCTCCTCGGTGAGCCCGGCCTCGCTCCAGCGGAGGGCGGCGAGCAGCAGCAGGTCCTTGCTGCCGAAGTAGTACAGGATGTGGCCGCCGCTCGTGCCGAGCCGCTCCGCGAGCGCCGACATGGTGAGGGAGGCGAGGCCGTCCTCGGCGATCGCCGCCATGGCCTCTTCGAGCATCCGCTCCTGGGTGACGTGCCCGTCCCGTCGTCGTGCCGCCCCCGCCGTCGCCCCTGCCACCGTCACACTCCCCGTCCTGCCGTTTCCGCGAACCGATCGCCAGGTCGACCTTAATCGCAACCTCCGAAGGTCTTGACGTGGCCTGAACCCATCGCACATCTTGAATGGCATTCAAAGAGTTAGAACGGCGTTCAAGACAGGAGTGCGGTGTGCTCGGACACGAGACGGCGCCCGTGACCACGGGGCCCACAAGGACCACGGGTCGGGACGAGGTGTTCCAGGTCGAGGAGCACGGGATCGACCCCATACCCGACGCCGAACGGCACGGCGGCGCCAAGGACGTCTTCTGGCTCTGGTTCGGGTCGAACCTCACCTTCACCTACGTCATCAACGGCTCCCTCGCCGTCGCCTTCGGGCTCTCCTTCTGGCAGGCCACCGCCGTCGTCGTGATCGGCGGGCTCTCCTTCCTCGCCATCGGCGCGGCCGGACTCAGCGGTGTGCGCACCGGCACCGCCACCCTCGTCATCTCCCGCGCAGCCTTCGGGCCGCGCGGCAACTGGCCCGCCGGCCTGCTGAACTGGATCGTCAGCATCGGCTACACCATCGTGAACACCGTCGTGGGCACCCTCGCCCTCGAAACCTTCTTCGCCGACCTCGGCTGGAGCGGCGGATCGGCCGCCCGGGCCCTGGCCCTCGGCGTCACCCTCGCGCTGACCTTCGCCGTCGCCCTCTGGGGCCACGCCACCGTCCAGTTCGCCGAACGCTGGATGGCGTACGTCCTCGCCGCCGGCTTCGCCGTCCTGCTCGTCCTCGTCCTGCCCGGCGCCGACACCTCCGCCCCCTCGGCCGCACCCGGCGCCTCGGGGTGGAGCCTCGCCTTCGTCGTCATGCTCGCGGGCCCCTTCTCGTACCTCCCGATGCCCGCCGACTACACCCGCTACCTGCCCCGCACGACCTCCCTCAAGGCCGTGACCTGGAGCGGAGCCCTCGGTGGTTTCGTCTCCTCCGTCGCCCTGGGCGTCGCGGGAGTGGCCGCCGCGACCCAGGTCGACATGACCGACGCCGTCGCCGGCACCGAGAGCCTGCTCCCCGGCTGGTTCCAGCCCCTCTTCCTCGCCCTGGTCCTCGGCGGGTCCGTCACCAACTCGATCATCACGCTCTACTCGTCGAGCCTGAACCTCCAGGTCCTCGGCATCCCCTGGAGCCGGGCCCGCGCCATCGTCATCAGCGCCGCCGTCACCGCCCTCGGCTCCCTCGGCGCCCTCTTCCTCACCGACTTCACCACCTCGCTCCTCTCCTTCCTCTCCCTCCTGATCATCGTCTTCGCCCCCTGGGGCGGGGTCTTCCTCGCCGACATGGTGCTCCGACGCTGCACGTACGACGCCGCCGGACTGCACACGCCCGCCGGCGGCGCCTACTGGTACCGCTCCGGCTGGCACCCGGCCGGTGTCACCGCGCTCCTCGCGGGCCTCCTCTTCTCCGCGCTCACCTGCGACTCGGAGCTGTGGACCGGCCCGCTCGTCGCCCCCCTCGGCGGCGCGGACCTCACCCTGCTCGGCGCGGCGGTCTCGGCCCTGGTGTACGTGCTCCTCGCACGCCGCACCGTGGCGCCGGTGCCCGCCTGAGACCCGCCCGAACCCCCTCGCACACCCCTCGCCGGTACGTACGCCATGGAGTCACCCCGCATGAACAGCGCCACCCCTTCCCCCGCCCCCGCCGACCTCCTCCTCACCGGCGCCCGGATCCACACCGTCGACCCCGCGCTGCCCGAGGCCCAGGCCCTTGCCGTCCGCGCGGGCCGGATCGTCTGGCTCGGCTCCGACGCCGACGCGGCGGCCTGGACCGGGCCCGGCACCCGGGTGCTCGACGCCGCCGGCCGGCTGGTCCTCCCCGGCTTCGTCGACGCCCACAACCACGTCCGCCTCGGCTCCGACGACGCCTGCGTCCAACTCGCCGGCGCCCGCACCCTCGACGAGATCCACGACCGCGTCCGCGCCTGGCACACCGCCCACCCGGACGCCGAGTGGATCGAGGCCGAGGCCTTCGACTACTCCGCCGTCCCCGGCGGACGGATGCCCACCGCCGCCGACCTCGACCCGGCCACCGGCGACACCCCCGCCCTCGTCCTCAGCTACGACGTCCACACCGCCTGGCTCAACACCGCCGCCCTCCGCCGGCTCGGCGTCGACCGCGACCACACCGACCTGCCCTTCGGACGGGCCGTCACCGACCCCACGACCGGTGAGCCCACCGGGTTCGTGAAGGACTTCGCCATCAAGGGGCTCTCCCGCGAGGGCCACCGCGCCCTGCGCGAACTCGGCCTCCCCTGGGCCTCGCCCGACCGGCAGTACGGCAGGCTCGCCAAGAGCCTCGACGACGCCATCGGCTTCGGCATCACGACCGTCGTCGAACCCCAGAACTCCCTCGACGACCTCGCCCTCTTCCAGCGCGCCCGGGGCGAGGGCCGGCTCCGCTCCCGGATCGTGGCCGCGCTCTTCCACCCGCGCGGCACCACCGACGCCGACCTGGACGAGTTCCGGGCCGCCGCGAGGGAGTTCTCCGACGACCGGCTGCGGGTCGGCCCGCTCAAGCTGTACATCGACGACGTCGTGGAACCCCGTACCGCCGCCCTCCTGGAACCGTACGCGGGCTGCTCCCACCACCGCGGCGACACCTTCTACCCGCCCGAGGAGTTCGCCGACCTGCTCACCCGTCTCGACGCGCGCGGCTTCCAGTGCTTCGTCCACGCCACCGGCGACCGGGGCATCCGGACCGTCCTCGACGCCGTCGAGCGGGCCCGCGCCGTCAACGGACCGCGCGACGCCCGCCACCAGGTCGTCCACGTCGAGTGCCTCGACCCGGCCGACACCCCGCGCTTCGCCGCCCTCGGCGTCGTCGCCTGCATGCAGCCCCGGCACGCCGCCCCGGACATCGCGGGACCCGGCCAGGACTGGGCCGAGAACGTCGGCCCCGACCGCTGGCACAAGGCCTGGCCGCTGCGCAGCCTGCACGCCGCCGGGGCGGTCCTCGCCCTGTCCAGCGACTGGAACGTCGCCGAGATGGACCCCATGGTCGGCATCCACGCCGCCGTCACCCGCCGCCCGCCCGGCGGCGGCGAGGCGTGGACGGCGGGGGAGACGATCGACGTCGCCACCGCCGTCGAGGGCTACACGATGGGCTCGGCGTACGCCAACTTCCTGGAACACGAGCGGGGCTCGCTGACGGTGGGCAAGCTGGCCGACTTCGTCGTCCTCTCCCGCGACATCCTGCGCGTCGCCCCCGAGGAGATCCCGGGCACGGTGGCCGAGACGGTCGTGGTGGGCGGCGAGGTGGTGGTCGAGCGCTGAACCCGGGCGAAGTCCCCGGCGGGCTCTGGCCCTGGCAGGCTCCGGCCCGGGCGGGCTCCGGCCCGGGTGGGCGGCCCGGGTGGGCGGCCAGGCCCCTCCCGGGTGGGAGGGGCCTGGCCGCCGGGGGCGGGTCAGAGCCGGTCGAGGACCTCGCGCAGGGCGGTCACCTCGGCGGACTGGGTCCGCACGACGTCGTCGGCGAGCGCCTTGGCCGTCGCGTTGCGGCCGTTCCTCTGCTCGTCCTTCGCCATCTCGACGGCGCCGTCGTGGTGGGCGATCATCAGCTCGGCGAACCTGCGGTCGAAGGCCCTGCCCTTGACGGCGGCCAGGTCCTTCATGTCCCGGTCGGACATCATCCCGGCCATGCCGTGGGAGCCCTCGGCGCCGGAACCGTGACCGGCGGACTCGGGCCTGCCCCAGCCCTTGAGCCAGGCCTTCATCTTCTGGATCTCCGGGTCCTGGGCCCGCTCGATCGCGGCGACCAGCTTCTTGACCTCGGGGTCCTCGGCCCGGCCCTCGGCGAGCTGCGCCATCTCCAGGGCCTGCTCGTGGTGGGGGATCATCATCTGCGCGAACATGACGTCCGCGTCGTTGAACGCGCCGGGGGCCGAGGCCCCGCCGGCGGAACCGTCGGCGGTGGCGGACGGAGAGGTGGGCGCGGAGGCCGAGGCCGAGGCGGAGGCGGACGCGCCGCCGTGGCTCGTACCGCCGTGGCCCGTTCCGCTCGTCGTGTCGTCGGTGCCACAGGCGGCGAGCAGGAGCCCGGTCGCGGTGACGGCGCCGAGGAGGGCGAACTTCCTGGTGGTGCGGTGGGTGAAGGCACGCATGTGGGTGATACCTCGTGTGCTGGTCGTACGGAAAAGGGCAGGCCGAAGCGTTCACGGGCAGCGCGAGGCGCCCGCGGGGCGGTACGGCCTAGATCCGCAGGACGGACAGCTGGGCGAGGTCGGGAGGACGGGGCGGCGGCGCGTGCGGCCCCGGCGCGGGCGCGAGCCGCGCGAGGAGGAGGGCGAGCCAGTCGGGGCGCCGTCCGAGTGCGGCCCGGACGAGACCCGCGAGCAGCCAGCCGGCGAGGACGGCCACGCACAGGGTGGTCATGTCCATCGCCGTGCCCGGCTCGTGCCCGGCGGAGGAGCCCTCGTCACCGTGGGCGCCGTGGGAGGCGGCGCTGACGGAGATGGCCCCCGTGTCGCCGCCGGAGCCCTCGGGATGGCCGACGGTGTGCATGAGGAACACCCCGAGCGCGAGCACGACGACGAGCAGAAGGTGCGCCAGGGCACCTTCCGCTCGTCGACGGCGTTCCGCCCGGTGTGTACGCACGGCCAGGACCTCCCGGCCGGTGAATATACCGTGCGGGGGTATCAGGACCGTGTGAAGGGCCGCGCCTCGGCCGCGTCACGGCGGCCCGGCGGGGCCGTGCCTCGGCCGTGTCACGGTGGCCCGGCGGGCTGCGTCAGGGCGCGGGTGTCTCGCCCGCCATGGCGGCGGCCATCCGCAGGTGCGGCGCGGCCTCGTCCGCCCGCCCGAGCCGCTCCAGGGTGCGTCCGAGCATCAGCCGGGCGTAGTGCTCGACCGGGTCGCGCTCCAGGATCGTCCGCAGCTCGGTCTCGGCCCGGGAGAGCTGGGCGGAGTGGTAGTAGGCCCGCGCGAGCAGGAGCCGCTGGGCCGTCTGGTCCGGGTGCTCGGCGACCAGACCGCTCAGGATGCGGACGGCGGTCCCGTACTCCTTCGCGTCGAAGAAGAACCGCGCGCGGTCCCAGCGTTCTCCGGCTGTTCCGAACTCGTAGTACGTGTCGCTCACTTGCTCTCCCTCTCCGGAGTGCCGGATCTGCCACCCTGTGGGGTGGTCGACCAGGACAACACGCCTGGATGGTTGAACATTCCACAAGGATGGGTCGAGCGTCATGAGCAACCTTGATCGTCACGCCACGCTTTCCGTGTGCGGCGGCCGCGGATTCGTCGTCGCCGAGCCGGTACGGGAACTCCTCAGCCCCCGTCACGTCCGGCTCGGCGAGTCGACCGAGGTCCGCCGGCTGCTCCCCAACCTGGGCCGGCGGATGGTCGGAGCCTGGGCCTTCGTCGACCACTACGGCCCCGACGACATCGCCGACGAACCCGGCATGCAGGTCCCGCCGCACCCGCACATGGGTCTGCAGACCGTCAGCTGGCTCCACGAGGGCGAGGTCCTGCACCGAGACTCCACCGGCAGCCTCCAGACCGTCCGGCCGCGCGAACTGGGCCTGATGACCTCGGGGCGGGCCATCTCCCACTCGGAGGAGAGCCCCGCCCCGCACGCCCGCTTCCTGCACGGCGCCCAGCTCTGGGTCGCCCTGCCCGACGCCCACCGCCAGGTGGAGCCGCACTTCGAGCACCACGCCGACCTGCCCCGGGTCACCGGCCAGGGCCTCACGGCCACGGTGATCCTGGGCGAGCTGGACGGCGCCGCCTCGCCGGGGACCACGTACACCCCGCTCGTCGGCGCTGACCTCGCCCTGACGGCCGGCACCGAGACGGACCTTCCCCTCGACCCCGACTTCGAGTACGCGGTCCTGGCGATGTCCGGCGAGGCCCACGTCGAAGGCGTCCCGGTCCTCCCCGGCTCCATGCTCTACCTCGGCTGCGGCCGCACCGAACTCCCCCTCCGCGCGGTCTCCGACGCCGGCCTGATGCTCCTCGGCGGCGAACCCTTCGAGGAGGAGATCGTCATGTGGTGGAACTTCGTGGGCCGCACGGACGAGGAGATCCGCGAGGCGCGGGAGGCCTGGATGCGGGGCGACCGTTTCGGCGAGGTGAAGGGGTACGACGGCGGTCGGCTGGACGCCCCGGAGCTTCCGGCGACCCGGCTGAAAGCCCGAGGGCGGGCGCGCTGAACTGGGCTTTCCCTCCTCGGGGCCAGGGCCTGAATGGCGTTCGCTCGGTCACATCCCCGACTTTCCGCCCGGCGCTGGGAGGGATGGCGAAGTCCTCCCTCCCAGCGCCGCAGCCGGTGCGGTGTGCTTCTGCGGTGTGCCCGGTACTGCCGGCTCGACCACCGCTACCGAACGCCACCCCCGCAACCGGTGGGACGCCGCCCGATTCCCGAGACTCTGATCACGATCGGACCGGGCCCTGAGGGCAGCGGCCCGGCGGACCGCGAGAGTGGCATGGCCACCTCCGCAGCTGAGCCGTCTACCAGCTCCCCACCGCCTCAACTGACCCGCATCGACGCACAATCAACGGACATTGCCAGGGCCCTGAGCTGACGCGTGCCACCGCACACTCTCTTTCCAGCATTCCTCGCTCGCCCATTGACATTGCTGAGGGCCTGTTCGGCGAAACCATCCGCCCGCCGTCAGTGATGGCCGCGATGTTCCTGCCTGCGGGCCTCAGGACTGACGTGTGGCTTCGTGCAGTCTCGTGGCCACGGTGTAGAAGACCGGGAAGTTCGGTATCGACGAGACCGGGACGTCCATCGCGAGGAGCCGCCGGCCATCCTCCTTGACGTGAAGGCGGCCGTTGACAGGCCGCATTTCGCGTATGCGGGTCCACGGGAGGGTCTGCCCTTTGAATTCCATCCCGTTCAGGCTCAGCCTGATCGTGTTGAAGATGAGTTCCTGCCCGTGCGCCACGTCTTCCAGGGCGCGGCGCAGTTGGGCTTCGCTGACCGCCTGCACGATGGCCGGGCCCCATTGCCTGGGGTCGGTGAACTCCGCTCCCTGTACATGGGTGACGATGCCCGCGTAGCGGGAGGTGGACGTCCTGCGGGTATCGCCGATGGTGAGGGCCACTCCGTCCTCACCGATCAGCGTGTACACGTAGCTCGATTCGGTGATGCCGTTCTTCCGAGAGTGGAGCACGTCCTGGTGGACCTGGACGGAGTCCCAGCCGAAGGTGTGGGCCTTTCCGTCGTGGGTGGTCACTACCGCGCCGTGCTGGAAGAGGTCGAGCCGCGCGTTCCTGCCGCGCCGGGCCAGCTTGATCTTTTCGATCAGCATCCATCCGAACACCACGTACATGAGTGAGAAGGCCAGTAGCGGTATCGAAGCACCGAACGCGACGGTCATCGCGATCAGCAGCGGTGTGCCCCCGCCGACGAGGATGATGCCGCCCAGCACGTACCCGGCCCACGGCGGGCGCCTGGCCACATGGGTGGCCCGCTTCGCGCCGAGCCACGCGGCCGTGCCTGATCCGGTCATGCCGTCCCTACCCTCGGGTATCCCGTCGTCCACGGCGATGTGGTGGGACCACAACTCCGCACTCGAAGTCACTCTGGGGCACTCCCATGTTCCTGCACTGAAATCCCGCTGCAGGGAGCATGAAACCCGCAGCCAGACCTCCGCCGCGCCTGCAGGACACCCGAGGCTGACGGCCGGCCAGTGCTCGTGTCGCGCCACGCCGTCTCCCGGGAACGTCCGGCGTGCTCTCAGCCACTCCGAGAGGGGCGCCGGGCTGACCGGCTATGCCGCGATGGGCAAGATCGTGTGGCACAGTCGTTCGGGGTGCGGAGCGGCGGTGACGGGGGGAACACGACGTCATGAGTAAGGACTTCGAGGCGCATAGGGCCGCTCTCGGGCTCGATGAGGCTGCGGCACAGGTGGACAAGGGGCTCGAGTCCGGGTTTCGGGCGGGCGGGTCCGGGCGGCGGCAGATCGCCCAGGCGGACCGGCAGCAGGCGAGCGACGACCACGCCCACCACTGGTGGATCGAGCTGGACCTGCCGGTCGCGACCGCGGAGCACCAGGGAACTGCCGCCATGGCGATGACAGGCCTGCGCGACGGCTTCGGCACCGCCGACCCGCCGGACCTCCTCCACCCGGTATGGCACGAGAATGCCGGAGACCTGGACACCGTCATCGGGCTCCTGCTCGGACACCGACCGCCCGTCGGCGGCATGGAGCAGGGGGACCGATGAGCACAGGAGTGTCCGAGGTCCCGTGGTCGTGGCGGATCGGGGATGTCGTCGCCGGGCTCTACGAGGTGGCCGCCGTGCACGGAGACGGCGGGATGGGCGTGGTGTACAAGGTCAGGCACCGGGTCTGGGATGTCGATCTGGCGGTCAAGAGCCCGCGTCCTGAGCGGTTCCGGGGCGCAGTCGACCGGGAGCGTTTCGTCGCCGAGGCGGAGGCATGGGTCTCCCTGGGGTTGCACCCGCATGTGTGTGCGTGTCACTACGTCCGGACGCTGGGGGGCGTTCCGCGGATCTTCGCTGAGTATGTCGAAGGCGGCAGCCTGCGCGAGTGGATCGATGACCGCAGGCTGTACGCGGGCGGGCGGCAGGAGATCCAAGCCCGGATTCTGGACGTGGCGATCCAGATCGCGTGGGGTCTCGAGCATGCGCACAGCCGGGGTCTGGTGCATCAGGATGTCAAGCCGGCCAACGTGCTGCTGGACGGCGCGGGCACTGCCAAGGTCACCGACTTCGGGTTGGCCCGGGCCCGTTCCGTCACCGCTGCGCCTGACAGCTCGCCCGCAGACTCGCCGGGCCTCAGTGTGCTGGTGTCCAGCGGTGGCCTCACACCTGCCTACGCCTCTCCCGAACAGGCCGGCGGACGCCCCTTGGGGAGACGCAGCGACCTCTACAGCTTCGCGGTCTCGGTCCTGGAGATGTTCAACGGCGGGGTGAGCTGCATGACCGGAGCCGTCGCGGGCGAGGCGCTGGGCCTCTACCGCGCCGAAGGGCCGACCGACGCGGGCCTTCCCGCCATGCCGCCCTACCTGCACACCCTGCTGGCGCGGTGCCTGGAGGAAGAGCCGGGGCGAAGGCCCGCGTCGATGGCCGAAGTAGCCGCTCAACTGGCCAACATCTACCGGCGGGTGACCGGCCTGGCGTATCCGCGTCCGGCCCCGGCAGCCGCTGATCTGCGCGCCGACGAGCTGGGCAACCGGGCCCTTTCGCTGCTCGACCTCGGACGTGAGGCGGAAGCCGACGCCGCGTTCGCGGCGGCCCTGGAGGCCGACCCGCGCCATCTGGAGACCATCTACAACGCCGGGGGGCGGCGGTGGCGGCGCGGCGCGGTCTCCGACGAAGACCTCGTCGCCGAGATCGAGACGATCCGCGCCGACACAGGCGACAGCCGGCAGGCCAGGCACCTGCTCGCCCAGGTGCACATGGAACGCGGCGACCTCACCTCGGCCCGCGAACTCCTGGACCGAGTGCCCGCCCAGGAGCGGCCCGAGGTGCGGGCGACGCTGCGCACCCTCGACTCCGGCGAGATCGGCGACGCCCGTTGCACCGGCACCCGCGAGATCCCCTGGCACCAGAACCCGCCCCCGCGCACCAAGCTGCCGATTCGACTCAGCCCTGACGGGACCAGGGCGCTGACCGGCGAGGCGGACGGCACGCTGCGGCTGTGGGATTTGAGTACCGGAGCGTGCCTCCTGACGCTGAACGGACACGAGGGGCCCGTGCGCTCGGTCGACCTGAGCGGAATGCTCGCGGTGTCCGCGGGAGAGGATGACACCGTACGGCTGTGGGACCTGGCAGAAGGCCGGTGCATGCGGGTCATACCGGCGAGGGCCGGAGAGGCCGGCTTCGGCCTGGGCGGGCGGGTCGCGGTCTACTCGGACTGGAACGCCCGGTCCCACGTGTGGGACATCCGGGAGGAGCGAATCCGGGGGACGCTCAAGGCCCAAGGCTCCTACGGGCTGCGATCGGCGCGGGTGAGCCCCGACGGCCGCTGGGCACTGATCGCCGACACTGGGGGGCAGTCCACCGTCAGAGTGTGGGACCTCGAAGACTGCACTCTCCGGCACGTGCTGACCGGCCACGGTCCGGGACTTGCGGACCCCATCGGCTTCAGCCCCGACGGGCGTCACGCGGCCATCGCGACGTTCGGCGGGCCGATTCGCCTGTGGAATCTCAGCGAAGGCCGATGCGTACGCACTCTGGAGGCGGCCCGCGGGGGCGGCTTCGCCTCCCTGAGCGCCGACGGACGGCATATGCTGACCGGCCTCGGCGGATTCCTGCGCTTCTGGGACTGGGAAACGGGCCGCTGCGTACGGACCTTCAGGGTTCCCCAGGGCAGGTTGAGGGCCGTCCGCCTCAGCCCGGACGCCCGGTCCGCGCTGTCGATCGGCGACGACAACACGGTCCGTGGGTGGGACCTTCCGCACGGCTACCGTGCCGCGCCAACTCTGAGCCGTCCCCGCCGGCACACCGAGCTGAGCCTTCTCGGCGCGCGGGTGGACACCATGGTCGCCGAGGCGGAGCAAGCTGTCAGAGACCATCGCCTCCCGGCCGCGCTCGACCTGCTCAGACAGGCACGCGAGACCCCGGGGCACGAACGGGCGCCTGAGGTCCTGTCCGCCTGGCGGGCCCTGGGCAGTCGATCCGTGCGGACGGGTCTGCGAGCGGCTTGGCAGTGGCCGGACCTCACCGGGCATACGCGCGGCGTCAACGCCATCGACCTCACCGGCGATGGCCGGACAGCGGTCTCCGGAGGTGCTGACGGGACGATCCGGCTGTGGGACATCGAGGTCGGCGTCTGCACCGGCGTACTCAAAGGGCATACCAGCGCGGTGCACTCGGCGTGTCTGAGTCCCGACGGGCGGCGGCTGCTGTCCGGGGACTGGAGCGGCGTCGTACGGCTGTGGCGGCTCGATACCGGTGAGTGCCTGCGCACCTTCCCCGGTACCCACGCGCTGCCGGACCTCGTAGAGCCGGAACCCGCCACCAGCGGATGCGTCGTGGATGAACCGCTCATGGGCGCCGCGCACGTGGGGTTCAGCGCCGACGGACGGATGGCGGTGGTCGGAGGCGCTGATGGCGGTGTACGGCTGTGGGACCTCGGAACCGGCCGCCATCTGAGTACGCTCAGGGACGAGGCAGGCCCACCGGCGAGGGGCGGCAGCCAGGGGGTCGGCGTCACCGCCGTCTGGATCGGGCCCGACGGCAGGCTCGCCGCTTCCGCCGACCGGGGGATGATCCGACTGTGGGATCTGGGCAGCGGACGCTGCCTGCACAGCCTGCGGGCCCCGGCGAGCGCCGGGCCGTTCCCCGAGAGCGTGACGGCGCTGAGCCTCAGTGCCGACGGACGCTTCGCCCTCTCCAGCGGGCTGGCCAGCTGGCCGCTCCGGCTGTGGGACACCACGACCGGAAAGTGCGTACGCGAATTCGACGCGCTCGGAGGCTGGGCGACACAGGCCCGCTTCACCGTCGACGGCCGCTTCGCGGTCTCCGCCCACATGGGCACCGTCGGCATCTGGCACATCGGCAGCGCACAGTGCGTGCGCACCCTCGAATTCTCCGGAAAGGGCCACCTGCAATCCCTCGCCCTGTCCCGCGACAGCCGCTTCGTACTCACCGGGGACGGTGAAGGGACCATCCGGCGATGGGAGCTGGACTGGGAACTCGGCGCCCGCGAGTTGGCGGACTGGGACCCGGGAGCGGCCCCCTACCTGGAAACCTTCCTCCGCCGCCACGGAGGGCAGTGGACGGCCGGTGACGAGGAGGATCTGCTCCAGCTCCTCCAGCACGCCGGATACGGCTGGCTGCGCCCGGAAGGCATTCGGAGCAGACTCGACCGCATGACCGCATGACCGCGACCGCATGACATGCCGCCCGGGGCGCCGCCCCGCGGTCGCCCCCGCGTCCAGGACCGATGTCATCCATCCGGCTCTCAAGGAGCATCCCCACCACGTCGGTTGGACTCCATCGCGCACCACGAGAATTTCATGGACCCGCCCTAGAGTGGGCGATCGTCTTTGATCATGGGTGGTGCCGGGGGTGGCTGTGGACGAGGCGTTGGAGATACCGGCGGTGTGGCGCGTCGGCGACGTCATCGACGGACGGTACGAGGTCTCCCTGGTGCACGAGCGCGGCGGGATGGGATTGGTCTACCGAGTCCGGCATCTCGCATGGGGAATCGACCTGGCGGTGAAGTGCCCGCGGCCGGAGCTGTTCACCGGTGCGGTCGACCGCGAGCGGTTCGTCGACGAGGCGGAGACCTGGGTGTCCCTGGGCCTGCATCCGAACGTCTGCAGTTGCTACTACGTGCGCACGATGGGCGGCGTTCCCAGGGTGTTCGCCGAGTACGTCCCCGGCGGGAGCCTGCGGGAGTGGATCGACGACCGGCGGCTCTACCAGGGGGGACGCCAGAAGGCGTTGGCCCGGATCATGGACGTGGCGATCCAGGTCTCCTGGGGGCTGGCGCACGCCCATGACCGGGGCCTGGTCCACCAGGACGTGAAGCCGGACAACATCCTGCTCGATGGTGACGTCTCGCAGGACCTCGCGGCCAAGGTCACCGACTTCGGGCTGGCGCGGGCACGGGCGACCGCTGGGACACGTTCCGCAGGCGACAGTTCGTCGGACAGGACCGTGAGGGTGCCCACAGGCGGGATGACTCGTGCCTATGCCTCGCCCGAGCAACTGGCCGGCAGGGCTCTGGGGCGTCGCAGCGACATCTACAGCTTCGCGGTGTCGGTCTTGGAGATGTTCACGGGCGGAGTCACCTGGATGATCGGCTCTGTCGCCGGTGAGGTGCTCACCGCCTATCGCGCCGGCGGGCCGGAAGACGACGGACTGCCACATGTCCCGGATGCTGTGGCCGACCTGCTCGAGCGGTGCCTGGAGGCGGACCCGGCCCGGCGACCCCGGACGATGGCCGACGTCGCCGGCTCCTTGGCGGGCATGTACCGGGACGCTGCGGGACGCCCGTACCCCCGCGTGCAGCCGGCGGCGGCCGACCTGCGGGCGGATGAGTGGAACAACCGCGCGCTGTCGCTGGTCGACCTGGGCAGACCCGTCCAGGCGGAGGAGGCGTTCACGGCAGCGCTGAAGGCGGATCCGCGGCACGTGCGGGCCACCTACAACGCCGGCATGTGGCGGTGGCGGCGCGGTGAGATCAGCGACGAGGGACTCCTGGCCGACATCGAAGCGGTCCGCGCCGACACCGGCGACACGTGGCAGGCACGCCACGCCCTTGTCCAGGTGCAGTTGGAACGCGCCGCCCTCGACGAGGCGCGCGCGCTGGCCGACCGGCTCGTACGCGAGCAGCCGGCAGAGCACGAGGTCCAGGACACGGTACGCACCCTGCGCTCAGGACACCTGACCGGGGCCGGCTGCGTCGACCGGCGGGACGTGCCGTGGGCCGCTCACCCGCCCGTCTATCCCACCACGCTACGGCTCACCCCCGACCTGCGGTTCGCGTTCGTCGGCGGCCGTGACGGCATGCTGCGGCGTTGGGACGTCCGGAGCGGGAAGTGCCTGGTGGCCATCGAAGGGCACGAACGCCAGATCCGCTCCGTCGACGTGAGCGCGGACGGGCGTTTCGCCCTCTCCGGAGGCGCTGACGGGGTCGTGGGGTTCTGGGACCTGGCCGACGGCCGCTGTCTGGGCCGCGCAGCCATCAGTCACCCGGACGGGCAGCCGAACCCGGGCATGATCAGCCAGGTGCGCTTGAGCGGCGATGCCAGTCTGGCGCTGTGCTCAACGTCCTCCGGGAAGATCTTCTCCTGGGAATTCCACTCCGGCAAAGGCCGAGCCGTTCTCGAAGGCCCGGAGTGGCACGGGCGCACGCTCGAGGTGAGCGACGACGCGCGCTGGGCACTGGCGTCCGGTGGGGTGGCCGAGAATGGCACGGTGCGGCTGTGGGACCTGTCGGCCGGACGGCTCCGGCATGTCCTGCGGTCAGGTTCCGGTTTCTCCGAGCCTATGGGCATCAGCCCGGACGGCGCGTCAGCCGTCACGAGCGGCGCCGATGGGAGGATCCAGGTCTGGGACATCGACAGCGGCACGTGCGTGCGCACACTCAGCGGACACTCCAGGACGGCGTCGGTGGTGTCGCTGAGTACCGACGGCCGGTACGCGATCAGCGGCGGACGGGACAAGAGCATCCGCTTCTGGGAGCTGGGGACCGGTCGCTGCCTGCGGACCTTCGAGGGCCTGGAGAGCGTGCCGCTCGCGGTCGCGCTGAGCCCGGACGGACGGCACGCGGTCTCCGTGGAAGCGCATATCCACCGCACCTGGGGACTGCCGGGAAGGCACTCCAGCGTGCTGCTGACGAGCCGGCCGCGGGCGCACGGCGAGGTGAGCCGGCTGAGAGCCCAGGTGGCGGATCTGGCAGCGGAGGCGGAGCAGGCACGCGCGTCCGGCCGGTACGCGCACGCACTCGAGCTGCTCACGCAGGCGAGGAACACCCCCGGATTCGAACGGGACCCCGAGCTCCTGTCCGCATGGCGGGCCCTGGGCCGGTCAACCGTCCGCGTAGGGCTGCGGTCCGCTTGGCGGGTCAGGCCCCTTCGTGCCCATGACCGCCATCTCAACTCGGTCGACGTGTCCGAGGACGGCCGGATCGCCGTGACCGCCGGCAGCGACCGGACGGCACGACTGTGGGACCTCGAAAGCGGAGCGTGCGTCCGCGTCCTCGACGGTCACTCCCACCACAATGTCCAGTCGGTCCGGCTGAGCGCCGACGGACGCTATGTGCTGTCCGGATGCCAGGACGGCACCGTACGGCTCTGGCGCGCCGATGACGGCGAGTGCCTGCGAGTCATGGACGGCCACCGCCACGGCGTTTCGTGGCTGCGGTTCAGTCCCGACGGCCGCTCGGCCCTGGTCGGCGCAGGGGGGAGCACGATCCGGTTCTGGGACCTCGAGAGCGCCAGACCGCCGATGACGCTGGAGGCCGAACGCGCGCAGGCGGACACGGCCGGAGCCACCGAGGGTCAGCGCCTCGTCGCCCACCACGGATACGCCGCCAATTCCGTACAGCTGTGGGACCTGGACAGCGGCCAGGGCCTGCTGACCTTGCGGGGGCACGCCGAGCAGCTGACGTCGGTGTGCCTGAGTGCCGATGAACGAGTCGTGCTCTCCAGCGAGCGGACCATCCGGCTGTGGGACACGGCGAGCGGACAGTGCCTGCGGGTATTCGACGAACATCCGGGCCGGGCGAACGCGGTCCAGCTCAGCGCGGACGGCCGTTTCGCGGTGTCCGGCCACAGCGACTCCCTCGTGCGCCTGTGGGATGTCGGGAGTGGACGCTGCGTCCGCGTCCTCGAAGGTCACCGGACAAGCGTGTCCAGCGTCGCCTTGACGCCCGACGGCCGTTTCGCCCTCTCCGGCGAAGAGGACGGCACCGTTCAGCTCTGGGAACTCGACTGGGAACTGGCCGCACGTGAACCGGCCGAATGGGACGACGCCGCGCGGCCGCACCTGGAGGCCTTCCTCGCCTGGCACCCGACACCGCTGGCCGATCGCGATGTGGACACCCTGCTCGGCCGTCTGCGCGACGCCGGCTACGGCTGGTTGCGGCCCGACGGCGTACGCGCCCAGCTCCACCGCCTGGCGACCGCCCCCGCGGCACCCTCCCGAGCGGAGGCACCCGAGCCTCCGCGCACCGTCACCACGAACCCTGAACCCGAGCGCGCGAACACGAAGCTGAAGCCGGTCGGGCTGTACCGGCAGATGTACGAAGGGTGGCTGGACCACCTCCCTTCCATCCACGAAGCCCGTACGGGGCACGTGCTCGATGACCGGGCCCAGGTCATCGCATACATGAAGACCGAAGCCTTCGCCGCATTCGACTACATGTCGGCCATCCACGACCTGCTCGACCAGAAGTCGTACATCCCCGGCGGGCCGTCCTTGCACACGGACGGAGTGTGGGTCTGGCGAACCGACTCGATCCACTACTTCGAGAATCACCAGCTGGAAATTCCCGAGGACTTCCTCCGCCACGTACGGGGAAGCGACTACCGGCCGCGCACCGATCACGCTTTCGACTACGACGATCTCGACCCGTTCATGTAGGCCTGATGCCAGACCGTTCGATGTCTGCCGACCTGACGGCACGCTCCATACCCGGGACATGGAGGCTGGTAGCGAGGTGACCAATCCACAGCGACCAATCCACAGCCGGGACTCCGGGCGACGAACGGGTAACGGGGGAGTTCGTCCCTGGGGTCGGTATGAAGCGGGACGACGAGGACGCGGTGTGGGCGGAGTGGCTGAGGAGTCCGCGTTCGCGGGGGATATCGAAAGGGGCGTGCGTGTGTGGAAGACCGCGGGGGCGGTGGCGGCGGCAGTGAATCCGACCATCCGGCAACCGCCCGATCAGCGGCTGCCGGACAGAGCCATCGACGCCTTCGACCGGGCGTGCGCTGCGGTCCGTATCCGAACGCTGAGACCGGACTCCGCGCGGCGTGGCCGACCGGCACGGGGAGGACGGAACTGGCCGAGGCGCCGGCCCTCGACGGCGACATCCCCGACGACTCGATGGTCCGGGTCGACGCCGCGGACGAGACACTGTCCTTGAGAACGGAGAACTCCTGATGACGCTACCGCCCGCCACCGTCAAACTCACGCTCGTCAAAGGGCGGCTGGACCCGGCCGAGTACGTCTATGACGAACGCACCACCTGCGTCCTCGGCCGCTCCTCGGACTGCTCCCCGCAACTGCCGAACGACGAGCACCACCGCACCGTCTCTCGCCACCACTGTCTCATCGACATCAACCCGCCCGATATCCGCATCCGCGACTTCGGCAGCCTCAACGGAACCTATGTCAACGGCGAGAAAATCGGCCAGCGCCGCCAGGGGCTCACTCCTGCCGAGGCCGCGGGCGATTCGTACCCGGAGCACGATCTGTCCGACGGCGACGAGATCCGCATCGGCGAGACCGTCCTGCGGGTCGGTGTCACGAGCCGGCAGTCCACCCGCGTCCTCGGCACCTGCGCCAAATGCGGCCGAGAGGTGGGCGACCCCGGCCGCGACGGCGAAGTGCTGTGCGCCGTCTGCCAGTCGGAGCCTGCCGCCGTGCTGGAGCTGCTGCTGGACCAGGCGAAGGGCGGACGCGTCGACCTCAAGGCCATCCACGGCTACAGGGTGATGCGAGAACTCGGCCGGGGCGGCATGGGTGCGGTCTATCTGGCGCGACACGAGTCCACCGGAGCAGAGGTGGCGCTCAAGGTGATGCTGCCCAAGGTCGCTGCGAACGCCACGGCCCGTGCCCGTTTCCTGCGCGAGGTGGGGCTGACCAGGGCGATGCGGCATCCGCATGTGGTGGCGCTGCACGACGCGGGCTTCGCCAACGGCACTTTCTATCTGACCACCGACTTCTGCACCAGCGGCAGCCTCGACCGCCTGCTGGTCCGACGCGGGGGCCGCCTCCCGGCCGACGAGGCCGTTCCTCTGGCCCTGCAGGCCCTGCGCGGACTGGAACACGCCCATGACCGAGGCGTCATCCACCGCGACCTCACCCCGTCCAACATCCTCCTGGACGGCACCATGACGGCGAAGATCGCGGACTTCGGCATCGGCAAGGCCTTCGACCAGGCCGGCCTCAGTGGCCTCACCCGCACCGGCGCCACCGCGGGCAAGCCGATGTTCATGCCACGCCAGCAAGTCATCAACTTTCGAAAGGCGCCGCCTGCGGTGGATGTCTGGGCTCTTGCCGCCTGCCTGTACCAGATGCTCACCGGAAAGACCCCCCGCGAGTTCCCGCCCACGAAGGACCCCTGGCAGGTGGTCCTGCAGGAGCCGGCCATCCCGATCCGCCGCCGCGAGCCCGGCATCCCGGCGCCGCTGGCCGACGTCATCGATCAGGCGCTGCGTGAACGCCCGGAGATAGGCTTCCGGAGTGCGACGGACTTCCGGGTGGCGCTGGAGCAGGCCTCGTAGTCCTCATGGCGGCATCGGTCGACTACGGCCACGTCGACCACAGTCACGTCAGCGAGGTCCGGGACGGGGCCCGGTGGCCGGCGTCCGGGAACCGGGTGACCACGCGGGCGGCATGCTGCGGTTTTGGTCGCGAATTCGGCCAACAGGCCCTCGGACGCCTCCTGCCGGAGGGCAGCGTCTACGCTGTGACCTGCGGCCACCGCGTGATCGTTTGTCTTCACACACCGATGATCAACGGTGGGCGCGCCCGTCTCCACAGCGCGTCAGGGTCGCGCGGCGTCTGCCTGCCGTCATGTGTCTGGAGGACTTGTGCGACGTGGCGAGGTCTGGTGGGTCCAGTTCGACGAGCGGAGGTTGGTCGTACTGTTGTCGGGAGACGACGCGTCCGGGATCCGGGTGATGCAGGTCGTCGCTCCGGCGGGCGTCGACATCAGCGGTCTGGGCATCGAAGTGACGGTGGGTGCCGGTGAAGGACTGCCGTTCGAGGGCGTGCTGCGGCTCGCGTTCCCGCGTGCGGGCTTCACCCCGTGCACGTGGCTGACCACTGTGTCCCGGGACGACCTGATTGAGCGAGCGGCCGTCCTGTCCTCCGTGAAGCTCGGCGAGATTGACGACGCCCTCCGACTCGCTGAACAAGCGCGGGAGCGGACCCCGGCCACGACCGCGAAGCTCAGCGAGATGAGGGATGCCCTCCGGCTCGGTGAACTCGGGTAGTCGGAGAAGGAGCCGACGCCCGTGACGGCCTGGGCGATCTCGGGCGAGGTGATCGATGCTGGCCACCTGCCACCTGCCACCTGCCACCTGCCACCTGCCACCTGCCACCTGCCACCTGCCACCTGCCACCTGCCGCCTGCCACCTGCCACCTGCCGCCTCGGCGGCGGGGCGACCGTTTCGGCGAGGTGAAGGGGTACGACAGTGCACGGCTGGACTCTCCTGGGGTCCCGCCGACCCCGCTGAGGGCGCGAGGGCGGATGCGTTGACCCGCGGTTTTCTCCATTCACGTGCGCGGTGGTGACGTACTCCCCGCTGCCGAGGGTGAGGGAGGCCGTGACGCCTCCGGTGCCGCCGTGGATGAGAGTCCTGACGTACGAATTCGTCGGTTCCGTAGGGGAGTTCGCCAGCGTGCCGGGACCGCTGTCGATGCCGGCGCCGCCGCTGGTGGGAGTGCGGTACGGGTGGGCGGTGTCGGCGACGTAGAGGCGGGCGCGGTAGTTGAAGTCCTCTTGGACGTGGACGATGTCGTACGGCGCGACCCGTCGGCCGGGCCCGACGGAGGTGCCCGTCCGGGCCCGGCCGGTCGGGTCAGGCGCAGGCGCCGGCGTTGAGCGTGAAGGCCGTGGGAGAGGGAGTCGAGCCGGTGTGGCTCCCCTGGACTCCGAAACTCACGGTCGCTCCCGGGGCGATCGTCCGGTTCCAGTCCGTGTTGCGGGCGCTGACGGCGGTGCCGCTCTGGGTGACGGTGGCGTTCCACGAGCTCGTGACGCGCTGGCCGACCGGGTAGGCCCAGGCCAGCTGCCAACCGTCCACGGCCGTCGGGCCGGTGTTCCTGACGGTGACGGTCGCGGTGAAGCCGGTGCTCCAGACGTTGCTCACCGCGTGCGTCACCGCGCAGGAGGCGGTGGGCGGTTCGCCGCCGGTGGAGGTCCGCTCGGCGGCGTAGGCGGCGAGCCAGGCCAACGGGGCGTTCCAGTTGACCGCCACCTCGTTGGTCGAGTACGAGTCGATGTGGTCGACGTAGCAGGCGGCGGGGGCGCAGCCGCGCAGCCTCTCCTGGGCCACCGTGTCCTGGAGTGCGCTGTTGGGGCCGCCCGCGAGCGAACCGGCGGGCGGGTGGGGCAGCGAGGCGTCCAGCTGGTGTGCCCAGAAGCGGTGGTGCTGGTTCTGCGAGGATGCCTCGCCGTGGCCGGTGACGTACGACAGGCCCAGGGCGTTGCGCCCCAGCAGGTAGTCCATGGCCTCCAGGGCTCCGGCGCGGTAGCGCGCGTCGCCCGTCAGCTCCCCGGCGACGGCCATGACGACGGCGTCGTTGGCGACCGCACCGTTCGATCCCCAGAAGTAGCCGTCCGCGGGGACGGGTACGGCGTACCCCTGGGCGGCCATCCTGGACAGGTAGCCGTCGGCCGCGGCGGCCACCGAGGTGCGGATCCGGGCCGTGTCGGCGGCGGGCAGCCCGTTCGGGACGGTGGCCAGGACGAGCCGGCCGAGTGCGGCGGTGTCCGCCCAGCCGAATCCGTACGGGCTGAAGGCGTCCGCGGAGGTGTGCCAGGACGAGGAGGTGACCGCGTCCCGGTAGGCGCTCTCGCCGGTCGCCGCGTACAGCTCGGCCGCGGCCCAGTAGAACTCGTCGGTGACCCGCGTGTCCCCGTAGGCCCCGCCGCCGGTGCTGTCGGAATCCGGTGCGTACATCGCCGGGCTGGTCCGGGCGCCGCTCCACGCCCGGCGTGCGGCCGACAGGCAGCGGTCGGCGTAGGCGGAGTCGTACGGCCGGAAGACCCTCGCGCACTGCGCGGCGGCTGCCGCGAGGTTGAGGGTGGCCGCCGTGGACGGCCGGTGCAGCTCGCGTGGCTGGGAATCCTGTTCGGGGCGCGTCGGCATGCCGGTCCAGGCGGCGTCATGGATCTTGTGGAACGCCATGCCCGCGTGCGGCTTGCCATCGGGCACCTGCATCCGCATCAGGAAGTCGAGCTCCCACCGCGCCTCGTCGAGGACGTCGGGTATGCCGTTGCCGCGCTCGGGGACGCGCAGGGTGGAGTCGCCCAGCGCCGCTTCCTTTCCCGCTCGCTCGGCCCGCTCGAAGGAGCTGACGAGCAGCCAGGTGGAGATGCCGCCGTTGACCACGTACTTACCGTGGTCGCCGGCGTCGTACCAGCCGCCCCTGACATCTTGGCTGTAGTCGCACACGGTGGCCTGACAGGGGACGGAGACGTCGCCCTTGTTGGGTGCGACGCCGAGGTGTCCGGCCGGACGCGCGTAGGCGGAACCCACGAGGGAGGCGTCGATCGCGATGCCGCTGCGCTGGTGGTGGAAGAACGCCATCGCGTCGGAGCGCAGCGTGTCGTAGAGGTCCACGCGGATGTCGAAGGGAGCGCTGCTGCTGCCGTCCACGGTCAGGACGTACCCGGCGCCCGCCGTCCGGTGCGAGGAGAAGTCCGCCACCTGGACAGACTGTCCGGAGGGGATGTCCGCGCCGCGCGGGACGGTCGAACCAGAGGCGACCACCGTCCCGTTCGCGTTCCGCAACTGCCAGCCGAGTGCCTGCGTGGCCGTGGTGACGACGGTGGCGCGCTTCGGCCCGTCGGGCAGGTAGCCGACCTGGTTGACGCGTACGGCTGTGGTCGCCGCCGCCATGGCGGAGGCGCCCGCAGCAGCCTCAGCCGGCAGGAGACCTCCGATGAGGAGCGCGCCCGTCAGGAGCGTGGCGGAGAGGCGTGCGGGGCGGCGCGGTAACGAGGCCGTGGTGGGGGGCATGGCGGCTCCTACGGGATGTGGGGGTCAGCAGGAAGAAGCGCTGGTGGCGTCGCGAGCCGGCGGAGAGCCGGGGCTCATCTCGGATGAGCAGATGTCGACTCTCGCCTGCGGCCCACTTCTCCTCGCCGGCGCGACTGGTGGGGCACAGCTGGTGGGAGCGCTCCCATGCAGCGTCGCATCCCATCGCGGCCGGCAGGCTGGAGATCTGCAGCGGACACTAGTGACGCCCGGTGCCGCCGTCAACGGTCCCGACGGGGGCACTACGAAGTCGGCCTCGCCGGCTCGCTGGCCACCCTGCTGTGGCGGCGCATCGCCCACGCCCACGACGGTGAGGTGGAGCTGACGGCGTTCACCCGGCTCGGCGTGTACGCGGTCCCCGCGAGCCTCCTGGCCGCCGTCCGGGCACGGTGGCTCTCGCTGCCCTCGCCGGAGAAGGCTGCTACCCATGGCCGTGGTTGGTCGTCTGGATCGCCGAGGGCACCTGGCCCGCCTGTGGGGACGTCGCCCGCGCGCACCCTCCGGCGGACGCCGTGATCGCCTGCCGCACGTCACCTCGGTGGACGTCCCGGGTGCGGCCCATGGCGCGTTCGCCGGGCTTGTGGACCGTGGCCATGCCTCGGGGAACCGCCCGGTCGAAGGCTGGGGGAGGGACCCCCGGAACGCACCTGGAGCACCTCGCGGCCGACTCCGCGCGGCAGTCGCTCCAGGATGCCGCCGACCGTCTGGGCGCCCCTGCACATGTACCGGGCGCACCGGGCGAGTCGAGCGCGAGGTCGTCGCCGTGGCCGAGGCGTGCGACCTGCTGATTCCGGCCCGGGGCGGCGACCGTGCCCACCTCGGACCGCACAGCCTCGGTCCCGCCGCACGCTTCGTCGTCGACCACGCCCGCTGCCCGGTGCTGCTCGTGTGGCCCGAACCGCCGCCGGGGCCGCCCACCTTGTCGCCTCCTCTTCCGCGTCACGCCGTCTGACGGGCGACGAACCGCCGCCCGTCACCGGCGGGGCCGGTCACCCAGCCCCGCTTCCGCGCGAGCCCGCGGGTGGGAGGCTTCCCGTGGCCGACGTGGACGGGGGCTGAGCGGGGCTGTTAACGCTCACAACCTGTGGGTGAGGCTAGCTGTCCGGCGGCTCGTCCCTCCGCATCAAGAACGGGTAACAGCCGTACGAGCTCTTGAGTTACGCGCGTGTTAGCGCTCACAATGTGTCGCGTTCGGCAGCCCACCGGTCGTCAGGGGTCGGCGCACACTCCGCCTCCGCCCCGCTCAACCACCGCTGAGCAGCCACACCTTCGCCGGGCCCCCCTTCAGGGCGCCGCCCGGTACGACGCACGTCCCGAGAGGAACCACGACATGGCCCACAGAGCCCTCCGCGTCATCGCCGCCGTAGCCCTGGCCGGTGGTGTGCTGACCGCCTGCACCACCGAGCCCGCGACCACCGGTACCACCGGCGGCGCCGGCAAGGGCTCCTCCGACGGCAGACTGGTGCTCGGGTTCGCCCAGGTAGGAGCCGAGAGCGGCTGGCGCACCGCCAACACCAAGTCCGTCCGCGAGGCCGCCGAGAAGGCCGGCATCACGCTCAAGTTCTCCGACGCGCAGCAGAAGCAGGAGAACCAGATCAAGGCGATCCGCACCTTCATCCAGCAGAAGGTGGACGTCATCGCCTTCTCCCCGGTGGTGGAGTCCGGCTGGGACACCGTGCTGAAGGAGGCCAAGAGCGCCGGCATCCCGGTGATCCTCACCGACCGTGCGGTCGACTCGCAGGACACCTCCCTCTACCGGACCTTCCTCGGCTCCGACTTCGTCAAGGAGGGGCAGGAGGCCGGCAAGTGGCTCGTGAGGGAGTACGAGGGGACCTCCGAGCCGGTCAACGTCGTCGAGCTCCAGGGCACCACCGGCTCCGCACCCGCCAACGACCGCAAGGCCGGCTTCGCCGAGGTCGTCAAGGGCGACTCCAAGTTCAAGGTCATCGCCTCCCAGACCGGCGACTTCACCCGTGCCAAGGGCAAGGAGGTCATGCAGGCCTTCCTCAAGTCCCACAAGGACATCGACGTCCTGTACGCCCACAACGACGACATGGCCCTGGGCGCGATCCAGGCCATCGAGGAGGCGGGCAGGAAGCCGGGCACCGACATCAAGGTGATCTCCGTCGACGGCATCAAGGACGCCTTCGTCGCCATGAAGGAGAAGAAGATCAACGTGGTGGTCGAGTGCAACCCGCTGCTCGGCGACCAGTTGATGGAACTCGCCAAGAAGGTCGCGGCGGGGGAGAGCGTCCCGCGACGGGTCGAGGTCAAGGAGGGCGTCTTCACCCAGGACCAGGCCGCGGCCGCGCTGCCCGGCCGCCAGTACTGACCCGACGCCCGCACCAGACCGGGGGCGGTCCTCACGCCGCCCCCGACCCCTCAGGAGAGGAGGGCGGATGGCAGCCCCACCCACCCCCACGCCCACCCGCACCGACCGGCCGGTCCTGGAGGCCCACGGCATCCGCAAGGCG
This sequence comes from Streptomyces sp. Qhu_M48, assembly GCF_051305195.1. Taxonomy (NCBI): domain Bacteria; kingdom Bacillati; phylum Actinomycetota; class Actinomycetes; order Kitasatosporales; family Streptomycetaceae; genus Streptomyces; species Streptomyces sp. Qhu_M48. The sequence continues at coordinate 4,863,521 of NZ_CP195432.1, read as the reverse complement.
TTCCCCGGCGTCCTCGCCCTCGACGGCGTGGACCTGCGCCTCTTCCCCGGCGAGGTCCACGCCCTGATGGGCGAGAACGGCGCCGGCAAGTCGACCCTCATCAAGGTACTCACCGGCGTCCACCCGCCCGACGCGGGAACGGTCTCCGTCGACGGCGGCCCCCAGCGGTTCGCCGAACCGCTGGAAGCGCAGCACGCCGGAATCAGCACGGTGTACCAGGAGGTGAACCTGTGCCCCAACCTCTCGGTCGCGGAGAACATCCTCATCGGCCGTGAACCCCGGCGCCTGGGGCTGGTCCACTGGTCGGCCCTCCACGAACGCGCGGCACGGCTCATCACCGAACTGGAACTGGACCTCGACGTCCGCCTGCCGCTGAGCGCGCACTCCCTCGCCGTCCAGCAACTGGTCGCGATCGTACGAGCCGTGGACGTCAAGGCGAAGGTCCTCATCCTCGACGAGCCCACCTCCAGCCTCGACCGGGACGAAGTCGCCCAGCTGTTCACCCTGGTGCGCACACTGCGCGACCGGGGCGTCGCGATCCTCTTCGTCACCCACTTCCTCGACCAGGTCTTCGACCTGTGCGACCGGGTGACCGTCCTGCGCAACGGACGCCTCGAAGGCGAGTACCGGATCGACGAGCTGACACCCGTGACCCTCGTACACCGCATGGTCGGGAGCGAACTGCGCATCCTCGACGAACTGGCCGAGACATCCCACACCGGCCCCACGGCCCGCCCCGGCTCCGAGGACACGCCCTTCCTCAGCGCCCGCGGCCTCGCCCGGGCCGGTGCCGTCCAGCCCTACGACCTGGACATCCACCGCGGCGAGGTCATCGGCCTGGCCGGGCTCCTCGGCTCCGGACGCACCGAGGCGGCCCGGCTGCTCTTCGGCGCCGACCACGCCGACGGAGGCGAGCTCCGGATCGACGGCGAGCGCGCCGTCCTGCGATCGCCCCGCGCCGCGATCGCCCACAAGATCGCCTTCTGCTCGGAGAACCGCAAGGCGGAGGGCCTGATCGGCGAACTCACCGTCCGCGAGAACATCGTGCTCGCCCTCCAGGCCGCACGCGGCTGGACCAGACCCCTCTCCCGCACCCGACAGGACGAGATCGCCGCCCGGTGGACCGAGGTTCTCGACATCCGCCCGGCCGACCCCGAGGCACAGGTCCGCAACCTCAGCGGGGGCAACCAGCAGAAGGTGCTGCTCGCCCGATGGCTGCTCACCGACCCCGAGCTGCTGATCCTGGACGAACCCACCAGGGGCATCGACATCGGCGCCAAGACGGAGATCCAGAAACTGGTCACCCGCCTGGCCGCGGAAGGCACCGCGGTCCTCTTCATCTCCGCCGAACTCGAGGAAGTACTGCGGCTGAGCCACCGGGTCGGCGTGCTGCGCGACCACCGGCTCGTCGCCACCCTCCCCAACGACACGACCCTGACGCCCGACCGGATCCTGGGCGCCATCGCCACCGGAGCCACCTCATGACACCACCTGACGACACCGGCGCCGGGGGGCGTCCGGTCCGGGCGCCAGGAGCCCGGCGGCTCGTCGAGCACCGCCTGTTCTGGCCCGCCGCAGTGCTGGTCGCCCTGCTGGTGGGGAACGTCGCGTTCACCCATGACTTCCTCACCGTCAGAGTCCAGAACGGACACCTGTACGGCAGCCTGATCGACATCCTGCAGTTCGGTGCCCCCCTGATCCTGGTCTCTCTCGGCATGACGCTCGTGATCGCCACCCGGGGCATCGATCTCTCGGTCGGCTCGACGGTCGCCATCGCCGGCGCCCTCGCGTGCGAGCACATCGCCACCGCGAAGGACCCGGGGAGCCTGTCCACCGTCCTGTCGGCGATCGCGGTGGCGGTCGGTGTGGCCGCCGCGATCGGACTGCTGAACGGCCTCCTCGTCGCCCGGCTCGGCGTCCAGCCCATCGTCGCCACGCTGGTCCTCATGGTCGCCGGACGCGGCGTGGCCCAACTGATCACCGACGGCCAGATCATCAGCGTGTCCAGCAGCCCCTACAAGATGATCGGCGGCGGCTACTGGCTCACCCTCCCCTTCGCCGTCCTCCTCGCCGCGGCCCTCGTCGCCGTCACCTCCCTCGTCACCCGGCGTACCGCGCTCGGGCTGCTCATCGAATCGGTGGGCGGCAACCCGGTCGCCAGCCGACTCGTCGGCATCCGGGCAGTCGGCCTCCTGGTCATGGTCTACGTCGTCAGCGCCGTGTGCGCCTCGGTGGCCGGCCTGATGATCAGCTCCAACGTGTCCAGTGCGGACGGCAACAACGCCGGCCTGTGGATCGAACTGGACGCGATACTCGCCGTCGTCATCGGCGGCACCGCCCTGACGGGCGGTCGCTTCTCCCTCGGCGGGACGGTCCTGGGCGCGCTGATCATCCAGACCCTCTCGACCACGATCTACACCCTCGGCGTACCGCCCGAGACCACCCTCGTCTTCAAGGCCCTGGTCGTCATCGTCGTGTGTCTCGTCCAGTCGCCCGCGTTCCGCGCGCGACTCCCACGCCGTCACCGAAAGGCCGCCCCGGACCCGGCCACCGCGGCCGACGACCTGACGGCCAGCCGGCAGGAGGTCCACCCGTGAGCACCACCCTCGCCAAGCCGCTCCACCGCTTCTCGGCACGGCACGCCGCCCGCCTGCCGCTCATGGTGACGGCCACGCTGCTGGTCGCGATGTTCGCGATCGGCTCCGTGCAGTACGAAGGCTTCTTCTCCGCGCAGGTCCTGCTCAACGTCCTGATCGACAACGGCTTCCTGCTCGTCGTGGCGATCGGCATGACGTTCGTCGTCCTCACCGGCGGGATCGACCTCTCGGTCGGTTCCATGGTGGCCCTGTCGACCATGCTGACGGCCTGGCTCGTCGAACAGAACGGCCTGCCGCTGGCCCTGGCGGTGCCGGTGGTCCTGCTGGTGGGAGCAGGAGGCGGCGCCCTCATGGGCTGGGTGATCCACACCTTCGAGATCCAGCCCTTCATCGTCACCCTCGCGGGCATGTTCCTCGCCCGCGGCCTCTGCTACATGATCAGCACCGAGTCCATCTCCGTCACCGACCCGGCGACCACCCGGATCGCCCAGTCGCGGGTGCTCCTGCCCGGGGGCCTGTTCGTCTCCCCCGCGGTGGTCATCGCCCTGGTCGTGCTGGTGCTCGCCTTCGTCGTCCTCCACCACACCCGCTTCGGCCGCACCGTCTACGCCCTGGGCGGCAACGAGTCCTCCGCCCGTCTCATGGGCCTGCCTGTGGGGCGCACCAAGGTCGTGGTGTACGCCGTGAGCGGCCTGTGTTCGGCCCTCGGCGGTCTGCTGCTGACCTTCTACATGCTGTCCGGCTACGCCCTGCACGCCGTCGGCATGGAACTCGACGCCATCGCCGCCGCCGTGATCGGCGGGACTCTGCTGACCGGAGGTTCCGGTTTCGTCCTGGGAACCGCCCTGGGCGTGACGGTCCTCGGCCTGATCCAGACCATCATCAGCTTCCAGGGCACGCTCAGTTCGTGGTGGACCCGCATCGTCATCGGCGGTCTGCTGTTCGTCTTCATCCTCCTCCAACGCCTCTTCGCAGGATCCCGCCAGGCGGAATAGACCCCTCGCCAAGAGCGAACCCCGAGCCCGTCCTCCGCGTACGAACGCGCCCAGGGAGGGGGCAGGGGCCCTCCCTGCCCCCTTTCCGGCTGTGCCCTCTCGCCGACCAGGAACCTCCATGAACCCATCACCGTCCCCCTGCACCGGGGTCCCCCCGGTCTGCCGCCCCGACCCGTACGCCGGACAACGATGGACCTTCGGCTTCCCCGGCGGGCTCACGGCGGAGGTGCACACCCGCGGGGCCCGCCTCCACGGGCTGTGGGCGCCGGACCGGGACGGCACCCCGGCCGACATCGTCCTCGCTCCTCGCGACCCGGCCCGGACGGCCACCACCGCCCGGTACTTCGGCGCCACCGTCGGCCGCTACGCCAACCGCATCGCACACGGTCGGTTCTCCCTGGACGCGAAGCCGTACCAGCTGACCACGCAGGAGAACGGCCACTGCCTGCACGGTGGAACCGACGGCTTCGACACCCGCCTCTGGGAAGCAGAGAGCGTGCACACCGCGGAGCGCACCGGGGTGCTCCTGCACCTCCGCAGCCCGGACGGCGACCAGGGGTTCCCGGGAACCCTGGACGTCACCGTCAGCTGCCTCATCGGCCGCGACGACGAACTCGCCTTCACCTACACGGCGGTCACTGACGCGGCCACCCTGGTCAACCTGACCAACCACGCGTACTTCAACCTCGACGGCGAGGGCGCCGGCGACATCCTCGGCCACGAACTCGCCGTCCACGCCTCCCACTACACACCGGTCGACGACGACCTCATTCCGCTCGGGGACCACCGCCCCGTCTCCGGCACCGCGTTCGACCTCCGCCGGCCGCTGAGGATCGCCGAGGCCCTGGCCCGCCCCGGCGCGGACGGCGGGTTCGACCACAACTTCGTCCTGAGCCCGCACGGCGACACATCCCTCCGCCGGGCCGCCGTCCTCCACGCGCCGGCCACGGGCCGCCGCTTGGAGGTGCTGACCACGGAGCCCGGACTGCAGGTCTACACCGCGGGGCAGTTCGACGGAACGGTCCTCGGCAAGAGCGGTACGCCCTACCTGGCGGGCGCCGGAATCGCGCTGGAGACCCAGCACTTCCCCGACTCCCCGAACCGCCCCGGTGACCCTTCGGCGGTGCTGCGCCCCGGCGACGAGTACCGGTCGAGGACGGTCTTGCGGTTCAGCACGCGCGGCTGACCGCGTACGAGCACGCCGACATGGCCGTGCCCGCCGGTGGAGGAACCGGCGGGCACAGCCGTCATCGGAGGGACGTCAGGCACCAGCCCTGCGCTTGTTCCACACGTCGAAGCCGACCGCCGCGAGGAGCACCAGGCCTTTGATGACCTGCTGCCAGTCGGTGCCCACCCCGACGAGGTTCATGCCGTTGTTGAGCACGCCGAGGACCAGGCCGCCGATGATGGCTCCCAGGACGGTCCCGACTCCACCGCTCATCGACGCCCCGCCGATGAACGCGGCGGCGATGGCCTCCAGTTCGAAGTTCACGCCCGCCTTCGGCGAGGCCGCGTTGAAGCGCGCGGCGAAGACGAGCCCGGCGAGCGCCGCGAGCATTCCCATGTTGAGGAACACGGCGAAGGTCACCTTCCTGTCCTTGACCCCGGACAGCTTGGCGGCCGGCAGGTTCCCCCCGATCGCGTACACGTGGCGGCCGATCACCGCGTTGCGCATCACGTAACCGAAGCCGACCAGCAGCGCGGCCAGGATCAGGAGGACCACGGGGGCGCCCTTGTAGCTGGCGAGCAGCAGGGTGGTGACCAGGACAGCGGCGACCAGCGCCGTCAGCTTCAGCGCGAACAGGCCCGTGGGGAGCGGCTCCAGAGCGAATTCCCGCTGGCGACGGCGGTCCCGCACCTCCTGGAACACCACGTAGGCGACCAGGCCAAGGCCGAGGAGCAGGGTCCCGTTGTGGTAGTTGGTCTGCGGTCCCACCTCCGGCAGGAAGCCGTTGGCGATCTTCTGCAGTCCGTCAGGGAACGGGCCGAGCGTCTGCCCCTTGAGGAAGATCTCCGTCAGCCCGCGGAACAGCAGCATGCCGGCGAGCGTCACGATGAACGACGGTATGCCGACGTACGCGATGAAGAATCCCTGGAGGGCGCCGGCGACGGCTCCCAGCAGCAGGGTGAGGAGCACCGCGACGGGCCAGGCCACCTGGTGCTCGACCATGAGCACTGCCCCGATGCCACCGACCAGGGCCATCAGGGAGCCCACCGACAGGTCGATGTGCCCGGAGATGATGACGATCATCATGCCGATGGCCAGGATGAGGATGTAGCTGTTCTGCAGCACCAGGTTGGAGACGTTGCGCGGCAGCAGGAGGTCGCCGCCCGTCCAGATCTGGAACAGGAGCACGATCAGGCCGAGTGCGAAGAGCATCCCGTACTGGCGCATGTTCCGCCGGACGCCGTCCAGAAGCACCCGGGTCAGCGGTGCCCCGGTGGACGGAGCCCCGCGGCCCGGGGGCGCCGGTGTGGTCGTTTCCGTGCTGACGTCGGTGCTCATGCCTGGTGTCCTTCGCTGGAGGCGCCGCCCGCGGTGACCGCCGGTGGCGCGGGGGTGTCCTGTGTCATGTGCCGCATCAGGACTTCCTGGGTGGCGTCCTCGCGGGCGACTTCGCCGGTCAGCCGGCCCGCGGCCATGGTGTAGACGCGGTCGCACATGCCGAGCAGTTCGGGCAGCTCGGAGGAGATGAGGAGAATCGCCTTGCCCTCGGCGGCGAGCCGGTCGATCACGGTGTAGATCTCGAACTTGGCTCCCACGTCGACTCCTCGGGTGGGCTCGTCGAGGATGAGGACGTCCGGCCCGGCGAGGATCCACTTGCTGAGAACGACCTTCTGCTGGTTGCCGCCGGAAAGGCGGCCGACCGGCTCGAGGACGTTCGGAGCCTTGATGTTCATGGTCCGCCGGTACCGTTCGGCCACCTTGCGCTCCTCATGCCCGTCGACGACGCCGCGGCGGGCGAGGGCGCCGAGCGACGCGAGCGAGATGTTCCGGCTCACGGAGTCCCCGAGGTTGAGCCCGTAGTGCTTGCGGTCCTCGGTGACGTACGCGATGCCGTGGGCGACCGCCTCGGGGACCGTGCGTGTCCGTACCTCGCGGCCGTCCTTGAGCACGGTGCCCTGCTCGTAGTGGCCGTAGGAACGGCCGAAGACGCTCATCGCGAGTTCGGTCCGGCCGGCCCCCATGAGCCCCGCGACGCCGACGATCTCCCCGCGGCGGACCTGGAGCGAGACCCCGTCGACGGCCTTGCGGCCGCGGTCGAGGGGGTGACGTACGGTCCAGTCCCGGATCTCCAGGACAGGGGCGGCGTCGGCCGGGCCCTCGTACGGCGTGCGGTCGGGGAACCGGCTGTCGAGGTCACGCCCCACCATGCCGCGGATGATGCGTTCCTCGGTGGTGGCGGGGTCCCTGACGTCGAGGGTCTCGATGGAGCGCCCGTCGCGCAGGATGGTGACGGAGTCCGCGATCTGGGCGATCTCGTTCAGCTTGTGCGAGATGATGATCGAAGTGATGCCCTGGCTCTTCAGCTCCCGCATCAGCCGCAGCAGCTTCGCGCTGTCCTCGTCGTTGAGCGCCGCGGTGGGCTCGTCGAGGATCAGGAGGCGGACGTTCTTCGCCAGTGCCTTCGCGATCTCCACGAGCTGCTGCTTGCCGACACCGATGTCGGCGACCCGGGTCTCGGGGTGTTCGTCGAGCCCGACCCGCCGGAGCAGTTCGGAAGCACGGCGCAGCGCCTCGTGCCAGTCGATGATCCCGCGCCGGGACGGCTCGTTGCCGAGGAAGACGTTCTCGGCGATCGACAGGTAGGGAACGAGGGCGAGCTCCTGGTGGATGATGACGATGCCGCGCTGCTCGCTGGCCCTGATGTCCTTGAACCGGCACGGCACGCCTTCGAAGAGGATCTCGCCCTCGTAGGTGCCGTGCGGGTGGACGCCGGACAGGACCTTCATGAGCGTCGACTTGCCGGCACCGTTCTCGCCGCACAGGGCGTGCACCTCGCCGCGCTCCACGGACAGGGTCACGTCGGACAGCGCTCTGACTCCGGGGAAGGTCTTGACGATGGACCGCATCTCGAGGACGGGGCCGGCCGGGGGCGAGGCGGAGACGGGAACCTTGGGGGAGCGGGCCGGGACGGGCGTCACCGCAGTTCCTCGGCGTTGATGTAGCCCGAGTCGACCAGGACCTTCCGGTAGTTCGACTTGTCGACGCTGACCGGATCGAGCAGGAAGGCCGGGACCACCTTCCTGCCGTTGTCGTAGGTGGCGTCGTCGTTGATCTCGGGCTTCTTGCCGGCGAGGACGGCGGTCACCATGTCCGCGGCGACCTGCGCGAGCGCGCGTGTGTCCTTGTAGACGGTCTGCGTCTGCTGGCCCGCGATGATCGACTTCACGGAGGCGACCTCCGCGTCCTGGCCGGTGACGACCGGCAGCGGCTTGGCGGCGCTCCCGTAGTCGTCGGACTTCAGGGCGGACAGGATGCCGATGGAGATGCCGTCGTAGGGGGACAGCACGGCGTCGACCCGGGCAGTGGAGTACGAGGAGGTCAGCAGGTCGTCCATGCGCTTCTGCGCCGTCCCTCCGTCCCAGCGCAACGTGGTGACCTGGTTGAGCTGGGTCTGCTGGGAGCGTACGACCAACTGCTTCTTGTCGAGGTAGGGCTTCAGCACCTTCATGGCGCCGTCGAAGAAGTACTTGGTGTTGTTGTCGTCGTTGGACCCGGCGAACAGCTCGATGTTGAAGGGGCCCTTCTTCGAGCCGGCCTTCAGCCCCAGCTTCTCCACGATGTACGTGGCCTGGAGTTCGCCGACCTTCTCGTTGTCGAAGGAGGCGTAGTAGTCGACGTGCGGGGAGCCCAGGATGAGCCGGTCGTAGGAGATGACCGGGATGCGGGCGTCCGCCGCCTGCTGCAGGACGTTGGACAGGGCCTCGCCGTTGATGGCGGCCACGACCAGGGCGTCGACGCCCTGGGTGATCATGTTCTCGATCTGGGCGACCTGCTGGTCGGGGTCGTCCTCGCCGTACTGCAGGGTCGTGGCGAAGCCGGCCTTCTTCAGGCTTTCGGTCATGTTGCGGCCGTCGGCGATCCACCGCTCGGAGGACTTGGTGGGCATCGCGATGCCGATGGTGAGGTCCTTCGTGTCCTTCGACTCCTGGCTGCCGCCCTCGCTGTTCTGCCCGCAGGCTGTCAGGAGCAGGGCACAGCCGGTGGTCACGGCCAGGAGGGCGGACGCGGATCGGAACTTCTTCATGGGTTACCTGGCAATCCCGTCGTCGAGGCGGCTCCGGCCGGGACGGGCGGCGGCAGCGCGGGTCCTCGCACCACCGGGACGACACCGTTCCGGCTGGGTGGCCGGGGCTTCGGCGCCCCGGTCGAGCTAGATTGTTAGCGCTCACAACGGCGTGATACAAGAGGCGCTAAGGTTTTTCTCGTATCGATACGCAGCCGTAAGCAGGGAGAAGGGAGGCGAACGTGGCGCATCCCGCGGAAGAAGTCCGCCCGCCGACGATGGCCGACGTCGCACGAGAGGCGGGGGTCTCCCACCAGACCGTCTCCCGGGTGCTGAGCGATCACCCCAACGTGCGCGCGGCCACCCGGGAACAGGTCACCCTGGCCATCGAGCGGCTGGGCTACCGCCGCAACTCCGCCGCACGCGCCCTGGTGACGCGCCGTACGAGGACGCTGGGTGTCATCGCCGTCAACACCGCCCTGTACGGCCCTGCCAGCACCCTGACCGGCCTGGAGGAGGCGGCCCGGGAGCAGGGCTACCTCGTCTCGACCGTCAGTCTGCGCACCGGAGAGGGGCAGGGGCTCAAGGACGCCATCGACCACCTCGCCTCCTGGGGTGTGGAGGGCGTCGTCGCCATCACCCCGCAACGCTCGCACGTGCAGGCGCTCGCCGAGCTGGACGCGCCCTTCCCCGTGGTCACCGTGGAGGGTGGGCATCAGCTCGACCTGCCCGGCGTCTCCCTCGACCAGGAGCTCGGCGCCCGCATGGTCACGGAGCACCTGCTCGCCGCCGGGCACGGCAATGTCTGGCACGTGGCGGGTCCCGACGACTGGCTGGAGAGCGAGGCCCGCACCGCGGGATGGCGCACCGTCCTGGAGGAGAGCGGCATCCGCCCTCCGCGCGTACTGACGGGGGACTGGAGCCCGCTGTCCGGCTACCGGGCGGGACAGGAACTCGCGGGACTCGCCCTGGCCCGCCGCGGGGCGACACCGGTCACGGCCGTCTTCGTCGCCAACGACCAGATGGCGCTCGGCGTGCTGCGGGCGCTGCGCGAGGGCGGGATCCGCACCCCCGGACAGGTCGCCGTCGCCGGCTTCGACGACATCCCCGAGGCCGAGTTCTTCCCTCCGCCGCTGACGACGGTCCGCCAGGACTTCGCCGCCATCGGGCGCCGGAGCATCGGGCTCCTGGTGGACCACATCGAGGGTCGCGCCCGGAAGGCCGAGCACCTCCTGGTGGAACCGCAGCTCATCATGCGCGCGAGCACGCGCCCCTCGAACGAATCCTGACGCGGCGGGCGGGCTCTCGCCACCGCCTCCTGGCCGGCCGGTGACAGGCCTCCTGTCCGCTGTCTGCTGTCTGCGGCCTGCTGTCTGTCGCCTGATATCCGGCGCCTGTCGTTCGGCGGCACACGCGCGTCGGTCCGCCCGCGCAAGCGCCCCGTCCACAGCTCCGCCCCGTCCGCCCCCCGGCGGGCTGGCCGCGACGCAGGGCCGGCCGCGACGTCGGGTCGCCTCTCGACCTAGGTGAGCGCTCACTTCAGAGGCCCCGTTTCCCGCCCAATGTGCGACAGGACTGCACGCAGCTCTTGTCCAACTCAATTGTGAGCGTTAACAATCAGGGTGCTCCTCTGGCCCTGCTCATGACGAGAGAGATCGCATCGTGACCACACACGCCCTTTCCGACCCCGCAGCCCGTCACCATCCCGAGGCCTGCACCATCGGAGTCGACTTCGGCACCCTCTCCGGGCGCGCCGTCGTGGTCAGGGTCCGGGACGGCGCCGAACTCGGTTCGTCGGTCCACGAGTACCGCCACGCGGTCATCGACGACCGCCTTCCCGCCACCGGCGCCCCCCTGCCCCCCGACTGGGCCCTGCAGCACCCCGAGGACTGGCGCGACGTCCTGCGTACCGCCGTTCCGGCGGCGCTCGCCGACGCAGGAGTCGACCCGGCCCGCGTCATCGGCATCGCCACCGACTTCACCGCCTGCACGGTCCTGCCGACCACCCCGGACGGCACTCCGCTCGCCCTGACGCCCGAGTGGGCCGACCGCCCGCATGCCTGGCCCAAACTGTGGAAGCACCACGCGGCCCAGGGGCAGGCCGACCGCATCAACGCCCTCGCTCACGCCCACGGCGAGAAGTGGATCGCACGGTACGGCGGCAGGATCTCCTCCGAGTGGCAGTTCGCCAAGGCGCTCCAGGTCCTGGAAGAGGACCCGGCCGTCTACGCCGCCTGCGCCCGCTGGATCGAGGCGGCCGACTGGATCGTCTGGCAGCTGACCGGCACCGAGTCCCGCAACACCTGCACCGCCGGCTACAAGGGCATCCACCAGGACGGCGCCTACCCCTCGCCCGGCTTCCTCGCCCGACTCCACCCGGACTTCGCCGACTTCCCCGCCACGCGCCTGGAGCACCCGTTGTCACCCCTGGGCTCCCGTGCCGGCGGACTGAGCGGCCGGGCCGCGCACTGGACCGGGCTCCCCGAGGGCGTCGCCGTCGCCGTCGGCAACGTCGACGCCCATGTGGCCGCGCCCGCCGCGGGCGCCGTCGAGAACGGCCGGATGCTCGCCATCATGGGCACCTCCACCTGCCACGTACTCAACGGCGCCACCCTCGCCGAGGTGCCCGGCATCTGCGGGGTCGTCGACGGCGGCATAGTCGAGGGTGCCTACGGCTACGAGGCCGGCCAGAGCGCGGTCGGTGACATTTTCGCCTGGTGGCTCCGGCAGGGCGTACCGGACCCCTACCGCGCCGAGGCGGAGGCCTCGGGCGAGGACCTGCACCAACTCCTGACCCGCAGGGCCGCCGGCCAGCCGGTCGGCGCGCACGGCCTGGTCGCCCTGGACTGGATGAACGGCAACCGGTCCCCCCTGGTCGACCACCACCTCTCCGGAGTCATCGCCGGCCTCACCCTCGACACCCGGCCCGAAGACGTCTACCGGGCTCTGCTCGAATCCACCGCCTACGGGACCCGGCTGATCGTCGAGGCCTTCGAGGACGGCGGCATCCCCGTCGAGGAGTTCATCGTCACCGGAGGACTGAGGAAGAACGCGCTGCTCATGCAGATCTACGCCGACGTGCTCCGCCGCCCCGTCTCCCTCGGCGCCTCCGAGCAGGGGCCGGCGCTCGGCTCGGCCATCCACGCCGCCGTCGCCGCGTGCGCCTACCCCGACGTCCGCTCCGCCGCCGCCGTGATGGGAAGCGTCCGGCGCCACGCCTACGTGCCCGACCCCGCGCGGGCGGACGCCTACGACGCGCTGTTCAGCGAGTACCGCGCCCTGCACGAGCACTTCGGCACCGGCGCGGACCTCCTCCTGCACCGACTGCGACGGATCCGCAACACCGCACGCGCCGCCACCACCGGCTGACCGGGCCACCTCCCCGCCCACAGCCGCCATCGGCCCGACCTCTCCGCCCCAGCACCTCCGAGGAGCACACCCGACATGACGCTCGCCCAGCCCGACCGCGAGATCTGGTTTCTCACCGGAAGCCAGGCCCTCTACGGCGACGACACCCTGGCCCAGGTCGCCGACCAGTCCCGCGCCATCTGCGACACCCTCGCCGGGCAGCCCCAAATGACCGTCCGCCTGGTGTGGAAGCCGGTCCTCACCGACGCGGCCGCCATCCGCGCGGTCTGCCTGGAGGCCAACGCCGACGACCGCTGCATCGGCCTGATCGCCTGGATGCACACCTTCTCCCCGGCCAAGATGTGGATCGCCGGCCTCGACGCCCTGCGCAAGCCCCTGCTGCACCTGCACACTCAGGCCAACCGCCAACTGCCCTGGGCCACCATTGACATGGACTTCATGAACCTGAACCAGGCCGCCCACGGCGACCGCGAGTTCGGCTTCGTCCAGACCCGCCTCGGTGTCCCGCGCAAGACCGTGGCCGGTCACGTCTCCACCCCCGACGTCGTCGACCGCATCGCCGGATGGGCACGCGCCGCCGTCGGCCGGTCCGAACTCACCACCCTCAAACTCGCCCGGTTCGGCGACAACATGCGCGACGTCGCCGTCACCGAAGGCGACAAGGTCGAGGCACAGCTGCGGTTCGGGGTCTCGGTCAACACGTACGGCGTCAACGACCTCGTCGCCGTGGTCGACGCCGCCCCCGACGACACCGTCGCCGACCTCGTCAAGGAGTACCAGGACCTCTACGCCCTCGCGCCCGAGCTGCGGCCCGGCGGTGAGCGTCACGACTCCCTGCGCTATGCCGCCCGCGTCGAAGCCGGCCTGCGTACCTTCCTCACCGAAGGCGGGTTCCGCGCCTTCACCACCAACTTCGAGGACCTCGGGGGCCTGCGCCAGCTGCCCGGCCTCGCCGTGCAGCGCCTGATGGCGGACGGCTACGGCTTCGGCGGCGAAGGAGACTGGAAGACCTCCACCCTGCTGCGCACACTGAAGGCGATGGCCCACGGCCTGCCCGGCGGTACCTCCTTCATGGAGGACTACACCTACGACCTCACGCCGGGCCAGGAGCTCATCCTCGGCGCCCACATGCTCGAGGTCTGCCCCTCCCTGACCACGGCCACGCCGTCCTGCGAGCTCCACCCGCTCGGCATCGGCGGACGAGAGGACCCGGTCCGCCTCGTCTTCGACGCGGACCCGGGTCCGGCCGTCGTCGTCGGCCTCGCCGACATGGGCGACCGGTTCCGCCTCGTCGCCAACCACATCGACGTCGTCGCCCCGCCCGAGCCGCTGCCGAAGCTCCCCGTCGCCCGAGCCGTCTGGCGCCCCCGCCCCGACCTGCGCACCTCCACCGAGGCCTGGCTGACGGCCGGAGCGCCGCACCACACCGTCCTGACCACCTCCCTCGGCGGCGAGGAGCTCGACGACCTCGCCGAGATGCTGCGGACCGAACTCGCGGTCATCGACGAGGACACCACCATCCGGCGCTTCACGCGCGAGCTGCGCTGGAACCAGGCCTACCACCGCCTGGCCCAGAGCCTGTGAGGACCCCCGCCACCACTCCCACCAGGACGGAGCCCGCCGTGAGCACCGCCGTTTCCGAGGAACTGCGCCGAGAGGTACTGGAGGCCAACCTCCGCATCCCCCGAGCCGGGCTCGCCACTCTGACCTGGGGCAACGTGAGCGGTGTGGACCGACAAGCCGGTGTCTTCGTCATCAAGCCCTCGGGCGTGGCCTACGACGTGCTGCGCGAGGAGGACCTGGTCGTCGTCTCGCTGTCCGACGGAAGCGTCGTGGATGGCCACCTGCGACCGTCCACCGACACGGAGACTCATCGGAGCCTCTACCTGGCCTTCCCCTCCATCGGAGGCGTGACCCACACGCACTCCACCCACGCCGTCGCCTTCGCCCAGGCCCGGCGCCCGATACCCGTGCTCGGTACGACCCACGCGGACACCTTCAACGGTCCCGTCCCCGTCACCGAGGCCCTCACCCCCCTGCAGTGCGCCACGGACTACGAGTACAACACCGGCCAGGTCATCGTGGACCTCTTGGGCGGCGACGACACCCGGGCCCGGGAGGTCCCGGGCGCCCTGGTCGCCCACCACGGCCCGTTCACCTGGGGTGCCGACGCCACCACGTCCCTGGAGCACGCCATCGTCTGCGAGGCGGTGGCCGAGATGGCCCTCCACACCATCGCCCTGGGCACGGTCGAGCCCCCGCGACACGTGCTGGACCGCCACTTCACGCGCAAGCACGGCCCCGACGCCTACTACGGCAACCCTCCGTCTGCCTGACCGCGTCGAGGGGAGCCAGGATCACCCTGACTCCCCTCCATGGTGCGCCGCAGCGGGTCAGGTGCGGGTCCAGCGCTGATTGCCGCCGTTCCAGCAGGAGTAGAGCTGGATCAGGGTGCCGTTGGCGGTGCCGTTGGCGGCGGCGTCGAGGCAGAGGCCGGACTGGACGCCGACGACGGTTCCGTCGGAGTTGAGGCGCCACTTCTGGTTGTCGCCGCCCCAGCAGCCGTGGATCTGCACCTTGGCGCCGTTGCCGGTGCCGGCGGCGTCCAGGCACTTGTCGCCGTAGACCCTGAGCTCACCCGTGGTGGTGTGGGTCCACTGTTGGTTGGTGCGGTTGTTGCAGTCCCACAGCTGGAGTTGGGTGCCGTCGGTGGTCACGGCACCGGGTACGTCCAGGCAGCGGCCCGAGGCGACTCCCTTGATCGCTCCGGAGCCGGGGGAGGGGGGCGGAGTGGGGTTGGGGGAGACGGCGTTGAGCGCGTTGAGGACGGAGGTGTAGGCGGGCTTCCTGCTGCCGTCGCCGTTGAACAGCAGTGGCGTGTGCTCGGCTCGCCAGGAGTCGGTGTCTCGCACGCCCCAGACGGTGATGCCGAGGCAGCGGGGAATGGCCAGGCAGTCGTTGGTCACGTTGGCGTAGGTCGTGCCCGAGGCGCCCTGGATGTCGAGTTCGGTGATGGCGACGTCGACGCCGAGGGCTGCGAAGTTCTGCAGAGTGGTGCGGAAGTTGCTGTTGTAGGGGCTGTCGTTGTTGAAGTGCGACTGGAAGCCGACGCAGTCGATGGGCACGCCGCGTTGCTTGAAGTCCCGGACCATGGCGTACATGGCCTGGGTCTTGGCCCAGGTCCAGTTCTCGACGTTGTAGTCGTTGTAGCAGAGCTTGGCTGCCGGGTCGGCGGCGCGTGCGGTGCGGAAGGCGACCTCGATCCAGTCGTTGCCGGTGCGCTGCAGGTTGGAGTCGCGCCGGGCTCCCGAGGTGCCGTCGACGAAGGCCTCGTTCACGACGTCCCACTGGGCGATCTTGCCCTTGTAGTGGGCCATCACGCCGTTGATGTGGTGGGTCATGGCCTGGCGCAGCGCGCTGCCGCTGAGGTTCTGCATCCAGGCGGGCTGCTGGGAGTGCCAGGCCAGGGTGTGGCCCCGCACCTGCTTGCCGTTCTGCACCGCCCAGTTGTAGACGCGGTCGCCGGCGGCGAAGTCGAACCGGCCCTGCTGGGGTTCGGTGGCGTCGATCTTCATCTCGTTCTCGGCCGTCACCGAGTCGAACTCGCGGGTCGCGATCGTCGTGTACGTCGAGTCGTTGAGCCTGCCCGACGCGATGGCGGTGCCGAAGTACCGGCCGCTCTGCGCCGCCGCCCTGCCGAGCGTGCTCTCGGCGGCGTGTGAGGTCGGCGGCGCCACCAGCACGGTGGCGGAACCGAGGACGCCGACGATCAGCGCCGCGCAGAGGCCCCCTATTTTCCGGCGGACGGTGGACGAGGTGGCGTGTAAACGCATGACTGGACCTCCAGTACGGAAATCACGGATGGATGCGAGCGCGGCGGGAAGAAATTCCGCGACGGCGATGTCCGCGCCTGTGGAAAAGGGCGCGGACCATCAGGGCGCAATGATTCGAGGCCGGCACCGCGGCACGCAGACAAAGGGCCGGTGGCGCCTCGAATTCAGTCTGGAAACACCGCAGGAACATGTCAAGTGTTTCGGGGAGTTTTCGGTAATGCGGCCCGATGATGGGGCCGGATTGGTCCTTTGGGAGGTCCGTCAGGGAATTCGGAAGCGCCATGAAGGAAGCAGTCCCTATCGAAAGTGTTTCGATAGGGACTGCTTCCTTCATAAGTGAGGGCTTGCCTCGGTTCACATTTCCAGGGCGTCGATGCCCGTCGCCCCGGAGGGGCGGTTCGGATACGTGATGTCGAACCAGGTGAAGTGGGCCTGGTTCGTGGACGGGCGGCCGTGGGAGGTGGCGTAGAGGCCGAGCTGGACGCTGGTGAACAGCGGCCTGAGGAAGGTGGCTTCGACGGTGGCCAGGTCCCGCCAGGCACCGTCCGGCGCCGCATGGGCGAAGGTGTGGCTGAAGCCCCGGACGCGGACCCCCAGGCGAACGGGCCCCGGGGGGACGGGATCACGGGCCAGGACCTCGGGCCCGTGGCGGAGGACGAGTCCTTCCTCGGTGCGAAGGAAGAGGAGGTGGGTGTCGTCGTCGAGGACGACGGCGAGGCCGGCCTGTTCGCCCGGTGCTGCGGGAGTGAAGTGCAGTTCGGTGGACACGTCGCAGTCGGGTTGTTCCTGGGGGCGGGCCAGGAGGGACGGGACGGTCCGTTCGCCGAGGTGTTCGGGGCGGAGCTGGAGGCGGAGCCCGTCGCCGGTGGTCCAGAACGGGGTGCGAGGGGTGCGCAGGGTGCTCCAGTCGGCGGAGAGTTCGGCGAAGTCGTCGTGGAGCGGGCAGCGGGGGCTCGTGTGGCCGACGGGGGAGAAGACCGGCCGGCCGTCACTCCACGTGACCCTGCTGAGGAAGGTCTCGCGGCCGATGGCGGAGCCCGGGCGGACGCCCAGGAGGACGGCCCGCCAGTCGCCGTCCGGGGTCTGCACGAGGTCGGCGTGCCCGGTGCAGGTGACGGGGCCCCTCCGGGCGGGAGGTAGGGCCGGGTTGCCGGGGGTGCCCCTGTACGGGCCGGTCACGTGGGCGGCGCGGGCGGCCACCACGCTGTGGTCCACGTCGGTACCGCCCTCCGCGGTGAGCAGGAGGCAGGTCCCGTCGATCCTGTAGAGGTGCGGGGCCTCCGACCAGCGGGCGCCCGTCCGGCTTCCCGACCACAGGACGTACTCGCGTCCTGTGAGCCTTCGTTCACCGGGAAGGTACTCACGCATCCAGATCTCGGTGCGGCCCGCGACCTCGTCCAGCACGCGGGCGGCGGTGAACCAGGCCCGGCCGTCTCCGTCCGGCCCGTCGTCGAAGAACAGCGACGGGTCGAAGCCCTCTCCCTCCAGCCAGTACGGTTCCGACCACGGCCCGGCCGGGTCGGCCGCCGTGACGACGAAGTGTCCGGGGCCGTCCATCAGCGTGCAGACGAGGTGGAAGAGCCCGTCATGGTGCCGGATCGTCGGTGCGAACAGGCCGCGTGAAGGCTCGCACCCGTCGAGGTCGAGCTGGGACGGTCGGTCCAGCGCGGAGCCGAGACGTCGCCAGTTCACGAGATCGCGGCTGTGGAACACGGGGAGCCCCGGGAACCACTCGAAGCTGGACGTCACCAGGTAGTAGTCCGCCCCCACCCGACAGACGGACGGGTCGGGCCGGAACCCGGGCAGCACGGGATCATCGAAGGCCGTACTCATGGGACCGGGACGATCTCGACCGGCACGGACAGCACGCGGTCGGCCGCCGGGTGGCGTACCGGGCCGCGCAGGGTGAAGGAGCCCTGGAGCGGGAGGTCGCCGCTGGAGTGTCCGACGGCCACGCCGATCTCTCCGGGCTCCACCCTCCTGCGCAGGTCGACCCCGGTGAAGGAGGTCCGGTCGGCGTGGACGGAGAAGGTGATCCGGGCGGCCTCGCCCGGCCGCAGCTCGACTCTGCCGAATCCGGCCAGCCACCGCCGGGGCCGGACGACGGACGCCTCGGGGTCTGACAGGTACAGCTGGACCACCTCGGTCCCGGCCACCTCGCCGACGTTGCGTACGGTGACCGCGACGGAGACGGCCCCGTCCGTCGGGGCGACGGGATCCACCGAGAGATCCGAGCAGGTGAAGCTGGTCCAGCTCAGCCCGTGCCCGAACGGGAACAGCGGAGTCGGGTCCACCGAGCTCCAGTCGGTGTGCCCGCCCAACGCGGAGTGCAGGTAGGTACCGGGCTGTCCGCCGACCTGGCGGGGGATGGAGACGGGGAGCCGCCCGGATGGCTCCGCGGCCCCGCTGATGATCCGGGCCAGCGCCGTCCCGCCCTCTTCGCCGGGGAAGAAGGCCTGGACGACGGCCGCCGCGCGGTCGGCGAGCGAGCCGAGCGCGTAGGGGCGTCCGGAGACGAGGACCAGGACGGTCGGCACCCCGGAGTCCAGCACGGCGGAGGCGAGTGCGGCCTGGTCACCGGGCAGGTCGAGGGTCTCGGCGTCGCAGCCCTCCCCCGAGGTGCCTCGGCCGAACATGCCGGCCCGGTCGCCGAGTACGAGCACGTGCACCTCCGGATCCTCCGCGGTGACCGTGAACCCGACGGCGGTGAGCGCCTCGCCGAGCGTCGGGATCTCCAGCCCGGGGTGGCCGGGCAGCGCCACGTGGTTGGGGAAGGAGTAGCAGCCGAGGAACGAGTGGGGGTCGTCGGCGTACGGCCCGCTGACCGCGACCCGGCACGGGCGCAGGGGCAGGATGCCGTCGTTGGCGAGCAGCACGGTGGACCGCTCGGCCAGGAGCCTGGCCAGGGCCCGGTTCTCCGGCGGGTCGAGGTCGACGGGCTCGGGCTTGACGGGTGCCCAGTCGGGGTCGAGCAGGCCGAGTTCGGCCTTCTGCAGCAGGACCCTCTCCGCGGCCCGGTCGACGAGCTCCCCGGGAACGTCTCCCGACCGTACGAGTGCGGTCAGCGGCTCGCCGTAGCAGCGGGCGGTGGGCAGCTCGACGTCGATTCCGGCGGTCAACGCCAGCGCGCCGGCCGCGCCGCGAGACCCGGTGACGCCGTGCCGGGTCTCCAGGAAGGAGACGGAGTAGTAGTCGGCGACGACGACACCGCCGAAGCCGAGTTCGTCCCTGAGCACTCCGGTCAGCAGGTGTTCGTCGGCGGCGACCGGGACACCGTCCACATCGGTGTAGCTGTTCATCACCGACCGGGCGCCTCCCTCGCGCAGCGCCCGTACGAAGGGCTCGACCAGCACGTCGGCGAACTCGCGCGGCCCCGCGGCGACGGGGGCCATGTTCCGGCCGCCGCGAGAGGCCGAGTATCCGGCGAAATGCTTGAGCGTCGCCACGACGCCGGCGCCTTCCAGGCCCTGTACGTAGGCGGTGCCGATCGCTCCGACGAGATAGGGGTCCTCGCCGATGCACTCCTCGGTCCTTCCCCACCGGTAGTCGCGGACCACGTCGAGCACCGGGGCCAGCCCCTGATGGACGCCGACCCGCCGCATCCCCTCACCGATGGCCCCGGCCATCCGCCGCACGAGCCCGGGGTCGAAGGACGCGCCCCAGGCGAGCGGCCCGGGGAAGACCGTGGCCCCGAACGTCATGAACCCGGTCAGGCATTCCTCGTGAGCGATCGCCGGAATGCCGAACCGGCCGGACCCGGTCACCTGGCGCTGGAGTGAGGCGAGGCGCTCCATACCGGCTTCCGCGGTGATCGGCGCGGTTCCGTACACCCGGGTGAGCTGGCCGAGACCGTATCCGACGATGTCGTCGAGGTCCGGCGCGGGCTCGCTGGAATCGTCCTCCATCGGCGCGACGGGTACTCCGGGATTCGAGGGCAGGGCCCAGAAGCCGGTGAGTTGCCCCGCCTTCTCTTCCAGCGTCATCCGACTCAGCAGATCGGCGACTCGCACGGAGGCGGGCAGGAGAGGATCACGCCAGGGCTCGGGCAAGGGGTTCTCCTAGGGACGGGGCGAGGCGGTGGAGAGCCGGACCTTGAGCTCGGTCGAGAGCTCCATCCGGGGGCTGACCAGGGGCTGGTCCTCCAGAAGCTGGAACAGCGTGCGGGCTGCGAGCCGACCCATCTCCTCCAGCGGCTGACGCACCGTCGTCAGCGGAGGTGACAGCCATTCGCACATCGGCAGGTCGTCGAAACCGACCACGCTGAGGTCCCCCGGGATGCTCAGTCCGCCCTGCCGGGCGGCCTCGTAGACACCCATCGCCTGCTGGTCGCTCCCGGCGAAGACGGCCGTCGGTGGCTCGGGCAGGGCGAGCAGCTCCCGGGCACACCGGAACCCGCCCTCGTGCTGGAAGTCGCCGAACCGGATCAGGTCGCGGTCGACCTCGATCCCGGCCCGCTCCAGAGCGGCCCGGTAGCCGTCGATGCGGGCCTGGCTGCAGAGCATCTCCTTGCGCCCGCCGATGGCGGCGATCCGGCGGTGCCCCATCTCCAGCAGGTGCTCGGTGGCCGCGAGGCCGCCCGCCCAGTTGGTCGCGCCGATGCTCGGCACGCCGTTGCCCGGCAGGTCGATCGGGTCGATGACGACCAGCGCCACCCCGCCCCGTTCGACCTGGGCGCGCTGGGCCTGGGTGACCGAGGCGGTGACGAGGATGACGCCGTCGCTGTGGTGTTGGACCGGCAGGGCGGCCCAGCTCGACGGAGTGGCCTCGCCCGGCGGCACGAGCGACACGACGGTGCCGACGCCCCGCTGGGCGCACTCGGCCTCGACGCCGCGCAGTATCTCCACCGCCCACGCGCTGTCCAGACCGCCGATGATCAGGTCGACGAGGCCCGATCTGCGAGCCCTGTTCTGCCGGCCGGGCTGGAGGTAGTTGTGGGATCGCAGCAGTACTTCGATCCGTTCGCGTGTCGAGGGCGCGACGTCGGACCGACCGTTGATCACCTTGGAGACAGTGGCCTGGGAGACCCCTGCCTCCGCGGCGATGACCGCCAGAGTCGCCCGCTGCTCGCTCAACTTCCCTCCTCCTCGACGCCGTCGGGCGACGATAGGTATCGCAAACTTTCGAAGAGTTTCTGATCGGCACGACTGCTTGTCAAGCCTGCGTTCAAGCGGCGCTTCAAGATAGATCGGTGAGAAGTCTTGACCGTACAGCCTGACGTTCCTAGTTTATGGCACCACGGAATTCGAGAGTATTTCGAAAAGTTTTCGAGCACGGCATCGGCACTGAACCCGGCAGTGGCCCGGCATCGAACCGGCATCCCCTCACGGAGGTCCCATGGCCAGCACCCCCCCGAGCCGACGAAACTTCCTCGCGCTCGCTGGCTTCACCGCACTGTCCGTCTCCATGACCGCGGCCTGCGGAGCCGGCGCGTCCGGCGGCGGGCCGTCGGCCGACGGCAAGGTGACGTTCGAGTGGTGGAACATCGCCACGACGGAGCCGGGCAAGTCCCTCTTCCCGCAGATCTCCTCGGCGTTCACGACCGCTCACCCCAACGTCGCGATCACCACGACCTCGCTGGAGAACGAGGCCTTCAAATCCAAGCTGACCGCCACCACCTCTTCGGGCAGGCTCCCCGATGTCTTCCAGACCTGGGGCGGCGGTGTGCTGCGGCAGCAGGTCGACGCGGGGCTGGTCGAGGACCTCACCGACGTCCTGGACTGGTCGACCGACCTCACCCCGGTCTCGCTGCAGGCCTACCAGTTCGACGGCCGCACCTACGGGGTGCCCTACGACATCGGCATGGTCGGCTTCTGGTACAACAAGAAACTCTTCGCCGAGGCCGGGATCACCGCCCCGCCGGCCACCTGGGCCGAGTTCCTCGACGGAGTCAGGAAGCTCAAGGCGGCGGGCATCACCCCGATCGCCCTCGCGGGCAAGGAGAAGTGGCCGGGCCACTACTACTGGGCCTACCTCGCGATGCGTGTCGCCGGCCTCCCCGCGCTGCAGAAGGCCGCGACCACCAAGGACTTCACCGGCGCCGGCTTCGTCCAGGCGGGCGCCCACCTCAAGGAGCTCGTCGACCTCCACCCGTTCCAGACGGCCTTTCTCGGCGCCGGCTACGCCACCCCCGGCGGGCAGGCCGCGACCATGGGCAACGGCAAGGCCGCCATGGAGCTGATGGGGCAGTGGGGGCCGTCGGTGCAGAAGGACGCGGGCGCCGACCTCGGAGCGGACCTGGGCTTCTTCCCCTTCCCCACGGTCGACGGAGGTGTGGGGCAGGCCACCGAGGTGTTCGGTGGCGGCGGTGGCTTCGCGTTGCGCAAGGGCGCCCCGAAGGAGGCGCTGGACTTCCTGAGGTTCTTCGTCCTGGAGAACGAGTCCAAGCTGCTGGCCTCCAACGGCTATCTGCCGGTGGTCAAGGGTGCGGAGAGCCAGCTCACCGACGTCAACAAGAAGGTGGTGGCCGCGAGCCTGGTCAAGGCGACGGGCTTCCAGCTCTTCCTCGACCAGGCCTACCCTCCGGCGGTCGGCCAGGAGGTCAACGACAGCGTCGCCGACCTCATAGCCGGCAAGAAGACCCCCGAGCAGGTCACCACGTCGATCACCGAGGCTGCGAAGAGTGCCTAGCGCCGTGTCCCCCCTGGCTGAGGAGCGGACGGAGGAAGCCGCGCCGGCGCACCCGCCGGTCCCGGCCCGGTCGCGCCCGCGCGGGTGGGGCGACTGGGCGTCGGTCGCCTGGTTCCTCGTCCCGGCCCTCGTCCTCTTCCTCGTCTTCGTCCTCGCCCCGATCATCGTCGCCGTGTACACGGGCTTCTTCAAATGGGGCGGGATCGGCCCCATGGACGATTTCGTCGGCTTCGCGAACTACACCAGACTCTTCGACGACGAGGTCTTCCTCGGCGACCTGGGGCGCGGGCTGTACCTGATCGTCCTGTCGATCACGATCCAGCTGCCGTTCGCCCTGTTCACCGCGGTCCTGCTCAACCAGAGGCTCCGTGGCCGGGCCGTCTACCGGATGCTGTTCTTCGCGCCGTACATCCTGTCCGAGGTGGTCACGGCGGTCCTCTTCACGATGATCTTCCTGCCCGGCACCGGCATGGCCGACCATCTCGCCGGCCTCCTGGGCCTGGAGGGATTACAGGGCAAGTGGCTCGCCGACCCCTCGACGGTCATGCCGACCCTCTTCGTCGTCATGATCTGGAAGTACTTCGGCTTCCACATGATGCTCTTCCTCGCCGGACTGCAGAGCATCCCGTCCGAGATCCTCGAGGCCGCCGCCATCGACGGCGCCGACGCCTGGCAGCGCTTCCGGCACGTGACGCTGCCGCTCCTCGGCCCGACCGTCCGGATCAGCGTCTTCCTGTCGATCATCGGGTCCATCCAGCTCTTCGACCTCGTCTGGGTCATGACCGCGGGCGGACCCAACCACTCCTCCGAGACGATGGCGATCGCGATGTTCCAGTTCGGGTTCAAGCGGTACCAGGTCGGCTACGCCAGCGCGATCAGTGTGGTGCTGTTCATGATCAGCCTGGTCTTCTCCCTCTTCTACCAGCGCTACGTGCTCCGCCGCGATCTGAGCGGAGCCGTCACCCCAGGAGGCGGCCGATGAACGCCCGCCGGACGGCACGCGGTCTCTCACTGCACGCCGTGGTCTGGCTGATCGCCGCGTTCGTCGCCGTACCGCTGCTCTACGCGGTGATCTCCGGGTTCAAGAGCACCGGCGAGCTCACGACGAATCCGTTCGGGCTGCCGGAGCGGTGGAAGACCGGAAACTACACCGGAATTCTCGGCGACGGAATGTTCTGGCGACAGATCGCCAACAGCGCGGGAATCGCGATCGGTACGACGGTCTGCACGGTCGCGGCCTCCGCGATGGCGGCGTTCGTGCTGGCCCGATATGCCTTCCGGGGACGGGAGTTGTTCTATACGCTCTTCACGATCGGGTTGATGTTCCCGTTCGCGGTGGCCGTCCTGCCGCTCTTCCTCATGCTGCGAACCTTCGGCCTGCTGGACAATCCGCTCGGAGTGATCCTCCCGCAGGCGGCTTTCGGGCTTCCCATGACGATCGTGATCCTGCGCGGCTTCTTCCGGACCATCCCGGCTGAGATCGAGGAGGCCGCCACCGTGGACGGCTGCGGCAAGCTCCGCTTCTTCTGGAAGATCCTGCTGCCGATGGCACGTCCGGCGCTCGGTACGGTCTCGGTGCTGGCGGTCGTCGCGAGCTGGAACAACTTCTTCCTGCCGCTGCTGGTGTTCAGCGATCCGAAATGGCAGACGATCCCGGTCGGCGTCCAGCAGTTCCAAGGCCAGTACTCGACCGACTTCGCGTTGGTCCTCGCCTACATCGTGCTCGCCATGGTCCCGGCCCTCGCCTTCTACGCCGTCGCCGAGCGCCAGCTGATCGGCGGCCTCACCGCCGGCGCCACCAAGGGTTGACCTGTCCCGCGTGACCCGCACCCCGAGGAGGCTTTGTGAAACGCCTGACCGCTCTGACGGCAGTCATACTGTTAGCGCTAACAACTCATCGCGAGGCCAGCCGGCACGCCGAGCCCGAACTCGGCATCCGGATGGACCTCCCGGCGACTGCCGCTGGCACCGGACGACACCCTGCCGCTCTTCGGCGTGTGCGGCCTTCTCCACGCCTGTTCCGTCCCCGTCCCGTCCTCCTGGCGCCGCGGCCGCCGCGCGGTTCGTCGGAGTCACCTCACCGCCAACCCCCGAAGGAGCCCTTCTGATGAGGTTTCGCCATCCACCCCTGGTCCTGAGTCTCGTCCTCGCGGTCCTGTCGTCCTTGCTGCTCGGGGCCACTCTCCTCACTGCCCCGCCCGCCGCCGCGGCCACCATCGACACCAGCGCCTGGTACGTGCTGGTCAACCGCAACAGCGGAAAGGCCCTGGACGTCCACAACCTCGCGACCGGCGACGGCGCCCGCATCACCCAGTGGACCAGGAACGACCAGAACCAGCAGCAGTGGCAGTTCGTCGCCTCCGGCGACGGCTACTACCGCGTCAAGTCCCGCCACTCGGGCAAGGTCCTGGACGTCCAGAACGGTTCCACCGCCAACGGCGGCGCGATCGTCCAGTGGACGGACGTGAACGGCACCGATCAGCAGTGGCGGCCGGCCGACAGCGCGGACGGTCACATCAGGCTCGTCGCCCGCCACAGCGGCAAGGCCCTCGAAGTCCAGGGCGGCTCCACCGCCGACAACGCGAACATCGTCCAGTACGACGACTGGGGCGGCGCCAACCAGCAGTGGCAGCTCGTCAAGGTCGCCGGCGGCACCCCCGGCACCTGTGTCCTTCCCTCGACGTACCGCTGGTCGTCGACGGGCGCGCTGGCGCAGCCCAAGGCCGGGTGGGCCTCGCTCAAGGACTTCACCGTCGCCCCCCACAACGGCAAGCACCTCGTCTACGCGACGACGCACGGCACCACGGGGACGGGAGTGGGCTGGGGCTCGATGAACTTCACCCCGTTCACCGACTGGTCTCAGATGGCCACGACGGGCCAGAACAAGATGTCGAACTCCGTCGTCGCACCCACGCTCTTCCACTTCGCGCCGAAGAACATCTGGGTGCTCGCCTACCAATGGGGCAGGACCGCCTTCTCCTACCGGACGTCGAGCGACCCCACCAACCCGAACGGCTGGTCGGCGGAGCAGGAGCTCTTCTCCGGAACCATCGCCGACTCGGGCACGGGCCCGATCGACCAGACGCTCATCGCCGACGACCGGAACATGTACCTGTTCTTCGCCGGTGACAACGGCAAGATCTACCGGGCGAGCATGCCGATCGGGAACTTCCCCGGCAGCTTCGGCTCGTCGTACACGACGGTCATGAACGACACGGCGAAGAACCTGTTCGAGGCGCCCCAGGTCTACAAGGTCAAGGGCCAGAACCAGTACCTCATGATCGTCGAGGCCCGGGGCGCGAGTGAGCAGCGCTTCTTCCGCTCGTTCACGGCCTCCAGCCTGAGCGGTGCGTGGACCCCGCAGGCCGCGACCGAGAACAACCCCTTCGCGGGGAAGGCCAACAGCGGAGCCACCTGGACCGACGACATCAGCCACGGCGAGTTGATCCGCGCCGGCGCCGACCAGACCTTCACGATCGACCCCTGCAACCTGCAGTTCCTCTACCAGGGTCGTGATCCCAACTCCGGCGGTGACTACGGCCAGTGGGCCTACCGCCCGGGTCTGCTGACGCTCCAGCGCTGACGACGCGGCGGGCTCGGTGGTCACCCGAGCCCGCCATGGTCGCGGGCCGGGGCCGCGTCCGGGACCGGCATCGCCTTCGCCGTGGTCGCCAAAGAGTCCATGACCGGCTGTCGGGGACAGCCGGCCCTCTGCGGCCCGAGCCCGCGCGAACCCAATGTCCTGGGGCTGATCACCCGCGGCTGCTGCTCCAACCCCGAGATCGGGGCCCGGCTCGCGCTCAGCGCCCGCACCGGCACCCCCCCCACATCGTGCACGTCTTCGACAAGCTCGGACGCGGCACGCTCTCCCCAGTGTCTGAGAGGACCTCGATAGCCCAGCTCCAGGGCTCTTCGAAGGAGGAGGAGATCCGCGAGGCGCGGGAGGCCTGGACGACATCCGGCCGCTTCGGTGTCCCGGGCTGCGGACCGCGGGTGAGGTGGGGCGACGTCCACGTTTCGCTGTCCGCGGCGCGGCCGGCCCGGCACTAGGCTCGCTTCGTGGAACACCCTGAGCACCGCGCCGAAGGCGCGGGTCCGTTCACCACCCGGCTCACCTGGCACCGCCCCGAGGGGGAGACGGTGGTGTGGGAGTCGCGGCTCGCGCGCAAGCGCGGGGCGCTGTCCGTGCGGGGCCCCGGCCGCACGGTCGCCGTGTCCCCGACGGCCGACGCCGAGGCGCTCGGCCGTCTTCGGAGGCTCAACGCCGTCGCCTCGGCCGCCTTCTTCCTCGGCGGCATGCTCTTCGCCCTCGGCGCCGCGGTCGCCCAGTTCGGCTCGGGCGATCCGGTCGAGAGCGCCTCGATCTACTTCGCGGGCGGGCTGTTCTTCACCACCGGGGGCTACACCTCGCTCCTCCAGGTGCTGAACGCGCCCCGCCACTCCCCGGGCGGCGGTCCACTGGCCACGGTCGGCCGGCGGTGGTGGGGGTACGAGCCGATGCGGCTGGACTGGCTCAGTGCGTTCGTGCTCTTCGCCGGGACGCTCGTGTTCGGGGTCAACCTGCTGGACTCCTTCCTGCAGGGGCTCACCGTCCAGCAGACCAATCGGCTGATCTGGACTCCCGACGTGATCGGGTGCGTGCTGTTCCTGGTCTCGGGCCACCTCGCCTTCGCCGAGATCTGCCATCGCTCCCGGCCGTGCCTCCGCTCGCGCAGTCTCGGCTGGTGGGTGGTGGCGGTGAACCAGTTCGGGTCGGTGCTCTTCATGGTCGCCGCGCTGGCCGCCTTCACCCGGCCCACCACCCAGAGCCTGGTCAACACCGACATCGCCAACTGGGGGACGTTGTGCGGTGCGCTGTGCTTCTCCGTCGGCGGCGTGCTCCAGGCCTTCGAACGTCCCCAGGGCGTCAACGCCGACCCGCGTTCGCCTCGGTCAGCGCCTTAGGGTTCACGGTCCGAAGGAGCGGGACGATGACGGCGAGGGCGTCGACGGCGAACACGGCGAGGGCGGCGCGGATGCCGAGCCGTTCGGCCAGGGGAGCAACACTTGACCTCAATCATGCTTGAGGTGTGACGATGATCCACATGACCACGGAATCCATATCCCACGCTGCGGACATCGAAGCGATCAGCCGGCTCGTCGCCACCGTCGAGCACGCCCAGCAGAACAAGGACCCCGAGGAGTTCCTCGGCCTGTTCCACCCCGACGCGATCTGGACCACGGCCCACGGCAAGGTCCTCATCGGCCTCGACGCGATCTCGGAGTTCACCCGCAAGGTCCTCCCGGCGGCGACCTGGGACGGCAAGGTCACCTACGAGGTGGTCCACGTGCTCTTCATCCGCCCCGACGTCGCCGCGGTCAAGGTCCGTCAGCGATACCTGTCCCCGGGCGAGGAGAGCGAGGGCGCCCCGCTGTACGTCATCTCCAAGCAGGCCGACGGCCGCTGGCTGCTGACCGCCTGCCAGAACACGGTCCTCGCCGACTAGCGTGCCCGACGGTCGCGTCCGGAGCCGGATCGTGAGGGCTTCCGGACCGGCTGGAACCGCGTGCGGTCCGCCCGCCGGTCCGGTGTGACGACCAGGGACGGCGGCGGTGGCGGGCCTCCGCGCCGAGGAGGGCAGGGGAGGCCGGGTGGCGCGATCCGATCCGATGCGGGCCGCGCGTACGTCGTGCACTGGGGAAGGTGCGGTGGCGCACCTCCGGGCCCTCCGCCCCTCACGCGCTGCGGCGCGACGGGAGGCACCGCCAGGAAACGGACGACCCAGCGAACGTCAGGAGACGCACATGCCCGAGGTCGTCGAGACGCAGGCCGCGCAGGGGGCCCTCGTCCTCGCCACCCTGCGCACGGCCCTGCGCTGACGCCGCGCGAGGTCCGTCAGGAGGTGCGTCGCCGCATCCCGTCGCGGGCCCTCAGCGCGCTCTCGTGCACCTTCTCCATCCCCTTGCGGGCCTTGGCCGCCAGCTGGTCGCCCTTGCCCTCCCTCTCCAGGGCGGAGTCGCCGGTCACCTTGCCGAGGGTCTCCTTGATCTTGCCCTTGCCCTTCAGCACGGAACTCTTGCGCATGGTGGCTTCCTCTCCTGGGGCGAACAGATCGTCCTGGAAGGCCGGGGATCCAGGCCTTCCACCGGCGGCTGCCCTCATCACCGGGGATCATGCGACGGCCCGCCCACGAGGTCACCGGCGGCGGCGCGCCGCCGCACCGACGTACACCAGCCGGATCAGGCACACGGCGGTGACCACCCACACGGCCGCGAAGCACCAGAGGGGGACGGCGGACGACGACACGGCGGCGATGACGAACAGTGCGGCGCAGACGGCGCCGAGCCCCGCCGTGCACCAGCCGAGACGGCGCCGGAGGACCGTGTTCCACCGGCCTCCCGGGCGCGCGGGGGCGTGCCCGAAGGAGCGCAGCTCGCGATCGAGGGTCTCATCGCCCCGTAGGCCCTCCTCGATGCTGTCGAGGAGCTTCCGTTCCTGGTGGGTGAGCTTGGGATCGTGCATGACGAGCTCCCGTCGAGCGGTCCGGTCACCGGTCGGTACTGGAACACATGTTCCTCGACTCGCCCGCGCCCGGGAATCCCCGCGTACGTCCTTCGTCCAGCATCTCCGAGAACGGGCCGGGCCGCCGGTGGAGGACCGGCGGCCCCGTACCGCACCGGGTCAGCCGCCGCCGCCGACGGCCGCCGCCGCCTCCTTCGGTGCCCGGCCCAGCGCCCGGATCGCCGGGACGCAGAGCATGACGCCGATGAGCACGACACCGATCACCGAGGAGAAGAGCAGTACCCGGTCCGCCCCGAAGGAGTCCGCCGCCGGGCCGGCCAGGGCGCGGCCCAGCGGGATGACCATGATGGAACCGGCGACGTCGTAGGCCGAGACACGGCTCAGGACGGCCAGCGGGATGTGGGTCTGCACGCTCGTCGCCCACATGACCCCCCAGAAGGCGAACCCGCAGCCGGCCACGACCCCCGTGAGCGCCGTGACCGTGAAGGACCAGCCGAGGGCCGGTGCCAGCGGGTTCAGCGTGAAGAAGAACATCGCGCAGGCCCCCGCGACCAGCGGGCGCGGCGGGCGGACCCGCATGCCGAGCAGACCGCCGATGATCGTCCCGGCGCCGTCGGCCGAGGCGATCCAGCCGTATCCGCTCGCTCCGTGCTGTTCGGTGAGCAGGGCCGCGCCCAGGGGCAGGGCCGGGCCGAAGACGAAGAGGCCGTACACCGCCCATACGGCGATGACCCCCCACAGCCAGGCGCGGGAGCGGAACTCGTGCCATCCGGTGGCCAGCCGCCGCAGCATCGGCTCGTCGCTCTCGTCCCGGGCCGTGCCGAGCCTGCGCAGCGGCGCCAGACCGAGGGCGCTGAGCGCGTAGGCCGCCGCGATGACCACGAAGGAGCCCGCGACGTCCCAGTAGGCCACGAGGAGACCGGCCACGCCGGGGCCGAGCAGGGTGCAGATCGCCTCGGAGATCCGCAGCAGCGCGTTGGCCCGCTGGATGTCCTCGGCGACCTGCGGCACCAGACTCGCGAGACCCGGCTGGAACATGGCCGTCGCCGCGCCGCTGAGCGCGAGCAACGCCATGATCTGCCACAGCCGGATGTCCGTGGCGACCAGCAGCACCGCGAGGGCGAGCATGGCCACCATGCGCACCACGTCCGCGCCGACCATCATCACCTGCGGGGTGAACCGGTCGGCGAGCACGCCGCCGAACAGGACCAGCACGACGATCGGCGCCATCCAGGCGGCAAGCGCGTATCCCACGCCGCCCGCCCCGTACCCCGCCCCGAGCACGGCGGTCGTGAGCGACACCATCAGCATGCCGTCGGCCAGCAGCGAGGTGCTGCGGGCGGTGAAGAACAGCCGGAAGCGACTCGACCGCCACGGGCTGGGCGGCGAGCTCTGCTCCCGCCGCGCGGTTACCTCATCCATCGTCATGTCACATCCGCCGGTCCCGGCCGGTCCCTTCGCTGAGAATCTGCTGACGGAGCCAAGCGCTGCTCCGGTCCGCCTCCGCCGGCGGGTCCTGGACGATCACGTACCGGCGCGGCGCCAGCACTCCCGGGCGGCCGGGGAGGGCGTCCATCAGCGCCGTGTGGGCCCCCGCCGGGGTCAGCGGGGTGTCGCCGGCCGCGATGTACGCGGTCAGGTGCGCGGCGAGGTCACCGGCGGCCCCTTCCGGCGGAGTGCTCCCGCTCTCGTACGGGGCGTCCGCCGTGACGTGGACGGGCAGGCCCTCCAGGGCCTCGCTCAGGGCCTCCGCCACGAGGGGCGGCGACGTCCAGGAGCCGTCCACCCGGCACCACCGGGGCCCGCGCTCGACCGGGTGGACCCCCGTCACCCCGCTGAGCGACGCGAGCGGCACGTCGGCCGCCCCGACCGCTTCCAGGAGCCGTACGAGACCGGTGAGGAAGCCCTCCGCCTCGTCCCGCTTGAACAGCGCGGGGTCGGCCCACAGGGAGAGGTGGACCAGCGGGTCCGTCGCGTAGACGAAGGTCAGGACGCGGGTCGGCAGGACCTGGTCCGGCCCCCAGCTCAGTTCGAGGTCCGGGCCGGTGGTGTCGTCGGGGGTGCCCGAGGTGACGGTGGCGACGGTGTCGGGGAGTGAACTCACGTCGTTGAGGACGACGTCGCGCGCGAACTGGCTGCCGCGATCGAAGGTGGCCCGCCCGATCATCTCCCAGAGGGCGACCGCGTCGAACTGACTGTGCCGGTAGGCGTTCAGGGCCGCCCCCCAGGCCTTCCTGAGGAGCGCGTCGAAGCTCGGCACCCGGACGTCGAGGGCGAGCAGGGCGTCCTGGGAGAGGGTGTTCACCGAGCGCGCGAGCCGGGGGTGGTACCGGTTGGACGTCGGGACGGCGGCCACGCAGGCGGGCTGCCCCGTCCGGTGGGCGACGAGCGCGCACCAGGCGGTCAGCAGCACGGTGGCCGAGGGACTGCCGGTGCGCTCGGCCGCGAGGGCCAGGGCCCGCGCGGCCCGCCGCGACCGGAGGGTGAGCCGGGGTGTCGCCACCTCGGTGCCCTCGGCGCCCGGCTCCGCGAACATCGCCTGGGGGCCGGTGCGGATGATCCCCTCCCAGTACCGCAGCGAGGCCCCGGACTTACGGAGCCCGGCGGGCGTCGCCTCCTCGGTGGCCAGGTCGAGCGGGGTGAGGGAGGCGACGGGAGGAAGCGCATCGCCCGCGAGCAGGCTCAGCCACTCCTCCTTGAGGACCGCGAGCGCGCCGACGTCGGTCACGGCGTGGCTCGCCGCCATGGTCACGTAGGCGGGTGCGCCGGCCAGCGTGACGAGGGAGATCCGGAGGGGGAAGTCCCGGTCCAGGCGGAATCGTTCGATCCGTGCCCCACGGGCGAGGGACTCGGCGTACGCGGCGGGTCGACCGGGGAGCTCGTCGTGGTCGAGGACCGTGACCGTGAACGCGCCCGCCGGTGCCACCACCTGCTCGTCGGGCGCGCTGCCCGGACCGTGCGGAAAGGTCGTACGCAGGGCCTCGTGCCGTACGGCGAGCGCGCGCAGCGCCTCGATCACCGCCTCCGTGCCGGTCCCGTCGGGAACCGGCCACACGTCGTGGATGTTGATGTGCTCGGGCTCGTCCCGCAGCATGCAGCGGATCATGTTGGCCTGCCCCATGGTGACGGGGCCCCGGCGCGCCTCACCGCCCGCGTACGCGACGGTGACGGTGTGCGTGCTCCTCGGCTGGTGGCGGCTCATGCGATGCCTTTCACGGACGCTTGCGGCAGGGCGGGGCGGTGGTCCCGACGGCTCGCCCTGGCCAGGGCCTCCCAGGCGTCGGTCAACAGGGCGAACTCCTCCATGTCCCGCCGGGCCTCCTCGACGAGCCGGTCGCGGCGGGCCGCGAGGACGTCCGCCGCCGTCGCGTAACGCCCGCCGAGCCTGCGGAACGAGCGGTCGAGGACGGCGAGCCGTTCGGCGTTCTCCGCCGGGTCCACGCGCGCGCCGTCCCTGACGAACCCGGCGACGACGGAGGCGCTCACATGCCCCTCGGCGTCGAGCAGTGCGTCACCGGCCTTCCTCAACCCCGCGTACACGGCGTCGAAGTGCGGGGCGGAGAGGAGGAACTTCGCGAACCGCACCTGGTAGGCGAGGAACCCCTCGTCGGAACGGCGCTCACCGGTATGGAAGTTGACGATGTGCCGGTTGTGCAGGACGCCCGGCAGGCGGGCGTCCTGAACCAGGTGGATCAGGAAGTAGTCGCTTCCGATGGTGTCGGTGGCGGGCGGCAGCGGCACCCGGCCGTAGACCTCGCGGTCGAAGGCGATGTTGCACATGTCCACGCGGGTGGGGCTGACGCTGGTGAGGGTGGAGAGGTCGCCGGTGAACGCGGCGGTTCCGGCGCCCCGGAAGGACTCCTCGATCAGGTTCCTGCGCCAGATCTCCGGGTAGCCGGCGGGGACCGACAGGCCGACGACGTCCTCGTACACGGCGGGGTCGAGCCGGCGGATCTCCGCGACGTCCACGGACATCTCGCCGACGAAGGACCCGCCGACCATGGCCACGGGCCGGTCCGCGTACGCCGGGTCGAGCCGGCTCCGGGACACCAGGCCGGAGACGTCGGCGGCCCGGCGGCCCAGGGTCATGAGCTCGTGGTGGAGGGGGAACACCGGCTCGCCGTCCAGGTACTGGTATCGGCTGTCCGAGTCCCGGCGGTGCACCGAGGTGCAGCCGAGGGCCTCCGCGAAGAGGAAGGCGCGGTTGGTGCAGGCCCCGTACGAGAGGCGCGACGGGAGCATCAGGTCGAGCACCCGCTCCGGCGCGGCGACGCCGGACCGGGCGACGGCCCCCTGGAGGAAGGTCCGCTGCTCGTCCTCGTCCAGGTGGTGCACGACCACACCCGGGACCCGGGGCAGGGCGGCCACGGCGGCGCGGTGCTCGGCGAGCACGGCGGGGGCGGAGGAGTCCAGGACGAGGAGGTGCACCTCGACGCCGAAGCGGTGGGCGCCGTAGGCGGCCTCCTCGGCCACGGCCCCGATGGTCGCGGCGCAGGCCCGGTTGGTGGGCAGGGTCAGACAGACACGGCGCACGCCGGCTCCCCGCCCTGGTCGGGGACGGCGGAGGGCGCGGCGGGGGCTGTGGGCCTGCTGGTGGCGGCGTCCGCACCCGTGCTCGCCTCGGCGTCCGTTTCCTTCCACGAGGTGAGTCCGAGCAGGCGGCTGCCGAGTTCGTTCAGGGTGGCCGTGGGGTACCGCTTGGACTCGTGGAGCACCGGGTCGCCGACCAGGGTCCGGTTCCAGCGCGGGGTGCGCAGATGGCGCCAGGAGTCCACGCGGGACTTCCTGAGCCGCTCGTGCTCTTCGAGCGCCGGCATCATGGACAGGTACTGGACCGCCCGCACCTGGTCCCGGGAGACGTTGCGCGCCACGCCGTGGGCGAGCAGGCCGTTCCAGATCAGCAGGTCGCCGGGGCGCAGGTCGGGGCGGACGACGGGGTACTCCGTACGGTCCACGGCGGGCCGGAGGGGGTCCCGGCCGGCCGGCTGGGCGATCTTCCACTCCTCGAACCGCCGGAACAGCTCCGGGTTGCACTGGAAGCCGCCCGACTCGGGCCGGGTGTCGTTGAGCGCGATGATCCCCTGCACCCGCTGCGGTGGGACGCCGAGCGTGGTGTCGATGTCCCAGTGCAGTTCGATGTCGAAGCCCCGGTCCGTGGGCTCGATCAGGGCGCGGTCGCGGTTCCTGACGTTGGGCGGGTTGAGGTTGAGCCGGTCCTGGGTGACCCACAGCTCCTCGCAGTCCCAGACGTCGACGAAGGCGTCGTAGACCCGCTGGGACTGCCGGTTGTCCCAGAGGAGCTGGTGGTGGTACGCCTCGACGAAGCCGTAGACGTGCAGCTGCTGGTCCAGTTCGGAGCGGAACGGGCGGTCCTCGTACCAGCTGTCGGGCCGGTCGGGGTCGAGGCCCTGGAACTCCCAGGTGAAGTCGAGGAGTCGCTTCGCCGTCTCCGCCGGGACCGCCTCCCGGACGATGACGTATCCGTACGTCTGCCAGTGCGCGAAGTCCTCCTCGGACAGCACCCGCAGGGGCCGCGACTTCTTCAGCTCCCGCAGGGTGGTCTGGGCGAGGTAGGACTCGCCGTCCGCGCTGAAGTACGGCAGGTCCGACGCGGCCCGGTGGAGGTGGGGGCGGCGGGGGCGAGGCGGAGCGGGTGTCGTCATGTGGTCCCTCCAAAGCGGGAGTCGGGGGAGGAGATTCGGCTCGGCGGCGGGCGCGGGCGGCGGGAGGGGCGATCCGTGCCCTCCTCGGTCGGTGGACAGCACGGGGCGACCCCCGGCGCGGGGCCGGTGGCGGACGGCACGGACGGACGGCTCGACGTGGCGCGGGTGCGTGGCCACGCCGTTCAGCAGAATTGGTTTAGACCATAGCCGGTGTCAAGTGTCATCTCAATATGCGGAGTTGTGTCGGGACGATGACCGGCACGTGGCGCGCACAAGATCGCCGACCCGGCGGCTTTGGTCTAGACAACAGCCTCGCGACTGGCCTAGTGTCCCCATGCGCAGTCCGGTCCTGACGGGGAATCAGCCGGCCTCCCCGCCGCGCGTCGCGGTCAACGGTGACCACGCTCACGGACGGTCGCACGTACCCGCGTACACGGGGGAACTCGTACGCACCGCCGCGACGACGCCGCAGCCGATCCGTGCCGCCCGTCCGGCCGACACCCTTGACTGTTCGTCCACGCCCCAGAGGGAGCGGTTTCCATGAGCACACCCAGCACCACGGCCCTGCCGGACGGCGGCCTGAAGAGCCCAGGTGCGGGCCTGATCACCCTGGACCCGGTCCGCACCGCGCTCCTGCGCGGCCTGGACGACCTGCTCACCGGACTGGCCGGACGGCTCTCCGCGCCCGAGGTCGTCGGCCCGCCGCTGCTGTCCGTGGAGGGTCTGGCGAAGCTCGACTTCTTCCGCAACTTCCCCCATCTCGGCGTCTCCGCCGGTCGATTCGAGCCGGGCGCGCTCGACAGCCTGGCCGCCGGCGAGGCACCGGGAGAGCTGCCGCTCCGGCCGACCGGCTATCTGCTGCCGTCCGCCACCTGCTACGGACTGCTGCTCTCCCTGGAGGGCCGGGACGTCGGCGAGGACGGCCTCCGGCTCTCCGCCGCAGGCCGCTGCTTCCGCAACGAGACCCACTACGACGGGCTGCGCCGCCTCTGGGGCTTCCACATGCGCGAGGTCCTGTACCTCGGCACCAAGCAGGGCTCCGTCGAACACCTCGATCAGGGAGCCGAGTTCATCCTGGAGGCCGCCGCGCGCCTCGGACTGGAACTGAAGCGGGCCGTGGCCGACGACCCCTTCTACGACAAGGGCGGCTCCCGCGCCAAGCTGATGGCGCTCGACCCGGTCAAGCACGAGTTCTGCGCGCCCGACGGGACCGCCATCGCCTCCGTCAACCGCCACCGGAACTTCTTCGGCGAGCGGCTGGACATCAGCGCGGGGTCGGCGGGACCGGCGTACAGCGCGTGCGTCGCCTTCGGCGTCGAGCGCTGGGTCCACGCCATGATCCTCACCCACGGCACGCCCGAGCAGGCTCTGGACCGGCTCCGCGACGCCCGCCTCTCGTAACCCCGCCACGGCAGTGGCGCCCGCCCCACGTCAACCCGTACCGCAGTAAGGAGCGACCCCTCCCCATGGAACGCATCGCCGCGTGGCTTCACGAGAAGAACCCCGGTCTCGACGGCCCGATCGACGTCGACGAGGACCTCATCGAGGCCCGTCTCATCGACTCCATGGACTTCCTGGAGTTCATCGACCTCCTGGAGGACCTCTCCGGCACCAGCATCGACCTCCAGGACGTCACCATCGACGACTTCCGCACGCTCGGCCGCGTCCAGGAGCGCTTCCTGAGCGCCGCCGCCGGATGAGCGACCGCGTCACCACCGTTCGATGACCTCCGGCCCGGGAGCGGGCGGAGACGCGGCCGGACCGGGCGCCGCCTCGGACACGGATGTCCCCGGACCGGGTGCCGCCTCGGACACGGACGCGGCCGGACCGGGCGCGGCCGTCGTCGTCGTGGCGACCACCCGGGAGGTCCTGGACCACCCGGAGCTGCACGAGGACCTGCTCGCGCCCTGGGAGCGGCGACGGCTGTCCGGGATACGGCTGCCGAGCCGCCGTGACGACGTGGTGGCCTCGCGGCTCCTGGTCCGGCTGTGCGCCGCCCTCTACACCGGACTGCCGCCGGCCGGGGCGGCCCCGGCCCAGCTCTGCCCCGACTGCGGCCGGGACGGCCACGGGCGCCCGTACCTGCCCGGCCGTCCCGGCGTGGGTGTCAGCCTCAGCCACGCCGACGGCCTCGTCGCGGCGGCCGTCGGGCCGGGCGCCATCGGCGTCGACGTCGAGCCGTCGACGCGCCGCCCCGGCCCCCTGCGGGTCCTTCGCCGCCTGCTGCCCGAGACGGCCCTCGCCGAGGCCACGGCGCAGCCCGACCCCGGGCGGGCGCTGCTCCGGCTGTGGGTGCGCAGGGAAGCCCTGCTGAAGGCGGGCCGGGCCGACTTCACAGGCCGGGCCGACGGCCTCCTCGGCCAGGACGGCCTCCACCTCCTCGAATGGACGGACCGGGGCCGAGGCGCCGTCGCGGCGGTGGCCGGTACGGCGCCGGCGAAGGTCCTCCCGGTGTCCGCGTCCGGTCAGGCGAGGGTCCTCCCGGTGTCCGTGTCCGGTCAGGCGAGGGTCCTCCCCGTGTCCGCCTCTGGTCCGGCGAAGGTTCTCCCGGTGTCCGCGTCCACCGCAGCCGCGCCCCGTCGTGGCGGAGCCTCCCGCTAGGGAGAGCCTCGCCCACCGCGTCGGCGCCGTCCCGCCCCACCCCGCGTCCGGGCACCCCGCCGCCGTCCCGCCGCCGTCTCCGGCCCCGTGTACCCACCCCTATCCCAGCGGGTCCTCCGTGTCTCTCCGGAAGGTTCCGGGTGCTCCCGGCGTGACCCCCGTCGCTACGTTCCAAGCGGCCAGGAACCACGTCCGTCCCGCTCCCGACCCGGAGGCCACGTTGACCGCGCAGCACCCCACCCGCAGAAGCATCCTCAAGTCCGCCGGCGGGCTCTCGGCCGCGATGGCCCTGGGCGCCGGAGGCGTCCTCGCGGGGGCGTCGTCGGCCTCGGCCGCCGGTGACGGCTTCGGTCTGCGCATCGTGGACCGCAACGAGAGCGACCACCGGATGTGGTACTACCGCTTCGCGACCGAGGCGATCGGCTGGAACCCCGGCGTGAACGTGCTGCTCCCCGACGACTACCACTGGAGCGGCCGTACCTACCCCGTCCTCTACCTCTTCCACGGCGGCGGCACGGACCAGGACTTCATCACCTTCGACCGCGAGGGCGTCCGCGCCTGGACCGCGGGCAAGCCGATCATCGTGGTCATGCCCGACGGCGGCCACGCGGGCTGGTACTCCAACCCCGTCAGCTCCAACGTGGGCCCCCGGAACTGGGAGCACTTCCACATCGGCCAGCTGCTCCCGTGGGTCGAGGCGAACTTCCGCACCTTCGCCGAGTACGACGGGCGCGCGGTGTCCGGGTTCTCGATGGGCGGCTTCGGCGCCCTGAAGTACGCGGCCAAGTACTACGGCCACTTCGCCTCGGTCAGCGCCCACTCCGGCCCGGCCAGCCTGCGCCGCGACGGCGGCCTCGTCGGCCACTGGGCCAACGCCTCGGCCGCGGCCCTCGACCTCAACGGCGGCACGATCTACGGGGCCCCGTTCTGGGACGAGGCCCGGGTGAGCGCCGACAACCCCGTCCAGCGGATCGAGAGCTACCGCCACAAGCGGGTCTTCCTCGTGGCCGGCACGAGCCCCGATCCCATCAACTGGTTCGACACGGCCAACGAGACCCAGGTCCTCGCCGGACAGCGGGAGTTCCGTGGGCTCCTCGGCAACGCGGGCATCCCGCACGAGTGGCACGAGCTGCCCGGCGGCCACTTCATCCGCCACGACATGATGCGGCGCGACATCGACGGCATCATCGGCCGGCTCCGCAAGGCATAAGGAGCCTCTCGTGTCTCTCGGAACGCCCCCTCTCTCCCGACGCGCGGTGACCTGCGTGCTCGGCGTGCTCGCCACCCTGCTGCCGGCCATGGCGGCGACGACCCCGGCCGTGGCCAGGGCCGCCACCTCCGCGGCGGCGTGCCCGACCACCGGAGTCGTCACCCAGCCCTACCGCCCCGGTCACAACGGCGTGGACATCGCCGACGACCTCGGTACCCCGATCTACGCCGTGGGCGACGGCCAGGTGACCATCTCCGGCTACAGCGGCGACTACGGCCAGTGGATCCGCGTCCAGCACGCCGACGGGAGGATCTCCGAGTACGGGCACATGTACCAGCGGGACGTCTCCGTCGGCGACCACGTCGTGGCCGGCCAGCGGATCGCCCTGATGGGATCCGAGGGCAACTCGACCGGCTCCCACCTCCACCTGAGGATCTGGGGCGACAGGTCGGCCTCGTACGGCATCGACCCGGAGCTCTACCTGGCCGAGGGCGGCATCACGCTGCCCTGCGTCCCGGGCGGCGGAGGTCAGCCCCCGAGGCCGCTGGTGTATCCGGCGGAGTCGGGGCGGGTGGTGTCGGCGCGGTCGGCGGACGGTCGTCTGGAGGTGTTCGCGGCGGCGGCCGATGGTGTGCATCATGCCTGGCAGACGCGGTCGAGCGGGAGCTGGTCGGCGTGGGAGAGGCTGGGTGGTCCGGGGAACGCGGAGCTGGCGATCGCGCCGAACGCGGATGGTCGTCTGGAGATGTTCGCGATCAGCGGCGGTACCTTCCTGCACCGCTATCAGCTTTCGCCTTCCGGCGCTTGGTCGGGGTGGGAGGCCTTCGGCGGTGGTGGTCGTGACATCGCGGCGGGGGTGAACGCCGACGGCCGGATCGAGGTCTACGCCTCGGGCCCGGTCGGGCTCTTCCACAGGTATCAGGTCGCCCCGAACGGCGGCTGGTCGGAGTGGGAGCCCACGGGCGGTGGTCCTGCCGACGCCCGCATCGAGATGGAGAAGGCGCCGGACGGTCGTCTTGAGGTGTTCGCGTTGAACGGCAGCACTTTCCAGCACCGGTATCAGACGGCTCCGAACGGTGGCTGGTCGTCGTGGGAGACCTTCGGCGGTGGCGGTCGCGATCTGACCGTGGACCACAATGCCGATGGGCGGCTTGAGGTCTTCGCCTCCGGTCCGGTCGGCGTGTTCCACAAGTACCAGACTGGTGCGGCGAGTTGGTCGGAGTGGGAGCCGACGGGTGGTCCGGTGAACGCGCAGCTCAGCAGTGAGCGTACGCCGGACGGGCGGGTCGAGGTCTTCGCGATGAACGGGGACACCGCGATGCACGCCTGGCAGACCGGCGCCAACGCGGCCTACACCGACTGGGCCGTGTTCGGCACCGGTGGCACGGAGGTCACGGCCACGACCAACGCGGACGGGCGGATCGAGGTCTTCGGCACGAGCCACGCCGGCACCTTCCACAAGTGGCAGACCGGCTTCTCGACCTGGTCCGAGTGGGGTTGGGTCGGCGACACCGCAGGACCCGTACTCGACTGATGCGGCCCCACACCCCAAGGAGGCAGTGGATGAACAGCGTTCAGCGCTCCACGCCGAGCCACCCCACACCGTCCCGGCGCGGCGCCCCGCACCGGATCGTCCTGTCCGTGCTGACGTCGCTGCTCATCGCCGGAGGCATGCTCGTCGGTGCCTCGCCCGCGTACGCCGCGCCGAGCGACCTGTGCGCGCAGACCGGCTACACGGCCGGCTTCCGGGGCGACGGTCTGGTGACCGCCGTCGCCGTCGCCCTCGCGGAGTCCAGCTGCAACCCGTCGGCGACCAACGTCCAGAACAACACGCCCCCCTCCAGGGACCGCGGTCTGTGGCAGATCAACGACTACTGGCACCCCGAGGTCGACGACGCCTGCGCCTACGACGCCCAGTGCAACGCGAACGCGGCGTTCGAGATCTCCTCCGGCGGTACGAACTGGCAGCCCTGGTCCACGTACAACCAGGGCCACCACTGGCGGCACATGGACGAGGCGCGGGCCGCCGTGGACCGCCTCGGCCACCACGAGCCGGGGCCCGGACCGCTGGTGTATCCGGCGGAGTCGGGGCGGGTGGTGTCGGCGCGGTCGGCGGACGGTCGTCTGGAGGTGTTCGCGGCGGCGGCCGATGGTGTGCATCATGCCTGGCAGACGCGGTCGAGCGGGAGCTGGTCGGCGTGGGAGAGGCTGGGTGGTCCGGGGAACGCGGAGCTGGCGATCGCGCCGAACGCGGATGGTCGTCTGGAGATGTTCGCGATCAGCGGCGGTACCTTCCTGCACCGCTATCAGCTTTCGCCTTCCGGCGCTTGGTCGGGGTGGGAGGCCTTCGGCGGTGGTGGTCGTGACATCGCGGCGGGGGTGAACGCCGACGGCCGGATCGAGGTCTACGCCTCGGGCCCGGTCGGGCTCTTCCACAGGTATCAGGTCGCCCCGAACGGCGGCTGGTCGGAGTGGGAGCCCACGGGCGGTGGTCCTGCCGACGCCCGCATCGAGATGGAGAAGGCGCCGGACGGTCGGCTTGAGGTGTTCGCGTTGAACGGCAGCACTTTCCAGCACCGGTATCAGACGGCTCCGAACGGGGGCTGGTCGTCGTGGGAGACCTTCGGCGGTGGCGGTCGCGATCTGACCGTGGACCACAATGCCGATGGGCGGCTTGAGGTCTTCGCCTCCGGTCCGGTCGGCGTGTTCCACAAGTACCAGACTGGTCAGGCCGGTTGGTCGGAGTGGGAGCCGACGGGTGGTCCGGTGAACGCGCAGCTCAGCAGTGAGCGTACGCCGGACGGGCGGGTCGAGGTCTTCGCGATGAACGGGGACACCGCGATGCACGCCTGGCAGACCGGCGCCAACGCGGCCTACACCGACTGGGCCGTGTTCGGCACCGGTGGCACGGAGGTCACCGCCACGACCAACGCGGACGGGCGGATCGAGGTCTTCGGCACCAGCCACGCCGGCACCTTCCACAAGTGGCAGACCGGCTTCTCGACCTGGTCCGAGTGGGGTTGGGTCGGCGACACCGCAGGACCCGTCCTCAATTGAACCGCCCGCGGTCCCCCTGGAGAGACGAGCATGCCGCCGATCAGCAGACGGAACCTGTTGCGGGGCGCCGCGGGGGCGGGCCCCCTCCCGCTCCTCGGCGCCGGCCATGCCGTCGCCGGGGCCGCCGCCCCCGACGCCGGGACCGCCCCCACCCCGGGGACGGTCCCGGCCACCGGGGCCGTCCCGCCCGCCTCCTGGATCGGCGCCGGGCCCTTCACCCCCGTGTACGACCCGTCCACCGCCACCCGGCGGCGCTATCTGAACGACCACACGCTGATCAGGGCCCTGGGCCGCTGGCACCTCTTCAGCATCGTCGGGAACTCCGCGCCGCCCGGTGAGTCCCCGGACAGTTCGGCGGAGGTCTCCTTCGCCCACGCCTCCGCGCCGACGCCGCACGGCCCGTGGACCACCCACGCCGACGCCCTCACCGTCGCGCCCTCCTACTTCGGTGAGGAACACCTGTGGGCCCCGCACGTCGTCGAGGCGTACGGGAAGTTCTGGATGTTCTACGCAGCCGGGGGCGCGAGCGGCGCCGCGATCAACCTCGCCACCTCGACCGATCTGCTCACCTGGACCCGGGAGCCGTCCGGCCCGCTGTTCCGGGGCCTCGCGGCGCGCGACCCGATGGTGATCCGCGCCGGCGGCACATGGGTCATGTACTACACCGAGCTCTCCGGTCCCGGCGGCCACCACGTCGTCGCCCGCCGACCTCGTCCACTGGAGCGCGCCGGGCGTCGCGTTCACGGACGCGAGCACCGACACGACCGTCTCCGTCACCGAGTCGCCGTACGTCGTCGAACGGGACGGCTGGTACTACCTGTTCATCGGGCCGCGCAACGGCTACGAGGGCACCGATGTGCTCGCCTCGCGCGACCCGTACCGCTTCGACCTGGCCGGCTACGCGGGCCACGTCGGCGGTCACGCCGTCGAGGTGTTCGCCGACGGGGACACCTGGTACGCGAGCGCCGCCGGATGGTTCCGGCAGGGGCTGTACGTCGCCCCCCTGGAGTGGCGGCCGACGCCCCCGCCGTGGCAGAGCCCGGACAACCCCGTCGCCGGTCTCGACGCCGACGGCCGCCTGACCGTCTTCGCGCTCGACGCCGGTGACCGCTCGATGCTGCGGCGCGTCCAGCTCGACCCGTACGCCGGCACCTGGTCGGCCTGGGAGACCTTCGGCGGTCCCGCCGGGGCGGTTCCCACCCTCGCCCGCGACACCGACGGTCGCCTGGAGGTCTTCTCGCTCGCCCCGGGCGGTGTCCACCTGCACCACCGGGTGCAGCGGCCGGACGGCGGCTGGTACGACTGGGAGGAGTTCGGCGGCCCGGCGGGCGCGGCCCCCGCCGTCGCCCGCGACGCCGCCGGCCGGCTAGAGGTCTTCGCGCCGAGCCCCGGCTGCGCCTCCGTCGCGCGGCGCCGCCAGGCGACCC
Organism: Streptomyces sp. Qhu_M48; assembly: GCF_051305195.1. NCBI lineage: Bacteria > Bacillati > Actinomycetota > Actinomycetes > Kitasatosporales > Streptomycetaceae > Streptomyces > Streptomyces sp. Qhu_M48. The sequence continues at coordinate 4,820,409 of NZ_CP195432.1, read as the reverse complement.
CGGGATCACTGGACTGGGAACCGTGGGAGGCCGGATTCGGCGGACCCGTGGGCGCGCCGCCCGTCGTCGCGGCCAACGCCGACGGGCGTCTGGAGGTGTTCGCGCTCGCTCCCGGCGGCGCGGCACTCCACCACCGGTGGCAGACCTCGCCCAACGGCCCCTGGGCCACGTGGAGCCGGTTCGGCACCGCGGCCGGCTCCGCGCCCCGCGTGGCCGGGGACGGCAGCGGCAGGCTCGCGGTCGTCGCGATCGGCCCCTCGGGCATGGGGGCCTTCCACCGGCGGCAGTCCGTGCCCGGCGGAGGCTGGGACGCCTGGCAGTCGATGTTCGGCTGGACGGAGGCGGCGCCGATGCTCGCGCCCAGCGCGGACGGGCGTCTGGAGGCCTTCGCGCTGTCACCCGGGGGCGCGCGTCTGCGCCACCGCTGGCACGTGGCGCCCGGCGGCGGCTGGGATTCCGGGGACGAGTTCGGTGAACCCGGCGTCCTCCTCGCCGCCACGCCGACGGCCGCGGCCGACGCCACCGGACGGCTGCACGTCTTCGCCGTCACGGCCGACGGCCGGATCCGCACCCGCGTACAGGAGCGGCCCAGCGGCGGCTGGCGCCCGTGGACCGCCTTCGGCGACCGGCCGGTCGCCCCGCTCCGCTCGGGCCGCCCGACCCTCTGAACCCGGTCCGCGCGGCCACCTCGACCCGGGGCCGGACCGCCGGTCCCCCTCCCGCCGCCGCCCCCGGGCCGGTCATGGAAGTGGCCGATGCCATACGGTGAACCGCCGCGTACTACCGGTAGCGTTCTGCGTACATGACAGCTGTCGACGCGCGGGACAGGAGGAGAGGTGAGCGGCATAGTCGTGCATCTGCCGCAGGGGAGCGGCGGTACCGGCGACGGGGAGCCGTCCGGCGACGCGGTGACCCTCAGGCTCGGGCCGGGGGAGCGGGCGCGCTTCGGGCGGGGCTCGTCGAGGACACCGGTCGAACTCCGCCTGGCCGACGCGGCGATCTCCCGTCTCGCGGGCGAGATCCGTGTCACCGACGACCACTGGCAGTTGAGCAACCACAGCACGACCCACAGCTATCTCGTCGAGAACCCGGAGGGCGCCGGGGAGTACCTGCGGGTGCCGCCACGGCGGGCCGGCGCGCCCATCCCCTTCGAGTTCTCCCGGGTGGTGCTGCCCACCCGCCGTGACACCACGGTCTCCTTCCAGGTGTTCGCGCCCGACCACGTCTACCTGGACCCGTTCGGCACGGGCGGTTCGTGGGAGAGCCGTACGGTCACGGCGTACTCGCTCGACGAGACCGCCACGTACTTCCTGGTCCTCGCCGCGCTCTGCGAGCCCTGGTTACGGGACCAGTCGCCGGCCGCGGTGCCGACGACCCCGCAGGTCGTGGAGCGGCTCAGGGGGCACGCCTCCTGCGCCAGACTGACGGCCCGTGCGGTGAGCTCGCACATCGACTACCTCGCCGAGGAGAAGCTGAGGGTGGTCGGGGGAGCCGCGGCGTCGGAGGCCGGCCGCGATCGCCGGCACGGCAAACGCGAGGCCGTGGTGGGGCTCGCGCTGAGATTCGGGATCGTGCGGGAGGAGCATCTCGCGCTGTTGCCGCCCCGGGCCGAACCGGCCGCACGGGGACGGTAGAGGACGTGGTGCCGGTGCGGGGCCGGAGCACGTCGTGGGGGAGCGACCGGGCGGAACCGCTGCCTCCGGGCCACCGGTTGGGCCGCTGGGTGGTCTGCGAACCGATCGGGGCCGGTGGCTGGGCGACCGTCTACGCGGGTCACCCGGCGGAGGGCGGGCACGATCCGGCGGCCGGGACCGCCGAGGTCGCCCTCAAGGTCATGCCGACCGCCGGGCTAGCGCCCCGTCAGGCCCGCCGCGTGGCCGAAGCCGCCCGGCGCGAGGTCGAACTCGGCCGCGCGGCAGGGCATCCGAGGCTCGTACGGCTCCTCGACTCCCTGGTCCTCAGCTCACCGGAGCATCCGTTCCTGGACGGCGCGATCGTGCTGGTCATGGAGCGGGCCCGGTGCAGCCTCCGGGAGCTGCTCGACGCCGGGGTGACCGAGGCGGAGGGCGGCCGGATCGTGGCCGGCATCTGCGAGGGCCTCGCCCATCTGCACGCCTCCGGCTGGGTGCACGCCGACCTCAAGCCCGAGAACGTCCTGATCGGCGAGGACGGTTCGGTGAAGCTCTCGGACTTCGGCCTCGCCACCGAGGTGACCGGAACACACGGCTACGCGCCCCCGATGGGCACCCTGGACTACCTCCCGCCCGAACGGTGGCGGGCGCCGCTCGGAGAGCTCGGGGTCGAGATCCGGCCGAGTGCCGACATCTGGGCCCTGGGCATCGTGACCCATGAGGTGTTCGCCTCCGGTGCCTCGCCGTTCAACGGTGCCACCCCGATGGCCCGGGGCGCCGCCGTCCAGGAGTACGCGGAGGGGCGGGCCCCGCTGCGGATGGACCAGACGGTCCCGGAGTTCTGGCGGGCCCTCGCCGCCGACTGCCTCGCCCCCACCCACGCCGCCCGGGCCGCGCACACGGCCGAGAGCCTGCTCGCGCGGATCTCCGCCCACGAGGCCGGGCGGACGGAACCGGCTGCCGGGCTCCGTACCCCGCGCAGGGGGCGCCGGACCCGGGCCGCCCTCCTCGCCGTCACGGTGTGCGGGGCGGTGGGCGCCTCGATCTGGTCGTACACGGGCCGCGACGGGGGACCGGGGCGGGTGGAGGCCTCCGGTGAATCCCTCGTACGGGTAAGGGTGTTCAACGCCGAGCGGGGCTGTCAGGAGCGCGTGGACCGCGACCCGCAGTGCAGTCTCGGCCTGGCGATCGACCCCCGGAGGCCGTACACCGCCGAGAACGTCGTACCCACCCGGGTCTGGCACGGGGACGTCCTCGACGCCGAATGCGAGGTCCCCCGGGGACAGTCGATCATCGACGAGGAGGATCTGGAGTCCACGCGCTGGTTCCGAGTCCGTCTGCCGCGCGGGGAGGTGCGCGAGGGCACGGCGGCAGGCACGGGCCTGGACGCGCGGAGCTCGGCCTGGCTGCCCGCCGTCCGCACCAAGGACCGCCCGGTGCTCCCGCGCTGCGCGCACCCCGTCCCGTGAGGTGATCCGGGCGACGGGAGGGCGGGTGCGGCGACGGGCGACGGCGCGGGCCGCCCCGGACCCGGTCGGCCGAATGCCGCGCGCGTGTCGGGCGAATGTCGGGCCTCGGGTGTGGGCCCGCGCCTCCCCGGTGGTAGGTCGTACGCCATGCAGCCAGGCACACCGCCGACGGTGACCCCCTTCCTCCGCACGGCCGCCGCCTACGCGTGGCGGCTGCTGATCGTCGGCGTGCTCGTCTACAGCCTGTTCGCGGTGCTCGGGCGCTTCCACGAGATCGGTGTCGCCGTCTTCCTCGGACTGGTGATCACCGCGCTGCTGCGGCCCGTCGCCGACCTGGTCGCCCGGGGGCTGCCCCGGCCCGCGGCGGTCGCCCTCACCCTGCTCGGCAGCGTCGCGGTCGTCCTCGGCGTGCTCACCCTGGTCGGCGAGGCCGTGGCGGGGGAGCGGACGACCCTCGTGCGCGAGTTCCGGGACGGGATCGGCCGGATCGAGAACTGGCTGGAGCAGCCGCCGTTCCGGCTGGACCCGGGGGCGCTGACCGGCCTCCAGTCCAGGATCGGCGAGTTCCTCTCCAGCCACCGTTCGACGCTGGTCAGCGAGGCGGTGAGCGGCGCCGGCCATGTGGTGGCCGTCCTGACGACACTGGCCCTCGCGCTGTTCTGCGCGGTGTTCTTCATCCACTCGGGCGACCGGCAGTGGGGCTGGTTCCAGGAACAGCTGCCGCGCTCGGTGCGCGGCCGGGTGACGATCGGCGGCCGGGCGGCCTGGCGTACCTTCACCGGGTACACGCACGGGATCGTGCTGGTCGCGGCGGTGAACGCGATCCTGGTCGGGGTCGCGCTCTGGCTCCTCGGGGTTCCGCTGGCGGTACCGCTGGCCCTGCTGGAGTTCCTGGCCGCGTTCGTCCCGCTGATCGGCTCGCCGATCGCCCTCGCGGTCGCCGCCGTCGTGGCGCTCGCCTCGCAGGGACCGCTGGTGGCGGCGGTCGTCGTCGGTCTGATCGTGGTGATCGGCCAGATCGAGGGACACCTGCTGCACCCCCTCGTCATGAGCTGGGCCGTCCGGCTCCACCCCCTGGTGGTGGCGATCTCGGTCATCGCGGGTTCGATCGCCGCCGGCATCGTGGGCGCCGTGGTGGCCGTGCCCCTGGTCTCGGTGGTCTGGTCGGTCCACACGGCGCTCCGGGACGCCCGGCGGGCGGCGGCGCAGGTGAGCTGACGAGGCATCAAGCCATCTCCGGACGGGCCCGGTTGTCGTGCGGGGTCTTGCGCGGGAGGTCGGCTCTCTCTACTCTCCGGCTAATCGTTAGGAATATTTCCTAACGATTAGCCATGGAGGGAAAGGGAGTTGTCATGCGTAGACGAAGCGTCTCGCTGCTCGGGCTCGCCGGACTGCTGGCGGTACCCCTGACAGTGCTGCCGCAGGCACAGGCCGCGGACGGTCTGGTGTCCACCGGGAAAGCGGTGACGGCCTCCTCCACCGAGACCTCGGCCTTCGGGGCCGGTCTCGCGGTGGACGGGAACACGGCCACCCGCTGGGCGAGCCTCGAAGGGGTCGATCCGCAGTGGATCCGGATCGACCTCGGGGCCGTCCACACCATCTCCCGCGTCAAGCTCAACTGGGAGGACGCGTACGGGAAGACGTACAAGATACAGACCTCGGCCGACGGATCGACCTGGTCCGACGTCTACTCCACCACCGCGGGCAACGGCGCGACCGACGACCTGACGGTCTCCGGCAGCGGCCGCTACGTCCGGATGCACGGCACCGGCAGAGGCACGCCGTACGGCTACTCCCTCTGGGAGTTCGAGGTGTACGGCGCGCCCACCGGCGGCGGCGGGGGCGGCGGAACGGGGGCCGTCCCCTTCGGCAGCCACCTCAAGCCCTACGCCGCCGGCATCCTGAAGCCCTCGGGATCCCAGGCCACGAACGACCAGAAGGTCGTCGACTACTACAAGCGCTGGAAGTCCGCCTTCGTCCGGCAGAACTGCGGCAACGGCTGGTACCAGATCATCTCGCCCGACGCCGACCACCCGTACGTCGCCGAGGCGCAGGGCTACGGCATGGTCGTCACCGCCACCATGGCGGGCGCCGACCCCGACGCGAAGAAGATCTTCGACGGCCTCGTCAAGTGGAAGATCGACCACCCCTCCTCCATCAACCCGAACCTGCTCGCCGCCGAACAGGACACCGCCTGCAAGAGCGTCAACGGCGGTGACGGCGCCACCGACGGAGACATGGACGTGGCCTACGGCCTGCTCCTCGCCGACAAGCAGTGGGGCAGCACCGGCACCTACGACTACAAGGACCTCGCGCTCAAGCACATCGCCGCGATCAAGAAGGACGAGCTCAACCCGACGACCAAGCTCCTGAAGCTGGGCGACTGGACCAGCTCGGGCGACCAGTACTACTGGATCTCCCGCACCTCGGACTGGATGGTCGACCACTTCCGCGCCTTCCGCACCGCCTCCGGCGACACCACCTGGGACGCCGTGCGCACCGCCCACCAGACCCAGATCTCCCGGCTCCAGTCGACCTACGCCTCCGGCACCGGACTCCTCCCCGACTTCGTCGTCGACACCAACACCACGCCCAGGCCCGCCCCCGGGCAGGTCCTGGAGGACCCCAACGACGGCGCGTACTGGTGGAACGCCTGTCGCACCCCGTGGCGCATCGCCGACGACGCGGTGACCAGCGGTGACGCGACGTCGCTCGCCGCCGCCCGGAAGCTCAACAGCTGGATCAAGACCAAGACCGGCGGCGACCCGAACAAGATCGCCATCGGGTACAAGCTCAACGGCACCCAGATCTCGGCGGGCAGCGAGGCCGCCTACTTCGCCCCGTTCGCGGTGGCCGCGATGACCGACCCCGGCAGCCAGGCCTGGCTGGACGCCCTGTGGAACAAGATGCTGGCCACCCCGATCGACACCAGCAGCTACTTCTCCGCCAGCATCCAGCTCCAGGTCATGATCACCGCCTCAGGGAACCACTGGGTCCCGTAGCGGCACGGAGAGCGCCCCGAGACAGCCGGACAGGGCCGCCGCGGTGCCGTCGAGCGGGAACCGGGCGGCGAGTTGCCCGTCGGGGCGTACGACGAGACCGGTGGGGCCGTCGGGGAGGTAGAGCCGTGCGAACTCCCCGGCGGCGTCCCGGTACGCCGGGACGCCGAGAGAGGCGGGCGGAGCGTCCCCGGCCCCCGCGCCGTCCCGGGACAGAACGACGAGGACGGCGAGGGGGAGCGGGCCGGCGGCGGCTCGTGCGGCGTCCGCCGCCCGCCCCAGCTCGGAGGCGTCGGACCCGTACAGCAGGACCACGTGCCCCGGCCGGCCGCGCAGGACGTCGAGCAGCCGGAGCGGGTAGGCGGCGACGGGTGTGGTCAGCCCGGCGCAGTCCGGGGCACGGTCACCGGGTTGCGGCGCGCCGGGCGGGCCGTACGGGACGCCCGAGAGCGGACCGTCCCGGTAGCCGACCAGCAACTGGGCCTCACGGAGCAGCAGGGACCGCCGGTCGTCCGGGTCGTTCTCGAAGCCCTGGGTGGAGTGGCGGACGGTCCGGCCGACGACCTCCTCGCCCACCGGACGACGCTCGGCGTCATAGCTGCCGAGCAGCGCGGGCCCCGCCTCGCCGCGCACCACCAGACCGAGCTTCCAGCCCAGGTTGGCGGCGTCCTGGACACCGGTGTTCATGCCCTGCGCGCCGGTCGGCGGATGGATGTGGGCGGCGTCGCCGGCGACGAAGACCCGTCCCTCGCCGTAGCGGTCGACGATGCGGTGGCTGATCCGGAAGACCGAGGACCAGCGCAGGGCGGAGAGCCGGGCGGCGCGCGGGGCGAGGCGGTCGACGACGTCCTGGAGGTCGGGGAGTCCGGGGCCGTGCCCGCCGTCGAGGCCGTGGACGATCCCGTCCGGCGGGGCCGCGCGGTCGGCCCGCCGGCGATCGGCTCCGGCCGGTCCGGCCGGGTCGGGCGGCACCTTCATCGACATCCGGTAGCGGCCCGCCCCCGGCAACGGGACGCAGACGAGCACGTCGTCCGGGGAACCGTCGGCCGCGCGGTGCTCGCAGCGGAGCGCGTACCCGGGAGGCAGCTCCCAGTCGGATTCGGCCACGACATCGCCCAGCATGTACGTCTCCGGGAAGGCACCGCCCTCGAACGACAGGCCCAGCGTCTTGCGCACGACGCTGTGCGCGCCGTCGCAGCCGACCAGATAGCGGACCCGCAGCTCCTCCGCGGCGCCCGAGGCGGCGCGCAGGGCGGCGGTCACCCCGTCCGCGTCCTGTGTGAAGGAGACCAGTTCCGTGCCGCGTTCGACCGCCGTGCCGAACCCGGCGACGTACTCCTCCAGGAGCCGCTCGGTCTCGTACTGCGGCAGCGCGGCGAACCCGTACGGCACCTCCGGCGGCAGTTCCAGGTCGAGCCGCGCCGCCTCCGTGCCGTTGACGTAGGTCAGTTGGCCGCGCATCGGGACGGCGGCCTCCAGGACGGCCCGCGCCAGACCCATCCGGTCCCAGAGCTCCAGGGTGCGCGGCTGGATGCCGACCGCCTTGGCATACGGCAGACGCGCGGGCAGCCGGTCGACGATCCGGCAGCCCACCCTCTGACGGCGGAGCTCGGCCGCGGCACTCAGGCCGACCGGTCCCGCTCCCACGATCAGTACGTCGGTGGTGGTCCCGGTGTGCGCCACGGGTGCCTCCCAGTCCTCGCCGGTCTCCCGTCCGGTCCCGCACTCCATGGTCACCCGCCGCCGCCGGTTCGGCGAACGGTGCGGGACCGGGGAGGGTGCCCGGAGTTCCTCCCGGACATGAGCGACAGCCCCGCGCGTGGCCCGGGCGAGACCGGCGCCCGCCGTCCGCGCGGCACCACCGAGTGGCCGCTGGCCGGCATCTTCGCCCAGCGCGGCAAGAACCGGCCGAACCGAAGCCGGGGCCGGGAGCCGGTAGCCGGGTGCAGGCTCTCAGGACTGCGGTGCCGCCTCCACCACCCCGCGCGCGACGCCGAGTTCGACCAGGTCCCGCGGGCGCAGGCGCAGGTGGTCCGCTGTCGTGGCGGCCTCCTCCGGGGGGCGCTTCAGGATGGACGCGGCGGCCTCCGGGGCGATCACCGAGAAGTAACTGTCCGGCGTGGCCCAGAGGTTGCCGGGGGCGGCGAGGGCGAGCGCGCCGCCCGAGCCGCCCTCGCCGACGAGGAGGGAGGCGAGCGGGACGCGCGCGGACGCGACGGCGGCGAACAGGTCGGCGATCGCCGGGCCCGCCCCGGCGCGTTCCGCCTCGGGGTCGTTGGCCGCTCCCGGCGTGTCGATGAGGGTGAGGACGGGGATGCCGAGCCGGTCGGCGAGGCGGACCAGGCGCGCGGCCGTACGGAAGCCGGCCGGGCGGGTCGCGGTCCCGCACTGCGCGGCGTAGGCGACCGTACGGCCGTCGGGGAGTCTGCCGAAGCCGCACCGCATGCCCGGGTCGACGCCCCCGGCGCGGTCGCCGGAGATCTCCTCGCGGGCGGTGAAGTGCGCGTCGAGGTAGGCGGCGGCCCGGGGGCGCTCCGGATGCCGGGCCCGTGCCACGGCCTCCCAGCCGCTCGCGGCGGGCGGCGCGTCCGGGGCGCCGAGCGCGCGCGGCGGGGTCACCGGGCCCTCGGCGGGGCGGGTGAGCAGGGCGAGCCAGCGCCCGAGCGTGTCGCGGAGCGCGTCGGGTTCCACGATCGCGTCGACGTGGCCGTGGGCGAGCTGCGCCTCCGCGGTGTACGCGGCGGGGTCCGCGTCCGGCGGGCGGACGCGGGAACCGGCGAAGGCGACCTGCGCGCCGGGCAGGGCGAGGGCGACGTCCGATCCCGCTCCCAGGGTGGCCCAGCCGCCACCCGTCGTCGGGTCCCGTAGGACGGCGATCTGCGGCAGCCCGGCGGCCCTGGTACGGGCCGACTCGCCCGCCAGGTGCTGCAGTTGGAGCAGGGCCCGCATGCCCTCGTGCATCCGGCTGCCTCCGGTGGCCGGCAGGACGACCACGGGCAGCCGCCGGGCGCGGGCCAGCGCGTGGGCGGCGGCGGCACGCGCTCCCGTCCGCTCCCCGAGCGAACCGCCGAGGAAACGGAACTCGAAGGAGACGAGGACCGCCTCGACCCCTCCGATCGTGCCCGTACCGCAGACCACCGACTCGGTCTCGCCGGTGCGGTCGGAGGCGCGCGCGTGCGCGGCGGAGTACCCGGGCCAGTCGATCGGCCCGTCACCCTTCAACGGCCCCTCGGTGAAGGGGCTTTCGGTGAAGTCGTCGCCGGTGACGAGGGCGATCGCCTCACGTGCCGTCGTCGGGTCGCTCATCGGTGGCCTCGCCGCTCGTCGCCGGAGGGTGGGGGAGGTGCGGCCGGGGACGGGCGTACCCGGGTCGTACGCCTCCCACCGTACCGTTCGGCCGCGCGCCGTCCTCCGTGGCCTGCGTCACCCCGCGCCCTGGCTCACGCCAGGATGCCGCTCCCGTGCGGGGCGTACAGGTCCAGGAGGCGGACCCGGGTCACATGGAGGCGGTGGGCCAGGATCGCACCCACCCAGAACATGACCGACGCCCCGAACTCCGCGTCCCCGCGGCACATCGAGCGGACGGCCGGGGCGTCGAACTCGTGCGCCCGCACCGGCGTCATCGCCTCGGCGCCCGACTGGCACAGATACGGCGGGAACAGCCACGACAGCCCGACCAGCTCCCCGTGGCGCAGGGTCTCGATCACCGGCGCCCCCCGGCCCGGAACCTTCGCGTCGAGCGTCACCGCGCCCGTCTTCACGATCCAGAACCGGTCGGCGTACTGCTGTTCCTCGAACAGCCGGTGACCGGACTCGAAGTGCACGTCCTCGGCGAAGGCCATCAGGCGCTCCCGGTGCTCCTGAGGCAACGTGCTGACCTTGGGTGCGGCACTGCTCATGGCGGACCCTCCTCGCACACTCGGCTCCCACCCCCAGTGTCCGTCAGGGTGCCCCGGCGCGCGTCCGCTCCGGCGGACATGCGGTACGGCCACCCTCCCGCAGCGTGACGCACGGCGCGGGCCCCCTCCCGAAGCGTGACGCACGGCGCGGCCACCCTCCCGCAGCGTGACGCACGGCGCGGCCCCCTCCCGAAGCGTGACGCCGGGGTCACGGGGCGGAAGCAGGGGCGGGTTCCGTCCCCGCACGGAGGCGGGCGACCTGCCGAACGTGACCCGGACTCGTCTCTCACCCTCCGTGTCCACCCCTCCGGAGTGCGGGGGCCCGATGGAGGGCGGAGCATGAACGTGAGGAGGGGCAGACGGGGGCGTGAGCCAGGAGGGTGCCATGCCCGTCCCGGAAGGCGCGGACGGCGGCGACGCGCTCGTCGTGCTGCGGGGCGTCGACAAGCACTTCGGCACCCTGCACGTCCTCCACTCGATCGACCTCACGATCCACCGCGGCGAGGTCGTCGTCGTCATCGGGCCCTCCGGCTCGGGGAAGTCGACGCTCTGCCGCGCGATCAACCGTCTGGAGACCATCGACAAGGGCGAGATCGTCGTCGACGGGCGCCCCCTGCCGGCCGAGGGACGCGAACTCGCGGCCCTGCGGGCCGACGTCGGCATGGTCTTCCAGTCGTTCAACCTCTTCGCGCACAAGACGGTGCTCGGCAACGTCACCCTGGGCCGGATCAAGGTCCGCAAGAAGGACCGGAAGGAGGCCGAGGAGCGCGCCCGCGCCCTCCTCGACCGGGTCGGTGTCGCCGAGCAGGCGGAGAAGTACCCGGCCCAGCTCTCCGGCGGCCAGCAGCAGCGCGTGGCGATCGCCCGCGCCCTCGCCATGGATCCGAAGGTGATGCTCTTCGACGAACCGACCTCCGCGCTCGACCCCGAGATGATCAACGAGGTCCTTGAGGTCATGCAGCAGCTCGCCCGGGACGGCATGACGATGGTCGTCGTCACCCACGAGATGGGCTTCGCCCGATCCGCCGCCAACCGCGTCGTCTTCATGGCCGACGGCCGGATCGTCGAGGAGACGACACCGGACGAGTTCTTCAACAACCCGCGCAGCGACCGTGCCCGGGACTTCCTCTCCAAGATCCTCCATCACTGAGGTGATCCTCATGAACCCGACCAGGACCGGCAGGGCCTCCGTGGCGATCGCCGCGGCCGTCGTCCTCTCCTTCACCTCCACCGGATTCGCGAACGGCGCCACCGGCGCGGTGCCACGCGACCACGGCGGCGACGAGATCACCGTCGGCATCAAGTTCGACCAGCCCGGGATCGGCCTGAAGACCCCCGACGGCACCTACACGGGCTTCGACGTCGACGTGGCCACGTACGTCGCCAAGCAGCTCGGCCACGAGCCGTCCGACATCGTGTGGAAGGAGGCCAAGAGCGCCGACCGGGAGACGCTGCTCCAGCGCGGTGACGTGGACTTCATCGCGGCCTCGTACTCGATCAACGACGAACGGGCCGAGAAGGTCGACTTCGCGGGCCCCTACCTCCTGGCCCACCAGGACGTCCTGATCCGCGCCGACGACGACTCCATCAAGCAGCCGTCGGACCTGAACAACAAGCGGCTCTGCTCGGTCACCGGCTCGACGTCCGCGCAGAACGTGAAGGACGACATCGCCCCCGACGCCCAACTCCAGGAGTACGGCGGTTACTCCGAGTGCCTGACCGGACTCGAGAACGGTGTCATCGACGCCGTCACCACCGACGACTCGATCCTCGCCGGGTACGCCGCGCAGAGCCAGTTCAAGGACAAGTTCAAGCTCGGCGGCTTCAAGATGAGCAACGAGAACTACGGCATCGGCGTCCAGAAGGGCAGCGACCTCAAGGCCAAGATCAACACCGCCCTGGAGAAGATGGTCGCCGACGGCTCCTGGGACGCGGCGGTCGAGAAGAACTTCGGCCCCGCCGGTTACCAGAACGAGCCCGCGCCGAAGATCGGCGTCATCGTGGACTGAGCGGCCCGCCGTGTTCGACTTCCTCCAGGGGTACGACCTGCTCGGAGCCTTCTGGGTGACGGTGCAGCTCACCGTCTACTCCGCGATCGGCTCCCTCGTCTGGGGGACGCTGCTGGCCGCGATGCGTGTCAGCCCCGTCCCCCTCATGCGGGGCTTCGGCACCGTCTACGTCAACATCGTCCGCAACATCCCGCTCACCGTCATCATCGTCTTCACCTCGCTCGGTCTCTTCCAGACCCTCGGCGTCAGCCTGGGCGCCGACCGGTTCACCACGATCAACTTCCGGCTCGCCGTCCTCGGACTCACCGCCTACACCAGCGCCTTCGTCTGCGAGGCGGTCCGCTCCGGCATCAACACGGTCCCCCTCGGCCAGGTCGAGGCCGCCCGCGCCATCGGGCTCGGCTTCCCTCAGGTCCTTCGGATCGTCGTGCTCCCGCAGGCCTTCCGTTCCGTCGTCGGACCCCTCGCCAACGTCCTCATCGCCCTCACCAAGAACACCACCGTGGCCGCCGCCATCGGCGTCGCCGAAGCGGCCCTGCTGATGCGCGAGATGATCGAGAACGAGGCCCAGCTCATCCTGATCTCCGCGATCTTCGCCGCCGGCTTCATCTGCCTCACCCTGCCCACCGGGCTCTTCCTCGGCTGGGTGGCCAAGAAGGTGGCGGTGAAACGGTGAAGACCAGACCCACCGTCCTCTACGACGTGCCCGGCCCGCGCGCCCGGCGGCGCAACCTCCTGTGGACCCTGCTGTTCCTGATCGCGCTCGCCTCCGTGGTGTGGTGGGTGCTGGTGAGCCTCGCCGACCAGGACCAGCTCGAATGGTCCAAGTGGGCCCCCTTCTTCACGGACGCCCGGGTCTGGGAGACGTACATCCTCCCCGCCCTCAAGAACACCGTGATCGCCGCCGGACTCGCCATGGTGCTCGCCCTGCCCCTGGGCGCGCTCCTCGGCATCTCCCGCCTCTCCGACCACCGGGCCGTGCGGGGAGCGGCGGGCACCGTCGTCGAGTTCTTCCGGGCCATCCCCGTCCTGATCCTCATGCTCTTCGCCAACGCGGCCCTCTCCGAGTTCACCGACATCAGCCCGGACACCCGCCCGCTGTACGCCGTCGTCACCGGCCTCGTCCTCTACAACGCGTCCGTACTCGCCGAGGTCGTCCGCGCCGGCATCCTCGCGCTGCCCACCGGCCAGACCGACGCGGCGAAGGCCGTCGGCATGCGCAAGGGGCAGACCATGACGTACGTGCTCCTCCCGCAGTCGGTCACGGCCATGCTGCCCGCCCTCGTCAGCCAGCTCGTCGTCATCGTGAAGGACACCGCGCTGGGCGGCGCGATGCTCGGCTTCTCCGAACTCCTCGCCTCCGTCCGCCCGCTGAGCGCCAACTACGGGGCCAACACGATCGCCTGCTTCACCGTCGTCGCCGTGATCTTCGTCGTCCTCAACTTCGCGCTCACCACCTTCGCCTCCTGGCTCGAAGGCCGGCTGCGGCGCGGCAAGAAGTCCACGGGCGCGGTCGTCGGAGCGGGGGCCGTCGAGGAACTGGCCACGCCCGGCGAGCACATGGGCCCGGCCGACGGGACCAGATGACCTCGGACGGCCCGTGCACGGGTTCGTCCGGGCCTACTCACGCGCGCGCACGTGCGGGGCCCCGCACGTGCGTCCCGAGGTGCCACTCACGGGCGGGCCCCGGCCGCCCGCGCGTGGTGTGTCAGACGGCAGGGAAGGCCAGCACCGCCACCGGGTCCGAGGTCGGTCGCGGTGAGCCGCCGGCCGGTTCGACGGTGACCCCCATCCCCGAGGCCCCGTCCACGGGTCCCTGGAGGAGGGTCGCCTCGGCGGTGGCCCCCGGGTCCATGAGCCCGGCGGGGCGCATGGTGCCCTTGTCGTCGTACCAGAGCTGGTACACCTTGCCGGCCGGCGGAGGCGCCATGCCGGACGCCGCGAACACCGCCCGGTCCAGCGAGGCCGAGACGACGACCGTGCCCACCGCGCCGCCGTCGAGCCGGCTGGTGGAGACCCGGGCGTCCGGGGCGGCCAGGACCACGGCGACGGCGTCGTTCGCCGCCCGCGCCCGGTCCGTCTCCTGCCGGGCCTCCCCGGCCAGCTCGTACTGCCAGGCCGCGACCCCGCCGAGCCCGACGGCCCCGGCCAGGCACGCCGCGAGCGCCCAGTGCGACCACCGCCGGAGGCCGCGCCGCCCGCGCGGGGCCCGCACCGGACTCGTGGTCGGCGGCGGCTCCTGGCGTACGGTCGCGATCCGCTCCATCACCCCGGCCCGCAGCGTGGCGGTCGGCGCCGTCGCGACGGCGAGTCCGAGCCGGGCCACGGTCTCGGAGAACTCCTCGACCTCCAGGGCGCAGGAGGCGCACCCGGCCAGGTGCAGCCTTACGGCCCCGCGCTCCTCGGGGTCCAGGGCGTCGAGCGCGTACGCGCCGGTCAGCGTGTGCGGGTCCACGGTGTTCACGCGCCCACCCCCAGGCAGTCCCTGAGCCGGATGAGCCCGTCGCGCATCCGCGCCTTGACGGTGCCCAGCGGCGCCGCCAGCAGTTCCGCGACCTCCCGGTAGCTGAGGCCGCGGTAGTACGCCAGCGTCACCGACTGACGCTGCAACTCGGTGAGGCCGCGCAGACAGCGCCGTACCTGCTCGCGCTCCAGACGGCTCTCCACCTGCTCCACGACCTCGTCGTAGGCCGGCGTGTGGTCCAGGAGAGCCACCCGCTTCTCACGGTCCGACGCCGCCTGCTCGGAGCGCACCCGGTCGACGGCCCTGCGGTGCGCGAGGGTCAGGACCCAGGTCATCACCGATCCGCGCGCGGGCTGGTAGCGGGCAGCGGTGCGCCACACCTCGACCAGCACCTCCTGGGCGACCTCCTCCGACTGGGCGGGGTCTCGCAGCACGGTCCGCACGAGGCCGAGCACCGGCCCGGAGACGGCCTCGAAGACGCCCGTGAAGGCCTGCTGGTCACCGAGGGCCACCCGGCCCATCAGTTCGGGCAGGTCCGGAGCCGTGGACCGGGCCCTGCCGATCCGTACGTTCTCTGTCACCGGGGAGATCCTCCAGAAAGCACTCGGTTATGTGGAGGGATTCGGAGCCCTCGGCCTGTCGGACGGGTCGGTGTTCGCACTCTTTCTCACAGCTCCGTGCCACCGAGGGGCGGCGGCGGGACCTCCTCACTCCTTCGGGCGACAGAACCATCCGGACGCGGGCCCGCGCCGAATAGGGGGCGTGGGACTCACCGGCCGGTGAGTCCCGAAGCCCCAGGAGCGATCATGAACAGCCAGACCTTCCGCCGTGCCACCGTCGCCGTGACCGCCGCCGTCCTGCTGCCGCTGGGCCTCACCGCCTGTTCGGCCGAGGCGAGCGGCGACGGAGCGGCGGCCCCCGCGGCTCCGTCGCAGTCGGCCACGGCCACGGCCGCGAAGGCCGACGGCCCCTTCGGCCCCGGGTGCGCCTCGGTGCCGACGGAGGGCGCCGGGTCCTTCGACGGCATGGCGAAGGACCCGGTGGCCACGGCCGCCTCGAACAACCCCGAACTGTCCACGCTGGTCGCGGCCGTCAAGCAGGCCGGTCTGGTCGACACGCTGAACACCGCGGAGAACATCACGGTCTTCGCGCCGACCAACGCGGCCTTCGCCAAGATCCCGAAGGCCGACCTGGACAAGGTCCTCGCGGACAAGCCGATGCTGACCGACATCCTCACCTACCACGTCGTCGGCAAGGAGCTGACCCCGAAGCAGCTGGAGAACGGCTCCTTCGAGACCCTCCAGAAGGGCACGCTGACCACCAAGGGCTCCGGCGAGTCCTACACGGTGAACGACTCCGCGAAGGTGGTCTGCGGCAACGTCCCCACCGCCAACGCGACGGTCTACATCATCGACACGGTGCTGATGCCCAAGTAACGGTGCCGACGCCTACGGAGCGGAGGCCTTCTCCGGAGGAGCACCACCACCCTCGGGCCCCGTCGTACGCCGGCTGAGTTCACCCGGCCACCACGCGACGGGGCCGAGGTCGCGCACGAGGGCGGGGACGAGGAGCGAGCGGACCACCAGGGTGTCCAGGAGCACGCCGAAGGCGACGATGAAGGCGATCTGCACCAGGAAGGCGAGCGGGATGACGCCCAGGGCCGCGAAGGTGGCGGCGAGGACGACACCGGCGGAGGTGATGACACCGCCGGTGGCGGTCAGCCCGCGCAGGACGCCCTCCCGGACGCCGTGCCGCAGCGACTCCTCCCGGACCCGGGACATCAGGAAGATGTTGTAGTCCACGCCGAGCGCCACCAGGAACACGAACCCGTAGAGCGGCACCGAGGAGTCCGTACCGGTGAATCCGAAGACGTGCTGGAAGACCAGGGCCGAGACCCCGAGGGTGGCGACGAAGTTCAGGGCCACCGTGGCGACGAGCAGCACCGGCATCAGGAGCGAGCGCAGCAGGCCGACGAGGATGGTCAGGATGACGGCGAGCACCACCGGGACGATCAGCATCCGGTCGCGCTCGGCGGTCCGCTGGGTGTCGTACCGCTGTGCCGTGTATCCGCCGACCAGGGCCTCCGCCCCCGGCACCGCGTGCACGGACGCGCGGAGCCGGGCGACGGCCTCCCCGGCCGCGTCGCTGTCCGCCGCGTCGGTCAGGGTGACGTCGATCCGGACCCGTCCGTCGACGACGAGCGGCGCACCGGCCCCGGGCCGGCCGGAGGCGGTGACCGCGTCGGCCGAGGCCACTCCCTCGACGTCCTCGGCCGCCGCCTTCACCCGGACGAGCGCGTCCGCGTCGGCGATCACGATCGCCGGGTTGCCCGCTCCGCCGGGGAAGTGCCGGCCGAGCGTCTCCTGCGCGGCCACGGACGGAGCGTCGTTCACGAAGATCTCGTCGAGCGGGACCCCCTTGGAGTCGAGCATGGGGGCGAAGGCCGCGCAGGCGAGGAGGCCGGCGAGCGTCGCCGCCCAGACCTTGCGCGGAGCCCGGTCCACCAGGGCGGCCACCCGCCGCCAGATCCCGGTGCCGCCGCTCTCGGAGTCGGACGGGCGCGGCCGGGCGGGCCAGTACGCGGCACGTCCGAGCAGGACCAGGACGGCCGGCAGGAAGGTCAGGGCGCTCAGCACGGCGCAGACGATGCCGATGGCGCCCACCGGACCGAGGGCCCGGTTGTTCGTCAGATCGCTGAACAGGAGCGCGAGCAGGCCGAGCGCGACGGTGGCCGCGCTGGCCGTGATCGGCCCGGCCGACTGGCGCAGCGCCGCGCGCATGGCCGGGAAGCGGTCCCCCTCGTGACGGGCGAGTTCCTCGCGGTAGCGGGCGGCGAGGAGCAGGGCGTAGTCGGTGGCGGCGCCGATGACCAGGATCGACAGGATGCCCTGCACCTGGCCGTCGACGCGGACGATGTCGTGGTCGGCGAGCACGTACACGACGGCGCAGGCCAGGGCGAGCGAGAACACCGCGCCGACGATGATGACCAGGGGCAGCAGCACGCTGCGGTACACGAGCAGCAGGATGAGCAGCACCGTCACCAGGGCGACCGCGAGCAGCAGTCCGTCGATGCCGGCGAAGGCGTCCGACAGGTCGGCCTGGGTGGCGGCGGGACCCGCCAGCCACACGGTGGTGCCGGGCACGGAGGAGGCGGCGCGGTCGATCGCTCCGAGCGTGGGCGCCAGCTCCTCGCCGAGGTCGGGGCGGAGCTGGACGACTCCGCGCAGCGCCTCGCCGTCCTCGGAGGGGAGGGCGGGGGACGGGGCGCCGACGACCCCGGGCTTGCCGGTGAGGGTGGCCAGCGCGCGCGTGGCGGCGGAGCGCGTCTCCGGGTCGATCCGCCCGCCGCCGGGCGAGGTCCAGACGACGAGCGCGGGGAGGGTCTCCTGCTGGCGGAAGTCCCGCTGGGCCTCGATCACCCGGGTGGACTCGGCGCTGCGGGGCAGGAAGGCGGCCTGGTCGTTGGTGGCCACCTCGCCGAGCTTTCCGGCGTACGGGCCGAGGCCGCCGCCGACGGCGAGCCAGACGACGAGCAGGACGAGGGGCAGGAGACGGACTGCCCTTCGTGTGGGGCGGGACATGCGGACTCCAGGGACGAGGGGACGAGGTCTCGACAGTTATCTCAATGAAAAAGAATCTCAATGATTGAGAGAGATTGAAGCACGGCTGGGAACCTCGGCGGGGCGGGGGGTGGGAACGGGGCGGAGGAGGCGGACCGGTCTGGGTGCGAGGTCGGTCAGTGCGCGGACCGGCCGGGAGTACGGCGCCGGCCAGGGAGACGGAATTCGGTCACGGGCGGGTGGATCGGCCAGGGGGACAGGAGGGGCGCCGGGACCACCCGGCCAAGCGGCAGTGTACGGGCGGCGGCCCCGTCAGCGACGGGGCACGCGCAGGTCGCCGAGCTCCTCGTTCAGCGCGTCCAGGAACCGCAGGGCCGCGGACAGCTCCTCCTCGCCGAACCTGAGCCGGGCCCGGTCCGCCGCCTGCGCCAACGGCATGAAGTAACTGCGCGCGGCGGCCTTCGCCCCCTCCACGTAGTGCACGTGCACCACCCTGCGGTCGGCGCTCTCCCGGGACCGCCGGACGTGCCCGGCCTTCTCCAGCCGGTCGAGACAGGCCGTCACCGCCCCCGACGTCAGCCCCAGGTGCTCCCTCAGCCGGCCCGGGGTCAGCGGCTCCGGGCTGTCCAGGACGACCGAGAGCGCCTGGATGTCCGTGGGATGCAGTCCCTGCGCGAGCGCGAAACCATGGACCAGTCGGTTGATCTCACCGTTCGCCCGCCGGAGCGCGCGCGCGAAGCTCTGGAGATCACCCGGAGCGCCCTCGGGGTGGGTCCCACCGGTCCCGGATTCCTCTGTACTGGCCACACGATCAGCCTATAGATACCGGCAGGTGCATCCACAGAGGCCGCGTCGGGGGAAAGGATCGGGAAGCCCCCCGGGGCCGCCGGGGGACCCCCGGACGGAGGCGGAGCCGAACGGGCCCCGACAGCGGAACGGAGCAGCTTCATGAGCGACGCGTCAGGACAGGAGACCCCGGGACCGCTCTGCCTGGTCACGGGCGCCAGCGGCTACATCGGCGGACGCCTCGTCCCCGAACTCCTGGCGGCCGGATACCGGGTGCGCTGCCTGGCCCGCACCCCCGCGAAGCTGCGGGACCACCCCTGGGCCGGAGACGTGGAGATCGTCCGGGGGGACGTCACCGACGCCGAGACGCTCGCCCCCGCCCTCCAGGACGTCGACGTCGCCTACTACCTGGTGCACGCCCTCGGCGGCGGGCACGACTTCGAGCGCACCGACCGCCTGGCGGCCCGCACCTTCGCCGAACAGGCCCGCGCCGCCGGGGTCGGCCGCATCGTCTACCTGGGCGGCCTCAGCCCCCGGGACATCCCGGACCGGGAACTCTCGCCGCACCTGCGCTCCCGCGCCGAGGTGGGCCGCATCCTCCTGGAGTCCGGCGTCCCCACCACGGTGCTCCGCGCCGCCGTCATCATCGGATCCGGCTCGGCCTCCTTCGAGATGCTCCGCTACCTCACGGAACGCCTGCCCGTCATGGTCACCCCGAGCTGGGTGCGCACCCGGATCCAGCCGATCGCCGTCCGGGACGTGCTGCGCTACCTCGTCGGCAGCGCCCGGATGCCCGCGGAGGTCAGCCGCGCCTTCGACATCGGCGGCCCCGACATCCTCACCTACCTCGACATGATGCGCCGCTACGCCGACGTCGCCGGGCTGCCCCGGCGGCTCATCCTCCCCGTGCCGGTCCTGACACCGCGCCTGTCCAGCCACTGGATCAACCTGGTCACCCCGGTCCCGCGCTCCATCGCCCGCCCCCTGGCCGAGTCACTCCGGTACGAGGTCGTCTGCGACGAGCACGACATCGCCGACTGGGTGCCGGACCCGCCCGGCTCCCCTCTCGCCTTCGGCACGGCGCTCTCGCTCGCCCTCGAACGCGTCCGCGAGGCCCGGATCGTCACCCGCTGGTCCTCCGCGTCCGTGCCCGGCGCACCGAGCGACCCGCTGCCCACCGACCCCGACTGGGCGGGCGGCAGCCTCTACACGGACGAGCGCGAGCGGACCGTGGACGCCTCGCCGCAGGCGCTGTGGCGGGTCGTCGAGGGCATCGGCGGGGAGAACGGCTGGTACTCCTTCCCGCTCGCCTGGGCCGTCCGGGGCTGGCTCGACCGGCTGGTGGGAGGCGTCGGACTGCGCCGGGGCCGACGGGACGCCTCCCACCTGCGGGTCGGCGACTCGCTGGACTTCTGGCGGGTGGAGGAGATCGAGCGCGGCAGGCTGCTGCGGCTGCGGGCCGAGATGCGCCTGCCCGGACTCGCCTGGCTGGAGATGTACGTCGAGCGCGACGGGAACGGGATGACCCGCTACCGCCAGCGGGCCCTCTTCCACCCCCACGGCCTGGCGGGCCAGGCCTACTGGTGGAGCGT